>OZ245022.1:0-525642 GCA_965223835.1 Phototrophicaceae bacterium
GGTAGCCACATAACACCCGCACTATCGGTCACATCTGCACACAGGTCGTCTATCTCGTCCGTGGTGCGCACCAGCCCCAGCCCGTCCCGCAGCCAGTTGATTGTTGCCCCGGCGGTAAACACCCCGCCATCCAAACCGTAGGTTGGGGTGCCTGACCGTTGCCACGCCAGCAGCGTCAGCAATCCGTGCTGGCTGTTGATTATATGCTGTCCGGTGTTGAGGTTGATAAAACAGCCAGTGCCATAAGTCGCTTTGATGTCGCCGTTTTGCAGGCAGCCCTGCCCGATCATCGCTGCCGGTTGATCCACCAGACTGGCAACAATTTCCAGGCCCACATGGTCAATTGCCCGATTGGACACCGTACCGAAATGCGCCGTTGATTCCAGCACTGTTGGCAGGATGTCCAACGGGATGTTGAACCGGTCGAGCAGCCAGGGATCCCACTGTAAGGTGTGAATGTTGAACAATAGGGTGCGCGCGGCAGTTGACACGTCCGTCACGAAAGATTGCCCTTCAGTCAGTTGCCAGATGATCCAGGTATCCAGCGTGCCGCAGGCGATGTGGTCGAATGGGGTATCAGCCGCGCAGTGGTCCAGCAGCCAGCGAATCTTACTTGCTGAAAAATACGGATCAATCTTCAAGCCAGTGCGTGCCTGCACCTCGTGGACGATCGTGGCATCCTGCGCCAGTAGCGTGAGGGAATCGGTAGTACGGGTATCCTGCCAGATGAGCGCATGATGCAGCGGACGGCCCGTAACCCGGTTCCACAGCATGACGCTCTCACCCTGATTCGCCAGCCCCAGCCCAGCCACGTCCCCGACATCAACATCCGCCATGACCTGGTTCACCAGTTCACAGACATTGCGCCATAGCTCGTCCGGATCCTGCTCGACCCAGCCCGGATGTGGATAAAATTGCTGGTGACTCTGATAAGCGGTTTGCACCCACGCGCCAACTTCATTCATTAAGCCGACGAAAGTCCCAGTCGTGCCCTGGTCGATGCCCAGCACATAGCGTTTCATGCGGGCACTAGCTCCGGGTAATTAGTCATAATACCGGCTGCGCCCAGATCAGCGGCCCGCCGCATTGCTACCGGGTCATCAATCGTCCAGGTCCAGACATCGAACCCATGCTGCCGGGCTTCGTCAACCAGTTCAGCCGAGAGAGTTGTGTGTCGGTGCAGCATAAAATTGGCCTTACAGCGCAAAACCTGAGCACATAGCTGCCAGGGAGTCGCACTGCCGTCCTGTGGTGTCGGATCCAACGCCGTCGCTAACAGCGGCTCCCAGGCCTTGATCGCTTCCAGACAGTCCGGGTCAAATGAGGAGATCACCACCGGCTGCAAATAATCGCGTTCTTGCAACAGCGCGACCAGGGCGCGGGCGGTATCATGATAATCGAGCGGTGTGACGCCTTTGACCTCGATGCAGACCCGCACCGGTTGATCGACAACCCAATCGAGCACTGCTTGCAGCATCGGGATGCGTTCGTCCGCGAATTGGGGATCAAACCAGGCCCCTGCATCCAGCGCTTTTACCTCTGCCAGGGACATGTCACAGAACAGCCCCGCCCCATTCGTACAACGATCGGCCATCGTATCATGACTGACGATCAGCACGTCGTCGAACGTCGATACGACATCTAATTCCAGCCAATCAGCGCCGGCCTCAACCGCTTTTTGGAAGGCCAGCAGTGTGTTTTCCGGGTAACGGCCCGAGTAGCCCCGATGAGCAATGTGTAAGGGGCGCATGTTAAACTGGCTGCTGAATGGGCGTGATGGGTTCGTGAATTTCACCGGCGCGTGGTACCAGCGCGATATGGCTGAGCGTGCAGGTGATGGTCGAACCGGCTACGTCTAGCAAATCGAGTCGGCGTCCACCGCCAACATGGATGCGCAGAGTTTGCCCTTCCAGCTTGCCCTCGATAATCACGATACTGCCGGTAAGCGAGGCGTGGCTCACGGCCACCTGAATCACGTTGTCGCGGTCCAGGGCCTCGTCTGGTGTGATGATGTCGATGTCATCCGCCCGGATGCACGCCCAGATGGGCATTCCGGCTTCAAGGTCCGGGTGTTTGCTGGTCGTTCGAAACAGCGCGTCCAGTCCATCCAGCTTCACCGTATATTCGTCCCCCGCTGCCTCGACAATCGCGCCCGGCAGGAAGTTGTTGGTGCCGATAAACGTCGCGCTGAAGAGTGTGCGCGGATTTTGATAAATGTCCAGCGGCGTCCCCTCTTGCTCAATCTCACCGTCGTTCATGAGGAGCACGTTGTCCGCAATCGTCAATGCCTCCCCCTGGTCATGGGTTACCAGCACCATCGTGGCGTTGGTCTTGCGATGGATTTCTGCTATTTCCAGCTTGAGTTCGTCACGCAGTTTCGCGTCCAATGCACTCAGCGGCTCGTCCAGCAACAACAGATCGGGAGCCGGGGCGAGTGCCCGTGCGATCACAACCCGCTGGGCCTGGCCGCCGGATAGCTGGCGAAAGGTGCGCTGCTCCATGCCTTCCAGATGCACCAGCGCCAGCATCTCCCGAACACGATTACGAATGTCGGCTTTGGGCCAGTTGCGCAGCCGCAGACCCCAGGCGATATTTTCAAAAGCGGTCATGTGTGGGAACATCGACGGGCGCTGAAAGACCATGCCCAGATTACGTTTGGACGGCTCTAACCGGGTGACATCGTTTGGCCCAATAAAGATTTGGCCCTCATCCGGCATTGTTAAACCAGCAATGCAGCGCAGCAAAGTCGTTTTGCCACAGCCCGATGGCCCCAGAATAGCCGTCAGTGAGCCTTCGGGAATCTCAACGCTGACATGATCGACGGCGAACACGTCGTCAAAGCGCTTAACGAGGTTTTGAATGTTGACGTTTGCCATTTATGCGAAAACCCCTCGAAACTGTTTGCGGAAGACGAAGTATAACGCCTGAACCAACCCCAGTATAATAAATTGCATCACCAGCACCTGCACCGCCAACTCCGGTGTGAAGCCCAGCCGTTCCACATCGCGGTAAATATAAACCGCGACCGGCGGTTCTTTCGCGCCCAAGATCCAGGGGACCAGAAAGTTCGTCGCCGAAAACGTAAACGCGATGGTCGCGGCGGTGATAACCCCCGGCGCAATCAGCGGCAGCGTCACCCGAAAGAACGTATGCGCTGGACTGGCCCCCATCACCAGGGCCGCCTCTTCATACACTTCATCGGTAGTTGCCAGCGATCCCTGAATCGTCCGAATCACCAGCGGAATTGCACCCATTGCAGTGGCGATGACCACGATGAGAAAGGTGCCACGCAGTTCGATAAAATAAATGGCGACATACACGCCGATGGCAATGACATAAGTGACAGCCGGAAATACATTTGGAATGAAGATCGCCGCTGAAAGCAGGCTGCGACCCGGAAAACGCCGCCGTTCGAGCGTATAGGCCGCGGGCAGGCACACGATAATCAGCAATACGGTTGACCAGAATCCCAGGCGCAAACTGACGCCCATCGACTGCCAGAATCCAGCCCATAGCACGCGATTGAAGGCGTTCAGCGAGAAATTTTGCGGTGGGAACACCACATCCGATGACACTGAGGTCAGCATCATCTGCACCACCGGCCAGATCATCACCGCCGCCAACAACAGGGCGTAAATATTCAGAATGACGAATATGTAGCGCGGGATTCGCATCAGGCTTCGTCTCCTTCCTGCGACCGCAAGTAAAGATACAGGAAAATTATGGAGACTCCCGTCAAGATCACCCCCAGTGCCGAGGCCATTGGGTAGTTGAAGAAGGGATCAACTTCGCGGTGAATCTTGTTCGCCAGCCAGGGGTTATAGGGACCGACCAGAATCAGCGGCAGTGTGAACACCCCTACCCCGCTGGATACGCTCAACAACAATGCGCCCATGATGCCCCGTTTTGCCAGCGGAAACGTGATCTTGCGCAGGGTCTGGAACGTATTCGCCCCCATTGTCTGCGCCGCTTCTTCATACACTACATCTACCCCGACCAGCGCGCTGCGTATCAACAGCACCGAGAGTGTCGGAATCGACATCCAGATAATGACGATCAAGGGCGACCCGATGAAGCGAATCGGCTCTTGAATCAAACCGACGCCCATCAAAAGCCAGTTGACCGGACCCTGCGGTGCGAAGGCATAGGCCAGCGCGAACAGCGTAAAAATCTCGCCAAATACCGGCAGCAAAAATGATAGTTCGATCACCGAGCGACCAAACGGATTATAACGCGCCAGAAAATAGGCCACCGGAATCGACAGCGTGATTGACAGCGATGAGGTGAGGAAGGCGATGCCGACCGTCCAGATCAGGCTTTCCAGGTAAACTTCATCGGCTTGAAAAGCGCGGGCGAAATTCTCCAGCGTGAAGTCGGGCACAGGCCGCCACAACACACCGCGATAAAGTTCACGCGAATAAAAGCCAAACGCAACCTGAAACACAATCGGCACGACGAACACCAGCCCGATGTACAGCAGCAATGGCGACAGCAGAATCAATGTACCACTATAGCGCTGACGCCAGTTGGCGATGCGTTGTTTGAACGAGATAACGCGGACAGGCGCTAACCCATCCGCGTTATCCAGCAGTTCACTCGATCGCACGATTAGATACCCTGAACGATCCGGTCATAGGTCCGCGAAATCCATTCCGCGTTCGGGACATACCATTCCCAGTTGATCGGCAGGATCAGGCTACCCGGATCCGCCGGATGATAGGGAATGGCCCAATCGGGCATGACTTCGCGGTTGGCCGGGCGCACGCCACCAGCATAGACGACCAGATACTTATCCTCGGTGACTTCCCAGCGATTGATCGCTTCGGCATCCGGGGTTTCTTTATACCAGCCGAGGTGCTGGAATTCGTTATCTACGAACCAGTTGATGAGGATGCGAGCCGCGACCGGATGATCGGCACCGGCCACCGGAGTCATGGTCTCACGGTTGGAGGCGATCCCGGATGTCGGATAGAATGCCGATAGGACGTCATCCGCCTGATTCCATTCGGTGCCCAGCAGTTCGCGGGTATATACCCCCCATAGCCCGGCCCACCAGGCTTCACCGGTCTGAAGCATGAGTCGCATCGTCGGGTCGTTGCCGATGTCGCCCAACCGCAGGATCTTGTCTTCCATGTTCTCGCCCCACCATTCGAGGCCCGCTTCCCAGGTATCATTGTCCCACAGATCACCGCTGACGATGCCCTGATTCAGCAGCGAGTTGAGGAAGCCCATGAAGACGAAGTGCCCGCGCGAGTCGTTGAAGGCGTAGTTGATGCCTTTTTCGACCATTTCATCACGGGCGAGGTCAGTCCAATCAACATAGTTGGCGACATCCACTTTGTCTTTGCGCAAAATACCCTGCAACCATTCATAACCCTGGTAGACGACCCCATAAATATCGCCGCCTTCCATTTCCAGCTCTGGCTCGTGGAACAGGTAGGGATCATCCATGTCGCCCAGGTTGGTGAGCAGCGGTTGATATTGTTCCATATCAACGGGTTCGCCCCATTCCAGCGCCATGATCTGCAGGTAATTCTGCTCTTCCTTGTCAATCACGTCGATGCCCAGTTCACGGATGTGGCGGTCCGCCAGCGGCAGTTCAGTCATAAAGTTGCCAAAGTTGCCGGTCTGCCATTCCAACTCGACCGGAACACCATACAGCCGTTCCGTATATTCAGCGAATTTGGGAATCAGATGGGTTTCGGGCAACCCGGAAAATCCCCAGCTATGGATAGAGACGCGTGCGCCCTCGGCTTCGAGCGCCTGCCCCACCTGGGCAGGATCACTCAAATCGAAGTCGCCCACCTGGCGCACGAACGCCGGAAAATCCAGCTTGCTTGCCAGCGCGCCCGCGCCAACGCCACCGGACATCTTCAAAAAATCACGCCGACTCAAACCTTTATCTTTCATCTTTTCCTCCACTTTTTAGACGATCATAAAGCTGATGGTGCGCGTTGCTGGTGTCGAAAAGTCAACACTCAGCCAGAGTTTAGATGGTCTTTTTTAACGATATTTTAAGAATATGGGAAATTTTGTGACCATTCAGGCAAAATTTTTACCATATTATGCCCGATTAGTCAAAAATTGTTATATTGCAGCGGTTTTCGCAATGCAAAAAACCACATACCAGTCAGGCATGTGGCGGTAATTCGTCAGATTGTGGCGGGAGTTAAGTTTTACTTTCGATCAAGTCAGGTAAAATCCGCATAATCACCCGGTTGAAGGTGGTCAACCGCTCCGGCAGATCGCGGGCCAGCGCCAGTTCCAGCGCCCGAGCAGCTGCGATCGCAATTTGCAAATCAAGGTCGAGTGCCAGTTCCAGTGAATATGCCAGGCCATAAGCCAGTTCCAGGTCGCGATCTCGACTACGACCCAGCGTCCGGGTGCCCAGATGGCCCAGTTGTTGCAGCGCACCCAGTTCATGCGCCAGATCACGGGCGAGGGCCAGCAAAGCACGCAGTCGGTCGCGCTCAGAATCCAACCCGGCAATGCGTTGGACCGCTTCATCGGGGTTATCGGCATCCACAGCGCTACGCACCTGGTCATAGATTTCCCGATAATTTTGCTGGTGATCTGGATTACTCATCGCACTGCTCCTGCCGTGAAGCCAAATAAAAAACAGTCCCAGCTAAGAGTGTACTGGAACTGCTGAAAGTTGTCGAAAAATGATGCTTGTTTGTAGTAGAGTTTATGCCCAGAACATCTCACCGGGATCTTCGAAGATGGTGGCCGCTTGCAAGGTAGCGATGCCCTTTGCCAACCCCTCGTCTGCCGACATCAGCGCGTCTTCATGCTCAATCGAAATCACATAATCGTAGCCGATCATGCGCAGCGCACTGGTGATGTCGTTCCAGTCTTTCAGGCCATGCCCATAGCCAATCGAGCGGAACGTCCACGAGCGGTCTGGAATCAGGTCGTACGGCTTGTTGTCATTGCTGCCGTTGACCTCAATGTTCAGCCGGTCCACGTAGACATCCTTACCATGCACATGATAGATCGCATCGCCCAGCTTGCGAATCGCCGCCACCGGGTCAACGCCGTTCCACCACAAGTGGCTGGGGTCAAAATTACAGCCCAGCACTGGCCCGACCGCATCGCGCAGGCGCAGCATCGTATAGACATTGTAGACCAGCATCCCAGGGTGCATCTCAAAGGCAAACTTGATGCCATGATCGTCAATGACTTTGGCGGCTTCGGTCCAGTAAGGAATGGCAACCTCGTCCCACTGGTAATCGAGAATCTCCAAAAAATGCGGCGGCCAGGGACAAGTCACCCAGTTGGGCAGTTTGTCCATCGGCGTACCGCCTGGCAAACCAGAGAAGCCATTGACCACTGGTACATTCAACAGTTGTGCGAGTTTCGCCGTGTCGCGGATTTCCTGATCGGCTTTTTCTGCAATGGCCGGGTCCGGGTGAATGGGGTTGTTATGCACGCTCAACGCACTCAAGATCAGGCCGCGCGAGTGAATCGCATCCAGATATTCTGAACGCCGGGTTTCGCTGGCTAGCAGTTCTGCCACCGGGCAATGCGGGTCGCCGGGATAACCGCCGGTGCCGATCTCAACCGCCGTGACGCCCGCTGCCTGGGCTTTGTCGAGCGCTTCCTCGAAGGTCAGGTTGCCCCAGAGGGCCGTAAATACACCAATTCGCATCATAGTCTCCTGAAATCTATTTCAATAACATATACAATGCTATACAATAGTAGCGCAATGTGCTGGAGGCAGCAATCAATGTTTCTGCTTATACTGACTTTTGAGGAAGGTTTTCATGACGATCCCAATCGGGTTACAACTCTATACAATTAAAGACGAGACGGCCAAGGACTTCTTGGGCACGATTCGCAAAGTCGGCCAGATTGGTTATGACGGTGTGGAATTCGCCGGTTATTTTGACACACCCGCCGCTGAACTGAAGCAAACCCTCGTTGACAGCAATCTACAGGTGGCGGGAACGCACCTGAACACCCGGATTCTCCGCAATGATCTGGCGGCTAATATTGACTACTGTCAGGCCATCGACTGCCCCGCCATCCTCTGCCCCTCATTCAAAGTGGAGGAACGCAGCGCTGACTTCTTTAAAGGCATGGCCGACTTTTTCAATGAGACGGCACAAACCTGTAAGGATAACGACCTGGGTTTTGCCTATCACATTCACGGTCATGAATTTATCGACTTCGGCGGTCAGACCGGTATGGACATCCTCTTCGAAAACACCGACCCGTCGCTGGTCTACTATGAACTTGATACCTACTGGGTTGAAAAAGGCGGGGCGGATTCGCTGGCGTTGTTCAAGGCCAATGCCGACCGCTGCTCGTTCATCCACTTCAAAGATATGAAAGACCGTATCGATTGGCATGATACTGAAATTGGTGACGGCCTGATCGATGTGGCCGGGATTATCGCGGCGTCCGCTGATTCAGCAGTGGAGTGGTTTGTGGTGGAACAAGAAGCCTTCGATATGCCGGTAATGGATAGTATCGTCATTAGCCTGAAAAACCTGCGCCAGATGACACAGGCTTAGGGGAGACGATCATGAATTTTGTACGCGAAACGATCTGGCAGGGGACGCCCAGTGAGCGTACGCTCTGCGTCGTCGGGGATGTCACGGGAAATGGCGTGCCGGACATTATTCTGGCCGGTCGCCGACCGACGCCCGAACTTTACTATCTCAGCCGGGGCGATGATGGTGTCTGGCAGCGCCATGACATGAACTTCGATTGCGGCCAATTGGAAGCTGGAGGTTATCTGGCCGACATCAATCGCAATGGTCGCCTCGATTTTGTAGCTGGGAGCGACTCCACTGGCGACCGCATTTTCTGGTTTGAGAATCCCGGCGAAGTTGGTAGCCTCTGGCCGTTACACGAAATCTATCAGATGCCCGCCAACCAATCCCACGACCAGTTTGTAGCCGATATGGATGGCGATGGGCGGCTGGAAGTCTACTTCTGGAATCAACGTTCACAGACACTTTACTACGTGCCGGTGCCCGATGACCCGACGATTTCACCCTGGCCGGGTGTGCGTGAAATCGTGGCCGGGGTGCGTCAGGAAGGCTTCGCGGTGGCCGACCTGGATGGCGATGGCCGCGACGAACTCATTGCTGGACAATCCTGGTTTAAACCACCCGGCAGCCCCGATGGCAAGTGGGTTCGCCATATCATCGCCGAAGATTTCGTGTCGCCGCGGGTGGCCGCTGCCGACTTCAGCGGAGACGGCAAGATCGAGATCATTCTAGCCGAGGGCGACGCCAGCTATTTGACCGACCGGTACTATGGCCGGGTTGCCCGCTGCTGGTACGACGATGATCCCACCGCGCACTGGCAGGTCGAGATTCTGCACGATAAGCTGGCCGATCCGCATTCGGTCGTAATCGCTGATTTCACCGGCAATGGTCGCTCTGATCTGTTTATCGGTGAACTGGGTGATCCCAATGCGAAGGACCGTCACCCCCCGGCGCAGCGCGTCTATCTTAACGAGGGTGGCAAGCTGGTGGAGCAGATCATTGAAACCGGCCTGGGCACGCACGAATCCAAAGCCATCCACATCGACGGCAAAGTTGGCGTCGTCTGCAAATCATACCGCAATGTGCGCGGTGAGATTCCCCGCACGCCGGAAGTCGATGGCATTCATATCTGGTTCCCGGAGGGATAAAGATTTCTTTTGCCGTGCTCTCATCCCGTTTTTTTTGTAAAGACGGGGTGAGGTTGTCTGCATTAGAGATGGCTGGTGTCGTTGTAGTAGTCTAATTGCCAGCGCCCGTCAGTTACTTGCCATTCGGTGATTGAGGTAAAAGCCGGGTCAAGCCACGCGCGCGAACCGGCAAGTGGTACGCGAAACAGCAGCAGAAATGATACGACGATAAACCCGCCATGGGTCACGGCGATGACATTCTGACCGGCATATGTCTGCTCCAGGTTTTCCAGGGTGGTTTGTACGCGCTCGAGGAATTCATTCCACGTTTCACCATTGGGCGCAAAGGGCCTATCTGGGTTTGCTGTGAGGTCAAACTTGCCGAACTGTGCTTGATACTGAGTTGGCGTCAGGCCATCGGCAGCGCCTAGCAAAATTTCGGACAGATTATCATTGATCGTCACCGGCTGACCCAGCGCCGGGCTAATGATGCTGGCGGTTTCATATGCCCGTTTCACTGCTGTCGATAGGAGTACATCACAATTGCTGTACTCGGTTCGTAACCGCCCGCCAGTTGCTCGGCCTGTTGTCTGCCGTGTTCCGTGAGACCCTTGCAAGTTTTCTGGGCGATGAAATGCTCTACATTATGCTTCGATTCACCATGTCGTACCAGCAGTAAACGCATTATTGGTCGCCGAAACGAGCTTGCAAGTTGACCGGTTGACCGCTTTGCACCGATTCGTATCCAGCCTGGACAACGGCGAGGCTGCGGCGTTCACTGTAGCCATCGGTCGGTCCGGGGACACCTTCAAGCACATAGTCGGCGAAGGCTTCGATTTCCAACGCGTATTCCGACAGTGCATTTTCCGGCCAGGGCGTAAATTTACTGATCTGGCCTTCAGCATTGACAACCGAATACCCATCGCGGCTGGCGCGAATGATTCCCGCATCGCCATACAGCGTGTACCCTAACATATCGCCGGGCAGTTTGACTTCGCAGGTTTGCAATACCGAGACATTGACGCCACTGGTCAACGTCAACGTGCCGGACATCGTCCCCTCAATATCCGGGCGCTGGAATGATGCTGCATGCTGCTCCTGCATATACACCGTTGCGACCTCACCCAGTATAAAGCGCAGTTGTGCCATGCTGTGGATGCCGTGCAGTGTCCACGTGCCCGTCCCCCCCTTGTCTGGTTGCGTGAGCCAGTCACGCCGTCCCGCATAGCCAAAATTGGGAGAGCGGAAGCCGCCCACGAACGAGGCCGTTACCAGTTCACCAATGTGCTGACCCGCGTCAGCCATCGCTTTGAGCCGTTGCGACATTGATGTGTAGCAATGACTCTCCGCCACATAGAGACGGACATCATTGGCCTCGGCGGCGGCAATCATCTCACTTGCTTCGGCAACATTCAGCGCCATTGGCTTTTCCACCAGAATGTGTTTGCCCGCTGCTGCAGCTGCCAACGCCATCGGGTGATGTAAGTTGTGTGGTGTGCAGATCGACACCGCGTCAATTTCAGCATCGGCCAATGCGTCATCATAGCTGGTATACGTTTTGGTCACGTTCAATTCACTGGCTTTGGCGGCCAAAAAATCTGCATCATTATCCACCAGCGCACTGATGGTCACTTTTCGATCTAATTCATGAATAGCCTGGGCCTGGCGCACGCCCGCCCAGCCAACGCCGACGATGGCAATTCGTAACATATCAGTCCCCTTACTATCCTATATTGAGTAAATCGCGAATTGAAATTTGACCCCCTCCGTCTCGCAGAACGAGACTCCTCCCCCAACGCATTGGGGGAGGTTGGGTGGGGGTAATATTAATCACGTGTCACACTCTGTTCTATTTAACGACATGCGATTCTATTTCACTAATAATTTTTAGGACGGTATTGCGATGGCGCCTGGGCATCCCGTGACGATCGACTGGCAGCCGGTCGCCGACATATTGCTCATAACTGATTGTGTCCGCAATCGCTTCTGGGTCACGCACGCCGCTATCAATAGCAGTCGCAACCGCCGCCCGGACGCCTGACAAATAATTTTTTGCCCATTGCAGTGCCTCCTGTACCGCCGCTGCGCCATGAATGACCGCGCCGTGCCCCGGAATCATGATGTCGATGTCCCAGGTGAGCAGCTTGTTTAACGTCCTTTCCAGCACGCGGCTATCGCCGTCGCCAATCGCCGGGATGATGCCCGTCACTACCGCGTCCCCGGCAACCAGCAGGCGGTCTTCTTCCACATACACGCTCACCCCATCAACACTGTGACCTGGCGTGGGGAACAGCCGCACATGCATGTCGCCCAGATCAAGATAGAGTTCGTCGCTAAACATCACCGTCGGCCACAGGGCCTGCGCATAAATCTCCTCGTCGGAGATGCCCCGTCTGCGGGCAGTGCCGGGCAGAATCCGCCGAGCAACTGCAGGCGTTTTCTCATGAGCATACACTTCAGCCCCGGCGAAAGCAGCACCACCCAGGACATGATCGTCATGGCCGTGTGTCAGAATCACCCGGTCCGGTTGATAACCCTGATCGCGGATAAAAGCTGCCATCTCATCGCCGACCGCGTTATTATCACCCAGGTCAATGGCAATCGCGCCGCGTTGGCTCAAGATGATGGCATTTTTCCCCTCAGCCCGGTCATGATCTACGCTGTAGATGCTAGGTGCAATCCGTTCAATTGGCATATTATTCCCTCAGATCAAAACGGTAATGTACGCGGTGGTTCCGGCGGATGGGCGTTGATGGCAGCATCAAAGCTCTTTTGCACCAGTTCCCACTTGATCGCCTGATAATCGGGGTCATCAGCGAGGTCGTGATGCTCCCAGGGATCCGTGTTCAGATCATACAGTTCATGCAGATTTTTGTGATGATATGTCACCAGTTTCCAGCGCTTGTCTCGATACATGGTGGCGTGAGTCTGGTCCGGGTAATTGATCGCCCCGAAGAATTCCGTCCGCACAAAGTCTCGGTGTTGATCGGTCTCGCCCATCAAGAGCGGGCGCAACGATTGGCCTTGAACGAAATAGGGAATTTCCATGTCCAAAACATCGTAGAAAGTCGGCACGAGGTCAATGAGTTCTACCAGCGCATCCGAGACCACATCTTGCTGGAAATGCCCCGGCCAGGAGATCATCAACGGCACGCGCACCAGTCCCTCATACAACCGACAACCTTTGAGCAGCAGCCCATGATCGCACAGCGTCTCGCCATGATCGCTCATGAAAATGATGATCGTGTTCTCCCGCTGGCCTGATTCATCCAGATAATCCAGCAAACGACCAAATTCATAATCCAGCAACTCGATCATCGCGTAATATGACGCCTGAATCAGTTTGGCATCCCACTGGTCGGGATGCTGCGGCTGCGATTGGAAGTCGATTCCGGCGGCGGCCAGTTTGTTCTGATGCGCTAAATCACTGTCTTTGAAGTGCGCGCCAGGCAGGGTCGCCGGGTCGTAGCGCCGGAAATATTCCCAGGGTGCATCAAACGGTGCGTGGGGGTCGAACGGATTAATGCTGATTAGCCAGGGCTGGTCGTCGTGGCGATTTTTCTGGATGAACTCAATCGCTTTTTCGGTACACCAGTGGGTTTGATGCAGGTGCGGCGGCACATTGTCATGCGCTTCAGTCGGGACGAATACCCCGCCGAAGCCCTTGACCTTCGCGCCTTCGCGGTAAGTCTCCGGGCTGTATTCGGCCAGGAGTTTTTCGGGATCTGCGCCCTGCGCCTGCAACCATTCCGCATAATCGTGCCCGATGTCACCCGGTCCCTTGTGTGAGTGGCTGTACTGAAAGTAACGATAGCCATCAGCCACCCGTTTTTCCTGCCCCAACGACGGACTTGCCAGGTGTAACTTGCCAATTAACCCGCAATCATAGCCCGCTGCTGCCAGCCGGTTCGTCACCAAGCGATCTTCATAGTAGGCTGGGAATTCGCTGTTGCCATTGCCATTAACGTTGATCGCGCTCGGATACATGCCGCTCAGGAAGCTGGCCCGGCTGGGGGTGCAGATGGGCGACTGGACAAACGCGTGCGTCAACGTCACGGCTTCCCGCATGAACTGGTCAAGGCGTGGTGTGTTGATGTGTGCATTGCCCAGCGCCGCAATCGTGTCAAACCGTTGCTGGTCGGTGCAGTACCAGATGATATTGGGTCGGTCGGTCATGCTGCCCTCTTGTCACTGTGATGATTACGTAGCGCGATGGTAGACGATACATGCCGGGTCTGCAAACTTTCTGGCAATCGTTCGTGGGAAAAAAAGACTCCCCACTTCACATTTTTCTCAGCACTCAGTACCACGTGCTCATTACTTTTCTTACCCCTTAGTCCCGGTCAAGACGATACCCTCGACCAGATATCGTTGGGCGAAAATGACGATCACCAGCATCGGAATCATTGACATCATCACCCCTGCCAGCACAATGGATAACTCACCTGTGTTAAGCGGCCCGCGCAACGTGACGATGCCCAGTGGTAGCGTGTAATGTTCCTGCGAAAACAGGAAGATAAATGGCCGGAAGAAATCATTCCAGTGTGAATTGAAGGCCAGAATCGCCATTACTGCGATGCCGGGTGCGCCCAGCGGCAGGAAGATGTGCCAGAAGATTTGAAATGGCCCCGCTCCATCCATCTTGGCCGCATCTTCCAGATCGTTTGGAATGCTCAGGAAGAACTGCCGCAACAAAAACACCCCGAACGGCGACACCAGTGTCGGGATAATCAACGACCACAACGTATCCACCAGCCGCAGCCGCGAGATCAAAATAAACACCGGTATGATCGTCACAAAAAATGGAACCATCAGGGCGGACATAAGCAGAATAAACAGCACGTTTTTCAACGGAAAGCGCAAACGAGCGAAGGCATAGGCGGCTAAGGTCGCGGTGATAATTTGGCCCAGCACACTGGAAACTGATACCAGCAGGCTGTTGATGATGTAACGGCCAAAGGGCACGCGATTGAACACCTCAGCATAATTTTGCCATTGCCAATCGGTTGGCAACCACTTGGGCGGCAGGTCAAACGAGCCTTTGGGCAGGCGCAGCGATGTCGAGAACGTCCAGATAATGGGCAGCAACACAAGTACGGAAACCAGCGCCAAAACCGCAATGACGAGCACGGTTGTGAGTTGGCGGCGACGCAAGGCCTGGCGGTCGCTTCGGTAAGTGGTCAACATCAGTCTTGTGCGCCCCCTTCGTAATAGACCCAGCGGCGGCTCAACCAGAATTGGACAATCGTCAAGCCGAGGATGAGCAGGAAGAACACCATCGCCACGCTGGACCCATAGCCATATTGCACCTGACTCAACTTATCCCAGATGACCATGACGACGGTCGTTGTCGAGTCACCCGGTCCGCCCGCAGTCATAATCCGCGCTTGATCGAACATTTGCAGATGGCCGATGATGCCGACTACCACGACGAAAAAGATCGTCGGGCTGAGTTGCGGCAGGGTTACAAATCGGAACTGCTTCCAGGCGTTGGCCCCGTCGATCTCCGCTGCTTCATATAGATGTCGCGGGATATTTTGAATCCCGGCAGCGAATAGCAGCAGGCTAAAACCGAACGTCTTCCACACCGTTGTCAGCACCAGCGAGATCATGGCCCACTGGGATGATTCCAGCCAGGGGACCCGCTCCAGGCCCAACCGCACCAGATAATGATTGACGACCCCCAGGTTGGTGCTGAGCATAAAATTGAGAATGACCGCGATGGCGGCAACCGATGTCACAACGGGCAGGATAAAGACGGTACGGAAGGCGTTGCGCAGCAATATCGGCATTTTGTGTTGCAGCAACACGGCTAACAGCAGTGCAATTACCACATCCAACGCGATGACGAGTATGGTAAACACGACGGTGTTACGCAGGCCGGTAAAGAAGCGGGCATCACCGGCGAGTTTGACGTAATTTTCGAGGCCGACGAACTCCGCCGGTTGGAAAATATTCCATTTAAACAGGCTCAGGCCCAGTGAATAAACCATCGGTCCCGCAATGAAGATCAGAAAACCGATGAACGTCGGCGCGATAAACAGATATGCCACCAGCGCCTCGCGGCGGCGCAACGTGTTCAGGCTCTGTAGGCTGTGGCCCGGTCGGTCGGTGCGTTGTAATCGGGACGCAATTCCCATAAATAATCTCCTGAAATAAGATCGTAACTTAATTAACTCACCTTGCGCAGAACTACGTCTGGGTGGTGGGTTCAACCCATTTAATAAAATAATCGGGTAACGGTCATTCCACTAGCGGACGCCCAAACGGGAGTCCCTACTAAACTATGTAGCGACAGGCTGCTGCCTGTCCCCCGAACTCAAGATGTATAATGTCAGTTATTAAATCGCAGTAACACCTGGTAGCTTTTGACCTGCCCCACCCCTGTTATCGGAAGAATGCAGGAGTGAGGCTGATCTTGGCCTACGAATGGCTAAGGTTTGCTGCTTGATTTGATAGTTTATGCACCCAGGATGCCGACCAATTCTTCATGCAGGCCATCCAGCGCGTCCTGTGCGTTCAGTTCACCGCTTCCGGCCAGGCTAAACCACTTGACACGGGCGTTGGTGTAATCCCGATTTTGCGCCGGGGCAGGCACGGGCAACGCTTCGAGATCATCCAGCATGGCGTAGTAGTTAGGCCAACCTGCCGGGGCGATTCCATCGTTTTGTTCCGGTGCGTTCGTGACAGAGCGGCGTGAGGCCGTATGCGCACCATTGGCGATGAACGACCCCTGAACTTCGGGGCTGGTGAGGTGCTTCAGCCACTGGAATGCCTGATCTGGATACTGGCTCAGCGTCGTAACCGCCAGGCCGCTGGCCCCAAATTGTGACTTCTGCGTTTTCCAAATCGGATGGAAGACGACATCATATTCGTCTGGCATCATCCCCGCGCCAGTAAACCGCGCAATCCAGGCCCGATGCGAGACCATCATGCCCAGCTTACCTGACGTAAAGGCCGTGTGCAGGTCCCCCATGCCGCCGGGTCCCACCATGTACGACGCATTATCCTGCTGTGCCAGATCAAGCAGCATTTGTAGTGCCTCAACATTGTTGGGATCGTTCGCATTGGAGGAAGTCCACTTCCAGCCACCACCGCGCCGAGCACGTTCTTCTTCGGTCAGGTCAGGGTAGAAGTTGTCCCACAGCCAGTCGCCGCCTTCGGACTGTTCGGGATTAATGAGCGTGCTGTCGTTGACATAGGACCAGGGGGTGAAACCGCCCCAGGGACGATTGGGCCAGCCATAGCCGAAAATGTCCTCACCCAGCTCACTGATCGCCCGCGCCGCAACCTGAAAGTCTTCAACGGTCCAGTCATTGGTCGGATGATCCAGTCCGGCCTGGTCGAACAGGCTTTTGTTATAGGTGATCCCCGCCGCCGCCCACAGGAAGGCCAGATTATATAGAGAACCTTCGAACATATGCGATTCGATCATAGCCGGGTTCACATCCGCCAGGAAATCGGCCACGTCAGGATCGTTCTGGACATATTCGTCCAGCGGGCGCACGATGCCGTTACTGGTAAAGAGCTGAAACCCTTCATTCGAGACTTCCAGGTTATCCAACTGCTCACCGGCGGCCATCAGCACCGTCACTTTGGACAGGAATTCGTCCCATTCGGCGGCGGCGATGCCGACAAATTCTACTTCGATATTGGGGTTTTGTTCGTTGAACGGCCCGGCCAGATTTTCAAAAGCCTCAACCCGGGCCGGATTAATCACCATCGACCGTATCTTCACGGTATCTTGCTGTGGTGGCGCAGCGGCCAATGGTGCAGCAGCGCCTAATAACCCGGTTGCGGCAACAGCACCAGCCGACACGGCTGATTGTTTGAGGAAATCCCGGCGCGATAAAAGATGCTTATTGTCGTTCATGAAAATGTCTCCTTAAAAATTGTAGATCCCTACCACATTTGGTTTGTTGGTTGATTTTTCCCGTTTATTCACCTCCTTGTTCAAGTACACACTTGTATAGACAAATTGACGCAAAAAAACTGGGATTCAAGCTGGAACCGTGACACACCGAATCGCGCGCTGCTTGGGACCATCCATCTCTAGCAGCAGCACATTCTGGTAGGTGCCCAGGTCCAGTTTGCCATTGCGTACAGCGATGGTTAGCGATGTCCCCGCCAGGGCGCTGATGATATGCGCCTCGGCATTGGGGTTATTTTTACGGCGGTGCTTAAACGGGCGCAGGTCGGCCAGCAGTTTCTCCGCCACCCGGACCAGATCATCACGCAGTTCGGCATCGTCTTCACAGACGATCAACGCGGCGGTGGTGTGGGGCAAACTAAACACCGCAATGCCATCCTGAACCGAACCCACCAGCGCCGATAACGCGGCGGTAACATTGATGACCTCGGTTTTTTGGGTCGTCTGCACCGTCGTGTCTGGCATGATTTACACTCGATTAAAACGCGGCTTATCAAACTGTGGGTGATAGACCTCGCGGAAGAATTTCTGCCGCTCGTCCGAGAGAGCCGCAATCACAACCGGATCAAAACTCGGTTTGTGATGACGCACGTTGACATGATTGTAAGCGTAGAAAATCGCCATGCGCGGATGATTGGGGTTTTCCCAGGTGTTGCCCGAATGACAGCAGGCCTCGGCGAAGGCGACGATGGACCCCGGCGGGCACGCATACCGTTCAAACAGGAACGACTTCGTGATTTCTTCCCGCCGCTCTTTATCGAAAATGCTCTGGGGAATCTTGAAATTTGATTTGTGCGACCCGGCCATAAACAGCGTACCGCCTTTATCGTATTCGACTTCGTTGAGTTCAAATACGACGCGCAACATGCCAGTATAGATCTTGTTATTGTAGGCATGATAATGGTAATTGGGGTTCAGCGTCGGCCCCCCACCATGTGGCCCAATTCCCTGATCGCCGTTTTGCCGGATGCTATAAAATGTGCTCTCCAACCGCCATTTATCCGGGTTCTGCGAGATGGCAAGGTCCAGCAAATCCTTTACTTTGGGATGGTCAATCAATTCTGCAAATGCGCCGCCCGGTAAGCTGCGTTCTTCTGGCGGCAGCGCGTCCGGGTCATTTTCCAGCTTGTCGATTTGCGCCTTGAGCCGGTCCACCAGTGAGTCTTCCAGGACGCTCGGCAGGACGATGTAACCTTTCAGGTCGAATGTAAATTTTTGTTCTTCGGTGAGCATGAAGTTCTCCTTGTTCAGTGTGCGTGCGTATTCAGAATTTCAAAAGGATTCTCGAGCTGTTGTTTGATTTGCTCCAGGAAACGGGCAGCAGGTACACCATCCAGCGCGCGGTGGTCGACGGACAAGGTGAGCGTACACATCGGCTGAACCAGCGGCTGCCCATTCACCGCCACCACCCGGTCTGCCACCTGGCCCACCGCCAGAATCATGGGGTCGGGCATGTCGATAATGGCGACAAATGCATCCACGCTGTACATGCCCAGGTTCGAGATTACGAGGCTCTTCTGCCCGGTATCCGCCGCTTTGAGTCGCCCTTCACGTGCCCGTCCAGCCAAGTCACGCAAGGCCTGTGAAGTCGCTTGCAAATCGAGCCGGTCAGCATCTACGATTACTGGTGCGACTAACCCACCCTTGGTATGAATCGCCACGCCGATATTCACACCATCATGGTTAACGAGTCCGGCAGCCGTGTAATGGCGATTGACCTCTGGCAAATGGCGCAGCGCCAGCGCACTGGCCCGCACCAGCACATCGGTATACGTCGGCGCTTTCGCCCAACCGAGCGTCTCGCGGCAATAGGTCCGCAGGTTGTTGACCTGGCTCATATTGACATCAGCCAGCAGGTAAAAGTGCGGCACGGTCTGCTTGCTCTGGGTGGTGCGGTTGGCAATCGTCTGTCGTAATTTTGATAATGGCTCGGCAATGCCGGGCATGGCAGGCAAAACCTCGTCCGCGACCATTACCGGTGCGAATTGTTCAACATCCTTGACGCGAATCAAGCCCCCCACACCAGTACCGGTAATCGTCGTCAGGTCAACCTGTAATTCACGGGCCCGATTGCGGGCCTTCGGCGAGGCGTTAATGCGGGTCGGCTGCGTATCTCGATGATTCGCCGACTGGCGCACGTCATCGGCAGTGATGCGTCCGCCAGGGCCACTGCCATTCACCAGCGCCAGGTTCACGCCCAGATCAGCCGCCAGCCGTTGTGCCACTGGAGTGATTTTAGGTCCTGCCGGTGGTTTCGTGATTGGTTGCTCTTTCGTGGCCGGTGCTTCAATTGCCGGTTCTGCGCTCTCGCCGTCGGGCTGTAACCGGGCCACGACCTGCTGCGGCATCACGGCGCTACCATCTGGAACGAGTATCTCGACGAGGGTGCCAGCGACAAAGGCTTCCACTTCCACAATCGCCTTATCGGAATCGATTTCGAACAGCACCTCCCCCTTCTTGACCGCATCCCCCGCAGCTTTGAGCCAGGTGGTTAAGGTGAGTTCGGCGACGGCCTCGCCAATTTGCGGCACCACGATTTCTATGGGCACAGCATCAATCTCCCATCAGTTCCAGAATAGCCGCGCGAATCTGTGGTTCATCAGGAATCACGCTGTTTTCCAGGACCGGCGAAAACGGAATCGGCACATCCGGTGCGGCAATCCGTCGAATCGGCGCGTCCAGATAACCAATGGCGTGACCGGCAACCTGCGCCGCGACTTCTGCCCCCCAACCGCCGCGTTCATTTGACTCCTCAACGATGACCAGACGACTCGTCTTCTTCACCGATTCGATAATGGTGTCCACATCCAGTGGAACCAGACACCGCGGGTCCACCACTTCGACGCTAATGCCTTCCTCGCCCAGTGCCTCTGCGACATTCATCGCCCGGTGCAACATCAGCGAATTGGCGACAACGGTAATGTCGGTTCCCACTTGTTTGATGTCGGCTTCGCCCAGTGGAATAAAGTATTCGTCCTCCGGGACATGCCCCCGACTCACGCTGCTTTCCACCAGTTTACGACCCTTGCTGCCATATAGATGCTTGTGGACACAGAACAACACCGGGTTATCATCACGGATGGCGCTCTTAAACAGGCCTTTGGCGTCATACGGTGTGGCGGGAGTCACGATCTTGAGGCCGGGAATGTGGAAGAAGAAACTCTCCATATTGTTCGCGTGCTGGGCACCCCGTCCCGACGCGCCGGTTGGCATCTGAAACACCAGTGGAATTTTGACCTGGCCGCCGGACATGTAGCGCAACTTGGTGCATTGCTGTACGATCTGGTCAAAGGCAGTGAACAGAAAATCACCGTACTGAAAGTCGATCACTGGGCGCATTCCCTGTATCGCCGCGCCAATCGCCAGTCCGACAAATCCCGCCTCAGAGATAGGCGTGTTCAATACGCGCTCTGGCCCAAAATCGTCCAATAGCCCCAGTGTGAACAGGAATGAGCCACCGATACGAATGTCTTCACCAAGGACAAATACATCCTCATCGCGGTTCATCTCCTCGCGAATGGCTTCGCGCAGTGCTTGCACGATGGTCAGATCACGAGTGGTATCGCGCGTTGGCGTGGCTTGGCTATGCATAAACATCCTCCAGGGCGACCGTCAAGTCCGGCTCGTCACTTGCCAGCGCAAACTCGACTGAATCGTCAATGGTGTGCGTGGCTTCGGCCTCAAGCTGCGCCAGATGCGCCTCGTCAAAGCGGGGATCATCCAGCAGCCGTTCCCGAAACGCCGGTAGCGGATCGGTCTGGAACCAGGCTTCGACTTCTTCCTGGGGTCGATACGTACCGGGATCATCACGTTTGTGGCCGCCGCGCCGGTAGGTCAGGCATTCGATCAGCGTCGGGCCAGAGCCGTTGCGGGCATTCGTGGCCGCCTGTTGCACCGCATCGTAAACGATCATCGGGTCATTGCCATAAATCGTCATGCCCGGCATCCCATAGGCAATGGCGCGTTCGGCCACGTAATCAACGGCCATCACATCGGAAATGTGGGTAGAGACCCCATAAAGGTTATTCTCGCACAGAAAGATCACTGGCAATTTCCAGATGGCGGCCAGGTTAAGTGCCTCATGCCAGTCGCCTTTGTTCGCTGTTCCCTCGCCAAAAAAATTCAACGCGACCTGGTCTGATTCGTGCCGTTTAAACGCGAACGCCATCCCCGCCGCAATCGGCGATGACGCGCCGACAATTGCAATCGCAGGTAATGCGCCGTATGCCATATCACCGACGTGCAGCGAACCCCCTTTGCCTTTGCAGCAACCGGTGATTTTACCGAATAACTCGGCCATCAAGGCGCGGGCGGTGACGCCTTTCGCCAGGGCCTGACCATGCCCCCGATGCGTCAGCGTTATCACATCGTCCGGTTGCAGCGCCAGACACGCCCCCACCGTCGTCGCTTCCTGCCCCAGCGACAGATGAATCGTGCCCGGCATGATGCCCTGTAAAAAGAGTTCGTTGACCTTCTGTTCAAAGTGGCGAATCAGGTACATCCGCTGAAAAATCTCGCCCAATAGCTCAGGCGTGTAGGCTGCTAATGAAGTTGGCTCCGGTGGATCGGGCAACCTGATTTTCATAAATTACAGTTCCTTCCCGTGTCTATAGGTATCAGTGTGGTTCAAACTTATACCTTGTCCACACCATCAGTTTCGATCAACTGGGTTAACATCGTGCTATGGACTTGTAAATCCTTCACCAGCGCCCGATACACGCCAAAATATTTCTCATATTGAGCCTGGGCAGTCGGGTCCGGGTGCAATGTCGCGCCCACCGGGTTGAATGTCGCGAGGGCAGTCTCCCAATCGTTCAAGGTGCCCACTGCAATAGCGGCTACCAGCGCCGACCCAAAGGCGGCCCCCTCGATACGAGGACGAATTAACGGCCTACCCAGCACATCACACAGGATTTGTTGCCAGAGTCGACTTTTCGCGCCGCCACCGATGAGCGTGAACTGTTGCGTTGGTGCGCCCAAAGCTCGAACCGCATCTAGGCAGTCTCGAATGGAGTATGCCACCCCTTCCAGAATGGCCCGCGCGAAATGCTGGATGTTGTGACCGGCCCGCAAGCCAAAGAAATTACCGCGTAGAGTCGGGTCCCAGTATGGCGTGCGTTCCCCCATCAAGTAGGGGTGAAAGATGATGCCTTCGCTGCCCACCGGGGCGTCCGCTGCCATTTGGCTGATGAGTGTATACACATCCAGTTTGTCGTTGGCTGCCTGTTGCGCTTCCAATCGACAGAATGTATCCCGAAACCAGCGCAGAGTCGCCGTGCCTGAATTGGTTGCGGTGATGGTAAACCAGTAGGGATCAACCACGTGCCGGTAGGTGAGTGACAACGGTGACGGCAATGGCCGGGCTGTAACCAGATTCACGTTCGCGGCGGTCCCCAGCTTGATGATGCCCTGGCCGGGACAAATCGCCCCGACACCCAGCGCCTCGACTACTGAATCGCCACTGCCCACTGCCACTGGAATCCCTGCTGGCAAGCCCGTCGCCCGGGCAACTTCCGGGAGCAGATAGCCAGCAATGTCGGTCGCTGGCACCACCGGCGGCAACCAATCGACGTCGAATCCGATGAGATCACACAGTTCGGTTGACCATTCGCCACGTTGCGCGTCGTAAAGTTGGGTGCCGATGGCATCATAGACATCAGTGGCGTAGTGACCAGTAAACCGATAGCGCACGTAGTCTTTGGTCACGAGAATGCGGCGCAGGTCGTGCCAGATTGTTGGCTGGTTCTCCTTGAGCCACACCAGTTGCGCCAGCGTCCAGGATGGATGTACCCGGCAGTTGGTGATTTCGAAGATGCGGTCGCCGAGTTCAGCCTCCAGGCGTTGACATTGCAAGGTACTCCGCAGGTCGGACCAGTGAATGGTCGGGGCCAATACGTCGCCCTGCTCATTCATCAATGCAACATTATGCGCCGGGCCATCAATTGCAATTCCGCGAATGTCACTCGGCGCAATCGCACTTCCATCTAACCCAGCCCGCAGAGTCTGGCAGGCCGCTTGATACCAATCTTCAGGGTGCTGCTCCGCCCAGCCGATTTGCGGATAGTGGGTTAGGTACGGTTCGCTGTGAGTCGCTAACACGGTGCCTGCCGCATCAATGAACATGACCTTGCAACTGCTGCTACCCACGTCGACCCCAACCAGAACTTCCGCCATCGCGCCCGCCTCGTTATTGCTCGTCCGAATTAAACGCTGCCAGCGGGTCGGCGAGTTGCAGCGCCGCCGCGAATTCAGCCGTGTTTTTGACGACGAATTTAAACATCTGCGCGTTGTATACGGCGCGGGTCAGGCGGGTGGGCTGGCCGTTTTCGGCGTAAGCGATTCCTTCCACCCGTAAGACCGGACTGCTGGGCTGAATCTGCAGCAAACTGGCCTCGCCCGGCAGCGCCAGATCAGCCTGAACTGAGTCTTGTGTATATGCGATTGCCAGCCGTGAAATTCGTTGCATCGTATCGAGCAGCGACTCCTGGCTCAGGTCAACGTCAAGGATGGCTGAAAACAAACGATGTTCCAAAAACGAAGTATGAATCGTCGCGGGTTGGCCTTCCACCAGCCGCAACCGTTCAATCACAATGACGCGACTGTCGCGTTTGAGTTGGAGTTTGTCCTGAATGTCGATTGAACCGGGGATCACTTCGGTGCGCAGTACCTGGGTTTCAACTGAATACCCTTTGGCCCGCAGCGTGTGGCTGAAACTCAACATGGTTGACAGCCCATATGAAACCACATTCTCCGCAACGTAGGTGCCCTTGCCTTTGCTGCGATAGAGCAGGCCCTTTGATACCAGCATGTCTAACGCCTTGCGGGCGGTCATGCGGCTGACGCTGTACTGGGCCGAGATCTCTAACTCAGACGGAATTTGTTCACCCGGCTCATACTCGCCCGCACGGATTTGTTCAAGGAGCATGTTTTGGATTTGCATATAAAGTGGTGTGGACAAACGCTTGTCAATCATGGAATTTCACCGCAATGAGTATTAAGTGCCACGATTATAGCGGTTCCGCGAGGCGGTCTCTGCCCCGCAGCAATTTTCTCATAAACTATTTCTTGTATATACAAGTACACACAGTAATGTACCGTTTGCTGCTTTATCTGTCAAGCGATTGCGGCGGTTGGGACGGTGAGTTGATCTCTGATGATGTGTTAATTTTGAGGATTAGAGATCGAACCGCAACAATCGCGCCAGATTACCGCCCTTAACCAGGGTGCGATCAGCCGCCGATAGATGGGCCAGATGGGTATCCACAATCGCCGGGGTGCCACTGCCCCACACCATTCGCTGTGGCCCAAAAGCGTCAACGACTTGCCGGGTGAAGCGTAACGCGCTGGGGTACAGCGGCGCATCAGCGGCGAAGTGATTGAGACCCGATAATTTCATGTAGACGTTATCAAAGTCGGCCAATGCTAAGACATCGGCATATTCAACCGCGTTGCCCAGGTGCGGTTCCGCCAGGTGGTCAATTAATACAGTGCAATCAGCGTGGGCTTGAATCAGGTCTGTAACCTGTGCCGCATACTCAGGGCCGATATGGAGTTCAACGATCAAGCCTAATGCAGCGGCGGTCTCCCACAACGCGACGACTCCAGCATCAGTGAATCTGTCAAAGTAAGCTGTTTTGCCACGATGGGCGTGGAATCGGGTGCTGATAATGCGGGGTTCTTGTTTTACCAGCGCAGTGAGTTTCTGCGGCGCATCCGGGTCGGTTGGGAAAAACAGACTCGTGCCGACCATCCTTTTCATTTCGCGCTGTAGACTATCCAGCACCAGCCGGTGATCGTCGCCATAGGGTTCCGGGTGGACCAGCACGGCAGCATCAATACCCAGCGCATCCATGTGACCCAGATAATCGACGAGCGGGTCCGGCAATAAGTTTTCCGGGATGTACGTCGCCTGGGGATGAAATGGATAGCGGGTTGTGTCCTGACTGAATAAATGCGTGTTCCATTCAATAATCATGTTGATCGCTCTCTGGCTGTAATGGGTTGACCGCGTAATGTCATCGGCAGGTTGAAATGCGGGAGTAAGCTGGCATCTTTGAACGTGATGATCTCGGCGATTTGCCCGCCGCCGAGTGTCAGCACTTGAATCCCGTAAGCGTGATACCAGCCAGCATCTTCGCGTCGATAAACGCCAAAAGCGGGATAGCCGTTCGCTTGAGTGGATTGCAGCCGCCACTGCTGACCACATGGTTCTGTTCTAAAAATCGAGTTGTGTAGCAACAGGCGAATGGCGGCGACGCCCTGATACCACGAGGGAATCGGCGGCATACTGAAAATCGCATCGTCTGCCAGCAATTGCGTCAACGTGTCTACATCGGCGTTCTCCCAGGCGCGGACATAATCGTCGAGCAATTTATGCGTCGCCGTGTCTAATGATTGTGTCCCTGCCGTCATCGCATCTTGCTGGCTGGCAAGTGTGGCACGAGCGCGAAACAAGGCACTTTTGACAGAGGATTCCGTTGTATCGAGTAAATCCGCGACCTCACGCGCTTTCCAGCCCAGTACATCCCGTAACAGCAGCACCGCCCGCTGACGTGGCGGCAGCAAATGTAAAACGGCGACGAACGCCAGCGTTATGCTTTCACGCTGCGCCACCTGCGCATCCAGATCAGGGCTATGGTCGAGCGCCAGCAATTCATCGGGATAGGGTTGGAGCCAGATTGGTTCCCGGATCGGTTCGGCAACCGGTTCCATCATTGTAGACATCGGTTGCCGGACGCGGGGCATGGTGCGGCGCGTTGACCGTTTGAGTTGATCCAGGCAGGCGTTGGTGGCGATTTTGTATAGCCAGACCCGCAGCGATGCCCGACCTTCGAAGCTATCCCGCCAACGCCACGCCCGCAGGAAGGTCTCTTGCACCATATCCTCAGCATCCTGGATGGTGCCCATCATGCGATAACAATGGGCCTGTAGTTCACGTCGGAACGGTTCTAGTTCTGCACCAAAAGTCTGGGAATCAAGTTCGATCAGGTTCATCAATTTGTATCGCAGGTTGTCGGGAAGGTCTCATTTTAGCGAATTTCCCCTTTGACCGCACCCTTTTGTACTGTGCTGTCGTCTTATTGAGTATCGTATAATTATTCGGAGAAATGCTACATGAAGCTGGTGATGGTTCAGTACAAAGTCAAGGCGGATCGTGCGGCTGAAAATCAGCAGTACATCGAGAAAGTATTTGCTGAATTGCAGCGGAACAGCCCGGCTGGACTGCATTACGCCTCATTCAAGCGCGAAGATGGCGTCAGTTTCGTTCACATTGCCGCAATTGATACACCCGACGGCGCCAATCCGCTCAGCGAAACACCCGCATTCAAAGCTTTCCAGGCGGGCATCCGCGATCGTTGTGAGGAGCCACCGGTAGCCGTTGATCTGGACAACATTGGGTCCTATCAGTTCTTTTCGGCTTAAGTTGGTAAGATAATCAATTTGCCCTCCTCTAGCTTACAGCAGCCTTATGAAACAAGGGCTGGATGAGGGCGACAATTTGAGCCGATGGTAACTACTCAGGTATCCATGAAACGACGGGATGAGTCATCAGTATATTTCATCGTAGGAGAACTCCTTGAACCTGAGTAGCTACCTTTAACTCATTACTCACCCCATTGTCTGTGGCGGCGACGGCGGATACTCGTTTATCAACCAGTTGCTCTCGGCGGTTGCCCAGCGCATATCATATTGCAGCCCCGCGTTCTGCTTATAACCCGCCGTGTGATAGCTACTCGACGTGATCCACGCCAGCAGATCGCTAATGAGTTCCGCTTTGATGGCGGCGAATGCGGGATCATCCCATTTATTGTATAGCTCATCGGGGTCGGCAACCAGGTCATACAGTTCACCATAAGGCTGTGACGTGTAGTAGATTAACTTATGGGTTTCACTGCGGATCATCGTCAGGTAGTTGTCCTCACTAAACACGTACTGACGCGGTTCGGTCGCAGCCCCGGTCAGGTACGGCAGCAGCGACCGGCCCTCCAGGTGGCGCGGAATATCAATCCCGGCAACGTCTAGAATTGTGGGGCCGATGTCAATCAGCGATGCCAGATCATCCACCTGACGTGGCACACCATCGGCACCGGTGTAGACCATCATCAGCGGCACATGCACGATCTCGTCAAACATCAGCCACTTGTACATCAAGCCGTGATCGCCCACCATATCGCCATGATCCGAGCAGAAAATCAATAGGCTATTCTCTAACCAGCCCCGCGCTTCCAGTGCATCAATCACCTGCCCGATCTTTTCATCAACGGTGGTGATGTTGGCGTAATAGTGCTTGCGCATCCGCGCAATATCTTCCGGCGACGCGGTACGCAGATCAATTTTGGATTCTTTAGTGTTATTGGCAAAGGCTTCCAATTGGGCGCGGTGTTGCGGCGGGTTGTCGTCGTGTTCCCCTTGACGCACGGTCGGTGCTGGCACATCGACGTCATCATAGAATGCCAGATGGCGCGGCAAGGGGTCGTAGGGATCGTGGGGTCCCGTGAAGCCAATTTGCAGGAATATCGGTTCCTCCCCACGCCAGTTGTTAATCCATGCCAGTGCCGCATCACCGATGAATACGTCACTATGGAAGCGTTCATCGAGATGCCAGGGTGCGCCCTGGAACTTGCGGTGCCATTGGGGGTCGGTATTCTGCCGGTGGTTGGGGCGCTCATGCCCGTGATGCGCGAGAAACTTGCCCCAATCGTCGTCCACACCGCCGTGCCAGTGGGTGAGATTGGTCGGGTTTTCGACGATCACGCGGTCATGGAAAGCGCTCATGTCATCGCGGGGACTCAGGTGCATCTTGCCGATGTTGGCACACAGATACCCGGTATCGCGCAGGTCATGCACCCACGTTCGCTGATGTGCCCAATTGTGAAAGCTATACACGCCCGTGTTGTGGGCGTACATGCCGGTGAACATGGCGGCGCGGGTGGCGATGCAGGTTGCGCCCGGACAATAGGCGGACCGGAAGCTCACTCCCTGCGCCACCAGTCGATCCTGTGCGGGTGTGTGCATGTAGTCGTAGCCCCACGCTCCCACTGTGTCGAAGCGTTGCTGGTCGGACATAATGAGGAAAATATTGGGTTTGGTCATGAGGTTCCCTGTACTTGCATTGGAATAATTAATTTTTGAATATAAACGTGTGAGACACACCGTAGTCAATGGTCGTTAAATCGTGTTCGCTAACTTGACAATGATCGTTGCCAACAGTCCAACACTATAGGCCGTGCTGTAATAAATCACCAGCGGTTGGGATCGAAAGCGGCGTAACAACCAGAGCGATAAGGCTGTCAGCGCCGCAACCACGTACAGATCCAGCCCAATCGCCTCAAATCCCAGATTGGCGAAGATGCCGGCAGCGATGAATAGACCATTACCCACCAGCAAAACCCGATCACGCGTGGTGAGCGGCGCTGACTGTGGAAACACGATTTGCAGCCACAGCAGGCTCACATTGACCAGTAAGAACCCGGTAAAAAATACCCAGTGCGAAAATTCATCATCGTTGAAGATAATGATTTCACACAGACGCGCCGGGACACTTTCGGTTACGGTAGGTTCGCAATAGCGGCCATGCAGGTAATTAGTAATTTCGTGATTGCCATAGCTTGTGCCCAGCAGGTAGACACCAGCAATGAACATGAGGTTGAGTGTTAGTGATCGGTAGGAACTGGCAGTGGAAGCCTGCTGTTCAATCAGCTTTTTCAACAGATAGAAAGCGATCAGGCTGATGAGTGGCAAGATCAGCATGTTGTTAAAATCGACCCAGCGCAAAAATTCATTGGGTGCGACATAGCCCAATGTCAGTGACGATAGCCGGTTAAGCGAAAGCAAAATAATGATGATTGATTGTAGGGTTAGCAGTCCGTGCAGACGGCGCATCATGAACTCCGTTCGGCAATAGCTGTTCTTCAGTATAGTGTTTTGCCGAGTTTCCGCTGTATTGGGTAAAGTATGACGTAATCTACTGGCGCATTGAGATCACAAATCACATGGAACAAACGATAACGGGCATCTTCAACATCCTCGCAACCCCTTTTGACAATGACCTTCAGGTTGATTGGGAAAGCCTGCGCACCCTGGTCAATTTTCAGCTTGATAAAGACGCCTATGGCCTGACGATTCTGGGCGTGCTAGGCGAGGCAGCCAAACTGAGCGTAGCGGAACGGCGGCAGGTGATGGACACGGTGTTCGATACCGTTGCGGGTCGAGTGCCGGTGGTCGTCGGTGTCAGCCACCCGCAAACTCCAACCGTCATCGAGTTGAGTCAGGCCGCATTTGCGGGAGGCGCGGCGGGTGTGATGATCGCCCCACCCCGCATGGAAAATCCCACTGATGACGCAGTGCTGGCGCTTTATACCGAGATCGCTGCCGGGGTTGACGGCCCCATCGTGGTGCAGGATTTTCCGCCTATCAATGGTGTCATCATGTCGCCGGATTTACTGGCAATGCTAGCGGAACAGATTCCGAATGCGCGACATCTGAAGCTCGAAGACCCGCCGCTGATGCAGAAGATCAGCGCGATTCGGGAACGCACCGACAAGTATGCGATCTTTGGTGGGCTGGGCGGGATGTTCCTGCTGGAAGAACTCCAGCGCGGCGCGGCAGGCACGATGACCGGCTTCGCGTTCACCGAGATTTTGGTTGCCATTTATCGGGCACACGCTGCCGGTCGTTTGGCGGATGCTGAACGCATCTTCGACCATTATCTATCCCTCATTCGCTATGAAAATCAGCCAGTCATCAACCTGAGCATTCGTAAGGAACTGCTGCGCCGCCGGGGAGCGATGGCCCATGCTCACCTGCGCGAACCCTTTGCACCCATTGATGCTGGTACGCACGATGAAATCGGCTGGATTCTTAAGCGAGTCGGAATCAACGACCCAACACAAAAGGTGATCGGATAGCACGTCTAACGATTAGCTGGCGGCAAAATCTCTACACCGGGTATCTCGCGCAGCACTTGTTCGGCTCCGGCAGGCGCATAGACAACAATCAAATGCATGGGTTCGTCGCCCGTATTCAAGGTTGAATGATAGATACCTCGCGGAATGTAGATGTTCGCGCCCGGGCCGACGGTTGCTGGCGGATTATCATCCAGCATCTGTTCGCCCGTGCCGGACACGACATAAATAAACTCGTCAGCGTCCGGGTGATTATGGCGCTCGTGGCCTTTGCCCGGTTGCAGATTCACTACGCCCAGGCTCATACTTGCACCACCAGTCACGCGCTCTTCGCCCAACATTTGCACCGTGCCCCAGTCGAATTTAAGAGTATCGACATCATCGCTGTAGGTGATATAGCAATCGCCAAATTTTTCCATGTCATGCAGCCTCTTAAGCCAATCGTTGCGGTGATTTTGAAGCGGATGACGCAAGTTGTCAAATAATCTAGAGCTTATGAAACTGTAGGTTCTATTGCATCAATCGGAATAGTGACGGTGACAGTGGTCCCTTCGCCCGGTGCAGATTGAATCGCGGTTGTGCCGTTAACCAATGCGGCGCGTTGATCTTGATAAATTCGTGCGTCCACGTTGGCGGCTTCTACCTGTGCCACATCAAAACCCACGCCATCGTCTTCGATTTCAGCGATAACCCGTTGGTCACGTTCGTAAACGCGCACCGTGAGGTTATTGGCTTGAGCATGTTTGGCAGCATTGGCGACTGCTTCGGCGATGAGCGACAGGAGAACTTCCTGGGCTGACCGACTCAGCAACGTCTCAATATTGCGGTCAATCGCCAGGTGTACGGAAACCGGGTGTTTGGCAGCAATCTCTTTCGTGAGTAATTCCAATGCCACCACCAGCCCCTGTGATGCCCACACCCGCCCCAGCTCAATCTGAATCTGCGGTGCGTAATCTAACAGCAATCGTAGAAGCTGCTGCTCATCCTTGACCGCCAGCATTGCGGCGATTGGCTTACCGTTTTTGGTGATGATGACCGGTCCAGTCTGGGTTTGGTTCAGAAAGGCGCTGAACTTGGCCTTCACTTCTGCTACCGGTGCAATTCTCATAGGTCGATTTCCTAACTATTATGACTATAATTATAGTCATAATAGCATGGTTGTCAATCGACCTATCCAGCCAGGCGGTTTATATGGCCCGCATCCGGTTATTTCGCTTGTTGTGTTCGACTTCCGCGAGGCCGAGTTCTTCTAGCAGCGGCGGAATATACATGCCGAAGCGCCCGCGCAGGCCCTTCTTCAGCCCATACCAGCCGCCGATGGGATTATCTGGTGAGCGGCCCCAGGCTTCAACCGTATCAGGCTGGGCTTCTTTTTTCTCATCGGCACTGCCCAATAACATCCAATCGCCATGTTCCTTGAGCATCGCGTGCAGGTCCTCGATGCAGCGCAAATCATAGTGCAACACGGTCTTGCCCACCGTACACACCAGAATCGGCGGGTCGTGAGTCTCATCTTTGTAGAGCGTATATTCCGAGGTCAAGGGCGGGGTTTTCAATACCCAGGGGTCTTCTTTGGTGCCGTTCATAGCGTCCTCCACTTATACAATCAATAAAGAAAAGAGTCCCTCTACTCTCTTGACGAATAAGCAGCTACTGAATCGACATCCAGAAAAATTTTGGCTGCCGAACCACAAAATTCTGTTACCATAGATGATGATTTAAACAATGGATTGCTGATTATGGCCCTGATTGAATTTGGCCCAAACCAACAACCTGGTCATGTTATCCAGGTCAGCTTGTCGGAAACAGTTAATCTGGCGCTGGTCTGGTGTCCGGCAGGTGAATTTCTGATTGGTAGTCCCGATTCGGATGATTCAATGTACGCGGAGATACCACAGCATAAAGTCATCCTGACTCGCGGCTTCTGGATTGGTCAGATACCTGTTACGCAAGAACAGTGGCTTCTGTATATGGACCCGGATACGATACTCCAACCAACTGGCGGGAGCTTCCCAGCCTTTGGAATGACCTGGGATGATGCCAGAGAATTCTGTATTCGACTCACCAGCCAATTTCAGAACCAAAATCTGCTTACTTCAAATCAGGTGGTTGACTTGCCCACCGAAGCGCAGTGGGAATACGCCTGTCGTGCTGGGACGCAAACCCGCTGGTACTTTGGTGATGACCCGGAACCCTTTGGCGACCATGCCTGGTTCAAAGCCAATTCTCAAGATGATATATATCCTGTAGGTTTCAAAAAGCCTAATCCCTGGCAACTACATGATTGCTACGGTAGTGTGTCTGAGTGGTGCCGCGATTCCTCTTATGGCTACCATCAATTTACAGGTGATGTAGTTGACCCCTACATCACTGATGCTAAAGAACATAGATTCTACATCGTGCGTGGTGGAGATAGGTATGATCCAGCCGCAAGGTGGTGTCGATCTGCTTCACGGGTGTTTACACGTAACATCAACCCCTTTAATGATCCCACCGGTGCGCGAGTTGTTTGTGTTGAACGAGAAAGCACTAACGATACATAGCTAGCCCGCCAACCATCACCATTCACTCAACACGTACTGATCGACAAGCGCATGATTGATCTCCAAGCCCATACCCGGTGTTTCCGGCAGCGTGATATAGCCGTCCTGCGCGAGGGGTTCACCGGTGAACAAGCGCCAGAATATCTCATTGCCATCGGGTGGCACCTCGTCCGGCAGCGGCGGGAAATACTCCGCGATTGTCGAGTTCATGTGCGCCATGACCAGGTGATAATTATGCATCTGCCCGGCATGGGGCAACACCGGCAAATCATACGCCGCCGCCATCGCCCAGATCTTGCGGGCTTCGGTAATGCCACCAACGCGATTCACATCTAATTGCACAATATCGACCGCCCGCTTTTCGATCATCTCACGGAAGCCATAGCGCGTGAACTCATGTTCACCGCCAGAAATCAGCGTATCCACCGCCGCTGAGATTTGCGCATAGCCGCTGATGTCATCGGGCATGACGGGTTCTTCCAGCCACGCGAGATTCAACCCGGCGTCCTCGATCATCTTAATCATGCGAATCGCATACGGCACGTCCCAGCCCATATACACATCCGCCGCCAGTTCGATGTCCGGGCCGATCACATCGCGCACGGTTTGGATGAGTTCGATATTCTTGCGCATCCCGGCCTGACCATCGCGCGGGCCATAGCCGAGTCGTTGTTTCATGGCGGTGAAGCCCTGATCGACATAGGATTGCGCTTCCGCAGCCAGTTCATCCAGATCGGTGCTGGCATACAGGCGGCTGGCATAGGCGCGAAGTTTCGAGCGTGTTTTGCCGCCCAGCAGATTATAAACCGGCTGCTGGGTCGCCTTGCCCATGATGTCCCATAGGGCAATATCGACGGCACTGATGGCTTCGATGACCATACCTTTGCGCCCATAATTGATGTTCTCGCGGAACATCCGCGCCCACAGATATTCGACATCAAACGGGTCTGCCCCGATCAGCGCCGGTTTGAGATGGTGCTCCAGTGTATATAGGGCGTTCCCATGCGCTGCACCAACATTCCCCAGCCCGACGATGCCAGTATCCGTTTCAATCTCGACCAGCACGGCAGCGACTGGCGGACGTACTTGACCCCGATCTGGCTTGCGATCATAAAAGGTATGCAATGGCGTCACCAGCACATTACCCTGGCCTTTGGGTGGTGCAGCGCCCATTGATCCCACTGCAATCATCCGCACATCCGTAATTTTCATATGAAGGGTCTTTCGCTATTTTGCCGGACGAAGAACAATGCAAAGATACCGTATAAAAGTCAGGCGCGAAATCAATTGAGAGCCTTTCGCCGGTGATAGGCAGGATATTGACACTTCGGATGGTATTATTGATCCCACCCTGGAGGTAGTGCATGAGCCAGGCCCATATGCTTCAGTGGATAGTTTCTTTCATAGCACGATGGCTGTTCATAGGGGGCCTTGTGATCTGGTATTTTCGCGACCCGCTGCGCCGCTGCTTATATCGCTATCTGGATGTCAGTCATCCCCCCACCAGCACTCAAATGATCGTTGTGCTCGGTGGACAGCGCCAACGGGCCGTGACCGCCGCACAGCTTTGCGCCGAGAAGCTTGCACCGAAAATTCTGGTTGGCGGGAATCCGCTCGACATCAAACATAATCTTGAGGAGTTGGAAAAATGCCAGGTACCCGTTGACGATGTGATCGTTATGGCACCAACGTATAGTACCTGGGACGAGGCCCAGGTCACTTGTGACTATTTGCGGGAATCATTGATTACTTCGATACTGGTTGTGACGACTCGGATGCATTCAGGCGGGCACTGGCGGTTTATAACACTTTGAATGTCGATAACCGGCTGGAAATTCAAATTACACCGGCTGCCGGGGACAGCAACGATGCAACCAATTGGTGGCGCAATCAGAAAACACGACGATTTGTGTGGTCGGAATATGTCAAGATTGCCTATTATTACATACGCTATGGTGTGCAGGCGTGGATGGTATGATCGGGTCTAGTAGCGACACCAGCACTGCGAAAGCTCGCGTTCTGGTGTCGGGAGCCAACGGGTATATTGGTCAGGTGTTGTGTGATCAATTGCGGGATCGTGGGTATGTGGTCCGCGCTGCCGTTCGCTCGCTTGATAAAGCCCCCCAATCAGCACCGGAACCGGTCGCAATCGGCGACATCAATCAAGAGACGAACTGGCAAACCGCGCTGCAAGACGTTGATTTTGTGGTTCACCTCGCCGCCCGTGCTCATGTTCAGGATAAAAAGCCTGAAACGGCCCTGACTGCGTTCCGTGAAACCAATGTTGCCGGCACCCGCCGGTTAGTCGAACAGGCCACACATGCTAGGATTCGGCGATTGGTGTTCGTCAGTTCAATAGGTGTGCATGGCGATACCAGCGGCGACAGTCCTTTCAACGAAAGCTCGCCGGTCCGCCCGGTAAGGCCCTACCAGATTGCCAAATGGGAGGCGGAACAGGTTCTGGCGGAATATCAGGACCGGTTGGATTTTGTAATTGTGCGCCCGCCACTGGTTTATGGACCCCATGCACCCGGCAATCTTTCCCGGTTAATTCGGCTAATTCAGCAGGGCATCCCGCTGCCATTCGCTGGAATTCGCAATCAGCGCAGTCTGGTAGGCGTAAGAAACCTGGTCCATTTTCTGGAACACTGTATGATTAGCCCGCTTGCGTCGCGGAAAACCTTCGTCATTTGTGATGGTGAAGATCTGTCAACGCCCGAACTTGTTATGCGCCTATCCAATGCCCTGAATCTTCAGGCGCGGCTGTTTGCGGTGCCGGAATGGAACGTCCGTCTGGCGGCCCGTTCCCTCGGTAAGCAACGCCTGGTTGACCAGCTATGGGGAACGCTCCAGGTTGATGCCGCCAGGGCACGCACACAATTGGACTGGGTACCGCCCTGTAGTGTGGATGAAGAGATGGCGTGGTTAGCCCGGCAAGCGACTGGCACCGGCTTAACCTGAGTTCATCCCGATCAAAGTTGCGCAAAAATTGAACTTCTCCCATACTGAAACCGTTGTTGTGACGTGCGCTTTAATTGACCGGGTTTAGAAATTTCTGTCATTCAGGTGAGTTGACAATTTATGCCCCGTTTTCTCTATGTAGGCAATCATGCTGGTTATTTCTTAACACACCGGTTGCCGGTTATGTTGGCACTTCAAGAAAATGGCTATGAGGTTCATGCCACTATTCCCACGGAACCGGATGCTTTAGCCAAAATGGTTTTAGGCGATGCGGTGGCAGAAATTCAGTCACTCGGTTTTCCAATCCACTCCGTTCCGTTAAAGCGAGGATCATTAGGCATACGCGGCGAACTTCAAGTCATTCGATCATTATTTCGCATCTATAAACAAGTCAAGCCCGATATCATATACCACGCAACGATGAAACCCGTAATCTATGGTGGACTTGTCGCCCGTTTGACGAACCAACCGGCCATTATCAGCGCCATTACCGGGTTAGGGTACACCTTTATCGGTTCTGATTTTAAAACGCGGACCATGCGAAAAATATTATCAATTGTATTTCGGTTCGTACTGGGCCATTCGAATAGCATTGCCCTTTTTCAGAATGATGATGACCGTGATCTATTCGTAAAACATGGGCTGGTGGCACCGGAAAAAACGCTCGTAATTAAAGGGTCAGGCGTTGATGTTGACCTGTTTCATTACACGCCAGAGACGCCCGACACACCAATTGTTGTTTTACCTTCACGTTTGTTGTGGGATAAAGGCGTCGGCGAGTTTGTGGAAGCAGCCCGTAACTTGCGGAGCCAGGACATTGAGGCGCGTTTTGTTCTGGTTGGTGATGTTGATCCTGAAAACCCGCGCAGCATTAGTTCGGAACAACTACAAGCATGGATAAACGAAGGAATCATTGAATGGTGGGGTTGGCAGCAGGATATGTCGTCGGTGTTCCAAAAGGCCCATATTGTCTGCTTACCGTCCTATCGCGAAGGATTGCCAAAAGCGCTCATCGAAGCCAGCGCCGCCGGTCGCGCAATTGCAACGACCGATGTGCCGGGTTGTCGGGAAGTCGTTCAGTCAGGCGAAAATGGCCTCCTCGTACCGGTCAAATCGGTTAATTCGCTACAGGAAGCCCTGTCCACACTGATTGAAAATCCCGATCTGCGTCAGATGATGGGCAAAAAGGGTCGTGAAAAAGCGGAAAAAGAGTTTTCAACTAAGGTCATTGTCGCCAATACTTTACAGGCTGTCGTATCGCTCGCCAAATAGTTGTTTGCCAGTGTGTGTCAGCAGCCGCAAAGTGACCGTTTCGAATCGTTTCTAAGCTGAGAGGTGTCGTGTGCCGATTATCATCGTATCGCTCATATTATTAGCTTGCTCCTGGTGGTTAACCGGAGCCGTGCGCCGGTATGCGTTGACAAGCCAACTCGTTGATGTACCCAATGAACGGAGTTCCCATACCAGGGTCACGCCCAGTGGCGGTGGTTTAGCCATCGTCTTCGTTTTTATTGCCAGCATCGCCTTACTGCTGGGTTTGCAGCAGATTGAGTTGCCACTCGCGCTAGCCATCATCGGTGGTGGCGGCATGATTGCGGCCATCGGATACATTGATGACCGACGGGATATTTCGCCACAAGTGCGGATCATCGTTCATTTTGCCGCTACCCTCTGGCTCGTGGCGCTGGTACAAGGCTCCCCCACGCTCAATCTGGGGCCGTTTCAAATTGATACTGCCTGGCTCGTTTATCCGATTGAGATCATTGGCATTATGTGGTGCATCAACTTATATAATTTTATGGACGGTATTGATGGCTTGGCCGGGGGACAGGCGATTTTTGTTGGAATCGCTGGCGCCGTGCTTTTCATATTAAGTGGTTCCAATAGCGTATTTGGATTGGTTTCCTGGCTACTCGCTATTGCGTCAATTGGTTTCCTGTTATGGAACTACCCGCCAGCACGGATATTTATGGGTGATGTGGGCAGTGGATTTCTGGGATTCATCATCGCCGGTTTGATCGTGATTAGCATTCATCAGACCGACATTCCTGTCCTGAGCTGGGTCATCCTGATGGCCGCCTTCGTGGTTGATAGCACGTTCACGTTGTTAAGGCGGATGCTACGGGGTGAAAAATGGTATTCGGCACACCGCAGTCATGCCTATCAGCATGCGACGCAGCGTTTCCAGAAACACTCGACCGTAACGCTGTGGATGATGATTATCAACGTCGTCTGGCTCATGCCTTTAGCCATATTGACGTTATATTACGAGAACTTATCAATCTTGCTGCTGCTCGTGGCGATTTTCCCGTTGCTGATACTTTGTGTCTATTTTCGGGCCGGTTCCCAAAGCGGTGAGAGCAAGCGATAAGCAGGCGATCTTACGTCCTTTTGCGTTGAATATGTTTTCTCACCGCGCGGTCGCTGTAAACAAATGCTCGATCTCACCCAGCACTGTATCCAGTTCATGGACATCAGCCTCATCCAGTTGCAACACACCCGGCTGGCGCATCGCCGCTGTTTGCAGCACACCGCGTCGCACCAGCGTTTCCTTCACTAACCGCAGCCCCAGGTTGAATGTGAGGTGAATAAACGGCGATAATTGATTGAAAATTTCCCGCGCTCTGGCTTTGTCGCCCGCATGATAGGCATTCCAGATCTGCACATGCACATCTACCACCTCGACCGAGGGCATGAAGCCGTTTGCGCCCCGGTCCAGCTCGGAGAGCATCCAGCGACACCACGCGCCGCCGAACACGCCCCAGCATTCCGCGATGTTGGCATCCAGCAGGCCGCTGATGTTATGGGCACTGGGGATCATTTCTTCCTTGATGTAACGCACATTTTCGACTTCGCTGAGCAATTGCCGCAAAAACGGCACATCCACGCCGGGACCACTCGCCGCGTGCTGAATCATCACCGGCATTTCGGCAACCTCGGCGATAGCGCGATAGTACATGAAGATTTCATCGCGGGTGGCAGTGGCGATATACGGCGGCATGGCGATGACCGCAGCGGCTCCGATATGGCGGGCAAACGCGGCGTGTTCCACTGCCAGTTGCAATGTCGGCGCGGCGACTCCGGCAATCACTGGAATCTGTCCGGCGGCTTCGGTCACCAATACTTCGACCATGCGCTGCCGTTCATGGTCGGAGAGGAATTGAAATTCGCTTGCCAGCACCGGATAGACCATGCCATGCGCCCCGGCGTCAATGCAGAAACGAACCTGCCGTTGCATACTCTCGACATCGAGTTCACCCCTGGCATCAATCGCGGTTTGAACAACCGGCAGAATTCCCTGTATCCGTTCAGTCATTGTGATATAGCTCCTCAATTAGTACCCCTGCGCCATCCAACGTCGCTGAACGATAGGCCGCATCCAGCAGTTCCACCGCCCGCCAACCGATCTCGCCCGGCGAACCATTGGCCGCCCGGCCCAGCACCATGTCCACCAGATTATCGGTCGTAGCATGGCGGCGATAGTGGGTGCCATTTTCAGTATAGGGAATGAAAATCTCTTCCGGCAAATCCGCGCCCTGAATGGTGGCCGAACCGGTGACTTCATCAATATCCACCCAGCCCCGCTCACAATAGATTTGCAGATCAACCTTACGTCCGCCGGTGATATTGCCTGTGCCGCCGATAGCTGCCAGCGCCCCGCCCGTGAACTGGACGTTGATGGCGTTGACCAGATCGACCGCCAGCCCGTGCTTGTGCATCATGGCATGGACTTTGTGCGCACGCAGGCCGGTGATAAAGAAGATCATCCCCGCCAGGTGGGTGATCTGCAAATGACCGTGCCCACCGCCGGATTGAACCGGGTCACTGTAGACCGCGCCGGGACTGTGAACGTTCGTTGGTGTGTTCAGGCCCTTGCCCTCAAACAGGCCAATGATGTGCTGGTTAAAGACACCGGTGATGTACTGCACGGCCCCCAGAGCGCCAGACTGGACGATCTCCCGCGCCCGAAGCGCATGGGGCGTGTAATTGTGGTTGTAACCCAGGCTCAGTTCCACGCTTTTTTGCTGGGCAATTTCGACCAGTTCCCGCGCTTCCCGTGCAAACAGCGTCAGTGGCTTTTCGACTAACGTATGCTTGCCCTGTTCGAGGCAGATTTTGGCGACAGCGTAATGGCTGGCGTGATTGGTGGCGACGACGACTCCATCAACATCAATCCGCGCCAGCATGTCGGTGACATCGGTAAAGGTGTGTTCTATGCCGTAGGTCTGCGCTGTTTCGTTCAGCTTAGCAGCATCCTTGTCGCACAGGGCAACCAGCTCTGCTGACTCGTTTTTGAGTAAGCCGGGAATATGAGTGGCAGTGGTCCACCAACCGGTCCCCACAATAGCGATACGTGCTTTATCAGTCATGATACTTTTCCTGAAAGAAATGATATTTTAGCCGGTAAGCTATCTTTCCCATACTGAATATTGAGAATTTTCTCGACGAAAGCTTTACATCTGTCAAGTGTTTGGCTTCGTTGATATTGAATGCTTTGAGCAAGAGTAACTTTTCCAATGCAATAATCTTATATTGCGGCTTTTCAATAGCCCCCTGAGACAAATTAGCGTGGTCGAATAAACAGATGCTCGTCCAAACTTCATATTTGCCGATAACGACACCTTTATCATCATCCAAGTCTTTGGTCTGGTCGGGATATTTTGCAGCCAGCGCTTCATAATCTGCTATGCTGACCACAAAATCAACGTCATCACCTGAAGGTCGCAAACCATAAAATTCCATCGCCATCCCGCCGATCAGCAGCGGCTTGACCCGGAATGTATAATCAAGTTCGGTCAAATCAAATTCACTCATAATCACCTGTCATCACTCAGTACTCGGCACTCAGTACTTCTCTTACCCAAAAAACGGCTCAATCCACGCTTCGGGAATGCCCAGCCCAAAGCCCGGCCCATTATTCGGCACCAGATAGCCAGCTTCAGCAACGGCCTGACCGGGAATGGTGATCGTTTCCGCCAGCGGCACACCGGGATCGGCGGCCATGAAATATTCCAGCCAGGGCACCGCCGCCATTGCGTAGCTGAAATGCTGACCGAACGGATTACGTCCGCCGGCGTGTAACATAACGTGTTTGCCCGCTGCTTCCGCCGCGTGGGCGATCTTGATGCAGGTGGTCAGCCCACCCACCCATTCGATGTCCGGTTGCAGAATATCGACGACGTTATGGCGCAGTGCCCATTGGAATGGCACATGGGTAAACCAGTGTTCGCCGGTTGACAGCCCCTGCCAGGGGAGTCGTTGCCGCAGTTCGACATGCGCATCAAGGTCTTCAGTCAGCAGGCATTCCTCAATCCACTTCAGCTTATAGGGTCGCAGCCGTTCCGCCAACCGCACCGTATACTCGACATCGAAGGCCATCCAGCAATCGAGCATGAGTTCACAGTCATCGCCAATCTGTTCCCGCACGCGGGCGATCAATTCTTCATTTTTGTGTAGCCCGTCCAGTCCATCCGCCGGGCCATAGGGACACGCCAGCTTGAACGCCTTAAAACCGAGTTCCTGATACCAGTCCACATCATTGCCAGTGACATAGCAGAACAGCTTATCTTTCTGCGGCCCACCGATGAGGCTGTAAACTGGCTGATTCAGCGCCTTGCCCTTTGCATCCCACAGCGCCAGATCAATCGCACTGATGGCGAACGACGCTAGACCCGCCGTGCCATAGGGTTTGGTGAGGCGGTACATCATGTCGCTGAGGCGTTCGATTGCCAGCCCATCTTCGCCAATGAGCATCGGGGCCAGATGGTCATCAATGACGGCGGCAACTGGTCGTCCATGACTGGTGCTGCCCAGGCCCCATGTGCCATCTTCCAGTGTGACCTTGCACCACAAATTTTCCCACTTGGGCCGCCACAGGTTACGGTGCCGTTTGACCTTCGGGTAGCGCGACATGGGATTGGCGACTTCATCATTGACCCACCACGACTCGCGGCGCGGCGGCGTGGTCGGCGGGCGTTCCGGGAAGTTCACGCGCACTGCTTGAATATCAGTAATTTTGTGCATGATTTCACTTTCAAGAAATAAGCAGTTTAGCAATTCAACTTTAGAAGTGTATTTTACCCAATCCCCCAATCAAGCGCCCGGCTCCGAAAGTTTCTAAAGTATTGGCATGTCCTTCACCTCATACAGCACAGTTATCAATTCAAGGTACTCTGGCCGCCATAATTCATGCGACGGATTGATGGTAAGCTTACCTGAATTTCTCACAAGCGCCGGGGAATGGTAAAGTAGCGCCAGATCGTCTTGAGTCTGGTTGATTAAGTTCATGATAGCACGCAGCATGGCGATCACTGAACCATCTGAATCTTCTGCATTGAGAAGGGTAACCCGAACACCTAGCGACACACCCAGTCCTTCGACCCATAACGCATGTGTTAGAGGCGCGAGTGGTGTAGCCATCTGATGTGCGAGCAGCTCCAAATCTGGAGCAACAAGGTGGAAAACTTGTGGTCGTTCCGGTAACGTTCTAATTTCAGGCATAGTATTGCCCGTACCACCCATAATCTCCAAAATTTGCCTGGGGGTTAAATCCGTTGCCACCCCAAGCGAATAGTCTATTGCCATATCCATCTCCCTCGTGATGTGTCGGTGACACGGTGTTTAGATACAGTCGCTGAAATGCTGATCGCTAACTGGCTAAAATGCTCCTACGGCACCAGCAACATCTTTGAGACATTGCCCGGCACTTCATATATTTTAACTGTAAACCGTTCGCTCGAAGATGTGCCACGCGGATTGCAAGCCCTGTAACCCGGCATGTTCGGCTTGCAGGTGCAAGATCGATTCCAGATTCGTATCTGGTTCCTGCAACAGTTCGGCCAACCGGTCCAGCAGGCTAAGTTCACCGGCGGTCATCTGGCTGAGTTCTTGATGGAACAGCGGCGGCGCTTCCCAATAATGTGGTCCCTCGCCCAGAACGGTATTAAAATCGTGCCCAAAGTTCAGTTTCAAATAAAACCAATCGGCTTGTTGGCGATATTGATCTGGCGTTGCCTGCCCGGTTCGTAATTCCAGCCACGCGTCGCCACCAGACTTGAACTCACTGCCTGGAAAATCGACCTTTTTGGGATTGCTATCAACCAGCAGCCAGCGTTGTTCCGCATCATGCCAGACCTCGGTGACCCAATGGTCGGCATATTGTTGCGGGTTACTGGAAACGTATCGACACCAGCCTGCACGCGCCCGTGCTGGAACGCCCTGATAGCGGAGGATGGCAGTGAGGAGTAAAGCATTCTCACGACAGGCGGCGATGACGCGTTCATTCAACGTACGATTCATCACCAGCCCGGCGCTATTAAAATGCAGCAAACTGTCCAGCATATTTTCGACCATCAGGTTAGACCGCGGCTCGTAGCTGCGCCCTTCTGGTTGCGGGCTGCCATCCCAGGGATGAACCAACTGCGTGGCGACGAGATCACAAAGCGCATCGAGATCGGTTGGTAGCGTACTAAACAGATCGATATGTTTGCCGGGATGCGTGTAAGCATCGAACTGGCGGTAACAATCAAAAATCGCTCTGCTCATCCTTTGCATCGTGTTATCCTCTCGTGCTGACTACGGCACCAGCAGCACTTTCGAGACATCGCCCGGCGCGTCGATCAAGCGATCAAACCACTTGCCCCCATCGGGCAGCGGCGCTTCGGTAATCCAGGGATCAAGGCGAATCTGGTCGGCTGCCAGCAGGTCCAACGCGGTAGCGAAGTTCGCCGGCGTATAAGCGAATGACCCCTTCACCACGATCTCGCGGCGGATAATGTCAGCGGCGGGCATGGCGCTGGTTTCTTCGTGCAGGCCGCTGAGAATCATCGTGCCGGTTGAGCGCGTCGCGTCCACGCATTGCTGCCGGGTGCCAGCCGTGCCGACGGCATCCACTGTAACCGCTGCCCCCTGCCCATCAGTCGCGTCCTTGACCACCTGCACCGTGTCCTGTTCGCGCCCGTTGATCGCAACCCCGCCAAATTCTGTCACCATCGCCAACCGTGCTGCGTCCAGTTCGGCAACGTAAACCTGCGCCGCGCCGTTGAGTAGCAGCGTCTGCAACGCCAGCAAGCCAATCGGCCCCGCCCCAATGACCAGACAGGTTTCACCGGCGACATCCCCTGCCAGTTCGCCAATGCGCACCCCACAGGCAACGGGTTCGGTCAACGCGCCAATCCGCGCCGACATGCCCGCCGGTAACGGCAAGACCTGTTGGGCGGGCGCTGTCACGTACTCGGCAAATGCGCCGGGTCGATGCGCACCGATTAATCGCCGGTTGGCACAGAGTTGATTCAATCCCTGCTGGCAGTAAGTGCAGCTTCCACAGTAAATCAGCGGATTCACCGTGACCAGCTTTTCCGGTGCCAGATCAAGTGCTGGAACCTCACTGCCGGTTGCCACGACTTCCCCGGCAAATTCGTGTCCCATAATCAACGGCGGCACGCGCAGCGCATTGTGTCCCAGGTAGCCCCCCAGTTCCGACCCGCAGATACCGGCATAAACCACTTTGATACAGACTTCATCGGGCGCAACTTCTGGCTCCGGTTCCGTGCGCATGGTCATGACGCGCGGCGCTTCCCATACTAATGCTTGCATTTTTGCCTCCAAAAATTTGGTGTTGAACAACTTTAAGTCAATTATTGCGGATCATCGTTTGACGCAAGTATATCTGGAATGAACGCGGGTTGGGCTGGGCTGCACCTGCTGGATGTCGAACCCGACGCGCTCAAGCATCGTTTCCAGGAGCCAACTATAGGTACTATGTTCCTCCTGGATGTGCGTCTTGAGTTCAGCCCGTGTCCAGCCCTGGTCGGCGTTTTCGGGTGCTTTGCCCAACCACGTTTCCAGGACTTGTTCGGTTTCATCCGGCTCACACGAGTAAATCAGATCGCGCAGGTGCAGCACCCCGCCCGGTTTCAAGATCGCCGCCATTCGTTTCAAGGCGATAACTTTCCAGAAGTCGGTTAGATGATGGAGCGCATGTCTGGAGTAGACAAAATCAGCCAGATCACCCTGATGGTGGTACGTCAGAAAACCACTTTGCACGCACTCGACCTGAGTGAATTCCCGCGCTTGCACCTTGTCGCGCAACACATTGATCATTGCCGGTGACACATCGACCGCCACGACGCGCTGGCAAATCGTGGCCGCCGCTAAGGTAACTGCTCCAGTCCCCGCCCCTAAGTCAACGAGCGTATGGGTTGCATTTAGCCCGAGACTCAGCAGCAACTGCAATTCATCATCTGCGTCCAGGCCCGCTTTCTGGTCATACTGCTGCACATAATCGCTGTCCAGATGCTCGCTGCCAGCATGGGTGAGTTCGTTGATATACCAATCCGGCGTCATATTTGTATTCCTTGAGCAAAAGGATGTTAGTCGCTGTGTACAGCCTCCAATTCTACAACATGGGTCGACTTTAACCCACAACCGAGGCAACACACCATTTTTAGCCGGTTGCGCCCTTGACGCTCCAGACTGAGCCAGTCGTGTAGGTATTGCGCTCCGATGCCAGAAATTCCACGACCTCCGCTACTTCTTCCGCATCGGAATAACGCCCAATTGCTACCGGCGGATTATCCAGAAACTCCTGGCTGAAGCGCGGCACAACCATTTCCGTAAGCGCCCGCCCCGGTTCCACACCATTGACGAACACCCCCTGTTTGGGATAGGCATTACCCAGCGCCCGCACCAGTGACCATACTGCCCCTTTGGAAGTGCCATAGGGCACGACCGGCGTTGCACCCATTCGCGCCCCGGACGTGATCGTTACGCAACGGCCCCAGCCCTGTTCCAGCATCGGCGGAATCGCGGCTTGATGGGCATAGAATACACCGTAGACATTGATCTTCATCACCCGGTCAAACATGTCCGCTGTTTGTTCCAGAAACGGCACTTCTACCCCCAGAATCCCGGCGCAACACACCAGAATATCGAGGCGGCCAAACGTATCCAGTGCATGTTGGACGGTGGCCTTTACTGCTGCTTCGCTGGTCACATCAGTGTGAACATACGTCGCCTGCTGGCCCAACGCCTCAATCTCGTTGACGACGGCCTCCCCTTCGTCGTCCAATACATCGGCAACTATGATGTCACGGCCTTCTTCCGCAATCCGCAGCGCCGAGGCCCGACCAATCCCCCGCGCACCACCCGTAACTAACGCGACGCGCCGCTCTTTCGGTGCAGCATAACGTAAATTTGGCATAATAGTGTTTTGCTCCATTGAATTGGTTAAACTTTCAATTCTGCAATACAAGACATCAGCCGCGCAACATCAACAATCAAGTCCTCTCCGAGAGATTGCCAGTATTTCGCGGCGCGTTTCAAAAGCATAATGAGAGTGCGTTTCCGGGTTCATTTTTAGAACTCAAATCACTGCGGAATTGGATATATTGTGGCAAGCGGAAATGCTGGAAAATGTGGGGTTGAATTACTATCAACACAATGAAGATAGTTTAGCGCGTGCTTCACCAACACGCCACATTTTGGTGGTCTTTTTGGGTCACGCCCGCTGCTATACTATGCCGACTAAAATACTGAGAGAAAGTGTGATGCGGTGCTGCTTGATGATCTCATCATTCCCGACCCCCAATTGCCCCAGAATCCGGCTGGATATGAACTCCCCACAACAAAATCCGCCTTGTTGACCTGGGATTTCGTCGCCAAACGCATGGCCGAAGCAACCTATTACTGGATTGCCACCGCTGACGCCAATGGACAGCCGCACACCGTACCGCTGTGGGGCATCTGGTACCAGAATCGGGTGCATTTTGACGGCAGTCCCAAAACCCGCTGGGCACGCAATTTAATCCAGAATCCGCAGATTGCCGTCCATGTTCCCAATGCGCAGGAGGTCGTTATCATTGAGGGCCGCGCCCAAATCATTGAGGACGATGACATTGATGAAGCGACCTGGGATATACTGGATAATACGTATCAATCCAAGTACAAAACGACGCAAGGCTCACCCTATTGGGTTGTTATCCCTCAAAAAGTGATCGCCTGGGATGCCCAGCGCCTGGACCACATGACCCGCTGGCTATTTGACTGAATGTCTCTCGTTAAACGATTCTGCACATTTCTGCCAATTTCCGCGAATTTGAGCCTGGACTGAAGCGTATGTATCACGCCGGTTCTTCATCAGCATCAAGCACCCGGATGTTGAGTTCGGCGGCGATGTCGTGAAATAGTTTGCTCACCGCCGGGAGGTCCTCGGTGCGTGCGCCTTCAACGATCACCGGATAATCGGGCGAGAGATCCTCCATACGCCGGAACAGCGTCCGAAAGTCGACGTTGCCTTTGCCGGGACAGCCATCCTCGATATGAATCACCAGCCGATTTTCAACCCAGGCATCTTTGGCATGACAACTGATCATGTAATCGCCCAGCACATCAAAATGATGATTGAGCGCCCGCGCTGTATCGAAAACATCTTTCAGACCAATCCAATTGGCCGAATCATAGTCGGAGCGCACCCAGGGCGAGTCAACGGCAGCCAGCACGTCTTTTGTGATTTCGGGTGATTCCAGCGTGACCAGTTGATGCGCTTCCAGGCTGAGGTACACGCCCGCATCCTCGGCTGCTGGGGCACATTCTTTGAGGCTCCTGACCAGTTGATCCCGCGCGCGTTGCGTCCAGTTTTCCGGGTGCGGGAACCAGGGGCCATCAGGATTCATCGAGCCAGGGCCGGTATCAATCCCCCGAGAGCCGAGCCAACCTGCCAAGCGTAGCGCCGCTTGCACGGTCCGCACACTTTCGGCACGGACGGTTTCATCGCTGGTGACGAGATTCTGCCAGTAGCCCGTCGTCTGGAACAGGCGCACATTTTCCCCGGCGAGGATGTCGCGCACCCGTTGGGCTTCGGCTTGTGTGGTCGTGTGCGGGTCATTCTGGCGAAATCGGGTAAAAATGCCGCTGAACCCCAGGCTGCGCACTCGTTGACACATCGCCGGGGTAATATCGTGCATATTTTCGGGCAAGAAACACCCACTAATTCCAAAACGCATATCAAATTGTCTCCCCACCTGAAATGTCACATACGGATTCTGACACGTGTAAGTTGTATACCATACCGGTACGTGATGCGCAAATTTTGGCACACAGTACAATAAGCACTGCTGGTTTGAAGCAGACACAGAGGACACATCGAATGAATAATCGAACGAACTGGATCTTGCTGGCGATTGTCGGCCTATTGGCGGTCATTGCCTTCGCGCAGGGGGGCTTTCCGCTGGTCTTGAACGGGTTTGAATCAGGTGTCGGCACCTTGGTCGACGTGATTCCGCTGTTGATCGCAGCGTTTCTGATTGCAGGATTGGCACAGGTCCTGATTACGCCGGAACTGGTCAATCGCTGGCTGGGCAGTAGCGCGGGCTGGAAAGGCATCGCTCTGGCCTGCATTGGTGGTGCCGTCTTGCCCGGCGGACCCTATGTCTACTACCCCATTGCCGCTATTCTGCTCAAAGCGGGCGCGAGTCTGGGCGTATTGATCGCCTTTGTCACCGCTAAGAACCTGTATTCACTGGCGCGGCTACCGCTGGAAATGGCGCTGTTAACCCCGCGTCTGGCGTTAATTCGTTTTGGCCTGACTCTCATCATGCCGCCATTGTTTGGTTTGATTGCGCAGACGTTCTTTGGTTCCTACGTGGACCGCATCCGCGAGAACGTGCCGGTATGAATACTGCCACGTTCATTCTTACCGTCCTCGCGATGATTATGTTCATCTATGCCTGGCGGCGCGGCGATGGCAGCCACTGGCAGGGGGTCAAAGTCGGTCTCAGGACCTTGCGCCAGACTGCGCCCATTATTCTGATCGCCTTTGCCTTGACGGGCTTAGTCACTGTACTATCGCCAGAGGAACTCATCACCCGTTGGATTGGTCCCGAATCCGGCATGATGGGTGTGCTCGTCGGCGAGGTGGTCGGCATGTTGATGCCCGGCGGCCCTTATGTGATTTTCCCGCTGGTAGCGGTGCTCTATGAAACCGGTGCAGGCGTGGCTCCGGTCATTACCATCGTCACCAGTTGGGCGGCACTGGGCTTATTGCGGTTGGCATTTGAAATACCGTTTATGGGCTGGCGCTTTTCGGTCGTGCGGTTGGGGCTGGCCGCGTTTGCGCCACTGGTCGCCGGGGTCATCGCCCTGCTGTTTTTTGGCGGCACGTGAGTTATCATCCTATCCGATAAATCAGACAAGTGCAGGAAATATCGACCATGAGTGAACTTCTTGATAAACACTATCCTTTATCCGACGCACAGATTCAACAATACCAACGCGACGGTTACATCAAGCTCAAAGACGTCTTCGATGCCGCTATCCTCGATCATTATGGCGCTGTGTTTATGGAGTTGGTCGAAAAGCATCGCAAGCATCACACACCCCTGGCCGAACGCGATACGTATGGCATGGCGTTCCTGCAAATTGCGAATCTCTGGACTCGTGATGAGCGAGCGCAGACTTTTGCCTTCTCGAAGCGGCTGGCCCGCCTGGCGGCTGAACTCATGCAGGTTAAGGGCGTGCGCATGTACCATGATCAGGCCTTATTTAAGGAATCCGGTGGCGGCTTTACCCCCTGGCATGTCGATCAATTCTACTGGCCGCTCAGCAATGCCAACTCCGTCACCGCCTGGGTGCCGTTGCAAGCAGTGCCGCTTGCTATGGGACCACTGCAATTTGCCGTGAGTAGCCAGACGATTATGGAACACCGCAATCTGGCGATCAGTGATGAGAGCGAACGCAAAATCGGTCAGTCACTCAAAGATTTTTCCATCGATAACACAGCCTTCGACTTCGGTGAGGTGAGCTTTCATAGTGGCTGGACATTTCATCGCGCCGGACCCAACCAGACTGAGCACATGCGCAAAGTGATGACCATCATTTATATTGAAGATGGCATTCGGGTGGCCCAACCCAAAAATAAGAATCAGGAAAACGACCTCAACACCTGGATGCCGGGGACCGCTGTCGGCGAAATTGTCGCGACTGATTTGAATCCGGTGCTGTATCGTCAATAATACGACCGGTTATTTTTAGCGCCACGTTGCCTGTGCTATCATCGACTCATTGCGCCTGCCCAACGGAGTCCTGACCATGAAGTTCCGTGTCCTCTCCTATCCGCTCACGTCCGATGCCGCCGTGTGGCCGGGGAACCTGCCCGCCGCTTATACCCAACCATTTTCGTCAATTCGTCAGGGGGACCGTTCCAACCGGACGATCCTGCACCTGTTCTCCCATTCCGGCTCACACATTGACGCACCGAAACATTTCAATGATGCCGGGGCCAGCGCCCACGAGTTACCCATCGAAAATTATATCTTCTTTGCGCCGTTAGTTCTGGAAGTCCCGCTACCCGATGGCGGCTCGATTACACCGGCTGACCTGGAACCCTATGCCGACCAACTGGAACAGGCCGACATCGCCCTGCTGCGCACTGGCTGGAGCCTTCAGCGCTTTCGTGATCCGCGCCGCTATGCCCAGGCAGGCCCTTATCTCGAACCGGCAGGCGCTGAGTTCTTGTTGGAATTTGAGCAATTACGAGCGGTGGGCATAGATGCGGTATCCATCGGCGCACCCACCCATCTTGCTGAGTCGGTGGCGACCCATCAAATTCTAACGGGCGTGGGCCGCGAGGATGAGCGCTTTCTGTTGATTCTCGAAGATTTTAAGATTGATATTGATCTCAGCAACACCAGCCGCATTTATGCCTGGCCGCTGATGATTGAGGAGGCAGATGGCAGTCCGTGTACGATTGTCGCGGAATTTGCATAACTCTACCCACCCCCATCGCAACTGCCAAATACGCTTGCGCTGAGAAAGAAGGGTTTGAGTGAGATGATGTACGTCATTGATCTTCTGCATTTGATCAGAAAATCGTAGGGACGACTCGCCGAGTCGCCCCTACAAAGCCAAATTGTCTGAGTAACTACCGTTACTTCACCTATCTACATGCCAAAGCTGGCGTTGTAGGCTTCCTGATAGATTTCGACCAGACGCGGCAAGCCCAGGCTGTTGAGCGTTTCAACATACGTATCCCAGCCAGATTCGATGTCGGTGCGGCCCAGGACGAATTCAGCTTCCATCTGTAAGATGTAGTCACCAACCGCCAGCTTCAGTTCCGTCAATTCGGCGGCTTGATCGACCGTGAACGCCAGCGGCGGAATCAATTGATCCTGAGAGCGGGCATAGGGCACCATCTTCTCGTTGGTTTCTTCGTACAATACCACTTCCAGACCCGCAATATCTTCGCGCCGGGCCTCACCGAGGCGCAGGTGATTGGGGCGGTAGCTGGGGCCGCGCTGTGCCCAGTGGACATTTTGCAGCGTGCCGAAGGTTGAGAGTCGCCGCCAGATCGCCGGCTCACCGTTCAGGCCGATCTCACCATCTTCCGCCCAGCGCCATTGTTCGTCGGGCAGGCCAAAAACCGAGCGCAATGTGGTTTCACGGTCGTAAAGACCATCGCACCATTTGAAGGCGACTTCAGGATGGGCACTCGTCACCGGGATAACGCATTGACCAGAGCCGATGCCCCAGGGGCTGTAAGGTGCCTGGCGAGTGCCATCTGGCCCTGCCAGCGGCGGAATCGCTGTGTAATCTTGCCAGCGTGGCTCACCAAGATTGGCAAAAACATTCGGTCCACCGGCGGGAATCACACCGGCCAGCGGGGCATCACCGGTTTCGACCAGTTGCTTTAACTGGTCTGATTCCTGGGTAAAACTTTCGTCGCCAAACAGCCCGGCATCATACAGACCTTTGAGGTATGTCAGGCCCGCGCGCCAGCCATCGGTATCCACCACCGACGAGATAACCCCGTCTTGAATCATCATAAATTCGTTTGCAGTGTTAAATCCGCGTTCGTTATACACAAATGGATTCATTAAGAAGCCATCCAGGTTGGTATTCCACCCAGTCGCGGCGGCTGCCAGCGGGATTTCATCGTTGGGATCGCCATTGCCGTTGGCATCCTGTTCCTTGAAAGCGGTCAACACGGCGACCAGTTCGTCAGTCGTTTGCGGAATGTCCATGCCAACGTTGTCCAACCAGGTCTGATTAATCCACATACGCTGGGCATAGAAGCAGTGGAAACATTCGTTCACCTGCGGCAAACCATAGATCATGCCATCCGGCGATTGAATCAGTGGTTCAACCTGGGGTGAGCCTGCAAAAACTTCGTTAATAAAGTGACCGTGCTCGGCAATCATGTCATTGAGCGGCAGGAACAGACCCTGCGGTCCAAAGATCGCCAGCGTGGACGGGTCAATCGTGAAGCCGACGATCACATCCGGCAGATCACCACTTGCCAGCGTCAGATTAAGCACTTCCTGACCCTCGTTGGGCGGCGCAATATCAAATTCGACGTTGACGCCGGTTTTCTCGGAGTACCATTCGGTGAACGTGTTGGTTTGGAAATCTTCTACAATGGCGTGACCCAGCATCAGAACCCGTAATGTCACCGGTTCTTCCACAATCGGGAATTCGCCGGGCGCAGAGACCATATCCTGTGCGACGACATTGACGGCTAACAACAATAACACGATGCACAAGGGAATAAAGAGTAGTTTCTTGGACATTTTTTGCCTTTCAAATAGATCAAACAATAAGCGAATATGGGTGAGCTTTCTTGTGTCCAGGCTCCTTTCTCGTTACTTGACCGAGCCGATCATCATGCCTTTGATGAAGTGCTTCTGCACAAACGGATAGATAATCAGCACCGGCAGGCTGGCAACAATAATCAGCGAATATTTCAACAATTCGCGCAACCCTTCACGGGCGACCAAATCTTCCACGTCAATCAGCATTGAGGCATCCACTGAATTCAGAATGAGGATTTCGCGCAGCACCAGTTGCAGCGGGAACAACTCCTGATCTTTCAGGTAAATCAGCGCGTTGAAATATGAGTTCCAGTGTGCCACCGCGTAAAACAGGGCGAGTACCGCAATGATCGGACGTGCCAATGGCAGGATGATGCGCAGAAAGGTACGGAAATCATCTGCACCATCAATGCGGGCTGCCTCAATCAATTCGGGTGGAATCGTTGTGCGGAAGAACGTGATGGTAATCAGCAGGTTGAAGATGCCGATGCCGGTGGGCAGAATCATCGCTAACCGGGTATTGAGCAACCCCAGATCACGCACCACCATGTAAGTCGGGATCAGACCACCGGAGAACAACATCGTAAAAATAAACAGCAGCGTGATAAACCGCCGCCCCACCAGATCCTGTCGGGACAGGGGATAGGCTGCAATGATCGTCATCACGACATTAAACACCGTGCCAACAACCGTATAGAAAAGCGAATTGGCAAAGCCGGTCCAGACGCGACTATGTTCAAAAATCGCCCGATAGCCCTCCAGGCTAAACTCCACCGGCCACAGCAGAACATCACCGGCGATCACCGCGCGCGGTGAACTGAAAGAAGCGCTGACAACGTAGATTAACGGCAATAGAATCACCAGCGTAATGGCTGCCAGAACCACATAATTTGCCAACGAGAAGAGCCGGTCAAAGCCGGTTTCTTGAACATTGTTGAGGTTATTTTGGTATTCCATTATGGTTACTACCACACACTATTATTTGTCAGGCGCTGGGCGGCGCGATTAACCAGGACGATCAAGAGCAGGCCAACGACGCCCTTCAGCAAGCCGATTGCTGTGGAATAAGAAAAGTCCAGCACGGGCGACAGTAAGCCAACCCGATAGACATAAGTGTTAATGACCTCGGCGACCCCCAGATTTAGCGGATTTTGCATGAGGTAAACCTTCTCAAAAGCGACTTCGAGCACCCGCCCGGTCGAAAGCACCAGCAGCACCATCGCGGTTGGCATCAAGCCCGGCAGGTCAATGTGGCGGATGCGCTGCAACCGGTTGGCGCCATCGACCACCGCCGCCTCGTGCAAAGCCGGGTCAATTGTTGAGAGCACCGCCAGATAGATGATGGAGGCAAAGCCCATCTCCTGCCATACCCCCGACCACACGAATACATGGCGAAACGCATCGGGATTACCCATCCAGTTCGGTGGGTCCAGGCCCATCGCCGTCGCAATCACGGCGGTAAAGCCAACGCGTGGATGCAAGAATTGGAACAACATCCCCACAATGACGACGGTCGAAATGAAGTGCGGCGCATAGGTAATCATCTGCACCGCGCCCCGGAAAAAACGCTGACGGACTTGATTCAGACTCAAGGCCAGGAAGATTGGAATCGGGAACCCGGCGATCAAGGCATAAAAACTCAGCACCAGCGTGTTGACGATGACCGGTTCGAACTTGGGTGAGTTGAAAAAGCGGGTGAAATTATCAAATCCCACCCAGGGGCTGGCATCAATGCCGAGCGCGGGTGAATATTTTTTGAAGGCAATCTGGGCACCATACATCGGCGCATAACGAAATACGAGGAGCCAGATCAGGGGCAATAACAATAAGACATAGAGCTGCCAGTTGCGCCGAATGCGCAGCCACATCCCGGCGGTACGCAGAAAAGCGAACCGCGACTGAAGCGGGGTGCTCCCAATACCAGTGCCAGATTGTCGAATCATCAAAAGGCTCTTTCTACTCTATTTCCAATAAGCAATACGTTACATTCGTACCCTACTGTACTGCTGGGCGACATATTTGGCAACAAAAATTATAATTTATTACCGCTATGGTATGCGTACCACAGTGTAGCCAATCCACTTTTGCTTGTCAATAAATCGCGCATCAATCAAAAAAACAGGCAACTCGAAAAGCACTGTAAGTGAACTCAGACCACTAAAACTAAATATGATGTTTGCTCATGTCAGCTAAATGTCAAAACCAAACGGAATAGAGTCACCGGAAAACGGAGTAAACTACTGAGCATCAGCGAAAGGATGCAAGAATATGTCGTTGCAGAATAAATGGAAAGATGTGTCCGGTATCGGTATAATTGTAGTAGGAATTTTACTCCTTGTAATGCTTGTTGAGTACAAATCAAACGCGACCGACATTCGGCAACAAGCTGACTTTGCTAATCTTGTAAACCAATTATCTAACGAGGATGTGACGATTCTATTTGAATTTATCTCTCCAGTTGCTGGACAAAACGCATGGTTTGTACCCGAAGATCTTGAGGTGGACAATCAGTTTGCAGGTAAGCGTTTGCTCGGAGATACAGGCAATGATTATATTTGTATCGACGAAATTGGTTTAGGTAGTCAGACTGTGTACTGTGTGCCACTATCAAACATAGCTTCGATTAGCTTTTATTCACCCTGAACACAGCAACAGTCTTCACGCAACTTCATATTATCTATTCGGATTTCAAACGTCTTGCAATCTCAAAATGCCTACCCGGCCCGTTGCTCACGGGGGATTCTGAGTTTGGCTTCAACAAATAGCTCATTCGGCAGCTTGAGACTCTGCGCCAGGTCGCGGATCGCGTCCAGTTCATCCTGCGAGACATGCCCATCGGCGACCGCGACCGCAAACAACGCATCCAGAAAGCGGCCCCGTGCCTCCAATTCATAAGCCTCGATAAACTCCCGTGCCAGCCGGAAAATATCCAGGTTCGCGCTGGCGTCGGCCACCGCCACTTCCGCCACGATCATGGCTTCGGCGTGGTCAATGTTCCAGCCAGTTTCCAATGCGCTAATAATGGCGGCTAACTCGGTGTCAGCAATCCCGGCGCTGGCGCGTGCGATCTGGGCCAACAATCCACCGGCGAGGCTCAATTTCCAGAGCTTCTCGTCGGGAATATTCAACTGTGCAGTCCCCGCATCAAGTTGGCGGCGCACGCCATAGTACACTTTGTTGCGCACAAATTCGCGGAAATATTCATCACGCGTCCCGGCAATCGCTTTGCGCCGATCCATTGGCCCGCTGAACAGCTTATTCATCTTCGCAAATACACTGGTATCGGCGGTTTGAATCGCCGTTGCAATCTCATTGGCAATCGCCTGCTCGGCCTCAGTCACCTGCCCATCAGCATTAATCATGGTGTCCAGCGCCGATAACGCCAGTTGTTTATCGGCATTTGAAGTTATTTCCTGCTGCAGTTCATCCAGCAACCGCGCCCGTTCCACCTCGTCAATCGGCGTCTCGATATACATATCCAGTTCGGCCCATTGCAACGCGGTCAAAGCCGGAATCATAAATAGCAGATCCTTGAGGCTGTTAACCTCGTCGGTATCCACTTTGCCATCGGCCCAGGCGGCGGCGACGATCACTTTCGCCAGTGTAATAATCAGGTTGCGATCTGCCATGTGGTTCTCCGATTTTGCTGCCATTATGGTAAATAATTGTAGCAGATAGCATTCAGAGCCGCTCACGCATTCTAACGTTCAGGATTTGCCATAGGCTATTGTATGAAACGGTACTGCCTGGGCCATCTCTCTGGGGTGTTCCTCGTATTCCACCCTTGAACCACCTGACCGGGGGGTGTTGACTACCCCATGAATGGCGTATGCTGTAGCCATAAGGTTGAAACAAGGAGCAATGATATGTTTACCAACGAGCCAAAACCCTATGGGATGGAACGCCACCAACAATTGATCGCAGATGCCGAACGGCAACGCCGCATCGATGCACTGCCTAACCATCACAAGCCCCTGCCAGTTTGGGTTTTCCAGACCGTAGTCGTGGCGCTGGCGAACCTGATGAGTCGCTAATACTGACAACGAGAAACGTGCTCGATAGCGGGCACGTTTTTTTGGTTAGTTGACGAATGTTCATGTAACATTCATGCAACATCGTAGCCCAATTACACGATACTCTTGAACAATGTCACCAATAATTCAGCATCAGATTCTGTTAATTTAGCCAAAAATGACAAAGATACTATTGATCTTTTGTTGTCTTTTGACTAAAAAATGCGGGGGCAGGTTGTTACACTGGCAGACATTTGGACAGAGCAAACAATGAGGTGTTTGGGTTATGGAAAAAGCATCTGCGGAAAATCGTTTTCGGCTGGGTTTAAGTGTGTTATTTATCCTGCTGGCAATTATCGCCGCAGTTGCCTGGGCAATTACCGGCCAGCGTGAAGTCTTCGAAGTTCCCACCCTGTTCTTCAGCGCCACCATTATGGTGATGGTTTTCGGCTTTTTTTAACCCGCACAATCGTTAAGGTTGCGAGCGCGTCCAGCCGGGCGCGTTTTTGATTCTTATCCTAACCAAATTGTCAGTTTTACCCATTTGCTGATTCGATATAATGGGTTAATGCTACTATTGGTCAACTCATTGTTAGTGCGCCATTTCTGCCAATCACCCCTTCCCGACCTCCCCTAACGCATTCTGAGGAGCGGACAGGTTGGGAGGTAAAGGTTTGAAAACGAGCGGTTCATCGGCAACACTAAGCGTTGACGAAAACGCGAAAGGTGGACAACCGATGAACCCAGATATACTTTATCAATGGACGGCGGAATTGGCGATGCAATTACCCGGATTAAATAGCTGGCAAGTGACCAATCTGGGGCTATTCAGCTATGGGGTGATTGAGGCGGAGAGCAGCCAGCAGATGCAAATTGCGCGTAAAGTAGCCTGTGGGGAACAGGCAGCCTCGGCGGAGAAGCGCTTGCGGCGGTTCATCGCCAATGAGCGGCTGTCGCTCACGCGCTTTTTCGAAGAGTGGACAGCGTGGGTGCTGCGCTGTTTGGAAGGGCCAGGGGTGGTGTTGCTGGTCGATGAGACCAAACTGGCGGATCGCCTGGCCTTGATGGTGGTGGGTGTGGCTTTTGAAGGCCGTTGTATTCGGCTGGCCTGGCGCTGCTACCGGGCTAATGATGCCAGCGCCTACCCGGCTGAAGGGCAGGTTGAGATGATTGCTCGGTTGCTGGCGATTGTGAAGCAGGGAATGCCGCCGCGCACAGCGGTTTTGGTGCTGGCAGATCGCGGGATTGGGACATCACCCGACTTGTGCCAACGGGTCGCTGATTTAGAGTGGCACTACCTGTTTCGGGTGACTAAACAAAGCAAGATCATCACGGCGGATGGCGACTACACCATTTATGAGCAAGTCACCGCGGGTCACACCTGGGCTGCCAGTGGCTTGATCTTCAAAAAACGGGGGCGTATCCCGGCGCATGCCCGCGCGGTGTGGCAGGATGGCTATGATGAACCCTGGGCCTTAGTCACCAATGATGCCCAGTTGACGGGTTGGGAATATGCCCAGCGGAATTGGCAAGAGCAAAGTTTCCGTGATCTGAAAAGTGGCGGTTGGCAGTGGTCGTCCAGTCGGGTGCGTTGCCCAGATCATATGGCGCGCTTGATGCTCATCCTCGTGGTGGCCTATGGCTGGATACTCGGCCTGGGCAGCTACGCGGTGCATTGGCATCAAGCCCGCGGTTTGATCCGCCAGGCTGATGGTCAACTACGTCGTCAGTGGAGTTTATTCAAGGAGGGATTACAATTCTTTACCGACTACGTTGCCAAGCACGGCGTGTGTCTGAAACCCTGTTTCGTCTCAGACAAACGCTTACTTTGAAACGTGTCCGCTCCTCAGAACGCATTGGGGGAGGTGGCTGCCGCAGGCAGACGGAGGGGGTTAATGGGTACAGAATGATATGCTGAGATAAGTTAGCCAATACCATCGCTAATCAATTAGTTCAACGGCTAAGAAGCGACCATGACCACCGACAATAATTCTTCTCCCGCAGTCAGTGGACGGGCGATTTATGTGTTGGCGCTCGTCACGCTGGTGCAATCAATCTATCCCATCACGGCCAACGGATCACTGCTGAGTCAAATTGTTTACCAGGTATTGTATGCCTCCCTGCTGGCGGTTGGCATCCTGGTTGCGCGTGATCGTCCCCTGTATACCCGGTTGCTCACCATCTTGAGCATCGGGTGGCTGATTGGCGGGATTGCCTACGCCTTGAATCCGTCGGCTATCTGGGCCACACTGTTGGCTTACGCGTCGATCATTCCCTTTCAGAGCCTGGTCGCGCTCATTCTCGTCAGGTATGTGTTCAGTGTTCGGCAGGTGAATCGTGATGTGTTGTACGCCGCCAGTGCGGTCTATTTGCTCATCGGCGCGATTTTCGTCCCACTCTTTGGCATCATCGAAACCATCACCTTCGCCCAAACCGGTGGCTTACATGCCTTTGCCGAACCGGGAATCGACGCCGGCGTTCTTTTTCCCTGGCAGAGCTTCATCTACTACAGTTACGCAACCCTAACGACCCTCGGTTATGGTGATATTCTGCCAGTGACGATGGCAGCCCGCTCCGCCGCAACGCTGGAAGCGATAATCGGCGTATTATACATCACCATCATTCTGGCGCGGTTGGTCGGCCTGTATGCTACACAGGAGATTGAACAAGAGATCCAAGAAATGTAGCGTTTTCGTCAGCAAGGTCATGAAAGGTCAGAACGATTCGTCGGGACATGCTTCTGCATGTCTGACACGGCGGACAGCCAAAAGGCTTCAGGTATGATTTGTGCAACATCTGTAAATTAGGCATACTATAAGCAAGTTTGATTAAAGAATCTTTCAACTATGATTGAACATGAGCAAACATGGATAAGACTATGACGAAACGACTGCTTGCTTTTACTCTCATTTTGACCATGCTGCTGGCGATGGCGGCCCCGGCATTGGCACAGAATCCCGTCGCGACCATCAACACCGGCAACCTGAACGTGCGCAGCGGCCCCGGCCTCCAATATGGTGCCATCGCGACCCTGCCGCATGGGTTTGGTGTAAATCTGGTAGCCCGCAATGATGCCGCCAACTGGGTATTTATTTCGCTCACCAATGGCGTCACCGGCTGGGTCAATGTCAACTACATCTATACGACGTTTCATATTCGCGATCTGCCCGTGAATGAAGTGCTGACCGCGGCGCCGCTGACTCCGTCCGGCCAGGTGACCGGCGCATCGAACTTGAATGTGCATCGAGATCCATCAGTGGCGGGGGAAGTGCTGCGCGTCATTGGGCTGAACCAGAGCTTCGAGTTGCTGGGCCGCAGCTTCGACTCCAATTGGGCACAGATTCGCCTGCCCGATGGCTTAGTCGGCTGGGTGGCTGCCCGCTTCATCAACACCAGCGTACCGGTCCGCAGCGTGTCGCCCGCCGATGGCAGTGTCTGGGCACCGCCCCCGCCCGCTCATCAGGCCCATGGGGCACGGACGCATCTGGTGGTCGCCGGTGATACCCTGGCGAAGATCGCTCAGCGCTATGGTGTCAACATGTATGCCATCGCTGCCGCCAACGGCATCGTCAACCTGAACCGCATCTATCGCGGTCAGCGACTGGTGATTCCGTAACCAGCCCGCGACATCAGGCCGGAGGCGCAATTTCCTCGTAGCGTAATTTCGTGGCCGTTTGGAACTCAGAAACTCTTGAAGGTTTCCAATCACCAAACGGTCACGTTTCTCAATATGGTTGCTCGAAGGCAAATGGGGCTGGCTTCAGACTGCTTATGCACCTGGTGGCCGATAGTTAACGGTCTGCTTCGTTGCTCGGTCTACTTGTTCGACGGTCATCAATACAACGGTCTTAACTTTAACGGCACCACTGGCATTGATAGCCAGGGAGAGAGCGGTAACACTCTCATGATCCGGCATTTCAGCGATGCCATAAACATCGTTATCACCAAAAGCATAGTATAAGGCTTCTAACGATCCGCCCATGCCTGCGGTCAGTTGTTCGATCTGGGCTTTGCGCGATGAGGCTCCCTCTTTAAGAAGCCCCTTCACCCCATCACTTGTGTACGAAGCCTGGAAAAGATACTTAGCCATATAACCCTCCATTTTTATTAATTATCTATAGATTTTTAACTCGGTTTGTTCTGTGTGAACTTTGATCTTTGCCTGTATTGTGAGATCTACAAATGCCCAACTACGGGCTAAAGTTAGACCCACAACCCGCTGGAATGAAAAGATCGGTCCAAAATGCAGTTTAGCTCCTTTCTTGCGCTGTATACAATTGAGTCTGGTTTGGGTGTTTGGGCACACTGAATAGACCCCTATTGCATAATTTTACCACATTAATTTATTAAGTTCAATTTTCTTGATGGTAATTATACAAGTTTCGAAATCTACCATTACTCCTGAGTTTGTGTCTGATCTTATATTCTGATGACAAAGCCCTAAACCCCGCTTGAGAACCACGCGCATTGCGGGTATGATTCGCACGACTTGCTTGCACAGAGATTAGCTCATGACCACCAAAATTTTGCTGGATACCGATATTGGCTCCGACATTGACGACGCGGTTTGTTTGGCCTATTTACTGGCGCAACCACAGTGCGATCTGTTGGGGATCACAACCGTAACTGGAGAAGGTCAGCAACGGGCCATGCTTGCCAGTGCATTGTGCCGACTCGCCGGAAAAGATGTGCCCATTTACATCGGTGCCGAGAACCCCCTGCTCATTCAGCAACGTCAACCCACTTCACCCCAGAATGCGGCCATCGCCAACTGGCCCCACGCTACCGATTTTCCGCGAGGACAGGCGGTTGAATTCTTACGCCAGACAATCCGTGCCCATCCCGGCGAAATCACCCTGCTGACCATCGGCCCACTGACGAATATCGCCTTATTGTTCGCCGCTGACCCGGAGATTCCACAGTTGCTCAAGGGGCTGGTCCTCATGGCCGGGTCGTTCTGGAGCGGCAAAAACAAGGGCCTGGAATGGAACGTCATTCTCGATCCCCATGCGGCGGCAATGGTCTATCGCGCCCCGGTCAAGTTGCATCGCTCGATTGGCCTGGATGTGACGACGCAGGTGACAATGGCGGCAGATGACGTCCGCACCCGCTTCCAAACTGGCTTGCTGCGTCCCGTGTTGGACTTCGCCGAGGTGTGGTTCGAGGAGCGCCCGGTCATCACCTTTCACGATCCGCTGGCCGCCGCAACGTTATTCGACGATCAGATTTGCGGTTATGAAGCGGGCCAGATCAATATTGAACTGGATGATAAAGATTTGCTCGGTAAGACGCACTGGTCAACAAATGCGGATGTCGCACCGCACACCGTTGCTACAATCGTGAAAGCTGAGCGCTTCTTCGAGCATTATTTTGGCGTCCTGAAAACATCACGATAGAGTTGGCTCTGGTTGCAACTATTCATAGTTTTTAGTAATGTTGTTATGGTTGATTGCATTATAATTATTAAGGATAACACTGACATGGTAAATATTTTCATTAGCTATGCTCGAGAAGATGATGAGCACGCCAAAGAGTTGGCGAATCGATTACGAATTGACCATCAAGTCTTTCTTGACACGCAGAGCACGCCCGGTGGTAGTGAATGGCAAAAGGTACTTATCAAGGAGATTGCGAGTTGCGATGTATTGATTTTATTGATTACGAAAGACTCTAACCAGTCAAAATACGTTTATCAAGAATTTAGTGAAGCAAAGTCCAGAGGAAAAAAAGTTATCCCAGTTCAGGTGGATGGTACACACATTCCTCAACATCTTCGGGAACTTCATGCGCTGCCACTGAATAGTAAAAATTACGATCCGCTAATTTTAGATCTAACCCGAGCTTTTAGGCCAAATAAATATGATGGTCCTAGAGTTAAAGTAAACCGTTTAGTTTTAGTATTGTTATTTATTATTATCGCCATAGCCGTGATTGCTTTAGCTTTCAACACGCTGAGTACCAAATACGATAAAACGATTACAGTCGATGCGAGTAAACCAGTGGAGACAGGTATTTTCGTTGCAGAAGGCGATACTTTATCAATAACCTATATAAGCGGTGAATGGGCACTTAGTCCGAACGAGTTCTTAGAGCCGGGTGGTGATGGACCCGGTCCTGATAACCCTTGTACGCATCTAGACGAAAGTGAATTTGGACCAAATGCGCTGATCGGAAGAATTGATGGTGAAAGCGAAAATTTGGATTGGTTTCCAATACTGACTTACAGGAGTCGTCCAAGAGGTTACAGTGAAATAATCACGGTTTCCGGTCAACTCATTTTACAGCCGAATGAATGCGAAGGTTCATTCAGTGGCAATCAAGGTAGTATTGAAGTACGGGTGGTAGTTAGATAGTTAATCATTTATCGAGTGGCTAGCACTCTTGCCAATGTTCTTCCCAGAATCCACGCCTGATCGTCGGGCGAGATAAAATCACAGTGGGTACGGAATTTTTCCAGCGCGTGCCGGTAGGTCATGAAGCGTCGCACCACCGGGTAATCCGATCCCCAGCAGAGGCGTTGCGGACCAAAATGTTCATAGAGTGCCTTAACCACCGGCTGCATGTCGGCCAGCGGATAGTCCCATTTGGGTTGCGCCGTCCCATAATAAAAACCAGAAACCTTGACATAGATATTCGAATATGCTGCTGAGGCCATCACCGCGTTGAAGTCATCCGGCTGGTTAATCTGGATGTGGCCCATGTGATGAATGAGTATCGGAATCTCAGGAAAGCGTTGCGCAACTTGTTGAATCGCCGCCTGATGATGTGGGTCGCAGGAAATGCTGGCGATCAATCCATTGTCGGCAGCGACCTGAAAGAACGCCAAACCATCAGCGGAATACAGCCATTCGCCGCTATCTTCCGGTGCCAGATAATGCGTGAACCCAGCCAGCGGCCACTGGTCAACTGCCGCGCGTAAACGATCCGCCGCCCCCGGCTGATGATGCGTCGGCTTCCAGCGACTGTCCACATCGGCAACCATGTGCCAACGCGGATTCTCCCGAACATACTCGGCAACGTAAGCGTTGTTCTCCGGATTATGGTCGATCTCCGCGCACACGATCAGCGCTTGATCGACACCATTCAGGTCCATCTCGTGGAGAAGTTGCGCGACGACTCCCCGGCTTTCCGGGTCCGGCACCGACGGTTGGTACGGCCAATAAGCCCACGCATGGCAGTGACTGTCAATAATCATGTAGTTGAGCCTATCATATAACTTCTATAACAGTGTATTCATCTTAACAACTCTAAACTCACTCTTAGATGCATCAATAAATCTTGATGGCAAATCAAAGAAGTGAGATTTATCTAGGTGTCTAACGACGATTTTGTTTGCTTCCAAAATATCTTTGTAAACACTTAGCGATAATTCGGGCCACTGTCGAATCAACTGCCAATCAATAATAGAATAAGGCGGCGGCCATTCTATTCCATAATCTCTGGAAATTGTCTCTTGGTTGAGTTTACTATAAGGAAATCGTACCGACTCTAGCGGTCGCAATCCTGGAGGTGGATAGTGTGACCAGCCTGCTGCTAGGAGATCCTCCAAAGCATCGTCAAGCATGGTTGGAAAATTGTCACGTAATTTGACGATCACTGCATTAGGGAAGAATTTATTTTCTTGTTCTGAAGGAATTGGGTTTAGATTCAGTGGATTCAACAATGGCTTCTTTTGCGGCTTAAACTGGGTAGTGTAGGGTTTCAAGTCCGGTGGTGTGGCGAAATCTCCAAGGCGCGGATCACTATATCGAGGGGGCAAAATAGACACAACCAATTGATTGCTAAATATGACGGCACCAAGGCGATAATAATTGTGGGCAAATAATGTCTGGCGCATCGCATTAGTAAGTTCTGCAAGAGCACTAATTTCGTCTGTCATAGAGATAGTTAGTCCTGGAGGTTCTAGTGATGGGTTTTGCAGTGCAGGTTTTGGCTTCGAAACAGGTAAAGACTTTGAGGGTGTTGGTGGTTTGAAGTTAGGTTTAGGTTTGGGCGATATTTGACTGTTTATCCTATCGTAAAAATCATCGGGCGGCATAATGCTGCCTTGAACATCTGCATACTGGGTAGTGATAAGCAGGTCGAGGACATCACCTTTCAACAAGAGTGGAAAAATAGGCTTGTTGTTTCGCTGGGCAATCAGTATTTCACGTTCTACCCATTCTGACTCCTCAGCAGTTGGTGTCATAACCACGATTACCGCTGCGCTATGCCTTATGGCTTTCCCAATGGCCTGAAACCATCGATCACCATAGTCAATACGTTCATCATACCAGGTCTGGAATCCTCGCTTCTCAAGAGCTTTAACCAATTTTTGAACATAATCGCTATCGGCGTGACTATAGCTGATAAATATTTGTGCCATTTCACCATCTTTCAGCGATGAGCTATTCTAATTTATTATATTTAAATTATACTTGAAAGTAAAATACCGTCGCCCTTAGTCTTATGTCAATCTTCCCTCAAAGATGGGGTTATTCTAATACATCTTCAAACGGATACTCATACCAGTCCAGCAGCCCCAACGGTGCGGCTTCACTGGCGAATAACAAAATCGAGGTGTACTTGTCGGCGAAGATGCGGCCCCCGCCCTGTCCTCGAATGACGGCATCGCTAGCATCAACGTACTTTTTGCCACCGCCGCCCGGTATATCCATTTCCGACAGTGCCGCAAACTGCCGCGCCGCGATCTTGAGATAACGCTGATCGCCCGTGAACCGATAGGCATAGGTCAGGGCTTCCAGCGCGTGGGCGGTGGGCGCATAGCGCCGCAACGACGGCAGTTCTTTATAGTAGAAAATGCCATCTGGCCCCAAACAGTGTTCGATTAGATCATCCATCGTCCGCACAATCAACTGCTTGACCCGCTCATCGTCTTCGAGCAGTAAATATCGTGCCAGCGAATTGACCGTCAGCGAGATCATGAAGACTACACGCGGCATACTGTGGCTCGTATACGGGGCCAACAAGCCGTCATAAGTGTCCATCCAGTTCAGGAACAAATCGACAATGCGCCGGGCTTCGAGTTGCCAGCGTTCTTCCCCGGTGCCAATCCACATCCCGACCATTGCCCGCAGTGCCCAGCCATTTTCACGTACCGACGTAGCTCCGGCTGCGTTAAAGCCGGGTTGTTGCAGAATTCGCAGGATATTTTCGGCGACGGAGTTGGCCGCGTCTAAGCCTTCTCGCCGCCCGGTCAGGAAGTAGTAATCAAGAAAGCCCTCGACCCACTGATGGGAGGGAATCACCTTGCCGGTTGCGTGATAGCGATCATGCATCCGCAGGCCGCCGTTAATCAACGGGTCAGGATGGTAATGGCAAAAATCGACATCCAGCCAATGCCGTCCAGCCACAATACCCGAATCCAGCACCCGGCGTTGCCCGGTCAGGGCATAGAACAGCGTACAGGCATGGGTACGATCATATTCGTTGTTGACCCACACCGTTTCGCCTTTGCCGCGTCCCTGATCGGTGTAACCGGCATCCGGTGCATCGCCAAAATGGAACATGCCCAGTGCAGCCGGTCGCCCATCATGCAGCTTGTTGAAAAAACTAATGAGACGGCCAGGAACCTGCTCCGGGAAAAACGTCTCCAGCCAGGGATTATTCTCTCGATACCACTCCCGTGATAACGCCGGGCGGTCTGGCAGTTGGAATTGCAAACTGCGGGTGCTCAATGCTTCCAACGGCGTATCAACTCCATGAAATTGCAGTAGCAGGCGGTGCGTTTTGCCCATGCCCTGTAACACCGGCGCGGGATCAACATCATCAGGCCACAACCAGGCGGTAATCCCGGTTGGATTGACTTCGAGTTTCTTGGGGAAATGCTGATGGGCCTGATAAATCGAGAGTGCAACGCCCTGATTGTCATCGCGCCAATCGACCCAGAAATCACCATAAAACGAATCGACATAGTGCTCGTTGGATTGATAAAGCATCGTTTCGGTAGTTAACGCCATCGACAGTGCGTCAACGCTTTCTTCAATCTGTGTTCGATAGTAGCCCTGCCCCAGCCCGAGTTGCGGCTGTCCATCAGTTTGTGTTGTGTATGTGAGTTTAAGCGATGTCAGGTTGAATTCGGGTTCTCGTTCCGCATGGATGAACTGATGCTCAACTTCAATATACGGCTTACCAGCAAACGCAGTGATGCGCCCGTGTAGGTCAAGCCATTCATCATTGTTTGTAGCCTGATGTTTACTTTTTATGCTAATGACTACACGAAGCGGTCCAGATTCTTCAACTTCCAGTTCCACCGGCCCATTCGAGAACAGATCATCCTCGTCAGTCGCCAACTTGAACCCGCCAAATTCACCCGCTATGGCCGCGCCATGTAGGCGGACATCCCGCACCGGCCAGAAGCCAGCACGTGGCACGACAAATTGCAGCGGCCCCGTATCCACTCGCAAGCCTGCGTCAGTTTCAGTCACCGTAACTGGCGTCTCCGGCGCAACATCAACCGGCGATTCGGCAATGCCGAATGTCAGGGCATGCTCACTATTCCCCGGCAAATCAGGCTGAAAATGCACCAGCAGCCATTTCACGCTGCCATCCGGCCAACGGGCCAAAGGTCGTCGCTGGGCTGGCAAAACGATCTCGCCATCTCGGATTGTCAATTGCTGTGGGTCGGTGAGTTTACCTTGAGCAAATGGAATACTGACGGAAACCGGTTCTTTTTGCCGGTCAAACTGTGAGATTTTTTCAAAGTAGAGGGTTGTCATAAGCCTGCCATTTTGTAAATAATTTCGGTTGATTTTACCCTGTCCACACACCGAAGTATAATACCGCGAGATTTTGGCATTCAAGCCTTTAGTCGCCAGTCTAGCAGTGAACAGAAACAATGACTGGCGACTGACGACCATTGACTTAGGACTATTCAATGTTTCTCGATACTCTACAACACAATTGCGCTACCCATGCCGATAAAATCGCGTTGGAATTTCTGCACGAGGATGGCTCTGCCCAGCGAATCACTTATCAACAGCTTGACACGACCGTCGCCCGCACCATGCGTTATCTGCAATCCCTCGATGTCAAAGCCGGGGATCGCGTCGCCCTCCAATTGCCCAAATGCCTGCCGTTCATTTATTTGCATCTGGCAACGGTGCGGTTGGGCGCAATATTCCTGCCACTCAATCCCGCATATCCGTTGACCGAACTGCGCTACTTCCTGACGGATTCCGCCGCCAGTGTTTATGTGGGCGATTCAGCTCATCAGTCTGATCTGGAAACCGTCCTCAATGACCTGCCTGATATGCAACACTGCATCTTTATTAACCCCGCTGCTGAATGGCAACTGACGAACTACGCTCCAATCGACCACCCACTGCCGATCGACTCACAGCAAACCGCCATGATGCTCTACACCAGCGGCACCACCAGCCGACCCAAAGGCGCAGAGATCACACACGGTAATCTAACCGCCAATTTGAATGCCTTACATACCGCGTGGGGCTGGCAAGCCGACGATGTGATCTTACATGTGCTGCCAATTTTTCATGTGCATGGGCTGATCGTGGCCTTACACGGAGCGCTCAACGCCGGTGCGACTGCCGTCCTCATAGCCCGGTTTGCCGCTGAACCCGTTCTCGACTTGCTGAAATCCCAGCGGTTCAGCGTTTTCATGGGCGTGCCGACCATTCATCGTCGCCTCTATAACGCCGCCAACGGTCGCCAGATTGATCTGAGCCACATGCGCCTGATGACCTCTGGCTCAGATCGTCTGCCGGATGATTTATTCCTGGGCTATCAAACGACCTTCGGTTACACATTGCTCGAACGCTATGGAATGACCGAAACCGGCATGAATCTATCTAATCCGCTGCACGGCGAACGGCGCATCGGGTCGGTTGGGCTACCCCTGCCCGGTGTTGAAGCCCGAATCGTTGACCCCGCCACCGAAACACCGTTACCCAATGGCGAAATCGGCGAGGTCCAGATTCGTGGCCCTCACGTTTGCAAAGGTTACTGGCGGCAACCCCAAAAGACGACTGAAGCCTTCACCTATGATGGCTGGCTGCGCACGGGTGATCTTGGTTTGTGTGAGCCAGATGGGTATTTCACGCTCAAGGGCCGCGCCAAAGACCTGATTATCACCGGCGGCCTCAACGTTTATCCACCGGAAGTCGAACTCGTCCTCATGGAGCATCCGGCGGTCAGCGCCTGTGCGATCATCGGTTGCCCGGATGATGAATGGGGCGAACAGGTCACGGCAGTGATTATCACCGCGACCGACACATCCATCACGCCCGACACGATTATGGCCCATTGCCGCGAACATCTCGCCGCCTATAAGGTGCCACGCCGCGTGGTATTCGTGGATGAATTGCCACAAAATGCGCTGGGGAAAGTCCAAAAAGCAAAATTGCGTGAGGGGCTGTGTACTACAGACATGTAAAATCATGTTTGGGCTAAGTTGAGTCATTTATGAGCCAGTAATTTTACCCCCGACGTCAGCTAGTGGCTGCCACCTCCCCCAACGCATTGGGGGAGATAGGGAGGGGGTTATCTTTAGCATTACCTGGTATCTCGCAGGTGACAGCCTACACGATCAACCGATACACCCGGAAGAAGAAGTTATCAATCGGGAGAATTTCCACGTCACGGAAACCGGCTTGCTGGGCATATTCCCGCACGGTATCGGTGCGCATGACCGTCCCAGTTTCGGCGGATGGATCATCGGCCATACCGACCGGCAAGCAATGCAGCACGCTCCAGCCGTACATCATCCATTCGACATCGTTGCCTTCGGGCGTAAATGCATCGCCTACGCGCTCGTCCGCGATGATGACTGCGCCATTCTGACCGGCGAGTTGGCGCATGGTCCGCAACGCTGCCACTGGATTAGACATATCATGTACGCATTCAAAGGCCGTCACCAGATCATATTGACCTGCCAGCGTGGGATCACCAGCGTCGCGGAGATGGAATGACACCTGGCCGGTCAAGCCCGCTTCAGCCGCATTGGCCCGCGCCTTGTCAATCGACAAAGCATCCAGATCAAAACCATCGACCTGCGTATGGGGATACGCCTGGGCCATACCGATGCTCGACCAGCCAACACCGCAGCCGAAGTCAGCGATCTTGCCGCCTGCCTGTAATTTGGCGTGTACATCGGGCACTTTGGGCAGCCATTCCTGACCCAGTTCCTGCAAGTACATTGCCCGGTTGATCGCCCCCTGGCCTTCTACCAGATCGAAACCATAGTCAGCATACGGTACGCCACCGCCCTGCTGGAACGCCTTGATGACATCATGAATCGGGCGCACCGCGCCAACCGCCACCTGCGCCAGCGGTGCCAGATAGTTCAGGCTATCCTGCTCTACCAGCACTTCGACCCGACTCGGCGGGATAATAAAGCGGCGCTCCAGGGTCGGAAGCGTAGCATCTTCAACCTGCAACACACCGGTCACAGTCTGTTGTTCCAGCCACTCGCGGATATACCGCTCTTGCGTGTTAGTGGCGGTTGCCAGTTGCGTTGAAGTCAACGGACCGTGTTCGGCCAATGCCCGGTACAGATTCAACCGGTCGCCAATGTACACGGTGAAAATCTCAAACAGGCCACCGGCGGATTCCAGTAACCGTTCCAGAAAGGCGTCACGTTCCTGCTCGATTTGTGTGTCCATTACTTGCTCAACCATTTCATACTCCTGTTCTCGTCTTGCTTATCAGTTTTTGTTGTCGATGCAATGCGGGGCACAGCGATCACACCACGCCATGCCCCAGAACCGATCGTTGGCGGATTGTCTAGCTTTCGATCATGACCTCAAACGAAAGGTTGACGCCTTCGCTGGCGTTGAAGCCCAGCAGCGTTTGACTGGCCTCGCCACGAGCCGTGCTGTAGGGGCCGGTCCCACCGGTGATGGCACGGGCCACCGGTACTCCCACATCAGCGATTTCGATGCCATCGGTCACGAGCGTCGTCGCACCGGGGGCGTCACCAAAGCTGTAGAACTGAGTCGTCACCACCCATGCGCCTTCAGACTGGTGGGCACCATCGTTGATGAACCAACCCCGGCACATCCATTCACCCAGCACCAGGTCGGGGAATTCGGGGGAACCATCGGCGTTGACGCCACTCACCCCCTCGGCCAGCGTGCCTTCCGGGTAGATGTAACCGATCGTCACGAACGAGTTACCATGAGCGGGATAACCATCTTCTTCGAACACCGGCGCTTCATCGAAGATAAACCGCGTCGCATCTTCGGCGACATCAAAGCGCAGCACGTCGGCGGGACTGGCAGCATCCTGGGCCAGCGCCGCGTAGGCCGCGACACCCACACCGACCAGCAAGGCCAGCACGATCAAGAGTTTGGATAGACGTTTCACAGACATTGCTTCTCTCCTCAGGCTATTCGCCCTCGTATTCAATGTCTGTCAGCTTATGGATAATCCGGGGGGGACGTCACCCCCCAAAAGATTATTTAGGGGTTAGATTGGGGTTAGATGGGTGACGACATGGAATGTGTGGGTAAAAACTGGACCAACCGGACAAGCCATGTTTTAATTATGACATCGTTCCTGGCGGCAGTGAGCCGTGCGTTAGTTCCAGCAATTCATGCTGACCTTTAGACAAAGGGGAAACCCATGACGACGGCACAACCCATATCCACTTCATCAGCGCAACCACCCGCGCATTTTAGAGTCCCGTTGAACCTGAGCGACATACACTATATCCAGAATAAGCATGCCTATCATGCGTGGATTCGGGAGAATACCCCCGTCATTAAAGCCAAAATATCCGTGATTAATGTCTATTGTGTGTCGCGCTATGAAGACTGCCTGATGGTGCTCAAAGATCCGCGCTTCGTCCGCAATCGCGCGACGGCGACCGGCGGCGGCAATCGACTCCCGTTCCCGGCCCCCAAATATATTCAGGTTATCGCCAACAGCATGATCCTCGAAGATGAACCCAACCATCGCCGCCTGCGCAATCTGGTTCATACGGGCTTTGTGCCGCGCAATCTCGCTTCGCTGGGCGAACGGGTTGAAGCACTAACCCACGAATTGTTTGCGAACATGGCTGGCAAACCGCAGGTTGATCTGCAACAGGAATATGCCCTGCCGATTCCCGTCACCGTCATTACCGAAATGATGGGATTGCAGGGCGAGGACATGACGCAATTTCAGGGAATCTTTTCGATGATGACCAAAGGGCTTACCGGCAGGAATCTGGCCCATACCATGCTCTGGAAATTGCCCCGGCTCACCCGCTTTATTCGCCAGCTCATCCGACGCAAGAAAGCCAACCCCGGCGCTGACATTCTGACCGCGCTGATTCAGGCGGAGGAAGCAGGCAGCAAGCTCACCGAAGACGAACTGGTGTCGATGATCTATTTACTCGTCATTGCGGGCTATGAAACCACCGTTCACCTCATCACCAACAGCGTGCTGACGTTGCTGCAACATCCCGATCAACTGGCGTTGCTGAAAGCCAATCCTGACCTGATGGAATCGGCAATTGAGGAGATTTTGCGCTTCAACGGGCCGATTGATGGCACGAAACCGAACTACGCCACCGAAGCGATCACTTTGCATGGCGTGACGATTCCCAAAGGGGCAGCCGTGATGCCCTTACTTGGCGCGGCCAATCACGACCCCAGAGCCTTCGAGAACCCTGATGTGTTCGATATTACTCGCAGTCCGAATCAGCACTTCGGCTTCGGGCGCGGCATCCATTACTGTCTGGGTGCGCCCCTGGCTCGATTGGAAACAAAAATTGCGCTAACCAACCTATTTGAACGTTTTCCCAATTTGCGCCTGGCGGTTGATCCCAGCGAACTGACCGTTCAACCAGCCCCAGCCTGGACTCGCTACAACGGCTTGCCAATCATGTTGGAGTGATTTGGCGAACCTTCCAGAAAGCAAAAAGTGATGCGTGTTTCAACTCAGCGGTAGCGGCTGACTCATCTTAAGTTGCTCACGGGACTAAAAGTCAGTCAGTGCTTTGATGGTCACGCCTTCGGCAGCGGCGGCCCGTTCTTGCCGCTCATCAACTGTGATCAGAGGGTGATCAAGCCTTTTCGCCAGCGCGACATAGACTGAATCATACACTGCCAGCTGATGACGCAGGCCAATTTTCAACCCGTCTGGAAGCAAATCACGTTGCGATGCGATCATGAGCGGCAACGCAACCAGGTCATTCGCGAGTGATTCCGCTTGACTCTGGGGCATTCCCTGAAAACGAACCTGTTTCCAGAGGACATTGGCACATTCTAGCAAACAGAACTCTGGCACAATAAGATTATCTGATACTGTCAACTGGCTGAACAATGCTCTGGCGTTTTCAGTATAGTGGTCTCGAATAAACCGCTGAATCACAACGCTGGCATCAACAACATAATCGCTCATGAATCACGGTCTTCACGCAGCAGTTCAAGCGTAGATTTCGCGCCCGGTGGTGGTGTCCACATATTGCGATCAATCGACTCCAATATCACTTGCACGCTGCGCGTGTCCTGGGGCTTCAACGCCGCCTGGATACGCTGGTCAATCAGCGCTTTAAGTTCATCAACCGTCATATTAGCAACACGATCTACAGCCATGATCTTACCTACCCACATTAACTTTCGATCCTGACCATTATACCCCACGCCGCCGCATAACCCGCAGTACATTCGGGTCTCACGCTTGCCCTTATTGGCACACCGAAATGCCCGTCGCCAGCATCCACCTTGACCGCCTGCTGGAGCAAGGTTGCACCGACATGATTGAAACTCTGGATGCCGTGTTTGATGATGGGCCAGAAAGCTAAATATTGGACACAATATCTATCCATATTTCATATCTCCGAAATATGATTGAACGTAAACACACTACATCAATTATTTTATTGATGCGCTGAGTTCATCAAAAAAGTGGTGCGCCTTTAGCTTTGAGAATTCGTTCTCAATTTCAGAACTCGTTTGTATGCTAAGCAATAGTCTTGAAAGGTTATGGTACGTTACCATTCCTTCAAGAAAATCCAAGGGGTTACCGACAAAACCAACTCTCGGAATACGACGGTCATCTCCGGTGTTGTACATTTCATTTGCCATTTTTTCCCATGAATTTTGAGGAGTACGCTCTGCGTGGTCTAGAGCGGAGTAGATTGCATTCAGATAATTCTCATATCTATTAATTAGCATTCTTGCTGTCAAAAACGTCGATTCACCCTCACCAATATCTATCGTTTCCTCTTTTAATTCTGACCACCATTTTAAAAGCTTATATTCTATTTCAGTATCAAGCTTGAGTTGATTGCCCCATTTGCAAAAGTGATCGGCGCTTTCATCACCAACCTGTAGTCTCAAGGTTTCATATGCTTCGGTGAACAAATTTTCCGCCAACTTGCTAGGGCGATTTCCCTCATACAGTAACGATTCTTTGTCAAAGAATTTTTTCACAAAACTACGAGATATTCCTTGGATTTCAAGGAACTGACCATATAACGGAAAACCAATATCAGAGAGAAACGGAAATGTTTTGTCCAGACTTAGCACCATAAAAATCTTGTGCCAAACATACATTTGATTGTCTTTAAGTGTGAACATCCTATATCACCTTTACCATCATTCGCCGGTCAGAGGAAGAAATCCCCTGAGCGTTGACATTGCACTCGTAGGTGTAGCCAGCAATGACTGCGTTGTCGCCATCCAGCGTATCGCCTTCAGCAATCAACTGGTTGGCAGTGTTGTAACCAAAGTAGCGTGTGGTCAGAGTGACCAAGTGCCAGTCAGCAGTTCTGCCAGCCGATGCCCGGCCCGGTCGTAATTATTGTCGGCTTGCTGCAACCAACTGAGTTTGTCATAGGTGTACTGGATGACAACCATCTACTCCGCCAACAGGCCCAACTCCTGTGCCCGCTGCACGGCCCGGATGCGGTTGCGCACGCCCAGCTTGCTATAGATATTGGCGTTATGCGCCTTGACCGTGCCCACCGCCAGAATCAACTGCCGCGCGATCTCCTGATTGCTCATGCCCGTCGCCAGCAGCGCCAGCACCTCAATTTCGCGCTCGGTTAATGGGTCCACCAGCGGTTGGTCCGGCGCGGGGGGTGTCGTTTGCACCGACAATTGCAACTGTTCCACCACCTGCGGAAAGACCGTCCCCAGATCTAGCGCCTGTCCCCGCTCCCAGGCCGCGAGGTAAGCTGCACTACCCAGTTCATTTTCCAGTTTCGCCCGCAATCGCGTTAGCAAACCCCACTTCTCCATCCAACCCGTAACGCTGGCGGGATGTGTAAACGCCAACCCCAGCCATTCGACCGCTTTGACATGCTCACCCGCTTTCGTCAGCAACACGCTCACCAATGGCAACAGCGCCAGCCGATCAACATGATTGGTGGTTTCAAAGTTGAGGTAATCGGCCACCGTCCGCAAATGCCGTTGCGCCGCCGCATAATCTTCCAGGCCCAGCGCCGCAATCGCCAACGCCCGCAGCGTATCATAGGGCCACGCGCCATGATCGTAATCCATCCAGCTATACGCCTCGACGCTCAGTCGTTGACCTTGTTCATAATCTTCATCAGCCACCGCCGCGACGAAACCCAACGTCGCGATGGCAAAGCCTTCCGCCGGGGGAAACTTAACATCCCGGTTGGCCTTCAGCGCGAGTTCCGCATGTTGCCTGGCACCGTCAAAATCACCGGTACAAAAAATGATATGGCTGCTCAAGGCATAGGCACTGGCAATTCCCATCGGATCATGCGCTTCAGCCGACCCCCGGACCACGATCGCCAGGTCACGCAACGCTGAAGCATAATCACCTTCATCCCAGGCGAAATCGGCTTCATAAAAACGGGCGTGAATATAATCATGATGGTCGCCAATGTTACGGCTCAGATCGACCAGTTGGCGATTCACCTTCCGGGCGCGATCACGATGTTGGGGGCCAATGAGCGATAATGAGTAGGACAGGTTACGCGTCACCCGCGCCACATAAAAACGATCCCCCAGCGCCTCATAGGCGGCAATGCTGGTCTCAAAAAACGGTACGCTGCCCGCAAGATCGCCCCGATTACGCGCGTTCATGCCCAGCAGCCAGTAGGTCAGCGCCCGTTCCCGTTTGAGATCGGCGCGCTCGGCATGCTGCAAATAACCCAGTATCTCCGGCTCCTGCCTGACCAGCGTCCATTCTTCCAGCATCATGACTGTCATTTTCGATAACTCCAGGCGCAACCAGAAATCGGATACATCCTGGGCCACTGACTCCAGACCATTCAGCGCCAGTTGAAACAGCCCCAGGCCCTCCTGATGCCGACTCTGCATGTCACAAAATAGCAGCATCCCCTCCATCATCTCATCCACCACGTCGACTGCACCCTGCGCAATCGCCTGCGCCCAGGCAGTACGCACATTGTTCCAATCACCGCTAATGCTTCCCAGTGCTGCAAGCTGCCGCTTCCCCTTGATGTCAGCGGTGCACTCCGCCAGAAAGTGGGCATAAAACCGGTAGTAGCGGTGTAAGGTGTCGGCCTGTTCGGTACTGGCGTGCAGTTGTTCCTCGGCATATTGCCGCAGCAGTTCATGCAATTGGTAGCGTCCATTGCTATCCAAAGTCAACAGCGCTTTATCCGTGAGATTTGCCAGTTGCAACAGTCTGGCATCAGCCACATGCTCAGCGGCGTCACGCGTAAATCCGCCGCGAAACAGCGCCAGCTTCCGAAAGATCGCCTGTTCCGCCGGGTCCAGTTGCTGCCACGTATGGTCCAACACCAACCGCATACTTCGGTGCCGTTCGGGGACATCGCGCAGCGTCGTTGCCAGAAAATCCACGCTTCGTTCAATCTCATCGGCAATCGCCGGGCAGGACAGCACCCGCGCCCAGCTTGCCGCCAGTTCGAGCGCCAGCGGCACTCCTTGAACGAGCTGGCAGATGCGCACGACGGCTGCATAGTCGTCCGCCAGCACGAAATCGCCCCGCATTCGCCGCACGCTCCGCGCAAAAAGCTGCACCGCGCCATACTGGTCATCATCGGCCTGCAAATCCTGGGGATAATCCAGCCCGGCGACCTGTCGCACCCATTCATCCCGCAGATTCAACGCTTCACGTGAGGTCACAACGACCTTGAAATACAACGAATGAGCAATAATTTCGCTGACCCGTTCCGCACCCGCCAGCAGGTGCTCGAAGTTATCCAGAATCACCAGCATCCGTTTGTCGCGAATGGTGTCCAGCAGATAGGGCCACGCATCGCGCCCGCCGGGAACCGGCAAGTCCAATGCTTCCACGATGGCAGCACCGAGTTGTGAGACATCGTTGAGCGGTTGCAGCGAAATAAAGTAGATACCATCGGCAAAATCAGCTTCATCACAGGTTGCCAGTTGCTGCGCCAGCCGCGTTTTGCCGGTTCCGCCCGGCCCCACCAGCGTCAATAGGCGACAGGCGGGATCGGCCAGCAATGCACACAATTCTTCCAGGTCACGTTCGCGCCCAATAAATTCAGTAAGCGACTGGGGTACGTTGGCCGGTGTCATACTTGATCTCTTTTCTCGCATGACCAAATTATAACTTGTGTTTTAGCCAACCTCGAATACGCGGCTTCTAACCCAGAATCCAACTTGAACGACAGCGATACAATTGTATGGGATTTCCATTGAAAAGAAATTGCCGACCCCCACGAGGCGGGATCGGCAATAAAGGGAGGTGGTTGGTGATGATGTCATTGACCCTGATACCATAACCGCTGTGCCGGGTGGGTGTCACCCCGCATTTGGGGGGATCTGGTGGGGGGAGACATTCCTACCAATCTCACATAGACTTGATGACCTGATTTGTTTTGCTTATGGTCAGACGCTAAACTAATGGAAGCAATCATGCAGCAGGCAGAATTATGAGTGACTCAACCCGACCCATTTTGTTGGACCCCTTGACCGACCGCGAAATTGATGTTTTACGCGGGATGGCCGAGGGGCTTTCCAATCGTGAAATCGCCGAACGACTCATTATTGGAGTCGAAACGGTGCGCTGGTACACCAAACAGATTTACAGCAAAATGGGCGTCCACAGCCGCACCCAGGCCAGTATGCGTGCCCGTGAACTGGGTCTGTTGGATAGCCCCGATATTACGACCACGCAGGAAATGTACCTGCCGCCGCTGAGTAACCTGCCCCTGCCCACGACGACTTTTGTTGGTCGTGCCGATGAAATCGGTGATTTAACGACCTTGCTGCGCGAACCGCATACCCGTTTGGTCACGCTGGTTGGCCCCGGTGGTGTGGGTAAAAGCCGCCTCGCCGTCGAGATCGCGCAGATGCTGACCGCTGATTTCACCAACGGCGTTTACTTTGTGCCGCTACAGCGATTGCACAACGTTGAGGATGTCGTCGCGGCGATCGGCCTTGCCATGAACCGGCACATCGAGACCGAAGACGAACTCCTTACCCACCTACAAGGCCTGAAACTCTTGCTCGTGATGGATGGCTTTGAGCAATTGTTGGATAGTGCTGATCTGGTGGTGCGCATCCTCGAAAATTCGCCCGATGTCAAAGCGCTGGTGACGTCGCAAGTGTCCCTGAATCTACACGGCGAGTGGGTGCGTCAGCTTGACGGCATGACCGTCCCCGATGACGTTTCCGACCAGGCCCCCACCACATCCGGTGCTTATCAACTGTTCGTGGACCGGGTGCGCCGGGTTCGTCAGGATTTTGTCCCTGAAGACCACCATGATTGTATTATCGAAATCTGCCAGTTGGTGCGCGGCTTACCGTTGGCAATTGAACTGGCAACGGCCTGGCTCAAAACGCTGGCCTGTGAGGACGTCGCCCGGCAGATCAAGCAAAATATCGACTTTCTGGCGACCAATCAGCCCGACGTTGAAGATCGGCACCGCAGCATCCGTGCCATTTTCGATTATGCCTGGAACTTGTTGGATGACGAAGAGAAAACGACCTTCCGCCGGCTCTCGATCTTTCGCGGAGGCTTCGGCCTGGCCGCCGCCGAACAGGTTGCCAATGCGTCGCTGCTCACGCTTTCCAGCCTGGTTGACAAATCACTTATTCATCAGACCGCCAGCGGCCTCTACGAATTCCATGATATGCTGCGCCGCTATGCTGAAATGAAACTGGAACAAAATGATGGCCGTGCCCGCAGCACCCGCAGCAAAATCCTGGTCGGTTGGTCAGCGCTGGTCAAAGGCAATTTTGAGCGCGTCGAAGATCTGGCACAGGCCACCCTGTCTACCGTGCTGGATAGCCCGGAAACGCCGGACAAGGCCTTCAGCCTGGCGATCATGGCTGTACTCGCCGGGATTGATGAAGATTATACGCGCTGTGTACAGTTGGCCGACGCCTGTAGTCCAGCGCAACTCAACAATCCAATTACGCTGGTGTTCTATCATCTGGCTCAGGCGGTAGGCCATTGTGGCCTGGAAGATTATGCTAACGCCCGCCCAAATGTACAGAGTGCCCTGGCGCAGGCGCAGAGCTTGCGTATCCCAGCCTTTACAACGATCGTGCTACCCGTCATGGCGATAATCCTGGCTTATGAAGCGGAACCCGAACGCGCCACCGAATTGCTGGCGCTGGCGTTTACGCATCCTGCCAGCACGCCCGGTTGGATGGAGCAGTGGCCGCTGTTGGACCGGCTGCGGGCTGACCTGGAAACCGAGCTGGGACCGGATGAATTCCGTCAATTGTGGATACGCGGTGCTGAGTTAAACCTGGATGAAGTCGTTAATGAGCTACAGGCTACCTAAACAAGGAGTGAGCGTTTGTCACCACACATGATTAATCTGACGCGCGGCGAAATCCATAACAATGAGCTTGTTCCCGCAACCCTGCAAACCGCGGTTCAGCAGGTCAAGGTCAACGGCTACGTCATTTTTGAATCCGTCCTATCTGCTGAGTTCGTCGCCGAACTGCGAGCCGATTACCTGGCACTGTATGCAGAAGCGCTGCAAACGCCACCGGAGAAGACCTTTGGCAAGAATCATTTCCGTATCTACTTGCCCTTTCGCCCACCCTACATTGACGAGCGCATCATCAACAACCCGTTGGCGCTGCCGGTGTTCGAAGCGCTGCTGGGACCCGATCTCGTGTGCCATTATTTCGCCTCCAACACCGCTGCCCCCGGCTCAGATTATCAGCCGGTCCATTCGGATACGTTCAATCTCTACCCGGAGTTTCCGATTGTCGTGCCGCCGTACATGATGGTGCTGAATATCCCACTGGTGGACACGACGTTGGATAATGGGCCGATGGACATGTGGCCCGGTGGATCACACTTGCTGAACGTGCCCCGCGATGAAATGGCAGCCGTCGCCGAAACGTTAACGCGTCAATCAGGGACGATGCCCGCTGGATCAATCATGATTCGGGATGGCCGCATGTGGCATCGTGGGACACCCAACCGCTCGGACAAACCGCGTCCCAACATCGCCATCGTGTATACGCGCCCCTGGCTGACCACCTGGCCGAAGCGCATCGGCATCCCGCAGGCCACGTTCGATAACCTGCCAGAGCGCCTCAAATCAATTTATCAACACAACCGTATCGGCGCGCCGCTGGACGGTCCCTGGTAAATGAGTGGCATCGTTCGCCTCCGGGCTGTCCGCCGCGCCGACCTGCCCATCTTCTTTGAGCAGCAGCTTGACCCGGACGCGAATCATATGGCGGCGTTTACCGCTGAAGACCCCACCAATCGGGCGGCTTTCGATGAACATTGGGATGGACTACTGGCGTCGGAGAACGTCACCATCCAGACCGTGCTTTACAATGAACAGGTTGCGGGCCACATCGAGCAGTTTGCACTGTTTGGACAACCTTCTATCGGCTACTGGATTGGCAAGTCGTTCTGGGGCCAGGGCATCGCCACCCGCGCCTTGCGCCTGTTCCTTGAGCAAGTGACCATCCGCCCCCTCTATGCTCGTGCCGCCAGCGACAATCTGGCATCCATTCGCGTACTCGAAAAATGCGGCTTCACCATCACTGGCACCGACACCGGCTATGCCCACGCCCGCCAGGCTGAAATCGAGGAAGTGATCCTTACTTTACCCAAGTAAGATCATTAATCGTTGGCGTGTTGGTTTGCGGTTTTTCGCGGATCGGAACCCAGAACTTCCACGAAATTGTCTTTGGCCCATTCACAGATTAGAGCGACTGGTTCCACCAACGTGTAGCCTAGTTCGGTCAGTTCATACTCTACTTTTGGTGGCACTTGCTCGTACACAGTGCGCTCGACCAGGCGATATTTTTCGAGTTTGCGTAGCGTCTGAGTCAGCATCTTTTGCGAAACATCGCCTAACAGGTATTTGATCTGACTGGTGCGTTTCTTCTCATGTTGCAACGCATAAATGACGAGCACTACCCATTTATCCGCCAGCAATTTGATAATTTGTCGTGATGGACAATTCGGATTCAGGACATCCGGTGGAATCTCGGTGAAATCCACCGTCGGTTGGTTATCGGTTTCCATAGTTACTCCAGGGTGCCTATATTACCTTTGGGTACGTATTGCAGTACTGATACTGTACCACTAGCATCGTATCATCCGAAGTTTAGTGCCTCAAGGAGACGTTCATGATGTCGCAGTTCAATCGGCGGGATTTCTTAAGATTGGCCGGGATTACCAGCGGGGTTGCGCTGGGATCGCCCCTATTTTCAGCATTTTCCAATACGATCGTTCTAGCTCAGGCAAGCGGATTATCAGGAAAAGTTGTCATCACCAAAGCCGGCCCCGTCAACATCCACACCTATGTTGCACCCGAATTAGGCACCCGCGTGACGTCGCATATCATTGAAACAGGGAATCAACTCGTCATGGTTGATGCGCAATTGTTACGGGGAGCAGCGTTTGAAGCCAATGCCTATATCGAAAGCCTGGGAAAGCCACTGGAGCGCATCTATGTCAGCCATCAGCATCCTGATCACTGGGTCGGGGCTGAAAATTTTGATGCGCCGCTGATCTCCACCACAGGCGTTGCTGCTGGTATCAGCGAATATATCGACACCACTGGCACCACGCAACTCGCGTCGTTGCTGCCAGCAGATCAGGTCCCAGAATCGTTACGGCTCCCTGAAGTTGGCGTTGAAGCTGGCTCCGACACTATTGATGGCGTCAATTTCGAATTTGATGTCATTTTGGATGCCGAAGCGCCAGAACAGATTATCTTGCGGATTCCTGACGCCGGGGTGATTGTGCTTCAGGACATGTTGTTCAGCAATACACATATGTATCCACTGGGCAACCGCCCGCATTGGATTGAAGTGTTGAACGACCTGCGACGCTTCCAGGCTGAAGGCTACGACACATTATTAGCCGGGCATGGCGTGCCAACGACCTTTGGTGAAATCGACGCCGTTATTGATTACCTGAACACCCAGGACGAGATTATCGCCAGCGCCGAAACACCTGACCAGGCCATCGCCACAATGCGTGAACGCTATCCCAACCACAGTGCTAATTTTATCCTCGACCTCTTTGTGCCTTTCCGCTTCCAGAGTTAACCTCAATCTGCTGTTAACATTGAATATCGGCGTAGGGGAGACAACATCAGTGACTCCTGCGCCGGTCACTGACCCTACTCAGCATTTTGACTCGTCTATTCCAAAGTATAAATCTTAAACTCAGTGCGTTAAAATAATTATATTGTCACTGAGGAGGGTATTATCATGAAACGGCTTATGGAAGATCAGCAGTCCCTCATAACCCAGGCGCAAAATGGCGATATTGATGCGTTTCATCAATTATTTTCTCAGTTTCAAGGCCAGCTTAAATCTTATCTGTATCGCTTGCTCACGGATCGCCAGGATGTCGAGGACCTGGCGCATGATACATTCATCAGGGCATTCGATAAGATCGCAACATTTAATAGCGCTTCCAGCTTGAAAACCTGGGTATTTTCGATAGCAACTAATTTAAGCCTGGACCGACTACGGCAACGCAAACGCTGGGCGGCTGATGCGCAGGATCAATCAAGGACGCTTTCCAATAATTCCCCAGAGGTTGTCGCCACGTATCAGGCAATAAACACGAACTCACCACAGGGCAATTACGAAATCCGCGAACACATTGATTTTTGTTTTACCTGCATTAGCAAGACGTTACCCATCGAACAGCAGGTGAGCTTACTACTTAAAGATGTCTATGGCTTCAAAGTAAGAGAAGTGGCAGTCATTATCAACCGAACGCTGGGCGTAACGAAACATTTGCTACATAACGCCCGTTCCACCATGACAGACATTTTCGATGCAAGATGCTCGCTCGTGAGCAAAGATGGTGTGTGCTATCAATGCAGTGAATTGAATGGATTGTTTAACCCGAAGCAGGATACCCAAACCGAAATCATGAAACTAGAGCTACCTCGCGCTGCTGCCGACTCCAATCAGTCAGACTTGTTTAAACTCCGCACCAAGCTTGTGCAAGGCATTGACCCGCTCAACGCCAGCGGCGCTGACTTACACGATTTTATTATGCAACGCGTGCGCAAAGTCATCGACGATACGGACTAAACCAGTCGCTTCGATCATTTTGGTGATCGTCTACGTCTAAAGAATTAGCTGTATAGGCGTAATTTCATAAGTCCAATTATGTGGATTTGTCGATAGATGATTGGAGGCTATTTGATGTCCGTTGAGTTGTATCAAGATGAATTTGGCAGTATCTACTATTACGCTGACGAAGATATTCTCGAATTGCGTTGGTCAGCCGCGACTGAACATATCAGTGATGCCGATTTCAGGCGCTGGTTAAAATTGTTAGGTCAACATGCTATTGACCAGAAAATACGCTTTCTGGTTGTTGATGGACGTAACTTTCATGGTCAACCCACTCCAGAAACCGTTGGCGACTGGCGCGACCAACATGTGATCCCACTATACAATCAGGCTGGAACCGAGAAATTTGCTTTCCTTGTTCCACATACGACCGAAACCACGTCCACAATGCCAGCGGCTGACACGGGACCAGCCAATTATCCAACCCAATATTTTTCCTCTTGGGATGCCATCCGCGCGTGGTTCAGGGAAAGCAATTGAGCCATGAAGTCCTATGAGTAGCACTCACAAAACCGGCAAAATAATGGCTTAAGGAGAAAATGGGGATGGACCCGTTTGTTGTACTCAGTATTCAAGCAACACTCAGCTTGATCGTATTTGCGCTGATTGCAGTGCGGTATGTGCTACCTGGCTTGTCAGATCTGACACTCACGAATAGCTTAATGCCACTGCTGTTAGTGCATACCTTCCGATATGCGCCGCTTACCTTGTTTGTGCCGGGGCATGTGTCAACCGATATACCGACAGCAGCCGCAGCCACGATTGCCTATGGTGATTTGTTGTCCGGAATTCTGGCGCTCATCTCTGTGCTTTTGCTGTGGCGCAATGTTACTGGTGCGGTTTGGTTTGCGCTGGCGTTCAACATCATTGGGATGCTCGATATTGTTAATGCCCTGATGGTTGCAATTCAGAACAATCTGTACCAATACTTGTCGGGCGTAAACTGGTACATAATTACTTTCTATGTACCCTTGCTGATTGTTACCCATATTATGATGTTCTACTTGATTCGCACGGAGCGTACCTATAAAACTGCTCTACGGAAATCTGAGTAACTTCATATTCAGCGCATGGTATCTATCATAATTGCCCTCTCCAATTGTATGTTCTTGGAGAGGGATGTTTTCGCGGGCGTGAGAAGTTGCCACTTAGTCGAGATATTCATACGCCGGGATGGTCAGAAACTCCGCCATCTCATCAGCGCGAATCATCTCGTCAAACAGGTCGCGTGCCCGCTCGAAATGTCCGCCCTCAAAACGGGCGTCACCGACTTCCTGCTTGATCGTATCCATCTCTTCCGCCAGCAACTGACCGTATAGGTCCACCGTCAGCGGACGACCATCAGCCAGATTGACGTTGTGATGCAGCCACTGCCACACCTGTGCCCGGCTGATTTCTGCCGTTGCCGCGTCTTCCATCAGATAATACAGCGGCACACAGCCATTGCTCCCCAGCCACGCTTCCAGATACTGAATGCCGACTTTCAGGTTCAGCCGCACGCCATCTTCGGTGATGGTGCCCGCGCTCGGTGTGAGCAAGTCGGCTGCTGAGACATTCACATCAGGCCGTTGCTTGCTGATCTGGTTGGGTTCAGGCATAAATTCATCGAACACTTCGGTTGCCGCCGCGATCAACCCCGGATGCGCCACCCACGTGCCATCATGGCCTTCCTGGGCCTCGCGCAGCTTATCCTGCCGCACTTTTTCCAGCGCCCGTTCATTTGCTTCGGGATCGCTCCGAATCGGAATCTGGGCCGCCATGCCACCCATCGCATGAATGCCACGCTTGTGGCAGACCTTAATCACGTTGAGCGTGTAATTGCGCATAAACGGCACCGTCATCGTTACCTGGGCACGATCAGGCAGGATGAAATCGGACCGGTTGGCAAACGTCTTGATGTAGCTGAAGATATAATCCCAGCGTCCACAGTTCAGCCCGGCGGAATGGTCACGCAGTTCATAGAGAATTTCCTCGGTTTCGAACGTCGCCTTGATCGTCTCGATCAGCACCGTCGCCCGAATCGAGCCACGCGGTATGCCCAATTCATCCTGCGCCAGGTTAAACACATCATTCCACAACCGCGCTTCGAGGTGACTTTCCAGCTTGGGCAGGTAGAAATAGGGTCCGCTGCCCCGCTTCAATAATTCTTGCGCATTATGGAAGAAGTACAGCCCAAAGTCGAACAACCCGCCCGGAATCGGCGTGCCATCGACGATGAAATGTTTCTCATGCAGATGCCAGCCGCGCGGACGCACCAGCAGCACCGCCGTCTGTTCGTTGAGTTCGTAAAAACGGCCATCAGGGTTGGTGAACGTTATCGTTCGGCGGTTCGCATCCCGCAGGTTGATCTGTCCATCAACCATATTGAACCACGTGGGCGAATTGGCATCCTCAAAATCGGCCATGAACATCTTCGCCCCGCTGTTGAGCGCATTGATGACCATCTTGCGGTCGGTCGGCCCGGTGATCTCGGTGCGGCGGTCCTGCAAATCAGCCGGAATGGGGGCGACCTGCCACTCCGCGTCCCGGATAGGCTGGGTTTCCGGCAGAAAATCGAGCGATGCTCCGGCGTTAATCTGGGCCTGCCGTTCCGCGCGTTTCGCCAGCAATTCATCGCGCCGTCCAGTGAAGGTCCGCGCCAGTTTCGCCAGAAACGCCACGGCTTCCGGCGTCAATATCTCCGCAAATTCCGGTGTGACCGGGCCAGTAATCTCCACGCCATCGGGATAAGTTGACATAGGTTGTCCTCTCAAAAGGTGTTTATTCAAATGTGGCGTGAGTATACCATCTATGAGGAAACTGCCATGCGCAATTGGCATCGTGCGAAAAATAAAGAGTTACAGTCAACAATTGTAATCACCGACGACCCCAAAAGTCACTTTGAACTGAGAACCACCAACAGATGAATTATCCAGTTGTTCGATTTCACGCCTTATGTTGAAACTCCAACCGCTGAACTGTTCATAATGGGCCATAATCTCATCGGCTGATAATGCTGATTCCAGAATGAGATTGGTAGAAATATAGCAATCTTCTGGGTGTGTTCGGAGCGGATGATCTTCAAAAATATACAAGTTAAGCAGTTGAGTATCTTGCGGGAGTTGCCAGTTACGGATGCTTTCTGCCTGGTTTCGAGCAAGATCACCGTCGATATACTTGCCAATTTCCAGAAAACTCCATAAGAAACAGCATACAAGACAACCGAATGCTACGACTACAGTCAGTGCGATACAACCAAGCCGTTTGAGTAAGAGCTTGATCTCCTCAACAGGAGTCATTGCTGATCTCTCGCCAATCTCAGCCCAGATGCTTCATCACCTTGTCCTGAATCGAGCCAGAAACCAGCAACCCCTGCTCAGCCGCCCGTTTGTGAAAGTCCATATAGCGCTCGTCTTCATGCAGCGTATTAAACACCTGCTCCACCTCGGCCAGATCTTCGAACTCCATCAGCCAATGGATGCGGTTCACCGCGCTGAGCCATTCGGCATGAACGCGCATGTTGTGGCCGGGATAATGCGTGTTGACGAATCGGCATAACTCGGTGGCCCAGGCCGTCGTCTCCGGGTTTTTGCCCTGGTTAACGCTGGCCGACCGCATAAAAACGAACATCAATAAGTCCTCTCAATCAGATGCTCAGCAATGGGAACTGAGTATATCTTCATCTTGGAGGTAAATACGGAATATTGATCTTTGTCTTCATATGCTCCGTAATATCACGGCGCACAGTTCAGGTCTTTAAATGTGTGGATCTTCCGCGTGATGCCGTGGATCGCTTCCTCGTTGGTCTTCGGATAGTATTTGAGAACCTCATTGTTCCAATTCACCAGGTAATAGATGATTTTTTGCGAATCAGCCCGATCTTTATCAAATTCAGAGAGTTTCAGATTGGGATCCGCGGGTGGAAAAGCGACGTTGGGATCCCGCGGGTGCGAATGATAGTAAGCCACATACTTTTCATCCGGTCCCAGTGTGATCGTTTCTCCACATTCGGCAAAATTGTTGGTCGTGAGCGGCCCGGTAATGCGAAATCCATCAGGTGTTGCGATCACATTGCCACAGTACTCCACATTATGATTGATCATACCGCAGCGAGCTTCCCGTAGTTTAGGGAGGACCAGCTGATCCATTTGATCGAGATTGGTTTCTGATTGCTTCGATTTGCCAGACGGTGGTGGACCCGCCAATTCGTGAATCGCGTCTTTGTGCTCTTGGTACAACTTCCAGGAAGGTGTCTTTAGCTTACGTTCAAACGCTTCAATAGCTGTATACACATAGATTCTATAAACCCGAATCAGCCGTTTCTGCAAGGCAGAATCGTCGCTCAATTCTTTGAGTGCTCGATTCCGCGCCTCAACAAACCACCTGCGCATGACTTCCAGATCCTGTCGCAGCGTATTCGGGTGTCGTTCCGGGTGCTTGATGTGGTCGTCGCGCCGGTATTGCCGGATGCTCTCTGACATGGACCACATCACACCTTCAACATATTGCCGGGCCTCCTGGCTGTTGTTCGCTGGCTTCCGTTGGATGTCCGGCGCACCACCGTTACCCCGGTTTTGAACCGTGTGCACCAATTCATGCGCCAGCAATTGCCGACCGTCAATGCTATCCGGCGCATACTGCCCGGCTCCAAATACCACATCCTGGCCTACAGTGTAGGCTTGTGCACTGACATCAGTAGCGGACCGAGTCGCCTGCCCATCAGTATGAAGGCGAACAGCGCCGAAATCGTGACCGAAGTACGCCTCCATAAATTCGCGTGTGCGACCATCAAGGGGTTGGCCTGATGAATTGATTGTCTGCTGCACCGAGGTGGGCAACTGCGCCAAAACCGGCGTTGAACCCGTTTCACGGCGCTTGATGGTTTTTTCTGTATCGATGGTTGGACGTGAAGCGACGCGACTGGCTTTGCAGGCGGCACATTCACCATCCGCGCTGGCGATGCCACCACAGGCACACTGCCGCTGAGCACGGGACGCGGACACGTTGCGAACACCAGCAGCCAGGCGATCAGCTTCGCGTTCATGAACGTCACCCGGCTGGCTCACAACGCGCCGGGTCTGCAGCAACTCTGCGGGGATAGCGTGTGATTCGAGTTCTGCCGCCCAGACCGGAAAGGTAGTCGCGCCCGGCATGTGGGTCGTGCCTTCGGGCTGCTGACTACCATTCTTTTGTGTTACCTTAGATGATTTTCGACGCAACGGTACGAACACAGCCCTGATCCTCACAATTGGTTACGCTACTGGTTATAATAGACGTAATCCGTTAAGCCCACAACTTCCCATCATGAAAGTCCAGCACCTCTGGCCCACTCGCATCGACAAAGCCCGGGTCGCTCCGCACTTCATCCAGCAGATTTTCGGTCACCTGCACCCTTTCCAGATCGAGCGTGCTGGCAATGCGCATCACCCGCGCCGTGTGCCGGTCCTGTGGATTAGCGCGGAAAACATGGTTCAGCGCCATATCAATCGCTTCTTCATCGGTCGCATACACCAGCGGCAGACGTCCCCGTTGCAAAAAGCCACTCGTGTAGATGTTCTTCACCGTCAGCGGAAAGTCGATTTTGTCCAGCAAGCGCTGCGTCATGAAATCGGCCAGCCCTGCGCCCGTCGCGTTGCCATGCGAGGCATCTGTCAAATCCAGCACCACCAGCGCCTTGACACGTGGCTTTTCCGGTTCTGGTTCCCCGGCAATAAACCAGCGCCCAATGATATTCGTATCCATCCCTGCACCGCTGATGTCCTTGCCCATCTTGTCGATGATCAGCACGTCGATCTCGTCAGCGGGCAAACGCGGCATCAATTCACGTGAGCGTTCCAGCAATGCTTGTTCACCGGTGACCATACGAACCGGTGTTAAGACCTGCAATTCGACCGGGCGATGATAGCCATCTTCGACCGTCGCCACGCCCGCGATCACGTTCACCTTTTCCAGCAGCGCCTTTGCGATCACCGGCATGATGTCGCGCAGACCATGCACCCCCTGCCGATGAATCCAGGCCGCGCCGTTCTCCTTGCCCAGCCCAATCGCCAGCATCTTCAACAGGCCGCTTTCGTGCGGGCCGTGAAAATCGGTGTGAATCTTGACCCGATTAGCGATTATCAGCCCATCGGCTTCCGCCACGTTGCGGTCCATGTGCAGCGGGTACCCCTCGACAGTTTCACCCAGCACGACCGTCTCCATGGTGGCCCGCAACGGACAGCCGACGCTGCTCTCCGTTACGCCCAAACCGGCCAGCACCGCCAACTGCCCTGTCGGAGTCGCGCCACCGTGACTGCCCATCGCCGGGACCACAAACGGCTCGCCGCCGCTCTCGTTAACCAACGCCGCCAACATCCGCGCAATCGTGACGATCTCCGCCACCCCGCGACTGCCAACCCCAATCGCAATCCGTTTGTCCCGCACCTGCTCCGCCAGTTGCAGCCGTTCCCATTCGCTGCGCAGCGTATCCACAATCGGCACCGATTCCCCGGCAGGTAAACGCCGCCGCACGGTACACAGCGCGGGAATTCGAGTCGCAATCTTTTCTTTCAACATAGCTTCATCTCCTGAACACGGCAACTATAGCGCGGGTGAAAGATGATTACCATCGCCACTAAATTTCCCACCTCCCCTTCCTTGCGCCTCTGCGTCTTTGCATTGAAATCCAATATTTGGCTTCTAAACAAAGTCTTGGTTCGATCCAATCCCATTGGCGAAAACACCTTGAGCGCATACAATTTAGCAAAGTCAAACGATTATTTTTTGGAGAAGACATGTCTACTGCCAACGGCACCACCAGCGCGGTCATCCCCATGACCGACGAACAAAAATTTTTCTTTGATCTACGGGGCTGGCTGCTGCTGCCCGCCGTCCTCACACCCGATGAAGCCGCCGTGATGCGCGAAGAAGTCTACGCCGGGGCCAAGAACAATTTCGAAGGCAAACTCCAAAAACTGCTGGATCATCCCGCAATTGTCGGCATCTTGACCGAGATTTTATCGGAGGCTCCGTTCGTCGCCGACGATCATTATAGTTTCCGCTGTGAGAGTTCGTTCACGACGGTGCGCCCGCCCGGTTGGAGCAAGATGGAACGTACTGACGGTGGGATGCCGCATGTGGTGCGTCCGCCCCAGCAAGCCAACGCCATGCGCTACCAGGTCGCCGGTGGTAAGATCTTCGCCGGGCTGACACGCGTCGTCTGGGAACTGGAAGAAGTTAAAGCAGGGCAAGGTGGCACCACCTTCCTCAGCGGATCGCACAAAGCCCACTTCAATTACGGCGGACCCGACCCCTATCGCCCGAATGTGAGCGAATCGCCGTTTGAAGACAGCATCCGCGCCGCTATGGACGATTATAGCTGTCCCGCTGGCTCCGTCGTCATCTTCACCGAAAGCCTGATTCACGCCGCCAACGACTGGACCAACCCGGATAATCCACGCTGCGCCATCTTTAACTGCTATAACTCCATCTGGGCACAGTGGCACCGGCTCAATCTCGATCACGAAATCATCGAGCAAATGCCCGCCAAACGGCAGACCCTTTTCCGGGGCACCTGGGCACTCGGCGCGGGCGGCAACAAAGCCTACTCACTGGAAAATCGCTCACTGTAGATGACAAACTCGAAAGCCCCTCCTCATTGCGGCATGGAGGGGTCTGGGGTGGGGTCCAACCCTTGCGCGAAATAGGCCGTAATTACACCGGGCCGCGTAATCATTGACCCGACCACGACCGCGAACGCCCCGTGACGCAGCCCCTGCCGAACATCATCCGGCGTGCGCACCCCGCCTTCCAAAATCACCGGTACATCCAGCCGATATTCCAGGTCGGATAGCAGTTGGAAATCCGGCCCATCGCTTTTCTGGCTGTAGGGCGTGTAACCGGCCAGCGTCGTCGCCACCAGGTCCGCGCCCAGGTCCGCCGCCCGCAGACCTTCTTCCAGCGTGGAGACATCGGCCATGATCGGCACGTCGAATTCGCTTTTGAGCGCCTTGAAATAATCCGCCAGGGTTTCACCATTGGGACGCGGTTGCTGGGTGGCATCCACCGCCAGCACATCGACGCCCGTATCCACGATCTGCCGCGCTTCGGTCATTGTCGGCGTGATATACACCGGCGAATCGGGATAATCGACCTTCCACAGGCCAATCAGCGGCAGGTCCACCACGGCCCGCATCGCCCGAATATTATCTGGCCCGCCCGCTCGAATCGCCGCCGCCCCACTCTGTGCCACCGTCTGCGCCATCGCCGCCAGAATCGCCGGATCATCCATCGGATTACCCGCATCGGCCTGCACCGAGACGATCAACTTATGACGAAGTGCCGCAATTGGTGCTGGCAGCGTCATAGCGTAACGACTTGTGCCGCGCTGTCCAGTTTGCCGAGGGCATTGCGCGTATCCACGATTAACCGGCTGTGGTCCGCCACCGCCTGCCAGTCTAGCGCGCGATGGTCGGTGATAATCACCACACAATCGGCATCCCGCAACAGATCAGCGGAAAAGCCCACACCGGCCATCGTTGCGCCGTTATGTAAGCGGAGCCGGGGCACATACGGGTCATGATAGACGACATCGCCACCTTTTTCGCACAACAAGCCGATGACATCCAGCGCCGGGCTTTCGCGTACATCATCAACATCGCGTTTGAACGCCACGCCCAGCACCACAATCCGCGACCCGCGAATGGGCTTACCGGCGTCATTGAGCGCGTCACCGATCTTATCCAGCACATACAACGGCATGGAAGTGTTGACCTCGCTGGCAAGCTCGATAAACCGCGCCGTATAATTCAGCGTCTTGAGTTTCCAGCTTAGATAGTGCGGGTCAACTGGAATGCAATGACCGCCCAGACCCGGCCCCGGATAAAATGGCATAAAACCATAGGGCTTGGTCGCGGCGGCGTCAATCACTTCCCACACATTCATATCGAGTTTGTCACACATCAGCGCAATCTCGTTGACCAGCCCGATGTTGACGGCGCGAAACGTGTTTTCCAGCAGCTTGACCATCTCGGCAACAGTCGGCGACGACACCGGCACAATCTCGTCAATCGCCGCTTCATACAACGCGGTGACGACCTCATTACAATTTGGCGTTACCCCGCCGACGACTTTGGGGGTATTGCGCACGCCGAAGTGCTGATTACCGGGGTCAATGCGTTCCGGCGAAAACGCGACGAAGATGTCTGCGCCCAGTTGATACCCATTCTGAATCAAACGTGGGACGATGAGTTCTTCCGTCGTACCGGGATACGTCGTACTTTCCAGCACGACCAGCAACCCACTGTGGCTGATCTCGGCAATCGCGTCCACCGCCTGAATCACATAGGACATGTCCGGGTCTTTGGTCTTACGCAACGGCGTCGGCACACAGATACTAATCGCATCGGCAGTCCGCAGATCATCATAACTCGTCGTCCCACGTAGCCGTCCATCTGTCACCAGCGGTTGCACGCGTTCGGTTGCAATATCCGGGATATAACTGCTGCCGCTGTTTAATTGCTCAACTTTGCTGGTGCTGACATCCAGTCCAATAACCTGGAATCCAGCTTCCGCGAACTCAACGGCCAGCGGCAATCCGACATAGCCTAAACCCACGATCCCAACGATTGCTTCATTTGAATGCAACCGCGCCAGGAGTTGTTCTTTTCCAGTCATAGGGTTATTTCCTGCCTGTTTGATACTTCAAATTGACGAATCGGCCTACAGTTTACACCTATTGTCAGGCAGACTGTAGACTGGGCTGTTGCCGAAACCAGGCAACGGTTCGCGCCAGCCCGGTGTCAAAATCGACCGGCGGTTCATAATCCATTAGCTGCCGCGCATAGTCGATGCTGGCCTGAGAATGTTTGATGTCACCCGAACGTTCGGCGGCCAGCGTTGGCGCAAAATCCGTATCGAGCAGTGCGTTGAGCTTGTCCACCAGTTCCAGCAACGTGATGCAGCCCCCGGTTGCGAGATTCATCGCCTCACCGCCGATTCCGGGGACCTTTGCTGCCAGCAAATTGCCGTACACCACGTTGTCGATATAGGTAAAATCGCGCGATTGGGTGCCATCGCCATAAATGACTGGCGAGTTGCCATCCAGCATTCGGGCGATAAATTTCGGGATCACCGCCGAATACTCCGAACCGGGGTCCTGCCGGGGGCCAAAGACGTTGAAATACCGTAGCGCTACGGTTTCGAGGCCATAGGTTGCGGTAAAAACCCGGCAGTAATACTCCGCCGCCAGCTTCGCCGCGCCATAAGGTGATTTGGGCTGGGGTGCCAGATCTTCACTCTTGAGCGCTTCGTCGCGATCCCCGTAAAGTGATGAGGACGACGCATACACCACCCGCTTGATGCCGGTTTGGCGGGCGGTATTAAGGACATTTAGTGTGCCGGTGACGCAATGCTGATGGGTTTCCAGCGGGTCGGCCACACTGCGCGGCACCGATGGCAGCGCTGCCTGGTGAATGACGTAATCTGCGCCTTCAAAAATGGTGGATAGTGCATCCTGATCGGTAATGCTCACTTCATGCAGGCTGAGGGTGTCAGTATACGCGTCAGCAGCCAGCAGGTGTTGGATGTTCTCGCGTTTGCCAGTCAGAAAGTTATCCACAATCCGCACCGTTTGGCCGTCTTGCAACAGCCGTTCAACAATATGTGAGCCAATAAAACCCGCCCCACCGGTAACGACATAAGTTTCTGCCATTAAATTCAGTGCTCCAATGTACTGCGATCCCATTCCAGTATCGAAGATGTTGAGTATTCCCGCAACTCTGTCATTTTTATCGATGCATCGAATATTCCTTGCTCTCACTTTGGAATCGTGCTTAGAATAAGCTCAAATATTTAGCATACAAGAGAAACAATGGAAAATTCGTAAACGTCTACTCCAGGTTCTCCTCGCCATCTTGCTCACACAGGGATTAATTGACGGGATTGCTCATTTCTTCATCCGCGTGTCGCGCAATGCCCTTAAACGATCCCGCGTGCCCGATAATCGGCCAGGGTTGCCGCGTCCAGCTTCAGCATATCGCGCAAAATATCGTTCGTATCCTGCCCCAATGCTGGTGGCGATAAACGAATAGTTGCTGGCGTTTCGGATAGCCGGGCGACTGGCCCCAGCAAATCAACCAGTGTGCCATCGGCCAATGGCACGGATCGCACCAACCCGCGTGCCGCCACCTGGGGGTCCGCGATCATCTCCGGTATCGTATTGAGCGGTCCGGCAGGGATGCCCGCTGCCAGCAACGCCTCAATCCAGAACTGGGCGGATTCTTCCGCGAAGCGGGGCCGCAATAGATCCAGCAGTTCATCACGCTGCTGCACCCGCGCTGGATTGGTCGCAAATCGAGTATCGGTGGCTAGCTGCGGCTGGTCAATGACATCACATAAACGCTGAAATTGACCGTCGTTTCCCACCGCCAGGACAAAGGGCTTATCCGCCGCGTCGAACAATTCATACGGCACAATACTGGCATGAGCGTTGCCATAACGTTGCGGAGCGTTACTATCAACCAGGAAGCTACTCACAACATTCACCAGCGCCGCTATGGTCGCATCCAGTAGCGCCAGATCAATCGCCTGGCCCTGACCAGTCTGCTGCCGGTGATGAAGCGCCGCCTGAATCGCATTTGCTGCTGTGAGGCCTGTCACCACATCGGCAATCGCCACGCCGACTTTATAGGGTTGACCGTTCGCCGGTCCTGTAATCGACATCAGCCCGCTCTGCCCCTGTACCACAAAATCATAGCCGGGGTGGTGCGCATAAGGACCGTGCTGTCCATAGCCGGTGATGCTGCAATATACTAATCCCGGATGTTCGGCCCGCAGACTGTCATAATCCAGGCCAAATGACCGCATCTGCCCGACCTTAAAATTCTCAATCACCACATCGCTACGGAATGCCAACCGTCGGGCCAGTGCTTGACCTTCGGGTGTATTCAAGTTGAGTGTCAGGCTGCGCTTGTTGCGGTTTACACTGAGAAAATAAGCGCTCAGAGGGTGATCGCCACTGCCCGCCCAGGGCGGACCCCACTGGCGGGTATCATCACCTCTTCCCGGTTGCTCAACTTTGATGACATCCGCGCCATAATCACCCAATAACATCGTACACAATGGTCCGGCCAGCACGCGCGTAAAATCGAGGATACGCAGTCCTTCCAGCGCCGTCATATCGTGATCCTTTCTCAGCAATTCTTGAAACCGACCAGCCAAACAGGGTATAAACTCGCCCAGGCTGACCATTAGCGAAGGCACATGATGGCTGAAGTTTTTATCTCATATTCACGCCGGAACAAAGCGTTTGTCCAGAAATTACACGACCAACTCGTGGCCGACAATCGCTCGGTGTGGGTCGACTGGGAGGATATTCCCTGGACAGCCGATTGGTGGCAGGAGATCTGTACCGGCATCGAAGAAGCGAACACCATCGTGTTCGCGCTCAGCCCGGACTCGATGAGTTCAGTGGTCTGCCAGCTTGAAATCGCCCATGCCATCGCTCATCAAAAACGGATCATGCCGATCGTGTTGGAAGAAGCCGATGTGCTGGCAACCCAGGCCAGTCTGGAGCAGCAAGAATTGGACGCAGTAGCCCTGCGCTTGCTGGCGGGCCGCGATTTGCATGAACTCGCCAGCGCCAACTGGGTTGTCATTGGCCGACATAACTGGTTGTTTTTCAAGACGCCCGACCAGTTTACCGACTCCTATCGTAACCTGCTGGATGCGATGGATACGGACCTGGAGCACGTACGTGAACATACCCGTCTGCTGATCCGTGCCCGCGAGTGGGAACGCCAGGAACACGATGCCAGTTTTTTGCTCACCGGTCGAGCCATTGCTGATGGTGAAGCCTGGTTGGGCCAATCCGGTACTAAGAATCCCCCCGTCGCCGCCCTGCATGTCGAGTACCTGGCGGCCAGTCGGCAACGCGCCAACCGGCAACAGCGGCGACTACTGACCGGCGTGAGCGTGGCGCTGGTGGTGACGGTCATTCTGGCACTGCTGGCCGTCGGCCTCTGGCAACAGGCCGCGTTCGAACGTGACCGGGCCGATTTGCAGGCCCGCATTTCCGAGTCGGGACGCGTCGCCTTAGAGGGTTTGCTGGCATTGGATGAAAGCCGCCTGGACCGCGCCCTCTTACTCGGCCTCGAAGCGTTGCAAATTCATGATAGCCGCGAAGCCCGCAGCAGCTTGCTCACCAGTTTACAAAGTAGTCCAAAGCTGGCGCAATTTCTCTATGCCCATGACTCCTGGGTCCGCGCGGTCGCCTATGCACCCCCTGGAACCCGTTACGCCACTGGCGACGCTGACGGCCAGATTATCCTGTGGGATGCCGAGACGAACCGCCCGGCAGGTGCGCCGCTGGTTGGACATTCGGCGGGCATCTGGGACCTGGCCTTTAGCCCGGATGGTGAACTGCTGGCATCGGCTGGCGAAGATGGGCAGATCTTGCTGTGGAATGTAGAGTCCCGCGAATTAGCCAGCGACCCATTAGCCTCACTTGAAAGCGCGGCGTTGAGTATCACCTTCAGTCCCGATGGTACAACCCTGGCATCCGGTCATGATGACAATCTGATTCGCCTGTGGTCAATCCCTGAGCAAGAAGTCAGTGGCGAAATCGACTTTCATACCGATTGGGTGGCGGCGATCGCGTTTAGTCCCGATGGTACCCGCCTCGCCAGCGGTGGTTACGACTCACAAATTGCCGTCTTCGATGTCGCCACATTAGATTTGCAATTTGTCATCGAAGATCATCGCAACTGGGTACTGGGCCTCGATTTCAGCCCGGACAATGCGCTGTTAGCATCCAGTAGCGCCGACGGCACGGTCCGCCTGTGGGACGCCGCCACGGGTGCCCTGTCTGGGCGCGTCCAATCAGATCATTTAGGCTGGGTCTACAGCGTTGATTTTAGCCCCGATGGACAACACCTGATCTCAGCATCCCTCGACGGCGACTTAATCCTGCGCGATGCAACGACGGGTCGCCGCTTGAACAATGTACCACCCTTAAGCGGGCACACCACTAGCGTCTTTGATGTCAGCTTTAGCCCCGATAGCCAGTGGCTGATTTCTGGCGATGAAGATGGCAATGTTCTGGTCTGGGATGTCAATGAAGATCAACCGCTCAATCGGCTGTTGGCCCAGCAAGCTGCTGAAATCAGGAGTGTGGACTATCATCCCAACGGCACGCAAGTGTTAACGGGCAATGCTGCCGGTGAAGCCCTGCTGTGGGATATTCCTGCCGAACAGCCCATTATCCCGCCATTTACAGCCGATAGTGCAGTGGTTGCGGTCGCCATCAGCCCGGATGGTGAATTCGTTGCCTATGGGTTGGAAAGCGGTCAACTGGTCGTACAATCGGCGCTGACCGGCGCTGAGATATTGAATGCGACTGAACATCTCAGTGTCATCTGGTCGCTGGCCTTCAGCCCCGATAGTCAGCAGCTAGCAACCGTTGGCGATGGTGGTAAATTACTGCTCTGGGACCTTGCCAGCGGCACCGTTAGCGCAACGTTGACGGACAATGTAGCGAATCCGCTGTGGTCTGTGACCTACAACCCCGACGGCAATCAATTGGCCGTCGGCGATCACATCGGCGCACTCCAGGTCTGGACCCTGACCGACGAGCCAACCGTGCGTGATTTTGCATCCAGGCACACCGATGGCATCACTAGCCTGGAATTTGCGCCAGATGGACAATCATTAGCCTCCGCCAGCCGGGATGGCAGCGTGATCTTATGGGATGTTGCCAGCGGCGCCGCGCTGCAACCACCGGCAACCGAACATACCAACTGGGTGCTTGACCTCAGCTTCAACCCGGCGGGCACCCGCCTCGCATCGGCCAGTCGTGATGAAACGATCATCCTGTGGGATGTTACAACATTACGGCCCATCGGCCAGCCCTTCACAAGTCATGATGGTTGGGTGTGGAGCATCGCCTTCAGCCCCGATGGTCAAACGCTGGCATCCGGTGGTCGTGATAATAATCTGTACCTCTGGGATATGAATCTCACAACCTGGATTAACCGTGCCTGTCAGGTTGCCAATCGTAATCTCGACCCGACCGAACGCGCCCTGTATCTGGATAACAATGCGGAGGCTGCAAATCCCTGCGAAATCTCGTAGGCTGGTTACAATAAAGGCGGAAAAATTTCAGGCACTGATTATAGCGGCGTCACATCGCTGGTGATTGTTTATTGGAGCAGGTACTTTACGATGCGAAAATTAATTCTAATATTGGCGCTTGGTCTGCTGGTCTTTTCTGTTGAAATTGTCAGCGCAAAACCATTGCTGCAAACCGAAGGCGATGGCTGTTCGGCGGTGGCCCAGAGTGCCCTGGATGCGGTCAGGGCTGTATGCGAAGCCATCGGACGCGATCAGGTGTGTTATGGCAACATCAGCATTGACGCTGATGCCAGTGACAATGCGATGGACTTCAACTTTGAGCAAGCGGGCGATATTGTTGACCTGAGCGATGTTGCCGGTTTGCGCTTGAAAACGCTGGATTATTTCAGCGATGAATGGGGTGTCGCCCTGCTGCGGGTGCAAGCCAGCCTGCCCGATGATGCCCCGCAAAACGTCACCATGCTGCTGTTTGGCAATGTTGAAATCGCTAACGAAGGCGTTGCTGAACTGGTCAATCTGAAGATGACGACCACCACCGCCAGCAATGTTCGGCTCAGCCCCAACAGCAATGGACCCATCTTGGGGTCGGTCCCTGGTGGTGAAGAAATGGTTGCCAATGGCCGCATCACCAATGGCGTCGGCGAAGAATGGTTCCGCGTTCAGTTCCATCGTGGGCCCGGCGGTGTCGGTTGGATCTGGGGCAATTTGCTCACAACCGATGGTGATAAGAACACCCTGGTCGAACTGGAAACACAGGCAGCTCGTCCCTATGGTCCCATGCAGGCCTTCACCTTCTCCAGTGGTCAGGGTGATCGTCCCTGCGAAACCGCGCCGGACAGCGGCATCCTGATTCAGACCCCAGCCGGCGTTGGTGAGATCAACTTCTTAATCAATGAAGTCGATATTCAAATTGGCTCGACCGCTTTTTTGCAAAGCGTCCCCGGCCAGAGCCTGTCGGCCCGCACGCTTGATGGCCGCGTCCTGACCACAACTGGTGGTGTCACGCGCCTCGTGCCCAAAGGCTCCCAGGTCAGCATCCCAGTGGACGAAGATGGTCATGCCAGCGGTCCGCCGGAACTGCCCGAACCCTATGATCTGGATGAACTGGACGAACTCGATTATGTGCTGGATGATGAGCTTTTCGAAGAAGACATTGACGTTGAAGCCCCCCTGGAAGCACAATTCCTGGATGAATTCAACGAGTTTTTCAATGACAGCGAACATGATGCATTGTTCGATCTGTTGCTGGAAGACGAATTCGACGAGGATTTTGACGCCTTTTTTGACGCCCTGCTCGACGGTGAATTTGACGAGGGCCAACTTGACGAATATATTGACCAATACTTTGAGGAAGAATTTGGCGATGAGTTGGGTCTGCTGGTTAAGGATGCGCTGGAACCTGACTTTATCGACGGTGAATTTGACGAATTTGCCGATGATGAGTTTGGTGAAGATTGCGTCGGTGATGAGTGTTTCGGCGATGAGGGATTTGGCGAAGACTGCTTCGAGGATGAATGTTTCACTGATGATGAGTTTTTTGAAGATGAGTTTGGTGATGAAGGCTTCGATGATGGGGGCGAAGAAGACTTTGGTGATGACGATTTCGAATAACCATTAGTTTTCAATCAAAATAACGCCACTGCAACGGTGGCGTTTTGATTCGTAGTCGTCGGTTCCCGTAATCGACAGTTAGCTCTTGACTGCACCGGCAATGCCTTCAATGAAGTAGCGCTGCATTGCCAGGAAAACTAGGATGATCGGAATGATAGCAATCGTCGCCGCTGCTGCCATGCCGCTCCAATCGGTAAAATATTCACCGCGGAAGGCGTACATCCCGACCGACAATGTGCGCAGTTCTGGACGCGCCAACGTCAACACCAATGGCAGCAGAAAGTCATTCCAACTGGAAATGAACTGCATAATCACCACCGTCGCCACGACTGGTTTCGCCAGCGGCAGCATGATCTGGAAGAAGATGCGCAGGAAGCCCGCACCATCGACAATCGCCGCTTCCTCCAATTCCTTCGGTAGTTGGCTAAAGTAGCCGGTAAACAGCAGGATAAAGATGATGTTGGCGCCGCCGCTCTGCGCCAGGATGACACCGAATAACGAGCCATCTAACCCCAGATTGCTGATGAGTTCGAAGATCGGGATAATCGTATAGCCTTTGGGTAGAAACACCGTCGCCACAAACAGGCCCACAACGATCTTTTTGCCCGGAAAACCATAGCGGCCCAGCACGTAGCCCATCGTCGCCGTCGTCAACACCACCAGTGCCACTGATCCCAGCGCAATAGCGACCGTGTTAAAGAAATACTGGCTGATGTTAGCCTGCACCCACGCCCGTTCGTAATTTTCAAACATGAGTTGCGACGGCAGTAGATTGAGGCCGCTGCGAAAAATATCATCGTTGGTTTTCACCGATGCCGATACCATCCACAGAAAGGGGTAGATCCACAGGAAGGCAATCGGCGTCAGGATAATCGTCGTCACCAATTCGCGCAGCCGATTCGCCGTCCAGATCTGGCGTTTTAGCGTTGGCGATGTAACCTCATGGGTCGAAATTGCGGTCATGATTGATCCTCCCTATCCGGCCTCACTAATTTCCTGACGGAAGCGACCAAATCGCCGGGCTGCAAACCCTTGCAAAACGGCAATAAACATCACTGAAATGCCGAAGAACACCGCCGCTGCCGATGCATAACCAATACGGGGCAAGGTCTGACTCTGAGCCGAGCCAAAAGCAGTGCGGTAAATGTAAACTTCCATCACCTCGCTGGAGAAAAACGGTCCGCCACTGGTCATCGTTTGCACCAGCGCAAAAACATTGAGCGTCCCCACCGCCGTAATCAGTAGGATGATGATCGCGAACGGTTTCAGCAAGGGTGCCGTGATATGCACAAATTGCCGCCACCAGTTCGCGCCATCCACTTTGGCCGCCTCGTATAAGGCAATGGGAATCGTCTGCAACGCCGCCAACCAGTAAATCATCGGCTGCCCCAGCCATTTCCAGATTTCTACCCCGACGACCGAGAACAGCGACCGACCCGGTTCACCCAAAAAATCGATCGGGCGACCAATCAACCCTAAATCCAGCAGAATCATGTTGATGGGGCCATTGAACGGACTCATGATAAACGTCCAGACGATGCCCACAATAGCGGTGGTTGTCACAACCGGGATAAAGAACAACGTGCGAAAAACCGGGGCCATGCGCAATGCCCGGTCATTCAGGACAATCGCGATAATCAAAGCCAGCGTCAGTTTGATCGGCACGCTGGTCAGCATGAAAATAAACGAATTTTTGAACGCATTCCAGAAAAAATCGTCCTGCACAACTTCGCTGTAATTCTGTAACCCAATCCAGAACGGCTCGGTGGTGAAACCCGCCCACTGATGAAACGAGAAATACCACGACGCCACAATCGGGTAGAACGTAAACATGGCCGTCAAAATCAGCGACGGCACCATAAAGAGGTAGAGCCAACGTGCCTTGCTGATCTTCTGCCACAGCGTTGCTCGATAGGTCACGACCGGGCGACTGGTGGTGATCGCATCCTGCGAAATGGGAACCGACATAGGCTCAACTCCTTGAAAATCCAGCATTAAACAGAATATGGAAGCTATTAGCCTCGGTAAGGGTTGCCAGTTCTCATTTTTAAATGCCACCCCACCCAGCCTCCCCCATCGCGACTGCGAAGCGTGCCAGTGGTATGGGGGAGGTGTCGCGTTTGCGACGGAGGGGGTTACGAATTGACAACTACTTACCGACGCTTGTTCTACAGCTCGTTGTACTGTGCTTCCCCGTAATCAACCGTGGCATCATAGTTCGGGAACACGAGATCATCGCGGCTGACTTCCGCGCCTTTTTCGACCGCTGCCCCAATTGCCCGGTCCCATTCGGCATTCGCGCGATCTTGCAGATCCTGAAGCGTGCCTTCTATATCCGTGATCTGCCCGGTGTAGATACCCTGAACGACCTCGCGCATGTTGGGCGTGAGCGGACGCAGTTCCAGGCTGACTTTAGCGAACTCAGGATTCTTGACCACCGGGCTGGGACCGACCCGCACCTGACCATCGAACAACTGGAAGGCTTTCCGTTCCAGCGGATGGAGATCGGCCTGTTCCACCGCCGAGATAAATACTGCCGGATCCGCCGCGCCGACCATGGTGGCCCAGGCGATCTGACCTTCATCACTACCCAGATAGGCAAAGATGTCACCCGCAATTTGCTTGTTGGCATCCGGCGCATTCGCAAAGACTTGCAGCGCATTCGAACCACCGGGGCCAACATTGTGGTGGAAGAATACATCTTTATCCAACAACGGCATCCCGGCGATGTCATAATTAAAGTCGGGATTCTCACGATTCCAGATGGGGATGTTCCAGGGGCCTTGCAGGATCATGCCCGCTGCACCCTGTGGCATCCGTGCCCGCGCTTCCGGCGCATTCAGCGACAACGTACCGGGGAAGACACTGCCATCATCACGCAGCCGCAACAGCACGTCAATGCCTTCCATCATACGCGGATCAGTGTAGATCGATTCGCCGCTTAGCGGATCAATCCCACCCTGGATACCGGAGAGCGTGGTTGCACCATTGAAATGCGCAAACCCCATCACAATCGCTTCCCAGCGGTTGAGCTGGTTGCCGCCCATGATGAAACCGAAGTAGCGGCCTGCGCCATTTTCGGTGATCTTGCGGGCAGCTTCCACGAACTCATCAGCACTCATCGGCCCGGCCTGCGGATCAAACCCGGCCTCTTCCATGTAATCGACATTGTAAAGCAGGTGATGGCCGTAGCGTTTGTTCGACGTTGCCGGGAAGGCATAGGTCTTGCCGTCGAAGCCGGTAATACCTTCAACAAACTGCCCTGCCGGGAAACGCGCTTTCCAGCCTTCAAAATCGGGGACGATGTCATCCAGCGGCGCAACCCAGCCCTCGTTAACGGCCTGTGCCAGGGTGACGGCCAGCGGAATCTGGAACACATCATGGGCCGTGCCATTACGCACACCCAGCGGCACCACCTGGGCGATCTCGTTCCAGGGCAGCGCGTCGTACTGAATGGTGATGTTCGGGTAGGCTTCCTGATATTTCTCGAAGAAGGCATTCCAGAACACCGCTTTCTGGTCGCCACTATCCACCCAGCGGAAGGTCGCATCTTCAGTCGGCAGGTTTGCCCCCATGTCCATAATTTGAATGAGATCGTCCTGTGCAAAGGCCGCGCCCAGGCCGCTGGCCGCCATCGCCAGCCCGGCCCCGGTGCCGGCACTCAATCGTAGAAAATCACGCCTTGAAAGTCCCTTTTTCATCGTTGTCTCCTCATAAATAAACATTGTTTGCCATCAATGACGATGGCGGTACGGCACGAATGCCGTTTTACCAACAAAATTATCACGCTAACGCTTTTGGCGGAATCAGGTTTTGCAGATGTGATTCCGGTTTACCTCACCCCTTCCAAACCTGCGGTTCTCCCTCCCCTCTCCAGTTTGGAGAGGGGAAAGTGAGCGACGCGAACAGGGGTGAGGTTGTTTTCGCCAAATCAGTTAGAAGTAATAAAACTAAACCGCATATCCAGGCATATTAATCCAATATAGCCTCACCGAACCATCACCTCCCCGCCTCCTTGACGATAGAAGAAGTTATCCAGTGCAAACGCCGCCGCGCCTATCACGCCAATGGGCCGACCCAGTGGTACGACCGCCAGTTTCACTCGCTGGCCCAAATTACCAAACGACCAGCGCTCAACAGCAGCCTGGGTTGGCGGCAACATCACCGCGTGGCCCTTGCTGTAAACATTCCCGGCTAACAGGATGAGTTCCGGGTTCAACAGATTGATCAGATTCGCCAGCCCGATGCCCATGTACGTGGCGCGTTCGTGCAAGAACCGCTTGATGGGTTCATTTCCCGCCTGAGACTCGGCAAACAATCGTTCAAGACGACCCTCACCATCACCCCGCAAATAGACCCCCAGGTCAGGCTGATTGGCTGCCGCTGCGATGTTCGCCGCATCGTTAATAAGGGCTGACTCGGTGAGTAACGATCCCAGGTCCCGAATCTCACCCTGAAAACAATCCGAATCGACAGCGGTTATCAGCGTCATTTCGCTGATCTGACCCGCGGCGGCGAAGGCACCGCGCAAAATCTGCCCGTCAATGACCAGCCCCGACCCCATCCCATAATGCACATAGACCAGGGCCATATTTTTGTATTGCTGGTAATCACCAAAGAAGGCTTCGCCAATCGCCATTAAGCGGACGTTGTTATCCGCGCACACCGGGAGTGGTAAATGGGATTTGAGGATGTCATACGTCGGTACATTATGCCATTCGAGACCGGGTGCGTAAAAATTCATGCCGGACTCGGCATCCACGCTGCCATTCAGCCCAAAGCCTGCGCCGACCACGCGCTCCAGCGCAATCCCCTGGCTGGCGAGTGCTTCCAGAATGCCTGTAGCAACCTGCCCCAAAACCTTTTCTGGCGGCGCTGTTCGGTCAAATGGCAGCGCAACCCGGTGCAACACCTGCGCCCGCAGGTCCGTGATGCCGATTTGAGCTTCACCAGATCGCAGGTAAATTCCGACCGCATAACGCGCCTGTGGGATGAGACGCAGCGCCGTGCGTGGACGCCCGGCCCCTTCACTGCTGGTTCGCAACGACGTATCCTGATCTTCTTCGACGAGACCCGCTTGCAAAAAATTGTTGATGATCTTGGTGATGGTCGTGGCAGAGAGCGCGGTTAATTCCGCGAGATGGACCCGTGAGACATGTTCATGGTGCAGCAATTCAAGCAGAACTGCGCTTTCATTGCGGGTACGGGTATTGGTTGCTGGCGAGAGGCTAAAAACAGACACCAATTTAATTTCTCAACTTTAAAAATTAATTCTCTCACACCTTAACATTATTTACCGGCTGAGTCAATTAGCCAGTTCGGGCAGATTGTACAAAGCTGCTCGCCACTCATCATAAACCAGCCCCTCCTTTTTCCCGCCCCCCAACCCCTCCTCCAGGATGGGTAATTGCGACTGTCAGATGAACTACTGTGAGTTCAAATGACGTATACGGAAAAAGGAACCGGATATGAATGCTTTCACCCCCCTTGATTACGATCTTGCTAAGGAATACCGCAACCGTACCGAGAACGCTGCACAGAAACAGTATTTGGCAGACGCTTTCCACCCTGAGCAGGAACAGGTAATGATCGCCTCACGTCAGACACTAACTGTGTTGGTTGCCGCGATCACCCTGTTCATCCTGTTGGTTATGCCACGTGGAGCCGAGGCCCAGGACACCATCATTCTCGCCGAAGCGGGCGGATCAGCCAGCAGCCAGGTTGAAGCCGCATTGATACTGGGTAGCTTCTACTTCGACAACGGCTCGTATGACAAAGCCATTGTACAATTCCAGACAGCCATAGTCGGAATGCCGGAAAAGCTATTTGACTTGATGCCTGAACAGGCCATTGTTTTCTGGCAGTTGGGAGAAGCCCAGGAACAAGCTGGGCTGCTGACGGACGCCCTGGCAAGCTATCAGCGGTTCCTGAAACTGGCGGGTGAGCACGCAACGCCATACGCAGTCGACTACGTGCTCGCGTTCGAGTTGAGCCTGGTAGAAATCAATGCCTGATGCACAACTGCTTGTTGTTAATAATGGATATAACGGTCTGAGATACCTTGCTCAGGCCGTTTTTTTGATTGCTAAGCTTCCGCACACAATTCCTGAACTACAATATCCAGATCGAGACTTTTGCCGCGCTCCCAGGCAGCGGCATATTCATCGGGTGCCAGGGTTTGCCGCAAGTCGTCCAGCAGGCTGCGGGTAAGCGGTTCATGATCTGACCACCAGGTGGGCGATAAGCGGTGGTGAATGATAAGCGAGAGGATACTGAGCGCTCGTTCTGGTTGACCTTCATGTATCAGAACAGCCGCGATACCCGCCAGACAATAGCGTAGTGCGATATTGGCCGCTGGCGCCTGTCCAATGCGTGCCAGCGGAACCCACAGCAGGGGCCGAACCCCCTCAAAGTCGCCCAGGGCACACCGTGTACAACCGAGCGTCACCAGTGGGTACTCGGCTTCAAAACGGGCGGGATCGCCATTTGAAAGGGCCAACCCGGTCTGATGCGCCTGTTCAGCCTGGCGCAGTGCCTCACGATATTCTCCACATAGCAGATACAACAGGCTTTTCTGGAAAGAAAATGCCACAATGTGATTGCGCAAGTTCTGCCGTGTCGAGAAGATCAAACCTTCTTTGATAAAGGCAGCCGCCTGCTCAAAATTCCCCTTGAAGAAATTCTGGGCAACCAGATTTCGCAGGGCAATGCCCATGATTGCTGTGTGTCCATAGTCACGCAAGACAGACAGGCCCTCCAATGTATGTTGCTCGGCCAGCTCCCAATCGCCCAATTCTTGCAATCCGGCACCCAGATTAACTAACGAATTGGCAATGCCCAGTGCGTCGCCAATCTCGCGTCGCAGCGCCAATCCCTGGCGGGCATACATCAAATCCACGTCGAACTGGTTGTGTTCGTATGCGATATAACCCAGCATATGGATTACCCGCGCCATCCAGAATTTGTCGTCGAGTTGACGATACAGTTCAAGGCTTTCGTTCGCTGTATGGGTAGTAAAGTTGGTGTCGATATCGCCGACAGACACTTCTGCTACGCAGAACGCATACTTACTGAAAGCAATCAGCGAGATGTCAGGCTGTTCGAGGGCGATAGCCAGGGCCTGTTGTGCCATTGGCACAGCCCGGTCAAAATCCCAGACATATGACAGGAAAAGCGAATACCAGGCCAGGACGTTCCCATACACGGCATGGGCCGGCGAGCAGGTTTGGTCGCTCAGCAGGTGGGCCGCCGTGCTGAACCAATTAACGCCTTCCTGCAAGCGGTTGCGCATCCAGAAGAAAAGACCCAGGCTTTGCACGTACTGTCTGACCAGGCCATAAGTGCCGTGTTCCAGTGCCCAGGTCCATCCCATGCGCAGGTTTTCAAGATCAATTTCAACATCGTCCAGGGTTTCCAGTTGGTTAGCGCCTTTGAGATCGGCCAGTCGCGTTTGCATCGTCTGACCATAGTAGGCGGCGTGCGCCGCACGCATCGCGTCTGTCTCGCCTGAATTCCAGAGCTTCTGCTCAGCGAACTGACGCAGTAGTTCGTGAATACTGTAGCGACCTTCACCGTCATGCGTCAGCAGGGCTTTGTTCACCAGGGCTTGCAGATCGAATAAGCTGGCACCAGCCACGGTCTGCACGCCGTGTCGACTGAAACCGCCCCGGAATACAGCCAGTTTCATAAAAACCCCACGCTGCGCATCGGTCAGACGCAGCCAAGTTGGTTCAAACACAGCCTGAATGCTCCAGTGGCGTCGTGGAGCATCGGACATTTCGGCGGCTAGGAAATCAATGCTCCGGGTAATTTCATCAGCGATTTCGCCCAGTGGCAGCACGTCAATCCACGCTGCGGCCAGGATGATCGCCAGCGGCATCCCCTCTGCCAGACGGCAGAGCTGGACAATGGTGGTTATATTATCAGCGTTCAGCGCGAAATCCGGATTAGCGCGACATGCTGCTCTGGCAAACAATTGCACAACCTCGGAGTCACGCACCCGGACACCTTCATCATGATCCGGCAGTTTCATGCCGCCGACGTCATACACTGTCTCACCGTGCAATCTCAGGCGCTCTCGTGACGTAATGAGAATGGTCACGTGTGGCGCTGCCTGGAGGATGTCGGTGACAAGCGGTGCGCCGTCCAGCAGGTGTTCAAAGTTGTCGAGTACCAGCAGCAGGCGCTTGGGATTGAGAAAATCAAGTAGTTGCTGGCGCAGGGTGCGGCTGTCGGGCTGAAAAGCATAACCCGTGTGTTCAGCAATCGCATGAATGATCAGATCAGGAGATGCCAGCGCGACCAGCGGTACAAAGAACACGCCATCGGGATAGTTGGCTAGCTGCTGCTCGGCGGCCTCCAGTGCTAACCGTGTCTTGCCCATACCACCTGCAGCCAGGATCGTCACCAGCCGGATTTTCGGATCAGCGAGCAAATGCGTCAGGTTATCCAGTTCGGCTTCACGACCCACAAACGGTGTGGTTTGCGCCGGGAGGTTGTGCTGAATCGCGGCTGTGGTTTGTGCCGATTCGGCGAATAGACCGGTTTCACGCGTGAGGATAATGGCTTCGCTGCGATTGTTGATCCCTAGTTTGTTGTAGACCTGACGCACGTACCATTTAACTGTACTTAGAGCTATAAAAAAGTGGTCGGCGATTTCCTGGTTGGTATAGCCTTCAACCTTCAGACGCAGTATCTCGTGCTCACGCTTGGTAAGTAGCTCAAAGATTTGCTTCGTAGTTGGCTGGTCATGGTCAACCATAATTGCAACCTCAGTTGAGGATTAGTCAAAAGAAGTGAGCTTTGTCGATCTCGCTTTGTGAGGCTTGAAGTAGCTGTTGCGTGTAGATTTGAGTCTTGGTGATAGTCGTGGCGGAGAGCGCGGTTAATTCCGCGAGATGGACCTGTGAGACATGTTCATGGTGCAGCAATTCAAGCAGAACTGCGCTTTCATTGCGGGTACGGGTGTTGGGTGTTGTAGACAGACCAAAAACGGACATGAAATTAATTTTTCAACTTTAATAATTAATTTGATTATACAATAACATTATTCAATTATTGAGTCAATCAACCGGTTCAGGCAGTTTGTACAAAATCCCGCCATGCTCACGAAGTCAAAGTCTTTGACAACCAGACATAATATCAGTAGCGGATACGACATTATAGAATATTTACCAAATGATTGTTGCCAAATTGAACGAGCCATCAGATCCGGTTCAACAGCATCATTTCGCTTTATTCTACGCCACCATTCGGTTGCGTTTCACTGTCAATGCGCTGGACGACCAGAATGGTGAGACCTAGATCACGGATTGTCTTGAGCAGTCCATGTAACGTGGCTTGATCGATACACCCCTTCAAAACAGTGTCCCCATTTTCATAGCTTATTGCTACGTCATCGAACCATTCCGCCCACCCTTCGTCAAGCAATCCCTCAATCATGATCCAATAGTCCGAATTATTCGGCATATCCAGTGCCTCATCTGCTGCTTCGGGCTAAGATTACGCCCATATTCTCATCATAGACTGCAATAATCCCGCCCAGATAATCCCCCGGTAGTATCAAAGGATTATTTTGCAGGTAGCATAGTGATGATCGCCACACGCCGCCGCACCGTTGCTCCCTGGCACCACCCAAGTTAATATTTGTTACAAGCGGGCTACGAGGGCATCATGCTACAACCAGTTCTGGTTACCAAACTTCATATTCCGCAAGCACGCACAACGCTGGTTTCAAGGCCACGCCTGTTTGAGCGCCTGAATGAGGGCCTGGTTGCGCGGCTCACAACGGTGATGTCCCCGGCTGGCTCTGGAAAATCAACCCTCATCAGCGAATGGGTTCGCGCCCAACCCTATCCAACGGCATGGCTATCTTTGGATGAGATGGATTCAGATCCACCGCGGTTTATGCTCCATCTCGTCGCGGCTCTGCAGACAATCCACCCCGACATTACCCATCAAATTAAAGCCGCGCTGGTGAGTGGAAATACGCAACCCCTGGAAACGCTGTTTTCAGCAATTATCAATGATCTGGCAGCAGAAGATGATTTGATTTTGGTGCTTGATGATTATCATGTCATTGAATCAACAGAGATTGATCGTGGCCTGGCTTTTTTTGTTAACCATCTCCCATCGACCGTTCATTTCATCATTGCGAGTCGCTCAAAACCCAGTTTGCCTTTAGGTCGATTGCGGGCCAGCGGCGAATTAACAGAAATCCGCGCGTCTGATTTGCGCTTTTCGGTTAAGGAAGTACGGCACTTCCTGGAAACAAATACTGAGGTTGCTTTCAACACCGATCATATCATATCGATTGAACAACGCACCGAAGGTTGGGCCGCCGGATTACAATTAGCAGCCTTAGCCTTACAACATGCCACGAACATTGATGACTTTGTTCAGACGTTTACCGGGAGTCATCGCTATGTGATGGATTATCTAACCGATGAAGTCCTCAGCCGCCTCGCTGAAGACGAACACCAATTTTTGCTGCAAACGTCCATTTTAAACGAAATGTGTGGTGATCTCTGTGATGTGGTTACCCAACGCAGCGATTCACAGCAATTGCTCGAACGGTTTGCAGAGATGAATCTATTCATCATCGCACTGGATGATGCACAGCATTGGTATCGTTGCCATCACCTATTTGCGACACTACTACGACATCGCCTGGCAAAGCATCCGCAAGGCCGGCAACATAAACTGCATCAACTGGCTGCCGAATGGTATGAAGATCATGAGATGGTGGATAACGCCATTCACCATTATCAGGCAGCTAACAGTCAAGCAAGCGTAGTCCATCTCATCAAAGAGAATGGGGTCATCAATCTTCAGCCTGGCTACCTCGGTCGCCTCCAAAGATGGCTCAATTTATTATCCTCGGATATGCTTCAGGCCGATGGACATCTGGCAGCATTACAAGCATGGATCCATTACTTCGGACTACAATCCGATCAGGTGGCGCTATGGTTAGAATATGCACAACGGGCGTTAGATCAATCGCAAGCCGCACCGAGCGAAAGCCTCACACAAACGAAGTGGTCGATTGTCGCATTACAGTCATGGCTTGCCTACCAACAGGGCGAATTTTCTAAAGCCATTCAATTAGCGACTGCAACCCTGGATCATTTGCCGGAAACCGTATTGATGTGGCGCGGCATGAGCTATATATTTTTGGGCCACGCGCTTGCTGGAGTGGGACGGACTGGCGACTCTTTTGCGGCCTATGAAATGTCTTTGCAGTATCTTGGCATCGGGAATCACATCGCAATCACGGCAATCGCCACGGCAATATATTTGACCCGGTTCCTTCGTGGGCAGCTCAATGAGGCAAAATCTCAACTGGATCAACTCCTCGAAGCAACAGTAAATCAGGCAGCGGTGTTAAGCGACACCTTTCCCCGATTGGTGCGCCTGGCAATTATGTATGAACAAAACGACCTTTCATCCATGCAGCCAGAGATTTCTGAGTTGTGGAACCTATTGCAGTATGATGCCTCCTTCACCAGGGTACGACTGCAATATGTCTCAGCAAAGTATTACATCGCTCTCGGCGACTATGAACATGCGCACCATTTGTTACGACAAATCGAGCAGGACGCGAATTCATGGACCAGTAATGATGAACAAGCGCGGACTTTAGCCAGCGTAATGCGTGTTTATCTGCAACTTGGCGACACCGACGGGCCAATCAAGTGGTTACAATCCATTGAAATCCCCAAAAAAGACTTTAGCTTTTTATTTATGGATGTCTATCTGGCAATCGCCGATATATTGCGATTCCATCAGTCGCCACATACTCTTCAAGCAGGCATTGAGATGTTGGCAGCGCTGCATGAAGTCTGTGACGATGCCAAAGCCGAGGGCACCAGGCTAGAAGTATACTGTCTCCAGGCATTACTCATGGCGGCAAATGGCGATGCCGTTGCGGCGCTAACGCCACTGCGTCAGGCCCTTGCCTTCAGCGCAGCACAAGGCTATGTCCGCACTTTTGTTGATTTTGGTCAGCCGATGGCTCATTTATTGTATGATGCTGCCGCTCGCAATATTCACGCTGAGTATGCTGGTTTCTTGCTGACCCAGTTCCCATCAGACCCCGTTCAATCACCCAGCAGCCATAACCAGCACGCTCTGATCGAACCACTCAGTGAGCGCGAACTCGAAATTCTCGAACTACTCGCCCAGGGATTGCCCAACCAGGCGATTGCCAATCAACTTTTTCTAGCTCTAAATACCGTCAAGGTACACAATCGCAACATTTACATGAAATTGAGCGCGAAAAACCGCACCGAGGCCGTTGCGATTGGCCGCCAATTGGGAATTGTCGACTAAAGTGCTCCATTTCTAATCCCCCAATAATCCTTTCGAAGCATCCCAACTCGCTGCTAATCCCCTATCCTAAAATGCAACGTTATTTTGAATAGGGGTTAATAAATGTCTCAACAAATGCAGGTGGAAACAACGACAAACAAGGAACTCTATCGCACCGGAATTATTTTTACGGTCCTGGGGACCCTGAGTTGGGTGGTCTGGGTTGCCAGCTTGTTCATGCAGCCCGAAGCGGCGGCGCTTGGCGATGCCGAAGGCTACGTTACCAGCGCCAATTCTATCGGCATGCTGCTATACACCTGGGGGGGCATCCTCGGTTCGCTGCTCTTTATTCCGGCATTTCTCACGTTCTATGCCGGCTTTCAACGTTCAGTCGGCTCGGTTCTCATCGTACCAATCGTATTTGGTCTCATCGGAACCGGGTTAATCACGTTGGGCTTTGCAGTCGACACCGGGTCTCTGATCTACGTCTTTGGGCCAAAGGTAGCCGAAGCGACCGGGGCGGACGCAACCTTGTTGGCAACCATCGGGCAAATGGCGCAAGATAACATAGAATTCACCTGGGGAATTGGCAGTTTCCTCGAATTCGGTGGCCCGGTCGTCTGGATTGCCTGGCTCTTGCGACGAAACAAAGATTTAGCCCGTTGGATTCACTGGGCAGGAATTATCGGAGGTCTGGCCGGTTTCGTCTGGATCGTGGGTTATGTGCCGGTCTTGCGTGATGTGGTTCCATCATCAGTGGGCTTCATCTTGTTGTTCGTAAACGTTATTGTCGTCATCGTGTGGTTCATTGCTCTGGGAGTTTCACTGATGCGCCGCAATGACCCCCAACCGGAGGTTTCCGGGGTGCAAGCGATGAACGTTCAGACAGACCCGGTAAGCGCTTAAACCAACAATGGCAATTTCAGGTATAGAATCGCCAATACTGTAGGGGAGTGAAGAAAAATGGACAAGCAAATCATCGGCTGGATCAGTTTGTTGATCGTCGTCATCGCTACCAGCGCAATTGGGAGTATCAGAATGCTGGGCATTGATCCCGCAATCGCCGGTGTGCTGGCATTAGGCCTACTGATGGTGGCAGGATTCGTCATCCGTGAGGTTCGGAAACAGCACACTGATAATAACATCTTATAAGGTTTTCCGGGGCATCCAATTGGATGTCCGGTTTATTTGAGCGGCTTAGCGTTACCTGGGGGATAACATGTTGCGTCAAACCTGGAGATTTTTCGCGCTCACCTTCACCATTTCGTGGCTACTCTGGCTACCCGCAGTGTTGCGTTCCAATGGGGTTGAACTGCCTGAAACCGTCGGCTTATTTGGCATGTTTGCAGTGTTAGGTCCGACGATTGCGGCCTTTGTCCTCGTCGCAAGCGAAACGGGTTTTGCTGGTGTCAAACAGTTGGCTAAACGTGCCATCGCCCTGAATTTCAATAAGTGGTGGCTCGTGCCTACAATTGTTTTACCCCCAGCCATAACGCTGGTGACATTAGCGATCCTGACGGGAACCGGTAATCTTGCTGGATTGCCCGATTGGACACCGCCTTCGATCATAAGTGCCCTGACAACATTTCTAATCATTCTGTTTATCGGCGGTGGCCTCGAAGAATTTGGATGGCGGGGATATGCACTGGATCGCTTGCAGCAGGGATCGAATGCCCTGGTTGCCAGTTTACTACTGGGGTTGGTCTGGGGCCTCTGGCACTTGCCGTTGCACTTTATCAGCACGACGACCCAATTTCATATCCCAGTCTGGCAATTTATCTTGCGCACTATGGTCGCCGCAATTCTGTACACCTGGCTGTATAACAACACCAACGGCAGCCTACTGATCGCCATTCTCTTCCATGCCATTAACAATACATCGTCCGCCCTGGTGCCGCCTTTCTTTGTGACCGAAGTTGGGCGATGGACCTCGTTTGCTGTATTGGTCGTTGTCGTCATGGCAGTAGTTAGCATATGGAACTGGAAAACACTGCGAAGAAACGGCCTCAGTCCTTAGATGAAATTGTAACGTAAAATGTCGGCAACAAAACACGGATTAGTTGCTTCATTTTTTTGGGGTGATTCTGAGATCTTCCCGGTTTGACTGGATGTTCTTTGTAAGGCAGCGCGAACCCATGAAATGCTCATATCATTCCGCTTCGATATTCAACAAATCGTCATCCTCTTCCGCATTGCGCACAAAGAGGATGGTTCCCATGCCATCAGTGAATGATTTAATCTCATCACAATAGTCGTCGATGGTCTCATTTTCGGGTATGGGAATCCCGACGAGCGTTAAATCAGTTTGGCCGCTTTGCTCGGCAATAATTGAGTAGACCTTACCATCCATTGCCGGATCAACGATAACAATGGGTTCAGCATCAACCCGAATGGTGACTAGCAAACGTTTCATATAGTCCAAAATGCCGACTTTCGCCTCTTCGGTATCAGTAATTCGCAATATTCGAATCTTAGCATTTTGCCAGGTTATGTGTTGTTGAATGAGATGCGCGAATAAAATCATCAGGTCCGCATTGCCGCCGCGACCTTGCCACCAGACATCAATCTGCGTATGGTTACCATAGCCGCGCTCGTCGTGATATTTCAATAGCAAAACCGACTTGTCAAGCATAGTAAAGTCATTCATCAGTAAAAGTTGATCGCGGAGATTACCACTCCACCCGATCAACACCATATTTGCCTCGAGGCTACCAATACCATAAGCCTGAATAACGGTTAGTGCGCCTATCCTGAAATCAGGTACGATGTCAACCTCGCCAAACGCTTTCATACCAGTTTCGTCAATGAAATTTTTGATGTGTTTGTTGGCGAGTTCCCGCATCCGTTGATTGTTTTCGTCTCGTATATCGCCGATCATAAATTGAAACAACGTGACAATCCCTTGTCCTCGGCTCAACCAATCCGCCACCTGGGTTAGATGCTGACGGTTATAGGGTTGGCCGGTAAAAACCATGATGTTGGGACGCCAGTTTCGGACATGTTGCGTTTGGGTTTCCAGGTTGAGTAAGGCGAAACGCGCTAACGCAATCCACACACCGCTGCGGACATCGCCCCACGTACGTTGAATACGACGCTGCTGCAAGTAGAAGAAAACGCCGTAACTCACGATGATAGCGATAATTGTGGCCGCGGGATTGATCAAGAACATCGCCCCATAACACCCCAGCGCTCCTAAAAGTGAGACATACCAGGGAATTTTGAATCGCGGTCGAAAACTGGGATTGCCAACAACTTTTTCAACCGCTGCCGCCAGGTTAACCATGCCATAGGTGTTTAAAAAGAACATGGTGATGATGGGCGCGACCGCATTGAGATCACCGCTCCATATTGTGATAAAAGCAATCACGCCAGTGATAAGCACTGCAACCCGTGGCTCAGTTGGGCTACCCAGACGATTTCCCAACCAGCGTGGCACAATCGAATCAAAGGCTACGGCTTGCAAAGTTCGCGGTGCTGCCAGAACGCTGCCTAAAGCCGAAGACAGCGTACTCGCCCATACGCCAGCAAGAATGAGAACCGGCCAGTAAGCAATGCGTTCCATCGCAAGGCTGTCGTTAATGAGTTGTTCCGGGGTACTGGTAAAGGCAAGCACAATGGCTACGGCGAAATAAGTGATGGCGGTAACGATAATTGACGCGATTGTTCCCAGTGGAATGCTTTTGCTTGGGTCTTTTAAATCGCCCGATAAGCTCGTCCCGACTTCGATCCCCGTAACAGCCGGGAAAAATACGGCAAATACTCCCCAGAAAGTGATGCCCGCCGTGTAATTTGGGGTGAGTACCGGTTCCTCCGAAAAACCTGTGCCTAAACCGCCGAGAAAGAATGAAACAAGGGAGGCAATTAAGATAGCCAGGATCCCAAATTGAATTTTCAGGGCGAAATCTGCGCCAATATAACCGATCGTGACGAACACAAAGGTGACTACGGTTGCAATAACTCTGGGGTCAATCGCCTGGAACAGTTCGAAATGACTAATGGTCTCGGTAAAACCGATGATATAGAAGGCGACCGACATCGCCTGCGACAGGTACAGCGGGATACCAATTGCCCCGCCAATTTCGAGGCCAAGAGATCTTGAAATTAAATAATAGTTCCCACCGCCCTTCACCTTGAGGTTAGTCGCAATGGCGGATAAGGAGAGTCCGGTCAGAAAAGAAATCAGATTTGCGATAGCGATTATCACGAGTGCGCTCCACAACCCTGTTTGACCAACGACCCATCCAATTCGCAGGAACAAAATCAGACCCAAAATAGTAAGAATATTGGGAGTGAATACGCCTGCAAAAGTGCCAAAGCGTTTTGTGTCAGGTGTAGAAGCTGTCATAAGCAATGTGACCTCTTTGCAAAGCATTATCGGCAGTCAATCGTCATTAAACGATTTTTTCTGACAAAATCAGGGGATTATTGCGAGACCTGCATGCTACGGGGGGTGTGCTGCACCCGGTAGTAACGGTTGCAGAATAGCGTACTTTGCTATTTTGGGCCAATCGGGACAGGCTCATAACCTGTACTGATTGATCGCCCAACCATCCACCCGCCTCAACAATTCCGCCCGCACGTCCGGCGCAATAAACGCTGACTCAATCGCATTACGCGTGAAGCCTATCAGATCGGCCTCACTGAACCCAAGCTGGTGCGCAATCATATACTCGCGGCCAATTGTCGTACACATTTGTACCGGATCGTCGGTACACAGCGCCACTGGAATCCCATGTTCAACAAATTGACGTACCGGATGTTCCTCGTAAGACAATGCCGCCCCCAAAATCACGTTGCACGTCAGCGAACATTCCACCGTCACCCCGCTTTTGGCGACCAGTTCCAACAAATACGGATGATACCCGGCATGCGTCGCATGACCTAACCGCTTTATCCCTGGCATCTCTAAAGACGCTGCGATATTTGCCGGGGACACCTCGCCGACATGCACCGTGATACCCAATCCTGCTGCTGCCAGCCGCTCCGCAATCGGGTAAATCGCCGGCCAATCGGCCTCAGTATGATACGGCTTGTACAGGAAATCCACGCCAAAAATATCGTCACCTGCCCGGTCAATACACATCTGAATCATTCGCTCTAACCGTTCCGGCTCCCAAAATAGCATCAGCAACGGGATCGCCGCTGCCCGAAAGTTTGGATATTGCACCCGCACCCGTCGTTCGGCTTCTCGGAACAATGCCATAAAATCTGGTCGCTCCTCATAATCCTTGCCAAACCGCACCTCGACCAGCACAGCACCGTCCGCCGCCGCTTCTTGCAGCAAATCCACTACTCGCTCAATGAAGTTTTCCGAACTCACATCCGCTGCGGGTGGTGCCGGGAATTCCGATGAAATATGCCGCAACCGCATGTAACCCGGCGGTTCACTTTGCATGAGTTTCGTGCACCATTGCTGAAAATTGAATGGTTGGCGACCATCGCGCCGCGCCAGCACCCGGTCCAACCGCGATGACCACTCCGCATGGATATGAATATCGGCTTTGGGCAGCCGCGCAATCGGCGGCGTAATCGGGATGTCTGCCAGCGGTTTAATTACATGTGAGTTCGCCATGATTTCCACCTAATTTCGCAAGAACTCACAGCATACCCTAAATCGTCAGTCCACAGCGAACCAGAATTTCGCGTCACGGGGCATCCATCGCTATAATGATGCTGAATACGGGGAGCCAACTATGCGAATTATTGATCTCAGCCTGCCGCTACGTCACGGGATGCGCGGCGTTGTCTTTGAGCAAAACACCACGATTGAAAAAAATGGCTACAACACGTCCAATCTCATTCTCTACAGCCACGCCGGAACCCACATGGATGCGCCGCTGCATTTTGTAGCGAATGCCCGCACCATTGACCATGTAGATTTAACCAGAACTGTAGGACCAGCCCACGTGCTTAATCTGACGCACAAAGCCCCGCACAGCCTCATCACCGTTGCCGATGTTGAACCATATGCTGAGCGTATCCAACCCCAGAGTCGCATCTTGCTGCGCACCGATTGGGACCAACATGCCGAATCAGAGGATTATCGCACGCATTTTCCGCGCATCTCGCTTGAACTGGCGCAGTGGTTGGTCAATAAAGAAGTCTGGTTGGTGGGGGTACAAACACCGTCAGTGGCGTCGGTCCGCCCGGAAGATCGCCAGGAGTTAACGGATGTACACCAAACGTTGCTCAACGCCGAGATCGTAATTGTCGAGAGCCTGGCGAATTTGCACCAGTTACAACAAACTGAGGTCTTCTTCATCGCCCTACCACTCAAATTAGCCGGAATTGACGGCTCGCCCGTCCGCCCCATTGCCATTGAAAACCTTTCTCGCTGAGGAGCCACCATGCAATCCTACAAAATAGCCGTGTTGCCAGGAGATGGCATCGGTAAAGAGATCATGCCCCAGGCCATCAAGGTCTTGAACACTGCTGCCGAAGCCTCCGGCCAATTCCAGCTCGAGACGACCGCATTCCCCTGGGGGGCGGAACATTTCCTGGAAACCGGCGTCATCATGCCCCCGGATGCGCTGGACATTCTGCGGCCATTTGCTGCCATCTATTTCGTCGCTGGCGGTCATCCCGATGTCACGGATTACCGGTCGTCGTGGGAGTTTGTGTTCATCATCCGCAAAGGCTTCAAGCAGTACGTCAACGTGCGCCCCGTCAAATCCTATGCCGGTGTCGATACCTTCTTGACCTATGCTGGCGACATCGACTTTGTGATTGTGCGTGAAAACAGCGAAGGTGAATATGCGGGGCCGGGTGGTAATGTGCATGTGGGCTTCAACAACGAACTGGCGCTGCAAACCAGCGTTTTTACCCGTGAAGGTGTAGAGCGCATCGCCCGCTATGCCTTTGAACTGGCCCGCACCCGCCGCAATCGCGTGACCAACATCACCAAATCCAACGCGCTGCTGCATGGGCTGGTTTTCTGGGACAAAATCGTCGAGGAAGTAAGCCATGACTATCCCGATGTGGAGTACAGCATACTATTGGTTGATGCCGCGACGATGCGTTTCGTTCAGAATCCTGGCTTCTTCGACGTAATCGTCACCACCAACATGTACGGCGACATCCTCAGCGACCTCGGCGGCGCGATGGTTGGCAGCGTGGGACTGAGTGCCAGCGGCAACATCAATCCCGAAGGCGAATTTCCCTCGATGTATGAGCCAGTTCATGGGACCGCGCCCGATATTGCCGGACAGGGTATCGCCAATCCCATCGGCACAATTCTGTCGGGTGCCTTGATGCTTCGTGATCTCGGCCAACCGGAGGCCGCCGCCAGCATCCAGAACGCCGTCGCCAGCGTCCTTCAATCTGGCATCAAAACCGGCGATCTCGGCGGTAGTGCTAAAACGGCTGAAGTGGGCGCCGCCATTTGTGAGGCTATCCGTCAAACGTGAAAATGATCTCTCCACGCAACCGCGTTGCATCCCTGTGGGACAGCAATCAATTGGAACTTATAGGGACTATGTCAGGGTTGATTAGCCTGTACATAAACCTGCAAATAGGCTTCAAGCTCAGCCAGTGATCGCACCAGTTTGTTCAGGGAACACTCAATCATGAGGTTGACCACCTGGTTGGTAAATGACAGCCGCATATCGGTATATATCCCCACCAGATGCTTGCCCCGTGCATACGCATAGCCCAGTTCCCAGGCCGTGCCGTCATCAACCTCCACCCCGTTGAGATTGGCAATCACGATGGTGGCATCATCAATGGCCTGGACATCAACCTTGAAGATCGTCTCGATGGTTGGGTTGTCTTTGATAAGCTCCTTGCCATCGCGGTGCGGCAAAAAGGTCGTCAGACCAGCTTCTGCCGCACAGGCTTCAATCTGTTCATCAAACCAGCGCTCACCCTCATTGAACAAAGGACCGGCGATATATGCCCGCATATTTCCTCCCGTTATTCATCTGCTGTACTTTGCTACACTATCAGAACCAGCAGCACCCTGCCATCACAGATGCAACCATACAGGAGATGTAACCCAGAGATCGGGCGGTCAAAATCTACCAACCGGACCAAAGCGAACCCACCATCGAACGCGATGCGCTGACCTTCGCCGGACTGCCGGGCTTGTTGATCCCGTTGAAAGTGGTCTTTGCCAAGTTGGGCGAGAAATAAATCAATCTATAGTGATATTGTAGAGTATATTGATGCAATCAGCAAATTTCACAATAAAGGGATTAGTCCTGATCTGTGTTCTGATTGTTGTTTTATTGCATCAAGGTACTTCCTTTAGCAATAACACTACTCAGGACACTGGTACCGTTATTATCCCTATTATGGAGCTGAAACATAAAAGTATAGTCCATGGGTTGGCGTGGAGCAATGATGGCAAAATCTTGGCTACCAGTAGCGGATACGATTCAATTACCATCTGGGAAGTTTCGGACGCGCAAGTCCAGAGCACATTTAGTGGATTCAATGCACAAGTAACAGCGATTGCTTGGCATCCGAACCAATCACAGTTGACTGCCTCATTCGGTGGGACCACCAGCCAGATTGTTCTCTTAGACATAAGTGCCGAAGAACCTAACTTGGCACTTCAAGCTGATCGCAAGGCAGTAGGTGAACTTCTCTGGTCGTCGGATGGAACTCGACTTGCGAGTTCTGGTTTCGCTATAAACGAGCGAAACGGAGGGCTAATTAACATATGGTCCATCCCATCTGGACAATTACTGGCTTCACTAACCAGTATTGGGCAGAAAGCTGCGCTAAATGAGGATTTAGAATATGTTTCCATAGCACCTGCCACCGAGTCTCCTCATGTATTTCCTATCGACTTCCCTGGTAAAATTGAAATACCTCGGATTTCTCAGGAAGTATTTTGGAGACCTAATAGTAATGAACTTGTAACCCTTGACTGGGACAATACAATCCGAATGTGGGCAGCGGACAACACCATTGATCCTCTTAATATGTTCAAATTAGAAGACCCAGTAGGTGGAATGGCATGGAATGGAGATGGCACAAAACTAGCGATAACCACAAATAATTATGTTACTGGAGAAAGCAGATTACTAATACTAGATAATCTCCTTACACCGATAACATCTTTCAGCCCCCCACAAAGTAACCACGAAATACGCAGCGGAACTTTGGAGACGGTATGGCACGCTTCAGGTGACTATGTTGTCATGAACGGAGGCCTAAAGCGTAATGGTAATGATGAGATAGAATGGGTGTTTGATGCCACAAATGGGCTTCTAATGGCAACCCTTTTTCATCCAGCTAACATTACTGCGACTGCATGGCAACCAAATGGGAATCTACTTGCTACGAGTTCAATTGACGGTGTTGTACGTATATGGGATGTATTGAAATAGTTGACCGATAAAATCTGAAGATAAAATATACAAAGTGCCCAAAAGCATCAAGCAGAGGTAAGTGGTGCTTGCGAGATGCGTAAAATAGAATACGCGTATTCCCACCATACTCGATTTTTTGCTATACTTTTTTACGATAATATCTCATGAGCGCTTCCAGATTCTGTTTAAGATCAGATTTCAACCCGTCTTTAAATTTTTTCTAAATTCGAGTGCTGGTCGGATGATCGCTTCGTCATCATTTTTATCAATTCCAGCTACAACCTGTTCATCAATATCAGAATGTCCTAACTCAGGTTCATCAGGCCAAATAGCCCAATATCCCCCCAAACTTTCACGGTATGTTTCGCCGACATAACATACCGCGCCAAAAAGTAACGCTGTGTCGGTTTCACTCTGGGTGATTTCGTATGTTTCATATCTTGACAATAGCCATTCGCCAACAATCTCGAGTGACTTAGGCGAATAATCCAGCTTTTCCCTGATTGGCGCGGAAAATGACGCCCGAAAGTAGTCAATCGCGGCCCGGCGTTCTGGGTCTCGCTCCGTGTCAATTTTGTATTCAGGTTGGTCTTCCGGCATATTCATGCAATCGCTCCCCATCACTCAAACAGGAAATCACCAAAAAGTTCGACACTGATGATAGTCACCGACATTCCGCAGGTCACTCAGTCAAAACGTAGAATTTGAGGATCGGCTGGCCGAGCAAGGCGGCGATCTGTAGATGCACCGGTTGGACATTGAGAACCCTTCGTTTTCGTGCGTGCTCCGTTTCGACGAGCAAGATGTGGATGCCCTCAAACATCTGGAAGACCCGTCGCATGGTGGGACGTTGCGTCGGTTTGCCTTTCTGGTCCGGGACAGATTGGTTCTGTTGCTGCAATTTCTGCCGCAGATCATGTTCGGCCAGGGCGTAAATCAGCAAACTCAGGCCCATTACCATCAGCAACCCCATGATGCGCGACGGCTTCTTGAGAAAGAACCGTGACGCAAAAAACAACGGGTCTTTCAAGAAACGAAAGCCGCGTTCCACACTACGGTTCTGGTCTTTGTAGATGGTCAACAACTCTGCTGTTGGTAGGGTTTGTTGCTCAAGTTCATTGGTGGCAATCAGATATTTGCCCAGGAATTGTTCCTGCTGGGCGATTGCCGCTTCATCCGGTTCAAAATTCGCTTCAATCTTCCATTCGGTTGTGGTGGGACTATCTGCTTTGGGACGACCGCGTTGCGCGTAACGAGTCACGTTGTACACTGCGCCTCGCACAAGATGAAATGACCACTGTTTACCAAAGTCATCCAGGGCTTTTTGAGCATCTTCCTCGCAGTTGAAGGCTTCGCGTTTCAGTTTCTTCAATCTCTTTGCCAGTTTTTCGCCTTCACGCCCGATGCGTTTCTGCAATTGTGCCAATTCCTGCTCACGGCGTGGTTCATATAACACCACCAACCAGCGTTGCTCAATCCCACCATAGTGGCTTTCCACCTCACGATAGAAGTATCCTGCGCGCTCACAGGCTTGCATCCCTTCCTGGCTAGTTTCTGCAACCAATGTCTTGGCTTCATTTAACGTGATTGGCACTCGCGTCACCCACTTGATCTCGGAGAGTTGCTGTAAATTGTCGGCGCTGTATAATGCACTATCTGCCACCAGAATCGGTGTTTCATCGTCCTCAGCAAACTGTTCAAGATAGAGTTTTGCCATCTCCGGCATACTTGTTTTGTCGGATACATTCCCCGATAAGGTGGTGAGATAAGCGGGAATAGAAGTCTCGTTGACACAAATCAGTCCCATGATGGCTTGTTTCAGATCGGGACGACGGTCTTTCGAGTAGCCATAGGCAATCCGAATCGGCTGGGGTTCATCTTCATGCTCTTCATCGAACTCGTATTCTCCTTCAAGGCTGAAAGCTGTTGTATCAATGTGTGCGAAGCGTACCTCGATCCCGAACTCATGCAGGGCATAGGCGCAAATTGCGGCAAACAGCTCGCTCACGCCAGCCGCATACACATGATCTAAAGCCCGACCCAGGCTATCTTCGTTCAGATCATCGGCTTCTAGACCTGCTCCGATAAGCAGGTCGATGGGTTTGTTGCGGAAGAATTCTGGACTTAGATACAGGGGACGACTGATAAAGCCCAATCCATTCAAGACCATTGCTTGAACCGCTTGACCAATGCTCACCTTCCGTCCTTCAATAGCAATACGCGCATCGATCTGACCGATTAAGTCAATCCGTTGGCAAATGCCAGCTACAATCCCCAGATGATCCAAAACTTGTGTGGTGTAGGCTTCCGACATGCGTTTCTCGCTCTCCTTTGACCCCATCCAGAGAGCTTAGCGCATAATTCGCCATTTTTGAGAATTAGGGTGCGGAATGTCGGTAGTCACCTCATCGCCCGCGAAAAACGGTACACATGTACACCCCCTGTGCCCCATTTTCTGATAGGCTGGACTCGAACTTACCAGAGTTCGACGCTACTTACCAACCGATAACTGTTTTGCAGCATAGTGACGCAGGAAATCCCTTTGGGGACATAACCGGCCTCATTGCATGCAGCAACCGGGCTTCCCGCCATCAGCGGCGACAATTGCGGGGAAATTCTTGCCGCCGCATACCCCCTCGGTGGCGGCAACAAACTAGGTGGGGAAAGTCTGCGGTTTGATGACCTGCGACTTGATGCCCGCCATCTCGGTGCAAAGCTGCTCGTACATCGCCTCACCATCGTAGGTCCCGATAATCGCACCGCCCGACCCGGCGAATTTCGCGCTGGCTCCACACCGCCGCGCCGTTTCGACCATGCGTTGCTGCCAATCGGGGAGTCGTGAGATGCTCTGGCGCAGGTCGAAATTCTGGTCAATCAGGGTGTGGAGGTCTGCTACCCGATTATCACTGATTGCTTCGCGCCCCTGAACCGTGATCTCCGCAAACTGTTGCATGGCCTGCACCACTCGTTCCTCACCCCGATTAAAACGTCCGCGAATGTCATTGTGGTAGGTCTCGGTAGGTTCACTCAGGTCGGTGTGATAGGCTAGGTACAGCGGGGGTAATTGCGCCGGTTGCATGGCTTCATAGGCATAGCCGGTCAGACCATTGATTCGCTGCGCCCGTTCATGCGCAAAATCCATGTAGACCATGCCTTCATAACACTGAATCACCCGGTCCTGCAACCCCGCCGCGATGCCCAGTTCATCCGTTTCCACCGACAACGCCAGACTCGGTTGAATCGTCAACGGGATTTCGACCGCATAATATTCCATGAGGCAGCGCAATGTAGCGATTATAATCGAACTCGACCCGGCCAGACCAACTTGTCGGGGGATATTCGATTCGTAACGAATCGAGAAATTCCGCTGGTGGAGTTCCAAATTCTGCGCCTGACAGTAATCCACAAAGCGCTTAATCGTCGCCTTGACGAGGCGGATACCACCGTAATAGCCGTGCAATTGGACATCCTGCGCCAGATCATGAATAGAGCGAAACCCGGCCCGGTCATGCTGTGCCAGCACAATCTCGACTGAATCCCATTCATACAGCACGACTTCCGACCAGAAATTGCGCACGCTGATCGCAATCGTTTTGCCATTGTAGCCGTCAGAGGGATTCCCCAGCAATCCAGCCCGCGCGTAAATGCGCTTGCGAATAATTTCCATCGACTACTCTCCCAGCAGTTCGGTCAGATAGTCCCGCAGCCCGGCCCCGTGCATGTCATCGGCCAACGCGAACTCCACGAAAGCGCGAAAATAGGCGTGAAAATTACCGATGTCATAGCGCTTTTCATCAGGCCGCAATCGGACGCCATACACCTGATGGCCTTCCTGAATCAGTAGTCGGATGGCATCCGTCAATTGGATTTCGCCCCCTTTGCCCGGTTCAATTCGGTCCAGCGCATCAAAAATCTTCGGCGTAAAGATATAGCGGGCCGCAATCGCCAGGTTGCTGGGCGCTTCCGCCTGCGACGGCTTCTCGATAACGTCCAGCAGTTCGAAAAACTCACTGTCGTCTTTGGGGCTGGCAACCCCATATTGATGGACATCTTCCGGCGGCACCGCTTCAAACGCGATGACCGCCTCACATTGTTTTTCGTCGAAACATTGCTGCATCCGCTGGACAATATCACTTTCGGCATTCAGACCGATAATCGAATCGCCGAGGGCCACCACGAAAGATTGATTGCCGACAAACGAGCGGGAACAAAGTACCGCATGACCCAGCCCCAGCAGTTCACGCTGGCGGGTAAAAAAGTAACGCGCCTGAAAACGAACAAATTCTAACTCACCCAGCAGTTCTTCTTTACCGCTGGTGCGCAGTGCATCCACCAGTTCCTTGTTCACATCAAAATGATTTTCGATGGAGGCTTTGCCAGGGCCGGTGATAAACAGCACCTGATCGATCCCGACCCGATTGAGCTCCTCGACAATATACTGCACGACCGGTTTACGGCCCACTGGTAACATTTCTTTGGGCTGTGATTTAGTGATCGGCAGCAGGCGCGTTCCCAAACCTGCTACCGGAATGACTGCGATGTTCATGGCCTCTTGTCCCCCTGTGTGTCACGGTCTCAATTCGACTATAGCTGACACCCGAAGACGATGCCAGTGCCTAAAGAACTCCGCTGGCGGAAAGCTCACGCAAACACGCTGAGCAGATTAGATTTCCGTCATGCCAGCGACATGTCGTTGCACACTACCGTTGGAATCGGGGAATCCATAAGCTGATAATGGTTCATTGTGTATGTTGGAGCAGGACCATGTCCTCACGAAGTTTAGTGCAAACAACCCGGACTGATATTCAACAATATCAAATTTCGAATGAGAGAAAACCGTTATGGCGTTTTGGGCGGGCACTACTGGTGCTGGTACTTTGCTTGCTGGCGCTGCTGGCGGCTATTCCCGTGATTTTGCTGTGCATCGTCACCGCCGTCCCACCAATCATTGCGCTCGGTTTGTCCCTGCTTGATGTCGGCATCATCATCGGCCTGGTGCGCCTGGCACGAACAACTTTGTGGATTGCTAGCGGGATCGCTGGTCTGATGGCTGTTTCAATAATGGCGGTCTTCATCTCGCAGTCATTCGCCGCCACCCCGCCAATTACCACGCCCGGCAGCATCGCCACGCTGGAAACCGTTGAATTGGGAGACAGCCAGCAATGGATCACCATTCGCGGACATGATGTTAACAATCCGGTCTTGCTGTTTCTGGCAGGTGGTCCGGGTGGCAGTGAACTGGTGATGACGCGTCGCTATCTGACTGATCTGGAGAAGCATTTTGTCGTGGTGAATTGGGACCAGCCCGGCACCGGCAAGTCGTATGGCACTGTGCCAATTGCCAAGCTTACCCCGGAGCGTTATGTTGCCGATGCCTATGAATTAACCCGGTACCTGCGCAACCGTTTCCAGCAAGAGAAAATTTATGTCCTGGGCGAATCGTGGGGAAGTATTCTGGGTATCCTGCTTGTCCAGGATTATCCCGACCTTTTTCACGCCTTCATCAGCACCGGGCAGATGGTCGCGCCGGTTGAAAACGACATCATGATGTATGAATTTGCGCTGACTCTGATGACTGAGCAGGGCCGTTTGGACGACGTTGAGCAACTGCGCCAGAATGGGCCGCCGCCCTATGCTGGGCATGAACTGATCGGTAAATTTGGCGCGATGAACAACGTTCTCAACAACTATATGCACGCCCATGCGCATGGTGAAGGTGTTAATCACAACCTGCTGTTCGATTCGCTGGGCGCACCCGAATACGGCTTGCTGGATAAGGTCAACTGGGTGCGTGGTTTAATCGACACGTTCACGACGGTCTATCCCCAGCTTTACGGGCTGGACTTTCGCACCAACGCAGCCCAATTGGAATTGCCGGTGTATTTCATCGTGGGCCGGTGGGATGTGAATGCCATGACTCCGCTGGCTGAGGAATATTTCAAGATGCTGGAAGCACCACATAAGGAACTGATCTGGTTTGAGGACTCGGCCCATACGCCACTGTGGGATGAGCCGGACCATTTTGTCGATGTAATGGTCAACACCGTTTTAGCACAAACGTCGTCGGCCCCGACAGCAAACTAAGGTACATGGCTATGGAGACTATCAACAAGGAAAATATCATCACTGAAACGCAGTTGGTGGATTTACCGCGTCCGGTCCAGCGTTACCTGACGTACACGGGCGTGATTGGCAAACCCTGGATTAACACGGTTCAGGTCAAGTATCGTGGCGCATTTCGGTTAGGCGCGGATAAGCCCTGGATGCCCATGCGAGCCGAGCAGGTTTACACCGTTAATCCGCCCGGCTTCCAGTGGCAAGCACATATCAAAATGTTCGGCCTGCCGCTCATGTACGGTCAGGATACTTATAAAGACGGCGCAGGGCACATGTTCGGTAAACTCGGTGGCTTGTTTACGATTTTCGACGCATGCGGCCCGGAACTGTTGCAAGGCACGATGGTGCGTTATCTACAAGAAATGATGTGGTTTCCCACTGCTTATCTGAGCGATGATATTTCATGGCAGGCAATAGGCGATCACTGCGCCGATGTAACGTTTAATGATGGTGAACAGCAGGTAACTGGCTGGATGTATTTTGATGATGTAGGGCGATTGCTCAACTTTGTTGCCGATCGTTATCGTGAACATCAAGGAGAATATGTGTTGATGCCCTGGTCAACGCCGATAACCGAGTACGGCACCCTGGCTGGACTCCAATTGCCTACGGCTGGAAGTGGTGTCTGGCAATTGCCGGAAGGCGATTTATCTTATATCAGATTACACGTAACCGATCTGAACTATAACGTGCCCATTCCAGCGTTCTGATGCCTCGTTACGCAAACCTGGTATCGCTGCGTGCCCAGGCAATTCGAGGATCAACCCGGCGCACGAGACGATAGGCTACTGGCCGAAACCCCTGGCGGGACCAGAACCGTGCCGCCGGCAAATTTGTGCTGCGCCAATCCGCTTCACAAATCTTGAAACCCTGCGCCTGTGCATATTTTAATCCGTGCTGAGTCAGCGCCCGCCCAATACCCCGGCGACGGACCGCCACCCGCGTGCCGCCAACTGTCAGCCGAATGCATTGGTTCGGGATTAACAGGTTTTCGGCGCTGGTTTCCGGTGGGTAATAAATTTGAATCCCGACCGCCGCACCCTGATAAAACGCCAGCCAGGTTGTATATGAATCATCGTTAGCGAGATCAGCCCAATTCTGACGACCCGCGGCCACATTTTCCGGCAGATGAACGCCCCACACCGGTGCTTGAAGTTGATGTTTCCAGATCACGTCCGACAGATCAGCGAGAATAGCTCGGTCAGCCGGTCCCGCTCGGCGGATTTCCAGATCATCGGGGTGCTGCGCCGCGCCCGGATCATAATCAACCAGCGGCAGCAGCGCGTGAACCTGCTCAATGCCAAAGCTGAGCGCATACCACGCTTGCAGCTGGGCCGGGTCAGCCGTTGGCAACCAGACAACATGGGTAAAACAACCTGCATCAACCCATTGTGCCCCTAATGCCGCGTACAAATCCTGTAAGCATTCGACTGACGGCCCCGCTGCTAACGCCAATCCCGCCGGATAAATCCACGCACTGCGGCCCCAGACCGCATCAATGACCAGTGTCCCCATCATGAAACCCAGCAAACGCCCTTGTTCAACGACTGCAACGCCATTCGTATGTGGACGCTCCCACAAGGCAGCGACAGCAGCCTGCGCCACAGCGGATTCTTCAAAACGTTGCGGTAAATGCGACAGCCTGGCTCGATCAAGGGCATGGCGTTCGGCCAGCAATTGACCGGCATCATCTAGCATATCAGATTGGAATGGTACAATTTCGCCTTGCATTAGATCGTCTCCTGAAAAAATTCATACGTGTTATAGGCCAAGCAACCTATACAACATTCCACCATATGGTACTTATGCCATGCCTAGAATAATCGTATATTTTATTCAAGATTTGATCGCAATAGTCAATAACAGGCCAAATGAATGACAATCCCCCCGTTGGTTTGGCAAGCATCTGCACAGTAAGTTGACCTCCCAACCTGTCTTTGATTGTTGCGGGTTAAAAATCTGTCTGGAGAGCATTTGGCCCAGATCATAAGCGGCTTGGGTCAAACGCTGTTTATTCACACTTTATCCAATGTGGAGGAAAAGGAATGGCTACCTGTCAGTCCGTCATGACCAGATCCCCAGTGTGTTGTTTGGCCGATGATCCAGTTGAACGTGTTGCCAAAATTATGCACTTTGAAAATGTTGGCGCTGTACCAATCATTGATGACTTCGAAAATCAGCGAGTTATTGGCATTGTTACCGATCGAGATTTAGCCCTGCGGGTCATTGGCGAAAAACTCGATATAGAACAGACGACGATTGCCGACGTGATGACCGCCATTGTCTGGACCTGTCAGCCTGACGACCCGCTTCAAGTCGCCCTCGACAAAATGATTGAGCATCAAGTTCGACGATTGCCAATCGTAACTGAAACCGGCCAAATTGCCGGAATTATAGCGCAGGCAGACATCGCCACCCGCACCCAGAATGCCGACCAAACTGCAAACGTTGTAAGACAAATTTCAGAACCAAACCCTCACCTGATTATGAATTAGGAAAATTGATATGCACAACAAAGAAACCATGTCAGACGAAGAACTGATTGAACACATCAAAACAGTTCAACTCCAATATACCGATCAACTGATGGCCTTGCCCAACGTGATTGGCATTAGTATTGGATTACGGGATCCAGAAACTGATCTTGTTGCAGATGAGAGCGATCAAAAGTCACCTAAACCTGAAAATGAATACGCGATCATTGTTATGGTGGATAAGGTTGTAGAACCCGATCATGTTCCAGTAGAGGAGCGAATCCCCGAAGAGCTTGACGGTGTACCGATCATTGTCCGCCAGGTGGGAACACTGAGCGCATTTGGAACCGACGTCTCCGCCTGATGTAGTCGAGACGGTGAGCGCTTGTTATTCGTTAAATCAAGTAACACTAATCGATCACGGGCATGACGTTCGGCCAACAATTGACCGGCATCAACGATGCATATCGGATTGAAATGGTACAATCTCACCGTTCATCTACATGAACTTTCTTTGCCGTAGTTCATATTTATCCATTCACACGTTTATTGACCACTCCAGTGTAGTTTCTGAACTACAATGCTTTGATTAACTGCAAACACGGCGCATCTGGCCCCCACAAATCGGGAAATTCTTCGAGCGGACGAAAGCCCAGCGCGAGATAAAAGGCTCTGGTCCGCTGGTAGTCAGGGTCAGGATGCCGAGCACTAAGCGTCTTGACCTGCAAGAATTCCGTCTGCTGCTGACGCAAAAAGTTTTCGGTAGTTTGAACTAAGCTGCGTCCAATACCCTGACGATGATAATCAGGTCGAACACCCATGACATGAATTTCGGCAGCAAACGCACTGTGATCCACAATTGTCAGGAAACCGACAGGTGACCCGTCGTCGTAGGCAACGAATGTCAGATGGCGCTCTATATCCTGAACATACTGCCGGGTCGCTGCCTCGATTCCAAACCACTGTGGCAAGGCGCGTAAGATCGGCTCACAAATCGCTGCCAGATCGCGCTGCGGCGGATGAATCACAAACATTATTCAACTAACCGCTCACCACCATAGTAGGCAACTTTATCCAGATCGAGTTCGATCCCCAGGCCCGGTTGGTCGGAGATTGGCAGGAAGCCATCCGCGTCAAGCTGCCAGGGCTGCGCCACGATGTCATCAATGTAGGGTGAGCCGGTCAGATATTCGACGAAGTTGGTATCAGCAAATGCGGACGCCAATTGTAAATCTGCCGCCAAACCGAGCGCGGTGTTCCAGCCATGTGGAATAAATTGAACGCCATTTTCCTGCGCCATCCAGCCAATGCGCCGTTCTTCGCTGATGCCCCCAACTTTGGTGACATCCGGTTGGACAATATCGAACGCGCCCGCCTGTAGCCAGGGCTGGAACGACTGCCGCCGTGTAAGGACTTCGCCGCCAGAAATCGGCACCTCGGACAGCCGTCGCAATTGAATGTAATCCTCTAAAGCATCGGGCTTGAGCGCTTCTTCGAACCAGGTGACATCATAATCTTCCAGCATCTCCGCAGTACGGATCGCCCATTTATAGCCATTGGGCCAGTAGGCATCGCTGCCACCAGCATCCACCATCAGCCAGTTATCGTCACCAATTGCCTCGCGGGCTGCGGCAACGATGGCTTCATCCAGTTTGAAATCATCGCGCCGACCAAACGGCCCCCAGCCGATCTTGAATGCCCGGAAACCCTGGGCTTTTAGCTGTGTCAAATGCGCCGCCAGCGGTTCGGGTTCTTCCATCAGAATCGAAGCGTAAGGCCGCACGCGGTCCCGGTAGCGCCCACCCAGGAGTCGTCCAACCGGTTGACCAGTTGCCTTGCCCAGAATGTCCCACAGCGCAATATCAATCCCGCTGATCGTATGGGTGAGCGAACCGCCCCGCCCCATCCAGAACGTGTTCTGGTGCAGCTTCTCACTGACGCGTTCCGGCTCCAGCGCGTTCTCATCCCGATATAGCGGTTCCAGAACGTTGAGCGCTGCCTTGACCAGACCATCATTCGTAAACACACTGCCGAATCCATTGATCCCCGCATCAGTCAGCACCGCAATGAGGGTATGCACGCATTCATCGGGCGTAATTTCATCGGACCAGCCGCCCTCGGGTGTCGCCCCATGCAAGCCAACCGCCCGAATCTCACGAATTTTCATCAATCATCCAATCAGTTTCGCCATGAAGTTAACCGAATTCTACAGCAAAGCGCTGCCTTTCGCCCATAAAAATTGGCAAGCAGTCAGGTCGTCGTATAAACTCACTCCATAATCTTTTGTAGGAGAAAATCTTTGATGTCAGCGTTACAACAAGCGTTTTGGGAAATGGATGTTTATGGCTTCACCTTGCTGGTCGGGGTCCTCACGGCAGAGGAAGTCGCCAAGATGCGCGACCGGTTAACCTACTGGGAAGCTGAGGTCGGTGACGAGCAACGGTTTCTGGGTCAGGCCGGTCATGTCAGCAATTTACCCGCGCTGGATCCGGCGTTTCACCCGATTATTGACCATCCGCGCACCTTGCCCATTATCGAATATGTGCTGGGGATGGCGATTATTCTAGGGAGCCTCAATGCCCGCATTGTGCGACCCGGCGATCCGGTGCAAGGGCTGCACAGTGACATCCGCGCCGACCTGCTCAATATGTCATCACCGGTAATGGTCAATACCGTGTGGCTACTGGACGATTTTACGGCGGAAAATGGCGGTACGCGTATTGTGCCCGGTTCACATAAGAGTGGGCTGGGGGGACCGCCCGAAGGGATGGATGTTAAACACGTTCATCAATTGGTCGCCCCGGCTGGCAGTGTCCTGATTTTCAACGGTCAATGCTGGCATGGTGGTGGCGCTAACGAAACCGATAAGAAACGCCATGCCCTGTTCGGCCATTATCGCAAAAACGCGCTGATGTTTCAGGTTGACCCGCACGACCATTTTAACGCTGAATGGCTCGATCAGTTATCCGACCGTCAACGCGAATTGCTGCGCATGACCAATGGTGTCGGCACGCCTCATGCTTCTGACCAGCACCTGCGCGTATCATTTTCACGGGGCACCACCATTAACGACAAATAGCTACCGTCTAATAATCCGGGCGTAGGGCGCGTATTCGAAATCATCATCCAGCGGGTAAATGGGGCGTGGGCACACCGTATGGCCCAGTGTTGGCAGATTGGCACTCGTCGAACCTGGCGCATCCACGTTCAGATTTTTCACGACCCAGTTGTCAAAGAATTGTGGCTGACAATGCGGCGACTTCACGACCACCAGATCGAAGCGGCGCGGGTCCTGCCCATGCGCCAGGAACAATGATCGATCATACAGGCTGACCGCCCGACTGGTGACGACTAGCGTATGATTCGTGGATTCCAGTACCGCCGTTTTCCCCGCGTGCCAGACAGAACCATGCGACTCGTTGACAAAATCGCCGTCCGCGAGCAAGCGCACGGTCGCCACAATTGGCAGAGGTTCAAAGCGTGGATCAAGTTGGCCGCCAACCGTCGTGTTTACGATGCCGCCGATTCCTGCCGCAAATGCAGCTTCAACCGCTGGTGGATCGACAATCGGAATCAGTGTTTTACCTTTGTAGTCGGCCTCCACTAATGCCCGCAGAATTGCATTACTATCGCCCGACGCGCCCGAACTGGTGGCGTCGGCGGCATCGGTGAAGGCCAGCGTTCCTTCACCCGTTGCCAGCGCAATATCGACCGCATCTGCCAGCGCGATCAGCTTCGATTGCAAGCGATCCCGTACCTCCCAGAAATCCGTTGCCAGTTTGAGTGCCGCGCCTTCTGCCATTTCCGGGTCGTTATTGGTAATGACGAAGCTATAGGTTTGCAGTTCAGGCACATCGGTAAACGGATTGCCGATAAACATGCCCGCTGCCAGGCCGGTTTCCGTTTGTTCCAGAGCTTGCGCCGCTTTAATCGACTGACCGAACAGCCCGGTTTCCGTAATGAGTTCATCGCCCCGCACTAGCGTCGGAACCGCTACCTTCGCGATAACCGGCTGCACATCACCTGACATGATTCGCAGCAACAACCGCGCCGCACGCACGCCCGTGTCGTAGAAATCAACATGTGGATAGGTATGAAATGCCGTAAGCGCGTTGACATGCTGCGCCATGCGGTCGGTGAAAATGCCGTGTAAATCCATCGAGATTACGATGGGAATATCCTCGCCCAGAATCTTGCGTATCGCTTGCAGCAGATAGCCTTCCGGGTCCAGTTCATTCGCAGCGGCCATTGCACCATGCATCGAGAAATAGACGCCATCAACTGCCGGCGTGTTGCGGATGCTCTCCAGCAATTCACGGGCCAGGCGCTCAAAACCCGCAGCAGATAATGTCCCCCCAGACGTGATCGAACGGGCACTATAGGTCGGAACCAGTTCGACACCTGGCGTATTATCAAAAACGCTCAGCGCCCCGGCAACTTCCAACGCGCCACCGCGATGAAACGCCAGCAGGTCATCGCCCTGGCTGATACTGAAATCTTCATACTGACTGAGAAAGGGATTGAATGTGGAGACTTCTTGTTTGCATTCGGCAATCAATATTTTGGGCATCATCACACTTCTTTAATAAAGATTCTGTGGCGATTATACCCAAAAAAAGACGGCCCATCTGGACCGTCGTCTTCATGTGACATTCTGATCGCGCTGCGGATTAAGTTAGACTATACACCGCCGGTATATAATGCTGTTCGCGTGCATAGCGCAGCAGATCTTCGCGGAATTCAGGATGGGCGATGTTGACCAGCGCTTCGACCCGTTGCGCAATTGTCCGGCCCCACAGGTCTGCAATGCCATATTCAGTCGCAACAAAATGCACATCATTGCGCGTCGTCGTCACTCCGGCACCCGGCTTCAACTGCGGGACAATCCGGCTGATCGTACCTTTACGGGCGGTTGCTGGCAAGGCAATAATCGTCTTGCCACCTTTACTGCGGGCTGCCCCGCGCACAAAATCCAACTGACCACCAACGCCGGAATAAAAATCTGGGCCGATGCTGTCGGCGCACACCTGTCCCGTCAGATCGACTTCCAGCGCCGAATTGATCGAGACCATGCGCTCGTTCTGCGCGATGATGAACGAGTCGTTGACATATTCGGTCGGGTGAAACTCAAAGAACGGGTTGTCGTGGATGTAGCGATGCAATTTCTTGGTGCCCAGCACGAATCCCGCCACCACTTTACCGGGATGCAGTGTCTTGCGGGCACAGGTAATCACGCCCGATTCAATCAGGTCCATCACTCCATCAGCGAACAATTCAGTATGGATGCCCAGATCTTTGTGGTTGCCCAATTCCCGCAGCACCGAATCCGGAATTCCACCGATACCCATCTGCATCGTCGCGCCGTCGGGAATGAGCGCTGCAATATGGCTGGCGATCTGTTCCTGAATGGGATTGGCCGGGGCGGATGGCACTTCGGGTAATGAATAATCCACCGCCACCATATAGTCAATATCGTTCACGTGAATAAAGCTGTCGCCATGCACGCGCGGCATGTTGGGGTTGACCTCAGCAATCGTCATGTGAGCGGTCTCCGCCGCCGTCTTGGTCACGCCGACTTCGACGCCATAGGAGCAGAAGCCATGGTCGTCGGGCGGACTGACCTGAATCACGGCCACATCCAGATGCAGCACCCCACGACTGAACAGCAGCGGGATCTCAGCGAGGCGCACCGGCGTAAAGTCCGCCAGCCCTTGATTCACGGCCTTGCGGACGTTGCCGCTGATAAACACGCTGTTGACACGGATATGCGCCGACATCTCGTCGGAAATGCACATGCCCGGACCCAGGTCCAGCAGTTGAACCAGTTCTACATTATGCAAGTCTTGATAACGTGCACACAGCGCTTTGGTGAACGCCTGTGGCGAGGAGCAATTCCCGGTCAGAAAGACCCGTTGGCCGGAACCAACTTTGGCGGCAGCTTCGTCAGCAGTGATGTATTTGTGTTGCCAGTTCATGGATTGGTTTCTTCCCTGGTTATTACAACTTTTGCACTATCAGGGTATCCGAGTTCTGGCTAATTCAGCAGTGGCGAACATCACATCCCGACACGCGATTCTGCATGTCACGTTGTCAGCCACCAGAGACTATTGATTGGCAACGTGGTTCAGTACGCTATCATGTTCATCTGACGGACTAAATTCAATGAAGTCTATATCTTCCTCGATCCAGGCAGTGTGCCCTGGCGGCAGATAAAATAGCTGCCCCGCTTGAATCACTTCTTCCTGATTATCTTTATAGCGCACGTGGATCGCACCCTTCAGAATATATCCATAGTGTGGACAGGGGCACAGGTCGTCGGGCAATCCCTTGAGCATCGGTGTGAAGTCAACGCCCTTTTCAAGCTGCATGCGAACGACATTCATTTCACCCCACTTGACCAGTTGACTCTTCATGCCGGGCTGATCCATCATCACTGGCAGATCATCTTTAGACTGGTACATAAAATTCTCCTATTACTGCTAAGGCAATTAAACAAGCATTTATCCTGCACACATGCTCAGGGTACAGTTTGATTGCTGTGCATGTCACCTATCAATGGATAGGAAACGCGGGTAGGTTTTCAGGAGAGCAAGTTGAGTTCACGCGCGCGGACAACCGCCTGTGTCCGATTGCCTACATTCAGCTTCGTGTAAATCTGGTGAAGATACCACTTGACCGTACCAACCGTGAAGATCAGTTCTGCCGCGATCTGAGGATTGGTCATACCAGCAGCAACCAGGCGCAATACGTCACGTTCGCGCCCAGTTAGCACATTTTCAGTTTGATCTACTGAGGGCGTCATGCGTTGATCCCACTCGTCCAACAGTGCCTGAGCGGTGGGTTCCAGTTCAAGTTTCTCGCCTTGTACCAGCGCCGCTTCAAACTGCGTTGTCGAAACGTTCGGTTTCACCCTCGTCAAACCGCGCTCGATGCTTACCTGCCCATCCCCTAGCGTGCTTGGATGCTGGCGTGTCAGAGCAAATAATTCCAGAGCTTCAGCGTACTTCCCTTGATTAACCAAAATATGGGCACAGGCAATCAGTGCGCTCGAAATCAGGTGCATACGCCGAGTTTCAAGGGATAATTGCAATGCCTGATGTCCATACTGGAGTGACATTCCCGGTTGACCAAGTTCACACACAATCTCCGCTAGCAGAGCGAGGGCACCAGTAGTGCCATGCTTAAAACCCAATGCCATACTCAGTTGAAGGCACTTCTCAGCATAATATTGAGCCGTTTCGTATTCACCAAGTTCTATCAGAACGGCTGTCAGTTCGCTAAGAATCAGGACTTCGCCGAGCGAATCATCGAGCGGTTCAAACAGCGCGACACTTTCCTCCAGAAGTTGACGGGCACGCTCCTGATCATGATATGAATGGTGCCAGAAGCCCAGATAGCCGAGTGCTTGTGCCCGACCATAAGTGTCACCGATTATTGTAAAGGTAGAAAGACTTTCCTCAAGATAGTTTTGCCCCTCGCGGAGTGTATTAGCAAGATAGTTAACTTCGGCCAAACGTAACAGACAGTAAGCAACATCATCAAGCGCTTCCTCTTGGCGAAAAATCTCAAGGCTGTGCCGCAGTTGGTACTTTGCTTCTTCAATATGATCGCCATTCCAACCAACAAGGTATAAGCGTGCTCGAACCCTGGCAGTAATGATCGGCTTCTCGCTGCTCAGTCCTTCAGCATCCAGCGCTTCAATCACGTTGCGGAATACCTGATCCATCTCCTGGTACCAGCAATTGGTGTCATAGTAGTCTCGCAATACATCCATTGACTCATCCATCAATGTGTGAAAAGTACGTACTCGCGGAATTGCCCAGGCCCAGGCGACCCGTATATTGTCGATATCCGGTGCTATCTCTGTAAGCGCTTGCTTTAGCCGTGCACCGCGATGATTCTTGGAAGATTTTGCCGTTAACTTCAGATAAAATCGGCAATGCAAATTGTGAATATGTTCACGTTCGTCAGTTGAAGTTGCCAGCGCTTCTTCGCCATATTGCCGAACAAGTTCATGCAGATCATAGCGTCCACTGGCATCAACCCGCAGCATTGACTTATCGACCAGCGTCGCCAGTTCCCATTGCGTCGCGCCCGCCACCGCCTGCGCCGCCTCCAGCCTGAAACCACCGCGGAAAACCGATAGTCGCTTGAATACATCCTGCTCAGCTTCCCGCAGCAATCGCCACGAGTAGTCGAAGGTCGCCCGCATATTGCGATGGCGTTCCGGTATGTTACGGGCACGGCTTTCAAAAATATTCAGTCCTGCCTCGATTTCTTCAAGAATGGCCTGAAGCGGTAAGCGCTGCACCCACGACGCTGCCAGTTCAATTGCCAGTGGCATGCCTTCGACTAGATGGCAGATTTTGTCTACGCGCTGATATTCATCGTCCAGCGAAAAACCAGGGCGTGCTCGTTGTGCGGTCTGAAAAAATAGTTGGACGGCATCCGCCTTGTGCCTGTTCGAATCGTCCTGCCTCAAACCCGGTACTTCATAAACCCATTCTTCCAGCAGATTCAGCCGTTCGCGTGATGTAATCAGAATCACAACCCTCGGCGCGTTTGCCAAGAGACTCGAGATCATCGCCGCGCCAGCCAGCAGGTGGTCGAAATTGTCAAGTATGAGGCAAAGCCGCTTGTTTTTCAGGTAACGAAAAAGTTGATCCGTAGGTTCAGCGCCACCAGCCAACTGATATTGAAGAGTCTGCGCGATTGCCAGCGTAATTTGCTCCGGGGCACTCAGCGGTTGCAGGGGGACGAAGTACACACTGTCGGAAAACACATTTTGTTTGTCATGGCCTACTGCAACTGCCAGCCGGGTTTTGCCGATACCACCAGGGCCGACGAGCGTTAATAAGCGGCAGTGCGGGTCATCCAGGCGCTCAGCAAGATCGGCGATTTCTTGTTCGCGCCCAACAAAGGGGGTTGGAAATGTCGGCAGATTGTGTTCAACCATTTTCCCGGCTCATAACATACGCTCCAAGTATATTATTGCCATATATGGTCGAGAGACACAACCTTTTGCCCTGGATATGATAATTTCACTGTTAAGGTATCTTGCGGGATGTTTGTTAGCAGTGGCGAAGGTCATATTCCGCCACGCGATTCTGCATGTCGGTCCGGTCAGTAACAGTGGAGCATAATCGATGAAATTTAGCATACGACCCATAAAACTCGAGAGTCATGGAATAAGGCAACACATGCACTGAAAACGGTTTTTTGTCATGGGACAGACTGGCACAGTTTATCAACCGGCTCACTATCATTCTCGAAAGCCCAGCTCTAATGGATGTCAAGGCGAATTTGTACGTAGGCCAGCGTGCTAAGGCTTCCAGTTTTTCTGCCTGACTTCATGTTGGTTCAGACGGTGTAATCAAGACACCGCCCTCGGCACGACTGGGCTTAATTCGATTCCGACGAGGCTCCAGTACCAGATGTTTTAACAGAATAACCGCTGTTCCGGCTACAGGCACAGATATAAGCGCACCGGCAATCCCATTCAACGAAAAGCCGATTGCAATAAAGATAATAATGAGAATTTCGCTGGAGGATGTACTCTTAGAAACAATACGTGGTGATAAATAGTAATTTTCGATCTGCTGGAGAATCACGGTAACCACCAGAACGATTAGTGCCGAGGTTGGCGAGGACAGCAAAGCCAGTGCAGTGCATAAGACCACCCCAATCAATCCGCCAATGATTGGAATTGCTGTTGCCAAGCTGTACAAAAATGCCAGAGAAGCTGCATTACTTACCCCGAACAACACGAGCGCTGCAAAACACATTACACCAACGATGGCGGATATCAACACTAGGCCGCGAACATAGGCTCCCAGGCCAAACTCAACTTCTTGCATAATGGCGCGCACTTGGGGCTGGCGGGAAATTGGCATTAATTCCAAAATGAAATCTTCAGCCTTCTGACGGGATGTGATCCAGTAGGCACCCATAACAAAAATCAAGATCGCGTTGCTCAGAAAGTTTCCAACATCATCAATTAGATTCGGTGCGGTCACCCGTATAGTTTCCACTACATCACGTACAGCGCTTCGAATTTCCGCAGGTGGAATGCCAATTTCGACTTCTGTTCTAGTTAATTGATTGAGTATTCGTTCTACCCAGTACTGGGCGATGACAATGCGATTGGCAAGCCGATCTTCATTCTGCATGTAAGTGACAAACTGGTTGACAACCGGTGGCGCAACGGCCACCAGGATTATTGCGCTGCCGAAGAAAAATACACCGTAGATAATGATGATCGCGGCACTTTCTGAAATCCGCCAGCGTTTCAACCAGATAACCAGCGGACGCAAGGCGGAAGCAATCAAAATTGCGACGATCAGCACTACCCAGACGTCAATCGTCGCAACGAAAAGGTAACCAAGAGCGATTGTACATAATACGATGATCGTATTTCGAAAAACGGTGTATCCGTTCAAAAATTCTTAACCTTCAACAGTCCGCGCCCATGCGACCCAATCAATCCATCCTTGGGCCTCATGGGCACGCTAATAAAATAGGTTTTTCCAATAGCTCGAGCTTTATTCTTGAGCACCGGATGATTTCGTTAATAGCTTGGAGACGCACTCCAAAAGTTGAGCGGCATCGACTGGCTTAAGCAGGACATCATCCGCAAAGAGATCATTTGCAACCGCTTCATCTTCAGGTGTATCACGCAGAAAAAGGACGAGCGGCATATTTGATTTACCAAACCGAATGCGGGCCTTCTGCAAAAGCCCGCGCGCGTCTGCTTCCGGCTCAACAAAGTCAAGGATAATAATATCTGGCCTGTCAATTGAAGTGATTAATTGTATGCCCTCTTCTAAATTCGTACCATACTGGACGGTATGACCATGATTCTGAATGATTTCAAACATGCCGGTTAAGGTTACATGGTCGTCACTTACAACGAGTATCCGGCATTGATAAACCTGGGCATTATCGGATTTGAGGAGCTTACTTAAAGTTTGACCGATCTTCATTCAGGCTCTCCTATGACAAGCCCCAATCACCATACTGACGATTTATCAGTCACGCTGGATTTTGTATTTAAGAGTTTACAATATAATAAAATACGCTTTCAGCATAGTTTCTGTGGTGAGAATGACTGCTGTTATTGTAAGTAAAGTTACAAATCATCACATGAGCTACATGGACGTATACGAAGTAGTCCACTTGGCCGATGTCTAATTGGATTTGGAAGAAACTAAATTGAATCGTGACGACCGTGATGAAAAGATTTCACGACCAGTGCTTTGAGTTAGATAACAATAGCGCACCACAAGCTTATAAGCGGGGCCAATTACACATAGACGACAATTGCATCACCCTCTTGCCGTGCCTCATAGGTCTTCACCCGCAGCATTTCGTCATAGAGCGCCTGCCCGGTCTGGATGTCGAACTCCCATTGGTGCCAGGGACACTTGAGGATCTCACCCTCACGTTCGCTCTCCACCTGATACACATCCGGCGCGGTCATCAAGGGACGCACCCGGCCATGACACAGCGGCGCGCCCCGATGCGGACAGATGTTACGCAAGGCATAGAATTTACCATCAACATTGAACACGCCGATTTCGCGTTTGCCGATCGTGACGACCTTGCGCTCACCGGGGGGAATATCCGCTGCTTGAGCGATAACGTGACGCTTATTAGAGATCATAGAGCGCTCGCGCATTGTCGACCAGAATTTTCTGGCGGTACTCGGCGTCATAGCCTTTTAAAAACGTGCTCGGCTCGTCCCAATCCCAGTGGGGATAATCACTGGCGAAGACCATCACCTCGTCGGCATGGAGCCAATTGAGGAGCGTTTTCAAATCAGCCGGAGTCGGGGTGTTGGGCATGGGCTGCGACCCAAAGCGGATATGGTCGCGCAGATATTCACTCGGTAGCCGCTTGACCCAGGGTGTGTAATCACGCAACGCCTTCCAGTCGCCATCCATGTGCCACATCAAACCCGGCACCCAGAAGAAATCATGCTCGATAAACAAGAATTTGAAGTTGGGGAATTTTTCAAAGACGCCTTCGCAAATCAGGCTGGCCGTATGCGCCATCGCGATCTGCGGGCGGGCCATGCGCATTTCCAGATAATAAGTGGGATACCCCGCAGCGGTTGGCGACGACGAGATACCTGCGCCTTCTGCCCCAAAATGCACACACATCGGCAGGCCATATTCCTCACAGGCGGCATAAATCGGATGATAATGTCGATTCCCAAACGGCATCTGTGCCCCGGCGGGCATGAGAACCTGGATAAACTCCGGGCACTCCCCCAAGCGTTTGATCTCAGCAACTGCTAATTCGGGATCCTGCGGCGCGATGTGAATCGACGCTCGAAATCGATCACCCGAACCAACCCAATGCTCCAACGTCCAGTCGTTAAACGCCCGACAATAGGCCGCCGCATAGTCCGGGTTGGAATGCACTGCCGCTGCATAGGGGCCGCCGGTGAGGACGGCAATATCAACATCATAGGTGTCAAGGTGCTTTTTGCGGGCGACTGCCGGTTGCGTGCCCGGATTTTTTTCCTGCTCTACCCACAGGTCAGTTCGAGCACCTCTGCCCGGCATATTGGTGTGGCCCAGGCCCGGCATCATATTGCCAAAATCTTTGATGTATTCAACATAGTGCCGGGGCAGGTACGGGAACAGTTCATCGGGTTCTGCGACATTGTGGTGAACATCGCAGTCGATCAAGCCCAGTGGCGTCTGCGCCTGGGCAGTTGGGTCCAGCTCACGGTCTATACTCCGGGCCATTGCATAATCTCCACTACCTTCGGGTAGCCATTTTTACCCTGAAGGTGCGCTCAAATGCAAATGGTGCGCAGCGGTTGATTTTCCACAAGTCATATGTCATGCAATGCACACGTAAAAACAGTGGGTATAAACCCACTGTCGTCCAGCCTCACCCTGCATAAGATGCCTGACAAACTACTCCTTGTCGGCATGTTTCATGGGCGGCACCAATTCGTGGATGTTGTGCTTAACCGCGTAGGCCGCCGCTTCAGCACGATTGGCAACCCCGATCTTCGCCAGCACACTGCTCACATAATTACGAACGGTGCCCTCGCCCAAATAAAGTTTAACCGCGATTTGCCGGTTGGTTAAACCCTCGGCGACCAGACTGAGCACGGCCAATTCCTGGGGTGTCAGGTCGGCAAAGGCTGCCGCGTGTTGCGCTTCACTGGCTTTACGCATCTCGCTGAAAACGGTGGCGGTCATCGCCGGGTCGAGCATACCTTCACCACGACTGACGCGCTCGACGGCATGAATCAGTTCGTTATCGCCAATGCGTTTGAGCACGTAACCCACTGCACCGGCCTGCACTGCGGCAAAGAGCAGTTCGTCTTCAGCATATGACGTTAACATAATCACCCGGCAGCCATCCACCGTTTGCACAATCTGACGACAGGCTTCAATGCCAGAGATGCCCGGCATCCGAATGTCCATCACGGCGACGTTGGGTTTCATTTCCTGCGCTTTTTCGATCGCTTCTTCACCTGTCGCCGCTTCTGCGACCACCTTAAAATTACCTTGCCGTTCCAGCAGCGCTTTTAGTCCGGCACGAACAACGGCATGGTCATCAGCAACGAGGAGTCGCACAACCTGAGACATGGATTCTCCTAACTTCATCTCTAAACTGCTATAATCGGCTCTGTGTAAGCGAATGATAACATAATAATAGATAATCCTGGAAACTCATGAAAAGTGACAATGCTCCTGTAAAACCCAGTCAAGATGTTCTAAATCAGCTTCAGGAAATTGCGTCGGCGGTGATGTATGCAGCCGAGGGCGGTAGCGAAGAACATGTCCTGGAGCGGATTGCCCAGGTATCGCGTGAACTCGTCAAGGCGCGTTATGCAGCGCTCGGTGTGCCCGATGACAAGGGCGGCTTACGCTATTTTAAGGTTGCAGGCATGACCGCAGAAGCCATCCGCGAGATTAGCCATCTGCCAATGGGCCTCGGCCTGCTGGGCGTCATTATGAACGAACGCCGCGTCTTACGGCTGGATAATATGCAAAGCGATCCCCGTGCAGTCGGCTTCCCCACCGGCCATCCTGAAATGACTTCTTTACTCGGCGTACCGATTCAAGCTGGCTCCCAATTGATGGGCATGCTCTACCTCACCGACCGGCTTGATGGTCAACCGTTTGACGAAGCTGACCAATGGCTGGTCGAAACGATGGCTGGTTATGCGGCGTTAGCAATTGCCAGCGCACAGCTCAGCGATCAACAAAGCCGCTTGCGCATGTTGGAAGAACGCGAACGCATTGGCATGGAATTGCACGATGGCGTGATTCAATCGCTCTATGGCCTGGGTATGCAGCTTGACCTGATGCGTGTCACCGACACGCTCGATGACCACAATGTTGACGAGGTTATCGACCAGCTCAACCAGGTGATCGAGGATATACGCCGCTACATTCTCGACCTCAAATCAGCCCGCGCCCGGACCATCCGCGAATGCTTACGTGACCTGCTCAACCGCCTGTATATTCCCAACACGTTGCGCATTGACCTCAACGCGCCGGATGAACACCCACCTTTCACACTCAACACGTTTGATGCCCTGTGCCAGATCGCCAACGAAGCCATTAGCAATGCGGTGCGTCATGCTAGCGCCACCTGTGTAACGATTACAACCCGGCTCGACAACCGCCAGTTTCAAATTACGATCGCCGACGATGGCATTGGCTTTGATCCGGTTGAACTCGGCGATCATGATGGGCTGGGCTTACGCAACATGGCCCAGCGTGCCCGGCTGCTGGGCGGCCACGTCGATATTGAATCAGTTCTTGATGTCGGCACCACCTTAACCATCACCGTACCTATTACAACCACCTGAGTCAACTGCGTCGCCAGCCGCTAGCGGTCACATCTATCACCCCGATTCCCTGCCATTGTTCATTAGAATGATTGGATTGCTTTATGGTATTCATAAAGTACGGCAAATTCTGGAGAAATTATGATGTTAGATGATGTGTTAGTTAAAGTATGGATGACCAGCCCGGTTGTTTCTATCGAACCCCAAACACCCATCAGTGAGGCGCATCAGATGATGAAGGCCAAAGGCATTCGGCGGTTGCCAGTAGCGGAAGCCGATAAGCTGGTGGGCATCATCACCATTGGCGATGTACGGGAAGCCAGCCCATCGGATGCAACCACACTCAGCATCTGGGAACTCAATTATCTGTGGGCACAGCTTAAAGTTGAAAACGTTATGACCCGCAATGTCGTCACCGTCGCGCCCGATGCGCCGGTAACTGACGCCGCCCAATTGATGCTCGATAACAAGATCAGTGGCCTGCCGGTTGTTGACCAATCGGGCAAGCTCATCGGCATCCTCACCGAGTCTGACATTTTTCGGATGCTGGTGCAGTCCCGCGTGACGGGTTAAAGGCACGACCGTTGCGTGGAGGGGTCAAAGACTAATGAATATTTCGGACATCATGACCGCCCGCCCGGTAACGATTGACCAGGATGAAACTTTGCGGGTTGCATTAGAAACGATGGAACGGGTAGGCTGTCATCATCTGCCGGTCACGGGTCTTGAAGGCCATCTGGTCGGCATTTTGAGCGACCGCGACTGTCGTACCGCCCTGAATTCGCCGTATATTTTGCGCGAGCGCTGGCAGGATGATGACCTGATTAATACCCTCGTCGTCCGGGCTATGATGACGCCCGCGCCCATCATCGTTGAACCCGACGCCCCCGCTACTGAAGCGGTTCGATTGATGCTCAAAAATCACATTAGCTGCCTGCCAGTCATGCGCAGTGAAACCCTGGTGGGCATCATCACCACATCCGACATCCTGATTGCTTTTATGCAAACCTTGGAGCGTGAGAATCTGAAATAGTAAGTTTTGATTCCCGCCGACTAATTTTGCCGTGCATCGACAAGGTGATGTTATCTCCCTATAGCGAGTTTAAGCTATCACTATTTCTGTTTTGTTCCTATGACTAACGCTCAATAACCCACAACGCCCTTTAACTTTACGTTTTAGGGCGATCTTCATTTACTGAGCCGGACATTGGTTGGTAAACCTATGGCGCGCTACAATTCGCGACATGAGTAACCAAAATAACTCCAAGACAGAAGATTGGCGTGAGGCACGCCGACTGCAGGCCTGGGAACTCAAACAGAAGGGCTGGAAGCAGAAGGATATTGCTGAAGCCCTTGGCGTGACCCCTGGAGCAGTTAGCCGGTGGTTCAAACGAGCACAGCAAAGTGGTGTAACTGCACTGAAACGGCGGATAGCGCCTGGCGCTCAGCCTCGGTTAAGCTCCCAGCAGCTCAGGAAACTGCGTGGCTTGCTCGCAAAAGGGGCAGAACACTACGGTTTTCATGGCGATGTATGGACGCATCCCCGAGTTGTCGCAGTCATTCGCCGTGAATTGGGAGTGAGTTATACACCTCGCCACGTGGGGTTTTGCTGAAGGTCATTGGCTGGACACGGCAGAAACCGATCATGCGCCCGACACAACGGAATGAGGATCTCATCCGACACTGGCGCGATGAGATATGGCCCCAAGCCGAAAAAAAGCCGTTAAAGAGGGTCGCACTATCGTCTTCGTCGACGAAAGTGGCTTTCGTCTGCTGCCAATGTTCGTTCGTACATGGGCACCATGTGGCCAAACTCCTGTTCTTCGTACTCCATTGCGCAAAGATCATCTCTCGGTTATTGGTGCCGTGACTTTGGCGGACAAACTGTATCTGCACATCAATCGGGAAGGCATAAAAAGCCCACAGGTCGTACGTTTTCTTCAGCACTTGCTACGGCATCTCACCGGTGAGATGCTCATCGTGTGGGATCGCTTATCAGCGCATCAAGGCAGTGTAGTGAAACAGTTTTTGGCAACGAGCGAAGCTCAGCGCATCGAAGTTTTGCTCCTGCCTCCCTACGCACCGGATCTAAACCCGTCCGAAGGTGTCTGGAGCCATTTGAAGTGTAACGAATTGAGGAATGTATGTTGCCAAAACATCGCCGAGTTATATGAAGAAATGCGCAAGGCGATCAGACGTTTACGCCACAAGCGACACGTCTTACAAGGCTGCGTTCGCCAACCAGGTTTTACGTCTGATGAGCGCTATTCGGTTTTGTAAAGCGGTTTGCGGTGTATAAGACATTGACAATTAACCAATGATCCTCATGTTTTGTAAGATGCAAATAATCAATCCAATCGTAAGACTCGGCACGTACAGTGGCAATATCATCATAGACATCGAGAATTGCCACATCGTAATAGAGCTTTTCCCTGGCGACCTGGGTGCCACTACCTTGTGGCGTTGCCTCCACCATATTCGCTTTGGTCAGGTGATTGAAACTCTCTTGACCAGTTTGTGGATCACGTTTCTTGCTGCGTTTTATCAAATCGGGATGTAAACAGCGCTCCATTCGTGCCTGATTGCCTTCATACCAACCTTGCATATAGTCCATAGCCGCTTGATGGATTGCCGTGCGTTCACCAGGTTCTGCATCCGAAGTCTGAGAATGCATTGCACCTTACTCCTATTAGTTTTTGACCTCTAGTATAGCTCGTGTTGAGCCGTTTGTGGCTTGCCGAGAAAAAGTTGATCGATCAATGTCCGGCTCAGTAATAGCCACTTTAGCAAGCCAAAAACCAGTTTATAATGTAATATAAACAAAACATCCGTAATCTTTTGTGGTGAAGGAGCGAGCTTACCTGGCAAATTACTGCCGGATAAACAACATCGCTTGCTCCACAAACGGTGAAATGATTTAATGTCCAACTATGGTACGGTATAATTCGATCATATGTTGAGCGAATGATCATTATTTTTACACCCGCCCACCGGAATTGAGGGCTTAATGACCGAGACGACCATTCTGATAGTCGAAGATGAGAGCATTGTCGCGTTGGACTTGAAGACGCGCCTCCAGCGGCTCGATTATCGAGTTGTCGGCCCTGTCGCGTCGGGCAACGCGGCTGTCGAGATGGCTGTCAGCCAGCACCCCGATCTCATTTTGATGGACATCCATTTACAAGACACAATCGATGGTATTGCTGCCGCGCAGATGATCCAGGACCAGCTCAGTATCCCGATCGTCTTTCTTACCGCTCACTCCGATACAGCAACCCTGGAACGTGCCAAGCAAACCCAGTCCTATGGCTATTTGGTCAAACCCTATAATGAGCGTGAACTTCCCACTACGATTGAGATGGCCCTCTCTCGCCACCACATGGAGCAACAGATTCAACGCCAAAATCAGCAACTCCAGAGCATTGTCAATGCGATGCCGCACGGCGTTGCCCTGATCGACGCCAGACGTAATATCTTATCAGCGAACCGCCTCGGTCAGGATGCGTTGATGGCGCTGGCAGGGCTGCGCATTGGCGACCAGCTTCAGCATTTGGGTGACCTTGATCTGACACAATTGTTCCACCATTCAAATGCTGGTCTCTGGCACGCGGCTTCGCCAGAATCGGGTAACAGTTCAGTTTTCGAAGTCACCGCATCACCCCAAGAAACCGGACACAATGACGATGGCTGGGTGCTCATCCTGCGGGATGTCACCCGCGAACGTGAGATTGAGCAGCGTGTCCAACAACAGCAACGGCTGGCAGCAGTGGGTCAACTGGCCGCAGGCATCGCCCATGACTTTAATAATATCCTTACGATTATCTCCATGACGTTACAACTCATCCCGCTTCGTTATCCCGATCTACAACCGGATATTCAGGAGCGGCTGGAAACCACTGCCGAACAGGTTGAGCGCGGCGCGGGTATGATTCAACAGGTCCTCGATTTCAGTCGTCAATCGAAACTGACCCTTCAGACCTTTGATCTGGTGCCCTTTGTCAAAGAGGTCGTCAAAATGATTGATCGTGCCCTCCCGGAAAACATCAGCTTTTCATTCCGCCATAATACCGATGCTTGCATCATCACTGCCGACTCGACCCAGGTTCAACAGGTTATGATGAACCTGATTATCAATGCCCGTGATGCCATGCCCCATGGTGGGCATTTGGACCTCAACCTCCAGCCGGTTGCTTTCGAATCCGCCAGCATTCCGCCTTTTCCCGACATGGTGGGCAAAGCCTGGGTGCGTATGACCCTGACTGATAACGGGGTCGGTATGGCTCCCGATGTGCAAGAACACATTTTCGAGCCGTTCTTTACGACCAAGAACCGCAATCAAGGCACAGGTCTGGGTCTCGCCCAGGTATATGGCATTATTCGGCAGCATGGTGGGTTCATCGATGTGCAGAGCACGATTGGGGCAGGCACGACCTTTACCCTTTACTGGCCGTTACCAAACGCCGCTTCAGAAACGACTGCGCTGGAAGCAGACACCGCCATTACGACCAGCCCTCGATTTGGGCGAGGCGAGACCATCCTGTTTGTCGAGGATGATATGGGTGTTCGTCAATCCACCGCTGAAATCCTGCGTCAACTGAATTTCCAGGTTATTGAAGTCGAACATGGTCAGGACGCTATCACGCTTCTGGAACAACCGGACCAGGTCATTGATCTGGTCATCACCGACATGATGATGCCTGGAATGACCGGGGTTGACCTGTGTCGTTTTGTGAAGCGGCAAATGCCCGACCTCGAGGTCATCCTTTTGACGGGCTATGCGCCTGAAGCGTTCACGGGCGAACTACAGACCGCTGGCTTTGCCCACATCCTGGAGAAGCCGTTTACGGTGCAGAAGCTGGTTGAAAACATTCATGAGACGTTGCAAGCAGCGCCCAGCGTTACCCGGTGGGTGGATACCCAACAACTTGAAGCAATCAATCGCCCACAAGAACCCACGTTGATGCCAACCGAGGCCGGTGTGCTGCATTTACAGATCGTCGGCACTGAAACCCCGCTCGTCCTCCCCGCTGATGGCGACCATATTCTGGGGCGGGAAGCCGGTGATGAAACTAGCACCGATGTACCGCTGGTTGACCTCACCCCTTATCACGCCAAAGATCTCGGTGTATCGCGCCAGCATGCCCGTATCCAAGTTCAGGAGTCGGGGTACAGTCTCGAAGATCTGGGCAGCCGCAATGGAACCCAGGTGAACGGGCATCGATTGACGCCGCTCCAACCATATACGCTGCGGCCTGGTGACTGTATCTCGGTAGGTGAGTTGATTCTCTTTGTCTATTTTGTATAACCTCATTGTAAAGTAGATTTTTAGCGCAGTCGCCAATCCGGGTCAGCTTGCTTTACCAACCACAGGTTCGTTCCTTGCCAATTAGGCAAGCGAAACTTCTTAACCATAGCGTGGGCTTAAGTGGCAAGATGCTTCGACCACGACAAGCTGTGCAGACAGAAAACATTGCGTACCGAACCAATTGTCCCGGACCAATTAAACGGGCGCAGCCTGCCTTTGCCCAATGAACGCTTCAATCTCATCAACCGCCCTTAAATACCCGCCAGCATCTTTGAGCGTTTGACCATAATACCGGGCATTCTGCTGAAAATTTGGATTACGCCGTACCGTCGCGAGTGCTGTCCGCAATGCCGGTACTGAGACTTCACCGCGAGGATACCCATCGCTGAGCAGCAGGCCACAGCCCGTTTCTGCTACCCGTTTACCATTGACATATTGTTCCATCTGCTGCGGAATCACGATTTCCGGCACGCCATAATATAAGCCCTCATGCACGCTGTTCATGCCACCATGCGTAATCAAAACACTGGCCCGCTGCAAAATCGCCAGTTGTGGGACCTGATTGTGCACCATGAAATTCGCGGGAATGGGGCCGAGGCTTTCGATCGCGGTATGTTGGCCGACCGCCAATACAAACTGTGCCGGGTCATCGGCAAACGCGGCGAAAGCTGTTTGATAAAACGTCTGATTGAGGTGATTAATCGTTCCCAGCGAGATATAAATCACGTCGTTCGCTGTCAGATCATCAAATGGAAAATCACCGGTTCGCGTATGCGGTGCAATGGCTGCACCCACAAAGCGAAAGCGCTCATCCACGAACCGGTTTGGGGCATGAAATTCGGCTGAAGTAAATACAATATTCAAATCGGCATATTCGGTGATGCCGCCGACGTTTTCCTTGCCGTACGCACGGGCCAGACCACGCTTCCAACGTAGGAGACGGGGCAGATAGGGAATAGCCGAACGCACATGGCGTAGCAGTGTCCTCCAACCTAAATAGCCCTGCAGCCCATCCAGGACAAAGTGCGTAATCAAGCAAATGGCTGGAATCTGGTGAACGCGCGCCGCGATGTAACCCCACATCGTCGTCGTATCATAGACGATAAGGTCCGGGCGTTCACGCCCAATTTCCTCGACAATGAATGCTGTCAGTGGAATGCTTACTTCAGCAAAAAACAGTGAAGCGTGTATCATTTCCTTCATGCGTTCCGCAATTTCCCGTGAAGTGGGCAGCGGTTCAGGATAGGGGCAGAATTGCACACCAGTTGGCTCCACCTTGTCGCGGAATTCCTCGGCATTGTAATACAATACCTCATGTCCTCGTGCGACCAATTCTTGAAGCACCGGTAGCGTCGGGTTGGTATGACCATGTGCCCAGATACCGATGAACGCGATCTTCGCCACGATAATCACCTCATATGCTATACAAACTTACCCACAGTATAGCATATTTTTAGGTATTTCTAAATCTTTATTTTTACTGGTCAATTATTAGATCTGGTGGATCGGCATAAAATGGCAAAATAAGTGTGAACGTCGTCGCTTCGTTGACCGTGCTCTGGACTTTAACCTGGCCGTTGTGGAGTTCAATCACCTGCTTGACGATTGCCAGCCCCAGCCCGGTGCCTTTGATCGAACCCACATTACTGCCGCGCTCAAAAATCTCGAATAATTTTTGCTGTTCCGCCGGCGGAATACCAATCCCTTCGTCGGTGACATCGAGCACAATTTGATCATCTTGTTGTTGGATTGTGAAGCGCACTGTGGAACCGGCCTGAGAGTATTTAACCGCGTTCCCGATCACGTTCGCCAGCGCCCGCGCCATCAAATGCTGGTCGAAGTGCGTAAATAGAGCGTGTTGGGTGCCCTTGAAGACAAATTGGTGCGCTGCGCCGATGCCGGTTGCCATATCAGCAAAAGACTTTTCACAGAAGGCTTCCAGATCTGCATATTCGGGATGGAAATTGACGACTCCGGCATCCAACCGTCCCAGTGTCAGTACGTCATCAAGTAGCGATTCCATCCGTTCAAGCTGCGAATAAATCGAAGTGAATTTTTGCTCACGCACCGCTGGTTCCATCTTCTCGTGATACTGCTCAAGCATCGATACGCTCATGGCGATACTTGCCATTGGGTTTTTGATGTCATGCGAGAACATTGAGAACAGGCTGGATTTCAATTCTCGAAGTTTTTTTTCAGTTTCCAGGTCAACCCGCAAGCGATCAGCCATCAAGCGAGCTTCTTCAGCCGCTTTGATTGCGGTCAGATCCTGGATATGCGCAATCGCATAGAGTGGATTATTTTCCTTATCTCTGACCAGCGTGACACTGAGATTCGCCCAAATAAAATGACCAGCGTTGTGCCGATAGCGTTTTTCCAAATGTATGACTGGAATTTTGCCCGCGATAAGCGCCTGAAAATATTCGTCGGTGTTTGCCAGGTCATCCGGATGGGTGAAGTCAGCAAATGGCGTCGTTATCATCTCGTCAGGCGTGTAGCCCAACAGCTGGCACAGGACGTCATTAACCTGCGTATAATGACCGTTCAAGTCGGCAATCGCCATCCCATGCGGCGCGGCTTCGAACGTTGAACGGAAACGCGTTTCACTGGCTTCTAAATCTAACAATGACTGTTGACGTTCCGTTATATCGTGCGAAACGATTTGGGCCGCACTGATGTTGCCATTGCTATCATGAACGGGGAAAATATAGCTCGCGAACCAGTAGAGCTTGCCACCCAGACGTACTTCATCTTCAGCGACAACCATTTGCCCGGTGGTGATCACGGCCTGGATATGCGCCAGATAATTTGACGCAAACGGCTCGGGGAACAGATCGAACAGCGACTGCCCAACTATCGCGCCGGGATTAATGTGGAAATAGGTCGCGCCGATGGCATTGATAAATTGCAGCTTGCCCTGCGCATCATAAACTGAGATGCTGACCCCACTATTTTCAACCAGATTGCGGTAGCGCGACTCACTTTCGATCAGCGCGTCAATCGTTTCCTGGTAAGCCGTGAGGTCGGTGCCGAGAACAACATAGGTATCAGCTATATGGTCAATGGCGCTGATGCGATAGGACCAGATGTCACCGCTGTCGGCAACCGCTGGAATATCGAGATGCATGACCTGCCGCGAAGCAGTGGCGGCTTGCAACTTCTCGCGCAATTGACCGTGTTGTTCAGGCGGGATCAGACGAAAAAAATTGTTATGGGCCACCGTCTCGCTACTTAACAAGATAGTCCCATCAGTCTGAATCAACAGGATATGATCGGGGGCATTTTCGACCAGCGCTTGCCAGTAAGCCTCGGCCCGAAGGCGAGGATTCGTGCGCGCGAGTATCACCCCCAACAATAGGGTTGCCAGCGGATACAGCAGCATGATGGACAATTGCCGGGACACCACCAGGCCGTCTGCAGGCGGAAAGAGCAGCAACCAGAGGCTATGTTGAGCCGCCAGCAATAAACCCAGAATCAGCAGATACCGGAAATTGAAACGCAGTTGCTGCTGGAACCAGATACGCCCCACCCCAATACCCAGTGCTGCTGCAAACACGATCGCGCCAATGTCGGCGATATTCTCTGCGCCACCGACAAAGATTTGCACCAGACTCAAGATCAACGCCGCAATTGCACCGGCTTGCCACCCAGCGACGGCCCCAGCCATTGCTAGAATAACTACATACAGACCCACGAGTATACCCGGCGCAATTGCAACCGGTAACAGGAAGCTGAAACCTGCTACCATACTAAAGAGCAACCCCAAAACTAGCGCACGATTGTTGGCGGAGGCCTGTTGCAACCAGGGAGTCAGGGCATCATAGATATATGCCAAAGACAAGAATAAGGCAACATTTGCTCCCAATGTGACCAGCAGATTGAGCAAATCGGTCACGATCAAGCGGCCTTTAAGTAACCTTTATTTACACTTTAACACAATCAGAGTCAATTTTTACTATAGTTTATGTTTGGGCCGTGAGGCAAGCAGACACCACTAAAATGTGGTTTTCATACCAATATTGTAAGCTAGCGTGGGAAAACGGTGGCAAATTTTCGATTCTTGCAAACTCACGGCTGAACTGTGAGCCTTGGTCATTCATTACGGAAGGTGGCTAAATATCCGGGCCTTGCTGCAGCGAAAAAGAAAGCTGCTCATGCAAAATTGTTGTAATTGAAATCAGGTTACAGCGCAGGCTGCTCAATTATTGTCAGCAATTTCAGTCAACAAACCCCTGACGAATCCCAGCGCTCGTTGAGAGTCTAACATCTGTGCAAGCTACCACGAAAGTCGTCAACACGGTGTCAAGCAGGTTTTGACGCTGCTGGACCAGCCGGCTACAAATCATTCAAGGATCGTTGTGGGCGCTTTAACAGTGGCCTGGAATACCCCATAGGTGCCCGCAGGAATTTAGTGTTACCAAATGCAATGGTCATTCTTGCACGCCACCAATGAAGCCGCCAAACAGCGAGGCAAAATAGGTGAAAGTACCATCACGCCCCACACGCAACGGGTTATCCAAATCCCATTGGGCAGTGTAGGTTGCCACAACATCAAGCGCATCCAGCGTCGAACCATCGTGAAAAGTGACACCGTCGCGCAACGTAAATGTCCATTCAGTTAACGTATCATTGGTCGACCAATCGGTCGCCAGCGAGGCAACAATAGCACCGGTTTCGGGTTCAAATGCCAGTAGCGATTCACCGATCTGTTCACAGACTCGCAGCGTCTGGACTTCGGTTTCATCAGCACAATACAAACTAAGCGGTTCGGCGCTCTGCATCCAGATGATATTCTCATCATCCGGGTCTTCCATTAAGGCGAACTTCTCCACGCCAATCGTAGCTGCATACGCGCCCACAATATCACCCGCAAATGCTACACTGTCGCCCGCATGTGCAATCGGGACCATCGGCATCAGATCACGAATAGCAGTGTTCGCCTGCGCATAAATCTCGAGCCGAGCCGCTGGGTCGGATAGTTGCGCTGCCTCTAATAACTCTACAATCTCCGGGAATTTCTCACCAAACTGGTCGCTCGCATTGCTACCAAAGTGAACGTCTAGAAAGTTCGTCGCATCTGGATATTGAGCACTCCAGCCCAACAGATAGATGGGCAGTTCGCCAGCGTCTGCCGCATCCAGAAATGCGCCCGATTCCATCACAACGATCTCCGTAGCAATCCCAACCTCAGCCAGTTGGGCCTGAATGTCCGCGGCTACCAGGCCCGGCGTCGGCAGATAACCCCGAACGACATCGCGATAGCTTATCGTCATCGTGAACCGCACACCGCTTTCGTCGGGTTCCAGACCAACTTCGTCTAACAATGTCCGCGCCCGATCAGGATCAAACGACAGAACGTCAACCTCTGGCGTGAAGCCAAAAATGCTCGGCGGCATAAACTGAGTAGCAGCCATTGAACCGGGCGGGTAAAAGCTATCCACGATCCGCTGCCGGTCAATGGCATAGGCAATCGCCTGCCGCACCCGCACATCATTCAATGGTTCAAATATATTGTTCAGGCCGAGATAAAAGATGTTGTTACCACTATGGGGATACAGTTGCAGGTTGGGATCATCCGCGATGGTTGCGAATTCACTTTCAGCCGGACTATCCATACCATCAATGGTGCCACCTTGAAGCTCAGCCAGCCGGACTGCAGCTTCAGCATGCCAGCGGAAGATCACAGTTGCTTCTTTAGCCGCGTCGCCCCAATAGCCATCGTAGCGAGTCAGGACCAATTCGTTTCCCGGTTCCCATCGTTCCAGCCTGTATGGGCCAGTACCCACCGGTTTTGTAATCAGTTCACCACCGCCGCCAGTGAGTTGCAGATGCTCAGACGACTGAATATTAAAAGCGGTAAACGCCACCTTGGCCGGAAACGCCGGGTCAGGATAGCACAGGATAAACTTAACTGTCTGCGCATTGATGGCTTCGATGGCCTGGAGTTGTCCACCATAGTCGCAGTCAGGGGCAGAAACCGACATCATACTCTGGGCGCTTGCCGTCATGGTGACTCCCAATGACAGCATCATAACCAGCGCAACCAGTAAAAATAAACTTCGTTTGCTCACAGTATCTCCGTTTGTGCCTATCGCAGTAAAAAAACCGACACAAAGCAGGTCGATTATTATTGGGACCTCATGTTCAAACGCTCTGCATTATGCTTCCTGTTGTCGCCGCTGTCAAATTCTATTTTGGTTCATCCACACGGTCAAATTTTCCGCGTAATCATAGACAACTGGAACCATTCGGCGGGATGGTCGCTATCGTGTAAAATAGGTTAAGAAACTGTATAGAGATAGCTAGGGGCCCAGCATGAGTCGATTAGAAAGCGGCTATAGTGAACGAGTAGGCGCACGGATTTCCCCTGAACTCAAACAACATTTGCAAGTTCTCGTGCGAGAGGGTATCTACGAAAGCGAAGCCGATGCCGTCCGTGAAGCGCTGTGGCAACATGTTGAACAGCGTGAGATTGTGCCCATGCCAGAACCCGCGCCCAGCATGCCTACACCGCCCGATAATGGGCAGATTGAATGGTTGTTGAGTACCCTGCTCGTCATGATCGCACTGGTGGGTAGCCGCGTGTTAAACGCCGTGTCCAACGAAAAGATCACCCCCGCAGCTCTCACTGACGAAGCCATCCAGGAAACGATCTGGAATCGACCGATTATCGCTCGACGGATAAAAACGGCGCGGCATCTGGCGCAACAAGTTATGCACGATGGCAAAGGGTGAAGCATCATGCGGGTCGCCACATTTGCTGAGATGCAAGCTGAATTCCTGAACCGGGTGCAACAGGCGATATACTGTAATCTGGCGACCATCGACCTTCAGGACCGTCCGCGATCCCGCATCGTCCATCCAGTGTGGGAAGAATCGACCGGCTGGATAATTTCGTGGCCTGCCACGCCCAAGTTCAAGCATATTAAACGCAATGCCAACGTCTCGCTGGCCTACATTCACGACACGAATAAGCCAGTTTACGTCGAAGGCATCGCGCAATGGATTACGGACCGCGACGAACAATGGCGTGTGTGGCGTTTCTACCAGACTGCAGCGCCACCGATGGGTTTTGACCCGGAACCGCATTTCGGCGATATTGACCACGAACACTTCGGCTTGCTCAAAATCATCCCCTGGCGCATTGAACTCTACACGCTGCGCGGTGAATCAATCATCTGGCAGGCATTATATCAATAGTTTGCGGCTGCTGTTCGTAAGATAAGTGATTCGGCTTGTTTTTCACGTGCTTTTCAGGCTGATGCTATCTCGTCCTGCTTGCGTTAAACTCTTTGCGCATACCTTTGCGTCTTAGCGTCCTGGCGTTGAAAATTCAAACTTCAGAAAAGAGAAATCATGACTGATTACATTCTCGCTTTAGATCAGGGTACAACCTCCTCCCGTGCGATTTTGTTCGATCATGCCGGTCAGATTGTGAAAGCCGCCCAGCAGGAATTTCCGCAGATTTATCCCCAACCGGGCTGGGTGGAACACGACCCCGAAGCCATCTGGCAATCGCAATATACCGTTGCGCAGCAGGTGCTCCAGGGCATCCCGCCGCAGGCAGTCGCCGCCATCGGCATCACCAACCAGCGCGAGACAACCATCATCTGGGACCGCACCACTGGCGAACCCATTCACAACGCCATCGTCTGGCAGGACCGCCGCACCGCCGCGTTCTGTGATGAACTCAAAGCCGAGGGCTTCGACCAGACGATTCTGGAGAAAACCGGTCTCGTGACTGATGCCTATTTCTCCGGGACCAAAGTGGCCTGGTTACTGGACAGTGTACCCGGTGCCCGCGAAAAAGCCGAACGCGGTGAGCTGGCTTTCGGGACGGTTGATTCGTTTCTGGTCTGGCGACTGACCGGTGGCCGGTTGCACATCACCGACGTCAGCAACGCCAGCCGCACCATGCTCTACGACATACACAAAAACTGGTGGTCCACCACCATCCTACAGCGCCTCAACATCCCCCAATCTCTGCTGCCCCAGGTTGTACCGTCCAGCATGCTCTATGGCGCAACCGATGCCGCCCTGTTTGGCGGATCAATCAAGCTGGCGGGCATGGCGGGCGATCAGCAGGCGGCGACCTTCGGCCAGGTGTGCTACGAACCGGGAACCGCCAAAAACACCTATGGGACCGGCTGTTTCATGTTGCTCAACACCGGCACCGAAGCCGTCACATCGCAAAACAACCTTTTAACGACCGTCGCCTGGCAGGTCGCCGAAGGTCCACATGTTTACGCGCTGGAAGGGAGTGTCTTTGTAGCCGGGGCCGCTGTGCAGTGGCTGCGCGACGAACTCCAACTCATCAAAGACGCTGCCGAAACGGAGTCCATTGCGCGGAGCATCAACAGCACCGATGGTGTCTATATGGTCCCGGCGTTTGTGGGCCTCGGCGCACCCTACTGGGATTCCTATGCACGGGGGGCCATCGTCGGGTTGACTCGCGGCGCAGGCCGGGCGCAAATTATTCGGGCCACGTTGGAGAGCATCGCCTACCAGAGCCGCGATGTTGTGGACGCCATGCAAGCGGACTCCGGTCTGGCACTCCAGGCGCTGCGTGTTGATGGGGGCGCGGTGGCAAACAACTTTTTGATGCAATTCCAGGCCGATATTCTGGGCGTGCCGGTGCAACGACCCGTCGTCACCGAGACGACGGCCCTCGGTGCGGCCTACCTCGCCGGACTCGCCAGCGGCTTCTGGTCATCCCAGGCAGAAATCGCGCACCAGTGGCAGGTAGAACGGACCTTCGACCCGCAGATGTCCGCCGATCAGCGCGACACGCTGTACGCCGGTTGGCAACGCGCTGTCGAACGATCGCGAGATTGGGAAAGCGGATAAATGTTAACACTCGAAAACTTTACTGAGATTATCGATAACGAAATCCTCAAGCGGGGCCGCGAATATCAGCGCGCCGGGAATGTAATTAATCTGGATGCCGACGAAGAGGGCTGGTCGGCAACGGTGGTAGGCACCTATGATTACAACGTCGAGATTGTGCGTCTGCCGGATGGCACGCTCGAAGCTGATTGCGACTGCCCTTACGATTGGGGACCCTATTGCAAGCATATCGCCGCCGTCTTCTGGGCATTGCGCGAACAGCCGCCCAAAGCCCGCAAAAAATCGACTTCAACCGCGCAATCGGTCCAGCAGGTGGTTGCTGGACTGACCCATGAACAACTCGTCGAGATCGTGATGAGCCAGATTAAGGGCGACCGCGCGCTCGGCAATCAGATCCTGCTCAAATATGGTCAGGCAGCGCCCAACAAAGCCCTGTTCGTGCGCACCATTAACGACGTCGTGCGCAAATATGACGATCATGGCTTTCTAGATTACATGGGATCGCGCCGCGCGGGTAAGGAGCTACAGGGGTTGGTGGCACAGGCGGCCAGCCTGGTTGAGAACCAGCAGTATGACCGGGCGTTGATTATGTTGCAGGCGGTGATCGAAACGGTTCCACAGCATCTCAACAGCGCCGATGATTCGTCCGGTGACGTCAGCGGCTCGATTGATTATGCCCTCAACGTGCTCGAAGATCTGGCCCGCGACGCCGATACAGCGCTTCAGGAGATGGTCTTCGATTATTGTCTTGAACAATTCAATCAACCCAAATACCGGGATTGGGGCGATTATCAGGAACGACTCCTGTGGCAGGCGGGCGAAATCACCAACAGTCAGTCGCACCGTGATCGCCTGTACGCGACCCTGGACCGTTTTATTGACGATGCCCGTGATGAGCGGTTCGGCAATTATCGGGCTGAACACGCGCTACAAATCAAGCAGGATCTCATGCAGCGCATGGGAGCCTCCCCGCACGAGATTGAGCAGTTGCTCCTGACAAACACGCACCTGGACCGACCGCGCAAGGCATTAATTGACCGGTATATTGAGCAGGGCAATCTCAGCGCCGCCCGTGATTTATGTCTCGCCGGCATCCAGCAAAGTCGGGCGAACGGTTGGCCGGGCCTCGTAGCCGATTATGAAGATAAATTGTTGGCGATCGCCAAAAAAGATAATGATCCGCAGGCCGTTATCAACATGGCGGAGAAACTGCTGTTCGATGGCCGCGATTTTGACTACTATTACAACACGCTGCGCGACTATATCCCTAAATCCGACTGGTCACAGGCCGTTCAGCGCATCATTGGCGTCGTCAAAAAGGAGACCAGCCACTGGCAGCAGGCCCATACCCTGGGTCGTATATATGAGCGGGAAGGGATGTGGACTGACCTGTTTGATCTGGCAAAACAACAGCCAGGGACCCGGATGATCGAGGAATATCGCTCGCATTTCCACGAGCATTTCCCGGATGAGATGTGCGATCTCTATGAAGCCACCGTGCGCGGCGAATTGCGCCACACCACGGGCCGCGACCATTATCGGACAATGGCGGCTCTATTGGAGCGGATCATCGAACTCGGACAACCAGACCGCGCCGGGGCGATCATCGAGGAACTCATTGCCGAGTACCCGAAACGCCGGGCAATGGTCGAAGAATTAAACAAGGTGAGTGCACGATGACTGAACGCCGACTCAACATCGAAGGCACGCTCAACTGCCGTGATGTCGGTGGTTATCCAACGCCAGAAGGTAAAAAAACCCGGTGGGGTGTGTATTATCGCTCGGACGGACTGGACAAACTCACACCAGCAGGCCAACAAGCGCTGGTCAACCATGGTATCACCACCGTGATTGATCTACGCCGGGCCAATGAGGTTGAAAACTGGCCCGACAAACTACCAAATGGTGTGACGTTTCATCACCGCGCCTTTTTTGAAGAGACGCCAGCGCTTAAGGCAGTGTTTCAAGTTCCTGACCTGGTCGTGCAGTACAGCAAATTGCTGGATGAATGCCAACCAGCGGTCAAGTCCATACTGGAGACGATTGCGGCAGCCGATACTGGCGGTGTGCTGTATCATTGTGCCGGGGGCAAAGACCGCACTGGGCTGGTGACGGCGCTGTTGTTAGGGTTGGCTGGCGTCGATGATCAAACCATCGCCCAGGACTTCGAACTCACGACCCACTACACCGCTGCCTACCGCGATCAGTGGCGCGACGAGGCCATCAAACAGGGCATTGATCCCGATTATTACGACCGGACTGCTTATGTCAAAGCGGAGTATATGCTCGGCACATTGGCACACTTACATGAAAACTATGGCGGCATCGCGAATTATGTGCGGTCCATCGGCGTCAATGAAACGGCCATTGGCATGCTTAGAAGCCGACTAATCGAACACTGATGGCCCTGGATATGAGTCCGTGATGTGTAGGCGCTAAACACTTGCTTTAAAAAGCCCCCGTTCTATCGTGACTTGCTGTATGGTGATTGTGTATTCGTTCACGAACACGCGAGGAAATCATGCAGAATTCACGAACATCAACACAACAGCTCCCAGCCTTGCCCGAAAGCGTTCCCACCAATTACTATAGCTACCTGCCGGTGCGCGTTGGCATCGTCTTTGGGCTAATGGGTTCATTACTCATCATGGCGCTCATCGCCCTGCTTACCGTCAGTGCCGGTGCTGACATCTTTCTGTCATCACGAGTGATTGCAAGCGTGCTACTGGGTGAAGGCGCAGTCTCCGGCATTCTACCTATCATTCTTGGCACGCTCATCCACCTGGCGTCTGGCGCGGTCTATGGTGCTATTTTTGCCGCCGTCATGCCGCGTATGCCGCGCCCGTTCTGGATCGTCGCCGGGCTGCTATTCGCCGTTGTAATCTGGGTCATTGCGATGATTGCCCTGCCCTTGATCGTCCAGCCAATCGGCATTTCGCAGGTGACATACTTCAATGTGCTGCTCATTTCGCATCTGCTGTTCGGCTTAAACCTGGGCGCTGCCGGCGGCCTATATGGTCTGCTCGGCTCCCGGCGCAACCGGGCGTAAATGAGATTAGTCTATAGGGGGAATTATGGACTCGTGTAAGCATATTCTCGTCACTGGCGCGACCGGTTACATTGGCGGTCGGCTCGTACCACGCCTGTTGGCGGCGGGGCATCAGGTGCGCGTCATGACTCGTGATGCGCGGCATTTTCAGGGGCGATCCTGGGTAAATAGGGTGGAAGTCGTCGAAGGCGATGTCCTCAAACCCGAGACGCTGGGCGCAGTACTGAACGGCATTGACGCGGCTTATTATCTGATTCACAGTATGGGCGACTCAGATAAATTCGCCGAGCGTGATCATACCGCCGCAAAGAATTTTGCGCAGGCAGCACAATCCAGCGGAACCCAGCAACTGATCTATCTGGGAGGTCTCGGTCAGGCCGCTGATAATCTTTCGGAACATCTTTCATCCCGCCAGCAAGTCGGCGCTACCTTGCGCCAGTATCACCCCGCTGTAACTGAATTTCGCGCGGCGATGGTCGTTGGGGCCGGCAGCCTGTCATTCGAGATCATCCGCAATCTAACTGAACGCTTGCCATTGATGATCGCCCCGCGCTGGCTCTACACGCGCTCGCAACCGATTGCGATTCAAGATGTTCTCGATTATCTGGTGGCGGCACTGGATTTGGCTGACAGCACAGAGAAACCCATTGAGATTGGGGGCGCGGATATTCTCACTTATCACGACATGATTCTGGCCTACGCCCAGGCCCGCGATTTGACGCGCTATGTCATCCCGGTGCCGGTATTGACTCCCCGCCTCTCGTCATATTGGGTCCATCTGGTGACACCGGTTTCCGCGAATATTGTGCGACCCTTGATTGATGGGTTACGCAACGAGATGATCGTTACGGACAATGCGGCTGCGGCCTTATTCCCCGCTATTCAGCCAGTAGATTTTGCAACCGCGCTGGCGGCGGCGCTCAGTGAGTTGGATGCCCATCAGGTCGAAACCATGTGGACGGATTCAATGGCCGCCACCTGGGAACAGGACGAACCCTACACGTTTGTCGAGGAGCGCGGTATGTTGATTGAACGGCGGGTACGTTCAGTTAATGTTCCACCAGCAACCGTTTACCAGACCTTCTCCTTGCTGGGTGGTGATAGCGGCTGGCTCTATCTCAATTTTCTGTGGGATTTTCGAGGTTGGCTGGATCGTCTCATTGGCGGGCCTGGCTATCGGCGGGGACGCCCCCAGCGTGAAACCCTGCGCATGGGGGATGCTGTTGATTTTTGGCGGGTTGAGGCGGTTGAGCCGGATCGCTTGCTACGTTTACGCGCGGAGATGAAGCTGCCGGGGCGTGGTTGGCTCCAATTTGAAGTGCGGCCCAATGCAGACGGTAGCAGTCAACTGATCCAAACCGCCTACTTTGCGCCCAAAGGCCTGTTTGGTTATGCCTACTGGTATTCAATCTACTTCTTGCACAAGCGAATCTTTGACGGCATGGTCGATGAATTGGTGCAGTTGGCCGAGGGAACCGTGCGTTGGCCGGATCGCCAACCCTTGCCCATTACGCGCCTCAGTTTAATTGCGCTGCTGGTGATGGTTGCAGCGCTTATTTTTCGTCAGCGTGCCCGGTGATAAAATGACAACTGCCAGCTGTTCGCAAGTTCACCTGGCAGTCATGCTGCTTGCTTGATACGTGGCGATTTACCATACGCCGGGAATGAGCCGATAACGCGTCTGCCGGGCAAATTCAGCATAACCCGGTAGTTCGTTGTGCAGCGTCCGATCTTCCAAAGCGGTCCGAATGATAAACACGACCGTGACCGCCACCACCGGGATGAAAGACCACCACGAACTCAATATCAGTGATGTTCCCACATTGCCGATCACCGCGCCGATGTAGCTGGGATGGCGCACGATGCGATACGGACCTTCAGTCACAACCTGCTGGCCCCGGTCGGTTTGAATGCGAACCACACTGGAATAATAAGCATTGACCAGCATGGCCCAGGACGCAAACAGATAGCCAATGAGTAACAGCCCAACCCCGACTAACTCCAGACCTAACGTAAACGGTGGCGACCAATCGTAGCGCAGATCCAAGCCAGCAATAATGACCTGTATGAGCGGGCCGATCACAATCAGCGGCACCAGAATCTTGTCCCAGCTTTTGGTATCTTCACGACTCAGCGCTCGGCTCCGTTCCTCGAGCAATTCAGGATTCCGGCGGATCATCAAGTAGCGACTGATTGCGGTGAGACCAATTAAAAGAATCACATAGACCCATCCCATCAACCAATTCACTGTGCCAGCAGCGACGAACAACCCCAACGGAAAAAGAGCCGAGAATATAATCATTCGCACGACGAATTTTGACCAGGTTACGGGTTTCTTGTCTTCTTGATGCAATGCCTGGGTAGCCATCATCAACCTTTCGATTTTTAGACTTGTCTAATTTTATCAAGAAAACCGCTTCAAGCGCCTTCGCTCCCCCACTAATTGGGGGGTGGTTACAAGCGTTATGCACCCGACTTGTTCCACGCTGGTCATTTTCACTTTGCGTCCGATGCGTTAAGATCATAACGATTTCGTTTACTACGTGAGGCGACAAGCGCCATGAACCGCCAACAAGTGCTGGAACACCTCAAAACAAACCCCGAAGTGTCGGTGTTGATTATTGGTGCAGGCATTAACGGCATTGGCACGTTTCGTGATCTGGCGTTACAGGGCGTGGATGTGTTACTGGTAGACAAAGCCGATTTCGGCTCCGGGGCCAGCGCTGCCTCGTCACACATGATGCACGGCGGCCTGCGCTATCTGGAAAATGGTGAATTTCGCCTGGTGCGCGAGGCCCTGCATGAGCGCAATCGCCTGCTACAAAACGCCCCCCATTACGTCCACCCACTGCCAACGACGATTCCGATTTTTCGCTGGCTATCCGGCTTGCTCAACGCACCGTTGAAGTTTCTCAATTTACTGGACCGGCCCGGTGAACGGGGCGCAATCGTCATCAAAGCGGGCCTGGTGATGTACGACTGGTTCACCCGCGATGCGCGCATGACACCGACTCATAAATTTCACTCCAGAACTGAGTCACTGAAGCAACGGCCCCTGCTCAACCCTGATATTGTCATGACCGCCACCTACTATGATGCCTGGATGCCCTACCCTGAACGCATCTGTATGGAACTCATTGCCGATGCTGCCGCCGAAAATCCGCAAGCACAGGCGTTAAATTACGTCGCTGCCATCGCCGGGTCCGGTGATGATGTCACATTGCGCGATGAAGTGACAGGCGAGACGTTCAACATCAAACCGAAGCTGGTCGTCAATGCCGCCGGCCCATGGATCGACTTTGTGAATCAGTCCATCGGTCAACCCTCACGTTTGATCGGCGGCACCAAAGGCTCGCATATCGTCCTTGACCACCCGGACTTGCTGGCCGCCTGTGCCGGACATGAACTGTTTTTCGAGAACAAGGATGGTCGCATTACCTTGTTTTTCCCGCTGGGCGACCGGGTTCTAGCCGGAACCACTGATATTCCCGTCAACGACCCGGAACAAGTGCAGGTAGACGACGCGGAGATTGACTATATACTGAGCGCGATCAAGCACGTTTTTCCTGGTTTGAATGTTGATCGCTCCCATATCGTCTTCTGGTTTACCGGCGTGCGCCCCCTGCCCGCCAGCGATGCCGCCACCGCCGGACAAATCAGCCGTGACCATAGCATCCGTGAGTTTGCACCGGGTCACGGCCTCAATTATCCGATTTATGCATTGGTCGGCGGTAAGTGGACCACCTTCCGCGCCTTCTCTGAGCAGATCACCGATCGCCTGCTGCTCCAACTGGATCGACAACGCCAACATAGCACGGCCCAGCGTGCCTTCGGAGGAGGACGCGATTACCCCAAAATTGACATTGACCGCCGGTCCTGGCTGGAAGCGCTCCGTGCCCGCACCGAGATCGAACTGGACCGCCTGACCGAACTGTTTGAGCGTTATGGCACCTACGCGGCTGAAGTCGCCGACTTTGTTGCCGCCGAACCGGATACACCGCTACAATATACGCTCGGCTATAGTCAGCGTGAAATGCAGTTTATTGCCCAACAGGAGCGGGTCGTCCATCTGGATGACATCATGCTGCGCCGCTCATTGCTCGCGATGCAGGGCAAGGTCACGACGGCTTCGCTGGCGGAATTGGCGCCGGTCATCGGCGCGGCGCTGGGCTGGTCAGCGGACCGGGTTGCCGCCGAGATTCAACGAACAACCAAGATATTGTCTGAAAAGCATGGCATGAAACTGGAATCGGAGACCGAAACTGACTGAGAAACGTTTTGCCCTCATTGTAGAAGATAATCAGACAATCGGTCGATTATTTACGGAAATTCTACGCGTCGCCGGGTATGAAACTGAAGTGACCCAGGCTGGACAGCAAACAATCGAAAGGCTGGAAACACTGGTTCCAGCGTTGCTTTTGCTTGATTTGCAACTGCCCGATATGTCCGGGTTGGATGTGATCGCTCACATGCGCCAGGATGAGCGACTGCAAGATACCAAAGTCATCGTCATTACCGCCGATTTACCTAATGTGACCGAAGCCCGCCAACACGCCGACGCCGTGCTGGTCAAGCCGGTTGATTATGCGCAAATCAAGCAAACTTTGTCCGAGTTAATGGATTCCCAACCACCGAAAACTTGAAGTTAGATAGTCAGACTATTATTCAAAATAGGAGCTATTTCATGAAAGCCATCATGTTGATGTTTGATACCCTCAACCGCCATATGTTGCCGCCTTATGGCTGTGATTGGACCCATGCCCCCAATTTCACCCGCCTGGCCGAACGCACTGTGACATTCGATAAATGTTATGTCGCCAGTATGCCGTGTATGCCGGCCCGACGCGAACTGCACACCGGACGCTACAACTTTTTACATCGCAGTTGGGGGCCATTAGAACCATTTGATGACTCAATGCCGGAAATTCTGAAGGAAAACGGCGTCTACACTCATCTCGTCACCGACCATCAGCATTATTTTGAGGACGGCGGCGGGACCTATCACACGCGCTATTCGAGCTGGCAATTTTCACGCGGGCAGGAAGGCGACCCCTGGATTGGTCAGGTGGCAGACCCCGACATCCCGGAAACCCCCAACGTAGAATGGCGCAAAGCCAATCCAACGTGGCGGCAGGACTGGATCAATCGTGAGCATATGACCCAGGAAGATCAGCAGCCCCAGGCCAAAACGTTTGCTATGGGGGAGGAATTCATCCGCACCAATCATCAAGCAGACAACTGGTTCCTGCAAATCGAGACGTTCGATCCCCACGAACCGTTCTTCACGCAGCAGCATTATAAAGACCTGTACCCCCATGACTACGATGGGCCGCACTTCGATTGGCCGGACTATAAACGTGTCACCGAAACGCCGGAGCAAGTCCAGCACATGCGTTATGAATATGCCGCGCTGCTGAGTATGTGCGACCATTATCTGGGCAAAGTGCTTGACCTGATGGACGAGTTCAGCCTGTGGGACGATACGATGCTGATCGTCAACACCGATCACGGCTTTTTGCTGGGCGAACATGATTGGTGGGCCAAGATGGTGCAGCCATTTTATGAAGAGGTTTCCCATCCACCATTGTTTATCTGGGACCCGCGCAGTCGCCGCCAGGGTGAGCGCTGTGACGCACTGGTGCAAATGATCGACATGCCCGCCACCCTGCTGGAATATTTCGGCGTGGACCGGCCCGCTGCTATGCTGGGCGTACCCCTGCGTGAAACACTCGCCACCAATAAACCGGTGCGCGACGCAGCAATCTTTGGCATTCATGGCGGTCACATCAACATCACCGATGGCCGCTATGTCTATATGCTGGCCCCGGCTGCACCCGATAATCAACCGCTTTTCAATTACACGGTGATGGCAACCCACATGCGCAATCGCTTCACCGTCGAAGAACTCCAGCACACCGAACTGGCCGAACCGTTTCCCTTTACCAAAGATTGCCCACTGCTCAAGGTGCCAACGCAACGTTGGGCGGGTACCGAACCGCTGCAGACGTTACTCTTCGACGTGGAAATCGACCCCTGGCAGCAGCAACCATTACAGGACGCGGCTGTTGAAGATCGCCTCAAGCAACAGATCATCGCCATCATGCAGGCGAATGACGCACCATCGGAGCAGTATGAACGGATGGGGTTGACCGTGCCGGCGTAATTCAGTCCACATCACTTGACATTTTGACAAGCTTGCTTTACATTATGCCCAATATCCTTTACAATAATGGCGACTTTTATAGTTACCATCAGGAGGATAGTGATGGCAAAGCAGAACAAGTCAGTCAATGACGGACAGCCTACCAATCGGCTGGGCGTGGGGGTGGCATTGGGTATCGGCATTGGGACTGCATTGGGTGCAGCCGCTGGCGATGCCGGACAAGGGGTGGCCTTCGGTGTGCCACTGGGCGTCGTAATTGGCTTACTCTGGAATCGGTGGGACGCGCGAGTATCCAGTAACTAATGCGAACCTATCGTATCCGCTTACTCATTGTGATGGGGGCCTATGTCGTCCTTGTGCCCCTGTCGCTTGTCGTGATACCCCAGGTACAGAGCGCTCCCCTGCGCATCATCGTAGCGCTCTTACCCGTCATCCCGGTGCCATTTGGCATCCTGTCGCTGCTGGCCTATTTGCGCCAACTGGACGAGCTTCAGCGGCGGATTCATCTGGAAGCATTCGGCTTCAGCCTGGGCATGACTGGGATGACGACGTTTACGTTGGGCTTTCTGGAAAACGCCGGGGTACCGTCGTTGAACATCATCTGGGTTTTCCCGATGATGATCGCTTTCTGGGGTGTCGGGCAAATAATCGCTCGTCGGAGATATTGATGAATAATCGACTCCGGGTTTTGCGGGCCGAACGTAGTTGGTCGCAAGCTGACCTCGCCGATCACCTCAACGTCTCCCGCCAGACTGTAAACTCCATTGAAAAAGGCAAGTATGATCCCAGCCTGCCGCTGGCGTTTAAGATTGCTCGCCTCTTCGACCAGCCGATTGAGGACATCTTTCATCCGAGTGATGACGATCTCAAGTAGCGATTAATTTCATGCAATTCGTTGAACGAATGATCGTAATTATTCATAGGAGACCGCTGGATTCGGCGCTTCGTTGACCGTGAACTTGAACACATCCGGGCGATGATAGTGCCCAACCACATCAAAATCCAGATGGCCTTGATGGATTTTGTCCAGGTCGAGATCAGCGTACAGTACACCCTCCGCGCCATATAGCGGCTGGCACACATAATCGCCAAACGGGTCAACGATTGCGCTCCCACCCCGGCAAATCGCTTCCGGTAAGTCAGCCAATTCATCATATAGTGCCAGGTCTTTGGGGTACATCGACTTCGTGAAATACTGGTTGCACCCCAGCACAAAACACCGGCCCTCACAGGCGATATGCCGCAACGTTGCTTGCCATGAATCCCGACTGTCGGCAGTCGGCGCGAGATAAATGCTCACGCCCTTGTCATACAGCGCCATCCGTGCCAGCGGCATGTAATTCTCCCAGCAGATGAGACCACCTATCGTACCGTTTGGTGTGTCAATCGTGGTCAATGTGCTACCATCACCACTGCCCCAGATCAGACGTTCCGTCCCCGTTGGCATCAGTTTGCGATGTTTGCCGACGATCTCCCCAGAAGGGCTAATATACAGCAGTGTGTTGTACAGCGTCCCGTGATTTCCCGCTTCGCCGCGCTCGGATATACCAACGACAACATACGCACTGGCAGCCTGGGCGGCATCGCATAACGGCTGAGTCTCTTCTGGCGTCAACGCCATCGAGTGTTGCCAGTAGCGGGCAAAATCTTTGCGTCCGGCATCCGACCGACTGCCGATGTATGCGCCATAGGTAAATCCACGTGGATAGCCGGGGATCAGCGTTTCGGGCAACAAAATCAGGTTTGCACCCTGTTGACCCGCATCGTCAATGAGTTTGACAGTCTTCTGAATTGATGCCATTTTGTCGGCAAAAATTGATGCGGCCTGCGCCACCGCCACACGAATGTTGTTCATGCTGCTGATTCTCCACAAATTGAATCACACCAGCATGATTGTAACGAATCTAGCAGGCGAAAGTAGAATCGCGTGTTATGTTGATCAGGTTGTGCTGTCACCTTTGGGCCACGCGATTTCTAACAACATCCCGTGGACATCCTGAAAGAGCAGGTTGTAAACATCGCCTTGATCCATGACTGGCGTCATTTCGATCCCCTGAGCCGCAAGCTGGTCACGAAATGCCAGCCCAGCAGCTTCATCTGGTAAAGCAAACGATATGTGGTGATATGCGCCGTGCAACCAGTACATCGTTTTCAAATCTGGCGGATTAAATAGCTTCACATCGCGTTGCTCAAAGAAGTGCAGGCCAACATAGCTACCGCCCGGTTTCGCCGCTGCATGGCGGCCATGCATTTCATTGGCCGGGGCGACAGCGGTTACTTCCATACCCAATATATCCCGATAGAATTCAATGGTTGCATCCAGGTCGGGCGTCACCAGTGCAACATGATGGATTCCTTGCCATTGTGGGACAATGTTGGTGATGCTGGTGCTTTGGGGCATCATTTGCTATCCTCTCGTTTCATAATTTCAGCGTATATAGACAAGTTGCTTGTCTATATAGTAAAAGAGATTGTCTATATTGTCAAACGCAGAAAATACTGAACCCGTTGAGCCAGGATTTATGATTGGTGCGCTGCTTCTGATTCCGGGGGATGAGGTCAGGCGCTATGTTCGCCAGGTATATCATGCGTCCGGCTTCACGGATTTGCGTCCAGCCCACGACCCGATTTTTGGTCTGCTCAGCCCGGAAGGTGAGCGGGTGGTGGATCTGGCTGAGCGTGCCCAAACGACCAAACAAGCGATGGGTTACCTGGTGAATTATCTGGAAGAAAAGGGCTATCTGGAGCGGGTTCCCGACCCGGCGGATGGCCGTGCCAAGATCGTGCGCCGCACCGAGAAAGGATGGGCAGTCAATAAAACGGCAGGGCGGGCAGTCCGCGAACTTCAGGCAGAATGGGCCGAGAAAATGGGCGAAGATCGTATGGAGCAACTTATTGAGTTATTGGGCGACCTGGTAGCAATCATCGGAGCCGACTATGAAGGCAGTGTGGCCTCGAAAAGTGTTGAGTAACTACCCGGTCAGTCCCATAATCGTCCATACGCATAGGTGAAATGAGCCGGATTCACAGCCGTAAGGCCCGGTGTATCGACTTCAATAATGCACCCGGCAATTGGCTCGTAGGCCGCGCGGTAGGCAATGGCCGCTTTAACGACCAGGATCCGTTGGCGCTGCGGTTGAATGCCCAGGCTGAGGAGTTGATGCAAGCTGAAGGGCGGTTCGCGCCGCGATGTGAGGACGAGGTAGCTGGGATCTGTCGCTTGTCCGATTTCCATTACGGCGGTGAGACCCTGGTCACGATAGCGTTGGCCGCCGTGTCTAGGTTCGGTTTCGACATACTGACCGTCATGCAGCGATTTGACTCGTCCGCTGATTGCAACCGGGTCGCCATGTAAGTCGTCGCTCTTGCCACCAACAGATAAGCTAACCTTCGCATTGATGCCCGCCGCAACACAGATCTGCACTGCCGCCGGGTCGAAAATCACAACGACCCACCCGGTCGCCTGCTGGTCAATCAGTTCCTGCAAAATGAAGGTGCTATCTCCGGCAGACCCCCCACCAATATTATCGCCCATCTCCACCAGTACAACCGGCATTTCTGGTGACGCCAGCGCCTGTTGCACGGCGGCAGCAGCATTCGGCAAATCAAACGTGAGTTGGTCAAGACGCTGCCGCAGCAAATTCTCCAGATTCTGAGCGCTGCGCTGCGCCAGTTCGGCATCGCCATCAGCCACAACGATCACGCTTGGCCCCATCTCAGCGACATCGGCATATTGATAACCAGCGGCGACATTGGCCGCGAGAATACCCGGCTGTTGTTCAAGTTCAACTGCCGCTTGCATGATCGCTTGCAGCGGATCATGACTGGTATACTGATGCACGATGTTCAGGAAAACTGCCGGCTTCACCAGCGCCTGCTTTGGCTTAGCTTTACCCGCAATTGTATCAATTAGAATCTGCGCCGCCTGAATCCCCCGCTGGCGTTGGTCAAGATGCGGATTGGTTTTGTAAACAACCAGCGCCGTCGCTTGATCGACCAGGTGCTGCGAGATGTTGGCATGAAAATCGTGGGTGATGACGGTCGGAAAATCTGCACCCAGCGCCACCCGCACCCGCCGGGCAATTTCCGCATCGGCATCGCGGTAGTCTTCCGAAACCATCGCGCCATGTAGCGCCAGTAGCAGCCCGTCAAACGGTTGCGCCGTTTGAAGCTGTTCCAGAAACTCTGCCAACAGCGCCTCAAATGCCGCAGCTGTCACCGTACCGGATGGGATTGCGCCCGCCATCATAATCGGGATGCAATCATGGGCGGACGTCCCTTCGATAAAACCGCCGACTTCATGATGCGCTTCGCCCCACCATGACAACAGGTCGTCGCCGCGCTGAATCGCAAAATCGTCCAACCCGGTTCGCACCGGACTAAACGAATTGGACTCGTGCATGATTCCGCCGATTGCAATGCGCATGTTGCTCACTTCCAATTTTCAAATGACTATGCGAAGATATAAAGCTGCAATAAATGAAGGATGAGTAGCCTACAAGTCTCGACGAATGACCACACCTGAAAATATTATGCGTCCTTTATATCTTGTATTCAGATGCATCAATTCTTGCTCATGAATAGCATACAAAATACGCCAGTTACCAGCCCGTTTTCGCCACAATCCCCGATATTCTGGGGCTTTCAACCGTTTTATATCTGTGACTTCGTTCTGATCAGTTGGATTTTCTGCGTTTAAGAGTTGAATGATCTTTCGAAACACTAACATGCGGTCAGCAGGTGGCATCCCATCAACGTCGTCACGAAAAGCTTCTGTAAATTCTGGCATCTACTGATAAGCCACGGCACGCTTCCTCTAACAGTCAGTACAATGACCGATCATAATCTCATAGCGGTCCCAGGCCTGATCCCAGTTCATGGTGTCGAATAGCATTTTCCATTCGTCCGAAGCAGTAATTTCGTCGAAAAATTCATAGTTTTCGGCAGCATCGGCAGCTTCAGCAGCATTGTGCAAGCGCAACAAAAATTCCATCTGCGCCGCACTCAACGAAAAATCATCCTGTGTTTCTTTTGTCTCACTTGCAAATGATTCTTGCACCTTCCTTTGTCCTTTCTTTGTATCCTGGCACTAATTTTTCATCCCCGTTGACGACATTACTCCGTCAACGTCACCTTATGAATCCCGCGCGGCTGATCGATGGGATAACCTTTGGCGAGGGTGATACCCAGCGCCAGCAACTGACCGGGAATTACCGTCAACAACGGCGACAACCATTCCGGCAAATCCGCTGGAATGGGCAGACGGACCTGCGCCAGCTTCAGTGCCGGTTCATGCGCTGAGATGATGATGAGTTCTGCGCCCCGTGAATTGAGTTCCGCCAGCAGTTCCGTCAGTTCATCCACCAGCGCCCCCTGCGGCACAATCGCCACCACCGGAAAGCCCTGTGCTACCAGCGCCACCGGGCCATGCTGAAAATCAGCGGTTGAATACGGCTCGGCCAGGATGTAGGTCAATTCTTTCAGCTTCAGCGCGACTTCATAGGCCGTCGCGTAATTATAACCCCGGCTGACTACCACACAGGCATCCATATACCGGTAGCGTTCGCTGGCGTTGATGATCGTCTGCGCCTGAGTCGTCACCTGCTGCATGAGATCGGGCACGCTTTCAATCGCAGCCTGACAGTCCGCATCCTGGGCAATGGCAACGCTTAACATGGCAATCGCCAACAGCGAACTGGTATAAGTTTTGGTCGCGGCGACGCTTTGTTCCGTCCCGGCATGCAAGCAAATCGTATGCGCAGCCGCCTGTGCCAATGGTGAGTCGGGGTCATTGGTAATTGCTACCGTGAGCGCTCCCTGCTGCCGACCTTCCTCAATTACGGCGACAATATCTGGTGACTGACCGGACTGCGAAATGGCGATGACGAGTGAATGTTCCATACGTGGTGGGCGCTCATACACGGTGAACAGCGAGGGCGTTGCCAGCGCCACCGGCAATTGGTTGAACGTTCCGAACAGATATTGACCGTACCGCGCCGCATTATCCGAACTCCCCCGCGCCACCAACATAATCAAGCGTGGGTCGTAGTCCCGAATTGTCGCCGCGACCTGCTCAATCGTCGCCTGTTCATTGCGGATTAAGCGCCGCAGCACCACCGGTTGTTCCAGAATCTCTTGCTGCAAAAACGAATCAGTCATGGTTGACCTGCACTAATCAAGTTGGAGGTTAAGACTATCTTTTATTCAGTCAACAAGGTAGGGGCGATGGCTTGCCCCTGCGAAATAGCAATTTCAGTCAAAAATGCCATCGAGTTTGACATCACGTCCCAGCGCTTTGGAGGTGAAGGTATCGCCTTCCTCATATACCCCCTGCTGGACATAATGATCGCCATCCAGCACCCAGACTTCCAGGAACGACTTTTCGACAATCCAGTATTCGGCGACCCCATGCGCTTGATAGCTATGGAACTTCCGGCCCCGATCATATTTCGCCGTCGAAGGTGAGATAATCTCAACGACCAGTTCCGGCGCACCAACATAATAGGTGGCCTGCTCCACACAGCGGCTATCGGCGGCTACCCAGAAGAATTCGGGCTGAAAGACCGCCCCATCACCAAAATGGACATCCATCGGTGAAACGATGACTTCACCATTGGGGATCAAGCGGTCCACGAGCTTCGCCAGGCGAAAGATCAGTTTCTGATGAAACGGGATCGGTGTTGGGGACACAACGACTTCTCCATCAATCAGCTGCATGGGGACATCGCTCTCTGGCAGGGCCAGGAACTCAGCAGCCGTCATGCGCGTTTGAGTCAAATCAGCCATATATCACCTCGCGGCAAGTTTACCTCATTATAGCGGAGAAGATTACAGGATGGGACCAGCGAACAGCCACTACGGGATAATTACATCCTTATTCGATCTATAAGTTCTCCACCATAGGATTGCATAACCAAATAGCAAGATGACAAAACCGGAAGCATAGCCACCACACCAAGCGGAAACAAATTGAAGTGCGAAAGGATTTCCACCAACTACTCCGTCTGAATAATCTATTTCGTCAGCAAGTATTTCGATCACTTGATTTGTGCTGCTAACAACGCCTATCGTTGAAAGAATCACTATTATTAAAATGAGTAGACCAAAAATCAGGAGTAGTCGAGGAGGTGAGTAGCGTTTTGCAGGTACCCTTGTGAACATCAAGAGTAACAGTGCAAACGTCAAGTAAGGCAAAAAGATCCCAAATAGCCCAAGAATAATTGTACTCAAATCATCATTGAGAAATGAGAATCGGAGAAAATGCGAGAATAAACAGCCTGGAATAAAGCCGTATTGCATAAATAATTAATGAGTGCCGATAACGCACCCCATTTTTCTCCCGTATTGTTCGCTATACTTCTTAGCGTCTACAACCATAATACACGCTATAGTGTTAAATACATCACGTATCAAGCAAGGAAACAGTCATGACTCTGGCAGAAAAAGTTGGCCGGATGCTCCATGTCGGCTTTGATGGCCTGACAGCGCCGGACACTATTTTGGACTGGTTACAGCGCGGGCAGGTGGGCGGCATCATCTTGTTCCAACGCAATGTCGATACGTCAGAACAACTCGCCGGCCTGGTGCAGCAATTACGTGATGCAGCCTCGCGTCCGATTCTGATCTCGATTGATCAGGAAGGTGGCGCGGTGGCTCGATTGCGCCAGCAGTTTACCGAGAGTCCCGGCGCAATGGCTCTCGGCGCAGCGGATTCAACTGAGCTTGCCGAGCAGGTTGCCGGGGTGTTGGGGACTGAATTGCGGGCACTGGGCATCAATTGGGTGCTGGCCCCGGTAGTCGATATTGCGCACAACGCCGACAATGCGGTCATCGGTACGCGCTCCCCCGGCAGGCATACCGACCGCGTCCGTGATCTAGCCCTGGCGCAAATTCGCGGCTTCCAGCAGGCGGGAGTCGCTGCCACTGCCAAGCATTTCCCCGGTCATGGCAACACCCCCACCGATTCGCATGTGGCACTACCGGTCGTTTCTGGCTCGGTCGATTACCTGTGGAAACATGATCTGGTGCCGTTTCGCGCCGCCGTCGAACACGATGTTGATGCCGTCCTGGTCAGCCATGTCAAGTTTGAAGCGCTGGACGCGGAGCATCCGGCCTCGCTCTCGCGGCGCTCAGTGACCGATTTGCTGCGCGGCGAAATCGGCTTTCGCGGGCTGGTCTGCACCGATTGCATGGAGATGAACGCCATCACCAAACATTATGGCGCGGCGGAATCGGGGGTGTTAGCCGCGCTGGCCGGGCACGATGTCATCTTCTTCTCGCACACCCACGACTATCAGCAGGCCGTTTTTGACGCGCTCCTGGCAGCAGCGGAATCGGGTCGCCTGTCAACCGAGCGCATTGAATCTGCCAACCAGCACATCGCGGCGATGATTGAGCGCTATCCAGTCGAGCCACGTCCAGCCCTCACCACGATTCGCAGCCCGGAACATCTCGCCATCATGCGTCAAGCCGCCGAGGCCAGCATTGTCGTTCAAAATGCAGATAGTGGGATATTCCCCTTGCGCCGCGATACTGACCAACGGATTGCCTTAGTCGAATTTGCTCCTTATCTGGACACCGCCGCGACCGACAGCGGTCGCCTCAGCAGCCTGGCAGGATTGGTCGAAGCCACTGCACCGGAGGTCACAATTTGCAGCCTGCCGGTTGGCGAGTGGTCTGAAGGGTTACGCGAATCGGCACGAACTCTGGCGCGCACTGCTGATGTTCTGGTGCTGGCAACGCGCAATGCCCATCTCTGGGAACAGGAACTGGAATTCGCCCGTGAACTCTTGCAGCTAGCGCACCAGACCATCCTCGTGTGCCTCAAGAATCCCTATGATGCCGATGTGCTACCGAGTGCCGACACCATCGTATTCACATTAGGCGCCAGCGAACCCTCATTGCAGGCAGCGGTCGCGGCGCTGTTCGGTGAGTTCCAGCCAACCGGTAAATTGCCGGTGTAGACAGGATGATGTCCAAACCACCTACGCTATTCAGCCTCATCCCCATTCTGCTGCTGGCGTTCTGGCTGGGCGCACGGAGTCTTAACGCCGCCATCTGAACAATTAAGCGGCACACTGGTCGACTCTGGCGCTACCGGCGAAATTTTGCCCGTGCACGAACTGCCTGAAGCATGACAGTGACTCAAAACGTCGTGCGCAAGTCCTGGGCCTGACCCGTTTGAGCCGAGCGATAGGCCGCATCAAAGATCTCGATCACGTGCCGCGCATGTTCCGCCGTTGCGACCGTTGGTCTGTCATCACGCACCCAATCGACCAGTTGCATGATGTCCTCGTAAACGTGCGCCTCTTCCAGCCCGCGATGCGCACCGACAACGTGCGGCAGGCTGGCATTCATATCCTGCGCATCATCCAGATCACGGCCCGGATAATCAATCGGTTCGCCGTTCAACGTCGTGCCGTTGATGACCCCACCAGTGCCGAAGATCAATGGACGCCCCATGTTCGGCAATCCGCCTGCCGCCACGCCATAAACAAAGGCATAGAACGAGTCGCCAAAGTCCAGCACCATCAGCGTATTGTCATCCATATCCACCGGCAGCATCTGCCCCCGGAACTCACGCTCATGAATCCGCACCCCGGAAAATGCTGTAACTCGTTTGGCTGGCCCCAGAATCCCCGTCATCGCGTGCAGGCCATAAACCGTCATGTCGTACAGCGGACCACCACCTGGACGGCGAAAATACCACGCGGGATTGATATTCGTTAAGACGTCATCGCCGTGCCGCACCGTTGATTCTTCTTCATGATAGCGCCCAAACGCGGCCCCGGTCACCGCCCAGGTGAGCCGACCCAGCGCGTTGGCTTGAATTAACTCACGGATTTTCTGATGCCGGGGGCGCAACATCTCGCCGGGCGATGCTACCAGCTTGACTCCCTTTTGTGCCGCCAGATTGATGAGGTCATCTGCTTCATCAACCGTCGTCGTCATGGACTTGTTGAAATGGATATGCAGCCCGCGTTCAATCGCCAACTTGCCTTGCTCATAATGCACCCCGATGGGCGAGGCAATGGTGATGGCATCCACCTGACCGGAAGCCAGCAAATCTTCAAAGCGCTCATAGGCCGCCGCGATTCCAAACTTATTTGCCGCCGCCTGTGCCCGTTCGAACACCGGATCACAGATGGCCGTAATCTGAACCCGATCCTGTACATCGTCCATCGACAGATGCGGCAAAATACCGCGCAGCGAAATACTGCCTGCCCCCACAATCCCTAAGCGTACAATTTGCGCCATCATAGATAACCCCACATGAAGAAACACAAAATAAACAACTTGCAGACTATAGCATATTTAGCAGATATGGTTTCAATGTGGATTCCTTATAGTACGCATTACGCTACGTGTGATTTGCAACACAACCTTGCTGACTACGAAACTCAAAAAGAGCAATAAAAACGTCCGCAGCGGATTGGTGACGACTGCAAAGCGGGCTGGTTGTACATTAAAAACCACGGCACCAGCCAGCGCATGAAGCGCGAGCAGCGAGACTATTGTCAGAATGATGGGTGTATATCGTTGCCTCACTCAGGGTAATGCAAGTGTCAGTAAAGGCATGATGATGAAAATCGCAATAATTTCACGCCACGCCGCTGCATTGAAGCGACCGATGTCATTATGATAACGCTGGGCAACTGTTTGAATGATACTGTTACGGGAAATATAATCGACAAACGATTTAAAAACCGGGTTATGCGGCAATGGCGGGCACATAATCGCTCGAAAGCCGTTGTCAATTACAACAACTTCCGCCAGCTTGTTATCCGACTCACTGATAAACTCATGAAGAATGCGATCACCAAACATGCGATCTCTTTGAATCGTCCGCATCGGGCCTTCACATTGGGCTTCACCCGGCGTTGGCGCTTCGGCATAGGCGAACATGAGGCTCGAAGTCGCCAACAAGTGCGCCAACTCTCGTATCACATCATTCACATACTGCTGGGGATCAGCCCGGATTGTTTCGAACGTCGTTCCCCGCAAAACCGCAATTGCATCGGTCCAATTACCAGTATGATCTTCCAGGCAGTAGCTGATAGCTAAATCTGCGTTTCTTGGACAGCTTTTCCTTGCTTCGAGATAAATTGTGGAATTTGGGCCATTTGCCGCGCTGACGGCTTTTGAAAAGTGATTAACGTAAGATCCCCACAGAAAAAACTCCTGTGTACCCATACCTTCGACAGCACCCAACAACAACAGCGACATACCGGCCCATATCACAAGCGCCCCTAAAAACCCCCCTAATAAGGCGAATGAACGTCGCAGGTTACGATCTACCAGCCAGAGAATGAAGATAAATGGCGGTAACATATAACGCGCCACACTTCGGGTTAAGAAAAGGAGAACTAGCAGGCCACCAGCCAGAACATCTCCGGCACACCAGGGGCGTAAGCAGCGGATGGCGGCTGTACGGAAAAAAGTATATAAGGTGAGCGCCGTCAGAAAGATGTAAAGTGGCTCAGTCGACGTAAAGTTGAACAAAATGGCGACTTGAAAATCAGCCAGCATCACCAGCGCGAAAATCAAACCCAAAACAGGATTGTAAGGTTTCAATGCCAGATAATAGAGTGGGGATAGCGCGACCGACATCGCGAATTGCAGAGCAATCAGAACATAGACAGATGTTCCCGTCGTCAGCCAGATCAAAACCGGGTACAGCGGATATACAGTGCGGTCAAGATTAGGTAGATCATAGCCAGCCAGTCGCTCAGCATACCAAAAATAGCTGATAGAATCGGCTGCGTGGGCCGGTGGATAGGCAAATATCAGCACAATCCCGCGAATTATGCCCAATATAATTAGCAACCATATAATACGACGATCATTCACAAAAAAAGTAGCGCTTTCGGCCAAACCAAATCCTCCAAATCAAGGGCACCGTCAGGCAGCACACACGATTAGATCATAACAGTAGCAAGCACAAACACCACCATAAAAACCCGCCCTCAGTGGTTGAGAGCGGGTTGAGGTTACACGTTTGCATTTTCCAGCATATTGAGCATGAATAAAAAACCCGCCCTCAGTGGTTGAGAGCGGGTTGAGGTTGTTCGCGTTTGGTGTTAGCTGACGACGGTGACGCCGCTGGCTTGTTTCCCTTTGCGACCTTCGGTGATTTCGAATTCCACTGCATCACCTTCGTTCAGTGACCGGAAGCCACTCCCCTGAATTTCGGAGTAGTGAACGAAGACATCGGGACCGTCTTCGGGGGTAATGAAGCCGTAGCCTTTTTCCCCATTGAACCATTTAACCGTACCACGTACACGTTCTGCCATTGCAAAAAATCTCCTGAAAATGTTGACGATGTGAAGCCCTGGTACACACTGGCATCCCAAAAATTCAGGAAATCCATGCGGTACTCTTGAGAGTACATTGAAAATTGACTCGACGTGCACCTACAAAATGAGGCATGCTGCAATCTTTTCTGTCTTCTCATTCGGCTTACTAGTGGGTAAGACGAAATTGTCTTGAAACTGCCACTCAGTTGGACAGTATACACCGAGTCTTTTCACAACGCTACCAGAAATTGTTAAAGTTCGCAGATTTCATCGAGAATCACCCGGCCAAACCATTTCTGGCAGACACACGCGTCGGTGTGCCCCGCTAGTGCTCACCAATTTTCGTCAGCGCGAAGCTAACAACTCATGACTATAGACTGCCCTACCAGGCATACGCTTCCGGCGCTGGTCCACCGGGTCCCGGCCAGATTTCATCCAGTTTCTGCAACTGATCCGCACTCAAGTTGATTTCTAGCGCCCGCAAACTACCGTTGAACTGGTCAACATTGCTGGGGCCGATAATTGGCGCAGTCACGACTGGATTCGCCAGCAGCCACGCCAGCGCGACATCCGCCGGATTCTCGCCCAGATCATCGCAAAAGGCTTCATAGGCTTCAACCTGGGGCCGCAGGCGTTCGACCGTTTTTTGCATATTCTCCGAGGCACGGCGACCTTGTTCGAGTTTCTTGAGCACGCCACCCAGCAACCCACCGCCCAGCGGACTCCAGGGGATAATGCCCACGCCATAATCTTTACAGGCGGGCACGACTTCCAGTTCAATCGTGCGTTCGTTCAGGCTATATTTACTCTGCTCGCTCACCAGCCCCATGAAGTTACGGCGTTGGGCCGCTTCGTTGGCTTTGCTGATGTGCCACCCGGCGAAGTTGCTGCTGCCCACATAGAGGATTTTGCCCTCGCGCACCAACTGCTCCATCCCCTGCCAGATCTCTTCCCAGGGCGTATCCCGGTCGACATGATGCATCTGGTACAGGTCAATATGATCGGTGCCCAGGCGCTTGAGGCTGGCTTCACAGGCGCGTTTGATGTTCAGTGCCGAGAGTTTGCCCTCATTGGGCCAGTCGCCCATCGCCCCGTACAGCTTGGTCGCCAGTACGATTTTCTCACGCCGACCACCACCCTGCGCTAACCAGCGCCCGATAATTTCCTCCGTATGTCCGTGATGCGTGCCGGTGCCACCCCAGATGCCATAGCGATTCGCGGTATCAAAGAAATTGACCCCGGCAGCCAGCGCCGTATCCATCATGACATGGCTATCGGCTTCACTGGTAAACGGACCAAAGTTCATCGTGCCCAGGCACAAGCGGCTGACTTGCAACCCCGTTCGTCCCAGATAGGTATATTTCATGTTTTGTCTCCCAAAATTTCTCGAAGCTAGTGACCAAAGACTATCAGCTTCTTTACCACGCATAGGCTTCCGGCGCAGAGCCACCCGGTCCCGGCCAGATTTCATCCAGTTTAGCGAGTTGCTCAGCCGTGAGTTGAATGTTCAAAGCGTTCAAATTGCCTTCAAATTGTGCCATCGTGCGCGGGCCAATAATCGGCGCGGTGACAACCGGATTCGCCAGCAGCCACGCCAGCGCCACATCTGCCGGATTCTCGCCCATCGCGGCGCAGAAATTTTCGTAGGCTTCGATTTGCGGACGCTGTTTGTCGATGCGTTCCTGCATCCGCTCACCAGCACGACGACCTTCCTCAATTTTCTTGAGCACGCCACCCAGCAAGCCCCCGGCCAGCGGACTCCAGGGGATCAGGCCCAGGCCATAATCTTCGCACGCCGGGATCACATCCATTTCAACGGTACGGGCCGCGAGATTATACAGGCTTTGTTCGCTGACGAGGCCCAGATAATGGCGATTCTTGGCCGCTTCGTTGGCCTTCACGATGTGCCAGCCCGCGAAATTGCTACTCCCAGCGTAGAGAATCTTGCCTTCCTGCACCAGTTGCTCCATCGCCTGCCAGATCTCTTCCCAGGGCGTGTTGCGGTCCACATGATGGAACTGATACAGATCGATATAATCGGTTTGCAATCGTTTGAGACTGGCTTCACAGGCGCGTTTGATATTCAACGCCGACAGCTTGCTGAAATTGGGCCAGTTCTCGGTCGACATATTGCCGTTAACTTTGGTGGCAATGACGACCTTTTCCCGGCGGCCCCCGCCCTGTGCCCACCAGCGTCCGATAATCTGCTCGGTGACGCCTTCGCCCGTTTTGCGACCATAAACATTGGCCGTATCGAAAAAGTTGACGCCTTCGTCCAGCGCTCGGTCCATGATGGCGTAACTATCGGGTTCCGTCGTGAACGGACCGAAATTCATCGTCCCCAAACACAGCGGACTCACCAGCAGTCCGGTGCGGCCTAAATAACGATATTCCACAGTTCATCTCCTTCATTAACTTCAAGGGGATAGTAACAAATCGAGGGGAAATTCCCTATAGCCATTCAAGGAAACTAATCACGTCGAGTATTAATTGCTAGTTGCTTTAATACCTTTGTACAATCTATAATCAAGGTCAGGACACTGGCATAATGCAATTGATTATGGCTGTCTATCTGCGGTCTTTGTGATAACAACACCTTTAAGCCCTTAGGTTTCCTAGGGCTCCGCTAGCTAGGCGACAGCTTTCTAGCTGTGCGCCTTAGTGAACCGTTTTTGCGCTCCTTGCGTCGCTTAAACCGCTCCCCTACCGCTAGCGGAGCAGTGAGAATTCACATGCCAGTGTCCGCTCTTTCTGGTAAACACACTTCTGGTAAATGAAATATGAGTTTGGAACTCAGTGCTTCTAATGAGGAATTACGTGAACAATTTTATGCTATGGATTCATTCAATGATTTAGCAAAGATTCTAGATGTTGACATAAAAACACTGCGTTATTATGTATTTGCACGTCCCATTGCTGCAAATTACACAGATTTCAAGATATCAAAATCATCAGGTGGTTTTCGCAAGATAGCTGCTCCCGATACAAATCTAAAGATAATTCAACAAAAACTTAATCAAGTATTTCAAGCCGTTTATGCGGCAAGACTCAAGCCATCAGTACATGGATTTGTTTATGATCGAAGCATAGTTACTAACGCTCATCCACACGTTAATTCAAGATATATTTTGAACATTGACATACGAAATTTCTTCCCGTCAATAACTTTTCGTAGAGTCCGTGGATTGTTCCATGCTAAACCATACTCATTTTCTTGGCGTCTCGCCGAAACTCTTGCAACAATCGTATGCTATAAACAGAGTTTACCCCAGGGTGCGCCTACATCACCTGTAATTTCTAATATGATTTGCTTTACATTGGATAGCCAACTTCAGCGACTAGCAAAGAAACATGGGTGTTTTTATACTCGATATGCTGATGATATTAGTTTCTCTACCAATCGCCTCATGTTTCCTACGGCGCTAGCAGTTCGTCAAAATACTGATAGTGGACGAGTAACTTATGTTGGAACTGAGTTGAATTCAATCATCGAGGATAATGGATTTGAGATTAATAATGACAAGGTGAGACTACAAAGTAGATTTGAAAGACAAGAAGTTACTGGCTTGATTGTGAATGAATTTACAAATGTTCGCCGTGAATACATTAATCAGCTTCGTGCTATGCTCCATGCTTGGCGTAAATATGGTTATGACAAGGCTGAAGAAGAGTATGTTCGCAAATACTACAGGCCTGATTCACGAAACCCGTATATCAAGAAACCAATCTCATTCAAGCATGTGGTGAGAGGCAAGATTGAATTTGTCGGTTCAGTACGCGGAAAAACAGATGACATTTATTTGAAGTATTTGTACCAATATAATGAACTTATAGATGAGAATTTCACACGTCCAGAAAGTAATCCTTCAAGGTTAAAAAACTTACCATATATTTTTATGAGCTATTCGCGCAAAGATCAGGCATTCGCTAAATGGCTTCACAAAACCCTGACCAATCTGGGTGCAGAAATCTGGTTCGACCAACATAGTATACGTAAAGGTTCAAACTGGAGCGAGAGTGTCCAATTAGGCCTAGAAACTGCACAAATAATGCTACTGATCGTTTCACCATATTCGATGGAATCAAAAAATGTCCGAGACGAATGGCAGTATTTTTTGGAGCACTCGAAACCAATAATTCCATTGCAACTGCATTCTGCTGAAATGCCTTATCAGATAAGACAAATACAACATATTGACTTTACCGTAGATTATGAATCTGGTCTAAGTGAAGTCATTGAGGCACTCAGGGAGTACGAAAATCCAAGATAAGAAGTTATATCCAGCAACGAAAATCATATAGTTTTGCCATTTTGTAGACTGCTGCGTTTGAATATATCTTCATTACATTACACACAATGCAGAATCGGAATCGAGTCTCAATGGCACAGTGCCATCATTCATTTGCTACCTGCGGGATTCAGCCTAAATTGACTGAACAAACTACGAATTCTTGATAAAGACAAAATTAAATTTCGTCAATTCGGGAAAATACGAAATTAAGTTAATCAGCTGATGATCTTGGCGGTGGAGCGCTGACGAGTTCGCCAGTTTCAGGGTCATACCGACCGCTGAGTTCGTCAACCGTGCCTTCCCAGAGTTCTACCTTGCGGGCATACGCGGCCCGACCAATCATGTGGGCCGCAATCGGCGCGGTAATGAAAACAAAAGCAACGGTCGCGATCACGCGCGCCGCGACACCCAGTTCATTAAAATGCACCGCCGCACCCAACAGGGTAAAACTCACACCCAGGGTGACGGACTTGGTTGTGGCCGACATGCGCATAAACAAGTCTGGCATCCGCAGCAGGCCGATGGACCCGACCAGCATAAAAAACGCGCCGATGAGCAACAGAATGGCGGTAATGAGGTCGTTGATGCTTTCCACAATCATACTATTCGGCCCGCCGTTGTAAATACGTCGCAAACGCAATCGTGCCTAAGAACGAAATCAAGGCCAACACCGTTGCCACATCCAGAAAGACGGCCTGCTCCGTCGCAATCGCATACACCGCAATCACGCCCATCCCCAGTGTCACCATCGAATCCAGTGAAACAATCCGGTCGGGAATCTTGGGGCCACGCAGCAACCGGACCAATGACAGGATAATCGCCAATCCCAGAATGGGTAATACAATCGAACCGGCGAGCGTTGTCAACGTCATTCGAACAATTCCTTTACCCGCTTTTCAAAGCCATTTTTGATGTCTGCACGAAATTTTTCAATATCGGTGACGAACATCGCGTGAACGTACAAGACGCGTTTATCGCTCGACACATCCAGCGACAACGTGCCCGGCGTCAGCGTAATCAGGTTGGCGAGCACAGTAATCTCAAGGTCACTGCGGATGTCCAGCGGCACGGCCACAATCGCCGGTTTTGCATAAAGTCGTGGTGTTAACACCTCATAGGCCACACGGATATTGGATAGGAACAGTTGCCAGAAAAAATAAGCGAGAAAGCCAATCACCTTCGGCACACGAGTCACATACGAGGCGCTGCCCAGTGCCCGCCGCGAGACCACCAGTAAGATATACCCCAGGACGAATCCACCCGCGATATTCTCTGGCGTCAGCTGTCCCGTAAGCGCGGCCCAGGCAATTGCCAGCAGCACATTGAGCAATAAAAAATTCATCCAGTGCCTCCCAACACCGCCTGAATATACAGGTCGGGGTTCCGCAACTGCGTCGCCGCCGCCAATGCCAGCTCGACAAATGGTTCGGCCACCAGCCCCAGCACGATGGTCAAAATCATCAGACCCGCAATCGGCAACAGCAGCAAGCGCGTGGTCTGCCGGGGCATGGCACTCACCGCCGCCGTGACCGCCGTAATTTCATAGGCCGGGCTATTTTTCCAAAAGGCTTCTGCCCAGATTTTCGTCATTGAAAACAGCGTCAAGATGCTCACGGCCAGCGCGACAAAAACAATGGCATATTGCTCGATTTCCAGCCCGGCTCGTAACAACCCCAGCTTGGCCCAGAAGCCCGACAACGGCGGGATACCGCCTAACGATAATGCCGGAATCAGGAACAACACCGCCAGCAAAGGATAGCCCCGGTACAAATGGCCGAGTTGCTTGAGGTCATAGGTTCCGCCCACGATACGCGCCACGCCACTGACCATAAACAGAGCCGATTTGGTGATAATCACATGCACCATAAAATAGATGGTTCCAGCCAGCGAACTGACGGTAAACAGGCCCAACCCCATCAGCAAATAGCCGATCTGACTCACGATATGGAACGATAGCAGGCGGCGAAAATCATACTGGGCCACCGCACCCAACACTCCCGTGACCATCGTAAAGCCAGCGATCATCAAGATCAGGTTATGAGTAAAGGGCACGTCCTGGGTGAAAACCAGGGTAAATGTCCGCACGAGCGCATAGACGCCCACTTTCGTCATCAGACCCGAAAACAAAGTCGTCACCGCAACCGGCGGCGTATGATAGGCAGCCGGCAACCAGAAGAAAAATGGAAAGGCAGCGGCCTTGATGCCAAATGCTACCAGGAAAAACATCGCCACAACGGGAATCAACTCGGGCCGTGAAGAGTCATTGAGTTTAAGCGCCAGATCCGCCATGTTCAGCGCCCCGGTGAGGCCATAGAGAATACCCAGTGCGCTGAGGAAAAAGGCCGAAATGAGCAGATTGAGCGCAAAATATTTGATCGCCCCTTCAAGCTGTGCCCGCTGCCCGCCCAGGCTCAGCAACACAAATGAGGAGATCAACATCACTTCAAACCAGACATACAGGCTAAACATGTCGCCGGTCAAAAACGCGCCACACACACCCATCAACAGGAACAACACCGCCGGGTAATAGCCATATGCTTCGCGCGGAATATCGTTCATCCCGATTGAATAAATGACGACGCCCAGCCCCATCAGCCCGGCCATGCACAGCATGATGGCGCTAAACAGATCCACCACCAGCACGATGCCAAAGGGCGCGGGCCAATTACCGATTTGCGTACTTTGGATGCCATTTTCCTGAACCGATAACACCAGGACCACTGCCACGAACAACAGGCTGACGGTCCCCACCAGCGCCAGAAAACGATGGAGTTGTCTTTGGCCCCAGTTCAAAAGCGCGATGACTGCCATTGCAAAGGGGATCAAGATTGGCAGAACGATTATGACATCCAAGATGGTTTCCTGTCTTCAGCCATCAGACAATGGTCATGTCCGAAAAAATCCGCAAAGTTCATACCCCTAGTCATCGGTCGCCTTCATTTGATCCAGGTCATCCGTGCCGACTACCTGATAGGCACGTTTGATAAGCACGATCGCAAACGCCAGCAAGCCGAACCCAATTACGATGGCCGTTAAGATCAACGCCTGGGGCACCGGGTCGGCAAATGGCTCCGTCAGGGTAGTCGCATCCGCTGGAATCAACGGGGGTTCGGCCCGCGTCAGCCGACTGACGGTGAAAATCAATAAATTCGAGGCATAACCCATCAACGCTAACCCGGCGATCAGTTTGACCAGACTGCGGCGCATCATCATAAACAAACCACCGGCATACAGCAGGCCCACCACCACCGCCAGCACAAAATCCATCGGTTACTTTACTCCTCGTCCCCGGCTTCGGCCATTGCAAACATAATCGTGAGAGTCACACCCACAACGACCAGATACACCCCCACGTCAAAGGTCAACACCGTGCTAATCTTCCCGATCACCGGCACGTCAAGACCCGTCCAGATCGCGGTCATAAAAGGTTGACCGAAGAAAATTGGCAGCAACCCACTGATGCTGGCGACCAGCAAGCCGATGCCGATAATCGTCACGGTGTCAAAGCGGAGCGCCTCCCGCGCCTGTTCGACATCAGTTGCAAACGCGTATAATGCTAAAGCAGCTGCCGCCATCAGCCCACCAACGAACCCACCCCCTGGTTCATCATGGCCGCGCAACAGCAGAAACACCGAAAACAGCAACATCAGCGGTAAAATTAAGCGCGTTGCCGCTGAGAGAATGAGTGATCTCACGCTTCGATCTCCTGCTTCAGTTCCACTTCATCATCCGCAGCCGGCGTTTCGACAATCTGTTCATCCGCATCGGACAGCCGCAATTTGAGCAAGGCGAAAATGCCCAGCGCTGCGATGCCCAGTACGGTAATTTCGCCAAACGTATCAATACCGCGAAAGTCGACCAGAATCACGTTGACAATATTATGACCCTGCGCCAGCCGATAACTGGCGTCCGCGAAATACGCTTTCAATTCGGAAACCAGCGGTTGCCGCGTGATTGCCAGTACCAGCGTCGTAATCATCCCGCCGGCGATCAGCGACACCACCAGATCTCGGTTCCAGGCGCGGCGACTCGAATAGCCGCCCATGCCCGGCAACCGATAGAGCACCAGCACGAACAGAATCACACTCAAGGTCTCGATCGCGAACTGCGTCATCGCCAGGTCCGGCGCACCAAAAAGCATGAAGATGATCGCAATGCCATAGCCAATCACCCCCAGCGACACCACCAGCACCAGCAGAGACTTCGCCCGCATCACTGAAATCAGCCCGGCCACAATGACCAGCACAATCACCGCTTCATGTACCTGAATGTCGGTGATGCCAGCGACCGCAGCCACCGGCCACGGAATGCCACTATGGAAAAAGAAAGTGTATCCGAGCAACAACACCAGCACGCCGACGATGGTCGCGACATAATTGCGCAGATAGCCGTTCTGATAGACACGGGTAAGGTTGGTGGACCAGCCCGGCAACCGTTCCATAAATTGCTCATAGACACTTTGGGGTCCAATCGACGGATTAACGGCGTCGTAGAGGCCTTGCAAACGCCCACGTAGCATAAACAGGCCGACACCCCCGGCAATCGTTACCAGACTGAGAACGAACATCGGCGAAATCGAGGGAGGCAGAATGAACAATTTCATCTCCAGTTCACTGCCATACACCACCTCCGCCGATGGTGATGCCAGGAATTCCGAGACAAAATCGGGCACCAGCGCCAGCACCACCCCCAAACTGCCCAGCAGCAAAGGGCTAAACCACAGGCCAATCGGCGCACCATGGGCTTTCTCAGCGGCGGGAGTCTTGGCCCCCAAAAATGGAATCACTGTCACCAGCAGTGCCACTGCGACAAAGGCGATGTTGGTAATTAAGGCAGCTGCCGTCAATAGGAATTCCAGCGTTGATGGCGTCAAGACTTCCCCGGACGTGTAACCCAGCGTCGCCTCGTAAATAAATTCCTTGCCCAGAAAACCCAGGAACAAGGGCACGCCGGACATCGACAGCGACGCCAGGGCCGCAGCGACCGCGACCACCGGCATCACCCGGCCCAGTCCACCCAACAACGTAATTTCCCGCGTTCCCGCTTCATGGTCGATCGTCCCGGCCACCATGAATAACGTGCCCTTGTACAGTGAATGCACCAGCAGGAACAGCATCGCTGCTTCGGCACCGATCTTGGTATCCCAACCCAGCAGCGCCACCAGCACGCCCAGCGAACTCACGGTTGAGTAGGCCAGAATCCGTTTCAGATCAGTCTGTTTGAGCGAGAGATAGCCGCCAATGAGCATGGTCACTACACCGACTACCGTAAACAACACGCGCCATTCATCGCTGCCCGCCAGCGCCGGACTCAAGCGTGCCAGCAAATACACGCCGGCCTTCACCATCGTCGCCGAATGCAGGTATGCGCTCACGGGTGTTGGCGCAGCCATCGCCCCCGGCAACCAGAAGTGGAATGGGAATTGGGCCGACTTGGTAAAGGCACCGAGACCGATCAATAGCAGCATCGGCACGTACAGAGCGCTGTCTTGCAGCAGTTGATTTTTTTCGCTCAACTGGGAGATGTCCCAGCTACCGCCGACAACGCCCAGGATAATGAAACCGGCCAGCATCGCCAGCCCGCCCGACCCGGTCACGATCAAGGCTTTGAGCGCCGCCGCGCGCGAGTCAGCGTAAGTATGTTTGTAACCGATGAGCAGATAGGAGGTGATGCTCGTCAGTTCCCAGAAGATAAACAAACTCAACAAATTGTCCGACAGCACCAGCCCTAACATAGCCGCCATGAACGCCAGCAAAAAACCGTACATGCGACCCAGATATTGATCTCCGGCCAGATACCCCCCGGCGTAAATCACGATTAACGTGCCCACACCGCTGATAATCAAAGCCATCAACAGACTGAGACCGTCCAGCGTAAACGTCAAATTCACGTTCAGGCTGGGCACCCAGCGCACGGTTTCCTGAAGCACTTCACCCTGCCCAATCGCGGGCAAGTGGCTGGCGAAATAGGCAAACAATCCCAGCGGCAGCAACGCCAGCAGCCACCCGGTAAAACGCCGTGTCACTTGATGAATAGCCGGGGCCAGTAGCGCCAAGATGAACCCGGATAGAACTGCTAATAACAAGATTCCACCTTACCCCAATCCACGATCATCGCTCAGTCAAATACGCGTCACCCGAACCTTCGGGAATCCAGCCAATAATCTGCTCGTCCTCGGTCGCCTGATATTGGATTCGCCACCAGGTATCGTCGCCACACACCGGGCCGCCAATCACATAAAATGCATGACCATCAACGATGCTGCCCAGGATCTCACCCTCACCCTGCGCTTCACTGTAAACATCCAGTTCCACACCCGGCAGCACATTGCCCAGCCGACCCGCCTCTAGAATCATCGGCAGCGAACCTTCACAGACAATCGGCTCAACCAACGGAAACCGCTCAGCAACTGTCGGGACATAATCCGGGAACGAGCGGTAGGCAACTGTAGCTGACTGGTCAAATTCGACCAGAGTTTCCCCTGCCAGATTGTCCGGCGCATAATGGCGCAGCACCCGCGCGTTAGACCAGGTTAGCCAGCCGGAACCCGTCAGTGCGAAATAGTCTTCCAGCGTTTCACCGGGAATTTCCTGGGTCCGCCCCTGCCGGTCCAGCAGCAACGCGCCCCCCTCGAAGAGTTGTAAGGCCACCCGATCACCACTGCTGGCCCAGTAAACTCTGGGCAATACGGTATAGGTCCCGGTTGCGAAGATGACCCGCTTGTCTTCAGCCGTTTCATGCATGATGACATTACTCACCACCGGGCCACTATCGACCAGCGGATAATTGTCATTGTAGGCGACATGCACCGCTTCATCCGCGCCTGGCAACTCATCGCGAAATCCGACTTCCGTACTACCGACCCGCAAATCCACCACATCGCTGTCAGGTTCCCAGCGATGGGTCATGTAGCCCGCATGGGTACACAGCGGAATGGCGTAATAAATACCGTCTTCCTGCCAGCCGTTGGGATGGTTCTCTATCCGGCAGACGTAGCCATCGCTTAAGCGGGTTGCATCTATCTGCTGGATTAGTTCGCCTTCTGTACCGAAAATCAGTAAGCCAATGACGGATTCATCCGGGCCTTGATCGTCAGTATCAACAAACGAAACCGCCAGTTGACTGCCATCCGGTCGAAAATCCACCAGGCCCGGCACTTGAGTCGTTGTCAGATAGTCGCTCAGTTCAATGACGGTACAGCAGGTGTCGCTTGCCAGATTAGCAATTCCGATCTGCCCGGCTTCCCGGTCCAGTATCGCCAGCTGCATTTCGTCATGGCTCAAACGGACAATATCGTTCACCAACCCGCGCATGGGTGCTATTACCGCCGGACGCGCCAGACCTTCGGGCAAGGCGATTTCATCAGTGACACCGGCGGCATTGACAACTGTCAGGCCATCGGCCCCGCTCTCATAGAACACCATTTCCCAGTCAGCAGTGGGTTGGGCAATCATCGGCGCGCTGAAGATTAACCCGAATAGCGTGAACATCAATAATTTCATGACATCGCCTATAAGTCGATCATCGCCTGCATCGTCTGACCATCCGGCCCAGACTTTATTGTGAAGCCGAACTTCTCGAAGATATAGCGCATGTTATCGGCTTCGGGCAAAATCGCGGCGCGAATATGCTGAATCCCCTCCGCCCGTGCAATCTCGATTTGCCGGGTGAGTATTTCCGTACCCAGCCCTTTACCGTGCCAGGCGTCACTGATGATGATCGTAAACTCAGCACTATCGGAATCATGCAGCTTACTCAGACGCGACGCAGCGATAATCTCAGCCTCTCCCGTCGCCAGGTTATCGCGCTCGGCTACCAGGATAATTTCTCGCGCATAATCAATGAAACAAATGCGGGCCAGGCGCTCATGTGCTGTCCGTTCGCTCAATTTTACCGGGTCAAAATAGCGCAGATACACGGTACGCTCCGACAGCGTTTCATGAAATTTGACCATCAGCGGCTCATCCTCAGGACGAATCGGGCGAATCGTCACTGGAGTCCCGTCATTCAAAGTCCAATCCCGCACATAATGAATCGGATAGGGCCGAATCGCCAGCGGTGGAATCGTATCTTCATCGGTGTCGCTGTCATATAAAACGACGCGGGCATCCAGCGCCAGCAAGCGTTCGGGCGATGCCAACAGGGGGTTAATGTCGATTTCTTTAATCCAGCGATGTTCGGCAACGATCTGGCTAAAGCGGACCAGCAAGCGTTCCAACGCCGCCAGATCAACCGGTGCCCGTCCCCGAATGCCGTGCAACGCCTCATAGATGCGCGTCCGTTCCATCATGCGCCGCGCCAGTGTCGTGTTGAGCGGCGGCAACCCCAGCGCCCGATCCTTAAAGACTTCGACCAGCGTACCTCCGGTTCCAAACAAAAGCACTGGCCCAAACTGCGGATCGACACTGCTGCCGATAATCAATTCATAGCCTTCAAGGCTGACCATCGGCTGCACACTCACGCCATCGAAATCGTCGCTGCTGGCTTTGGCAGCCACTGCTGCCTCAATAGTAGCGAACGCTTTGCGAACGGCGGCATCATCCTTCAGGTTCAAGATCACACCACCAATATCGGTCTTGTGGGTAATCGTTTCCGAGTGCAGCTTCACCACCACCGGATAACCCATTGCCTGTGCGGCCTGCACCGCTTCGTCGGCACTGATCGCGATTGCCATCGGTGTCGTGGGAATGCCATAGGCAGCCAAAACCTGTTTGGATTCCGCTTCGGTGAGAATAGTGCGCCCGTCTGACCGCACCGCACCAATCAGATCAGCGACCTGTTCGCGGTCCGGCGCGTCATCTTCATTGGCCTCGGTGATTGCGGGAATTTCATACAGCGCCTTGAGATTATCCGCATAGCGCCACATATAATTAAACAGGCGTGTTGCCGTATCAGCATATTCAAAGGTAGGGATACCGATCTGGTTGAGGATGTGTTCGCCCGCAACCACATCGCTCCCGCCCATCCAGCTTGCCAGAATCGGCTTGCCCTCGATACGGGCATAGGGTTTAAGTTGTTCCGCCGTCGCTGTCGGGTCGGACATCGCCTGCGGGGTCAAAATCACCAGCAGGCCGTCGCTGTTGACATCGCGCGCCGCGATTTCCAGTGATTGGGCATAACGGTCCGGCCCCGCATCACCCAGAATATCAATCGGGTTGCCATGACTCCAGTGTTCCGGCAGCAGATCGTCCAATTCAGCAACGGTCTCTGCAGATAGCTCCGCCAGCTTGCCGCCCTGGGTAATTAATGCATCAGTCGCGAGAACACCAGGGCCACCGGCGTTGGTGAGAATGGTCAAGCGCGGTCCCGCCGGACGCGGTTGTTTCGCCAGCACTTCCGCCGTATAAAAAATGTCGGACACATTGTTGATGCGCAGCACCCCACTCCGCCGGAAAGCCGAATCCAGCACTTCGTCGCTCCCGGTGAGCGACCCGGTGTGCGATGCAGCAGCCTGGGCCGCGGCTTCCGTTCGTCCCGCCTTGATAACGATGACCGGCTTGGTAAACGACACTTCGCGGGCAGCGGACAGGAAAGAACGAGCATCGCCCACCGATTCCATATAAATGACGATGCTCTCGGTGTTGGGATCATCGCCCAGATAGTAAATCAGGTCGCCCCAGTCGACATCAAGCATGGAGCCAATCGACACAAAGGCACTGAAGCCCACCTGCTCGGCAAAGCTCCAGTCCAGCACCGACGTACACAACGCCCCGCTCTGGCTGATGAAGCCGACATTACCCGGCAGCGCCATCGCCCCGGCAAAGGTCGCATTCAAATTCGTAATCGGACTCATGACGCCCAAACAGTTGGGGCCGACAATGCGCATGTTGCCCCGGCGCGCCAGCTTGAGGATGCGTCGTTCTAATTCAACCCCCGCCGGGCCGCGTTCTTTAAAACCAGCGGATATGACGATGGCCCCGCGCACCCCTTTGGCAACGCATTCTTCAATTACGTCAGGTACATAGGGAGCCGGAATCACGATGACCGCCAGATCAATGTCGTCATCAATCGCCGCAATATTGGGATAGGCGCGGATGCCCAACACACTGTCGCGCTTCGGATTCACCGGGTAGACCGTGCCGCCGAACGGATTGCTGATGAGGTTCCAAAGAATAGTCCGACCAACGCTGCCTGACCGTTCGGTCGCACCGATGACCGCTACACTGCGCGGTTTGAAGATGGCATCCAGCGTCTGATGTTTATAGCGCGTGCTGCCGTTGTCTGTTCCGCTGCTCATCCCCATCCCCTTAGCTATGCCAGTGTTATTATTGTCTGGCGACCGATTTTAACACGTTCGCCGACCCGGCTCTAGCATACCGTAGTCCGTGAATTTTTGCTCAAATCAGGCCAAAGCGCCATAGTGATTGCAGATTAAGGTTTTATGAGTCGAGCAGACATGATGATCGAGGGTAACACACCAGCAGTTGCAAATATACCTTCGCTGATTGAAAAAAGTTGGTCAAAACTCCGCTATAATCAAATCAAGTCACATAAAGGTTTATGCATGGCCCCGCTCAAGACCGTTAGCAATCAATTCCTCGGCATCAATCCGCTGCTACACAGCCAGCTCCAGGTGGCGGGCGGCTGGGACCATTTCCATGTCAATCATATATCCGACCTGACCCGCTTTCTCCAACGCGACCTGCGGACAATGGGCTACGTTGCCCAGGCCGAGCAATCATTGCAAATCCGACGACGAGAAGATGCCGTCCGTTCACCAGAATCCGATGTAACGATCTATGACCCATTACAACGTCCGGTATCTCATGCTCGGCCCAGCGGCGGATTGGCGCTGTCGGTTCCTGAACTGCTTGAACTGGAAGAAGATTTGGCGACGTATCGGGCCATCGGTATTTACCAGAAGGCACCGGATGCTGCGCGCGGTGATGCCGTCGCGTGGTTGGAGTTACTATCACCGGCCAACAAACCGGACGGACGCCATTTTGCGACCTATCGGGAAAAACGCACGGCGCTGTTGCAAGCCGGGCTAGTCTTTATCGAACTGGATTACCTGCATCACCAACCGCCGACGATTGCTGTACCAAATTATCCCGGCGAGCCTGGCAGTTCTTGCTATCGTATTCTGATTATTGATCCCCGTCCCGATTGGCTGAGCGGAGAAGGTCATGTATATCCCGTCCACATTGATGAGCCGCTGCCAACGCTTGACACTCCGCTGAATGCCGACGATGTGCTCAACTTTGATTTCGATGCACCCTATCAGCAAACCTATGAAGGTGTCTTCTTTGGCGATTCTGTTGACTACACGGCTTTACCACCGGCGTGGGAAACCTATAGCGCCGACGATCAGGCCCGTATTCTGTCGCGTTTGTTGGCGATTCGGGCTGCCGAACATGATGAAGTAGATGCACCCCAGGTGATTGATACGATGCCGCTTGATGAAGCATTGCATCGCTGGAACCAAGAGTAACAACCCGGTGAAAAGCACAGAACAGAAGACCTCGCGGCAAGTGCGAACGAATATTATTCGGCGAATCATTCTCCTGGTGTTGTCGATAGTGGTTGTAGCCGCGCTTGGTATTGTTGTTTTTCTTCATCTATTGTCGAACGCTTTAATTGGTTTGGGGCCGATGTTGAATAGTCCTTTATGCGACCCACATGATCCGAGAGGCATTGAAAACATAGCCCAAATTGAACTGCCACCGAGTTATCGAAATCTGGAATCATCATGTGGTGGGATGCAAGGCTGGGCAGCGTTTGCTAAGTTCGAAATAGACGCCAATGAACTTGAACTTTTTCTAGAAACAACCAATATAGAACCTACCCTTGCATCTACTGGTTTACAAGAGACGACCTCATCCATATATCTATCGAATAACGAGCAGTATCCGAGATCATACCTTTATGGAGTCCACAATAGCTTCAAATGGTTCGAAGAAATAATCGTAGACACAAGTCGCTCAGAACGCTGGACTGTTTACTTCACCGTTTTGGCTGGCTAGCAGAAGTTCGCTCAGTTCCCCTCATCCACCCGCACCGGCACAATAAGCTCGTCTCCCAACGCCAACTCAAGGGAAACCGAGAATTCGTCGCCCTCAGCAAAATCTCGTTCCAGGTTCATCAACATCACATGCAAGCCCGCCGGTTCGAGAATAGTTTGTCCACCGGCGGAGATTTCGAGTGTATTTACCGGCTCCATCCGCATCACATCACCATCAAGTTGGGAGCGGTGAATCTCGGCCATTTGAGCAATTTCCGCCCGGACACTGATAATTGAGACGGATTCGCTCGTCCCATTGTCTAGCATCATGTAAACCGCGCCGTTCTGCCCGGCGGCTGTGGGTCGCATCCAGGCATTCGTCACCTGCAATTCACCTGACTGCTGGCGAACGATCAGTATTCCCACGACGATCACCAGCACGACACTGCCCACCAGTAAGATTGTGGCGAGTATCCGCTGACTCTTAAAGCGTTGTGTCAATGATTCGACCATGACAATAAACACCTATCCTCGATTTCGATGGCAAATTGGCGCGGAGATTGACGCGTGCTAAAAGTTCTATTTTAGTCCGTTTAGACTAGATCGCTTTTACCTGGCCCCATCACGCCGTCCGTTGTGTTGACCGCTTATCCACCAGAGCGTCCAGCAAAAACAGTGTCCCGATAACAAAAACCGGCAGCGAAATCATGAGAAAAGTCACCGGTTCGCGCAGGGTATTGAAGTATATCAACGACCCAACACCCAGTATCCAGAACAGTAGGCCGCCCACGATGCGCCAGCGCCAGGCAATGACCAACACGATGAGCAGGAGCCAGTTGGGTGTCAGATGAATGAACAGCGCCACCAACGCCTCACCAATTGCCACATTTTCGCTAAAAACATCCAGGGCGAACAAGCCTAAGAAAATAATAAACCCCACTGCCAGCAGGCGCGGGGTCCAGTGCCAGAATCGTTTGGTCCACATAATCGCCTACCTTTCGTTAGCTATATTGTAAGCAATTTTGGACTCGTCAATTGAGACCATTTAGGGAAAAGTGAGCAGCTCACCCGGATTACTACTCAACACTTGTAAGCGCTGCCAGCACTTTCTGCGGCGTAAACGGAATCTCACGCAGGCGCACGCCGACAGCATCGTACACCGCATTGGCAATCGCCGCCGGTGTCGGATTCTGACTCGCCTCACCCGCCCCCAGAAATGGCTGTTCGGGCCGATTGAGTATAACCGTCTCGATTACCGGCGCAGCGCCCATCGTCAGAATCGGGTAGCGCTCCCAATCAAGGCTGGTCACGCCCTCAGCATTCCATTGCACCTGTTCGAGCAGCGTCCAACTCGCCGCCTGCACCATGCCACCTTCAAGTTGATTACTCAAGCCATCCGGGTTGACCACCTGCCCGGCATCCGCCGCGATCACCACTCGCTCCAGTCGAATCACGCCGCTGGCGCGATCAACCTGCACTTCCACCGCAATCGCTGTATAGCACTGCCGATTCTTGTACTGGGCAAAGGCGATGCCCCAGCCATGTCCATCATTTGTGGGTTGCGTGCGGGCTGTCCAACCCGCTTTGGCCGCCGCTGCTTGAATCACGGCCTGCGCCCGTTCATCTTGCAGATGGCGCAGGCGAAATTCAACCGGATCCGTCTGGGCTGCCTCAGCCAGTTCATCCATAAACGACTCAATCGCAAACACATTGGCATACGCACCAAGACTACGCATGGCCGAAACCCGCAATGGACTGTTCGGGATAAAATGGCGCACCACCCGTTTCCGCGCGAACGCATACAATGGGTCAGCATTGCGATGACTGCCGGAATGCGCCCCGCTGCTGGGCTGTGGTGGTGGAATCGGGAACGGATCGTGCCGGTGCCATGCCGCCAGGAGACCGGACGCATCCCGTACCGATCGCGGACGCCCTGAGTGAGTATGGCTGTAGACATCATGATTCCAGTCGATGACCGCCCCGGCCTGGTTCAGGCTGGCCTGCATCTGCATAACCATCGCCGAACTGTACGGTTCCCAGCCATGTTCATCCGCCCGTTGCCATTTAAGTAACACGGGACGTTCGGGCACAGACAGCGCCAATAAGGCTGCATCCAACGCGGCATCATCCGCACCATTATGACCATAGCAACCGGCTCCTTCGGTGTGAATAATTCGCACCTGAGCGGGCTTGAGGCCGACGACCTGCGCAATTGATTCTTGCAGGTTAAAAGCGACCTGCGTATGTGACCAAACGGTAAGCTGCCCATCTTTCCAGAGCGCCGCTGCTGCTGACGGGCCAATCGAAGCGTGCATATGATAGGGACGATAATACGTTGCATTCAGTGTTTGCGCGGTATCCGCTGGAATTTCGATGAGCGGCACGGGTTCCTCAACGCGATTGCCGTCAACGATCAGGTGGGATTGCGCGACATCCTGGAGCATATTGTCATACAGCGCCAATTGATTGGGCAGCGATTGCTCATAGCGCCAACGCGCTCCTTCGCGCAAGGCAGCCGCCGCTGCAATGGCCTGGTCTTCGCGTTCGGCCACCACTGCGAGAAAGCTGCCATCGTGAATCACGGCCTCCACACCTGGCATCAGATTGACTGCCGCCGCATCCACTGAGATCAAGCGGGCATGATAGCCGGGTGGTCGCACCACACGCCCATGTAACATATCCGACCAGCGCAGATCATGCACATAATGCGCACTGCCGGTGACTTTGCCCAACAGATCAACGCGCGGTTCTGGTTGGCCCACGATGCGGTGCTGTTCCGGCGCTTTGGCCTGGCCTAAACCACTAATTTGCTGGCCGAATCGTTTGCCGCCCATCAACGTCCAATAAGTTGTGCTGCGACCGGTTGCCGGGTCCGTTATCGTCGCATCATCGACAGCAAGTTGCGCCGCCGGAGTCTGCGCTTCCAGATGTTCATAGGCCAACGCCAGCAGATGATAGCGGGCTTCAGCCGCCGCAACGCGCAACGCATTTCCGCTCATCTCAATTGACATGCTGCCGGTAGTACCGCCTTCATTCGGCGTTTGCCCGGTGTCGCCCATGATGACCTGAACCCGACTCAGGGCAACATCCAGTTCTTCGGCTGCGATCTGGGCCAATGCCGTGCGCAACCCCTGTCCCAGCTCGACCTTGCCGCTGAAAATCGTGACGGTTTCGTCTGCATTGATACGAATCCAGGCGTCGAGGTCCGGTTGATTTTGAAGCGAACGCGGTAGTTCTTCAGATTGATGTATAGCAAGCGGCTCTGGCGTTTGCACTTCATAGATCGGTTCCGGGACGGGCCGTCCAATCCGCAACCGCAGCGCCCGCCGCACACGATCATAGGTCCCACAGCGACACAAATTATCGGCAAACGCTGCAGCGATGTCATCATCAGTCGGATAGCGCACTCGATTCAGCAGTCCCTGCGCAGCAACAATCATCCCGGCGGTACAGAAACCACACTGCGCCGCCTGTTCTTCGAGAAATGCTTCTTGTAAGGGGTGTAAATTCTCGGCGGTGCCCAGGCCTTCCAGCGTAATAATTGCTGCGTTCCCCACATGCCCGACTTCAAGCTGGCACGATGGCACCGCCGCGCCATCAATCAGCACTTTACACGCGCCGCACTGCTCCAACCCACAGCCATACTTCGGCCCGTTCAATTCACAATCGTTGCGCAGCACATACAGCAGCGGCGTTTCTGGCTCAACCGTCACCGCACGGGCTTCACCGTTAATGTTCAGGGTAAAGGTTTCAGGCATAAAAGTTACTCCGTAAGAATTTCAACGGACACGCCTTATTGGGCGTCCGACAAACATCATCCAAAAATTGTCCGCCCAATCTTCTCCCGCTGATAACCCAGTCCCGGCCCTCGCAATGACTTCGTGTGGACGACCCCATCTCGTACCAACATAATGTCGCCATGTACCGCCATCTCCAGACGCGAGGTTTCGGGGTAATACTGCCGCGCATTAGCCTCAACCGCGTTCATCATCGAGTTCAGCCGCGCCGTCAGGCCAACCGATTGCAGCAGCGCGATCCCCGGACAGGTTAAGTCCTGCACGGTGATGTCGATGCCGTGAACGTCAGCCCACGCCGCGATGAGCAATTCAATACTCTGGCATTTGCAGGCCTTCAACGCCACCCCCGACCAGCCCAATTCCAGCGCCAGTTCCAGATCCGCCAGGCTCGTCAGGCTTTCGTCGATAATTGTCGGCTTCAGCGCCGCCAGTTCGCGCATATCGAAGCGGTGGGCAGTCAGATCACGTTCGGTGGGTTGCTCGACCAGCAGCAACGCGTCATACACATCTGGCGCAGTTTCACGCAAGCGGTGCAAAAGATCGACCATGTAATCCGGGTGTTGGCTCTGTTCATTGGTATCCGCTGATAGATACAACGTCTGCTGCGGATTGGGATGCGTTTCGCGGGCGATGCGATACACTTCAATCAACCGCTGCAAATCCCAATCGGTGTCGCGTCCATTCAGTTTGACCTTGAAGCAGTACACACCATCGCGTTTTATCCATTGTTCCAGCGAATGCGGGTAGCCATCCACTCGTTCGGTCACATCCACCGCACGCAAAATGTCCAGGCCGCCAACAGTATGGAAAATCGGCACCAGCGGTGCGAACGTTGGCTTCACAAAGTCGCTGACATAGCGCCCTTTGAATGTCGGCCCCAGGTATGTGCTCAAATCGGACATGAAATCAGGGCCATAGCCGTCGTAGGTTGAAATGTTGTTGACTATCCCGAACGCATCATGCAAAGCTGCATCCAGCGGCGCAGCGCACACCAGCACCCCCAGATACGGCATCTCCTCTGGCAGATTCATCTCGCGGCCAATGCGTGCATTGATCGCCGGAAGTTCGAATTCGAGCGTGCGAAAGTGGTCAATCGGGTGAGCGTAATCATGGTTTTCTGTGATACGCTGACATAGCGCTTCGACCAGGCGCCGCATAACTGCATCTTTATGGGGCGGCTGAATTGCTGGTGTCCGAAAGGCCCACATATGTGAGAGGAACATCGCGCCCCAACCGTCAGCCACTTGTCCTCGTCGGTTCTCCACCCGCACCCGCACATGGCACAGGGTCGCCGTATCCATCAGCATGTTGCCGAATTTAAAGACAACTCGCGCCCTCTCATCATTATAATAGGGCTGGGCTTCCAAAACGCGCATATCAGTCAAAGCCATTCACATTTGCCTCTCATGCAGCAAAGAACCCGGTTCATCATTTCGTAATGATTTTACCGTAACCTTGTGATTGGAACTTCTACAAGGTGGATTGGATTCGATGAAAAACACGCTACGCCTCTTATTTTTGAGCATTGCTGCTCTGTTGGCAGCGGCCTGTGCCACGCAAGCCAGTGTCGCACCAACCACGGCCCCGGCCACGAATGCGCCAACATCTGGGCCAACGGTAGCCGCCCCGACCAGCGCACCCACTGCTATGCCAACAGTTGCTGAACCAACGGCGGAACCGGTCGCAGCCCAACCGGTTGCTGAAGTCGCCCGTCCCCGGTTCATAGACTCTTATGCCGATTGGTGAAGTACCTGTCAGCGAAATGCGCCCATCGTTGGTGGGCTACGGTCCAAGTACAATGAACAGATCGACTTTATCGTTTTAGACTTCACTGATCGCAGTCTGGATGCGGAACGCGCCATGTATCAGATCACTGATCGCTCACAATATGTGCTGGTCGACGGTGCGGGAAACATCGTCCATCGCTGGTATGGCTACATTACGACGCAGGCCGTATCCGACGTAATTGATGAATTTCTGGCGAGTTGATGGAACTGCAATGAGGGTTTACCAGACAAGGCAAGTGTCGCACGTACCACATTATCTGCCGATCAAGTCAATGGCTCATAGTACCTGTTGGGTATGCCTGGCTAGACTCTAATATATCTACCCCACCTGCCACTCCAGCACCTTAACCATCTGGGGCGGCAGGTCGGTTTCCGTTTCGCCATCGCCCTGCCCAACCGTTTGTACAAACAGATGAAGCTGATTATCGCGCTGCCAGCGTTCCGTATCATAGCTGGGTTCCCACGCACCGACGGAATAATCCGTTAAGTCCTGCACGGTCCATTCCCCGGCCAGCAAATCGCGGCACACAGCAACCGAAACATGCTCCTCCCGTTCGACATCGCGGAAGACCATACAAGCCACGTTCTGGTCATCAATCACGATCTGGGGGCGACTGATCGGCACCCGCCGCGTGCCCCGTCCTGCCATCGTAAACAGTGTCTTTCGGTGTAAAACCTGGCGCGTCTGCCATTGCACACCATCATGGTAGACCAGGTGATATTGTGGCACATCCGTTTCGGCGGGTCGCCAGGGCATGGCGATGTAAGGATGCCCGTGTCCATCAGCACTGATGGAGGTTTGATTGAACAGCTCACTATTTTGCGGAATCCGACAGGCGTACTCCGCATTCGCGAGATTAATCGGCAACGAGTAAGCGGAACCGTCTGAACGTTCCCAGGTATATCCTCGGTCACGAGACCGCGCATAACCAATATCATGATTGGTCGCGACATCGGGCGTCTCGCGCCACACCCACGCCAGATGCAGTGTCCCCTGTCGGTCACTGCACATTTGCCAGTAAGCGTTGCGCTGACCCTCACCATCAATCAGATTGGTCTGCCGTTGCGTCCAGGTCTGTTGTTGCGCATCATAATAGTTCAAGAGCAAGTTACCATTGCCCGATGCGCCGTCGCGGTACAGAAACACCAGATCACCATCGGGCATCCGGTGAAATTCGGGATATGTCACGCGGGTTTCTTGCTGACCGGTCATTGGGAGCATCTCGGTCAGTTCGAGCGACCCCGGCGCGACGCTGCGACAATAGCGCAACGCATGATTATGATGGTCCCAGGCCATGTGCAAATAGCCCGCGCCGTCCAGCATAATACTGATGCTGTTGTGCGCGTCCTGCACACGACCCTGATAGGGCGTGCGCTTCACCGTCCAGTCGCCGCTCCCCAAATCGCGCCGTGCCAACACCACATGCGCATCGGCATCATAGAACGCGACGAATTGTTGATTGACATCACTGACAATCGAATTGCGCCGGAAGATCACCGCATTGACCGCCGTCCGCGCCCAGCCCAATGCAATGGGATATTCTTGAACCGACGTCGAATTATCCACTATGAATCATCACTAGCGAATACTTGGCGCAAGTATTCAACTGCACCTGGAGCCTCGGCTTCGAAGTCGTTCCAGCGGCACTCTACCGACACCATTCCCTGATACTTCGCCTGACGCAGCTGATAGACAAATCCCGCATAAGGATAGGTGCCGGTGCCCGGAGCCAACCGGTTGCTGTCGGCCACATGGACATGCGCCAGCCAGTCCTGATTTGCCGTCAACGTGTCCAGCGGTTCGTTCTCTTCGTCCATGTGATAGAAATCAGCCAGCACCTGAATTGAGGGGCGCTTCACTTGCTGCGACAGCGCCACACCGTCCGCCACGCTATTGATGATATTCGACTCGTTATGGTTGAGCGGTTCGATGGCAATGGTGACATCGGTCTGGTCAGCCGCATCGGCTACCAGTTGCAGAAAGTCAACGATCTGATCAACAGCCTGATTACGGGGGAAGCCATCAGGCACGTTACGCGACCGACCACTGCCAATCACCGCAATCGTCGCCCCCACCGCCTGAATACGCGCCAGCGCCCGGCTGACATACTGTTGCACGCGCGCCTGATCGATTTCGGGTCCGACAATTTTTAAATCACGGGGCAGAAACAGGTTAAAGGCATTGATTGGCAACGGCGACGCCTGAAACTTTTCCAGCACGGACGCAAATGCCATGTCATCCTCATCCGGCATCAGCGAGGTAACACCCGCTTCCAGATAATCAAATCCAGCGCGATACACGGCTTCCGCGTTATCGATCGACGCACAGCAGCCAAATTTCATGGATTAGCTCCCTGATTAAATGCAACTCAGTGGGCGAGTTCGCAATTATCACTAAAAGCCTATTTCACCTTTAGAACTGGTCCTATGGTGAGAGTATATCTCGATTAGACATGTCCTTTTCTCAAATACAATGATTCACAAAATCTTCGAGAATGTCCTCGCCAAAACACTACCCCCACCCGGCCTCCCCCATCCCAAAGGGACGCTGCGCAGACGCATTGGGGGAGGTGGCAGCCACAGGCTGACGGAGGGGGTCTAATTGACTAATGGATAAGCGAAAACGAATTCATCGGATAGACAGCGTGGCTTTAGCCCACTGGCAACGGGCTGGAAGCCCGCTGTCTACGATCCAATCATATGCATTTGATTTCACTTCTACATAAGGTATTCAAATCTGGAATACTCTAAAGGACGATATCCTCACAAAATGACAAACAATGACAGATCAATGAACCTACAACCGCAATACCCCCACCCCAATCGGCGCGACCAGCACCGGTGCGTTGATACCCGCCGGCGCACACAATGCCGCGATACCATCTGCCAGGCGATCATCGGTCTGCGTTGTCCAGCTGGCACCACCATCGTTAGAGCGCAGCAGCGTCGTATCACACGAGAGCAGCAGATTCGTGCTATCGTCAAGCAGGATGGCATTGATCCCTCCGCTGACGCCCTCAATCTGGCTCCAGGTAGCACCTTGATCCGTCGAGCGATACAGGCTCTGCTCCGTACCTGCGAAAACGGTCTGATCGGCGGCATAATCCGGTGAGATCGCCAGTGCCAGTACCGGGGCCAATTCAGTCGGGAAGCCAACTTCACGCCAGGCCCGCCCGCCATTGGTGCTGCGGAAAATGCCGGTCTCAGTGCCGACGAAGACCGTTTCATCGAAAGCGAAATTTGGCGACACCGCCAGGCAAATGACGTTTAAATCAAGCAGGCCGAAATTCCAGCCCGACCAGTACGACCCACGATCTGTCGAACAGAACACGCCATCTTCCAGCGCCCCGGCAAAGATCGTGCCGTCTTCGCGAAAATTCGGCGAGACCACCAGCGACGAAATGGATGGCGGCGGCGCAGATAGTCCAGCGATATACCACGACCGTCCTTCATCACTGGACCGCAATACACCGCCCGGCGCACCGGCAAACACACTGCGATCTTCGGCATAATCCGGGGAGACAGCCACCGATAACGTCAGCGGCGGCGCATCCACCGTCAAATTTTCGTAAGCGTACTGCCAGTTTAACCCCCCATCATCCGAACGGTACAACCCACTTTCACTGGCAGCAAATATGATCTGTTCACTGACCGCTGCCAGCCCATAGACCATTCCCTCAATCATCATGACCTCACTTACTGGCGGCATTGGATTTCCCCGGTGTCAATGAAGTGGCTTCTCGCTGTTTTTTGCGATGAACCATTACGTCAATCGTCAGCGCCAGCGCCGCCGCCCCCACCGCCCGGCGCACCAGCGCCAGTTGTACAGCGGCAGCATCCACAACACCCGCCTCGATTACATCAACGATCTCGCCGGTTTCGACGTTAAGCCCACTGTAACCACCAGCGCGTTGCATCCGGGCCAGCGTGGTACTGGCGTCATAGCCCGCGTTGGTGACGATCACCCGAAACGGCGCTTCTAAAGCCGTCGCCAGAATGCCCAGGGCCGCCCGCTGATCTTCGTTTTCGGGTTGGCATTGGCGTAATTTTTCCGCACAGGCCAGCAACGCCACGCCGCCGCCGGGCAATACGCCATCACGAACAGCACCGCGCACTGCCTCGGCTGTGCGTTCAGCCAATGCTTTGCGCGTTTTGACCTCAGATTCCGTCGCCGCGCCCACTTTTAGCTGGGCTGATCCGCCCATGAGCTTGCCGATACGGAGGCGCATTTTTTTACGGTCATCTGGTTCCGTGAGTTGTTCATAGTTTGCCTGTAAAGATCGTAGATGTGCCCGTAGCTGCCGGGCATCGCCGCGTCCGCCGCGAATGCCAAAATTGAAGCGATTGGTCCACACACTCCGCGCCCAGCCGAGATCCGACGCTTGAACCGTTTCCAATGACTGGCCGGTCCGACGACTGATCGGTGTGCCGCCGGTCAGGGCTGCCATATCCTGCAATGCACCGGCTTGATCGGGGGCCGTACTCCCCGGCGTTTTAACCACCGTAACCTGGAACTTCTCTGGTTTGCTGTTCGTTGCCAGAAACCCGATTACCTTTTCCGATACACTCCGCGCCACAATCACGAGCGCTTTCGCTTTGGCAGCCAGCGCCGCCTGCAGCGCTGGAACCAGATCCTCTGGTTCGTTAATATCAAAATCGGTGAGCAACAGCGCCGCATTCTCCAGATTCAGCGTCCGCTGCGGTTGATTGTCCAGCATACTGCGGATGAGAATACCTTCAGCCCAGTAGCTGCCTTCGATATATTCCCGCTCTAAACCACGCCGCTGGCCGGTGCGAACGTCGAGCTGCCCATGTTCGCCGATAATATCAAAGATTTCGCCAAGCATTGCCGCCAGTTCCGGGTCATGGCAAATCGACTGGGCGACATTCGTAAAGGCAGTTTTGCCCTCGACCGGCTGCGCCATCGCCGCTAGTTCAACCACCACATCACGCAGCGCCAGGTCGAGATAGTGCCGTAGTCGGGGCGCACTACCCCCGGCAGCGAGATACTGAATCCCCGCATTGAAGATGGCCTCGAAGATAACAGCCGCTGTCGCCGTGCCATCACCCACGGTGTCATGCAGTTGCCAGAGCATTTCGCGCACCAGCATCGCGCCCACATCGCTATCCCGATTCGGCAATTGAATCACTCGGCGGGCGATCACCGCGCCGTTGTCCAGCAGTTCAGGCTGTTTATTTTGCTGATAAGAGCCGATCGCCACATTGCGGGGGCGCGGTCCTAATGTCGGACGCACCGCGCTCACCATCTGATTGACGCCATGCTGAATACCACGATACGTCTCCGGCTGGAAGACGAGCCGCTTAAATTGTTGCTTCACCATAAAATCTTTCTGTTGATGTCGTTCGCCAATTTTTGTCGCAAAAGCAGCGGACGGCTCAGCAAGCCATCGGCAATAAAATATTCAATTGCGTGACGCCTATTTTAACCTTTCAAGCCGGTTGTGACCACACCCTCAAGAATTTGCTTCTGCCCGAAGAAAAACATCACCACCAGCGGGATCGTATACATAATGCTGGCTGCAAATGCGGTCGTAATCAACGGATTGCCGAACGGGTCTGCATAGGACCGCGCCAGTTTCACCGCCAGTGTGGTGTTGGTGTCGTTCAGGTAGATCAGCGGCGTGAACCAATCACCCCATTGCCAGGCAAACGTCAAAATAAATGACACCGCCATGACTGGTCGCGCGTTCGGCAAGAAGATTTGCCAGTAAATGCGCCAGATCCCACAGCCATCAACCTCGGCGGCGTCTTCCAGATCTTTGGGGAAGTTCATGAAAAACTGCCGGAACAGGAAAATGTGGAACGGACTCCCGGCCAGGCCCCACAGCACCCAGGGCCACCACGTCCCCACCAATCCAACACGAGCAAAAATAACATACTGCGGAATCACATAGACGATGTTGGGGACCATCAGCAGGGCGACAACCAGCCCAAATAACCGCCCCTTAAACGGGCCATCGAGCCGGGCAAAACCAAAGCCCACCAGTGAGCTGGTCGCGACCGTCAACACGGCACTCATCGTCGCCAGCGCGACTGAGTTGAGCATGTACCGCCCAAAGTCGACAATCGTCACCGCAGCTTCGTAATTATCCAATGACCAGTTATTGGGGAAAACCTGGATCGGATAGGATAATAATTCAGTATCGGTCTTAAAAGACGAAATGAACAACCACACCACCGGCAGCATCAGCAAAATGGCCGTCGCCGACACCATAATCATGGCGATGCGCTCATTGCGCCTCATGCGCGATTCAGTGGGTATCCCCGCAGCCGCCTGGTCCATATATTGGGTACTCATCGTTGGCGCTCCTTTCTATGCTTTAGCCGCATTGCGGTCCGGTTCGTTTTCGTAAAATACCCAGAAACGAGAGGTCCAGAAGACGATGACGGTGAACAAGACGATGCCCACAAACAACACCCAGAGCAGCGCCATGCCATACCCGAAACGCCCCCGCGCAAAGACCTGAAGATTCACGTGGACCATATACAGGTAAATTGAACGCGGTGGCACCGCCCCCAGTTGACCGCTGAAACCCTGGATACCAGCCAGAATCATCGGCAAGACAAATTGCTGAATCGAGCCAATAATGGACAAGATCAATTGAAAAAAGATCACGGGGGTCATCAATGGAATAATCACGTGCCGCAAAACGCGCCATTCGCCCGCCCCATCAATGAAGGCCGCCTCCTTAAGCGAGATGGGAATATTTTGTAAACCCGCCAGGAAGATAATCATGCCGCCACCCAGACCAGCCCACACCGACATGATCGTAGCCGATACGATTGCCAGATCACCGCTGGTCCAGATAATCGCGGTATTTTCCCGGAACAGGCTGATGACGCCGTTCAACAACCCACCATTCTGATTGAGCACCGCCCGCCAGACCCAGACGACGCTGACAATTGGGATAATGCTCGGCAGGTAAAATATCGTACGGAAGATGCCGACTGCTCGAATTGAGCGGTCTAAAATCAATGCCAGCGTGAACGAGCCAATTAACCATATTGGTACATTCAGCAACCCCCATAATATGGTACGGCCCAGCGCATAGCCGGCATCGCGGTCTCTTGTGAAAATGCGCTCATAATTGTCCAGGCCCTTAAAGTCAATATCAGCCACACTCAAACCGTCGTAATTCGTAAACGAAATCGCGAAGCCGACGATCATCGGCACAGTCGTCAACAACAAGAAACCGATGAGCCAGGGGCTAATAAAAGCATAGAATGCGATTGCCCGGCGGGTGGCCCGGGACATGTGCCGACCGCCAGGTTCGAGCTGGGCCGCTGCCGGTGTAGCCGCGTCGGTAGCCATAATTACTTACCTTCCTTAAAGAACAACTCTATTTTCAGCCCGGCAATGCAACCCGGGCCATTTATTTTCTACAGATACACTTCATACGGGAAACATCACACCATCAAGCGATGCGCTACGGATGTAGGGGAGGATCGGAGACCCTCCTCTACAAGTTATTCGCCTTAACCACCGCAACGGTTAGCCGATGCGGTCCTGACCTTCTTCGATCGCGAAGCTGGCTTCATCTTCCATAAAGAACAGCATATCGTCGAAACTAATGGCACCGTCCAGGTATTGTTCCAGATTCTGGTTAAAGACCTGACCGATGATACCGGGTTCACCACCCACCAGGAACGGATTAGCGCCAATGATGTCGCTGGCGAATTCCTGTTCGGCGATCAATACGTCGAAGTTCTGCTGACCATAGAGATCTTCTTTTGGCAGCAGGTCGAACAGCGATTGCAGGGCTGGCACGCCCCAGCCGATTTCGGCGCGGGTGACGGCGGGTTCTTCAGCCATGTAATACTGGAAGGCTTTCCAGGTCGCATCCGGGTCGCTGGTTGTGCTGCTGACCACATTGGCAGTAGCCGTAATGGTCGGTGAACTGCGGAAACCACCCCAGGTCGGGGCCGGGACCATGCGGATCTTACCTTCATCCATCAGGGCCTGGAAGTCTTCCGTATCACCCACGTTCAGGCGCAAGCAAGCGCTGAACCAGTAACCAAACTGCACAATCGCCAGACTGCCTGCGATCATATCTGGGCAGGCCCAGGCATTAAGCGTCAATTTCGGGCTGGTGAGTGTGAGGTCAGCCATCAGGTCCAGATGATATTGGATCATTTCACGGGCATCGTCGTTATCGACAATATTTACGCCGGTGAAGTCTTCAGTGTACAGGCTGTTGCCCATCGGTTGCAGCCACGCTTCCCAGTAGCGGTCGGCCCAACCACCGGTATTCATGAACAGACCCACAACTTCAGCCCGATCACCTTCAAACTGCTTGACCTGGGCAGCGATTTCGGCCCACTCCTGATAGCTGAGGGGTTCATCACTGGGGACCAGATCAACACCGGCCTCTTCGAACAATGCATCATTAACGAACATGGTCATATCAGGCGACCAGTCCTTAATCATGCCATAGCGATCACCTTCGCCGATGTTGAAGGGGTCGACTGCTTTATAGAAGTTGTTCGGGTCCACCAGATCATCTTCGGCGATCACCGAACTACCTTCAAAGAATGATTGCAGGTTCAACACCAGATCACGCGCCAGCAGTTGCGGAAACTGCGGGTATTGCAAGCGCCAGGAATCCGGCGGTTCGCCCGCCGCCATCATCGCGAACAGCCGCGTTTGATCGTTGTCGATTCGCGTCAGGGTGATGCCGGGATTCTTCTCCTGGAAGAGGGCGATTTCTTCATCTGAGAATTCATTCGAGTTCATCATCCAGACGACTTCGGCCTCTTGCAGCACGTTGCTGGCCCGTGCGGGCGCATCAGCCGCGACCGACGGCACCGTCGCCGCCAGCCAACCACCAGCAGCACTGGCGGCACCGGATACTTTGAGAAAATCACGCCGACTCAGAGTCATATCAAAAACCTCCATAAACAAATACGATTTGTATAAACGGGCTATTGCTACACATCTGCTCGATAATCAAGCTCCTTTCGCTGCATCATCAAGTCGTTTCACGTCGAACCAATTGTGGTTTCAACAAAATTTCGCGCGGTTCGACACGGGGATTATCAATCATTTCAATTAACATCCGAGCGGCAGCCTGCCCCACCTGCTCCATCGGCTGGTAGATCGTCGAAATCGCTGGCTGATAATACTGCGTCACTGGCATACCATCATACCCAATCACCGCCATATCGTCCGGGATTTGTCGTCCCTGCGCCCGAATCGCCCGAATCGCGCCAATTGCCATCTGATCGTTTTGGGCAAACACCGCCGTGATGTGCGGCGCACGGTCAAGCAACTGGCACATGCCCATTTCACCACTGGCATAGGACCAATCGCCATTCACTATGAGCGCTGGATCATGTGGGATACTCGCCGCTGCTAACGCATCTAAATAACCCTGAGTCCGACGCCGCGCCGGTTCCCACAGATGATGGCCGGTAATCATGCCGATATGCCGGTGGCCCTGGCTGATGAGATGTTCCGTTGCCTGCCGTCCGCCGTCTTCGTTATCAATATTGACGATCGTCAGCTTGCGATGCAGTGCCTGATAGGCAATCGTCACCAGCGGCAGTTGCGCGTTGAGCAGGCTATCCAAATAGTGATGGTCATTGCCGGTTTCCAGGCTGGGATACAGGAACAGATTGCCCTCCACCCGGCGTTCAGTTAACCAGCGATAATATTCCGGCTCATCGGTATCATCCGATTCGGTAATGCCCAGCATAAAAAAATAGCCGTGTTTTTTGGCTTCTTTCTCCGCGCCTTTGATCGCTTCGATATAAACGTATTCATTCAGTTCCGGGACGATCAAGCCGAGAGTGCGCGTTTTATTCGAGGCGAGACTGCGCGCGGTGGCATTCGGAAAATAGCCCAGTTCCTCGATCACCTGCAAGATGTGCTGGCGCGTGGCGCTGGATACATTGGGGCTTTCGTTAATGACCCGTGATACGGTCTGGTAGGAGACACCAGCTTTTTCCGCCACGTCCCGAATCGTCACTTTTTTAATCAAGGTATTGTTGCCAGAATAACTTTATATCAATTCGTGACCCATATTGTGAACGGTCACAATCTACCTATCTTAACAAGGTTGTCACGAATTTGTCAAATCATTATTCAAGCCATTTTCAATATTTCCCGAATTCAATAGCGAACTGGCGTTTACAGTGTGCTTCACATCGAAACTTCCCATATCCCCCAATTGGCCTATAAAAATATCCTTCGGCCTGCTCATTCGCCCGCCCGCATTGCCGCCTATAATTAATAGTCGATACGTTGCCATTCATTTGCATCTGAAATTTGTAAATGTTGATGGGCAACGCTGCTGTGACAGCCTGAATTTTACTTTTTATTGTTTTAGTGCTTCATCCGGTAAGTAACTATGTAAAAGCCTTGCGCCAGACATAGGGTTTCTTGTGTTGATTCCAATAGTGTGTAGCCCATTCAATCGCGTGAACAATCTCATCGCCAAGCTGAAAGCAACGTCCTTTGAGAGCGAGTGAGCGTAGGGTTTTCCACCAGGGTTCAATCAAGTTCAACCAGGGTGCATAGGTGGGTTGAAACAGAAACTTCACTTGGGGATGAGCCAATGCCCACAATAAGACATCGAGTGTCTTATGAGTGGATAGATTATCCAGGATAAGGTAGATGGTTTTGCCAGACCATGTATCCGCGACATGATCCAAGAAGGCAACGAAGTTGGCGCTGGTCCGTCCGCCATAACAAGCAGTCAATGCCTGACCGGTTGCGGGTTCAAACGCACCAAATGTCCAAATCTTGCCGCGCCTACCATAATCGGCTTCCACATGCGGGCGTTTTTCATCCCACCGCGGCGCAGCATAGGTTTTGGCTGAGGTCGGTCCCATCTCATCTACGCAGAGTACATAGGCATCGGCAGGTGGTTGGCGATATAAGCTCACGATTGCCCCCTTTTTTCCACGAATTGTGGATCGGGACTGGCACTGAAATAGGTTTTCTCCTGATACCATTTCAAGCCTTCTTGCTTCAGCACATCACCCAATTGACTGCGCGAAATGGCAATCTCAAGGTCATGATTGACATATTCCACGAGCAAATCGAGTGTCCAATGTCCAAATTCAAGCCCCAGGTGTTGGGGATTGGTTTTCGCTACTTTTACAATCTCACCACGCTGCTGTTCGTTGTAAACTAACGGGCGACCTTCACGCGGTAAGTCCTCGACGAATGCCAAGCCACGATCATTGAATTGATGCACTTGATAGTACACTGTCGCACCGGTTCGACCTATGTGTTGAGCAATGGCTTCCACCCGCTTGCCTTCTTGAAACATCAGAATGATTTGTGCACGCTCTACGGCCCGTTGCGGCGCCGTCCGGGATCGACTAATTTGGCGTAACTTGGCTGCTTCGCCTTCCTTGAAGGCCCGCAGCGATAACTTCTTGGGCATCTGGCGTTCCTTCTTTATTTACCAGCATACTCTATTTTAGACCATTTACCGGATGAAGCATTTAGTGAAAGGCGCAAATTCGTGAAGTTATGTTATCTGCTCCCGATATTATTGACCGTCCTGTTGGTGACAGTCGGCTTCGTTCAAGACTCGGATGGTGATATTGTTGCCATAACCGAAGTTGACACCGAGTTCTCGACTCTCATCTTAGGATTGGAAACAACCGGCCTGGACGCTGTGTTACGCAATTCGGAAGCGGAATACACAGTTTTTGCCCCCACCGATGATGCCTTCGCTTCCAGCCTGGACGCTATGGGCTTAACGCTCGAAGATTTGTTAAATGATACGGCGCGGCTGAATCAAATTTTACAATATCATGTTCTTGGCACTGCACTTGATGCTAGCACGATTGCATCAAATGCGGATGAAAACGGCTCCCTCACCCTGGCGACTTTAGAAGGTTCGGAAATTGCAGCGACGATGACCGAAGATGGTTTGGTCTTAAATGCTGATCCGGTACTGGAAGATAGTGGTATCAACGTAACGGCGACTGACATTCGAGCTACCAATGGCATTATTCACGTCATTGACGGGGTACTGCTGCCGCAATCCGCGCCCCAGAGTACCGAAATCGCAACCGCGACTATCCGCATTGCGCACCTTTCCCCGGATGCACCGCCCGTTGATATTTACATTAATGGTGAAGTCAGCGATATTGAATCACTGGCTTATCCTGATGTGACGGGCTGGATTGAACTGCCGGCTGATACCTATGAGATCGCGGTCGTACCGATTGACGAAGACCTATCAGCAGCCGTTATCGGCCCAGTTGACTTAACATTTGCGGCTGATACCTGGACGACGATCTCGGCGGTTGGTTTGTTTGAGCGTGATGAACTCAAAGCCAACGTCTTTGCGGAGAACCGTACCCAGGCGATTCCTGATGGGCAGGCCCGCCTTACAACCTACCATAGCATTGGCGATGCACCGGCAGTCGATGTATTGGCAAACGGTGAAGTACTGATCCCTGGCCTGGCCTTTCCGGGTTCACAGAACGGCAATGATGGTGTTTTCGTGATTGATGTACCCGCCGGCAGCTATGATGTTGAAATCGTCCCCACTGGCGCGACCGAACCTGTGCTCCTCAGTTTGCCAGCTACCGAATTGACCGCGGGCAGCTACACGTTCGTCGCCGCTATCGGCTCACTAGCCAACCCGGATGTCTATGTGGAAACATTCACACCGGCCCAATTGGCGGGCGAAACGACGATGAGTGGGGCAACCGTTTCGATTTTGGATACCGCGCTCAGTAACCCCGACTTGAGTATCCTGGTCGCGGCTCTGGATGCAGTTAACCTGACGGATGTCATGCACAGTGAAGGTGATTTTACGGTATTCGCGCCGACTAACATCGCTTTCGCCGCTGCGCTCGACACGTTGGGCATCACCGAAGCCGATCTTCTGGCAGATACTGAGACACTGAACAACATCTTGCTGTATCATGTTCTGGACGGAACCCAAACCGCCGAAGATTTATCGACGGTGATTATGGAGGCCGAAGGTGAGCAAGCGGTAACGGAGCTTGAAGTACCAACGCTTCAGGGAGAACCGGTCATTTTGAGCCTGGCGGATGATGAATTGCTGATAAACGGCGCTGGCGTCAGTGAAGCCGACATCGCCGCGAGCAATGGCGTCATTCATGTGATTGATGCGGTCTTACTGCCACCGTCTGGCACGGTAGAGTAATCTAATACAAACTTAGTTTTAACTGGGCCGTGCCAATGTGGTGCGGCCTCGTCTTTTCTGCACGACAGAAAAAACCAGCATGATGAGTGGCAGCAAAGAAACTGACTCCCCTTGCTTAGGCAACACCTACATCGCTGGCGAGTATCTGCCCATCTTTGAGATGCAGGATGTCATCGACAAAATCATCCACCAGTGAATCATGTGAGGTCATCAGCATCGTCACGCCCTCCTGCCGCACAATCTCGCGGAACAGGCCCAGAATTTCCTGCGCTGTCACACTGTCCAGTTCACCGGTGGGTTCATCTGCGAGAATCAACTGTGGTTGAGAAGCAATCGCCCGCGCAATCGCCACCCGCTGTTGCTGCCCGCCAGACAACTCATAGGGCCGATGATTGCCCCGCTTACTGAGGCCCACAATATCCAGGCAATAGGCCGCCCGTTCGCGCCGCTCCGACCTTGCGTAGTTGTTCAGGCGCAGCACCAATTCCACATTTTCATAGGCGGAAAGGGTCGGCAGCAAGCCAAACGACTGAAAAATAAAGCCGATTTTCTCGCGCCGCCAGTGCGTCACCTGCTGGTCGCTCATCGCGCCGAGGTCCTGCTCAAACACGCGCACCATGCCACTGGTGGGTCGGTCCAGCCCACCCAGACAGTTGAGCAAGGTAGTCTTACCGCTGCCCGACCGTCCTTTGAGCGCAACAAAACGTCCCGCTTCGAGGCGTAAATTCACCCCCTGAAGCGCCGTGACATCCGCGCCCCGCGTATGATACACGCGCTTTACGTCCTGGGTTTCAATTGCGTACTGCAAAGTCGTTACTCCTGTTATGTTGCTCAAGGTTGATGACTATTAATTATCGCGCAACCGTTGGAACCAGCCCCGTAAGCCCTTTGCCTGATGGGTTTGCGCCAATTCACTCACATGGGATTCGGCCTCTTCAGCATAATCGGCATTTGTCGCCGGTTTAACCAGCACACCATCATCTGTCAATTCGAGCTGCACCCGGCCTTTGATTTGCAATTGATCGAGAAATTCGCGGGGGATCTGCAACCGTCCGGCAGCATCCAGCACGGTTAATTCCTCGAACGACTCATCATGTGCTTCCTCATGATAGTCCGGCAACCTATCATCGTCACGCGAACGCCGGGCCTGCCGCACCGTCTCCGCTGCCATCCGCCCATCACGAATCGCTACCACGCGGTCGACATGCCGCGCAATACCGGGATCGTGGCTGACAATTACCGTCGTCAACTTCAACTCATGACACAGCTTCTGAAAAATCGAGTAAATACGTAGCGCCGTTTCTGAATCGACTTCGCCGGTCGGTTCATCGGCCAGCAGTAAGCGGGGCCGATTCGCCAGCGCCACCGCAATCGCCACCCGTTGCTGCTCACCACCAGATAATTCAGATAGTTGATGAAAACGACGGTCGCCCAGTCCCACCATCTCCAGCAATTCGCCGGCCCATTCGCGCACAGCTGCGCCCGATTGACCGGATAACATCATGGGCAGTTCCACATTTTCCTGGGCTTTGAGATATGGGATCAAATTGCGTGCGCCCTGCTGCCAGACGAAGCCAACATTGGCACGGCGGTAAGCATTTAGCTCGGCATCAGAAAGCTTGAGCAGGTCCATGCCATCCACCCACACCCGCCCGGCTGACGGTCGGTCCAGCCCGCCAAGAATGTTCATCAACGTTGATTTGCCGCTGCCGCTGACGCCAACCATGCCGAGCAGTTCGCCCGGCCCGACGACCAGATCCAACCCCTGTAAAGCGACCGTTTCCAGATCAGCGACCTGGTAAATCTTGACGAGATTATCACAAACAATTGCTGGTTCTTGCATTTATGTCACCACGACTTTTCGTTGACAACGAACACCCAAATGACGTACCGATTGCTAAAAACATGTGATTGCAGGAACTGACTTATGCCAGTCCATTTTCCGCTTGATCGCCTGTACTATCAAAATGTTGTCTATACAGGCTTCTCATAAACAGCCTGTATCGCCACGACGCGACCTTCCTGGAGGCTGCGTTGGAGGTTGGCCGTTTTTTCCGCGACTCCTTCGCCCACAATCACCCCCAGGCCCAACGCACCGGTCGGTGCTGCAGACCGCACCCGCTGCCACCAATCAATTGCATCTTGCGTATAATCGCGCCAATGCTGCCGGGTAAAACCCGCCTCAGTTAGCATTTGCTGAATTTGCGCCGGGGAGTGCATAAAGCTCAGACAGGCATCATCGGCCCACATCGCCGGGTAAAAGGGCGGTTCATCGCCGGGCTGCTGCAATTCGTGCAAAACTGCACGTCCCCCCGGACGCAGCACCCGCTGGTATTCGCGGTAGAGTTGCGGCTTGTCCCCGATGTTCATGGATACAAATTCGGTCCAGACGACATCAAACGTGCCCGCTTCAACCGGTAAATCCAACGCACTGCCAACTTTAAACTGGATTTTTTCCTGCAAACCAACCCGTTCCGTCAGCATTATCGCCGCATCAAGATAGGCTTCGGTCAGGTCAACCCCTACTACATCACAGCCAAACTCTGCCGCCAGCGTCCGGGTCGAACCACCAATGCCGCAACCAACATCGAGTACGCACATGCCCGGTTGTAAGTTTGCCAGCTTTGCCAGATTGCGCGTTTCAGCGATGCCGCCAATATGAAAATGATCGAACGTCATCAAATCTTCACGGGTCAGGTTATCAATATCTTTACCCGCACTCGCCAACGCCTTGAGGATTCGCTCACTCAGATCGGGCTGCCCATAATGCTGATTAATACCGCTTTGATAATCCATCAGTACCTTGACCTTTCAGGCTACCAGAGCCTATCTGCTGTCTTACACGTCGAAGGCCCATTCACCATGTTTCATAATGGTTTCGCGTTCACCAGCAGCGGTGGTGCCAGTAACTGACAATGCTGCCGAGCCAATCATAAAATCAACATGGATACTACTGCGATTGCCGCCGGCGGCGGTAAACTCGTCATCAGACAGCGCGGTTCCACCCGTTAATGACGTGCGATAGGCTTCGCCCAATGCCAGATGCGACGCCGCATTTTCATCGTACAGGCTGTTATAGAAGCGCAAGCCGCTTTGTGAGATGGGTGAGCTATGCGGCACTAGCGCGACTTCACCCAGCGCCCGTGCGCCGTCATCAGTATCCAGCAACATCTGCACCAGTTCCTCGCCTGTCTCGGCCTGGGCGTCGACGACTTCCCCCGCCATAAACGTCAGCACCAGGCCCGTGATCGTCGTGCCCTGCCAGCTCAGGGGTCGGGAGACAGTAACGGTTCCCGCAACCTGCTGGTGATGCGGCAGCGTATATATCTCCTCTGACGGAATATTGGGGACATGCCGAATACCCGTTTCTTCGTTGACGATGCTGTGCCAGACATGACCAGCCGGTAGCCCGACCGTTAAGTCAGTACCCGGTGCCTGATAATGGAGAGCCGCATATTGTTTTTTATTCAGATAATGTGCACGTGCTTCCAGGTTGGACAGATGCGTCTGCCAGCCAGCAATCGGATTCGCAGCCTTCACCCGGCAGGCAGCAAAGATTGCGTCCCAAAGCTTAGCAACTGCCGCTTCTGGCCCGTCATCGGGGAACACTTTCGTGGCCCACCCAGCAAACGCCGCACTGAAAAACCCGCCGTTCTTCACTCGATTTTGCATAATCCGCTGCAAGATCGGCGCACCAAATACCTCAATTTGCTGGCGGGCAGCATGGACGCGAGCGGGGTCAATATCTGCTAGCATGTCGGGGTCCAGGGCATAGATCGTTGCCATCGCATCACCAGCATCAATATAATCCAGCGCCAACTGTTCACCCCAGCCTTCATAGGCGCTCATCACATTTTCCGGTCCAAATTTCAGGTGTGACCACAATATTCGTTGGTCACTCCACAGCACCTCCACAAACCGGGCACCAGCGGCATAGGCGTGACGCGTCAACAAACGAGCGAACGGTGCCAGGTCAACCGGCACCCGAATCAGCAACCGTTGATCGGCCTGCAAATTAACGCCCACGCGGACAATCACCTCAGCATACTGGTCAAGATAATGCTCAAATTCGCGGTTGCTCATCACATTGTTCCCGACATTCGCTCTGCTGGCACGAGTATCGATTGCAGTGGCCGGGTTAGATTCAAAATTTTCATAATTCTAGTTTGCCGTGTTTTTTTGATCTACCTCACCCCCAACCCCTCTCCAAATTGGAGAGGGTGGAATTGCCACAGGCAAGGAGGGGTGAGGTCAATAAAACGATCACTCATGTAGTCGAAACGTCCTCAAATCCAGAGTAAACTAAATGGCACTGACTATACACTCTAATTCGTCTCGCCCAGCTTGATGGCCTGGAAGATGCGCATCCGCCGCAGAATAAAGGCCAGCGCACTCAAGGCCACGACGAACAACAATCCGAACAACACATAAATGCGGAACACCTGCGACCAGGCAATCTCAACCAGAATCGGCGGTACGCCCGATGTTGGACCCGTATCGACCTGCAAATTGGGGATAAAGCCCATACTCGCCAGCCCGCCCAATGCCGTGCCAATCAGCCCGCCCATCAAAGTCAGAAAGATGAGTTCCCACGCCAGCAAGCCCACCATCTGCACGGCTGACAGACCAACCGCACGCAGCACGCCCATTTCAATAAACCGCCGGCGAAACGAGAATAAGACATACAACAAGAAGCCCAAAACGGTCAAAATCGCGGCTGCAATAAAGCCCACTGACAACAAGCCGAACAAGCCCTGTCGTTCTGGCCCCTGTTGCACATTGTCGATCAGCGCCTGCGGGGTACGCCAGAAATCGTCAATCGTTAACGTTTCGCTGGGGTCAGTCCGCACCCACACCCGGTAGGGAAAGGGCGCTCCCGCCTGCTCGAAGAAATAATCGAGGTTGCCAACAAAGAGCGGCCCATCATCCGGCACCCAGGTGGCGAACAGGTCAAACCCGCCCACAATCCGCATGTCCACCACCGTGCTGAAGCCATAGGTATGGACTGTCACCCGCACGGTATCGTCGATTTGTAACGAGAGTTCTTCCATCAGGTCGAAGGGAACCAGCACCCCATCGGGATTAAATGCCAGTTCATTCATCAGCGTCATGAGGTCATCCGGCGCGAAGTCATCCCGCCAGTACGCAATATCCGCAAAATCATAACGGTCAACGCCCATATACAGGGCTTCCCGCGTACCCCCGCCCAGCGAACTCGCGGCTGGATAAAGGCCAACTCGCGTCGCGTGCGCGATCCCCGTCTCATCCAGATAATCGGATACCGGGCGGAAAATCCAGATCGGCTCGGTTGGGTCGACTTCGGCACCGGGAATTTGATCTTCGCCAAAGTCAGAGAATGTAACTTCTGCGCCTACCAGATAATTCGATTGATCTTCCAGATGTTGATCGAGCGTTTGCGCCAATGACGCCGTAAAAATCGACAGACTCAGCGTCAGCACCAGCAATAACAGGGGCGTGTTATAAAATCCTGGCGACCGGGCCAGATAACGCGTCGCCATCAAAAACGCCGTGCTACGGGTACGGGCCGCGATCCAGGCAATGACTGTCATGAGTATGGGCAGCAACCGCAACGAAAACAACGATAAGGCCAGAATCCCAATGGCCGGGACTAAAAATAGCAGCGGGTTTTCGAACGGATTCCGGGTGAATTCGCGGCCCACCACCGCGATATTGCCCTGTTGCTGCAACAGATAGGCCCCATAGCCTGCCGGAATCATTAATAAGACATCCAGCCACAGCCGCTGCCACAGCGGTCGTCGCTGCATCCGGGCACGTTCCTGTTTGTAAGTGATGACGGTGTGCGCCGTTGCCCCAATCGTTGGGATTAGCTGTGCCAGCAACGCGATCAAAACGACCACCAGCCCGGCAAAAAGCGCCAGTGGCGTAATCACCAACCGCGTATCAAACAACGTGCTAAAGTCCAGGAAACGCCGCGTCTGGCCGATCAACCGCGCCACCGCCAGACTCACCGGCAGCGCAATCAACAACGACACCACCCCCAGCAGCAACCCTTCCAACGCCGCCGCCCCCAGCAGTTGCAGCCGCATCGCGCCCCGACTGCGGAGCACCGCGATTTCATTGCGGCGTTGCTCAACCGCCAGGTTGCGCGTCAGGCCGATAAAGGCCAGGATCAAGCCCACGATTGGCACGCCAAACGCGAACATGAGGATGTTCAAAATGGTGGCATCACGCAAATAAGCTTCCAGTTGATCGCGTGGCGACGTCACCAGCCGAATGTCAGGCAGCAGGGTGTTGGCTTGCTGGAACAAAATATTGACGTTTTCTATTAACCCCGGTACCGCACTGTAATTGACCGACGAGCCATTCATGACATGATGCCACATCCCGGCGTACACTTCATCCGGGATATAAGGGCTGACGCGCCCGACAAACATGTCTTCAGAAATCAGCAAGTGTTCATCGTAGACTGATGGGTGCAGCACCCAGTAGATGTCGTCTTCATCAGTGGGTGTCCAAATTCCGGCAATCCGTACCGGGATTGTGGTTGAAACCACCAGATCATCCGGCGTGCGGTCACGCATGTAAACGAAGAACCGCTGCCCGACCACGATCTGCAATTCTTCGGCCATCGCCGCACTGATGAGCACGCCCATTTCGCTTTCATCACTGGTGTCCCCCAGCACGGGAAATTCACCGTCAACCAGCGTGAGGTGCTGTTCCAGGTCGGTTACTGACGAAATGTTAAACCAGTCAATCGCCTCGCGGGAATCCTGAGTAATCGTTGCGCCTTCGGGATACAGCGGATAGGCCTCAGTTCGATAATGGCGCACCTGCAAATCACGTGGCAGGCCAATCACCGCTGGTGCCAATGTATCCATATAGTCGTTGATCGGGGCAATCCCATCCAGTTCTAAGGGATCATTCAGGCCCAACCCATAGCGGAAGGTGAAAGCGAATTGCGGCACCACCTCACCGTTTTCATCAACAGCGGTGGAAACCGAATCAATAAAGGTGCGATAGTAAACCGAATCGGCATAAATGGGGATGCTCATCGCCAGCGCTATCGCGATCACCAGCCCCAGAATCGCGGCCAATGTCAGGCCCGGTTGCGACGAGAGTCGTTTGATCAGGATAATGATGGTCGCCCATAGGCGACGAAGATAGCTCATGGCCCGACGACCACCTGCCCGACTTCCAGCCCCTCCAGAATTTCAATCCGATTACCGCCGGTGATGCCAATCTGCACATCGGACCGGCGTTCGATGTCGTTTTCACGGACGACCACGAAGGCGTTGTTCTGGAATGTGCGTACCGCCTGCGCCGGAAGCCAGATCGCATCTTGCCGTTCCGCAATAATGACCGTCACTTCAACCTGATCGTCAATGGCTAAACCCGCTTCTTGTGGCGGGATACTCAAGCTCACGCGGACCAGTTGATCGTCGCTGGCGGGTTGGTCGCCCTGACCCCGATGCGGCAACCGCCGGATCACACCTGGGATTTCTACACCGGGTTGGCTGGCGGGTTCGACCAGGACTGGCATCCCGGCTTCCAGCGATTCCAGCTTGAAACTCTGAACCAGCGACCCAATTTCAAGCTCCGTCACATCCGCAAACAACCCAACTGAGCGAAATTCTGCGATACTGCTGCCGGTGCTGATACTCAACGTCAGCAGTTGACCATCAAAGGGCGCAACCAAGCGGGCAGCGTCGATCTGGTCGTCCAGATCTTGAATGCTCAAGGCCAGCAAATCACGTCGAATTTGCGCCAGCTCCACGTTGTTCTGATGCACCTGGAGTTCCAGTTCACGCACTGTCTCGTCCGACACTAAACCAGCAATCTCCAGTTCCAGTTCGGCGTTTTCCAGTTCCAGTTCGGCCTGGTGCAAGACCAGTTCATCCGCCGCTTTCCGTTTTTCCAGCGCGTCCAGGCTGGTCAAATCCGCGATCAGATCGCCCGCGGCAATCGGCTGACCTTCCTCAGCATAGGTCCCTCGAACCCGGCCATCGACTAGGAACATGACGTTGGCCTGTGTCACTGGCATCACGCGCCCAGTAAACTGGATGCGCTCGATCACCTCGCCACGCTGCACTTCATAGGTTTGTTTAATCGGGGCGACCGCCCGCGGAACTTTGGTCGGGGTTGGGATGGCTTCGCTATTGGCTGAACAGGCAGTTAAGAGCAAGAATACGCCCGCAAGCAGGCGGAACAATTGGGATGGTCGTTGCAAGATCACAGTTACCTCGTTCAATGCACCGGGCAATCTTACCGCATTTGTTTCTCGTCTGCCGAGTCCGTGTTTCCGTTTCACCAAAATGGTCCTATATTCCGTCTTCCCACGCGAATCCAATTAACCCTTGTTGACTTGCCAGCATTCTGTGCTATCAATTAGGGTACATCGCCCAGCTTTAGTCTCAATTATTAATTGTACGTACATCAAATAAGAATCTGTCTAAACACAGCTTTGACACGCCTTTGGCAATACTTCGTCAGGTGACTTTCTCGAATTGTTTTTCTCCCCCTCTCTATAGCGCAGCGGCATGGAAAAGGGTCGGGGCTGAGGTAAATCTCAACCAAAGGCGCAGTCGCTATCGAACCGATCATAAGGCCAATGCATGCTACCAAAAGACAAGCTCGATAATTTCGCCCACAACTTCTATGTTAACGTCATGGATGGCGCGTTCTTCGGCCTCGGCCTGGGCTTCGCCTCAAACGTGAGCATCATTCCGCTTTTCGTAGACAGCCTGACTGATTCAACCACGCTGATTGGTCTCATCGCCTCAATTCAAATGATCGGCTGGCAGATTCCGCAGCTATTCATGGCGGGACGGGTCGCCGGGCAGCGCCGCTATTTGCCCCAGGTACTGCGCATGACGCTCCATGAACGCTGGCCGTTTCTGGGTCTGGCGGTCGTCGCCCTCTTGATCCCGGTTGTGGCGAATAACGTGGCGCTGGCGCTCACGTTTAGCTTGCTGTGCTGGCACGCGCTGGGGGGCGGCTTTACTGCTGTCTCGTGGCAGGCGTTGCTGGGCAAGATCATGCCGGAACGTCGACGCGGCACCTTCTACGGCACACAATCGGCAGCTTTGAGTCTGCTACAAGCGATTGGAGCCGTTGCCGCTGGAATCATCCTGGTCCGTTTGCCCTATCCTTACAATTTCGCCCTGTGTTTTTTCCTGGCAATTCTCGCGATGGCGATCTCGTTTGTATATTTATGGCGCAGCCGCGAACCGGAAGGCCCGCCCATTGAGGTCGATCATAACTGGGGCGAGTGGTGGCGCAATCTGCGCCGCATCATGCAACAGGATGGCAACTTCCGCTGGTTCATCCTCACCCGTGCCCTATCGCAGGTGGCGTTTATGGCGGTTGGCTTTTACACCATCTACGGCGTGCGCAACTTTGGGTTGGATGGCGCTACTGCAGGCCTGCTCACCGGCGTGATGCAATTGACCCAGATGGCAACCTCGCCGCTGGTCGGTTGGGTCGGGGACCGCTGGGGGCACCGGCGCATCTTCGCACTGGGAATTCTCGCGCTTGGGTTGGGCACCTTTCTGGCGCTCACCGCCACCAGCGTCAGTTGGTTTTACGCGGTCTTCGCGCTGGCCGGCTTCACCAACGGTGTGCTGTGGACGAGTATCCTGACCATCACCGTTGAATTTGGCACCGAGGCTGACCGCCCTTACTACATCGGCCTCTCAAATACGCTGGTAGCCCCGGCCACCCTGTTCGCACCCATTATCGGCGGCGCATTGGCCGATGCAGTTGGTTTTCAAGTGACGTTTGGCATCGCAGTTGTCGCGGCCCTGTTAACCGCGCTGGTGCTGCTGCTCATCCTGCGCGACCCACGCACCCTGCGTCAGAATCCGCCAGTTGAGACTCATGCTGTCCCCATGTCAAGCGAATAAAACCGCTACGACGATAAAGTTTTCACAAGAAACAACCTGGCTACTGGAAGCATAGCGCGATCATCCATGACATTTGTTACTACGAAATCATGAAGTATACGTTTCTGCGCCAGGACTTGATTTGAGATAATACAGTCAGCGCCGTTGCATCCATCGTAGCGGTAGTAAACCAAATAGTATCTCAATAGCTGCCGAAAGCGAACTCTCGTGATGAGGGACTAGCTTTCGGCTTTTTGATTTGGAGGACTGTATCATGTCTATCTGGAAAGTTCTTGTTTCGGTACTGGCCTTACTTTTAGCGTTCAGTGTGGCGCTGCCAACAGTAGGGCAGATGGAATCGGATTATGATCTCGTTGCGGCATTTGATGCCTATCTGGAGGTGTGGAATACCAGTGACTTTATTTTGCTCGAAGATGTGGTCACCAATGATTTTGTACGCCACTCCCAGTGGGAAGGTGATGTCGTTGGGCGTGAAGCCCTGGCTCAGGTCATTACCGGATTTCAAGAAGCAATGGGGCCTGCTATCCTGCATCCAATTGAAGAGGCGGTAATTCATGGGGACTTTTTGTGGCTAAAAGGCAGTGCTGAACTGCCAGACACTTCCGAACCCATGTATTATCAAGCGTTGGCTCGGTTTGAAAATGGAGTATTAGCTGAGATGTGGGCTGCTGATGATGCAATCCTTCTTCTGGATTTGCTAGGGGTGATGCCCGCCGCGGCCCAGGAAGTCGACCTTGAAGCCAACAAAGCCCTGGTCAAACGCTTTGTTGAAGAATTCTGGAATGCGGGGAATCTGTCCGTCGCCAATGAACTTGTCTCAGACGATTTTATGGCGCACTTTGCCGATAAGCATGACGAAGATTGGGATACCTATCTCATCAATACGTGGTCCTGGCTTCGAACCGTATTCCCGGATATGGCGGTAATACCAACGGTCATGATTGCCGACGGCGATATGGTGGCGACGGCGGGGCTTTGGGGCGGAAGCTTTACTGGCGGCGAAGACTTCGATCTGATACCGACCGGCGAAGCGATCTGGGTAAGCAACATGGATTTCTTCCGCATTGAAAATGGTAAGATCGCCGAACTGTGGGATGTGTCCAATACCATCAGCATGTCCGAGCAATTTGGCTTCGTTGAAAGCGAAGACGAGGTTAAAGCCGAGGTTGCCTGGGACGTAACCTTCGAGCCATCCAACGTGTTCCCAGAGGAACGTCGAATGCAGTTCCTGGCCGACACATTGGCGGTCAATTCGCTCGATGTTGACCAGCTCGTGGGCGGCTACACAGCCGACGCGAAAATTCACTGGATTCCCATGGGGGTTGAATTAGAAGGCCTGGAAGCACTCCGTGAATCCTGGGCTGCGACCCCACCTCAGCATCGCATTGCTCCTCGCATCACCGTCATGGAAGGCAACCTCGCGGCGACATTGTACACCATGTTCCCCTACGTCGAGGGGGTGCCAGGGCTGCGAACCGAGATGGCGGTGTTGAATCGCTTTGAAGGCGACAAGATGGCCGAAGAATGGGCCATCTGGGATGAAATTGGGTTGATCGAACAACTCACCGGCAGCACTGAATAGTCCATCTCTTAGCGGTCTGCATTGTTCTATGGTGCAGGCCGCTTTTTGTTGTCTTGAAAGCAATCTAACTTCATCATGCTTCACCCTATCGGTTGCGGGAAGTCAGCTTGTTCCAAACAAAAACATAACAGCTATTCCGCCGGACTCGCGTTCGTTTGTGACAGAATCCGGCCTGGACTAATCATCGAAATCCCCTGTGTGCCGGCTGCGCTCACCATCACCGCCTCAACCACCGGCTCATAGACCGGTTGTTCCGCTCCCCATGTCACCACAAAATTAGCGCCAAAGCCGCCCCGCCGGTCACTTTCGGGCACGACATAGCCGATGGTTGCCAATGGTCCGACCTCGACCGGCTCGGTAACATAATCGCGGACCAATCCGCCATCACTATCATAATACTGCACGGCCTGCATGATAATCGGGTTTTCCAGATCAGTATTATGAATTGTGAGCGTAACCGCCAATTCCAGCGTGCGGTCACGGGTACCATAAAACACCTCGGAATACGCCGGGACATACAGCGTTTGCCCGGTCACGATCTGCAGCGAGCGGCCCGTAATGACGCGGGCACTACCCGCCGTTGTGGGTTGATCGCTTGGCCCGACCGCTTCACAGGCGCTGACCAGCGCGATAACCACAAACACCCACCCTATTCTGTTCAGCACCCACCTCCTCACCCAAGTCATTACAGCCCAAACACCCGCGCTGCTGTCCCGCCAAAAATCGCGTCACACGCCTCAGGATGCTGGGCTTTGAAGTAATCCAGCGGATAGTGCAGTGCGTTGCGATAGCCTTCGCGGTTGCTCACCGGCGAATAATCGCTGCCCCACAGCATACGGTCCGACCCAAATGCTGCATAAGCTCGGTCTAAAAGCTGCAAATTGTCGCGTTCGAATGGAAAATCCGCGTTCACTGGAATGGCTCGTGGGCAAAACTCGCCGAAACCCGGCACTTTGATGTAAAGGTTGGGAAACCGAGCCCGATCAAATACTTGCTGCCGAAGCGGAAACGGCGAGACTTCGCCATCGGGCTGGCTGCTCGACCCCAGATGCTCGATAATAATCGTCAATTCAGGCAAGGCCTGAACCAGTTCGACAAACGCCGGTGCCGCGAAATCTTTGCTGGCCCCCATACAACTAACCGGCACCCCCAGTCGCAGCGCCGCCCGCCATAACGCCAGCGGATCGGCCCCCGGTGACCGCCAGTTGGCCCGCATGCGCACGCCTTTCGCGCCCTGTTCGACCAGCCGTTCCAGTTCAGCTACCGCCGTCGGTCGTTTGACATCCACCAGCACCACCAGACTCAATCGGTCTGGGTGCCGTTGTACACATTCAAGATTATACATGTTGTCATATTCGTTGAAGATTTGGATCAAAATCGCCTGCTCCACCTGATTCTGATCCATTTGGAACAGGAGACTCTCCAGCGGTTCATACCAGACCTGGGCGGCGTGGCAGTGGGTATCAATGATTTTCATGGGCACGATCACTCAGCAGCAGATCATATCACGGGTGGAGCATACCACAGTTAACCCGCACGCGCCGCTATTCGACAGCCAGCCCATGCCACAGCCAGCGTGAGGCTTTATATAGCGCATACTGCTCGGCGACGGGTACATCCGTGTCACCAAAATAGGGGCCATCCAGATCCCAAACGGCCTCCAACGCCGTCACGACCTGTGGGCTGCGCTGATTCACGAAGAAGGCATAGCTTCGATCTGGGTTCAGGCTCAACAGGTCAATATCATGTACCTTCTCCGCACGAAAGAAATGCGCATCACCCAGGAATTCCAGAAACGCATACGAAAATGGTGTTTGGACATAATCATCAAAGATGTGATAGACCTGTGTATCCTCTGGCAAATCCTTCACCCGGAAGATCACATCATAATGCCGCCGCAGGTCCATGATCTGCTCACGATAATAGGTCATGTGCGGTCCGAAATAGTATGTGACCTGACCAATGGCAGCGATCAGGATAAAACCGGCGAAAATCCAACCATGCCCGCGTTGCCCCAACAACGGCAACGTGTAGCGCAACCCGATTGCCAGCAAAATCGCTACAGCGGGCATGACGACGACAAACCGCACGGTCCAATTGTTGTAGCTAATGACGCTGTTGCCCAACGCAGTTAACAAAATCCATATTACCAGCAGCATCCCCCCGGCACGGGGTCGCCACAGCGCGTGAAAAAAACCGAGCAAAGCCAGCGGCAGTAGTGGCGTTAGAATGAGCGGCGTTTGACCACTATAAAACAGGCTGGGATCAGGCGCATGAATATAATGTAATAACGGCGGCACCAGCCGTTCATTGAAATAAGTCGTCAGGCTGCTCAGGCCGTTGGGCGCAACCAGCATGGCTATCCAGTAATCCGTACCCAGCATCCGATCGTTCAAGCGAGTAAAAAGTGCCAGATCGTAGGTGCTGTTGGTATAATACACGGGCAGTGCAATCAGCAGCGCGATTAGTCCCAACCAGAGCATCCCGCGCCGTGCCGGTCGTGCTGGTCCGGCGATTACCAACCAGCCAGCCCACAGCACCAGCAACGGCGGAAATAATAACTCGCCTCCCTCATAAAAATAGGGCAACAGGCCCACCATCGCCCCGGCCAAAACATACCAGAGGCGGCACTTTGTTTGTACAGCCCGCGTTAGAAAGACCAGCGCCATTACGCCAAACAACGGGTCAGCGATATTATTGATGCCGATGCGACTCAAATGGATGTGCGGCGGGAACACGGCCAAAAAGCATGCAGCTAAAATCGCGGTCCACTTATCGAACAGCAACCGGGCCAGCGCATAGGTGGCCGCCACCGTCAGCACACCATAGAGCACCGGAGCCAACCGAAAAACACCCAGTGTTGAACCCAACACATCTGTCAGCATCAGTTGCGAGAACGCGAACAATCGCGTAAAAGATGAGACATCATGCATCGGTGCGATCAACGGCACCGTCGGCGCTTGGCGCATGGTCGTAATCGAGGCGATAAACGGCCCCTCATCCATAAACGCCCGGACATTATTCTCCAGATTGTAAGTCCGCACAGCAAATGCGATCAGCGCAATCAAACCGACCAGCAGCAATTCCCGACGATGTACCCGTAGCCAACGCGAAATCGCTATCAGATCGGCGCGATGCAGCCCACCAGCCCCGGCGACGATGAGACCAATGCCGCTGAACAAGATGACCGCCTGCACCGGCACCGGTGTTGCATGGTACAGAAACGGCAGCAGCATATCTTTTCCGCTGCGGAGGCTCAACAGCACCAGCAGCGCGATTCCGGTACTGAACGGCAGCCAGCGAACGCGGCCCTTCACCCCTGTGTCAACAGCAGTCAACGGCTGGGGGATGCCCTGTCCCGGATGCAGCCATGGGGCCAACCCCAGCACGCCACCTCCCGCGACCATGATCCAGAACGATAAAATGAGTTGGCTACTTGCCGGATGGAAACCAACGGCGGCAATCACCATCAAAACAATGGCAATATAGCCCAGAAGCCGGGCCAGCAACACCCGGTCAAATGCCAGTTTTGGTATCGAGAGCGATAATCGACTGATCGTTGATTTTTCCATAACACCAGTATGGCATTGAAATGCGATTCCGGCTGATAATGATTTCAAGCTGGCTGCTTCTTGAACACCAGCCTATTTGTCAGTAGAATCCAAACAATCTATGTTGAGGAGTTTTATGAGCGATTATACTCTGACTGTACCCGAAGAGGTTTATCAACGCGCTCAGGCTATTGCTAAAGTAACCGCCCAACCGGTCGATAGAATTATGATTGACTACTTGCGCACGTTATCGACGCCACTACCGAATTTGCCACCCGAAGAAGAAGCCGAATTGGCTGCCCTCAAGAACCTTTCTGATGACGCGCTATGGACCATTGCTCGTGAACAGCTACCGGCTGCCGTTCAGGCTAAAATGCAGGTCCTCATGGATAAGAACTCGTTCGGTACGATTACGGAATCTGAACGTTCTGCGCTTGAAGACTTTGTCGAACGCGGCCAACGGTTAATGGTCCGCAAGTCCGAGGCAGCGGCGTTGTTAACGGAACGAGGTTATAAAGTTACACCAGAAAAACTGACAAGTCGTGACTGAGCAATCCTGGCGTGCGACCCGCCGACAGGTTCATGAACGCGCTAATGGCTGCTGCGAGTATTGCCACACTTGCGAATATAATACCGCCCAGCCGATGCACTTCGAACACATTGATCCAAATGGCGGTGATGGCTTAAGCAATTTATGTCTCGCCTGTTCAAGCTGTAACCTCACCAAAGGCACGGCAACGACCGCACTTGATCCTCAAACAGATGAACAAGTTCCATTATTTAATCCGCGTCGCCAGCACTGGCACGAGCATTTCCAATGGACAGATGAAGGTATACGTCTCGAGGGGAAGACCGCGATCGGTAGAGCTACAATTATTCGCCTAAAAATGAATCACCAGCGCTTTATTCGTGCCAGGCGCAACTGGATTCGTGCTGATAATCATCCACCACTTGAAGATCGGTAAAGTTGATATATTTTTAACTCATCTGTTCATTTGGATGTGCATTCGCTTACAACAATGGTGAGAGCTACGACAAAAGCGCCTCATTCCACTTTCTCGGCTTGAATACGCTGCTCCAGATCATTCATCGTATCGACAAACGCGCTTTGCAAATCAACATCATATAAATCAGCCAGCACCAGCACTGCCCAAAGACAATCAGCTAATTCGTGGGCGAGTTTGGCATCGGCATCGGGGATGTCGCGCACACCATTCTGGGCGATGACCAGCTTCATCAAGTCACCGACATCACCCACAAACCCCAGCGCGATTTCTTCCCGTGTCCAGGCGCGGCTATAGCGTTGTTGTTCGAGTTCGGCATATTGCATTCGAATTTGTCGGGCACGATCGATCAAATTTTGGAATTCCATGTTCATCCTCAAGTGATAATCGCGATTCAGTAGGTGCGTTGCCTACAGACCAGTTTTATCTATACTATAAGTTGCATGAATAAGGTTTGGTAGCGTGACCTTCAGCCATTCGCTTTGCACAATCACATTGGCTGAATTAGTGGGGGAACAGTATGGGGAAAGGTGACAGACAATTTGATGCAATTGTCGTGGGGGCTGGACCGGCGGGATCGGTTGCGGCGCTAACCCTGGCTCGTTCGCAGCACCGCGTATTGCTGATTGACCGAAGCACGTTCCCGCGCGATAAAATTTGTGGCGATGGCCTGCCGCCAATCGTGATTAAAAAGCTTCAACAAATGGGCATCCACATTGGCGATCTGGGCACGCGTGATGTCGACTACAAAATGATTGAAGGCCTTGAGATCGGTGCACCGTCGCGTAAACGTCTAAGCATCGAATGGTTGCCCCATGTACAAACCACCGTGACCTGTCCCCGGCAGCGTTTTGATAATGTCTTATTTGAACGAGCTGTTAAACACGGCAGTCAATTCATGCAAGCACAGGTGACGGCCCCATTGATTAAGAATAACCGGCTGGTCGGGGTGCAAACGCGCGAACATGGCGAATTTCGTGCTGCTGTCGTCATTGCCGCCGATGGTTATGGCTCGGCGGTGGCACGTCACGCCGGTTTTCACTTATCCAAAGGCCAGTCAGTGGTCAGTGCGACCCGCGCCTATGTCCGGCTCAAGCAACCGGTCAGGCCCTACTTTCATATGCACTTTTTGTCGAGCCTGCGGCCTGGCTATGCCTGGCTGTTCCCAATTGGCGATGGATTGGCGAATGTCGGCCTCGGCCTCGCTGGTTCGCAGCTCAACAGTACCCAACTGCGGGAGGCACTTGCTGAATATCTTCAGGATTGGTGGCACGGTCAGGTCGAGCTGCTAGACGGCACGCCGCATCAATGGCCGATTCCGCTCTGGAATCAAGATACGCAGTCGCGCTTCAAGAATGGCGTTTTTATCACCGGCGACGCGGGCGCATTTGTCGATCCACTCACCGGCGGCGGCATTTCGGCGGCAGTCCTCACCGGCCTGTGGGCGGCTCAATCCGTCGAACAATACCTCAATGGCGCGTGGTCCCTGACAGCGGCGGGCGCAAATTATGAGGCGCTCTGGCGGAAAAAGCTGCAACCTTTACTCGACAATATGTTCCGGGTCAAAGTGCAGGTCGTTGATCGCCCGCTGGTATTTAATTTACTGTTTAACATGGCCTATTATCTGCCGTTTCTGCGACACCGTATCTTGCACACCTTTGCCGGTGAGCATACCTGAGTTCATTGCGATTCGCGCATTTTTCCAAATATCAAATTTGATTGGTTGAGGGATCAATTTGAGCGAGTATAATTGAGAAGCAAGTTCAGTGTCCCACTATTACAAACGGGAGGAATCATGACGACTATGAGTAGATTCTCAGAGGTTATTTCAACAGTAGAGCAAATGAGAGAGATTATCGGTTATCCGCATGAGGTTGTGACCAGGAAGACGATTTCTACACTTGACGATTATTGTCGAGAGTGGATCGCCCAGTCTCCCTTTCTTCTAATTGCATCCTCTGATACACAAGGCAATGTAGATGTCTCACCAAAAGGTGATCCTCCCGGTTTTGTTCACGTATTAGATGATTCCACACTTTTGATTCCAGAACGTCCGGGTAATCGGCGTGCGGATACTTTTATGAATATTCTAGAAAACCCGAAGATCGGTCTATTGTTCTTGATACCTGGAAAGAAAGAGACATTACGAGTAAGCGGACAGGCAACGCTGGTTCGTGATGGAGATTTGCGCCAGCAAATGATGGCAAAAGGCAAAGTTCCAGAATTATTGGTTGCGGTGAATGTAGAAGAGGCGTTCTTTCACTGCGCCAAGTGCATTATTCGGTCCGAATTGTGGAAGGCAAATGCTTTGCCAGCACTCGAAAGTTTACCTTCTCTTGCTCAAGCGATGGTTAAACATGGAGAGCTTGATTTAACCATTGAAGAGATGCAAACAGGCATCACGAATGACGAAGAAACTCGTCTTTACTAACACTAATAATAGACTGAAGTCTTATATAATTTATCGGCAGCATCAAATCACATTTTAATGCTAATTTTAATCTTTAGAAGAATAATAGCGGCGATTCTTGAGTTTCTCTGGCAAGCGCGAGTCGGTGCCATCGTCCTGACCATAACCCAGGTCTTTCATCAATTTCGTCGGTGCATTGCGCAATTTCATGGGGACCGGTAAGTTGCCGGTACGCTGCACATCTTCCAGTGCCGCAAAGAATGCATCACACGAGGCCCGGCTTTTGGGGGCCAGCGCCATGTAGGCCGTGCCATGCGCCAGATTGATCTGACATTCCGGGTAGCCAATCGTCTCGCAGGCGCGGAAGACCTCGTTCGCCACTACCAGCGCCGTCGGTTGCGCCATGCCCACGTCCTCGCTAGCAAAAATCACCATCCGGCGGGCGATAAACAGCGGATCTTCCCCGGCATCCACCATCCGCGCCAGGTAGTATAGCGCCGCATCGACATCGCTGGCCCGCATACTCTTGATGTACGCGCTGATGGTATTATAGTGTTCCTCGCCCTGTTTATCATAACGCAGGTGCTTCGATTGCAGCGCGTCCTTAAGTTGATCCAGCGTGATGGCATCAACCCCATACAGCCGCGCCGCCGCTTCCAACAGATTCAAAGACTTCCGAGCATCACCATTGGCATATTCGCCCAGGAAATCCTGCGCCTCGTCGGTGATCGTAATGCCCAGTTCGTCCGCACCACGCTGCAAAATCAGCTTGATGTCGTCCAGCGTGTGCGCTTCCAGCACAAACACCTGCGACCGTGACAATAACGCCGAGATCACCTCAAAGCTGGGATTCTCGGTGGTCGCGCCGATCAGAATGATCGTGCCATCCTCGACATAGGGCAATAAAAAGTCCTGCTGGGCTTTGTTAAAGCGGTGGATTTCATCGAGAAACAGAATCGCGCCGCGATCATCAGCCTGCGGTTCATCGAACAAGCCCGGCTGTTCGCGAGTCTGGACCTGTTCGATCACTGCCCGCACATCGCTCTTACCAGCCGCGACCGCTGAGAGCGCGAAAAAACGCCGGTTGGTCTGGTTAGCAATAATCCGCGCCAGCGTCGTTTTGCCCACACCGGGCGGCCCCCAGAAGATCATCGACTGCACTTCATTGTTCTGGATGGCTTGATACAGCGGTTTACCCGGCGCAGTCAGGTGACGCTGGCCGACAAATTCATCCAGCGTTTGGGGGCGCAAACGATCTGCCAGCGGTTGAGCGGGAGAGCTTGGGGTCATATGACGACCTGTTAATTAAGCGATTAGCACTTCGTCTTAAGGCAACAGCCTAAGTCCATGGGAACTCACAATATATCAGGTTTAAATAGTTTGCCCAGCACATACAGCATCTAACACTCTGACTTGTGTCTGGCGACTGAGGACTAACGACTGTTTTTAAGTATGTCAGACCCCGAACCGATGGTCAATCCTCACCTAACCATCAGCGCTGGCGCATCCGGGCCATAAAATTCTTACGCTCAGGCGCTGCGCCGTCGACAAATTCGTCATGTGGCGGTGGTGTATCGACTTCATCCAGGTGGAAGGGTTTACCGGCTACCGGACCATAGGCCTCACCCAACAACGCCGCCGTATCAGCATGGACTGGATAGCGATGGGGGTTTTGCAAAGCCGTGATTGGTTTACGACCCAATGGCACCGCATTTGCCAGCAGTTCAGCCGTTTTCTTAGGCCGGACGATGGTAAGTTCAGCTTCAGGCTGGGGCATCATTTTGATTGGCTTATGATAATCGGCAATCGTGCCCGCACCACAACAAGCCGGACACGGACGTTCGAAAACAAGCCGGTGGCGAACGACGCCGAAACCCCGGCAGCGGGGGCATTCCATTTGATAGTAATGAGTCATGACAACATTCCCTTTCTAACAAAAAAACCGAAAGCACAGGCTCTCGGCAGGTGGGTAGAGTCGATTTTGTTTTGCCGCCGCTACGATGTTGACAACGACGTTTCTTATGCACATTATATTACAGTTCCGGTTAGACGAATGCCTGACAACAGGAAGAAAAGCACAGCGGCTGCATGACGTTCTTCCTTGATCGCAAATAGCTGACAAATGATGTCAACTTTTCGATAGATATTGGGGTTATCAATTAAGTCCTACGGAGGACATCATGCCTCGGCCAACCTCAAAAAACCAACTCCTGGAACAGGCACCAGCTGACTATGCCGCATTACAGGCTGAACTCAAAGATCTGTCTGCCGCTACGATGATCGAACCGGGTATCGTCGGTGATTGGTCCATCAAGGATGTACTGGCGCATTTGCAAGTCTGGCAACAGATGACAGTCTCGTGGTATCGTGCCGGTAAGGATGGTACGACGCCGGTCACGCCTTCCGAAAAATACACGTGGCACGAAATCCCGGCGCTGAACCAGGAAATCTATGAGACGTATCGCGACCAGCCATTAGACGAAATCGCAAATAATTTTGTGGCCTCACATCAGGCAACCATGAACCTCATCGAAACCATGTCCGAAGAAGAACTGTTTAAGCCCAAAGTCTATGCCTGGACCAAATCGACAACGCTGGGATCCTATCTGACCTCCGCGACCAGCAGCCATTATGCGTGGGCACGCAAGGAAATCCGGCGCGGACTCAAAGCCAAACAACTGAGCAATTAAGGCGAAAACTACCAATGAATCTGCATGATCTCATTAACCGCATGCCCCAACCCATCCCCTGGTCTGAAGGGGAGAAAATCCCCTGGCATGAGCCGGGCTTCAGTGCGCGCATGCTCCAGGAGCACCTGACTCAAACTCACGATGCTGCCAGCCGCCGTGCGGAAATAATTGACCAGCATGTGAGTTGGATTCATGAGCATGTGCTGCAAAAACAACCAGGTAACATCCTTGATCTGGGCTGTGGACCCGGCTTATATGCCAGTCGTCTCGCGGCGCTGGGCCATGCCTGCACCGGTATTGACTTCGGACCGGCGTCGATTAAGTACGCAAAAAGTCAGGATTCAAAGAGCGAGTATATCCAGGCTGATATTCGCCAGGCTGATTTCGGCACCGGGCGTGACCTGGTGATGCTGATCTTTGGGGAATTCAATGTTTTCAAACCAGCCGACACGCAGCTCATCCTGCAAAAAGCATATGCTGTCCTGAAGCCCGGCGGCCAACTGCTCCTGGAGCCACACACCTTTGACGCTGTGCAAACCATTGGCGAAACACCAACATCATGGAGCACACACCAAAGTGGCCTGTTCTCCGATCAACCGCATGTTGTGCTGAAAGAAAACTTCTGGGCGGCGGAACAGCGCGTTGCAACCGAACGCTATTTCATCATTGATGCGGCGACGGCTGCGGTCACGCGCCATGTGATTCACATTCAAGCCTATGATAAAGCCGACTACCAGGCCTTGTTGGCAGACAACGGGTTTACAGATGTGAGCTTCTATCCGTCATTGGCCGGTGAGGTTGCCATCAAACCTGAACTACTGGCCTGTGTCGCCCGCAAATAATCAAGCACGCAGATGATTATACTTGCGCTTGGTATCCGAGTTCTCGCGCTCTAACTTGCCAACATGCTTGCGCAGGTCGCTGATTGGTTTCTTGCCGTGATCCATCTCAGTACGAATGGCGCGGCATATCTGGCATGAACCGTTCTGATGCTTTATAATCCGTTTAAGTCTATCTCGCCAGCCCGCAGTCACTCTACAGCATGTAAAATATATTTCGAGTAGTGAAAGAAGTCTTGTTTGAAGGAAACCATAAAAAATATCGGCATCCTCGCCCACGTTGATGCGGGGAAAACCACCCTCACCGAACAACTCCTCTATCAGACGGGTGCTATCCGTCACATAGGCCGCGTCGATCATGGCAATACGCAGACCGACGGCCTGGAATTGGAGCGTGAACGCGGCATCTCCATTATCTCCATGCCCACATCATACAATTATCACGGTCAAAAAATAAATATCGTCGACACGCCCGGTCATGTCGATTTTGTCGCGGAGGTGGAGCGCTCGATGTTGGTGCTGGATGGCGCTATCCTGGTCATTTCCGCGAAAGAGGGCGTCCAGTCGCATACTCGATTGCTGTTTAATGCGCTGCAACGCATGGAGGTTCCGACGCTTATCTTCATCAATAAGATCGACCGGCTGGGCGTGGAAATTGAAAAGGTGCTGGACGGCATACGCGCGCAGTTGTCACCCAATATCTGTGTGATGCAAGCCGTCACAGATGCTGGGTTACGCACGGCTCAGGTCAGCAATGTCGATCTCCAACCTTCTGACGATCTGATTGAATTGCTGGCGATGGTTGACGAGTCAATCATGATCGACTACCTGGAAGACGTGGCGATTTCCAGCACACGCTTGCACCAGACTCTCTCTCAGGCCGTGGCAGCGCAAGCGGTGTATCCCGTGCTGTTTGGCAGCGCCCTGCATAACATCGGCATTCAAGCAATGCTGGCGGCAATTAATGATCTCTTGCCCGCTTTTGAACCCATCAATACCGACGAGACCAGTGGGATTGTCTTCAAGGTCTATCGCCGACATCTCAAGACACTGCGCGAATGTATGCTTAAGCTCACCGCCGGGCAGGTGAAATATCGTGGTTTTATCGGTGAAGATAAAATCACAGCGCCCATCCAAAGGTGGCACCACGGGCAGATTGAGATCGTTGATGTTCTCCATGCCGGTGATATTGGTATCGTAACCGGGCTGAACCACTTGAACGTTGGTGACACCTTCGGGCAGGGTACACGCCATACCGGTTTCTCGCTGGGTAAACCCACCCTCAAAGTTCAGGTTCAGGCAGACCGACCAACCCAGCGCAAGGAGCTACTTGAAGCCCTCGTGTTAATGACGGAAAGCGATCCCTATCTTTCCTATGAACTCAGTGAGTTCAACGATGACATCTATATCAACCTCTTCGGTTACGTTCAGTTGGAGATCACGCAGGAGACGATCCGCCGCAACTTCGGCATCGACATTCAGATCATGGATCCGATGACCATCTACATGGAAACACCCCAAAAAGTCGCCGAGGCCGCCGTTAGTATGCACGAGGATGGGCTGCCATTCGCTGCCGGAGTTGGTTTTCGGGTGGAGCCATTGCCGCCTGGGAGTGGCTTACACTACGTCTCAGAGATCAATACTGGCTTGCTTAAACAGCGGTTCCAGAATGCAGTGGTAGATGGTGTTTATGCCTACCTGGACCAGGGGCTACATGGCTGGGAACTCACCGACATGAAGATCAGCCTGATCAGTTACCAGTTCGATAGCGTCACGAGTACGCCCAGCGACTACCGTGATCTGACTCCACTCATCCTTTTCGAAGCGCTCAAATCTGCCGGGACCAAACTCCTGTGGCCGATCAGTGAATATCACCTTTCCCTACCAACGACGCACATAGGTCGAGCGATGTCCGACCTCCAGCGCATGAAGGCAACGATCAATGAGCCAACCATCAAGGGGGAAACCTGTGAAACTCAGGGCACCATCCCGGTGGATCTCAGTCATAACTACGAATTAACCGTCCATCAGTACACCAGTGGGATGGGTCATTACGAGAGCAAAGTCATCGGCTACGAGGATGCACCGGCGGACATGTATAAGCAGCGTCCGCGCTTCAAACTTGATCCAGCCAATCGCGGTGAATACCTGCTGGCAAAATTGCGGGCGTGGTAGGCCTTTTGACTTCACAATTGACTTGATCGATTAATCGCCAAATGTTGTCAACAAATCTCGCAAGAGGGTTGCTGAATTGAGTGACTGACCCTGTTCATAAGCGACGTGGTAGATTTCCGGCTCAAGGCGTTCAAACAGTTTTTGTTGCAAATGTGGCAGTAGCGAATCGCCTTCATAGTTCCCTTCCGAATCATCGGGCAATGTACTGGCGAGGCCCAGAATCCTGGCAGCTTCTAGATTTTCGGAACGCGCCATGTAGAACGCAATGATTGGCAACAGGTGATGGGGTAATATCCCGTCCTCTTGGGCCGCAACCAGTGAGCCATAAATCGCCGAACGCGCGGTTTCAAGCTGGCCCTGCTCAATCAACAGGATGGCTTCCAGCGAAATGATGCGATTTTGCAAGTCCGTCCGATGCATGACATGGAGTCGACTGTGGGCTTGTGCCATGTAATCCGATACTGCGGCCAGGTTTTCTTCAACTAAGGCCAGATTGATGAGCTGAAGCAGGGAGGCAAATTCCACCAGGTACAATTTCAAACTACGACTGACACGCAATCCAGCCTGGGCATAGGTTGCTGCTTCGGCGAAGTGCCCGTTCACCATAGCACAATGCGCCAGGTTCTCATAGGCAAAGGCCTGTATCCATTGATCGCCAATCGCCTGACTGATCGCCAGCCCATCCTGGAATAATTTGATGCCGCGCTCCGAACAACCGTTGGTGACGACCAACGCGCCCAAATTGAGCATCATCATGGCCTCACAAAACTTGTCCCCTTCACGACGCGCTTCCTCCAGGCCAGCTTCGTACGCTTGCGCTGCTTTCTCCATATCACCCCCCCGCCACAGATAAACATGTCCCATATTCAACTGGGCAATGATGCGATGACGATGCTCATTCGTATCCTTGAGGAGTTCAAAGCCCTGTTGTGCGTACAGCTCCATTTGTTCAACCTGGTAGTTTATCGCCGCGAAGGCGGGCATGCAGGCCAGGAGCTTACCCCGAACAATGCGATTAGACGCCGGTATGATGGCTAACGCGCTTTGATACAGCGCCAACCCTTCATCACCCAGAGACAGGTTGTAGAGGACGAACCACAACTCACAGGCTTGATCTAATAACGCGACATCCCGGTTTTGCACGGCAATGCGCCACGCGGCCCGCACATTATCCAGTTCTTCATGAACTGCCTGGAGTGCATGGCGTTGTCCATGACCATAGAAGTTCTGGCTCTGTGCGTGGACGAATTGGAGATAATATTCGCTCAGGGCCTGCTGTGTTTTTCCGGTGGGGTCTGCCTGTTCCAGCTTTGCTTCAGCATACTGGCGCAGCAGTTCGTGAATCTCGAAGCGTCCCCGGTCGGCATCGCGCTGCAACAGTGCCTTGTTTATCAGGCCCATTAAGATGCGCAGATTTGCTTGCCCGACAATCTGGGCCGCATCACGAGTGAAGCCACCCCGAAAGACGCTCAATTTCATCAGCACCTGTTGTTCGGCTTCGGTCATTTGCTGCCAGGAATAATCAAAAACCGCCCGGATTCGTTGTTGTCGTGGCGGTACGGCCCCCGATTCATCGGTTAGAAAATCGATGTTAGACTGAATCTCGTCTGCAATCTCCTGTGGTGACAGCATCGCTATCCAACCGGCTGCCAGCACAATACCCAGTGGCATTCCCTGAACCAGTCGACAGATGCGCGCAACATAGTCGAGATTGTCGGCTGTAAGTTCAAAATCGGGTTGAGCGCGCTGAGCGTTGTTCATAAACAGCCGCACCGCCGCATACCTCAGCGCATCGGCGGGGGACTCCCAGTCCGGGAAATCCATACCGGCGAGGTGAAACAGCGTTTCGCCCGGTTGGCTTAGTCGTTGGCGTGATGTCGCCAGAATCGTGACTCGCTGGGCTGCCTGCAAGATGGCCGCCGTCAATGCCGCCTCGTCCAGCAAATGCTCATAATTATCCAGCACCAGTAACATCGTTTTGCCGTGCAGATAATCCAGCAATTGCTGGCGGTGGCCTGTCTCAGAACCTTGAAATTGGAAACCGATGGCGTCGGCAATCGCCGAGACAACCGTTGCCGGATCAGATAACGGCGCGAGTTCGACCAGATAGACGCCATTTGAAAATTTTGGCAGGGAACGGTTGGCGGCTTCCAATGCGAGCCGGGTTTTGCCCATGCCACCCGGCGCGAGTACGGTGATCAAGCGAACGTTGGGATCATCCAGCATTTTCCCCAGTTCGCGCAACTCCGCTTCACGCCCGACAAATGGCGTGGTTTGGGCCGGAAGATTGTGCCGGGGACGAGATAGCAAATCCGGCGTGGGCGTCGCGAAACGCGATTCAGACCGCACGGGAACATCACGTCCCTGCAAAATGTCTTCCAATTCTGCCCCAACATGGCGCACGCTGCCGATCCGAGCATCCGGGTTCTTCTCCAGCATCCGATACACCAGATCAACCAGCGCGATGGGCGCTGCCGGGCACAGCGCTTCCAGATCAGGTACAGCTTGCATCAAGATTGCCGCGAGGGTCGTCGTCATACCATCATTGGAAAAAGGGCGCTGTCCGGCCAGCATCTCGAACAGCATCACGCCGAAAGCCCAGATGTCCGCGGTAGGTCCAAACGCTTCACCGCGCAAGATTTCGGGTGCGACATAATCAAGCGTGCCGATAATCGGCTCACTCTCGGTCACGCGGGCCTTTGCCCCGATATAAGCAACGCCGAAGTCAGTCAGGCGGGGCGTACCATCCTCGGCGATCAGTACATTCGCTGGTTTGAGATCCCGATGGATGATATGCAGCCGATGAGCACGGGTCAGCGCATCGCAAATATCAATACCCAGTTGCAGCACCTTTTTTACCGGCAGCCGCTGCTCACGCAGTAAATCATTGATATCACCGCCCGGAAAGTACTCGATAATGAGGTAGTATTGTCCCTGCTCCGCGACCTCATCGAGCATTTTCACAATATTCGGATGATCTAATTCCCGCAGCGCAGCGCCTTCCCGGCTGAACCGTTCAATCAGTTCAGGTGATGTTAATTCGGGTTTTAACTGCTTGATCGCAACCAGCCGATTGGTATGGGTATCCCAACCACGATAAACGGTCCCCATCCCGCCGCGACCGAGTTCTTCCAGGAGTTGGTAGCGCTGTGCAACTATTTGTGCCATGCTTCCTCACCGTACCACCTGTGGTCTAGCATAGCCCATCGACAGGCGTTACGCGAATAGTTAAGATGGGCCGATCATCGTTTGGGCCATTGTTGGTTTTCGATACACGAATTACGCATTATGATAGAAAGACACCTGCTAGCAAAACCTGAGATTATGCATTGTGACGAATACGCCCAGATCAGCACCCAGCCCCCGCATCGCCGGTACCTATGAGATTAGCTTACGCCCCCAGGATAGCATCCTGTTCGAGATGGATAGTTTCTGCGTCATCCGCCGTTCACGCAGCCGCCAGCCATGGCCGCAGCGTCCCGACATGCCCGAAACCATTTACTGGTTGGCCTCGCGCTTGCCTGATAATATGTATCTCTTGTTGGAGGGGATGGCACCGCGCCGTCGCTGGCACGCCGCCCGCACTGAAATGATTGAAAAGTGTGAATCGTTAGCGAAAATGGCGCGATCAGACTGAGCCTGGATGACGCGGTGTAAGTCGTTGAAGCCCAACAACGTCAGATTTACGGAGTAACTGTTGCGAAGAAGGAATGTATTGTATGGCTAATTTTGTTGAAGTATTGAAAACGCACGAACTGGAGGAAAGTCAGGGGACGACCGTCTACGTCAATGAGCGTGACATCGCCCTGTATAAATATGAAGGTGATTTTTACGCGCTGGATAATACCTGCGTGCATCGCGGCGGTCAGCTCGGTGATGGCCGGATGGATGGACCCAATGTCATCTGCCCGCTGCATAGCTGGGATTATGATGTGAAGACCGGTGTCAGTCGCTACGACTCATCCGAAAAAGTCGCCGTGTATCCGGTGCAAGTTGACGGAGATCGCGTGCAGATTGATGCGGATGCCGTCCCGCCCAAACCACGTTTTCAGTCGGAATATCTGGGCCTATGGTCACGCCGGAACGATCCCCTGGAACATGAGATGCACGACATTCACGCCTACTCGAAAGGAACGCATGAATTTGTTGAACCAATGGGCAGTGACCATCGCAATTATCCATCGTTCGATGATATTTACTTTTTGCCGGGTCAACTAGCGGTACTACCGCTACTGGATGATGTGCCCGTCAACACCGAGGTCATCATTGGTTCCAAAACCAACAAACCCCTGAAACTGGCCGCGCCCGTCTATGTCAGCCACATGAGTTTCGGTGCGCTCAGCCGCGAAGCAAAAATGGCCTTAGCCAAAGGCACCGCCACTTTTGGCACCGCGATGTGTTCTGGTGAGGGCGGCATGCTGGTTGACTCACGCGAACTGGCCGATCAATATATTTTCGAGATGGCATCCGGCTATTTCGGTTGGACTGAGGAAAATATAGCGCACGCCGACGGCATTGAAATCAAGATGGGCCAGAGCGCTAAAGCCGGTTTGGGTGGCTTGCTACCCGGCCACAAGGTCACTGGCAAAATCGCCGAAGCCCGTGGCCTGGACGAAGGTCAGGAAGCTCGCAGCCCGGCTCGGTTCCCCGACATCAACTCACCAGCGGACATGGCGGAACGCATTAAATGGATTCGCTCAGTAAATCCTGACATCCCAATCGGCATCAAATTCGCCGCCAGCCGGATTGAGCGCGACCTCGCCGCCGCCTGTGAACTGGATGTGGATTGGATAACGTTGGATGGCCGCGCGGGCGGTACCGGTGCCGCTGGCAAGCACGTCAAAGACAACATCTGCGTGCCGACGGTTTATGCCCTGCCCCGTGCCCGGAAATGGCTCGACGATCATGGTGTTACCGATGTGAGCTTGCTGGCAACCGGTGGCTTTAGGACTTCGGCTGACATCGGCAAAGCGCTGGCACTGGGCGCGGATGCAGTCGCGCTGGCTACCGCCGCAATGATGGCGATTGGCTGCCAGCAATACCGTGCCTGTAGCAGCAACAATTGCCCGGTCGGGATCGCGACGCAGCGACAAGATTTGCGCGATCGCTTCGATATGGAGACATCGGCGCAGCGCTTGCATAATTACTTCGAGGCGCTCACCGAACAACTCAAAGACTTCGCACGGATGTGTGGGCGTGAAAACCTGCGTGACCTGAGCTATGAAGATCTGGCAACCACCAGCAGCGAGATCGCCAATCACACGCCGATTGTACATGTGTAATCCTTGAAGGATAAAAAACGGGCGATCTTCTGAATGGGGTCGCCCGCCCCCTGTAAACCCGTGACCCTAAGGCAGATTATGGGGGCAACGACCCCAAATCGTAAGGCTCATCGGTAGCTCTAGCAGCGAAATCGCAGCCACTATACCGGCTCCCTGCCCGTTATCGTATACTGTCGTTTTACAATTCCCATCCAGTCACAGTCAGAAATCCTCCCCACTTCCGTAACTCAGACCAGGATGGGCAGCAACCTGCTCATCGCTTTCAGCCGATCACTTTGCTGGTCCGAGCGGCCACCGATCGTATACACCCGAAAAGTGCGACTGCCGATAGTGCACGGGAGCAGTCTGTGTTTACAGTATGTTTGTCGAAATTTAAGGAAAGAGCTTAAATTGATAATGTATTTTGTGAATTATTACATTAATCCAATCTAACACATTATAATTTATGAGTCATCATATAATATTGAGTGTTATATAATTTTTTCAAACAGGGGGAGAAAGCATGGTAAATTTAGACGTTGTTTCGAGTAACGGCGCAAACTCAACGCTCACGGCTGAATCGGTCGAGGAATTACGGAACACAGTGCGTGGTGAGGTACTCACCCAGGAAGCCGATGATTATGATGATGTGCGCGTCATCTGGAACGGTATGCATGACAAGCGCCCAGCGCTCATTGTCCGCTGCACTGGTGTCGCGGACGTGATTGATGCGGTCAATTTCGCTCGAGCGCATGACTTACTTGTCGCAGTCCGCGGTGGCGGCCACAATGTTGCTGGTAGTGCCTCCTGCGACGGCGGCATCATGATTGACCTGTCGTTGATGACCGGTATTCATGTCGATTCGAAGGCCAAAACCGCCCGTGTGCAGGGCGGCGCAACACTGGGTCAATTGGATCGTGAAACACAGGTATTTGGCCTGGCAACCCCCGGTGGCAACGTGTCGACGACCGGTGTAGCCGGTTTAACTTTGGGTGGTGGACTCAATCACTTGCGCCGAAAATATGGCCTGGCTATCGACAACTTGCTATCCGTCGATATTGTCACCGCTGACGGTCAGTTACTCACAGCCAGCGAAAGCGAGAACGCCGACTTATTCTGGGGTATCCGGGGTGGTGGCGGCAACTTTGGCATCGTGACTTCCTTCGAATTCCAGTTACATGAAGTCGGGCCAGTTGTAACACTCTGTGCGCCGTGGTATCCGATTGAGGATGCGAAAGAAATATTGCCTCAATGGCGTGAGTTTATGGAGGATGCACCCGAAGAGTTTTCAAGCATTGCGCTGATCTGGACTGTGCCTGCTGCGCCAGACATACCTGAAGAGTATCATGGAAGACGAGCGCTGATTTTGGCTGGGGTACACTGCGGTTCGCTCGAAGAAGGTGAACGTGTCACTCAACCGTTGCGGGAAATGGGTACATCAATGATCGATATGAGTGGGCCTGCGCCCTGGACGGTTGTGCAAAGCGCGTTTGATCCGTTTTTTCCGAAGGGTCAACGCAACTATTACTTTAAGTCCATCAATCTCGACAGCCTCAGTAACGAGGCGATTGAAGCGCTTCTGCCTCGCGGAGCCAATCCCCCTGCACCGTTTATCCTGATCGCTATCTGGCATTACGGTGGTGCAATGAGTCGAGTCGGTGTTGATGAAACAGCATTTCGCGGTCGTGATGCAGCGTTTCTATTCAGCGTTGATTCTATTTGGGATAATCCAGCAGACAACGACAAAGTTATTGCCTGGTCACGCGAGTATTTGGCCGAGATGAAACAATTCTCGTCTGGTGGTAGGTATGTTAATTTCGCCGGCCTGGGTGAAGAGGGTGAAGCGCTGGTGAAAGATGCCTATGGGGCCAGCTACGAGCGGCTGGTATCGTTGAAGAACAAGTACGACCCGACCAATCTGTTCAGTCTCAACCAGAACATCAAACCGACTGTTTAACATTTTATTATCAGTCGAAAGTGACCGTTCGAAGATTGGCAAATGATCATGTGCATCATTTCCCAAAAACCGAACGGTCTCGAAATTATGTTGATGTTATACATCGGTTGACAATTAGATCAACGCATTCCAACATCGACAACGATTTACTCATCCTAACTGGTCTACTCGCCCCCAATCGGGAACGCATCCGGGAGGGCTTGACCAACTTGCGTAGCCGCTTCCGAACAGACCGGATGCCCAAAACCACCGGCACTCATGTTGTCAGCAACATCGTAGATAATATTGTCATCGCCCGTTGCGCTGACGCCACCAGGCACAAAATCCAGCCCCAATGCATCGCGAGTCTTCCAGGCGATATTGTGGTCCGCACACGATGAGTCTCCACTCACCCCAATGGCCCCCAGGAGCACACCGTCAGCATCATAAAGCGGCAGGCCACCACCAAAGACATTCACGCCACCAATCCGTTTGCCAACCATCGGGTCCGTGACCTGACCATAATGATCGGGGTCGCCACCATATGCCACAGCGGTATCAACCGGATTGCTGTGTTGCAAACCATAAAGGCTACCGCCCGGTTGCACTGCCGAAAATAAGTTAGCAGTCGACAGCGCGAGGCCTGGCAGACTAAAGGCATTGGCAGTGTTGGCTTTCTGCGCCGAAATGACTCGACTGCCCGGCCATTGATCACCACGATTATCACCCGTAAAAGCGACGACGCAGACATTGCCGTCACGATCCACTAAAGTCGCCCACATATCGAGATTAAAGCCGCCATTCCCGTCCTGACGGGCCATGACCAGCGCATCCCGCACCGTGCCATGATCAGGCAAGTCGGCGCATGTCCCCGCCTGAATATGACCATCGGCAACAACCAGCGTAACCGAGATCATAAGTACAAACAGCATCAATACCAGCTTCAGCGTTCGAGAAAATTGCATCGTTAACCCTTCCAAAGTATGATGTAAGTCTGATCCCAGACTAATGGATTCCCAATTAACCGACAAGTTGCGGATGGTTTGATTATTGTTACGAACAACCAGTAGCATCCACCATTTTGCCCACCGCCGATGAGATGATGTCATGACCGCACCCCATTCCACCTATGATGAGATTCCCTACCCCGACCTGTGTTATGCGCACAGTCACCCCGGTCGGTTGGCGGCGATTTCAACGCTGCTGGGGCTGAATCCCACGCCTGTTCCGAATTGTCGTGTACTGGAACTGGGCTGCGCCGGGGGCGGCAATCTCATCCCAATGGCCTATGGCTTGCCGGAGATCACCGCGGTCGGCGTGGACAGTTCGGCCCGGCAAATCACAGCGGCGCGGCAGACCGCTGCCAACCTGCAACTCACGAACATTCAGTTTCACGCACTCGATATTCTGGACATCACGCCCGACTTCGGCCAATTTGACTACATCATTGCGCACGGCGTTTATAGCTGGGTGCCGCCCGATGTTCAGGCCAAAGTGTTATCGATCTGCAAAGAAAATCTCGCCCCAAATGGCGTGGCCTATGTGAGTTATAACACCCTCCCCGGCTGGCACATGCTGCTAATGATCCGCGAGATGATGCTCTATCACACCCGGCATATTGATGATCCACAGTGGCGGGCACGCGCAGCCCGGCAGTTGGTCAGTTATCTGGCTACGGCGACGCCCAACGCCAGCGAATCCGCTTATGCTGCCTTTTTGAATACCTATCTGGAAACGCGCCCCAAACAACTCAGCGGGCATGATGTCTGGGAGGACGCCGCTTTGCTCCATGACGAACTGGAAGCCATCAATGACCCGCTGTATTTCCATCAATTCATGGAACGGGCGGCGGCAGTTGGCTTGCAATATATCGCCGAGGCCAATTTTCCGCAGGTGATGCCCAATGACATCGCCCCGGAAGCACGCGCCCAACTCCAGCAAATGGCGGATGATACCCTGGCGATGGAGCAGTACCTCGATTTTCTACGCCACAACACCTTCCGCCGGACACTGTTGTGCCATGCCGATTTGGAGGTTGACCGCACATTACGGTCCGAGCGCGTGCAGAACATGTATATCTCGTCGCGGATGCAGCGGCGCGAAAGCGATAGGGACCAGCCACAAATCACGCGCTTCCGTGCTGGCGATAATGCGACCTTTTCCACTGACCATCCGGTGACAGCCGTCGCGTTGGAGCACCTCAGCGACCACTCGCCCCAGGCCATCAGCTTTCGCGATCTGGTGAGTCACACGGCGCAGCGCTTTGGCATCGAAAAAATCGGCGCAGACGACGTGCAAACGCTGGCGATCAATCTGCTGCAAGGCTTCAGCTACAGTATGCAACTGATCGAATTCCATGCCCACCGCGCAGAATTCACCCTCACGGTTTCCGAGCGTCCGCTGGCAAGTCGATTGGCTCGCCAGCAAGTGCAGATCAGCCCGATTGTGAGCAACTTGCGCCATGAACGTGTCGAACTTGACCCCTTCGCCCATGTACTCTTGCCCTATCTCGACGGTCAGCATGACCGCGCCGCCTTGCTGCACGAACTCCGTCAGATCGAAAACCTCATGTCCCAACTATCCGATGAAGATGACCCCGATCAGGCGCTGGCAAACGAACTCACCCGCGCCCTCAACTGGCTGGCCCGCACCGCCCTGCTGGAAGCATAATTCCATAGCGGCCCCGTAACTTTTCTCCGCTCATGCCGTATAATGTGCAAATACACGACCCGAATGGAGCAAACAATGTCTGAAGACTCGCGGGCAACCCTAACGGGAGCCTTGTGGTTTTTCTCAGCACTATCACTGGTGGCGTTGTTCATTAGCGCAGCGGCGCAAGGTGAGCTAACGTCTGGACACATGCTACTGGCACTGATGATACTGGGCCTGGCCGTTGGCGGCACGCCATTCTTATTGCGTATGAAAGATAGCGGGGCCGAGCAAGAAAAAGCGAAACGCCAGCAGCTTGATCTGCTGTTGGACGCCCTGAGCGCTGAGGAACGCCTGGAATTGAAACAGCGTCTGGCAGATGGTGAGGAGAGCGAAGCAGTTCTGGACCACTTAAGTGATGATGGCGAGTTGGTATTCCGCCGTTAATTGATCCGGAATCAAAATACGGATGATATGTACACCCATGTAAGCGCTTTTCCCGCTATCCTCTCTTTATGCTTTTCTTTGCACCTTAAAACGTTTGCGTCGAATCTTGATGTCGGCGGCACCAACTGTGGAGAAATCTTTCCCGCCATCACTCCTGCGGCGGCCACTCAAGAAAGTCCTGCATTGAACGACAGGAATAAAAGTCCCTCTCCAAGTTGGAGAGGGATTTAAGCGTTGTCCGGTACTGCAAGGAGAAAGATGAAGGTGTGCAAGAGGGTACAATCCTAAGCTCTCACACACAAGGAGCGCACCAATGGACTTGGACACCTTCATGACGACATTATACGTGCTGATTGATGACTGGTATAGCAGCGGAATGGCGAGCCAGATGCAGCGTCATGCTGGGCCTGGATGTAAGATGACCGATAGCGAGGTGCTCACGGTAGCGATAGCTGGGCAATGGCGTATCGGGGTTCCCTGGCAGTCAGAACGCGGTGTGGTGCGGTACATGCTACAACATGGACGGCAGTGGTTTCCAAAGATGTTGCAAAAAAGTCAGTTTAACCATCGGGTACGGCAGTTGTGGGCGGCGCTGGTGGGGTTGCAACAGGCGGTGGCGGATTGGTTAATCACCGAAGCCGATTTGTATGAGTGTGTGGATTGCACGGGACTCCCGCTATGTAGCTTGTCCCAGGCCGCCAGTCATGATCGTCACTGGTTGAGCGGTCAGTTAGGGCGTGGTGGCAACCATGGCGGTTGGTTTTATGGTGAACAACTTCTGCTAAGCGTCACCCGGCAGGGAGTTGTGACCGGATGGCTGGTGGGACTGGCTCCCATTGATGATCGCTGGATGCTGGAAGCCTTTCTCAGCACAAGACAGAGCCGGATGCAGGTCATTGGCCCGGAGCAAGCCGATTCAAGACGTTATAAACAGACGTTGATTCCCACTATTCATAGTTTCAGCCCGGCAATCTGTGCTGGATATCATCGTGCGTTACCCTACCTGGCCGATCAAGGGTTTAATGGTGAACGTTGGGTAACTCACTGGCAGCATGAATATCAGATGACAGTTATGGCTGCGCCACCCGCCAATGCGGGGCAACGGTGGGATCGCGCTGCTATGAGATGGCTCTCAAGTCATCGCCAAATCATTGAAACGGTCTTGTCGCGCCTGGTTGAGGTGTTTGGCTTAAAACAACTCCGCGCGCATAGTGACTGGGGCAAAATTACGCGACTTGCCGCCAAAATGGCAGCGTATAATCTCGGTTGCTATTTCAATCGCTTATTAGGACGGCCCGATGGTGCTTTGGCGACGCTCATTATTTAATACCGGACAAGCCTATTTAGGGTGAGGTAAATCAACTGTCGACCCTAAAGCATCTCCGCCTGGATAAACTGCTTGATCGGGTTAATCCCACGCAACATCATGCCCTGCCCTTTGGAGAGATGCACCTGCTTGCTGGGCGGGTCCAGCGGATCGCGCATTTGTATCAGCAGCGTCGTGCGCTCTTCGTCACTGGTGTTCACACCGGAGCCATGCACGGTCAGGTAGCTGAAGAACAGCACGTCGCCCGCTTCAGCCGGGCACGAGGTCGCCGCTTCAACCGGATATTCATCCAGCGGCAGATGATTACCATCATCAGCGGTCGGAATGGGGCCATTTTTATGACTGCCCGGCACCACCCGCACGCAGCCTTTCTCCTCCGGCGCGTCATCGAAATGGATGATCGCGGCCATCATCGTGTCATTGTCATGCGGGAAAAACGGATAATCCTGATGCATCGGGAACGGTGAGCCTTTTTCGGGCGGCTTGATAAACATCTTGGTGTGATGCAGTTGCACGTTGGGCTGTCCCATCAAATCCGCAGCAGCATCCATCAGGCGCTCGTCCAAAATCAGCTTACCGAACAGCGCCGAATAAAATTGCACGTCATGACAATGCAAGAGTTGCGTCGGCATCTCGGTGATCTGGCGGGCACCACCCCAGGTGGCATCCTGCGTCTCATTTTCGTAAATCCGCTGGATCAGGTCGTGGCCTTCCTGGCGGAATCTAGTGGCTTCGGCTCTGGTGAACACACCCTTCACCAGCAAATAGCCGTTGTCCTTGTAAAACTGGATTTGATCTTCTGTCAGCATGCTTGTCCCCTTTATTTGACTTTACGGACAGTGTACGCTGATCTTGGTGGTTTGGACAGGAGACAAGCTGGACATATATGTTTGTAAAACGGACATAAGGTTAAAGGCTAGCGCTGGCTTGATCCTCAGACAGGTCAACTGTAAGACTGCGAAACCGAGCATTCGCCAACGCCAAACCAGTTGCTATCAACGTGAAAACACCGGCCAACACAACGCAGAAGGCCATGCCGCGACCAGCACCTGTTCCGATGACTCGACCAACACTATCAGCCAATAATCCATTAGATGACAACCAGGGTTCAAATACCCGGTCAGCCAGTGGCCCAACCAGGATATAGGCCAGACCAAATGAAAAACTACTGATGAACTGCAGCAGAGCAAACACCCGTCCCTGTAAGCCCAACGGAATCTGTGCCCGCCAGATTGCCTCAGTCAGGGTGTCTCTTACGGGCAGCACGACCGCCAGACCAAAACCGGCGGATGTCAGTAGAAGCAGGCTGGGACGTACTCCAAACAGAATCAATCCCAGCCCGATCAGAGTATGTGCGACCAGGAGAAAGCGCAGTGGCTGGTGCCGACCAGCCCCGACAATCATCACGGCACTGCCCAGCAAACCACCGATCCCAAAAAACATCGCCATCAGCCCGACAATCTCAACCGTCGTTACAGTTAGCAAGATCGGAATAGATAATGTTGCGTTCACTGCGATAAAAAACAGGTTGAAGCCGGAAAGGATCAACAGGCAGCGTAAGGCCGGTTGTCTACCCACATAACGCCAACCTTCAAAAGTCGTCTTCCATAAACCAGTCTGGTCTGCAGGACTATGTTGAGCAATCGGTTCAGGAAAACGACATGCAAACAGGATGCCAACCGCCACAAGAAAGCTGATGAAGTCGATGAACATGATGCCGACGAGTCCCGTTTGCAGTAGCAAAAAGCCCGCAATCGTTGGCGCGAGCAATAGGCTGACATGACCGCTCAGCTGGAGCATAGCACTGGCACGCGTGTGTTGTTCGGTCGGCGTCATCGCAGTAACCGCAGCGGCATATGCCGGTGCTTGAAATGTACTAAACAAGGCGTTCGCCGCTGTCACCAGATAAACATGCCAGATAGTGAGCGACCCGGAGAAAAACAGCGCAGCCAGTAATAGCGTGCTGGCTGCCGCTCCACAATCGGCCACAATCATGATGGTACGACGCTGCCGTCGGTCCGCTATTAATCCGGCCAAAGGTGATAGCAGGCTGCGCGGCAGGAAATTTAGAAAGGCATTGATGGCAAAAAGCGTGACCGAACCGGTTTCCTGATAAACCCAGATACTAATGCCAAAAACAGTAACACCCGAACCCACCAGCGACATGGTTTGACCTAGCCAGATGACCGCAAAGGTCCTCATGGACCGGCGCTGCTGCTGAGCGTCCAACAGATTTACTCGGCTTGCAATGTTGCCAGATTGTAATAGACGTGAATCGCGGTATCGATTCCCCGGTAAAACTCGTCCAGAATCAGGTACTCATTGGGCGAATGAATGTTATCCCCAGCCCCGAAACCCAACTGTGTCATGGGTATGCCCAGTTCACGCTGGAACATCCCACCTATCGGAATCGAGCCACCAACCCGCACCAGCAATGCCCGTTTGCCCACAACAGCTTCATAGGCCTGCTGCACCGCTTCCACCAGCGGCCCATCGAATTCCATCGCCTGCGGCCAGGCAGCGGTCAGAATCTTGACCTCAATATCCAGGGTAGCGGTTGCGAAGCTGAGGACGTGATTAGTGAACATTTGCGCGATTTCGTTGGGGTCCTGGTCGGGAACCAACCGCATGGTGACTTTGAAACCAGCCTTCGACGGCAACACCGTTTTGAGGCCCGCGCCCTGATACCCACCCCAGACGCCGTTGACATCCAGCGTCGGCAAAGCAGTTGTGCGCTCCGGGAAGCTGGCGATACTTTCGCCCCACAGGGCTTTTACCCCGGCACGATTCTCAATGTCCGTGCCAACGATCTTCCAGGTTTCATGCAGCGCCGCGAGTTCGGCAGCGGGCAGCGGGCGCACCCGGTCATGATAGCCGGCAAGCGCGACCCGGCCTGCATCATCGTGGAACGAACCGATGATCTTACCGGCCATATGCACCGGATTATGCACGGCGCCGCCATATACCCCCGAATGCAGATCATGATCGGGTCCCGTAATCATGACTTCCGCGCCGACAATTCCGCGCCCGGAATAACCAATTTTGGGTTGATCCGACTCAAAGCCGCCGTCACACATCAGCAGCACATCCGCTTGTAACAGGTCCTTATTGGCCGCGACAAATGACGCCATGTGCGGCGAGCCGGTTTCTTCCTCGCCCTCAAAAAACACTTTCACATTGACCGGCAGGGTCCCATCGATCGCCAACAAGGTCTCAATCGCTTTGAGGTTGGCCCACACCCCACACTTGTCATCCGCTGTACCCCGTGCATACAGCTTGCCAGCACGCACCGCGGGTTCAAACGGCGGCGTTTCCCACAGATCAAGTGGGTCAACCGGCTGCACATCATAATGGGCGTAGACCAGCACCGTCGGCTTGTCGGCACCAGCATCCAACCATTCGCCGTAGACGACTGGCTGCCCCTCGGTCGGAATTTTGCGACAGTTGTGCAGGCCAATCCGCTGCATCTCGGCGACCAACCAATCGCCACAGCGCTCGATTTCCGGTCTATAGGCAGGGTCGGTGCTGATGGAGGGAATTGCCAGTAGTTCGTTGAACCCCTGCATAAACGCTTCACGGTGATCGCTAGCATAGTCCAAAGCCTGTTGCAGTGCCATTATTTCGTCCTTTCAGTCAGGAATCACGCACTGATTATAGCGTGCAAGCTGTCATGCAGGGTCGCTTTGGCGGCATCGTCCAGACAGAGTGACGAACTCACAAATTCATCAAGCAAGTTCACCTTTGCCGCATCGGTCATTTCGAGTTTGGCGGCAGCATCCAGGCGGCCTAATTCGCGCGTGATGGTCGCCCGCTGCTGCATCAAATGGTTGAATTGCACATCACAGGCCGGAATCGGCGCCGGATAATGCCGGATTTCATCAATCACGAGCTGCCGTTGCTGTGCTAATTGTTCCCGAATGTCTTGCCATATCGTATTCGTTTGCATGTCGCTGCTCCCAGACTTTTTCATGAGTCTGACTGATTTTTCAGTTTTTGCCATTGCGTTTCGTAATAGCGGGCATGAAATTTCATGATGGATAGGATGTAGCGCTCTTTATGTTGATTCAATCTGCTCAAAGAAGTGGGTGCCGCCCTGTTGCCGAAACGCGGTGGGCGTTAGCCCGGTATGCCGTCGAAACCGGGTGATGAAGTAACGCACATCCTGATAACCGCTGGCATAGGCGACCTCAGTCACGGACACCTGTCGATTGAGCAACAACTGCGCCGCAACTTGCAGCCGATAACGGGTTAGATAAGCATTGACCGGCTCCCCCATCACCTGCTTAAACAGCCGGTTGGTGTGCCGTTCGCTGAGATGGACCTGCGCGGCGACCTCGCGTAATTGTACTGGTCGTTGATAATTATCCTGCAGATAGCGCACAATATCGGCGACGATCAATTTGGCCGGGTCACGATCGGGAATGGGAGCCGGTAGGGAGGGCGATTGCGTCACCGCCCGCGCGGTATCCAGCAGCAGCTTGGTCACGAGGCCATTGATGATCGGCCCATAGCCCGGCTCACGGTAAGTGATTTCGTGTGTGAGTAAATCAATTGTCGTCTGAAGCGCAGGGGCGGCGAAACTCACCCACTGATCGGCGTTCAGGAAAGCCCGCAGCAATTGCGCTGTATCATCGTCACGGTGCGCGTCGGCAGGTGGCACCAGCGTATATGACCAGAAGTAAATACCCAGCGGATCGTCCTCGGACGAAATAATTTCGTGCGGTTCACCTGGTTTGGCAACGAACACCTCCCCGGTCTGCACCGTATAGTCCACGCCATTGATGCGGAAGCGACCTCGACCCGCATAGGCATAACACACCTCAAAGAAAGAATGCTCATGCAGGTAGTTGCGCCACCATACCGGTTCATAGAATCCCCAGCCGAGGATGTCCGCCGTGAAACCCGCCAGCCGCAACTTGAGCGACAACTGGCGCAGGTCGGTGAAGCGATTACGCGGAGTACCAAATTCAGTCATAAGAGTAGTGTAACGCGAAATGCAGTGGGCCGAAAAATTGGCGGAAGGTACAAAGTGTTAATATAATTGTGCACTTAATTTGGTATAGTCCAACTGAGGCCACATTATCATATCAGCTTTCATTTGTTTGAGGTAAAAATGGAATTTAACGAAGCATATTATGAGGCTGAAGCACTAATATCAGATGCTCTACTAGCTAAGGCAACAAAGCTTAGTTTGGGCTTCTTGAGTCTTGTACAACTCCCTACATCGTTGCAGAGCCTCACTAAATTGGAGGCTTTAATTTTATTCAGAACTGAACTCACAACATTACCAGAATGGATAGGCAGTTTTACGCAGCTAAAATCGCTTGTTATTTCTTCAAACCAGCTATCGAGGCTACCTGAATCGTTTGGAAATCTCACTCAACTAGAGGAGTTAGACATCTCAGATAATCAACTTACAACTTTACCTGAGTCTATTGGTAATCTCTTCCACCTTAGATCACTTTATCTTTCTTCCAATCAACTTACAACTTTACCTGAGTCTATCGGCAATCTCACTCATTTGCGCCTACTTGACATTGAGGAAAATCAACTAACAGCCTTGCCTGAACAACTTAGCAATCTCAAACAATTGCAAGAACTGAGACTCATCAATAACCACCTTACAGATCTTCCCGCATCTCTAAATCAATATAAATATTTGGCAGAACTCGACGTCCAAAATAATCCTCTCAACCCCGAACTTTCTGTAGCGTACGAACAAGGTATTGAGGCAGTCAGAGCCTATTTACGTGCAAAGGCGGCTGCCCAGATTACTCTTAATGAAGCCAAACTCATCCTTGTGGGCGAAGGTGAGGTGGGTAAGAGTAGTCTATTGGGCGCTTTGCGCGGAGATACATGGGTAGAAGGTTTGCCAACCACCCACGGGATCGAAATCAAACAGGTTCAGGTAATCAATAAGAATAATGGAGTTGAAATCACACTCAATGGTTGGGATTTCGGAGGTCAACCCGTCTATCGTCCAACACACCAATTGTTTTTTAGCGCGCCCGCCGTCTATTTGGTGGTCTGGAAGCCCCGTGAAGGTCCGCAGCAAGGCTTCGTTCGAGAATGGATACAATTGATAAAACATCGTGAGCCAGACGCCAAGATATTGGTTGTTGCCACTCACGGAGGTCCGAAGCAACGTCAACCAGACATCAATCGTCAAGAACTGAGGGACCTATTTGGCGACGACACGGTTCTGGATTTTTTCCACATTGATAGTAAACCTAATGACAAAGACCAACGCCGAGGAATTGAAGAACTTAAGCAAGCCATTGCTCAGGTTGCATCTAATCTGCCCGAAGTGGGCCGTTCTGTCCCCAAACGTTGGCAAGATGTCCGATTAGCCTTGGCTGATACAAAGCAGGCATATTTATTGCTGGAAAATGTTTTTGATATCTGTCAGAAGCACGAAATGGATGAGGAGGAAGCGCAACTGTTTATCACAATCTCTCATCGCCTCGGACATCTCATCCACTATGAACACGATCCTGCCCTAAGAGACATCGTAGTGCTTAAACCAGATTGGCTGGCTACTGCGATCAGCTTTGTTCTAGATGATGAAGAAACACGTAAGGCCAGTGGCCTTGTGCCTTTCTCACGTTTAAGTGCTCTATGGGATGATCCCAGTCGTCCAATAACTGATCGTTATCCTCCACATCTACATCCGTTATTTCTCCGCCTGATGGAACGTTATGATCTTTCTTACAAAGTCACGTTACCAACAGAAGCCTCCGACTTTATCAACTTCTGGCACGAGGCCAAAAGAATTATTGATACAGCAGTTAATCTGAGAGAAGTCGTGAACCACCTTCGATACACTAGCCTTATTGCCCAGCTAGTTCCAGACACCCGCCCCGAAAAATATTTGCGTATAAAATGGTTATCAGCTGGAGATTTAGGAGATGCAAAACAGATTCAGATATGTCGTATAGTAGACGAAAATGGGCAATCTGCGTCAGCAGAAGGTTTATTTTATCAATTGATCGTTAGACTTCATCGTTATTCTCTTGGAAGAGACAATTTTTATAATAGTGTTCATTGGCAGCGCGGCCTTCTGCTAGATGATGATTATAACGGTCGTGCCCTGCTGGAACATATCGGCAATGATATACGGATTACCGTTCGTGCCCCATATCCTGAACGCTTCCTTGCCATGCTTACAGAAGAAATTAAGTACTTGGTTGAAAGTTTCTGGGAAGGTCTCCATTGCGACGTGATGGTACCTTGTATCGATCCTTGTGGAAACAATTCACCGGGAGTAGGCTTGTATGAAGTCGAAAAACTGATTGAGAGTAAACGGCGCAAAAGGCTCGAGTATCCTTGTGCAGTTTGCAACGAATGGCAAAATATTGATAGTCTCCTTCACAATGCGCCTTCAGCACAGCCTGTCTCTGCCAAAGAACTATTTGCTGAATTCACTGACATCAAACAAGAATTGGCGAAGGTTATCCACAAAATATCAGATCATAGCACAAAAACTATGGGACGGTTTGACCGCCTAGACAACAGCACACGCCGAATACTGAGTCGCCTAGATCGCGTCTATAGTAGCTTGATGAAAGCGCTTATTGACGAAGCAAAGGAAGGGCCGAGATTATTTACATTGAAGCCAGTAAGACTGAAGCAAAATAGAATCAATCCGAAAGAATGGATCAGTGCCCAGTTTCAGCTTACACTATGGTGCGAACATTCTCGTTTGCCGTTGCCAGCTCTCAATGGTCTTGATAGCACTGAAGGTGTGTATGATATAGACGTGACATTTGAATGGTTTGTAAAGGCAGCCCGCCTCTTAGGATTACTGAATAGCGCTTTAAGCCTAATTCTTCCGGTAGCAGCATCAGGTATCAAACTAACATTGGATGAGGCAACTTACAAAGACATCCAAAATCAGCTTGAATTTAATAAAAATTTCATAAATGCTTCCGCAAGTGGTAGCGAGAAATTCAGTAGTTGGTTGGCAGAAGGCGCCAACATATCACTTGAGCCAGGCGACGAAATTTATGCTGAAGGAGCCGTGCTTCGGGAATTTCATTCGCTACTAAAATCTCTTGATACTACTTCTCGCTACGGCGGCCTCGTGCGCGTGATGAACAAGCGCCAAGAATTTTTGTGGGTGCATCCGCAATTCGTCGAGGAATACTAACCACAACAGTCCTGTAACCTACAAATTATAATGCGTGCCCATGGACCCCGGTTCGATGGCGGTGCCGTCGCGCTGATAACGGTTGTCGATGGACAGACGCAGGCGGTTGGCGGTGCGGTTGGGCAATGCTTTATGAATGGTGTAAGAGTGGAAGATGACCACATCGCCCAGTTCAAAATCGCTGGCGTGCCAGTCCAGGCCGGTGGGCCACTGATCTTCATCCAGCGCATAGGCCACATTCAAGTCGGGCAGCTTGCGGTGGTCGATAAACCCATGTTGATGCGACCCGGCCAGCAGCATCAAGCCACCCAGTTCCATCCGACAATCCCCCAGCGGCATCCATATCGTATACGTCTCTGGCGTACCGCGAATGTAGTACCAGTCCTGATGCGCCATGATCGTCTGCCCGACGTTTTGCGGAAACGTCATGCGCCCGATTTTGCGGCGATGTGTCAATACGGGTGGCCCGGTCAGCGGTTCGATTAGACGCACCAGATCGGGATGTTCGGGGATGCGCTTGAAGCGATCCAGGTGGATCACATCGCGGTAGACTGCCATGTATTCCGGGTTGCCTTCGGTGTGCGGCCCGGCTCCGCTCCAGATGCCCTCCATGAGATCGGCAGCGGCGTCCAGCCAACCGGCGGCGGCGCACAATTCCAAAATATCTCGCCGCAGATTGAGCAATTCGTCTTGCGGTGCGACCTGTTTCAAAAACAGATAACCGGCATCGACCATCTGCGCCCGCAGCGCGTCCGGGTCAGATAACCGGTCATTGGCAACCGTAAAAGGGGTTACAGTCATATTTTCTCCTCAATTCTGCTATAAAAAGAACATAGGTGACGTGGCGACATAGTGGTCAAACTGACCAAACGGCGTGTCCATCATCACCTCAGCGACAAACCGGTCCATCCAGTAGCGGCGGCTGTGCAGGTATGCGATCACCGTTGGGTTAATCATCGGCACAACGATTCGGAACGCTTCAATTTCCTGCTCGGCGGCATTGGTTTCGGCATGTGCCAGGATTGCTGGAAAATCAGTAGCATCCAGCACCGCAAATGGCCCACTATGATTGCCGACATAACCGAAGCCAACCACCTGCTGTTGCCGATGATACAGGAATCCTTGCCGGGTTGACAGCAACCAGCGGTGAATACTGTCGCGCCGGTAGCCAAGAACTGCACCGTCGATGGCCGCGATTTTATCCAGTATTTCGCTGGTGGCGCTGGCCGGTACAATTTCCAGATCAGTTTCTACCCGGGGCGCTTCCGGGGCGCGTTCAAAACTGCGTAGCGGAAAACGCGGGTATACGTTTGATTGCAAGTAGAGCGTTTGTGCACCGGGGTCTAATGTCGCGATAATCACTCGCTGCCGTGCATCATCCTGCGGCAAGGCACGGGTGAGCAATTGCCGTCCCACCCCTGCTGCCTGAGCCTGGGGACGTACAAAAAATTCAGTGAGTTCGCGCACGCCATCGCAAAAGATCGACCGGGCATAGCCCACCATCTGCCCATGCTGTTCGGCCAGCCACCATTGGTCGGCATGTTCGGCCAGAAAAGCATAAAGCGATTCCATCCGACTCCAGGACGCATCAAGGTCGGCTTGATTCGGATTTGGCGAGGATGGTGCGATCAGCCCCCATTGCCGCGCAAAGTGCGTGATGGCGTGGCGAAAAACAGTCATGGCTGCGAACGAATCCGCAGCAGTTCCTGGGCGAATAGTCAACGACTCGGCCACCATTACTCCCTGAATGCTTGCTCAGATTCTGCACAAGTATAGCGCGATCATTCACCAGAACCCACCGCTTCCTGTGGTGCAACCACCGTCGCCACCCAATCTGAATATTGCGCCGGTCGGTCAACAAGCTGACCAGCCCGCAGTTCCCAGATGTCGCCGTTGAATTGCTGCAAAAAACGACGGTCATGTGAGGCAGCGATTACCGGGCCGGGAAACGCCTGTAACGCGCTTTCAAGTTCTTCCAGCACATCGAAGCTGACGAAATTGGTCGGCTCATCAAGAATCAGTAGATTGGTCCCCTGCGCAATCAAACGGGCGATCTGCAATTTACGCCGTTGGCCGCTGCTGAGCTGTCCGACGTGCTTATCCAGTTCATCGTAGCGGAACAACCCCAGGTGAATAAGAGTAGCCTTGTGAACCTGCTCCGTGCCCTCCAGCCCCTGACGATAGGCATCCAGCACCGTCGCAGCGGGTTCCAGGGCGGTGTCTTCCTGGGCCAGATAGCCAATAGTCGCCGCTGGATTGCGATAAACCTCACCGCTATCCGATGCTTCCAGACCGACCAGCATCTTCAACAACGTCGACTTGCCCGCGCCGTTCGGCCCCACCAGCACTACCCGACTGGTTGGCGTGAGGGTAAAGCTGACGTCGTTAACAACGACCTGATTGCCGAAGGCCTTGCTCAGACGTGAAACATACAGCGGGGTGCCTCCTTGCAACGTGCGGGGATCAAAATCAGCATTGAAACGCAGTTCCTGTGGGGGACGCGGAATCGGATCAACTTCGATGCGCTTGAGCCGTTCCTCAGCCGAATGAATGCGTTTGGCGACGGTCGCCTCGTGCTGGCTTTTCTTGGCGAACTTTATGAATTTGTCACCATCACGTGGCGCACGATAATTGGCATTGCGCCGGGCGGTCTCCTTGATGGCGATGTGCAGTTCTTTGATCTCGTCCTGTTGCCGGGCATAATCGACTTCCCATTTGCGCCGTTCCAACGCACGGGCACGCAAGTAGGCATCATAATCGCCGGTGTAGTGTTTTGCCTGGCGTGTATGCTCGTTGATCTCAACGATGACCATCACCGTGCGATTGAGAAACTGCCGGTCGTGTGAGACGCTCAGAACTGCGCCCCGATAACTTTGGAGATACGTCTCCAACCAGGTCAAGCTGGCAAAATCCAGATGATTAGTCGGCTCATCCAGCAGTAGCACATCCGGCGCTTGCAACAACAACAATGCCAGACCGACGCGGGCTTTCTCACCACCCGACAGCGTGACAAACTGACGCTCACGCGGAATGTGGCCCACGCCGAGGCCATCAAGCACCGTATCCACGCGATAGGCCATTTCATAGCCGCCATAGCGCTCAAACTGTTCGCTGGCGTCGCCATATTCAGCCATCACCGCATCCAGTGCCCCGTCTTCGAAGACGGTCATCTGCTGTTCCAGCCTACGCATTCGGCTTTCCAGTTCGATCAACCGCCGCTGCGCCGCTGTGATTAAGTCAGCCAGTGTCTGTCCAGGATAGTCCGTCGGCGTCTGCGGCAGATAGCCCAGTTCATAGCCGTTCGGCAGCAAGATCGCACCGCTATCGGCTTCGACCTCACCGGCAATGATTTTCAAGAGGGTTGATTTACCGACGCCGTTCGCGCCGACCAATCCAACCCGCTGCCCGGCGTTGATGACGAGCGAGATGCTGTTCAGGATGGCGTGAATACCATAGGTTTTGCTGATATTTTCGACTAAAAGTGAGTACATGTCAGGAGTCCTTCTGTTTGCACATCGGTTTGAACCGATCTTCAACGCTACCGCTTTTGTGATGAAAAAGGCTGATGACTGGCGACTGAATCAAAAACGCCACCTGGCAATACCCAGAGTGACGTTGAAGTGCATTCAGATTATTCTTGATTCAAACAGCGAGTAAACGCTGCGGAGTCAGGCACAGCATCAGCAACCGGGCACGCAATGAACGTGTTAGTGGATGTTGCTGATACGGAACATGGAGACTCCAGGACTCACAAAACGGGAAGTTTGGGGCAACCCCATCAAGTTAGGTCACGCCAGAACTGATGTTATTCTATGGAGAATTCGCGACGCTGTCAACTACCGTGCGATGATTGGAAATGTTGTTTGAGAAAATTATCAGACTCTGTACCCAACACTCAGTACATCATTCATTTCTCACCAAAACCGCAACCTTTTGTCCCCAATGTGCTCTTCACTCATGACCAACCATAACAGGAAATCGCCATGCTCCTGATTGTACTGCCCGACCTGACCAATGACGACGCGATGCTCCGGGGCTTGCAGGATGACACACCCGATAGCGTACAAGCCGTTTATGAACGCTACTTCCCGGCGCTATACAATTACACGCGGCTGAAAGTTGGCGACGCCCGGCTGGCTGAGGACATCGTTGCCGAGGTTTTCGTCAAGTTGCTGCGGGTCGTCGGCACGCGCAGTGCCCCCCACCGTTCGCTCCGGGGCTGGCTGTTTCAAGTCGCCCGGCATGAGATTGGGCGCGCGTTTGGTCGCAATGCCAGAATCAAGACGATTGCATTGGAGGAATGGATGCCCGACCCCACCCAACCGAACCCAGAAGCGGCGTTAAGTACCGCGCTGGATGTTGAACATGTACGCCAGGCCGTGCAGACCCTCAACCCAGACCACCAAGAGGTGATCGTGTTGCGCTTCGGACAGCATCTGTCATTACAAGAAACCGCCGACATCATGGGCAAAAGCGTCAGTGCCATCAAGTCGCTACAATTTCGTGCGCTGGATAACCTGCGGGCCATGCTGTTGAAAGGAGCCAGTCATGCGTGATGATCGCCGTTTGATTGACGCGCTGGATGTTTGCATTGAGCGGCTGAGACACGGCGGACCGCTCGATCAGATTTTGCAGGATTACCCGGATGATGCGGACCGCCTGCGCGACCTGTTGCAAATCGCCCGGACCGCCGAGCAGATCAATTTTGCCGACCACACCGTTGCTGATGCCCAGTCCGCCGTGTGGAGCCAACTTGATACGCACCCGCGTCAAAATCGTCGCCGTTTTCGTCTGGTATTGCGGTTGACTGCGGCAGCGCTCGCATTAGCCATCATTAGCGTTATTTCATTGAGTCTCCTATTTAGTGCTGAGGGAATCCCTTTACTGGAACTCGAAAGCCAACTAACCGCGACCAGTATTAGCGCCATGAACGCCACGACTGTCGGTTATATATCTGCGACCCAGACCGTTGAACGCATTATCCAGTCACCGTCTTCTATGCCGCCACCATCGTCCACCGTGCCACCATCAACCATCTCCTCCCAACCGTCACTCACTTTTACGCCTTCACCGCTGCCATCGGCTACACCGATCAGTTCACCCGCAGGAATCATCGTAACCAGCGTCGCGGGTATGGAGGGCGGCACCGCGACACGCGATCCTAACATTACGCCGTTGATTGGCCCTACCCTGACACCCCTGCCAGATATTGGCGTCCCCATCGTCGGCGAGATGACGGCAACCGCACGCGTTATTGGCGGCGAAGTTATCCCAACGTTGCAACCGCCAATAGTTACAGCAACTGCTTTGCCAACGATCGAGGTCAATGCTGTTGCTCTGACCGCCACCGCACTGGGCAACTTACTCCAACCAACAGCCCTTGCTGATAGTCAAGGTGGCGGTATACAGACGATTGCACCTGATGAGATTGCTCTGACAGCGACTGCTCTTCAACATTTGTTCCCCTCTTTTGCTACGCTACAGGCACTGACCAGCGTAGCCCCACTGCCGACTCAGCCCGTGCAACTGCCAGACCTGGAACCGCTGAATGCGGGCAGCATTAATGACAACACCAATTTCGACGATTATCTGCTCTATCGCCGCAATTTTCAGCAACGCTATCCCGGTTTCAACACTGATGTTGATGTCACCATACGCCAGATCATCACCGTCACCGATAGCGCCGGTTTCCCGGTAGCGAATGCAATCGTGCGGTTGTTCGCGGCGGACAAGCTGGTGTGGCAGGCGAGAACCTATGCCGATGGTCGCACGCTGTTTTTCCCCAATGCGACCGCTGAAACTCGTGCTTCGACGGTGTTTCAGGTCATCGTAACTTATGCCGACACTGCCGTAACCTTCACGCTGGACCTGCGCGACGGCCCAATGTGGCGCGTGACGCTGCCCATCACAACCGCGACCGCCCGGCAAGCGCCCAAACTTGATGTGTTATTCCTGATCGACTCGACCGGTAGCATGGCCGACGAAATCTATGAACTGCAAACCAACGTGCTGCGCATCTCCGAGCAAGTCGCTGAATTAGACGCCGCTACAAACTATAGTTTTGTCACTTACCGGGATGCCGGGGACGCCTACGAGTTACAGGTGGTGGATTTCACGTCGGATGTCAGCGCCTTCCAGATTAATCTCAGCCGCCTGCGGGCGGATGGCGGTGGCGATTATCCCGAATCGCTCAACCGGGCGTTCGACACAACGGTCAACAACGTGACTTGGCGGGATGACGCGATTAAACTGGTCTTCCTGATCGCCGATGCCGCGCCCCACTTCCGCGATCAACATCGTTACGATGTCACCGCACTCGAAGCGCTGCGCGAAGGAATCAAGGTGTATACATTGGCATCCAGCGGCCTCGATCAACTGGGCGAGTACATTTTTCGCCAGATCAGCCAGCTCACCTTCGGCCAATTCCTGTTCCTGACCTATGACGACAGTAATCCGCAAGTGCCAGGCGTCCAACCCGGAACACCGGGGGATGATCGACCTGATCTCGAAGCGGGTGATGACCCGGCGGATTTCACGGTTGAACAACTCGACGAACTCATTCTGCGGCTGATCGAGGACGAGATTGCCGCCTTGCGCACGCCGCTTGAGCAACAGTGATTGCCTCATAAGGCTAATATCATGTGCGCAGCGTGTGGACAGGTCTAAGACGCGTCGCTACGCAATTGCGCAACTTATGTTGGGAGTGTCTGAGACGCTCCCACACCATATTAAGGCGATAGATCTCACCCGCCCCGTAATGCCGCCAACGCCCTATCCGGCCAATTGACCGTCGCGCCATACACGCCAAGTTCAGCCAGCTGGGGCGTCCAGGCGGGGTCACGCATGTCCCAGGCGCGAACCTGTAGCCCCTTATCACGCGCATAGTGTACAAGGGTCGGGTTTGCCAGAATCTCGCTGGCCTGCGGACAATACTGCGGCAGTCCGGCGGCGTGGACCGCATCAATGGCCGCTTCAGTGTAATCACGAGTCAGCCAACCGACCATCGTGCCCGGCGCAGCCCGGTGACAGGCGACCGCCGCTGTGGGAAAGAACGACGTGAATTCAGTCTGTTCCCAGATGGCATCCGGCACGCCATTGCGCACGGTTGTGACCAGCGCGACTTCAATCCCCGGCTGTTTAACCTCCCAGCAAAACGGAATCCTCGCCCCGAATTCGTGCAGAGCCTCGCCAACGGTCAGCACATGTGGCACCAGCACACGTAATTCAGCCAGCGTGACATCCAGTACCAAACGGCTCGACACCAGCCAATCATGCACCAGCACCAGCACCCCATCAGCGGTCATCTGGACATCCGTTTCGATCAACGGCGCACCCTGCTCAATCGCCAGATCAAACGCGGCGGTGCTGTTATCCGGCGCATAGGCCGATGCGCCCCGATGGGCAATTACCTTAAAGTGTGCCATTTTTGTAAACCTTTTGCTTCTTGTTGTATGCTTTGGGTTGATTAAACCGCAAAGGAAACCGGCAATGCAACTTCTGGAAACCGAATGCCTGCGGTTGCGTCCACTGCGCACGAGCGATTTCGCCGATTATTTTGAATATGCTCAGGATCCACTAGTATCTGGTCCAGGCATGTGGGAGCCGTATGAATCCGAAGCGGCGGCGCATGCCGACTTCTTAGAATTAATCGCTGGCTATGACCGAGGACTGCTGTGGTGGGGATTAGAGCATAAGGCTGATAGCAAACTGATTGGGCGGTGCGAACTCACCAACTACGATGCGCATGATGCCCGCGCCGAGATCAGTTACGCGCTGAACCGGGATTACTGGGGCCAGCGCCTGATGACCGAGGCGGCACGCTGCGTGCTACAACATGGCTTCGAGACGATGAATCTGAATCGTATCAGCGCCATCGTTTTCAGCGATAATCAAGCGTCGATTCGCATACTGCAAAAACTGGGCATGATCCATGAAGGCTGCTTACGTCAGGGTCGTCGCATCGGTGAGGCATTCCATGACATTGACCTGTACGCGATCCTGCGGGCGGAATACGAAAATTCACCATCAGCCTGAATCATCTGCCTGCGAGGGTGAACAGCGCAGCATGTGATGATGCTCGATGCTGACATAGACCGTAAAGCCGAGGCGTTCATAAAGTTGCTGTGCCCGCGGATTCGACTTGAGGACACGCAGTTCCAGCGGCCTGTCGTTGGCGTTCGCTGATTCGATCAATTGCTTGAGAACCGCGGTGCCGATGCCGCGATTTTGAAATTCAGGCAATATGTAGATGCGGTTCAGGTAATCATAATCCGGGAAGTGCCTGACCCAGACGACACCGGCAGCCGTTCCATCCACCACGATAATCTGCTGTGCTGCCGGGTCGAAGGTGGCATCAAATTGCTCCCGATACAACGCTTCATCCCAAGCGCCCCACGTTTGCTCGACATACTCACGCATCGTGATGCGACCAAGATCACAGAGAAAATCATGGTCAGCGGTAGTTGCTGGACGAAGAGAGTAATTCATCACTTGCCTTTGTTTCAGTTGCAGGCGGACATTCATAACATTTAGGATTCACACCCGGTGGGGGGTGTTGTTCCGTAAAAAACGGCGAATACCAAATGGATGCTCCGCCGAAAATAACAAAATAAAGATAAACAATGAACAAAATATATGCTCCATACTGGATCGCTGAACGTTGCCGAGGCTTCACAGCAATGTTAAGTAGAACCAGTAACACGGCTAGATGCACACATGAAATTGCTGCCAAATAGAATTCAAATTCGTCGCTGCACAGTCGAGTATACCAATACCGCCCTGACCCAGTTCCAGTGCAGGAGTCCCCAGTCAAAAAACTTCCAAAAGCGAACCAACCAACAACCAGGAAAATGACCGCAACGAAAATGAACCCTAAAATGGTGCGCATTATTATCTGCACTCAGCCAATTTGGAGAGAGGCCAACTCACGCGAGAGGCCTCCATTGACTTACCGATACGACTCCATTGCGACGTTGAAGCGAGAAGCGCTATCATTGAGGCCGCCGGGTCGATTGCGGGCCAGCCAGTTTTCCCGATAACGGGCGATCAAACCTTCGAGTTCGCTGCGCAGTTCAGCGGCAGTCGCTTCCCCTTCACCTTGCAGGAACAATCCCCGTTTGGCGCTATGGCGAATAAAGTCCGCTGCCAGCCTATACTCCGCTTTGATAAGGTCAGCATCTGGGCGTTGCATCTCGGCTTGATCGAGTGTCGCCATGATTGTGTCCACTCGCGCCAACGCTTGCCGGAACGAATCGGCATCGGCTACCACCACCCCATGCAACAGGCGATGCGCCAGCAGTTCCTTAATCAAACTGGCATTGGGTCCCGTCGCCGCCGCACCATCCATCCCAGCATCTGCCCGCAGCCGGGTGATGGTCTCGTAGGGTCGTTCGCCGTCGCGTCGCAATTGGTCCAGCATCTCACGTTGGCGCACGATCTCAGCGCCATCCGCCCGCAGAATATCGACGAGCACATGCCCATTAAAGCGATTATGACCCGGAATCTGATAGATGTTACCCAGGTCATAAACCAACTGTCCCATTACACCAGCAACATCTTCGAAGACGAACTGGTTCAGCAGCGCGGGCACATCCAGATCGTGATTGTTTTCCTGTCCCCAACTGATGGCCGCGCCATAGGCGAAACCCAGGTAACTCATGACATTTTGTTGCCAGTGCCCATGATCGCCCCAGTCCGTAATCAAAAACCCGATACTGCCGTTGTTCAAGCCATTGATAGCAGCACTCCGCAGGTTGGCGATCACGTTATCGGTGCGACCAGCGAAGCTGTTCCAACTTGAGGTCCCGGCACAGACATAAAACGGCAGGCTGGAATTCGCAAACAGGCCGCAGCGCTCCGCAAACGGATGGTCAGCCTCATAGCCCCACACCATCACGATCACATCATAGGGCAGTTCCGGCACGAGATCGGGATATTTGACGATAATGTCATCCCAGAACATCATCTGCTTACCACGCAACGTCACCTGTTCATATAATTTGAGCAGATAATTCAGGTACAAACGTCCCTCACCAACGCGCTCCTTTTCCGCCGCGCTCTGGCCCATGCCCAGTTCCCAGGGTTCATCACCACCCACATTGAGTTTCTTACTTGTGAAATGCGGCAGCAAATCATCATAGAGTTCGCCCACCAGTTCAATGCTACCAGGGTCAATTGGGTTGAGTGAGCTGGGCGGACTGTTTTTGCGCCAGGGTGCATCAAAACCATCGGGCGTTTCTGCCAGATGATTGTAGCGGTCAAACTTCAGCCAGCGTTCCATATGCCCCAGGCTGTTCAGATTGGGCACCAGTTCGACATGCCGCTGCCGACAGAAGGCATTCAGTTCCAGCACTTCCTGACCGGTAAACGGTGATGCCTCAGCCCAGACTTCAGGATGCTTCTGATAGGCGAAGGTATGTTCCATATAAAGTTGCACCTGGTTGATCTTCAAAAATGCCAGGCGTTCAATCAAGTCGAGCACGGTTGCCAGCGTTGGCACTTTGTCCCGGCTAATATCGAGCATGATGCCCCGTGCCGGGAAATCCGGCGAGTCGTTGATACGCACAGCGGGCAGTGTGGCTTGATGCTGCTGAAGCATCTGCCGCAGCGTACACACGCCGTAAAACACCCCGGCAGCATCGGCACCACGAATCAGGATGCGCCCATCTCGCACCACCAGTTGATAACCCTCAGCCTGGGGAATGCTGGCTTCGATCTCCAGCAACAGGCCCGTGTTTTCGTAATCCTGCCCAGCAACAATCGGCCAATCCAGGCCAGCAAATTGCGCCAGCCCTTGCTGTGCCGTTTGCGCCTCAAACAGCAGCGAATGATCGGTAATCACAATGAGGGCTGAAGCAGGTAACGTGACCAGTTCATCCGCTGTAAAGGTCATATCCCTGGGGACCGGCATCAACAACGTCTGTTCAGACATACAACAACTCCTCTTCAAGCAATTCTAGTCGAATAGATGGAACTGTTTCAGGCTGCCCGCAATTAACAAAATCCCTACGATTCTCGATGTCGTGACAAAAATCATCTATCGCTAATGCACTGGCATAGCACATCTTTTTTGATTACTTTCACTATAACGATTCCGGTAAATATTACGAACCGAATTCAGATTTTTCACAAATAATTCGGATTCGCCGCATTTTGCTCGAATTATCGATAGATCGCATGATTCTTGCACATATTGAACCCTGATGACCATGATGTTGTGCCCACTGTCTATCAAAAAAACAAGCATTATTCTGGAAACGTTGACTAACTCCCCACAAACGGGTGGTGGACAGTGCGTCGGCTTCCCCTATAGTGAAAGGACAGTTTGTAATATAGGGGGCAACGATGGCGATTCATTATTATCTAACGGGTCGTGCGCCACGACTACTTGTCCATGCACTACTCGTTCTCGTTCTCATCACCGGTCAGTTCGGCCTGCAACCATCACCTGCCGAGGCACAACTGCTCCAAACGATTGGTGATTTTTTGAGTCTGGGCGCGAACACGGTGCGCGAGCTACAGGAGGCGATTCAGCTTGCCAGTGGCGAAGTGCAAGAAGTACTTGAGGCGCTGGAAGACAGCCTCGCCGGAATGCTGGACGAAATCTCCGAAACCTATCAGGATAACCTCAACGTCACCATTGACAGCCTGGACGCCGCCACCCGCAGCAAAATCCTCGAACTGGAAACGGTGCTGGGCCGGGTCAACGACCAGTTGCAAGAAGACATCGAACTCATCAGCGACGAAGCCAAAGAGGTCATCAATGAGGCCAGCTTGCAGGTACGCCGCTTGAGCGATGAACTCCGCCAGGACTTGCAGGATGTCATTATCGTCGGCGGCGAAACGGTGGTCTTCGTCCTGGACCGCGCAGCATCAAATATCATCGTCATCGTGTCGATCATCATGTTAGGCATCGGGCTGCTGATCTTCGTATGGCTGTTGTTTACTCGCAAGATTTCGGGGATTAAGCTACTCACCGCCCTGGCACTGATCTTCATGCTGGCCTATGTAGCTGTGTTCGCCAGTCTGATTTTTGTGCCCAACGTGCGCGTGTTCGTGATGACCTCCACCGGCATTGGGTTGCGCCAGCAGTTGGACAAAACGATCTCGGCCCCGCGTATACTGGCAATCGTACCTGATACGATCAATGTGGGTGAAACGCAGGAGATCGAAGTATGGGGCAGTCAATTGCGCCCCGAAGATGAAACGCCAACTGCCCGTATCGCCAACCAGAATGTTCCGGTGAATGCAGCCAGCGATGATCTGCTGGTGTTGAACGTCAGCGGGGTTACGGGAAACACCATCAGTACCAACTTGAATCTGACTTATGCCGATGGCACCGAACTGACCGAAGTCGTTCGCCTCTTCAAGCCAACCCCCGTGCCTGATCCGGCTGATCTGGTCATTACCGGCTTCACACTGAATCCACGCTCGCCGATTGCCACCAATAATACCCGCACTGTCATCACCGTGCGCAATCATGGGGGCACCACTGCCCGCAATTTTGTCGTGCGCTGGCGACCCACGCCGAGCAATACCAGTGGCCTGACCACACGAATTGCCAGTCTGGACCCCGGCCAATCCCAGCAAATTGTCTTCGATTTCGCCTATCGGGATGCGGGCAGCTTCCAGACGGTTGCCGCCGTCGACATCTTCAACAACGTCAGCGAAATTAACGAAGGGAACAATAATTCCAGCAAGAACATCACGGTACGTCCGGCACCGGTCCAACGTGCGCGTGTCTCGGTTAATTTTACGCGAGTGACTGTCCACGATGATGCGGAAAACGGCGCGGGCGAAATGCGACTGGAATTTAACGTCAATGGACGAACGGCGCGGTTCCCCAACAGCGGCACGCAAAGTACCAACAGCGGGCGCTCCCACGCGATCAACAAAACACTCACAGTCACGTTGGAAGAAGGCCAGAATCTAACCGTTTTCGTTAATGGCACCGAGGAAGACGGCGGCTTTACCGGGGGTGATGATGATATGGGGTCAGTCAATAAGACCTTTAATACCGCCAGTAACTGGGGTTCTGGCAGCCACAGTGACCGCAGCACCTGCCCCGACGGTTGTTACACTATCCATTACACGATCACCGTAACGCCGCTGTAAGAGGAATACTTGAGGTCAGAGAGCCGGTCAGCGAAAAACCCTAAATGACGGTTAAGGGCGTATCCGGGTGATGCGCCCTGCCAAATTAATCGTCTGCTGCAGCCTGCGCACGTTGGCGTTTAATATAATTCAACGCGTCTTCATGGCTGGTGAAGGCCGGAATACTGATGTTGCCAAATTCAACATCATTCATCGTGCTCTGGAACAATCCCACCCATTTATTGGTGCCCACAAACATGCCCTTGATCTCAGGGTCCATTGACGACCCCGGTATGTTCTGGCTGGCCTCACTAACAATTTGGAGCAATTCTTGCAACGATGTGCTGACATTGGTCACGTCCGAGATGCGGTAAAGCGGTGTTCCCAGTTGGGCCTTAAACTCAGCACTCCGCCGGAACATCGCCTGCACGGTTGGCAAATCCACAAACCCGGTAAACGTCGCCACAATGATGGGTTGATCGTCTAATTGCGCTACTGTAACCGGCATGGTGTTTCCCTTCGCCGTCCGGCTTTTGTCGATTGGGATGGAATTGAGTATGCTTAGAATGATAGCGAACAATAGAGAATTTCACAAAGCGGGTGTGTGATGAGCCATTGGAAGTTAGCCTCAACGCCAGACGAAGCCAGCAAAGCGGTTGTGTTCTCCGGGGGTGCGAGCAACATTGTCGATTCAAAAGGCGACCTGGTACGGAACGAAGAACGGGACAAAATCAATGACTGGATTACCGAGCAGGGTATCTTCCTGTATGATCCCCAGGTTCATCCCGATACACATGGACGCGAATATGATTATGACATTGACCACAAGCTGGAAATGACCGCCCGTGATGCCGCCCGCATCAAAATTTTCGAGGTCTCGCCACGCACTTTTGGCGGTGTTACCAGCCTGGAAATCGCGGTTGATGAATTTAAAATCGATCAACCCTCCATCATTTTCTTTTCGGATGGCAATCACCAGAAAGATGTCATTCCGCTGCACTCCGAAGAAGGCTATCCGATTTTCGTCCCCTACATCGTCACCCATAATCAAGCGGCCATCCAGGCGCACTATCAGGAGATGATTAAAAACGCCAACCGGATGCGGCGTTACATCATGCTTTTCGCGCAGGACATGTCCACGCTGACCGTGACCTTCGAGAATGTGTCGCACCCCGGCGACGTGACGATCTCGCCCCACCGGATGCACGCTGCCGATCTGTTCGCCGCGGTGGTTGATGCCGCTGGCGGCAAGCGGATCATGGTCAACTTTACCGGTGGGAAAGACGCGCGAGATGAAAAAGGGAATCCGTTGCTGTTAGCACCAGAGCAGCCCACTGAGGCCGAACTCTATGCCTGGCTGGACCAGTACGTTGATGAGGGCAACGCGCTGCGCAAGGCGATCTGCGAACTGGTGCGGATTACGGTCTTTGTGCGCGTCGTCTATACCCAGAGCGCGGTCATCAATGCACTGGAAGACTTGATGCGAGTGAAGGGCTTAAGCGGTTAAGGTCGAAACTTGCGTCCACATAACGTCACCACGAGCCGGGCCGCCTGCTCAACATCAGGCACAATTTTCGGCGATGATTGTTCATCAAGCAGCGATTGCACCCCCCACTGCCCCGCCTGTGGGTAGATGCGATACTCAGGTGTTTGCTGGGCGAGATATGCGTTTTCCAGCATGAAGGTGTAGCGATTTTCGACCTTAGATTGCGATGTTGATGCTGTCAGAATACTGGGTTTAGCCAAGTCTGCGTCTACTACCGCTGTTATCCCATATCCGTGAAGTATTCCCAGCGCCATCACAATTTCCTGATAACTCTGTTCCCTATGTCCGCTTAACTTGAAAAAATTTTCTACTGCACAAATAACGGGTTTCAAATGCGGACTCGCGTTGATTATTGGAAATGGGTGGCTAAACTCCGCAATCCACATTTGTTCATCGAAGAAAATACCAAAAGGGTTTATGAGAATTTCGACTTGAGATTTCCCAACCAATCCTTTCGCCGTTGCACCACGAATTCGAATATCCCCTGTTGATTTCATTAATGCCACCACAAGACCAATACCCTCAAGATAGGCTTTAGCTTCTTCGAGTGTCATATCGACTGGCGCTTCAGGGTCGATCATTATGCCAATTCTGCCTCAATCATCTCATAATAACGGATAGGAATTTGCCCAGAAATTTAATGGCGCTGAAAGGTTTACGCTGATATTATAGGAGCGTTGCCTTGTTTGTTACTCAAAAAAATTCTTAATGCGCTCTATGCTTGCTGCAATATTACATCCCAGGCTCCATCACCATCGCATATCCGCGTTATTCTCATGGTCAATACACGGCAATCGCGCCATTGAGCGTGTCTGCAAAGGTTACACGGTCAAACACCACTCAATCAGGAGGGAAGGTATTGGGCACCTTATTTCAGTTAGCCTGGGCACGGCTGTTGGTCATTACCAGTGTAATTGGTGATGCTCAGGGCCGTTTAATCGCTCTGATCTTTTATTTTACCATTCTCGTCCCATTTGGTATCGGGTCACGGCTGCTCACCGACCCTTTACGCCGCGACCTACCAGCAGGTGACTCCACCTGGGTGGAACGAGATACCCTCATTCATACCCTTGACGAAGCAAAGAAGCAGGGCTAAACCATGCACATTCTCGGCATATCGGCCTACTATCACGACTCCGCCGCCGCCTTGATTCACAACGGCGAACTGGTCGCAGCGGCGATGGAAGAACGGTTCACCCGCAAGAAACATGACAACGGCTTCCCTAAGTTGGCAATTGAATTCTGCTTAAAACAGGCAGGCATCACCGCCGATGATCTGGAATATGTCGTGTTCTACGAAAAACCGTTGATGAAGTTCGAGCGCATTCTGCTCACCACGCTGAACACCTTTCCGCAATCCAGTGGCGTCTGGCGCGAGGCGATGGTCAGCTGGTTGAAAGAAAAGCTGTGGGTCAAAAGCGCGATTGTGCGCGAACTGGGCGTTGGGCTGGATAAAGTCCTGTTCTGTGACCATCATATGAGCCATGCGGCCAGCGCGTTTTTTGCCAGTCCATTTAAAGAGGCGGCGGTGCTCACCGTCGACGGCGTTGGTGAATGGACCACCACCACGCTCGGCAAGGCCACCAGTGCCTGGGCCGATGGTTCGGGGAGTGCCCAGAACGATATTACCTTGTTCGAGGAGCAGCGTTTCCCGCATTCACTGGGTCTCCTGTACTCAGCATTTACCGCGTATCTGGGTTTCCGGGTGAATAACGGCGAGTACAAGGTGATGGGGATGGCCCCCTATGGCGAACCCAACTACGTCGATAAGATTGAAAAAGTCTTCCGGCGACACGGCGATGGCAGTTTTCACCTAAACCTCGATTACTTCAGCTATCAGCATTCGACCGAACACAGCTTTAACAACAAATTCGTTGAATTGTTTGGCCCACCACGCGGTGCGGATGACGAATTCTTCACCCAACGCACTGACCCGATAACCTCCCAGCAGGACCCGGCAGGTGCCAAGCAGAATCAAATGTACGCCGACATAGCCGCCAGCGTGCAGTTTGTCCTGGAAGAAACGCTGATCGACATCGCGAAACACTTGCACCAGAAGACCGGTTTGAACAAGCTGGTGATGTCGGGCGGTGTGGCGCTAAACACCAAAGCCAACTGGCGCTTGCTGCAAGAGACGCCTTTCGAAGAAATCTATATCCAACCCGCCGCCGGTGATGATGGTGGGTCGTTGGGGGCCGCGCTGTGGGCCTATCATATGGTGCTGAACAAGCCCCGCAACTGGGTCATGCCCCACGCTTACTGGGGCCAATCATTCAGCATGGGCGAAATCAAGTCGGCAATGGACAGCCGGGGCATTAAGTACGAATCATTTGAGGACCGCGAAGACAAGCTGCTTGATACGGTCGTCGATGCCATGCTCGATAAGAAAGTCGTCGGCTTTTATCAGGGCCGCTTCGAGTGGGGGCCGCGGGCGCTGGGCAATCGCAGCATTCTGGCCGACCCGCGCGGCGCCGAGATGAAAGAGATCGTCAACACTAAAATCAAGTTCCGCGAACCGTTCCGCCCGTTTGCACCCGTTATCCTGCGGGAACGTTCGCCGGAATATTTTGAATACCCGGACGTGGCGAAGCACGAAATGCCGCGTTATATGCTGATCGTCAGCCCCATCAAGGGCGACAAACAGGATAAAATTCAGGCCGTCTGTCATGAAGGCACCGGGCGCTTGCAGGCAATTGACCGCGAAACCAACCCGCGCTACTATGATGTCGTCAGCAAGTTTGGCGAGGCTACCGGCGTGCCGGTCGTCTTGAACACGTCCTTTAACCTGCGGGGAGAACCGATTGTGACGACCCCGCTGGAGGCCTTTAATACGTTTAACAACAGTCACATTGATCTGCTCGTCATGGAGAATATTCTCGTTCGTAAACCGGAGTAAAGAGAGAAGATATTATGCGTGGTTTCCTGGCACAACTCGGTGTCCTCGGTGAATTACTCCAATTCCTGTGGGCACGCAAACTGTACTGGATCATTCCCATGATCGTCGTCCTGCTGGTGTTTGCTGTATTGATCATTCTCGGCAGTGCTGGGCCGGCAGCGCCGTTTATCTATACGCTGTTCTAGGATAGACGACTATGGAAAATGCACCGTTAGCACTGGGCATTGGCCTGGCCTTTGCTCTCACTTTGGGCGCATTGACAGCCCGCAGTTCAAACCGGCGTGAGCCGATTCACGGCGGCCCACTGGCCCAGTTGTTCCATTACATCGGTGCAGCGGGCGTGACCGGGACGTTGCCGGTGGTGCTGGCGAGTCTGATTCTGGGCGGTGGGTTTGAACTGGCGTTTCCGCTGGCCGTCAGCTTTATGATTACGTGCTTTGTGTCACTGGTCATCTTCGCTGCAATTGAACAGCCCGCCAAGCTCAAAGTGGTCGATGAAGATCAAGGCTGGACCGAAGCCGACGCCCGCACATCGGGTTTGTAAAACACCAACCTCAGGGCGATCTTCGCTGATTGCCCTGGATTTTTGTTCAGCGCAATGCACGGATCACTTAAGATTCTGCTGGCAACAGTGCTATTCCTCGCAGCCTGTACGGGTGCAGCCAACCCACTCCCGGACCCAACACTTGAGGCCCTGTACGCTAACCCCGTACAGCGGCCCGAATTTTTAACGGGCATTGAACAATCGCAAAATGATCTGGTGTCCGCAGCACCGCTCATTTGTGCCTATATTTCTCAGGCGACACTCTGGGAAGCCACTGATACCGCCGACGCCCTCCAGTCGCACATCATTAGCAACACGTTCTTCGTCATCGACGGCACACAAGTGAGGCCAGAATATGCATCGCAGGTTGGGGGTTTCGCATTGGATGAAGACGGCAAAGCCACTGACAAATACTACCCACCCATTGAGTTCTGTGTCAGTCAGCCAGCGAATCCTGGCTTACATTCCATAACCATTACCACCTCCACTACTGCGAACGAGCAACGATCCTATACATGGGCCATCAACATCCAGAACTAATCGCAACAGCCTCTCGTTTGTTCATTTGGTCACGCTCGATTACACTCTCCAGCAACTATGGCAACGAAACGCGGGGGCAAAATTGTATGAAAGCGGCAATCTACACCGGCATTCGCCAAATTGAAATTCAGGAAGTCGCCCAGTCAGAACCGGCTCCCGGCTATGTGCTGCTGGATACACAAACGACGGGCATCTGCGGCAGTGATCTCCACAACTATTTTGGTGAGTGGCAACCTGCACCCGGCATCGCGCAGGGGCATGAAACCTGCGGCGTGGTGGCGGCAGTCGGCCCCGGCGTGATTGGGTTTCAACCCGGTGATCTTGTCGTGACTGAGGTCGCTTCTCATTGTGGTGAGTGCGTCTACTGCCAGCAGGGACACTACAATCATTGTGTTCAGCGCAAGATCGGCTGGGATGGCGGCCATGGTGGCTTTGCCGAGTATACAACTGCCCATGCTTCCAGCGTGTTCAAATTACCGGAAAATTTTAGCTTCGAGCAAGGCGCACTGGTCGAACCGGTTGCCGTCTGCTACCGCGCATTGACCCAGGCCAGGGCTTCTTTTCAAGATCGGGTCGCGGTCATCGGTGGCGGGACCATCGGCTTACTGACGTTAGCGGTTGCCAGGGCCGTCGGCGTGAAAGAAACGCTTATTACGGTCAAGTACCCACACCAGGCGGCAATAGCCCGGAATTTTGGCGCGGATCACATCGTCAACATCGCCGACACGAACGTGCGGGAATATGTTGCTGATCACACCAACGGCCTCGGTATGGATGTGGTCATTGAAACGACCAGTAGCGCTGCTGCTTTTAACGACTCGCTTGCCATCGTTCGGCGTCGGGGAACCGTCGTGCTCGTTGGCGGTTATCATCAGCCACTGGAAGTCGATCTGCGCAAACTCGTCTGGTCCGAACCGCTTGTGACCGGCTCCAATTGTTATGCCTACAGCGGGATGGTAAAAGATTTCGACGCCGCGATTGATCTGATCGCCACCGGTAAGGTCGACCCGACGCCGATCGTGACGCACCGCTTTCCCCTGGACCAGATTGCCGAGGCCTTTGCCATCGCCGCCGATAAATCCACTGGCTCGGTAAAGGTGCAGGTGACGCAATAGCAGTCAGCAGCTATAGCACTGCTAAGGTCCGCTGACCAGTGCGAGGCCGCAACCTGACTTGAGACCAATCGCTATTGACCAAGAGCGAATGGCTTTGTTTGTTATGCACGTGTACGGTTTATCACCCACAATACAAACCATGATTTTGAACATTAATCTGGGAGAACATTAGTGTCGAGTCCCACCACCCTCACAACCACGCACCGCCTGACCCGGCTGGATTTACTACTTGGTTTGGCATTGCTGATCGCGACCAGTGCATTCGTCTTTTTGAACATCAATTTCTCCACCCTGCCGACGGAAGATGCGGCGATTTTGATGCATTATTCGCAAAACCTCGCTGCGGGTGAGGGGATTGTCTGGAACCGGGGCGAACCCCCGGTTGACGGCGCAACCGACTTTCTGCCGATGGTGCTAAACGCTGGTCTGATGTCGTTGGGCGCTTCATTGGAAGCCGCCCCACGCATTCTGGGGTTTATCGCGCACTTGCTGACGGTGTTGCTCATTTTTGTCGCCCTGCGCGTGCTGCACGATGCCAATCGCTGGTTGGCTTTGTTCACCGCCGCTTATCTGCTGGTTGGCCCCGGCGTTAGCTATATCGAGGTGAGCTTTCTCACGCCCGTCTTCGCCTTCACAACCGCTCTGGCCTGGTTTCTCGCCTTCCGCCTGAGCCAGCATTACAGTCATCGTCTGGCGTTCATCTTCTCACTGGCGGCACTCTTGATGGGTTTGGTCCGGCCTGAAGGAGTGCTCGTGGCCGGGTTCATGTTGCTGGCGTTGATCTTTTATCTTGGCATCCGCGCCTCGATCCCGCTGGTCTTAATTTTTGGCGGCATGTTCGCGGTACTGGGCGGTGGGTATTTTCTCTGGCGCTGGAGCTATTTTGGCTTTCCGTTACCCAACCCGTTCTACAAAAAGGGCGGTGGCACCCTTTATTTCGGCAGTCTTCGCCAGTCGATTGCCAACAGCATTAAACTGACGCTACCCTTCATCGCATTTCCCCTGCTCGGCTTCCGTTCGCGCGAACTCGTACGCCGGACCATCTTTGTGCTAATCCCTGTCGGCGGCTATGTCGGCATGTGGGTCCTGCTCTCCGATGAGCAGAATTTCCTCATGCGCTTCCAGTACAGCCTGTTGCCCATCGTGCTGATCTCATGGCCCGTGTTTCTGAAAGATCTGGCTCAGGATTGGCATTTACCAACATTTGCGTCATTAACCCGTACCAATCAGATCACGGTCGGCATCCTGGCGCTGGCGGTGGCAATCGGTTCATTAGGCTACAACATTTTTCAAGCCCGTCAGAATCGGCTGCCCTCGTTCACCACCGTCGGCTACTACGACGTGGCAACCATCCTCAATGACTATTCCGGTCAAGGATACACCGCAGCGGTATCCGAGGCGGGCATCTTGCCCCTATATTCCGAATGGAATACGATCGACACCTGGGGCCTAAACGATCAGTGGATTGCCCACAATGATGGCATTACCGCGGAGTATCTAGCGAAGCACACGCCCGAAGTCATTATGTTTCATGCGCCCGGTTACTCACCGCTGGTAGAACCGTATGGTGGCACGCCCTGGAACGAGATGACGCTCATTGTGAAGCAATATGCTGAGGATAATGACTATATTCTGGCGGGGGCCTTTGGCGTTTCGCCTTACCAGACTCACTACTATTACGTTCACCCGGATTTCCCGGACAGTGAGGAGATTGCGGTGCGAATACAATCCGTCGAATACACGTGGTTTGACGGTGACTCGGTTGGCTTCAACTTTGCCACTGTTTCCAATCGCCCGGTTGATGAAACTGAAACTGGTTAGCGTGAGTTTTGGATAAGCAAGGCTGTTGAAAAGCCTGGGAGCAGCAAGCGTTCCATCGCACAACCATCCACTATCTTGATATTTGCCAGGTCCAGAATTCACCGCCGCGAAGGGAGGTATACTTCAGGCCGAGAGATGCGGCTAGAGGTCTGTAAGCGCCTCCCAGGAACAGATCCAGTTCATCCAGTGACAGGTGGAAGGCATTTACCATGTCTTTGGCCGGAAAATTAACCGTGACCGTGGCCGAATTTCCATCTCCTTCCAGGTTTACCAGCAGCCCGCCTAATGAAACTGCGCTTAATGCTATGGTGCGGGCGAGTTCATTGGCAGGCACTGTCGTTCGGTCGTCAAACCCGCGCGTTACATGGTCGCCACCATAACGCACCCAGTCGGCGATGGACGCCTCGTGTTGCTTCAGATAGGCCATGGTTGCCAGCAGCCAGAAGTTCGCCATGAACTGCGCAGATGACAAGAGTTCTTCATTCGAGAATTCTGCCTGGTCCATGTAAACCTCGTGTTTTTCTCATTTGTCTGGGGAAACGCATGCTCGAGATGCCAAAAGCCTCGTTGAATTGACAACATAGGCTTTCGGCATTCTCTGATCGGTAAGTCACTTGACCCGCTTCTAAATTGCAATCAACGTTCGGTGAGCAGCACCCAATCACCCTACGCTGGCGCAGGCTCGACGAAGACCACCTCGCCAGAATAGAAAATGTCCGGTGAGGCTTCAGGGTCGTTGGGATTAAAGCCAGGTCCCCAGGCAATACCATGCCCCTGGAGATTCGCCAATTCGCCAGTACCGCTGAGAATCGTCCATTCACCAAACCATTCCGCGGTAGCCGCATGTCGTCTGTAGGTGGACATAATCACCATCGTGCCCTCATACTCGCCCAGCACGACGCCTTCAAACTCTGCCAGCAGCCACGCATCCCAAATGCCTGTTGCGCTTATGATGGCTCTGAACGGTGCGATCGCCGTTCCTTCAATGTCACCAGACCAGGTTTCGTCTTCAGTGGCATCAATATACTGGTTGCCCTCGATCTCTAAGGCTGCCAGAATCGCAGGCGTATAATCGAAGGTGCCAGATACAAGGATAGTCTGGGCGTCGGTCTCCTGGGCCTGTGCAAGCGGCAAGCCGAATATGAACGTAACGACCATGCATGCTAAAACAGTGAAGAAAGTATTCTTTTTCATTTCCTATGCCTTTTACTAGATGACGATTATCTAGAGCCTAAAGCTTCGACCAACGAAAGTCATCTAACTTTTGCCCTATTGGGGGTTCAATTCGGAGATTAACGGGGAGGCATCATAACAGGTGGTGTTCTCTGGCACGGGTTACTGCTTCTGTTCGGTTACTGGCATCCAGCTTTTGCATGATATTGTAAATGTGGGATTTAATGGTCCCAAGTGCCAGGGTCAGATCGCGCGCGATTTCGCGGTTGGTCTTCCCCAAAGCAATCAGTCTCAGGACTTCAAGTTCGCGCTCACTTAATGACTCCACAAGCGGTTGTTCGATGAGAGCCGCGAGTTGTGCCACTAATCGAGTGGCGACCTCTCCAAGATCGGTTTGCGTAATCGACTGAAAGTCCCTATCCAAAATAGTGGCAACAGCTTCCGCTTCGGGGTGTGCGAGAAGCCTTCCAGCACGCTCCTTCGCGCGGGCTGTACTCGCAGGATGGTTGGTAATGATCGTTACTAAACGAACCGCCGACGGCAGATCACCCTGTCTGGCGAACAATTCGGCGATACCCATCATGCTCGTGAGAATGATCGGTGCTGCACGGCTATCCATTCCTGCCTGCAATGACTCTAGCAACCTTTGCCTGGATAGAGCGAAGTCGCCCTGCACTAAGTTAATCCTCGCTAGTGCCTCAAGATTATTCGCAATCGCTATTCTGTCACCAATCTCGCGATTGATTACCAGACTTGCTTCATAATGCTCCAGCGCTTCGATGAAGTTCTCAGCCTGCAGGGCGATATTCGCGAGACCAGCCAGCACCGCCGCTTTATGCAGACGGTTGGACCTATCCGGCATGAAAGCCGATGATTGCAGATAGTGCTTTCGAGCTGCTTCAAATTCGCCTTGACTAACCTGCACAGTCGCCAGATCAACTAGACTCCAGGCAATATCCGGCCCCCGTCCATCGTTTTTGGCACTGTGCAAGCACGCTTCAAAATAGCCTCTGGCTATCTCAAGTTCACCCATCGCCTCGGCTGTTTTCCCTAGTCCGGTGTACGCACTCCGCATAAAGGTACTAATCTCGGCGGCCTGGGACACCACAAGGCTCTCCTCAAGAAGCTGGTTTGCCCTGGCATACTGTCCCTGCTGTCGGGCATGTTTTCCGAACGCAAGGAGTGCATCGGCTATGGTTCTTTGATCACCGACCTGCCGGGCGAGCAGCAATGCCTGGCGATGATATTGCTCAGCCTCTTCATACTCGCCAAGTTGGACAACTAACCGACCCAGCAGACCCAATAAAAAGCCATAGATCTCGTGTTGGCCGGTTTCTGCAGCCATGGCTGCAGCTTCCATCAGGAGTGGTTTTGCAGTTGCCCAGTCTTGCTGAGTAGTAGCGAGCCATCCCTGACCACACAATGCTCTCGTTAGTTCCTCACGTGCATCCAGACGGCGCAGAATCGATACACTCTCCTGCAGGCATTCAGAAGCCTGAAGGCTGCGACCTAGCCAGATAGACATCGCGCCTAAACTTGACAGCGCACACCCTAACGCAGTTTCACTTTCAACGTTAGGCTCCGCATCACGAAGGGCTTCAACTGCATGGCGAAAGGCTCGTTCGCCCTCTTCGTGCCACGATCGCAGCCAGGCAAACCAGTATAGCCCGGTCATCGCCTTGTTAAGGTTTATGACCTGTTTGCATGCCACTGCCCAATTCCAGGCTGAGCGCACGTTGTCGATTTCTGCTTCCAATTGGTGTAGCGTATCCTTGTTGCCTGGTCCAATCAACTTTGCCACCGGTTTGTTCATGAACTCGCAGTAGTATTCACAATGGCGATTGTGAACTGCGGTTTGAAGGATTGGTGCCTCTTTCAGCCGTTCTTCGGCATACTGACGCTGCAATTCGTGTAGCCCATAGCGCCCATCATTGCTGATATTCAATATCGATTTGTCAACCAGAGTGGACAAGGTTTGTAGCGATGCGCCTGCCACCTGTTCCGCAGCTTCTCGGCGGAAGCCGCCCCGAAAGACGGATAAGCCCATCACTGTTCTGTGCTCTTCTTCGTTGAGCAGTTTCCAGGAGTGATCGAACACAGCACGCATACTCTGATGACGTGGGGGCACACCACCCATGTCCGTTTCCAGAATATCCAGTCCTTGCTGTATCTCCGCTGCAATCTCTGAACACGGCAGTCGTCTGAGCCACGTCGCTGCCAGTTCAATACCGAGTGGCACCCCTTCCACAAGCTGGCAGACGCGCGCAACGTTGATTGCCTCGTCAACCAGGGAAAAATCGTGGCGCACCCGCTGGGCACGCTCGACAAAGAGTTTCACTGCACTGTAGGCATCAATCGCCGCTTGAGTTCTTCTCCGAGGATACGCCATCCCCTTGACATGAAACAGCCATTCATCGCGCAAGTTCAATCCCTCACGTGATGTGATGAGCAGCTTGAGTTGGGTAGCGGCACTCAACAACTCCATGACCACATCACTGGCTGGCAGCAGGTGCTCATAGTTGTCCAGGATCAGTAGTAGCTGCCTGTCCTGTAGAAAATGGAGAAGCTGGGCTGTTGCGCTGCTCCCTTGATAAAATTCGCAACCGACAGCACTGGCGACTGTCTCGATAATGTTGTCTGCCGACGTGATCGGCTGTAATCCAACGAAGTAGATGCCACCAGCGAACCACTGGAGGTGGTGTGCGGCGACTTCTAACGCCAGCCTGGTTTTGCCAATACCCCCTGGACCAACCAGCGTTAGCAAATTGCAGGCTGGATCGGCAAGCAGGTCGCTAACCGCCTTGATATCAGCGCGTCGGCCTATGAAAGTGGTGGTTTGGCGCGGCAGGTTGTGGACAATCGCCGATGAAGATCCCATACCGATTCTCTACGAATTCATTTGTGCTTACTGGCTGCCGTTTCAGCCATAGCTTACCGTATTTTTGTAACAAGAGGCTACTTTCAAGTATTTCGCAACAGACGTGCGCCGTCTCAGGATGGTGTAGTCACCTCAATTTCGGCAATGACCTGACTCAGAACTTCTGCGGCCTGTTGATGAGCAGCGGCATTCGGGTGAAAATCAAAGGGACTGGCGACCAGGGTTGCGCTGGTTTGTCCTGCAAATTGATCCGATAGATTGATCGTCGGAATAGCACGGTCTTCAAAAAAACTCGCAACCTGGTTAGTCAGCGGACGCGACTTTTCTAGCTCGCCGAGGTCCGGCCAGATGAGGGCGATAAGCTGGGCATCCTGCGCTTCGGTCCATTGGATAAGCTCCAGCAGATGCCGCTGTTCTTGTTCCCAGGCAGCATCATCCGCATATTGCTCGCTCAAGAAGTCCACATAGGTTTTTTCGGATCGGGGACCCAGAAACGTCTTGCCGACGAGATTAGGCAAATAAAGTGTGTTTTCCAGCCAGCGCAGGATTGCCGGATGGTCAGCCTGCTGTGAACCGAGGTAACGGGCACGGGCATCAAGATCGGCGAACTCGATATCGTTGATGTAGTAAGAGATGACGACTATATCAGGTGGGATCGGATAGTTTTGGAGGGCTTCCAGTTTAGCCCGGGTATCAAAATTTGGTTGCGCCACCACATGCACCGCATAGTCGTCGGCATGAGCAACGGCGACTTGCTGCGCAAAGGTATTCGCAATCTTTTTAACACCCCATCCGGCGGTAAATGAGTCGCCAGCAATCAAGATTTTCTGTCGTTTATCGGATTTATATTCCCCAATTGAATGGTCACGAAAGCCCAATTCGTTTATCGGGTTCCAGTACTGAATCATCCACTCCTGCTGAAGAAATGTATAGGCATTCGCGTGCGACATATCCAGAACATAGCGAGTCGCCAGTTCCAGGCTCAGGATACTGAAAACTAGAATTGTAGCGGTGATGAATACATTCGTCAGACGATTGTGGGCCAGTTTCTGACCATTGTGGCGCAATTCCTCAGCAGTCAGGCCAAAGCCACTCACGAAAATAAAAATCCAGATGACAAATGCCAGATACAGGAATTCCAGCGCTGGACTTACATTGGTCGCGACCAATGACTGGATAAAGTTAAAAACGACATCGATATTGTTGAAGCAGGGGACCATATCGTAGTTAATGTCGCCTAACCGGGCACAGGTCAAGATTCGCGCAATAATTTGCCAGCCGATGACAGCAACAACGAAGAATAACAAACTCATGAACCAAAAAATGAAAATATGGCTGCGAATTTGTCGTAATAAACGCGTGACCAACGGCGCGGCGAATAATGCGATCAGAGTGACAATCCAGACAATTCCGGTAATCATCATTGCCAGGATACGGGTCGCTGAGAGTATAGAGAGTTGGAGTGCGATGAAGGCGATCAATGTGGGTAAGAGCGACCAAAGGATGACTTGCCTAATCCGGGAGGATGCAGAATTCATCGTTCTAGCCTCAATAGCTAATTTTTAAGTCAAAAATTGTTTATGAAATACTCTAACTGCCTTACGCACCTTGTGCTTGTAAGCAGTGGGTTTAAACCCACTGTTTGTGTACAAACTCGAGTGAATCTGCGTAACATCAAACTCTAAATCAACCTTAAATCAGCAAAATCAACGGTTTTTATGTGCTCATCGTTTACCAACCCAAAATACGAATAATCGGTCCGGACAGTTAAGACGAGTCATCCAGCGCGGCGATCACCTCTGCCAGCAACTCACCAGCAACCCCATGAACATACGCGTTCGCATGATTATCAATGGGGCTGGCGACCAGGGTTCTATAATCCTGCCCCGCCAAGACGTCGCCCAGTTCAATCGTCGGATAGCCACGCTCAACAAATAACGTCGCCACTTGATCGACAAGCGGTTGCGATGCTTCCAATTCGCGCAAATCAGGCCAGATCAGCGCGACGACAGCGGCGTCCTGTGACTCGGCCCATTCAATCAAACTCAAAATATTCGCTCGTTGTTGCTCCCAGATTTCGGAGTCGGCATATAGTTCGCCCAGAAATTCGAGATATGACCGGTCAACCCGGGGGGCAAACAGCGTATTCGCCAACAAATTCGGCAGATATAGATAATCTGTCAGAAACTTAAACGACGATGAACTGGGTTGAAAGGCGCTGAAATAGGCATTTCTGGCTTCTTCCGAGACATATTCAATATCGTTGAAGACATAGGAAACAACGACGACATCCGGGACGACCGGATACTGCTGGAGTTGTTCCAATTCGGTCACGGTGTCCCAGCCGGGCCGGGCGACAATCCGCACCTGATGAGTCGCCTCAAGCGTCGCTGCTAGATGTTGGCCCAGCGTATCCTCAAACTGCTTGACTCCCCAGCCCGAAGCATATGAATCGCCGGTGATTAAGATCTGCTGCTTTTCTTCATCAAGCGTTTCATCAATCGCAACATCCCGATAACCCAGCTCATTGACCGGATTCCAATGGCGTGTCATCCAGCGCTGTTGAATCAAGATTTGATCGGAAGCAGCGGTGGTGTCGAGCACCAACCGGGTAGCAACCTCTAAGGCCAACAGGCTAACCACCAGCATCGTCACCGAGATCATCACATTGGTCAGCCGTCGCTGCCCCAAACGCTGCGAAATCATGCTGCGTTCCTCGGCACTCAGGCCAAATGTGCTGACGACGATAAAAGCCCAGACAGCCAATAGCAGATAAAGCAATTCCAGTGATGACCCGACGCCACTGCCCTCTAGCCCGGTGATGAGACCAAACAGCGCTGCCGAGTTGTTGAAACACGGAATCTGGGCCAGCATCAGTTCCCCCATCGCAGCACAGGTCGTCAACCGTGCCACCAGTTGCCAGCCGACAACGACGACAATGAGGTACAGCAAACTCAATAGCCAGAACAGGAATATTCGCTTACGGATTAGGCGCAGCACCGGCACGATGATCTGTGGCCTGAACCAGCTAATGAGCGTACCCCCCCAAACAAGGATCACACTGACCACTGCCAGATTGCGCGTTGCAGGCACTGAAACCAGTTGGAGAGCAACAATGGTGATGATTATGGGCAGGATCGACCAGATAATGCGTATTCGGGGTTGGGCCGAGCCTGAATTAATATCTAAGTTTGCCATTTACGACCTCAAAATATCGCTAGTAACAAGTATACGCCTTATTAAGGCTGAAAATGCCTATGAAACAATTTAGTTGCAATTAAGAAATCGATAATATTAAGTTGACAAGCGGCAGCCTGGTTGCTAGGAGGTAGCCGTCAGTAGGTTAGACGCAGCCACCAGCCCGGAAACAGCTGCCCCTTCGACGCGTGGCCCCGCGAATGCATCTCCGGCAAAGACCAGCGGCGGTGGACCGGGCACCAGCAAGCACGGTTCGTCATGAACTGTCACGGGTTGGCTGTAGCGCCAGCCATGCACCTGAAACTCACTGATCTGGGCCATCCCCAGCCAGGATGCAGCGGCATCCAGCAGCAATTGACCGGCGGCATTGCGGTCCATGTCCCAGTGATCGCGGCTAAATTGCGGCGCACCATGAATGGTGATCGTGGGAACATCCGGCGAAATCCCCTTTTGAGTATTATCCGCCAGCCAGCGAATCGGCTCTGAGTCAAGCTGAACTCCACCCGGTTGGGGAATCGCAGCAGGCCGGTCTAGCACGGCCAATACAGCAATACAGGGGTCATATTCAATTTGGGTCAATGCATGCATAACGGCTGTCGGCAGATCAACCGCGCCGAGCAACGCCATTGCCTGGGGCACGGGTGCCGTCATTACCAGCACGTCCGCCGCAAAAGCTTCGCCGGATTCAGTTGTCAGATGCCATTGATCGCCTTGTGATTGAATCGTCGTCACGCGGGTACTGGTACGGACATCCAGCTTCTGGGCCAGATATTTGGGCACTGCTGTCATGCCGGTGACACCGCGATAGCGTGGGTAGCCGTCGCCCGTCCAGACGCCGTTAACATCCACAAAACCCCGCGTCCATTCAACGACCAGACCTGCCGCTTGCCACTGCTCGACCAACTGGCGAAAGCGTTCATCACGCACCGTAAAAAATTGCGCACCATGATCGATCACGCCGTTACCGATGCGGCGGGTTGCCATGCGTCCGCCTACGCCGCGCCCTTTGTCCAAAACAGTGACCGCAATGCCCGCTGCCTGTAATTGCTGCGCTGCAACCAGTCCCGCCAGCCCCGCTCCAACGACAACGCAGGATTTCATCTGACGTAATCAAGCACCAGTACGCGCTGTTTTTCGGGAATATCAGCGGGCGTCAGTTCGATTTCATTGCTGAATGCAAAATCCACTTCTTCTTCTTCGTTGAAATAGGCGAGGAAGGTCGGAATCCAATGCTGATTACGCGGCAGGTAGCTGAGGGTACGGAAATGCATGGGGATAACATATTTGGGCTGGATTCGGTCCAATGCGCTTTTCAGGTCATCAAGTTCAATAGTTGGATGGCCGCCAGCCAATGCCAGGAACACATCCACGCCTTTGAAGAATTCGATCTCCGCATCTGTCATCGGATTGCCAGCATCACCCATATGCCCAATATCGACACCATCGACGACAAAACGATACATGCCGTTGGCGTCCGGGTCATGAAATTTGTGATTATAGGCCTCGTGCGATTCAATCGCTTTAAACGTAATGCCCTTCTCGGTCACTTCCCCACTGCCTCGCGCCAGGTCGAGGGCCGTAATGACGGTTGGATCGCCCGGAATAAGATCGGCCCGGCAATGAAACGAATCATTATCTGACGACCGCATCACCACATCTGCCGCTTCAGCAACGGGTTGATAACCCGAAGTCTCCGGGGTATAAGGATCGGTGACGATCTGCGTGCCATCATTGGCGGTAATTAAGAAACAGGCCTGTCCATACCATTTGAGTTTCAAAATAATCTCTCCTTGTGCGAAAGCGCTTTGGGACCGATTATAACGTATCTTCACACAGCCTGAATGACCAATTACACTGAGATGACTGGACATGAATCATTTTGACCCCCGTTATCCACCCACCACCAACTCACTAAACCGGCTGCGGTTGGCCGGGCCACTGGTGCCCGCTGAACTGCAAGGCAAAACGGGCTATGAACTGGTTTCAACCGCGGCGCTCAGTACATTAATTGCGCCCCACACCAGCGATATGAAGGCGTTCTATCAGCACGTTGCCGATGGGGTTGAGTGGGCGGTTGAAATCGGGGAGACAATAGGCACTCGTCTCGGCTATCTGCTGCTGGCACTAATTTCGAATGATTCAGAGATGCAGGTAGCAAACCCGGATAAAGACCGTCGCTATTGGGCTTACTGGTCGAGCGTGACAACGGTCTATCTCGGCGGCGGTTTAATGGTTGGCAATGTAGGTGAGATCATTACGACGCAAGCCCATGCAATACTCGCAACGCACGGGAGCGATCGGCGGGTTCAGGTTATGCAGTCCCCGTATCCGCAACATCTGCCCCTGTTAGGCGCGGCCCGCATCGTGACCAACGGCCAACAGGCGATTGTGCTGGACTTCGGTGGCAGCTTTGTCAAACGCGCAATTGCCCACTATTCAGCAACCGGCCTGCGTCACTTACAACTACTCGCCTCATTACCGAGCGATTTTCCCGACAATCGTGATGATGCAGCGCTCATATTCGACCGAATGGTAGACATCATCGTTACATCTGCAACTGCTGTCGACGCCCCCACCATTCCTATCAGCATCGCCGCCTATGTTGATGAACAGGGACAACCGCTGCTCAGTCAGGGCGGTATCTACATGCAGCTTGCACGACTGACACCGAATGTTCCCAGCGCCTTCTCCCAGGCTGTGAGCCAACGACTGGGGCGAACGGTGGCGATCAAACTATTACACGACGGCACCGCGGCTGCGCTTTATTACGCACCGTTGGACCGCGCCGCCGTTATCATGATCGGGACCGCACTTGGCTCCGGCTATCCAGTACTCCGGGACAACCTACCACTTTGCTCCGTTTCGCCTGAATTGACCGTTGCAGAAACTGATTGATGTCTAATTTGCTGATTCCACCCGTTCGACTACCGCAACAGGTGGTGACACTACCCCGGCTTGTGGCATAAGGTTAGGACACTTATATAGATAGTGTTCAGGAGAACATAAAATGAAGAAAATCGTTTTGATCGCAACCCTCTTGGCCCTGGTTTTTGCACTGGTCATTCCTGCAGGCGTGCAGGCTGGCGACGAAGACGCTTGTTTTGGCCTGGTCGCCGCTGCTTACGCGCAGTTAGGACTACAGGGTGAGCATTCTAGCTCATTTGCTGGTGAACCTCGTATTGGCCTGGCGAACCTGGCTGTCCTGCTGTACGAAGCTGGTGCAATTTCCGAACCAACCATGACCGGCCTCGGAATCTTTTTGAATGAGGCTGAGGGTCTGGACATCGCTGTCTGCGAAGTCTAATCAACGGTTCTACCTGAGCGGCCTGCGGGCTACTCATTACACACAACTATCTGACGGGAACATGAGTCATCCCGAACTTTGCCAAAGAAATTGTAAAGTAGGTGGATGGCTCATCCACAAGCGACTGAGAGCAGAGCGCAAACGGTAAAGAGGCAAAGAGACCTCACGAAGTCGTTTGCCAGTGCGGTGACACCAGTGTCGCAGAAGCCAGTTTTTGAGTGCCTCAAAGTTAGAATGCAAGAGAGATAGCAAAAAAGCATAGACAAGAGCAACCATCATCATGAGTTTGATGCGGTTTTGCCATGACCACAGGCGAGGACTTTCAAGTGCGAGTTCAGTTTTGGCATAACGATAGGTCATTTCGATTTGCCAGCGACGTGCGTAAATAAAGACCATGCGCCAGGCATCATCAAGAGAATGAATAGGTTCATTGGTGAGCAAATACCAGGGTTTTTTGCTTTTCCCTGGACGTGATACCACTAGAAATAGAGGCTGGTCAGGATAGTCTGCATGGGTCACCGGCACATAAATAATACCTGTCTTGCGCCAACACTGTCGTCTGGCATCCCAAATCAAGCGGTGATCCATACTCCGTTTACCCCGTGTGATTTTCCAGGCACAGCGTTTGCCGTTTGCATCAACGAGGTGATATTTTGTCTGCCAGCGCAAAACAAAACGCACATCAAAGCGAAAGGCTTGTTTGAGCCAGGGACTACTGGCATAACCACGATCCCAAACATGAATGACTTGCCTCTTCCAGAAGTAAGCACAGCGATGAAGCAGTTGCGTCGCTGTCGGACGTTTACGTGTGGCAAATTTACCACGTCTTGTCCACCACTTCATTGCTGCTAACACCGGATGGCCTGACATACCAACAACGACTAATGTCATCCATTCCATGCCCGGAACAAAAATTGGACGACCTCCCGGTGGATTGAAATACCCCGGTTTAATTCGTTTCAGACGGGCTGCTTTGCTTGACCTGACAGCACATAAACCTTCAACCGCAATACTTTCTGGCTTCTCAATAACACTCTCATCCCACAACACCAATGCCGTTTGACCCTGTCCGATCTGACTGGCTATGAACTCACTTGCTCCTTGCCACAAAAAACGACCTATGATCCAGCTTGACCAGCTTGCACTTCGTAACAAGTTGCTCAAGCGTTTTGTCCCTGCTGGTGCTTTATCTGGACTGAGAATATAGCCACCTAACTCACTCAACAACAAGCCATATTGACTGTGGCGAAATGTTAGCATCGCCAGCAATGTGCGTAGAAATGTCCGTACAAGACGTTTGTCGAGACGTTTATCTAATGTCACCAGCAACGGCGACACAAATCCTTCTAAGCCGTTGGCTAATTCTTGTGATTGATCTTGATTTGTTGCACAATCTACCATTGAAAAAGACCCCTTTCGGTTGTGATTTGTGGAAATCTCACTTTACCGACTGAGGTCTTTTTTGTCATCTCATAAAATTTGGGATGACTCATGTTTTAGCCATTACGAACTATGCACTGGGGCTACCGTCGGTCGCTGCGCGACATACGCCGCGATATTTTCCAGCTCTTGTCTATAGATCGGCGGGAACATCACCGGGATCAGCAGCCGTTCTACCAGGCCCTTGAGTCCTGGACTGGCTGGCAAATCGGTGGTAATCGTCAACTTGGTGTGCGCCCCGCCATTCACTGGCTCGAATACAAAGCGCGTTATCAAGTCGCCATCCACGTCTTTTTCCTGGATAACACGTCCGGGTTCCGGCTCACTGACAATCTGCCGCATCTCCATGATCTGACCCATCATTTTGGTGCGCAGCCGAACGACGGTCCCCGCACCCTGTCCCCCCTGCTCGACAATCATGTCCTGGAAGAAGGGTTGTGGCAGAATCGCTTTATGTGCCACCTCGTAATCGGCAATTACTGCATAAACAGTTTCTGGGCGAGCTTTGATCGTCGCTTGCGCTTCAACATGAATCACGATGATTTCTCCTTCAACAGGCTGGTTAATGGCCCGCATGACCACTTGATGTTGGTTATAATAGATGCATACTGAAACACGAGTAAACCTGTCCAGTCATAGACTTATGTCTAATAACCGCTTTGATCGCCTGACCGAACGCACCCGCCTGGCCTTCCTGAATGCCGCCGCTGAATTAATCATGGAACACGGTTTCGATGACGTATCAATCGCCGCGATCGCCCGCCGGGCGGATTATGGTCGCAGCACGTTCTATCTGCACTTCACCGACAAAGATGATCTGGGCTGGGCGCTGGTGCATTATCATCAGGGGCTTTTAATCGAGCGCATTGCGGCGCGAATTGAAGGCCTGGAATCACCGGCTCGCGAATGGCACGCCTGGCATATTATCTTTGCGGAAGTGGATGTTCAACGTCCATTCTATTTGCAGCTTTACAGCCCATCATCGCGGCTGTGGCAAATTCAGAAAGAGCATCTGATTGAGACGTTTGGGCAACAGTTGCGTGAGGGCTATTATTCGCTGCTTGACGAGCGCATTCCGCCAGAAATCGGTGCTCGGTTTATCGTCGGTGCTCTGTTAGAGATTCTCGAATATTGGCTGCGTCATCCCGAAGCCGGGGATGCTGTCACGATGACCAACTATATGTTCCGGTTGGTCTTCCGGCAGGACTTTACCGAATCTTGAACGAATAAGTTTGTTTTGACAGATACGAATTATCGTTTCCGAGCAATATAAGTCAGATAATTGCTGGATGCAAAGAACACATTATTTTCAGAATCGCGTACACGGTCATCGGCCCAGGCATGCGCAGTCTCGGCTGTCATCACACCGGAAGCTGGCAGTAAATTGCGGAACGACTCGACTGCCGAGGCCCAGAATTCAGCCTGACCAACATCACAAATGACATAGGCAAAAGTCGTGACCAGCTCTAGCCCGGCAGCCTTCAATAGATGCGGCATTTGTCGCATTACGCGTGGCTGAGTGATAATCCCTGCAATAATCAATTCATCCAGTCGGCGACCTTCATCGACATCAGGATGTCCGAAAGTCAAGGATGCATAGTCCCCATCGAAAATCGTTACATAACCTTGCGGCTTCACCACCCGCGCCATCTCGTTGATCGCATCCTCATAGGCGTCAACATGGCTTATCAACGTGTGGGCAACCACCGCATCGAACGCATTATCTTGTAAGTTCAGGCTGCGCGTATCGCCCACCAGAAAATCAATCTGATTGCCAATACCGTTGTCCTGGGCCAATGTTTGGGCGGCAGCCACAAGATGATCGCTAAGATCAATACCCGTAATATGACCGGTGAATGCATCGCGTTGAGCAATAGCCCGCGCCGCTACGCCAGTCCCACACCCCAGATCGAGAACCGTCGCCGCCTGATCAATTTGCATTGCCGCAAAATATTCTTGCATCATACTAGCAAAGCCCGCATGTTGCCCACGTGCTTCCAGACGGGTTGCCAGTGCATCAAGAATCGGCGAATCCAGTTTATCGGTGTTGCCGTAAACATCGAATGGAGAACGGTCATTAGAATCCATAATTATTTACCTTCAATAATCATTCATTTAATATACGTTGATAGTACAAAACATTGTGTAATTTCGCAAATACTGGCAGACAGAATAGTATCTCGCTCCAGACCATGATTTAGCGTGACTGCAAGACGATATTGAACTCGCCCTGCTGATAAGCACCATCAGCATCTTGCCCGGCTTCCAGCGTAATCGTATTTGTCGCAACGATCTCCGGGTCAGTTTCTAATATAACTGGATCGGTCAGGAGCAGCAGGTCATCCGCAAAAAGTATCTCACCCGCTGTCGAGAACATCCCTACGGCGACGACACTATAGTGAATGTGCGCGGCCCGCGTGGTGTCCTCGACTTGATAGGGACTGGGCATGATGGTGCGGAATTCGTAGCGCCCGTGGGCATCGGTTTGTAGCTCCCCCCGAAATCGTCCATACTCACCATTGTTATCGACATGCCAGATGGTCATGATCGCGCCCGCCACCGGCGTTTCACTATTGTCCGCAACTATCACGCCTGAAATAATCAGCCGCTCCCCTGCTTCATCTTCTAATGTGAGGTCAATTGACGCAGGATAAAGCGCAGGGCGTGAGGTAGCTGTCGCTGGTGGGGAATCAAACGCGGATTCGGAATAGCGTATCAGAGCATCACATGCCACCACCAATGGCATGAAGCCACCGGCAAGTGCTATTTGTATAAGTTTGCGACGCGTCAATGTTGTAATCTGCGGTGGCCGCTGGTGTAATTTGTTGGTTTTCATCAGCTTTGCCCGATTAACCGCCTTTCAATTCAGTATAGCGCATACGGAAACACAAAATGGTGGGGAATGACCAGCACCTGCGCAATGCCAGACCATTCAGGTTGGCACCGTTCAGGGGATTGAGTATAGTTGTGCGATTATTGACGACACCTGAGAGATAGATCATGCCCACGTTCCAGGCCGCTGCTCTAGTTGATTTCATAACAGACGTTTTCGTTGCCGCCCAAACCCCTGATGATATTGCGCGTTATGTCGCGCAAACGCTCATCAATGCCAACCTGATGGGACATGATTCACACGGTCTGATCCGAGCTAAAGACTATATTCGGCAAATCCGGTCGGGGCGCTTGCATCCTACCCACCGCCCACAGATCAAACAACAAACCGGAGCCGTCGCCGTTGTTGACTGTCAGCGTGGTTTCGGGCAAATCGGCGCAAAATTCGGGGCGGAACTGGCGCGTGACCTGGCCCATCAACACGGTATCAGCGCGGTCACACTCGGCGAATGCAATCATATCGGGCGACTGGGCGAATATGCCCATCTACTGGCCCGCGAGAACCTGATCGGTATTCTTATGGTCGGGGCATCGTGGCGCACGGTAACGCCCTATGGCGGTGCGGAAGGCCTGTTTGGCACCAACCCGATGGCCTGGGGTGTCCCCACGCAGACCGAGCCAATGGTACTCGATTTTGCGACATCGAAAGTCGCAGTTGGCAAACTCATGGTGGCCCGCGATGCCGGGTTGCCCGTGCCGGAAAATTGGGTACTCGACAAAAATGCGCGGCCAACCACCGATCCAAACGAATTTTTTGATGACGGCATGCTGCTGCCCTTTGGCAACTATAAGGGCTATGGCCTCAACCTCATGATGGAGATTATCCCAGTGCTGTTAGGCGGGTACGCGCCGGTGACATCGCCCGATTTTAACCCCGGCAACGCCACCCTTATTCTGGCGCTCTCGATTGAAGCCTTCACCACTGAAGAACGTTTCACCCGGCTTGTCGACGAATTGCGGGCACGCATCAAGCAGGTGGAAGCCGCTGAAGGGTTCGACGAAGTGCTGTTGCCCGGCGAACCAGAAGCCCGTGCCAGGGATCAGCGTCAACGTGACGGTATTCCTATTCCTGAAAAAACCTGGGCTGATATTTGCGGCTTTGCCGAAGAACTGGGCGTTACCGTGCCGGAAGCACAGGGATAAAAATCAGGTTTTAGGGCGGTCAACGACCTCCCGCTTTCCTATCTAAAGCGTTGGTTTCGCGGCCAGCGTCTGCTTGATTTGCTCAATATGCGCGTAGCCATGCTGGCTGATTGATCGGACAAGATCGTCAAGGATTAGGGTCCCGCGCTCTGGATGCTGGAACGTGCGCCCGAAATCCGCGTCCGGCAAATTGCTCAGGAGCACCGTCAATCGATGATGCAAGCCACTGATGATCGCCAGCGAAGCATCAAGCGACTTCACGTCACCATCGGGCAGGTTTGCCCACGCATTAATTGGTGCGGTGTTGATCGTCGGTTGCTCCTTGCCAAGACACAATTTGATACGGAAATACAATGTCACATGGGCGTCTGCTACATGATGCACATTTTGGGCCACAGTCCACTCGCCGGGTACATACGGCGTGAGCAGTTCGTCATCGGACAAATCGCTGACAACCAATGTGAGTTCTCCCGGCAAATCGCGGATGCGCTCTATCAGCGCTTGTCGTTCAGTTGAAGCCACAAGTCTTTCTCCTTGCTATGCCCTACTTAGACCACAGCGCCAGCGAGAATAATCGCTGCCCCTTTTTCACCTACCATAATTGACGGTGCCTGCGTATTGCCACTGATGAGCTTCGGCATAATCGACGCATCAATGACGCGCAACCCTTCCAGACCATGCACCCGCAATTGCGTATCAACTACCGCCATATCATCGTGACCCATCTTGCATGAACCAACCGGATGATAATCGGTCTTTGACCACTGGCGGATATAGGTCTTGATGTCTTCGTCAGAGATTTTATCGCTGCCCGGCATATATTCACGTTTAATCAGCGGCTTGAACGACGGCGCTGACAGTAGTTTACGACCCCACTTAAACCCTTCAATCGAGATTTTCCAATCGTAAGGATCACCACAGAAATTTGGATCAATGTGCGGATGGTCTAAGGGGTTCGCACTCCGCAACTTCACCTCGCCAATACTATGGGGACGCAGGTTACAGGTGTTAATGGTAACGCCATGTCCGGGGATGCGCTTACGCCCATGATCGACAACGTAAGCCGGTAAACAGTGAATTTGAATATCTGGTGAGCGGACATCCTCACTGCTGCGGATGAAGCAACCGGCCTCGGCCACACACGCAGTTACGGGTCCCGTTTTATACAACATATATTGGATACCATGCATCACGGCTTTGTCCCAGCGATCTTCGCCGTTATAACTGACCGGTTCCGTTTCGGCGGGAATATAGACATCCATATGATCCTGGAAGTTTTTGCCGACGCCCGGCAAGTCGTGAATAACTTCAATACCCAGGGCTTTTAATTCATCGGCGGGTCCAATCCCGGAAAGCAACAGTAAGCGCGGCGAGTTGACCGCACCGCCGCTCAAAACAACCTCACGCTCCGCATAAACCTTATGTTCTTGATCTTCCTTAAGGTACTTAATCCCAACTGCCCGACCCTTCTCAACCAGCACTTGCGTGGCTTGCGCATGCGTAATGGCGGTGAAGTTCGGACGCTCAAATATGGGCTTTAAAAACGCAGTCGCCGCACTCTCACGACGGACGTTGCGTTGGGTCACTTGATAGAAACTAACGCCGTCTTGCTCGGCACCATTCAGATCAGGATTGTAGGGGATGCCAATTTCCTGCGCCGCGCGGACAAAGGCTTTGCTGAGCGGATTGTGCCCAACCTGTTGGGCCACATTGAGCGGACCACCGGTGCCATGATAGTCGTCTACAAAACGCTCGTTATTTTCTGACTTTTTGAAGTACGGTAAAACACCGTCATAGCCCCAGCCTTCATTACCCAGGTCGCGCCATTCATCGTAGTCCAGACGATGGCCCCGGATATAAATCATCGCGTTGATCGAGGTACTCCCGCCAAAGGTACGCCCCTGTGGATAGTGCATCTCACGATTATTCATTTCCGACTGGGGTGCTGTTTGGAACCCCCAGTTGACAGAGGGACCGGTCAACTTGGTGAAACCGGCGGGCATGTGAATGAGTGGATTGCTGTCCGGTCCGCCCGCTTCCAATAGCAGGACCCGGGTCTGGGGATCTTCACTTAAGCGATTTGCCACCACACAACCAGCGGCTCCCGCGCCAACAACAATATAGTCATAATTAGTTTTATTATTCATGGTTGAACTAAATCCAATATCGAATAAAAGGTGTGAATTCTCCAGTGCCAGGGGATTTTGCCGCCGGTTGATTCAGTCAACTACATCATTCTGAATCGAACTAAATCCCTTACCAGGGTGCAGCAATATAACGAGGATTCTCAAGCCCACTGAGCTTTATTATGACACCAGAAAACCCATAAGTGAAATTATACCACCTCTACCGGGCTGGATGTCCCACATATCCGGGCGAAGCTGTGCCATGACAGAACGTGTCAGCGCGAAACGCGAATTAACCTCACGCCTCTTCCAACCCCACATCTGCCATGACCTTGCGCAGCGCATTCACGGCAGTCGTCATGCCATCTTCACCGCTAAAGCCACTGCTGTGTCCGGCAACCTTCAGATGCGGTTCCAATGCCAGCACACCCGTATACCCCATGGCCTTCAGGCGAGTAAGCATCTCCGGCACCTGACCATCGCCCCCGCCCGCTGGTGTGACCTTGCCATCGGCCAATCGCGCATCTTTAATATGAATGTAGCCGATGAACGGACTAAGCAAATCCCAGTGGTTATCGACCCCCGACTCAACACCGACCTGCACAAAATTGGCCGGATCCCAGATAAAGCGTAGATTGGGATGATTCACGCCACGCATGAGTTGATAACAGCGTTCCGGCGTGTCACCGACGATCTCTTTTTCATTCTCATGCAGCAGCGTAAAGCCCGCCGCCGCCGCTTTTTCAGTAAGCGCGCCCAGTCGGTCGACAACCTCGCCAACATACTGGTCATAGTGGTTGTTGGTGCTGATGTCGTCGGGATAAAACGAAAAAATGCGGATGTTGGTCGTCCCCAGAATATTCCCAACCGCGATCAAACGGTCAATGTTGTTCAGCTCATCCTCGATGGGGGCTGCCAGCGGCGACTTTCCCACCGGACTGCCCAGACACTGGACGGTAATCCTGGCATCATCGCACAACGCGCGAACCTTACGGGCTTCATCGTCGGTCAATTTCAGGACGTTCGTGCCCCAGGCGGCGCGACATTCCAGGCCCGGCACATTTAGAGTTTGCAGATGCTTCAGTTGGTCTTCCAGCGCTGTAGCGATTTCGTCGCCAAACGCACTCAGGGTTACGCTCATGGATGTGTCTCCTCTAAACAGATGATGACTTGCGGGCGGTCAGGCAATAGTGATCGACATCATCGAGATGGATGTCATGGACGGCAAAGGCGCTCAAAATATTCGTCAACGACTCCGGCGTGAAGTAGTGATGGGGCAGCCCTTTCTCAATCCCATCCAGCGGCACGTAGGTGTTTGGCTCAATTTGTTGGAATGTTTTGGCCTGATTGCGCGAACGAGGCACCGTGATAAAGATGATGCCATCGCTTTTGGTAACGCGGGTGATTTCGTTGACGATACCGGTTACTGTTTTTAATGTGCCATGATGAATCACCTGGACCGAGATGACGGCATCAAAGAAATCAGCAGCATAGGGCAGTGGCTCCGTCATATCATGTCGCGCAAGTTCGGCGGTCAAGCCCGCTTGATCCAGCCACTGTTGTGTTTGCTGCAAGCCTTCCGGCGAACTATCCAGCCCGTAAACCGCAAAGCCCTGTTGCGCCAGATAAACCGTATGCCGCCCCGTCCCACAACCCAGATCAAGCACGGTTTTGACCTCTGCCGTCCGCAACTGCTGCACCAGGGCGGGCAGATCAGGGTGCGGTTCATGAAAGAACCTGCCGCTTTTAAAAACCTCGTTCCAGGGGTTGTTGGACATACGATTTAAGCCTGGGCTGCCTCTTTTGCCCGCAAATCTTCCAGTAAATCGGCATATTGCTGGCGGTCCAGCGGAAATTCCACTGTTTGGCCGGTATAATTTGAATAGATCATGGCGTTCGCCAGTTCCAGCCCATAAATGGCATCTGTCCCCGGTGCAGCCACTGGTGCGCCCTGCAAAATAGCATCGCAGAAATTTTGATGAATATCGACATGCCGCCCGGTCTCAGTCCCCAGTTCAATCGGTTCGGCCTGCATCTCCGGTGAACCAAAGGCTTTTTCGCTGGTCTTTAAGAATTCGATGACATCCGTGTCGAAGCTGTTGAAGTTCAAGCCACCCTTGTTGATCTGCAGATGGCCGCCGGTGCCGATGATCTCGAAGCGTTGCGGTTGCCCGGCCTCGGCAGTGCTGGCATGAATGGAACCCAGCGCCCCGTTCTCCCATTGCAGCATCGCCTGCGCAGTATCTTCGGGCCTGATCTGGTGGGCAATAGTCGGTGTCCAGGCATGGACCTTTTTGGGCTGTCCGGCCAGATAACAAATCATATCCAGGTCGTGCGGCGCTTGATTCATCAGCAATGCCCCGGCTTCCGTATCCCAGCGCCCGCGCCAACCGGCGACCTCGTAATATTTGTAGGTACGCGTCCACGTAATCTTGACATCAACATGCTGGATTTCACCCAACCGCCCGGCCTGAATCAGCTTGTGTGCCGCGACCACTTCCGGGCGCAGCCGCTGCTGGAAATTAATCGCCAGAATGTTACCCGTCTCGGCAGCAACTGCGTTCATCTCGTCGGCTTCGCTGACTTGCAATCCCATCGGCTTTTCGCACAACACATGCAACCCGTTGCGCAACCCATGAATCGTCATCTCGGCATGGGCGAAATGTGGCACCATCACAATCAACGCATCCGCCTCGACATTGGCGACCATCTCTTCAAAGTCCAGAAAATGGGGGCAATTCCACTTCTCGCCCTCCGCCCTGGCGGCTGTTTCGTTAATGTCACATACCGCCACGACCTCGTTACAATCCAGTTCAAATGCTGGTTCGTGCATGTGGTAGACATTCGCCCCCACGCCGACCAACAAATAACGTACTTTATCCGCCATGAAGTTATCTCCTGTTATAACCGTTAATCATGTGCCCGCTTAATCCGCCTGGAACGACGCGATGTTATTGTCCCGACACCGAATCCACGTTGCGAAAGATATGCTTCAAGCGCTCGATCACCGGAGCAGACAGCGGCGGGCGATCAAACGTCTCGATGTTCGCTTGCAAATGCGCCGGGTTGCCGGTGCCTGAAAGAATCACATGCGTGCCTGGTTCTTCACGGCAAAAGCGATAAGCAGCATCGGGAATCGTCGGCGCTTCTTCCAGGACGAATCCCAGCGGATTTTCCACGTCAATATCGGCAGGATCAAGCTGCCCCTGCTCAATCAGCGACTGAACCGTTTCCAGCAACCGATCCTCGCGGCTGAGCGCCAGCCGGATGGCGAACATAATCAAGATGCCAGTGTTTTTCTCAATGGCCGGTGCTAACACCGTGTCACGAGCTGTCTGATTCAAGACGTTAAACCCAACCATCATGACATCCCATACATCATCTTTGATCGCCTGGATGAGGGTTTCGTGCTGCAAATCCGAGTTCCACGCCTCGGTGATCCCAATATAACGAATCTTCCCGGCTTGCTGCATAGTTTGCAGTACCGGTACGATCTCGTTCAACGCGTAATCGTACACATCGGGCGCGACCCCATGCAGATGATAGACATCAATATGATCGGTGCCCAGTTTACGCAGGCTTTCCTCCAGCGCCGGTTCGACTTCCGCCGGGTCAATTCGGTTATTGCCCATCCGTTTCTTGGTCGAAATGACAATCGAATCCCTATCACGACCTTGCAATGCCAGCCCGACGATATGTTCTGTTTTGTACGCCTCGGCAGTATCGATAAAATTGATGCCGGCGTCAAAGCCGCGCTGGAGAATAGCGGCGGATTCGGCTTCGGTATTCACGTCGTCCCGCTGTCCCAGCCGACTCGGTCCCCCGGCCCCCAGTCCAAGAACTGAAACGTTCAAGCCCGTGCGACCTAATGTGCGATATTCCATCAGCCTTTACCCCTGCACCAACGATTCAGCGCCATCAATCCACATCTCGGTCCCGGTAATATGACTGGACAAATCAGAGGCCAGGAACAGCACCAGTTGGGCCACCTGTTCGCTGGTGCCGGCTTCACCACCGGTCAATGGGATCTTACCTTCAGGATACTGAACCGGGTGGCGGATTGCTTGCAGGTTGCGCGGGTACGTATTGTCACCGATCTCAGTCCGAATCCAGCCAGGGCAAATCACATTGACGCGAATTTTGTGCGGAGCCAGTTCAACCGCCGTCATCTTGGCAAAGGCCACCTGCGCCGCTTTGGAGCATGAATAAGCCGTCGCGCCGGTGTTGCTGAAGATGCGCGTGCCATTGACCGACGCGTTGATAATCACCGAGCCACCCTGCTTTTTCAGGTAAGGTAGCGCATATTTTACCGTCAGGAACGTGCCCTTCAGGTTGATGTCGAGCGTCGTATCCCATTCTTCCGGGGTAAGATCTTCCAGCGCCGCCCAGACCCCGTTGATCCCGGCGTTAGCGAACACAATGTCAATCGTCCCCCAGGCATCAACCGTCTGCTGAATGGCCGCTTGCATCTGCTGAACACTGGAAACATCCGCCAGCACGGCCAGTGCTTGCCCACCCGCATCGGTAATTCCCGTGACAGTCTGGTTCACTTCGGATTCAGTTCGGCCCAACACCGCGACTTTAGCCCCTTCAGCGGCGAAAAGCTGGGCAGCGGCCTTGCCAATGCCTGAGCTTCCTCCCGTGATGAGCGCGACTTTGTTCTCAAGCTGCATCAATAACCTGCCTTCCCACCTGCTAAGCAGTATACAAAACCATGACGACCAGTCGCCGTCCCGCGCCATTTATAAAATTTCTGCCGCTGAATTGCTACTTTTGCTGGCCTTAGGCGGTCTTAATCTGATGCCTGCAAGGGTTGATAATTACAGATACTGAGATATTTGTTCGGCACAGCGATACCCATATCCCGCCGAGTAGCCTTCACATTCGGCGCGACGTGTCCGCCCTGATATGCACGCATCGGCACATAGGAATGAAGTTCAGCCAGCATCATTTCACGTCCCGTGTGACAATCATAGCCGATATTCAAAACTGTCTTGCCGCGAAATTGCAGGTGCATCCCCTCAAAACGGTGTGCCAGATCAACTACATATAGCCCCGGAAAATCAGGCGGCACGATGATACGCAGCAATACATCACCCACATAAGCCCGCATCATCTGCAAACCCAGATCGCCAAAATAGGGGCTATCAGTCAACCACTGCGGCAGCGGCTCCAGAAAACCTTCGACCAGATAGCAACCTTTGAATTTATCCAGGCGTTCACCATAAACAACTGGCAGGCGCGCATACAAACCACTGCCCGGCGCAAAAATCGCCTCAAGTTGTTCTGGACGAGTATAGTGATAGAAGACGAATTCGCCCGCCTCTGTGCGCTCCACTTGCCCCGGATCGGCCATGAAACCGTGACAACTCAGTGATTTACCCCTATTGTGCAGGAAAATATCGCACTTGCGGATCAACACAATCTATTTTTCCGGCAGCTTGAGCAACTCATCAACCTGAATCGCCTGCCCGGTTGCCATCGACTTATTAGCGCTGATGCCCATCAGAATCGACGCCGCCCCATCAATATGGGTTGCGCCGCGTTTGAACGGATCATCCGGCGGGTTAGGCGCAAAGATCTGTTCCAGCATCACCGGATCGGCACCACCATGCCCCCCTTGCGCTGCCGGGATTTCGACCTCGTAGGGCGCGGCAAACATCGGGTACATGCGGATCTGCGAATATTTGAAGGCACCTTTACTGGCTTCCAGGTTACGCGGTTCCGCTTCGTCTGAGCCGATAATCGCACCCTCAACTTTTTCCACCACATCCAGTTCAATGCGGCCCTTATCCCCCGTAATCGCGGCTTTGAAACCTTCCCAGGGCGTGTACGCCACCAGACTATAGGACAGCAGCACCCCATTACGATAACGCGCCGTCACGCACATCGTATCTTCAATCGTGATCGGTTCGCCAAAGACATTCCGGTCACGCAAATAGCCCGTGTCTTTTTCGGCGTCCAGATACAGCCCCCGCAGGTTCGGGTCGTCATCCAAAAACAGCGCGAAAGGATCATCCTGGGCACCCGGTTCACCCGTGTAGCGCACATAGTCGTAATGTTCGCCACGAGCTTCGGCGTTGTCTTTCCCATAAAATTTGAGTTCGCCTAACGCAAACACGGTCTGCGGATAGGACGCCACCCACCAGTTGATTAAGTCAAAATGGTGCGTCGCCTTATGGACCATCAGACCGCCAGAATTCTGTTTCTCGCGGTGCCAGCGCCGGAAGTAATCCGCGCCATGATGGGTATCCAGCACCCAGGAAAAATCAACATGTGTGGGCCGCCCGATGACTCCATCCATAATCAATTCGCGCACTTTGGTGTTGGCCGGGGCATAGCGATAATTGAACGTCACCCGCAGTTTTTTGCCGGTCCGCTCAATCGCGTCAAAAATTGCGCGGGCCTTCTCATCGTCAGTGGTCATCGGCTTTTCGGAGATGGCATCACAGCCCAGTTCCATCGCTCGAATGATGTAAATGTGATGGGTGGCATCCATCGTCGTCACAATGACCGTATCCGGTTTCGTCTCGGCCACCATCCGGTCAAAGTCACTGGCATGATAGGTCGGAATAGGGTCCAGACCATAATCGGTTAGACGTTTATTGTAGAAGTCCATACGGGTTTGACTGAGGTCGCAAAAAGCGACCATCTCGGCATGATCTTTGTAGGTCTCACAGACGGCCCGCACGAACATGCCGGCGCGACCACCGGTCCCCACTAAGGCATAACGTTGGGTCACAATAATAACCTTTCAGTGTGCTCATCAATCTTACAAATCATTAGCGCAATGTGGGGCCAATCAAATAGATGCCGATGAGCGCCGCGTCATTGCCCAAAATCAATTTCGTAGGCACGATGCTACTCCACCACCACTGCCGTACCGCTGACCGTTACCATCAGCATGTTGCCGCCTTCTTCGATTTGAATGGTTTCGTAGTCAATATCGACGCCGACGATGGCGTTGGCCCCCATACGTTCCGCCCGCTTTTGCATCTCTTCGATGGCGATTTCACGCGCCCGGTTCAGGTTACGTTCATAGGCCCCGGACCGCCCGCCAATAATGTCACGGATGCCGGCGAACATATCACTAAAGACGTTCGCGCCTAAGATCGCTTCGCCGGCTACCAGGCCCAGATAGCGGGTGGTGCGTAAACCGTCCAGAGTCGATGTCGTGGATAATAACATGGTCTCCTCCCATAATTGAAGAAACGATTAGTCGATAGTGATGATAACAGTGCTCGATCAGGCTGCAAAGGTGCCATCGAAGTAACCAACACGCCGCCGAAACATTGAATAACAATACTGGAAACAAACCCATAGCGAATCGAGAGATAAGTAATGCAGGTATAAGGGACCAAACATCTCAGTTTAGTCGGGGCGAGCTTTGATGCGGTTGGCAACTTGCTTCCACCAACTGTTCGGCTCCATCCAGTTGGGTTCACCAACCAGTACTGCGTCACGAACAGCCTGTAAGTCTTTACGCAAAATGGTAAACGATGTCTGGCACCACCCGCAGCGAAAGAGCGTTGATGCGCGGCCCTGCTCGTCATAGCGTTCAGCCCAAATAAGGGCGAGCGGATAGCCATGTGTTGACCGTAATTTGAAGTCCTGGGAACGGGGACAAGGCATCCAGACATTCATCCCAATGCCGCCGCCCTCCGGTCGTAAGTCGATAAACCGCTCACCATGCCGGATAGTAGGCGGTTCATAGCGGATGGCATAGGAGATATTCACCTCCCGCCGTTGCAACATATCCCACTGGAAGTGTTTGGTCTGTTTGTTAACCTGTTGATCCTCAGACGGCCAGGGAAAACGCCAGGGGATGTTGGGAATGCGCAGGGCGACATCCACATCCAGACCGGCACCGGCATCTAGCCCCCGCCAGATCAGCATTTCCTCGCGGCGCACTTTGAGCCAATTGTTGTCAGAGCCAATATGAAGCAAGGGTTCAATCTCGCCGTTAGATTTTCGTCGAGTCAGATAGCCCCGCATAACTGGCACCTCCTGAAGCTGGTTGCTATAGCCGCCATCCACAGTATAACGCCCCTTCCCCTGATGTGAAATACAGGGGAAGGGGCACCGTATTCACTACCGACTACGCAGTGACATTTAGCGTGAAGATGGCCGAAGCGGTTGCGCTGCCATCACCGGTGGAGGCCAGGAACGTCAGCGTTCCCGGTTCAATCAGTGTTCCATCCGACCAGGAAGCGGGTATCAAGTATGTGATCTCAAAGCTGCCCATCTCATCGGTCAACATCGTCGGACTATCGAGGGCCTGTTGGCCTGCCCCATCCGTCAGGACGATCGTGACACTCGTGTTAGCAGGGAACCCGCTAGCGCTAATCATCACCGATGTGTTCGCGTCGCCAGCCACCGGATCAAGCTGAAGTGCCGGGAGATCAACAGGGTCTGCTGTTGGCTCGCTGGTGGGTTCGAGCGTTGCTTCTCCGGTCGGGTCTAGGGTTGGCTCATCGGTCGGTAGTTCCGTGGGTTCGAGCGTCACGCCGGGATCGATGGTGGGTTGGGTGGGCGGGGTCAATGTTGCCGTTGGCGTTGACGGAATTGTATAACCCAACTGGGCCGAGGCCGAGTTCAAACCATTGGCTGTCAGGGCGACAATCGTCAATTGTCCCGCGGCAATCCGCCGTCCATCCGGCCACTGAGCGGGGAGGACAAAGCGCGTTTCAAAATTGCCGCTGTCATCGGTCGTGATGGCACTATAGGTGCCACGCAGATCGCCAGCAGATGGCCCCATGAGCAGATTGACACCGGTGAGGGCTGGGAAGTTTTGGCCGCGAACGGTAATCTGGGTATTGACACGGCCTGTGGTGGGGCTGAGGCTGATCGACGGCAAGACCACCGGTTGCGCAACTGCGGGTGTATAGTTAAACGGCAGGCTAGCGCTGGCCCCCAGGTTATCGGTAGCAGCTTGAATAATCAACTGCGTGTCCTGAATAGGCCGACCATCGGCGTAACTCGCAGGCAGATTGAACGTCAGGCTGACGTTGCCACTGCCATCACTAAAGGCGGCGGCATAAACATCCCGCGTCGGACCGGTGCTGGCCGGACCCAAATGGATGTTGATGCGCGAGTTAGCCGGAAAACCACGCCCATTGATATTCACCTGAGTGTTAACCGTGCCGGAGATCGGACTCAAACTGATGATCGGACCCGCCGGGCCAGCCGTATCGGCAATAAACGTTAAAGTTGTGGAAGCGCGGTACTGCCCGTCAGCGGTGGTGAGCAGCAACACCAGGGGACCGTTTGGCAGTGAACCACCGTCTTCACGGGCACCAGGCAAGTTGAATACCAGCGCAACGTCGCCACTGACATTGGTGAATCCAGCCGCATAGGGATTACTATCCAGGTCCGTCAGCGTCGGACCAAGCAACAGGCTCACGCGGGTATTGGCGGGAAAGCCCTGACCGCGAACGACGACCTGAGTATTGGCGCGGCCACTGATCGGGTTCAGGATGATCTGAGGTTGGTCGGCCTGCAATCGGCTGTAAGCAACGGCATTGAGTGCAAACTCGTTTAAACCACTATCAAGCGTTGCTACCGCTGAATCAGCCAGTGTCAAGCCCTGGAGCCGGGTTTCCAGGCCACCAAAAAATGGTCTGCCCATCTGGGGAGGCGTGGCATCAATCGAGCCATCCAGCAGCCCCTGATACCAATCGGCAATAGCTGGGATTTGACTGAAGAGCAAGGTCTGGTTGTCCGGTGTCACGGTCATGCGACCAATAGCATAGGCCTGATCGGTGTAGATTTCGGTTTCGGCACCGGTCTCGGTATTGACGCGATAAATAGCGACCTGGTGGACGGCAACTTCACCGGCGACTTCAGCGCCCAGCAAATCCCCAAGCTGCTGTTGTTCGGCTTCCATAAGAGTCTCAACCACATCGCTCATCAGACGGCTGCTGTAGAAAATATCACCAGTTTCCGGCAGGCCCCACGCGACCTGATCGACAACGGCGACGGTGTCGAGTGAAGTCACAGCCTGGGTTGCCAGGTCAACCAGGGTCAATTCCCCATTGCGCACCCCCACTAGCTGGGTACGATCCGCGGACAACTGGACACGGCTCAGATCAGGATCAATCACGATGTCTTCATTGGTATCCAGATTGAGCAGCGCTACCCCGATACCATCACAACTGGTGCTATGCACAATACCAAACGGCGTTTCGTTGAAAATCATTCCGTTGCCCAGTGTACCGGCCTCCAGCCAGTAGAGGGCATCGTAGGGCTGTGGGCCACCCCCGCCACAAGTACCGAAGTTGAAGCTTCCGACCGGCGTCGGCGCAGCTTCAGAACTGAGCGCGATTGTGTAGGCATCCACGACGATCTCGCCGCCAATGCTATCCGGCACAACCTCGCCGCTGTCCACAGCATATAGCAACAGGTCGCTGTGGCTTTTGAAACTGATCGGCAGGCCGGTGTTTAGGCCGCTGACCAGGGATACTGGTGCCATGCCCAGACGGTTGGATAGCGTCAGTGTGGTGCCACCGTCAGGATCAAACACGGTGAACGCCAGGTGATCCCCATCCTCACTCCATGTAAGCCCGCTGTTGAAGGGCAAGTTCGCGCCAGTGGTTATCGGCTGGGGTATATTGCTCAGACCAAATAACCAGATATCGCCTTCTTGAATCGCAGCCAATGGTAACGTGGTGCGATTCTCCAGCCGGTCTACGATTTGGGCCAGCGTTTTTTGGGCAAATCCTGGTGCCGCCAGCGCAACCGCTGTGAGCAATACGACGCCGATAAGCAGGGTTAAAATAGCGCTTGAAAACATTACAACTTTGGATTTCATTTTTTATCTATGCTCCTGCACGCTGTTAGGTGCATGCTGGGCATGGTTTGGGGCCATGCCCGTTTAAAGGTTTAGTGACTAGAGGATGGCAATCGGGATACGGTTGATATTCAGACCAGGTTGCACGGTGACAAAACCAGCATTCATCCAGCCAACGACACCGTTATAGCTGACCTTCCACCAGGTCGTGCCGATGTTACGCCCAATGATCTGGACCTGACGACCTTCCGGGACCACCGCCTGGACGGAAAAGACAGTGTTGGGGCCGCTGCGCAGATTGACAGTGGCATTGGTGGTCAGGCTAAAGCCGGTGTTGGGTGCGGTGATATTGGCCGACGTATCGGTTACCGGGATGTTTTGGATGTTGGAGGCGCTGGTAAACTGACCGCTGACCCAGCCACGCGTGCCATTGACATCGACCTGCCACCAGCTACTATCAACATTGCGCCCAATAATCGGGTAGCTCTGTCCCTGCGTAATGCGGGTCAAGACGGTACCAGTAATCGAATTGGGCGCATTACGAACGTTCAGAGTCGGCGATGTCACGGTGATGCGCGCATTGGTATTAACGGTAGCCGGCGGGGTATAGGGCTGCACGTTGTCCGTCCGGGTCAAACTGTAATCCAGAAAAGCGAGGCCCTCAACTTCCAAGTATTCGATTACAAAGTTGTGGCTGCCGGTTGGTAGGGTAAAGGTTGCGGTGTAGGTTTGATCGGTGGCGGAATGCCATTCATTGATCCGGGCCACGCCATTCACATAGACGCGCACACCATCATCAGCCCGCACATCCAGGCGGTAGTTGCCCGCACTCAATGGTTGCACGCTTGACCAACGGGCCGAGAAATTATTTTCCGGCATTCCAACCGCCGGTGCGCCGCGGCCCCAATTCTGAGAAGGACCGTTCTCCGCCCGAACCAGCACGGGTGATCCGGTCAGGGTGGGATTGCTATAGTATTGCGCGGTCCAGCCGATATTGCTCACCGGGATATTGGGCACGGTCACGCCACCACTGATCGGTTGCAAACCATATTCCAGGAAAGCTAAGCCGCCAATTTCGAGATATTCAACCACAATCGTGTGCGAACCGCGCCCGACCGTGAAGTTAGCCGTGTAGGTTTGGCCGGTCGCCGAGTGCCACTCGTTGATATACGTGACCCCATCCACCAGTACGCGCACGCCATCATCGGCCCGCACCGTGATCTGGTACGTACCCTCCAGCACCTGTGAGCTGGTCCACCGCGCCGAGAAGTTATCAGCCGCCATATTGGTGAGCGGTGCGCCTTGCCCCCAGTTGTGGGAGGGGCCCACTTCGCTCAGGATAGCGACCGGATTACCGCTCAGGTTGGCATTGTTAAAGTACTGCGCGGTCCACGCACCGGTTGTGATTGGGGCCGGGGGTTGCGCTGCTGGCACAGAGAAGTTAGGACCAGTCGGATTCGTTGCCAGATTCGCCCAGCTTAAAAAGACATGGGCATCGCCGGTCACTTCCCGATAGTCCAATTGCAAGTGATGGGTACCGGCAGCAAGCTGAATATCCGCCGTGAGGAGTTGGCCGGGCCGAGGTTGGTTAAAGGTGTTGATAATGAGGTTGTTAAAGGCGACATTCAATTGCACCCCATCATCGGCCAGGACATAAAACCGGTAGGTGCCCGCTGGCAGGAAGACGTCGGTGCCAAAGCGAGCCGTAAAATTATCCGCGTTGACGCCGGAGCCAGGTGATCCCTGCCCCCAGTTGAAGGCAATATTGCTGTCCTGGCGTCTTAAGACCGGAGCGCCCTGCAGATAGGCGTTGTTGTAAAAGCGGCTTTCCCAGACGATGCTCTGCTGGGCCTGGGCAGCAATACCGGGTAGAATGAGGATAACCATAAAAAATATAAACGAAATCAAACGGAACTTCATGGTAGCTTGACCTTTCTCACACATCATGCGTGTGCGATTAGAACCGGCGAATCGGTAATATACTGAGGTGTTGATCGTAATGATGGAAGGTTATGTAATTTACTAGCTTGCTATTCTCACCTTAAGCAGGTCTCATACTGACAAAAGAGGCGGATGTCAGCAGTCACACGCACTGGATGGGCCAGTTGCGCAGTTGCAGTCAGACACTTTGCTTAACCTTAGTATAGGATTATTTGTCGTCTATACCTGACGCAAAGCAGGCGGTGAAACCTACGCCTGGGGTACGGGAAAATACCCGTCTCGTGAGAGTGGGACGTTCCGGTTATGTTTGATGAGTAGCAAATTCCAGTGCTTTAGGCAGAACATGGTCCCACGCTTCGGGATACGCATGGTCCAAACTGGGAAATATGCGCAGTTCACTACGAATATCCCTTCCGGTGAGCAGATCGTGCAGCGCCTTTATGCCCGGCAAAAACATCAAATCGGACTCACCGACAACCAAAAAAGCGCGTACATCTCGTGCGCGCGCGCTGGCAAGCTCGGCCTGCCATTGATCCCGCTGTTCGGGACGATCATACCCTGCAACGCTGATAAATCCACACGCTTGAACCATGCCGCTCAGCACCAACCGGGCAGCGACCTGCGCGCCTTTTGAAAATCCACCTATGACGAGCTTTCCCCGGTCAATGGGGTGCATCTGGCACACAGCATCGATGTGTTCGGTCACTTCACGCTGGGTCCAGTCCATATTATCCCAGACATAACTGTCGACCCCGGCAACCTGGGTAGACTGTGGAAGCGAGACTGCCCACCCCTGCTGAATAGCAGATCGCCAGTAATCGACATGCGCGGCTGCATTGCTTGTGTTGCTGTGCAGCGCGACAAATAGTGGATAAGGTGGTGGAGTTTCTGGAAAGAGATCAATGCGGTGGGGCTTCACGTTTGCCTGTGCCTGCACGACGAATTGGGCATTTCGTTCGAAAAGTTGTTCAAATAAGGGGTTGTCCTGCAAAGTTTTCAGGTCGCTATCCTGGCGCAGCATCGTTGAAGGATGCCAATAACCATGATCGAGGGACTGGGCAAACAGGCTTAACGACTGGTCAATATCTCCTGTTAAGGCCGCAAAACACATACGCCAGTAATAAATTCGCCCTTGCTGTTCGGGAAAGTTTATCTGTACTCTGGCGAGCATTTCAAGCGCCTCGGCGTAGCGCTGTTCACTATGCAACCGGAACACTTCCTGCGTGAGGTCTGTCATACTCGTGAATACATTCATTACTGATGCCCTCCGTATTAAATGAAAAGGCGGGATAGATACGCCGGTTCATCGTTGTAGGGCATGGTTTCACCCAGTGCAACTGGATACATGGCACGATGGGCTTGCCGGGCGGCCTGCACCAGTTCCTCATAGGGCCGGTGACAGATGTCCATAAAGCCGATGTTGTAGCATTCACCATCGAAGCGGCCCAATGCCGATTGATCGTAATGCGTGAAGTGATGGACACCGACACACCAGGGCAGCGCCGCGGCGTTTTCCAGATACACCCGGTAGGCCTGTCCGCGCGCCGCTTGATCCTGAACGCGCGGCCCCACACCGGTTGCCGGGAGACCAACATCCAGCGCACCCAGGTGCCACTCGCCGATAAGCGTCGGCAGATTGAGTTGCTCGTGAACCGCTTGCAGGGTTTCGGCGGGGACGCGAGCCTGATAACAATTCATACTGAACACATCAAAGTTGCGCATGGCATCCAGACACCACGCTGGTGGCACGGTTTGATAACGCACGCCCAGATTCAGGTGATTGGGATCGACCTCACGACAAGCAGCACTGAGCATCCCGAAGTACTTCTCGGCCATGATACCGCTGAATTCCGCCAAATCAGCCTGGGCGGCCTCGGTCAACGGCGTATCCCACACACTATTCGACAGTTGCGTAAACGTCACGGCCAATCCCCAGCTTGCTGCTAAATGCTCGTCATCACCATAGCGTTCGCGCAGAAAATCGGCCAATGCTCGACGGCTGTGACTGGTCGTCGTGTTGAACAACATCCCGGCAGCCGGCGTTTCACTGGCGAAGCCCCACTTCGGTTCATTCATCAGAAAATATCCAAGCAATGACGGATCATCGCTGGTGAGGTGTAGTTGTTGGGCCAGTTCCTGTGCATCATATTCAAATTGGGGGTCAAACACATCTGGCATATCGCGATAGACGGTGGCAGTACGGGGGTTTTCGAGTTTTTCTAATTGACGCACAAAGGGAAATCCGGCAGCCCGCGCCACTTCCCAATCGGACCAGTTGCCAACGGTGTTGAAACCGGTGCGGCGTAGTTCGGCCAGCGCAATTTTCGCCCATTCAATCGGCCACGCATTGGGGCCAAACGTCCGCATGAGATTGGCCTGCAAATAGTCGACGAGAACCGCGTTGTCTTCCCGCCGCACAATCGAACCATATTCAGGATCAGTTGGCAGCCACGTCAAGGCATGTTCCAAACCGGTTGCATCGGCATCAATAAACGACCGCACGCAGTCCTGCCCGGCTGACCAGAAAGCATAGCCCGCCGGATCAACCAGCCACCAACGCCCACCATCGTGATGCGTACGGAAGAAGCCCGTCGCCTCAAATTGTTTTGTGCTCCACCCGCCCCACTCGGAAAAGCCCTCCGGCCAGCGTTGTTGCTGAGCATCACGTTGTTGGGCTTGTAACCGCGCCGTTACCTCAGCTGCCGTGCGACTCTTGCCGGACCACTCGCGTAAGGTGCTCTGGCCCAGTTCATCCAGTAATTTACCCTGTGGCAATAGCGGCAAATCCAGTGGCAGCGGTTCATCGGTCGTGGCAACGATCGGGGTCGTACACCAGCGCGTGAGCGCCGCGCCACGATGATGCACCAGCACGCGCAGTCGGTCGACTCGGCGGAGATCAACACGTTCCCCACTGACACGCGGCTTTAGCAATGCCCCTTCTCGCGCCAATAACCAGCGATCTTGGTTGACGGTGGCTAAGGGCATTCGCAAACGGGCAGCCGCTTCGGGTAGCAGACCATACTGCAAGCTAAACACCGGGCCATCCGCACCTTCTTGCAGTTCCAGCCGAAAACTACCCACTTCGCCACCGGTCACAAGCATGTCGGCGGTTAGATAGTGCGCCCCGGCCAAAGCGCCGACTGCGAAACGGTATTCCAGGCCATCATTGACCGCACCTGCGTTGTACCACACGGCATCATAAATCGGTGCTTCAACAGCTTCCTGACTCAGGCCACCCAATAATTCAGCAGGTTGCAGCACAAATGGTAATTGCATGGTGTCCCCCAGCGAGCGCGATCATCACATGACCTTATTCTACCCGAACCCTAACGAACGAGAAACTCAGTATCAGAGTCAGAAAAGTGCTGAGTGCTGGGTACCGGGCTGTTAGCCAAAGGTGAAGTCGGAGACAAGCGCTACAAATTTTTATTCGTTGCGCCTTCGTGACTTCGCGTTGAATTTTTAGGCGACGAGGGAGTTGGTCAATGGACTTCACCACCTTTATCACAATTCAACTGGGTTCGCAAATCGTTTAGAGCGGCATCCATCGCTTTGAAGTCCGCCTCATAGACAACGATCTTGCCCGCTCTTTTGGACTTGAGCAAGCCGCCGCGCTTGAGCATGCTCAGATGTTCCGAGGTGGTCGACTGGCTTATCCCGGCACGGTCGGCCACTGTGCCAACGGTCAGCTTCTCGCCCCGGATGAACATTAACAGCAGTTGCTGGCGGGTTTCACTGGAAAGTGCTTTGAGAAAATCCTGCAAATCACCGGTCAGTTTTCGTTTCATTTTTCACAAAGTCCGTCATTTCGGGAAATGTCGAACTCAGCATATTACAAAACGGTTTGTGAAACAATTGCCCGGCGAGTCAGAAGATGGTTTGCAAGTGGTATGTGTTTTGAATCAGCGATCAGCCAGTTTGCGTTCCATATCCTTAACATGTTCTAGTTCATGCAGGGCCGTACCCCGCGCCTGCCAGTAGACCGATTCCTGGCGCTGCTTGTTCTCCTCACGAACAACGCGCTGCCATTGTCTTTCAGTTAGTCCACTGAGGACGCGCAGTAGCGCCCGCCGCCGAAAGACAAAATAGGCCAACAACTCAGCAAATTCGAACTGGTCGTAGCGCAGGAGTTTGCCCCATTGTCGCTCCGGGTGAATCTTGAGCATCAACGGTTCTTTTAACAGCAGGGCCGAATAGATGTAGTCAGCGGACCGTGCCTCACAGTTGATAATATGGGCCATATTTTCGGTCACTGAGCGTTCACCCTCGCCAAGTGGTTCGCGCAATTGCTCAGCAGATAGACCATCACTCAGACTTTCCAGCAAGGATGGTATGTCAGACAAAATCTCCAGAACAGCAGTGATGTTTTCCGGGGTTTGGGTAGTGGGGATGGATTTTTTCATGGGTACAATCGCCTGACCAGGTGAAGTTACCGACAATTGTACCCTATGACGTCAAAATTCTATTCGGTTAGGAGCTTGCCTCACCCGCTCGACTACCTACCCTTCAAACAGATCCTCGCCGCGATGCAACCGCCGGGCGATCTGATAGGTTTGACCCTGCGCCCGCATGGTCGGGGCATGAGCCGCCAGATACCGCGCCGCTGCTACGAGAACATGCGTCCCCGCTTCGGTATTGCCCAACAGATCGAATTGGCGGAACGCCGCTTCGACCGATTGCAGAGTGTGGAAATCGCGGTCCTCACGCAACAATAATTTGCCCAGCATCGCCAGAATCTGTTCCGGTGAACCACCGCCATACAGATAGTGCGCGACTAATTGCCCGGCTTCGTTAACTTGCTGTTGATTGTTCAGCAATTCCGGCAATTCAGCAATCGCTGCTTCTGGCGTCTTGCCATTCGCCTGTGGCAAGCGCGCTGCCGGGATATTGAGGAAGCGGTCTAGATAGACGCTCATCGCGGCATCGAACACGCCGCGCAACAATTCATTGGAGGCCGCACGCCGCAACCCTTGCTCAATCGCATTGGCAAACGTAAACGTATGCAGCGCTGTATCCCAGTCGCCAAATTCGTTGCTGGTGTGGAAGCGGGCAATCCGCAGCGCCGCCGCATAGGACACGCTGCTGGCTAACTCAACCTCGGTTGCGCCATTGCGCAGCGCATTTAGCAACGCCTGAATGCTGGCCTCGGGATCATCTTCCAGCAACGTATTGACCAGTTCAACCCGATCGTTCCATTGACCACGCCTGGATTGACCGGCATCCACTGCTGCTGCGATCTGGTCAAAAGCGACATCCAGCAGGTCAATCAGGTCAATTGGATTGCGCCAGGCATTCGACTCTTCCATGCGGTCGGCCATGGCATAACCGCGCACCAGACTCGTCAACACCGTTTCGGCCAGATCCCAACCGGCCAGGTCCAGCGCTTCGAACGCCTTGTTGGTGAAGTCTGCCGGGTGGCCGACCTGAATATAGCGATGGTCTGTAACTGCCGCGAACAACATATCCGCCATTTGCTCCGGCGTCGCCCCGGCCCGCAGTGCGGAAATAATGCAGCGTTCGGCCCCTTCGTCATCGCGTACTTCAATGAACTGCCGGAACCATTGCTTGAGCGTGGCAATATCCGTCGCCACCAGCGGTAGCGGCGTCACCCCAAAACGGGGCGGATTACCGTTGACCTCGTTCGCAACCGCCGCCAGTCCCTGATAAAGCGCCCGCGGACGGTCCTCTACATCAAGTTGGGGAATCATGTTCATTAACAGGGTGAGAATGGTCAACCCCTGCCCCCAGCCATCCTGCCGGTAGGTCGCGCCGAATTCCAGCCCGACGCGAAATGGCTCGACGGCATCGCCGGTATCATCCAGGAGCACCAAAGCAGCTTTGGCAATGACCAGCGACAAATTGCGTTCTAACCCAATGCGTAGCCGCACCCGCTGCCTTTCAAGTGGATCTTCACGCGGCGTCAAATCGACCCAGACCTCACCATCCTGGACATCCGCCGGAAAAGCCGGGACATCATCGGCCCACAGATCGAATGTCCCGCCACTGGCGAGGTCGAATCGCGCATGATGCCAGTGACAGGTAAGAATGCCGTCCTTCACCGTGCCCTTATCCAGCGGAAACCCCATGTGCGGGCAGCGATTATCCACTGCATACACCGCGTCACCATAGGCGAACAGCGCCAGCGTATGCCCATTGGCCTGCACCGTCAGACACCCGGTTGCCTGCACTGCCGCCAAATCAGTCACTTTAATATAATTCTCAGTTTGAACCGCCATTGCAAAACACTCCTTTTCTCGTGAAATACTTTTCTCAAAAGTGGTATGTTATGCTTCTACCATACCACGAATGCAGGTAAATCAGCGGCGTAATAGCCCTAACATAATGGTCAACAACGGCAACTAGCGACCGACGCAGCCGATACTGTTCAGCCCGCCGCCGCAATTCCCGCCCATGCAGGTTTGCCATCGTTAGTTCGTTCATCGTTCTGTCCCTATTCCAGATCAGTCCGTAGCCTTACTATCGCATACCCGCTCTGCAATCGCATCCAGCAGGCGACCAGTCTTGCGAATGGACAAACGACCAACGCCGCCACCTGTACTAATGGACAGGCATTAATAGCAACTGGCAACTTTTCCTGCGACGGTGCATAATCGTTCAGGAAGGGTCTAAGATTTTATTGTAGTACGAGGCAGTCTTTATGTCGTCAACTGACATCATCCAGCAAACCGAACACCCGCTAACCGTTACTTCCCTATCAGCACAACTACAGGCTTGCGGAATTGCCGAAGGTCAAACGGTGCTGGTCCACATGGCGCTGAGCAAACTGGGCTATGTCATCGGCGGGGCGCAGGCGGTTATTCTGGCACTCATCGACGCTGTCGGTCCCACTGGAACGCTGATGATGACCACCAACTCCAGTAACAATACCGACCCCTGGGAATGGCAACATCCGCCGGTGCCGGAAAGCTGGTGGCCGCTCTTTCGGGAACACACCCCGGCCTATGACCCGTTGACTACTCCAACAACATTTATGGGTGTTGTACCAGAGTTGTTTCGCACCTGGCCGGGTACGATTCGCAGCGGACACCCCGCCTTCTCACTGGCGGCGCGGGGACTCCAGGCTGAATTTCTTACCGCCGACCATGCGCTGGAAGAAGATTCCGGCGACCGCTCACCCCTCGCCCGATTGTATGATCTGGATGGACATGTCCTGCTGCTGGGTGTCGATCACTGGAATAATACCTCGCTGCATCTGGCGGAATTCCGCGCTGACTATCCCGGCAAGCGCAACCTCCGCACCGGCAGCGCCATGCTGGTTGATGGTCAGCGCCAGTGGGTGGAATACGAAACGCTCGACACTGACCCCGATGACTTCGGCACGATTGGCGCAGCTTTCGACCAGACTCACAACATCCAGATTCAAAAAGTAGGGAACGCCGATACCCGGTTCTTCAAGCAACGGGCAGTGGTCGATTTTGCCATTACCTGGATGGAGCAGCACCGCGATCAAACCGGCTAACGCGCCTGAATACATGGCAAATGCAATAGCCGTGTGCGGTATAATGATGCACACTTGATAAGTACATGAGAAACAATTAGAGAAGCCAGATTATGCTTACCACAGACCATATTCAACAATTTAGAACGGCGGGCTACACCATCGTGGGAGGCCTGTTCTCGGAGACGGAGATCGAATTCTATAAATCACACTTCGACGCCATGCGTTTACGCGAAACACCGGTACAAAATCAAACGCTGGGCGATGATGTCATCCCCGACGAAACCGATCCGCTGAAGATTTATCCGCGCATTATGCAACCCCATCGCCGTGATGCCGCCAGCCTGCAATGGCTCATTGATGAGCGCCTCAACACCTGTTTGACCGGCTTGCTCGGCAGCGAACCCTATGCTGTGCAAACCATGTTTTACTTCAAACCAGCCGGTGCCCGCGGCCAGGCACTGCATCAAGATCAATTTTACCTGCGGGTGCAGCCGGGAACCTGTCTGGCGGCATGGATGGCGGTTGACGATTGTGACGAGGATAATGGCTGTCTACAGGTCGTGCCCGGCAGTCATACCTGGCCGGTGCTGTGTACGACCGCAGCCGATACCGCGCAGAGTTTCACCGATGTGACGGTTGAACTCCCACCAGGAAAAGCGGCGACGCCGGTAGTGATGCAGGCCGGGGATGTGCTGTTTTTCAACGGTCAACTGGTCCATGGCAGCCTGCCCAATCGCACCACCGACCGCTTCCGCCGAGCCTTGATCGGCCATTACATCGTCGGCGAAGCTGAGCAGGTCTCCCGGTATTATCATCCGGTGCTGCGCATGGATGGCAGCGAAATCGAGTTGGGCAGCAGCGCCGACGGCAGCCAGTGCGGCACCTGGGTCGACGTTGACGGCCAGCCTGAAATCGAGATGATTCCCATTAGCCGGAATTGACTCTCAAGCGAGTTGAGAGTGTAAAGTAAGCTGACCGCAAAATTCGTTGAGGAGCGACATCATGCCAACTTATCAAGACGTCATGACCCAACTCGAATCGTTTGGGACCGACCAGAATATCAAAATTTACCGGCGGCACGGGGCAGCCAGCCCCAGGCTATTTGGTGTCAGCTACGGGAATCTCAACAAGCTGGTCAAAAAGATCAAAACTGACCACGCGCTGGCACAGCAACTGTGGGCCAGTGGCAATCATGACGCCCGCATTCTGGCGATGAAGATCGCTGATCCCGACCAGGCGACCAGCGCTGAACTGGATAGCTGGGTCAATGACCTGGGTGATTACATTCTGGCTGACGCACTCTCAGAATTTATCAGCAAGACGACGTTTGTGCAGGAGAAAGCCGAAGCGTGGATGGCGTCCAGCAATGAATGGATTAGCACGACTGGCTGGAATCTACTCGGCTATCTGGCACTCAACGGTCAAGCCATGCCCGATAGTTACTTCGAGCCGTATCTGCAAACCATCGAAAGTGACATTCATCAGAGGCAGAATCGGGTACGCTACGCGATGAATAATGCGCTGATTCAGATCGGCAGCCGCAACGGCGCGCTGGAGCCATTGGCGATTATCACCGCAAAAAATGTGGGGAAGGTTGATGTCGATCACGGTCAGACCAGTTGTAAAACGCCGGATGCCGCCAGCTATATTCAGAAGGTGCGTGCCCACAAGCAAGAAGCCTGAATTGTCCTCATGCAGCCCTGCCCAAATTTGATACACTTAAGGTTCGATCGGTAAGCCGCTTGAAAGGAACCCCATGCCCGACGAACCCAACGGTGACCCGCAACGCTTTAGCCTGCACCTGCCTGGCCTGCTTCAGGTTTTAGCGGAACACCTCTATTCATCGCGGACGGTAACGGTACGCGAACTGATTCAGAACGCGCATGACAGTTGTACCCGGCGCAAGCTGGAGCACCATGAACCCGGCTATCAACCGCGCATCGACATCACCAGCGATTCTGCCGCCGGCACATTGACCATCCGTGATAATGGCAGCGGCCTATCGCGCCAGGATATTCAGGATTACCTGACGACCATCGGGCGCAGCTATACGCGCAGCCTGGGCGACCGTCTTAACCTGTTCAATCCCAATGATGCCCAGAGTCTGATCGGTCAGTTTGGGTTGGGGTTTTTATCGTCGTTCCTGATCGCGGAGCGCGTTACGCTCACCACCCGTGCTGTTGACCCGGATGCCGACGGGTTACGCTGGTTTGCAACGGGTGACGAAACCTATCATGTCGTCCCCCATGAGCAGGCTGAGACCGGCACCCAGGTTGAACTCAAGCTCAAGCCCGGTGCGGAATTCCTGTTGGACGAGAAAGCACTTACCAACACCGTGCGCGATTATGCTGATTTGCTGCCCTTGCCCATCCACATCAATGGCTCGTTATACCCGGTCAATCTACAGGCCGCGCCCTGGGAAGTCGTTAACCCGGAGCCAGCCATCAGCGAATTCGTCGAGCGGGCCTTTGGGCAAGAAGCACCGCTGGCGATTCTCCGCCTCGAAGATCATGAATTCGAACTCGGCCACGACTCGATGATCGTACCCATGCAAGGGTTCCTGTTCATCCCCAACCGTTCGATTGCATCAGTGCGCGAATATGGTACGTTGCGGGTCTATATCCGGCGGATGTTCATCTGTGATTCAGACCGCGATTTGCTCCCCGCGTGGGCACGCTTTGTCAGCGGCGTGATTGATTGTCCGTTTTTACAACCCACCGCCAGCCGCGAAGACGTTCACCACGACGAAAATTACACGCTGGTGCGGCAAGCGCTGGAAGCACAATTAGCTGATTATCTCACGCGTGTTGCCACTGATGAACCCGATTTGTGGCGGGCGATTGTCAAAGCCCACACCGACGTGATTATGGGCTGGGCCGTGACCGATGACCGCTTTTTCGATCATGTCGCCGATGCTATCGTGCTGCGCACCAGCCGGGGTGATTTGTCTACTCGTGATTATCTGGATGCAACCGACGATACATTTTATTACGTCACGCGCACGACCGGTTCGTTACAGGAGCAACTCCTCGGCGAAGGCAGTTCGCTGCCCGTGATTGATGCGTCCTGGTTCGCGGTGCAACCCTTCCTGGCGAAATATGCCCAGCGCCGGGGCGATCTGGACATGGTGCGGATGGATGGCGGCGCCCAAAAATTGGTTCGCACGGTGCCTGAGCACGACTTTACCTCCGTGCTGCGCTACTATCGTGAACGCGATATTCATGTGCGGGTTGCGACCTTTAAACCCGCTGCTGTCCCGGCCTTATTGCTTTATCCCGCCGATGTCGATACGGTTCATAATGCCCGGCAAGCACTGGATTCCGGTGACATGCCAGACCCACTCGCCAACCTGATCGGCGACTTTCTCAACCGTGCTGAGCAAGAACCTCAGACCGATGATGATGTCCATATTGAAGGCACGCTGTATCTCAATGCCGATAATCAACTGGTGCATGAACTGGCGCAGCAGCCGATTGCCGCCACCCGGGATTCCGCGCTTGATCTCATTTATCAGATGGCACGTTTATTTGCCGGGCAGGCACTGGGAATCCCAAAAATAACCGAAGCCTTCGCGGCCAGCACGGCGGCGTTGCAGTCGTTGTTGAAAGACTGACCCATGCCCGACATCTGGAACTGGCTGCAACAGTATGAGCGCAACCTGCTCAGTACCGGCACCCAGGCGCATTATGATTTGCTCGAACTGTATCATCGGGCGACCTTTCTCGGTTCAGCCTCGTCACACCTGGCCTTACCGGTGCTGCGTGAAGCCCGCCGCCATGCCGATGAGCTGGGTGAAACTTGCTTTAGCCTGTTTCTGGCGCACTGGATTACGGAGAATCTGTTGTGGCACACCCGCAATTACACCGAAGCATTGGAAAATGCGCTGGGCGCGGTGTTGACCCTGCGCACCCTGCCAGGCAAAATTTGCCCATTGGAAGACCGTTTGCACATCAATCTGGTCGAGGTCTATACAGAGGTTGATCCCGGCGGCTATCAGCGCGAGATTGAGGACAACCTGGCCTATGTCAAAGTCAATGTCGATCTGGATTATGAATCACACTGTATGATGGCGTTTCGGCAGGGCCTGATGCACGCGCGGCTTGGAGAATGGGACGCCGCCCGGACTGCTGCCAACCAATGCCTGGCCGAAGTCGAACGAGCGAGTGGCGCGGACTATTATCGAGCGGTGGCGCAATTCGTGTTGGGCGTCGTCGCCTTCAAAAATGGCGATGCTGAAACCCTGCTCAAACTGGCAGAAGCAGGAGAAAAAACCACGCGAACCGGTGTCCCGGCAGTTTATAAAGCGGAGTTTATGCTCTGGCAGGCGTGGGCATTGCGGCATTTGGGGGATGATGCCGCCGAGTATCGTCTGCGCGATGCCATTGCTAGCGGTCAGCGGGACCCCGAAGCGATGAGTTTCGCCTATTATGATGCACTGGTGGGCTGGTTCCTGACGCACGATCAGGTCAGCGATGCGCTTAAAGTACGCGAGGCACAGCGGGATATTATTGCCGGGCGGGGCCGTGCGTTAGATGAAGCTGAAATGTGGCTGGACCTCATCGCGCTGCACAAAAAAGCCAACCATCCCACTGCGGAAACCGCGGAAGCCGCTCGAACCGCGATCAGCAAACTCCGCCAACCGCAGCCCTATCTCGACAAATTGGCGATGCTACTGGAGGAATAATGGACGCTACCGAGCGGCGACCGGATTGGTACAACCATGACGAGTTGTGGGAAGACACGATGAACATCATGTTCGGCAACGAGGTATGGGAACGCGCCCCGGAAGAGGTCGAGCAGGTCTTGATGCTCGGCGGGTTGACGCCCCCGATTCGCGTGCTGGACTTACCCTGTGGTCCTGGTCGCCATGCGCTCGAATTTGCCCGGCTGGGCTGCGCTGTCACCGGCGTCGATCGTACCCCGGCCTATCTGAAACAGGCGCGAGAACGAATCGATGCGGCTAAGCTGGATGTTAAATTGATTGAAGCCGATATGCTGGCATTTAAACAACCGGCAGCCTTCGATCTGGTGAGCAATCTGTATACCTCATTTGGCTATTTTGAAGCAATGGATGACGATATGCAGGTGTTAGCCAATTTTTATGACTGCCTGCGTCCGGGCGGCGTGCTGGTCATGGATTTGATCGGCAAGGAAATCCTGGCCCGTAAATACACGCCCCGCGACTGGAACAGACTGGATGATGGCACACTGGTGTTGCAAGAGCGCAGTCTGCATCACGATTGGTCATGGATCGAAAATCGCTGGATCATCATCAAGGATGGTAAACAGCACGACTACCGTTTAGCCCACCGGCTTTACGGCGCATCCGATTTGCGACATGCCTTAAAACAGACCGGCTTCTTGGATATTCAAATCTACGGTCATCTGTCCGGGATACCCTATGACCAGGACGCCCGCCGACTGGTTGCCGTCGCCCACAGACCCGACTGAATTAAGCGGTTGACGCCGCCGGGCGACCTGCAGCTCATGAACTCGTCACAAATTGGATTGCTAACACACGGTTAGCAGTTACGTCCGGCCCCTCACAAGCCACCGGAGGCAATAACCGGCGCACCGTAGCCTGCGGTTTGCAAACTTCCTTTGATACTGATGCGGGAGACGCGGCGTTTGGGATGGTTGTTCCCACAATCAGGGCAAGACGTGTTGTCGGCATTAGCCATTGAAACCCGTTTTTCAAAAGGCTGACCACACCCTGGACAGTCGTATTCATAAAGTGGCATGTTGGTTTATGCCTCCAGCACGGCGATAACCCGCTCCAGCCGTTCCTGGGCTTCCTGGGCAATTGGCTGCAAATCCGCATGTTGCACCACATCCACCATCATCAGCGGGTCAACAATGGCAACCTGAATGCGCCCATCATCCATTTGAGTGACGGTTACGTTGCAGGGCAAAAGCAGGCCAACATCGGGGGCTACTGTCAGCGCCCGGTGCGCCAGCGCGGGGTTGCAGGCACCGAGGATTCTATAAGGCGTAAACTCCACATCAAGTTTTTGTTTAAACGTAGCCTTGACGTCAATCTCGGTCAGAACACCAAAACCTTCCATTTTCAGCGCAGCGGTCACGCGCTCCAACGCGGATTCATAATCGGTTTCCAGCCAGATTTTCAGTCCAAAGCTTTGTTGCGTTTCCATCTGGTTTGTCTCACTCCATACAATCGGCAGCATGCTATTCATTCCAACTAATGGTGACTGGACATACTATAGATCGACTTGCCTTGCCCGGTTACACCGAAAACCTTATAACCTGGCATAAGTCAGAGCTAATGGCTAAGCGGAGGGGTAAAACCTACTGCTATCAACTGATGATGCCCGGCGACTTTACTATCCAGCCCACCGTGCACTGATCGCGCGAAATGTCGTTGGAGTAGATACGGCTTTATCGGGGGCAACGGCCTCAGTGTCTAGCCATACGTCCAGCCTCTTGACCGCTTCCGTATGAATCGCATCCGACAGTTCCCAGTCACGGCTATACCAGCGTTGTTTATGCCGCTCCGCCATCATCCGAATCGAAAGCGGGGAACTGTCATATGTGAGTAGATCAACAACCTGAGTCGTTGCACCCGTACCCTGCAAATGTTCGATAATCGTCGCATCATCCAACCATAATCCGGGGCGAATTGTCTTCGGCATAATGCCCAGTTCAGCCAGAATCTCATCCCATTGCCCGTGAACAGCCAGCGCCGGATTTGAGTCTTCCAGTCGGACATCTTTAGCAATTAACAAGGTGCCGCCCGGCTTTAAGACCCGCTTCACCGCCGCAATCGCACCCTGCCAGTCATCCAACACATGCATAACGCGCATAATCGAGACGACATCAAACCAGCGCTCAGGCAAAGGCAAGCGACGGGTGATGTCGGCCTGAAGCAGTTGCGGCTGATTCGTGGAAGCCAACTTCTCTTGAAGCTGGACCATCATGGGCACGGAAATATCTACACCTACATACGGGTAGCCGGCCTGCATAAATGGCAGCCCAATCAGCCCGGTGCCAATGCCCAGTTCCAGAAAGCGCGTTGTTGCGTTAGCTTGCGTGTGTTGAACAATCGCATCGCGAATTTGCTCCGGCACGCCCGCTGGATACCCGCGCGTGCTATCGTAGTACGTTACGGCCTGGTCGAATGAAACCGTTTTCATCGCGCATCACCCATCATGTTTTCTCAATTATGGTCGGATGGGTTGAGTATAGGCCATTCATCGACAGTCGGTCATCAGAACTCTGTATGAATCGAGCAAAGGATGTTGTACGAACGATTCAGTCGAGTTGTAAATCCAGGAAATGGCATTTTGCTAATCCGACTGAATCCATAATGAAGATGCCCTGATTGTCACGTGCGACCCACAGCTGCTGGGCAACATTTGTGATGCCGCCGTTTCGAACTAGACTACGAAAGCAGGGCCGATTTGTCAGATCAACTCGCAATCCACCAGCGTTTTCAATCAAATATATGTGCAAGTCACGATCATAGGCAGGCTGTATCAGGTCAGCCTTGAGCGCCGCCAGTTTCACAGGGATTTGAAGGCCAATCCCACGAGCCGCACTGACGAAAACTGCAAAAATGATCAATAGGAAAACCAACCACCGCAATGCCCAAAACCAAATACCCATAACTGTGCCCTTGCACCTCGCCCTTTGAGGTCAACAGTAGGGTTAGGACTATGGGATTGTCATGAGACGAAAGTTGAGATTAGGGTTGAATTTATACTAGGCCGATTTGCCGCGCCTGGGCAATGGCTTGCACCCGGTTGGCAACCCCCAGCTTGCTATAAATGTTGCTGGTATGACTTTTGACCGTGCCGGTGGTGACAAATAATCGCTCAGCAATTTGTGCGTTAGTCAACCCTTCAACCAGCAACGCAAGGGTTTCCTGTTCACGGGGGGTCAACGGCTCGACCAGCGGTTGCTCGACTTGCATAGTCAACTGCTCCAACAACTGGGCCGCAACGGTAGCCAATTCCTCTGTCGGTAACGAATGCGTTTCCCGTGCTTGCAGTTCGGGCGTTGCCAGCAACTTCTCTGCCTCAGCTTTAGCCGTAGCTGGACTGATAGGATGGTCGTTAACCAAGGTTGCCAGGCGTACTGCCGCATCCAGATTTCCTTGCTGCACAAACAGGTAAGCAACGCCAATAAAAATTTCCAGCACAGCCGGGTAAAAACCGGCCGGAACAGCGATTTGTAACGCTTCCAGAAAGTAACGTTGCGCCTCAGAGATATTGTCCTGTCTCAACGCAATTCGGCCTAACATGATCAAATTGCGAACAAAATCTATGCCAGATTTATCATTTGGCTGAAGCGCTAAACTTTGTCGATGATAATGTCTCGCTTCTTCGTAATTACCTTCATGCCAGGCAAGATTACCCAATCCGGTCAGCAAGCGCGCATACCCAAACATAACACGCCCAGCGGGTACGACCGTTTGCGCTTCTTCATAAAGTCGGCGGGCAGCACCCAAATCGCCTTGCAGCAACACGACTTCAGCCAAATGAGTCAGACTCCAAGCAGTCTGGACTAATCGGTCTGGGCTTTCGGCAGATAAATGTAAGCTCTCTTCGAAATAACTCCGAGCCAGATCCAACTGGCCTGTGCTCTGAGCGAGTTCCCCTAGTTTATGGAGCGCAAAGACCTTACTTCTCAAAAGACCAGCGGCCTGCGCCACGAACAGGCATTCTTCCAGGAGTCGCTGTGATCGACCATACTGTCCGCGCAGGCGGGCGAAGTTACCCAGCCCACCAAGTTCCATCGCAATTGTTTCGTGACTGCCAGTCTGTCGGGCGAGTTTCAACGATCTCTCGTGCCAGATTTCACTGGCCTGATAATCGCCCACGTGTTCGGCATTTTCTGCCAATCGACCGACAGCCATCGCCTGAAATTCGTACTGACTGGTCTCATTGTAGAGTTCAACTGCCTCCTCGAGCAGTCTATTTGCTCGGTTAAAATTGCCGGGAACACTGGCCGACCAGCCTAAGATGTGTAGCGCCAGACCTAGCTCACGCGGCACATCAAGCGGACGCAAAATAGATACACTTTCTTCAGCAAATCGTCTGGCAAGCATGCGCCCGTCGACCCTGAGCGCAAGATCCAGTGTTGCCCGCCATATCAGAAGATAGCCCAGCGCAATTCGATTAGCGCGGTTGGGTTCGACTGTACGCAACATCGCTAGCGCCTGACGAATCGCTTCTTCCCCTTCTTCATGCCACTTTCTTAAATAGGTATACCAGAACAGTCCAAGTGCAGCTTTGTGTAAATATTCAGCCTGGTGCTGCTCAATCGCCCGGTGCCAGGCAGCGCGAACATTGTCGATCTCCGCATCAATCTCCTTCAGGGTATGGCGATTGTCCTTTCCCAGGAAATCGCCGATGGGATGATCCATAAACTCACAATAGTAGCTGCTGTGTTGGTCACGGGCTATTTTTTCATATTCCGGCATTTCACCCAGGCATTCTTCAGCATACTGGCGCAGTAGTTCGTGCATGTCGTAGCGCCCAGCACTGCTGACGCGCAGCATGGATTTCTCGACCAGACGCAATAGCACGTCCAGTGATGCGCCCACAACCTGCTCTGCCGCTTCACGGCGAAAGCCACCCCGAAAAACCGACAGGCCCATCAGGACATTGCGTTCAGCCGCGCTCAATAATTTCCAGGAATGATCGAACACCGCCCGCATACTCTGATGGCGGTCAGGCATATCGTGTAAGTTCGTCTGCAAGATGTCCAGACCACGCTGGAGTTCACGCGCAATCTCAACACAGGGCAACCGCCGCAAACCGGTCGCCGCCAGCTCAATACCCAGCGGCATCCCCTGAACCAGTTGGCAAATACGCAGCACGTGGTCACGCTCAGCATTTAGTGAAAAGTCGTGGCGCATTCGCGTGGCATGTTCGACAAATAGCTCAATTGCGGCAAACGTACCCGCCTTAACGTCGGCCTCGCCTTCAGGAAACGGCAAGCCATCGACATGATAAAGCCATTCATCACGCAAATTGAGCGCCTCACGTGAGGTGACAAGCAGTTTCAGATAGGGTGCGTTGTTCAGCAATTCAGCAAACAGCCCCGCCCCTGCCAGCAGATGCTCACAGTTGTCGAGAACTAGCAGCAGCTGTTGGTCACGCAGGTATTCGTTAAGCTGTGCGGTCAGGTCAGTGCCTTCTGTGAACTCGAAAACGATGGCATTCGCAATCGTGGGCACGATGTTGTCAACAGAAGCAACTGGCTGCAATGCGACGAAATAGACTCCGTCAGAGAAATTCGACACCTGCTGCTGAGCACCTTCGACTGCCAGCCGTGTCTTGCCGATACCGCCGGGACCAACCAGAGTCAGCATGCGACAATCAGGCTGGTTGAGGCGCATACAGATAGTGGTGATCTCGCTGGCCCGGCCAACCAGCGGTATTGTATATTCCGGCAAATTATTTGACGTCATCAGCCACTCCCGTGTGAACGAAAATCACAGCGAGATTAACCCCTGTTGCGCGGCGATACGCACCGCCTCCGTCCGATTACCTGCACCTAGCTTGCCCAGAATCGAACTCACATGAAACTTCACCGTCCGTTCGCTGATGACCAGTTCGGCGGCGATTTCTTTATTCTGTTGGCCCTGTGCCAGCAGCTTGAGCACTTCCAGTTCGCGGGCGGTCAGGGTCTCGATCACGGCGTCGGGCGTTTCCTGGCTCACCTGACGCAACAGCTTAGACGCAACGATGGGTTGCAAGAGCGAACCGCCCGACCACACTACGCGCACAGCACTAAATAATTCTTCGCGCGGGGCACCCTTGAGCAGATAACCCTGTGCCCCGGCCTGCACCGCATCCAAAATGCGTTCATCGGTGTCGAACGCCGTGAACACTACCGCCCGCGTCAGCACCTCGCTGGCCCGCAATTGCTTCAGCACCGCCACACCATCCATTTCCGGCATTTCCAGATCCAGCAGCAGCACATCGGGCGTAAGCGACAGCACCTGCTCAATTGCCTCAGCACCGCTGGCGGCCTCCCCCACCACCTGAAAATCGGCCTGCGTGCTCAAAATCGCCACCAGTCCATCGCGCACAACCGGGTGATCGTCGGCAACGACAATGCGAATATGTTCTGTCACAATCTATGCTCCAATGGGACCTTGATTTCAAGGCTGGTCCCCTCGCCTGCTCGTGAAACGATCACGGCCTGTCCACCCAGCAAACGCACCCGTTCATTCAGGCCAATTAAACCGTAATGCCCTTCAGGAATGTCTGCCGGGTCGAAGCCGCAGCCATCGTCCGTCACGGTCAACTCAATCCGCTCCGGCAGCACAATCAGTTGCACCGAGGCTTGCTCAGCATGGGCATGTTGGATGACATTCCGCAGCGCCTCCTGCACGATGCGATACAGGCCAATTTCAATGCGGGCGGGCAGCGGTTGGCTGGCATCAACCTGATCGAACTTGACTTCCAGCCGTCCTTTCTGGGCTGCTTCGGTCGCGAGTTGGGCCAGGGCCTCTGCTAAATTTTTACCTTCCAGCGGGGCAGCCCGCAAATCAAGGACTGACCGGCGGGCCTCGTCCAGGTTGACGCGGGTCGCGGCCAGCGCTTGCTGGACAATCGCGCGAATGTCATCGCGGTTATTATCGGTTTCCAACAGCGCATCCGCCGTCTCCAACTTCAGCGCAATCGCGGTCAGGCCCTGGGCCAGCGTATCGTGAATCTCACGGGCCAATCGGTTCCGTTCTTCCGCCGCGCCCAGTTCAACGCTCTTATTAAACAGCCGGGCGCGTTCGACCGCGATGCTCACCAGATCGCCTACCGTCAGCAGCAAGCTTAAATCATCATCCGCGAGTTCTTCCCAATCCGTACTGGCGACATTCAACACACCCAGACTCTTGCTATGTGCTTCCAGCGGAATGCTGGCATGAAAGCGCAGCCCGGCGGTCCCCACCACCAGATTCTCCAAGCGGCTACATGTGATGTTGCACGGGTGCTCCAAATCGCCATCACGATAATCATCCAGACAGTAGCAGGTGCCGCCCAGTCGCCGGGGATGATTCGCCAGTGCTGGCGGCAGATTTTGGGCCGCAGCCAGGTAGGCTTTATCCGTTTCGTCCAACAAAAAGACCCAGCCGGTTTGTAAGTTGAACAGGTCCGCCACATGAATCAGGGCGCTGTTGAGTGCCCGCGTCAGGTCCACCTCCTGATTCAGAGCTGCCGCAATCGTGTTCAAAATCGCCAGTTCCCGGTTGCGTTCCTGGAGTTTTTCTGTATCCGATTCTGATTTGTGTCGTTGGCGCATCGCCGAGTTGCCATCATTGATTATCAAAACTTGATATTACCAGCATATAACATAACAGTCCCCTTGCCCAACTGGACGTTGGTTGCTGGTCAATGGTACAGGCGGCGATGGGTCATACGATGAAATCCGAAAATGGGTAAGGGGCTTTATAGGCATGGAATCAGGTCCATTTACTTATCCAGCCCACGCTATCTTCAGTCCTCGTGGTTTAGTCAGCCACGCAAACTGACTGTCGAATCAAAAGAGGCTCAACCGCCTGTGCCCCTTAGGTATCCAATCACCCAGATTATTGCGGGTTGTCGATCAAACTTTGCAAACTGCGAATGGTTTCATTGGTAGCCGGTTTGGGGAAACACGCCTGAAACCCAGCGGCCCTGGCTTGCTGTGCCAGACCAGGATCATAGTAAGCCGTGATAGCAACTGAACGGAGCGAGGCGGTTCGAGGGCTGGATTGGAGTGCATCCAGCAAATCCCAACCATCCATACCCGGCAAGGCCAGGTCAATGACCGCCAGTGCATAGGCTTTCGTAGCCAGATGTTCCAGTGCTTCTTCGGCAGTTGCAGCGACATCTACGCCAAACTGATGATATTTTAACAACTGTGCCAGAATATCCTGACTGGCAGGGTCATCTTCTACAATGAGGATTTTAGATGATGGCATTCACATGTCCTTAATTGACTCACGCGGTCAAATTTAATTCGGGAATATCAACTAACAGATTAAGCAATTCGCCGATAAATGTCATGGGCGACAATGGCTTGGTCATGTAATTATGACACCCCACTGCCAGTGCGTTTTCCCGATCTCCCACCATCGCATGGGCGGTCAAGGCAATAATCGGAATCGTCGCCGTCGCTCGATTTTTCTTGAGTGCCTTCGTCATTTCCCAACCATCCATCACCGGCATAGATAAATCGCTAATGATAAACCGGGGATTAACCTTGCTCACGATTTCCAGACCTTCTTGCCCATTCGTGGCTATATGGACTGTCGCACCGTAATGCATGAGCATCATGCGGGCAATGTCTCGGCTGCTGGGATCATCATCAACAACCAGAATCTCCCAACCTGTTAAGATATCACGCTGAATTTCAGAAACCATAATGCTAATCTCCTGCGTTTCTAAGCAACCACCGACTCGTAAGTGACAACTGTTTTTAGCGGCAGCGCTACCGTGAACACGGTACCCTCACCTACCTTACTCTCAACATTCACGGTGCCGCCCATTGCCTGGGACAAGCGGCGAACAATTGCCAAACCCAAGCCTGTGCCCTGTTTTTCACGGCGCGAGGATCCATCCACTTGCCGAAATTCCTGGAAAATGAAGGGCAATGCATGTGGTGGGATACCAATGCCTGTGTCCCTTACCCGCAACCAAATCTGGTTTTCTTTGCGAGAAACATAGAGACCAACCGCCCCTTTATCGGTGAATTTGAAGGCATTAGACAACAGATTGATGAGAATTTGTTTGATGCGCTCCGGGTCACCTTTGAGAATGTACGGCACTTCATCTTCAATCTCAATATCGAAGAGCAGCTGCTTCTCTTTTGCCAGGATTTTCATCTGAGTCTCAACGCTGCTAATCAGATCTCGGATAGCATACTCCGCCTCAACAATATCCATCCGTCCCGCTTCGATTTTCGAAAGGTCAAGGATGTCATTGACCAGATTAAGCAGATGCTGGCTGCTATCAGACATTGTCTGAATCATGCGTTCAGCTTCAGCGTCAATTTGGCCGCTGATCCCTTGCAGCATAATGCCAGAATAGCCAATGATAGCATTGAGCGGCGTGCGTAATTCATGCGACATCGTGGACAGAAACTCGCTCTTGAGGCGGGTATTCTCCTCAGCTAACTCACGCGCCGCCTTCAGTTCATTATTTGTTTCATACAGAGCTTCCTGCTGCGCGATGATTTCGGCGCGTTGGCGCTTGAGAATGACATCAGCACGATTGACAATCAAAAGTAACACCACGTACAAGATTACCAGCGTAATCACAACCCCAACCACGATATTGATCTGCATCTGATCAATGTGTTGCAGCAACGGGGTGACATCATCATAGACTTCAATGACACCTGCGATCGGCCCATCCAGGCCATTTCGCCGAATCGCAGTGTAACTCTCAACAATATCACGATCCTCAATGATCCCTTCGAAAGCATTGAATGTGTCTTTATAGACCAGTTCAGAGGCTGTCCCGCCCGCTTGAGCAGCGAGAAAACCTGGGTTTTCGCTTTTGTCTTCGCCAATCTGGTTGGGATCTGTCGAATAGACCGTTAGCCCGTCCAGATCGTAGACCTTGATCTTGATGACCGACAGGCCTGCCATCTGAGCCGCAACGGCCTCATCCAGGCCATTTACCGCTGGATAGGCACGCAGCGCATCCGGTTCAAGTTCAGAAGCAGTCGCAACCAGTGGCTGGAAATCTGCCCACAGTGCGTTCGCGAACAGTTGGGCGACTGCCTGATTGTTGCTTTCCCGCAGCGTAATCAGATCATCAATTGCCGTCTGGCGATAGAAAATCGCGAGAATAATTGTGACTGCCACGAATGCGACAAAACTAGCGACTGTGAAGAACGGTAACAGCCGAAAACGCTGGATTCTCATAACAGTACCTCAATGATATGTCAGCAAAGTCTTAGGGGTGTACCCATGATATGTTACGAATAATTAAAATGCCCATCTCATTTATTATAGATACAGACAGGCTTGAAAAGTGTTAAGTTCACAAAGATTTCATTAATTCACGTATAACCTGATGAAAACAAAAAAGGACTGATACTGACGTACCAGCCCAACGTACTTCCTTAGTTTGGCGTTTATCCTCTACGAACCATTACCTGAGATCAGCTACCATCACCATGTCACCAATTGCAACACCATCGACCGCCAGTGGTTGATGATTATTCGCGTACAGATTCACCGAGATGGTTTCCGCGTTTTCCGGCAGCGTTTCGAGATGATACCACTCACCATACAGTCGGGAGATTTTCTCACCGTCAATGTATAAATGGGCATGACCTTCACCCGGCACTGGGTCTTGATCGACATTTTGCGGCGCAAACACAAAATTCAGAGTTTGTACCCGGACATTATAGCTGCCATCACCCAGCGCGATCACGCTTAAATCGACAACTGGCGCTGCATCGCCACGCATGTCGATTTGCTGGCTGTGGTCATGGGCCTGTCCATCACTATGCACGTGTGTATCCCCAGCCATGACCACCGGCGCTGCGTCATCATAGGGACTCTCACCCGCAACCAACGGCGTCCAGAATGTATCTAACGACAACATACATTCCATATCGCCGCCAAAGCGTTCGCGTTCACCAATCACAAATGAGTATCGACCCATTTTTGCTTCAGGGTGCCACAGGATGGCGGTGTAGGTAGCTGCTTCCGGGGCTGCAAAGAAGTAGTTATCCCAGTTCCAATAGTATTGGCGACCAAAGGGTTCAAACCAATACTCTGCTTCATCCCCCAGCGGGATCATCATCCCATTCTGTCCGGCAGGTGTAGTCACCCGGTCAGGCACATCAACCGTCCCTTCGATTCCCGGCCCAAATACTGCAATCACCGGATCATAATCTTCCTGACCTTGAATATCGGGAATACTCAGGCTAATCAAAACCGCCTGACCGGCATCCGCGTCAAATGTGAAATAATCCACATCATTTGCTGGATAAACATTACCAAAGTAGGCATACGAAATTTCAGCATCCGGGACCTGCCAGGTATTTTCAGGCGTAAGATCGACCGACTCACAGAAAGGCTGGTGTGCCAGTGCCGCACCTGGCGCAAACACGAGCAACACCACGAATAAGCTACCGATGAGCATAATCAGTTTCCAGAATTTCATTCCTATTTCCCCTGTTTACCCATATCGACAAATTACCTTTCGGCACATTACGCGACGAACATAAGGTGCGGCTGAATCCTGGTTAAGTGCTATGTTGGAGGATCGTCGGCGGTGATGGAAAGCAAAAAGGAGCACCTGCACGGCACTCCTTCAGACGATCCAAATAGGTTGATTGGCTAGGTTGGAATATATAGCGTTTGCCCGGCGTAGATCCAGTTAATGTTCTTGATGTTGTTGTGGTAGGCTAACGTATACATATTCACGCCATAACGCTGCGAAATCTTAAACAGCGTATCCCCATACTGGACAACATAGGCCCAACCTGGCGGCGTGCCATGACTCACACACAGCCGCTGACCGGCATAAATCCGGTTGGGGTTGTACAGGCCATTTAGCCAGGTCAGGTTGGCAACGGTGGTGTGATAACGCAGTGCGATTCGAAACAGAGTCTCACCCCGCTGGACCCAATGATACTTTGCACAGTACCCGCTGGCCGTGTTGGACGCGGCAGTTGCCGGGACTAACGCTGCCAGCATACTCAAAATGATTAAAATAACTGCAATTTTGCGAACCATATTACCCTCACTTTCACTATATAACTATATTATCACCATCGCCCGAATCGCACAGCACCATCGCCCACCAACTTGCAAATGGAAGGTTCACAAAAAAACAGCGGCGCATCAGATAGGTTAGTGGCGGCTAAGGTTATGATTTGGCACTGGTTAAGCTGCTTCGGAGGGCTAACCCAATGCCCTACATACGGCAATCATAGATCGTGCGCCCAGCCGATTCACCCGTTAAGAACATCGGTTCCGCCGCATCCAGCCGGATCTTCCAGGTTGTTGATCGTTGCTGGCCGTCTATCTCGATCACAAGCTCTTCTGAAGTAGTGGTCCATTGGACCTGTTGAATCCTTGGCGCTTCCGCAAATGACTCCACCACACTGGCAAACAGAGCGGATTTGGCGTGCGTCCGGCGCATCATCAGTGACATGGTTTCCGAAGCTGGATTGTACGGTGCAGCGGCTGAAAATGTTTGTGTTTCCGGGGGATTCAGTGCCCACAGCTGTGAGCCAGGGCCAGACGGTGTGCGCCAGATGGCCTGCCATTCATCCGCCTGAATCTGCTGAATCGTCGTCAAATGCTCGTAGCCAGTTGCTTCAAACTCAATATCAGAGGGTTGCCAACCGGCCAGATCAAGTATGCCAGTATGATGCCAGGCGAGATCAAGCTGCCGCTCTCTGGGACAGACAACAGACATCAGGTCAATAAAATAGTCTTCATGCCACAGAATGATTCGCCGTAACCGGACATCGTGGTACATGTTGAGATACGTGTCCGACCAGTTGATCTCGGTATCAACGACCGCTAGCTCATCATTGACAATTTCGAACTGACGCAGGCGACCCGTACCGTGCGGTTGTTCGCTTTCATCAATCAACAACGTATTATGCGCAATGGTCTGGCGATACCACGAGCGGTTCAGTGGAATGCCATAGCCCGGTGTACCAAGATCGGGCGACAGCCGTTCGCCATGGCCCCACAGCTCCAACCCCAACTTGTCGGGATGACCATGACCACCACCATGCGGACCATACTTCAACAGCAAATGCCGGGAATTGTCACGACTTTGCAGAATCGCATAACCACTGGCTGCCTGGACCACGCGCTTAGGCGTCGCCGCCGCCCGTGCGGGTAGATCATCAGGACCAAAGAGCAAGGCATCCGCCGAACTACGCTCAGCATAACGATCATAGATGTTCGCCAGCATTTGTGAATGAATTGGCTCTCTCCAAAAACCGTGCACACGCTCGAATACCTGGACATATTGGGCCACACCGCCGGGCGGCGACGTATCGAACCAACCATCGTTTAGCGCTGGGAGACTGAGGTCAGGCCGCAGCAAGTCCAATGGCGCGGCGAACATGCGTTGAAAGCGTGGGTTATCCAATAATTCCGGGTGTTGATAGCGCACCGCCATCGCCAGTGAGGTCATGGCCTGAGTAGTATAAAAATGATAGTGTGGCGACCCCTCCCACCACCAGCCATCTTCCAGCACGCCTTCTCGCACCTGGGCTGCGAAACCCCACGCCGGATGGAACGTTGGCTGAAGGTATTGCTCGTCATCCAGCACCACACCAATCGTCGCTAACCCGGCCAGATGCCAGCATTGAATATTATGAATGCGCTCCCAGAGTTGCGTCAGCAAATGATCGCCCAAGCCGACCAGCAATTCATGGTGAATCAACTCGCGGTCAGCCTCCGGCAGGGCATCGCGCAGGATGTCAAACGTCCACGCAGTCGGAATCGACCAGGTTGCTTCGGTCAGCGACTGCCCCATCACCTTACCCTGTCCCGCGTGGGTGCCATGCACCGGAAATTGGGCATAACGTTGGGCATATTCGCGCAGGATCGTAGCCGCATGGTCAAAATAAGCTTGCTCACCCGCCATCAGCCAGAGCAACGCGGCGGCATGAGCGCTGCGGATCAACTGGTTATTCTTGAAGGCGCGCCAGGCTTCATCATATACGCCGCCACTGAAAACGGCGCCATCGACCGCACACACATGCTCACGGGGTTTATTAGGGTCATAGGTCAGCCGGGTAGCATGATCGGGACAGGTATAATCGTGTATCCATCCGGCCCCCTCGTCGGGCACGTGCAGCGGCTGTTGCATTTGCCGGTCAGCCGTTGTCCGCAGCTTCGCGACGGCAGCCGCAAACGTCGGATTCGAATAACGGTGCTGCAAACGATCAATATCAGCCGGTGTAAGTAGCTGCATCACATGCTCCTGAGCGCATTAACGACATTACGCCCGACCTTAACGAACGCAGCAACAACTTGCAATAACCATCCACCATCAACTTGTATCCACTGACCGGGTAATATAAAGTATGCAGTGTTGAACTGGGCTGAACAAGAAAGTCATATCGTCTAATGTTATTTGGAACTGATCTAGCGAACGCTGCCCAACTCACATTGCAGCGCTTGCTCCCGCGGCTTGACGAGTTTGACATATCAACCGCTGACCGAGCCGTTTTTAGTAACCGGTTGGAGCAGCACTTTCCCCGTGCCTTCGGTCATTTGTACGCGCTGTACAGCGATCAATACGACTTCTTCTATCATCTGCAATGCATCTTTGATATGGTCGCCCAGCAGTTTGCGGCCCGGTCGGCTGATCTGAAAACGCTCGATAAGCAGCGTGTCGCGAACCCCGATTGGTTTCTCAGCGAACAGATGGTAGGTGGAGTGGCTTATGTTGATCTATTCGCAGGTGATCTACATGGCGTTCGGGAAAAAATCCCATATTTCAAAGAACTCGACCTCACTTACCTGCACTTGATGCCGTTGTTCGCCGCGCCCGAAGGCAACAGCGATGGTGGTTACGCAGTCAGCGATTACCGCACGGTCAACCCAACGCTGGGGACAATGGACGAACTGGCGGCGCTGACAACCGAGCTTCGTGCCAACGACATCAGCCTTGTCCTGGACTTTGTGTTCAATCACACGTCCGACGAACATACCTGGGCACGGCGGGCGCTGGCGGGCGATGCCGCGTACCAGGCCTATTATCGGCTGTTCCCGGACCGCACCCTGCCCGACCAATACGAACAGAATCTGCGGGAGATTTTCCCCGATCAAGCGCCGGGCAACTTCACCTACAACGAAACATTGCAACAGTGGGTTTGGACCACGTTTAACCGTTTTCAGTGGGACCTGAATTACGCTAACCCTGCCGTATTCACTGCCATGTTAGAAGAACTGCTCTTCCTGGCGAATCAAGGTGTCGAGGTCTTGCGCCTGGATGCGGTGGCCTTCGTCTGGAAGCAACTGGGCACCAATTGCGAAAATCTGCCGCAAGCGCACTGGATTATCCGCGCTTTTAACGCCTTTGTGAGCATTGCCGCCCCAGCCTTGATTTTCAAATCGGAGGCCATCGTCCATCCTGACTTCGTTGATGACTACATCGCCCCGGAAGAATGTCAGATTTCTTATAACCCGACGTTGATGGCATTGCTGTGGGAAGCGCTGGCGACCCGCGAAGTCAAGTTACTGCGCCATTCCATGAGCAAGCGCTTTGACCTGCCTCCACAAACAGCCTGGGTAAATTACGTGCGTGTCCATGATGACATCGGCTGGAGCTTCGCCGATGAGGACGCGGCTGAAGTGGGCATTGATGGCTTTGGACACCGGCAATTTCTGAACCAATTTTATACCGGGAAGTTCTCCGGCAGTTTCGCCACCGGTCTCCCCTTCAATTACAATCCGGTGACGCAGGACATGCGCATTTCGGGCACGTGCGCCTCACTGGCCGGTCTGGAACAGGCGCTCGACCTGGGTGATGAGGTATACATTGAACATTCGTTGCGCCGTATTTTGCTGATTCATGCGGTGATCTTGAGCGTTGGCGGCATTCCCCTGCTCTATCTGGGTGATGAAATCGCCACCACGAACGACCATGACTATCGGCAAGACCCCGCCAAACAAGCGGATAGTCGCTGGGTCCACCGGCCATTTTTCGACTGGGAACGCGCCGAACGCCGCAACGATCCTGACACAGCTGAAGGTCACATTTTCCAGAACTTGCTGCGCCTTATCCACATCCGCAAAACACATCCAGTTTTCCAGGGCGGACAGGCGCTCTTCTTCGACAGTGGCAATCCCCATGTCTTGAGTTTCAGCCACAACCGCGATTTGCTGATGCTGGCAAATTTCTCCGAAAATGAGCAAACGATTCAACGCGACCGGTTGCGCATCTTCTGGCAAATCCCGACCAACCCGGTTGACCTCAGCACCGGCGACACTCTAGAAATATCTGCGGAGATCACCCTCGAACCCTACCAGTTCCTGTGGCTGCTGGGCGAGTAAACTTGACCTTTTTTCCAGCCTATTAATCGGCAAACGTCTTGTTGGCTTCATCAACAATAAACTGCGCAGCGGCAGCAACCGCTTCGGCAGAATATGGAAACGTTATCCCAGCAGCGCGAAACAATTCGGTTACAGGTCGTGTATTGCCCATCACCAACGTCGACTTCAGATTTTCCATCGTCCCTGCGCGATCTGCTGCCACAAGCCGATTCAACTGACTGACACCCACAACGGCCAGCGGATAGGTGATGATGTACAGCGGCATCCGAAACAGGCTCCACGCCCAGCGTTGCCAGCCAGTCATCGCCTCCGCTTCACTGGCATATTGATTATCCCAGGGGGTGAAGCGCTGCTTGATCTCCAGCCATTTAGCGTCCAGGTCTGCCGGAGTCACATCGTCAGGCGCTGCACCGTATACCCAGTGCTCAAAGGCGTCCTGCATCACATAATTGGTGAGCGTCTCAGCGTAGAATCCGAGGGCGCTCTGCCGCGCGGCGATGCTCTCGGCAGCGGTGAACAGACCACCCTGCGCCTGCTCGTAATACGGCCAGGCGAGATGCTCCATCCCGACGCCGATCAACTCCTGAAACTCATCGGGTCCCGCATAATTCCACATCGACCCCTGTTCTTGAAATGACAAGTAAAAGTGAATGGCATGACCACTTTCATGCATCATTGGCCCAATGTTGTTCGAGCCGACATGGATGTAAGGCAACCCGGCCCGGGGAAAGAACCAGGCCTCAAGCGTTGGAACTTTGTGGGGGCGACTGCCGATGTCCAGATAATCAGCCTGCATCGCCCGGAACACATCGCCAAAGGTGCCATCCAATTGATCCAAAATGCGTTCAACCCCCGCGCCCAGAGCAGTGGGATCGCTGACTTCCGGGACCGTTGGCTGTAACCTTTCATACAGTCGATGCTCGGCGATCAGCGGCACGACGAATGTTTCTACTGCATCATGAAACGCCTGAGTGTCGGCAATAGCATAGTCCAATCGGTTCAGTTCCCGCCAGCGATAGGCCAGAAAGTTGGGTTCGCCGCTAACCTGGGCCAGTGCCCGCCGCTGCTTGAGCAAGTCCAGCATCAAGTCGTTCAATTCAGCCCGCCGCTCCAGCCAGTACGCGTTAGGTTGGCCGGGAACGTCCTCATACTGAGTCATGATCTCGCGGTAATACCCTTCCATGCGACTGATCTCGGCCTGAATAGGAATGCTGTCGGCATGAAAGAGGTCCATTTGATTGTGCCAATAACGCCAGAGTTGCGCATACTGTGGTGTGGGTGGCTCCGGTTGCAGCGTGAGCGCCCGTTGCCGGAGGGTTTGCGTCAGCCCCAGATAAGTCGAATAGAGTTCTTCAACATAAGCCTGATAGATTCGCTCAGCTTCATGGTTGCGGGTATCAACATAAGCCGGGCGCTTCAATTGTGTATAGGCATCCCAGATGTCGATGTCAAGCTGGTTCCACTGCTCCAACCAATCCATAAATCCACCAGCCGGAACCGGCATCGTTTCCAGCGCGGCATACCGGGACTTGATGGTTGACCAATCGGTCGGGTCGAAATCATATTTTGCATTCATCGGCTGCTCCCATCCTTCCTTTGTGGCAACCAATTACCAGTTTTTCTGGACCGTTGAACACTATCATGGACCATTATCACACGAACATCAAACAGTTGCCCGCCGGATGGTTCGTGGTCAGTACGCTCACGCTTCTGGAAATCGCGTCTCAGTGGTACGATTGCGGCGGTTCACGGAGGCGCAACTTGGCTAAAGGCATGATATGGAAAATCATCGGACTGGCGATCTCGCTGGCGCTGGCGATATTCCTGTTGACGCAACTCGATTTGCAGGAATTCAGGCGCATCGCCACCAGCATTTCGATCGTTAGCCTGTTCGCGGCGCTGGGCTTTTACCTGTTGCTCAACGGCTTTCGCCTCCTGCGATTTCAAGCACTGCTGAACATGGACAGTATCCCGTTCAGCATCTTCTATCCCATCGTCCTCTATCACAATTTTCTGGTGCGGACGCTGCCCTTTAAAACCGGCGAACTGTCGTATATCGTGCTGCTGCGCCAGCATCTAAACCAGCCGGTGCGCGAAGGCGTCAGCAGTCTGGTGGCATCTCGGCTCTTCGAACTATTCATGGTCATTGTTGTCGGTGGCGGCTCCTTGTTGCTGGCAAGCAACCAGATCAGTGTACCACCGGCACTGTCCTTGTTAATCGTCATCGGCGGTGCGGGCGGCTTGCTGGCGGCATTGTACTTCTCCGGGCCACTGCTTCGCATCATGGTTCGGCGGTTGCCCCATCTGCCAGGGCTGCGCCACCGCGACCAACTGCTGACAACGCTCACTGACAAATTAGGCCCATTGGCCGACTCATTTGATCGGGTACGACAACCACGTATCTTCCGCAACACGCTGGTGATTTCGGCCCTGACTTACAGTATGAGCACGGGTTTCAATCTGGTGTTGCTCTATGCCATCGGCATCGAGGTCAGCCTGGGCATCTTGATCGGCGTCATCAGCATTGTCATGTTGACAGATGCGCTGCCACTGGCGACAATCAGTGGCCTGGGGATGGTTGAGGGTGGCTGGACCTTTGGTCTGGTGGCATTTGCCGGGATGCCCGTCGATCAAGCCGCCTCACTCGGATTTTTTTTACATGCCTGCCAGTTATTGGCAGCAGCCAGCACCGGCATTCTGGGTTATGCCTGGCTCCAGGTGCGCAAGCGCTATCGCCTGCAACCGGAACAAGGCGGAGGGTAATCAAGATGACAAGACCTGAAATTTCGGTGGTGATCCCACTTTATAATGAAGAAGAATCAATTGAACTCTTGTATGAAGAATTGTCCAGTGTGCTTAACACACTGGATCGACCGTATGAAGTCATTATTGTTGATGATGGCAGCCAGGATGCCAGCTTCGAGCGTTTAAAAGCGATCCACCACCGCGACCACCGCTGGAAGGTGATTCGCTTCCGGCGCAATTATGGGCAAACAGCGGGTCTATCTGCCGGGTTTACCGAAGCCCGGGGCGAAATCGTGATTACGATTGATGCTGATTTACAAAATGACCCGCGCGATATTCCAAAAATTCTGGCAAAAATGGACGAAGGTTACGATATTGTCAGTGGCTGGCGCAAAGATCGTAAAGAACCCTTCTTCAGCCGCCGCCTGCCCTCCATGACTGCCAATCGGCTAATCTCCGTCACGACCGGCGTTTTCCTGCATGACTATGGTTGCACCCTGAAAGCCTATCGCAGCGTCGTCGCGAAAAATATTCATCTGTATGGCGAATTGCACCGCTTCATCCCGGCGGTGGCGTCGTCAATTGGCGTCAAAGTCACCGAAGTGCCGGTCAATGATCGCGCGCGCCGCTTCGGCAAAAGCAAATACGGTATCTGGCGCATCTTTCGCGTCTTCCTCGACCTCATTACGGTGCGCTTTATCCTGAGCTATAGCACTCGCCCATTACAGATTTTTGGCGGTGCCGGGTTACTCATGGGCGTCGGCGGCATCCTGATCGGCCTGTATCTGACCTATGTCAAAATTTTCCTGGGTCAAAACATTGGCGACCGACCACTGCTGATCCTTGCCGTGTTGCTGATTATTCTCGCGGTGCAAATGGTGAGCATCGGCCTCGTGGCCGAAATCGTCATCCGTACCTATCACGAGTCACAGCAAAAGCCGATCTACATGGTGCGTGAATATCTGGGCGATGATGATGAGACCATCATCGAGCAGCAACCTGCCGACGAATTGGTGCATTAATTAACCACCGCAATCAGCATTTCCGCATCGCCACAAAATCGGGTAAACTGAGGCGATTATTTCAGGTCGTGTGAGGATGTAAGATGTTTTTTGAAATACGCGAATATGCGCTGCGACCCGGTAAACGAGAAGAATGGGTCAAATGGATGGATGAAGAGATCATCCCTTTCCAGGCAGCCAAAGGCATGGTGATTACGGGCAGCTTTGTCGATGTCGAAAACGATCGCTATTTCTGGATGCGGCGCTTCGAAAGCGAGGAGGAACGAGAGCGATTGTACAAAGCGGTCTACGAATCCGACTGGTGGCTGAACGAAGCCAAAGATCGTGTCGGTACACTCATCGACCGGGAGCAAATTCGTGTGAGTATTGTCCAGGCCACGCCCCGATCTATCATACGCTAGAATCAAAAAGGGCTGCCCTGAACAAGAACAGCCCTTCTAGAGAAATTTACGCTGTTGGCTGCAGATCACGCAATTGCCGAATGAGCGCTTTTTCTTTCTGGCTCAATTGAGTCGGCAATTCGACTTCGACCCGCACCAATAAATTACCACGTTCGTCGGGTCGCTTGAGATTGGGCATTCCCAACCCCTTTAGCCGAAAGATCCGCCCATTGGCTGTTCCTTCGGGGATCGTTAGTTTCACAGTTCGGTCGATACCAGTCACATCAATCTCGCCACCCAGGAGCGCCGTGTAGAGATCAACCGGTTGCGTCAATTTGAGATCATCGCCACTGCGTTCATAGCGCGGGTGCGGCAACAGGCTGATACGCAAAAATAGATCGCCTGCTGGCCCACCATTGTAGCCGTGCTCGCCTTGACCGCGCAGTCGCACCGTTGACCTATCATGCACACCCGCCGGAATTTTGGCCTCAATCACGCGCCCATCTTCCCAGCGCAAGGAACGAGTCGTGCCATGAAACGCTTCTTCTAATGTTACATCGACTGGATATTCTATATCCTGCCCAGCAAACTGTTGCTCACGGTAGCCCTGATTGTTAAACCCGTCAAAAGACGCGCCAAACATCCCTTCAAAGATGTCACGAAACGCCCCGAAATCCTGGGGATTCGCAGTCTGGGTATAAGTCTGCTGCTGGTAAGGTTGACCAGCCCCGACCTGATTCCATTGTGAACCGTATTGGTCGTAGAGTGCCCGTTTTTCCGGGTCGCTCAACACTTCATGCGCTTCATTGACAGCCTTGAACTTCACCTCGGCCTGGGGATCGTCTTTGTTCACGTCGGGATGATATTGTCGGGCCAGCTTGCGATACGCCTTTTTAATCTCTGCCTGCGAGGCCTTGCGTTGCACGCCCAGCACATCATAATAATTCTGATTAGGCATCTAATCCTCCTGCGACCATGACCCGCGCGGGCCGCAACAACCGGTCGCCGTAGGTGTAACCAGCTTGCTCCACCTGCGCAATGGTGCCTTCAGGCACATCCGCTGTGGGCAGCACCGCAACCGCTTCATGCTGATGCGGGTCAAACTCGTCACCCTCCACCTTAATGGGTGTCACACCCAACTTCCCCAGCGTCGCATGAAAAGAACGCAATGTCAGTTCAATCCCTTCATGCAGCGGCGAATCACCATCCGGGTCAGCGACCAATGCCCGTTCCAGATTATCAACAAATGGCAACACCTCCAGCAGGAAATCCGTCTGATCGTAATTGGGATCAACTGCTGCCGTTTTTTCGGCTTCCAGCGTAGCATAACGCGCTTGCCAATCAGCCAGCTCAGCTTCGAGTGCCGCCACTTCTGTCTGCGCTTCCATTTCAGCCAGTGCCCGTTGCGCCGACCGCAGCTTAGCCTGCAATTGGTCAATCTGGTTTTGCTGTTGCTGCGCGACAGCTTTCACCCGCTGTAATTCAGCCAACAGCGAGTGGACCTGGTCCGCGCTGTAGTATTGGGGTGTTGTCCGTCCGAAGTAATCCATATACGGGTTTCTCATCATGGTTTTCCATGTCATCAATTGCTTTGGGTAATGCTTTCAGAATAGCCAGAAACTGTCAAAGCAATATAAGAGGCGTGCTGGTTTTGTATAAGAAACTCTCGTCCACCCGGTCGGCATAGTTCCCGCGAACCCGTTATACTAATTGGGTCAGGTCGATGCGGCGCTGACGGTAGCTCACAGGAAAATCATGACGGACATCTTTATTTCATACTCGCGTAAAGACAAAGCCTTCGTTCAACGCCTGTTTACGTTACTCGAACAACAGGGCCAGGATGCCTGGGTCGATTGGGACGACATTGAATATGCTGAGGATTGGTGGCACAAGATTCAGCGGGGTATCGCCGAAGCTGATAACTTCGTGTTCATCATGTCGCCCCATTCCGTCCGCTCCAAAATTTGCTTTGATGAAATTCAGTATGCGGTTGAAACCAACAAGCGGATTATCCCGGTCGTCATTGCCAACGTTGAGGACTCCGCTGACCAGGAACGCACCCACCCGGCCCTGAAACAGCACAACTGGCTTTTCTTCCGTCCGGAAGATTCGTTTGAGACGACATTCAAAACCCTGCTTGAAACCGTGCAGCGCGATCCCGCCTACGTGCGACTACACACGCGCTTACTGGTGAACGCTCAGGAATGGCAGGCCAATGACCAGAATAAGAGTTTGCTGTTAAGGGGCGATAATCTGCGGCAAGCCGAGACATGGCTGCAAACAGCGCAGCACAAAGAACCGGCGGCAACCACCTTGCACACAGAATACATTACCAGCAGTCAGCGTGCTGAACGCCAGGGACGACAACGAACGCTGGGAGCCGGTATTGGGGCCGTTGGTATTGTCGTGGTGCTGCTATTCATCGCGCTTAGCTTATTCCAGGCCGGTCAACGCGACGAACTGGAACGAACCAGCATCACACAGTCGGCGGCGGCGCTCGACAGCCTGGAACGTGGTGATATTCTCGCCGCGTTGTCACAGATTATTGCTGCCAACCAGATTGATAATCCACCAACTGAATCTGTAGCTGCTCTCCGCGAAATTGCTGGCTCACCGGGACCGGTGGCGGTGTTTCAACACGATGCTGGGGTTACAAGTGCTGTTCTTAGCCCCGATCAGGCTTACATCATCGCCGGTTATGCCGATGGCTCATTGCGCGTGTGGGATGCAGCGGTCAGTGTCGGCGCTTACTCCACCCCATTGTTCGCCAGCCCTGAAAGTGAGCAGCACGTGGAATCGGTGAATGCTCTGGATATTGATCGACAGGGCCGTTATGTTGTTTCAGTGGGATGTGGTGGACGTGATCCAGAGATCACAGATGGCGATACCTGTATCGCGCCAGAAGTCTTCCTGTGGGAACTGGTCGATCTTGCGCTGCTTCTACGAAACAAGCTTAACCCGGCGGAAAGCAACCTCCGCAGCGAAATGACCAGCAATCCAACCGATGTAGATATTAAGCCATTTGTCAGCGGGAGCAGCATCGTCGAAGTTGGCGTGGCGTTTAGCGGCGCCGTCGGCCCCATCGAGTTCCGATATGCCCTTGATGAAGCTGGCAATGTGGCGCAGCCCTGGGCCGGTTACTCACAGGCCGGTCATAAACACAATGGCGAAATGCTGACGGCAATTACCTACAATGATGATGATGACATCTTATCGGGTGATCGCCGCGGAACCGTGCGTTACGTTCAGGGCTTGAACAATAACGGTCAGGGTTTAGTCGGCGTGCGGGATGTACCGGTGCAGGCAGTCGCCGCGAGTCCCACTGCGCCATCTGGTCGTTCCAGCCGCCCATATCTGATCGGGTTTGCTAACGGTCAAATCATCGTGCAATCACGCAACGAGGTGCTGAATAACCTCGATCTTAAGAGTCCCCATCAACGCACTGGATTATCATACGAATGGCCTGACTGCGGCGGTTGCACTCGAAAACGGCCAACTGGTGCTGCTCGATATGGCGAATAACGGGCAATCGCAGGCGACGCTTGCCTGGCAACCACTGGCTGCCTTAACCTCGCTTGACTATGCTGATGTGGCCGAAGTTGACCAGTCCGATTTGGCCGTCACTGGCTCAAGCGATGGCACGCTGATTCTGTGGGATACCGGAACCACGCTGCTAGCCGAAGATGCCTATCCTGATGTCCAGGCGTTAATAGACTGGCTGGCGAAAAATCGTTATGTTGATGAAACCGCTGAGTAGGCAGCAGTCATAGATGGCAACGGCGATGCTGTGCCGTCTAAGAGCACACTGCTTATGAGAACAGGTCAACCATCAGCATTAGGTGAGCAATTTGTAGTAAAACACTGTGCCGTGTAAGTCACCATTGCTGCTACGGGCATATTGCGGAATCGAACCAGCATAAACATAGCCCAACGACTGGTAGAGCATATTCGAGGGGTCGCCCTCGCGGGTATCCAGAAAGAGGAGTGTGCGTTCTTTTTCACGCGCAATGCCCTCCAGGGCGGTCATTAACTGTCGACCAATTCCCCGCCGCCGATAATCAGTCCGCACCATCAGCTTCTGCACTTCGGCCCGATGCGATCCATTCGCCCGAGGTTCCAGCGCTAACAGCACCACACCTGCCAATTGGGCTTTATCCTGTGCCGCCAGCAGTACACAGGTGTTTTCGTCAATGGCGGCGATACGACCTTGCCAATAGGCAGGGGCAGTATTCACCAATATGGGCGATAGAAAACCAATAGAAGCCCCATCATCAACCACATTGATGAGTAAATCCCCAAGCTGCGGCAGCATCGCGGTGGCAGCAGCACTGTCCAATCGTGTTATTTCGATCATCTTGCCTCTTCTTCCGCGACAACAACAAAAACGCGGCCCATCAAGACCGCGTTTACTATTTCTACTCAATTACTTCAAAACTGCTTAATCTTCCAGTGTACTCAGATCGCCTTCGGGCAGGCCCTGCGCCCGGGCTTTGAGCACCCGCCGCATGATTTTGCCAGAGCGAGTTTTCGGCAGTTTATCGACGAATTCAATCTGTTGCGGCACGGCAATTGGCCCCACTTCGTGCCGGACATGTTGCTTGAGTTCGTCCACCAACTCGTCGCTACCTTCGGCACCCGCCACCAGAATGCAATAGGCATGGATGGCGTTGCCACGCAGTTCGTCGGGGATGCCAATCACTGCTGCTTCGGCGACGCTGGCATGGCTGACCAACCCGGATTCAACCTCGGCAGTACCCAGTCGATAACCACTCACTTTGAGCACATCATCAATCCGACCGATCACCCAGATATAGCCATCTTCATCTTTCCGGGCCGAGTCTCCGGCCAGATACCAGCCCTGTTTTTCGTACTCACGCCAATACTGCGCCACATAACGATCCGGGTCGCCATAAACGGTGCGCAACATACTGGGCCAGGGCCGCTTAATCACCAGTTTGCCATCCTCATTCGGACCACAGGAGTTACCCTCATCGTCCACGACATCCACATCAATGCCGGGGAAGGGACGGGTCGCGCTGCCCGGTTTGAGGCCCACTGAAGGCAGCGGCGTAATCATGAAACCGCCGGTCTCGGTTTGCCACCAGGTATCCATAATCGGGCATTTTTCCTTGCCGATGACGGTGTGATACCATTTCCAGGCCTCGGGATTGATGGGTTCACCGACGGAACCCAGCAGTCGCAGGCTACTCAAGTCATGACGGTTCGGCCAGGCATCGCCAAAGCGCATCAAGCCGCGAATAGCCGTTGGCGCCGTGTATAAAATGGTGATGCCATATTCCTCCACGAGCTTCCACCAGCGGTTGGGATAGGGATAGGTCGGTGCCCCTTCATACATAATGCTGGTTGCACCCAGAATCAAGGGCGCATAAACAATGTAGCTGTGGCCGGTAATCCAGCCTGGGTCTGCGGCACACCACCAGCGATCATCATCCTTTAAGTCAAATACCCACTCCCAGCGTCGTCGAGGTATACACTTGATAGCCACCATGCGTGTGGAGTACCCCTTTCGGTTTGCCGGTGGTCCCACTGGTGTACAGGATGAACAGCGGATCTTCAGCATCCATCACTTCCGTTTCACACACGGGACTGGCGATGGGCAGGCCCATCAGATCGTGATACCAGTAATCCCGACCCTGCTCCATGTTGATTTCTTGTTCCGTCCGCTTGACGACGATCACTGTTTCAACAACTGGTGACCGATGAACCGCTTCATCAACCGTATCTTTCAGCGGCACAATGTTGCCCCGCAGCCAGGCACCATCGCACGTCACCCAGCCACCCGACTTTGTGCATCTTCAATGCGGTCAGCCAGCGCCTGTTCGGAGAAACCACCATAAACCACGCTATGCATGGCACCGACTTTGGCACAGGCCAGCATCGCAATCGCCAGTTCCGGCACGCGCCCCATATAGATCGTCACGGCGGTCGCCTTTTTTGACGCCCATACTGCGCAGCACATTGGCGAACTTATTGGTCTCTTGCCACAAACGCCAATAGGAAAAGGTTTTTTTGTCACCTGGCTCGCCTTCCCAGATCAGCGCCAGTTTATATTCTTGCGCCAGGTTTTGACATGCCGGTCCCAGCGCGTTCAGCACCACGTTGGTCTTCCCACCGGTGAACCATTTATAAAATGGTGCATCGCTGCTATCCAGCACCGTATCCCACTTTTCATACCAGTCCAGCGTTTCCGCGCGTTTGGCCCAGAAGGCCTCCGGGTCGGACATGGCTTCGTTATACACTGCCGCATAATCCGGCACATGCGCATTGTTGACAATCTCATCGCTCGGATAATACCCACTCGCTGGTTGCCGGGGTGAATGTTTCTTCAGCCATAAAGCGTCTCCCTCAAAACAATTTCTAACCTGTAAGTTGACGCAAAGATTATACGCCCAAGACCAGTCACGTGGCAAACGCAGCGAAAATCACCCCAACCCCTTGATTACCCTTCACTATCGCGGTTCATCGCGACCGACCACATACGCAATCAAAAAGACCGAGCAGATTTGCCCGGACCTTCTGTTTGGATTTCCGATATTTGTCTGCATTAAACTATACAGAGTCGTGCCCTGGTAAACATCAACTGCAAGGCCACTTTTCCTCGAGCTTAAAACGCCAGGCTCTTATCATTGGCAGATTGATCGTATTCCTCCCGCAACTTGAAATTCTTGACGTTCTTCTTCGGTTAACTCTCGCGAAATATTCGGCTACAGGCATAGTCGATAAAATCCCTGTAGTCTACATCCCAAACATTTACAGAATTACCCCCCACACCTCGGTCAACACAAGTTTACCCATCCGGGCTAAAGATTGCTTCTTGAAACGCACCATCAACGATTCTGAAATTCGCGGACTAGCTCGCTATTTTCAAACGTCCCATATTCGGGGCAGTTTTGATCAGAACTACCTGTGATTACAAACTGCCCATTCGCGCTAAAACGCCACCGAGGTAATACTGTCGGTGTGACCCACAAACTGACGTATCCTCTTCTCCGCTGGACACGTTCCAGAGACGGGGCAATATTGTCACTGCTACCAGTAAGAATAGTCCCTCCATCTGGACTGAATTCAATAACGGACACACTGTCCAGGGTGCTCAAATCGACGGATTTCAGCAAAGGTAGTAGGATCCCATAGGCGGACTGTATTGTCGCTGCTTGATGTCAATACCTCCGAGCCATCAGGGCTGAAGGCAATATCAGTCACACTGTCATCGTGACCAACAAATTCCCCAAGTAATTCACCAGACCTCAACATCCCAGGCTTTTGCTGTAGAACCAACCGTTCTCAGAGATGATGGTCTTTGAATCGGGGCTAAGAATGACACCTGAAAGTATACCGCCTTCAACCGCAATCTGAAGAAGGTTAGCACCAGTATTTGCATTCCATACCCAAATAACCCGGTAGTCGCTGGATTCAAATTTACCGTCCCGCAGGAATAACCGGTTGTCACTATTGGCTGTTACCAACGTGGTGCCATCAGCGTTCATCGCAGTTGAAGTAATGGTCCCGATATTATGCACAAAGGTCCGCGTTAGTTCACCAGTTGTTGTATCCCAGAATTTCACCGTACTATCCCGACCCCCTGTAATGATATGGGCACCATCAGGGGAATATGATGTCGTACCCACCGAAGCACCATGATCGATCACGCGACTATTATGATCTTGAACTGACCAGATTCGAACTGTTTTATCTGAACTGCAGGTAATCACATGGCGAACATCAGGGCTGAAATCGGCTTCTGTTACCCCATTGGTGTGACCAGCAAAGCGCTTAATCTCATCCCCAGTCTCGACATCCCATAAACGGGCTGTATCATCAAAACTACTCGTCAGCAGAAACTGACCATTTGGGGAAAAATTCAGGCTGGTTATTCCGCCTTCATGTCCTGAAAATGTTCTTATTTCTTCGCCATTTGCCAAGTCCCATAGCTTTACCCGACGGTCCTGACTACCAGTTACTATAAATTGTCCATCCGGGGAAAATGCGACATTAGACACTGATTGAGAGTGCCCATCAAAACGTTGCATTTCGTTACCACTTTCCAAATCCCACAATATGGCAATAAATTCCTCGCCGAATACCTGGGTTCCGAATCCTGCTACAACCAGTTTCTCGTCAGGACTAAATGCAACACTATTCGCGTTTTCAGGCCCTTGAAATAGTTTTATTTGCTCTTTCGTTTCTATGTCCCACAGGCGCACAGTCCGATCACCCGCATTAACGATCATGGTTCCATCACGCATCGCACTGCCGCCCCCGGCACTGAGAATGAAACGTCCATCCTGGCTAATCGAGACGCTACTAATAGGACCATTATGCCCCATAAACGTATGAACTAAATCGCCACTGTCCACCTCCCATAACCTTACGGTTCCATCCTGCCCACCGGTGACAATATGACGACTGTCGTTGGAAAAAACGGCAGCGTGAATGCTTTCCTGATGTCCAACGAATGTTCGTATCTGCTCTCCGGTGACGGCATTCCACAATACAATTGCGCTATTAGGTCCACCAGTAAGGATAAACCGACCATCATGATTATAAGCAACGATTGAACCACAGCCAGAGTCATCACCGATTGTTCTAACGGTCGATAATTGACCAAGTGCGTTAGAAAGTGAACTCTCTGCCTGACTTGAATAAGCAGTCTTTAATGCATGAACCGATAGTAAAGCCGCTGTCTCTGGATTTGCACCCAGCTGGAGGACCTCGTTGGCTGCAGAAGCCAATCGCAGCGATTCCACTAAGTTGCGTTGATCTTCAACCTCATCGGCTACAGCCGTCAAGGTCACCTGGGCAGTAGCAACCAGTTGGCTAATTTCTGTGCCCTGTGACTGAGCTATAGCAAGCTCGGCAGCTGCCGAATCTGCTAAATTTTGCGCTTGATTACTCTGTCCTATAAGGAATAAAGACGCCAGGACTGCAATTACAATCAGAATGCCCAAAACAATCGATGCGCCCATAAACTGTCTTGCACGACGCTCAGTCGCCTGTGCTTTTTCAGTGTCTTCAATTGCTACCCGGCGGCTTTGCTCAACATATTCTATATGTAGAGCTGTTGGGTGAGGTTCCTTTTTCGTCTGTTTTGAATCTGCGAAGCCAGTTTTCGGCATTGTCAATTTCAATATCCGTGAGTAAGTAACTCCGATCACGATTATTCCCTTCCCATTCTTTCGCCCTCACCAATAATCGTGTGTGAGTTTTGGCGTGCTCCGAATCTTGTTCAAAGGTATTAATGAGTGCCTGGAAAGATTCTTCGAACACACTGTTGCTTGTAAAGAACACCCAGTTTATCGCTTTCACATATTGCCAGTTATTTCGGGCGATTTCAAACCATTCTTTTTCGAACCACTCGAAAAAAATAGTCTTCTCTATATCCCCTTCGATTTTCTCCAATATCAAGGGAATAATGCGTTTATTATTGGCGATTGCATAATCTAATTCGCGATTGCATGGTTCGGATAAAAGCGAGTCAGCACTCACAACGAATATGAACAGATCAGCGCTTTCGATGGCACTGTATATTTCATTTAACCACTCGGCACCTTGAAGTAAATCTTCAAAGTCCACCCAAACATCAAAACCTCCAGAAGCTAGCTTCGTATTTAAACTTTTGACAAATGTCTCATCTTCGCGTGCATATGAAATAAAGATGTCAGCCATGTATTAGTGCCTTTTTTAACCGTGTAGATTTTTACTTTCTCAAAACAATGATTAACATGAATAGAGCGATTACGCCATAAACCAAGTGAATGACATCAAGTGAATGCAACTGCCGGGCACCATCACGCGACCTGCCTTTTGATTAGCCTTATCTGAATTACCGTTGGATCATACCACCATCACCGGGCTGTCGTGCCGGTTACATAGGATCTGGAATCCAACCACAAAATGGGTTAGATTCGCAGCTTCCTACCCCAAATCTGTGGAGAGGTCAGTTATGGTTGCTTACCTGCTCGTGCGCGTCAACATCACGAATATGGAACAATATCAGGAGTATATGAAACTATCGCCCGATATTGTCAGCAAATACAACGGCAAGTTTATTGTGCGGGGCGGCGAGAAAATCACATTGGAAGGCCCCGAAGAGACTAACCGAATTGTGATGGTCGAGTTTCCGTCAATGCAGCAAGCGCGTGATTTTTATGAATCATCGGAATATCAACATGCAATCAGCGTTCGGGCCGGTGCCGCCGATGCGCAATTTGTCGTGGTTGATGGCGTTTCATAATGAAAAGCGCCAGGTTCACCCCAGCGCTCCGATTGGAAAGATTGATATTGCTTAGCTAGCTGCTCTGATGGCTCAGATGATTGGACATGGCTTCGTCGATAATGTGATTGATCCGGGTATGAACTTTTTCGACCGTCATCGAGGTGCTCAGGGTCAGTTCATTGACCAACCGTTCTAACGCATTGTCGCGCAGGTTTTTGTCAGTGCCCGTAAGTTTATCGGTACGTTCCCGCCAGGTCAGGTCGCGCAGCGCCTGGATAACATCACGGGGATTACTACTTTTAATCTTCTTCTCAATATTGGTGCGACGGACCTGGTGATTATCGGCCAACTCTTGCGGGTCGTTTTCCATCACGGTTTTGATCAAACTCGTATCGTCCAGCGCATAGCGCAACCGTGAGTCATCAACACTATCCTGGGGAATGTACAGCATCCCCGCGTCACCGGCAATTTCGATGGAGTAGTAATGGCGTTCAGTTCCATTGCGTGTGAAGGTTCGGGTGCCAATCACTTTGCCCGCACCGTGCCGTAAGTGAACAATTACATCGCCAATTTCAAGCATTACACCTCCAAAATAATTTTCGTTAACTATATTATAGCACACAGCGTCAAATCAAACTAACACATCCATAGACTCTCGTCTATGATGATGGTGCTGTTTAGCTGATACAGGAGTGACTGTGACTGCGAATCCTCAACTCGCCGCCTGGTATAGTGCCGCCCGCCCGCGAACCTTAACCGCGACCTATGTCCCGCTGGGCCTGGCCGCTGTGATTGCCCTCGATCATGGTGTTTTCGAGCTGGTGCCGTTTGTGCTGGCGCTAATCGGCGCGTTGCTATTACAAGTCGGTGCTAATCTGGTAAATGAATACGCTGATTTCCGCCGGGGCGCCGATGAATTGAAGCAAGCCGGCCAGGGCATGACGATCAAGAATCAAGTCCTGACACCGCGCAGTGTCTTCGTCGGTGCAATTGCCACAGTGATTGGGGGCGCACTCATCGGTTTGATCTTATTGTTTCAGAGTGGTCCCTTGCTACTATGGATCGGGATTGGTGGGGTGTTCGTGGTCGTGACCTATACTGCCGGACCCTATCCATTGGCCTATCATGGACTGGGTGAAATTACGGTCGCGATCTTCATGGGACCGATGATGGTGCTAGGGGCCTATTATGTCATGGCTCGACAATACGATCCGCTGCCGGTGCTGGCGTCACTGCCGATTATGTTCATGGTGGCCGCCATTCTCCATGCCAATAACATCCGCGATATGGACGCTGACCGGGCCGTGAACAAACGAACGCTAGCGGTGCGTTTCGGCTTGCGCTTTGCTCGTGCCGAGTATCTGGTGCTGGTAGGTGGCACTTATGTGATGTTGCTGGTGCTTATCATAGTGGGCATCGTGCCCTGGCCGGTCATCATTGCCATGATTACGTTACCAGAAGCGATTCGCTTGCTGCAAATCATCAATACATCTACCGACACGACCAGGTTGCATCAGGCGCAGGGCCGCACCGCGAAACTGCATGGCCGCGTCGGTTTATTGATCGTTGTGGGTTGGCTAGCGTTCTTGCTGTTACAAACGTTGACTAGCGGCGGGGTTTAGTGCTCGATAATCGGGGTGGCGGCATGGGCAACACGCGGGATCGCTGACCGCGTTGAAGTGCTTCAATAATGCGGGCTGTTTCCGGTGATACCGCATACGCCGGGCGCTTCACGGGTTGTGGTGGTTTGGGAAATCCTGACCAGTTGAAATTTATCATCTTCCTTCTCCTCTTGCATATCCTTGCATCTTCAGGTCATCATACCTGATTGACTCAGAATAGAACAAATATTCTAATCCGTCAATCAAAATGGCGCTAAAAGTTGGTGGAATCAAACGCTTGAATCCGCTTCGCAACTGGACGCTACGATAATTCTCCGCATGCAGATAACAGACTATCAAGCATCCTTACGCGGCGGCATCGGTTGGGTTGTGCGCAAGCCCACAGATTGGGGGAATTAATCCGGTTATCCGCGAGAAACGCTCAAGCTTTTTTCCAACCGCAAATTTGATGGTAAAGTATCGTAGACAGTATTTGTGAAATTAATCACTTTTTATATCGACTCGATATGTAATGCCTTGAATGATTGCATTATTGAGGCTTTAAGTTATACTGGATTGACTTGAAAGAGCTGGAATGAAGGAGTTATTGATTGTGGAAAAAATCACGTCGCGTCTTAGCCAGCAGAGTGATGTGTTATTGAATGTCCTCAAAGACGCCCCCAATGAATGGATAACGCGCAGCGAGATCGCCCGGATGCTGGAAAAACGCAAATTATCGAGTTATGACATCGCGATGCTCGAGTTCTTGCAGGAAAAAGGTCTGGTCGAAATCAAACACCGGGACAACCGCACCCCCATTGGCTACGAATTTGTTTACCGTGCTACTGAGCAAGCTACAGGTCGCTAGCGAGAACGAGGCTTATTATGAAAGTTATTACCTTGCTCAATGAAAAAGGTGGCGTTGGCAAGACAACCCTGGCAACGCATATTGCGGCGGGCCTGGCGGTTAAAGGCCATCGGGTCGTATTGGTTGACTCTGACCCACAGGGTCATGCCACCGTTATGTGTGGTCTGCCCAAAGAACCCGGCCTGTACAACTTACTGGTCCGCGACACCGGATTTCGCGATACGATGCGGCTGGTTTCGCCCGACCAATATCAAATTCCTGATGTGCCGATGACTGGGCAATTGTTTGTTGTGCCCTCCAATATCGAAACACGAAATATCGCCAATTCAATCTCCGATGCATTCGCAGTTAGTGATCGCATGGATGAACTGCGGGAAGTGGTTGATTTCGTCATTTTTGATACCTCGCCGACCCCCTCTCTGCTGCATGGCTCGATCTATTTGGCGACAGACTATATTATCTATCCAACCAAGTGTGAATATCTGTCATTCGACGGTCTGGTTGAGAGCATCAAGCATCGCGAAGCGGCTCAAGTCCACCGTGATCGCTGGAATCTGGGACCGATCGAGGTCTTAGGCATCGTGCCCACGATGTATCGCAAGGGAACGGTTGAACACTCCGAAAATTTGAAGGAACTAAAAAGCCAGTTTGGTGATATTGTCTGGCCGCCCGTACATCAGCGCACCATTTGGACTGAGGCTGTGACCATGCGACAACCCGTTTTCGCCATCGCGCCCCATACGAAAGCAGCGGCGGAAGCGTTGGACCTGGTGGGCCGCGTCCTGCAGGCGGTGGTTCATGTCTAGGGGGCGACGGCGCACGCGGGATACGGCTGGCGCACTTTCTTCATTACAGCAAGCCGATATGGATATTTACAGTAGCCAGCAAATTCCACCGGAGATTGCGGAGTTAGATAATCGGCGCAAGCCCGCCCGACCTGTTCCCATTACCGACATTTACCCAGACCGCAGTCAGCCGCGCCGGGCTGTGCCAACGATTGTCAGACAACACTGGGATGGAAATCCACAAAATGTCGGCGACCTCTATGAAGGCTGGCTCTATGAAATCGAACGAGCCGGGAATGTCAATTTCGACTTGCGAGTCTACCTCGATCAAGTTTATTTACCGGACGATGTTGAGGGCAATGACGACGACTCGGAAGCTGAACCGCTGGATCACTATTCACCGCTGGAACGCACACTGCTAAATCTGGCTGACCTGGCACTGAGCATTCAACAACATGGCTTGGCGAACCCCATAACAGTTGTGAAACAGGGTCGCATTTATCAACTAGAAACCGGTGAACGGCGCTGGCTGGCGTTCCATCTGCTCAACATCTACTTTCCAGACGACGACGAATGGTTACGCGTTCCTGCCTATCAGGTAGATGATCTGAGCGTATGGCGGCAGGCCAGCGAAAATAATGCGCGCACTGATTTGAATGCCATCGGGAAAGCCCGCCAACTGGCGATCTTATTAATGGATTTATTGCGCGAACAGGGCAACGAATTTTACACGTTTGAAGAGATGATCGAGGCCGGACAACCAGAGCGCGAATACTATGCCCAGGTCGCCGATGGGAATACCTTTCGGATTCCGCGCGGTGCGGGCGAACGCTTGATTGGTGCGATGGGCTTCAAAAGTCCAACGCAAATACGTCAGTACCGGCGGTTGTTGCGCTTGCCCGATGCAATTTGGCAACAGGCTGATGATGAGAATTGGACCGAAGCCCGATTGCGAAATGTCGACGATACCGTAACTACAGTTACGGTATCACCACCACGCCGGGGTGAGGCCGACGGCAATCCCTTTGTCGAACCCACCAACAAAAAGCGCCGGACGCAGGTGTGGAAATACGCGAGTCGGTTCGATCATCTAAATGAAAATGAACGGGAGCAAGCCCTGAAAGACATTGAAGCCGAGGAGCGCTGGTTGGCAGATTTGAAGACAGCTATTCAGCGCCGCCGATCAAAATAGGCTTTTCCCAGATAACCCAGGTGCCCCCTCCCCTACCCGTAATTTTCGTTGATCTCTTGCCTGTTTTTACGGTCGGGGGGGTAATTTGGGATAGTGGGGGAGGGGAGAATCCATTTGGGATACTTATCAAACAAGTAAAAAAACAGGACTTATCACCGAGTAAAAAATTAAGGGATCAGGTTTGGTAGCCAACCGCAGCCTGACCCCTCGTTGGGTGAAAAACCGGCATCCCGACCAACTTAACACCGGCTTTTCAGATTTACAGCCAACCCGTTGAGCTGGCTGAAATGCTAAGTTTGGGATGTGATTCATTCTACTCAATTCGTGCATTTTCAGCAACCGCCTTTTGACCAATCGGAGAAACCCCATACAGGCGATTTAAGCGTTCATTATCGGGATGGTACGGTCCAAGCCATCAAACTGCGTTATACGCGCCTGGTAGGGCTGTACGCCCCTTTTTGGGGGAATCCTGTCTGTAAGCTACTTTGAGTTGCGAAGACGGGCGATTTAGAGTATGATTAGAGGCACAATTTGATGGATTTCATTTGAGGAAAAAAAAGCCTGCGCAACCAACGCAGGCTTTGAGAGGGGCTTATTACCATATTCAGCCAGCTCACTTCACGAAACACAGACCTAACTGAATTATAGATCTCGTATTGCCGAGGGGTTCACAAAAGCATAACAATGCATTGTTGAATGTCCTGACAATACACCCCATCAATCCCATCTATAGTTTAGCGTGAATTGGCGAATTTGGCAATGGGCACCACCTCAAAAAGGTGGCGAAAATGCCAGATTCGTATGGTAACTACCATGCAGATTTGCGTGATTCGGCTATCGACTACCGTAACTGGGGCTGGTCAGTCATCCCGATTCGCGGTGATTCTGACCTCAAAAACCCGAAAGCGGCGGCGATTGCGTGGGCGCAATTTCAACAGCGACAACCAACTATCGCTGAGATTGAATCGTGGTTTGATGCGCAACAATTTAGCGGGTTGGGCATTGTTTGTGGGCCAATTTCCGGGTTAATTGTCCTTGATTTTGACGATGCTGATTGTGCAACTGCTTTTGCTCGTGCCTGTCCAGATTTGACGCGGACATATACCGTTATATCCGGGCAGCGGGGTCTGCCACATTACTATTATCACGTTGATGCTAATCTCAACGTTACCACTCGCCATACCCCGGGCGCAGATTTGCAAGCGGCAGGTACTTATGTTATTGCCGCACCGACCACAATTGCCAATCAAACCTGGAACAACAGTTACGGTAGCGAACCGCTGAAGCTGACTATGGCTGACATCGAACGTATTCACGTTTTTTTGGATGCCTATCATTATGTTGCGCCATCCGTTAGAGATCAGGCAGAAATGTTGCCTTTGGCTACCAGTGCTGTTGAGCTGGCTGAGCAATACATGGCGCTGGCACGTCGGATTGGTCGTAATAATGCCTTGTTCCGAATTGGCAGTCTGGCGCGTGATTCCGGCTGGACATTGACTGCCGCCATTGAAGCACTACTTAACTGTCACGTTGTCCAGCCACCGAATGGTTCACATCCAGCTGAAACGCCCGAACAGCGCCGTCAGGAAGGCCAGCGGACTCTGGTGAGTGCGTTTCGCTATGCGCCAAGACCATGTTTACAAACGCAACCGCCAAAACCTGGATTACCCAATGCCATACGAGAAAGCCTGCTCCAGAATGGTAAGGTCGGTGTTGCTCGTTTGCTGGATGGGCTGTTACTGGCGGGTATAGACGCCAAAACCTGGTTTACGGAACGAATCGCCTGTGAAGCTGTGCGCATCTACGGGATTGGACGTCGCACGGTTCAGGCTGCACTCAAGGCTTTGCAATCACTTGCGCAGGAATCCCCCCGGAACCCCCCGAAAAAACAAGATGCTAACGCTGCTAAAGAGCAAAACAAAAGAAGAAAACAATGTTCTTTTGTTACCGGTGCAAACCGAGTCAAAACGGGGGGGCGCCCGGCACAACAATTCAAAATGCCGACCAATGGACAGCTTTATCGGTGGCTTGGTGTGCGGCCTTCCGGCAGTGATCGTCTGGACGCGGCGGCACTACAATCGCCAGCGGCCTATCGCCGGGCGCTACAACGAGCGCTGATCGGACGGCGGCCAGGGCAATATTCGCGGCAGTGGTTGGCGGGGCGGTTAGGTGTTTCCGTCTGGACCAGTCGCCGCTATGATCGAGACATTGGCATAACGGTAGCGCCACGCTACAGCGAAGGGCATATTCATTGGTCGAATCTGGACCGTTTACCCTTACAAGTAGGTATCTCACAGCCGAATGGTATCTTCATTCAAACGGCTGATGGGCGTTGTTATCCACCTGTGCGGAGTATCGCCACTCGCTTACTTCGACAGCAGCACACGCTGTTGCTGAAGCGCCGACAATGGAATTATTACAAAATTTATTACGGAAATGAACAGGTTTTGCCAATTGAATCTGGTGTAAGTGGGCGCTTGTCCATTAGTGAAGAAATTCACAAACATGCTGTTAGAAGGAATTCAATCGGGCAAACATATAGTGTACCAATTGAGAAGCCGCATACCACGACAGCAGCGCTCAACCAGCACAACCAGGCGTTGGCGATGGACGCCGAATCAACCGAATCTCCCGAACCGGAAAAATGCCTCTGGGTCTGTTCCAATTGTATGAAATCGCATCTTACAACAGTTCATCCTGGTGCTTGCGACAACTGCCAAACAACCAACTGGGAAACAGTGCCGGCAGTGATCTGGCAGGATGTCGAACGCTGCAAACGCTGGTGGCGCAACCGCTATCAACAGCATCGCGCCAATCTGGCTCCTTCTCGGGAATCGGTGACCTTACTTAATGAGCGGCAACTGCGGCTGGCGGATCGTCTTTATGAGCAGGTCCGGCAGCGCACACCAGATCGAGCGATCACGCGCAGGCTGGCTCGGCAGTTGGTTCGGGAGCGGGGTAGTGGGGCTGTCGAAAAGGCGTTGCAACTGCTCGGCGAGCGTCAGACAATTTACAACGCTGCTGGCTTTATCCTCACCGTATTGGGGAATGTTTCGGCACAAGCGGCAACCGCGACCACGACTGACCATGCCGCATGGGTCGAGCGTTTGCAACAATCACCCTATGCGCAATTTTATGCCAACGCTAACCAGTTCATGGATAGTGTCAGCTAAATGTACGTTGGCGAGAGTAAGACGGACAGGATGTTCGTATTGCTTTTTCTCGAAACAGTTGACTTAGTAGAAATGACAACGTCGCCCAGGAAGGCGACGTCACCGATGGAAAAGCCAGCTACACACAGAGGTATTTTCAGGTCTCTATGGGTCTTCAATAGCATAACACGTCGCCTGTTAAGAAACAGCAATAATCCGGTTAACATCACACTAAGAAATTAACTTCTAGTGACAATTAACAATAATCAGGTACGGTCATTGTTGTTGTTTCCATATTTTCGGAGCAGGGCGTTTGCCATCTCTGTCAGGTTTTCAGGATCATTTACGAACATGCTCGCTGCAGACGACAGCCAAACGGTCTTGGGTAGCCATTCATTTATGCTCAGTGGTTTATCTTCAGGCAAACGCTGATTCTGTTTAATTCCCAAAACCTGCACATTCGGATCTTGATTATCCCAGGCAGATTTGTCCCAGTAGCGATGAAGCAATATCAACTGATTGCCAATATACTCTTGTTTATTATTATTTATAACAAATGTACTATGTGGTGTGGATTGTAGGTTTACGAGCATTGCCGTATCCCAGATTACCGCATCCGACGGTTCACCCATATTGTGATGACGTACAACCACAATAAAGGTCTTTACATGGCCTTCGACAATCTGCTCGTTTGACCACTCGGACTCACCGTTGTAATCGCCGATCAATCCGATTCGCGTGCCGGGTGAAAGCGCAATCTTGCGCAAATCTTCAGGTTTCATAGCACTTTACCTCGTGTGCCTTTGCCTCTGTGAGACTTAGCGTTGTTCTTTTTCGTCCTGATTATGCCTTCACCACCTCGAAATCCAGCACCAGTTTTTCGCCAGCATATTCAATATGATACTGTGTTGCGCCAAACTCGGTCTGGCAGTACGGATTATCGAAGCGCGGGTAATTGTGAATCTCTACCACAGCATCAGCTACCTGCAAATCGCCGTGCCAGCCAAATTCAACGGTGCCAGCGGTGGGCGACTCATAGCGCACATCCAGCCCACTGCATTCAATATCAGCGCGGGTTATCGCTTCAACAAACTGTTCAAACGACTCCCAGTGCGTTGCATCGCCCAGTTCACACACCCAGATGTTATCTACCGAGTCGGCCCGCAGCTCGATTGTTGGATGGTTATCGTCATAGCGGTCTTCCAGCCAGCGATAGCCATGTTGTGAATACAGCGCGATAAAGCCATCACCTTTACGCCCACAGACCCAGTTACCACGCTCCACCACGTCATCAAACGCGGCCCGCGGGAAATAGGCATGGCTGAAGGGCAGGGCATCATCGGGTGGGAGATGGTGAATGCAGACCAGTACATTCTCATGCTGCACCGCGCGCGGCAGAATACCGTTGCCACCCCAGAAATTAGGCCGCGACTGTTCATCCTCCGAACCGGGATGATTGGTAAAAACGACGGCATCCGGGTCCAGTGTTGCCTGCCAGGAGTGCTGTTGATAGCCAGGTTTGCCAGGGCGATAGGACTGCGCACAACTGAGCATGTAATGCGGCGTGCGGTACGTCTGGACATGCACCTCGGTCATGCCGTGACAGTCGATGTTGCGATCAATGATTTTTCCATATTCCTGGGCTTGCCAGTTCCACACCTGATAGTAGCGTTGCAGGTAGTCCTCATAGAGCATGATGCCGAATTTGCTGCGAGTTGCCTGCGCCAGGTCATAAATGCTATCGTGAATGTAATCTTGAATGCTCCAGTACAGATGGCCGTCAATCAGATCATCGAACTTCAGGCCATATTTCGGCGCATCAGCGATCTCGATGCTGTGGCGTTCTTTAAAGAGGCGTGGTCCATCCAGATCAGCCGCGATTTTTTCAAAGATCGGTGGGCAACGGTAGGTACTGGTCGCCAGTGGCACGGTCCCCAGGCTGGCCGGATTGTTGTAGAAGCCCATGCCGAACATCAACCGAGCCGTGTTGGTCGCGTCTTCATTGCGGGCACCCTTGATGAGTCGCGGATAGGTGCGTCCATGCGTGCAACCCATCAAGCCACGATAGGTATGCAACGCCATCTCGAACATGAGGATGTCAATGCAGACTTTTGCTTGATGCCGAATGTCTGGTTGCTGCGCAAAATCGTGTAAATTTACCAGCGCCAGTAAATCTTCTTCAAAATAACAGTTCGATAACCACTCGCTGAAGCCAAACCGTGCCCGGTAACTAAACCAGCGCCGGATGAGATTCAGCGCATGGTCAATGTGATATGCTGCGTCTTTTCCCGAATTGTTGAAAGTAGCATCTGGGAACAACTGGGCCGCCAGCAGTTCGTCGCTGTGAAAAATAATCTGGTGATTCTCGGTCCAGTAGCAGCGCCGGTTGTCGCCACCCGCTTCATCCCACCAGTATTTGAACTTCAAGATGCGATCTTCAATCGCCGCCACCATCTCCCGCGAGAGCAGGGGGCTGTCGCGGTACAGATACAAAATGCGCAGCAGGCCGCCTACGCTAAAATCGCAGCAATCGCGCCGCGAATCGACAAATTCCAGCGCGGCCTGAATCAACGTTTCGTCAACGCTCAGCCCCAATTCCAGCCGGGCGATCTGGTTAAAGAAGCCTATCCGAGCATACTTGCCCAGCCAGCCATCGTATTCCTGGTTGGCGCAGTATTCCAGATATTGCTGCCGTCTTTCTTCGTATGTTGAATGGGGAGTAGACCAATAGTCCATCGGTATGTCCTTTAAGTATTTTGCTATATCTGTGTCTGAGTATCCCGGAAAATGGTCCTACAATCCCGCTGGATTCTCCGGGCGCTTATGTTATGCTCCACTGTTGAAAGCTGACATTGCAAAGAAAGGTTTACCATGCCAAAAATCACCTTCATTGGAGCCGGGAGCACCGTTTTCGCCAAGAATCTGATGGGCGACATTTTACAATATGCTGAACTCAGTGACGCCACCATCAGCCTGCACGACATCAACGAGGAGCGCCTCAAGACATCGGAGATTGTAGCGCACAAAATCGCCAATAAGCTAGGCGTCAAACCGACCATCGAGGCCACACTGGACCGCCGGGCAGCATTGGATGGGGCCGACTATGCCATCAGCATGTTCCAGATCGCTGGCTATAAGCCGGGTACGGTCATCGACTTTGAGATTCCCAAAAAGTACGGCCTGCGCCAGACGATTGCCGATACGCTGGGGATTGGCGGCATCATGCGCGGCTTGCGGACGATTTATGCGTTGCAGGGTATGCTGGCCGATATGGAAAGCCTGTGCCCGGACGTGACGCATCTCAATTATGTCAATCCGATGGCGATGAACTGCTGGGCTATCGACCGCCTGAGTAACATCAACACTGTTGGTCTATGCCACAGCGTCCAGGGAACCGCCAGTCAACTGGCCCGCGACATCAACGTGCCCATCGAAGAGATAAATTACGTCTGCGCCGGGATCAATCACATGGCGTTTTACCTCAAGTTCGAGCGCGATGGCGAAGACCTCTATCCGCTGATTCAGCAGGTTGCTGCCGAAGATCGCATCCCTGATTGGAACCGTGTGCGTTATGAGATGTTCCAGCGTCTGGGTTACTTCGTGACCGAATCGAGCGAACACTTTGCGGAATATGTCCCCTGGTTTATCAAGCGCGACCGCGACGACTTGATCGAAGAATTCAACATCCCGCTGGATGAATATATCCGCCGCTGTGAAAACCAGATCGCCAAATGGGAGACGCTACGGGTGGACATGGAAGATCCCGATAAGGACATTGAGGTGCGCCGCAGCATGGAATACGGCTCGCAGATCATCTACGCGATGGAAACTGGCGATCCGGTCGTCATCTATGGCAACGTGCCCAACAACGGCCTGATCGACAATTTGCCGCACGGATGCAGCGTCGAAGTACCGTGTTTGATTGACAAGAGCGGTATCCAGCCCACCAAAATTGGTTCACTGCCACCGCATCTGGCCGCGCTCATGCAGACCAACATCAATGTGCAGGCGCTGACGGTTGAGGCGGCTGTGACCTGCAAGCGCGAACACATCTACCATGCGGCGATGCTCGACCCGCACACCGCCGCTGAACTCTCGCTCGAGCAAATCTGGAGTCTGGTTGATGACCTGATTGACGCACACGGCGACTGGCTGCCGCACTACAATTAGCCTTCAATGTAACAAAGTTCTGATGGGGTATATGCAGATCGCCTATTGCCCCATCATGGTTGCTTAAATTATCCAGGTTGACACTGCAAATATGTCTCGACTCCTCTAGATTTGCTTGATTCGATAAAAAAGATAATATAGTAATTGGTAATGTCAGCAAATCGCTGTACTTATTTCTCTATCTAGAACGTTGACGATTGTTGGGGTTTCATTGATATTATGTAGCAAAACCGGGTTTGTAGATGTGTTCCAGCGAGGGTTTCCCGCAATTTTCTGCTCAACTGTGCAAGATAGGTTGTAGTATTTGAGGATATACGTTGTTTAGCACTATGGAGGAGTCTAATGACTTGGTCGCAGTTTCACGGACATGCCGCAAACGGGGGACACGCTTCGGTTACAACATCATTCCCGATAACACCAGCCTGGTCTGTCCCTGTTGGTCAGGTTGTTTTCTCTTCCCCGGTTATTGACATTGACGGCAATATCTATGTTGGCAATATTGATGGACAACTTGTGGCGGTCAGCCCTGCTGGTGTTGAGTTGTGGCGTACAACCTTCGAAAATTCACGTATTGCCGCTTCGCCTGCCATTGATACCGAAGGTCACATCTATGTGATCACACTTCAACCAGTAGGCGAAGATCGGTTCATTAGTGTCCTGAATAAGGTCCGTAATACCGGCTCGATAATGTGGTCATTGCAACTTCCTGATAGTTGCTGGTCCACTGCGTCACCGACTATATGGTCGTCTGGACGGGATGAGTTCATTTTTATTTATGGTTTTGCCCAACCAGTCGGTAGTCAACCGAAGGGTGCCATCTATATTTTGGATGTTAATAGCAATCTGTTGCACTCGGAATACTTGGATTGCGATTACGGCGATCTGGTGGGCAGTGGAAGTTTTTGGGACTTTTTGAAAGACATCTGGGATGCACTGACAAATATTCCGTACAAATTTGACGGCTCAACCCCGCTCATTAACCTGACTGATACTGTTGGCTGGCAACATCCAACAATTGCAGTTGAGGATACAGTCAGTCCGGTAACACCAATTGTCGTAGTCGCGGACTGGATTTGTGCTTTATGGGGCTTTAGTTGGGATCCAGACACACGTACCCTGAGCTATTTGTGGCATCAAGAACCGAAACCGGCCCGATACTTCAGTTCACCTGCCGTCGGTGCTGGCGGGATGGTAACAATTGGCCGTGCCGATGGACGAGTGTTAGGTTTTGAGGTACAGGGCGGGACACAAATTTGGGAGTACGAAGCGGGTTCAGGCGTAATGGCAACGGCTGCATATCGCCTGGGTATAGGTCCTATTTATATCGTTACCTTTGACAAGATTCGCGTCCTCGGCTTGGCTGGCATCTTATGGCGCACCTTTGATATTTATGGTCAAAGTATTGCGTCCCCGGCTCTTTCAAAGAATATACTTTACGTGAGCACGGTTAGTGGTTTTTATGGTTTCAGTGATAATTTGTCCAGCTACTTTTTTGATGGTTCAATCAGCGGGGGGTTGTCGTCGCCAGCAATTAGTGAACAGGGTAGTGTATATACAGTTGGTATATCTAGTGGCGAATGGGTTCTACGTGCTTATCCGTCACTCGATATTTCAACAACGCCGATCACTTCCAGTTACACTGGTCAAACGACCGATACAGCCAATCAGACCACTTAAAGACGTTAGTGGCCTCATATCTTGAGGCAAGAAATGGTAAAGCAGCGTTACACAGTTGCCATCTGTCAAACACTGCTTTACTTTAATCCTTCCGGTGCCAGCTCCCCGATTGATGCCTCCAGTTCGTCTGCCTCGTCGGTGCGGATACTTTTGGCGGTTGGCGGTAATGGCGTGTCGAAGTAATAATCTGGGTCAGTCTTCTGGCGCTGCCACGTTTCGCGCATTTCCGACCAGGCTTCGCGCAGGGTGCGTGGCTGCGGCATGTCGTCGGCGATCTCGTGATATAGCTTTTTGAGGTTGTAACAGGGCACCCCCGCATACATGTGGTGCTCGATATGCCAGTTCATCCGCCAGTAGAGAAATTCTGCCAGTGGATTGAGCGTGATCGAACGGACGCATTTCCGGAAATCCGGGGTATCCTCACGCAGCCCGCAATGTTGTGTCAGGCCAACGAAATAGCCGAGCCAATTGGCAGTGAACGGCGCAACCGTGATAATCAATGGCAGCACCCACAGGCCGGTGGCGATAGCGACCACCAGCACCGCGCCATGAAACAAGAGCAAAATTCGTGACCACCAGATCGACTTGCGGTATTGGTCAGGCTGATCGGTGTGCAGGGCTTTAATCCATTCGTTGATCGGTACCTCTGACGAGCCAACGATGCCGAAAGCCCCTTTGATCGTAATCAGCACCGTTGAAATGAGTCCGCCCTTGCCAAAGACGCGCCCGCGCTGGGTGAGTAGATTCACGGTAAACAACTGGAGCATAAACGTTGACGCCAATGACGGTTCCAGTGGCAGCAGATTTTCCCGATCGCCTTCAGGGTGCAGCGTGTAGCGATGATGATAGGTGTGGCTGCTGGCATAATCGAAGGGGTCCCACCAACTGATGAGGCTGAACAGGTACATGAAGAACTTATTCAGCCATTTGGTGCGAAACACCGTGCCATGACCGAGTTCGTGTGGCGCAACGCCGACGAAGAAACTGGCAACCGTGCCATGTGCGAACAACGCGAGTAAGAATCCTAACCACTGCTGTTGCGACCAGAAAAGATAAACCAAAGTGCCCGTGAGTATGAAAAAAGCCAGATGGCCCCCGGCCTGAAACCAGCCCTGCGCATCGCTGCGTTTTGATAGTTCGCGCAGTTTGTCGTGGGGGATGGGGCAGCGGTACCATTTGACTTTGAGCGTTTTTCGGACTTCAGCCAGCGGTTGATAACTCATGCCTGTGCTCCTGTCTTTCCTTCTTGCCGATTTTACCCTTTCGAGTTACAGCAACCAATGCTTCTCGTCAACTAACGCCCGCCATCCGCCATTATCCACATATGAACTCAAAGATTTTCTCATTATGACCTGGTAGATTTTCGTGCCCAAAGTCCGGGTAAATCTCCAGTGACTTGGGTGCGGTGATTTTGTTATAGGCGGCGAATTGCGTTGACGGTGGGCAGATCTGGTCCATCAATCCGACACCCATCATGACTTCACCTCGAATCCTGCTCGCAAGATGTTGTGTGTCAATGTAGCCCAGTTGGGTGAAGATTTCGGTTTCACGTTGGTGTTGGGGGTCAAAATGGCGGAAATAGGTGCGCAGTTCTTCATAGGCATTCTGGTCCTGGTCGATTTGCCAAACGCGCTGATAATCGGTCAAGAACGGGAAAACCGGCGCGGCGCGTTGAATACGCGGTTCTAATGACGCACAGGCCAATGTTAAACCGCCACCCTGACTGCTACCGGTGGCGCTGACCCGGTTTTCATCCACATCATCCATCGCCATCACGAGTCCCGCCAGTTGGGCCGTATCCAGGAAGATTTGCCGGAACATCATGTCTTCTGGTGGACCATCGAGACCGCGAATAATGTGCCCGCGATGAGTTGTGCCCAGGTGTCCGCCCACATCTTGTGATAGGCCACCCTGACCCCGGCAATCCATGGCCGCGACCGTATAACCCTGCCCGACGTAACCCAGCTTATCGACCCAGCTGCCGGAATTGCCGGAATAGCCATGAAACATGACAACGGCGGGGTGGGGCGCTGCCGCATTTTTAGGTCGCAGCAACTTGGCATGAATCCGCGCCCCGCGCACACCGGTAAAATACATATGAAAACAATCGGCAAAGTTGGTCTGGAAATCAGCCGGGATCAGTTCAACATTAGCATCAACCGCCCGCATTTCGTCGAGGGCGTCATCCCAGAACGCATCAAAATCAGCCGGGCGTGGATTCGTCCCCTGGTAACGCCCCAGTTCTTCAAATGGCATATCAAATAATAACGGCATCGTTGATCTCCTTCATAATCAGCCTGAGCAGTCCAAGTTTATCCAGTACCGCGAACAGCATCTACAATTTCCAACCAGAATCAGTGCAATCGCGCCGTAATGGGCACTGTTCAAGCTGTATCTTCTTGAACGATGGGTTGCTGCAGTAATAGGTTACTGTGAACAATATTACTGTTTAGCCCAACTGGCCCGACCGCGCCGCGCTCGGAAGTAAACCGGCTCATCTGAAGACTCTGGTATGGAGACATTGCCCTGTGGCGGATAATGCGCGATGGCATCTTCGACTATATCAACGCCCAATCCCGGCGCGTCCGGCACGATCATATGCCCGTCGACGATTTCTGGCTGGGTGGAAATAACCTCATAACGCTGCGGCACGTCATCTTCAAGATGTTCCAGAATGAGCGTGTTGGGCAGGGTTGCCAGCAGATGAATCGCCGCGAATTCAGCGATGGGTCCCAGCGAACCACTGTGCGGGGCCATCGTGATGTAGTGCGCTTCGGCCAGCGCTGCGATTTTCTTCAACTGCGTGAGGCCGCCCGCCCGTCCAGTATCGGGCTGAATCACGTCCACAATTTCGCGTTCGATCAACTGGCGCACGCCGTAAATATGCGAATGCCGTTCGCCGGCTGCAATCGGTAAATCAACGCGATCGGCAACACGGGCCAGCGCTTCGATGTCTTCTGGTGCCACCGGGTCTTCGTAGAACAGCAGGTCATAATCCGCCAGCGCCTGCCCCAGCCGAATTGCGTCACGAGTGGTCAGCCAGGGCGGGCCGTGCGCATCCACCATCAGGTCAATGTCCGAGCCGACGGCCTTGCGAATCGAATCGACTTTGGTCAGTACATTTTGGACACCGCCGGTTTTAAGCGCTGTGAAGCCGCGTTCGACTAGCTCCTGCGCGCGGTCGGCATTGTGGGCATGGGGATAGGCCCAGACTCGGTCACGAACTTTGCCACCCAATAGATTCCAGACCGGCGTATTCAGCGCCTTACCTTTGATGTCATATAACGCCATGTCAATCGCGGTCATCGCGCCACTGCCGACGACGCCGGTCATGCCGTGTCCCATCGTCGCCAGCAGAATCTTCTGCCAGATTTGTTCGATGTTGAAAGGGTCTTCGCCGATGAGCAGGGGAGTCAGGTCGGCCAGTGCCGTTTGAATCACGCGCGGCCAGCCGCTACCTTCGCCCACGCCGTAAATGCCTTCATCGGTGAAGACCTTGACGAACAACCAGTTGCGTCGTGACCAGCCGCCACCGGGCTTGCCCGCATGCATCAAATAGGTCTTAATTTCGGTGATTTTCATGAGGATCAACCGCTCTCAAATGCTTTCACGAATTGGATGAAATTGGATGTGGCTGAGAACTCAGCACTTGGAACTCAGCACTTTTTACCCATTCACTCGGTCGCGCCACTGAACGAGTTGCTCCATCAGGTCGAAATCCCAGGGTTGACCGGCGCTGAAGATTAAGTAAGTTGCGCCCACTTCGGCATAGGCATCCAGATTGTCCGGGAAATCTTTGGGTGTCAACGCGACGGTGCGTTCAATCGCTGACGGGTCACGCCCCACTTTTTCACACCAGTCATCCAGCACACGGTTTTTATGCGCCCAGCTTTCCGGTGGGCCAAACGTATTCCACAGGTCGGCATGTTGCGCCACCAGCCTGAGGGTGACTTTTTCACCGCCGCCACCAATCAGAATCGGAATCGGGTTGCGGATGGGTGGTGGAATCTCCTCCGCTAATTGCTGCTTGATGATGGGCAGCGATTCACCGAGGTCACGCAGTCGACTCGCTGCTGTGCCAAACTCGTAGCCGAAATCCACGTAATCACGCTCGAACCAGCCCGCACCGATCCCTAGAATCAAACGGCCATTGCTGATCTGATCGACCGTTTTCGCCATCTGTGCCAGTAGGCGGGGATTGCGATAGCTATTGCAGGTGACAAAACAGCCAATTTCGGCGCGGGTGGTGAGGGTGCCCATCGCCGTCAGCAGGGTCCAGCCTTCCAGATTGCCGCCATCCTCTGGGCCATAAAGCGGGAAGAAATGATCCCAATTCCAGATGCTATCCACGCCCATCGCTTCGACACGACGCACTGCTGCTGCATAGTCAATATAATTCGTTTGTTGCTGATGGAGTTGTACGCCCACCCGAAATGTAGTCATAAGAAGCTCCCCTGTGATTAACCGTGCGCTGATTGTAACTGCACAGTCATGCAGTCGGCAATCTGATTGGACACATACCAGTATGATGCTACCTGTTCTGTGATATGTTGTCTTCTGAAGAAGAATCTGTCTGACGCGGGGGTTGGAAACTCATGGCAAGTTGTAGGACAACACCGAAAAGGAACCCAATTATCGGCAAGGAAAGACCAACACCAACACTGATTGCTGTCAGCAAAACATCAGGCGATTTCGTAGTGAGGAATCGGTAAGTTGAAGGCAAAGACAATGAAAGGCCACTAATGACACAAGTAATTCCAAAAATTACCGCAGAATGGCGAGTCAGTTCAATGGTACCCAATGGGCGGCCTCTGCCTAACCCTACTGCAATTTGCTTGCGAATAATTCCATGTATACCAAACCCAATGAAGAATAAGCTGAGGATCAAAGTGAACGGCGAGTCTATCATCGTTAGCTCTGACTTGTAACCGATAACTGTATTCTATCATTGCTCTATTGCTACTGCGATTACCTGTGAATTCATGATGTGTAATGCTACACTTGTGGTAAAAATCAGCTTTCTCAAGATTGAGAGAAAAAACCCATGTTCAATCCCACCGATCACCCGCATCGTCGCCTGAATCCCTTGACCGGCGACTATGTGCTGGTCTCGCCACACCGCAATAAGCGACCCTGGCAGGGACGGCAGGAAAAAACTGCTGACGAACAGAAGCCCCAGCATGACCCACAGTGTTATCTGTGCCCCGGCAACATCCGCGCCAATGGGGAACACAATCCGTCTTATGAGTATACCTTCGTTTTTACCAACGATTTCGCCGCCATTTTGCCCGATGCACCTGCGCCCCCGGTAGATCAATCGCCGCTGCTGCAACTGTCCGGTGTGCAGGGCACCTGTCGTGTCATCTGTTTTTCGCCGCGCCATGATTTGACGCTGCCGGAAATGTCGCTGCCGACGATTCGGCGCGTGGTCGACATGTGGGGCGATCAGGTCATGGAATTGGGTCAGACCTACCGCTGGGTGCAGGTGTTCGAGAACAAGGGGTCGGCGATGGGCGCATCCAACCCGCATCCGCATGGACAAATCTGGGCGCATGACCACTTACCGAACGAAGTTGCCAAAGAAGAAGCCAGACAACGGGCATATTATGCCGAGCATTCCTCGCCGTTGCTGGTCGATTATGCCCATTTAGAAGCGGAGCAGGGGGAGCGCATTGTCGTCGAAAATGCCGACTGGCTGGCGGTTGTGCCGTTCTGGGCGATGTGGCCGTTTGAAATCTTGTTGCTGCCGCGCCGTCCCGTGCTGCATCTGCCTGACCTCACCAATGGTGAGCGTGACTCGCTGGCGGACATCCTCAAACAGTTGCTGACCCGTTATGATAATCTATTCGAGACGTCATTCCCGTACTCGATGGGCTGGCATGGCGCGCCGCGTGATGCTGCTGATTATTCACACTGGCAACTCCACGCGCATTTTTATCCGCCCCTGTTGCGCTCCGCTACCGTGCGTAAATTCATGGTCGGTTACGAGATGCTAGGCGAAGCGCAACGTGACCTGACTCCTGAACAGGCCGCTGAACGCCTGCGGGGATTGTCAGACGTGCATTATAAGGCAGGATGATTATCAGTGGAGCGAACCGAATTCATTGGCGCCATGTGCGCCGCTATCAATAAATCCCTGTCTACCAGGGCCGGGTTGGATGTAACTGATCTTCAGCAGCATGGTCCCGTTGATCTTTTTGAGTCGATCATGGCAACCTATGCAGCCGCTATCCGACCAACCGATTTTTATCACGTCCCGATCTGGAAACTGGATGATCGGTTTGAACAGGCCTATGAATTGCTGCGAATGACCTTCGCGCCAGAGGTGCTGGACCCCCGCGAGATGTACGTCAACTGGCTGGCTGGTCTGAACGAGCCGCCAGACGAATCGGTAATGATCGGACGTTTCTGGCGGGTGTCGGGTCGCCAGACTTATGATGCTGAAGGGGTGCTGACCCATTTCAAATTTGATCCGTTGACTAGCACCGAAAGCATTGTCGGCGTCGTCATTGGGGATTTTACACAGCTCAATGCCACTGTTGGTTTCGGCGCAATCGGCTATCTGGCGACCCGTCCAGCCCTGCGGGGGCAGGGGCATGGTCAGGCCTTAACCCACGCTTTTGATGAGGCCGTTGCCGGGATTGCGCAACAGCAGGGTTTGCAACTGGTCGGCAATGTATTGGAAGCGGAAGATCGCGCCCGCCAGTTTTGGGCAAAACAGGGCTATCGTTATCCCCGTGACAGCCAGTACGTGCAACCATCCCTCAATTTTGATCCCGTGACTGGTCAACCACTGGATGAACCTGTGCCCGAAATGCTCATGCTAAAATTCGTGGATGAGCGGGCCAGCGTGCCGCGAGATGAACTGATTGCAATCGTGCGGCGGTTATATGAAAATTGGTACATGCCTGAACTGGCTGCGGAAACTGCGATGCCACGGGCAAATCAACACGTGTTCGACACCTGTTTGCAAGGTTTTATTGACTCGGTGGCGGCCAGCAGTGAACAGATTGATCTCATCTGGCCGCCGGAATAAGGATTTTTGATGTCACTCCAACAGCAAGCCATCAGCGAATTTGAAAAACGGTTTGGCAGTGCGCCCCAATATGTCGTGCGTGCGCCGGGTCGTGTCAATCTAATTGGCGAGCACACCGATTACAATGACGGCTTCGTCCTGCCAATGGCGATCAATCGTGCCACGTGGGTCGCGCTCAGCCCAACCGACGATGGGCAGGTGACGTTGTATTCCATTGATTTTGACGAGATGCGCCAGGTCACCCTGGCAGACTTTGCCAACGTCGATTCGGGTTGGTTTGAGTACATCAAGGGCACGCTATGGGTGTTGCAGGACGCCGGGCATAAATTATCAGGCTGGCAGGGTGTGATCGTGGGTGATGTGCCGGTCGCGGCAGGGTTATCGTCGTCGGCCTCGGTGGAATTAGCGATTGCACGCGCCAGTGCAGCAGCAGCCAATCTTACGTGGGACCCGGCGACGATGGCGCGATTGGCACAACGCGCCGAGAACGAGTGGGTCGGTATGAATTGTGGCATCATGGATCAGATGATCTCTGCCGCTGGTATTGCCGACACCGCTTTGTTGATCGACTGTCGTTCGCTCGAAACGGAGAATGTCCCGCTGCCAGCCGGTACGGTGGTGGTGGTGCTGGATACCGCCACCCGCCGGGGCCTGGTCGATTCGGCATATAATGAACGCCGGGCGCAATGTGAAGCCGCCGCTCGCTTTTTTGGTGTGTCCGCCTTACGTGATGTGACCCTGGCCGAATATGAAGCGCGGGCTGCTGAACTTGATGACCTGACTCGTCGCCGTGCTCGTCATGTGATCGCGGAGAATGAGCGCACCCTCGCGGCGGCGGCGGCCATGAAAGCAGGGGATGCGGTCACGCTGGGGCAGTTGATGAATGCCAGCCACGTCAGCCTGCGCGATGATTTTGAGGTCTCGGCTGAGGCGCTCAATGTCATGGTGGATTGTGCATTGGAACATAGCGCTTGCTATGGGGCGCGAATGACTGGAGCCGGTTTCGGCGGTTGTGCGGTGGCCCTTGTTCGGGAAGACGTGGCGGACGACTTCGCCGTCCAGACCAGTGCCGCATACGAGGCGCGAATGCAAATCCAACCGAATGTGTACATCTGCCAGTCGACGAATGGCGCGGAAGTGCTGGTAGGGTAAAGGTACTACTGCCTTTTCTGACGATTTACCTTAAGATGAATTTACCCTCAATTCATTGTATAAACGCAGTTGCGAAACCGCCGGTTTTCCGGCGTTTTTGCTTTATGGTGGTCAATACTCCATCATCATGATGACGCTATTTTTGCTTGATGGAGAGGGTGGTTTGCGTTGAACAATGTTCCTATTCCAACGCGCAATTTTAAGTCGGACCGGTTGGCTGATTTGCCCTTTGAGATTGTCCGAAGTACGCTGCATCATGGATAAAGATACCGCGTGTCAAACATCGAGCACGCGGTTGGGTTATTCTGATGATGACCAAGATCGATTTGTCGAACATATGCTTTCAAATCAATACAGTCCCTCGACTGACAAATAGCGTTCACCAATGTCGTAGCAGAAGGTCAGAATACGCGACCCGGCAGGAATCTCTGGCAGCTTTTTCGCGACAGCCGCCAACGATGCACCAGATGAGATACCGATGAAAATACCTTCTTCTTTGGCGGCCCGCTGTGCCATGTGATAGGCTTCTTCACCTTCTATGGTAATGGCGCCGTCCAGCACGTCGGTGTGCAAATTCTGGGGGATGAAGCCGGCGCCGATGCCCATAATCGGGTGCGGTCCGGGTTCACCGCCACTGATGACCGCCGAGGCGGCGGGTTCAACGGCGAAGACTTTGATTGCAGGCCATTGTTCCTTGAGGACTTCACCGGTCCCGGTGATGTGCCCGCCGGTTCCCACGCCCGTGATGAGATAATCGATACCTTCGGGGAAGTCCCGCAAAATCTCTTGTGCGGTCGTGCGTTTATGGATGGTGATATTGGCGGGATTCTCAAATTGCTGTGGCATCCAGGCATTGGGCGTTTCTCGGCAAATTTCCTCGGCACGGGCGATGGTGCCGTTGACGCCTTCTTCTTTAGGGGTCAACTCACAGGTTGCGCCATAGGCTTCCATGACGCGCACGCGTTCGACCGACATGGAGTTGGGCATGACAAGGATGATCTGATAGCCCTTAACGGCAGCAGCCATCGCCAGTCCAATGCCCGTGTTGCCCGATGTTGGCTCGACGATGACGCTATCGGGCCGGAGGATGCCGCGGTCTTCAGCATCTTCGATCATCGATAGCGCGATTCGATCTTTAATACTGCCACCCGGATTAGCCTGTTCCAGCTTCATCCAGACTTCATGAGTCTCCGGGAAGAGCTGGTTAAGACGGACGTGAGGCGTGTTGCCGATGGTTTCCAGAATGTTGTTGACGCGCATAATGTGTTCTCCTTTTATTCAGTGTGCATTATAACGATTGCTATGCGGCGGGAGCGCATAACGTCAGGCCAGAGTGGATTGATCGGCTGAATCCATGGTGGACTGACTCTTGTAGTAAACGCGGGAGTAGGGCAGGATGCTCTTCATAACCCAGGTGTTCCCACCTAATATGCTGTGATGACCAATGACGGTATTGCCGCCCAGCACGGTCGCATTGGCATAAATGGTGACGTGATCTTCGATCGTTGGATGACGTTTGATGCTGGCAAGCGACTTTTCGACATGCAGTGCCCCCAATGTCACGCCATGATAGAGGGTGACGTGATTACCGATCTGTGTGGTTGCGCCGATAACCGTACCCGTACCATGATCGATCACAAAGGCCCGACCAATCTGTGCCGCCGGGTGAATATCGATCCCGGTTTTGCTATGAGCGTACTCGGCGATCATGCGTGGCAGCAGGGGCACGTCCAGTTGCTGTAATTCGTGCGCCAGCCGGTAAACTGCCGTTGCAAAGAAGCCTGGATACGCGAAGATGACTTCATCCAGACTGGTCGCTGCCGGGTCCAGTTCCAATGCGGCCTGGGCATCCTCCAGCAGCCGGTCTCTGATGGTTGGCAGGGCGGCGACAAATGCTTCTATGATCGCATCAGCATCGACAGCCAATGGGCAAAGCAGATGTTTCAATTGATCCATGATCTCAGCATAATGGGCCGCAGCGGTCAGTAGTTGATGACGATTATTAGGGAAGAGAAAGTCGACCATTGCTTCCACAAAATGCTGCATATCGGTTTTGTTGGGCACACTGGTCGGCAGGCCAGTTGTCGCTGTTGGTTGGATGCACGGCTCGAAATGGAACGGATTAGTATTGCCTGTCATCTGCTCATTGATCGTCAACATCGTCGTGCTCCTGTGTACAACAGCGGGCTGGTCGATCCCGATTCGGGCGCTGGCTATTTGTCGGATAGGGCCGACTTGAATATCGGCCCAATAAGATCTCCCGAGAGTCGCCCTAGTGAATAGTCGTTTCGAGATTGAGATACGAAACCACTTGTAGATCGAGCGCAGCCATGGCTGCCAACCACTCGTCATCGTTTTTCGGTTTGCGGGCGCGGAAGTTGATGCCGACCGTGCCGAAGTTGGCGGCGCTGCTGGCCTGGGGTGCGCCGTCAAAAACCTCGTCGCGCCAGGTGATTTCGAAGTCCACGAAACCCGCGCTCACCACCGCGATTTCCAATTCCGATTCTAGCATTGCCCCGGCGATGCAACCAGTCCACAGGTCGATTTGCTGTTTCGCTGCGTCCGAAACCGGTTTTTGGACAATAATGTCCGCCAGTTGCAGCCGTCCATCAGGCTTGAGCACCCGCTCCATTTCCTGGAATGCCAGCCGTTTGTCCGGGAGTAAATTCAGGACGCCGTTTGACGTAATCACGTCGGCCCAACCGTCGGGCACCGGCAGAGCTTCGCCATACCCTTCGCGGAATTCCACGTTATTCAGGTTGGTTTCAGCCAATGCAGTTCGCGCTTTGTTGAGCATCGCCTGGGTCATATCGACGCCGATCACATAGCCATCAGGACCAACCATGTTTGCGGCAATCAGGCTGTCAATTCCCGCGCCCGAACCAAAGTCAACGACCTGTTCGCCGGGTTTGATCGTACCCAGGCTGAAGGGGTTGCCGGTGCCGGCGAATGATTCAATCGCCGTTTCGGGAATATTTTCCAGCCACGTTTCAGCATACCCCAGCATCCGCGCCAGCGGTCGACCCGTGTGGAAGTGGAAACCCTGGTTCGGGTCTTGCGCGACCGCCGTATATTCTGCTTGAATGGCGTGCCGCAGATCAGCAACGTTCAGTCCCAATTCAGTGATAGTTTTCATGTTCGTTTCTCCCTTTGGTGTGATAATTTGATCGGTTCTTGTGTGTGTGATTGCAACCACTATAGAGCCGGGGTGGGGTGGTTGTCTCCCCCCGTTGCGGTAGTTTCTGATTTGCATGTTGAATGTCGCTCCAGTCGCTATAATGCCTGCATCTTGTCCAGTTGCCACCAGGAGCAAACCCCATGACGATTGATCGTGACTATCTTATCAGTACATTGGCCGCAATGGTTCGCATTAATTCCATCAATCCCGATCTGGTGCCCGACGGTGCTGGGGAGGGCGAACTCGCAGCCTACATCGCCGGACAATTGCGGATGCTGGGCCTCAAAGTTGAAATAGATGAAATCCAACCGGGGCGGTCCAATGTGGTGGGGGTTTTGCGGGGGCAGGGGCGGGGCCGCTCGCTGATGCTCAATGGGCATACCGATACCGTCGGCGTGACCGGCATGACGGCGCCATTTTCCGCCGCGATTCGTGACAACAAACTGTACGGGCGGGGTGCGTTCGATATGAAGGCAAGCCTGGCCGGGATGTTAGCGGCGGTCAAAGCGCTGTTGGATGCCGGGATCAAACTGGCTGGCGATGTGCTGCTGGCGTTTGTGATTGACGAAGAGTATGGCAGCCTGGGAACGGAAGCCATTGTCGAGAAATATCAAGTTGACGGCGCGATTGTCACCGAGCCGACTGGCTTGCGCGTTTGTCTGGCGCATCGCGGCTTTCAGTGGATTGATGTCGAAGTCATCGGGCGGGCCGCGCACGGCAGTCGCTACATGGATGGTATCGACGCTAACCGGCTCATGGGGCATTTTCTGGTCGCGCTGGATGGTCATGCCCAGGAATTGTTGGAACACCCCAATCATCCCCTGTTGGGACCGCCTTCCATCCATGCCGCATTGTTACGTGGTGGCAGTTCACAATCGGTTTATGCGGCCCGCGCAACCGTCGAGTTGGAGCGTCGAACGCTGCCGGGCGAAAACCCCGCCGACATCATCGCCGCCATCCAGGCGCTGGTCGATCATCTGACCCGGACTGTGCCCAATTTTCAGGCGACCGTGACTGCCGGTCTGAACCGCGCTGCCTTCGAAGTTGCCGCTGATGCACCGATCGTGACAGCATTGATGGCCGCGGGCGATGCCGTGTTGGGACGCCGCCCACCAACCTATGGTGAACTCTGGTGGATGGATTCGGCCCTGTTGCAGGCGGCGGGTATCGACACCGCTATCATTGGCCCTGCGGGTGCGGGCGCGCACGCTGACGAAGAATGGGTCGATCTCGATTCCGTGTACGATTACACGCGCATTCTGCTAACCGTAATGCAGCGCTATTGTGGCGCATCAGCATAAAATTTGTAAATTTGGCAAATGTAATGCTCGATTGAGAAATCCTTAACGATCTTCGCGAAATAGCGATATTACACTGAGAGTGGTAATAATTGTAATTCGTGAGGGGGCGCTATTTATGAACCATCTTTCAATTCGGGTACGCTTAATCCTGGGCTTTGCGATCCCCATCGTCTTTTTGCTCGTGGCCGTGTTTGTCGGTGTTCGCAGTAATGAGGCCATTCGCACCTCCTTCACGACCGTCTCCGAAGTCAATGTGCCGATTGTGAATTTGCTGCAAACACAAAAGTTCATTGCGTCCCGTTTGATTTCATCGACCAACGAATTCGTGTTGGATTGGGTGCTTGAATCCGAAGAAGGCGAGGAAGCTGAAGCCGAACCATTGTCGGTAGTGGATGAAACAGGTCCGGTCACTGACAATGACGAGGCCGACGAAACGGTGAATGCAGCCAGTGAAGCGGATGAAGATGAGGAAGAAGATGAGCGGGCGGAGATTGAAGAAAGCCTGGAGACCTATGCTGCGGTTGCTGACAATTATCGCCAGCTAGTGGTTGAAAAAGCGCCGGGCGAAATTCCCTACCTTGAAAATGTTGAAACGACTTCGCAGAATCTGATCGGTGTAACGTCCAGCATCCTGCAAGTCATCGATAGTGGTGGATCGATTGATGATGTTCGTGAGCTGCGTGAAGAACTTGAGGAAGTGGAGGTTGATTTCCTGGTTGCTATTAACCAGGCATCGGAGTTCGAATTGTATCAATTTGCAGCGCGTCAGATTGATGTCGACACAACGGTGCAGCAGTCCTTATCAATCTCCGTCGGCGTGATTATCGTAGCGTTGATTGCGACCACAGCCTTCAGCATATATCTCATTGGCTCCATCACTCGACCGCTGCGTACACTGATTAATGTAACGGCCCGCCTCCGCAATAACGATCTAACGGCCCGCACGAATCTTACCGGGGCCGATGAACTGGGTGAGATGGGTCGAACCTTTGATGAAATGGCTGGTTCGTTGCAACAACGGCAACAAGACCTTGAGACGGCGAACCGGCAACTGGAATACAATCTGGACGAGGTGGAAGCCGCCCGTGCTGAAGCCGAACGCTCCAATCAGGTGAAGTCGGCTTTTCTCGCTAGCATGTCGCATGAACTGCGCACGCCGCTGAACGCCATCATCAATTATACCAAGTTCGTCGTCAAGGGCGTGATGGGGGAGATCAACGCCGACCAGGAAGATGCGCTGAACAATGTGGTGGATAGCGCCAAACATCTGCTCAGCCTGATTAATGATGTACTCGACATCTCCAAGATTGAATCGGGTTCCCTCAATCTGTTTGTCGAGGATGATGTGGACATGAATGAGATTGTTGCCAGCGCGGCGTCAACGGGCCGGAGTCTTTTGGTCGACAAGCCAGAAGTGGCGCTGGAACTGGTGGCTGACGAAAACTTGCCGATTATGGTGGGCGACCGGCAGCGTATCCTGCAAATCATTCTCAATATCGTATCCAACGCCTGCAAATTCACCGAAACCGGCAAAGTCATCATCAGTGCAGAGACGACGGCAGATGAAATTCAAATCTCGGTCAACGATACCGGGCCAGGTATTCCTAAAGATGAGTTTGTCAAAGTGTTTGATCCCTTTGGTCAGACTGGAACCGGTTTGCGCGAGGGTGGGGGGACCGGGCTGGGGATGCCCATTGCCCGCAGCCTGGCCGAAGCGCATGGTGGACGGGTCTGGTTGGAGAGCGAACCCGGCGTTGGCTCAACCTTTTACCTTGCCTTACCCCTGCAATCTGCGTTGACCCCGGCCTAGAGGAGCAAAAGCCATGAATGAGAACACTGCCATTTTGTACGTAGAAGATGACGAGCGCAGTCGCAATATCATGCGCTTGCTTCTGGAAAACATGATGGGCCTGACTCATGTCAATATTTTCGAGGATAGTAATAATTTCGTGGAGCGAGTTGACGCGTTGCAACCCCAGCCCGATGTTGTCTTGCTGGACATTCACGTGCCGCCCCATGATGGCTTTGAGATGCTGAAATTGCTGCGTGCCCGGCCTGCGTTCTCAACCATCAGCATCATTGCGCTGACGGCCAGCGTGATGAGCGAAGAAATTCAACAACTGAAATCTGCCGGGTTTGACGGGGTGATCGCCAAGCCCATCGACATGGAAACATTCCCGGATTTGCTAGACCGTGTCATGAACGGTGAGCATGTCTGGCACATCATAGCATAAGTGAGGAAGTGTAACATGCTGTTTAGCGGAGACCGGATTTTCATTATCGAAGACAATGCCAGCAATTCGAGCGTGATGCGCATGATTCTGGAATGGCAGGGCGCGCGAACGACGGTTGAACGATGGGTCGATGAAAATACGATTGATCGCATCAAGGCATTTGTACCCATTGACGCGATTGTCCTGGACTTAATGTTTCCCGATAACATTACCGGGTATGATATTTATGAAGTTATTCGGTCGGAGCCAGAATTCAAAACGATTCCGATTGTCGCGGTGTCGGCGATGGATGCCTCCGTCGCGGTGCCCAAAGTGAAGTCAATGGGATTTGCTGGATTTATCGCTAAGCCGATAGATTATGATTTGTTTCCTAAACAAATCGCCAGTATCGTCGCCGGAGAGCAAGTCTGGTGGTTGCGTTAAGGACAGATGAGGTACAAATATGAGTCGAAACCGGGCACTGATTATCGATGATAACGCGCAAAATGTGAACATCCTGTCGCACATGCTGGAGATGGAGGGGTTGACCTCGATTAAGGTGCAGCATCCGAAACGGTTGGATGCCGCCTTGCGAGATGTGGATGACGTCGCCGTCATATTCCTGGATTTAGAAATGCCGGGTCGCGATGGCTTTGAAGTCTTTGAAGATTTGCAAGCTGATCCCCGTTTTCAAGGCGTGCCAATTGTAGCCTACACCGTGCATGTCAGTGAGATCAATGTCGTGCGGCAGCGCGGTTTCCACAGTTTTCTGGGTAAACCACTGGATGCCGATCGCTTTCCCGCCCAGTTGGCCCGCATTCTCAACGATCAACCCGTCTGGGCCGCTCACTAATCATCAATTTGGACATCAGTTAGTTTTGCTACATCACAAGCCGGGATTCCCGGCTTTTTACGTTGCGGGCAGTGTCCGATTGAGAAAGTCAACTATGGCCTGACCAAAGGCGATCTGGTTGGGCAATTTGGTGATGCCATGCCCCTCGTCGGCGAAGATCAATAGTTCAACCGGGATGCCACGCTTTTCCAGCGCCGCCGCGATCTGGCGACTCTCATCGACCGGGACGCGCGGATCGTTTTCGCCATGTTGAATCAACAAGGGCACCTTGATCTCATCGACTTTATGAATCGGCGAGATGTGCTTGAGTGTCGTCCGATGCTGCGCCAATGTGCCATATTCTTGTTCGCGGTGGGTTCGGCGGTAGGTGCTGGTGTTTTCCAGGAAGGTGACAAAATCGCTGATGCCCACCGATTCGATGGCTACCGCCCACAGGTTGGGATATTCGGTGATCGCTGACAGTACCATGAAGCCGCCATAGCTGCGCCCGTAAATAATGATGCGGTCGGGGTCAATGCCGGGTTGGGTTCGCAGCCAATCAGCCGCCGCCGCCAGATCCGCTACTGAGTCGAGCCGTTTCTCAATATCATCCAGATGCGAGTATGTATTGCCATAGCCAGTTGAGCCGCGCACATTGGGGATGAGCAGGGCATAACCGCTATTGACCAGGAATTGTTCCAGCGGCTTAAACTCCGGGCGCGATTGTGATTCAGGTCCGCCATGCACGTCAATGATGACCGGGTGCGGTCCTGCGGTGTGTGGTCGGTAGATAAATGCTGGAATTTGCCGCTCATCGAACGTCGGGTAGCGTACCAAATCGGGGGCGACAAAATGGGCTGCTGTCAGGCCGCCTTGTCCCGCCCGGGTTATTGATCGCACTTGATTGTTTCCCAGCGTCCACTGCTGAACATTTGTTGCCTGGGTGGATGTGCTGGCGGCAAACAAGATCGCGCTTGAATCCGGCGTAAAAACGAGTTGGGCGCCAATGTCATAGGTGCGGGCCAGTACGCCCTGATTGAAACTGTTTAGGGATTGAGTCGCGCCACTCACCAGATCAAGTGCATGGAGTTCGCTGTAGCCGTCGACATTGACAGCGTAGGCCAGCGTATTGCCATCAGGTGACAGCGCACACCCTTCCACATCCCAGTCCGGCGCAACGAGTTTTTCCACATCGCCGGTCTGAAGATTCAGCTTTGCCAGATACAGAAAATCGGCATCTTGATCGGTACACAGGTACAGTGTCTGACTATCGGGCGCGTAATTTAAACTCTGAAAAGTGGTCAGTGTATCACTTGGCAGAAGCTGGCGGGACGCGCCTGTTTGTAGATCGATTTCGTAGAGGGCATGGTCAAAGCTGCCGCGCATCCATCCGGCCACAACCCGCTGACCATCGGGTGCGAAAGCCATCCCTGCCGGGATCAAGGGTGTGTCGTTCTGCCAGATCAACCGGGCCTCGCCGTCCAATGGTCGCACATAAAGATCGAACAGACCGGGATCGCGCCGATTGGCGGTAAACAGAATCGATTTGCCATCGGCGGACCAGTCGCCGAAGCCGTGGGTTGCATCCTCATAACCCGCCGTGAGCGCCACCTCTTCGCCGCTGTCGGGGTCCAGCAGGAATAGCTGCATCCGTTCGTTGCCACCCACATCGCGGCCATAGATCAACTGCGACCCAACCGGTGCATAGCGCACCATCTGCACCCGTTCCGCACCGAACGTAAGCTGATCGGGCCATCGGGGTGGGCCGTTGCTTGACGTCACCTGCCAGACCTGCGGCGTCCCGGTGATTGTTGCCAGAAACGCGACTTGCTGCCCGTCGGCGCGAATCGTCGGATTGGAGCACGCCTGTACATTCAGATAGCGTGCTATGTTCGTTGCAGTGGTCATACGCCGCCGCGTCCCAAAATCGCAATTGCCGAGCGCAGCGCCTGCGCCAGGTCAGGGTGATCTTTGTCGAACAGAATCAGACCTTTTTCCAGCTCGTCCACCAACCGCGGACGATGATCGGCGTTGTCCATGCCTTGTCCGATATGATCCTCTAATGCATCAAGATAATCCCGGTAATTTGGATCAGTGACAGGCGTATTTCTGATTTTCTCGCGCAGTTCTTCCAGCGTTTGTTTCGGCATCAGTCACCTCCATTTATATTATATCATTGTCGGCGACACCTCGAAGCTGTCATTCGGCATACCAGAATACAGCTAACATATCCACCCTGCATGGACTGAATCCTGCTCTGCTATCTTCCATGCAGGTGTGTGGGCAGCAGAAAAGTTTACAACACCAAGACGCTGCAAATTGCAGCTAACGCCCTCTTTGCCTATAGCAATCAAAGGGAGTCCGTCAGCATGCCGGTGACCTTCTCCTTTCGATACATATTGAGGTCGCTTTGCCGAGATGACCAAACCTTTGTGATCGGGGTAAGCTCCAATGCGTATAATGAGTTTGAGTCTAGCGTAAATGGATTATTCAACGTATCAATGCGTACCGTAATTTCAGATCATTTTATGGAAAACCATGCTCCCTGGATTGCCGGTGTTAGTGTGCTGGTGCTGCTTACAGCAGCTGTTTTGGCATGGGGTTTGACATACACGGAAGGTCACTTGACCTCTACAGTAGACGACGCTTTCATCCATATGGCGATCGCGCGTAGTTTTGCTGAATATGGAGTTTGGGGTGTTACACCTCATGAATTCACATCGTCGTCATCGTCACTCTTGTGGAGTTTGCTGATTGCAGTATTCTTTCGAGTTTTTGGAACGGTTACATTCATTCCCCTGGCATTGGCGCTTGTGTGTTCGGTTGTACTGCTGATCTTGATTGACCGACTGTTATGGGGCTATGGTTGTTCGACTGGGGTACGTTTTGCTGTCCAATTTGCAGTAATCCTGGCGGTGCCCCTCCCGTCAGCCGTAATCAGCGGTATGGAACATGTGCTGCAAGCATTGCTCACCGTAGCCTTTGCGGCCTATAGCTTTGCTGCGCTCCACCAACGCAAATCGCTCAGCGTGTGGTGTCTGCTGGCAATGCTGCTGGTCGCGACGCGCTTCGAAGGCCTGTTTGCTGTTGGGTTGATCTGCCTGTTTTCGGTGTGGCAAACGCGGCGGATCACGACTGCGCTGGCACTTGGGCTGGCAGCGCTCGTACCGGTAGGTATCTTCGGTTTGATTTCATTAAGTAATGGGTGGTATGCATTACCCAATTCAGTCCTCATGAAAGGTGCCGGGTTCGATTTCTCAACACCTCTGGGTATCGCGCTGTTCGTTGGTTTGCGCGGCTTGTTGCACATCGCCAGAGTGCCTGCTGTCTTGCTAGTGACGATTGGGTTGGGCTATGCATTTATGGTCCAACGCGAACAGCGAACCTGGCGCTGGTTTGCGCTTCTATTGATTGCACTACATTTACAGTTTGCACAAACCGGCTCCTTTTTTCGTTATGAGATCTATTTAATGACGATTGGCTTGGTGGCATTGTTTTCAGGAATGCGCACGCTTATTCCGGCATCAAGAGAGCAATGGATGGTTGCCTTTGCCGGTGCTCTTATTCTTGCGCTACCGTTAACGGGCTATGGTCTCACCGTAACCTATCGTACCCCGATCGCCATGATGAACAATTTCCATCAGCAATATCAGATGGGGCAATTTCTAAGGGAATTTTATCCTAACGAGTCTGTTGTACTGAACGACATAGGCGCGCCATCTTTCTACGGTGATATACAATTGATTGATGCTGCCGGTCTGGGAACTTTCGCTACAGCCGCCGCGATTCGCGAAGAAGGGGTGTTGTCTGCAAATTCCCTGGATGTACTGGCCCGCGACGCCAATATTGCACTAGCAATCGTTTTTGACCTGTGGGTTGACGTCCCCTCATCCTGGATTCTGGTTGGTAGCTGGACGATTTCCAATAATGTAATCGCCGCACAGGATACCGTATCTTTCTATGCGCTGGATGATACCCGCGCCCGTCGTCTCGAGAATGCGTTGCGCCATTATAATCTGCCCGATAGCGTTGAGTTTACGGTGGTAGCCCAATCTTGAATCGTTTTCCCTTTCATACCACCATCCGCTGTTTCTCGAGGGTAAATGTTGGAAACGTATGATGCGATTATGTGCTTTTTCTCAAGTCTTGACCTAAAAGTTGCGAACTTTGACGCGCCTGCCGGGCTTGACTTCTAGCATTCCATCGGCATCGCCTTCAAGATTCCAGTCGCCTCTATTGACGAGATCAACCCAGAAATCGCCGCGTACTTTCAAGCCGGGCAGATTATCGCGTTCAGCCTGGCGATCATGGGAGGCTTTGCGCCCGCGGGCCAGAGCTGCAATTAAGTCTTCTTCGCGTCCGCCATTTTCGGGCATACGACTCTTGGGGGCGACACCAATTTCGCGTTCGGCTGCGCCCAGGAAACCATGACGTGGCCCGAAGTTGATGCCCATATCGAAGATGAGTGCTTGGCCCAGCGGCGTTTGCACATTGCGGGGCTTGATGCTCAAGTCCTGGACGACGTTCCAGTAATGTTCGGTAGCCGCCTCGTCCTGGGCCTGTTGCATAATCGGGTCGTTGGCGGCAGCAATGAGGAGTTCTTTATAGCGCCCATCATCGCGCAGACCTTCATCGTGATTGCGGGTGCGGTCCAGATAGTTGGCACGCAGTTCGCTGGCGATGGTGCTGTTGGATCGGCTGGTAAATTTTACGAGCACGCTAAACAGGCTGCTACCGGCTAATGTAAACTGAAATCGGCCATAACTGACAATGCCATCGTCATAGTTCTGGTAACTGGCATAGCCGCCTCCTTCAAAGCCTTCCGTGATATTGAAGGCCGCCTGGCGCACGCGATCTTCGTCGCGTAAGTCATCGGGTAGGGCAGGGGGAGAGGTTACCGGGCCTGGTTGAGCGGGCATCGTAGGCGTTGGCGCAACAGCCGGTTGTTCAGTCAATGGGGCAGGTGTCGGCGCGGCAGTGGGTTCTGGGCCTGGTGAGGGCGGCGTTGCTGGTGTAGGTGCGGGGGCGGGTGTGGCGACCGATTGGGCGACGCTCATCGTCTCCTGACCGGGTGCGATGACATCCCGGCGTTCCAGCGCAAACGCAAAGGCTTCCTCGTTGATGATGGCATAGCCGAAGGGTACCCCATCGCCCTGACAGGCGAGTAAATCATCACGGACCCAGCCTTGCCGACCATCGGGGAATTGAAGCTGGAACCATTGATAGAGTTTGCCCTGAAAGCGGATCCCGGCTTCATCAGGTTGAACATCCAGGACGGGTAGACCAGTCATGCCAACCTGGGCCTTAAATGGATTGTCGTAAGTGGTCGCTGGCCCGGTTCGGGTATTGATCTCAATAATCGATGGATTGTGAGGTAGGCCGCGAATTTTGGCTGTAAAGGACATCGTTTTTCTCCCGGTTTTAGAGTCTCAAAAGAATTGTCTCACCTATGGTTGTTTTATCGGTGCCCAGACCAGATATAGTTAGAAGCATCTTCATAATACAACAAAATACAACAAATCTTCCTGGAAATGCGCCACAAGCTTCCATATCAGCGTGTGTCAGAGAGTGGCGGCTCGAAGAGGTTATAAAAATGTTTAATGGGCTTAAAAAAGGTCAATTAACTTGAGAGGTTTTGTGGATTCGTGTAGTCAATAACAAGGGATTGAATGCAAGCGGAAAGTGATTATCCTATTTTCGTGTAGTCATAATAACATTAACCATTACAAGCTTAGACATCTTTCTATCGTTTATACGGGTATCATACAGACACACGGCAGAGGCCCAGCCAGCAATTAATCAGATCTATCGCCAATCACCGTTCGCAACATACCGCCCGATTCTGCCAGCCGTGTACGAGCATCGTTCACATCAATTCCCAACAGTGCCATCACAATTGCTGGCTTGACCTCCTGGCCGGTTTGTTCGAGCAGGGTGGTCGCTTCATTGGCTTCAATGCCCGTCACCTCACACACGATCCGGCGTGCCCGGTCTGCCAGCTTTTCATTGCTGACCCGTACATCAACCATGAGGTTGTTGTAAACTTTGCCCAGCTTAATCATCGTTGCTGTACTCAGCATATTAAGTATCAACTTCTGGGCAGTTCCCGCTTTCAAACGGGTTGATCCGGTGATGATCTCTGGCCCGACCAATGCCGCAATCGCAATATCAGCAGCATCCAATACCGGGGCCGGGGCGTTGCAGGCGATGCCGATCGTTCCGGCACCAACCTCACGGGCATAATCTAATGCGCCGACGACATATGGCGTGCGGCCACTTGCGGCGATGCCGACAACAACATCCTGCAGGGTGAGTTGACGATCTATCAGATCATTGCGTCCGCCTTCAGGCCGATCTTCTGCGCCCTCAACCGAGCGCACGAACGCTGTTTCACCACCCGCGATGATGCCCTGGACCGTCTCCGGGTCAATGCTGAAGGTAGGAAGACATTCAACCGCATCCAGAATCCCCAGGCGACCGCTGGTGCCCGCGCCGATATAAAACAATCGCCCACCAGCACGGAGGCGCTCCGTAATCAAATCCACTGCCAGGGCAATCTGGGGCAGGACAGTGCTGACCGCGTGAGCAACGGTTGCATCTTCGGCATTCATGATCTGCAAAATTTCTAACGTCGAACGCTGGTCAATATTCAAGCTATTAGGATTACGCTGTTCGGTGAGCATGATTATTCCAGACAACAATTCGCCAGGATGCCGATTGTAACCGGCAGCGATGAACCTATGCTACAATTTCCTTTAATGACCGGTGTAGAGGTACGGAATATGGTCGCAAAAACTGTCATGATCGATTACATCACAATTGATGAGTACCGCCAGGTCTCAGAAATGCTGGAGAGCATCGGCGTTCCGGTAATGCTCGAAGCGGGGAGACTGATAAAGCGCGTGTCTACGAAAGATTGGCATTCAATCGTTACCGGTATCATCCATAGCTTTATTCAAATGCACCTTATTACTAATGATTTACCCGGCATTGTAACCGGAGAAACCACAGGTTATGCCGTTGCCGATGATGATTGTCCAGAACCTGATGTGGCTTATTGTGCCGTGTTAAATACCGCTCTGGACACACCCTGTATTCCCGAAGCACCAACGTTAGTGGTTGAGGTCGTTTCAGATCCCAGCAACAAACGTGAACTCGAACGGCTTGATGACAAACGCGCCAAGTATCTTGCGCTGGGCGCTACCGTGTGGGACGTTTGGGCCAAAGCGCGTGAAGTGAAAATCTATGTGCCGGGGCAAGCTGAGCCAACCATCGAGCGCGATACCCTGACCTTCGCCGGGTTGCCGGGGCTGGAGATTCCGCTGAAGGTCGTATTTGCCAAGCTGCCTAAAGAAGAAGATACAGCGCAATCCTAGTGCATTACAACTTCAGCTTCTTCTTCAGATCAGCAATCTTCTTTTGTTCGGCCTCTTCCTCAGCGAAAATCTCTGCCTGGCGGGCTGCCATGCGATCAAGCCACGCCCGGTAATTCGCATTGGCTGTTTTGACATCGGCAACCAGATTTTTGTGATGAGTCTTCTGGACCTCATCCAGCGGCGCAGTGATAACAATGAAGCGCTCTTCAATCCGCACGTTGCGCCACGTATCGTTGTTAGCCGCCTTGCGCCTGGCACATTCTGAGAGAAATAACCGCCGCCACTTGTAAGCTGGTGCCGCCGAGAGTTCGAAAAAGACTTCATACAGGCCCTGATCTTTGTCCGTGCTGTACGTCCGATTTTCATCCAACGCGCTGATCTCAACATCCGTGAATTCAGCCATAATCCGCTCCTTGTGACTGCCTAACCGGTTGTCTTCATCCCGGCGGCGATGCCATTGATGGTGTCCAATACCGCCCGCACCACCGCTTCATAATCGTCGGATTCCGGTTCAAGCTGACGTAGTTCGTGGAGCAGGGCGATCTGAATGAAGTTTAGCGGATCAACATACGGATTGCGGCGTTCAATCGACAACTTGAGCACCGGCGCATTATCCAGCAGTTCATCCTGGCCGATGATCGCGCACAGCGACCGCCACGTTCGCTCATGTTCAGCCGTGATTTCGCCAAAGAACTGGTTGCGCAACGCATTGTCCTCAACCAGCCCGGCATACAGTTCCGCAATTCCCATATCGGCTTTGGCAACGTCCAGTTGCACATTTTCAATGACCGCATTGAAGAACGGCCATTCTCGATACATGGCCTGAAGTGATGCCAGCCCGTTCTCATTTTCATCAATAAAGGTTTGCAGTGCCGTGCCCACGCCAAACCAACTGGGGATAATCGCTCGGCTTTGCATCCACGAGAAAACCCAGGGAATGGCACGAATGCTTTCGAAGCCGCCTTTGGACCGTTTGGCAGGCCGCGAACTAATTGGCAAGCGCGAAAGTTCATTAATGGGCGTGGATTGCTGCCAGTATTCCAGGAAACCATCCGTTTCATAGACGAACTTACGATAGGCCAACCGGCCCGTTTCCGCCAGGGTACTCATCGTCTCGCGCCACACCGGTTTGACTTGAATAGCAGCGGCTTCGGGGGTGCCCAGCGCAATCAGCATGGCGTGCATGATCTGATGCAGGTGGCGACGGCCAATCGCTCGATTGACATAACGATAGGCGATCACTTCACCTTGCTCAGTAATCTTGATACCGCCTTTGAGCGAAGCGGGGGGTTGCGAGAGAATTGATCGATTCGCAGGGCCACCACCACGTCCGATGCTACCACCCCGACCGTGAAACAGTTGCAGTGATACCCCCCGTGCCTCACAGGTATCGGTCAATAGTTGCTGCGCCTGATAGAGATGCCAGTTCGACGCCAGATAGCCACCATCTTTGCTACTATCCGAATAACCGATCATGATCTGCTGATGCAGACCGCGGCGCTGGCCCCGGATTTGCAAATGATTCCAGTACACCTCATTGTCGAACAGTTCCTGCATGACGTCGGCACCGCGATACAGATCGTCAATCGTCTCAAACAGAGGCACGATTTCCAAATCATCCTGTACGCCGACTTCAGTGGCGAACAGCAGCATGGTCAGTACATCGCTCGGTTGTTTGCTCATGCTGGCGATCACACTATCGATCACAATGGGCGAATATTGCTGATGCGCGTCTGCGATCATACGCCAGGTGTCGACAATACGCTGGGTGACTTCCGAAAAAGGGCTGACATCAACCGGGAAGAACGGGCGCGGGTTGACGATTTCGCGGGAGAGCAGGGCTTGTTTTTCCGCTTCCGGCAACTCGGCATAATGCTCCACAATTCCATAATGGCGGAATAATTCGTCTATCGCCTGAATTTGCAGGCGAGCATCTTCCCGAATGTCCAACGGCACGAGATGCAGGCCGAAAAGCCGTACTTTGCGAATAAGCCGTTGCAGCGAACCATTGGCGACATGGGTGCCCCGATTTTCACGCAGGCTCGTATCGATCAACAACAGATCATGCAACAGTTGGCGGCTGTCTTGATAACTGTTGTCTTTCAGGCGTTGCCAGATCAGGTGCATTTGCTGGCGATAAACTTCGCCCGGATACAGGGCTTCCAATTCTGGATAGGCCATGATCGCTGCAATGAGATCTTCAGAGACGCCGACCTCATTAGCCGATTGGGTCAGGTGGTCGCGCAGCCATTCGATTTCCGTACGGTAAACATCAATCGCCGCCTGGCGCAGTGTCGCCAGTGTCTTTTGCGTGACATCACTGGTGACGTTCGGGTTGCCGTCGCGGTCGCCACCGATCCACGACGCATAGCGCAGCAGGCCCTGTGGTTGCGACCAATCATCATCCGGGTAATAGTGGTTGAGGCTGCTTTCGATGTCTTCATACACATCCAGCGCAATGTCCATAATCACGGACGTGATGAAATACAGGCCAAAATCCACTTCATCAGCAACCGTTTTACGACTGGCACGGGTGGCGGCAGTCTGCCACAATTCTTCGATTTCTTCCTTAAGCTGGGCGGTCAGCATCGCTTGTTCGCGGGGCAGCAGGGTGGAGCGGTCACGCTCCGCCATCATCTCCGCAATGGTTTGCAGCTTCATGAGCACTTCTTTGCGCTTGGCTTCGCTGGGATGAGCGGTGAGCACCAGCCGCACCCGCAGTTGATTGAAGACCTCATGCATCTGGTCCGCTGTGACCCCGGCAGCATGGAGTGCTTCGACCGCTGCATCAATCGATTCATCCAACCGACCAGCGGCCTCGCGTTCCCGGAGCACGCGCACGCGCTGTTGGTCTTCGGCAATATTAATGAGCTGGAAATAGTTGCTGAACGCCTTAATCAGCACCCGCTGCGCTTCCAAATTAAGCTGGTCAATAGTGGTCGCCAATTCCAGTGTTTTGTCTGGATCATTGCTTTCACGTCGCTGTTTGGCGTCACCCCGAACCTGTTCTACCAGATCAAAATTTTCGTCACCGTGTTGCTCACGAATGATGGCGCCCAGCAGGTTGCCGAGCAAGCGAATATCTGCACTCAACTGGCTGCTGCTTTTTTCAGCCGATGTGGTCGTTGCCGTCATGGAGGGTTCCTTGGTTGCCTAGCGGGTTGCACGCCGCTGATTATTGCGGCAAACATAAAGATTTGCAATGCTTATACCCGGTGCGCCTCGGCCACAGCCCGCACCCAATTTATCCCTAAACCCGGCGCGTCGGCTACAATCATGTGCCCATCAACGATGTTTTCTGTGTTGCCAATGAGGTCTTGTCGCCAGTCGGGGATGCCCCAGCAGTATTCCAGAATGAGAAAGTTCGTAATGTTGGCGCACAAATGGACACTGGCCGCGCTCGAAACCGGGCCGGACATATTATGGGGGCTAACTTCAACTTGATAGGCCTCGGCCAGCGCCGCGATTTTCTTGGCCTGTAGCAACCCGCCACACCATTTCACGTCGGGCATGATGACATCAAGCGCCTGCTGTTTGAGTAGTTGATGAAAGGGTTCGACCCCACTGAGTTGTTCGCCGGCGGCAAGGCGCGGTTTGATCTGATGGCGCAGGGTCGCCAGGTTTTCTGGTGTCGCAACGATAGACGGTTCTTCAATCCAGAAAAGGTTAAACTCTGCCAGTGAATCCGCAACGGCGGCGGTTTCGTTGGGCGGCACGGCAAATATCCAGTCGGTCAGCAGGTCAATATCCGGTCCGATTGCGTCCCGCACAGCTCGGACACGCTCGATTGCCAGTCGCCAGGAGTCGCGAAAGGCCGGGGTAGGGGAGTTTATGGCAAATGGTTTCGGCGACTCAAAGGCATTCAGCTTGATCGCAGTGAAGCCTTGATCGACTGCGAGTTGCGCTGTTGCTGCCAAATCGTTCGGGGATCGGGAAGGTGTTGCCAGCGTGATGTTGGCGTAAAGGCGGATGCGGTCACGCACTTTGCCACCCAACAATTGATAAACCGGCACTTGCAAGGTTTTGCCACACAGGTCCCAGAGGGCTTGTTCGATTCCGCTCACCGCCGCATAGCGCACCCGGCCCTGATGCCAGGGGGCAGCCAGTAGCGATAACAGTTGTTCACGGAGGTCCAGCGGGTTTTTGCCGATCAACAACGGTGCTAACGCCTGTACCTGTAACGCCACCCCCGCGTCCAACCGGCTTTGACTGGCTTCACCAACTCCGACCAATCCGCTATCAGTATGCACTTCGATAAACGTCCAGGTGCGGTTGGGGCCAGCCTGCACGATGAGCGTATCAAGCGCTGTGATCTTCATGGCTGTTCGTCCTTCAGGATAACCGTTCTCATCGTTTGAGTGCAGGCAACACGACTTCTGTCACCAGACTCAATGTGTCCGGGTTGGGCAAACCCAGCACTTCCAGCATAAAGTATTCCACACCAGCCTCGACAAAAGGACTCATCAGGTCGATGCATTGCTGGGGCGTGCCGACGAAGGCATTGTCAGCAGTCCATTGACCAGCGCCAAGTTCCAATGCGGCTGCCGTCGTTTGCGCAACCGCCAGCCGCCCGAACCAGGATTTCTCCAGGGTTGCCGGGTCGCGTCCGAGCGTTTCGCAGTGTTGGTGTAGGATCGCCAACCGTTCGGTGTATTTCGCGATATTGGCATCCGGCAGGTTCCAACCATCAGCATGTTTCGCCGCCAGGAACATCGTTTTCTTGCCGCCACCGCCCACAATAATCGGTGGAACCGGGTCCGGGAGCGGCTCGCAGTAAGCCTCAACGATCTGATAATGTTTACCGTGATAGGTGACTGGCCCGGATTCTGTCCAGAGGCGCTTCATGATCTCCAGCGTATCTTCAAGCTGCTCAATGCGGATTCCAGCGCGGGGGTAGGGGTAATTGTAGGCGCGATATTCATCTTCTTTCCACCCGGCGCCAATTGCCATGATGAAGCGACCGTCACTGATGGTTTGCAAGGTGGCTGCCATTTTTGCCAGTAGCGCGGGGTTACGGTAGCTCTGGCCGAGCACCATGGGGCCAATCTTGAATTGGGGCCAGCGGGCCGCCATGTAGGCCATCACCGTCCAGGTTTCATACGTCGGGTTATCGGCCCAGAAAAAATGGTCGGTCATCCACAGGCTTTCAAAAGCATCACCCAGCAAGGGCAGGGCAACATCCAGATCAGCCATCCACTTGTTGATCTGGCCTTTGGGTGGCCCCGCCAGCAATCCGAGTCCAAATTTTACGGTCATGTTTGCACCTTTATGTTCAGAGTTTCGAATAAATCGGTATGCTAAGCTACATCAAGAGGTCTTCCAGACGACGGCGAAACTCTGGGAAGTTCGGCAGCGGCTTGTAAAGGAGCATATCGGGCATGGCGTATTGCATCACGGCAGTTTCTTCATCGGGTGTAAGCCGATAGGCCGTCATCATCACAATCACGATCTGGCTCAAAACGCTGCTTTGGCGCATCCTGGCCGCAATGTCGGGACCGGCAACGTCGCCTGGCAGCCGAATATCGAACAGCGCCAGCTCAGGTATCGCGTGATTGTAAACCCCGTCATCCACCTGTTCCAGCCAGTTGAGGGCATCTTCGCCAGTTGAGAATCCCAGTACATCGTGACCGATGCTAGAAATCAGTTCATAGAGCATATCGTAGAGATCGGGTTCATCTTCAACAATCATCCAGGTTGTCATCAGCAGGCTCCCAATTGACTGTAGTACATCTGAGGAATTCTCTCTATATTGTTACCGTAGACGAGGTTGATCGCAAATTTCGATTGTTAAAATGGTGGAGCAGAGATGCCAAATATTTTTGAGATAGCCAGCGCCGATCTGATTAATCAATTAGCCGGGCCGATGTTTAGTGAAGTCGAGGCGATTATTACGGCTAACCTCGGCGCGGTATTTCCCGCGACCAGTATCACGGTTGTGCGGGATGGGGAGGTACTGTTGAATCAGGCCTGGGGTGAGCTAGACCCGGCGACGAACCGAGTTATGGCGCGTCCCGATATGTTGTTTGATCTGGCCTCGATCACCAAGGTGTATACCGTCACAACCTTACTTACACTCTTGAATGCAAACCAAATTGAACTCAAATCTCCACTGGTCGATATTATCCCAGAATTTGGCGAATCGGGTCTGCGGTCAGTGGATGGCGGCCAGGATCCGCATACCAAAATGCCGCTGCCGACCCCGGCAGAATATGAGAATCTCAAGGTAGATCCGGCGCAAGTGACGCTCTGGCATTTGCTAACGCACACATCCGGTCTGGCTCCCTGGCGTGATGTATTTAACGTGGCAGGTCCGGCTCCCGTGCCACCCACTGAGCCGGAACGGGTATCGCGCTATGATCGCTGGGATCGGGCACTGCCATCACTGTTCACGTATTCGTTTGTTGGCGAGCCTGATGCAGTCGTGCGCTACAGTGACATCGGATTGATGCTCTTAGGGGAAGTGGTGCGGCGCCTGGCCGGTCGCGAACTGGATACTGCGATTGCTGCCCACGTGCTGCAACCATTGGCGTTATCAAGTATGACGTTTAACCCGCTTCGGTCGGGTCGTGACCGGTTGACCATCCATCCCACTGAAATCGACTCAACGTGGCGGCAGCGCCGGATTTGGGGTGATGTACATGATGAGAACGCCAGTGGAGTAGGGGGTGTGGCCGGTCATGCGGGACTGTTTGGGACGGCGCGGGACGTTGCAGCGTTGGGGCAAGCCTGGCTCAATGAAGATCAGCGCGTGGGTATTCCGCCACCGATCATGCAGTTAGCCAAACAGGAACACGCAGTCACTGGTGCCATGCGGCGCGGACTGGGCTGGCAATTGAAAGCGCGGGCAGGGGCCAACGCGGGCGACCTGATGAGTCCGAGTACGTTTGGGCACACGGGCTTCACCGGCAACTCATTGTGGATTGATCCTGAGCAAGCCTTAGTCATCGTTGTGCTCACAAACTGGGTTTATTATGGACGCGAAACTCCGGGGCTATATGAATTTCGCCGAGCCATTCATGATGCGTTGGTGAGAGCGGTATATCAGTTATAAGCTGATTCTGGAGTAGGGGGCTTCAATCGGTTTGCGAATTGCGCTTGGTGTTTCCCGTTCCCATCTTGTGAATAGATCGACTTTGTCACAAAACGTGTTTGTATCCGGTCATGCGCGTACACCCCTTTTCATCTAATGCTGTATTTTGGGAAGGGGTCGCACAGATTATGTCTGTTCCGCATAAGGTCACTTTGTACAGCTAATAGGGTATTATCGGAACAAAACCTTATCATGAGTTATTGTGAGTTGCCCTGAGCGTCTATGGAACCCATTGTGGCAGGTACGCATTCTCAGCGATCAACAGCAAATTGTCGCTCTCCAGATCATAAGTCCAGATTTCGGGCCGTCCAAGCGCATTAAATTCGCCCGACTCGGTAAACTGTGGAAACCGCTGAATAACCAATTGATCGCCCTGGGCATTCCACGAGAAATACCCATTGAAGTAACGTTCGTCTTCGACCAAGGCCTCGGCCTCTCCAGTAGCACTATCCACCAGATAGATTTGCCGTGTCTGTGGCGCACCTTCAGTGGTAATGCGCCGGGCGACCGCCAGCATCTCTCCTGCCGGATCCCATGCACTCTGCCCATCGTCTACCGGGGCTTCGACATCTGTAAGATCACTAACAGTCCCATCGGTCAGCGACGCCAATTTTAAAACTGACCGAACCTTGCCAGTGTCTTCTTCAAAGATGAGTTCGGGAAAGACAACCTGGTTTCCGTCCGGTGACAGCGCCACATCACTACCGCCATTGCCATTGGGAATCACCGTCAGGCTGCCATCTTCCAGTTGGTAAATCATAATTGCTCGCTGGTTGCTGTCGTATAACGCTACGCGCTGACTATCAGCCGACCATTGCGGCGCATATCCCAGGATCTGATTATCGTCAAATAAGGGCCGGTCGGTAGGCGGCGCAGTTGTCAAATCAATCAGCCAGATACGGGTTGGGCTGACGCCGAGGTTGCCCAGACCACTGTTCAAATCGACGCGCTGATAAGCCATCATATTGCCATCGGGCCGCCACACTGGCGTGTTACACAGGCTATCGACACAATTGGTGATCTGACGCAAACTACCATTGGTCAGGTCAAGCAGCTTAATGTCTGATGTGCCGGTCGTAGTCTTCTCGGCGAATGCAATGGTTGTGCCATCGGCGCTGGCATCGAAATTCAAAATGCCCGTTGGACTAAACGTCAACTGCTCAGGAACGCCATCTGCACTAGCTATCCAGATATTCTGCGGCGTGCCATCAGCGGGCATTAAGTAAGCAACTCGCGGCTGGCGGATCTGAAACGAAAACTGCGCGTCCTGCAACACCTGACGTCCGCCGGTACTCACTGCACCAGCGTTCAATTGCACCTGATAGACGGTGCCGGGCGGTAACGGTTCGGCAGGGGTAAAACGCAAGGTTTTGTTGTTCGAGGCATACGCCCCGATTAGCTCAGGCGTAAACTGTAAATGGTCAATCACGGAGTCCCAGTTCATCACCTCGCTGAAGACCAATGAAATCGGGGTTGTGCCCGCAGCTTGCGTCGTTGGACTATATCTTTCAAGCTGCACCCCGACCCGATCACCCAGTAGTAGCACCACGCCAATTGCTGCGACCAGCCCTACCATCACCAACGCGACCATACGGTCAAATTTTGAAATCGTCTGGGTCATGTTGCTACGGATAAAGGTACGGATGCTCAGGGCGCTCCACCACTTCAATGCTGGTTGGTTGAACTATCGGCCATTGGTCACCGTTAAAATCACCGGCCTGCAAATGGCCCTGAACCCGTACCCAGGTATCGGCTTCAAGCTGCTGATCCCATTGAACTGGAACGCCAATCGCAACCGAATCTGCCACACAACAACTAATGGTGAAACGCGCTGCCAGAAATTGATTGGGGGCAAATGAGTCGCCACGAAAGACGAAACCGGTAATATCCACCGGCAGGCCATTAAAATCGGCCACGTCGCCGGTGCTGTTAAAAGCCCGCACCCAGTCCAGAATATTGCGTGCTTCTGGCGCGATGCTAAACGCACTGGCCGTATCCCCGCCGATCGCATTAAAATCGCCGACCGCCGCCGCCCCCAGCGGTTGTGACGGAATCAGCGTGCCTAACACCAGCGGAAGAGCGATGATTGTTAGCACACCCCATGAGATCGTCCCATGATCGTGGTCATGATGATGATGATGGTCATGGTCTTGCCCATTACGTAAACGGTCCAGGCGATAGGCGCTGGCGATTCCCAGCACCAGAAACAGCGCCGCCGCGACATAAGATAGCCACGCAAAGCGCACATTCACATAATTCGCCAGGTTGCCGGTCGCGATTATATAGATGAAATAACAGCCCAGACCGATCAATAACGCGGTCTTGGCCCATTCGGTCAGCGGGATTGCATGATTGTGCTCGTGCTCGGCATGGTCAACTGCTTGCATGGAACAACCTCAAATATTCAGATTCAAATTCGTCCAGATACCGACCAGCATGGTCATCAACAACGGCAGGATAATCAGATAGGCGACAGTCCGGCGCTTGAAAACGCCCAGGAACATCAGCGTGCTCTTAATATCGACCATCGGGCCAAATGTCAGGAACGCCAGGATGGAACCCCCGGTGAATGTGCCGACAAAGGCCAGCGCCAGAAAGGAATCGACCGTTGAACACACGCTGAGGACAAACGCCAACGCCTGCATCACCAATACCGAGACCACCGGCCCCTCCCCTAACGCCAACAAAACGTCCTGGGAAACGAGGGTTTGCATGGTGGCGGCCAGCAGTGTACCGATTATCAGGTAGCGCCCCATTTCGAAAAACTCATTACTGGCATGGTCGAGGGCGCTGGCTAACCCCGGCAGTAAGGCCGGTCGTTTCTGGCTGAGCAATGGCCCCGACCCTCCCCGCACCGGCATCAGTGATTGCGGTTGCAGGACGTCTACGGTGCGCGCACCGAGGGCAAAAACCAGCCCGACCGCCGCCGCGACCGCGATGGTAATCACGAAGCGCCCGATCAATATGGGTCCCAGGCCGAACGCGATATAAGTGCTAACCAGAACCACCGGATTAACGACCGGTGCCGCCAGTAAAAAGGCGACCCCTACTGACATCGGCAGTCCCTTATGAAACAGCCGCCGTACTACCGGTACAACACCACATTCACACACTGGAAATGTAAAGCCCAGCAACGCACCCGTGAGTGTTGCCAGTACCGGATGACGTGGGATAAAGCGCGCAATATCTTCAGGCCGGATGAAAACCTCCAGCAGCCCGGAAACAACCGTCCCTAACAACAGAAATGGCACGGCCTCGATAAAGATGCCCAAAAAGCGCGTGCTAAAAATGCGCAGGCCTTCACCGGTCGAAATCAAAATCGACAAGACCAAAAGCGCCAGGATCACCAATGTAATGGCTAAAAAATATTGGCGCAGGAAAGCGCGGAGATTAGCTGGTGACTCCATACATACCCTTATCATTCCAACACCATCCGCATTCTAGCATATCAAAACAGTCTGGAGTCAATCCTTTAATCCAGTGTTATCATATTTTTTCAAGTCGTATCAGAAATTATTTAGCGACTGAGTACCGAACGGTCACCAGAAAATGCGTTCCTGCTACCTTCAAAAGTGATCAATAAGAAGGCTATTGATAATAGAGGCGCACTCAAGTAGTTCAACCATAATAGATGTATTGTCCAATAATCGGAGGCGAAGCATGTCGATTTTCAATCACAATATCTATGCCAATTTGCGTACTCGAGTCATTGTCATTCATGAGGATAACTTGCTTCTACTTGAACCGGCCCAGGCGAGTGATGGCTGGCGCTTGCCCGGCGGCGGACTTGAACCGGATGAGAGCATTTACGAGTGTGGTGAGCGTGAGCTGCAAGAAGAAACCGGGCTGGAAATCCATGTTACCGGTGTTGCGTTTCTAAGAGAATGGGTCGTCCCCAAGTATTGTGTACTGCCAGAAGCAGAGGGTAGCCATGGTTTTGGCCTGGAAGTACATCTTTACGCCAGCCTGATTGGGCCAGCTCATCCGCTACATCGCGAATACCCTGATGCGCAGATGCCTCACTGGATTTCTCTCGATCAGGTTGGGTCGCTTCCCATCTGGCCCAAGGAAATCAAACCGCTGATCCGAACGATTACTTCGGGCAATCCCTTGTATGGTGTCCTGTCGTATCCCGCTCACATGGAAGACCCTCATACATCTGCCCCGGATGTTGCTTTCAATCAACGGCTGTCAACTTAAGCGGATGATACGATACTCGCCTTCGAAGACTTCGCGTTTGACGGGATTTATGAAGGAAGCATTTGATAGGTTTCCTAATTAGCGGACAGTTGCAGATTCTGTGAGGAGATTCTAAGCCACAGGTTCAGATTTTGGTCGCGACAAGAACAGTCGTAATTCATTGAGACCGCCGGTGGTGGCGAGTAGCGCGAGTAAGGTGAACTGAGCCAGAGAAATGACGATCGCTTCAGAGTCGCCAATGGCCGTCAGCATGACCACGTAAAGGGCTTCTCTCACGCCTAATCCAGCAACGGAGATCGGCAGCAAAATAACGATATTCAGCAATTCGGTGATATACAGGCAATAGGCCAGCGAGACTTCAGGCCAGAATGGTTTTGCCAGCACCCACAATACGCCAGCGTTAAACAAATGAATGATGATGGTAATCCCCAGTGCCACACAAACGCCACGCAGGCCAATCGCGCGTAGTTCCGTCCAATAGGGGGTTAATTTTTCCCGCCCCCACTGAGAGAGACGATTGGCTCCCAATACAATGCCAAAGCCCAACAACGGTAACTGCCCCATGATTGCAACGGGCAATTGCTGCCAGAAAATGGGTGTCAGCACGACGAGTACCAAACCAAACGCCAGCAGACCGGTGAACCGATCAACCATCACCGTGATAAAGATTTGCCGGGGCTGTTGCTCTTGTTGAAATAGCCGCAGGCCCCGGATGACATCGCCGCTGATGGCGCTTGGCACCAACATACTGTAAAACAAACCGGATAGCCCGGCCAACAATGCTGTGCGGTATTGGGTGCGCACTGCAACCGCCCGCAGCAGCAGCCACCAGTTCAATGTGGTGAAGAGGAAGGAAATTGCCAGGAGGGATAAAGCTAAGAGCAAGCGCCCGGCTCCGAAAATTTTCGCCTGTTCAACCAGCTCCGAAATAGGAATGCGGTGGATTAGGATATACAGCAACCCGCCACTAATGCCCAGTTGCAACAATGGCACGAAGCGCTTGAAAATGTTCTTCATGGCTGTGCCTGATGAACGCGCTGGGTCGCACCGGGAACTTCATACAGCGCCTCGTCTTCAGTGCGTACCACCAGCGGCAGATCGAGCAACCAATCTTCTTGAGTCAGAATCTGTGTGAAGTCATATCGGGCAGCCAGTGATCGCCATTCTTCGGTTGTGCGCCCTTCCCAGAGCGCTTTGACAGAATCCAGTTCGTCTAACGCGCCTTGCAGCCACGTTTCTTTGGGTGGATTGAAATAATCGACGCCGTACAGCGTATCCAAAATATCAATAACCTGCGGCATCCCTTCTTCTGCGTAAGGGTATGCATTTAACGCATGGACATCAAGCACCACTGGCCGCCGCGTGAACATCTGAGTTCGCCAAAATTCGTGGGAACTCATCAAAATCTGGCCTTCGCCAGCCCGCATGGCGATATAAACTGGATTATCCTGGGCTTCGCGGCTTTCCTCCACGCCAAAATCGAAGGTCAAACCCATCCACAACCAGTTGCAGCCAATGAGCAGCAACAACAGGCTGAGGCTGTAGTTGATCAATATGGGTTGATCAATTTTCAGCGGGGCTATGTGTGCCAGTGACCAGCGCAAGAATAGAAAAACACTGATCAACGCCAGCAGCTGTGGCAGGCTCATTTGATCGGCCAATGCAAAACTGGCGACCAGGAAAATCAATAGCCAGAATAAGATTGGACGCAATCGTTTGGTGCTGGGCTGCCGGTAGATAATGAAGAGTGCAAACGCCAACGCGACCAGCGCCGTATTGACCTCCAGAATAATATTGGCGAACTCTGGATATATTCGTTTATGTACGATGCCAACGATCGTACTCACCGTCCAAAACAGCAACAACAACCCGGAAAAACGATACTTTCGATAGCGCCACAAGATCATCACGATGGTTGGACCGGCAACATATTCCAACAAATTACCGAAGCGGGCGGGCATCAACACATGCAGCGGGTTGCCCGTTGGCAGCGCGTTTGACAGGTAATGGAAGCCCATAGCCGTCACCATGATAGTGATGATTAAACGTGAGCCGAAGGCCTGTTCTGGCGTCCATTGCCGTGCCTCTTCCAGTAAAAGCAAGCACAGCACCACCAGACTCAGGCTTACAACCAGCGTAATGTCTGCCTTGTCTAATGGAATGAGGGGGCTGCGGTGATGATCCCAAAAGAGCGTAAACACCCGAATATATTCTTGCGATTGGGTGATATCAATCGTCGGCAGGGGAAAGGCGTTACGATTCAAAATGAAACTAATCGCACTCAGCGCATATCCCGGCAACACATACACCGCATGCTTGAGCCAATCTCGCAGCCGCTTGTAATCCCACAATACGGCTAATCCAACCGCGATGTGCAGCCAGAATCCCAATGAGATATGCATCCAGGGCGCAAAACCCAGTACCAACAACCCCAGTCGAATTCGGTTGGTTGCCAGTAACCCAATGACCAGCAGCGCCATCGTCATGCCCATACCGCCATATGTGTTAAGAGTCCCCGGCATAATCAAATGGTAGCGGAAACCTTGAAAGCTGTTCCAGAGCAAGACGGGTATCATGAGAACGACGGCGCTGACGAGGATATTGCGGCTAAACGAGTATGACCATAGGGCAATGCCGACAAAGAATGCCGAACCGAACAGTGCGGCGATGATGAGGCTCAGGGTTTCCTCATCCAGACCCGCTTCAAGCCCCAGCGCCGCGCCCTGCCCCCAGATGTTCCAGGCTTTCACCTGATAGATATAAAACGGATTGTCAGGCGCGTATGACACCAGGCCAGCAATTGCTTGCCCCTGCTCGACCGCCACTTGCAATTCGGATTGGTGGATGGCATACAGCATCCCTAAGACGCCGACACCAACCAAAACGATGATGAGCGCCCGCTGTTGCTGAAAAGGATCAGGTAATTTAATTGCCGCCTGGCGGATTTCGAAGTCAGCATTGCCAACCACCAGCGCAACGCCCACCGCCATAAACCAGGCTGCAACCTGCCAGACGCCAACGGTATCGGTAAAGGCGATGATGGCGATTAACCCGGCAAAAAACAGGTGAATGCCGAACCAGGCCAGATGCTGGCGCAACCCTTCCGACACAGGTCGCACCGTCCACCAGGCCAAAGCAACCCCGCTGCTCACGATCATCAGGAGCAAAATCACGCGCCACAGATTGGCCGGAAAGGGAACGTCCAGCGGCAATAGTAGCCAGATTTGCGCTGCCATCACGAACGCGCTCACACTGCCAATCACATAGCCCAAGCGCGTGGTATCACGAAACAGGCGCATGGCTGGCTCCTTGAGGCCTACACCTCAGCGTGGATTCAATGATATGCGCCGCCGCCAATAAATCATCAACGACATAATGCGGTTCACAGGTGCGATCGCGTTCATGTTGTGCGCCATAGCCAGTACGCACCAGCATGGCCGTCGCCCCGACTCGGTGCCCCAGATTTACGTCACACGGTTTATCACCAATCACAAAACTGGCTCGTGGTTCAAAACCAAAATCGCCTACCGCCGCTTCAATCATCCCTGGCTCCGGCTTGCGACAGCGGGCATGATCTTCTGGCTTGTTCGGACAGTAATAGATTGCGTCCAATTGCACATCTTCTGCTGCCAGCAATGTCCGCATTCGGTCATGGATGGCTTCTAGTCGGGCTTCATCGAAGTATCCGCGCCCGATGGCGGATTGATTCGTTACGACGATCAAGCCGCAACCCAGCGCCCGCATTTTCCGCAGCCCGGCGGTCGCCTGGGGTAACAGTTCGACGGCATCCGGGTCGCTCAGATAATGTTTTTGGACGATGATCGTGCCATCACGGTCAAGTGCGATGTAGGGTTTGAGGGACATTTACACCTTTGCGAGAAACTTCGCTGCCTGAGCATAGGAGTCGGGCGTGCCAATATCCAGCAAGCGCCCGCTCGTTCGATAGCCGTACAAATTGTCCTGTGCTGCCCACTGCGGAAAGACCTCACGTTCCAGTGACACGGACCGGGCGGCAGGTATGGTGGATATCCGGTCTTTAGCCATGATGTAAACGCCAGCGTTTATCCAGCCCTGCCCCACTACTTTTTCGCTAAATCGTTGCACACGGGAGTCGTCGCCCACAACCACATTGCCATAGCGTGCGGTGTCATCGCTTTCAATCAGCACTAATGATGCCACAGCGCCATGCTGCTCGTGCCAGGTTTCGAACGCTGCGAGATTCGCCGTGCAGTACGAATCGCCATTCATCACCAGCACTCGGTCCGTCTCCACTTGACCTGCCGCCAACCGCAGTGCCCCCCCGGTTCCCAGCGGTTCGGTCTCAACTGAGTACACCAGTGCCGCCGACTCGAAGTGGTCGCCATAGGTTGCTGCCACCGCATCCGCCCGATAGCCAGTTGCCAGTATGATTTTTTCAACCCCCAGCCTGACACAGCGCCGCAGCAAATAGGTCAAGAAGGGTTCGCCATGAACCATTGCCAGCACTTTGGGTCGGTCATTAACCACCGGGCGCAGCCGCGTCCCCAGTCCACCAGCCAGGATAATTGCCGTCTGCATCTCAGGTTTCTTCGCCTGCAATCTCGGGTATGGGGGTTGGTTCCTCTTGCTCCGGGAAACCGTACAATCGATCAACCACGTAATTGGGCCGTTCTTTGGTCTGGAGAAATATGTTGTTGATGTACAATCCCAAAATGCCGATTGCCAGCAACTGAATGCCGCCCAGGAAGAGCACCGAAGTCATCACAGCAGTCCAGCCGGGAAGGTTGTTGCCCCGCAGAAGTTCCAGCAGGACGTGAACCAGTACCCCAAATGCCGTTACCGAGGAGAGCAGCCCGACCACCGAGGCAATCTGCAAGGGGACATCGGAATAGGAAATAAGCGCGGCTGTCAAAAAGTTGCGAATGACGGCGGGACTGGCAATCGGAAACTTAGTCTCACCCGCGAAACGCTCGTCCCGCTCATATTGAATCGCGATTTGCTTAAAGCCCAGCCAGCGTACTAACCCCCGCGTAAAGGGATTATATTCCTTAAAGCCAATCATATGCTCAACGGTGCGCCGGGAAAGGAGCTTGAAATCGCCCTCTTCTGGTTCCAATGGAATCGACGAGAAGCGGGTCAAAATCCAGTACCCCAGCTTCGTTAAGAGCAGTTTGAATTGAGATTCACCCTCCCGCCGCAAGCGATGGGTATGCACCACATCTGCATCCCCGGCGTCGCGCCAGGCGGCTAACATCTCCGGGATAACTTCGGGCGGATCTTGAAGATCGGCGTCCATGTACACCAGCAAATCTCCATCAGCATATTCCATCCCGGCCAACACACATGGCGCGACCCCAAACCGCCGCGACATGGTGATAATGCGAATATCATCGCGTCCTTGCGCTAGCTCCTTGAGTAAGGCTTCGGACCGATCAGTGGAGGAATCATTAACAAAGATCAGTTCGAATGTCCCCAGGAATTGACGATCAATTTCTTGATCCAGCGCCGCCCGCACCCGGCGCACCAATTCGGGGATGACATCTTCTTCGTTGCGGAAGGAAAAAACGACCGACAACTTCAACTCAGCATACGAGCGTGGCTTCCCCATGACAGCGCCTCCTGTAAAACTATGACGCAACAAACTCACGCTCAAGTTTATGCGATGTCATGTCAACGATGTGTGCCCGCGTCTCCACGCCAAACCGGGCTTCGACCATGTTCAAATAGCGTTCACCTGTGAAATATTCCATAAAGGCCTGATCGCGGAATTTGAGGACCTCACCGGGGGACAGATAATTCGTCGGTAGCGGCAGTGTATCAACAGCGTGTTGACTATAACCGGTCCAGTTATCGGGCAATTGCAGGCCCTGCTGCACAGCGCGGGTGTAGAGTTCGGAACCCGGATAGGCCATCGCGCTGTAGAAGTTGGCGAACTCGGTATTCAGATCAAGCGCCATATCCAGCGTGGCTTGCATCGTGCTGTAATCGTCTTCGGGCAAGCCGAAAATATAATTGCCAATGATGTTGATGCCACCGGCTTGAACCTGGCGGATAATCCGATAGATGTCAGCCTGTGCAACGCCCTTCTGCACTTCGTCCCGCACCTGCTCACTGGCAGCCTCAATGCCAAACGCCAGCCAGTTGATTCCGGCACGTTTCATGGTGTCAATCATGTCGTCTTTGACGGTATCCACGCGGGTATAAGCCCAGATATTCACGTCATAGCCGCGCTCGATAATCCCGTTCGCAATGCCGAGCACATGGCGTTTGTTCAGTACAAACATTTCGTCCGCGATCTTGATGTTGCGAACACCATAGGTATTCACCAGAAAGCCAATCTCATTCAGGACGTGCTCGACCGACCAGAAGCGATAGCTGTTCACTTCGGCTTTCATGCCCGCTGTTTTTTCGCCGTTTTTGAAGGGAGCTTGAATGCAACAGAACGAACAATGATAAGGACAACCCAGCGTCGTGTAGATTGCGGCATATGGCTCCCGTTGCAGGTCCCCAAAACAATGCCAGTTGTGGGCACGATATTTATCCATTGGCAGCAAATCCCAGGCGATTCCAGGGATCTCAGCGTCGAGATGCTGCATCAGCGGTGCGGGCGGGTTTACCTGAATCTGACCAGCGTCATCACGCCAGTAGAGGTCCAGAATCTTGCTGAAATCCGGGTTGGTGGTCGCCAGCGCTTCGATGAGGCCAGCGAGTGTAACCAACCCTTCACCCGCCGCGACGAAATCACAGTCTTCCTCACGCATGGTGCGTTCAGGCAGTGCGGCGACATGCCCGCCGATCAACACGACTTTTTGCTCCGGCATTAGCTGCTTGACCGCCGTTGTCACCACACTGGCCCCTGGCATCACCTGCGTCGAGGCTGATGGTTGATGCCCATACACACTCACGGCCACCAGCGTTGGTTTCAAATCTTGAACCCGTTCGGCAGCTTCTTGCGGCGACAGGTTATCGGCACTCATATCGATGATGGCAACCGAATAGCCTTGCTGCCGCACATAGGTTGCCATCAGCCCGGCCCAAACCGGTGGCTCGACGGCAGTTAAGTTCGTCGCCAGCGACTGATAGATTCGCTTGCGGTTGGCGGGATTAATGATTACGAGGTTCACACCTGTCATACGCTTACCTGACTGATTATCCGGTTTCGAGTTGGTTGAGTAGCTCACACAGCTTGATTATCTTCTCGGTTCTTAAGTCGGGATAATTGCCGATATAGAATCCATAAAAATGGACGTGATCGACTTTTGGATAGTTTTTATGCGCGTCCTCACCCACGAGCGGCTTTAAGTACGGCTGGCGCAGTTGATTGCCGCCCCCCGATGTGCCACGCCGGAATTCAACGCCATGTGCCCGCAAGGCGGCGACAACATTCTCATACAGCGTATCATCCGCCTCCCGCAAAATAAGCGTCAACGCATAATTGCAGGATCCCTCACGGGCGAATTCAGTGAAGTAACGGCTGCTATCCAGGTTATCGAGGAACAAATCCAGATTGCGCCGCCGAATTGCGTTGTTGGTGTCCAGCCGTTGCAGTTGCTGCCGTCCGATGACGGCGTTGATTTCGGTACTGCGCACATTATAAGCTGGATAGGCGAAGATGAACTGTGGATTCAGGTCAGGGTATTCACGTTCGTACCGTTCTTTTTCGGGACTCGAATCCATTTCGCGGACCATGCCATGAGCGCGAAACATCCGCAACACTTCATACAACTGTGGGTCGGCAGTCGATACCATGCCGCCTTCAATGGTAGACATGTGATGGGCATAATAAAAGGAGAAATTGCTCATCCAACCATAGGTGCCCAGTTTCCGCTCGTTGAAAGTCGCTCCGTGAGATTCACACACATCTTCAATAAGCGGAATATCCCGCGCTGCCAGTTCATCCAACAGGCGCTGCGTCAGTGCGTTGTACCCCAGTATATGGGTAATGAACACCGCCCGCGTCTGGTCGTTCAACTTGCTGATGACCTGATCGCTATCCATACCCAGCGTGGCGGGATCAATATCGACAAAAACCGGTGTGAAGCCTGCCTGTAACACCGAGGCAATGTCGGATACCCACGTGAGGGGCGGGACGATTACTTCACCCGGACCTTTCAAATGACGGAGGGCAGCCAGCGAAATTAAGTTCGCCGATGACCCGGAGTTGACGAACACACTGTAGGGCACGCCCAGCCAGGCGCTCCATTCACGCTCGAACGCCCGCACCTCATCGCGCTGGGTCAGGATCGGATCGTCTTGTTCCAAAAATTCGATCACCGTATCCAGATCGTGGCGCGTGATATTGTTCCGCATCAGCGGCCAATCAAGATTGGTCACCATCTAGAACGGCCCTTTGAATTCGATTTCTTGCAAGGCCGGGTCGGGTTGCGGCATCCATCCTCGTTTTTCACCATGAACCAGATCAAGTGCCGCCGCCGCAATCGTCTGGGCATTCGGATAAAACAGGTCTTCCAATGACGGGGTCGGCGGACAGGTCGTCGGCGCAAAGCCCATGCGTTTCATCGGGATGCGGCGCTCCCCTGACAGGCGTTCCGCCACCTGCGCGATGATTTCTGCGGCGGCCCCGGCTGTAGTCCAGCCATTATCCACCACCAGCAAACGCCCGGTTCGCTCTACCGACTCAACAATTAAGTCTGTGTCGAGCGGGTCCAACCAGATCGGATCAATCACTTCGGTTGAAATCGACTGGGTTGTCAGATATTCGGCTGCGCGTTGGGCCTCAAGCTGCATATGCGACACGCCCACTATCGTTAAATCGTCGCCTGGATGGGTGATCCGACCTCGACCGATCGCAATCGTATAAGCTTCTTCGGGGACATAACCTTGCTGAAAGTGCAAAATGCGATGCTCCACGTACATCACCGGGTTGTCATCGCGGATGCTGGCGATCAAGCCGCCCTTCGCATCATAGGGTGTCGTTGGGGCGATGACCCGTAAGCCGGGCACGTTCATGAAAAAGCTGTACAGCCCCTGCGAATGTTGCGCCCCCTGCCCCCAGCTTTTGCCGATCATGGAGCGCACGACCAACGGAACTTTGAACTGACCGCCATACATATAGTGGGTTTTGGCCGCCACATTCACCAGCTGGTTCATCGCCAGCATTAAAAAGTCCATCCGAATGTGAACGTGGATGGGCCGCAAACCGGCCAGCGCCATGCCGATAGCCGCGCCCGTCATCGCATCCTCAGACAACGGTGTGCCAAAGACTCTTTCCGGGCCAAATTCGTCAACCAGTCCCTGCGCCGTGCCCTGGATCGCTTTCGGGTCATCCACATCCAGGCCAAACTCAATCACCCGGTCATCGCGGGCCATCTCCTGGGCGGTGGCTTCGCGGATCGCTTCGACAAAACTGATTTTACGTTCGTTTTCCATCATGCCCATTGATCCGTATAGAGTTCCTCAGCCGCCGGAAAGGGGCTGTTTTCGGCGAATTCAAAAGCGGCCTGAACCTCGGCTCTTACTTCCGTCTCGATGGCGGCGCGTGCGGTCGGACTAAGCTGCTCGCCCAGCACTTTGACCGCGTCCGTTTCCATCCAGGTTGCCGCGTCCTCTGGCTGGCGATAGCCCAGTTTCCAATCATCACCGGGACCGACGTGTTCTTTCCAGCGATAGGTCAAACATTCAAAGAAATAAGGTCCGGGCTGGCCGCTGCGCAGGGCGTTGGCTGCTGCCGATACCTGCTCATAAATCGTCAACACATTGCCATCGTCAATGCGTTCCGCCGGAATGCCGAAACTCCGGGCTTTGGCCGCAATATCCGGGTTCGATTGCCGTTGCTGCTGGCTGGTATGGATAGCATAGCCGTTGTTCTCACAGATGAAGATGATCGGCAGTTGTTTGAGCGCCGCCCAATTCATGCTCTCGTAGAACACGCCTTCGTCGGTGGCACCATCACCGAAAAAACTCACGACGATCTGGTTGCTGCGCTGGTACTTGAGTGCATAGGCATAGCCAATCGAATTCGCCAGCGTTGTGCCCACCACTGCCGACGCCCCCATAACGCCGTGTTCACGATCCGCCAGGTGCATCGAGCCGCCTTTGCCTTTGGCACAGCCCGTCACCTTGCCATACAGCTCGGCGATCATCGCGTTGAGGTCGCCGCCTTTTGCCAGATAGGTCGCGTGACTGCGATACGATGAAAACACGATGTCATCCGGTTGCAATGCCTCACAAACGCCGACGGCAATCGCCTCCTGGCCGATGGACAAATGCACCGGACTCTTAATGACGTCGGTCCAGTAAACCCGGGCCACTTCTTCCTCGACCAGACGGATGCGATAGACCGCACGGAAAAAATCTTCAAGCTGGGTCAATGTCATGCTCCAGTTGATTGATATACCACGAATAAGTTTGTTCCAGTCCCGCCTGCAGCGCAACGCTGGCCTGCCAGCCCAATCCCTGTAAGACGGAACTGTCGAGCGCCTTCAGTGGCATGCCATCCGGTCGCGCTGTATCGAATGTCAAGCGACCGTCATAGCCCACCACCGCCGCAATCATTTCCGCCAGTTCGCGAATCGAGACATCCTCACCGCTGCCAATATTGAGCGGGGCCGTGCCGGTATAGTGCTGCATGGCAAAAATGCAGGCATCGGCCAGATCGTCCACGAAGACGAACTCGCGGCGCGGCGCTCCCGAACCCCAGACGACGACGGTTGGATCATTCGCCATTTTGGCGGCATGGATGCGCCGCAGCAGTGCCCCAACCACGTGCGCGTTCTCTTCGCTAAAATCGTCGCCGGGGCCATAATTGTTCGCCGGGATGCCGGTCATGAATTGCGCCCCATGCTCACGGCGCAAAGCACTCGCCAGGGTCATCCCCGCGATTTTGGCCATTGCATACGCATCATTAGTCGGCTCCAGCGGTCCCGTCATCAAACTATCCGGGTGCATTGGCTGCGGTGCCAGGCGGGGATACATGCACGAACTGCCTAGATACAGCAATTTGCCGACACCGCTCTCAGCTGCGCTCTGCAGAATATTGATGCTTGACCGCAAGTTATCCAGCATCAAGGTCGCCGGGGCATTCTGATTGTAAGCAATGCCACCGCTCTCACCCGCCGCCACAAAGACATAATCGGGTTGCTGATCGTTAAAAAAATCAGCTACACGCTGCGCGTCGTTCAAGTCCAGCCCATCATCAGCCAACGGCTCATACCCCAGCGTTTTCAAACGCCGCTCCAATGCCGCTCCAATCAGGGTATTCGAGCCAGCTACATAAACCGTATCACTCGTGTGCATCAACTTGTGTTTTCTGTTCTTGTATGCGCAACACTAATTCCCCAGCGCCTTCATCAGATCATCGGCTTCGCGGAAATTGGCAGTTGGTTGCTCGCGACGTTGTGCGGCAATCGCACTATAATCCATATCCCGTTCATAAAAGATGATCTGGCTGCCCTGCGTCTCAAACCGAATAGGCACATGAATGAGGTGCGGGCAGGCCTGCCGAATCGCTTCGTGTCGGTCGGGTGGCGCTACCAACAATAAGAAGCCCCCGCCCCCGGCACCGGTAATCTTGCCGCCACTGGCCCCGGCTTTCATGACGCTTTCGTACAACTGGTCAATCTCCGGGTTGGAGATCCGACTCCCCAGTGACCGTTTAACCTGCCAGGCTTCGTGCAACAGCGCCCCGAACTCTGTAATGTCGCGATCACTGCCCAAAATCGATAAGGCTTCATTCACCATCTGCTGCATGATGCGCAACTGCCGCCGTTTATCATCCAGATTGGGGACATAACTCTGGGCGATATTTGAGGCCGTGCGTTTGATCCCAGTGTAAAGCAACATGATATGCGATTCGAGGTCTTCCAGCCGCTGCGGCGACATAACGACGGGATGTACCAGAAAGTCGCCGTTTTCCCGGAATACGATATGGTTAAAGCCACCATAGGCTGCCAGGATCTGGTCCTGTGAGCCGACGGTTTCCTTCAGGATGTTCTGCTCGATATGAATGCCGGTTTCAGCCAATTCGCGTCGCCCCGCCATTTCACCCTTCAGGGCATGCAACGCGTGCAGCAGGCCCACCGTAAACGACGAACTGGAACCCATGCCACTGCGGGCCGGTAAATCACCGTCATGATGAATTTCGACGTTGTTTTGAATGTCCAGGTAACGCAGCACTTCGCGGGCCGAGGGGTGTTCGATTTCATCCAGATTGTGGCAGTTTTCGATACGTGAATAGACCACGCGGATATTATGCTCGAAAAATGGCGGCAAATAACGGCAAGTCAGGTAGCAATACTTGTCAATGGTTACGGCCAACACCGCGCCCCCATGTTGATGATACCAGGTGGGATAATCCGTACCGCCCCCAAAGAATGATATGCGAAATGGCGTACGACTAATAATCACTGGACGTGCTCCCAATCCCAACTCACAACACAATTATCTTATCACGAGACCGAAATTTTGATTCTTAAGCCTGTAAGAAGTGGTTAGTCGGCTAAAACCGCCGCTTCGACCAGTTCACATATCAGATGCTCGATTGTCAAATGACTTTCCTGAATAAATTGCGTACTGTCCGACGGCACCACAATCGCCACGTGTGCCTGAGTGCGCATCTGGCCGCCATCCCGTCCCGTGAGCGCAATCGATTTCAGTCCGCCCTGCTCCGCCGCGATGATTGCTTTTACAACGTTGGCGCTGTTGCCGCTGGTACTGATGCCCAGGAGCACATCCCCCCGCTGCCCCAAAGCCGCCACCTGGCGCGCGAACACCCCGGCATAATCGGCATCATTGCTATAGGCGGTCAGGAACGATGTATCGGTCGTGAGAGACAGTGCTGGTAACGCACGGCGATCACCCGACAACCGCCAGACAAATTCTGCCGCAACATGCTGGCAATCGGCAGCACTCCCGCCGTTCCCACACAACAGCAACTTATGCCCGGCACGCATCGCCGTAGCAATCAAATCAACCGCCGCCAAAATGTCATCCGTACAGGCAGCGATCACGGCTTCTTTGACGGCAATGCTCTCCGTGATGTAGTTCCGAATATGATCTGGTCGGTTCACAGGCGTTCTCTTTGGAATACTTTACTGATGTTACTGACGTTACGCAGACAATCCGGTATTTAGGGGCGACTCGGCGAGTCGCCCTTACGATTTTCCGCTCAAATGCATAAAGTCAGTTATATTAGTATCAGACGTTCTTAAATTGATGCCGCCCGAACATGCGATACAGTTTGAGCAACTCTTGAATCCCGGTATCCAGGCTGCGTTGGGCTTCGAAACCTGCCTCCCGCAAACGTTGATTGGAAACAACATAGTTGCGCTTGTCCGGGTCACTGCCGATCGGTGCGAAATGCAGGTAGAAGTTGGGCACATATTCTTGAATCTTATTCGCCAGTTCTTCTTTGCTCAGGTTGGCATCATCCAATCCCACATTATACGGACGCCCGACCATCGCCGCCGCGTTTTGGATGCAATGTAGAAACGCGTCCGCAACATCACGGACATGAATATAGTTGCGTTTAAAATCCTTCTCGAAAATGACGATGTAACCATCCGTCACGGCGGCATAGGTAAAGTGATTTACGAGCAAATCCAGCCGCATGCGAGGTGAGGCACCAAACACTGTTGCCAGGCGCATGGTGATTGTGTTCTCGCTATCCAGCAAGAGATTCTCGGCATCGACCTTTGTGCGCCCATACAACGAAATGGGTTCTAGTGGGCTGTCTTCGGTGCAGTAGACATCACCGGATGTCGTTCCATAGCCGCTATTGGTATTAGGATATACAACGAGTTGAGTGGTGCTCCGCAACTGGTTTAATAAGGCAATAGCCTCATAGTTGGTTGAACGAGCATCCCAGGGGCTACGGTCGCAAGCACCGGCACCGACAATAGCCGCCAGCGGAATGATGACATCCACCTGCTTAAGCTGAGACTTTAAGGCGGTTTCGTCGCGGGCGTCGGCGCGTACAAAATCGAAATTTGGATTATTTACCAGATGGAACAAGGTGTTCTGGGTATACATCAAATTATCGTAGGCGGTCACCTGATAACCAGCATCCAATAGATGCTCACACAATACCGACCCTAAATAACCTGCTGCACCCGTCACCAGAATATGTTGAGTCATTAATCATCTCTCATTGCTGCCAGACAAACTATGCCGATTGTTCAAGCCTAGTGTACTCGCTATTCTGGCCGGGTTCACTTGAGATTGTGACGAATGATACACAACGTTGAAGGTGGACTATAATTGAATTTCTCTCTTATTTGATTTATGCTTGGGGCGTCAACAATCGGGTGAATGCATACAAGTAATCAGAAAAACACACTACATGATTCCCTACTTGAACCCATTGGATGCGTCGACAACGGTAAATGTTGGATTGGTCGAGTTCTTGAGTATTCTGACACCCATCATATTACTCTTGCTGAAGGTGGTCACATTTGACCTCAAACAACCCTTTTTTCGGCGACTGAATAAGGCTCTCAACGCAACGCTGGTGCCGCTTCTAATCATTATGGCGGCAGGTGTCGTCTTCAAACTGGCCGAGGTCGCTGCTTAGCCCGGAAAAATCCCGGTTGCCAGGACAACAAACAGGACTAGATTCGCCAGGAAATGCGAGCATGCGACACCGACGATGCTGCCGGTAAAGCCCCGTACCAGGCTATAGTAGAAGGCGACGATGAAAATGAATAGCAGGTTGAAGGGGGAGCCACCGCTCATATGCACGGTCGTGTACAGCAGCGCGACATAAAATCCTGACCACATCCCGAAAACTGGCCGACTGACCCGTTGCAATAGCCCGCGAAAGAGTAGTTCATCCAGCAACGATTGGCTTATCAGGGCGATCAAACCCACAAGCGACACGCTGGTCAGTGACGGCGACCCAACCGCCAACCCGGCATTGATGATAACCACCTGCACGAGGCCGATCGCAATCCCCGATAGTGCCACACCAAATTGAATCCAGGGTTGACTGAGGGTCAGCCCAATATCACGGTCGGTTAACTTCAGTGTTCGCTGTAGCAACCGGACTCCCCCAAACAAGGCGGCGATAACCAGGAGTAACCAGAGAATTGGCGGAAAGCTGGCGGGTGGCACCGAAAATGACGCGATGCGGGTCGCTGCTACCAGAGCGATGCCCAGCAATAAGCCCGATAGACGGCTGTTCGCTTCGCGTGAAGCATGGAGCACCAACAGCAGCAGCAGCCCGGAAAAAAACAGGAAGCCAACGACAGCCCCCTGCAGTAAGGTGGCTAATTCCGCTTCAAACAGCCCGACGAGGTAAATCCAGGCTGCCAGCGCGTACAGGATTCGATACCTTGATTGGGTTCGAGAAGCTGGTGACGTTCTAATGATTGGCACTTTCTAGGAACAAATAAACGCATCGCAGCTTGATTTTACCACCTGTGCGGCAAATAGGTGCATACTCAAGCGTGAAAGGTGCCGATCATGATCGTGGCTGTAAGGCTCGTGCTAGCGGAATCAGCACGCCAGTTGGCACTGCCGCCCGGTAGACAGTGATAGATGCCAGCAACGCTTCGATGCAAATGCCGATCATCCAGCCGAGTGTCATGCCCGCCAGACCGCCGTAATTGGCACCAGCCGCTGCCAGCCCCAGACTGAGGAGACTGGTGCCGATTATCAAGCGCAAAGCACTCAGCACTTGCCGCGAAATACGATTGAGCGCAACATAATGAAAACGAATAATCATGGGGAAGATCGCAATGCCCAGGATCCGCAGGGTCCAGGCGGCTTCCTGGGCGTAATCAGCACCAAACAAGCCCATAATGAAATCGGCACCCACCCATAAGACACTGCTGCTGACCAGCCCGGCAGCGAATGAGATGCCGAGCGTCATGCGTATTTTGCGGGCCAGCAATTCCGGCTCGCGGCCACTGACTGCATATAGCACGGTAGACAGATGCATGGGGACGACAAAGGCCAGGGTTGCGACCATCCACGCGATGAAAAAGGTCGCGCTGATCGTCGCCGAAAGCAATGCAGTTGCCAGAATGGGCAAAATTTGACTCGGCACGCGGAGCAGCAGATTAAGGCCATAATGATGGAGCGAAAGCCCCACCTTGTCGCGTAGTTGGCTCCAGTTGGGGCGAAAGATGATCCGCTGGTCGCGCCCTGCCACGAGTGCCAGGAGTACAAGCAGCGACAGTAGATTGCCAATGGCCCAGGTTGCGTAAATATTCAGCCCGTGCAGTTCGACCAGCAAAATGCTGACTCCCCACAAGACGGCCAGTTTGGCGACAGCAAACCAGATGTTGCGCCAGAGTTGAAGCCCGCCCCGCAGCAATCCAATCAGCGCCTGATCGACGACCATGGATAGCGCCGTCAGGCAAACGCCAAACGCGAATAGCACGACGTTAGCGGGTTCCTGTGCCAGGACGATTAATTCCGGCGAAAGCAGTGGCGCAATCAGTGCAAACAGCACACCGAGCACGCCAGCTAAAATCCCTGTCACTAATAGCGATCCTGTAATCAACGGACCAGCATCTTCTGGACGGTAGGATAATTCACCGATCAACAGAGTATCGAGTCCTAATACGGCTGCTGCGCTCAGGAACATCATCGCCGAAATCGAGGTCGACGCGACGCCAACCATGGTGGCCGGAAATAATCGAGCGGCCAACCACCAGTACATAAAACCCAACCCGGAACTCACGACCGTCGTCCCAAACAGTGAGCCAGCATTCCATAAGAAGATACGATTGTCTTTGACCCAGTTATAGACGATAGTTTTATTCACTGGCGACTGTTGTCCCTTGTTCGTTAAGGATTCCTGTTTGTAAGCGGCTCAAATCGAACCAGCCGCCTTCCCACATCTGCCAATCCCAATCGTCAGCCAGTGGAAAGCCGGTCGTCATATCGGTTTCGGTACAGGCATCACCCGATAGCACGATTTTTTCGGGCGTTCGGCCCTGTAAGGCCAGGGAATAGGACGGCAGGGAAAAGTGATTGAGCGGGGTTCGATCCAGCCATTCTATCGATGAAGCCGATATACAGGCGGTCGGACTCTGGGCCATGGTCTGCTGCAAGCGTTGCGTAATCTGGACCCAGCCCACACTTTGCAGCGCCAGAGTCAATAAACAGACAACCCCTACACCCAGCACAATCTGACTGCGATGATTCCATTCGGCGCGTACCCGGCGTGCAGTTTGTCGGCGACGTCGCAAGCTTTCAAGGGTAGCCAGGGCAAAGAATGGCAATGAACCTGCCAGTACCCAATGTCGATAGTCTATCACTGCCGACCCGCGCTGGGGATTAATGCTCCAGACGACGAACAGTACGCCCGCTGTTGCGAGTCCGATAAACTCCCACGAAACGTAGGCACGGGCCAGCACCCACTGCCGGAGCCGGAACATCATGGGTCGGGCCGCAATCAACAAGGCCACTATCCAGGCGATAATCAGGGCCGCAATGGAATAGCCGCGAATGCTATTGCGAAAACTAAAGATGATGTAATCAAGTGACAGCCGCTCGGATTCGTAGCTAAGAGCCGTCTGTGACAAGCGAAATGCCGCGAGTGCTGCCAGCACGATAAAAACCAGCGCCAATAGCCACATTTTGCGCCGCGCTTGCCGGTCAAAGAAACCGACAATAATCATTAACAGCACCCCTGTTGCCAGCAGCGGAATCGAAAACGGGTGCGTGAAGATCATGATGATCGACAATAAGAATAACAAAGGCACATGCTGTGTCTCAATCCGCGTCAAGATTATCATCACAACCGGCCAGAAAAGCTGAACCGCCAATGTCGCCTCAACCATCAGCGCAAACTGGCCTGGCAGTGTCCCAAGGCCGATGCCCAGTGCCGACCAAACGAACAGCGATGGCGCTTTGCGGCGCACAATCCACCAGCACAACGCCAGCGAACCCAGTGGCACCACCGCATAGGCCAGGCCGAAAACAGCCCGCAGGATGCTGAAGTTTTCCACATATTGACTGACGAAGATCGTGAGTGTATGCATGGGATACGTGATAAGGCGACTGTGCGGTATGAATGTCTGCCGTGTGTCAAGCGCCTTGACAAAATGATAACTACCATCCCAGGCCAGCGCTGCACCGCTGATCGCCGCCAGCACAAAAGCAGCAATCATCAACGCAAAATACAGGCGCATGCGATGACGAATTTGAACGAGTCGCACCGCAGTAGCGGCCCGTGACCGGACCAGCTCGTCCGCGGTGGTAAGCTGCAAGGTGGCCCCCACAATGCTGATATAGGCCAGAATCATGAGCGCCCATTCGGGAGACCAGGACCGTGTGATCGCCATCGCCGTCGCCACAGTCGCGCCTAACCCGATGCTCACCGCTATTGCCAGCACCAGTTCATTGACCGGGTCTTTTAGCCGCAGGAAACGAACCAACGCCATACCGGGGCAGATGAGCATAAACCAGAAGCCAATGGCTGCCCGTAATGGTGAATCGACATCAGCCAGTGAAAACAGGATAACGGTAATAGCCGATACTAGGATGATCCCCGGCCACAGCCAGACACTGCGCGTTGCTTCCCACTGCCCGGTCCGTAAAACATTAATCATGGCGACCCACCATCTTTACCATCTGCCAGCGTATATATCGTCACATCCGCATTGATCGTTTGGGCATCAAATAGTGGGGATTGTTGCAATGCTGCTTCGAGTCGATCAAGATAATCCTTTTGGTCGAGATTATAGGCACTGACGAAACGTTTTTGCGCGTTGCTAATCACCAGATAGGCATCGGTATACTTTTCGTCGGCCATGGTGTCGTATAACAATTGCAAATCGTAATCGTCAAAGTCCATGTCCTGATACTGCCACTGCTCACCAGCCCAGAAACCTTCGATGCGGTTTAACGGAAAATGCCAGAAACTGGTATACCGATCAAATCTAGTCGGCGAATTCGTCCCCCCGGTCAAGATAAGCGAACCGGTCGGCGCGGCCTGATACAGCGTTTGCAGCGCATCCACCTCATTTTGGTCCATATGGTTGATACGCTCATTCCCATAGTAAGTAAAGATGAGGGAAGCGGACAGAATGACGGTTACGACCAGGACTGACCCCCCGGTGATCCAGGACCTGCCACCGGATGTGCCAGAGTAGAGGAGCGCACCGACCAAGAATGCCATCCCTGGCAGTGAAAGAAAATAGACACGAAAAAGGACCTCACCCCCATAAGCCTGCATTGCCAAAATCATGAAGGGCGCGACGGCGACAACCCCCAGCGCGAGATCCCAGTAACCGCTGCGTAAACGTCGAATGGCACCCAGAAAAGCCAGAATCCACACGCCGAGTGAGGTTAATCGTGTTACCTGACTCACAAGGAAACGACCAGCACTGCTGCGCGAATAATCACGTAAGGTGCCCTCGACATTGCTGAAAAGGCTGCCAATAGAGCCAAAAATCGCGAGTTCGGCATTCTCAATGAACGTGATGCTCATATAGGCCAGCAGCGTCAAAAGCAGGATAACCATCAGAATGAACAGATCCCGGCGGTTGCAGCGCCTCAAAATAATCAGCAGTGCAATCGTCGTCAGGGTGATAAACGGTGTCAGTTGATGGCTGAAGGCCAGCACAAAAAAGCTTAAGATGACGATTGCCGCCAGACCGCTGCGTTGATAAGGTCGAATGCGCACACGCGGCACGTCGGTTTGTGAGCCACGGTTGACCACTGTTCGGTAGAGGTTGGTAATCGACCACCACCGGCCACTGGCGGCAACCGGGCGTTCCTGAACCTGGAACCAGGTTAAAAGTGTGCCGATAACTACCAGATGCAAGAAAAACCCCAGTGCCTGCGGTGCGAAATAATCCTGTCCAACCCAACTTGTCAAAAAGAAAATCCAGATTCCGAGCCAGACCAGGCGGTTATCGTTGGTAAAGGCTTTATAAATCAACCGCAGTCCGCCCACATACAGCAGATTCCAGAATACCTGCGCCCAATTGGCGAGACCCAAAAAGCTCTGTATCCCGGTAACCTCAGCCACCAGCGCCATGAACGTAAAAAAGCCGGGCCAATTCTGATAGGCATCAATGGTTGTATCCAGCATACCAAAGCGTTGCACATAATCGACAACGCCCAGGTGTTTGTAGGTCCAGGCATAGCGCGGTACTTCATACACCAGGGCCAGGGTGCCATGTAGCATAACAATGAGGATAACAACATGCATTAACAGCGTAGCAGGGCGCGTATCTTCTCGGCTGATAACAAAGGCGAAGCTGATCTGGATCAATATGAAGGCAGCGTAAAAGCTCCAGGGGGCTGCCCCCACAATTCCAAAATCGGTGAACTGGTCAGGGTTGATCGCAGGTAATGAGAACCACCAGATTATGAGAGCGCTCGATATGAGCACCAACGGTACTGCGACCGACAACCAGCCTGCAATCGTATCGGCGGTTGTGCTGAAGCCATTGACTGCCGGGTATCGGGAAACAGTTCGGTTGGATGACGCTTTCGCCTGAGTTGCCATAGTCGTTATCTTCGTATCTTGATAATGAATAAATGCGTTGCGCTCCGATCAACGGAACAGCCCGCAAATCCGATTGTGTGTGAAACGTTGCCGCGGCTCAAGCTGACTTTCTCCCATAACCGTACCGCGCCAAAAAAGGCAAAAACAGAATGTCGATCATGGCTCTGTCACGCCAGTGCATCTCGCTTGCCCATTGATCGTCCAGCTTCAATTCAATCTGCCCCGTCTCAAATCGACTGGGATTGCCTGAGACATTATGATTAGGACCCAGCGCTACCACATGTTCGGAGACGAAGGGTGAATTCTGTGCCGATTCATCACAAAGCTGCATAATGTCCTGGAATACTGGCTGGGGCTGGCGCATCAGATCTTCATAATGCAACAACATATAACGTCCCCGGCGTTTCCAGACTAATTCAATCAGCGTATTCCAGCCCGACCAGATTAATGTACTTAAAAAGGGACTTAGTTGCTCCATATACTCGTCGCGACTGGAGTCATACAACTTCTTTTTCATCCAGGAATAAGCCACCGCTCGCGGGTCACGGACCAGATGGAGGATGTAAAGTTCGATGCGCGGGATTGATGCCAGGACAAAGGCATCAATCGGGATTTTGGATGCGTCTACAATCACCGAGCAGTTCGTGACTTTTTGAATCGACGTAAATAACTTTTCGACATATGGACTATAGGCGTCAATTTTCGCCTGAACTTGCTGTTTGCCGCCCGGTAACCAACATCGCAGAATATCCGCATTGCGGAGAGAACTTTTTATCACATCGACCCGGGCCGCTTCAATCGCAGAGCGACTGCCGAAGGCATCTTCAAAGACCGCCGACCAGAACGGGCAATCCCAGAAAGGTTCCCCACAGCCGCACACCTTGTTATCAATGACGCCGCGTTGCCACAGATTCATGATCTCACCCACCGACGCAAAGCCTGGCGCTTCACCCACAATGTTGCTGAGGACGGTGCTGCCACTGCGGCCCAAACCGGCCACGAACAACACCTTGAGTTTGTTTTCGGCGGTCGGTGGCACCGGGTCCCGCTGTTGTGACATATCCAGAGTCATGATGGTTTCTTTTCCGCCATGCGCCAGCGGCTATAAAGATAGGCGGCGGGACCTAAGACCATGCCCCGTAATTCGACCCAGGTGAGTTCGCTGGGGTAACTGCTGGTTCGCTTATGATTCTTGCTCGATTTTGAATCGAACATGTAATAGATGGCGCGACCGATTTTCGGCAGCATGTCCAGCAGGTTTGCCGGTTGTCTCAAAATAAATGGTATCAAGTAGGCCGTTAATCCCATACCATAGCCATAAAGCTGTCGGCGTAACGCAGCATAATCGGCGCGATGGGCATGATAAACAATCGCCCCCGGTTCGTAGGCGATCTGGTAGCCGCGTTTAATCAGGTCGACAAATATCGCGAGATCTTCACCCCCATGAGTCGGGGTTCCCGCCCCCAATGCCGGGTCGAACCCCCCCATCTCATGCAGCACCGCTGTGCGGAACGACATATTCGCGCCGCCGCCGCCATAGATACCGGCAGCCCAGGGATAGAGCGGGTCGCTTGATTGATGTGACTTGAGGTCAAAGACACACGGTTCGAATTCCATATCCCGTCCGCGAAACTGCTCACTGAGTAGTTGCGCCGGTGTATCGAGTTCAGTTGGCAGAATGGGGCCAGTCACACAGGCCACACGATCACCAGCCTGAAAGCTGCGTGCCACCTCGGTGAGCCAGTGCGGGTCTATCACGCCATCATCATCGGTGTAGGCAATATATTCGCCCTGTGCCTGTTGCAAGCCGCAGTTACGCGCAATGGACAAACCTGGTTGATCTTCGCGAATGTAGCGAATCTGATCGTTGCCACCAAACGTCTGTTCAACCAGTTCAGCCGTGGCAGTGGTTCGGGGGGCGTTGTCAATGACGAGAATTTCGAAGTTCGGATAGTCGAGTTCTAGCAACCGCTGCAGCGCCAGCGAAAGTTGGTCGGTGCGGTCCCGCGTACAAACCACCACGCTAATCAGCGGTGCATCCGCCAATAATTGTTTGCGTTGCACCAAGAATGCAGGCATGTCGGGGTCGATCTTTAGCCCGGTTGCGTCAAGCTGTGTCACCGGTGGGACCGCATTCTGTTTCAGCCAGTCGTTAATCTCCTGGTGCAGAGCCTGCCAGATTGCTTCAGCCAGCACCGTCGAATCCAGACCGTCAGCATCCAGATCAAGCGCGACCCGGCCAATGGGATACGTAAACAGCCGCACCAAAATCTGAACGCGCTGATAATGACGACCATCCACAACCGCTGCAATTGCTGCTAGCGGCTCGCTGAGTTCCACTTCCACCAGACGAACCGCCTGGAAGTCAGGATGATTGTGGTCAAATCGAGTTTCTGCTGTCGGTAACTGTGTCATCACCAAACTTTCTCGCGAACAACTTCCGCCATGATGAGGATGCATAAATCACTCATTTTACGGAAGGTGCTTCGATGTCAACGAAGCTTTTACGCGCTCTCATACCCAATACCAGGGAGCCATAGCCATAGCCGGCAGCCGTAATCAGCAAACCGGCGATAATCGAGCCAGCCCGCGCCAACCCGGCCCAGTCCTGGCGCAGGAACGCATCACGCAAACCACGCAGCACGCCCAGCGGCAGGATGCGCATGGTATAAGTACGTTCGGCAGACAGTGCATCATTCGACCCGACAAATTGTGAGATCAGGGCTTTCGAAAACCCTTCGGCAAAGCAGCGCTGCCGAAAATATGCCCACCGGGTGCGCTGGTCGGGCACCTGATGATTGATAACTGTCTTTGGTTCATACATGAAAATGGCATTGGGCCACCGCTGGCGTACCCGAATACAGAGTTCGGTTTCTTCACAACCAAGTGCGATTTTCCCCACGCGACCAACATCCTCACGAAAGCCGCCCACGACTTCAAACACCTTGCGCTCGATGCACATTGAACAACCGAAGGGATTGCGCACCGGTTCAGCAGTGGTTGGCATGCCCTTATAGCTGCAACCGATCACCCAGTAAAATTCTTTGGGGAACCAGCGCGGAAAACTTCCCTGCCAGGCTGGTTCGGCTTTGCCACCTGCCCCCATGACATCAGGTTGGTTGCACCAATCGCCCAGCAATTTCAGCCAGTCGGCGTCAGCGGTGGCATCATCATCGAGAAACGCAATCTTCTGGCCTTTGGCAGCGGTAATCCCGGTGTTGCGTGCGCCAGATAATCCGACCGATGCCGTGTTGTCAATGGCCCTGATGTCGGGTAATGCAGTGCGTAATCGGTTGAGGAGTTCCGGGTTGTGATCGACTACGACAATGATCTCAAGCGGTGGTTGCGACTGTTGCTGGACAGAGTGTACAGCAGCCAACAACTCATCCCATCGCTCTTCAGTGTAGGCGCAAATCACGACGGAAATATCGGATGCCATGCAAACTCCATTCTCAGACTCAGGCTTGTTTTAATGTCAGCGTTGTTGATTCCCTGAACCCGCTGGAATTCAAGATACCGTTGCATCAGCTTCCAGAAACGTCCACATATCGTCAGCATATTTGATTTGCTTGGCCTGTTGCTGGCGCACGACTGGATTTGCTGTTTCCAGGTCAAGCAGCACCTTGCTGGTGGCCTTTATCGACTCGACAGCGTGTTCATATGCCTGAGCCGAAAGATAGGGCCGCTGGCGGTAAAGGTGCATTGCTTCTTCTCGGAGCAGATTCATTGCGGGCGTAAACGGGTCATCAGTCCCCCGAAACCGGTCAAATAAGCTTTTGGAACCGGGCAACCGATTAGTATATTCGTGAAAAATTTGTTTGAGTACGCGCCAGCCATCCGGGAAGGCCCGCAAATTGCTTTTACCGAACCGGCGCTGATATTCGAAACTGGGCACTTCGGTTACTTTGAGACCAATCTGCAAAGCTTTAGAATAAACCTCAGTCTCAATCTCAAAACCTTCAGACTCCAGGTCAAGCATCGGCAGCACGTATTTCCAGAATGCGCAATAGCCATAGCACAAATCGCTATAAGTGCCACCAAATAGAACGCGGACCAGTATGACGAAAAACTGGTTGCCCCAGTACCGGTGGAATTCCATATCATCGGTTCCACCGCCATGAACAAAACGCGATCCTTTGGCAAAGTCAGCACCCGCCATCAAAGCACCGACATAGGCCGGAATTTCTTCGGGCGACATGGAGCCATCGGCATCCAGCATCACGATAATGTCGCCCGTGGCATTATTGAACCCGGTGCGCAGGGCACTACCCTTGCCCTTGCCCTGTTGGGTCAGGACCCGAATGTTGGGATACAGGCGGCGGGCCTCTTCAATGGTTCCATCGGCGGAATGCCCGTCAATCAACAACACTTCATGCACCCAGATTGGGATACCCGGAAGCACGAACCGCAGGTTGTTTACCTCGTTCATGGCGGGGATAACGACGCTTACTTTAGGACTATTTTGGGGGTGTGAAATAAACAATTTTCAATCCAGCCTCTAAAACTTCCGGTCGATAACTGATGCCGCTCTGAACCTCACCACTTCATACTGAGTGGTCTGAACATGTTGTTGTGTTAAGTGACAACATGGACAACTTGCTTAGTCCTGAAAACCAGAGCTAGAGAGCCAGCTCACACCTGACAATTTCACCATAAGATCAGATGAAAGGTGTTATTTGACAGCAATCACTTCTCCACTTTCAAAGGAGCGATGTGGAGTAGATTCAGTCGTTGAAACTACAGGACTTTTTACAATTTTCACGAAATCTTATTGACCGTAACTAACAGGAGCCTAAAATTTATTTGCAGGAATATTACACAAGTTGTAATTATTTTGTCAATGAGTAACAAAATTCATACGTACCAGTTGTAATAATATTAATAAACGTTAATTTGTGTGCTGACGCATCTGCCGAACCAATCTGAACGCGACACTCGCTACCGGACGCAGCCGGCGCTCGGCCATGGAGGGTTTGCTGGCAAGCAATTGGCTAAACTGCGTGACATCCATGTCTGGCTTCACCAGTAATCGCGGCAGTGCATAAAGGTCATCGGTCGGCATCAATCCGGCACAGGCCGCTGTAAAGCCCGCGGCTTGAACCAGCCGGCGTACCATACGGTTAGAGAAACCGTGTGGATAGCAAAAGCTGTGGATCGTGCGTTCAAGTTTTGATTCAACGATTTTTTTTGATAAAAAGACTTCCTCGTGGGCATCTGCCCGGTTGAGTAAGTCCATTTGGGGATGGGTGTGACTGTGTGCCCCACATTCAATAGATTCTGGGAGTTGTTTAAGTGAATCCCAATCTAAGATAGGACGATCGCCTTCACCGATAGTCGCCATCCACTGACTCGTCTTCCCGACATAGGCCGTGGGAATATAGAGCGTTGCCCGACAGCCAAAACGCTCCAACACCGGTAATGCCTGGGTGGAGAAATCGACAAAGGCGTCATCAAATGTGAGGAGGACCCGGCGTTCGGGTAATGACTGCCCTTCGATAATGGCAGTTGCCAATTCCGTTACCGTCAGGGTTGTGTAGCCCTCGGCATCCAAATACTCGATCTGTTCCTTGAACCGCGCGGGCGGCACGATGAAATCAGCAAATTCGCTGTTCGCTGTGTCCGAAATGCTGTGATACATCAAGATGGGGGTTTCGCGTATAGCCTGAATCATACTTTTAAGTCATCATCAACAAACTTCAAAAGGTGTTGTACGGTTGTACCCGCCTTATGCTACCTGACGAATGTGAAGATACCAAGTGTCGAGACAGTGATCTAGAGTATAATCATCCATAAAATTGTTTGTCGAGAAAGCAATAATGACTAAAACACTTACGCCTGACCACCAGATCCGCACCACCTGCCCCTACTGTGGCGTCGGTTGTCAGATGGACTTACAGATCAAAGATAACCTGATTTACCGGGTAGAAGCGCCCTTCGATTCGGCGCCGAATTATGGCAATCTGTGCGTTAAAGGTCGTTTTGGCCTGGACTTCGCCACCCACCCCCGTCGTCTGAAAACGCCCTTGATTCGAGACGGCGGCCCCGGACAGTTTCGGGAAGCAACCTGGGATGAAGCGCTGACGCTGGTGAGTGAGAAGCTGGCGGCGATCAAGCGCCAACACGGCGGCGACAGCATCGCGACCTATGCCTGTGCGAAGGCCACCAACGAAGACAATTATGTTTTTCAAAAGTGGGTACGGGCTGTACTCAAGACCAACAATGTCGATCATTGTGCGCGGCTGTGTCATGCGGGCAGCGTCACTGGCCTGCAACTGGCGATTGGTTCGAGCGCGATGAGCAACAGCATCGCCGAGATGGAGCATCTGGACACCTTCATCGTCACCGGCAGTAACACGACCGAGACGCACCCGGTCATCAGCCTGTTCTTGAAGAAAGCGGTGCGGCAAAACGGCGCAAAGCTGATCGTGATTGACCCGCGCCAGATCGAGTTAACCGACTTTGCGACGCTCTGGCTGCGGCAGAAACCAGGCACCGATGTTGCCGTTTTTCAGGCGATGGCCCACGTTATCGTGACCGAGAAACTCTATGATGAACAGTTTATCGCGCAGCGGACAGAGGATTTCCACGATTACATTGAATCGCTGGAGCCGTTTACACCGGAATGGGCCGAGACGGTCAGCGGGGTTCCGGCTGATGACATCCGGCAAGCGGCCCGATTGTATGCCGAGGCCGACCGCGCCGCATTTTACTGGGGCATGGGCATCAGCCAGAGCACACATGGCACCGACAACGCGCTGTCATTGACCAATCTGGCCCTCATGACCGGGCACATTGGCAAACCGGGCACGGGTCTGAATCCGCTGCGTGGGCAGAATAACGTACAGGGATGCTCGGATAGCGGCGGCCTGCCCAATGTCTACACCGCCTACCAGCGGGTGGATGATGACGACGTGAAGGCCAAATTCGAAACCGCCTGGCACACGGCATTGTCCCCGGAACCGGGCCTGACCGTGACCGAAATGGTTGACGGTGCGTTGACCGGCCAGATCCACGCGATGGTCGTGATGGGTGAAAATCCGCTGATGAGTGAGCCGAATTTATCCCATGCCCAGCACGCGATGGAAGCCCTCGATTTTGTGGTCTGCATCGACATCTTCATGAACGAAACCGGCGAATTGGCGGATGTGATTTTGCCTTCGGCCAGCTTTGCCGAAAAAGATGGCACGTTCACCAACAGCGACCGCCGGGTGCAGCGGGTGCGGCAAGCCCTACCCCCGGTTGGTCAATCACGCCCCGATTGGCAAATTGTTTGTGATCTGGCAACCCGGATGGAAACTTTACTCGGAGTTGAGACGTCTGCCGGGTTTGATTACGCTGATGTTGAGGCCATCTGGGAGGAGATGCGGGCGGTGACACCCGATTTCTATGGCATTAATTACGAGCGGCTGGAGCGTGAAGGCGGTGTGCATTGGCCCTGTCCAGCGCTCGATCATCCTGGAACGCCCTATCTGTTCGAGGACTCGTTCCCGCGTGGCAAGGGCAAATTCTGGTCACTGGAATATGGCACCGATAGCGAATTGCCCGATGACGACTATCCCTATCACCTGACGACTGGGCGCGTGCTGTTTCACTGGCATGGCGGCACCATGACGCGCAACTCGCGGCTGGATGATGCGTTCCCGGAACCGGTCATTGAGATGCACCCCGACGATGCTCACGAGTTGCAGATGGTCTCCGGCGACTGGGCTGAAGTCACATCACGCCGTGGCAGTGTGGTCTGTCGCGTGCTGGTGACAGGGCGTTCACCGGTGGGGACCATCTTCCTGCCCTTTCATTTCGTTGAGGCGGCGGCCAACCTGCTGACGCTGGACAAGATTGACCCCCGTGCCAAGATTCCTGATTTCAAAATGGCGGCGGTTAACATCCGCAAGGTTGATGCCCCGCAACGCGATGGTGTTGATGTGCCACTCGCTGAACGTGGCGCGATCAAAGAGCCGACCAAGTACGTGCATTAATATTATTCTAATTGATGTACTTTGATACTATACAACTATTGAGTTACTATTTGCTCAGGTTACTCTATCTTTATTAAATTTGTTAGGGTGTCTATGCAACGATTGTACAATCATTTGAGGAGCTATATTGAGATATATTTTGCTCTAGTCGCTGCTGCTGTGACGTTTCTTATGGGCATTTTGGGCAATGTGGAGATTGATATTTTGATCTCTATAGTCTCTTTTGTCTTGGGAATAATAGCCATTAGCATTTTTCGAGATCGTCACAAACTTGAGGAACTGAAGTTGCACATGCTACCTCACAGTAAGCTTAGAGTACGCTCGAGACTGGATGACGAGGTAAATGAAGTACTTTACGGTTCAATGAACGAAGTTTATTTGATTCTGCGTTACGGTGACACAATACGTTATCAGGTTCACCGCCTATCAGAGAAAAAGATTAAAGTCTATATGCTCTTGTGCGATCCTGATGATGTTGGGACCATGAAAAATATAGCTTTTCGGACATCGACTACCCATCATAAAGAGAATGGCGCAGAAATTATTCGTCATACAATAACGGAATTCAGTGACATAGAGAACCTTGAAATAAGGCTAATTCCTTATGGGCCTACAAGTATAGTATATATGTCTGACCCTAAACAGCCTCATGGTGAGTTATTAGCTCTTTATGGTGCCTTTCGCGTGAGACATAATATTGCACCCACTCTTCGCTTGAGACGTTTCGAGGACGAGTCAACATTTTCATTTTTCTATGAAGATTTTGTCAGAATGTGGAAAATTGCAAAACCTATTTCCGGTTTTGCTGAAGAAAACAACCAGAAAGTGGAAGATTAGATCACCCTGTCCGAGTTTCGATTTCTCAAGGGCAATTATTGAATTGTCATGACACCTCTCACCGTCGCCATCAACGCCGGGGGGCAAAGTTCGCGCATGGGCACGGACAAATCGTTCGTCGAGATTCTCGGTCAGCCGCTGATCGAACACATCATCGAACGCGTGTCCGATCTGGGCCAAGCAGAGACCATCCTCATCACCAACCGGCCCGCTGACTACGCCCATCTCGGCCTGCCCATGTTTGGTGATGTGCTGCCGGATAAGGGGTCGCTCGGTGGCATCTACACTGCGCTACATCACAGTCAGAGTCCGTACACACTGGTGGTCGCCTGTGATATGCCCTTCCTCAACCCGGCGCTGTTGCGCTACATGATCGACCTCACGGCAGGCGATCAGTACGATGTGATTGTGCCGCGTGTCGACGGCTATCCGCAGGGCTTGCACGCCATTTACAGTAACGCGTGTCTGGAACCGATTTGCGCCCGACTGGATACAAACCGGCTCAAGGTCATCAGCTTTTATGACGATGTGCGGGTGCGCTATCTGGATGAACCGGAATATCAACCGCTGGACCCGGATGGGCTGGCGTTCCAGAATGTCAACACCCCGGCGGAACTCGAAGACGCGCGGCGGCGGGCGGCAGAAAAGATTCAACGCACAGGCGGTAAGGCGCAAAGTGGCGCAAAGGAATAATGAAAAATGTCGAAGCGGCAGTGGGTCTACGATCCTCATTCTGGTGGCAAGAAAATCCCGGAAGCGGCGCACAGTCGCATTCGAAAACGCATTGAAGATTTCGCCGCGACGCATTATGCTGGCAAGTACACGCGCCTGGAAATCCGCTTTAAGGGCAAGTTTTGTTACATTGATGCCTACACCGAACCCGACGTGCGTGACAACTGGCCGCCAGAAGATTGGCCGGAAACCCGCGAAGAATACTATGAGCGGCTACGTAATACCCCGGTTCACCTGTGCCGTCTGCGCTTTTTCGGCGACGAAGACGCCTGGAGCATGGCTTTTTACACCTACAGTAACGAGAGCTATACACCGAGCATGTTCAATACCGGCAGCTTCACCGGCACGCCGGAAGAGGCGTTTGATACGTCGGCGGTCTATTTGCAAGGGTAGATGTTTTCTCAAGTTAATCAGGGCATGTTATACTCCGACTATCGCATGATTCGGGATATAATTTGGTGCCAGACTTAGATCAACTTCTTCAACCTTATGGGGGGCGCGGACGCGAAGCGCTGCTACCGGTGCTGTGGGATGTGCAAACGGCGGTCGGTCACATTAACGCGGCTGCTGTGCACGCCATCTCACATACGCTGCGGGTCCCGGAAGCTGATATTTACGGCGTGATCGAATTTTATAGTCTGTTTGCTAGCGAACCCACCGGTGAGCGCATCATTCGCATCTGCGCCGATCCGGTATGTGCCTTGCGCGGCGCGGATCAGTTGCTGGATGCTATGTGCCAGCAACTCAACAGCAATCTCGGTGACACGACGGCGGATGGTCGTTACACGATTGAGCGGGCGCCCTGTCTGGGGTTGTGCGATCGAGCACCGGCGGCGCTCATCAGTGAGCGTGGCGTTGGCGAAACCGCCGTTGCACCGGTTGTCCAGGCCGCGATGGTACTCAATAGCAGCCCGCAATCCGATTACGCGACGCACATTGACGGTCAACCACGGGTCTTGCTGGACGGTGTGCAACCCGGACAGGCGCAATCGCTGGCTGACTATGGTGATTATGCGGCCTTGCGCACTGCCCTATCGCTATCCCCGGAAGCGGTCATTGAGATGGTCATGCAATCGGGGTTAATTGGCCGCGGCGGCGCGGCGTTTCCCACCGGCACGAAATGGCAATTCACGCGGCAAACGCAGGCTGACATTCATTATCTGGTGTGCAATGCCGACGAGAGCGAACCGGGCACGTTCAAAGATCGTGCCCTCATGGAAGGCTGTCCCCATCGCTTGTTGGAAGGCATGGCGATAGCCGCATACGCGATTGGAGCGCGGCAGGGCTACCTGTTCATTCGCGGTGAATACCCGCTGGCAACCCAACGACTCGCAGCCGCGATTGCTGAGGCCGAAGCCGCCAATCTGCTCGGAGAGCATATTCTGGGCACGGATTTTTCCTTCCAGATCGAAATTCGGCGCGGAGCCGGGGCGTATATCTGTGGTGAGGAGACGGCCCTGTTTGAAGCCATCGAAGGCAAGCGCGGTTTTCCGCGAATCAAGCCGCCCTATCCTACCGAAGCCGGATTATTCGGTCAACCGACGGCGGTCAACAATGTCGAGACACTGTGCGCGGTCCCGTCGATTATTTCGAATGGAGCCGACTGGTTCCGGCAATTTGGCACGGAGCAAAGTACCGGCACCAAACTCGTTGCCGTGAGCGGACACGTGCAGCAGCCGGGAGTCTATGAAATTTCACCCAGCATCGCATTAGGCGATTTTCTTGATAACTTCTGCGGCGGCGTCACGGGCACGTTGCAGGCCGTGCTGATGGGCGGTGCCGCCGGTACGTTTTTAACGCCCGATCAACTCGACGTGCCGTTAACGTTTGAGGATTTACGCGGCATCGGCAGCACCTTCGGCTCCGGCGCGATTATGGTGTTCAATGACACGGTTGATTTGCGGGATGTGCTGGTTCGGCTGGCGCACTTTTTCCAGCATGAAAGCTGCGGCAAGTGCTTCCCCTGTCAACTGGGTACGCAGCGCCAGTTGGAGATTCTACAGCGCAACCCGCTGCCAGGTGATGCCGAACGTCTAAATGACATCGGCTGGACCATGACCGAAGCCTCGTTATGTGGGCTGGGCCAAACGGCGGCTTCCGCGGTCCTGAGTGCAATGGACAAAGGGTTGCTAAGGCTAGAGGCTTGAAGCCGTCTGGCTAGTGAATATCGGAAGACCCCTGAAGGGGCCTGATTTGTGGCAATTCGTGTCAGCCCGGTTCAGCGGGCTTCCAGGGCAATGTTGCCGGATGGTTTGACCATCCGGTGTGGAGGCAAAATATGATCGAAAAAACGATCACCCTCACCATTGATGGCGAAACAATCACCGTCCCCGCCGGTACGACGCTGCTGGAAGCGGCGCGTCAACTGGGTAAGGATGTCCCGGTCATTTGTTATCACGAGGCGACGACTGCCAACGGTCTGTGCCGCATCTGCGTGGTGGATGTAAATGGTGGGCGTCTGCTGCAACCGGCGTGTGTTGCGGAGTGTCAGAACGAAGCGAGTGTTGAAACGCGCAACGACCGGGTGGAACGCAGTCGCCGCACCATTCTGGAAATGCTCGACTCCGCTGTTGACCTGAACGAAGCGCCGGAAATCGCCGCCATGAAGGCTGATTATGGCGTAGATGCGACCCGCTTCCCGGATGCCACGCCCCGCGATCACGCCTTGATTGATGACAATCCATTTTATGTGCGCGATTATGGTCAGTGCGTGTTGTGCTGGCGCTGTGTCCAGGTATGCGCTGAAGACGCGCAATACACCTTCGCCCTGACGCTGGCCGGACGTGGCTATGACACGCAGGTTGCAACCGCGTTTGACATCACCATGACTGAATCGCCATGTGTATTTTGCGGGCAATGCATCGGCGTGTGCCCGACGGGAGCACTCAAACCCAAAGCGGAATGGGGCCTGGAACAGGGATTGGGTCCAGACGAGATTCGGCAGATGACGCGCCAGCCCCGGCGTCGCAAAAATCAGGACGACGCGACCAATGACTGAGCAACCACCCGGCGCACTGCCCTACCACTATTGGGTTATTGAAGGCGATCAAGCAGAGCAAGTTGCGGGCGGCGTGATCGAAGAAGCGATGATCGACATTTATGTCAACGGGCAGGAACTGGCGGCGTTGATGTGCAGCCCCATTGACCAGGAGGCACTGGCGGTAGGCTTTTTGTACACTGAGGGAATCATCGACTCAATTAATGAAGTGGGTCTCGTGCAGGCCAATCTGGTGCGGACTGTTGTCGATGTATTGCTGACTCATAGCGATGTGAAGCTGCCCCGGCGGTTGGTATTGACATCCGGCTGCGGCGGCGGGATCACCCTGCAATATCTCACCGACTCCTATCCGGCACTGGCAAGCGAATTTCAAACGACGCCAACTGTTATCTTTCAGCGGATGCGTGATCTACAGGGTGCGGCGCAATTGTATAACGCCGTGCGCGGTGTCCACACAGCCATTTTGGGAGATGCTGAACAGATGCTCACCAGCGCGGAGGACGTGGGTCGTCATAACGCGGTGGATAAAATCGCCGGGAAAGCGTTGCAGGCGGGTATCGACACAAAGGATTGTATTTTGCTTGCCAGCGGGCGCATCAGTTCGGAGATGCTGAGCAAGGCCCGCCGGTTGCAGATTCCGGTTGTTGTCAGCCGGACCGCGCCCACCAGTACCGCCATCCGATTGGCGGAAGCATGGCAAATTTGCATTGTTGGCTACGTGCGGCGCGGCAGTATGCGCGTCTACACGCACCCCCAGCGTCTGGGTTTATCGTCGGCAACTAACGACCTTGACGCCGCCAAGCAGTTAGCGGATCTTGCACCCTGATGAGTTCCACCGCTGAATTCTTCAACGTCCAGCCAGTAGCCGAGGCACTGGATTTGCTGTTTGAACATTGGGATGTTCCGGTTCGGACCGAAACGGTTGATCCCCGTCAGGCATTGGGGCGGGTGCTGGCAGCTCCAGTCATGGCACCCATCAATCTGCCCGAATTTCGCCGCAGCACGATGGATGGTTACGCAGTCCGAGCGTCGGACACTTTTGGTGCATCACAATCCCTCCCGGCGCTGCTCACGATCAACGGTCAGGTGGCGATGGGTGCGCAGGCCACACAGCCAATTGAACCCCATACCGCTATTGAAATTCACACTGGTGGCATGTTGCCGCCCGCAGCCAATGCAGTGGTCATGATCGAAAAGACCCAAACGCTGAGTGAGCAGCAGATCGAGGTGCTGGCCCCGGTCGCGCCGGGGGAGAACGTGCTCGAGATCGGTGAGGATGTCCAGCAAGATACGATCATCTTGCCCGCCGGTCATCAACTGCGGCCTCCGGATATTGGTGGTCTGCTGGCGGTTGGTGTGCTTGAAATTGCGGTGATCGCGCGTCCGCGTGTGGGCATTTTAAGCTGTGGTGATGAGATCGTCATGCCCGATGAAACACCTGCCCCAGGACAAATTCGCGATACTAATGCCTATACCCTGGCGGCACAGGTTGAGCAGGCCGGAGGTCAGCCGAATTTGCTGGGTATTGCCCACGATACCCTGGAAGATTATACGACCCATGCGCAAGTTGGCCTGGAGTCAAATGATGTGCTGGTGTTGACCGCCGGAAGTTCGGTTTCCAGTCGTGATCTCACCCGTGAAGTTATCAATTGCCTCGGTGCGCCGGGCGTCCTGCAGCATGGACTGGCGGTCAGGCCCGGTAAGCCCACGATCCTGGCAGTGTGCGATAGCAAGCCAGTAATTGGTCTTCCCGGCAACCCGGTGTCGGCGTTGCTGGTGGCCCGGCAGATTGTGGTCCCGGTCGTCAGGAAAATGCTTGGCGACGTGCCATCCTCGACGTCCACGCTTCGTGCTACGCTCACTGCCAATATTCCCTCAACGACTGGCCGTCTCGATACGGTCCCGGTTCGGTTGGTCGCCAATGGTGACGGCTGGTCAGCGGAGCCGGTGTTTGGCAAGTCCAATCTCATTTATACGCTGGTGAACGCGGCTGGCTTGGTCGAAGTGCCGCTGAACAGTAATGGTCTGAAAGCCGGAAGTGTTGTTGAAGTCGAGCGGCTGGCATGAGTGAACGCAACATTTATCTGGAAGACATCCCACTGGATGAAGCCCGTAATCGGCTGGGAACCACATTGCGCAAGCTCGAGCGCTGGTCGCCCGTGCCCGGTGAGCGGGTGCCACTCACCGCAGCGTTGGGCCGGATCACTGCTGATGCTGTCTATGCCCGTCTTTCATCACCCCATTATCATGCTGCCGCGATGGATGGCTATGCGGTCCAGGCAGAAGACACCTTCGGCGCGACCGAGACGCGCCCCGTATGGCTCGAAATCGGGCAGCAAGCGCACCCGGTCAACACCGGCGATTCGCTGCCAGCAGCGACCAATGCCGTCATCATGGTCGAAAATGTGCAGGCTGATAATGCCGGACACATCGCCGTTCGCGCCGCCGTCACGCCCTGGCATCATGTCCGAGCGCTGGGTGAGGATATGATTGCAACCGAACTGGTACTGCCTGCCAATCATCGCCTGCGCCCGGTTGATCTGGGGGCATTGGCCGGTTGTGGTTACGCTGAAGTCATGGTGCGCCGGCAACCACAGGTCAGCATTATCCCCACTGGCGGCGAACTCATTCCACCGGGGCAACCACCGGAACCCGGACAGATTATCGAATACAACAGCCTCGTTTTGCACGCGCAAGTGCTTGAAGCGGGTGGTCAAGCCCAGGTTAAGGATGTCATACCGGATGATCTTGAGCGACTGCGAGAGGGATTGCAGCAAGCGATTAGCGACAAACCGGATCTGATTCTGATTCTGTCAGGCTCCTCAGCCGGTAGCAAAGATTTTACGGGGGCTGTTATCCAGGACATGGGCAAATTGCTCGTGCATGGGGTTGCAGTCAGGCCGGGCCATCCGGTGATTATCGGCATCGTGGATGATGTTCCTGTTATCGGTGTTCCCGGCTATCCAGTAAGCGCCGCCTTGACCGGCGAAATTTTCATTCAACCACTGATCGCGCACTGGTTAGGCCAGCGGCTGGCACAGCTAGAGACGATCAAAGCGACGTTGACGCGTAAACTGGTTTCACCGACGGGAGACGATGAATTTGTTCGGGTCACAGTCGCGCAGGTCGGCGATCGTTTGCTGGCAGCACCGCTCAGCCGTGGTGCCGGTGTAATTACCTCGCTGGTCCGCGCCGACGGCCTGGCGCATATCCCCCGTTTCAGCGAAGGAACCGACTCAAGTCAGTCGATTGATGTACGTTTATATCGTCCACTCGACGAGATTGCGCAAAGCGTGTTGGCGCTGGGCAGCCATGACCCGATGTTAGACCTGCTGGCGCAAACGATGGCTGAGCGCGGGCAACGGTTGGTTTCAGCCAATGTGGGTTCGCTGGGCGGATTGGTCGCTTTACGGCGTCAGGAAGCGCATCTGGCGGGGATTCATCTACTTGATCCTGATACCGGTGAGTACAATCTTCGCTACATCAGCGAGTATCTGCCCGCCCTGCCGGTACGGTTGGTAACGTTCGCGCACCGGGAACAGGGGCTGATGATCGCAGCGGGTAATCCGTTGGGGATTGAATCATTAGCCGATTTGACTCGCGTGCGTTTTGTTAACCGGCAGCGCGGGGCGGGCACGCGTCTGCTGCTTGATTATGAACTGAACCAACGCGGGATCAGCCCTGATAACGTGTCTGGTTACGATCACGAGGAGTACACGCATCTAGCAGTCGCCGCTGCCGTCGCTTCGGGCGTGGCCGATTGTGGACTGGGTGTTCGCAGTGCCGCGCTGGCGCTCGATCTGTCGTTTATTCCGGTGGGCTGGGAACGCTACGACCTCTGCATCCCGGCAGAATACCTGGAACACGCTGGCGTGAAGGTGTTGCTTGACTGTTTGCAGGATGATAATTTCAAAGTGCTACTCGCCCACCAGCCCGGCTATGATACGCGTGAGACTGGTGTCTGGCAGCTTTAGATCAGCCTCAATAATACCGTGCCCGCAAATTGGATGGACATAATAGGCTTGTCCGTAGAAGAAAGAGGAAGGTATCCAAGAGCAGGTTACAATCCTAAGCTCTAACCCAAAGGGAGCAACCGATGGACCTGGATACCTTCATGACAGCATTATATGTGTGGATTGATGATTGGTACAAAGCGGAAATGGCAGAACACATGGCAAGACACCATGGACCGCAACCGAAAATGAGTGACAGCGAGGTGCTGACGGTGGCAATTGCGGGACAATGGCGCTACGGCGTGCCCTGGCAATCGGAGCGGGGGGTAGTCCGATATATGCTAGGAGCTGGACGGTGCTGGTTTCCACAGATGCTGGAACGCAGTCGCTACAATGAACGGGTGCGACATTTGTGGGCAGCGATTATCAAACTCCAACAGGCGCTGGCAGCGGCCCTGGCAGCCGCAGCACCGCTATATGAGGTCGTGGATTGTCTACCGCTGCCCGGTTGTGCTAACGCGCAGGTAAACCAATCCGGGCATTGGCTGTGGTGGGGAACGTGGGGCCATGGCGGAACGCATGGACAAAAGTATTGGGGGGATCAATTGCTGCTGAGCGTGACCACCGATCATGTAATCACTGGTTGGCTAATCGGTCCGGCGAATGTGGATGATCGGGGCATGTTACAAGCCTTGATCGCCCAGCGGCAGGGGGACTATCAATTTTTATCACCCGATCCCTGGCGACCCTGGCGGCAGATGCAACGTCCAAGCCTCGTTTATCCGTTGCTGGCAGGTGGCGAACGGTGTGCAACCTATCTGGCAGACAAAGGCTTCAACGGTTTCCGGTGGCACAATCACTGGCGCTCCACCTACGCAGTCCAGGTACTCACCGAACCATCCGGTAAAGCGCAATCCGCTGGGTTACCCCGTAGTTGGTGCCACTGGTTTCGCGGCATGCGCCAGGCCGTTGAGACGACCTTTGCTGTCCTATGTGAGGTGTTTGCCGTGAAACGCTTGCGCCCGCATTCTCGTCTGGGGCAATACACTCGCGTTGCGCTGGCTACCGCCGCTTTTAATTGGGGGATATGGCTCAATCGCCTCAGTGGTCGACCCGCTCTATCCCATGCAACTTTACTTTGTTAACTACGGACAAGCCTATAATACCCGCTCAAAGATGAGTATATGATAATAATCGTCGATTTCGACTTGTGTTTGACGTTGCGTCAACGTTTAGCATGAAGGTATCAATTGTTGGCAGTCCGACCTGGTTATGGGTTCGGGACACAGGAGATCAGCATGACTATTCAGGATTTTGTGCGACTATTTGATTATATGTACTAGGCCAATTATCAGATGTGGTAATGTGCTGTGAAGCTGGACGACGAACAGCGCCATACCGATCTCCAATATTCAATCGGCTCGGTGCATTCGCAACTGGTTCATATGGTGACCATTGAGAATCTGTGGATCAATTACCTGTGGCATGGCGAGGTAGAGTTTCTGCCAGCATCGTCCTTCCCGACCCTGGCCCAACTACGGGAAGAATGGGACGCGCTTGAGGAAGAAATGCGCGATTATCTGACCACGCTCACCGATGCAGATCTGGAGCAAGAAATCGAGATCGACTTCTTGCCGGTGCCGATTTTAAAACTGCGTGACGTCTTGTTGCAAATCATCAATCATGCGACCGATCATCGGACACAGATATTGGCGGGCATTCATCGACTGGGCGGCGGTACGGTACTGCAGGATTATCTACGCTACCTGGCTCAGCAGGAAGCCGCCTAGTCCATAACTAAACGAAACACGCGCTGCAATCTTTGCTCATAACTGAATTTTCTCTGATCTCTATTGTACTGATTTCTGGCATTGACCTGGAATAGTGAACTGGAGGGTCTCATCGGCGGCTAAGTAGCATGGGCATATCGTGGCGGTTTCCCAGACCTGCTAAAAACTATCCAGAACATACTGCTTCAGGTACGGGGAAGAGGATAGCGGCGCTTTCGCTCTCGGGACGCGCATCGTTTCACTGCTGCATTTGTTATAGCTTTTAGGAATCCAAAAATGCAATTTTAGCGCTTGTTTGAACGATCATGTCTTTCTTCAGTTCTAATCGAGAGCGTCGGCTTTGGATGTGGCTAACTATAGTTTTGGTTGGCATTTACGCTACTTTGGGCCAGGTCCCAGCGATAGCGGCTGCTCTCCGCGCACGTAACGATCTGCGAGACACGCTGTTCTTCGTGCTGTTTGTGGTGGTAATCGTGGTCGCGGTTTTATTTATTAGGCAGCGTCCGGGTCGTGCCGAGATCGCTGTAGGCTTTGGCATCCTGGCTATTTATGTGGCTGCTTGGCTCAGAATAGGAACCCTGGAGGAGCGTACTCACTTGTTCGAGTACGGTCTGGTAGCGGCTCTGGTGCATGAAGCCTTGAGTGAACGACAAGGAAATGGTCGTCGGGTTCCGGCTCCCGCCATTCTTGCCCTGCTTATATCGGTATTTTTTGGCTGGCTTGATGAAGGCATTCAATCCATTTTGCCCAACCGCGTCTATGATCTGCGGGATGTGGCATTTAATGCTGCGGCTGCCGCAATGGTGATTGGGGCACGGTGGACATTGGCGTTGGTGCGCCGCTGGGTGAATCGACGCATGAACGCCGAGACAAAAGCGGGGGATTAATTGCCAGAAGGTTCATAACTGCGCAAATTTTGCTCAAATTATCTCATTCTTTTGAGAAACGTTTTTCTGCAGCACGATGTTCCCAATCAAAGACAGAATAGGGCAATCGCATATCAAATCTCAATGAAGGATAATGGTAGTCAAAAAAGGGACTGCCATGCTGCCAGAGACGAGTATACTCGCATACTTTGCGGAACTGGACGATCCACGCATTGAAAAGAACCAGAAGCATCCACTCATCAATGTCATCACCATTGCTATATTGGGTGTCATCTGTGGTGCCGATACCTGGGTGGATATTGAATGCTATGGCAAGGCCAAGCAGGCGTGGTTAGGCACATTTCTGGATTTGAAAAACGGGATTCCATCACACGACACGTTCGGGCGGGTCTTTCGTTGGCTGGATGCCGAGCAATTCCAAGTTCAGTTTATTGCCTGGACACAGCATATCTGTGAGCTGACAGCAGGACAATTGGTGTCTCTGGATGGCAAAAAGCTGCGGCGCAGCCAAGATAAGCCGCATGAACGCGACGGGATTTGGATGGTCAGCGCTTGGGCAGGAGAAAACCGGATGGTATTAGGGCAGACGAAAGTCGATGAGAAATCGAATGAAATCACGGCGATCCCTGAACTGCTTTCGGTGTTGGAAATCACCGGGTGTCTCGTGACCATTGATGCGATGGGAACCCACAGCGACATCGCCCAGAAGATTGTCAAAGCCCAGGCAGACTACATTCTGCCAGTGAAAGCGAACCAAGGCACACTGTATGAAGACATGGTGATGCTTTTCGATGGATTTGAAGCCGAAAACTATGCCGCTGTCGCCTTTGACACCGCCAAACAGGGGTCTGAGGGGCATGACCGCTGTGAAATACGCCAGTGTTGGGTCGTATCGGAACCGGATTATCGCACCTATCTACGACGAGGCGGTGTCTGGCCGAAGTTGACGACGCTGGTGAAACTGTTGACCGTTCGCATCACACCGAAGAAAACCGAGGTCTCGGTGCGCTACTTCATCAGTAGTTGGTCGGCTTCAGCACACGCCTTCCTCAAGCGTATTCGAGAGCACTGGCAGATCGAAAACGGCTTACATTGGGTGCTCGACATCGCTTTTCGGGAGGACGAGTCACGCATCCGTAAGGATCATGCCCCACAGAATATGGCGGTTCTGCGCCACATGGCCCTCAACCTGCTCAAGCAAGAGACCTCGGTCAAGGTGGGCATCGCCGCCAAACGCAAAATGGCTGGTTGGGACAACACCTATCTGCTCAAGGTCGTATGTCCGTAAAGGTTTGATATGCAATCGCCCTAAAGACAGAAAAACAGACAGCAATTCTCATGCGTCTAATGTTAAACTAGGGCTTCCGCCTGGAGTTTGATGGCGATTTAGCCTTAATTTGTGCAAGCAGGGAGTCAGGATTGATGAAACTCAGTGTCAGCATGTGGAGTGTGGTAGCCAAAGTTAAAGCTGGGCAGATGAATCTGCAACAGTTTATCGAGTTCGCTGCCGGTCAGAATATCGACGGCGTTGAATTGCTCGATTATTTCTGGAGAGATGTCAAAGCCGAATTACCTGAAATCAAGCAACAGATAGCCGATGCGGGCTTAGAAATTGCGGTGTATGCGGTCGGCAATGACTTCTTTCAGCCGGACGCCACCGCTCGTGCCCAGCAGCTTGCCGAGCTAAAACGTGGGATCGACATTGCTGGTGAACTTGATGTGAACCTCATGCGCGTCTTCAGCGGTAATCATCGCGAAGGTTATACATTAGACGCGGGCATGGACTGGATTGTTGACGGTCTCGCCGCCGGAGCTGAGTACGCTCATGAACAAGGCATTACATTGGCGCTGGAAAATCATGGCAAGATGGCCGGTCGTAGCGATCAGGTGAAGACCATCATTGAGCAGGTTAATTCACCGGCCTTACGCGCCAATCTCGATACTGGCAATTTCTTGCTAGTGGGTCAAAACCCCGTCGATGCTGCCCGCGAACTGGCGGATTTGATCGCGCTGGTCCATCTCAAGGACTTTGGTCGGGCCGCACCGGACGAAACCGGTCACACCTACGAAGGGCTGGACGGACAGCAATATGTGGGCACCGTTGTAAGTGAAGGCATGGTCGATCTGGCCGCGATTTTGCGTATTCTCGATGGGGTTGGGTACACGGGTTGGCTCTCATTGGAGTATGAGGGCAATGATGATTCGCTGACGGTTGGCGTACCGCAAAGTCTGGCAAATGCCCGACAGTTGCTGGCTGCTCTGTAGCGTATTTTCGCCACCAGGACTTTCTCACCTGCTGGACTTTAGAATGGGCGGTTGTATTGGTTCCGCCCACTCTTGAATGATCTATGAAATGATCTCCAGAACCAGCGGCTGGCGTCCGGCTGCTGTGACCACCACGTCTTCATGTTTCCTCCCCAGCGTTAGCGATTGTCCCTGGTGTAAAACATTATTGGTATGGAGCGATGAGACCCACGCACCCCCGGCGAAGACTCGAATTTGGTGAGCATTCTGCGGCAATTTGCGGGTTTCGTTTTCGGTGATGCGGATACGTCGCTGGGGATTGGCTGCTAGCGCTTCCGGTGGGGAATTGCCATTGTTAATCCACGGCCAGTGTGACTTCTGTCTGAGCATGGGATTCCCTTTCTCCTTGTTGACTGCGTATGGAGGTACTGGAACGCACCCCCATATCGCATGAAATCTGGTTACTTCTCGATGGGCACGTTGACCAGATTGCCCCACTCGGTCCAACTGCCATCGTAATTGCGCACGTTGGGATAGCCGAGCAGATAGGTCAGGACAAACCAAGTATGGCTGCTGCGCTCCCCAATGCGGCAGTAGGCGATGGTCGGTTGCCGTGAATTCAGCCCCATCTCACGTTCATAAATGTCCCGGAGTTCGTCAGCAGATTTGAAAGTACCATCATCGCGGGCCGCGCGGCTCCAGGGGATGTTCTTCGCGCCGGGAATATGCCCCCCACGCAGCGCCCCTTCTTGCGGGTAATTGGGCATGTGCAGGGTTTCGCCACTGTACTCACCGGGGCTGCGGACATCCACCAGTTGACCGCCGCCACCACTGTGTTCCAGCACGTCGTCACGAAATGCGCGGATGAAGATGTCCTGACGTTCCGATGCCTGGTAAGCGGTCGTGGGATAATTGGGAAGGTCGGTGCTCTGGGGGCGTTTCTCCGCCCACCATTTCACGCGCCCGCCATCCATGATTTTGGCGTTGGTGTGATCGAACAACTGAAAGACCCAGAAGGCATAGGTGGCCCACCAGTTATTCTTATCGCCATAAAAGACAACGGTTGTTTCAGGCGTGACACCGAGCCGCGCCATCAAGCGTTCAAAGCCCTCCTTGCGCAGATAATCACGGCGCACCGGGTCATTTAGATCGTTGGTCCAATCGACGTAGACCGCACCGGGGATGTGCCCGGCGGGATACAGCAAGGCATCTTCATTCGATTCGATAATGCGCACGGTCGGGTCTTTCAGGTGGTCGGCCACCCAGTCGGTCGTGACCAAAACGTCGGGTCGGGCATAGCCATTGAGTGTCATTTTTTTGCTCCTTATTGATCGAGGAATTGAGAAATCGAAAGTGGGAGCGAGACGAACTGCCCCGCTCCTGTTTGTACCGTTGGGTTGGTGCTTACGCGCCGGCGATGTGGATGGAACTCAGGACATTGCTGCAAGTGTTGGGGCCAGGCAGACCACTGGCTTCGGAACCATTTTCACAGCCACCATTGAGTGACGCGAGTTGGGCCGCGAGCAGGTCGGGGTCTTCCAGAGCCGGGCCGTGCGTACGAGCCACGAGATGAATCTCAGCCTGGTCGATAGCGGTGAGGCCCTCCGTTTCGAAGGCATAGGCTTTTGAAGTGTCGGCAACATCCAGGCGGGCAGTGAAGCGGGCTTGACCGGCCTCATCGACAATCTGACCATCGGCCAGGATCATTGCGGCCTGAACGTCGGGTGCCCCGCCATTTTGCGGCAGGTCATCGCCATTGCAAACGCCATCCGAGCAAGCGGCGGGGTTATTGAAAATCACCCACCAGGCTGTCACGGCGTCACCTGGTATCAGATCGCTGGTGTGGAACATCATCGCGACTTCGTCACCGTTGCGCACCACGACCGAGAAGGCATCGTCAACGGCGTCCTGCGTACCGAAGGCGTTGACGGGTTCCATCGTGAATGTCAGGTCAGCATCTTGAGCGAAGGCGGCCTGTGACAGGATAGAAACGATCAAGAACACGATGACCGTCATTACGAAACTAATACGTTGCATTGTATACTCCTCCTTAAAGCGAGTTTGCGCATCGTTGAAGCGATGCTGCGGATGAAATGGATGTTTAGACTATAGGTAATCAGGTGATCGCTCGTCACCCTCTCTAAAGATGGTTATGCGGGTGGTACGGTGGGGGGGATAATCAACCGGGCTGACTAGCGGTGTCGATGTTAAGAGGGCACATAAACATGGAACAATCCGAAAATCTGCTGTTAGATGAATTCAAGCCCCGTGAACTTGAGGTTTTGCGCCTGATTGCCGCCGGACACTCGAATCAGGCGATTGCCGACGAATTGTTCATTTCTGTGACCACTGTGCGCTGGTACAACAAAAGTATTTACAGCAAGCTGGGTGTTCACAGCCGTACCCTGGCGGTGGCTCGTGCCCATGAATTAGGCCTGCTTGACGAGCAACCTGTCCAATCCCCACCACCTAAAGATAATCTGCCGGAGCCGCTGACACCCTTTGTTGGGCGTGTCCGTGAATTGGCCGAACTCACGGCGTTGTTAGATGATCCGCAAAAGCGGCTCATTACACTATTCGGACCAGGGGGCATCGGCAAAACACGATTGATGCTGGCGGCAGCGCAGGCGCGTCAGACGGCATACCCCGATGGCGTTTACTTTATATCGTTGGGGACGATTGATACCGGCAATTTCACGTCGGCGTCTGCATTGGAATTCGTGATTGCGACCATCACCAGTCAGCTTAACCTGGATGCCCGTGGCAAAACGGATCGGCGGCAACAGCTATTAGATTACCTGCGTGATAAACGGTTGTTATTATTGCTAGATCGTTTTGAGCATTTGCTGACCGAAGTTGAATTGCTGACCGATATTTTGGGTGCGGCCCCCAGAGTTGACATGCTGGTCACATCGCGGGAAGCGCTCGGTGTGATGGGTGAAACGGTGTATACATTACACGGCATGACCCTACCGACGGCTTTGGACAACGCGCTGGAAACCGACTCCGTACATTTATTCATCCAGAGCGCCAGCCGATCTCGCTCAAACTTTAAGCCCGGTGAATCCGCGCTACGCGACATTATTCAGATCTGCGATTTCGTTGATGGACTGCCGCTGGGGATTGAATTGGCCGCGTCCTGGGTCCGAGCACTGACAATTGAAGACATCGTAATGGAACTTCAACGCGGCCTCGATATTCTGGAAACGCGGGTGGGGAGTATCCGGGCAGTGTTTACCAAGTCCTGGGAATTGCTGTCACCCGAAGAACGCGAAACGTTCGCGCAATTGTCGGTTTTTCGGAGCGGTTGTACGCGTGAGGCCGCCGAGCAAATTACGGGTGCTTCGATCTGGACGTTGACCGCGTTGGTCGATAAATCCATGTTGTGGCACACGCCGATTCCTGGTCGTTATTCGCAGCATGAACTGCTGCGTCAATATGGCGAAGAACAGCTTGCTGGTGGACAGGCGGTGGCCCTGCTCCGTGATCGTCATTGTGATTATTATGCGCAGTATGGAGCGCTGTGGGGCGATCTGTTGAAGACCTGTGACCAACAACTGGCGTTGTCTGCACTGGATCGTGAACTGGATAACATTCGGTCGGCCTGGTCGTGGGCGGTACGCAACCAGCGGGCTACCGCGCTGGAGCAGTTGGCGATTATCTGGTACTACTTCGAGATGCGCAATAGTTGTCAGGAAGGTTACGAACTGTTTGCGATGGCGCTTGACCAGTGGCCGGATGCGCCCACTGTCGTCCTGGGCGCGTTACTAGGTGGCAACAGTACGTTGCTATGGCGACTGGGCCGCTGGGATGAAGCCGAAGCCAGCGCCTTGCGCAGTATCCAACTGTTTACAGCGGCGGGACGAGAAGCCGATACGGTTCACGGTAATCTGACACTGGGCAATATCTATTCGATGCGTGACGATGCCCAGGTCGGTCAGCAACAATATCAGCAAACGCTGGCGCTGGCGCGGCAGCATGAAGATCGCTGGCGCGAGTGTATGCTCTTGAGCAATATGAGCATTAACGCCCGCCGCTTAGGGCAGATGGAATTGGCGCTGGACTATTTGCAACGCCTGTTGACTATCGCTGAGGATCTGGGCGATGAAATGATTATTGCGGCGGCATTCAGGAACCTCGGCCTCGTCTATCAACAGTTGGGCCAGCTCGACGAAGCCCTGCAAAATTTGGAAGCCAGCCGAGCGGTCGCTGAGTCCATTAACCAGCGCTGGCTGATGGCGGTCACCCTCAACGACCTGGGCGATATTGTCTTGCTTCAACAAGATTATCCCCGTGCCCAGCAACTTATGGAAACGAGCCTGGCGCTCAACCGCGAAGACGGAAATGATTATGACGTGACGTTTAGTCTGGTTAGCCTCAGCAAAGTACTGGGGTTACAGGGCCAATACCAGGCTGCTCACGCGCATTTGAAGGCCTGTCTTGATCTGGCTGTTGAAAAGTCGATGGTGGAGGCTGGATTGCGGGCGCTGGTGGCGCTTGCTGAGTTACTTGTCCAGCAAGAAAAGTTCGAAGCGGCACTCAGTGGCCTGACCATCGTCAGCGACCATTCGCTCAGTGACCAATCCAGCGTGGAAAGTGCTCAACAAATCATGGAAAAAATAGTTGATTTAATGCCCACCGCTGCGTATGATCGTGCGCTCCAGCAAGGAAGACAATCAGAATGGCAGGCGATTGGAGCAGGGATGTTGGCGGCACTGATTGATGAAGAAAGTTAAACTGGTCTGTATACTGTACCCTGATATATTGCCCTACGGTCAATGTGCATTGCAAATCACCAGAACGATGGGCGTATTTCCCGGCGATGATGCATCAAAATTGTAACATTCTAGGAAATATTACTCAGAGTCTTTTTCGATTGCTTGATGCTAAACTGAACATAAATCAGTAGCAAAGGTTGCAGGAGCATCTGGTGAAACTCGACTTTATGCTGGCGCAGCGACAAAATGCCCAGGCGATCATCCGTCGGGAAACGCAGCGCCTGGCGCGCCAACCCCATGTTGATACTGCTTTGCTTGAAAATGCCCGGATCATCCTCCATCACTGGGAAGCTCGCATCCGCCGCGAATATGGCCCACACGTGCTCAACGATTCTACCCCACCGCTTTGATTAAAACGCTAATCTCCATTTTCGAGTAAAATACTACATACGCCCCATTCATGCTGTTCATGGCAACGGCTGGTTGGTGTTGCGTTCTCAATATGTTTGCAATCAACTGAGCTAGAGGGCGGTTGAATGGATTTCGATAATGCGCGAATAACGGTCCCGGATCATGTGTTGGCCCGCGAAGTTGGTGATGAGCTGGTCATTCTGAATCTGGATAATGAACAGTATTATGGCCTTGATGCCGTGGGTGCCGCAATGTGGACGACATTAACCACGACGCCGACGATTCAAGCGTCATTGGAAAAACTGCATGCCGAATATGATGTCGAATTGGACCAACTCAAGAACGACCTCGAGACGTTGATTAATGATTTACAACAGGATGGATTGCTTGAAGTCGTTGATCGCTAACATGTCGCGCCTGCAACAAATTGAAAAAGGTTGGTGGCTCCTGCCACAAGTGGTCGGGCTATTATTGCTGGTATCATTCATCCTCCCTGTTGTTGGCTTTCAGCGCGTCAGCCGCTGGTTTGGTCTTATGGCTGGTGAGGCAGAAGCTCCATATGATTCGAGGCTGTTACACCGGGCCAGACACATCGCCGTTCTGGTGAACGCAGTGGCGGCGCGACTACCATTACCCTTTACCTGTCTCGCCCGTTCACTGGTGTTATGGCGGCTGCTGCGGTCCACCGGTATTGATTGCCAACTGTATATCGGCGTCAATCATGCGCAGAAAGTTCACGATTCGTTGGCGGCGCATGCCTGGATCGAATATTATGGCAATATTTTGAATGATAGGCCGGATGTGCATGCTACCTACACCACCCTGGCGACATTTATTGCCCGCAAGAAAGCCAGTCACTGATGGGCGGCATCGCTGGCCTATGGAATCTTGACGATGCGCCCGTTGATGAAGCGTTTCTGGAACGGATGGCTCAACCCATTACCCATCGTGGCCCGGATGGCATCGGCTACTGGGCCAATAAGGCAATCGGCCTCATTACTTTTCATAGCTGGACCACGCCGGAAAGTGTCGGTGAAGAACAGCCGCTGATTGATCGCTCCGAAAACCTATGTCTGACTCTTCATGGCCGGGTGGATAATCGTGAAGAGCTGCGGACCATGCTGGGTTTGCAACCGGCTGAAGCCGCAGATTGCACCGATGCCGATTTGATCCTGCAGGCCTATCAGCACTGGGGCGAAAAATGTCCCCAGAAAATCATCGGCGAATTCGCTTTTGCGATCTGGGATGCTCGACAGCAACATCTCTTCTGCGCCCGTGATATGGCAGGCTGGAAGCCCTTTTTTTACTACCGTGACCGGTCCAAATTTGTTTGGGCGTCGGAGTTTCCCCCATTCTTCGAAGTTGAAGGTGTTCCTAAAGTCCCCAACGAAGGGCGCGTCGCCGATTATTTAACTTACTCCATGTCCAGCCGCGATGAGACCCTCTATGAAGGGATTTTTCGCTTACCCCCGGCTCATACTTTGATTGTTACCCGCGACGACGTGCAGTTGTCGCCTTATTGGGGCCTGGACTCGATTCAAGATGTTCATTATCGCACTGATGCTGAATACGCCGAGCATTTCCGAGAAGTGTTCCAGCAGGCAGTCCAGAGTCAATTGCGCGTCAATGGTCGACTGGGTTCGGATCTCAGCGGCGGGTTGGACTCGTCCAGCGTGGTTAGCGTCGCCGTGCCGCTACTCAATGATCGCCAGCGCCAGCAATTTGAAGTGTTTTCGATGTCCTTTCCGGGCACTGATTTTGATGAGACCCACTATATTCGGGATGTTGTCGACAAATGGAACCTGAAAGCCAATCTGATTGAACCCCGCCAGCATCCAATCCCGGACCCCTACCAGCAGGCGCGTCAATATCAGTACATCCCCAATTACCCAAATGGCTCGATGGGCGATGCGCTGTATCAACTGGCCCGCGAAAAAGGCTTCAGCGTCCTGCTGACCGGTGCCGGTGGCGACGAATGGTTTACCGGCAGCAATTATTGTCCGGCTGACCTATTGCGAAATTTCCAATGGCTGACGCTTTTTCGCTACCTGCGGGCTGAAACACAGGCCAGTGATGATAATTTGATGGATATTCTTCGTTATTCTCTGTTGCGTCGGGGCATTTCACCGCTGGTGTCACCGTCCATCAAGCGCGTTCTACGCCAATTTCGCCGCCGCCCGATAAAAATCCCGGAATGGATCAATCAACAGTTTGCGGAACGTATCCATTTGATCGAACGGAATACTCGGAATATTTTTGCGGAGCGCAAACTTCATTCTTTTGCCAGAATTGAATTATTCCAGAGTATTGCTACCAGTATGAATATTCATACTTATGAAATGGAGGAACGTTATGCCGCCACCTTTAATGTTGAACTGCGTCAGCCGTTTCACTCACAACCAATAATTGAATTTGGGCTAGGCATTCCCGAAGCGCAGCGGCGACGCGATGGCACAACCAAGTATGTTTTACGCCAGGCTATGCAGGGTATCCTGCCGGAATCCGTTCGCCAGCGCCAGACGAAGGCCGAGTTCTCAGCCGTCATGCCCCCGGCGATGGAAGCGCTGGGTGGTCGTTCTTTCTTCGACAACTTGCAAACTGAGCAACGCGGTTGGGTGCTATCAGCCCCTCTACAAGCCCGCTATAGTGAAATGGAGTATTATTGGAATGAACAAGACGACAGGTATAAATCGATGGTCTGGGATTTGTGGTTAGCGATGGCGCTTGAGGTGTGGTTTCACGAATGTTTATCACCGATGGAGCAGTAACAAAAGAAATTGATGGTTGAAATGTTAAGAAAGCTATGCTTGATTATTTGTGACAAATGTTGCTAAGATATAATAATTACAAAATTGAGATTATCCCATTTGTCAATCAACTTGGAGATCGTAATGGAAAATCAAACCGGCAACCATAATAAATCTCAAACTACGGATAAAGCACCCACAAAAAAATCCTATTCCCCGCCCCAGTTGGTTAATTACGGTGATCTGGCGGCATTGACTCAAAGCGGTGGTAGTGGCGGGACCGAAGGCCTGAGCGGTATGGCGATGGCTTAAGTCTCAACCGCCTCAAGCAGATCGTGACTTTATCTATATTCTGTATCCCTGGGGTCGCTGCTGGTTTAGTTCTATCACAAGCGTGACCCCACCGAATATTTTGGGTTTAGGAACATCAGCCACATTTATCAGATTTATTCATTGGTGCTTGTCAGCACAGTTTCGCTCCCGCTCCGGCATGTGGTGCAAGCGTCAGAACCCCGGTGGCACTTCGCGTTCAAAACCGAGACACTAGCTAACCGAACACCTCCTGATTGGACAGTGCATAGTGCGTTTGCTGACGGTACGCCCTGGATACTGTTTGGCAAACATGATGGTGTTTCCTGGTTGAGATTTCCTGAACTGGTCGATTTTGTGATTCAACCCGACCAACGGTCGATTGTGGCTTATGCGCCCGACGATTTTCCTCGAGAAACGCTCACGCACCTGCTCTTAGATCAAGTGCTGCCGCGTGTCGCCGCGCTCGACGGTGCTCTGGTCCTGCATGCCAGCGGGATTGTAATTAATCATCATGCCGTCGCGTTTCTGGGTCCCACCGGGGTTGGCAAGTCTACATTGGTGGCAAGTCTGTGTCAGCGCGGCTTTCCGCTGATTGCCGATGACTGTCTGGCACTAGAGATCACCGATCAGCGTATTAAAGTTCATCCTGGTTATCCCAGCCTGCGCTTATGGCGCGACTCTGCCGCGCAAATGGCGGAAATGCTGCCAGCAGTTGGTCCGGTTGCTCACTACACCGATAAACGGCGCGTCGATGTCAGCGCTAATTCCGTCCCATTTTGTGACCAGCTACTGCCCCTGGCCGGTGCCTATGTCATTTCTTCGCCTGATGATTCGGCGCAAACAATTGAGCGCTCTCCCCTGTCGCCACGTGAAGCCCTGCTCGCCATGTTAGCCGGGACGTTTCGCCTTGAAACAGGCGATCCACATCTCCTTGTTCATGACCTGGATGATTATATCGAGATCGCCGAGACGATTCCCTTTTATGCCCTGCACTACCCGCGCGACTATGCGTTGCTGCCTGCGGTCCATGATATCATTCTGAGCGATCAAGTATAGCAACCGTAGTCATAAGAGTCCGGGATTTTCCCGTCGGCCATAGGGCAATCGCATATCAAATCTCAATGAAGGATAATGGTAGTCAAAAAAGGGACTGCCATGCTGCCAGAGACGAGTATACTCGCATACTTTGCGGAACTGGACGATCCACGCATTGAAAAGAACCAGAAGCATCCACTCATCAATGTCATCACCATTGCTATATTGGGTGTCATCTGTGGTGCCGATACCTGGGTGGATATTGAATGCTATGGCAAGGCCAAGCAGGCGTGGTTAGGCACATTTCTGGATTTGAAAAACGGGATTCCATCACACGACACGTTCGGGCGGGTCTTTCGTTGGCTGGATGCCGAGCAATTCCAAGTTCAGTTTATTGCCTGGACACAGCATATCTGTGAGCTGACAGCAGGACAATTGGTGTCTCTGGATGGCAAAAAGCTGCGGCGCAGCCAAGATAAGCCGCATGAACGCGACGGGATTTGGATGGTCAGCGCTTGGGCAGGAGAAAACCGGATGGTATTAGGGCAGACGAAAGTCGATGAGAAATCGAATGAAATCACGGCGATCCCTGAACTGCTTTCGGTGTTGGAAATCACCGGGTGTCTCGTGACCATTGATGCGATGGGAACCCACAGCGACATCGCCCAGAAGATTGTCAAAGCCCAGGCAGACTACATTCTGCCAGTGAAAGCGAACCAAGGCACACTGTATGAAGACATGGTGATGCTTTTCGATGGATTTGAAGCCGAAAACTATGCCGCTGTCGCCTTTGACACCGCCAAACAGGGGTCTGAGGGGCATGACCGCTGTGAAATACGCCAGTGTTGGGTCGTATCGGAACCGGATTATCGCACCTATCTACGACGAGGCGGTGTCTGGCCGAAGTTGACGACGCTGGTGAAACTGTTGACCGTTCGCATCACACCGAAGAAAACCGAGGTCTCGGTGCGCTACTTCATCAGTAGTTGGTCGGCTTCAGCACACGCCTTCCTCAAGCGTATTCGAGAGCACTGGCAGATCGAAAACGGCTTACATTGGGTGCTCGACATCGCTTTTCGGGAGGACGAGTCACGCATCCGTAAGGATCATGCCCCACAGAATATGGCGGTTCTGCGCCACATGGCCCTCAACCTGCTCAAGCAAGAGACCTCGGTCAAGGTGGGCATCGCCGCCAAACGCAAAATGGCTGGTTGGGACAACACCTATCTGCTCAAGGTCGTATGTCCGTAAAGGTTTGATATGCAATCGCCCTACCGTCGGCCATGCTGTTCCAACCAGATTGCAAAAAGCAGTATACAATAAGATATGCATGGTCCAATCACGGGAATAAATTTTCCGGCTCGGTGATGGCGTTGCCTATCAAAGGTTGATATTTTCTATATTTATGAATGTAGAGTAATTGATAGAATAATTCTCACTTTCTTGCCAAAGCAAGGGGTAGAAATCGTGACAGAATCGAGAATCAACGATCAAAATAAATCAATTGACCCTATGGCGATGACCAGGAAACCGTACTCGCCGCCGCAATTGCTGAATTATGGGAGCCTGGCTGTGTTAACTCAGGGGTCTGGTTCCGGCGGAGTTGAGGGCAAGAGTGGCATGGTGACGATTACGAGTATGAAGAAGGGGATGGGCACCCCCGGTGGCATGAAGATGTAAGGTTAGCGCTGTCGTCGCTGCCTGCTACTCTGGAAAACGAGACTTATGTACAGTGTTTATGATTATGGCGCTATGTTCAAAGATAGCCAGCGCGTTCAGGCCTATGTCACCGCGCTGGAGCGGGTTATTACGCCCACCTCGGTTGTTGTCGATATTGGAACGGGGACCGGCATTTTCGCGTTTTTAGCTTGCCAGTTGGGAGCGCCCCGCGTGTATGCCATTGAGACCAACGACGCAATTCACGTTGCAGCCCAGATTGCCCGGGCCAATGGTTATGCCGATCGTATCCAATTCATTCAACAACCCGCTAACCAGGTGCAACTTCCCGAACAAGCGGATGTGATGGTATCCGATTTGCGCGGCACTTTACCATTGTATGACCAGCATATCCCCATCATTATGGATGCCCGACGTCGGTTTTTGAAAACTGATGGCGCTTTGCTCCCGCAGCGCGATACCCTGGTCGCTGCGCTGATTACCGCGCCTGATCTCTATCCTGATTACAGCGACGTTTGGGAGTCATTTTCCCTCGACATGCGGGCCGGTCGCGACCACGCCATGCATACGCCAGGTACCTATCGTCCGGCGGTCGATCAACTATTAACAGCGCCCCAGCCGTTTGCAACGCTGGACTATCACATGATTGAGTCGCCCAACATCAGCGGCAAGGCTACCTTCACAGCCCAGCAAAGCGGCACGGCCCATGGTTACTCAGTGTGGTTTGATGCTGAAGTGATGGACGGCCTCACCTACTCGAACGCGCCCAGTGAGCCAGAACAGGTCTATGGTCATCTGTACCTGCCACTGGAACAGGCGGTCCCGGTGGAAGTCGGCGACAGGGTTGAAGCCAAATTTGTCGCCAAACTCATCGGCGATGATTATGTGTGGCAATGGAACACAACCATCACTACGGAGTCCGGTCAACATCACTTCAAACAATCAACCCTGTTGGCTAGCCCGCTTTCACCAACCAGCCTGCGCCAGAGTAGACCAGATTATCGACCGGAACTGAATGAAAAAGGTGCGATGCTGTTGCAGGTTTTGCAACATATACAGGCTCACAAAACCAATGCGGAAATTGCTGCCTTCGTTTTTGCCGAATTTCCCAATGAGTTTGCAGATTTAGCCGCCGCCGCGACCTACGTGAAAACGACCGTCGCCCGATATAGTCAGTGAACACGATGAGGTTGCTTCCGGTTGCAACGGTCAAGAGTCCGTTATTTCCAGTGCATAGATAAACCCGTCGTGTGCGCCGAAGTAGCTACGGTTATCAACAACACTTGGCGAAGTCCAGACGAACACATCAGTGCCAACGCTAAAGGTCCATATAGTGTCACCATCGCTGCGATCCAACGCATAAAGATTGCCATCACTCGAACCGATGATGACCAGTTGCTCGGTTACTGCCGGTGACGAGAAAACCGCGCCATTGATGCTGGTTTCCCATAACAAGTTGCCGCTATCTGCCGCCAGAGCATAGACCAAGCCGGTGTGCGATCCCATATACACAACGTCGTCCACAGCCGAAGGCGATGAAAAGATCTCGCGGCCAGCCCGAAAGCGCCAGACTTCTGCGCCGGTCTGAGCATCAAGGGCATATAAAAATCCCGAATCGGAGCCGATAAACACGCGATCATCTACAATCGCTGGCGATGAAAAAACAGCGGCCCCGGTGTCAAACCGCCATTGTTCTGCACCAGTTTCCGCATCCAGCGCGTACACATAATTATCGATTGAGCCGATAAACACCTGCCCGCCGCTGACCGTTGGTGAAGAGAGAATGCCCGCCCCTGTCTTGAAGCGCCATTGTTCATCCCCGGTCTGCGCATCCAGTGCATAGACATGGTGGTCGAAAGCACCAAAATAGACCACGCCCGCCACCACCGCCGGTGAGGATTGTTGCCCGCCGCCACCCAGCGGAAATGACCATATCGCAGCGCCATTTTCAGAGTCCACCGCGTAGAAGCGATTATCGTCGGCACCGAAATACACCAGTCCATCAACGACGGCTGGCGACGCCCGCAGCAGCCCACCGACGGGGAAGCGCCAGCGCTCCGCGCCCGTTGCTACATCCAGCGCCAACAGGTGACGGGCAAATGATCCGACATACAGCATGTCGTTGACCACTGCCGGTGACGATTCCACGACATCTCCGGTATCGAAGCGCCATAACAATTGCGGTGCTGCGGTCAGGTCTTGCTGCCCGATGGTGGCAGTGTGCTGTACATTGTGTCGAAACATCGGCCAATCGTTGGCGTTCGCGGGTATGTCAGGCTGGGCGGAAAGGGTCATAGTCTTGAATAGACTCCACAACAAGAGCAAGAACGCCGCTCCGGCAAAATGAGCAACTCGCGTCATTATACTGTGACTTTCACTTGTTCGATAAATCTGATGGACTTGGCTAACGATAACTGCCAGAGTAGAAATCTGTCTGCGGGTAAAAATCGCGCCACGCCCAATCAAATGACGAAATGTAGGGGATTTCGCGCAGGCCCTCCCCAACCAGTTCACCCGCTGTGGCAACGCCACGAGTCGGATTCCAGATGCTGCCGGTTTGATCGTCCACCAACTGATCGTCCAACTGTGAGAATGTGAGCAGTGTGCCATCGCTTAACTGGCGTACAAAGATGCTGATATTGCGTGTATCCGAATCGGTGAAAATTAACAGGGGGATGCCATTGAGTTCATCCTGAATAATGCCGGCATCCGCGAGGGCTGGATAAGGATAGGCTCGGGCGGCATCACCAATGGCGACACCCGCAACGAAGTTGTCATCCGGCGATTGTCCCGGCGCAAACCCGGAACTGCCTTCGACAACCAGCGCCAATGTTTTCGGGTGTTCGGCTTTCCAGGTAGACCAGGGCACCAGGCTAAAGGGTAGGAGTTTGAGTTGCGTGCCTTTGAATTCCCCGGTGAGCGCCCGCCCCCAGGGTTGGGTCCAGATTGAGCCAGTGGCATGGTCAAACCAGGTCATGGCATTCATCCACAACGCGCCATGATTGCCGAAGACATGAACCTCGTCATTGATGCGCCGGTCATGCACGAGACCGGTGTAGCAAATCGGTCACCATGATACCAGGACGGGTGTCCCACCAATTACGTCGTTGACGATTTCGCGGCTGCGTAAGATGCCGACCGAATAGGCCCGCGCGTCGCCATTGATGTCCACCCCCATCACGAGGTCGTTATCGCCATAAGGCGCATCGGCCACGCCGACAAAGGTCGGTTCGTAAATCGGTGAGATGCCATCGCGAGGCAGTAACTGCGCAATCCGATATTCCTGGTCATCCTCGATGAACGTCACGCTATCGAGATTGCCGGGTAAGCCATCAGAGATTATCGGTTCAGCCGTTGGTCCCGGCGTCGGTGTCGCCACTGATTGAAGGTCAGGGTCAGCCACCGCGCCGCTACACGCCGCCAATAGCAGCGCGAGGACCACAAAACCGGAAAAATGATGCCTGAAGGTCATGCCCAAAAGACGAAATCGGCACCCCGGTTCTTACACCCTTTCAGCGAATACTCATGATTGCGTGCTTGTGTGGCGAATGGCGTCAACCCTTCAGCACCTGGCCGATGGTGCCCAGGAACTCGTCGATTTTTGCATGATTAACGCTGTAGTATTTGGTTTTGCCATCGACATCCCGCCGTTCCGCGATGAAGCCATTGGCAAACAACTGGCTCAGGTAACGTGAGGCCGCCGACTTGTTCAGGTCAAATTGTTCGATGATGTCCTGGGTACTGAGTTCGCCCTGCTCACGGATCGCTAACAGCACCTGGAGCCGATTATCATCGGCTAGCGCCTTCAAGTGCTGAATCAGCATGTTTAAGTCTGGTTCAGTGCTGGCTGACAACCAACGGGCGGTGGGCATCCGCGCCGTGAATACGATGTACAGGGTGGTTTCGTTGCCAAACCACATCACATACGGGCCGTTATGGCGGCTGGGAATGCACACAATCCGCTCAAAGCGGGCCACAACATCGGCGCGAAAGATTGGACGTAAATCACGACCGGTAATGGCGTGCAAGGCGTCAAATGTTGCCAGATTCCGCAAATCAACCTGCGCAAAGGCCCGGACCACGCGCTGAATTGCTGACTCCTGGCGCTGCCATTCGGCTTTGAAGTGACCATGCCAGAGATCGTGCAGCACGTTTAAGGTCAGGGCATGTAACCGCTGTGGGTCAAAATAGAGGTCAATGACTGCGTTGAGGTTGCCGCCGATGATTTTCTTCGGGACGTTCGCTTCAAGATAACGGGCGAATTGGTCGCGGTTATCTTGCAGTTCTGCAAAGGGAATCTCGTGATTGATTTCGGCTTCACTGAAGACCGCCCGATGAGTCGAATGCACCAACCAGTAAAGGCAGCTATCGCGCAATTGTCCTGGCGATAGGTCAGCCAACGATTGATAAAACGTCGAAAAATCGTCGCTGGGGTCAACTGCATTCAGCAATCCCTCAACCCCCAGCCCCCACATGACCAGCGTTACCGCCGCTAATTGCTGATCGGTCAACGTCAGGCGAACGCGGTCAACCCATTCGTCAACGCCAATATGCCGGTCATCACCGCCACGTGGTAAGGCGCTCATGATCGCCAGGGCATGCGCAACTGGTTGCGTTTGCACCACCAGTTGAGGCGGTTCCGGGGCCAGGGTGTAAGGAAGGGTCATCAAGTTTGGCTCTATAGTATCTGCGCAATGCGAAAATAAGCGATCCGTGATATTTGGTGCAGTCGATCCAATAACGCCACAACTTCTTGCTTATGGAGTCACTGCTGTTGGTTCGATTGCTGTCTCGTCGGCGACGGATTCGCTGGTGGGCCGTGCGTCATGGTCTGGCAAAATGGCTTCGATATTGCGGATAAACGGGAATACGTAGCCCCCTAAGCCGCTCAATGCACCCAGCACACCGGTAATCAGAAACATTATACCCATACCGGCACCGGGACCAACCCCGACCCACGCGCCAAACACCGGCACCAGCGCCCCGCCTGCCTGCATCGCTGGCTCAAATACCTGATCGGCTAATGGCCCGACTAACAAGATGCCGACTGGCATGGTGATCTGGGCGATTAAGCGGCGCACGGCAAACACGCGCCCTTGCAAATCCGGCGGGACTTTGGCCTGCCAGATGGCCTGGTTGGAGCCGTTGATAATCGGGATAAAGAACATCAACATGAACCCGCCGATGCTCCACGCGACCACACTTTGCCCCAGCCCCAGAATAACCTGCCCCAGCATGGCATTGAAGAACATGCCCACAAAGACGCCATGCACCCGGCGGCGTGGACCACCCCACACTGTCATGGCAATCCCACCCACTAATCCTCCGACACCGAGCATGGTTTGTACCGATGCCAGGACGATTTCATCATTGCCTGTCCGGGCCAACACCATGATCGGCAGCAGTGTAAACGAGATAATGCCAAAAAGGTTTGCCAGAAAGAAGATGAATTGAATGCCCAACAACGGTGGGCGCTGCCAGATATAGCGAAAGCCGAAGAGCGACTCTTGCAACAGCGTTCCCTGGGCCGCGCGTCCACTGGCGGATTTTTCTGGTTTTGGGATATGGACAAATATGAGTGTGCCGATCGCGATCAAAAAGGTGATGATGTCGAGCAGCAAGACTCCGCCAATGCCGACGGCGATCAAGACCAGGGTGGCGATGGCGGGCGCAACAATCGTGGAGCCGGACTCCGCTGCGGAGCGCATCCCACTGGCCCGGCCATAATGTTTCTTATCGAGCAGCAGCGTGACCGTTGCCGAAAATGCGGGAAATTGCAGAGCCTCAAATGTGCTGGCAACCGCCCCGGCCACATACAGATGCCAGATTTGTAACTCACCTAGCGTGAACAGCAGCAGCAACACCAGTGTCGACAGGCCTGCACCCAGGTCGGCTACCATCATAATCGTTTTCCGGTCCCAGCGGTCTACCAGCGCGCCTGCCAATGGACTGAACACAATGGTGGGCGCAAAGGCGAAAAACGCGACCATTGCCAGTGCCGTCGCGGAACCAGTGATCTCATAGGCCCAGATCGTCAAAGCGAAACGGGACATTGCGGTCCCCACCAGCGAGACGGTCTGCCCGAACCATAAGATTGAAAATCCTCGAAACCCACCAATTTGCCGCATAGCCCAGTACCTCAATCTGATATTCTTATATTCTCAAATTTTCGAGAATATAAAATAGAATAAGGCATTTGGCCTCAATCTGTCAAGCTCATCCAGAGTTTGACTTGCATGATAGTCGTTTGGATTTGCCGAGTTGTCGTTAAATGTTAACTGGGATCACTCACCAACTGTTGTTCGTGCACTGCTCTCACTACCGGTGCTGCCGGACTCCAGGCGAACCAGCTGGGGAAGGCGCGGGTATATTGCGGGCTGCCCTCAACCGCTAAACCATAATCACCAAGTGCTTCGGCATAGGTGATGCGGCCCAGCCACAACTGAAACAGGTTTGAAGTCGGGGCTGTGACCACAACATTAACCTCGTAGCCAGGATCAGTCTGGCAAATCGTCACATCATCCGGTTGCAACACCAGCCAGTAGGTCTCCGATTTTTCCACTCGAAAATTGAATTGCACAACCGTTCGGCCCAGCGGCAGTTGCTCAACATTGACCCGGTTGCGCATCCACCACATGAGCAGCAGCGGGTCGAGTTTGTCCGAGGCGGGATCGCCAAAGGCCCAGGTTGCCCCCCACCACAGCAGCGCCTCAATGACCCCATGCAAATCCGCTCCCGCTGGTGTTAGGTGGTATTCGGTGGTCTGGCGGCCTGATTCACGAATCTGTTTTTCGATAATGCCCGCGGCTTGCAATTGTTGCAGGCGTTTTGCCAGTAGCGCTTTGGATAGTCCCGGCAGTCCCCGCCGGAGGTCGTTAAAATGCGCCGTTCCAGTCAGCATATCGCGCAGAATCAGTAGCGTCCAACGATCGCCGAGAATTTCCAGCGCCTGCGCCACCGGGCAGTATTGACCATATTTTGACATTGATTCCCCTATGCTAACTGGTTTATTTTGTGAACTTGTTCCGGTGCCTATTTTAGCATAACGTAATCATGTTTGTTATAGTTTTGGGAGATTTGATGGTGGAAAACATTGATAAAGGCCAGGTTGTTCGCAGCGCCGCAGAAGTCTATGACGAGTTCTTTGTTCCCGCGCTGTTCGCTGAATGGCCGGAACCGATTATTCAAGCAGCCCGGATCCAGCCCGGTCAACAAGTGCTGGATGTCGCCTGTGGCACCGGGGTGCTCACACACGCCGTTGCCGAACAGGTCGGTACGACGGGCAACGTCATTGGGCTGGACATCAACGAGGGGATGTTAGCGGTCGCAGCCCAAAAAGCGCCGGACATTGAATGGCGGCCCGGCCCGGCTGAGGCCCTCCCCTTCCCAGATAATCACTTCGACGCGGTGGTAAGCCAGTTTGGGCTGATGTTTTTTGAAGACCAGCCGGCGGCTCTGCGCGAGATGCTACGCGTATTGCGACCCGGTGGTCACATGGCGGTTGCGGTTTGGGGGTTGTTGTCCGAAACACCCGGCTATCTGGCAATGGTGGAATTATTGCAACGATTGTTCGGTGATGAAGCCGCCAATGGGATTCGTGCTCCGTATAATTTGGGTGCGGTTGATAATCTGCGTGCATTATTAAATGCTGCCGGAATCAATGACGCCCAAATCACGACTCGGATTGGCACCGCGCGGTTTCCGTCGATTGATGATTGGGTTTATACGGACATCAAAGGCTGGGTACTGGCCGACATGCTGGATGATGCCCAGTTTGATGTGTTGTTGCAAGCGGCCCGGCAACACCTGCAAGCATATGTTACGGCTGATGGCAGCGTGGCCTTTGCCGCCCCAGGGCATATTATCTCAGTGTAAAAACCAGCATAATTTTTCGACAGCTAATCCTGGGGTTGTTCGCCTTTGACGCTTAAACCACCGTCAACCGTGTAATTCGCACCGGTGACAAAACTGGCGTCGTCTGAAGCGAGAAAGACAAACACGCTGGCGACCTCATCAATCAACCCGACCCGCCCAATGGGATGCATCGCATCGAATTCCTGGCGCAAGGCTGCCGGACTTTGCTGTTGTGACAAGAAATCGTGAAGCATTGGCGAGTCGATGGTTCCCGGCGAAACCGAGTTAACGCGAATGCCGTGCTGTGCATAATCAGTTGACATAGCGCGGGTTAAGGAGATTAACGCACCTTTGGTCGCGCTGTAAGCCGCAATCCCCGGCAACCCCAGGATACCGGTCACTGATGCCATGTGAATGATGCTGCCCTGTCCAAGTTCCAGCATATCCGGGATAACTTCGCGGCACAGCAAAAAGGTCCCGCGTACATTGACGGCAAACACTGCGTCCCAATCGTCCAGCGCCGTTTCGTGGATGGTGCCGGTGGGCAGCACCGCCGCATTATTCACCAGCACATCCACTGGACCGAAATGGTCCCGCAGTTGCGCCATGGCGGTTTTGACCTGATCCGGGTCACGTACATCACAGGCCAGCGCCAGCGCCGCCCCGCCGGTTGCGGCGATTTGTTGTACTGTTGCTTGCGCACCGGTTAACTGGTTGTCGAGTACGCCGACCTGTGCCCCTTCCGCCGCGAATCGGGTTGCGATTCCCGCGCCGATCCCTCGACCAGCCCCGGTGACGACTGCCACTTTTCCACCCAAACGCATGATTTGTCTCCTCTTTTGTGCTTGTCCATCAATAATAACGCACCCTGCAATATAAGATGTGACTTTAAACTACCTGTATAAGGTGGTATAGACTGGTATACTGAGTGAGGTCAAACGATGGGAGGGAAACATGGCGAAGAAATCGGTAATCACCGTGATTGGTGCGGCCAGCACGACATTTGGGCCGAAAGTGCTACGCGACATTCTCAATCACCCGCAGGTGGGCGGCAGTACCTTGCGCTTTGTGGACATCAATGCCGAGCGCCTCGCCATTTATGACCGGCTGGCGCACAAACTCAACCGTTTGCTGCCAGAGCCGATTTCCATTCAATCGACCACCAACCGCCGCGAGGTATTAGCTGGCAGTGATTATGTGATTATTTCGGTCGACACGGGTCACTACAACACCTGGGAGCAGGATTTTTCGATTCCCGCGAAGCATGGCATCCGCCAGATTCTGGGCGAACTTGGCGGGCCAGGCGGCCTGTTTCATTCGCTGCGCCAGATTCCCTTGCACCTGGAAATCGCCCAGGACATTGCCGAGTTATGCCCACAGGCGCTGGTGATGGTTGCGTCCAATCCTTTGAACCGCATCTGCCTAGCACTAGAACGTTACAACCAGGTCGGGCAAATCGTCGGGTTGTGTCACGGTGTCGAGATGGCGCTCTATTTGTACCTCAATCGCATCCTCGACATCGAGGGCGACGATATGGAAGTCACCGCAGCCGGGACCAATCACCTGACATGGATTCTGGACCTGCGCCGCAAATCAACCGGCGAAGACCTGATCCCATTCATGAAAGATCGCCTGAGCCAGTTGGATGATCGAAAGCAGTCGCTGTCGCGCAAGCTGCTTGATGTCTATGGCTATTTTTCCGGCACGCTGGATAGCCATGCCGGGGAGTATATCCCCTATGCTCACGAGTTCTATGGCGTGACTGGCATTGATTTCGCGGCTCATCTGGAACAAGAACACCAGCGCTGGGACTATTTGCGGCGGCTGGCCGATGAAGACGCAGAATGGGACAAGTACGAGCAGGTTTATGGTGACCAGCAGGCGCTTTCTGAAGAACTCCGCCTTGATGATTTCTTCAAGCCGCGTAGCTGGGCCGATACGCTGGCCTTTCCCATTATCGCTGCCATGACCGACAATTTTGTCCATCGGATGCCCGCGCTTAATCTGGTCAATACTGGACAAATCTCCAATCTCCCTGATGGCATTTTTGTCGAAACGCCGGGGATGGTCGATGGGTCGGGCGGGGTGTATCCGGTTGCTATTGGCGACCTGCCCAAACCACTGGCAGCTTTCTGTCGCCGCGACATCGACCAGATGGAACTGACGGTAGAGGCCGGTGTGACCGGGGATCGCAACCTGATCTTGCAAGCCATGCTGCTGGACCCGGTGGTTGATAGCGTGCGCAACGCCGAAGCGACATTAGACGAGATGCTCAAGGTTCATGCTCAATATTTACCGCAATTTGTGTGACTTTGGTCTGAAATGTAGCCTGGTGACAGAGGGTAATGTAATCTCACTTCAGAACCTACAATCAAGTCAATTCATAAGCTTCTCTTTTACCTGGCTTTTGCCCTAACATAGCGGTCGAATATGTTATGACCCTGACAGTGGGACACATGATCGCTAGTGCCCATTAACCGCTGTCAGTTGGGGTAGCGGGGTTAGTGTAGGGCTGGTGCAGTTTAACAGGTTCCTGGGATTCAGCCCTGACTTGCTTGGCACGCAGATTGAGCAATTCGACAAAAACTGAGAAGGCCATCGCAAAATAGATATAGCCTTTGGGGATGTGCTGGTGGAGGCCTTCGACCACCAGCGTGAAGCCGATGAGAAGCAAGAAGCTGAGTGCCAGCATCTTGACGGTAGGATGTTTGTTCACGAAATCACTGATGCTGCCCGCCGAAAACAGCATGATGGCGATGGCGACGATGACCGCAATAATCATAATCATGATTTCGTCCACCATACCGACAGCCGTTATCACCGAATCCAGTGAGAAGACGACATCTAACACCATGATCTGGAGAACTACAGCGGTAAACGATGGGACCACTTTGGCGTCGGCGTGACCGCTTTCACCTTCCAACCGTTCATGAATTTCATGGGTTGCTTTGCCCAGCAGAAAAACGCCCCCAATGAGCAGGATCAAGTCTCGCCCAGAAATCTGTTGACCCAGAACGGAAAAAAGTGGTGCCGTCAGGCCAATAATCCATGAAATTGCGAGTAGCATGATGATGCGTGTGATGAGCGCTAAGGCCAGGCCCACTTGTCTTGCCCGCGCTTGTTGGTCTTCCGGGAGTTTCCCAGCTAGTATCGAGATAAACACCACATTATCAACGCCCAACACAATCTCCAGCACGATCAAGGTCAACAATCCGATCCAAGCATCAGGATTCGATATCCATTCCATAGTAGTTCCTCTATAATTTCGTACATTGCGTTGGCTTCGGCAGTTAAGCCATGTCTCTTGGTTTTGATTTTGTACCAGGAATACAATATCAGCAACACTCGACTGCCGTAGCCTATTTAAAGTGGCCCTACCGCTTTCCAGGACGCTAACAAACATTTCACCGTTAGGGCATTGGTATCCTGGCCGACCCAGGCGTTGAAGATGCCACAGCCTAGTTAGAAACCCGCGCCAAATAAGCAACTTTTCCAGTTCACGGGTCCAGAACACGGCTGTGCATAGCACCAGATATAGCGCCCTTGCCTCAAAAGGATTCCAATAAATTTCCAATCTACTCGTACGTTCCGTTGGAACCTGATCTCCTCCAATTCGATCATCCTTGCGCTTCAGAAACAAATGCTATTTGCTCGTTGCGACGCAAGTGACAACTCATCCCCCACCCATTTTCCCCAATCGGGTGGCGACATGGATTCGTCATCCGGCTATGGTGGGTAGCGTATGGCAAAAAGCACAAGGAGAAGATTTTAGCCATGAGTTTCAATCGTAATACCCGTTCGGTCATCGTCGTCATTGCGCTGCTGCTGGGGGTTCTGGCAGTTTCCGCCCAGCACCATCTGGAAAAGCAAACCGGCATCCGGTTTAGCTACACGCAGTTTCGGGCGTTGCTCAGCAAACATGAGTATGTCTATCGTCAACCGAAACACCATCTGAGCGATTTGCAGGATGCCGAGGCCAAAGCGGCAGCCGAAGAACTGCTGGATTGGTTGAAAAAAAGTCCCTCACCGAAGTCGCCTTCGTCCTCCTCTTTGTGGACGAAACGAGCGTGAGCCTGCATCCGGTGCTGCGGCGCTGCTGGATGAAACGCGGGCAGCGCAAAACTATTCCTGCGCCTGGTTCACCCCATTACATCCATACCTTCGGGGCGTACAACTGGCGCGATGTCACCGTCTGGCATCAGACTCAGGCTCGCAAAAACAGTGACAGCTTCATCGCGTTCATTGAGTATCTCATGCTGGAAGCCAATCCTGATATCAAGGTGGTCATCGTCATGGACAATGCTTCCTATCATCGCAGCCGCGCGAGCATGGCCGCTTTGAGCCTATTTGCGGCATGCTTGCATGTGGTGTGGTTGCCCCGCTATTGTCCCTTCCTTAATGCCATCGAACGCTTCTGGTTGCATTTGAAATCTTTAGCCGCAGCTAATTGTTTACACCACGACATCGCCGATTTGATCGCCGCCATTGACCAGACCATCCACAACCAGAACCAACCGGGACATCCTGATCGCCTCAATTTCGCTAAACACTTCCCACTAACGGCATAGCTTAGCTCAAAGGATTGTATCATGTTGCGTACGACTTTATCTGTGGCTGGTCAGCCAGTTGGCTCCCGATAGCGTGATTTGATTTGCGTGCGTATCCACTACACGTACAGTCAGCCGTATTTATCGGTGCCGGTTATGACCACCGGTGTAATACTGGATTACAAGCTGGTTAAGCATGTTCTGTACCTCGAGATCCAACAACCGTGACTATCCAGCATTAAAATGACCAGGCCATCATCACAATAATAAATGAAAAGAGGGTATTTTTATAATGATTCTTGAGCGAAAAGTGGAGTTTGCCGGGCAGAAAGATTAAACTCCAGCAGCGAGACATAATATAGTGACCACCCAAATTGGCCGAACATAACAAAAGTGATGCTGCTAAGGCACGATGATAAACATACCCAAAGGTAGAAATATCAAAAGTGCCGTAGTCACGACACCAACGATTACCAATCGATATTTCGCTTGCGGTAAAATTGGCTTTCAAAGCAATGATCTGTTCAGATTTATCCAGGAAATCATAAAATACCAGTTAACATCAGTTCGCTAGCATAATGACAGCTTGCCAAATTACCACCATCAACGGGCTGTAATTCCGGGATTTCTGTCACACAGCGTTGCTGATCGTTGAATGGGCAGCGCGGGTGAAATGGGCAACCTTCCGGGACCGCATAAGGGGCTGGCACACTGCCCTCAATCGTTTGTAGCCGCTCATCGCTAGCCTGCCCCAGCCGGTGAATCGAGTGCAAAAGCGCCTGGGTATAGGGGTGTTTTGGCTCATAAAAGATGGTATCTACTGGGCCAGATTCAACGATTTTGCCCAGATACATCACAATCACATATTCTGTCATCTGCGCGACAACCCCCAGGTCATGGGTAATGAATATGATCGCCATGCCAAATTGTGTTTGCAAGTCCCGCATTAGGGTGAGAATCTGAGCCTGGGTGGTCACATCCAACGCAGTCGTTGGTTCATCAGCAATGAGCAAGTTGGGGCGACAGGATAACGCCATTGCAATCATAGCCCGTTGGCGCATCCCACCGCTCAGTTGATGCGGATACCGGTCAATCGTCGCTGCTGGTTTGGGCATCCCCACCAAATGCAGTGTCTCAATCGCCTGTTGGCGGGCAGCCCTGGCCCCGATATGTTGATGTAAGACAATGGTTTCAACAATCTGGTTGCCAATGGTATGCACCGGACTGAGCGAGGTCATGGGTTCCTGAAAAATCATCGAGATTTCTGCACCACGAATGGCCCGAATCTCAGGGCCGGTGGGGTCCAAATGGGTCAGTTCAATCGCGGTGCTGCCGGGGCGGTGATACTTAATTTCGCCGCCGATCGTTTTGCCGGGATGCCCCACAATGCGCATAATCGAGCGAGCCAGTGCCGATTTGCCGCACCCACTTTCCCCGACGATGCCGATAGTCTGACCCTGGCGAATCTGGAAAGTTGCGCCATCAACTGCGCGGACAGTGCCTTCGTCCAGGAAGAAATGGGTCTTCAGGTTGTTGACTTCGAGCAGCAGTGGCGATGTCGTTGCTTCCACGAGATTCAACCTTTGTTAACTATCGGGCGTAAGGGTCGGCAGCATCACGCAGGCCGTCGCCGAGAAAATTAAATGACAGCACAGCGATAACAACACAGATGCCGGGCAAAAACAACCAGGGGGCCAGGGCCACTGCCTGGACGTTCTGAGCTTCTTTGAGCAATACACCCCAGCTAACCACCGGTGGGCGCAACCCTAATCCCAGAAAGCTCAAGGCGGTTTCACTTAAAATCATATTCGGAATCGCCAATGTCAGCGAGGCAATGATATGGCTGAGAAACAGTGGCGTCATATGCCTGAAAATAATTCGCATCTGGCTGGAGCCATATAACTCGGCAGCCAGTACAAAGTCTTCCTCGCGCAGCGCTAGGAACCGCCCGCGCACCACCCGCGCCAGCCCGGTCCAGCCAATGAGTGAAAGGATAATCGTGATGCCAAAATAGATTTGCAGTGGTGACCAATCGGTTGGCAGCGCCGCGCTTAAGGCCAGCCACAACGGAATACTGGGAATCGAGCGCAGGTAATCAATGATGCGCTGAATGACATCATCCACCCAACCGCCATAATAGCCCGACAGCCCGCCCAGCAGGATACCGAACAACAGCGACAGCACGACCCCAACGAGACCAATCGACATCGACACCTGAGTGCCATAGATAATGCGTGAGAGCATATCACGGCCATTACGGTCGCTGCCGAGCAGATACATCGTGCCATCGGGATCCGTAATGCCGAACAGGTGAATGTCGGTTTCAAATAATCCCAGCAGCTTATAGGCGACGCCCGGCACGAAAAAATGAATCGGATAAATGGTGTCCGGGTCTTCAATGAATTCGATCAGCAGTGTGTCCGGGTCGCGTTCACCGGTGAGCGCATAGACGAAGGGCCGTAGATGAAAGGTTCCTGCGGAATCGACAAACCGGATGGGCTGCGGCGGTGCGAAGATCATCCGGGCATTATGGGCATTGGGGTCAAACGGCGCGAGAAACTCAGGAACCAGCGCGACCAGGTACAGGCAGATAATCACGACCCCACTGAACATAGCGACCTTATGGCGACGGAACTTCCACCACATCAACTGCCATTGCGACGCGAGATACAGGCGTTCTTCACCCTGGGACTCAGTCAATTGTTGATCGGCCTGACCGTTGATTGCTGACATCGTAATTTTACCTGTTGAATTGAATACGCGGATCAAGCCAAGCGAGCAGAATGTCCGAAATGAGTGTGCCCAGCACGGTCAAGACGCTCAAAATCATGACAAAACTCCCAGCCAGAAACATATCCTGGGATAGCAACGCTGCCAGTAACAGCGGTCCTGCAGTTGGCAGACCCAGCACAACCGATACGATGGTCGCACCGGAGATGAGACCCGGCAGCACCCAACCAACGGTGCTGACAAAGGGATTCAACGCCAACCGCACCGGGTACTTCCACAACAGGCGGGTTTCGGAAAGGCCTTTGGAACGTGCAGTCTCGACATAAGGTCGGTGCAGTTCATCAAGCAGATTGTTACGCATGATGCGGATCAAACCGGCTGTGTTACTCGTGCCCAAAACGATGATAGGCACCCACATATGATTAATAAGATCCCACACCTTGCCTAATGACCAGGGCGCATTGCGATATTCGAGCGAGAATAATCCACCGGCACTGACTCCGAAGACGGTCAGCGCCACCCACATGAGGATAAGCGCCAGCATAAAGTCGGGGATGCCTTTACCAATAAAGCCGATGAATGTAAAAAAATAATCGCCAGCGGAATATTGGTGGGTTGCTGAATAAACCCCAATGGGCAGTGCGACAACCCAGGTAAAGATCAGCGTACTGAAGGTTATGACGAACGTTAGGGCGACTCGCTCCCAGATCAAATCGGCGACGGGTTTGTTGTAGAGAAATGAAACCCCGAAATCGCCCTGTAAAACGTTGCCAAACCATTTCAGGAATTGCACATAAAGCGGATCGTCCAGACCATAGCGCTGACGCAGGGATAGAATCTCAGATTCATCCAACATGGTTCCGGTACTTTCCAGTTCCGCGATATATGAGGTCATAAAATCGCCCGGCGGCAGTTGAATGAGCACAAAGCTCGTCACAGCAATGAGCAGCAGGGTTGGGATAATGGATAGGATGCGGCGGACCAAAAAACCACGCACAGCAATAACCTCTTAGTCTGACCAGCCCGGCAAGGATACCGACGCCTGATAATTTGAATAATTATACAGTGGATTACGGACCGGCTTATACAGCTTGCCTGTCCTGGGGTTATCATCCTGAGTATAAACCCAGATCTCATGCTGGTCCCAGACAACAACTTCGTCACGGCAGTCACCAGTAATATCCAGCACGGCATTACACATATCAGGATGTCCATCATCGGGGAACATCACCACCGGACGACCCCACCCATCGAACATGCCCCCCAGTTTGATATTAGGCGAATGCACAAAGTATTCGCCGGGTTGACCCGTCCAGTTGATGGGCAGGCACATGCTGCCAAACGGGTTGGGTTCAACATCGTGGTAAATCTGACCTTGTGCGTCAAAGAAATGTAGAATCCCCTGATTGCCCCAGAAATTGATGGCAACAGCCTCTAACCCCGGCAGTTCCGGGCGAAAGTTGGCAATGGCGGGGTTTTGCGCATGACCGACAAAATGCTGTTTGATGATGTTGCCCTGCAAATCAACATACACGACACCGGCATCGCTAGCGGTATAAAAAATCACGGGTTGCGAATCAGCGGAGGGTCCAAAGTTAACGACGGCGACACCGTCGGCATGGTCGGGAATCTCATTATCAAGCGTCCATAATTGGCGACCATCATGATCGTACAGGCTGAAGCCAATTGCCAGTTCGTCATGTCCATCGCCATCAACATCAAACGCGTAGGGATAATGTCCGGTCTTGCATGAACCCTCCCACATAATTTCGAGGCGATCATTGAGTGCCCAGAAATTCCAGTAGCGATCTTTGATAATAATGTCACGCGATGCCCCCAACCCGCGCAAATCGCAAAAGAACAGGCAGTCGCCCAGAATACGCGGGAATTTATCTGCCGGTGATTTGCTGGCTGGGGTCGGTGCCTTGTACTTAACCGCGCCAGTTGCCCCATCGGCCACGATAAGCTCGAAGTTCATGCAATAAATGACTTCATTGCGGCCATCACCATCAATGTCCTGGATTTGAAATCCAACATCGTTGGTCAGCTTATACTTCTCTGGATCCGGCGTGCCAATTTGCCATAATACATCGCCGTCAAAAGTCATCGCGGTGAGACAGCTTAACTCACTGTAGGCATCGCGCGGCCCATGAGCATGAATTTGCCCGATTAACACGTCCATCTGACCATCACCGTTCAGATCACCAAAGCGCAGGTTGCGGCCTGCACCAAAGCCCTCTGTGCTAATTTTCTTCCACAAAACGGGCTGTGGATTGGCCGCCCGCAGTTCAGCTAATTCACGTTCTTGCTGGGTTTTGGCTGCTTTGAAGCGTGCCATTTCGTTACCGCTGGTCGCAATTTGCACCTGATAAAATTCGGCAGGTACGTCAGCCACTAGCCCCACTTTGCCCATTGGATAAGTTTTATCAGTGGCAGCTAGCTGCGCCAGCCCGCTGATTTCAGCCTGAATTTGCTCACCATTGACGTTAATTAGTGCGGTGTATTCGCGGTTCGGCTCCCAGTCACAGTCCTGCTGCGCGAGCACTGTCTCATCAAGTTCATGAAAAACACGCTCGTGCCGCACCCATTTCAAAACCACGCCGGTTTCATTAAGACCGAAGAAGTAGTTGCAGCGGCTATTGCGATAGCGAAATACAACCCCGACCTGGCCTTTTGCCAGCGGCTTCAATCGTACGGTAATCGAATAATCCTGCCACAGATGGTCGCCGGTGATGACCATTGGGTGGGTATGCGTTTTGTTGTTTGCAAACGTTTGCACCAAAACGCGGGCTGCCCCCTGTTGCTGGACCTGCCACGCCTCACCCGATTCCTTGCCCGATGCGAAACAGGCCACCGTCCAATTCCCTCTGGGTCCGGCTTCCGGCAGGTAATGATATTCAGTATGGGCGCCGACGCCCGACGAAAAGAGACCGACGTCAAGTTCGCTGAAATCGTCATCCAGATAGAATTCTGCCATTTTTAATCACTTCCTATGGTGAGGTACCGGGACATGCTGCTGCCCCGGTACACAAGTTATGGATTAATTTAAATCAGGCGTCTGTCTTGAAATACTGACAGGGATTGGTCGTGCCGATATTGCCCCGATCCCAGTCCAGATCCCAGCCGGTCTCTGGCACATTACGCATCCGGTTTGTGACCACGATCGGCACCGCAGCCCGGTCACAGATACCCATGTGATAGAGATTTTCCGCCTGGATGTCCATGATTTGCAACCATAGATCACGTTGGCCTTCGGCGCTGGCGACGGTAAGCAGTTCATCATAGAGCGCCAACTGTGTTTGGACTTCTTCCGGTGGTTCCTCACCGGACTCACCCTGGCTGGAGTACCACTGGCCCCATAGAGGTGCCCACGACGCATCGGCTGTTACCGGAATCTGGCGGGTGGGATTGAGAACCGGCAGGAAGCCAGGACCCGCGAAATCAGCCTGAGCGTCCTGTTCATTGGCTGCACGACGAGTCGTGAAAAGTGAGTCATCTTCGGGGGTGACCGAGGCGTTAATGCCGACGGCTTTCCACCAGTCCGCAATTAAGCCCAGCGCGTCAACAAAGTCGTCACGGCGGGCACGAACTTCGATTGACAGTGAAATCGGCTCACCATCGGGCCGCAGCCGGAAGCCATCGCCATCTTTTTCGGTCAGTCCCATGTCGTCCAGTAGCGCATTGGCTGTATCAGGTTCATATTCGACAAAGGCTTTGGCAGCACCTTCGTGATAATGTGGCGATGAGGGCAGCGCGACATTTTGCCGAATCTCCAGCGGCTGACCCAGATAGATGAGTTCACGGATCTCATTGCGGTCAATCGCGTGCGAAATCGCCTGCCGGAAGCGCTTGTCCATGAAGATCTCACGCAGAACCGGATCTTTATGTGTCAGGTTGAGCGTGAGAATAAACACGTTCGATTCGCTGATCGGCGCGTCAATGACGCGGTAATCACCCTGTTCACGACCCTGTTTGAGGACCAGGGTATCGCGGGGGAATTGGCCCACTGAGAACGTTTGCAGTTCGGCTTCACCCGACAGCGCTTTAAGCTGGGCCACCGAGATTTCGCGGGTGACTTCGCTCGTAACCGTGTCGATGTACGGCAATTGGTTGCCCTCGGTATCGACCTTCCAGTAAAAAGGATTCCGCTCGTACTTATTGCCTTCTTCGTTTTGTTCGACCAGATCCCAGGCAAAGACCACCGGCAGATCGGGATTGGTAAGCCAGCTTTCTCGGTCCAGGAAAAGCTGTGTCCAGTCTTCAAAACCTGATTCATCCACTTTTTGGGCCAGTTCCGCTTCGTCAGCATAGGCCGCGTGAAATTGTTGCAAATAATGGGCGGGCCGGAACGATTCGCGGGTTGGGCGGCCCATTTGACGTTCGAAGAAAGCAGCGGTCTGCGGGAAGGTGAAACGCACTGTCTGGTCATCAATCACTTCCAACGTAGGACGTTCGCCGCCCGCCTGCATCCAGGTTGGAAAACCGGGGAAGAGGTCCGCATTGCCGACCACATCATTGAACCAGAAGGCGACATCATTAGACGTGAGTGGTTCGCCATCAGACCATTTGATCCCCTCACGGATATGAAAAGTGAAATTCTTTGCCTCTTCATCGACTTCCCAGGTATCGGCGACGTTGGGCAGCAGTTCGCCACCCCCCATCGAGAAGCGTAGCATCGGCTCGTATTGCAACAATTCATAGATGTGGTCATGAGGTACGTTGCGTACAACGGCGTTCCAGCTACCGCCATAGGTGCCGATTTCCTCATGCGGTTCGATCACGATGGGGGTTGCCGGCAGACGATCCGCAACCGACGGTAAATCGCCAGACGCGACCAACGCGGCTAGCATGGGCGCTTCTTGATAGGTCATCTGGGCAAGAGCAGGCAAGCCCGCCGCCAGATTCGAAGCGGCGACAAGACCTCCAGCGGTAACGCCTGACAACCGCAAGAATTCGCGCCGTGATAATGATTTTTTCGACATCGTATTGACTCCTTCAAATAATCTCTTCAGAGCAAGTAATGAACAACAACCGCTATGGTCCTGATCTAAGTCACCCCCTTTCGCACGGTAACACCTTGTAATTGTAGTGTTTCGGCATAATGACAACTTACGTAATGATCGGGTTCGATCTCACGCAATTGCGGGGCCTCGTGTACACAGCGTTCACCGTCACTAAACCGACAACGGGGATGAAAGTAGCAGCCGGTCGGTGGGTTAGCCGGGTCGGCAACATCGCCTGGCAATACAATGGGATTGGAGCGAACACGCGGGTCGGGCTGCGGAATAGCCGACAGCAGAGCTTCGGTATATGGATGACGAGGCTGCGGGAATAACTCTTTTTTGGGCGCAGTTTCTACGATTTTCCCGACGTACATGACGGCAACCCGGTCACAGACGTACTCAACCACGCTCAAGTCATGCGAGATAAACAAATAGGTGAGGCCGAACTGCCGTTGCAAATCTTTCAGGAGGTTCAATATCTGTGCTTGAATCGAGACGTCCAGCGCTGAGACCGGTTCGTCACAGATAATAAACTGGGGATTGAGCGCGAGTGCCCGCGCAATACCAATCCGCTGGCGTTGCCCACCGCTAAAGGCATGGGGATAACGCACCATGTATTCCGGGCGCAGGCCAACGATCTCAAGCAACTCCGCCACGCGATCTTCTAACGCCTGACCGTGAGCGATGTTATTGATCGCCATCGGTTCGCCGATCAGTTGTAAGAGGGTCATGCGTGGGTTGAGCGATGAATACGGATCCTGAAAAATTACCTGAATGTTCCGCCGAACTTTTTTGAGATCAGGTTTTTCCAGTTCCGCAATATTAACCCGGCCCAGTTCCCGGTCTTCAAACCAGATTTCACCAGCAGTCGGTTGATGCGCACGGACGACCAGGCGGCCCGTCGTCGTCTTGCCACAACCACTTTCGCCCACCAGCCCCAGAGTTTCGCCGGGATGAACCTTGAAACTGACACCATCAACGGCCCGCACAGCGATTTTTCCACGTCCGAATAACCCACCGCCGGTTTGAAAATACTTCTTTAGATCTTTGACTTCTAACATATTGTCCGCCACATAATCGAATCCAGCCTGGGTCAGTACCTGTTGAAACTCATGCAGGATGATGGGCTTGGGCAAATGATGTCCCATCAAATTCGGGATCGGCCACTGGTTTGGGGGCAGCCAGCTACAGATCACCATGGGAAAGTGGGTCGCCAGCGGATTTGGGAAAAAACGCATGAGCAAATCCCAGATTGGCCCACCAATTTCCTCAATCTCCCAGATGATCGCTACCGGAGCCAATGATTCAACCGTGACCATGACATCAGTGCTGCTGGTCATGCGCACAGCTGCCAACCCACATTCTTCAGCATACCGCCGGAGCAGATAGTAGGAATCGGTATTATCTGTAACGATAATAAGGTTCTTTGCCATACGCCGTGTACTGGTTTCCTGTTAACAGGTTACCGTTGTTGAGTCGACTTTTTAGGACATGTTGTCGTGCCAGATGGACAAGGTTAATCGAGAAGCATTTATGAACGGGGTTGCTCACCGCGCCGGTAAGCGCTAGGGCTGATGCCAAATTCGCGGCGAAAAGCGCGTCCCAACTGGGTCAGGCTAGAAAAACCAACGGCGGCGGCGATGGTGGCAATGCCCTGGCGGTTCTCTTCCAGCAAAATCCGTGCTTGTTGCAACCGGTAACGGTTTAGGTAGGCGATTGGGGTGAGGCCAAGTTCTTGTTGAAAGCAGCGGTCAAGATGGCGTTCACTGACAGCGGCATGGTCTGCCATATCTGTCCGTGAGATCGGTTTCTTATAGTTGCGATGAATATACTGGACCGCGATCTGGGCGATATTCTGGTTCGGTGCGTGGCGTGCCAGAACCGCCGCAATCTGCGTGCCGATCTCAGCATCCTTGAAGGTGCCCTTGCTCAAAACACCCGCAACCCGCGCATTAAGGGCAGTAATTTCCTGGGGTGTCAGCGCCATGGCGGTGAGGACAATGACCGGAATTTCCCGCAACATGGAGTTAGCTTGCAAAACGCTCAACACGCCAAATCCATCAAGCTCAGGCATCATCAGGTCCAGTAGCACAAGGTCCGGGGTGAACACATGAATGAGTTCGAGTGCCTGGTTCCCATTCATAGCCCGGAGGATGCGACAGGCGGGGAGCTGCGCTCGCACGGCCCGCACATGGAGGTCCAGGGTCTGGGGTTCATCGTCAACCACGAGTATGGTCTGCTGGGTAGCGGCTTGAGTTAACCCATAACCATTGAGGACCCGCATCAAACCCGCTTTGTTCAATGGTTTTTCCAAATAATCCAGACTCAAAATCGAACCTTGATCGTCAGCTATTGAAAAGAACAATACCGGGATGTCCTGGGTTCGCGGGTGCTGCTTAACTTGTTTGAGGATTTGCCAGCTTAGTTGGGTGTCCGGGTTCAGATTCAACACAATTGCCTGCGGTGGGTCAGCGGCGACCTGCTCAAACCAACCTGGTTCAGTGTCGCTTACATTCAATGCTTGAACCGCATAGCCAGCCCGCGCCAATTTTTGCACTTGAGGTTCCGGCGGCTCGGTTGTGAGCAGCAGGATCATTGTTCGCTGGTCGGGGTTAACAATCGGCAACAATGAAGGGGCCTCCATAATGGGCAGTGTGAAGTAAAACATGGAACCGCCACCTTCTTCCCCCGATGACTCGAGGCCGATATGACCCCCATGCAGTTCCACCAGGTAGCGTGAGATCGCCAGTCCTAACCCCAAGCCACCGAAACCGCGCGATGCTGTGCGGCCCGATGTTTGAAACTCATCAAAGATCAAGCGCTGTTCATGAACTGGAATGCCTAATCCGGTATCCTGAACATAGATCTTAATCTCGCCATTGTCGACTGCGGCACCCACTCTGACCTGTCCATGATCTGTGAACTTGATTGCATTCCGCACCAGGTTCAATGTAATCTGTTTGAGGCGAGCAGCATCGCCGTAAACAGTGGGTAGATCAGGCGCAATGGTCGTGTGCCATTCCAGACCTTTGGCCTGGGCCATTTGACTGGCAACCGCAACAATTTCTGCCATCAACTGCTGAATTGCCACCGGTTCGCGGTCAAGCTGGAGTTTGCCTACCTGACTTTGCGCCAGATCCATCACATCGCGCAAAAGACTGCCGAGATGCTGTGAACTAAGGTGAATGCGTTCCAGATCTTGTAGATAGGGTTCGGGCAATTTCGGTATCCGATTGCCCTGTTTTTCGATCAACATTTCACTGAGGCCAACGAGCAGATTGACCGGTGTTCGTAACTCATGGCTCACCATCGCCAGAAATCTACTCTTGAGTTGATTGGCATCTTCGGCTAATTCTTGCGCCAACCGCGCTTGCTTGTACAACTCAACATTGCGAGCAAACAGATCTGATCCTTTGAGTGCTGCACTGAGTTGTCCACGTAGCAGATCATAAACGTTACCGGTATTAGGCCCCATCTCAAAGATCGCAAAACCAATCTGATCGCTTTGAAAATACAGCGGTTCAACAATCAAGTGATAACGATGCGCCACTGGTAGCAAGTGCGGCGGGATAAGCTGGGTGGTGGGAAACCAGCTTTCTGTCGATTCCAGGTCAATCCGCTGGTAATCGACATAGGCTAAGATAAGGTGTGCCCCATAGACTGGCTGGTCCGGCGAGTCGTACAAGGCCAGGTAGACACTGGGTATCTCCAGGCGGGGTAACGCATCCGCCAGCACATCTGCCAGTTCGCTTAAATCAAACGTAGTAATCAGGGCCTGACTAATTTCTTGAACGCGCGCGGTATGTCGCTGGATTTCAATAGCATGGCGGGCCTGGGCTAGCTCCATGCTGCGGCCAATGGTCACACGCGCCTGTTGCCATAAGCTTTCGGCCTGGATCAGCAGTTCCCTTTCTGTCAGATAGGGTAGCATTTCGTGACGGACACGAGAAATAAAATCCTGCCAGGTCGAGATTGGCCCACCGTCGTTGGTAATCTGCAAAAGGAGCGCTTCCAGTTCTCGAATAAAGCTGCCAGATTTATGGATCATATCTGCGAACAGGGCATCCAGCACAATGACCACCTGGCGTTGGTCACAATCAACCGTTTTGAGTACCCGCTGCCGAATCTGATCAAATATATCTGAATTGAGTGTTGCCGCTGCAGCAGGTAGAGGCGAAACATAGGCTCGTGAAACCTTTGGTGACATACACCCACACGATTCTCGGACAATCAGTCGGGTGGGCACCATGACTTCGGATTGAATCGGGCGACCAGCCAACAAATCAAGGACCATCAAGGTAGCCTGGCGAGCCTGGTCATAATGGCGACCATCAACTGTTGTCAAAGGTGATAAAGCCCACTCACCGCCAAAATCAAATCCAACAATCGCCAGGTCGTCTGGAACATGAATTCCTCGAAGTCGAAGCGCGTGCATTAAAGCCAGGGCCATCCCCGCATTAGCAGCGACAATCGCGTTCGCTTTCCCCCTCACATACTTAAAGAACCAGTCGAGAATGGTATCGATGTCATACGACTGCCAATCTCCCAAGAGTGGGGGGGTAATGAGGTTCGCCTTGAGCGGTATGTCATGATCGTGCAGCGCAGCGATGTAGGCGCGGTAACGTTCCTGGGCATCATGATATTCTGGTCCGCGCAGGAAGGCCAGGCGACGGCAACCATGATCGGTGATGAGGTGTGTTACTGCCGCGTACATGCCCACATAGCTATCCATGATGACATATGGCATCTGCTTCAGTGGTCGGCCCATGACAACTGTCGGCAGCGCCGCAAAGCGATTATAAAATTGCTGCTCCTGGGTTGCGGTAACGTTACTGCTCAAATAGCCGCGCACAACCAGCGCATCGACATTTTCATGATTTACAAGCTGGTAAAGGATGTTGCTTCGCTGTGTAAGTTCGCAATCAGGCTCAAGATAGCCGCCCACAATACATACGGTGTTTGCATCGCGTTCGCTGGCGACATCAACCACACCGCGCCACATCTGCTCAGCATTATAGCTGTGCATATCGGTGGTTAAGAATCCAATCGTCGGGCGGTGTGGCTGCCTGGTGTGGTGCTTATCAAATAAATTAGGTGTCATCATTATCAAAACGTTTACTTTATGACGATCTTAAACTTATTCCTCCATCATGCCAGATAAGTAGCCAATGCCTGAAGTGAGGGGCCACTGTCGAGATAAGTTGGCGGCTTAGGATCGAGCCAATCAACTAGCGCATTCTTGATGGCGAAGGCAAAAAAGTGATTACCAGCCGGATTGTAATGGCCTATATAGTAACGCGCAGCATATTCTTGGGCGGAACAATTAAACTGGCGATAATCCTCGATGTGCTTCTGAAGGGTATCAACATAGTTCAGGTTATTGTCACGTAGATAATCAACAAAAAGCTGGTCGAAACGATTTTCACCGTTGCAGGCCCGGATTACATCGTTGTTGCTATAGCTCAGCAAAACGAGTAACTTCTTGCCTTTTTGCTCAGTATATGCCTGCATCCGATCGACAACAACCATTGATGATTGCAGCGCAACGTGACGCAACATAGCCTCGGCACTGTGGGCAGCCCTTTCCGCCGTGCTAAAGTCAACTGGCACTGAGAGCGCATCCGCAACATCGCGTAGCTGTTCGAACTGAACATCAGACACACCTTCAATCGCCAACCGAGCCTGGACATCAAACCGATCACGGAATGTCGCTACCACATAATCCAGGTCGCATAATTGGTAAAGCGCCTCCGGCGTTGGGCACAGATTGGGTTGGTCCTCGAACTGGCCGGTCGCAGGGTTCAAGCGCAGATGCATCCAGGGGTTCGCGTGAAACATCCAGGCTTGCTCATTAGCTGTGTCAATCTGATCCAACCGCCGCCGAAAACCAGCGATATGCAGCCACCGCCAGCTATAAATGCTGCGGCGGTGATCGTCTGACCAAATGTTGAGAATAACGTACTCAGCCGCTGCGCGGGTTTCCTCTTCACGCAACATACGACGATAGGCCTGGTAAACACCATAGCCACCGATCCCAAAATTGCGAATAGGTTCGCCAAAATGGGCTGCTAAATACTCTTGCCAGGTCTCACCATCGCTGACCTGATGGCACTGGGTAAAACTGTTACCATAGGCGTTGATGCGCCCTGGCCGGTGGGCATAATGTTGCTGACGGCGTGCGGTGCCTGAGTCATAGTGCCCAATGGTATAGCTATTGTCCACACCATCACGCACAACAGCCGCCTGCAAAAGGTAGCCCAGTTCTGGGTCAAATTTTGCCCAGTTGTGGGCTGTCTCATCGAGGAAACGGTCGATCATCTCACGAGTTAACACCGCCTGCTTCAGGAAATCTATCGTGTTCATCGTGCCTCCTTTAGCGTCACAGTCACTAACCTGGACAGCGCCAAGGTTATCGTTTCGCATAAATCGACGTACAGCGCGTCCTATGCCACCAGCATACACCAGGGAGCAGTAGGGGACAAAAAACGCCTGGTAATTGGCGCTTTAAGTTCATGAAAAAGTCACTTTATTGATCTCATGTTTTATTGCGTAAACCGGCCTATACACATTTGTAGTCTTTAGAATCGTAGACAGATAATCAATGAACGACCTTACTCCAACAAATTTAACGCTGTTTAATTTTGTATTCCCGGATACAAATGGTCTAGCAGTTGTTTGCAATGATGCTTAACGATCGTTTCGCATTCGGGGGTCAGGTATGGCAGACCGTACAGTTTGGGTGCTCCCACCACTTCATAACCGCCCAGCAAGAAGGCTTCGCCAGTCGGGATGTAACCCCGCATTTCGTTAGTGTAGGCGAAAACCAGCGTATGCGGGAATGGCGACTCAGCCTTGAGGTCAAGTTGATATTCGACAAATGGTTCATGATTAAGGCCCATCATGACCAGACTATCCCCAAGTGCAAAGCCTTGAACTGTCATTGGTAGACCCGAAGGTGTACTTTCAGCATATTGGGCCATGCGATCTGCCCAGTTACATAGGGTTGCGGCATCATCCAACGTGCGGGCATCGGTTTCATGATCTTGGAGAACAGCATAGCTCTCATAGACCCGGTCAACTAAGGCCTGCGCCATCGCCGGGTTCACGGTCTGGAACGGCAGGGTAATGTGCTCAGTAGCGACCCGAACGACGCCGGCATCAATCGTAACCGCGTCGGTATAGGCCAAAACCACCGCCTCGGCAAGCTGCGTGCCGATGGCCTGGGCCGCAGCGAAGCCCCCGCGCCACTGACGCACATTGACGTTTCCTGCACAGCCCTGCGCGTACAGTGGGATCACATGCTGACCCAGACGTGACTGGATAGCCGTCACCGTGGCTCCCGGAAAATCCGCCGAGAACAGGGTCGCTGTGTCGTGGACAGTGACCGGGTGTGCGGGGGTACTGAATAAGACGGCGATTAAATCCCCCGCTGCTAATGTATGGACAAAAAGACAATCTACCTGATGATAAACTGGCCCTGCCGGATTATCCTCCAGTCGGGTGCGTCCCATCGTCGCCACGCGGCGGTTGATCCCGATGTTGACCGGAGCCTGTCCGACGGACAGCGTTGCAGGCGTAAGCTGATGCAGCGCGTCATCGATGGTGTCGGTCACCTTCCTCACCAATTCGGCCTCCCACTCAGGGTCGCGTCGGGCCTGGCAGCAGTCGATAGTAATCGGGGCACTATGGGTATGGCTGGCATTCAACATCAACTCTTCAGGGGAAAGCCCGGTCCGCTTGAACACAGCTTGCTGGATCTGGTCAACCAGCGCAGCATCCAAGCCCAACAGATCCAGGGTGACAATAGCGATCGTCGTGGAACCATCATGCAAGAGTAGCACGCGGGCGTACAACTCATCGTGGATACCGGTGGTCGCGACGCCACGCGGTTCCAGCATTTCGCCCCCTACTGGCGGGGTAATGATCATTGCTGCTGCTGCCGCTTGCAAGTCAGTCATGATGGGTTCAGCCTCCGGTGAACACCACCCGCATGGTCTGGAATTGGTGCGGTTCCAGGTGGCCGGTGATCACATTATCAGCAACCGCAACCTCTGTTGCTATGGTCGGTTCCTCCAGGAGCGTGACCGCTGCAACCTGCGCTGAAGCCAGATCATGTAAGCGAAGGGTATATGTCGCGGACTGGCCGGAAATTTCCTGAAGGCGGATGACCACACCATTGCCATCGTCAGCGACCTTGAAGCCGACGATCTGTACCGAAGCCGGTGTGAGATCATAGAAGCTGTGTGATTCGGGCAGGTGAACCGGGACATCTGTGGTGCGCTGACTGAACCCCGGCGGACGGTCCTTGACCGGCAGCACCAACGGGTCAACCGTGGCCTCAGCCCCAAATTGGGATGCTGCCACCGGGTCGAACGGGCCGACATGGGGCAGCAACCGATAACGGAAGCGCGTCCAACCGGACTGCTTCTGGACAAAATTGGTCCACCAGTGGTTATTCATCGGCCAGCCAACCAGATAAGGTTGTTCCAGTTGTAGTTGGGACTGGTGTTTATGATTGGTGAAGCCCCCCAGATGAACCAGCGGGGCGTCGGGTGTGGCGACAGTCAAGCCGCGATCAGCATTACTCAGGTCAACCCACTGTTGGACCGCATAGAAATCACGGCAGGCGTTGATCAACTGCTGATCTTCAGCCTGGACAATCGCCCCGGCGACATCGTAATGAATTGACGGCGCAGCCAACGTGATCGGAAACGCGATATAAACCGACTCCGGTTCGGCAACCGCGATTTTTTCCAGATCGTAAATTAAGTCAATCCAGGGGAGGTCATCATAGAGGACAATCTGTACGCGCAGGTCATGAACACCGGGGGCTGCCAGTTGCAGCATCAACCGCGCCTGACCATTGCCCGGTACGAACTCGCGGCGGATCACTCGGGTTGGTCCCTGGTGTATGGGCGCAAGGTGCGGACGATAGTCATAGTCTTCGGGGGGTGCGGGCAGTTGAATATCGGTGCGTCCATTGGGGGTACTGAGATATTCGTACACGTACTGCCCCAATCGCCAGGGGGTGGTCGCATCAACCCACTCGTAATCGTCAGCCGTCGTCTTCAGGCTGCGGATAGCGCCTGAAACGGTATCAACTGTCACATGATAGTAGCGATTTGTCAGAGTCCAGCCATGATTGCGGACCGTCGTTTGAGTGGTAACGCCATCGGACGGACGCGGCACAAATTCAGGCGTTTGCACGCCTCCGGGTGCTGGTTGCGCCTGGGAAAGATGCAACGGAATCGTGGCATAGCCTCCTGCTGGCAGGTCAAGCACACCGTAATCTACCGTGCGTGTGGTCGCCCCCTGGATACTGCCGATTTCCAGGTCACGCTCCAGCCGATCTGGTTCCCAGCCCGATTCGTTGACACGCGGTAGATACAGCGGATACCGTCGTGACCAGGGCAGTGGATTAAAGATAATGGCCCGCAGTTGTTCGGACTGATCCAACCTCGCCGCCAGATTGTGACCGGACTGTTGTGCCAGTTGGGTTACTGCTGACAGCGCATCGTAGGCGTATACGGCTTTGCGATACCATTGACCCCGCGACTGCACCGAGTCGGCATGGCTGATGCTCTCACTGGCCCCATAGGTGTGTTCGTCATACAGGGCAATGTTCTGCCACGCCGCAGCGTCCAGGTCAGCCGAATAGTCCAACGGTTGGGGCAAACCCTGTAACAAGGCCGATAAGTGCTGGACAGCAGTGTATTGGGTCTGTGTCTGACGAATCAGCGCAGTTTCAAACGCCGCTGAATTGGCCCCCTGTGCCCACCAATCATCCCAGTTGCCGCTGCGGGTTTCAAGCTCATCGGCGGGCAGGTTATGGAGCCGCGCAAACAGGTCTTCGAGCGTCACGATGCGCATTCTAGGCTGCCAACCACGGTGGTTCCAATCGCGCACGAAACGCACCAGCGCTTCATCCGGCCCGTCATTGTCCCACATAAACGAGGTAATGATCTGTAGGAAAGCAAAGTCATAGGGATACTGATTATCTTCGAGTGATTGAATATAGTCGGCGATAGGTTGCCGTGCCTGGTCAATGTCATAATGCCAGATACGTTTGCCAGCGGTTGGCAGTGGCACCCGGGGGATTCCGATATTGTTGCCATCACCGTAATGTTCCCCGTGCCAGGTGAGCAATTTGCGTCCACTGGGACTTTCCCAATGAAACCCAATGGGGCGCGGCTGTGGGTCCGGGGCCATCGCCCGGTTGATTGCCATTGTCAGCCCGTCAAATCCGGCGTCAATGAGCATATCGACCAGCCCCCAGCTTTGCCCGTTGACATCGCAGTTGAGCGCGTAGCGAATATCGAAGCCGTAGTCGCGGCGGAGTTGGCCGACCACGCTCAAGGTGCGGGCCAGCATGTCAGTCGAGTAGAGCGGCGAGACATTGCAATACATGCCGCCAAAGCCGATAAGTCCCTGCTGATGCAGCGCCTGTAAGCGTTCGATCTCGCGCGTGGTGGCGTGTTTCAGGAAATCCGCAACGATGATGGTGGTTTCGCACGTCCACTTAAACTGCTCACCGGGTTGACCAGCGGCATAGCGTTCAGCCAGGATCATGGCCCGGCGGATATAGTCCCGCTGCAAGGCGAACACATTGGCTTGATAATTGGTGTAACCGATGTCCGTATGCGAATGATGCAGCAGCAAGATCTCTCTAATCATGCTTTGACCGCCCCGGCAGACAAGCCAGAGACCAGATAGCGCTGCAAGACTGAGAACACAATCAGGACCGGCACGACATTGACCAGTGATGCGCTCGCCAGCAGGCGGAAATCGGACTCATCTGGGCCGATTAACCGAAAGGTCCCAACGGTTAGCGGGATCAGGTCCGGTTTACGCAACAGCACGGAAGCAGTGGTGAAGTCGTTCCAGTGGGCAATGAATTGCAGAATGCCCAGGGCGGCCAGGCCAGGGATCAACGAGGGCAGCAGAATCTGCCAGATAATGCGAAAACGCGATGCCCCATCAATGGCAGCCGCTTCATCCAGTTCAATAGGAATGGCATCAAAATAACCTTTCAGGAACCAGGTCGCATAGGCGATGCCACCAGCACCGTAGAGTAAGATGATGCCATGTCGTGTATCCACTAAGTCCAGTCTGCTCATCATGACAAATACCGGTATGACGCGCACCAGACTTGGCACCAGTTGAACCAGCAGTAAGAATGTGAGGAAAAGTCTCTTGCCCTGGAAGTAGTTGCGGGACAGACCATAGGCGGTCAGAATGCCAAAAAAGATCGTCAATAGTGAGCCACCGGTCGCATATAACACGCTGTTTGCCAGGTAGTGCGGAACGGGGGTTGTCTGGAAAATCTCGGTATACGAGGTGAAGTCAAATTCACTGGGAATCAAACCCAACGGGTTACGATAAACTTCCCAGTTCGGTTTAACCGACAGGCTGGCAAGCCAGACGATGGGATAAACAAAGATCAACGATGCGGTGATCGCCAGCAGATAACTGAGCGCTTTCTGGAAAAAGCGGGTGGCTCGGTAGCCGCCGACGGCACGGGTAGCCCGAACGGTCGTTACATTAACGGTCATCGGCCTGTATCCTCCTCACGATCCAGCAAGACTAACCACAGATAAATCACGGCGAAGATCATAATAATCATGAACATGACAACCCCGATAGCGGCGCCACGCCCCAGTAATCCGACTGACGATTCGCCCCCGAACGCGGTTTGGTACATCCGAAAGCCGATTGTGGAGGTGGCCCGGCCCGGTCCACCATTGGTCAGCACGAGAATTTTCTCAAAGATCTGAAACGCCCCCAGGAAGATGAAGATCAACGAAAGACCGGCAATCTGCCGCAGCATCGGTAACTTTACGTAAACAATTTTTTGCCAGATATTGGCCCCGTCAACGGTGGCGGCTTCCATGACCTCTGGTGGAATCGTTTGCAAACCGCCCAGCATAAACACCATAGTAAACCCTACGCTCTGCCAGACGTTGACGATGAACACCGATAGCCGCGCATTGTTCACATCACTAAACCACGTCACCGACGGCAGGCCGAATTGCCCCAACCAGGCATTGATGACACCGACCTGACTTTCATGCAGGATCAAGCGCCACATCAGGCCCACAACCACGCTGGAAATCGCCATCGGGATAATGATCGCCAGCCGAAAGAACAAGCGCCCCCGCAGTTGTTGATCCAGCAATAATGCCAGCCCAAATCCCAACACAAACTGCGTCGGCACGGTGAAAAAAACGAATATAAATGTGAATGACAGGACTTCGCGGAAAATCGGGTCATTGGCAATAAATGCAAAGTTTTCCAGGCCGACCCATTGGGCCTGGTACACAGTGGCGATATTCATATCGGTCATCGCCACATAAAACTGGTAAAAAATGGGGTAGATGCTGAACAATAAGTAAAGCAGCAGACCTGGCAAAATAAACGGCCAGGGGCCGCCAACAAAACGTTCCAAAAAACTCTTTTGTACGGGGTAGCCCGTCGCTACTGCCTGGCTCGCCATACCACAACCTCACAATAAAACGGACAATTTCAAAACAGGGGCCAGCATTGATGCCCACCCCTGTGATTATTTACTTCATCAGCCGCTTGATGCTTACAGTGCGTCGTACTCGCGCTGGGTTTCAGCCGCCGCGTCATCCAGTGCTTCGCCAATGGTTGCATCACCACTGGCCGCCCGGCCCAACGCCGTCTCAATGGCAACCCGCATCGGGTTAAAGATGGGAGCCAACGGCACCACATGCCCATTTTCCAGCGCCTGCAGCGTCACCAAAGCAAAGTGATCTTCAGCATAGAAGGGGTCTTCCGCCAGGATCGCCGGACGGGTGGGTATCCAACCACCGGCTTTGCAGGTGTTGGCAACGGCGCGTTCACCAGTCGCATGCAGTACCCAGGCCGCAGCAGCGGCAGCAGTGGCTTCGTCATCTACTGGCACCGCCGCGATGTTCCAACCACCAGCCTGATAATAACCCATGCCGGCTTCGTCCGGGTAAGGCAGCGGCACGGCGGACCACAGCGCATACTCATCGGGCGGGAGGTTTGGCTCCAACTGACGAATATGGTGATTGCTGTTGCCCGCAAAGCTATACACGTTACCCGCATAGACATCTGGCAGTTGCTGGATCTGATCGTTGGCGACGGCTGCTGGCGGAATCAGATCATCGTTGACGAGGCCAATGTAATATTCAAACATCATTTCCCAGATGGCGCGATTTTCCGGCTCGAAGGCGATCGGTGCCCCCATCTCGTCCACGTACTCACCGCCCAGCGCGATGTATAGGCCGGAGTTCATCTGGAGCCAGCCAACGAACGGATGGGTAAACGCATACTTGTTACCGCCTTCTTCATCACGGATGCGCTGGGCAACTTCACGCACCTGCGACCAGGTTTGCGGCGGTTCCAGAATTTTTGCGGTGTTGTAATAGTACAATGGCGTATCCGTATTGTGCCACAGGTTTACGACCTGACCATCAACGGTCACGGTGTCCTGCACCCAATCGAAGAATTCACCAATTTCACCATCCATAAAGGGCGTGAGGTCCATTGAATGCCCGGCTTGTGCCCTAACCGCCGTTTCGCTGTGATTGAACCAGTAGGAATCAGCATTACCCGCTTCGATTTCCTGGGTTAGCGTAGCCGGATTACCGTCAAACACAATTTCCTCGACCTGAATCCCTTGCTCAGCGTACCGATCGTTAAAGGTATCAATGACACCCCGGAAAGCAATCTGCCGTTCGGTCCGCCGATCCTGGGTTGAGGACCACTGGTTGGTGAGGAAGCGGACTGTAACCCCATCACCCTGAGCCAGGGTGGCAGCGACATTGATCAGGTTGCTGGCGGTAAGTGTGCCCCCACCCAGCGCCAACGCCATCTGCATAAATTTACGCCGTGAAATGTCTGTCATCATCAATCTCCTTAACTATTAAACGTATCGGTATTTCACTGGTCATGTCTATGTATCAGCCTCACCTCCTTTCATAGCGCGGTGGGCAATCTCGATCGGAACCTGAATCGCCTGGGTTGGCCCCGTAATTGACCCATCCAATCGGCCCAGCAGCAATCTTGCGGCTTCTCGTCCCAGCGCTTCACCCGGTTGCAGCGCGGTTGCGACATGATAGGGGCCGTAATCCACTGGCAACCGATGCCCAAATCCCGCAATTTCGATCTGAAGTTCATAATCCTGACTTTGATTACCGGCCAGCGCAACTTTGGCCCGCTCAGTATTGATGAGCATCAGGTCATATGTCAGCCGTTCGGAGACATCGTGGTTGACGGCTATCAACCCGGTCGGTTGGCAGCGTTCCACGCGCTCCTGTAGTTTCTGGGTGAGTTCGGCACTGTTACCAGTGGTGATAAGCGGATTGTACGAGGCATAAATATCCAGCCATAACAGGTCATCGGAAACATCAATCTCATGGTCATGCATGGCCTGATGAAAGCCAGCTAATCGATTCTGTATGCTGGTCGTTTCGAGTTCGTGGCGGGTGACAAACGCAATGCGTCGATGCCCCCGAGCAATGAGGGTTTTCGTGAGTTCATAACTCGCTTGATGACCATCAAATACAACGTAATCCGTATCGAGTTCAGGGTAGTAACGATCAACCATGACCATCGGAAACTGCCGGGATTGCAGCTGCTGAAAAAGGCGCAGCCCCCGCCGGTCTTTGGGATAAATAATCAGCCCATCGACATCTTGCAGCAGCATGTCGCTGACAGTAGCCAGATCGGTACCGCTGTTTTCATAGAGTCCGATGACATGAAGGTGGCAGCGCTGGTCCGCAATGACCTGAGCGATACCCATTTGCACACTGTAGTGATAGGGATGCAGCAGGCCGCCGGGTAGAAACGCAATGGTCTTGACATCGGCGGTGTGATTATCGGCCTCTATGACGAAGGTGCCGCGCCCATGTTGCCGTTCGATCAAGTTTTCGCCTGCCAGCAAATCAAGCGCTTTGACAATCGTAATCCGACTCACACCATAATCTTTGACCAGTTGGCGTTCTGGCGGCAATGCATCGCCGGGTGCAAATTCCTGTTGCTGGATGCGACTTAGCAGCGACGCATAAACCTGATAATAAAGTGGCAGTGGATTTTCAGAATTTACTTTCATAAATATTTTGTCCAAACAGGCTATGTGGACATAGCCAATCTATGCAAGCGTATCAATTCTACTGATAATTGTCAAGAAATCTCATTTGACAAAAATCATTGCAAAGCGAATAGATACCCATTTTCATTCAAGATAAAGACTCGACCAGCATAGATTGCTGGAACGGATTCATACACGCGCTCACCCATCTCATAGCGCCAGTGGCAGGTGGTGGTGCTGTCGCCATTACCCGCAGCATCCACGCAGTAGAAGAAGGGCGACGAGGTAGAAGCGAAATAGACGTTGCCATCTGCTACTGACGGTCCGGTAATGCCGCCACCGGGATGTTCCCAGATGAAGTCACCGGTCGCTGCATCCAAACATTGGATGCGCGAGGCTATCGGGATTGCGCCAGGCCGCAGTCCCATTGAGATAAACAGGCGATCATTCCAGAGGGCGGGTGACGCATTCATATCCCCTTCTGGTAGCCGATGTTCCCAGATCATATCGCCAGTAGTCGCATCAAGACAGCACACACGGTTCCCGCCCATCGGCACGTACAAGCGGCCTCTATAGGCAATAGGCGCGCCCGAATCCGGCGATCCCCCGGTATGAAATTGCCAGAGCAGTTGTCCGGTCTGGGTGTCGAGGGCATAAACAAAATGATCCCATGAGCCAAAGAACACTCGCCCATCATCAACGGGGGGTTCGGGGGCCGTTGAACTGCCGGTGCGATAGCGCCAGATAATGTGCCCATTATTCGCATCCAGGCACGACACATAACCATCAGAACCCGGCACAAACACCCGACCCGCATCAACATTGGCAGACGACCAGACCCAGCCTACAGCTTGCTTCCAAAGTTGCTCACCGGTAGTGGCGTCTACACAGTAGAAATATTCCTCGCCCTTCTGACCAAAGTACACCTTGCCATCAGCATAAGCTGGCGCAGCCGAAACCGCCCCACCCACCTCAAATCGCCAGATTTCAGCGCCGGTCTGGTGATCGAAGGCGAACACAAACCGCGATGGTGTCCCAATAAAGACCATCCCTGCTGCAGCCGTCGGTTTTGATTGGAACCAGCCACCACAGGCCAACTCATCGGCCTGATATATGCGGTCCCCAATCCGCGCATAGTCGAGTAGTTTGTGCTGCCACAACACGTTTCCCGACGCCGCGTCGACACACCACACACTTAAATCCGATGCACTGATCACAACCTTGCCAGCGGCGGTTACTAAATCCGCATAGATTGGATGCGTCCCGATAGCGGTCTGCCAAACCAGATTACCTTCAGAATCCAGACAATATAACGTGCCACGCATCGTCGCCAGCAATATCTGACCGTTCACGCTACAGGGCCGGGCACGGATCCAGTCATCCGTTTCAAACTGCCACAGTTCAGCCCCGGTTTGCGCATCGAAACAATAAACGCGCCGGGCAGCGGAACCGACATATACGTGATTCCCTGCCACCAGGGGTGTCGAGAATAATTTGAAGCTGCGGTTCTCGATCTCATGCACTCGGGTTTGCCAGACTCGCGCTCCGGTGTGTTTATTCAAGCAGTGAAGAGTGCCATCATTTGACCCAAAAAAGACATGCTGTTCGGCGATGGCGACGGCGGTGTTGACAGCACCTGCTGCCCGATATTGCCAGATCACCCGGCGTTCATCGGAAAAACCAAAGTGTTGCACGCCCGATGCGCCACTCAGATTCAGGCAATATACCGTGCCATCAGCCGTGCCGGTATAGACACGATCCTGGTCAATGACTGGTTCGCTGAAGGTGGGGCCGACATGGAAATCCCAATTTTCGGTGCCATCACGATCTTTGCAGATGATGCGGTTCTGCCCGATAAGCTGTGGCGGACGTTCAGCAGCCCGCTGGGTGCCGCTCGGATAAACGACATAATCAGCATTCGCAGCTAACGGGGCATAGCCAATACGATAGTCGGCCTCGCCTGCTGGAATTTGCCTGATAATTTCACCTGTTTTTTTACTGATTTCTAGCATGTGCTTGTTGCCGAAATTGCGGCCCTGCGCCCCGAGTTGATTCACGATAACTGTATCTTCAAGGACAACGGGCGTTGAAGCTGCACCCGGCACAACGTAGGAAGAGGGTGCGACATTCGTAATGCCCAGTGTATCCCGAGTCCAGATGCGACGCGTCTGCCAGATCATATCGCCCGTTTCCAGATCAAGGCACCTGAGCAGAGTACGGATGCACGGCACCGTTACGTAGACCCGGTCATTTTCAATCGCGGCGCGGGCATACCAGGCCAGCCCAATCGCTTTTTTCCACGCCAGTTCGCCCTGCTGTGGTCCCGGCTCATCCGTGCTGGCGGTGTGATGGACATTGCCACCATAAACGGCCCAATTCTGGGGTGAAGTGACCAGCGCTGCCGCTGCGCTTGGCTGGCTCAAAACCGTCTCACGGGTGGTTTCGAGGTTGGATTGCAGTTTATCGAGGAAGGCAAAGGCATGATCGACGCTGTTGAAAAGCGCTGCGTCATCGCCATTGTCACGACTGACTTTGATGCGATCGAAGATTGGCGCATAATCTGTGAGGTCAGCGCCCTGGCGGTGAAGCAGGTTTATCCAGGCTGTGAGGATCGCCATGCGCCGAGGATACGTGTCTTCGGTGGTTGGAGCCACCGCCACCGACCGCCGCATATCATCAATTTCACTGTCACCGGCTGACTGGAACGTTGTCGTGCTGGTTGTCATCAAAAACCCCCACTGACCGTGATGCGGCTGCGATCACCATAATTAGCCGGTTGGCCCAGGTGCTTCTTGAAAAATGCCAGCGAATAATCCCAGATTTCTGCCGAATAGCCAAACAGGGCATGGTCAATGTCCGCAAATGCCACCAGCGTTGCTTCCACATTGTGTTCCCGCAGCGCTTCATATAACCGTTGGGATTGACTGAACGGAACAACATCATCGGCAGTGCCATGTAGCAGGAGCATGGGCGGCGCATCTGCCGAAATATATGTCAACGGGCTGGCACTGCGAACCAAAGCCTGATGATCCTGCAACGGGCCACCGAAAAGCTGTTCTGCGGGACCATCGGGAGTATAAAGCCAGGGCCAGTCTGCTTTTGATACGGTCAGGTCGGTGGGTGGGTTAACTGCGGCCACTGCGGCTACCCGAGTGCTGTAACCGGGCCAGCCCGACTCGCCTTCAAGTTCGGGCACATCAGCCGATACACCTGCCAGTGTGATGAGATGACCCCCGGCGGAACCACCCCGTAGACCAATCCGCTCAGGGTCAACATGGTATTGGTCGGCATGCGCCCGTAACCAGCGTATCGCTGCCTTGACATCATGAATCTGCGCGGGGAACGGGGCTTCCTGGCTCAGCCGATAATCAATGCTGGCATAGAAGAACCCTTGCAAGGGCATCAGCAAACCACGTCCAATTTCACGCTCACCCACGTGCCAACCGCCACCATGCACATCGATAACGGCAGGCATCCGGTCTGGCACTGGCATACCCGGCGTGGCACGCGGATAGGCGAGGTCAACCAGTAGCGGTTTACCATCGGCTTCACCATACTGGACGCCGAGTTCAATCTCAGTATGGAATGGGAGATCAAGTCGTTGAGCGCACATGATCTTTACCTATGTCATCACAGCTTCTGCGCCGACATGCTGCTCGATCCAGCCACGCAGCGGGACATCTGCATCCGTCGGCGACGTATAGCCGTAGCCCCCGGTTGGAGATGCCCCAAACAATTGGCGGCGGATCGGATCCAGGTCATCCCAGTACTGATTGACGGTGACATCGTCGCGGGGGCGCAGCCAGCGATAGCTGTAGCCATAGAACAACACTTTCCGCGCCTGATCCCAGAAGTTGGCACTCGGTGAATGCCAGATGCGGCGGTCAAAAAAGACTGTAGAACCGGCAGGGGCGAGGACCGGTTGACCAATTGCCAGGTCGCGACGACGATCGCCATCCGGTAAATCAATGTCATCTTGAAGATGACTACCCGGAATGACCAGGAAATTACCACGATCCGGTTCCGAGCAATCCGAGAGGAAAAATGCCACTTTGATCGAGATGCGAGGACGCGGGCTGGTTTCTATATCGAAGTTTAGGCGATCACTATCCTGGTGCCAATAGAGCTTGCGATCATTTTGGGCTTTTGCTTCAGGCTGCGGTGGCGTGACGACCAGATGTGAATGATACAGTTGGATATTCCAACCTAGAATCCCCCATACTTTCGGAAATGTCGCGTACCAATCTACCAGATCAATGAAGCTGGGATCGTATCTCACAAAATCCCGTACCGACAGCCGATCTTGCGGACTCAAGCCACGCTGTTCACGCTCCTGGTGATCTACCTGGTCGGTTACCGTCGTGAGCCGGGCAATATGCTCGGCTTCCAACACGTTTTCCATGACGAAATAACCGTCACGTTCGAATGCCGCTTTTTCTGACTCATGTAACAAGTAATCCAGACTGCGTAAATCCATTTTGATTCTCCTGACCATGGTATTTTCCTTCATTCTATAATTTGAACCTTTTAGAGGCGAGTGGAATTCGCGCGGATTTGACAGTCTCTGATTCTCAGCCTCATCGCAATCAACATCGAGAAGGTAAATTAACGTAAGTAATGATTAAGCAATGACTTGGAGTATAGGCAGATCTGCAAATGCAAAGATGTTTCTTCGGTTGATTACAATAGGCAACCAAGCCCGCGATCAAGTTGACCAGAAAGTTCACTGGACTCCGTAGCGAGTGTGTTCAATCTGGGAAATGTTCTTCAATTGATCATGGTTGGACTTCAGGATCGTTCGTCGCTGTAACAAAATCCGGTCGCTGAGGTGCGTCAATCGGTTCGTCATGTTGGCACGGATTTTGGTCACCAGGTGGATGTCCCAGGCAAATAAAGCCTCGAACAGAGCTTGTGACAGATGACCTTATCACCAAATAGCTTGCCAAACAAGCGTTTTGTGACGCATTTTGGCTGATTTGCAGGATGAACCCATCTTCTTTGGCCAGGGTGGTGAGACCGCTGATCTGATTGATATGCTGGCTAAAACCCCACTGGTCGCGGTCGTGGGAGCCAGCGGCAGTGGCAAATCATGGCTAGTGGGAGCAGGACCGACATTCCGCACCCTAATTCTCAAAAATGGCGAATTATGCGCTAAGCTCTCTGGATGGGGTCAAAGGAGAGCGAGAAACGCATGTCGGAAGCCTACACCACACAAGTTTTGGATCATCTGGGGATTGTAGCTGGCATTTGCCAACGGATTGACTTAATCGGTCAGATCGATGCGCGTATTGCTATTGAAGGACGGAAGGTGAGCATTGGTCAAGCGGTTCAAGCAATGGTCTTGAATGGATTGGGCTTTATCAGTCGTCCCCTGTATCTAAGTCCAGAATTCTTCCGCAACAAACCCATCGACCTGCTTATCGGAGCAGGTCTAGAAGCCGATGATCTGAACGAAGATAGCCTGGGTCGGGCTTTAGATCATGTGTATGCGGCTGGCGTGAGCGAGCTGTTTGCCGCAATTTGCGCCTATGCCCTGCATGAGTTCGGGATCGAGGTACGCTTCGCACACATTGATACAACAGCTTTCAGCCTTGAAGGAGAATACGAGTTCGATGAAGAGCATGAAGATGAACCCCAGCCGATTCGGATTGCCTATGGCTACTCGAAAGACCGTCGTCCCGATCTGAAACAAGCCATCATGGGACTGATTTGTGTCAACGAGACTTCTATTCCCGCTTATCTCACCACCTTATCGGGGAATGTATCCGACAAAACAAGTATGCCGGAGATGGCAAAACTCTATCTTGAACAGTTTGCTGAGGACGATGAAACACCGATTCTGGTGGCAGATAGTGCATTATACAGCGCCGACAATTTACAGCAACTCTCCGAGATCAAGTGGGTGACGCGAGTGCCAATCACGTTAAATGAAGCCAAGACATTGGTTGCAGAAACTAGCCAGGAAGGGATGCAAGCCTGTGAGCGCGCAGGATACTTCTATCGTGAGGTGGAAAGCCACTATGGTGGGATTGAGCAACGCTGGTTGGTGGTGTTATATGAACCACGCCGTGAGCAGGAATTGGCACAATTGCAGAAACGCATCGGGCGTGAAGGCGAAAAACTGGCAAAGAGATTGAAGAAACTGAAACGCGAAGCCTTCAACTGCGAGGAAGATGCTCAAAAAGCCCTGGATGACTTTGGTAAACAGTGGTCATTTCATCTTGTGCGAGGCGCAGTGTACAACGTGACTCGTTACGCGCAACGCGGTCGTCCCAAAGCAGATAGTCCCACCACAACCGAATGGAAGATTGAAGCGAATTTTGAACCGGATGAAGCGGCAATCGCCCAGCAGGAACAATTCCTGGGCAAATATCTGATTGCCACCAATGAACTTGAGCAACAAACCCTACCAACAGCAGAGTTGTTGACCATCTACAAAGACCAGAACCGTAGTGTGGAACGCGGCTTTCGTTTCTTGAAAGACCCGTTGTTTTTTGCGTCACGGTTCTTTCTCAAGAAGCCGTCGCGCATCATGGGGTTGCTGATGGTAATGGGCCTGAGTTTGCTGATTTACGCCCTGGCCGAACATGATCTGCGGCAGAAATTGCAGCAACAGAACCAATCTGTCCCGGACCAGAAAGGCAAACCGACGCAACGTCCCACCATGCGACGGGTCTTCCAGATGTTTGAGGGCATCCACATCTTGCTCGTCGAAACGGAGCACGCACGAAAACGAAGGGTTCTCAATGTCCAACCGGTGCATCTACAGATCGCCGCCTTGCTCGGCCAGCCGATCCTCAAATTCTACGTTTTGACTGAGTGACCTGCGGAATGTCGGCAGGAGTATTGCCCTGTTTGCGGGACAACGCCATTCCCGGTAGCAAGGATTGGTTATGACCTGGTTGGAATAAGGACACTTAGAGATGAAAATGGCGGTGCCCTCAACGCTTTGTTCTTCACCTTCCAGGTGCAGGATGGTGCCTTCGTCTTGCAAACTGCTGATAATGCGCAGTAGGTCGTTGTCTGCTCAAAACTGAGAAGTTTGGGGAGCGGTGCGAACGTCGTGCCTCTCCCCTTTTTCGGTAATGAATCAGGATTGTACGGCTTCACCAGAACTTATTTAAACACGCCGCGCCGGATGAGCAGCTTTTCCAGTTCACTGGTCCAGAACACCACTGTGCCTAGCACCAGACACAGCGCCAGTTGCTGCAAGGTGAGCGGATTGGTGTTGAACAAGTTGTTGAAGAATGGGGTGTAGACGGCCAGCAGTTGCAGAATCACTGTACTTACCACTGCGCCCAGCAGTAATCGATTGCCAAAAAACGGCAAGGCGAAAAATGACTCACGGTGGGAACGCAGGCTCAGTGCGTGACCCATCTGCGCCAGCATCAGGAACATGAAAACGATGGTGTTCCAGGCGGGTTCGCCGTTACTGGCGGTAATATCGTTAGACCAGGCCCAGTAGCCCAGCCCCAGCCCGGTGAGGCCCAGCACGGTACCGATCATGACGACATGCCGCCCCAACCCACGTCCGAAGATGCTCTCATTTGGCGCGTATGGTGGACGTTTCATACTGCCCTTTTCCGATTGTTCCACACCCAGCGCTAGCGCCGGGATGCCATCGGTAATCAGATTCATCCACAGGATTTGCAGGGTCGTCAGTGGCAGTGTCATCCCCGCAATCAGATCGCTGATGAGCAAGACGATCAGTTCGCCGGTGTTACTCGCCAGCAGGTACTTAATAAAGCGGCGTACATTGTCAAAAATCGTGCGGCCTTCTTCGACCGAACTGACGATGGTCGTGAAGTTATCATCAACCAGTACCATATCGGCGGCCTCTTTGGAGACATCCGTGCCCGTGATGCCCATCGCAACGCCGATGTCGCTGCGTTTTAGTGCTGGTGCATCGTTCACGCCATCGCCGGTCATGGCGACGATATGCCCCCGATTTTGCAACGCCTGGATGATGTTCATTTTGTGTTCCGGTGAGACGCGGGCGTACACGGCCACATCTTCGACCACCGCCTCCAGATCAGCGGTGTCCATCCTGTTCAAGTCCTGCCCCGTCAGGACCCGACTGCCCGGTTGGGCGATTCCCAGTTGGCTGGCGATGTTGAAGGCGGTGAGGGGATGATCGCCGGTAATCATCACGGGGCGAATACCGGCGGTGCGGCAAACTTCGACTGCCGATTTCACTTCGGGTCGCGGCGGGTCTATCATGCCGACCATGCCGACGAAGGTCAGGTTGTGTTCCAACGTCTCTGGCTGCCAATCATCCGGCTTTTCAGTGAGTTGCCGCAGGGCCAGCCCTAGCACCCGCAAGCCATCTTCCGCTAGATGGTTATTACTCGCTTCGATTCGCTGGCGCAGGTTCGGCGTCAACGGTTCTTTGTTGCCATCCACCCAGACCGAATCGCTGATCTCCAGCAGGCCATCCACCGAGCCTTTGGTCAGCACCAGATAGGGATAATTTTTTGTGCCGAATAAGTCAATAAGGTAATTTTCTGCCGGGCCAGGATGCGCGTCGGGATTCAGGCTGTGAACCGTCGTCATGCGTTTGCGTTCTGACGAGAACGGCGCTTCGCCCTGGCGTGGGACTACGGCTTCAAGCTGGGTCCGGTCAATGCCAAAGTGTTCCGTCGCGGCAACCAGTGCGCCCTCGGTGGGGTCGCCCAGCAAGCGCATACCGCTGTTGGCATCACGCTCGATAACCACATCATTACACAGTGCCGTGCCGCCCAACACCAGTGCCTGTGCCTGATGCGGGGCAGGTGCGCTATTGGTCCCGTTGACCAGCGAGGTCATGCCGCGCCCGACCAGTTCATCCAGATCAATCGTTTCGCCCGCCACATCTACCACTTTGACCGTCATACGGTTGAGCGTCAGGGTGCCGGTCTTATCGGAGCAAATCGTGGTGACCGACCCCAGCGTCTCAACCGCCGGTAGCTGCCGAATGAGGGCGTTGCGGCGCAGCATCCGCTGGGCGCCCAGTGCTAAGGCAATCGTTACCACCGCTGGGAGGCCCTCCGGCACGACCGCAACTGCAATAGCCACCGCGTTGAGTAAGACATCATCTAATGTTTGACCAGCAGTCAGGCCGATCAAGAACGCCAGCCCCAGTACCCCCAGCGCCGCGATGACAAGCACTTTGCCGACTTCTGCCATGCGCCGTTGCAGCGGCGTGATTTCGTCCTCCACGGTCTGGATTAACTCGGCAATGCGTCCTAACTCTGTTGCCATGCCGGTTTTCACGACGACTGCCGTCCCCCGTCCATAAGTCACGGCTGTGCCCATGTGGACCATATTCTGACGGTCGCCGACAGACAGGTCAGCTTTCGCCAGGGCATCAGTCCCTTTTTGTACGGGCAAGGACTCACCCGTCAGCGATGCTTCTTGCACGCTGAGGTTGATGGCGTCAACCACGCGTGAATCGGCGGGGATGATGCTCCCGGTTTCCAGCAATATCACGTCACCGGGGACCAGTTCCGCCGCATTGATTTCTTTGATTTGACCGTCCCGGCGCACCCGCACCAGCGGCGCTGCCATTTGTTTGAGGGCCGCCATTGCCTGTTCTGCTCGATATTCCTGGAATACGCCCAGCGTCGCGTTGAGGGCGACAATGAGCATAATCGCTATGACGCTATCCGCTTTACCCAACAGGGCCGAGACACCCGCAGCAAACAGCAATAACAGGACCAGGGGGTCGGTGATCTGCTCGGCAAAGATTTTGAGCGGACTTTTGAGCGGTTTTTCTACCAGTTCATTGGGGCCATATTCTTGCAAGCGGCGGGCGGCATCATCGCTGTTCAAGCCCTTTTCAGCACTTGTTTGCAGTTGCTCCAGAGTTTCACTGCGGCCCAGCAAATGCCAGGCTTGTTTTTCAACATTATCCAGGGGATGTACCGTTTGATCGACAACCATTACCGTTCCTTTAGCAAAAGTAGACTATGCTACGAGTTCATTCAAATTACAATAAACTGAGTGGAAAATTGAGATCTATTTGCTAAAGGTATTTTGCTGAACAGCGAATCATATCCATAACGACGTGCGCAAGTCAAGCAGCGCTACCCCCCACAAATTAGGGGTATTTCGTACCAGAAAATGGCGTTGAAGTGTGCGCCCAATCGCGCAAATTGTCCAAAGCTAAACCTGCCCCACATTCTCCAGAAACACCACAAACATCTCCCCGTCCAGCGCATTGGATTCGACGGCGCGCCAGGGCTTGGCGATGATGTCGGGCAAGCCATTGCCGGTCACATCGCCCACCACCGCTTCATGCCCGCCCAGGTTGGCATCCAGCACCACATGTTCCTGCCATTCGCCACCCACCCCATCAACGTTTTCCCAGATGTACCAGCGTGGTTGGGCCGCCCCGCCCACCGCCTCCATCTCACAGGAGAAGATGTCGAAGTCGCCATCACCATCAAGATCACCGACGTACAAACTGTGGTAGGCACCGCGCCGTGAATCGCCCGGCAGGGCCACTTCATGCCGTTGCCAGACATTGCCCAATCCATCAACGTTTTCCATCCACCAGATCTTGCCGCCGGGAATCTCGGCATCGGTGAAGACAATATCGTTCTTGCCATTCTTATTCATGTCACACACGACGGCCCGCGTGGCATCGAACGCAAAATACGGTTGGAAGTCCGGCGGCGGATAAGTGTTGGGTCCAATCGGGCGCACCTGCCATTTTGTCCCATCCCCATTCACGTTCTCAAACCAGACATTGGTCCGCACGATGTCCAAATCACCATCGCCGTCTACATCGCCCACTGCGACACCGGCATGAACCGCCGGGCCAATGATCGTCCTGGGCCAGGGTGCGGTTGGGTCCGCCGGGATTTTGTACCAGCGTAGATCATTTTTGTCCGACATGGTAATGATTTCCGCCTGACCATCACCATCAATATCGGCGGCGACCACATCATGCACCCCGGTCAGATCTGCATCGAACACAATGCGCTCAAATGGTTGGTCAGGATTGCGTGAATTGCGATACCAGGCACCCCCGGCTACATAATCCAGCCAACCGTCGCCATCGACGTCCAGCACACAGCCGCCAACGTCCGACGGTGACTCCGTGCCCAGCACATGTCGCGTCCATTGATCCGGCGCATGGTACTGATACCAGAAGATGGTGCCATACTGCTGGCCCATGATGAATTCCAAACGGCCATCATTATTCAGGTCAGCCAGCGCAGTTTGGGCATAGCAGCGGCCTGGTAAGCCCCGGTCAATCAGGTGCTGTTTAAATTGAAATGTCGCCATGTTATCCCTCGGTAAATCTTGTGTTGCAATCGTTCGATTAGCGCTCAACTTCGGCCAGATAAACCCGCGCACCCCGCCGAAATGACTCGTAAGTGGCGATCACTGCTACCAGTGGCTGGCGTTCTTCCCGTGCACTGGTAATCGGCTCTAAATCCTGTTCCAGGCAGTCCAGAAAATGGCTGGTCTCGGCGACGAACGTTTCACCGGGCGGGACAGTGACGTGTTTGGCCTGCGCGACATGTCCATCTTCATGCTGGGTATACAGTTCATAGTGATCGTCGGCGAACCACAGGCTGCCTAATGAACCGTGAATAATGCCATTGATGCCGGGCCGAGGTGTACGCAGCGAGAAACTCTCCACAATCAGCGCCGACACACCGCTTTGTAAACCCACCGCGGCGACACTGTTGTCATCGGCCTGCATCTCCGGCAGGGCTTTCGGTCCGACCAGGCCATAGACATGCTCAATCTCGCCCCCCAGCATCCGCAGCAGTTCGTAATCGTGAACGCCGCCGGAGACCATAATCCCGGCAAACGGATCGCTGAGAAACCAGGGCCGTTGCCGCAAATAATCATGCATCTGGTGTTCACGGGCGATTCGAATCAGGCTGAGTTCGCCCAGTTGTCCGCTGGCAATGATCTCCACCAATTTCAAGTAAAGGTGATTGTACCGGACATTCTCGGCGACCATCAATTTGACACCAGCCAAATCAGCGGCAGCGATCATCTCATCCGCTTCGGCCAGTGTCGTTGCCAGCGGCTTTTCCACCAGCACATGTTTGCCCGCCTGCGCTGCGGCAATAGCAACCGGTGCGTGGAGTTGGTGCGGCAAGCACAGACTCACCGCGTCAATGTCGTCCATTACCAGGACAGCGGCGTAATCAGCCTCAACGCGGTCAATCGCAAACGTCTGGGCCAGGGTAGTCGCGGCAGATCGTTGCGTATCGGCTACGGCCACCAAGTCCACCCGTGAACCCAGCGCCTGATAGGCCCGCGCATGTTGATCTCCGGCCCAACCGCAACCAATGATCCCGATGCGCCAGCGTTTCGCTGCCATTATTCAGGCACCGGCAGCCACAGATGGATGCTGTCAATGTCAGCCGTGCGGGGGATGTCATCGCGGTAGCTGCGATACGATTTACAGACGATGCCGGTGACGCCATCAAGCGTAATCGCTTTGGATTCATGCGTGCCCAGGCCAGTCTCGATAATCTGCTCAACCAGATTGCCACCGTCGTTGTGATAAACCCGTTGGACCGGCGGATGATCGTCCTGGCCTTTCGGGTCGCCCAGCTCCCCAACAAACAAATCCAGGTGCCCGTTGCCAGTGAAGTCCGCTGCGGCCAGCGAGTGCGGGTCCAGCAGTTGATCGTGCATGACCTCCACATTCCACAGCGCGGTGACATCTGCGCCGGGCGTACAGCGGGCGACACGGGCGAACTTGCTCAGGCCCAGTCGCGGTTTATAGATGGTTGCATCGCCTTCCGCGACGATGATCTCGACCTGACCGTTGCCGCTAAAATCGGCGGCCAGCACGCGGGTCGAAATATAGCCCTCAATGTACGGGTATCGCTCCCAGTCGCCGCCGGGGGTTTGCGGCGGACGATACCACGCTTGCCCGGCAATGAGTTCAGGCTTGCCATCACCATCGACATCAGCTACCGCCATCCCCTCCTCGCGCATCCCGGTGGCGATGGGTTGCACGGTCGGCCAGGGTGATTGATACGGATCGTCCGGGATGGGCGCATAATACAGCGTTTCTGAGTGCTGATTCCAGAAATAGACTTCTTGCCGTCCGTCGCCGTCCAGGTCAGCCACAAATTGATCGTGGCCTTGATTGGCAGGCATACGGAAAATGGTAGTACGTCGCCAGGGTTGAGTTGCATCATCGGGATTCGCCCACCAGAAGATGCCATTGCAAGTGCCATCACCCCCGGCGACGAAATCCAATCGCCCATTGCCGTTGATGTCCGCTAGAAAGCCCCCGGCGTCCAGTCTCTCACAATCTTGATCCATGAAATGTTGTTCCCAGATGCCAGCCGCATTGCGGCCCAGCCAGTACAACTCCTGCCGGGGATTCCGCGCCGCGATCACGATGTCCGGCACGCCGTTGCCCGAAACATCCCCCACCACACACAACGTCCGTTCACTGGGCGTGTCTTGCCAGATCGTCTCGCGTTTGAACTTTAATGTCATGGTTGAATCCCTTCCCAAAGCCTAAGTCTCAAATTGTGTAACCTCAGCGACCAGCGCCGTGCTTAGCCGTTCCCAGGCGGCGATGAGGCGGTCCTCGAATGGGTCTACATCACTATTCTCGATGCGCTGGTGCGCATCCAGCCAGTCCACCGCGCGTTTGGCCCCGGTCTTCCAGGAAATAGTGTAGCGAAAACCGAGATCGCGGCGGGCGGCTGTATTATCGTAAAGACGATGTCCATTGAAATCGGTCGCGATGACTTCCGCCTTGTCGGGCAGCAGACGATGCAATAGATCGCTGGGGATGTATACAAAACGTGGTGCCGGTGCGCCTATCGCCTCGGCCAGTTCCTGATAATAACGGTTCCAGGTCAGCCATTCCTCGCCGTGTACATGATAGGCCTGTCCCAATGTTGTAGTATTTCCTACTGCGTTAGCAAAGGTACTTGCCAGATCATCCACATGACACGCGCCCCAGAACGTGGTGCCATCCCCATGAATAATCAATGGCTTGTTTTTCCGCAGACGGTCAATATAGCGTGTTCCCCAGCCAAACGGTTCCACGATCTCGCCGCCTTCACCATAGGCGTAACCGGGTCGGATCGTCGTCACAGGCAGAACCTGGTCAGTGTGGGCTTGTTGCAGGATGTCTTCAGCCGCGATTTTGCCCCGGCTATAGGCATTGTTACCCTTACGTGATTCGCTTTCAGTAATCGGATAATGCGTTGCCGGGTTACTATAAACGGCGATTGTGCTGCAAAAAATGAATTGTCCGGTGCGCCCCTGAAAGGCGCGAACGGCGCTGGCTGCGTCTTCAGCAGTAAAACACAGCATATCGATAACACAGTCGAAATGACCGCGCGCCGCTATCTGTTGTTCAAACGCCCGATAATCGTAGCGATCACCGGTGACCCGCTCCACACTGCCCGGCAGTCGTTGCAGCGTCTGCCCGCGATTGTAGATAGTGACAGCCAGATCACGGCGGACCAGTTCACGAGTTAAGGCGGTACTGATGAGGCCGCTGCCCCCGATAATCAGGACCTTCAGGCGCTCCGTCATCCGTTAGTTACTTTCTATCTCGCCCACCCCGGTTTCCACCGGTTGATAAGCTGCCTCAATGGTGGCTTTGGCTACGTCAAATTCACCGCTTTCAGCGAACCCGATGGTGAAATGGTTGGGCGTCCGGGTCATGTATTTTTCCAGGCCCTTGCGCCCAAACCCAAACACCGTCATATTTTTTTCCATCGGCCAATACGAGTCGATTTCCTGGTCAGCCTCATGCTGCACCAGGAACAGCACGCGCTCAGTATTCCCCGCCCCAAAGTAAATCCATTCCGGGTCAGGCAACGGTCCGTCCCAGCGCTCGGATGCCGCCATACGTTTGCCATCGGAGCGCACCATATAATCATTGGCTTCGTCCAGTTCGCCGCCCGGCGTGCCTTCATAGAGCAACCAGTACGGATGATCGACTTTGAGAATAGTCAGATGGGCGTAAGTGGGGTAAATCGCCCAGGTGCAGGCCCATTTGTCATCTTTAGACCGCGAATTGATCGTGACCTTCAACGGTCCAGCCGCTGCAATCTCGCTGATGCAGCCATCATTGCCGGGGTGAAAATGCCCTTCTGGATGAACGACGTTGGGAATACCACGAAATTTACCATCGGAGCCACCGAAGGGGTGAAAGCTGAGCCAATCGTTGCCATCAATGTCAACCATACTGGCAAAGCCCGCCCCGGCCTGATGATAATAGTAGGTGGCATTTTGCGTCGTGATGCGATAGCTGGCGAAGCCTTCATGCATCAGTTTCTCCGTCAACGAAACCAGAGCCGGTGCTGCCGGTCCATCATCCGCATCGCTGCCTTCATCGAAATACAGTTGGTAGTGGCGGGTGGTATGAGCCGGGGTGTTGCCTTTCAGCAAGAAGATAAGTGTTTCAGCATCAAGTTGCAGGTTCACAGTTTGATCGATCAGTTTGCCTTGTTGATCGACCTCAAATAGTCGCGGACGTTGAATTGGTCCGCCGAGGTCAATTTCAACCGGTTTATCAAGCCGCGCCCAATCGCCGGATTGAACGAAAATGTGGCGGCGGTTGGTTCGGCTGGAGTCATGCCATATTGTCATATACTTCGATTTTCCTTATGGTGATGACGTGTACACATAGACCATATTCACCCGCGCCGACTGCGCCAGGTGTTGTAGCGTTCTTTATCCATTACTTTTCCCTTTGCTTCATTTCGGCGATGAGGGGGTTGAAATCGGTTCAGGCAGATACGGTTCGAGGTCGAGTTCATCCGCAAAGTGACAGGCTACCTGAGTATCCGGGTCGCGGGCCAGTGGTTTGAGCGGGGGAATCTCGTTTTTGCACCGGTCTTCGGCATATTTGCAGCGGGTATGGAACACGCAACCCGCTGGTGGATTCACCGGACTGGGAATATCGCCTTCAAGCACCCGGCGTTTGCGATGTTTACCCCGACTGCGTTTGGGAATTGCATGGAGCAGCGCTTCGGTATAGGGATGGGTCGGGCGATTATAGATTTGATGCGTTACGGCACTTTCGACGATATGCCCCAGGTACATCACCATGATGCGGTCGCTGATGTACTCAACAACGCTCAAGTCATGGGCGATAAACAGGTACGTCAGGCCGAGATCGCGCTGCAAGTCCGCCAGCAGATTCAACACCTGCGCCTGCACTGAGACATCCAGGGCGGAAACCGGCTCATCACAAATAACAAGTTGCGGTTCCAGGCTCAGGGCACGGGCCACGCCCACCCGTTGTCGTTGGCCGCCCGAAAGCTGATGCGGGAAGCGGTTCATCATATCCGCGCTGAGACCTACCTGCACCAGTAAGGCTTCGACCCGTTCCATGCGGGAACGGTTGTTACCGATCTCGTGGATTTCCAACGGCTCGGCAATGATCTCATGAATGCGCATCCGGGAATTGAGTGATGAGTTAGGGTCTTGAAACAACATCTGGATGTCACGCCGAATCGGGTGCAACGCCTTTTTGGGCAATTGTGCGATGTCCTGCACCGTGTCTTGCCCGTAAAAATTGATGCTACCCGCTGTCGGGTCATACAGACGGATGATGCAGCGACCAGTTGTCGTCTTGCCCGAGCCACTCTCGCCCACCAGCCCTACCGTTTCGCCCTGATTAACTTGAAAAGAAACGCCATCAACTGCTTTAACATGGCCGACAGTGCGTTTGAGCAGGCCGCGCTTGATGGGGAAATATTGCTTCAGATCGTTGACTTCCAACAGCAGTTTATCACTCATGGATTACGGCCTCCACATCTTCATACAGCCAGCAGGCGGTGCTGGTCGCGGCGTTGACCTGGAACGTCGGGGGGACCTCTGTGTGACATTTATCCATGACCTGGGGGCAACGCGGCGCGAATGAGCACCCTTTGGGCCGCTGATGCGGGCCAGGCACCGTGCCGGTAATGGGGGTAAGCCGACCTTCCCGCCCGATTTGCGGCAGCGAGTTCAAGAGGCCCTGCGTATATGGGTGCTTGGGATCATCAAAGATATGATCGACATCACTGGTTTCGACGACTTTGCCCAGATACATCACGATCACCTGGTCCGCCACCTCGCCAATCACGTTGAGGTCATGCGTAATCATGATGAGTGCCATGTCCTGTTCAGCCTGAATTTGCTGAATCAAATCGAGGATTTGAGCCTCAATGGTGACATCCAGCGCGGTAGTGGGTTCATCCGCAATCAGCAATTCCGGGTTGCAACTCAATGCCATCGCGATCATGGCCCGCTGGCGCATCCCGCCCGAATAATGATGCTGGTACTGGTCAACCCGGCGTTCGGCTTCAGGAATGCCCACCAACTGCAACATCTCAATGGCGCGGCGGCGGGCCTCATCCTTGTCAACCTTTTGATGAAGTTCAATCACCTCCATGATCTGATGCCCGATGGTATACACCGGGTTAAGCGAGGTCATCGGCTCCTGAAAGATCATGGCAATGTCGTTGCCGCGCAGATCACGGATCGCCGAGCCATGCGGATCGAGCGTGGTCAGGTCTATCGTTTGGCCGTTGGCGCGATGATAGATCATCTGACCATCGACAATGCGGGTAATATCAGCGGGCAGCAACCGCATGATCGAGCGCGCGGTCACGCTTTTGCCACAGCCGCTTTCGCCGACAATGCCGATTGTCTCGCCCCGATGCACCGTAAAATTGACGCCATCCACCGCCCGGATGATGCCCTGCTCCAGATAGAAGTACGATTTAAGATTTTTGACTTCCAGTAACACATTGTCCATGAAAATTATTTGCCTTAGCGATATTGTTCAAAACCATGCCCGTTTTAAAAACGACAACGCCCGCGTTATCCCTACCTGGTTAGGTTACATTGTAGGGACAGGCTTATGCCTGTCTGTTGCGAGATCAACCGCAATTTTCTACGTTCCTCACCGTGCGAACGGATCGACCATATCCCGCAGACCATCCCCCAGGAAGTTATAGGCGATCACCGTCACGAGAATGAACAGACCAGGAAACAGTGTCCAGGGATAGAGAACGATATTCTGGATTTTGAGCGCATCATTGAGCAACAAGCCCCAGCTCACCATCGGTGGACGCACCCCAATGCCGAGGAAACTGAGGGCGCTTTCACCCAGAATAGTAATCGGAATCGCCAGCGTCGCAGTGACGATGATGTGACTCGCCATGTTAGGAATCATATGCTTGCGGACAATGCGGGCGGTGGATGCGCCTGCCGCCTCAGCCGCGTGTACAAAATCCCGTTCCTTAAGCGACAACACCAGCCCCCGCACCTCACGCGATAAACCGGTCCAGTTGATAAATGCCAGCACGATGACGATGCCCGCATAGACCCATTCCGGCGGCCATTGGGGGGGGATGGCAGCAGCCAGTGCCATCCATAAGGGTAATTGCGGAAACGAGCGCAACGTTTCGATGATGCGCTGCATGACGTTGTCGAACATGCCACCATAATAGCCCGATAGCGTGCCGATAATGGAACCCAGTGCGATGGTGATGACGACGCCAAAAATGCCAACCGATAGCGAAACCTGCCCGCCGAAGATAATCCGCGAGAAGAGATCGCGACCCCGTTGGTCAGACCCCATAATGTGTAAGCGTTCTTCGCCGCCCCGCGGCCCAAATAGGTGCCGATCACCTTCGAAAATACCGAGATAGGTATAGGCCTCGCCTTTGACGAAGAAATCAATCGGAATGCGTGCGGTGCGATCTTCCACATATTCCAATTGGAAGGTTTCCATATTGCGTTCGCCCCGCAGCGGGTAGAAGAAGGGTTGCAGGAAGAATTGCCCGGTTTCCGGGTCATAAAAACGCGGGACCACCGGTGGCGAAAAGGTCAAACTCGAATCGGCATCGCGGGCGCTGTATGGCGCAAAAAACCCCGCGAAGATCGTCGCCAGATAGATGAAAACTAAAGCAACCCCCGAAATGACGGCCATGCGATTGCGCAGGAATTTGCGCAGCATCAGCTCACGCACCGAGAGCAGTTGATAGTCATCCTCGGTGATGGTCTGGGCGTCGGGTTGACCGCCCCGCCCGAATAATCGTTGCAGGCCGAAACGGGACTGGTTATTTGTTAGGGGTTGTTGCGTAGTCGGTTCACTAGCCATATTGAATTCTCGGATCACTCCACGCTAACAGAATATCAGCGAGTAGATTGCCAACCAGCAGGGTGAGCGCCAGCATCATCAACACGGTACCGGCCAAAAACATATCCTGCCGTTGCAATGCTGAAATAAACGGCGGGCCAACAGTGGGGAGGTCCAGGACAATGGAGATGATGACCGTTCCGCCGATCAAGGCTGGCAGTTGCAACCCCAATCGACTGATAAGCGGGTTGATCGCGATGCGGACAGCGTGCTTATAGATGACGGCCCGTTCGCGCAAGCCTTTAGCCCGGGCGGCCTCAATGTACTGCTGATCCATGATGTCCAGCAGGTTGGCCCGCATAATACGAAAGGTGCCCGCCAGCCCGCTGATGCCGAGGATCGCCAGCGGTACGGGCAGATGGGCCATAAAATCGAGGACCCGGGGCCACGTCCAGGGCGCATCTTTGAACTCGCTGGAGAATAACCCACCGGCATAATCTGTCTTGAACACAAAGACGGCCAGGAACAGGTAGATGACCGCCAGCAAAAAGTCCGGCACGGAAATGCCGACAAATGAGAGCGTCGACAGGAAATAATCCGAACGGGTATTTTTGCGGGTTGCGGCATAAATACCAAACGGTATTGCCAGACTCCAGGACAAAAACAGCGACATGAAGCCTAGAAATAAGGTCAGTCCCATGCGCGGTCCGATGATGTCCGCCACTGGCGCATTACTGTATTCGATAGAAAAGCCAAAATCGCCGCTGGGAAAGCCATCTATCCACTTGACATACTGCACCAGCAGTGGTTCATCAAACCCATATACCCGCCGCATGTTTTCAATCGTTTCCGGTGGCAGGGGTTGGCCGGATGTCGCTTCCTGCTGCCGTACCCAGTTGGAAACCACATCGCCGGGGGGCAACTGAATGACTAAAAAACTTATCAATGTAATCAAAAAAAAGGTTATCGCTGCTGAAATAAGACGCCGCGTAATATAACTCACCATAAGCAATTGGCTCCTGAATCACGGAGGGAACAGTAGGCCAGAGCACAGGCCCCAGCCTACTAAATGGATCAATTACCCGTTACATGAGCACTCAGGGGCCTTCGCCCGGCGCATATTTTTCAAACAGGGTGGCGTGTTGCCATGACGAAATCTGGACCTGGCCGTTACGCGAGATCACGTCCGGGGCATTGCCCAAACGACCGCTTTTGATAAATGGCCGCCGCCAGAAACCGGTCGAAATGTACCAGACATTATCAGCGTGCAGCCGCGAAATTTCGCGCACAATCTCGCCGCGTTCAGCGGGTACGACTTGTAATGCCTGCTGGTAGAGTTCGTTCATTTCCAGGAAGGCGTCATCGACCGGGTCGGCTTCCCAGTTGGGATGCCAGGTCGGTGTATTGGGACCAATTGCAGCGATGCCATGTGCTTCGGCGCTGAAGGGGTCACTGCCGCCATCGCGATCCCAGGTATGAATTTCGAAGGTCCCTGCCGTGTAGTTTTCGCGCACCAGCGACTGGTCATCGGCATCCATAATCGTATTGAGGCCAATAGCCGCCATATATTCGGTCATCAGTTCGACGATCGGCGTGTACAGATCGTGAACGCCAACTTCAATGATGAATTGCAGCGGTTCGCCGTCGGGGCTATCGCGGAAGCCATCGCCGTCTGCATCAACGTAACCGCTCTCATCGAGCAGTGCCATCGCCGCTTCAGGGTCATAATTGGCCCACAGTTGCGCCGCATCTTCCTCATAGAACCCGGATTCAGGTGCGAACACGGATCCTGCTGGATTGAACAACCCGGCGTAGAACAGGTCGCCGATTTCCTGCCGATTGATCGCCATCGAGAAGGCACGACGGAAGTTGATGTCGCGGAATGCGGCTTTCTTGACTTCATCTTCATGATCGAGATTGAAGTAGAAGGCCACACCGTCGAAATCGGCAAACGTCAGGCTGACATCGCGCCCATCCTGAATGGCTTCAGAGAAAAGCTGAATGTGCTGTACACCGACCCACATGGCATCCATATCAAACTGGCCGGTGATGTTGCCCAGCGCCACCGCCTGCCGGTCTTCAACCAGTTCCACCGTCACCCGGTCAAAGTAGGGCAACTGTTGGCCTTCGGGGTCAACCTTGAAGTAATATGGGTTGCGCACGAGGCGGTAGAATTCACCCGGCGTATATTCCTCAAGCATCCACGCTTGCAACGTTGCGGTGCCGCGTCCGTTTTCCAACAGGTGCTGAGTATTGTAGTCTTCGTAGGTCGCACCGTCGGTGTAGTCAGGATGGAACTGGGTCAGATAATGCTTGGGCCAGGCGATTTCGGTGAGACTTGCCTGCCCTTCGGCAAATGCCGGGAATGGATTGGAATAGGTATATTTGATCGTATGATCGTCGATGATTTCCAATGTCGGTGGTTCGCCACCCTGGAACAGGGAGCCAGCTCCGACATCGGTGACGTTGTCGTTCAGAACGTTGTCAAACCAGAAGAACTCAATATCCTCAGACGTAAACGGTTCACCATCTGACCACTTCACGCCCTGGCGCAAATTCACGGTCCATTCGGTGAATTCGTCATTGGACTCCCAGCTTTCAGCCAGGTTCGCCGTAATGGGGCCATCGCCGGTTACCGGCAGATGCCACATCATGAGCGGTTCACGCGTCATGTTGTGCTTAAGGTAGCCCGCCAGATTGGCTGAGCCGCGCCGCAGCGTGCCACCATAAGTGCCGATTTCCTCAAAGGGTACAAGTACAACCGGGTTCTCCGGCAGCCGTTCTTCAACCGGTGGCAGGTCGCCGGCAGCAACCATATCCGCCAGCATTGGCGCTTCGCTGTACATCATGTCCTGCGCCGTCAGCGTCAGGCTGAAGACCAGCAGCATCAGGCTAACAAGGAAGGCGATCATCACGCCTCGTTTCGATAACATATTTCTTCTCCTCAAAATTTATTGATCGTTTATAGTTGGCGCATCAGTAAAATTAACGACGATAGCGCCTCCTTTCCAACCGTGAAGATAAACATAACGTACTTGTATATACAAGTCAAGTCATCTATGTCATACGCGCTAATCTGACCGTGAATATTTGCCATCAATTTCGATCATGCGCTGGACTTTTGGCCCGGACCGGCTGTTTTCGTCGAAGTCCGATTGTAACCAGATGTCCACAATCGATTTGCCCAATTCGGGGCCAATCACCCGTGCACCCATCGTCAGGATCTGGGCGTTATTGCTCTTCCGCGCCCGCTCGGCTGAATAAGTGTCGTGACATTGCGCCGCCCGAATTCCCGGAATTTTGTTGGCGGTGATCGCCATGCCGATGCCGGTGCCGCACACCAGAATGCCACGCTCGAAGCCGTCGTTGGCGACTGCATTGGCAACCCGCTCCGCCACGTCCGGGTAATATTCTTCGCGGTCGCTGGTCGGTGCGCTGTAGTCCCGCACCTCGATGTCAGGATTCTCGCGTAAGAGTTCCTCCACGATCTTCAGCAGCGGCTCACCCGCCTCGTCACACCCTATCGCAATTTTCATACCGGCTCCTTGCATCAAAACAGTATCCATATCAATGCGTTTCATGGCCTGGAATGCCAGAAGCACATCTCTGCATAAACGCGCTGTGTAAGGACATGCTTTTGCATGTCCGACTCGTCACATAATATTTTCTCACCACAACAACCGCAACGGCTGTTCCAATGCCTGCCGCAAATCGTCCAGAAACCGCGCCGCATCCGCGCCATCAATCACGCGATGATCGACCGATAGTACGAGATTCATCATTGGGCGGACTACGGGTTGATCGTTTTTGTCGGGTACGAATTGCCGCGTGATGCCGCCGACCGCCAAGATCGCCACTTGCGGCGGGTTGATGATCGCCGTAAAGCGACTGACACCAAACATGCCCAGATTGCTGATCGTAAATGTGCCACCAACAACCTCATCGCGTTTAAGTTCTCCCGTCCGCGCCCGTTCGATCAAGTCACTGCTGCGCGTTTGAATATCGCCCAGTCCCAACGTCGCGGCATCGTGTAAAACGGGTACAATCAGCCCCTCGTCCAACGCCACTGCGATGCCCAGGTTTACCGTTGGCTGTATTGTGAATACATCGTCGGTCAACGTCGCGTTCAAGCGTGGATGGCGTTGCAGTGCCCACGCACAGGCTTTGATCAACACTGTTGTGACGGACACCGGCTTGCCCGCGGCTTTCGCATCCTGTCGCATGACTTCGACTTGACTCATATCCACCGGCATTTCAACGAAGATGTGCGGTGCGGTCTGGTAACTCTGTTGCAGGCGTTGGGCAATCCGTTGGCGCATCCCGGTCAGTTGCACCGTTTGTGCCCCATTCGTCGCGGGTGCAACCGGTACATCTGTCGCTTGAATTCGTCCGCGTGGCCCAGAGCCACTGAGCGTTGCCAGATCGAGATCGTTCAGCCGGGCTAAGCGTCGTGCCGCTGGTGTCGCCCGAACTTTTGCGGTGGATATGGTCGTTTGCGCTTCGACATCCCGCCGGGTGATGCGACCACCGGGACCACTGCCGACGATAGTTGTCAGATCAACGTTCTGCTCAGCAGCCAGCCGTTGGGCTATCGGTGAAACGCGCGGTGTGGGTTGCGCTGGTTCAGCTTGTTTTTGCGCTAGGGGTTGTTCTGGCGGAATATCAGCCGCCGACTCCCCTTCGAGCAGGACATACGCGATAATCGACGCGGCGGGCGCGACCGTCCCCACCGGGTAGCGTACTGCCGCCAATGCGCCGTCTGCCGGGGCTTCCACCTCCATGTTAACCTTATCCGTTTCGACCTCACACAGCACATCGCCCGCCAGCACCGAATCACCTTCAGCCACTGCCCAGTTGAGGATTTGTGATTCCGCGTGCTGCGGGTCGAATTTCGGCAGATAGACTGGAGTCGGCATGGCTAATACGCACCCTGCACGAGCATGCGGGCTTCGCGCACAATATCATCAACCTGCGGAACGGCCTGTGCTTCCAGCACGCGGCTCTGCGGCATCGGAATATCGCGCCCGGCCAGCCGACGAACCGGCGCATCGAGGTAATCGAAGGCGTCGCTGGCGGCAATCCGCGCCACGATCTCACCGCCAAAACCACCCATCTCCACCGCCTCATGGACGACGAGGGCTTTGCCGGTCTTTATCACCGAGTCGATGATGGGTTGGTCATCCAGTGGCCGCAATGTGCGTGGGTCAATGATCTCAATGTCAATGCCTTCATCCGCCAGCGTATCCGCCGCTTCCAATGCTTGCTGGACCATGTATGAGGTCGCGATCAGCGTCAGGTGCTGCCCCTCGCGCATAACAGCGGTTGCTGCCAACGGCACCCGATACGCATTTTCGGGCACAGCGGCCCGCGTGTTGTAGAGTAATTTGTGCTCGAAAAACATCACAGGATTATCATCATCAATTGCTGCCAGCAGCATGCCCTTCGCGTCATAAGCATTGCTGGGCATAACGACTTTGAGGCCGGGTACATGGACAAACCAGTTTTCAAAATTGCCACTGTGCTGGGCAGCGGCCCCTGTACCTGACCCCCCTGGCAGGCGCATCACCATTGGCACCTTGACCTGACCGGCGAACATGTAACGCATCTTCGCTGCCTGTAATACGAGTTGCTCCATACTGAGGGTAATGAAGTCACTAAACTGCATATCGCCCACCGGTCGTAAGCCAGTCATCGCCGCGCCGATACAGGCTCCGGCAATCCCCGCTTCGGAGATCGGTGTGTCGATAATGCGCTTGGGGCCGAACTTTGCCTGCAGATCGCGGGTGATGCCAAATGCGCCGCCATAAACGCCGATGTCCTCGCCGATAACGATCACGGTTGGATCAGCTTCCATCGCTTGCAACAGGGCTTCGTTCAGCGCTTCGCGGTAGGTTAGCTCACGCATAGACATTCGTCGCCAACTGATCGGGGTCCGGGCTATTGTCGACAAACACAATCGCTGCATCAACGCGGGCTATGGCCTCATCGCGCAATGTCTGTGTTTCGGCTGCCGTGATGACTCCGGCTGTTTCCAGCACGGCACTGAAGCGTGGGATTGGGTCGCGGTCCGGTTGTTGCCACTGGCGGACTTCATCGCGGGTGCGATAAGCTTGACGATCACTGCGCGAGTGCCCCTTGATGCGATACGTCACTGAGTCGACCAATGTGGGTCCTTTACCATCGCGGGCGCGATCAACAGCTGCTCGAACCGTGAGATACACCTCGAAAAAGTCATTGCCATCAATGGTATAACCGGGGATACCGTAAGCGGCGGCCCGGTCACTGATGTGGGGGATTTTCAGGGCATAATCGGTGGGCGTGGACATGGCATACTGATTATTCTCGCACACATAAATCACCGGCAGGTCCCAGATTGCGGCCATGTTGAGCGCTTCGTGGAATGCGCCCTCGTTGACCGCCCCATCGCCAAAGAACACCAGACAAACCTGCTCAGTTTCGCGCACCTGAATGCTCAGGCCAACGCCAACTGACAGCGGCAGACCACCGCCGACGATGCCGTTGCCCCCCAGAAAGCCACTTTCAATATCGGCCATGTGCATCGTGCCGCCATACCCTTTGCTCAGGCCGGTTGCTTTGCCGAGAATGTCCGCCAACACCCGATTGGGATCATCCGTCCAGGCCAGTGCGTGCCCGTGCCCGCGATGATGGCTGAAGAAATAATCGCCTGATCGCAGCGCGCACAGCGCACCGACATTGGTCGCTTCCTGTCCAATGGATAAGTGCAGTGTGCCATACGTTTTGCCCTCAATAAAGAGTTGGTCAACCCGTTCTTCAAAGGCGCGGATCAGGTGCATGGACCGCAGCTTCTGCTGCATCAAATCGGGGCCAAGTGCTTCGATGACGGCATGATATTGTTTGATTTTTTCCGGCGGCAAGGTTGTAGTCATGGAAAAAAGGTGATGCTCCCTAATCAAAATTTTAACTTATGTTACGCACCTTGAGCACCGTACACTGGGTTTCCATAGTTTGCGAATATAATGATATGGTCGTGTTGTCGCACAACCTCACCCCAACCCCTCTCCAATTTGGAGAGGGGAGGAATTACCAGAGGTAAGGAGGGGTGAGGTAAATCATTTCTTTTCGCATTTATTTGTTGAAGCCATAAACCCCGTGCTCAACTCCTGAAAGGTGGGCGACTAATTTAGGAAAGAACCTGTTAACTGCCACACAATATACTGTTTATGTTATACCGGTATAGCATACTACACGGCCCCAATCTGTCAAGCAACTAGCTGAAATCAGGCCCTGACCCCGGTGATCGACGTGTCTTCCTTGACAGGTGTACCGCATTTTCGGTAAATTTGCATTCACTTGTATAATATTGTCTAACAACACCGGGCCAGAAAGTCAACGTGCTTTGAAACTTGATAAACAGTCATTCCAACCGTTGTATCTTCAGTTGGAAGCCATCCTGCGCGATCAGATCGAGAAGGGTGTAATCAATCCGGGTGATCGCTTGCCACCGGAGAACGCCCTGGCAGCCGAGTATGGGATCAGTCGGATGACGGCGCGGCGGGCGACTGAGGCGCTGGTGACAGATGGCATCCTGATCCGGCAACCCGGCAAAGGGACATTTGTGGCGGATGATAAAGTGCCCTTTATGGCGTCAACCCTATCAAGTTTCAGTGGGACGATGCGTGGACTGGGACTGGCCGTGATGTCCAAAGTGATTGAGCTGGACCGGGTGGAACCACCCCCCAAAGTTATGCGTGATTTACAGCTGCAGCCGGGCGCATTGGCGGCTTTTCTGCGGCGGGTGCGCTACATTAACGGCGAAGCGATTGCGATCATGTCATCTTATATGCCTGCCAGCTATTTTCAGGCGTTGCAGGAAGCTGATCTCTCGCACCAACCCATTACGCAGGTAATGGAAGCTGCCAGCGATCTGAAAATCGTCAAAGCCGATGATTATCTGGAAGCCTCGTTAGCCCGCCCGGAAGAAGCAGACTTGCTGGACATTCGGGTGGGTGCGCCGGTGTTTCTGGGGCGGGGGATTCTGTACGAGGCCGGTGGAATGCCGGTACGATCTAGCAAAGTGGTTTATCGCGGCGACCGCTTCCGCATCAGCTTCTCGGCGAGTAGCACCGCTGGCACGGAAATCCGCCTCGCCCAGCCCGGCCAACCGGTCACTGAAGCGGATAAGCAATGGCTTACGTTGGCGTTTGATCTGGCGGAATAAGGGCATCGAAATCAAGCGATCCGGGTAATTTAAAGAATATATTTTCATCCAAACAAAGGTTGCTCAAATGAGACTTGAAGGCAAAAAAGCATTAATCACCGGTACGGCCCAGGGCCTGGGTCAACACATGGCTTATGCATTGGCCGCAGAAGGCTGTGACGTGGCCGGATTTGACATTCGGCTGGACCAGATGGCCGAGACCACGCAGAAAATCAAGGACATGGGTCGACAGGCCATTGGCTGGGAAGTGGATGTACAGGACTATGATGCCGTACAGGTCGCAGTGAGTCGGCTCTATGCTGAATGGGGGCATATCGACTTTCTGGTAAACAATGCCGGGAAAGGCCAACGGGAAAAATTCGTTGATGTGACCAAACAGGTCTGGGATTATATGCTGGCTGTCAATTTGACCAGCGCCTTCAATCTGTGCCATGCCGTCGTTCCCCGTATGTTGGAGCAAGGCATCGAAGGCCGTATTGTTAACCTGTCCTCGCTGGCAGCGACTGCTGGCGGTCGGGTGCTGGGCAAAAGTGCCTACGCCGCCGCTAAAGGTGGCATTATCGCCCTGACAAAATCGCTGGCGATTGAACTCGCACCGCACAAAATCACTGTTAATTGCATCGCGCCGGGGGTCCACAACACGCCGCGCCGCGCCAATGATTCACCGGAAGAACAAAAACTCATTATGGATAATATTCCGATGAAGGAACTGGGCGAACCGGCAGATCTGGCCCAGACGGTCGTTTTTCTATGCTTGCCGAGTTCACGCTATATCACCGGCATTACCCTGGCGCAGGACGGCGGTCACGCGATTTAGGAGACACTGATGATCTTTGACAATTATCGCGTGATCGAACTCTCGCATCAGCTTTATCCGGGCGCAGAAGAATACCATTACACCGTGCGTAGCGATTATGTCGAGGAATTTATCCCGCACTATCGCGGCAAACGTCCACCCAACCAATGGTATATCCTGTCAGAAATTGCCATGTGGAGTCATGTCGGCACGCACATGGAATCGCCTTATCACTATCAGCAGGATGGCACCGATATAGCCGGGATTGAACTGAAGCGACTGGTGGGTGAATGTGCCTTCGTTGACCTGACCGGTAAGGCTATTGGCGAACCCATCGCATTGGCAGAACTCCAGGAACGCGGTGCCCACATTCAAGCTGGCGATATTGTCTTTATTTACACGGGTTACGGCCATCTCTACCGCACGCCTAACTCGCATGATCGGCCCTATTTTGAGCCAGAAGCGATTCGTTGGTTAGCTGAAGATATGAACATTGCCTGTTTGGGAGTGGACTGCTCCGGGACAGAAGAGCGCACGCAGCCGGAACAACCCAATCACAAAATCTTGTTCGATCATGGGATCCCGCTGATTGAGCACCTGGCAAATCTCGATCAAATCACGAAGCCACGCCTGTTCGTGGTGGCCGTGCCCTTACGCTTGCACCAGAGCGATGCCTCACCACTGTCCGTCATCGCCTTCGAGCCGCTTGAAGCAGTGCGATAGAGCAACACCAGATTTTGGCTCAACCTGCCCTGTGTTCTTCATGTTCTCTAGCGTGCAATTGCTTATCGAGTAATGGACGAAGGGCTTGAAGATTGAGACCACCGACCAGAGACTAAAGACTTTATACGATGTACGTCATCATTGATCTGGGTGGCACCAATACAAATATTGCCACCTTCGCGGATATCAACCAGCCTGAATTTGTGATGATTGATCGCTTCCCTACCGATCAAGATTATGAGTCCCATTTACAACGTATATTGACGACTGTCGCGGGCATCACGGAACCAATTGATGGAATCGGGTTTGCTGTGGGCGTGCAGTTGACGCGAGACGGCCGGGCGATTGACAAGACGTACACGATGCCGGCTTTTACCGGTCAACCCATTGTCCGTCATGTGGCAGAACGAACGGGCCTCAAGGTGCGGGCGGCCAATGACAATGTGTGTGGCGTCATCGCCGAGACCGCATTGGGCGTATTGCAACCGTTTGAGCGGGCGGCCTACATGACCGTCTCCACCGGGACTGGCGCGGGAATCCGGCTGGGCAATGCGAATATGGCGATTGCCTATCTGGCCCAGGTCGGCCATCATATTGTCAATCACGATGGGGTTCCCTGCACCTGTGGGCAAATCGGCTGTGTCCAGGCCATCACTGGCGGGCAGGCCTTTATCCGGCGCTTCGGGGTTCCCGCTGCGGAAATCACCGATGAAAATGTGTGGCAAGAAGTGACCGAGACGCTGGCGGTGGCGATTGTCAACCTCGCTAGAGTGACACGCATTGATGCGGTGTGTATCAGCGGCGGCATTGGCTACAACAGCCCCTATATTCGCTCCCACCTGGCGGAGATGGTCAAGGTCAAAGGGCCATCAGTCGAGATTGAAGTCCTATTTCCCGCGTTTGGCGAAAGCGCCCCCATTATCGGGGCGGCCATGCTATTGCGCGACAATCTCACAACGATGATTTTGCACTGAGAGGTTAGCGTGAAATCTCTGATTATTGCCGATGTCCATGCCAATGTCGCTGCACTGGAAGCGATTTTCCAGGTTGAACAGCACTGGGATGACCTGATCTTTCTAGGTGATGCTGTTATGGCGGGACCTCACCCCAACGAGGTAGTGTCCTTGCTCCGCCAGCAGCCCGGCATCTTCCTGAGGGGCAATCATGATCGTGAAGTGTTGCAGGCAGATTGCTCCGTCCCTGAAACTAACCCGCATCGGCGGTGGGTGCAGTGGACACAACAGACGTTAACCGCTGAGAATCTCGGGTTTATGCGCGAACATTTTGTGGAAACCTGCGCCATTCAGCGCGGCGAATTGACCATCCGGCTGCATCATGGCGATTATCTATTGGCATCTGGGAATCGCTTGTGGCCGGATTCAGCCGATGAAGACTTTGCTGCAATTGCCGGTACTTACCCCGAACCCTGGATTTTTCTGGCACATTCGCATGTTCAATTCGAGCGATATTTTGGTGAGCGCTTTTTTCTTAATCCCGGCAGCGCTGGACATGCGCGCCTGGGCAAGCCATTGTCGTGTTATGCTGTTCTTGAAGATGGCGCGGTGAGCCGCAAAGCCGTTCCCTATGATGTCGAAAAGACCTGTGCCGCTTTGGATGCTGTGCCACTGGATAAAGCATTTTTGGCGATGTGGAAGGCCTGTTTCCGAACTGGAACATTGGGGGCGCGCTACTTCATTCGTGATTTTGCCCCTTTGCAGGCACTTCCTGGGGTGAATTGATGCCGCTGAGATTCACTCGAGTTTCCTACAAGTACAAGGTGCGTAAGGTCAGTTACTGAACCAAAACAGGCCGGAGCATTCCCCGACCTGCGACTGCTGCAAAACGAGTTTCGAACTTACATGCCCAGATCAATGCCGCCGGCCAGGACGGGGGTTCCCGGACGTGGATCAAAGCCCATCGCGCTGTTGCCATCGCTTTCGAGCGTGACGACAAAAGCGTCGAACGGCTGGAAGTTATAACCAGAAATGTGGAAGCTGGCAGTCAGCGTGCCATCGCCATTATCCGCTACAACACCGGTACTAAGCGCATAAGGTGCAGCTTCGACAGCGGCTTTAAAACGAGCGTCGCCAAAGGGCGTACCCCATGCTTCATCGCCATCATTCGCATTGGAGGTGCCGGGGCCGCCAAACAAGCCACCATCCACGACCCAGCCTTCCAAAACGGAGCCTTCGGGCAGGGTTGCGCCGTTGAGGTTGATAGTCAGTTCAATACTGCTGCCACCATCACTGTAGAGTACGGCATTACCGGTGATACCTTCCAGGCCAGCGTTCGCGGCCAGCGGCGTCGCCGCCAGTTCAACCGGGATCGATGCCATATCATCCATCATCATGTCATCGCCCATCATGCCCATCATGCCCATCAGGTCCATCGCTTCAGCCGCTTCACCACCGGCGATGCCACCCGCAAAAACCGGTGTGCCCGGTCGTGGGTCCCAGCCACTGCCGCTGTTGCCATCAGATTCGGCGGTGATGACGACCGCGTTGTAGGCGCTGAAATTGTAATTGGGGACGCTGAATTGGACACTCCAGTTGCCATCATCATCGGGAGCCAACACGCCGGTGCTGAGTGCATAGGGGGCGCTGCTGACCAGCACGTCCAGCGCTAAATCACCGAAAGGGGCACCAAAAGCCTGGTCGGCATCGCTGACATGGGTTTCACCAGGTCCACCGAAAACACCGGCATCGACGACCCAGCCTTCCAGCACGGTACCTTCAGCCAGGGTCGCGCCATTGGGAATTAAGGTAATGGCGACGTAACCATCACCCGATTGGACAAAGGCCGAAGCGGTCACATCGGCTAGCCCGGCTCCCTCGGTGAAGGGGGTCGCGTCCAACGTGACGGTGACGGCTTCCGCCATCATGTCCTGGGCACCAGCGATGGCACCGACGCTCAACATTGCACTCACAATCATCAGTACCCGTAACCACTTGCTCATATCGATTCTCCTTTGATTGCTTGTAGAAAGGTCATATCAGCTGACACCTGCGAGTATCGGGCGCAAACGTTACGCAACTCTGTCGAAAAGATGAACGGCTGATAAATGACGAACGTCCTATCAGAAGCCTGACCACTGCCAGGCCGATTTATGTTATGTTGAGATGAGTGGAAAGGAGTTCGCATATGAAACGGTTCAAACGTGGGATATTCGCATTACTCCTGTTGGCAGGAATCGGGCTGGTGGTCTCAAAGAAATATCGTACCCAGCTAGCTTCACACCAAGAAACAGCGGCGCAAGCTCCTGCTGCTGTCCCGGCGGTCTGAGTTTCACCGGCTAGCATTATGGACTTCACCGCAGCGATCAGGCCCTGCTTCTGAAGCTGCGGTGAGTTTTTTATGTCACGGGAACCCAATAATCTCAGTCGCGATCGACATGAATGTGTATTGGCGTGTCGCCATCCTGCACATCAGCCAACCAATAGTCAGGCATGTGAATCGGCAGATTGGGGATAAGCTGGCGGTAGCGCTGTTGCCAGAGTTGCCGCTGACCTTGCCGAACAGTGAGCAGTGGGCCAGCCAATATCTCGCGCACCCGCAAAATAAAATGTCCCTGTGGCGCATGACGTTGACCGGGTTGAATGAGATGAGGTGAAACCCAGCACAGCGGGCCTTCCAACCGAATTGGCACCGCCGGATTTTCAATCCATATGCCAGTTTCCAGCCAATCACAGACTTGCCGCGCCGCGTAGCGCCCACTCAGGGCGGCTCTGCTAGCGGTTTCGGCGGCGTGGACCAGGTTGCCCGCGGCAAAGACCCCGCGCCGCGAGGTTTGTAGACGAAGGTTGACACAGGGACTTTTGGAGTGGGTATCCATTTCCAGCCCGCCCTGATACGATAGTTCGTTATCTGGAATCCAGTCACCGGTGAAGACGACCGTATCGCACTCGATACGCTGTTTGGTGCCATCAGTTACATGGGTGAGTTCAACGGTTTCAACCCGCTGCTTGCCCTCGATGCCAGTGACCTGCATCTGAGCCAACAGCGGAACCCGATAGCGGTCGGCACTCAGCAATTTATAGGGCCAGTAGGTCTGATGGCGCATGTGCTTAGTGACGATACCAATGACTTCAACCCCGGCATCGCGTAAGGTCATAATGGCCGAAAAACCGACATGATCGGCCCCGATCACCAGTGCCCGCTGTCCGATGGGAAGCTGATGATAGACCATATTTTGTAATGCCCCAGTAGTGTAGATGCCCACTGGACGACTGCCCGGAATTAACCGCGCGGTGCGGGGTCGTTCCCGGCAACCCGTTGCCAGCACCACCGCTTGCGCCTTGATGTTGGTAATACCATTGGTACTGGTTGAATTGAGTTCCAGGTCGCTGTGCCACCCGGTAATCGTGGTTTCGGTTTGGATTGTGACACCGGTTGCCAGTGCTTTATCCACGTAACGCCGGGCATAATCTGGCCCGGTCAACAGCCGGTAAAAATCGTGGATGCCAAATCCGGTGTGGTGACAATGACGCGGTATGCCGCCGGGTTCGACTTCGCGGTCCACCACCAGCACCTTGCCTGCGCCCCATTTGCGTAATTCAATTGCGGCGGCTAACCCCGCGGGGCCGGAACCGACCACGAGGACATCGGTTTCATGCGTGTTCATACGGCTGTCAGTTCCGCCGCTGTAATGCCGTTTGCCTGTCCCAATAAGTGGGCCACAGTCGCGGCACAATAAAATCCCTGGCACCGGCCCAATTGTGCCCGCGTGCGTCGTCGTAAGCCATCCAGACTGCGGGCGGGGATGATGGCCTGGGTCGCGTCCAGAATCTCGCCCTTGCTCACCCGCTCACAATGACAGACGATGCGCCCATAATCGGGATTTGCTCGAATCTGGTCATCACATTGCCAGGGGCGGGGGAACGCCTCGCCAATATTAGGCATGTTTACCGGCAGGAAGTCCGCTTTTTCGACCAGTTTCAGCCCAGCCGAAGCCAGTTGCTCCACCGCGTATTCGGCGATCCCCAGCGACGCGCTCAATCCCGTTGAGCGAATGCCGCCCACACACAGATAGCGCTCAGCTTCGTACAGTTTGATACAATAATCACCCTTTTCGGTGGCGGCCCGCAGTCCGGCATACATCGCCGTGACCTCGTGCTCCACCAGTTCGGGGAGGATTTTGCGCCCACTGGCCTGGATTTTTTGCAGCCCGGCAGCCGTGGTGTTCGTATTCGTTTTGTCGTCCAGATCGTCGGCGGTTGGTCCCAACAACACGTTTCCAAATACGGTAGGGGCGATCATCACCCCTTTGGTTACATGATTGGGGACCGGCATTAAGATGTGTTTCAGGAGCGGGCGAGCTACTTTGTCGAAAACGATCAATTCACCCCGGCGGGGTGTAATCGTAAAATCATGGTGCCCCAGCATCTGGTTGATGGTATCGGCGTACAGGCCCGCCGCGTTGACCAGATAACGGCAGTGTATGTCCGCATTTGGACAATGCAGGTTGAACGTATCATCATAGCGGCTGATCGCCTGTACCGGGCTGTTAAGGCACAGGTCAACGCCATTAATTACCGCCTGTGTTGCATAGGCCAGCGGTGTCGTAAACGGGCAGATTATCCCCTCGCCCGGAACGATCAATGCACCCAGCGCTCCCGGTCCCAGGTGGGGTTCACGGCGGTAAAGTTCGGCGACGGTAACGTGTTCAACGTCGGTCACGCCGTTGTGGTGGGCATTTTCACGGATAGCCGGGAGTGCTTGTAACTCTTCATGAGTCCACGCCACCAGCAACGCCCCGGTGTGCTCAATCGGGATTCCGGCTGTCGGGCCATAATCGCCGAGTAATGCATAACCCCGCCGCAGCAAGCGCGTTTCCAGATAGCCGGGCTTGCCATCATAACCTGTATGCAGAATGGCCGTATTGGCTTTGCTTGTGCCCGTCCCCACATCATCGCTGGCTTCCACCAGCACACAGCGCAAGTTGAAGCGTGCCAGTTCACGGGCAATCGCGCTCCCGACGACACCGGCCCCAATCACCGCGACATCGTATAGCTCAGGCATCAACCTGCCAGCCTTGCAGATGCCGCAGTGCTTGATCGAAACGCGCAAGCCAGGATTCGCTTGCCGCCGCGTCGATTACTGGCTCATAGGTGTGCCCAACCTCAAGGCGGTCCACGATGGGCGCATCACTGGTCCACAGACCGCCCGCCCGCGCCACCAGGCCACAGACACCACTGGTCGTTGCCTGGGCATCTGTTAACACATCGACCGGGCAGCCGAGTAAATCCGCCTGAATTTGCATGAGGGTTTGACAATGAGTCAGCCCACCGTCGACCCGTAAACGGCTAATTGTAATTCCGGCGTCAGCCTGCATGGCGTTAACGATCTGCGCCACCCGGCCCGCAATGCCTTCCAGCACAGCCCGGATCATTTGCGCTTTGGTCGTCGCCAGTTCCAGCCCCAGCCACGCGCCGCGACTTTTTCGGTCCCAGTACGGTGCGCCGAGGCCTGCCTGTGCGGGTAGCCACATAA
>OZ245023.1:0-585460 GCA_965223835.1 Phototrophicaceae bacterium
GGCAACTCATTTGGCTGGCAATGACGATGGACATGCGCACAATTTGAAGTCGTCAATCAGGTGTATAGCCCACCCACCCCCTAGGCAGGCTACACACGGAGGTTTGATTCGGAAATCAGGTTTCTTCAGTGGGGGGCAAGTGACCGCGTCTCAACTCATACACAAAGAGCACGAAGAATACAAGTGCCAGCACCAGAACGACTGCTCCCGCTACTGTAACCCCGGTAGCAACATTGTCCCAGCCGTAGGCCGCGAGCAAGTTCCCCCTGAGATTACTGCCGGTTAACATGGTGTTGCGGAGATTTGTGACGGTTGCTAACTCAGCTTGTGCTGCTTCAAGTGCAGTCTCATCACCAGATTCCTCGGCTGCGGCCACGTCTGCTCGCAACTGGCGCTGTATTCCACCCAATGTTGCATAGACCTCATCGGGATAGCCAGCACGCTCGGCTGCCTGGCGCATATGCAATGCGATTAGCTCTGAGTAAACCTGGGCCTGGTTGCCAGTCGTCAATGGTTGCCCGGCATTCTCAACCATGCCCGGTATCGCCCGTTCCGCATCGTCAAGGCCGTCTTCCGACGAAAACGTGATCTGCTGTGATGCCAGTTCAGTTCGAGTATTGTTCTGGACAAAATTGCCCAACCATAGTGCAGTCGCTCCCAACGCTAGCGCTCCAAGCGCAAGTATGAGCCAGAGTAGCAGGACTCGCGCCCACATTGCTGCGGAGAGCCGGTGGCCTAGATAATTCATGGTTTTTCTCCTCGTAGATTACGTATAGATAACTATTTACCTGACGGTACACACACTGAGCAAAAAAGTGAGTTGAAATTTATTGCCCAATAACAACTCTTAATTTGATAGATTATTTTACGAATAGTGCCTTCAATGCTCTGTGTTGTTCAAATAATTGGGTGTGGAATGCACTAACTTAAAGAGTTTTTTATTTTGGTCTTACAGTACACCGAAATGGACAACTTCTTTAGTTACGATTGTCATCGTTATTTCATAATAAATCTCGCTTCATGAATTCATCATTCAATCGCCCTTCGTGAACAACTTTAGGACATTTAAGCCGTCTGGGACGATTTTGACCGTTCAGCGGTTTGACTACGGATATGCTAAGATTGTTTACCATGTTGAATGTCTGATTGATTTAGTTGCTATGCACGTGAAACAGGCCAAATTCATCGCCCGCCAGTGGGTACATCAAAACGCGGCTAGCATCCCCGGATATTTCGGTGCCTTCTTTCACGGATCGATTAATTGGCTGGCTGACGCTGATTCCCTGCCCCCTACTTCTGATGTGGATGTCATGATCGTGTTGACCGCATCCGAGCCACCGGACAAACCCGGCAAAATTCGGTATCAAGATGTGCTGCTCGAAATCTCGTACCTGTCACGGGAACAGCTTCGATCACCGGAGCAGGTTCTAAAAAATTTTCCGCTGGCACCCAGCTTCAGCGTACCGGGTGTGATTGCGGATCCCACTGGTGAACTGACCCAGCTTCAGGCCGCTGTGTCGCGTGATTATGCTCAATATTATTGGGTATCCCAGCGCTGTGCTGCCGTCCGCCAGAAAGCGCTCAATTATTTGGATGGTGTGCATTCGGACCAGCCGTTTCACGATCAGGTCATCAGGTGGCTGTTCGGCACGAGTCTGCTGGCTCCGCTACTACTGGTCGCGGGCCTGCAAAATCCGACGGTGCGCAAACGCTATGTGCTGGTCCGTGAATTGCTGGCAGCATATGGTTATCTAGACATTCATGAGACGTTACTCGAATTGCTGGGTTGCCAGCGGCTGTCCCGCGTCCAGGTAGAACAACATCTGGCCGCGTTAGCAACGGTGTTCGATGCCACGCAAACTGTTATCAGATCACCCTTCCCCTTCGCGTCGGATATGAGTGCCGGGTCGCGGACACTGGCGATTGACGGCAGTCAGGCATTGATCGATCAAGGGATGCACCGCGAGGCCGTGTTCTGGATTGCCGTGACCTATGCGCGTTGTATGATCGTTCTCGCTCAGTATGCGCCGAACATGTTGACCCGATACGACGCCGGCTTCCGCCATTTACTCAGTGATCTAGGTATCACAACGTTTGCGGATATTCAGCGGTGTACCGAACTGGTCAAGAATCGACTGCCAGCGGTGTGGGCTGTTGCCGAAACGATTATGCACGCGAATCCTGCCATAAAGAAATGACCGCTCTATGCAGCCCCAACAAAAACGGCGCGATCAAGTTGACCGCGCCGCCGGGATATTCGGTTTTGAACCGGGTCGCTTATTGCGTCGGTTCCAGGTTCAGCAGGACCAGCAGCCAGGTGCGATGCCAGTACGCGCTGTTGATATACGGGTTATCGACCGTCGGCCAGTTGGTCCAGTAGGTCTCGTTGTGGGCGATGCGGTGGAACCACTGCACTATCGGGATCGAGGGCAGTTCATCGAAGTAGAGGGTCATGGCCTCGCGGTACAGTTCGGTCAGCGCCGGATCATTTGGTGATGTTGCCGCCATCTGGTCAACGATGGCATCAAATTCCGCATTTTCCCAGCGCCAGAACGGATTGGCTGCTGTGCCAGTGGGCTGAATGTGCCGACTGGTGTAGTTGTTCAGGGTTTTCCAGGGGTCGCGCACGCTGCCGCCGTTGCCGAACAGGAATACCGGGGCTTCACCCAGGCTCATGCGGGAGAACGAGTCGGACTGCATACGGAAGCTGGCATCAAACCCGGCGTTACGCAGTTGCTGCACCAGCACCGGCGTGATGTCCTGGAAGATACTGAAGATTTCAATGGCAAAGCTGACGGTTTCACCATCTTTTTCCCAGAAGCCGTCGCCATTCTTGGCATAGCCCTTGCTGGTCATGATTTCGTCGGTCAGGGCCGGATCATGGGTGGCGATGCCACTGGCATCCACGATGTCCTGAATGGCATCCTGGTAGGGTTGCAGCGGGCCAAAGGCCGGGAACGGCAGCAGGGACGACACGCCCGCGCCCTGATAACCGATCTGAATCAGTTGTTCGCGGTCGATGGCGTAGTTGACAGCCCAGCGGATTTCGGGATCGCTAAACGGTTCTTCCAGGTTGTTAAAGCCCATGGTAATCGGCCACCAATCGACATACCCGTAAGGCAGTTCACGATTGGCAAAGGTTGAGATGTTTGGATTGCCGTTAACAGCAGCGATGATGTTGGTGGGGCGCAGGTCCAATGACGAGTCGATTTCGTTGGTGAGGAGGCTCTGGACGCGCTTGTTTTCGTCGAAGAACGGCAGGTAAATCACCCGTTCGACCTGAGGCAGCTCATGGAAGCCGATTTTGTTGGCCCACCAGTCTTCCCGGATGTCCCAGATGCGTTGTTCGGGTGACGAGAACGCCAGTGTATAAGGTCCAGTGTAAACCGGCCAGCCCTGCTCTTCATCGTAGAATGAAAATTCAACCGGATCTTTGCCTTCCCAGATGTGGGCCGGGACAATCGGGATACCATTGTCGAAATTATGAGTAAAGAAGGCAAAGATGAAGCGTGGGTTGGGCGCATTCAAGGTGATCTTCGCCGTCAGATCATCCACCGCCACCGCTTCCGCGACCTGGTTGCGCATATCAACCGAGAAGTTCAGGTCGGGCGCATTGTCCTTGAGCATGTTGATGGTGAAGACCAGGTCATTCGCCGTCCAGGGCGTACCATCGCTCCATTCCACGCCTTCGCGAATGTTCACGGTGACTTCGGTGAAGTCATCGTTATATTCATGACCGGTGGCGATCCACGGCATAATCGCTTCATCCGGGTTGGGGGTATACGCATTATAAAAGTACAACGGCTCCAGCATGAAGTTGTAGCCGGTGCGGGCACCCGAACCACCGCCAGGAATGTAAGGATTAAATGCGTTCCAATCTTTCAACTGTCCAGCGCAGGTGCCGTTTTCAGCACAGTCCAGAATGAGCGTGCGATTGCGCGGTACATCCGGGATCTCCTGACCAATGGTCGGGGCGACCGACAGCGCCAGCACTGCCAGCAGCATGAGAGTCAAAACTAACTTATTTTTCACTACTTTTGCTCCTTCGTAAATCGATAGAATTCTTTAACTGCCAGATCCACCATGAATCCAACAGGTCGCAACCATTTTAAGTCGTCTCCGGGGTGATATGCAAGATGGATGTTAGATCATCATCGGGCAATGCCGGGTGATTTTCCTCATGCAGGTAACAACTTGCTACCCGTTGGCCGCTCGCGCGATAATATGGCGGCGGGGCCTGATGACAACGTTCCCAGACGTGGGGACAGCGCGATGAATATTTGCAGCCCACCGCGACTTGATGTTGTTTACCTTCCACCGCGTCCGTGCCGATGCCATCATCCTCATCGATCCACTGCGAGTCGAGGTCTGGCAACGGAATCGACCCGACCAGTTCCTGGGTGTAAGGGTGCTGCGGGTCCTTGATGACCTCATCAACGGCTCCCGCTTCGGCCACAATACCCCGGTACAAAATGACGATGCTATCGCTCACCTGATAGGCCGTGGTCAGGTCGTGCGTGATGTACACAAACGAGATGCCGAAGTCCTCATGCACCTTATACATGGCTTCCAGAATCGTAGCCCGCAGCGAGGCATCCACCATCGACACTGGCTCATCGGCGATCACCAGCTTGGGCCGCAGCAGCAGCGTGCGCGCGACGGTGATGCGCTGGCGTTGGCCGCCGCTGAGTTGGTGGGGATAGCGCCCCAGCGTATCTTCGGCCCGCAGGCCCACCGCCGTCAACGCTTCCAGAATCATCTCATTGGCCTGAGCCTCAGAGTCGGCCAGCCCGAATTTGCGAATTGGCGTGAGCAAGATGTGCTCCACACGATAGAACGGATTGTAAACGGCGAACGGGTCCTGGAAGATCGCCTGCACCTCCTGCCGGAAACTCTGTGTCTCCGCCGGGGATAGTCGGTTAATGTCCTTGCCCCGGTGCAACACCTGGCCGCTGCTGGGTCTGGTGAAGCCGAGGAGCAATTGAGCCAGCGTCGTCTTGCCGCTGCCACTTTCCCCGGCAATTGCGATGAATACCGGGTCGTCGCCGCTAATATGGAACGAAAAATCATCCAGCGCCACGTTTTCTTCCGCCGGTTGGAAAAAACCGCTGCGTTTGGTATAGACTTTGCGGAGATTGCGGGCTTCAAGTAGCGGTGCCATCGGCGGTTTCCTTATTTGCATAGGCTTTATCATAGAGCAGACACAGGACATCACGGCCCGGTGTGACTTCAATCGGGCGGGGTTCCACGCTGGAGCACGGGCCAAATACCTGCGGGCAGCGGGGATGGAACAGGCACCCCGGCGGCGGGTCTTGCAGCGACAGCGGCATGCCCGGAATCGTCGTGAAATTGCGTTTGCGGTCCAGCGACGGAATGCTGGAGATGAGCAATTGCGTATAAGGATGTTTGGGGTCGGTGAAGATTTCCGCCACCGTACCCACCTCGACCAGCTTGCCGCCGTACATGACGCCCAACCGGTCCACGAACTGTGCCATCAGGCCCATGTCGTGACCAACGAGAATCACGGCGGCGCCGAGTTGCTCCTGCAACGTGCGCAGGGTTTGCATAATCCGCCGTTGGACAACAACGTCTAAGGCGCTGGTGGGTTCGTCCGCCAGAATCACCTGCGGGCGCATCGAGATTGCCAGGGCGATGCACACGCGCTGTTTCATGCCGCCGCTCAATTCATGCGGATACAATTGCGCCACTGCCGGTTGTAGCCCAACAGAATCGAGCAGTTCTTCAATGCGTTTCATCATCGCGGCATCGGTCAGATTATCATTCCCCTGATGCGTGCGCATGGTCAGCATCATCTGGTCTTTGATGGGGACCACCGGGTTCAGCGAGTTCATCGCGCCCTGTGGAATCATGGCGATGCGCTTCAGCCGCACCTGCCGCATTTGTTCATCCGTCAGGCTGAGGATGTCTGTTTCTCTATCGAGCATGATGCGCCCGCTGACGATGCGGCCTGGCGGTCTAATCATGCGTAAGATCGCTAGGGCAGTCGTCGTTTTACCACTGCCCGACTCACCCACCAGCCCAAACCGCTCGCCGGGAAAGAGTTCGAGGTTGATGCCATCGGCGGCTTTCACCACCCCGCGCCGGGTGTCAAAATGCACCCGCAAGTCTTCGATATGGAGTACAGAGTTGGTCACGCGGCTCTCCTTAACCGAGGATTAGCGATCTGGTCCAGGCCAGCCGAAATCAAGAATAAGCTCACAAACAGGAAGACGATAAAGAAGATCGGGAAGCCCCACCACCACCACATGTTGCGCAGCAAGGCGTTGAATTGAATCGACCAGTAAATCGTCATGCCAATGGTGGGTTCGTTTTGCGGGCCGAGGCCAATCGCTTCGAGGCCGATGGATGCTAAAATCGCCGACGACACCGAGCCGACAAAGCTCACTGCCAGATAGGGGAGCAGGTTGGGAATCAGTTCGCGCCAGATAATCTCGAAGGTGCTGACGCCATTAAGCTTCGCCATCTGCACATAGGCCTGTTCGCGCATGGTCAACACTTGCGCGCGGATCGTCCGAGTCGGCCACATCCAGGCCAGCGACGCGACCACCAGCGCCATGATCTCAACGCTGATGGCTTCGCGGATAATCGACGCAATCGAGATGAGAACGACCAGTCCCGGCACCGTTAGCAACGTATCGACCGTGCCCCGCACCAGCGTATCAAAGCGTCCGCCCAGATAACCACTGAGGAAGCCCAGAATAGTGCCGATGCCGACGCCCACCGCCCCGGCAATGAGACCCACGCGCAGGGTCATGGGCACGCCAACGACTGCCGCTGCCAGCAGGTCCCGCCCCTGATCGTCGGTGCCCAGCGGATTGGTAGCCGATGGTGCCTGGGCCGGGAAAGCGGATAGCGGTTGCGCATCCTTAACGTCAACCAGTAACGGCCCCAAAATGACGAACAGCGCGATCAGCAGCAGCATAATCAGCCCGGCTGTCAAACGCGGATTAATCTTCAATTGATAGAACGTATCGCCCAGCCGTTTTCGGAGCACGGACTCGGTTTTGGGTTGGGTTGTTGTCGCGGCCACCATTACGAATTCGCCTTTCCGGTCTGAATACGGGGGTCAAGCAAGGGGTAAATCAGGTCAATCAACGTGGTGGCAATCCCAATCGACAGGATGATGATAAACACCACGCCATAAATCAGGAAGAAATCCGACCCTTGAATGGCCTGGAACAACAACGTGCCGATGCCGGGATAGGAGAACACCACCTCCACCAGGACCGACCCCGATACGATGAACCCCAGTGAGAGCGCCAGCGCGGTCGACTGCGGCAGGATGGCGTTACGCAGGCCATAGCGCAGGAAGATGTCGCGTCCTTTTAGCCCGTTCGCCTGCGCTAATGTGACGTAATCTTGACCGAGGGTGGTAATCATCATGCCCCACATACTCAGTCCCCAGAAGCCGATGCCGGACAGCACAATTGACGCGGCGGGTAAGATGGCATGGGAGATGATGCTGCCGATAAATTCGAGCGAAAAATTGGGTGTTAAACCGGTCGCATAACCGCCGAACAACGGAAAGATGCGAAATTGCACGCCCAGGAAATACAATAGAATCAAGCCCAGTAGATAATACGGCACTGCCGACATGGTCATGAACGGCACGACCAGCCACTGTATCGAGCGTGGCGACCCCGGCCAGGCGACCAACGCGCCCAGGATCGTGCCGACCGTAAATGACATTAATGTGGAAACCACTAACAACCCCAGCGTCCAGGGCAGCGCAATCGCAATCAAATCCGACACGCGGGCTGGGTAATTTGCCAGCGAAAAGCCAAAATCCAGCCGAATCAGGTCGGACATGTAGTTGAAGTACTGCACATACAGGGGCTTATCGAGGCCGAAGCGTTCCTGGTACGCCTGGACCATTTCTTCAATCCCCTCGGCATTCAGGCCGCCAGTTGCGGCTAACTGCCCCAGCTTCTCCCGGATCGGGTCGCGGTTGGGTGAGAGACGGGGGACAAAGAAATTAAGTGTGGCTGCGGCCCAGATCACCACCAGCAGCAGGCCAATCCGCCGCAAAATGTATTCTAGTGACATAGATTCTCCCAAAACAAGTTAAGTAGTTCACGACAAACTGTGGGATGACATAGTGCCCACAATACTTACATTAAGCTGCCGGCGATTATAGCGTCAAATGTCGCAGTTTACCGCTTTTGGTCCACCAGTTGCTGCCAGCATTATAGAGATAAACATATGAACGCCGTTTTTCGCAAAATGCCGCTCATGAAAATTAGTGAAAAATTTTACAAATTTCTTGTGAAAACATACACAAATACTTATGGAAAGGGTGTATGATGTTCTTGTTGCCGGACAATAGCATTTGTTTGGCAACTTGTTTAACGAACTGATGAAGGAGACAACGTACCATGTTAGGATATTTGCAGATGGTACAGCAAGAACAATTGAAAGACGTGCAACGGCAGGCCGAAAAACGCCGCCTGATGCAGCGGGGACAGTCACAGCCTAACCGACCGAAACTGTTGAAACGACTACTTCCCCACCTCCAGTAAGCCATAAGGTCCTGATACGACTTTGATGAAGGTGATGATCGCTAGTATTCTGTCAGCATCATTCTCGTAAAACTCACCTAAGACAACACGATCAGATGTCCACAGCAGAAAGTCCCGTACTTTCTGCTTTTGGTGTTGCCACATTCCGGTTAGAATACGGCGTCATGCGAAACAACCATGCACGGGGACATAGCGATGGCACAGCAGCCCAACTTTCTGGTAGTGAGTACCGACCATTGGCCGGCATCATTGCTGGGCGCTGCCGGGCATCCGGCGATTCAGACCCCCACCCTGGACACGCTGGCGCGGAATGGCGTGCGGTTCAGCAATTGCTACTCGACCTGTCCGGTATGTATCCCGGCGCGGCGGACTTTGATGACGGGGACGAGTCCCCGGACTCATGGCGATCGAGTGTTTCAGGCCGAGTTGCCGATGCCGCAATTGCCGACGCTGGCGCAGACCTTCCGCGATGCCGGGTATCAGGCCTATGCAGTGGGTAAATTACATGTGTATCCCCAGCGAGACCGCATCGGCTTCGATGATGTGATCCTGGAGGAAGAGGGCCGTGTGCTGTACGGCGTGATTGATGACTATGAAATCTTCCTCGCCGATAAGGGGTTTGCCGGGCAGCAATTCGATCACGGTATGGGGAACAATCAGTATTTGATGCGGCCCTGGCACTTGCCAGAGGCAACGCATGCGACCAACTGGGCAACCCAGCAGATGGTCCGCACGATCAAGCGGCGCGACCCGCAACGTCCAGCCTTGTGGTATCTATCCTATCGGCATCCACATCCCCCGCTCATTCCGCTGCAACCCTACCTCGATCTTTACCAAATGATCGAGATTGACGCGCCGTATTTTGGCGAGTGGACAGCCGATCGGGCGGATGCACCGTTTTGTTTGGCAGCGGGCTATGCAGTAGGCGATGACTTGAACCCGACCCAGACACGACTGGCCCGGCTGGCATTTTATGCGTTGTGTACCCACATTGACCATCAATTGCGCGTGGTGATCGGCACGCTGCGAGACGAAGGGCTGCTGGACAACACGGTAATCCTGTTCACATCCGATCATGGGGATATGCTGGGGAATCATAATCTGTGGGCCAAGCGCTTATTTTATGAAAACTCGGCGAACATCCCGCTGATTGTGATGGGCGTGAAGGATGACGAGCGGGTTGGCACCAATCGGGTTGACGACCGCATTGTCTGCTGGGAAGACGTCATGCCGACGCTGCTTGATCTGGCGGGGATTCCGGTGCCCGAAACGGTTGAAGGACGGTCGATGTTCGGTGATGAAAAGCGCGATTGGCTGTATGGTGAAATCGGCGAGGATGCGAAAGCGACCCGGATGATCTTTAATGGGCAGTACAAGTTGATTTACTATCCGGTGAGCAATCATGTTCAACTGTTTGACGTGGTGAATGACCCACAGGAACTTATCAATCTGGCTGGAAACGCGGATTATGCCTCGCTTCAGGCACGTTTGACGGGGTTGTTGATCGATCAACTCTATGGCGGGGATGAAAATTGGGTGCAGGACGGTAAGCTGGTGGGCCTGGACAATATACCCTACCAGGAGCGCCCCAACCGCAGCCTGTCCAGCCAGCGCGGGGGCCATTTCCCGCCGCCCCCGGCCATCGATATTCCGCAGTTCGAGTGGGAGTATTGAGTGCCTTTTCGCCTACCAAGCACATTGATAATTGAAGTGCAGCAGCACAGTCGTGGATAAGTCAGAACTTGTAATAACGCTATGTGATTGACTCTAAATGCCCAAAATTGCGGAGCAGTGGGTCATCAAGCGAGAATTTTCTAGAAACTCCTAGAACCAAGCTGAAGTTAGCTGAATTCGAGAGAACATCACAAAGTGCGTCTTCGTAGCGTATACAGATCATCCTTTACAATCACCTCCTGTTGTCTCATTATCTTGTCAAGAGAGTCATCACAATTTAGGTGGCGACCTGTAAGAAAATCGGCCTGACCAGAAGCCAGAAACTTCAGCATATGAACGCTGGCGGCGATTTCGGTATTGTTGGGGTCTTGTGCTATGCCCACACGAAACGGTTGTTTTACGTCTTCAGGCACAGCAGGCGACTCAAGGAGTTCGTCAATCATCGCCGTATGTCCACTTGGCCCTAAAGCGAACATACTAATTCCATAGTCTTTCAAGGGTGGAGCCATATTGTTGGTTAAAGCACTTAAAGCAGCCTTAGAAGCACAATAGGCAGCCCAGTGCGGGAAAACAACCTCGGCAGCGCCACTCGACACGTTGATGATGCGACCTGCGCGCCGCGCCATCATACCAGGCAGCACTGCTAACATACAAACATGAGGCCCGCGGATGTTAACTTCGAGAATGCGCCACCAGGCCACAGGATCGACATCCCAGGGATAACCTAAAGGCGTCAAGATGGCAGCGTTATTGACCAATAGATCAATGGGTCCAAACCGTTGTTCAGTTTCGACCACAATTTTTCTCATAGCGGCATCGTCGGTCACATCACCTTGAAAAAAGAGGGACTGACCACCTTCTGCTTCGATCAGGCTTACAGTCTCAGCGATGGGCGACACTCGGCGGCCTGTAACCACAACAGAGGCACCTGCTTGAGCTAGTCCCTGAGCAAACGCTCGACCTAATCCTCTGCCACCGCCCGTAACAATAGCAACCTGCCCCCTCAAATCAACAATATCAGTCATTGCTATTTTTCTCCTTTATGGTTAGAAGGCTTGACCCAATCTATTTACCTCGCTCTCGAATAAGGTAGAGAAGGATAACTGCCGCCTAAGGCCTTAATTATGTTGGTTGCGAGGCCAATGCGCGGGATATCCTTTGGACAGTCTCATCAGTGATTGATTGCGGGCGTTACGCCTGCTTGGCATAAACTCATGTTGGCGAGTACTAAACGACAGCCGATTAGTGAGAATGGGATTATGAGTTCACACGTTGCAATACCGATCCACTAAAAGACTATGATGTTACGAAGTGCTTCGCCCCGCTCCATCGATTCAATCGCCTCATTGATGTCTTCCAATGGGTAACGTCGGGTAATCAACTCATCCAGCAACACGTTGCCGCGTTGATAGTGGTCAATCAAGATGGGCACATCCACTTGCAAGCGCGTTGAACCCATTGAACTGCCCAGCAAGCGCCCACCCGTCATCACAAACGAGAGGGTTGGCAGCGTGACAGTCGCATCCAGCGGTGGCAGGCCGGCGATGACGACGGTTCCGCCTTTGCGCACCATCTGAAAACTTTGATTAATGGCGGTATCACTGCCGACCGTCACCAGTGCATAATCGGTACCCCGCTCACCCACGAGGTCTTTCACAGCTGCGACCGCATCGACGTTGCTGGCATTTATGACATCAGTTGCCCCAAACTGTTTCGCGGCTTCCAGTTTATTATCCAACAGATCAACCGCAATCACCCGTCGCGCACCGGCAACGGCTGCACCCTGGACCGCGTTCAGGCCCACGCCGCCGGTTCCCAGCACGACAACGGTGCTGCCCTGTGTCACCTGCCCGGTATTGACCGCAGCGCCAAAGCCCGTAATCACGCCGCAGGCCAGCAAAGCGGCAGCCTCCAGGTTCATGTCGTTGGGGACGCGCACCAGTTGCGACTGATCGACAATGGCATACTCGGCAAAACCGGCGACATTAATGCCCTGCTGAATCGTTTCGCCCTTTGCGTTGCGGATACGGCTTTCGGTTTGAAGTGCAAATGTGCCGTCGCAATGTTGCGGTGCGCCCGTCACGCAGTAGTCACAGCGCCCACATGACCGCAGCAGCGAGACCACGACGGGATCGCCCGGTTGCACCAGTGTCACCCCTTCCCCGATGGCCTCGACCACCCCTGACGACTCATGACCGGCGATGACGGGCGTTTTGCCGGACCATTCACCGCGAATGTAGTGAACATCGGAGTGGCAGATGGCGGTGGCTGCCAGGCGCACCTTGACCTCACCCTGTTGAGGCGGATCGAGTGTGACCTCCTCAACGACCAATGGCTTGCCAAACTCGTAACAAACGGCTGCTTTCATCTCATGCCCCCATAAATTATATTGGAAAAGAATTTTGCTGTGAGTATAACCTAGTTAACGTCAGTTTGAACACGAGGTCAGAAGGCGATTCTGTTAGGGATCAAAAAGGTCCCAATGATGCAGATTGGTTTTCAAGTATGCTAACTTAGCCATTGACGCTGCCACCACGAACACTGAGAATATTACGTGAGTCGTCCAAGCGTTTCTTGGGAATTCAAATCAAGCACAGCCGCAAAGAAACGTGGAGCGATCACATCTCGATGTGCGATGTATTGTTCCTCGCGCAAGGTGCGGTTTCCAAGTGAATGAACCATTCGAAACAAACCGTCAAGCATCGACATTCGATAATCATCCCAACATTGACCGAATGTATAATCCTCCAGACCGTTCTCGCAGAGTGTATCATAATATAGTCTTAGCATGTCCTTCTCATGAACACGGCGTTCGGCTATCGAGATATTCCCTCCCAACAAGCTGGCAACATCCAATGTCCCCCTTCCAAGTGCGGTCAGTTGCCAGTCAACAACCATCAGGCTTGTTGTATCATCACTGGTGACAAAGATGAAATTATCAAGCTGATAATCATTATGGATCAGGGTGAAAGGCGCTTGCTGTAGATGGCGTACAAAAGCAACAAACTGCGAACTGTGCTCTTTGATTGTCTGTAATAGTTCAGGGTCACGAGGAATTTCAGGTATGCCCTCAAGCGTATCAGCAAAATGCTGGTATCGTTCTTGTATTGGATTCAGGAATGAATCTTGCATGATCGGCCAAGAGTATTGTGTCAAATCGGGATGTGCCCACCATGTCGCATGGAACTTTGCAATTTCTGTGACAGCTATCCGCGCCTCATTAACCGAGCAACCTGTCGCACGATCCCCTATACTTCCAGAGCTGCAATCTTCCAACAGCAGCAGAAAAAATCCAGTCGCTTCGTCATAGTCGCCAAAATAGGCTTCTGGCGTTGGAAAATCCACTCGATGCGCGAAATCTTTGTAAAATCGGACCTCTTGTTCATACCCATTTCGAAACCTCGCCCGTCGTTCCGGGTCCGGTTGTGCAAACTTCGCAAAAATCGAGCGTGGAGCACCGCTTTCAGCACCATCATAGGTTAATGTAATGATCGCATTTTGCGCTATCGCCCCCTGTATGCCAGATAATTTCTTGACTTCAAACGATTGTATGCGTGCCTGTTGCAACACATTTGCCTGGCGCAACGTATCGGTTAACCACTCCACTGTTAATTGCTCTGGTTCGAATGGAAAATTCATAATTTCACCTGAGAAGCCTTTGTAACGGAAATTCTAGAAAAGATGCGAAAGTATTACACGAAGCGCGAAGCTTAAATGAAATGAAACCCATTTGCATGAGCAAAACTGACATTATTTGCTCATGCTGTGGGTATAAAAATCGGACAGGTACTTTCGGCGGTGGCACAGACCGCGATGACGATGCCGGAACGCACGACTTCGAAGGTTTCGACGTTGCGCCAGAAATGAACCGACGGGCCGACAATTTGCAGGCCATAGAGGTCGCCACAGACCGGCGGCGGTTGGCGATTCCCGGCGGCAACATCGCGCAACCGCAGGCAGTCATTTGCCGGTAACGTGGTGTACAGACTCGCCCCCCAACTGCGAGCATCCCAATTGCCATTGGAACTGCGGAAAATGACGCCTTCGAGTGAGAGCGGGCCACCGGACTGATTATGGATGGTAAAGGCGGCATCGTCATAAATTAGCAGCGCATTCGCCGGTTGGGGCGTGCGCGTGGGCGGCACCGATGTGTTGGTCGCCGTCGCTGTCGGCAGCAATGCAGTTGCCGCAACGGTCGGTTCCAGCGTCGCGGTAGGCATTAAGGTCGCGGTTGGTGGCGTTGTCCGGGTTGGTTCAACTGTCGGTGAAGCGGTTGGTGGTGGGATCGTTCTGGTGAGCGTGAGCGTCGCGGTAGGCGGTTGAGTTGCGGTTGCGGTCGGTAGTGCGGCGGCCAGAAATCCACCTGGCTGCGTGCCAACAATGCCGATGATGATAACCCCGATCACGACGATGGCGGCGGCAGTGAGCACCATTACCGGCAGTGATCGTCTTTGGGGTTCACCGATGGCGGCAGGTGACGGGGTTGATGGCAGGTCGACGCGGGTGGGTTCACTGTGTAAAGTGGGTTGGGTCGGCGGTGGTGTGCTCATCGGTGGCGGCGTAATTGCCTCACCACTGGCAGCAGTTGCTAAAGCCTCGGCGAAGGCGCGAACCGACGGATACCGTTCGCCCGGCTCTTTTGCCAGTGCCCGGTCCACCACCTGCTGTAAACCAGTGGGTAGATCAGCGCGATAGGTGGTGGGTGGCGGCGGTGCTTCGTTCAAATGTTGTTGCATCAGGGCGAACGGCGTGGTCGCGGCAAACGGCATGTGACCGGTCAGTAAGCCATACGTTAAAACCCCGAGGGCGTACTGATCGGTTTCTGCCGTAATGCCTTCACTGCGCCACTGTTCCGGGGCCATGTACAGCGGTGTGCCCATCATGACGCCGGTTCCGGTCAGCGCCGAGGTCGCGCCCAGTAGCTTGGCGATGCCAAAATCCACCAGAAAGGGCGTGTTGTGCTCATCAAACATCACATTGCTGGACTTGATGTCGCGGTGAACAATGCCCTGCGAATGGGCATAATCCAGCGCGGCAGCCAACCGTTCGATGATGTGAACAGTTTCAGCCAGGGAGGGCGGCTCCCCCTTCTCCAACCGATCGGCGAGCGACCCGCCGGTTAGATGACGCATCACGACATAGCTCAGGCCGTTGTCGCTGCCATAATCATAGACCGGCACAATGTTCGGGTGCTCCAGCGCGGCAGCAACCTGCGCTTCACGGCTGAAGCGTTCGGCATAACCGGCCTCAGCCGCTAACGCGGGCGACAGCACCTTGATCGCGACCGACCGGTTCAGACTAGCTTGCGTTGCCTCATAGACTGCGCCCATCCCGCCCATGCCCAGCAACGTAGTGAGTTCGTACTGCCCCAACACCTGCCCGGCCAGATCTTTGAGGTTGATATTCGGATTCGGCGTGGTTGTTGCAATTGATGACTTTTGTAATTGCGACGCCGTATTCTCGATCATCCGCGCCAGGACATCAATCGACTGGTCAATATAGACATTTTTGACGTCAAAAATCAAGATACCGTCGTAATCCAGGAGTTGTTTGAAGACCGTATTCGGCGTTGCCGCCCCCTGTTGATACGATTCCTGGAAAACCGGGATCATCGGTTTACCATAGTGCAGGGCGGTTTTGACCTCTTCCAGCACCCATTCCGACTCAAACGTCGTGTCGCCCACCAAACAGATAAACACATCGCTGGTCTCGATGCCATCTTTCAGGCGGTCGGGGAATGCGCCTGCCGAATCCAGTCGTTGGGTATCCACATAGACCTCAAAGTCGCGGGCTTGCAGCTCTCTGGCAAGCAAAGTCGCCAGCATGGCACTGGGTTGGCGGCGATAGCTGATAAAAATACTGGTCATCGACGGCAGGCCTTTCAAGGTCAGGTGCGGTTAGGTTCAGTATACGGTGTGTTGTGGAATTCTGACAAAAGTATGTAAAAAAAAACCTTCTCGCTGACGCCAGCAAGAAGGTTTACGCTGTTTAACCGGTAGTGGCTATGAAGTGGCGATGCCCAGAATGGTGCATACGGTTGGTGAAAGCGCCCCCGAACTACAGGCCTGTTGTACCAGATTGCCGGGGTCCCCCAGAATGCTGATACTTGCCAGGGGTTGGCCGATTCCCGACGGGTCAATAATGTCGATAATCGGCGGCAGGTAATGGAGAATGTTTTCCGGCAACAAGTCCAGAATTGTGTTAAGGAGCGTTGCTTCAGTGTTGGTCAACGGGCGAATGCCGGAGTCGTCCAGCGCACCAACCGTGACGATTTCACCCGTTTCGATGTCGATACAGGCGATGAAGCCGGGTGGAATGAGCACATAGCTATCTACTAAGTTGGGGAATAACGTGACGAGACCCGACAGGGCTGTGATGCAGACCTGGGGTCGGGGCACTTCGATGCGCGTGACGAAGGCCATTGATCCCAGCCGAACCGGAATACCCTCGACTGTAAAATCAACCGGAATGCCAAACGGCCCCTGTACAATGATGCCATCGGGCACGGTCTGGCAAGCGGACTGAATATCATCGGCCAGCGTGAACTGGAACGACTGCATCGGCGTGAAACTGTCGTCACCGATCACCGTCAGGTCACTGAGATCTGCTTCTGCATTGAGCACGGCTGAACTTATCCAACCGGGCTGGCCTTCAAACACCACCCGCACCCACTCGTTGTCAGGGGTGATTGCATCGGCACTGACGGTGGATTCACCCGGAATACGACCGGTAACGTTGCTGATTTCAGTTTCGTCAATCGCGATCGGCGCGGCGCGCAAGTCGGCGGCGGCGATGGTGCTGACGGCGATTCCCTCTGCCAGCGGTTCCAGGGCGTCGTCTACCAGGGTCGCATCGGTCATGGTAATGCCACCGGGTACGAGATAGATTAGCCCTTTACCGTCAAGCTGGTCTTCAATCAATTCGGTCGGCAGACTGGCCTGAGCGTTAATCGTCACCACACCCCAGGAATTGGCATTAATGTTAATGGATTCCGTAACGACCCCGGTAATCTCGGTCAAAATGACCCGATCTCCTGGTTCACTAAAGGCGTCCGCTTCCAGCGTGGTATCCTCCAGGAATTCTACGATCGCGTCCGGGAAGCCATAGCAAGCGTGTCCCAATTCGTTCGCAGCACAACTGGTGGAAGTCTGGGTAAAGGCTTCATCAGCAATCGTGAAACAGGCTTCAGGCTCATTCAATTCCTGAGCAGTGACCTGGATTGATGCTACAGCCAATACAACACATACGAGAAACAATGTGATGAACCGTGATTTCATATTGTTGATCCTCCTCAATTCACATTTAAGGTAATTACCTTAATATTATAACGTCGAAAAGACTTCATCTGAGAGCACAATTAATTACGTATTCGACAATGCTTTCAGATTGTTTGATTTTTGACTTATTGGCGCGAAATCCAAAAATCACGATAATCAAAACTAAATCAACATAAACTGTACGGTGGATTCCAAATCTTACTCATTCTAGCATCATGTGCGATACGACACAAAATGCATGAAAATTGAGGGGAATCTTTCACCAGGAGATTGTAATGGAGTTAAATCAATATCTGCGGCTGTTGCGCAAGTGGTGGTGGTTGATCGCCGTTGCCGCCTTTATCGGTGGCGGCGTTAGCTTTATTATCCGCACCCAACAACCCCCGGTTTACCAGGCTGAAACCCTGATTGCTATTGGTAGCTTTATCGACTCGCGTAATCCTAACCAGGCTGAGATCAATGTCGCGGTTGATCTGGTCGAAACCTATGCCCAGCTCCTGCGCACGACCGACATTCTGGAAAGCACGATTGATGCCCTCAATCTTGATATGAGCAATGACCGGTTACGCAGCCTCATTGATACCAATGTCCTTCCAGGCACGACGCTGCTGGTTGTGGGCGTTACTTATACTGATGCGATCCTGGCTGCCGACATTGCCAACACGTTGAGTGACCAGCTCATTCTCAATAGTCCTTCCAACTTAACTCCCGATCAACAGGCCCAGATCACGTTTGCGACGAACCAGATTGAGTCGCTGACGTTGCAGATCGCCGATGCCCAGGCTGATTTGGAGGCGATAAACGCCCAATTAGATGGCACGCAAATTGAGGCTGAACGGAACCGGCTCACCGAACAACGCAATACCCTGGTTGAGCAAATCAATCAAGCAACCGCGACCGTAGCCCAATTTACCGATACCATCAGTCGGCTGCAACAGAACTCCAACTCACTCGAAATTGTGGACAGTGCGCGTGTCCCCACCAGCCCCAGTGGACGGAGCAGCCTGTTTGTAACCCTCATCGGGGCGGTGGCGGCGGCGGGACTCGCGGTCGCCGGGACCTTCGCCTATGAATATCTGGATGAAACACTGCGCACGACTGAAGATGTGGCGCAAGCCCTGACACTGCCGATTCTGGGCGCAATAATGAAAATCGGCAAAAAGTCGGATACGTATCACCAACGCCTCATCAGTAATATGCCCTCGATGTCCCCTGCTGCCGAGGGGTATCGGACGATTCGCACGAATCTGTTATTTGGTACGGGTGATCGTGGCGATACGGGCATCTACATTGTCACCAGTCCGGGGCCGGAAGAAGGCAAGAGCATCACCACCGCCAATTTAGCCATCAGTATGGCGATGGCAGGTTTGCAGGTCCTGCTCATTGACGCCGATTTGCGTCGGCCCAAAGTTCACGAGGTCTTTGATCTGGATAATACCATCGGCCTGACCACCCTGCTGTCTGCCGAACCGCGTGAGGCGTTGCTCGATGGGGAGAACGTGCCGTCGCGCCACCTGCCGACCAACCTGTTGGATTGTATTCAAACGACGCCACTGGCGAAGCTGTGGGTGATCACCAGCGGTTTCACGCCGGCCAATCCCACTGAAATTCTCGGCTCAACGTTGCTGCAGCGCTGGATTCAGATTTTCAAACAATCGTCCGACATTGATATCGTCCTGATTGACACGCCACCAACGCTGTTGGTTGCGGACAGTACGGTTTTGGCGGCCACCGCGCAATCGAATGTCATTCTGGTGGTGGATTGTGGTCATACCCGGCGGGCGGCGGCGATACGCGCCAAAGAACAATTCCAGCAATTGGGAATCGAGATCAAGGGCGTGGTTGCGAACCGCATTAACCCGCGTGACCAGGGCTACGATTATGGCTATGGCTATACCTACTACTATGCGCCGCGCAATGTTGAGTCGCTCAATGGATCTGAGCAACATCAAATATCAAATCAAGGTGTAGAATAAAGTATTGCCTTTAGCGTCAACCGGCTAGACAAGACAAGGAAATAGCAACAAAAGATGTCTTCAAACACAGATCGCAATACGAGCCTAAATCTCAGACAACGGTTTCAATATCTCAGTGTATGGGTCACGGTTGATGTGTTCATTATCGTGATGGCTTATGGGGTCGTGTATTTGTCGCGTGTGGCGACGGTGGCCCAGTTCAATGTGGCGAACGGCTTACCGATGATCGGCCTGACCGCCCTGTTGACGGTCGCCGCACTCTATGTCGCCGGAGTCTATCAGCGGCTCTGGTTTCGGACAAGTGGTCACAGCGTAATGGTGATTGTTTATGGCGTTGCTACGGGAGCGCTCATCGGTGGGGCACTCGACCTGGCGATGACGCCCCGGCCCTTACCCATCAGTGTGTTTATTTTTGGCAGCGTGGTTACATTGGCCGGGCTGGTGGCGGCCCGCTACCGTTCCCGGTTGTTCAGCGGCCTTTCCTGGCGCTGGAAGGCCATCTGGTTGCGCCAGTTTCCGACATTGGGGACGCGCACGATCATTGTCGGGGCCGGCGAATCGGGCCAGGATCTGGTCTGGCGGATGGAACACCGCTTCCCGGAAAATGATTATCGGATTATTGGTTTTATTGATGACGATAAGAGCAAGCACCACATGTATGTGGAAGGTCGCCCGGTCCTGGGTGGACGCAACGCTATTATCGACATCGTGCGCGACCAACAGATTGAACTTATCATCATGGCAATCCACAATATTGCGGGTTCCGATTTCCGCGAGATCCTGGCGATCTGTGAAAAGACCGATGCCCGCATCAAGGTGGTGCCCGACGTTTTTAATATGATGGATAAGTCGCATAACGCGGTCCCGCTCCGCGATATTCTGCCCGAAGATCTGCTGGGGCGGAAAATCGTCTCCCGGCACAAGGCGGTTGATCTCAACCCGGTGATGAAGAAGCGCATCCTGATTACCGGCGCGGCGGGTTCCATCGGCTCCGAACTCAGTCGCCAGATTATGGACTATGAACCCGTGCAGGTGATTCTGGCTGATAATAATGAAAGCGGCCTCCACGATCTGGTGACACAGTTGCAAACGCAACACCCCAGGATTGAAATGATCCCGATCCTGGTTGATATTACGGTGCACCATGCCCTGCAACATGTATTCCAGCGCTATCAGCCCCAGATAATTTTCCATGCCGCGGCCTATAAACATGTGCCAATGATGGAACTGTATCCGCAGGAAGCCCTGCGAGTGAATATCAAAGGTACGCTCAATCTGGCTGAAATGGCGGTGACGCATCAAGTTGAGCGGTTTGTGCTGGTCTCAACTGACAAAGCCGTTCATCCCTCCAACATCATGGGGGCGAGTAAACGGGCGGGTGAACTGTTGTTGCACGCGTTTTCCCAGGAAGATGACTGTCAGACGCTATTTACGGCGGTCCGTTTTGGCAACGTGCTGGGGAGTCGGGGCAGCGTCATCCCCACCTTTAACCGGCAGATCGATAATGGCGGTCCCGTCACTGTCACCCATCCCGAAATGACGCGCTATTTTATGAGCATCCCTGAAGCGGCTAATCTCATTATTCATGCTGCCTGTCTGACCGAGGGCGATGAGATATTTGTCTTAAAAATGGGTGAAGTCGTGCGGATTCTTGACCTGGCCGAACGGATGATTCGCTTGCGGGGTCTGCGCCCGCACAAAGATATTAAGATCGACTTCACCGGTGTGCGACCGGGCGAAAAGATGCATGAGGAACTGTTCTATCAGTCGGAAAATCCGACCGATACTTTACATCCCAATATCGTGCAATTGAACAACTGGCCGGTGGCCTTTGATCGGGCTGAATTCTTCGATCGGCTGGTTCAGATCGTGGTTCAGGATAGCGATAGCACCAGCGAGGAAGTGCTGCTGCATCTGCAGCAACTGATTGAAGCGCAATCCACCCGGGCCACCGTCAACGGCAAAGTATCGGAAAGCCTTTAGTTTACATGGCAGAATCTAACCGGCCCTTACATGGTTCAGAAACCCCCCAACGACTGGAACGCCGCCGCCGTCGAGATCGGCGTAGCCCACGCTGGACCCGTCGTCTGCGTAAATGGAGCCAGAAAGTTAAATGGGGCACATTCGCGCTGGTCTTGGTGGCGGCAATTGCAGTGGCCTTTGTTGGCGTGGCCGCCTTATTGGTCGATAGTGATAACCGCATTGATTCAGCCCTGACATCGCTCAATCGGGTGATGGTAGGCCTCAGCGATAGTCCCACGTTCACGCAGGCGGATGTTGACCGGCTGGTTTCGGGCATTCGCGATCTGGAAACTAATTTGGGCACGGCGCGGCAACGCTTTAGTCTGCTGGGACCGTTGCCCAACCTCAATAATCAGTTGGCTGCGACCGCCATCCAGTTGGAGGCGGCCCATGACCTGACGCGGGCGGCCAGCACCATGCTGAACGGCTTGCAACCGACGTTGTTTTTCCTGGTATCCGGCGATTCGGACGATCAGGTGTTGACGCAGATTTCATCTGGTGAGCGAATTGTTGAACAATTGGCGGTTGGCCGGGGCCAATTCTTGCAAGCGAGTGAATTCCTCGCTGCCTCCCGGGCCGCTTTAGACCGCCTGCGTCTGGAAACGCTATCGCCAGATTTGGTGTTGGCGACCGATGACCTGGAAACTTATTATGAACAGTTGCAACAGGCGAACACGATCCTGCTTAAATCGCCAGAATTGTTGAATAACGCCCTCGGCCTCGATGAAGAACGCAGCTATCTGATCTTATCGCAGAACAGCGATGAACTGCGGCCATCGGGTGGCTACATCAGCACCTACGGCTGGCTGACCGTGCGCAATGGCCGGGTGATCGATTACAGTTATTTTCCGACGACAGTAGACACCCCGAACCCCCCACCGCCCGCGGCGCTCGAAGATTTCGATATACCTTCCTGGTGGATTCGGTATAGTGAACCGCTTTTCGCTGCCTGGGATGGGAGCTGGTATGCCGATTTCCCCAGCACCGCTGCCCTCTCCATGCAGTATTATGATGCGGGTAGCAATCCGCAGTCGCCAGTCGATGGCGTGCTGGCAATCGACATTTTTGGATTTGAGAAGGTCCTGGCTGCATTAGGCCGCGTGCCCGTGCCGGGCTATGAAGAGGTGGTGACAACGGAGACCTTCCGGGATCTGGTCTATGATATTCGCGCCTCGGTTGAGGGCGACAATCCCCACAAAGCATTTATCGCCGATGTCTATCAAGCGATTTTCGATGGTTGGCAGGCAGCCAGCGCCGACCCCGAAATAAGTACGCTCGTCCTCAGCGAGATGCTGGGTGCGCTCCAGCAAAAACATGTGATGCTCTATTTCGCCGATGAGGGCCTCAACGACGCGGTTACGATGCTGGGTTGGACCGGGCAGCAAGCCCCAGCGGCGGACCACGATTATGTAATGGTTGCCGATGCCAACCTGGGTAACAAATCGAACCGCTCGATCTTACGCCAGTTAACCTATGATGTTGATATTCAGCCCGACGGCACGCTGAACAGTCGGCTGGCGATTGGCTATGATTATAGCGATCGCCTCGCGTCGCAGGACCCGGCAGTCAACCCGGCCAAACATGGTCCGCTCAATTATCGCAACCTGTTGCAGGTGTTTACCCCGGCCAACAGTCAGTTAGAGAGTACCAACAACCTCAATCGGGAACCACAGGTTATTTCTGAGGCGAATTTCACCCAGTTTATTTCACGGGTGTTGATCGAATATGATAGCAGCGAGCGCTTCCAGTTTAGCTATCAAACGCCTACATTAGTGGAACAGATTGGACCGTATCAGCGTTACCGGCTGCTGGTTCAGAAGCAACCGGGTACTGCTGCTGATCCCGTAAATGTCCAGATCGCCTTGCCCGTTGGGGCGAGTACTGTCGGTATTTCGCCCGATCCGGCAGCCAGCTATGATCTGGAACAGCCCACGCTAGAGTTCCGCCTGGATTTGCAGACTGACCGCTGGATCGAAATCACGTATCAATTGGCTGAGACGCCTTAGTAACGTCAGGGTACAGTACCGCAGACTGCGTTGCTGTGCCCCATATTTATCTCCAAAATAATACCAAATCCGAAAATCATTGGCGTACAGGTCCACATAGTTAAAGCGATCGATTTTCAACCCAATTCCTTGATTCAGACCGATCACAAAATGTATTCTCTGCTCGCAGCAAAGGTCAAGCTTCAAATAGTAGGTGTAGATCACAGGTGCTTTAATAGACAATATTTGTGATTTCTATATTTTCATATCCTAATCTTTGAGCAGTCATTCAAAAGAAAGCCCAAGTAAAAATGGCAAACATTCGTGAAAAACTCAGCAAACAGCAAATTGCCCAAATTGTGGAAGCCGCACAAATGGAATTGTGGAAGCAGTTCTTTGAGGATTGTTCGCCAGCATTCAAACAGAAAATGGGGATACAGAGCCATGTGTTTGGAGGTGCCTCAGCAACGATTATGGAGAGCTATCCCACATTGTTTTACAATCGGGTTCTGGGTCTGGGCATAAAACAACCGGCCACAGAAGCCATGCTCGATGAGATCATCGAGTTGTATAGCCAGCATAAATTGTTACTGAGGATTCCCCTGAGTCCATATGCACAACCAGGCGACTTACCTGCCTGGCTTGAGGATCGCGGTTTTAAGCAAACCGGTAACCTGGCAAAAATGATACGTGGCAATGAACCGCCGCCGCGAATTGAAACAGATTTACGCGTTAAACGGGTTGACGCGCGCGCTGCTGCCCAGTTCGGTGATATCTTTTCTCGTTCCTTCGGGTGGCCTGGTTGGAGCGCACAAATGGCTGAGGAGATGATACGGATAGGCATAGTCTATAGCTATATCGCTTATGATGGCGATGTCCCAGCGGCTACTGGTATTCTACACATTTCTGGAGATGTTGGTGGTCTTTACCATGCTGCGACACTACCTGAATTTCGTCGGCGTGGGGCACAAGGGGCGATTATGGCACGGCGCATTCAGGATGGCATCGATTTAGGTTGCCATTGGTTCAGTACTGAAACACTCGCGGAAAAACCTGAATCACCCAATCAATCGTATCGCAATATGCTACGCACAGGATTTGAACTGGCATATTTGCGACCGATGTATGAATTGCAACCGAATCCAACGGCCTAGAATCAGAGCTTGTAACGTCCGAATAGGTGCTTCGGGCACAGTTTTGCGAAGACAGGCATCTGAGAAGACGAGAAATACCGTCTGCCATAAACACCTGCGTTTATATTGGCCTTGTTTGCTGAACTCAGATACCACTAAAAATGCCGAGAAACCATATACACAGGTGTTTTTTCCGTCAGAACATGCAGCCTCAATTGACCTCATTTCATGACAAACTATTGTTGCAACGCCGGTTCATTATTGAAACTATAATTGGGTGTCTCAAGTTTAGCCTGACCTTATCCGCGACTGGGGCCAATAGATTTCATAAATTCTTGCTAAAATCGCCCGATTGTTATTCTAAGGATGCTTGGCTTCAGCACATATATGCTATACTTAACGTGTTGGTTTTATACACTTTTTGCGTCCAATCTTTTGAGGAGATGGTAACATGACGAATTATGTGTTGGTCTACACCGGTGGCATGGGTATGGGCATGAGCGAGGAACAGCAAGCAGCGATCATGGCGGATTGGGGTGCCTGGTATGGCAAGCTTGGCGATGCGATTGTAGATGGTGGTAATCCGTTTGGCGCGTCCAAGAGCATCACCAAATCGGGTGTCAGTGATGGACCGGTGAGTTCGCCAGCCGCAACTGGCTACACGGTGATTTCAGCGAATTCGCTCGATGAAGCCGTCGCCAAAGCACAAGATCATCCCCACATTAAACATGGTGGTGAAGTCACGGTGTAAGACGTTCCAGGTTGATGGCTAAGGTTTCCTCATACCGCTAGTTGAACACCCCGCTCTAATGCGTATTATGTATGTCGGGGTAACTTCGTGTTACTCCGACCCGTTCTCCCTATCCCACAATCTAAATAACGCGGCATTTGCCATCAGAGACTGCCGGATTCCCATGCGGAATGTCTGTCATGGGAATATACGCAATCGCCAGCGCAACGGCGTTAAATCTGCTAAGATCGGATTAAACATACTTATTTGAAAGAGCAGATGATGGCCGTTGCATACCAAAAACTTCGTGATGCCGATTTGTTTAAGGACTTTTCTGAAACCGCCCTACAAAAACTCGCACAGCAATGTCGCACGATTGAGCTACCGGCGGGTGCAACCCTGTTCGAACAAGGTGATCCGGGCGACTCGCTCTATCTGCTGGAAACCGGCCAGATTCATGTTATGCGGCAGTACCCTGATGGCGAGCAGGTGATTCTGGCGACTGAAGGCCCCTACTACGTCGTTGGTGAACTCTCGATGCTCGTTAATCAACCACGAACGGGGGCGGTCGTGGCCGTTTCTGATTGCACCTTGATCGCGTTGCAACGACAGACCTTTGTTGATGTCTGCGCCGAAATGCCGGATGTTGCGATCAAGGTTCTGGCCGAAGTGAGCACGCGTCTTTACCGGATGAATTTGCAGGTCCGCGAAAATGCCATTGGCAATGTGGCGGCACGGGTCGCCAGTGTCTTGCTGCTGCTGACACGTGGCGGTAATGTCACCGTTGACCAGCCGGTCCGGGTCAGTCGGGTGGCCCGCGCCGCGGCGACGGACGCTGATGTCGTCGAACGGCTGCTCAGCCAGTGGCAACAACAGGGATATATCACGTTTGACGGACAACATCTAACCGTGCTGGACGCCGACGTGCTGCACAACATCGCGGGATAATTAAGTGCGTGTCGGGTATTATGCTATAGTTTAGATAATGACAAACGCTCATTTTGAAAAGAGTGAAGCAAGGTGGCTTATCATCTTTAAGAAATTAATGCAGGAATAAATGATTGACCTCACCCCTCCTTACCTGCGGTAATTCCTCCCCTCTCCAAATTGGCAGAGGGGTTGGGGTGAGGTAGAGTGAAGGCGTACCTAGATCATAACAGCCGTACTAATTTCTTAACCCACCTTAGCTCCTTGCAACGGATTGAAACACGCTGGCTTTCACACTGCCTTTACATGAGTTATTCCCAATTTGGAGGTCTGTTTATGTATTTGCCCCCGGAAATGAGCCGCAAAAAAGCGCAGATCGAATCGTTTCAGCGCAAAATCGAACAGGTCCAGCGCTCGAACAACCGTGAGGTCGCACGAATGCTGGTCCAACAGATGACCACCGCTGGACTCATCCCGCGCCAGTTCTCACGCGTCGTCAACATGATCGCTTATTTCTCGCCGGGCATGGCGATGTCGATGCTCTCGCGGGCGTTACGGCGGATGCTGTACTCAATCCGTTAAGCCCTTGCACTATCGGCTGCATTCTTTCAGCCATGTTTTGGGGAAGCTTGCAAGTGCCGAATAAAGTTGGGTGAAATTATACATCTGGTTATTCTTCCAGAATGGTCATGTGAATGAAGCGGAAGAAAATGGCAGTAAGAAGTATGAGGCCAAATTATGGTCAAGATCGTGAAGCTGGGCACCCTACGAGCTTAAACGGGACATAGGCAAGCAGTCTGCCAATTGGAGCTATGATACGGATGACGGTACAGTTTTGGTGAGTATTGACTATCATACATGAATCTATGAAAGTCCTTCAACATTTACTGATTAATTGGCTCGGCTCAACATATTATTTTAGCGGAGTCGTTTGAGTTTGTTAGTAAGTATATCCATGTGCGGATGAAAATCACGTCCGGTGCCAATAACTGTCCCATTCATCGATGGCAATTGGCGCATCCCTTGTGGTAAATCACCTTCTGATGGTGGCTCAGCCTTATCAACAAATACAGGAACTACGTGGATTTGCTTACTTTTGAGGGCGGTTTCTACTTCTATACGTACATAATCTTCTGTGCCCTCTTGACGTCTCTCGTTCAAAATCGACACCCAATTGGGGCCAATAATGACCAGCATGGCAAAACAATCTAGGAGTGTAAGATTGATGAAATTCTGAAAATTTACGCCAAAATCGATGGTGTCAACATCTAGGAAGACGTTCTTACGCCCGAATACCGGATACAAACGGTCATATATGCGCCCAGAGATCTGTGCTGAATCTGCTCGTCGGTAGGAAATAAAAACCTTTCGTGGTCCTAATCGCAGCAACCGAGTTGCAAAGCTCCTTGTGTAGTGTCGAATCACATTTGAAATTTTGTTTTGTTGATAAACACTAGCTTCGAAGTATTGAAACTGTAGATCATTTGGTTCGGGTGCGGCTTTACTGTCTTGTTCTAGCCAATGCTTTACTTGTTCTATTTCGTAGGTATTTAATAACAAACCATGATGGTAACCGGAATGTACCCATTCTTTTGCTCGCTCCAATAAGCGAGTATGTGCCTTTACATAATCTAGATCAGTATTGATAACATGCATAAGGTTTTTGAAGTCAGTATCGAAATTCTGATCCTCTGTAAAATATATCCAATTGTAACGTTCAATATATTCCCAATTCGCACGTGCTAGAGTGAATAAATTGCGCCCGTCTAACATATCACTTATTTGTGTATTAGGAGTGAATGATTCAAAGTAGGCAAGTCCTTCCTCAAAATGGACTCTCTCAAAAATGATCGGGATAATACGTTTTGCATAGTTGCGCGCATGTGCAAGCTCTATTTGACACAAGGGTGACTGCATGTATGATGGCGATATAATTGCGACAAAGTTATCTGCGTTTTCAATACCAGCGCAGATTTCCGCCCACCAATTTGCCGCAAAGGGGATGTTCTGCCAATCGATCCAGGTGTCTCGTCCTACTGCGTGCAAATTATTAAGTAATCGTTTAGCAAAAACTCTATCCGTCCTAGTATAGCTAATGAATACATCGTTCAAGATTTTTTCCCTCCTTCTAATTGATGCGCATGTGCAACGGGTCATCCAGCCAACTTTTCTATCAGAATAAATTGGCGTGGACATGCGGTGCGTATTCGATTTGCCACTGCCTGATTTTCGCCATTTCGACAGACATCGTAGTTGTTTGTGTATCTAAGAACCTGTTTGAATATTCACCTGCGGCCCGGATCGCAGCTGGTGAGTAATCGAAACTGACTTTGGTCGCGATGAACGCCCGGTCACGATAGCCGTTTTTCAGCGCCTTCCCCACCGTTGTTTCACTGGTGCGATAGGCCTGGGCCGTATCAATCAACGTCATGCCGTTGTCAATGGCGACCTGAATCGTCTTGATCGCATTCTGTTCGCCGACATGGCCCATACCCCCACCCAACGGCCAGGCACCCAGGCCGATGACTGGAATATCGGGACCGCCCTGCCCCAGTTGTCGAGTTTCCATATAGTGACTCCCCTGCTTTTTAAAAACATTCGTGCCCGCTTGCATCGCGCCTATTTCGGCCTGGTGACTTTCTCGGCCAAAGCCTGCAATTTAAGAACGGTATTCCAATTACGGGCCGTGCCAACCACGTTGAGTTTGCTTTCAACCACATTGTTACTCAATTTTGATTGACCCACACCCTCCACATAATCGGTGAAAATTTCGTCACCTGCAAACCGGACACGCTCAACCCCGGTGTGCCATTCATTGAATGCATCGATCAATTCAGAGTCGGGAGCAGACCGCAAAAATGTGACCAGCAACCATTTGCCGACGACATCTTCCTGAGCAAAAGGATTATTCTTAATTGTGGTATTCAATTCTGCCTGGGTTCGCATGATGATTTTTGACTCGAAGCCAAATGTAGCTTGGATTGCCGGTTCAATGGTTTCAACCAACCGACCCGGGTCGGCTTCATCCGATTGAAACACGACATTGCCACTCGCCAGCAAGGTCTGGGCATTTTGAATGCCCAATGAGGCAAACATGTCGCGCAGCGCCGCCATTTTCATGCGCGTGCCAGTAACATTGATCCCCCGCAGTAAACAGATATAAACCGGCATGACTTCACTTTCTACTCGTTGATATATTTCCCTGCATGAGTACATAGTCTTCGATAGCGGCAACATCAGCCGGTGAAAAGCCTGCACTCAGATCGAAACGATCGCGCTGTAACGACGACCCATAGCCGGCAAACATTACATCGGCATTGGCAGCGGCGACCCCGACGCGAGTCGGGAAACTACGCCAATCACGTTTTTCCAGCGTCAATGTTTCGTGCAGGTCAATGAACAGGGCGGTTTGCGCCTCCCCGTCATTTTGCGGCCAACCGGTAAAGCCCGATGAGAATTCGCCCTCCAGCCATAACTGCCAGCCTTGATTCAACGAGACCCACAGCCGCCCGCGCTCACCGATCACCTCAATCTGTTGCTGATACCAGTACACATCCTCACCCGGCACGGCGGCAGCGGATGGTCCGGCATTCAGATGGAGACGAGCCGCGTCCAATCCCACCGTAGCCGCGGTGTCGGCGGGTACAAAAAAGTCGCCATAATGGGCCTCCCCTACGCAGGTTGCTAGCACCCATTGCGGTGTCGACAACCCACTCAGTCGGGCGGCTTTCAGCGCCAGGTCGAGGATATGGGGTCCCTGATCGAGAATCATGGTGCGCGTGCTGGCCCGCAGCAATCGTACTTCCCCCAGTTCACGATTTTCCAGCAGTTTCCAGAAGCGCTGCCAATGTGGCATCCATTGATATTGCGTATTCACCGCAATCAGCTGATCTTCGCCCAACGTGCGGAGGCGACTATTTTCGCTGGGCGTCAGCGACATCGGTTTTTCGTTGAGCATGGCCGGCGCACCGGCTGCAATCGCCGCTTCGATAATTGGCAGCCGGATCTCAGGCCGGGTAATGATCGTGACCAGATCAGGTTGTTCCGTCTCAATCATCTGGCGGAGATCGGCGTAACGTTGCTGCACGCCAAAGCGTTGCCCTAATGCATTGAGTTTATCCGGGTGATGGTCGCATAAACCAACCATCTCTATTACCCCACTGGTTCGCATGGCCTCTAATAATACCGGTGCTCGTGGTCCACAACCAATCTGGGCAACCCGGAGTTTTTGTTCAGTCATCGCATTGAGTCCTTGTTGGAACGCGGTGCGAGTGTACTGCAAATGGAGGTTGCTGTCGATTCAATATGACAACGTTTGTATCCCCCAAATGACCCATAAAAAAATACGTCGGTTAGTTCATGCGCTTGACGTGTTCGTCCATTAGAATGTTGGTGTACCGTCAAATAAGTGATGGGAGCAAACAATGCAATTTAAGAAAAATGCGCAAGTCTATAGTTCAGACAATCAGGATATTGGTCGTCTTGAACGGGTGGTCATGGATCCCGGTACTCAAAAAGTAAGCCATATTGTTGTGCGACAGGGGTTATTTTTCACCGAAGATAAGGTGATCCCGGTCGATTATGTTGAGCAGGCCGATGGTGACAACATCAACCTCAGTCACCATAGCGATTCTTTGCAAAAATTGCCGAAGTTTGAAGCAGTTCAGCATGTCCCGATTGAGCAGCAAGATATGGAAGACTTTCAGGTTGAGGTCGAGGATGGTCCTTTCTATATGTACTGGAATCCACCGATGGGTGCGGCCCCTTATTATGGCATCCCGCCCGTGCCGACACAGGAAACTGCACCCCAACATCCTTATTATGTGGAGCGCACGACGCAGAATATTCCTGAAGGTACGATTGCGCTGGAAGAAGGCGGACATGTTGAAAGTTCAGATGGGGAACATGTAGGTAACATTGAACGTATTTATGTCGACCCGCAGACGAATTATGCGACTCACATTTTGATCTCGCAGGGCTTCTTTTTGCGGGAAACCCGCTGGGTCCCCACCACCTGGTTCAGGACAGTCTCCGAAGACAAGGTTTATCTGGCTGTCAGCGCAGCCACGATTGAGCGAATGCCAACTTCCGAAAAGGCCTAGTGCCAGATAATCAAACCAGAGGTCGGTCAGTTGATCGGCCTCTTTTGTTTTTAAAAGTCCTCAATGCTGAAAATGCAACACCTGATCGTTGGCCGCCGCTTCATAAGCTCCAAAATAAAGCTGGCAGGTCTTGAGATTATCGGCGCTGGTGGTTTCCGCCTGCCCGCTGCCATTCAATCCTGCCAGCAGGTTCGCCTGACAGGCCGGAATCGCGCTGTGAATGACAGCATAAGCCGGGTCGGCCCAGGCATAACGCGGCGGTGGATGGCGTCGTGCCAGGGTGCCGTTGGCCGTCGTCTCCCGGATCCAGAAATCAGGACCGAGTTCCAGAAATCCCTGATCGCCCTCAACATAAATGTAAGTTTCCGGGAAGCGTTCAATCTCGGTGCGGCTGGCGTAGCTCATCTCACACGTTACGGTGATGTTCGCCCCCATGTTCAGCATGACCGTCGCCACATCTTCGCCCTTGATGTCCGGGTGAATGCGGTGAATCTGACAGTAAAGGTTGTGGGCCTCGCCGAAAAGAAAGCGTGCCGTATCCAGAATATGGCTGCCGATGTCAGTCAAGATAAATTGTTCCAGGTCTTTGAGAAAAGGCTGATTGTCGAATACGGGGAAGCTACAGGCGTAATGGATGCGGGCGCGAAACGGTTGGCCGATATGCCCGCTGTCGAGCGCTTGCTTCAATTGGCGCAATGGGTGCTGCCAGCGCCAGTTTTCGTGTACCAGCAATTGCACCCCGGCCTGCTGGCACGTCTTAACCATTGCCGCCGCCTCTGCCAGATCAATGCCCAGTGGCTTCTGGCAAATGGCGTTTAACTGGTGGGCTGCGGCCATTTCCACGAGGGGTCGATGGGTTGCAACCGGCGTCACGATGTCGATGAAATCAAGTTTTTCCTGATGAAGTAGCTGCTCAGGGTCGGTATACACCGCCGGGATTTGAAACGCCGCCGCGCGAGTCTCAGCCTTTTCGCGTACCGGATCGCAGATCGCCACACAGGTTACGCCATCAAGTTCTTGCCAGCCCGCCAGTTGATACTGTGACCAGAACCCTGCCCCCAGCATGGCGAATCGCAGTGGTTCGGTCATGCTTAACCCTTCACGCTGTCGGTGATCTCGGCGACGCTCTGGCGAATCTTATCGAGATCAAAAACGTTAGACTTCCAGTCTGGCAGCATCAGGCTTTCAATGCCCTTATCCATTGCCAGTTGGGCACCATCGGAAACCGGGAATCCGGCGATGCCAAACACAATGGCGGTTTCGGTACGGATATGACCAGAAAGGAAGGCCCAGGCTGCTTCTTCCGGTACGCCCATTTTCACCACTTCGTCATAGGCCTGCTTCAGGATGCCGATGAGTGCCAGCGAGGTCGATTCCACCAGCGCTGGTTCCAGTATCGCCATCTGCTCCAGCGTAATCCGATGCGATTTAATGATTGGTCCGAACAAAGCAATCGCCAGCGCTTCGCCCTGCGCATAATCTTCTTCCGGCCCATGATGCAACGCGCAGACCAGATGCTGGGCCGCGATGCCGCCAAACCAATCTTGCTGGGCCGCGGGGTCGGTTTCATTATTGAACAGCGGCGGATGACAGGGATGGGCCACGAAATAGGTCAGATCCGCGCGGATCGGCATGACCTCGGCGTAGGCTGCCGCCGGGTCCAACCCCATGACCATTGCGCCCGGTTGCATCAGCGGCACAATGTCGTGCGTAATTTTGCCGATCAGCTTGTCCGGCAACGCCAGCACGACAATATCGGCAGCGGCGACGGCTTCGGCTTGCGGCACCGGCGAATAACCGCGCGCTTCAACTTCTTTGATGCCCGCCGCGCCCACTTCCACACACAGCAGGTCATAGTCGAAATTGCCCGCCAGCTTATCGATGCCGCGGGTCCCCATCTTGCCGCCCGCGCCCATTAATGCAACTTTTTGCGTCATATCATTTCCCTTTTTTGTTTCATGTAGTATTGCAACCTCCTCCTTTTGGTAGAACGAGACTCCTCCTAAGCACATTGGGGGGAGGCTGGATAGTGGGTTTAAACCCACTGTTTTCCGCTCAGATTGTGTAACGTCATTTATTATGTATCAATCCACGCCACCGCATACGGCAGCAGTTTGATCTGGTCGCCACTGAACGCCGTGCCCGGTGCTGCCAGGAAAACTTCAGGCTCCCGCATGGCTGCCGCAGCGTTCGTCTCGTCTAACACCTTGACTGTTCCTTGCGTCGCCGGGATTCGAATCGTCTGTGGCTCACCGGTCAGATTCGCCAGTAGCATGCGCGTGTTGTCGCCTTTGCGCAGCACCAGGCTTTCGAATAGCAGCGGTGCGCTTGATTGGCTGACGACCACTGTGCCGCCAGCAAATGCCCCCACTGCTGCCAGAACCTGGTACAACGGATAAACATTGCCCACATTAACGGGGAATCGCGGATGCTGCGACCCATCGGCACTATCCATCACGCCGTACCAGCCAGTAGTCTCATAATATGTAACGCTCTGCACGCCACTTTCCGCCAGATACTTAATGCTACCCAGCGTCCAGCCTGCACCAAAAAGTGACATCGGGCGGGGGTCAACGCGTGGTGGCAGGTCGCCAGCAGCAACACGTGGTTCCGGTCCGGTCGCGTTCGGATTGCGGCGCATCTTCAGCGTAACCGGGCTGATGGTAATTGGTTTGCCGTTGCTGAACTGTTGGGCGCTGTCAACGGTGGTGGCCTGGGCCGCTAACGTTTCAACCAGATCAAGGTTAGCGAAGGCATGAACTTGCGGATTGAGCGAATACGTCACAAAATCCACATCGTCGATGGGTGGGCGTTCGCGGTTGAGTTCGGTGAAGAAGTAATCCGTCCCGGCTCCAATCGGCGCACCTAGATCCCCCAGATGTTCTCGTGCCAACTGCACCCATTGCGCCGAGGTCGTTTTTTCATCCGTGTGAAAGATCAACCAGTGGGCAAGCGGCGGCTGCAAGTCGTCAATGATTCCTCGCAGGACCTTGAGTTCTTCAGCGGCATTGTCGCTGACAAACACGGCGATTTCCAGCTTTACGCCGATAGCCTGCGCTTCGCGGGTAGCTTGCTCCAAGAGACCAGTATAAGAAGCATGCTCAAGCCACAAATCAACACGCAAGTGTGTCAAACGAAGTGCCTGGAATCGGTTTCTTATTTTCCGTTTCGCCAACGGCTTGTGATGTGATGCACTCCCCAACCCTATCGCGGGCAATGGCACAGTTTGATCGCTGATCGTGAGGGTCAGCGGCGCGGCTTCGGTGCTGATTTCCGGGATTGTGCCATGCAGCTTCACGGTAATTGTCTGCGAGATTTTCGTTCCCGATTCCACCATCACTGGAAAGGGTAAGTCCAGCGGCGTGCAGTACGTTTTATATGAGGCGTCGGTCCAATTGCGCTGATCCTCCATCTCGAAGGTGTCGCCTTCCATCAGGACTTCCGCTCGAACGCCCGGCATGACCTCATGCGTGATACTGCGCATCGCAAAAAACGGCTGGTGCGGCGAGATGTGCTGCGGGAACTGTCCGCCTGTTAATGACCCATCGACATGCTGCACCGTGCAATCCAGCCCGGCGCAGTTCGTCGGATGCAACACGCAAAAGCCGATGCGATTGCGGCGAAAGGTGGAACGCGCTTCACCGTCGAAGCTGAACGTGATTGTGCCGTCGGCGGTTCCGGTGATGCGCCCCTGCCAGACAAAATTGATGTCGTTTTGAAGATGCTCGACATTGAAAATGACCTGAAACGAATCGGATTGGGTTTCGACTTGCTCATTGCTGATCTGCGGCGCAATCGTTTCCCAGTTGTGATCGCGCACGGCGGCATACACCCGGCGCAAAATCTCGTGTTCGCCCAGTTTGATGTACCGTATGTCACCAGCGGCATACGACACCGAGAGCGGTCCGGCCTGTAAAAGGGTTCCAGCGGACGGTGCCTGGGACGCGCCAAAATAAAGTATATTTCTATCCATTATTAACCTTGCACATTGTATGCAATAATTCCATGAGTGCAGCAAACAACCGCAAACTGTGCTGCCTGCTTTTAGCGAAGCATGTATTTCAGTGAGAGTTTATCCCGCTTCTTCGAGTAGAGCCAGCGCCCGCTTGCACTCATGCGCAACCCGCTGGTTGATGCACCGATTTGCCGATTGTACCGCAGCCAGATCCTGTGCTTTATAGCCAGCCACTATCGCTTGATGATCTTGTATGGATGCATATTCGTCATAGTCCGGCAGCGTCTCGGCCCGCATATACAAGAGTGCAGCGATTTGAGCAACCAACTCTTCCCAACTGCGGGCCAGCAGCACATGTTCACTTTTGTGGATGAGCGAACGGTGGAATTGAATGTCAATATTGCGAACGGTCTTAAAGTCGCCGCGCGCAATCTGTTGCCGCTGTTGCTCGATCATGGCGTCGAGTTCAGCCCATTCCGGCGGCGTCAATTGCTCGATAATCATTTCGGCAGCGTAGTTCTCCAGTGTGGTGCGCATGCCGAAGATCTCGTCAATATCTTGCACATTAAATGCCCGCACAAACGACCCTCGATTTGGCAAGAATTCAACCAGCCCTTCCCGCTCCAACAGGATTAAAGCCTCCCGTATCGGCGTCCGGCTGACGCCCAACTGATCGGTTAGCAACACCTCCGTGATATGGTCTTTGGGCTTCAGGCTGCCTTCGATAATCGCCATGCGGACCTGCCCCACGACTTGCTCACGCAGGCTAATCGGTTGAATTTGTGATAGGAATTTCATGACTGTCGTGCCAACAGGATGCAAGAGTTGTTACCCGGTTAAATCATCGCAGATTGTATTACGATACCTTTCATCTAGCAAGCCGTAATTTATGGCAAGATTAAGTGACTTTAATAAACCTCTTATAGAACAAATGGTCAATCTGTGACATAATCTATGATAGCTGAAAATAATTGCTACGAATTTTTACCAGTTTGTTAACTATGGAGGCTTCTCATGTCAAACCCTGCCGCAGAACTGCTCGTTGCGCAATTTCAAAGTGCTCACGATTGGGTCAATGGGACCGTTGGCGACGTGAACAACGACCAGGCCCATTGGAAACCCGACGGTCTCCCCAGTCCTATCGGGGCGCAGTTTATTCATATCGTGACGTCGGAAGATGTGTTTGTGAATATGTTGAAAGGGACCGCCCCGCTGTTCAGCAATACGCCAACCGGGGCCAGTGAAATGCCGCCTCAGGGTGATTGGCGCGAATGGTCCAATGCAGTGGAGGTCGACATGGACGCCGCCCGAAAATATTCGCAAGCGGTGTTTCAAGCGACGGCGGACTATCTGGCTTCATTATCCGATGCTGATGTTAGTGCCGAAATCGACCTGACCGGGCAAGGATTTGGCAAGCAATCGCGGGGCCAGGTGCTCAGCATTTTATTGCTGAACACCTACAGCCATGTTGGTGAAATATCGGCATTAAAGGGCTTGCAGGGCCACAAGGGTTATCCCGCTTAAGATTATGATGATTGACACTGCCCCGCAACTGACGCGGGGTTTTTTACGCTTCAGCAGTTTGCGGAACATATTCCGGGTAAAGTTCCGCTAGCTTGGTCGGCGTAAACAACAATGCAACGCCCGCAACTACCGGATAATGTGTATTACAGGTGGGGCAAACAAAGGCTTTACCCGGCTCCGCTTGTGTGATCGGTACTTCGGCCTGATTCTCCAGGCAGTTGACGCAAATCAAGGCTTCCTCAATCGTCGCAGCCGGGGGCGTTGGCGTCCCTGGTTTCTGCGCTGTCCCGCCAATTACTCCACCGGTCAAATAACTCCACCAATAGTCGAGTTGATTGGCCGGTTGATGAAGCTGTGATTGGATCCCCCGCAACCAGGAATTCAACGTGATGTTGTGATTTTCGAAGCGCGCAAAGGCACCTCGCCACTGGTCGAGCGAGATCTGCTGATTGGAGACGATGTTGTGGGTTTCTTCGTTACCGGTTTTTTCGGAAAAGAAATGGTCCAGCATCCGCCGCAACTTGTTCTCGCTCACATGGCGGTGAATGTTGCGTTTGTACAGCGGCACATGCAGGACTTTTTTGTAGGGTTCCTCGTCGAAGAACAGATGTCCGCCTGCTGTCAGGACGCGCCAACCCTCCATAATGATAGGCGTGGGGTCGGGAAAATGGTGGAGGACGGAATAGCAAAAGACCAGTGAAACCGAATTGCTCTTGAACGGCAGCAGATTCGCATCACAGCAGACCCGCAGCGGCAGGTTCGGTTTGTGGTAAAGCTTCGCATAATGGTCACAGCTTTTCAGCGTATCCAGCGAAATGTCGACCGCCGCGCCGTGCTGGTTCAGATCATTTTCGAGCGCTAACCCCCGTTGACCACGCTCCGCCCCTAGCTCAACATAGGGCGCAAGCGTCACCCCCTCGGTTTGCAGACGCCGCATATCGGTAATGGTCTGATCCATGCGCACACGTAAAAGTCGTTCAATCTCGCGGATGTCATACTCGTTTTCGAGCTGATTTGCTTGTTCAATTTGCTGAGCGACGAGCTTTTTTCGAAACTCGATCTCGCCTCGTTGGTTAGTTGTAGATTGCTGTTTCATTGTTCCTCCAGGTAGCCGCTTTGTTTGAATCACAATTCCCCATATAACTCTAACATACTATAGTTACAACGTCTATAAATATTATTAATAGTCATGTGGTTAAATTCGTATGTGGCGCGGTCGCATCAACGCGTCGAGAATATACGAGATTCAGGCAGGGCGATTGCATCAAAATCCGTATCAGGGTCATGAGCGGTCACAACGATTTGTGGCGACGTGCTTCTGCACGCCCAGTGCGGCGGACAACCAAAAAGACGGTTCTTACAGAACCACCTTGAACTTTTGCAACCCATCTGGAAATTTGCTGCGATTACCCTAGTATCTATTCACCTAATCCATGATTTTTGATCAGATTGTAGGGTGCGACACTTGTGTCGCCCGCTCGAATAGCCGGGTGAGGCAAGCCATCGCCCCTACGTTTTATGGCAACGTGAATAGATACTTACCCTATCGGATGCTGGTCAGCCGATTTCAAATGTAGCTGTCGGTGACACCGTTAGACCCTGAGCGCCCCCCGGAACCCCCTGGCGGCGTAGAACGATTGGGCACCGTTGTGATAGACAAAGACATGATCGTAACGCCGATCACAAAAGAGCGCACCGCCGCGCTCTCGAATCGCGGGCGGGGTTTTCACCCAGCTTGATGTTTTCATATCGAAATTGCCCAGTTGCTGCAATGTTCGATACTGCGCTTCCGTCAAAATCTCAATGCCCATAGCTGCCGCAATGTCCAGGGCATTGCCTGCGGGATAGATCCCTTTCTTTTCCCGCTCTGCCTCGCCGGGACGATCATAACAGATGCTGCGACGGCCTTCGGGACTTTCCGCCGAACAATCATAAAAAATGTATGCGTCCGCCGGTTTGTCATGACCCACAACATCCGGTTCACCGCCGGTGTTTTCCATTGCATTGAGCGAGGAGAGTTTTTCAACACTTGCTTCCAGCTTTGCCTGGATTTCAGCCCATTCAAGACCTTGATGACGGTTCATGTTTTGTTCAAAACGGGCCTTCAAGGTTTTGAGGAGTTCTTCGCCCTGTTCTTCTGAGAACGTCTTTTTGATTTCAACTCTGGGAATAGGACCACTACCCTTTGACCCTTTGGACTTTTTCATTTCAAGACTTCTTTCCCGGCTCAGCCATTAATATGACACACTTGTTCTATCAGAATAGCTTAAAAGAAGATATTTCGCCAGTCAAGATGTTGTCATAATCAGGAATCATTAAAGGCAGACTCGTGAGCCTGCCCTTACCTGACTTGATAGGATTGATTACGGCGCAACGGGGTGCCGATTACTCCATCGTTTCCAGGGCAATTGTGTAATCAAGGGCATCAACATCGGTGCTGAAGAACGGCGGATGCACATCCAGCCGCACAGTGCCATTGGCCGTTGCCAGATAATCCCAGGTAACGCCGACCCCGTGCTGCACATCAATTTCCGGGTCAAAGAATTTGTCGGTATCAAGCAGCACCAGGTTGATGCCAACGATTTCGTCATCCACCGGGGCAACGGTCACAATGAAACGATAGGTGGTGCCCGCGGTCATCTCAATCGTGTAGACCTCGGTCCCAGCTTGATCGGAACTATCGCCCAGTGTGAGTGCCTGCGGTTCGGCGGTTAAGAACAGCGCTTCGGTGGATTCAACCGTGACTTCCACCGGCTGAAAAATAAGATCATCAAAGAAGCCAGAGTTGACTTTGATGAGGTAGAAACCGTCGTCAGGCAGCACCAGTCGGCGAATCAGGGCGTTGTTGCCGGGGCCGTCGTCGTCATCGCTGTCGATTTCAACCGCGTCCGCACCCACGATGGCAACCGCAATGTCCTCATCTTCCGCCGTATTTGTAGCCCACACATTTACGACATCGCCAGCAGCGGCTTCGACCACAGCATATAATTCTTTCGCACCATCGGGACCCGGTTCCAGCGTCACCGACCCATCCATCATCACTTCCGGTGGCTCAATCACAGCAACCGTTAGCGAATAGTCGCCTTCGGCATCATCAAAAAACGATGAGCCAGCAACAATGTCGTAGGTGCCATCTGCCGGGACGACATAGGCCAGCAGTGCATTCAGATCACCGCCGCTGTCATCATCGGTGGCGAGGTCGTCGCCAGCTTGCTGGATTGTGACTTGATTATCGAAATCTGATTCCATACTGATGACCAACAATTGGCCGCGTGTGGCGTCCACGCTATAGACGACTGCTTCACCAGTTAACGTGCCCTCCAGGAGTTCGCCTGGGGTAATCATGTCCTGGGCCATCACGGGCAAGCCGAGGACCAGCAACCCAGCCACGATCAGCAAACCTATATTGCGCATTGATTGTCTCCTTCTATATAATTGATGATTACTTAATGCTATGTCCATTATGACATCAAAATTTGTACCGAGAAAATGCGGTTCGTTAAGTTTCTGTTACACTGAAGAAACAGTTTGATGGATTAGCATCATCAAGTCGTAAAATTAACTTGTCGCCACTCGTCCGGGGGGTGGTATAGTCATTACATCACCTATGCAGCCAGAGAGAACGCCATGAAACGCACAACCTTGATTTTATTGCTCCTGTTGACCCTTATCCCGTTGGTCCACGCGGCTGACATCCCCTTGCCTGCTGCTGATTGGTATGCAGTTGTTTGGGCCAAAGGCACGGATACGCTGCATTGGGTGAATGCCAGTGGCGAACAGGCCAGCATCCCACGCCCCAAACTGCCCAATGAGGTCGCGGCCTATGCGCTGAACATCGCGCCCAATGGTCGTTATCTGGTTATCATGGCGACGCTGCCAAATAATAACAATGGCATTGGTTTTTATGATTTACAGACCGGTCAGATGCTGGCAACGCATCAGGCCCAGCCAGGCGAGATTATTCTGCCATCCGGTGAAGACGCCGCCAGCCCACCCGCAGGCCGGTTTGCAGCGGTGCTACGTGTACCTGCGACCGGTGCCTGGCGCGTGATCGATTTTGATGTTACCACTGGCGCAGCGATGACGATTTTGAATCATACCGACGCGATTGTTCCCGCCAATATTGCTCCACCGACGTTTATACCCGAAGTAGTCCTCTATGATTTCGATCAGGCCCAGACCTTCCCGCGCATCCATGTGCGCTTCAATCCACCGGCTAACGATCTGGGCAGCAATGATTATCCCTCTTTCACCTGGGTTCCCGATAATCCAACGCCGCAATCCAACGTCGTTATCCCCGGTACCCTGCCCTCGAATGCCCGTCAGGGGCTGGACGTGGTGCCACTGTCCGGTCAAGTCGCGTATAGCTGGGCTGATCCACAATTTGCCGCACCCGCTACGCAGGAGATCGGGACCGGCCTCGGCACCGCTTATGTGACCAATCTGGACAGCCAAACGCCGCTGTTCACCGATGTCAATATTCAGCCGCGGACTCCGCGCTGGCTCAACGGCCTGCAATGGCTGGGCTTCCAGATCGACCAGGAACCCTTTCAGACGCATTGGACGATTATGCCTGCCGCCGGTCCACCGAATGCGCGGATACCATTGGGACCGAACATTGGCGACCTGCATGGTACGCCCGACGGTTATCTGGCCGTTGATTACAACGGGGGCATTATCCACCATATGACCCAGTTCAATGTGGAGGCGTTCGCGGCTTCGATGGGCACGCCCGTTTTTCAGATGCAGCAAAAAGCGGACTTCGAAGTGGTTTATGTGACGCCGCTCGGTTCACAATTCACCTTAACGAGTGTAGCGGAACCGCCTGCCGGAATTGATGTGGTCATCGGTGATGCAGTGCAAGCGCCGCCAACGCCCGATTGTCCTGGCGCTCCGGCTCCGCGTTTGATCGTTGGAAATCAAGGGCGGGTGGCCTTCACCAATGGCGTGCCGCTGCGGGTCCGGTCAACACCTAACGGCAACATTCTGACGCAGATCGCGGAGGGCACATCGTTTAGTGTGCTGGGTGGGCCGCAATGTGCCGGTGGCTATCTCTGGTGGCAGATCGAAACGCCAAACGGTCAGTCTGGCTGGTCGGCGGAGGGCGATAGCGATGGCTACTATGTCGAGCCGATTGTTGGGGGCATTGTCGTTGAAGTGATCCCAACCGCTACGCCGCCGGTACAGGTCAATCCGCCGCTGGGACTCGCCCCGACGGCGACGCCCAACATTCAGGTGAATCCGCAACTGGGCCTAGCGCCCACCGCCACAACCGCACCGGTCCAGGGCGTGATCGCCGTGCCCATTTGCACCGGTTCACCACCCGCTCGAGTCCAGATCGGTTCAGTCGCCCGCGCCATCCAGCCCAGTGGCACCCTCGCGGTATATCTCAACGCTGACTCGCCTACCCCGTTCCGCCAGTTTAGTGTGGGACAAACACTGGAAATCATCGCCGGGCCGCAATGCTCTGATAACGGTCTGCGCCGCTGGCAAACCCGCGCCAACGTCAATGGCGAGCAGGTCATCGGCTGGGTGGCTGAGGGCTTCCAGCAGACCTATTATCTCGAACCGCTGGGATAAGTGGCAACAAAAAGCCGGGCGAAAGTTAACCCCGGCTTCTCGTGGTATTCAATTGTCTGGTTTGCATTAGCGTGACTCGTTGGCAACCCGCAGGCGGTGCGCCATCGTCCGCATGACTTTGGTGGCGAACGTCGGGGTCTCGTGGACCATGAACAAGAATTGATATTCGTTGATGACCTCCACGTCGACATCCGTGAGCGCCAGTGCGGTGGCTGAGCGGGGTGAGTCATCCACCAGCACCATCTCACCGAACAGTCCGCCCACTTCGACGATTTCCAGCGCCTCGGTGCCTTTGACAATGCGCACCTGCCCGCCCTTGACCCGGTACATCACGTCGCCGCGTTCGCCCGTTTCGAAGATGACGGCGCCGGCGGGGAATGTAACCACTTCTTCTTGACTTTTTAAGGTGGAATTCATGCTGTTTGCTCCTCTGCTCTCATGTCCTGCTCATAGTAAATCAAGCTGAGGATGAAGGCCCCACCCGAATAGGGGGATAAGTTTAAGAGTAACCGACGCTGCTAGTCGAACGGCAATTATTGCTGCGAGATGTTCTTGCCCACCGAACGCGCTATTCGCGGTCAGGTGGCAGCGTTTAAACGCCTGACGCGTGGTTGAGGGTAGAATCTGGGTTCAACGTTAGGTCCGTTCTGATTGCTCTTCCTTGACTATTAATCTTGCAATCGAAAGGGCAAAAGGGAGTGCAGCAGCGTTTAGGTATTCTGCACTCCACAATTTATTTCCTAAGGTGGATAAATGTAACCCATCAGTGCGGAGTTCGGTGCAGCGTAGTTGGGAGAACGCTCATCTCCGGGACCAGCAGGTATCCACCCCTCGTGGGTCGTAGTGAAGTTATCCTTTCGAACCTTGTCGTACCACAGATAAAGGGGCACGGTGCCTGGGGGTTGTGGCTGTCTCGGATCGAAGACATAACCTTCAATCCGACCATGGATGTAATCAGGCGACTTGGTTGGTTCATCAGTTGACCACGCCGGAAGCGAAGTAAGCATATTATCGGCATTTTGGGGATTTCCAGGCTCCTCCGGGCTAAACCAATGGTAAATCGGCACGGTGCCTGGGGGTTGCGGCTGTCTCGGATCGAAGACATAACCTTCAACGCGAGCGAACCCATAGTTAGGGGAACGGAATGCACCCGGGCAACCCGCCCACGAGGGAGCTGTGAGTGCTGCATTGTCCATTCGAACACGATCCCACCAGCCATAAAGTGGCACAGTGCCAGCAGGCCCTGGTGGGGCAACACATTGAGCAGTTAAGTGAGCGGTAACAGTCCAATCTTCATCACCTCTTTCGAAGAAACGAAGATCAAATGTATTATCCTCTAAGGGACAAACATGTACGATGGTCTTTGTCGAAGTCAAATCTTCGCAAGAGTCATCGGTATCGACAGCTGGAATAACAAAGACATGTCGCGCACCGATTAGCTCATCAGGGTTAAATCCTGACTCCAAGACACCCCAAATAATATCCCAAATATCTGGCTCCAGCGCATCAGTGAGGGCCTTACGAACCCGTTCTTGGATTCTGCTCAAGTTGGCTTGGATCTTGAGAAACGACATCGGTTCTACAATGCTTATCAGTTGATTGTGTAGTGTCGTTTGAACTAAACGCATATTATCGCGCACACTCGAAAACGGTGTTCCATCTGATTCCATAGCAATGACTACCGCGCCAATAATCTCCGGCTGTACCCCGGCGACTACTTCGCTTGGCGAAACCAAACGCACGTTGTCAAACAGAACCGATCCCATTCTACCTGGAATTGCGATCTGCCTTCCTTCCGGCGAATCTAAGGCCCAGTTATCATCGAAACAATCAGTAACACCGACTTGCGTAGATCCAGGACTCCCTGGTGTTGAACGAAAGTGTACTATACAGAAATAGGGATCATCGCCAGTTAGATCATCTACACGATCCAGCCGCACACTGTCCAACCGCAGCAATACTGTTGAAGGTTGGCTTTGCGCCAGTCCGATCTCAATTGGCGAAAGTACCAACAGACAGATAACCAACATGATCCACATGGGCAGGGTGGCATGTCCAATCACAAGCAGTCTGTTTTGAGTATTCACGTTCATGGCCTTTATCTCCTTGCGGCATTCTTTAATTCGATATGGCTGAGAGGTGATCGACTCATATGATGTCTGTTTCTATGACTTCGTGTGCGTGAGCGATGCAATCTGCGGCGATCGTCTATATGGGGGCAACAATGATATGTTGGCGAGTGCTAGAATTAGCAAGATACTTTTACAGGAATTTTCCTTCTATACAGCGAACAAACTTCTGCATTTTTATTATCACAGCATGAAAAATGTAAAGAGTCTAGACTTTGTGTGATACAATTTATGGTACAATAATAGATACAGAGAATTAGTAGTGACCACTGACCAGCGATTTCACAAATGGCTGCGAATTCGGCGGAAGTTACTCGATCTCACCCAGGCTGAATTGGCTCAACAAGTAGGATGTTCGGTTACAACAATAAGAAAGTTAGAGGCTGGTGACCGTCGTCCATCCCGTTCGTTGGCTAAAGCATTAGCTGCCAATCTCGCTATTCCTCATCTGGAAACTGAGGCTTTTGTTGACTTTGCTAGAACTGACAATAATTCTGAACGTTTCGTTATGCCTGTTTGGCAATCGGATAGCCTGAGTTGGCGTTCACGGCTGATACCTACTCGCACAGCCGAGTTCATTGACCTTGACCATTCGCTCCCAGAAATTCAGGCAGATGCTGAAACCTACAAATTAGAACTTTCAACAGTGACCACAAAGCCGCTAGTCTTTGAGCACTGCCATAACAAACGTTGGCTCATTAGAATTGAAACTATGGGCCAGTCAAAGGGTGATTTGGTGGGTGATCTTTCCATGAACTTAACGCAATTGGTTCACATTGAAGATCCAACAGACATGGGCCGGGCATATGAATATCCAAGCTCTATTTGCGCTACATTTTCGATTGATGCTGGTAATCAATACCTAAAGGGATATTTTGCGGGCATGTTCACTATGCTGGTCGATAGTACCGGCAATGGGGTTGCCATTTTGCAGGGCAGCGGTCAGGTCCTGGACATAAGCACCCAATTGCACATGTTGTATGGTGCGCGTCTTTTCTACAATGGTGAAGTCAAGATGGTGAATGCTGTTGGAACGGGTTCAATTGGAACCATTACATTTATTCTTGGATAATAAAATCTGATGAAGCGAACCTCTAGATTCCGTTTTAACCTATATCTTTAAAGTTCAATAGACATGTGAATAGAAGAAGCGCATATACAGCCTAATAACTCATGGTTACTTCCATTGTCTTTAAATCACATGTCTCCTTGGTTTGAAACACACAAATAGAGACGTCGCCCACAGCTTTTTCAACAACATACCTGCTTTTCTGTTACCGTTGAGCTTTGGTTAAATGGTCAGAAGAGCGTTGAACTCGCAGCGTTTTTGCTTTATGAACTAATGCTTAATTGCCGACTGATAAAGTCGATGTAGCATCACTGCACGCAATTTGGAGGATGCAACGCGATGCAATTTGGTGTGAATACCTGGGTGCGGACTGCTCCGCTGACGACTGCTGCCTTGCAGAACCTCGCCCCGCACATCAAGTCGCTGGGCTTTGGCTGGATTGAGATTCCACTAGAATCGTTGGCTGATCTGGATCACAAAACGGGTGTGTATATCATTGCGATGGTTGGTCATGTAGCGATCTGTGGGGTTTGCGAATCTCCCGCGTTTGCTTGATTAACACTCATGTCGGCACTGGTGCTTCTGCTGGTTGCTGGTCAGGCAGGTAGCGGATGGTGACATACAGGGCACCTAGCGCCATCAGCAACGCCACCCCGAACAACACCTCAAAGCCGATGTGCCGGGCAATCGTCCCGCTGATAAAGGGCGTAATGAGCGAAACAATGGCGGCGATGGTGTTAAACAGGCCAACATAAATCGGACGTTTATCAGCCGCCGCATAGGTCACAATCCAGTTCTGATAGCTGAACAACAAGTTGGTCAAAGATAAGCCCGATACGAGGAATCCAACGTACAACGGCAGCGGGCCAATCACCCCGGCCAGCAAGGCACTGAGCGGTAACAAGGCTGCCCCCACCAGCGCCATTCGGATGTAGAGCACATTATTGCGTGCGCCCAGCCAGGTGTAAAGCAATGCGCCAGCGATGCCGCCAACGGTTTGCATCGCCAGTAGATTAGGTACCGCAACATCGCTAGACAGGCCCAATTGCACTGTTGCGAAGCCGACGTAAAACGGCGCGGCCATCATGAACAGGCTGGTGAGCATCCGCGTGATGACGATGGCGCGGAACGGGACATCGGTGCGCAGGACGCGGCCCAGGTCGGGCAGAAACTCGCGCATGGCGGGACTCTTGGCCGCCGCTTTACCGCCCGGCAGTTCGGTCAAGAACAGGATGGGTAAAATCGACAGCGCAAATAAGACACCGGCAATGCCAAACAACAGCGCATAATTGTTGGGAAATGGCGGCCCCGCGTCACCGAGTATGTAAGCGATCACCGGCGCGACCCCCAGCATAATCACACCTGCACCGGCGGATGTGATGCCAAACATCCGCGCCCGCCACCGGGTATCCAGGCTGGAGCCAACCAGATCGGCCCAGGGCACACCGACCAGCCCGTCGCCAACGGCGGCCAGCCCATAGGCGATCAGAAACGCCAGCAATATGGCGCCCGATTGAGCTTCGCCCAGCAACACGACAACAAACGCGAAGATGAGGATCACAAAGCGCACCGGGATATTGGGGCCGACGAACCACCATTTTTTACGCTCAAAGCGAATGATATGGCGGGCGATGAATAACTGGGGCAGGGTGAAGCCGATGCTGAACATGCTCCCCGACAGGCCGATAAGGATTTCCGAATCGGTCAGGCGGCGCACGAAGTCGGGAATCACGGTGTTGGCGCCGATGGTGCCCATAGCGACCATGAACAGGACGCCATCGATCACGAACAGGAAGAAGTTACGACGGTAGATGGTAGCGAGACGGGCGACATCAGTGGTCATGGCGGTCCTTGCGGGAAAAGCGAACCCGCTTAATTCTCCACACGTGCCGCAATTGAGCAATAGCCACCAGGACTACCCCTGGCGGTGGTGACAACCCCCCGGCCCATCGGTTATAGTGTCTGTATTCCGAACGGGATACATAAAATCTTCTCTCTCTGTTAGCGCCCTACCCCAGGGCGCTTTGCTTTCCACTGAGAAGCGTTTGCGATTTCAGGTTGCAATACAGGTTATTGTACTTCAATATGCTATCGGATTATCCAGTGCGGTCCATCTGGCGCTCATAGCGTTTGCCCAACCGTCGGGCGACCTTGTCACCTTCTCTGGCAGTGGCATGGAGGTAAACCGTTGTAACCCCGATGCTCTTGTGCTTGAGGAGTTGGGAGACTTCGGTGACGCTGGCCCCTTCCAGGATGGCATTCATTGCGGCAGTGTGGCGCAACGAATGGGGTGTGATGCCATGCCCTTCACCGAAGGCCCGGTCACAATACTTCTTGACCAGTTTATTGATGGCTCGTGAAGAGAGCGGTTTCGCACCAGCCCGAGCATGTTCGTCGGTATGCTGTAGATTGGCGATGGCAACCTGGCCGCGTTCGGTGGGAACAAACAGGGGTGCTGTGGCTGGCAATTGCGCATCGCCAGCTCTGACACGTAGATAATCCTCAATCGCGGCAACGGCCAGCGGCGCCAGTGCTTGCTCAGTCGTTTCGCCACCTTTGTTGATGTAGCTGATATAGACTTTCTTGCCCTGATAGCGCAGCGATCCGACGCGTAAATTCGCGACTGCTTCGACTCGCAGCCCGGTGGTCAGAAACAATAACATAATGGCAAAATCACGTAGGCCTTGCTCTGTTTCGGTATCGATCATGCGCAACAAGCGCAGATCCTGTTCCTCTTCCCCATCCAGCCAGGTCGCTTTGCCATAAGGTGAAACCGGCTTGCGTTTAACGCCTTCACACGGGTTATCCTCCCGCAAGTTGCGGGCCTGCGCGAACTTGTAAAATGACGAGAGGGCACATAATCGTTGATTAATGGTGTTATCGCTGTAGGGGCGCTTAGTATGCGGTGAGACCGTCGTTGCTAAATGATGGCGGTAGGCCAGCACGTCAGTCTGCGTCGCGCTTTCGGGTAGGACACCGCGATACTGAACAAAATCGCGCCAGGCCGCGAGATAAGTCTTCCGGGTGCGCATGGATGTGAGGTTCGTCAGCCAATCAACAAACGCCCGTTGCCAATTGGTGGACAGCGGCATGGGTAGAATTGCCGGTTTAGCCTCGACTACAGCAGTCATGCAGTACCCTTGTTCCGATAATAGCGTTAACTTCACAACTATACATCAGATTATGATCGCTGTCGATTCACCATGACCGTTGCTACAACCAAGTATCAAGACTACAATGATGACGTTTTCTGGCAGATGGTAAGAAAATTGACGAAACCAAACTTCTTCATCGTCGGTGCGCCCAAATGCGGTACGACTGCACTGTACGAATACCTGCGGGTGCACCCCGACATTTTTATGCCACCAAACGTGAAAGAACCTCACTATTTCGCGTCCGAATTTCAGACGTTAGGAATGCAGATATTTCGTTCCCTGGACGCTTATTTGGAATTGTTTGTCGACGCATCCGATAAAAAGCGAATCGGCGAAGCCTCAGTACTATATCTGTATTCTGATATTGCAGCGCAGGCGATCTGGGAATTCGACCCCAATGCCAGGCTTATTGCCATGTTACGTAACCCGATCGATATGATGTACTCGCTTTTCTACCAGGAGCGTTATAGTGGCAACGAGGTATTGACGTCGTTCGATGAAGCCGTGGCATTAGAGAGTGATCGCAAAGCAGGATTACATGTGCCACCACGTTCAGTGGCGAAAAAGTTGTATTATCGCGAGATTGGTCGTTACAGCGTCCAGTTAGAGCGCTATTATAACCGCTTTGGTCGGGATCAAGTCCATGTAATTATCTTTGATGATTTTGTCCATGACAGCCAGAAAATATACCGGGAGACTCTAGAATTCCTCAGTGTTGATCCCGATTATCAGGTTGACTTCGTTGTTCACAATGCAAACAAAGTTCCACGAAGTCATGCGCTCAATCGATTGCGTTATTATCCGCCCCGCTGGTATCGACCAATCCAAAGTACGATTCGTAAGGTGCTTTCAGCTTCAGCCAGAGCCAGAATTCGCACCACAATCCGTAAATTCAATACCACAAACACCAGCAGGCCACCGATGAATCCAGCGACTCGGCGCCAATTGCAAATAGAATTCAGATCGGAGATTGAACAGCTCAGTGCATTGCTCGATCGCGACTTGACGCACTGGTGTGAATGAGGTTCAGGAGAAACGAACACCTATGAGCAACAATTATCATCTGGCTGAGGGCTATATTTCACGGACCTCGCCAGCCTATTTCATTGACCAATTGGATATTCAGCGCAATGTCACCCATCAGCCCCACGTCTACCCGCTGGCAGCACGGCTGGGAAAAGCCTATGGCTGTACCCACATCATTGACATTGGCTGTGGACAGGCACGCAAATTGCTCGAGTATCAAAGCGAATTTGAGCTTATAGGCGTTGATATGGGGGCAAATATTGAATATTGCCAGGCCAATTATTCAGTTGGGCAGTGGATCGAACTTGATCTAGATGATCCTGACAGTCGTTTAAACATTGACCCCGATATTGTATCATCTGCTGTTATTGTCTGTGCGGATGTTATTGAGCATCTCGTAAATCCTGAACTGCTGCTCAAACATCTTCATCAGTTGCTGGAACATGCGCCAGTTGCGCTATTGACGACCCCCGACAGGGACGCCAAATATGGGGAAATTCACCTGGGACCGCCCGACAATTCTCATCATGTTCGCGAATGGAATCTTGACGAACTCGTAACATTTGTTGAAGCCAACGATATCAAGGTCGAATTCGCTGGACGCACGATGAGCAGCGACCTGCATTGGAAAAAAGCGACTTCTCTTCTAATTCTCAGCCACAATGAACGCCCACCAATTCAGGCTGCACCCGATGATTTCCAGGTCGTCGCCATTATGGCGGCTTACAATGAAGCCGACATCATCACGCCGAGTATCAACTATCTCAGCGAACAGGGTATTGCTGTCTACCTCATTGATAATTGGTCTGACGACAGCACTTTTGAACAGGCTGAAGCGCTTTTGGGGCAAGGCGTGATTGGTTTGGAGCGTTATCCGGCTAACCGATTGTCCGACGGTCATACCTTCAATTGGGAAGAACTCCTGAAACGAAAGGTGGCAATTGCCCGCGAACTTGAGGCAGATTGGATCATACACCATGATGTTGACGAAATACGCGAAAGCCCCTGGCCGCATATAGCGCTGCGGGATGTCATTTATCATGTTGATCAGTGTGGCTTCAACAGCATTGATCACACCTTGATTGACTTCAGACCCGTTGATAATTTGTATACATCTGCATCTGATTTCGGTGCCTATTTTAGGCATTACACCTTTGGTGAGCGGCCTGGGCACTTCATTCGGATAAACACCTGGAAGCAAACTCAGCAAGCAATTGACTTATCTGCTTCCGGTGGACATCACGTTAGGTTTGATGCCCAACGCGTATATCCGTATAAATTTTTGCTAAGGCATTATCCCCTCCGTTCTCAAGCTCAAGCAGCCGCGAAAATCCGTGCCCGTCAACACCAGTCCAGTCGCCATGAACGTGTACGAGGATGGCATGTCATGTACGATCATTTGGACGCCAGTGATAAAGATCTCTTTGATGATATGTGTGACCAGACCCGTAAAACACATCGTGTTTTCGATCCTGAAGCGTTCTATGTTGATAATCTCGTCGAGCGGTTGTCCGGGATCGGTTTAACCATTAAACAAAAATCATTGCTCACGCGTATCCGAAACAAGCTAGTCGGTATTCTAAACAAATATCTACAGATGGGATTTAGCCGCATCAATCGCGGGAATTAGCCTGACGACCTCGCCCTGTATCGTCAACACCGGCCTGAGTTATTCTAGTAGCGTATGCTCAGCGACATTGTAGAGAAGTTTGCAGGTCTCCAACCACTAGCAGGTACATCATTAAAGTGAATTCCAATACTGCAGCAACCCATATCCACCCAGAACAACCGATTATTGTTGGTGGCGTCGGTGGCGGTGGCACACGGGTGATTGCCCAGATTTTGCGGCAACTCGATATTCACGTTGGGGTTTGTCTGAACACAGCCAGCGATAACTTGTGGTTCACGCTGCTGTTTCGGCGGCGGCGCTGGCTGGCGAATGCTATTGCAACCGAAAACAAACCCCTCTACCAGGCACTTGAAATTTTCCAGGCAGCATCTCTCAATCAACGCCGCCTGACGCCTGCAGAAATCTACTTTATCGTCACCGCTGTGCCTGAAACTTGCTGGCATTGGGGCAAAGGACCTTCTCTGCGCCTTGACAAAGCCCTGCGGGCCAGTGTTAGCTTGATGCGCCAACCAGCCAACCGTTGGAGTCAGTATCAGGGATGGGGTTGGAAAGAACCGAATTCACAGTTGTTCTTGCCTTACCTCAATGAATTTTTCCCGAAGATGCGCTATGTGCAAGTCATTCGGCATGGGCTGGATATGGCCTACAGTCGCAATCAATATCAACTGCATTACTGGGGCCATCTATTCGGGCTTGATCGCTCCACGATTGCGGCATCACCGCTAACCGCATCATTGGATTACTGGATTCGGTCCAATCAGCAGGCTATTGACTTTGGGCGTCGTGAGCTACGTGAGCGTTTCCTGCTGCTCAATATAGATGCGCTGTGCCAGCATCCTGGTGATGAAATTCAAAGGTTGGTTAATTTCCTCGAACTGCCAATATCGGACGTTCATTTGTCCCATTTAGCTTCAATACCCAGAGTTCCGGCAACGACGGGGCGCTATCGTCAAGCGAAGCTGGATGTTTTTCGGCCTGACCAGCTAGCAGCCGTCCAGCAACTGGGTTACGCTATTGACTAGCGTACTTTTACCGGGATTCATCTTTAGAAATGCAGTGGTTTATGGATCCGCATAATGCCAGCCATAGTACTATTTTTATCTATCGCATGGCCGCACAGCTTGGGCGGCATTATGATTGTTCGTCTTTGATCAACATCGACAGCAGCGGGGCTTACTACTTGCTCCCGTTGCATGCTGCGGTGCGGCTATTCCAAAATCAGGCGAACATCTGTCGCCATCTGTATCGCACCAACTGTGGTGCAAAAATGAACTTTGAAATTGACACGGCAATTGTTGCCAGTTCGATAATCGTTGTTCCCAATTTGCTGGAACTGAATGATAATCTTGAACTCACGCTCAGCAACTTGAATCAGCTGATGGATTATGCGCCGGTCGCGCTGCTGACTGCACGTCTTCAACATCAATGGTCGCTGAAAAAACTGGTTCAGTTGGTTCAATCCAACGGATTGCAAGTCGAATTCGCTGGCGGGGTGCCCAACGATAGTGATTCGTCCCCGGCTCCTGAACCCTCTGCCCTGGTTATCGTAGCGCCTCATCATCGGCCACCAATTCGCCCTGCCCCCAACGATTTTCGGGTTGTGGCGATCATGCCAACCTATAATGAAACCGATATCATAACGCCATCGATCAAATATCTGCGGCGGCAAGGCGTGGCAGTATATGTAGTTGATAACTGGTCGGACGATGGCACATTTGAACAAGCCCAGGCATTGTTAGGTCAAGGTGTGATGGGCTTAGAGCGTTTTCCCGCCAATGGCTACACGGGCGGACACACCCATAACTGGTTCGCTTTGCTCGAGCGGACTGAACACCTGGCCCATACGTTAGATGCTGACTGGTTCATCCACCATGATGTTGATGAGCGACGCGAAAGCCCCTGGCCGGATGTAACGTTACGTGACGCCCTATATCATGTCGAGCAATGTGGTTTCAACAGCGTGGATCACACCGTACTTCAATTTGGCCCGATTGATAACGGCTTTGCCCATCGTGCCGATTTTGCTGCTTACTTCTCCCATTATAGATTTGGCAGTCGCATGGGTCATTTTGTGCAGATTAAAGCATGGAAGCAGCAACAAGACCCGGTTAACCTGGCAGCGAGTGGCGGTCATCATGTGCGTTTTGCCAATCAGAGAATATATCCGTTCAAATTTCTACTACGCCATTATCCGCTGCGTACCGAACAGCAGGCGGTTAGGAAAATCTGGCAACGGCAAAATAGGTCCAACCCGTTTGCCCGTGCGATCGGTTGGCATCACACGTATGATCATTTGCACCCGGATAATCCAGCTATGTTTACCGAGTTGTGTGAACAGACCCGCGCAACCTATCACGTTTTCGATCCAGAAAAATTCTATGTTGATAACCTCATAGCGCGCTTAACCGGTATTGGATTGCATGTCCACCGCAAACCACTGCTCACACGCCTAAACTTGAAAATCCTCAAGTTGTTCAGCCGGTTGGTTAGACACCGATTACGCCGCACCAATTGGGAGCATTAACTGATGACCCATCCCCCTGTCATCATCATCGGGATGCATCGTTCGGGAACGAGTATGCTGACCGACATTCTGGAGGATTTGGGCCTGTTCATGGGCCGCCGCCAGAATCAAAATGCAGAAGCGACCTTCTTTAAGCATCTCAATGTCTGGCTGCTGCGGCAAGCGGGTGCCGCCTGGGACCAACCGGAACCCGTTTCCAGCCTGATCGCCGACGCGACCCGCCGTGAATTATTCGGTGATTTTTTGCGTTACACTCTGACTTCACCCCGTGCTGTTAGTTTTCTGGGGTGGCAGCGCTATTTCCGCTATCACGATGTCGCTCGGCTGGATATGCCCTGGGGCTGGAAAGACCCCCGCTCCACGTTTACGCTGCCATTCTGGTTGGATCTGTTCCCCGATGCCCGCGTGATTCATATTTATCGGCATGGGGTTGATGTTGCCAACAGCTTACGGGTCCGCAGCCAGGCCGGTCTCAGCCACTTTGCGACCTGGAAACAATGGCATCGGCGGCTGGCCTTCTCCTGGTGGAACCAACTGTCACCAAAGTTGTACGTGCGTCATTTTTCACTGGCTGAAGGCTTTGCATTGTGGGAGACGTATACCCAGCAGGCCGATTCTCATATCGCTGCTTTACCCCCAGAACGCACACGGATTGTCCAGTATGAAGGGTTTTTGGCAGATCCAGCAACCATCCTGCATGATTTGTGTGAGTTCGTTGGCGTTCCTGCTCGGTCAGAAATTATCCAACCGGCAATTGCTCGAATTAACCCGGCACGCGCCCACGCTTTTGAACAGGACCCTGAACTGCGTGAGTTTTATCTGCATGTCAAAAACAGCCCACAAATGAACCGATACGGCTATTAAAGTTGGGGTCTCCAGCGCAGACCAACCTGGCTGGCAAGCCAATGTTGCTGGAATCGTTGCCGGTTGATGGGGAAGTTCAGAAGTGCCCACAGCCCATGAAATATCACAATGCTCAGGCGCACCAGCCACATCTGCCAGCGTGGACGGTACCGAATAAAGTAGCTCAAAATGGATTTGCGGTGTTCCGCCAGTTTCCAGCCATTCAATGGTTGACTGAGGTTGTAATGCGTAATCGCAATCTGCGGGGCGTACATGATCTGCCACCCACCCTGGCGGATGCGCCAATGCCAGCCGTACTCCTCACCATAAACGCGTGTGTCTTCGTCCATGCCACCCACTTGCTGATACACCTCGCGTTTGGTCACCATACAGACCCCCCGAACGACGGGGACCATACGGGTGGTTTGATCCGGGTTCAGTGATTCAACACCCATATAGCGGGTTAGCCCACTTCGTTGCAAGATGCGTCGGACTACCCCGCCATGCTGGGTGAAGTAACCAAGCCCACTAATCTTATAAATAGCGCGAAACAGGGTAGGATCGCTGAACACGGCAAGCTGAGGTGAGCCATCGGGACTCTGAATCATGGGTGCGACCAGCCCGACATTGGGGTACTGTTGCAAGATGGCAACCAAGTGCTGAAGTGCGTCCGGGTGAAACGTAATATCGTCATTCAACAGGGCGATGAACGGCGTTTCGGTGAGCGCCATGACCCGATTGTGATTGGCGGCAAAGCCTTGAGGGGTTGCGTTTAAGATTATCTGCACGCTGGGAAACGCGGTTCTCAGGTCATCAACCGGGCTTTGCGCCGGCGCCGCATTAATCGTGACGTAGATTTTTTCTGGTGGCGGATTCATCGCAAACAGACAGGTCAATGTCTGCTGTATGTGCGAAAAATCGTTGTGAACGATGATGCTAACGGTCAGCATAGAGACTCTTGAAAGCAACCGCTGGCGATGATGCCAGCGATTGGGGTCGAATGATATGATCTAGACTGTCAGATCGTTGGTTAGCAATTGAGATTCTGGCAGCGCATAACACAATCAAGCTATTATGCCACAGTGATGACCACACTGCCGGTTTTTTGCCCCTGTTCGCTGTAACGATGGGCCGCAGCGGTTTGTTCCAGCGGATAGCAGCGATCAATGATCGGCTTGATCTTCCCGGCCTCAACCAGGTCTTTGATGACCAGCAGATCTGCCTGACTCTCACTCGAGAGCGCGCAAATCACGTTCTGGTTGCCGACCAGCGAAGTCCACAGCATCTGAAAAAGCTGCCTCATCCCAAAGCTGGCTAAAAGATAGGTGCCGTTTTGCTTGAGCACGCCTTTGACGCGTGCAAACGAGCTTTTGCCCAGGACGTCAAAGACAATATCATAGGCTTCATCCTCTTGGGTAAAATCGGTTTGCGTGTAATCAATGACCCGGTCTGCTCCCTGTGTTTTCACCATGGCAACGCGCGGTGTGCCGCAGACGCCGGTGACGTCCGCGCCGAAATGTTTGGCAAGTTGTAGCGCGTAAGAGCCGATGCTGCCAGAAGCGCCGTTGATGAGGACTTTGTGCCCGGCCTGGATATTCACCTTTCGCAGCAGATTAAGCGCGGTTAATGCGCCATATGGCACACAGGCCGCCTCGACAGCGGACACATTGGCGGGTCTGATTGCCAATAGCCCACTTTCAGGCATACAAAGATACTCGGCGTTGGCTCCCATTTTGGGGCCGCGATACCCAAACACCGCGTCGCCAGTCTTAAACTGGGTGACATCGCTACCAACAGCTTCAACTTCGCCCGCGAACTCGCTGCCCAGAATGGTTACACGCGGCTTTCGGAAACCGAACATGAGGCGTGTCGGCAGCCAGAGCGGCCAGGGCATCGTGAACTCGCGCGGGGATACTTTATTCATATTGCGTGCCAGCAAATCCCCAAAGTTCACCGGCGTTGCCTGGATTTTGATTAAGACCTCACTGGGCTTCGGCACGGGCTTAGCGACTTCTGTAAGCTGGAGCACATCGGGTGGACCATATTCGGTGTAGACAACTGCTTTCATCGGTTATTCTCCGGTTTATTCAAAGCTATCTTCTGGCATGGGCGAATTCCAGTGATGGTGCATCCTTTGCTTCGCCGCAAAAATCCGCCGATGACCACTGTTGATGATACCGGCGGATTTAGCCGTTTTTAGTGATGATGGGTTATATTGATGGCGACATTGCCCTTTTTATGGCCTTGATCGACATAGTGGTGTGCCGCAACGATTTGCTCCAGCGGATAACAGCGGTCAATCACCGATTTTAGCTTCCCGGCCTCGATCAAGTCTTTGAGCACGAGCAGATACTCCAGCCTGTTGCCGCCGTCCGACGTCGTATGAACGTTCAGACACACGCCGCCCGGCTTGAGTAATTGTTTTGCGTGGGGCCGTTCCAGCTTGCCAACGGCATCAAAAACCACGTCATACGTCGCAGCGTGTTGGGTTATATCTTCCTGCGTGTAATCAATCACGTGCTCGGCGCCCAGCGATCTGACCAGTTCTAAGTTGGTCGTGCTGCATACGCCGGTGACTGTTGCGCCAAAGTGATTGCTGGCTAGCTGAACCGCGTTTGTACCGACGGCCCCCGAAGCGCCATAGATGAGGACCTTTTGTCCCGGCTGAATTTTGCCCTGCTTGAGGCAATGCAACGCGGTCATGCCGCCACCGGGTACCGCAGCAGCTTCGGCATAGGTGAGATTGGCCGGTTTGATTGCCAGTACGTCGTCTTCGGGCAAACACTTGTACTCGGCATAGCCGCCAAAATCCGTCGCAAAAGTCGAGGCAAACACTTGATCGCCAACGCTGAAGCGGGTGACAGCCGGACCAATGGCTTCGACCTCCCCTGCCAGCTCCATCCCCAGTATTTTGCGCTTTGGTTTGCGAATGCCCAGGTAGATGCGGGCCGGGAGGCGTTGCCAGCGTGGACCCGGAATCTTGAGGCTCCGCATGATGGTGTCGCCGATGGTGACGGTCGTGGCGTGCACCCTGACCAGAATTTCGTTGTCACGTGGAGTCGGTTTGGCGACTTCTTTGAGTTGAAGCACCTCTGGTGGTCCGTATTGTTCGTATACCACTGCTTTCATGAATTTCACTCCTGATTTAGCTTCGTGTTCAAACCCGATTCCAGGCAACCCAGACCGTCTATACATTAAATACCCGTCCGACCACGATTGGCATGACCATCAAGCTGGCGCTTCCCAACCACATTGGCCGGGTAAACTGCTGCACAACGCCCAATTGATAAACCAGCATGAGCGCGACCCAGATGGCGGCTAGCTGGATTGGTACGTCTACCATGCGTTAACTCCAGCATGATCTTTATAAACCAGCAGCATCAGCCACCGTGATGACGACATTGCCCTGTTTGCGCCCGGTATCAACATAGCGGTGGGCTTCGACGATTTCCTCCAGTGGATAGCAGCGATCAATGACCGCCTTATATTGTCCGGCTTCAATCAGGTCTTTGAGTAGTATGAGGTCCTCAAGTTGTGAATCAGGGCTACCATCATCAACTGAAACATATTGCCCGTTCGGAGTCAGCGCATTTTTGAGTTGTGATTTCAATGTCGAGCGTTTGCTTTTGCCGACCGCATCCAGCACCAGATCATAGCGCTGCTCCGAGGGCAGCGAATCCGTTTTAGTATAGTCAATGACGGTTTCGGCTCCCAGCGACAGCACCAGTTCAATATTCCGGGTACTGCATACGCCAGTGACGGTCGCCCCATAGGACCGGGCAAGCTGCACGGCAGCCGTCCCAATCGCGCCCGACGCGCCATAAATCAATACCTTTTGTCGCTGTTGGATGTTGCCCTTTTTTAAGAAAATTAAGGCCAGCATGCCGCCATAGGGCACGGCAGCGGCCTCTTCAAACGTGATAGTCGCTGGTTTCAGGGCGATGTGGCTGTCTTCGGTCAGGCATTTGTACTCCGCATACGTGCCAAATTGCATCCGAATACCTGACTTGACCGTATTGCCGAAAACCTGATCGCCGACTTTAAACCGGGTCACAGCGCTGCCGACCGAGTCGACTTCACCGGCGAACACCATCCCCAGGATAGGGTTTCTTGGCCGGGAAAAACCGATCACAAGGCCCATCATGAAGCCCATCGGGTGCCAGCGCGGCAGTTTAAAGCCTCGGACGATACCGTCACTGGCGGTTACACTGGTGGCGAAAATTTTGATACATATTTCGTTCTTGCGTGGCGTCGGTTTGGCAACTTCGGTGAGTTGCAGCACTTCCGGCGGTCCGTATCGGGTACATACTACCGCTTGCATAATTATTCCCCCTGATGAATGTATATCATTCCATAGGTTAATCTAGGCGATGGTAATCGCGACATTCCCCTGTTTGTGACCGGCTTCGACATAACGATGAGCCTCAGCCATCTGTTCCAGCGGATAGCTGCGATCAACGACTGCTTTGAGTTCGTCGGCCTCAATCAGTTCCTTGAGGAAGTTGAGGTTTTCGCTGGTATAGTTGGCTACGCCGCCGATGACTTTTTTGTTGCTGGTGCTGGCTGTCCACCACCCTTGCAGCATGGCGGGCAGTGTCAGATGAACGGCTCTGAGATAGTAGCCGTCGTCCTTGAGTGAGTTGACACAGCCCGTGAATGGACTCTTGCCGATGGTGTCAAAAATGATGTCGTAGGCTTCGCCGTTTCGGGTAAAATCTTCCCGTTTGTAATCAATCACTTGGTCAGCCCCCAGTGATTTCACCATATCGACTTTAGACGTACTGCACACGCCGGTGACTGCCGCGCCAAAGTGTTTGGCAAGCTGGACGGCATAGGTGCCGATGCTGCCGGATGCGCCGAAGATCAGTACCTTCTGGCCGGGTTGAATATGACCTTTGCGCAGGTAATGCAAGGCACACAATGCCCCATGGGGCACCGCCGCCGCTTCCTCGAACGTCATATTGGCTGGTTTGAGTGCCATCACCGTTGATTCAGGCACGCAGTTGTACTCTGCATACGCCCCCATCCCCATACCGCTTGAGACAAACACCGGGTCGCCCGGCTTAAAGCGGGTGACGGCGCTGCCAACGGCTTCAACTTCCCCGGCAAATTCCACGCCCAGGATGTTGTTGCGCGGACCATTGAGGCCCAACATCAGGCGCATGGGCAGCCAGAATAAGGGTGGAATATCTGAGCTGCGAATGCGTACATCGGCGGCGTTGGCAGTCGTTGCCAGCACCTTGATAAGCACTTCATTGTCTTTAGGTGTTGGTTTGGGCACTTCAGCGAGTTGGAAAACGTCGGGTGATCCGTATTTCGTACATACAATGGCTTTCATGCATCCCCCATGTTTTGCGAATTTAAATGTCTTCAGGATATTTTTCACAACTATTCTTGTATACGATAAAGTCCGGCTGACAGTTGCGCGACTATCACCGCCATCCGGGGCATTACGCCTGCCGACCCACGATGCCAGTAGTCGAAAGTCTTTAGTCTACAGTCCATAGTCAAAAGACAGAAAACTTTGTCCATCAAACGGAACTCACAACTCGTATGGTCCCGACTATTGACCCGGGACTAACGACCAATGACTTAGCCTTTAGCGACTGGTGGCCCCGATCTGCTACAATCAGCGCCAATAATTATTTGAGAATCAGGTAAAGGGTCAGGTCAGCATGGATTGGCAGAATCATGTGGCGATTGTCACCGGCAGCGGCAGCGGCATTGGGCTGGGGATTGCGGAGCGCTTTGCAGCGGTGGGTGCAGAGGTGATCGTAGCGGAATTGAACGCAGCTCAGGGTCAGGCAGTGGCGGATGATCTGCAAACGCGGTATGGCAAAGGCCACTTTATTCAGACGGATGTTGCCAGCGCGTCGGCCTGCCAGCAACTCATGACGGCGACCATCGAGCGTTTCGGTCATATCGACACGCTGGTTAACAACGCCGGGGTCAATTTCGTCAAGCCGACGCTCGAAATGGATGAATCTGATTGGGACCGAGTCGTCAATGTTGACTTGAAGGGGACGTTTCTGTGCAGCCGCTACGTGCTCGAATCGATGGTCCAACGCGGTCGGGGCAACATTGTCAATATCGCCAGCGTCCACACCGTTGCGACCCTGCCCGGTGCGGCCCCCTATGCGGCGTCCAAAGGTGGCGTTGCCATGCTCACCGCGTCGCTAGCAATTGAATTCGCCCCCTATGGCATCCGCGTCAACGCCGTGAGTCCCGGCCTGACCGATACGCAGATCTGGCAGGATATTCAAAATGCAGCCGACGACAAAGCCGCCGTGCAGCAACACTGGGCGGATAATATCCCGCTGGGCCGCGTGCAAACGCCGCATGAAGTCGGCAATGTTGTCCTGTTCCTGGCGTCCGATGAATCGACCTACATTACGGGAGCCAACATCATGACCGACGGCGGCATGACCATCCAGCTCATCAACCGCGAACGCTTCAGCAGCACACCGCTGGAGGGTAAGGCGGATTCGTAAACGTCTCAAAATATCCATTGCTAAAGCGGAATCAGCACCAGGCTTCCCCAATGCTGATTCCTGCTAAGATCTTTATGACGGTTCTTAAGTCCGTAGGCTTTGTATTCGCTACTCGTGTACCCGCAATAGTGCATATTTTGTTCGTCTATGGCACATGTTCGGCGGTCTTGCGCGCGATGAACACCAGGTTTTCGTGTGCAGGGGTTGCGGCTGCTGTTGTGAAATCACCTTGCACGGTAACATCATCAAACCCTGCTTGCTTGAGCAGCAACATTAGTTCGTTTTTGAAATAGATGTTGGAGGTCAGAGTGCGCTCTTCGGCTCCGATCAGTTGGCTTCCTCGCCATCTTTCAGCCCGCATCTGGAGTGTGAGAACCTGCTCTAGTGGGTCTATATCGGCTACTCGCGAGCGCATGATAAAGTCACTCCCATCGGAGGCCCGTTCCCGTTCGCCTTCTGTCCAGAAGTTCGGATCCAATCGCTGGCGATTCTCTTTCACCCAGTCTTTCCAGTGCCAGGCGTTCCCGCCATAGGCCATTTGATGGTCCAGGAGGAGTACACCGTCCGGGGTCAGGTGTTGGTAAAAGCGTTGCAGTGCCAGCGCATCCTGCTGACGAGTGCTGCCTATCCCGAAAGACCCACAAACAAAAACCGTTCGATAAGTTCGTGGTAAATCGAGTTCATGCATCGCCTGCTGGTAAAGTCCTGGTGAAACGCCCTCTTGCTCTGCTTTTTCGCGACAGTGAGCTAGCATGTCGGGCGAAATGTCACAGCCGTCTACATCTAAACCGGCACGCAGATATGGCAACAACAAGCGTCCTGTACCACATGCTACATCAAGTACCGGCTGACCATGACGTTCAATAGATTCCTGGTAATAGGCGATTTCGGGTCCATCAACGCTGTGATTCTGGAATTCAGCCCAATGCTGGGCCACGATTCCATAATGCCAGGTTTGTGGCTGGTATTTCATTTGTAAATGTTCTCCTTCATTGCTCTGCAGATCGCAAAGCAAGCTCAATTGTCGAAGTAATTGCGTCAATAGGAATCAAAAAGCCGCAGGTTCAGATCATCATACCTACGGCTTTGGAGCTAAACAAAACTTTATGTTCTGGGGTTCAGGCTTGGCTTTAGAAAAACAACTCTGTCCATGCTGCGTTCCAAAACATGAAGGATTTCATTAACTTCCAACGTCCCGGAGGTATGAAGTTGATAATTTCATCATTTCAGCACCTCCTTTCTGTGAGTGTTAATCAATATCCAGGTAAAAGATTACGCAATCATTATAGTCGGCAGTGCTTGAACTGTCCACCAGTTCACAGCTACCCCTTCACGCCGGTGAGGGCGATGCCTTCGATGATGTAGCGCTGGAAGATGATGACGATAATCAGTAGCGGGATCACTGCCAGCGACGCCCCGGTCATAATCAGATGCCAATCCGAACCGTTTTCCGTCGAGAAGAATTGCAGCCCGACCGGTAGCGTCATCATGTCCTGCGCCGAGGTGATAATCAGCGGCCAGATAAACGCGTTCCAGTTCCCCAGGAAGTTGAAAATGCACAAGGCGCCAATCGCGGGCAGGCTTAGCGGCACGGCAATGCGCCAGAACAAACCGAATTCATGCACCCCATCAATACGGGCCGCGTCCAGCAGTTCGTTGGGAACCCCCTGCATAAATTGACGCATCAGGAAGATGCCCGCCGCGGTGATGACGCCCGGAAAAGCGATGCCCCAGTAGGTATCGACCCAGGGCGGCCCAATAATCGGATTCACCGACATAATGAACCAGGGGATGATGAGCATCTCGGTGGGCACCATCAGCGAACTGAGGAACACGATGAAGATAATACGTTTGCCGGGGAAGTTATATTTGGCGAAGGTGTAACCGGCCAGTGTATCGAAGAAGGCGACGCTCACCGTGCTGATGACCGCCACGATAATCGAGTTCAGATACCAGCGCGGCAACGCCGTCTCCTGGAGCACGAAGAAATAATTATCAATCGTGGGTGCCATCGGGAAAAAATTGGGTCGCAGAATCTCAGTGGCGGGCTTGAACGAGGTTGACAGCATCCAACCGAAGGGCAGCAACATCGTCACCCCGATCAGGGTCAACGACGCATACGACAGCGTCTTATACTTCCAGTTGCTGGCCGGTTTATCGACGTTATAGCGCGAACGTTGCGCAAGAACGGATTGATTAATGGTATCCATCAGCTACTCCGTTGACCGGGTGGTCAGCCGTAATTGCACGACTGTCACGATCAGAATAATGCCAAACAAAACGACGGTTAGCGCGGCGGCATAGCCCATGTTCAGGGCCTGGAATGCTTCACGATAAACGCGCAGCACCACCGTCGTGGTGGAATTCAACGGCCCGCCATCGCCCTGATTGGTCATTGCCAGCACCGGCGCAAACATCCGCAGGAAGCCAATCGATTGCAGCACCACCAGGTAGACAATGCTGGGATTTAGCAGCGGAAACGTGATTCGGGTGAAAATATCAAACCGACTCGCACCATCGACTCGGGCCGCTTCATAATAAGTGCGCGGGATTTGTTTAAGACCGGCCAGAAAGATGATGACGGCAAACCCTAGCCCCTGCCAGATGACCATGGCCGTAATCGAATACAGCGCCTGTGATGGATGTTTGAGAAACGGCTGTTGTGGCAGTGAAAACGTCGACAATATGACATTAATGAAACCCGTTTGCGGTGAATACATCACGCGGAACACCCACGCGATGGCGATGGTGGAGGTGACGAAGGGTAAAAAGAAGACGAGCCGGTACAGGTTGTTGAGCACCCGAATCTCGTCCAGCATCATGGCAATGCCCAGCGCGAGTATCAACTGAATTGGCATGCCAATGAGGATATATTTGAAGGTGTTTTCGAACGCTGACTTGGTGACAGATCGGGGTTTGCTGACTTCTTCTAGCAGCGTCTCATAATTTGCCAGCCCAACATAGGGTTGCTCTTCGGCCAGCGGATTGAAGTCGTAGAGACTCATCTGGAACGCCGAGAACGTGGGATAAATGCGGATATACAGAAAGAAGACGATGGGAATCGCCAGGAAAATATAGGCCCACATGACCTTTTGCCGGGCCAGCGTCATCGTGGGCAATAGATTGGACAACCCGTTTGCACCGCCTGGTTTCTTTTTATTTTCTGACAATAACATCACAGCACCTATACCTGACACTGATTGCACTAGGAACGGTTGACATTTCAGGTTTAATGCACCTCACCCCCGCGTCGCTACGCGTCACGCCCCCTCCCCAATGCGTTGGCTGAGGAGCGGACACGTTTCAAAGTAAGCGTTTGTCTGAGACGAAACAGGGTTTCAGACACACGCCGTGCTTGGCAACGTAGTCGGTAAAGAATTGTAATCCCTCCTTGAATAAACTCCACTGACGACGTAGTTGACCATCAGCCTGGCGGATCAAACCGCGGGCTTGATGCCAATGCACCGCGTAGCTGCCCAGGCCGAGTATCCAGCCATAGGCCACCACGAGGATGAGCATCAAGCGCGCCATATGATCTGGGCAACGCACCCGACTGGACGACCACTGCCAACCGCCACTTTTCAGATCACGGAAACTTTGCTCTTGCCAATTCCGCTGGGCATATTCCCAACCCGTCAACTGGGCATCATTGGTGACTAAGGCCCAGGGTTCATCATAGCCATCCTGCCACACCGCGCGGGCATGCGCCGGGATACGCCCCCGTTTTTTGAAGATCAAGCCACTGGCAGCCCAGGTGTGACCCGCGGTGACTTGCTCATAAATGGTGTAGTCGCCATCCGCCGTGATGATCTTGCTTTGTTTAGTCACCCGAAACAGGTAGTGCCACTCTAAATCAGCGACCCGTTGGCACAAGTCGGGTGATGTCCCAATCCCGCGATCTGCCAGCACCAAAACCGCTGTGCGCGGCGGCATTCCCTGCTTCACAATCGCCAGCAACCGAGCAATCATCTCAACCTGCCCTTCAGCCGGGTAGGCGCTGGCATCATTAGCCCGGTAGCAGCGCCAGGCCAGCCGAATACAACGGCCTTCAAAAGCCACACCCACCACCATCAAGGCCAGGCGATCCGCCAGTTTGGTCTCATCGACCAGCAACACCACCCCTGGCCCTTCCAAACAGCGCAGCACCCACGCTGTCCACTCTTCGAAAAAGCGCGTGAGCGACAGCCGCTCATTGGCGATGAACCGCCGCAAGCGCTTCTCCGCCGAGGCTGCCTGTTCCCCACAGGCTACTTTACGCGCAATTTGCATCTGCTGGCTGCTCTCCGCCTCAATCACCCCATAGCTGAATAGCCCCAGATTGGTCACTTGCCAGCTATTTAATCCGGGTAATTGCATCGCCAATTCCGCCGTCCATTGATAAAGTATATCTGGGTTCATCGGTTGTCCACCTTTCGCGTTTTCGTCAACGCTTAGTGTTGCCGATGAACCGCTCGTTTTCAAACCTTTACCTCCCAACCTGTCCGCTCCTCAGCCAACCTGGAGAGGGTGGCCGCTGACGGTTAAGTTAAGGCCGGGGTGAGGTAAAAGGTCAACCCATTGTTCTAAATATCAACACAACCTGATTTCAAAAAATTCTGTAATAAGCAACTTATTGTGTAGGGGCACGATATGCTGTGCCCCTACTGATCAATTTATAGTCGTGAATGGTCTGAAGCGCTTAACGAGCCGCCCAGAAGTTATCCAGTAGATCCTGTTCAATGACCGCGTACTCATTCAGGGCATCGCAGGGGGCCACCCCACCCAGTCGAATCAGGTCGAAGGCGTCAATCAAGTGTTGCCGCTGGGCAGTTTCATCCACAAAGAAGGTGGCATGGGAATATTCCAGACCAGCGGAGAACGGCCCCAGAATCGGGTCGGACAGCAGGTCCGGGTCGGCGGCGGCTTCCAATTGGGCCGGGAGTTCACCGACTTCGTTCACCCACAGCGTACCGGCTTCAGCAGTCGTGATAAACTGCAAGAACCGGGTCGCGGCGTCCAGGCGGGCTTCATCATCAGCCGCGCGACGGGTGATGCCATGTGTCCAGTAGGAGCCATAGGTGTGTTTTTCCCCATTGGGGCCAACCGGCAATTCGGCGACGCCAAAGTTGAGATCCGGGTTGTTGTTGGCGATCGTGCCCAGCCGGAATGAGCCATCGATGTGCAGCGCCGCTTGTCCATTGACAAACGCCTGGGTCGCATCGGTGAACAGGTCATTGCTACCGGTCTTGAATTCGGTCTCGAAAGCGGCCAGCCAGCCAAAGGCTTCGCAGCCTTCGGGGCTGTTCCACATCACGGTACGATTGTCGTCGCTGTAAGGAACACCACCATACTGCCGCAGCAGCGCTTCACGGAACCAGTGATGGGCCTGGCCGCTGAGTTGCGGTGCATATCCTTCAGCAGCGATGTTCAGAATCTCCTCGCCGTTGCCATCGTACTGCGTGGTGGCAATCGCCATTTCCTGAAATTCTTCGAGCGTGGTTGGGGGTACTTCGGGGTCGAGTCCTGCCGCTTCGAACAGGTCCTTGTTCCAGAACAATGCCAGCGCGCGAACGGCAGTCGGAATAGCCCAGTATTCGCCCTCGAACTTGGATTCGGCCACCATCGGCGAGAAGTAGCTTTCAATCCACTCATCGGGGAAGGCGTCGTCCGGCAGTGGCACCAGATAGCCCGCATCGACGAACGCCGGGATCCAGCCGTAGAACAGCGTCACGACGTCCGGGCCGACACCAGCCGGAGCCGAAGCGGCCAATTCATCACGGAAGTTATCGTAGGCGATGTCGCTGTTGTGAATGACTCGCACGTCGGGGTTTTCGGCTTCGAATTGTTCGATCAACATGTTCATGGCGTCAACGCGCGCGCCAAAGTTGTACTGCCAGTATTCGATCTCGATGACATCATCCTGCGCACCGACCGCGACTGATGAGACCACCAGCAGCAGAGTCAGCGCGAGAAATAAAAATTTGTGCTTTTGCATGATTTTCTCCATGGTAACATAACGGTTCAATAGTTGGTACTTATCCGCCCGATGTTAATTGCGCGGTGGACAGGCAAAAGCCAGTCCCTACCCGGCTGTTATAGATCGTAGGGACACCCTTCTTGGTGTCTATCTTAGACACTATAACATCAAGGCGAAGCGTGACCAGACTTTAGTAAAGCATATCTCGTTTCAAACACCTCCCGTAATTTGACCAATCATGAGCAGCATTATAGATTAATTTTGAACAAACGGGCCGCATTGCCGCCAAAAATCATCTGCAATTGCGCAGGCGTCAAGCCCAACTCGCGACAATCGCGGATTTGATCTTGCAAGTAACGGATAGCGAAGCCGCGGGGGAAATAGCTGGAATCGCTGCCAAAGATGATGCGCTCCGCCCCGATGGTCTCTATGTATTTGCGGAACAGCTTCTTGACCGTCCAATCGCCATCGACCCAGCGCACCCATTGATTCGAGCCGGAGGTGTCGATGTTGACGTTGCCACAGGCCCAGCATAGTTGCAGCGTCTCGCGGATCCAGGCGCAGCCAAAATGTGGCACCACGAATTGTACATCGGGGAAATCTTTGGCGATGTTGTGCAGCTTCAGCGGGTTGATGTTCTCATGCCACGCGATGCCGCCACCGCCGCCCTGAATGCCAAAATGCACCAGCACCGGAATGTCCAATTCGGCGCACATCTCCCAGACCGGGTAGGCTGCCGGGTCTTCGATGGCGCGGTCCAGCATGGGCGCGAGCAACTTGTAACCCTTCAGGCCCAGTTCAGTCACGGCGCGTTTGAGTTCATCTGCGGCATTGTCCGCAAACAAGTAATGATGGGCGAAGCCAATGAACGTATTCGGGTACTGCGCGACGATGCTTGCCAGATGATCGTTGCCGCCGCCGCTGACGAAGCCCACCGCCCGCAGGCCATATTTCTCGATCTCCGCCTGCCAGCGCTGCGCCTGCGTGTCATCATCGGGGCGATCTTTTTCTGGCGGGTCGAAGCCCCAGGCCAGCCGCCAATCCGCACTATACTTCATCGCGTACTCGCGGGCGATTTTGGCGCGGCGCTCCCCGACTCGCTCGATATACGCCTGACGCGGGTCCGGGTGATCGAACCAGGGCCGGTCGGTCGGGAAGTGGGTATGAAAGTCTATTACTGTTAAGCCTTGGTACATGCGCTCTCAACTACGATGTGTTAACCGGGCACATATTATATATAAAGATGGCCTTAGATGCGAAAATCACCTACCTCATCGGACTACCCCACGACTACCTTGCGGGCTACCTCAATGGGGGGAGCCTGTCACCGGCAACCAACGCTATAGTGAATTCATTGATAACGACATTTAGAGGAGAAACCCATTATGAAACGCCTGGTCGGACTTTTTATTCTGTTACTATTGGTTGTGCCGTCGCTCACATTGGCGCAGGAACAGGGCCATGAACGCTATGTCGACTCCACAACTGTTAGGGAATGGACGATGTATTTTCCAGTTCCTGGCTCGAACTGTACCGAGGGCTACGCTGTATCGGGTACATTGACCTCTCATTACTGGATTCAAGCTAAAAACGATGGTCGGCGCGCCCACATCCATCAAGATTCTGAATTCATTAGCTATGATAGCAATCACCGCTCCAGTGGCGGCTTCAATATCATCATCAATTCCATTGACCTTGTGGAATACAACGGTCAGTTGACCTATACGCCCAATGTCATGCAAGTTGTGGGCCAGACTGATTTGTACGACCCGGATGGGCTGGCGCTGTCACAAGACCTGACTATTCTCCGCCTCGTCGTTGACGAAAACGGCAACGTGCATACCGAGTTCAGAGGCAACCCGACTGTGACCTGTTACCGTTAAGCCCAGCGTTGGACACAAATCTTGAAGCGCTCCGAGTGGGCGCTTTTTTTATTCCTTCGGTGAGCATATACTATGTTGCAGAAGCGATCCGCCTCACGTTTTAAAGATAACTTCTACGTCCTGGCACATACATGCTCGTCTACAATGCCTGACCAGAGCGCGTGTTATATATCAAACCCACCACTTCGAGCGAAAATCACCCGTTGTATTGGAGTAAATAGGTTCGTTTTCACTTTTGTCGGGGCCGGATTCGCGCTAAAATTTTGGTGAATTTGGAGGAGCTTTAATTTTCAGATGCAGCGGAGCACTCAAGCGCAAGGTACTACAGGGATAATGGTACCACACCTGCCACGATCAATCCCACAAGGCCCCATAGCATAAGGTTGACCGCAACCCCAATACGCCAGTCTCGGTCTGAAATCAGGAATAGTAGCGGCATGAGTGAATGGATATAGAAATACGGAGCTAGAGCCAGTGAGGCAATGACGCCCCACAATACAGATTGACGACGCCAGGCCAGGATAATGCCGATAATACCCAATGGGATGGAGTATGGGAACAAACTAAAGTTGCGTACCACGCCAGTATTATAGCCAACCGTGCGCATACCAGCTATCCAGTCGCCCCAGAGCGGGATCGTCAGCAATGCCATAATTATCAGCGGCGCAACCAATAATACACGTTCACGCCATGTCTTACATTTAGCTAATAGGGCAATGTTCGCGAACGCGCCTGCCTGCGGCTTTACTGTGTTAAGTACTACCCCGAGACGCCCGCCAATAACAACACCAACCATGACCATCCAATCGATATTCGCATACACAGTTGCCGCCATGAATGGAAATGACAATGCGACTATGGGGATTAAATACGGTTTTCGGACACGGTAAGCACAATAAAGTAGTGCTAGCGCTGGGAAAAGCATGGCAGCGGCAGCGGGCACCCAGGCCAGTGGTGCCAACATAAAAAGCGTCCAGGGTGGGCTGGCAAACGGTATCAGTACAGTGTACGGATTGCGTCCGGTTAGCCAGTATTGAGCAGCAGACGCAAAGGAGGCAGACCAATCATTGTTCATAAAAATACAATAGCATAAATTTTCTCATTTAATGTGGAGACATTGCAAATATGTGATATAGATTCAGATGAATCTGACACTGAAAATAATGATTACAATGTGTGTCCCAATTTTCGCTAATCCAATACCATTTTGTGCGATTAACCTGCACTAAATGTCAACCCAAACGCCACGGCCTCCCCCGCCGTGCATGTCAATTCCAAATCCAACGACTCGGCATTCGGGTCGCTAATTTCTACAGCATTCCCCGCCACTGTTGCGGAGACGAATTGCTTACCGTCGGGGCGTTGAATGGTCAGGGTGCGCGTGCTGTTGACGACGGGTCGGTATTCCCCGGCGATGCGGTCCGGCCTGACGTCGAGTTTCAGCAGCGGTGTATCGAGCACGAATTTCTCGCGTGGGATATTAGGCGCGATGACCAGTCCTTTGCCATCGGCACGTGGCTCAATGCCACATACGCGCAGCAGCCCCAGCAGTGCCATCGAATGCAGGTTGGCGTTCATCACCGGGAAGTCGGTCATCGGCGTCACCGGGCTGGACCACGTACTGCCGTCTTTGATGCTCACGCCGTCTGGCCCCGACCAGATGTTGAACCACTTATCCGGGAAGCACAGGCCACGCATTGCCATCGTGTTGCGGTTGAGCGCCCGCCATGCCAGCCAGGGATTTGTATTGGCGTAGCCCCACGTCAACAGTTGCGAAATCGCCGGCCACACCTGCCCCGTGACCAGACTGCCGCCAATGGGTGACGGATCATCCACCAGGTTTTGGACCGAGCGCAGCAGTTTTTCGCGCAGATCGTTCGGCAGCCAATCACCAATCAGCGCCCACACCTGCGCTTCCAGGTCAAGCAGGTCCTCGCCCACGTAAACCGGATTATTCCAGATGTCGCGCAGAATCGCCCGGATAAACCACTCGCCGTTCCAGGTGCCCAGCAATGAGCGCCGCCAGTGCTCCAATGGGTCGCGGCATTTTTGCCCCAGATCCGCGTCATAGGCTTCAATCAGGTTGGCGAAACGCGGCAGCACATATAGCGCCATCTGCGTGTTGGGGATCGATTCGCCCGCGTCTTTGGAGTTCTCAATCGCGTAACCTTCCGGGCCATCGCGCAGTGAGGTTTCCACCACGATCGCGTCGGACCAATCGCCGCTGCCGATACGCACCAGACCGTGTTCGCCGGTGCCGATGCTTTCCAGCAGATGGGAGACCGTTGCCCGCAAGTGTTGCATCACGCTGCAATCGTGCTGAACCGGTGCTTCACGTGGATAAAATGGCACCTCGGTTTGTAGCAATTCAAAATCGCCGGTTGCTGCCAGATACTCGGTGATCGCCAGCAGAAAAAACAGGTCCAGATCGGACGGATTCTTGTGTAAGCCACGGGCGTCGCTGTGGACGCCATAGCCGCCAAACGCATACGTCAGGCCGCCGGTCGCCGCCGATTGCAAACGCATCAATTGCTGCAACATCTCCCGCGCCAGTTTGGGCCGGATATACGTCAGAGTCAGGACATACAACGCCAGATCGCGTGGCGCGCCATCGGCCCCGTGCAGGAAAAAATAACTTGATCCCTGCGGTACCCGATGCGTCTGATAATAATCGTGATACAGCGTTGCCGAGAGCAGATTGTAGGCGTGCCATGTCGTCTCGCGCTGCAAAACCGGATCTTGCCCGGTCGTGAAATAGCTTAAGCGGTCCCGCCAGCGCGTGATGTGGTCGCTTAAAGGCGCATGCGGCAGGCGATAATCATCCAGGAAATCGAGCGCCTGACCCGGCGGTAGTGCGCCATAGGCATAGCGCAAGTGCGTCTTTTGACCGGGTTCAAGCTGGATCTGCTGACACATGACCAGACAATGCGGCATCGCTTCCTCAGCGGTCTTCGCGGCAGCTATAGTTTCCTTTGTCCGCCGCTCACGTACACAATCCGGCAACCGCACATCACCGTCGCCAAAGAAATCCAACATGTCGCTGAGGTGTCCAGTCGGTGGCGTGTCACCATTTAGATCAGCTAGGAACACGCCCGGCGGCGTCCAATCCGTGCGGTTGGGTTGAGTCGGGTTGGGTTGAAAATCGGGCGCTTGTTGTTGAAAAATGAGCGCATTCCAGTCCTCATCCCAGACGCAGATGGGCGTAAAAGCCCGGTTGATGACCTGTCGTTCTTCGTCGCCGATGATGCCTGGCAGGCCGGTGCGTAGCCATTGCAATTTAAGCTGGTGAATGTTGACGTCCCAGTATTCATAGTGCATCAAATCGGTAGTGGCTGCGCCGCGATTCTCGATCTCAATATCCACGATCAAAACTGGATCATCCTGCCGCAGTGGGTCGGCATGCGGTTGATTGTCGGGTTTGGTTGGTGCATAGGTCCGGCGCGTGACGCGAATACCCCGGTGTTCCGTCATCGTCTCAACGTAACCCGTCCCAAACACGCGGTCGGCACTGGCTCCGGTTGGACGATAGCGATAGGCCGTGGCCCAACCTGCTTCCCCATCATGAATATAGCTGTAACCCCCGGCATAGGCATAGCGGCGCGTATCCGGGCGTTCGGTAGCGGGTGGCAACACGCGGTTGAGCCGCACCTGCCGTTCAATGCGGCGACTGGTCAACCGGAAGAATTCGCGATAACACCAGCGCAACGCCGTCAACCACCAGCCATGTAACGTTTTGGGTTCGGACGCTTCGTACTTATTCAGGTAGGTTGGCCCCCGGTCGCCGATGAGGACCTGCACCGTGCCATCATTGGCAGCCAGTGCCGTCAGCCGATCATTGCCGATCTGATGCCAGTGGGTACGCCAATCGTGCCCGACGCTGTTGGGATAGGCGGCTTGCCGGTCAGCATACTGGTCCAGCCGGTAGCGATAGGCCGGTAAGCCGTGTGCATCCACCTCCCACTGACCGAAGGCACCGCTACCTTCCGGCGTATCCACAAACTGGCGTGGCTGCGGCTCGGCCTGGGCATCCGGTTCCTCGCCGCTCAAGCGGTCGCGGAAAAACTGTTCAACTGCCGCTGCCCGAATCAACGCCGTTTTTTTCATAATGTTTCGCCCAATGCATTAATTAATATTTGATGTTGAGCAAATTGACTCGAGTTTAAACCCACTGTCTACAAGCTCAAGCTGTTTCAGCAGTTAATACGTCAACCCGTGCCCAAACGCAAACAGCGGATTCTCAGAATCGCCTGGAACGTCGGAGCGCTGGGCACGAACCGCCTCCATTGATGACGGCAATTCAAATGGCAGCTTGCCGGTGGGCGTGAAGCGTCCAAAAATGACATCCAGCACTGCCGCGTCACTGGCCCCAAAATTACCCAGCAGTGCCACGCATTGATCGGTAATCTCCGGGATGACGGCAGGTCGGTCCAGAAAGATGTCGACAATCGTCGGCACGCGGGCCATCAACTCAAGTAAGCGCAGTTTTTCCGCTTCACTGAATGTTAGATTACCAGCATGGAACATGCTCTCTAGAAAGTCGCTGTTGCGCGGTTCATACGGGGTTTGCAGCCGCACGATGGCAATATCCGCCATATCAACATCAGTCACCACCTGCCCATAATTGGCGGCAACCGCCGGGTCAATATTTTCGATGTAGATGGTGGGCTGGTCGCGCAAGGGCAAGGTCATCAGCGCGTTTTTCAGGAGAACGATGGCCTTGCGTTGGGCCAACTCGCCTGCCGCCCGAAAATCGTCTTTGCCAACGACCGTTACCGCCGCATCAACATCGACATACGGGTTATCAAACAGGCCGAGGCGGAATTTGTCACGCAGCAAGCGCCGGACCGATTCATCAATGCGAGACTCTTTTATGTTGCCCGCTTCCACCAGCTCGATCACGATCTCCGGGCAGGCCTCTCCCCCAAACTGATCGACACCAGCTTCCAGCGCCTTTTGTGTGCGTTCCACTGGCGTCAGGTGTTCGACGCCCCAGGCCCGCGCCGCCATCTTCTGCCCGGCAATCTCCTTATCGGTTAAGATGCCCCAGTCGGCACACACCACGCCATCGAAGCCATATTTTTCGCGTAACATGCCGGTGATAACATCTTTATTAAACGCGAAACCAACTTCTTCCAGGCCGATGCCCAGCGGAATGCCATAATAGGGCATGATCTGGGCGGTTTGGACGGCAAACGCTGCCACGAACGGAATCAGATGATAATCGAAGTTATCACCGGGATAGACCTGTTCCCTGCCATAGGCGAAATGGGGATCTTCACCATCTTGCTGCGGGCCGCCGCCGGGGAAATGCTTCGTCATGCAGGCGACGCTCGTTGGCCCCAGCATTGCGCCCTGAAAACCGCGAATGTAAGCCGCCGTCAGACGCGCGCTGAGTTCGGCGTTTTCGCCAAACGTGCCGCTGATGCGTGCCCAGCGCGGTTCAGTCGCCAGATCCGCCATTGGATGCAGCGCCACCCGAATGCCGACAGCAACGTATTCCTGCCGGGCGATGTCGCCAAATTGTTCGACCAATGCGGCATCATCAATGGCGGCGAAACCAATCGGCTCCGGCCACTGGGAAAAAGCATCAGAAGCCACACCAGTAAGTGGATTATCGCTGAACGAGTGGCGTGGGTCGGAAGAAATCGTTACCGGGATTCCCAACCGGGTCGCTTCAGCCGCCTGTTGCACCCGATTATGCCACTCGGCGGCGACACGCGGGGCTGGCAACCCCAGCACATTGAAGTGATTCAGATGCTGGTTGTTGATGGCGTCGGCAATCGACTCTTGAATAAACCCCTGCGGCGGCGGGTCCAGGCTGCCATCGGGATTCGCCATTGTAATGTTGTGGAACATCAGCCCGGCTTTTTCCGCCAGTGTCATCTGGCTCAGCAGGTCGTCAATACGCTCTTCAACCGGCAAGCGCGGGTCTTCATAGGGGTCAAGCTGACCGTTCTGGTTCAGGTCGCGATAGTCAACGCCATCGGCGGTCTGTTGGGCATTTAAAGTCATAATTTTGCCTCAATGTTTAATTGCTCTGATCTGTGACTATCGTTTGCGTCGCTTCAAGCGGATTATTCTTCACTGCCTCTGGCAACCGGTCCAGAATATCCACCACGAATTGCGCTGAGTCAAAATGATTAGGCCCTGACCACCCCACCGCTTCATTATGGTCACAAATCACCGTGTCCATGTAGGTGCCCCAATGCGTGCTTGGCAGTGCGATCAACCCGTCATTGGGCAGCTTAGAATAGGCGGTCAACAGCGCAAAGGCCAACCGCAACCACCAGCTTACCTTCTCCGCGACACAGCCATACGATTGATAGACGACATCAGGCCGGTCAGGATGATCGTCATTGAAGGTTGCCATCGCCTCGGTCGTCAGTTGATCCAGCGCCCGCGGGTTGGTCCCGTAAAGGCGCGTCAACACAGTGTACCCCCCTTTGACCAGCGGCCCCAGCATTGGCAATTGCTGCACAACCTGCTGGTACAGATCGACGTGTTGAACACCGTAATGCGGCGTGGCGATGGTGACAATGGCTGCCGGGTCCAACAGTCGCCGACTTGCCAGATAACGCGCGACGACACCCCCAAACGAATGCGCGATAATAATGAGGCGGTCAGCGGGTTGCAGACGATCACCGATTTCGGCCATGATCTGGCTGGCCCGCTGTTCATACGGTCCCAATGGATTGCCAGTGCTCACGATTACCTCTTCAATCCAATCGACATGCTGCCGCACATGGGCCGCTTCGTGTGCCCAGCTTTGCCGCCGCATCCCATAGCCGGAAATCATGAGTAATTTGATTGCCATCAGGCCGGGTTTCCGTTGCGGTAAAAAATCAAAAATACGACCCCCAGCACCAGTTCCCCGACCAGCGCAACCAGCATCACCCAGTTGGGGACGCCATCAATCAGGATACCGAGGGCACGTATGGCAGCACCCAAGAGCATGCCGACGGCAAGAAAGAGCAGCAGATTGTGGTGCCGACGATGGTCACGATAAAGCGTGAACAGCATCAAGCCAAAGACCAGAAACAAGACATTAAGATAGCGAAAGTGATTGTTCAGGCTGGCGCTGGTCGGGTCCACTTCCAGAATGCCGATATAAACGGTTGGCAGGAACATGCCAAAACAGGCCAGTGCGCTGAAGCCGATGCCCGCCAGCAACGTCACCAGGCGAAAAAATGGACTCCCCGGTTGCATGAGGGTTTTCTCCTAGTGTCCATGCCGATGATGATGTTGGGCTTCGGCCTGCGCCGCGAATTTTTGCATCTCGCCCTCTGCCATGATCTGCGCCCGAATCTGAGCGGTCTGCGGCCAGGTGAGTCCCACCCCGGCGAGATAGGCAAACACGCGGTTCATCACCCAGTAGTAAAAGCGCCAGGCGAAGAAGCGGGGCGGAAATTCATCAACATCCACGTTGAGCAAGCCCGCCGTCGCGCCCAGGTTGGAGAGGACGTACACAGCCTGCGCCACGTCGACGATGTTCTGAATGTCATCGCTGACATTGGTCCAGTTCTCCAATGGAGTCGCGTCGCCAATAATCTCGTATTCTGGCTCACCCATGTGCTGCATCACGAAGCGCGGCAACGGCGATTCCCAGGCGTCAATGCCCATCAGTTTGGCCCCGACCAGATCGAGCGCCAGAATATCCTCACTCGCCAGCATCAGCTTGAGCAGCTTGGGATGATATTGAATGGCGAACCCCGCCGTGCCATCCGACCCCCAGTAGCCATCAATGAAGCCAAAATCGACCGGGAAATTGACCAGTGTGTATAGCGTACAGGCCCAGTACGGCAAGCGCGTATGATAGTGCCAGTATTTGTTTTGCAGGGGCAGGATGCCAAACTGATTTTTGAGGCACAGCGTAAAGAAATTATCGACCTGCGATTTGAACTTGGCGAAATCAATGCGGTAATCGGCTTCGGCCCAGGTGCGCCCGACAAAATTCTTCCAATCCGGCAGGCCGCGCACTTTGTAAGTATGTTTCTGCTTTTCCAGCGTCAGGTCTACGATTTCATAGACATCAGCCTTATAGCCCGCCACCCGTGCCACATTTTTGACCGAGCGATTCTTGACCCAGTTGCCCATCGTGTTCTGCGATTCGACCACCTTGATATTGGTGTAGCCCTGGTCGCGCAGCAGTCGAATAAATTCTTCGACGACATCGGCTTCGGTGGCAACCACTTTCACCTCAGCCGTCATCAAGATCATCAGGTTAATTTTGATTGCAATCAAAAAATCGGCCTTGCTCTTGCCGGATGCCGCTCGTTTTTGTTCCAGATGGTCCCAGAAGCCACTGGCCGCCGCGACCTCTGCCACCAGCGCCAGCTTTTCATCGCCTCGGACAATCGCCACTTGTGGTTTCATGGTCGGTTTTCCTCCCGCTTTTTCGTGTCAGGAATAAGTTTTAGTGAGCAGATCATTTGGCTTCAACCTATTTTTCCATCCCCACCCCAGCTTCGCTTTCCCCTCCCCAATGCGTTGGGGAGGGGATTAAGGAGAGGGGTCAGGTTAGATTACTGCGCCAGAATCCGCTGCGACGCATAGTCGGCCAGCGCCATTACCGTCAACTGCGGATTGACCTGGATTGATGTCGGGAACAGGCTGGCGTCGGCGACGTAGAGATTATCGAAACCCCTTACCTGGAAATTGGTATCGACCGCGCCAATTTCAGGATCATCGCTCAGCGGATTACCCCCCTGTGGGTGCGCCGACCCAATGGCGATGTCGTCCGGCTCAATGATAAATTCGTCCAGCCGGTGCAGTTGCGTGGGATGGGTGAACTCGACATTGCGGAAGGTGGTCGGAATCACGCGCAGTGCGCCCGCCGCCAAAAAGACGCGCGACACTTGCTGAATGCCCGCCCGGATGCGGCGTAGGTCGGCAATCGACAGCGAGTAATTCACCGGGGACAGCATATCGCCGACGATGGGCAATGGTGACGCTTTGATCGTGCCCGTTGCTTCGGTGCCAATCAGCGCCCCGGCCACCGCGAAATAAGGATAGCGCTTCATGTTATCAAAATGATCGCGGAACCAGCCCGGCATTGTGGCCGCAAACGTCGCAGGCGGCATGGCAAACGTCTCCAGAAAGTAGCGGTCACGGGCATGATAGGCACACATCTGAATGCCATCAAACGAATTAATCGGGTCAGGGAACTCGGCGAACGCCCAGCTACCCACATTGAAGCTCAACCGCGTGCCGACATTTTTGGTGATCCCGGAGCGTTGCAGCAGCAGGCTGGAGCCAATCGCCCCACCTGCGACGACCACTTTTTTCGCAGTCACGGTCAACCGGGAGCCATCGGTGCGAGTGCATTCGACGCGCTGGGCGGTCTGGCCGTTGTTGATGATTTCATCCGCGCGACAATCAGAGACGAGCACCGCGCCATGCTGCAACGCGGTGGGGATAAATGAGCGGTCAACCGACATCTTCTTATCAAAACGGCAGCCAGTGGTGCAATAGCCACAGCCGATGCAGCCCGGCAGGTTGACCTCAAACCAACCGTGATCCAGGCCCAGTTCTTCGCAACCAAGTGCGAATTTGCGACTGCCGGCTTCAACCGGATGCAAATTGGGGTCGATTTGGAACAGGTCAATCTCCTGACGCACCCGTTGGAAAGCCGCATCCAACGTTGGCTTGTCCAGCGTCGCGCCCAGCTTCACCCAGCTTTCATACTTGTTATCCGGCAAATTATAGGAGATGCCATTGTTCATGAAGGTGCTGCCACCCACACACTGCCCTTGCAGGATATACATATCGAAATCAACCGTAAGTTGCAGGCCGCCTTCCTTATACGACTTCAGCGGCATTTCCAGTTGATCGTTGGAGATCTGGTCGCGCTTGAGGTAAGGGCCAGCTTCCAGAATCACGACGCGCTGACCGGCGGCGGCCAACCGGGCGGCCACGACTGCCCCACCCGCGCCGGAGCCAATGACACATACATCCGTATCGAGTTGATTGACCGTGACCGGCGGCGGATACTCCACCTCGCTAGTAGGCACTTTACCATCCTGCACCGCCTGCTGGAAGCGGTCGCGGTCTTCCAGTTCGACGAAGCCGATCTCTTTGTGGACTTCCTCGTTGGCGTAATAGATTTGCATCACCAGTTGCTTGATGCGAATCAAATCGCGGTAGAGGCCGCGTCCGCGCCCGAAAATCCGCAACAGATAATCTTCCCGTTCCAGCCGTCCCATGCGCGTTAACGGAGTGCGAAATGCCAACAACGCCCGCAGTTCAATAAACACAATTGCCAGCTTGAGGCCCTGCACACGTTGGCCGGGGATGCGCGCGAGCATGTCGTCGGCAATGTCCGCGACCTCGCGGGCAGTCATGACTTCAATGCCGCCCTTGATAATGATGTCGGTGAATTGCTCGAACACGCGATGCAGCCACGCGCCCAAAAACTTTGTGGGACGTTGTTCACGGGCCGCCCGCATGTTGGTCATCTGCATGACGATGGCGAACACGGCGTGGAACACGGCGGCCAGGATGAAAAGCGGGTTCAACGTTGGTCCAACTGGGAAGCGGATGAGCCAGAACACCAGCCCAATGACCATTAGCGCGTTGGCAATTTGCAGAATGTCTACCGCGAAGGTGCGCCGCCGAGGTGATTCCGCCGCGTACATACCCAGCCAGGCCAGCGTGGCATAAACGGCGATGGTGTTGCAAATGGTAATGCCGAATTCTACCGCCTGGCCCACCGGGGGTGCGCTGCGACTGACCGCCACGAGAATAAACAGGGCGATTGCCAGCGTCGCCGCCGCAAAAACCCACATCACCTGGCGCATGGCGTGCGCCGCCGGGCCATCCGGCTCTTCATTGACGCCCGGTTCAATGTCGAACACCAGCGGCATTCGTAAAATGCGGCTGCGGCGTCCGGTCAGCCACAGGCCCAACGTCAGCCCACCCATGACATAGTCCAGCAGGCCACCGCCAATGACCGACAGGCCATCACTACCGTTGCGTAAGCCGTAGATAACCATCAACGTGCCCGAAACCAGCTTGAACCAGCCAATGGCGACGGCGGCTAGTTCGTTATCGCGCAGGCCGCTGAACAAATAGAATGAACACAGAAACAGCAAAATCTGGCCCATCCAGGTGAACACAACGTAGGGGTTGGCCGCGTAAAAAAGCTGACCAGCTGGATGCCAGGCTGCAGCGGTGAGAACGATGGTCCCCCCGCCAAACAAAATCAGCCAGATTACGATCAGGAACCGTAAGCGGCCTTCGCCATGCGTAATAATCATGATTTCCTCCTGCCCCTCGGCGTGGTTGTTACGCCGAATGAAACACGCCTCCTGATCTATTGTATGCGATTGTCGAATTTTGTGCGCAATTTTGGATGACATCCGATTGAGCGAACTTCCTGAGCAAACACTCATGGAGATTCTAAACTGGCGATCATCTAGGCCCGCTAAAATGGCGTGGATAAAAACACAATCAGGGGAAATCACGCATGCAACTACAGATTAACGGGGAAATTTACGAGGTCGATTCCGACGCGGCGGAACCGCTGTTGTGGGTCATCCGCGACACGCTGGGCCTAACCGGGACCAAGTTTGGCTGCGGCGTCGGTATCTGCGGATCATGTACGGTGCATCTCGATGGACAACCAACCCGGGCCTGCATCACGCCGGTGAGCGCGGTTGGCGAGAGCAAGATTACGACGATTGAAGGTCTGGTCACGGAGGATGCGGCGGGCAATGAACTGCTCCACCCGGTTCAGCAGGCGTTTATTGCTGAGCAGGTCCCGCAATGTAGCTGGTGCATGAGCGGCCAGATGATGACGGCAGCCGCCTTTATCGAGGCGAATAGCGATCCGACTGATGATGAGATTGTTGAGGCGATGAGCGCCAATTACTGTCGGTGTGGCTGCTATGTGCGCATCAAGGCCGCCGTTGCGCGGGCCGCCGCGATTCAACAGGAGGCGCAGGCATGACCGACTCACCAGCGACCGAACCAACGAAAAAACGCCGTTGGCGACCGACCCGCCGTCAGTTTTTGATCGGAGCCGGGACCGGAACAGCCGCCCTGGCACTGGGGGCGGTGCTGGGTGGGCCGACGATTGTGCGTGAAGCGCGTCTGGTCATTAATCAGACATTTCTAACGGGCGAACTCCCATTGCCCGCATTGCCCGAATCCCCGCTGGTCTGGTTTGAAATTGATGCGGCCAATCAAGCGCATCTTTATATTCCCAAGATCGAGATGGGTCAGGGCGTTCATACTGCTTTAGCCCAGATCGCGGCGGAAGAACTGGAACTGGATTGGGAAACGGTGGTGGTGCATCAGGCCGACACGCAAACTGGTTTTGACCCCGAACTTATTTTCACCTTCGGCAGTACGTCTGTCACCAGCCTGTATACACCCATCCGAGAGATCGCGGCGACGATGCGTGAAATGCTCCGGCAGGAAGGTGCCCAGCAGTTGGGCGTTGATCTGGCGACGGTGGTGGCGGAAAACAGTCGCGTGATGAGCGACAATCAGGCATTGACTTATGGTGCGGTGGTCGCGGCTAAGCAAGGAGAGTGGACGGTGCCGGAAATTTCACCAACCCTCAAGACGGCGGCAGAATTTCGTTACATTGGTCAGCCGGTCCCGCGTGTTGATTTCGCGGACAAGCTGACGGGCCGCGCGGTCTATGGCTACGATATGCGCCTGCCCGATATGGCCTATGGTGCAGTGGCCCGACCGCCGCGTTATGGTGCGACCCTCACCAACGCCCAGGCCGGATCTGCGGCGCAAATGCCGGGCGTGGTCGCCGTTGTGATTGAAGACGGATTCGCCGGTATCGTGGCGGAAACGCGCAACCAGGCCTACGCGGCATTGGCCGAACTCGACCTTGAATGGTCTGGCGGCACCACCATCAGTCAGGTTGATCTGGAAGCGCTGGTGACGGTATCGGCTGATGATGGCATCTTGATTCAACGGTCGGGCAATGTCGCGGCTAATATCGACAATGGCATGATCGTGAGCGCCGAGTATCGCACGCCGATGGCCGTCCATGCCCACCTGGAACCGCAGGCGGCGCTGGCAGCTATGGACGGCGATATGCTGACGATCTATACCTCCACCCAATCGCCCGGCCTGACGCAAACGTTTACCGCTGATTCGCTGGGATTGGAAGCAGCGAATATCACGGTGATTCCGACGTATCTGGGCGGCGGCTTTGGCCGGAAAACCGGCACCGATGCCGCGGTCGAAGCGGCCCGCTTCAGCCGTGCAGTGGGGCGTCCGGTGCATGTGGGCTGGAACCGGACAGAAGACATGCAACATGGCTTTTTTCGCCCGCCGGTTCACAATCAATTGCGGGCGGCGGTCAATGCCAGCGGTCAGATCACCGCTTTTGAACATCAGCTTGCCAGCGGCGATGTCTTCTTCTACATTCAGAATCTGGGCGGCAATTCGTTCTTTGAGACGTTGCTGGGCGCGGACCCTCTCGCGGCCTATGGGTCGCTGGTGCATTATGACATCCCGCATCATCAAGTGATTTTTCACCGCCGCGAATTACCAGTTCCGACAGCGTTCTGGCGTGGGCTGGGGTCGTTCCCCAACATTTTCGCTGCCGAGGCGTTCATGGACGAAATCGCCGCCGATGCCGGGGTTGATCCGCTCGAACTGCGGCTGAATCACCTGCCCGCTGATGACCTGGGCGACCGGATGCGCGTGGCATTGGCAACCGTTGCCGATGCCGCTGGTTGGGGTACTGAACCGGCGGCAGATCGTGCGCAGGGTCTCGCACTGGCCTATGATCGCGGGACGGTCGTCGCGCTGATTACCGAGGTTTCCGCGCCCGAAAGCGGGATCCGCGTGCATAAAGCGTGGTGCGCGGTCGATCCGGGACTGGTGGTTAACCCCGATGGCGCAGCGGCGCAGGTGCAGGGGTCGATTGTTATGGCACTCAGTTCGGCTTTGCGTGAGCAAATCACGGTCGAAAACGGCATGGTCACGAACGAGAACTTCAACACCTACCCATTGCTTACCATGCGCGAAACGCCGGAAATCGAGGTGTTGCCGATCAACAGCAGCGATGAACCCGTCGGCGGGCTGGGTGAACCGGTGGTGGGCACTGTCCCGGCAGCGGTGAGTAACGCCGTGTTCCGCCTGACCGGTCAGCGCCTGCGCCAGATGCCGTTTACGCTGGCTTAAACACGAGTGATTGCCGCCAATGAAGGGGGATGATAGTGGCGTTTGTGGCTATCATCCCCTGGTGATTTTCATCAGGTACACTTTGCACAGGAATGGTGGTTTCTGCTATATTTTTGGCATATAATCGCCGAGATATTCCGGCGATTGCATTGCAACTCCGACCGATTTTGGCGGTTCTTTTCCTTAGTCAATCTCTAAAATTACGCGTGGGATCAATCCAGAGTTTGAATCCGATCATTTTCAGTTATTAGGTTAAATAAGCAACGTCATACTTGATTTCGTAGATGTATAATAGTGTTGGAATGAATATTATAGTCTTATCGCATAAGTCCAAACCCATAAATCCTAAAGATATTAAATATATCTATAACAAAGTCGATTGGTGGCCCCAAAGAACTATAGAAGACATCGGGAAGATACTAAATGAAAATTGCTATGCAGTCTGGAGTGACGATAAAATTATAGGATTTCTAAGGTACGTAACCGATGGTGAATTTAGAGCTTATATAGAAGATATGGTTATCTTGCCAGACTATCAAAGAGAAGGTCTTGGGCAGTTGCTTTTAGAAGAAAGCCTAAAAGATTTTGAAGATATTGATGTAATTTCATTATTCTGTGAAGAAGAATTAATTCCCTTTTATGAGAAAGTAGGTTTCAAGGCTTCAAAAAAACAAAGAGTAATGCACAAGAAATAATTTCTCTGTTGTTAGTTGTTACAGGGAATAGGCTCTGTGAACCTTATTTTGTTCAGCTGCTCTTATTGGATGTATTCCGCAACGAAGACTTCGAATTTGAATTAATATGACTCTGAAGTTAGCACAATAATATTAGACTTTGTTTCTTACCCAAATGAATTGTGATTGACTTCACGTCGCTTGAAAATTGCACAAACACGCACCTCAAAATAAGCCGGGCTGCTCCCAAACGACAACCTGTACAAATAATGCCCCACCCTCATTACTGGGAGCGGGTTGATTGCGAATCGTTATACTTTAAGTATATAATTGCAATAATATTCATATCATTGTTTTCAGCCTCATATTGATCTATTGCCCGTTCTGTGTGCTGGTCATTAGAAGGATATTCTCAAGAGGGATTTGATATTCAGGAGGATATGTTTATGGCGAACGACAATTTTTACTCATTTGGTTATTCGCCCTCAGCAGTTGCTACGTTACAGACTCGAACAGCAGAATTCCACGCACAGTTTCTGCTTCCCCGGCTAACACGCCAGATGAAGATATTGGATATTGGTTGTGGCCCCGGCGCGATTACTCTGGGGCTGGCGCGGGCTGTGCCTGAAGGACACGTTATTGGCATCGACATTGAACCATCGCAGATCGAGATTGGTACGGCGACAGCCAGACAGCTTGGGTTAGATAACTGTGACTTTCGGGTTGCGAGTGTTTTTGAACTCCCCTTTGATGATGCGTGGTTTGATGTGGTCTATGGGCACACGATCTTGATGCAGTTCCGCGAAATTCAGCCCGTCCTTCGCGAAATCTATCGCGTACTCAAACCGGGTGGTTTGATCGCGTTTCGCGAAATCGATATTGGGGCGTGTCTTGCCTATCCCGAAAACTCTGCTCAAGCACGGGTCATGGGAATGCTGAGAGAATCTATCCAGCGCAATGGCGGATTTCCTGATATTGGGCGACATATGCCGGCTTTGTATACTGAAGCAGGCTTCAATGTAATTTCAGCCAACGCCGTTTATGACCCGCAAGGTGATCTATCTCAGCGCGATGGCAAATATCAGTGGCTGTCTGATTTCTGGAATGACGCAGATTTTGTTCCCAGAGCAATTGCTGATGGCTGGCTTTCAAGCGAAGAACGAACCGCAATTGCGGAAGGGTTGCGGTCGGAAGTGCATGATCCAACGGTGTTTTATGCAACAACCTTTTGTGAGGTATTGGGTCAGAAACCAATAGCAGGGTGACGTGCGCTACTCTTAACCATGTTTTCAATGTCAAAGAAAATTAACCGTATTTTATGTGGTTTTAATCCACTAAATATTATTTGCAACCGGACCCAATCGTCGTGTACTATTCTCACATGACAGAAAATCAGGCACGCCCCCAGCGCGGCGTATGGGAACAATGGGATTGGGTCTGGCATGTGGCTGCCTATGCCATTCTCGCTATGTATATTGCTATTATGCTCGGCGATACCTCACCCTCGAGCCGCCTGTTACTCCTGCTCGGTCTTGCGGCACTGTTGGGCGTCTGGTATATCCCTTTCGTCATTACCTCCGTCATGCGTTGGCATGCTAATCCCAGGCGCGGATTGCCATATTTTATTATTGGTTTCCTGCTGTGGGGCGGGTTGTTCGGCGTGGATGTGAACGCCCTCATGCTGACAGGGATGTTCGCGCCGCTGATATTCACCCGCTTCCCCATTCGCTGGGCCATTGCTGTCGTATTTGGCGTGACCCTGGTCCTGGTCCTGCTCTACATCTTGCTCTACTCCCCGGAGGATGGGTTCATCACCCTGCTGACTGCGCTGGGGCTTCTGATCGGCACAACCCTGTTTGGCGTTTTTATCCATGCTCTGACCACTCAAAGCGCAGAGCGCCAACACTTTTTAGAGCAGAAAGAATTGGTTATCAAGTTGATGCAAGAGAATCGTGAGTTGGAAGAAGCTTACTTGCAGCAAGAAATTATGCTGCGCCAAAATGAAAAATTGGCAGCGTTAGGCAAGCTCAGCGCTGGCGTCGCGCACGAGCTCAACAATCCGGCTTCTGCCGCGCAACGCGCCGTGAGTCAATTGCAAGATTCAATCCTGAATTTGGAGCAAGCCGAATTTGGGTTGGGGCAAATGGACCTTTCAGGGGCGCAGCTTAAGGCTTTAGAATCTCACACTCAATTGGTTTACCAACAGGTCAAGGAACCCATTTTAATCGACCCGCTTACCCGCAGCGATCAAGAGCATGAGATCGGAACGTGGCTCGAAGCGAATGGTGTGGAGGATGCCTGGGAAATCGCTCCCACGTTGGTCAGCATCGGTTACACCCCGCAGGCGTTAACCGACTTAGCCAAAAACTTTGCTGGCGAGAAATTTCAAGCGACTGTTGCCTTACTTGGCAATCTTTACACAACGCGAAATTTGATGGAAGAAATCGGGCTGGGGATGGGTCGGATCACTGAAATTGTCAAAGCCCTTAAGTCATACACTTATCTTGACCAGGCGCCCATTCAATCGATAGATATTCATGAGGGATTGGAAAATACCCTGGTGATTTTGCGGAGTAAGATTGGGGCGGGAGTTCTGCTGCATCGTGATTATGCCAAGGACCTGCCGCGTATTAACGCTTTTGGCAGCGAGTTAAATCAGGTTTGGACAAATATTATCGATAATGCAATTGATGCCCTGGATGGGCAGGGTGAGATATTTATAAAAACCTATCAGGAAAATTCTTGGGTCGTTGTGAAAATTAAGGATACGGGTCCCGGTATTCCTCAGGAAATTCAAAACAAAATCTTTGATCCCTTCTTTACCACCAAGCCGCCCGGTGAGGGTGCTGGTCTAGGGCTAAATATCAGTCACAATATTATTGTACAAAAGCACGAGGGTAAGCTTACCGTTGATTCAAGGCCAGGGGAAACCTGTTTTACCGTGATGCTCCCGGTAAATCTCATAGCATAATTCAATTGAGCAATCAACCGGGTTTGCCGGAGACGTGACGCATAGCTAAGCGAATTATTTTAACCGAGACTAGGGTGGGACTTTGAACGGAAACTCAAGCGTTACGGTTCAATTGTACAGGTAGTTTTTTGATCATTTACCCGACCAGGCCGTAACATTTTTCATGCATGCCCCGCTGGTCTGACCTGGCTTCAATATCGTCACTCAGAAACACAAGAGGGAAATCGCGGTCCACTCGCAACCGGACAATCCCTGCACGGGCGTGTGGGTACATAGACACCAGGCGACCATTTCCCGGCTCATGCCGGACTTAGCAATTCACTGAATTGGAAGGAGCGACACGTGGCACGGCCCATTATTCTAACAGTTGATGACGAAGCGCTGGTACTTAACACGATTGAGCGTGACCTGCGGCGACACTACCATAATGATTATCAAATTATCAAAGCCGAGTCCGGATCGATAGCCTTATCGACTGTTGAACGGCTTAAACAGCGCGGCGATGTTGTTGCCCTGTTTCTGGTAGATCAACGGATGCCAGGGTTAAGCGGGACATCATTTCTATTGGAAGCCAGAAAACACTACCCGGACGCGCGTAAGGTTCTGCTCACTGCATATGCTGATACCGAGGCGGCGATTGCCAGCATTAATGACGTTGGCTTAGATCACTATCTCATGAAGCCCTGGGACCCGCCGGAACTGCATATGTACCCAATTTTGGACGATCTGCTGGGAAGCTGGCGGGCAACCGTGCAGATTCCTTATGATGGCATTCGGGTAGCGGGTACGCTGTGGTCGCCGCGTAGTCATGAAACGAAAGACTTTCTGGCGCGTAACCGAATTCCTTACCAGTGGTTGGATATTGAGCAGAATGACGAAGCACGAGCGCTTGTCGATACTGTCGAAAATGATGCCTTCGACCTGCCAGTTATCTTCTTTCCAGATGGCAAGGTGTTGGTTGCACCAGATAACTTCACCCTCGCCCAGGCAACCGGCTTGCAAACCCAGGCCGCGCATGGACACTATGATGTAATTGTGGTGGGAGCCGGTCCTGCTGGCCTGGGCGCCGGCGTGTATGCTGCGTCTGAGGGATTGAGCGTCCTGATGATTGATATGGAAGCAACGGGTGGTCAGGCCGGAACGAGTTCCCGCATTGAGAATTACCTGGGGTTTCCGAATGGCATCAGCGGGGCAGACCTGGCAAGCCGAGCGACCTCCCAGGCAAAACGCCTGGGTTCCGAGATTTTGACGGCGCAAAAGGTGGTGAATGTCCGGGTTGAGGATACGTATCGCGTGGTGATTCTGGAAGATGGTACCGAGCTAACCTGTCGTGCCCTGATATTGGCAACCGGTGTGACCGCCCGACGGCTGAATGCACCTGGGGCAGATCGGCTGGCGGGCGCCGGTATTTACTATGGCGCGGCAACTAGCGAAGCCGCCCATTACCGTGACCAGCACGTGTTTGTTGTCGGCGGCGCAAATTCCGCCGGGCAAGGTGCGATGTTCTTCTCGCGTTACGCCAGCAAGGTTACGATGCTGGTGCGGGGAAGTTCGCTGAAAAAAGGTATGTCGCAGTATCTGGTAAACCAGATTGAAAGCCGCGAGAACATTGAAGTTTTAACCCGTACCAGTGTGATCGAAGCTCACGGGAATGATCGGCTGGAGTCGATTACTCTGGAGAACCGTGATACTGGTGAAATCAATACAGTGCCCGCCGTTGCCCTGTTTTTGTTTATCGGCGCGATTCCCCATACCAAGATGGTTGCTGATGTTGTACAGGTCAACAAAGCCGGGTTTATTCTGACCGGCCCGACTGACCTCAATCTGGAACAGTACCCCCATACCTGGCCCTTGAAACGTTCACCGTATTTGCTGGAAACCAGTGTGCCGGGCATATTCGCGGCTGGGGATGTGCGGCAGGTGGCTTCGGCAGTGGGTGAGGGCGCAGTTGCCGTTAGCCTGGTGCATCAATATCTCAAAACCGTTTAGCCAACGTGCATGCTACGCCGTAGCCTTTATTCAGTTTTTTGGCTTCGTCCCATGTTTTAGGACGAACTCGTGGGTTACGTCAGTTTTGTGATGTAGACATAGTACGCCCCGAACGCCTCCTGATTGGCGTCAATAAACCATGTTTGCAGGAACTGATCGCCCGGCGATACATCCAACGCGAATGTAACTTCCTGCATGGTGGCATCAATGTCGGCTTCCTGCATCGTATCGCCCCATTGGATACGGGCTTTCACGATGTCGTGTGCGACGCCTTCAGGCAGGTCCCCCAGTGATGAATCGAAGGGCGTAAAGGCCGGGACCGATTCACAAATGCCCGCGTTGGCTTCGCGCGGCCAGCGCCGGAGCGCAACCTGATAGCGTCCACCAGTGACGACCTCAAGCCGATATTTGCCATTTTGCTTTTCGCCCGCCCGCAGGTGGGGCCAGTTGAAGACCCGATCCCCCCAATACCAATCGTAGGCCGTTAGTTGGATCTCTTCGTCATTGTAGCCGATATAGTACGGTGCTGGTGTCAGGGCGGGTTCGGCGGGCGGCCACCAATTGTCATAGTGCTGGCGGAGGCGTTGCACGATGTCGGGGTGTTGCGCGGCGATGTCGTGCGCCTGGGCACGGTCAGCTTCAATGTCGTAAAGCTCTTCGTGGTTGATGAGCCGCCAGTTTTGATGCATGACGCAGGCCATGCCTTTGGGTTCGCGACATTGGACGACGAGAATGCGGTCATTTAATGCCGGTTGACTCCCCTCGCGGAGCAGCGGCGCAAAGCTGGTGCCGGGCAGATTATCAGCACCAGTGGTTTCGAGGTCGCAGAGTTCGATGAGCGTGGGCAGCACATCGGTGATTTGCACCAGTTCCGACATCTCGTTGCCATTGCGCAGATTTCCGTTGGGCCAGTTCAGGAAAAAGGCGACCCGGTGCCCGCCCTCATACAGCGATCCCTTTTTGCCGCTCATGCCCGCGTTGTAGTCCTGATCCCAGAGCGTGGAGCCGTGATCGGAGGTGAAGATAAAGATCGTATCCTCCCAGACGCCTTCCGTTTTAAGAAACTCAACAAAGGCACCAATATGCTCATCTAAGCATTCAACCATTGCACAAAAGTTGATGGCCGTTTGATCGAGTTCGGGGTACTGCTGGAAGCGGGTTTTGTAGCGTTCTGGCACGAAGTGGGGAATATGGGGAATGTGAACGGGAATGTTGAGGAAGAAAGGCTTGTCTTCCGCTTTTGATTTAAGGACGAATTGCCGGGACAGGTCAAACCAGATGTCGGCGGCGTATCCCGAATATTGCTCACGGACGCCGTTGTGATAGTAGATGTCGTCCATGCAGTCGCTGTTCCAGGGGTTGGGGTGTGACCAGTGCCCGCCGCGCAGAAAGTGTACTGCGTCATCAAAGCCGCGTTCGTGGGGACGATAACGCGGGAAGTTGCCGCCCAGATGCCATTTACTGTAGAGCGCGGTGCTGTAACCGCTGGCCTTGAAGTACTCCGGCATGATTTTGTACTCAATGGGGAGGAGGAAATGTTGTCCATGCGGCGAGAACGCACCGGTATGCATGGCCGCATACCCGCTCATGAGTTCGCTGCGGGAGGGCGTACACACCGGCGTGGCATGGTAATTGGAAAGGCTGATTCCGCTCTGGCGGAACGCGTCTAAATGCGGCGTCTGGATGTAGGGATGGCCGTGACAGGAGAGATCGCCATAGCCGAGGTCGTCGCACATGATGATGATGACGTTGGGTGCGGTTGCCATAGGAATGATCGTCTCCTTGTGATTGATGTCGTGGTCAACACCAATTGTACCCTTGAACAGTTGATCGGGCACCGCCAACTAGAAAAGTTATGTCATCCTTAAAGGGATTTCCTGCGGCCACGGAATACCGGGGGCGTTTGCGGCTCAGTGCTGCATCTGAACGTAAAATGGGTCAAAATTGAACGGATGGTTGCTGCAAAACAGCGTGGATTGCTGCAAATAACTGTCCGCAGCGATTGGGTGATACCACCAGCCTATCACCATAGCTGTGTAATAGGGTGTACATGTGTGCCATATTTGAGCGTTGTGGCTCATGATGGTTGTGTTGATTTTGGTCAATCAGTGGTGATTTGATGGGTGATACGAATATCATCAATGATTGTCGTCATGGACAAGTTGCACATGAAGTAGAATGTTTGCTATATTTTTGGTGTATGGTCGCATAGATATTCAAGCGGTTGCATCGTGGTTTAAAGCAGATTTTGAGGATCATTTCCTTCTATCTAGTTAGGACCATAATCTAAAGACAGGTTGTATTTAAGGGTCGAAATGATTGAGCAACTTCTTATAATGACTGCGGCGCTTTTCTCAATATTACCTCATGCCTTCGCACAAGATGCTACACTCCCTCTTAGAAATATTGTCTATTTGGAGGGTGAAACATTCAATCAGCGCCTTGATTTGTATCTCCCTCCAGCAAACGAAACTCTTGCCCCTACAGTCGTGATTTTACATGGAAGTAGAGGCAATAAATCAGAATATAGATCATGGGCCGAGCATCTGACGCAACGGGGGTATGCAGTTATTGTCCCAAATCATCGGACACTACCTTCTCAAACCTCTGACGGATTTTGCTCAGTTGCCTGGGCACATGACAACGTCGAGACCTATGGTCTGGATCCAGATCATATCTTCATCATTGGCTGGTCATTTGGCGGCGGGGTCGCTGCCGAAGTGGGTACAATTGATTCCGATATTGACCCTTTCACAGAACATATGTGCCCATATTCCATCCCCGAAACTTGGACAGCAGGTACCGTTCTGTTAGCAGCGGCATCTGCACAGTCACAAGGCCCAGAATGGCACAAAACATTGCCACCGCTAACTTGGCTAGATGGAAGTGAGAAACCATTTTTATTGATTCATGGGGCTATGGACAATCAAGTTCCCGTTGGTGTCTCAGGGTACTTGGCGGCGGAGCTTGAAGCAGCAGGTGTGCCAGTGAAGCTCTTAATTATGCCTGAAGTCGGTCATTTTTTCCCGCTATATGGCGAGGGTAGAGATAGGGCGTGGCAAGAAGTCGATAATTTCTTAGATGAGCAAATCGGCTAGCCGTTTAATAGCTGAGAATTGTTTACCAGAAAAGGATTTCGATTAGAATCCTTTTCTACAAAATGCGATTAAGATAACGAAATACGTTGGATCAGATCAGATGGACAATTCCAGTGATAGCTATGATTTATCTTTGGTTGACCAGTTAACCCTGACAGGTGTGGTGAGCCAATTGCTGAATATTCCGAACGTAGCCATTTCGGACTGGAGCTACGAGCGTTTAGATGGTGGTGCGGGTGAGTGGGGCGATTATATATCGAGCCCCTATCTTTTTACTGGCAAGGCGAACGCTCTAGATGGAGAGTACAAGTGGTCGCTAATTCTGAAGGTTGTTGGTACAAAAGCGATTCAAGATGATCCTTCTGACGCCTTATACTGGAAGCGTGAGGTTTTGGCTTACCAATCAGGTGAACTAGCCGGTTTACCTGGGAAGCTAGCAGCGCCATACTTCTTTGGCATATATACATTTTCAGAAAAAGTAATTGGGTTGTGGCTAGAATATGTTGCCGATGATTTTGTTTCAAATTGGAGTTTAGAACATTATGGCATTGTTGCACGATACTTGGGGGAATTTAATGGAACTTTTCTCACTATGCGGCAATCGCCCGAGTCAATATGGTTGAGTCGAGAATGGTTTCATCAAATTGTCGAGGATGATTTAACTATCGATATGATAGAACGGCTTCGACAGCCGCACGACCAACCCGCTGTGCGTCACTGGTTCAAAGAAGGCAATGACACGAGAATCTTGCAACTCTGGGATGAACGCGAGATGTTCATCAAAGCACTGGACCGTTTGCCCCAAACATTGGTTCATCGTGATGCCTTTCGCCGGAATTTGTTCATCAAACATGATCAAGTGGTGGCAATAGACTGGGCGCAAATAGGAATCGACGCAATTGGTGTTGAGCTTGTTTCCCTGGTGATCTCTTCCTGTTTCCATTCAGAGTTCAGAATTGGAAACATTCGTGAACTTGCTCATGAGGTATTCGATGCTTATCTTCAGGGACTGGCTGATGCCGGCTGGCATGGTGAACCTCGCTTAGTACGTTTAGGTTTTACTGCGGGATCAGCTATGGTAGGTGGATTGAGCTATGTTTGGTTTGATCCTCCCAAAGAACTTGTTCCTGTGATAGAAAGTGACCTAAATATGTCAATCGAAAAAATTAGAATTAACAAGCAACATATTAGAGACTTTGCGCTTGAGTTAGCCGATGAAGCGCGACAGTTAATGGCTAGCTTGCAGTTCAAATGAAGACTGTTCTACACTACTTCAATACTATACTAAGATAATTTCAATTTGGAAATAAAAACCCGCCCTCATCACCGGGAGCGGGTTGATTGTGATACTGATATGGCTAACGGGCGGATATAATCATACTCGCCTGGCTGTTTATTCTAGCGGTTCGAGTTGGCCCAGGACAGTCGGGAAGAACTCGGCGATGGTGGGGTGAATCGGCAGCGCCTGTTGCATGTGCTTGTAGCTGGCACCGGTCGCCATGTAATAGCTGATGGCCTGGATGACTTCATCGCCATGAAAGCCCAGTACGGCGGCCCCCAGGAATTGCTCGGTGTCAGCATCCACCAGCAGCTTCATCAGCCCGGCGGTCTCGTCCTGCTCAATCGCGCGGCCAATTTGGCTCATCGGTTTGGTCGCCATCAAGACATTTTTGCCGGATTCACGAGCCTGTTTCTCCGACATGCCAACGCGGCCCAGCGGCGGGTCCGTGTACAGATTGTAAGCCATGTTGCGGTCCGTCCACTTGCGATCTTGTCCGTTGAGCAGGTTGTCGCGCACGATTTCGTAATCATGATAGGCGGTGTGGGTGAAGGCCCCCTTGCCATTGATGTCGCCCAGCGCGTACACGCCCGGTGCGGTGGTCTCAAGCTGCTCGTTGACCACCACGAAGCCGCGCGCATCGGTTTCGACGCCGACGGAGTCGAGGTTGAGTTTGTCGGTGTTGGGCACGCGGCCAATCGCATTGAGCCAGTGCGACCCGTCGATAACATGCTGGCTGCCATCGGTCTCATCAACGACCGTCACGCGCACGCCACCGCTGGCAGTGGGTTCGGCTTTGGTGATGTGGCTGAGGGTGAAAATGCGAATGCCCGCTTCGGTCAGGACGCGGTGAACCTCTTCCTGAATGTCGTCATCTTCGCGATGGATGACACACTCGGCGGTTTCGATGATCGTAACCTGGCTGCCGAGTCGCCGGAAGGCCTGCCCCATTTCCAGGCCGATGTAGCTGCCGCCTAAAATAATAAGATGTTCCGGTCGCTCCGGCAGATGCAGCAGCTTTTCGCTGTCCAGCCAATCAACGCGGTTGATGCCGTCAATGTCGGGTACGCGGGCGCGGGTGCCGGTGTTGAGGAAAACCTGCGGGGCCGCGACCACCTCATCACCCATGCGCACCTGATACCGATCGCCTGTTTTGCCCTCGAAGTTGGCATAGGAATGATACACATCCATACCGTCAATGCCACGCAACCAGTCCTCAATCTCCTGCGTCGTTTGGCTGATAATGCCTTCGACGCGCTCCAGCACGCGGCTCCAGTTGATGCTGAAGTGGTCAATATCGACTCCAAAATCGGCTCCCCGGCGGGCCATATGCGCGGCACGGGCGCTGGCGATCAATACTTTGGTGGGCCGACAACCATAATTGACGCAGGATCCGCCGAAGTAGCGACCTTCGGCAATGGCGACGGTTTGCCCGTGTTTGACCAGCGTACTGCCCATTGATGGTCCGGCCTGGCCGGTACCGATGACGATGGCGTCATATTGTTTCATCATTTTGGCTCCAATGGCTACATGTTACGCTCTCTCTGACACCCTGCGCCCGGCTGATCTTTCGAGATTCTGGAACTTTGTTCAGCGGTAACTACAGATCTTCGTTGGGCATCTGGGGCTGCTGGTTGGGGAAAAGTGCCCTGACCAGTGGCTCAGCCATACCGGTCAAGGAGATGCCACCGCGTTCCACGATCTCCAGCGGCTCCCCTGCACCGATGAGCAGTTGACCGATCGCCTGGCCGCCTTTAATGCGCTGGGGTGTCGGGATTGGTGGGCCAATTTGAACCTGGCCCTGATTGATGGTGATGGTTGCCTGTTGGTCATCAAGCGCGATGAGTAAACCGCCAGACCAGTCGCCATAAGCTGAGTGTTGTAAGCGATGTGACAACTCAGCCGCCATTTTGCGCAGCGTTGACTCCAGATTGATGACCCGAATGAGGTAGCCACTGTCCGCTCGATAGTCAACCTCCATGCAACAATTGAGCTGGCGGAGTTGAATGGCTAAATCGCTGCGCGCGTGCAAACGGTGAAAACGGATGCCGCGAAACTGGTATTGCCGCGCCAGATGGCCCAGTACTCGCAGGCGTTGGACGACATCCCCCGCCGAATCCGAATGCTCATACCATTCGTCGGGTTTTCCCGGCGGATCATCATAGATGTAGCCGACAATCGATCCAGCAGCATTACGTAACAAGAAACCGACGTTGCCAGTCGCGTGCGGGTGTTTGCCCTGCTGATAAGTTGGCCTGACAGCCGTCCCGGTCAGGTTTTGATGGTGCTGATTGTAAAGCGTGTACAGGTCTGGCTGCCCAATCCAGTGCTGCATGTTGACCTGCTCTATGATGACGTCCGGTGCTTCAGTCGGCAGGTCAGCCGTCTCGACATAAAAGTGCATTTGGGGCCAGGCCGTGACATAGCCGAGGCGCGTGAAATAGGCATGGGTGTTGTTGATGACGGACAGATCGTAACCGTGTGTTTGCATGGCCGACAGCGAACTGGCAACAATCTGGGGCATATACCCGCGTCCGCGATGGTCAGGATGGGTCACGGGCAGGTTGACCCCAGCAGTCCTGACCTGCGCCGCGCCAATGCGCATTTGCAGATCGTAGACCCCCCAATATGCTGCAAGTTCATCGTCCAGCAAGCCAATTCGTGACACTTGCCAATCTAGGTGACTGTGGGCAATTCGCCCCCGGCGGCAATGTTCCGCTATGCTCGGCCATTCGGTATCGGCTAATTGAAAGATCGCCTCGCTATGAATTGTCGGCTGCGGTGCGAGGATTTTTAGCCCGTTCATGAGGATGTCAACTCGCTTCTTTTGCAGGCATTAATCAAAGCATCAGTCGTTGAATTCTAGCCCAGATGATCTTCGATGAGCCGCTTCAGCGATCATTCCTGAGCGCTCTGGTTTCGCGTCAGCGCCCACTGCTCCGCCCAACTGTCGGGAATCGGCAAGTCGAGCGCATACAGAAAATTGATGATCTGGCCGTGATGATAGGCTTCATGCTCGGTCAGGTACAAATAGAGCCACAGGGGTGTCATTGACGTTTCGCCCGCTTGCAACAGGTCAACATCGTCTAAGGCCGCCAGCACGTTCTCGTCTGATCGTTGCAGGGCCGCACGCAAGTCCGCGACGGTGATATGGCCTTTGGCCGCGCGAAACATGGCATCATGATCGGCAAACTGCTTGCCAGCAAGTCCATCAGTCAGCGTGTTCGACATCGCCAACATGCAACATAATTGATAGCCCAGCGTCTTCGACTCAGGAAACGGCAATCGCCTGGATAAATCGGCGTCCTGTAACGCATCCAACAAGTCGTAAGTCCGATTGCGCAGATGTTGCCAGTGGCGTTTGATCTCAGCATTGTGTTGATCGACCATCACTTTACCCCCAATAAATGACTATATTTCGCGTCCGCTAGCTGGCTTTCCCTGCCCCAAAACAATTTACAATTTCGGTTCTGGTGGCGGCGGCTTGCCATCTTTCGTCCGCAGCGCCTTGATGACCTGCTGTACCGCGCTCTCAAAGACATCATGGTCCTTCCAGCTGGTGAAGTCAGCGGCGAGACGTGACTGCAATTGCGTCTTCATGCCGCTACGGTAGTCATCACTCAGCAGATAACCATCCAGATCAAGCGGGATCAGCGCCAGAATACGTTGTCCGCCCAGATCGCGGTCGGTGTCTTTCATGATGCGCTGCTCTTTTTCGAACGCGGTCTTAATCTCGTTGTCCACCCACCAACTGGTAAGCGATTGCTCCGAACAACACAGCAGTACCTTGTCCCAATAACGAATGCCACGATCTACTTCTTGAAAGATGTCGTCACCAGGGAGTAATTCATGTTCATCCAACCAGCAGCGGATACCCTCCCCTTGCAGCTTGTCGTAGAGCCGCTTGGCGAATTGCTTATCCTCATCAGCATGGCTGTAGCTGATGAAACAGGAGTAGAAGTCGAAGGCTTTTTCCATCAGGGCTGGCAGATAGGTGATCATGATCTCCGGCACGCCACAGCCACGCAGGAAAACTTCCGGTATTTGTCCGCGTGATCGGTAAAGCGTGCGGGTGGTGATTCCGCTCGGGCCGCGATGCTCAATGGTCTTCAGTCCCGTAGTAAGTGATAGGTCAATATCATCAAAGACTGTATCCCCACAAGTAACTCTTGTAAAATCTACTCCCTCTAGGTTAGCTCCACTCAGGTACGCCCCCTGCAGGTAAGCCCCGTGCAGGTTTGCCTCACGCAGGCTAGTCTCGCGCAGATTTGCCATATGCAGGCTGGCCCCGCTCAGATTTGCTCTGTCCAGTCTGGTCCCGTACAGGTTGGCTCCGCGTAGCTTAGCTCCACGGAGATCAGCCCCTTGTAATGTGGCCTCGGTCAGGTCGGTCTCACTCAAGATGGCCTTTTGCATGTTGGCTTCTCCCAGGCCCGCAAGGCTCAGGCTGGCCCCGTGCAGGCTGGCCCCACTCAGATTGACCTTGAATAACTTTGCTTCGCTCAGGTCGGCCCCAATTAGCCTGGCTCCGTGCAGGTTGGCCTTGAGCAATATGGCACTGTTCAGGACGGCTTTTTGCAAGTCAGTCTCGCTTAGGTCAGCCCATTGTATGCTGGCCTTGTATAGGCTGGTCCCACGCAGTTTTGCCCCAATAAGTGTAGCATTTCTCAAGATAGAATTACTCAAGTAGGCCCCGCTTAGGTCGGCCTCACGCAGCTCTGCTTCAGTTAGGTCGGCTTCCATCAAGAAGGCTCCACGCATGTCGGCCCCTTTCAGCGATCCATCTGTCAACCATCCCTTTTCGCGCAACTCGTGAACCGCCGCCAACGCTTCATCATGTGTACCCTCCCGGATAATCTGCGTCAGCCGCTCTATCTCCGCTTGCTTGGCCTGCTCGTCCATGTGCCCTCCGTTTTTGCGAAGTATAGCACGCGCTGGTTCAAGGGTGAGAATCGCTTTCATCGGACTTCGTAAACGTTCATGCAGGTTTGAACTCACGGATGTAGCCGGTGGCCTCATAATCGGGCTGGAAATTGCCGTTGTTGGCGGTTTGATAGAGCGTCAGGGCCGGGTCGTTGAACTTGTAGGTGTCGATATAGGCCGTTGTCGCGCCATTGACCTGCAAGCGGCGCAATCCCTCAAGCAACACCGCCCGCCCCAGTCCCAGCCTCTGATAATCGGGATGGACTCCCAGCGGCTCGATCTGCCCCAGCGGTTCGGTCGGGTGCATCCAGCCAATGCTGAAGGCCACCGGTTGATCGTCGCCGTTGACGATGAATAGATCGAGTTCCGGGCGATACTGCGACATTTGCAAGCTGCGTGCCCGCCAACCAACCTGCATGGCGGTTGAGCCAAACGCCGCTTGATGCAAATCGACATAGGCCGCTACTTCCGCTTGACCGCGCAGCGCCCGAAACGCAAACCCATCTGGCAAGTCGGGGATGCGTAACGGCGTATCCAACTCGCGGCTGAGGTGGATAATGGTCCAGTCATCATCAAGGCGAAAGTTGCGCTCGGTAATCAGCGGGATGTGCTCCGCCCGGTCCGGTGGCATCCGAATGACCAGCGTAAAATCCTCACCGGTTTCCCGGACAATCGCCTGTGCCCGTTCAACCGCCCAGTCAAGGATTGCAGGAAGAAGCTGCGGGGCGGCGGGCAGCACCGCATAATCGAGCGCGACCCAGGGCATCTGAATAATGCCAACGGCCTGGATCTGTCCATCAGCCTCCCAGATGCGCAGGTTCGCCGGGTCATCTAATGACCATGATGATAGCCGATAAGGTAAATCAACGAGATGCGAAAACCCTCCGGGATTCGTGTAAAAGAAGTCGGCAATCCGTTCAATATTTTTCATCACTCTATTTCCTGTGCCCCATGTAAGGTGTTTTCCTTCCCCGCTCATTATAGCGCATTTTGCGGTGTTTATGGTCCATAAATGCTTATAATGGTCTAAATTAGCTTGAACATATTTCCTGGGGGCGTGGAATCAAAAAGTCGCCAGCCATTTTGACCAGCGACTTATTGTTTTGGCTCGATCAAGCGGTTAACGGCCATTGCGCAGCTGATCGCTATAGACTTCGGCGTCGGCCAGGGCATTCCCCTGCGCGATGCGTTTGTACATGCGCTGGCGTTGCTCCCAAACCAGGAATTCCTCGGCGGATAATTGTGGGAGTTCCAGCGTCTCGCGCACCTCATGAACCGTTTGTACGGGTGCGGCCAGCAGTTGCGTCAGCCAGTGCCAGCGGTTCGACTTGTGATTCGCCTGCGCCAGCCGCGCCAGCCGCCGTTGTTGGGCTTCGCGCTGGAAGTCTTTTTGCCGCTCCGATTGGATTGCACTCATGACTTCGAATGACAACATGGTGGTGCTCCTATGGCATGGTGCCATCTAATGGATTACCCTCATACTATAGGCGAGTTGACAGGGGTAAGTCACCACCCGTTCGGGGGGAAGTGAGATGAAGCCTCAAGAGTTGGAAAATAGCGCTTCAGATACCGCCATTTGCTGCCAAATATATGTAAGGACGTCAAATGTGCCCTCAAATGTTTTACCTCCATCTGGACAATCCGCCTAAGTACCTCACCCCGCTGCGCTCCGCTTGGCTCCCCTCTCCAATTTGGTAGGGGTTAGGGGTGAGGTTGAACAATTGCGCACAACCACGCTAGCCGTGCTCAACCAGGAGCCGTTCGGTGAGCATCATGCGCGGTGTGTCCAGCGCGTTAGGCGCTTGCGTGTGCAGTAACCGCATATCCATCAACACAACATCGCCTGGCTCACCGGTCATCTCGACCACCTGTACCGCAACCTCCCCAATCTGAGCTGATTCAGTCATAAAATGTTGCCGGTCGCTGTCATCTGGATTGAACAAGGCACGAAAGTAGTCTGACCGGCGGGGCAAGCGCTTCTTCATGACCGATGGGCTGATGCTCTGGGATAGATCGTTCAGCAAGCGATGGGACCCGGCAATGATTACGGTGCCACCCCCTCGAAGACGAACTGCGTTCAAAAAAGCGAAAACCTGGACACCGGGTGGCGGACCCGAACCGGCAGGTAATGCTTGCAGGTCATAATGCCAGTTGCGGTGGGGCACCACCCATTGGTCGGCATTGGGAAATGTGACCAGCAATTGCCGCGATGTTCCGGCCCGGCGCGCAGCCGACTGCCCCATCACCAGTTCCCGAACCGCCGTCAGGACGTCATCTGCCAGCATGGCATCGAACGTTTTCCCATTTGCCAGCCCCTTGATCGTCGCCAGTTCCTTGCCGCGCCAGCTAGTGGGATCATCCGGCAGCATGCCGTCGCGCTTTTCCAGGAATTGCCACACCCGGTCACGCATGGCGGTAACTGCCTCAATAGGTAACACGCCCTCCAGTTTCAATAAGCCACTGGTCGTAAATTCTTTTAGCTGTGATTCCGTCAGCACAATTTAAACCTTACACGATTGGCAAGTCATCTCTGGATTGATCTTCTAAGAGCCATTATGAACCTGTAAATCGCGTTCGTCAAGTCGCTGCTGAGCATCAGGCGTAGGTATTCGGGTAACACGTTTTTGCAACCTTCAATCTGCACAACCGGAATCAAAAGCCGCCGGAGCAAATCACCAGCGGCTTGATTCTTATTGTGGATACCTGCGGTTAGACAGCACGCACTTCCTGGGTTGTCAGTTTGGGCAGTTCCAGCGTCTCGCGCACGTCAGCTACCGATTGCGCGGGCGCAGCCAGTAGTCCGTTCAACCACTGCCAGCGGTTCGGCTTGTGACTAGCCTGTGCCTGTCGCGCCAGCTTCCGTTGGTGGGCTTCACGTTGGAAGTCGTTGTGCCGTTCAGATTGGATTGCACTCAAAGAGTCAAATGACAACATGGGGTTACTCCCTATGGCACCGCGCCATCTAAATGATTACGTTTCCACTATATGCGGTATGCTAGGGGGAAGTCACCACCCATTCGGGGGGAAACGATTGATGGCATATCCGTCATTACTATTTTGCTGGGAAATTGACCTATTTCAGACACTCAGTTTAGGCCAACAGCCATCAGAGCCGGTCATAAGGATCACCGTATGCTTGAACAAACAGCCCCGACCACCGTCGACACGGAACGCGACGCGATACCCGCACTCCAGGTCCGGGCAGCGCAGGTTGAACAAATCTACTCACAATACAAAAATGCGCTGATTGGTCAACTTCTCGCCGGGATCGTGGCGGCAATATTCATGAGGCCGGTGGTGGCTCCATCTACAATAATCATCTGGTTTGGCGTCTGTGGGCTGGTGCAGGTCGCACGGTATCTGCATTCGCGAAAGTATCACGCCGCTCCTAGACCGATGACTGCGCAGGCGATTACCCGGTGGGCCAGGGAGCATGTCTGGTTTGTGGCGCTGACGGCCCTGGTTTGGAGCGCTGGGCTGCAGGTCATGTGGCCGGGCGACTCAGGATTTCATCAGGTTGGCTTCGTATTCATTGCTGTGGTGACGGTCGCCGCGGCCCTGGTGGGGCACACGCTGAATAAGGCGTCCTATGCCGTTTACATGGTTGTGACGCTGGTTCCCATCGCGACCCGCTTTTTGTTTGAAGGGACATCAGAACATACAACGCTTGGCCTGGCTACTTTTTTGGCGATTGCGATGCTGCTGCGCATTGCCAACAGAAGCCACAAAGCAAGCTACGATGCGCTCATAATCGGCCTTAAATATCGGCAGCAAGCGACGACCCTGGCCGACCAGATGCATAAAACGGCGCAGCTCAATGCCCAGCTTGTTGAACAGACTACAGCAGTGCGGGCAAGCGAAGCGCGGTTTCGTGAGCTATCCCGCCTGACATTTGAAGGCATCGCAATCCATGAGGGCGGACGCATCGTGGATGCCAATCTCGCAGCCCTGAACATGTTTGGCTATGAGCAATCGGAAATTGATGGCCTGACAATTCATGATCTGATCCTGCCGGAATTTTACGAGCTGGCGGCACTGCACATTCGGACCGGATACGAAGAACCCTACGAGGTGATTGGTGTGCGCAAGGACGGATCAGAATTCCCGGCTGAGGTTCAGGCAAAAACGGTATCCTATAATAATGCAGAAGTCCGCGTTGTGGCGGTCCGTGACATTACCGCCCGCAAGCAGCTTGAACAAGCGACTCTCGCACTAAGACTGGAACAGGCGCAGACGGACGTATTGCGGACATTTGTCCAAAATGCGTCCCACGAATTTCGCACGCCGCTGACGATTATTCAGAATGCAACTTATTTTATCGAACGCGCCGCAACCGCAGACCAGCAGTCCGCAAAGCTGGAGACGATTAATCAGCAGGTAAGCCGAATCACCCGGCTGGTGGACGATCTGCTGCTGATGGTGAAACTCGATTCGGCCACGGCGTTGAATTTACAAGCTGTCAACCTGAACAACTTGCTGGAGGCGACCTCACAATCATTGCAACGCTCCCTGGAACAAAAGCAGCATCGACTTCGATTTGACCCGGACCCGGACTTACCCGCCATCCGGGCGGATGGGGAAATCCTGAATCAAGCCTTCTATGCTATTCTGCAAAATGCGGCCCAATACACCCCGGAAGCAGGTTCCATCACGATACAGACCCGACATAATTGTGATTACGCCATTATTGAGGTTCATGACAATGGCATTGGGATGACGGAAGCTGCGCTCGACCGTATCTTTGACCGCTTTTATCGCGTCGATGACTCCCACAGCTCCGCTGGCTTTGGCGTGGGATTATCAATTGCCAAGGTCATCATTGACCTGCATCAAGGCATGATCGTGGCTGACAGCCAGCCAGGGCACGGCTCCAGCTTTACGATCCGCCTGCCAATTACCCGCGAATAAACCCCGCGCTCCACCAATATTTTGCGTCCAGATATTTTCAAGATAATCAGCCTACCTGTTGACTACCTCTGAGGGGGGTGACTTCCACCCAGGGTGATCGCCTATAGTTTGAGCATCAATCAACCACAAGGAGGCGGTCATCATGACCATGAGCAAAGTGATTTTCAAAGATGGTACCCGGGCCGAAATTCGCCGGGCACGTCCCGAAGATGCCGCGCGGATCGCAAACGGCAACTACGTCTCAACCAGCACGGGCTACTTCTACCTGCCCGACCCGCAACCCACTCGCAGCGCCCTCAACCGCATTTGCACCTTGCGGCCCGACGAAGGGGTAACGTTTGTCGTGGAAACCATCGCGGGCGAGATCATCGGCTACGCCTTTTACCATATCGTCGATTCGCAACTGCCAGTGATCGCCAAGCCGGCGTTCTACATTGCCCCCCGGTACGTTGAAAGCGGCCTGAATGGCATCTTGATGCAACGGTTGGTCCAACAGGGTTTGTTGCGCGGTGTCAATGAGTTTCAACTCCGGGTTGATGCCAATGGCGACGCCATCATGACGTACATCAAACGCAGCGGCCTGCCCTACGAGCAACAGTACGCGGGTGGTTCCCATGAAGTTCGGATCATGCTCGTTCACAACGCCGTGCATCTGCACTGGATGCCCTAAAGGAGCACAACCGCATGCATCAACGTCCTGTGCTCGTCCTACTCACGGTGCTGCTGATGAATGTCAGTAGCGTCCTCGCGGCGGAAACCAAAGCCTCGCATGCCGATTGGGTGGCCCGTTTCCCCATCTTGATCCTGTCCATCTTGATCGTAATCGCGGTGGATGCCGCATTTATCGTACCGATCCGACGCAAACGGCGGGGAGATCGCTAATCATGAAGGCATTTACGCGCAATTTCAAGAACTTCGCGAGTTTCAAGCGGATTCCGCTCACGGTTGTGTTGGGCACGGCAGCGGCATCATTTATCCTGCAACTGGGCATGATCGCGCAGAGCCAACCGCTCTACATCATCGCCCTGTTTGGATTGTTGCCCTGGCTGCCGGTGCTGATGTTCGAAAGCATCTGGAAGATCGAACACTATCACTGGATCGCGATTTTCGGGGTCGTCATGTTCCTGCAAATCGGTCATGTTGGTGAGCACGTGGTCCAGGTCGCAACGTTAACGTTTACCAATGGCACGTTAGCCTGCCCGCCGCCAGTTGATGACACGATTAGCGCTCAGCGGGCGATTGATGCGGGTTTGCGTAGCCCGGCATCCCCGGCAACCGGCCTGTCAGCTGCGACCATCGTGAAGCCAAATGCCAGCGGTGAAGCGCTGCGTGACAGTAGTGGTGAACTGGTGACGGGTCCGCACGCCTGCGGTGTATTCGGGCAGCTTGACCTGGAAATCGTCCATCTGGTCTGGGAAATTATCGGCTGGTTGCTGACCTTAATGCTGTTGACGCAATTTCCCCGTAACCGCTGGCTGTGGGTCTCAATTTTCTGGGCCAGTGTACATACGGTCGAGCATCTCTTCATCAGCTATACGTTTTTCCTGGACCCGGTTCCGGCTTATGAAGGGTTCCGGCAAATCTGGGCGACGATCGCTGATGGCAATCTGGTGACAGCCTATCCGGTGGGGTTACAGGCGGCGGACCTGACCTTCTATGATGTTGCCGGTAAGTATGGGATTGTGGCGAAAAACGGCTTGATCGGCACGTTCTTTCCAGCCCTGAATGCGTATTTGCCCGCCCGTCCCTATCTGCACTTCTACTACAACACGATTGTGACCGTGCCAGCGTTGATCGGTTTCTTGCTGGAGCTACGCCGCGCTTATGATCGTTATCTGAAGCGGGCGCTGCCACAATTGACGACGCAGGAATTGGTGGCGGTGACGCCAGACCTGGTACCGCTGCGGTACAAACCGGGCGCGACGATTATCGCGCAGGGAGCCGTTGCTGATAGCTTCTTCATCATCTCGAAGGGTGAGGTCGAAGTGGTCTATGCCGACGCGGGCGGCAACGAACACGCAGTGGCGCAGATGGGGGTTGGCGATTACTTTGGTGAAGTCGGCCTGGTCAAGCGCGAAGGTCGCCGCATCGCCACGGTCCGGGCGCTGAATAATGTCGAAGTCCTGCGGCTGCATCGGCTGGCGTTTACGCAATTGCTCAACACGTCAGCGCCGAGTAAGCAGCAGATTGAACAGGTGGTGGCGCAGCGAATGGCCGAACTCAAGGCCTGAAGTTGTGATCTTAGCCAAGCGCATATTGAACGTGAACCAGCGAGACCCACGAGCGTCTCGCTTTTTATCGAGAGGAGAATATCCAATGGAAATGGATGAACTGCAATTTTTCGCCGGGACCGCGTCCAGCCTGATCTTTATCATGGCGACGCTGAACATGGTTGTGAAGGCCTTCCTGACGAAAGACATGGAATCGTACAGTATCGGCGCGCTGGTGCTGAACAACATCGGCAACGCGATTCACTGGTTGTATATCGTGAGCCTACCGGTAGGGCCGATCTATGTGTTGCATGGCTTCTTCACGCTGGCGACGATCTTCCTGCTGGTGTGGGCTTTGATTTACCGGCATCGGCCTGAAACCGCCAAACGCATTACGCATACGGCCCGCCAGATTACGCAAACGCTCGAACTGCCGAAATTCTCGACACGAGCGTAACGTATGGCTGACAATCGAATTCAATCAGAATACTGAGCAGTGGACTTCTCCACTGCTTTTTTTATTTGTCTTGACTGATTTGAATATGAAAGTTTGTGATTCGAAAAACTACCTTGCAGAATCGAGCGCCCGTTCTGGTTAGTGACACTAAATCAGTTGGAAAGCCCCTCACGAGGAGGGGCTGAATACCTGTGATCGTGTCTATGTTCTCAGAGAATGCTATCGTGTCACCCTAAGGTTTCGCCTCATTAGGTTATTGGTTTCATCCAACTCATTGACGATATTGCCAAGATCAACCACTGCATTTACCCAATGATTGCCTTCTGAAAACGATGTATGCGCTCTAAAGTGAACGTCTCGTTGTCCTGGCAACAGGGCCTTTACCGGGAATTCAGTTCCACTTGACTCACCACCGATGCGAATATTAACGGTCGTTCGGCGTGAACGAGCACACCCAACATTTGTTACCATTGCTCCGATATAGATTCGATCTGTAGTTGTCAGGTTGCGAGGCCTGACCAAAAGCTCAGAAATCACCAAATCTGGTTTGCACTCTGAGACAGTAATCCTACCATCGTATGTGTTGTTGTCTTCATTCCATTCGGCGACTCTGTTATCGGGATCAACGACGACGCGGAGGGCATAAGCCTGTGGAGAATACTGGTGGCTTTCACGTAGTTGAATGGTCCGTTGGAATGACTCTAATCTGGGGATAGTGTATTCTTCGCTCATCGCCTCATCGCTTATGCGGATAGTCATGTTGGTTCTCGATGCCGCACTGCAACCATCATTACGTATCGTAGCCAAAACGTTGATATCGTCTCGTTCCGTAGGATCCGGAGGATAGACTAACACTTCATTGATGGCAAGGTCGGGTACACAAGGTGCTGGTGCGGACAGCAGTGCAAACGGCAATGGCGCTGGATTGATGGCAAAAGGATCAGGCATATCTTGCCAGCTATTTTGGCGGTATAACCGAAGTCTTTCAACCTGTGGAAATGCGACTAACAGATTTTCGTCGCCCCGGCCTGCGACACGCACCAACTCGGCCCCCACTGGTACGCGAGGGGTTGTGAGAAAGAAACTCCAACCATGGTTACTGGTTGATTGATAGATGGTAGCAATTTGATAGCGAAGTGAGCCAGAACAAGTCGCGCGAGTCACTGACAGGTAGATTTTACTGCCATCATGTGTCAATGTTGGACTGTAGTTGCCTCTATAGCAATTCATGGCCCATAATCCACTAATTTCTGGGATACGGAGTTCCCGAACAGGCATCCATGTTATTCTGTTCGCATCATCTATGGTGCCAAACACATAAGTCACTGCATTTGGACTGCCCGGTCGCGTCCAGGCAATCACGATTTGATCTCCAAGACGGATAAGAGCGGGCGGCACCGATGGAATAGAATCGCGCCCTGGAATTCCAAAGGTGGTCTCTATGCGCTGATAAACACTTTCATCAAGATCATAGGCATACAGCACGATATCGGAATGCTGCACCTGGAAAGCAAATATCCAGTCACCGACATCGGCGCCTCTTACCACAACCGGGGCCGATGTTGGTTGAATTGGCCCCAGACTGTCTCTATTGACCATTAGCTGAGAAAGATCTAAGGGGACGGGATTATTTAGAAAAGGTAAGCGAAAGTCAATGAATTCTAAGGCTCCGCCATTGCTCACCCAGGCGATCAATCTGCGATGCCCTTCCCCAGCAGCGCTGCCTACACCCACCAAAGTGAGTTCAGATGTTGTTGAAGTTACCCAATTATTCCCATCATGCGACTCAGCCAGTATGATATTATTCGAAGGTGAGCCAACATACGCCATCAGATATCGGTCTGAATTATCTTGAGTTTGTGCGACGATAGATGATGTGAATATGAAGAGCACAAAGACGACAAGTGCAGCAAGTCTATAAAGATTTCGACTGTGAGTCATTGCAGAATTCCCTTCTAAGGCAAATTTAAAAGCCGAAAGCATGTCCAAGGAGAACTTGCTTCCGGCTGCTTGATCGAAATTACTGTGTTTTCAGCCGCTGCGATAAAAGCAACGACATAGCCATCATATGAGCATTTGTAGTCGTTGTGGTAATGGTCGCACGATTACATAACTCACATTTTAGGTGACGTGGGCATAATTTATCACTTGATGTGGCTACTTTGTCTCAAAATCGCTTTTTGCAGTTACAGCGCGATGATCTATTCAAATTTGAAAAAACCAAAATCAGGAAGCGGTTTGTCAAGCAGTTTTGAGCAAGTGTTTATTTAAAGTCGATAAGAGATCTGAGCGAATGCTTGACAGATGCCCTATTTGTAACTACCGTAGTTACGGATTGAGGTGCAAAGATCACGTGAATAACAGTCGTTTTACCGTAGCCATACATATCCTGAGCGTGCTGGCGATGCGATTGGACGAACCCATTACGTCTGAACAGATCGCCCAGAGCGTCAACACCAATCAGGTGGTGATTCGCCGTATCCTGAGCACGCTGCGGCAGGCCGGTCTGGTGGTTTCGCAGCCGGGCGTGGGCGGCGGTGTCAAACTGGGCCAGTCACCCGAAGCCATTACCCTGCTCGATGTGTATCGGTTGTTCAAGCAAGACAGTGTTTTTCCCATGCATCCCAACCAGCCCAATCAACTGTGTCCGTGTGGTGGCAATATTCAGGCCGTGCTGGGAGAGGTCTATGACAATGCTGAAACCGCAATGGAAGCGATTTTCGCCCAGAAGACTTTGGCGGACCTGGTAACTGAGATGTGGCAGCGGCACGCAGAGCAAACGACTGGTTAACCCCTTTTTTTGGATCAATTCGTAACCACGTTGATTACGATTAAATAAGGAGTGTGGAAATGAGTGAGTTGAATGGCAAGATCGCCCTGGTAACGGGCGCAAATTCGGGGATTGGCTTCGAGACAGCAGCGCTGCTGGCTGAGGCTGGCTACAGCAAAGTCATACTCGCCGCCCGCACCACCGCAAAAGGGGAAGCAGCGCAGGCCCAGTTGGTGATGCGTGTGGGTCAGGATGTCTTTGACACGTTGGCGGTTGATGTCGCCGAAGTGCAATCTGCTCAGCAAGCAGCGGATGTGCTGAAGGAACGCAATGAGAAGATTGATTTGCTCATCTTAAACGCCGGGATGAGCACCGGGACCGAACGGGCCTATAATGCCGATGGCGTTGAATTGACTTTTGCGTCAACCCTGGTTGGTCATCATGTCATGACGATGCGCTTGCTGGAAGATCAGTTGCTGTCTGACCACGCCCGAATCGTGATTGCCGGTTCCGAAGGGGCGCGGGGGAGATGCCGGGCATGAGTATTCCCAACTTCGCGAACTTTGCGAACAATCATTTTAATGGTGATCTGGAGGCCGCCTTAGAAGCGATTGCGCGTTACCAACCGCCCTATCAAGCCAGCGCGATGAGTATCTACGTCACGGCGAAAGTCTATGTGGCGTGGTGGGCCGCCGCCCTCGCCCGTCGGTTGCCCGCAGGGATAACGGTGAACGCCGTTTCGCCGGGTAGTGTCCCCGCTACCAGCTTTGGACGTAATTTGCCGTTCTTGATGCGCCATTTGATGGGGCCAACGATGAAGTTGCTGGGCATGTCGCAATCACTTGAAGACGGCGCCCGCCGTTATATTGCGGCTGGTGATTATGACGATCACACAACCGGGCATTTTTTCGCGTCGCGCTCCGGCAAGGTGGTCGGTCCGGTGGCAATCCAGCAGGATGCGCATTTCCTGGATGAGGCGAGCCAGGAAGCGTTCTGGAAAGTTATCACGCGCCTTGTTGGTGAGGCGAAACCGACACCCGCCTGACATTTACTACAAGCATCGTCATTGGCGCTGGCAGGTGCCGTTGCTGGTGTCCCATGTTTCATCAAAGGTTTAATTGGGGATTACGTCAACGGTATCTGCCAAATGATTTGTCAACTTAACTATAAAAAATTATGCTTCGCTGCCCGCTGGTAATGCTTCTAAAGATAACCCTTCAACCTGTGGCATATCCGCCCCAATTATCGAGGAAATATCGGTATACATATCGGTTGTCACATCAATCATGACATCAAGCTGTTTGCGGCGTTCCTTCCACTGTTTTTTCATCGCCCGCTCTTCCGAGTCAATTTGCCCTCTGAGCGATTGCCAAGTGTCAACCATTCTGCCTACACGATCTTTGAAATCGGTACTGGTCAGATACAAATACACAGTTTGCATCTTGTCGCCTTGCCCGTCCATAGCCCGTTGCAAATTCGTAATTTGTAATAGCTGTTCGCGCAGAACACGGGCAAGAGCGGGTGCGGCTTCAACACTACAAATCCAAACTCCATCTAAGAGATCGAACGTCCTAATGCCATCGGGAAGCGCCATTGAAACAATCACGCTGAGTTGAGCATTGGCACGTGAAGCATCTTCCTTGATTTTTGATGTCCAACTCTTATTCCAGTTTTTCGTATTCTTTGTTTCCCAGATGATGCTGCCACAGCGCTGACCATGTGGGTTAATAATGGTGTGAATAAGATCTGCGCCAGATTGACCCTTCTTAACATCATCAATCGAGTCTATTGGAAAGCATTCTTTTAATATTGATTTGACATGAACTTCTAAAGCTTCACCTTGAAGTTCCATCGAGCCTTGTCGTGTACTTTTTTCAAGCTCCTCTAGGCGCTTTTGGACACGCTTCATTTCCTCATCTTTGGCGGCTAATTCAAGTTGATATTTCTTTTCAGAAGCCTCCTGAGTCTCCTTTTCAATTTTCTTCGTGAGTTCATCGCGCTCTTGAGCAAACTTTTCTTCCAGTTCCTCCAAATCCTCGTCCGCTTTTTTCTTGGTAGTTGCTATTGCTTTTTTGACTGCCTCTCTTTTTTCTTTTTCGAAATTTTCGGCAAATGCAGCATCTAGCTCAAAATTCTGACCGCAGTGAGGACACATAATCTGAGGGGTTTCAGTAGCCATTCTTATTAATTCCCCGTATATCGGAAATGATAATTCTATTTATCACTCTATCATAAAATTTCTTCTTCACACATCACAGAATAGCTACTGTTCTCTAACGAGTTTCTTTCACCGCCTTGACCACTGGGGCGTCAATCAGCAGATCGTCCTGGGGTTCAACGCCCTGTTCGCGCAGCGCGATGATATATTCGGGGTGGAAGCGAAACTCGCTATCAGCGTAAATCTCGCGGTCCCAGGGGTTGAGCAGCAGTTCATCGCTGATGAGGCCGATGTAGTCCGGGATGTCCGTACCCCAGCTATGCGCGTACATGACCGCCGTGCGGACCGCCGCTGCGCCCATATTTTCGACCTCATGCTTAATCATGTTGAGCGTTTCGCCGCTGCCGCAAATCTCATCCACGACCAGCACCCGATGATGCTGGACCAGTTCCGGCGGGCGCAAGCGCCACTGCGGGGTCTGGAACTTTACGATGTCGTTCACGCGCCGGGAGACGCGCACCGGGTAGATCTCGGCCTGGATCAGATGCGAGATCAAGGTGCCGGGATAATGTCCACCCCGCCCCACCGGTAAAATAATCTCAGGTGCGAACGGTGCGATGGCGACGGCCAGTCCCTTACAGATGCCATGAAACTCATTCCAAGAAACTGGGCGTACCCCCTGCCGGGTCGAATAATCGTAAGGGCTTTTGGGCATGGCTGCACCTCCTCAGTGTGAACTGTGCTCCATTGTATCCTTTTTTAGCGTAATCTGTGGGAGATGTTGCGATCAATTATCTTGACAGGGGTATAATCCTCGCGTTGCTGCTTCCTGCCGATGCTGGACACGACTTTCTTCGTTGATGCGTAAAACAGTCACAGTAGCTCGCCCTTCGGGACTGATTCCGGTAATTGTTCGATCAGCATTGAGAAGAAAGTGATCGTCCCATTGTTGCTGGCGTGGATTAAACAATTTTGTCGCAGTCCCAGTCACTGGATCCAACGCTGCTACATTTGGCCCTTTGTAACTATTACATTTCAAACAGGCAAGACACAAATTCTCAATCGCATCGCTCCCACTGTGTTTGATAGGGATAATGTGATCAATCTGAAACTTTGAAAATCTCCCGTCTTCACTTACACGGCAATACTCACAGCAATTGCCTGCTAGATTCCGAATGGTCTGACGATTTTCTGCCGTAATCGTCACTGGTCAGCTTTCTGAAGTTTTGGCCTGGTCTTAACTTTTAGCAATGCCATCATCTCATCGGCACGCATAAAATCAAAAAGTTCCTGTTGCTCATCAAACGTCAATTGACCCTCACCGTTACGTTCGACGAGTTCGTCAACACGAGCCTGCAAATCATCTGGCAGATGAAAAGCGATGATGTCTTCAGGCGACGGGTCTGACGCCAAAAAATCGGTGATTATTCCAAATACAGTTCGAATAGCTGCGTTTTGCATACGATAACCTCAGTCGGTATGTATTATCTATGATTGTAGCATAGCTGCCGCTGCCAACCGTCCGCCGATAACATGCGGCGTACCCGCCAAATCAACCGCTTCAACCGTCACAACGCCGTTATCCCAGACAACAGTGCCGGTGCTCATCGACTCAATTTCGACCGTGCCCGCCGGTACCGTCAACTTGAGCGGTGCGGATTCGGGACCATGATAGCCCGCGACCCAGCGCTGCCCGGTGGGACTGGCATAGAGCCAGCCCGCCGCTTCGCCACAATTGAGTACCGCGTCGCCCACGCTGACTTCGCCCGTATTGGTTTGGCTTGCGCTGGGTGCATCCAGCATCGGCCAGCCGAGTTCACCCGCCTGCGTCCACCGGCGTTTGAGTGCCCATGCCATCAAATCCACTTCAATTCCCAGGCGTTCGCCATCCCGTTCATATTCAACCGTCCAGGGACGTTCGCTGGCGAAATCGGTCGTAAACGGTGCCGCTGCTTCATCACGCACGGTGCCGCTGGCGACTACCTGCCCAAAGGCACGCCCATCGGCATAAGCTGATCGTTCCGCCAATTCGACGTACACGCCTACGCGGGCAGGACCACGAAAGAATGGATTCAAGGTCGACCGCATTTCCCAGAACGCTTTCTCCGGCCCTTTATAGTTGTAGATTTCCAGAACCAGATCACCCTGTTTTTCGACCAGCTGGATTGGGGCATCGCGTCCGGCGTCAGTCCGACTCAAGGGTTGGATGGCGATCAAGGCGTTGCCGCTACCGATCACGACAACGGCTCCGGCGGGAACGGCGACTGGCAGGGACTCAACCAACTGCTCGTCAATCCAGATTTCATCAATTTTGTCGCGCTCGGTAAAGATGAAGGTGGCCTTCGCGCTGTGACACTGTCCCATGTTTTGCGGTGCGTACAGACCAATGGCCCGACTCCCCTGCTGCACGCCGAAGAATTTGCCCTCTTCGATCAGGTTGCGTGATTTGGTGCGGTCAGTGGCGTGGTAAAAATCACCGAGCCATTTGTCATCCATCACGTAGCGTGTGTACAGCACGCCCGGACGTTCAGCCCCTTCACGGACATAATGGGCCATGAGAACATCGGCCTGCCCCCCATACTCTTTCGACGCCACGCCCAGTGCAAATGACGGACTCTGATAGGTCGTCAGGCCCAGTCCCTCAATGATGCTGGCCGTTTCATTGACGACAAACGGTTCTGATGGATGCGCTAGCAAATCAGCCGCCCACCCCGGCAGCGTCCCATCGGCTACCCATTCCTGGAACATCTCGATTTCAGGTGGGCGTTCACCGACGACTGAGGGTTGATAAGCGCGGCTATGGGGTCCTGCCCAGCGACCCGTCGCCCGGTGAATGTGTAATCCGGCAGACAACGCCAGCCGTGCCGCCAGGGTTCGTGCCCTAATGCGCGTCGGCTCGTGTGTTGTCAGGTCGGTCAGCCGCTTGAGTGCCCGGATAATCACCGGGGTATACGTCGGACTGTTGTATTCACGCGGGATGCCACTCTGGTCGGTGAAGACCAGCCATTTCACCAGCTTGTCATACCCCCGTTGCGCGATCGCTGTGTCCTTAATCAGTTCGCCGCCCAGACACGAGTTCAAAATATCGAGCATAGTGATGTTCGAATAGGCCACATGGACATCCAGTTTGCGGATCTCGTCCAGCCCTAACCGGATAGCATCCAGCACCCGCTCCTGCATCGCTGTAGGTAAACGATCGCTATGCTGCAACATCATCGGAATCAGCCGCTCCAGGTTGAACTCCACCGCGTTGAGATCACCTACCACCGCGTCCTCAGCCATCCAGTAGAAGTTGCCATAATGCGGGTCATCCGGGTGGCGCTCCTGACAATTCAGCGTGGCGTTGAGCACCTGCTCGGCCAGTTCCAGGTCAGCCGGCGTGCCATTGGCAACCAGTGCTTCGGCGAGGCTGGCGCCCTGGCGCGATTCGTGGAAGGTGCCGTTCTCGGTGATGTTGGCGGGCAAAAAGACAGCCGGATCAAAATTGCCGGGGAGTTCGAGCGGTTCAGTCATTATTTAGCCTCACAGTGCGGGTGAAATCCACCGCGAGTGTAACATAAACCCCACATTCGGGGGGGGTGTCGTTCCGAATACTCATGCTAGGATGATGATGACCACGACAAAAAAACATAGACAAAAACTTGGATGAGCTTTTCTGGCCCATTAACTTCCTCCATATCCCCGCTGAGTGCCCGGTGGGGTCATTTGATTCATATTCTCATTAGCAGTAAACTTGGGATATTCAGCAAGATCGGCTTGTCGCGGCGCGCCAGCCGACAGCACGGAAGGCCAGTAATATGAATGATATGATCGGCAAAATGGTCGGAAACTACCGCCTGGATAAGACACTGGGGCATGGCGGCATGGGTTCCGTCTATGAAGCGACCGACATCACGTTGCAGCGGCGAGTCGCCCTCAAAATGATGCATCCCCACCTGGCAGCCCGTGAGTCGTTCCAGAAGCGATTCTTGCAAGAGGCGCGGGCCATTGCCCGGCTGGAACATGGCAACATCGTCAACATCTATCAGGCCAGTTTCGAAGCCGGTCAGTTGTTTCTGGTGATGGAACTCGTCACGGGTGGGAGCCTCCGCGAATATCTGCACCATCTTGAGACCCAGGACAAGATTATTCAACTGCCCGAAGCGGTGGAACTCGTCCGGCAGATGGCCGACGGCCTACATTATGCCCATGACCAACAAATGGTGCACCGTGATATAAAACCGGATAACGTGCTGTTGCGCCCGGCGACCACACCCGGTAAACACTCCACGTTCAACATTTTGTTGGCCGATTTTGGTCTGGCCCAACTCGCTGAAAACATCGTGGAATCCAGCCCGGGTGTCGCCAAAGGAACGTTCCCATATATGTCGCCAGAACAATGCCTGGGCCAACGGGTCGATCAGCGCACGGATATATATGCGCTGGGCGTCGTGCTGTATGAACTCGTCGTCGGGATGCGTCCCTTTGACCCCCGTACCTTGCCCGAAGCCATTCAGATGCACACGCGGTCGCCGCTGCCCAAAATGGAGAGCGTGAGTCGTGGCACGGTTCCGGTCAGAATCCAGCAAATTATCGAGCGGTGTCTGGCAAAAGAGCCGAACAATCGTTTTCAAACGGCTTATGAGGTTGACCGGGCACTGGCATCAGTCCTGAGCGGCCTGGCCCGGGGCAAAGTCGAAAATGTGGTGACCCAACCCGAACGCGAGGACAGCCTCGTGACCTATCTGATGAGTCAACCGCTGCCCGCCGAACCGCCCCAGCACACGCCCATCACCGCCAGCAATGCCGACCAGGACCGACTGGTCATTATCAACAAACAGGAACCCACGCGCACCATGCCGCTGGAGTCCGATGTGGTGCGCATCGGGCGTGATGCCGAGAATGATCTGGTGTTGCAAAGCCAGAAGATCGGTGTGTCGCGTTATCACGCCCGCATCGAACGCGGGGTCGATGGTCTGTATCGCATTACCGACCTCGAATCGACCAACGGCACCTACATGAGCGATGAAAAGCTGGAACCAAACCGGCCCGCGATCTGGAAGCCGCTGGCAACCGTCAGGATTGGCGATTACTGGCTGCAAATTGAACCCGGCGTGACCAACGATGACACCGGCTTTCATCAGGGCACCATGCCCCAATTCCCACAATCGGTACAACCGATGGCCCCGATGGCGCCGACACCCAGCGTACCGGTTGGCCCGGTGATGGTGACGATGACACCCAGCCAGCTGGCCGTTGAACCCGGCCAGGTTGCGGATGCGCAGCTTGAGCTGTTGAATCAGGGTGATCGGGTCGATCATTTCCGGGTCGAAGTAGTGGGTCTGCCCGCCGAATGGGTTACGATGTCTGCCGCTGATGCCCAGACGATGCCCGGCCAGCGCCAGCGGATTGACCTGCGTATCGCACCACCGCGCACCAGTAATAGCCGTGCCGGGCGGCATCCGTTTACCGTTCGTGTCCATAGCACCGTCCGGCCCGATCAACCCACCGAATTTCAAGGTGAGATGGTGATCGCGCCCTATTTTCAGTTTACATCCGACAATCAGCCGCGCGTGATTCATGGACGGGGGATCGTAACCGTCAACATCGCCAACCAGGGCAACGCCGTTCAGACCTATCATCTGACTTTGCGCGACGTTGAAGACACGCTGAAAGTCCCTGATGTGATTGAACCGGTCACAATCGAACCCGGTACCAGCGGCACGACTCAGATTCCGCTGGGACCCCGCCGCCGGGCGCTGATCGGTACGAACCAGACCTATGGCTATGAATTGGACGTTAACGGCCAGCCACAGGCGCAAACGTTGAACGGCAACGTCAATGCCAAACCGCGCATCCCCACCGCCCTGGCCGCGATGGCAGCGACGCTGGCGGCGGCGGCCTGTTTGCTGTTGGCGCTGGCGGCCAATGCGTTTCTGCAAAATCAAGCCAGTAGCCAGGCGACGGCGACTGCCCAGGCAATTGCCCAGGAGCGCACCGCCACGGCGGTCTCGGTGGCGGCGGCGCAGTCGCTCGCGGGCACAGCAACAGCGGAGTGGAACGCTGCCGATCAGGATGGTGATGGCCTGACGAATGCTCAGGAAGCCACACACCGCACGGACCCGGACAATCCCGACACCGATGGTGATGGCCTGACCGATGGTGACGAAGTGGACCGCTATGATACCAAGCCCCGCGACGAAGACAGCGATGAAGATGGCCTGCCCGATGGTCAGGAAATCGCGCTGCGCACCGACCCCAATCTGCGCGATACTGACGGCGATGGCTTGAGTGACGGCGTTGAGGTAGAAGGCGGTCAGACGGACCCGAATTTGCCCGATACCGACCGCGATGGGGTGAACGATGGGCTGGACGCCTGTCACAATCAACCGGCTCAAGGTTATGGCTTTGATGCCCGCGGCTGCCCCGGCACACCCACTGATCAAGATGGCGACGGCGTTGAAGACAATCTCGACGCCTGCCCGAATCAAGGCGACATGGGATTTGGTGTGAACAGCCAGGGCTGCCCCAATGCGACGCCTAATCCTGACCCGGATGGCGATGGGCTGATGGGCGCTGCTGACCAATGCCCCCATCAGGCGGGTCCGGCCAGTTCAAATGGCTGTCCCGATAGCGATGGCGATGGTATTCCCGATAATAACGACAGTTGTCCCCATCAGGGCAGCACCGGTCATGGCATTGATGCCGCTGGTTGTCCGCTTCCCGGTGAAGGCGGCGGGGATCCTGACCCGGACGAACCGGACCAATCCCCGGAAGATTTCATTCGGGATTACTACGCGGCCATCGAGGACCGCGACTATGGCTTTACCTGGTCGCATCTGACCAATGTGTTTAAGGAACGCTGGAATTGTCCCGAAGGGCACAAGGTCAACAAGTACACGTGCAGCACCAATGATTACGATTTTGACGCCTACATTGGCTGGTGGAACACGGTTGACCAGGTGGATGTGACCAAGACCACCCGTGAATGTCTGGTCGATGACATCGCGGTGGTGCTGACCAGTCTGGAATACAAGCTGTTCAATGGCAGCCAGATTGTTCAGGAAGATCGCTATGTGAAGGTCATCAACCTGGGCGGCGAGTGGCACTTCCAGGATGTCGGCGAAAACAAGCGCACCTGTGTGTTCGATCCCTGGGCATAAACTGGTTCAAAAGGAAACTACATGACAAAATTAATCATCTGGCTCGTTTGCTGTTTAGTCTTCTTGCTCCCCATGACGCTGGTGCAGGCCGCCCAGGATGGGGTGCCGGATTGCGGGACAGGTACCGTCTGGGATAGCAGTATGCCAGCCGTCGCCCGTGGCTTTGTCCAGGTATCGCTGGCAAACCTGCGTCAGCAGCCGAACACCGCCGCGCTCGTGACCGGTCAACTGGCGCAGCAAACACCAGTCGTTGCATGGGGGCGCACGGCGGCCAGCGATTGGCTCCAGTTGCTGCCCAACAGTCCGCTGGCCCCTGCGACCTGGATTGCAGCGTCAAATGTGAATATCGTCTGTGGTTCCATTGCCACGCTCCCGGCCACTGATGGCGTCGTTCAACCGGCAGTGGTCAACCCCAACGTACAGGCCGTGAATCCCGCCACGCAGATCTCACTGGCACCGGAGCAGGCGATTGCTGCGTACTATGATGGCATCAACAATCGCCAGTACGCCAATACCTGGGCACAACTCACGACCACCTTCAAAAATCGCTTCAATTGTCCGGCGATCTACAACGTGGCGGGCGAATATGCCTGCAATGTCCCGACGGTCAACGATTATGATTACACCGGCTATCTCAACTGGTGGAACAGCGTGCGGCTGGCCGAGGTGTCGGATATGCAGCGCGTTTGTGCCGATAGTGGTTTTGCCGTCGTCCGCGTGGACCTGGCCTATCATCTGTTTACCGGTCGTTTGATAACCCAGCCCGATCGCTATATCAAGCTCATGGCCGACCCCAACACGCAAACGTGGCGCTACCATGATGCGGGCTATCAGCCGCGTACCTGTACGGCAGCGCTGCCATAGCCGCGCATCAGGATTTTACGCGAATTTAACGTGCAATCCACTGGCTTTTCGTTTATCGTATGGCGGTTGATAAGGAGCGAAAGGTACAGAGATGAGTGATCTGATTGTTTACACTTACGAGACCGAAGATAAGGCCGGTGAGGCACTGGCGCATGTGGCGAGCCTCAAACAGGAACACGTACAAAAACCGCTGATTGGGGTTGAAGATGCTGCCGTCGTCTTCAAAAACGCGGAAGGGAACGTCAAGATTCGGCAAACGCTGGAAAGCGCCGTCAAAGGTGGCAACATCGCCAGCGGCGGCTTCTGGGGCATCCTCATCGGCTTTCTGTTCGGTGGCCCGTTGTTTGGTGCCCTGTTAGGGATGGGCCTCAGCGCCCTGTTTGGCCGCAACATCGACATCGGCATCGACAATGCATTTATCAAGAAGATTGGCGATGAACTCAAGCCCGGCAATTCGGCGTTGTTCTTGCTGGCCGACGGGCCGGTTGATGTCATCTCGGATGCGCTCAATCAGTTTGGTGGTTCACTGTACTACACCTCGCTATCGGATGAAACGGCGGAAGCCTTCAACAAAGCGATGGAAGACGAATCGCTCAAGAGCGCGGCAGACACACAATATACAGAGTAATCTTCGGTATGGTATGTCAGGGGCATGATGGTTGATTGTGCCCCTATTTTGCCAGTTTTTAATTTGAGTGGTCAGTATTGCTCAGGCCGTGTAGAATTATCGTAAAATAATTTTTTAGGTCCGTTGATGATCGCATTCAGTTGCTGTGAAAAGACCAACGAACCCCTAACACTGAGTATCTAATGCCAGATATTTTTTTAAGTTACAGCCGCGACGATTTGCACCTGATGGCTCAAGTCCGGGATGACCTACAGGCTCAGGGCTGGGCGGTGTGGACGGACGAAGGTATCCATCCGGGTACGGAGTCCTGGAAGCGGTCGATTGAGGATGCGATTAAGTCGGCGCAGTGCCTGGTGTGTCTGTTGTCGCCCAGTGCCGCCCAATCGCGCTGGGTGCGGGCTGAACTTGATTTCGCTGAGACGCAAAAAAAGCAAATCTTTCTCGTTCTGGCAAGTGGTGATGAGGCTGATGTCATCCCCTTTGGCTATGCCACCCACCAGTGGGTCGATATTCGTGACAGTTATGAACCGCTGAAAAGCAATCTGATTCCGACAGTCAAGGCGTTTCTTGGTTCCGGTAGTGCAAGTATCGAAACAACCTCCTTATCGCCGCATAGCGTGCCATTGAAGCCAACCCGCCGGTCTACATCATGGTTGTGGGTAACCAGCATCGGTGTGATTGTCGCACTTTTCATAGTGGGAATCTTCCTGATCAATGGGCGTAATCGGGCCAATGAACAAGCGACGGCGACTGCCGTTGCTTATGCTGCTGCCGACTCGGATGGTGACGGCCTGACGAATGCGCAGGAAGCGACCCATCGCACCGACCCCAACAATCCCGATACTGATGGAGATGGCCTGCTTGATGGTGATGAGATAGATCGCTATGATACCAAACCACGCGATGAAGACACCGATAAGGATCGCTTGCTTGATGGAGAAGAAATCAGGCTAGGTACTGACCCGAATGAACGCGACTCGGATGGCGACAGGCTAACTGATGGGGTTGAGATGGATACCGGTACCAATCCTAATTTACCGGATTCAGATCGGGATGGTGTGACCGATGAGGTGGACGTTTGCCATAATGAACCCGATGTCGGCTATGGTATTGATGCTCGCGGTTGTCCCACCAACCCCAACGATCAGGACGGTGACGAGGTTGAAGATGCTCTGGATGCCTGCCCGATTCAGGGTGATGTCGGGTTCGGAGTCGACGAGCAGGGTTGTCCGAACGCCACGCCCAACCCGGACCCAGATGGTGATGGATTAACCGACGCGTTCGATCAATGTCCAAATGCGTTTGGTTCGGCTTCCACCTTTGGCTGTCCCGACACCGACAACGATGGCGTATCGGACAACAACGATAGCTGCCCGCTTGAAGGTAGCACCGGACAGGGGATCAATGAGTTTGGTTGTCCATTATCAGGTGATGATGGTGCCACGCCTGACCAGTCCCCGGAAGATTTTATTCGGGACTATTATGCCGCGATTAAAGCGCGTGATTACGGCTTTACCTGGTCGCATCTGACCAATGTATTCAAAGACCGCTGGAATTGTCCGGCGGGATTCCAGAACGACGATTACACCTGCAATACGCTCGTTTATGATTATGATGGCTACATCGGTTGGTGGAACGCGGTTGACGAGGTTATTGTGACCGAAACGATACGTGAATGTCTGGAAGATAACATCGCAGTGGTGATTACAAGCCTGGAATATAAGCTATCCAATGGAAGCGAGTATGTCCAGGAAGATAGCTATGTGAAGTTGATCAACCTGGGCGGTGAATGGCACTTCCACGATGTTGGTCAAAATAAACGCACCTGCGTGTTCGACCCCTGGGCGTAGGCAGCCTTTATCAATTTATGTCGTAGGCTTGACATCTTCCTCGTGCTGCTCATCCCGTCGAGTGCCACGAATGCGACTGAGGGCGCTTTCCTCTGGCGGCGGAATGTCAGCTGGCAGCCATTCACGAACGCGGTCCGAACTCCAATAGCCATAAGGCGCGGCAGTAATCCACGCTAGCCGCAGTAGCACCTCGTCATAATTTACGCGCCAACCCGCAAAGTGATCCCAGCATTCAGCCCGGTCGGGATGGAGGGGGATGCCGAATGCCGCCAACTTATCCAGCACTGCTTCGAACTCTTCCTGGGTGACGCTAATCGGGTCGCCGGGTTGCGGCTCTGGATCATATTCGATTTCGAAGTAATCGGCGATGGATCGTAACGCCAGGAAACCGGCCCGAATCGCCAGCCCGGATTGACGGGCGCGGTCGACATCAACCGACGAGGCGATTATGGCGGCAGCATCCAGGACGGCCCCAGCGGCAATGACCCAGTGACGATCGGGTTTGGGTGAACGAAAAAAGTTCATCGGCGCTAGTGTCGTGTGATTCTCCTCAATGAGCACAAACCAGTCCTGCCAATCCTGCCAGAACACGCGCATATCCTCAGGTTTGTTCAACATCTGAATATAATCCATCCGGCGAATCAACTCCGCCGGTTCTGGGGGCGATCCCGCATAGGCTTCCATCTTGGTGACCATGCTCTCGCGTTGCGAAAAAGCGCTGTACATCGTGGGTAAATAGCCTATCAACAGCGCCACCAGCATCATACCCAATGCCGCCTGCGAAAACGCCAGCAAGATCATCGGCAAGGTATCCTGGAAGGCAAAGCCCAGCGTCATCAATGACGATCCGCTGAGGATCAAGGCTTCGCGCAGGCCCAAATCGGGGTTGAGCGCCCAGTACATCGCCGCATAGCCCACCGTAATCAGCGTCAGCCAGACGAGCGGCAGCAAAAACATGGCAACCGGCGAGAGCATCGCCAGAATTTGATCGCGCCGGGCAAATGGCGTATTGGCGTTGAAGCGTTTGGCGAACAGCATGTACACGACTCGAAACGTCGTGTTGGTCAGGAACGAGCGGTCAGCCCGCGGCAGCACGAAGGAACGCAACGCTTGACTGATGGTCCACAGGACCAGTGCCACGCCGCCGATAAAAACGCCGATACGGAGGATCGCTATGACAATATCGCTCAACAAAAATTGCTCCCGTCTCGTTTACGGCAGGGGTGCCAGCTGCGCTTCCAGGTCGAAGCGCCGGATGCAGTCACGAATTTCGTCCCAGGTCGACTCCGGCAGTTCGATGCCATTGGCCCGCCGGTGTTCCCGATTATGCCGTTCAAATTCGCCGGGATAGCGTACGTCAGCCTGAGCTTCACCAGCTTTGACAAACCCAATCGCCTGATCGACCTGCTTGCGGAATTGATCGACCGGGCCAAACCGGGCAATATCGATCACCAGCAGCGCTGTACCCCAGCGATTACCGCCCGGCCACTCAACATCGGAGCGCATGGAAGCCAGCAAGCCAAACAGGCCCACCATGAACGCCATCGCATAGCCCTTGTGCCCCACGCCGGGCAACCCCATAGGCCGCAATGCCCCGCCGGTATAATAATCGTCGGGATTGATGCTGGGATTGCCGTCACCATCGACAATCCACTCCCCCGGTAACGACTTACCTGATGCCCGCGCCACCGCGACCTTGCCCGCCGCCGACATTGATGTGGCGTAATCGAGAATGATCGGCCCCTGTTCAGCGCCCGGAAAACCCAGCGCAATCGGATTCGCGCCCAGCTTGCGCTCACTGCCGCCGAATGGAACTTGATTGGCCTTATAACCACCAATCACGCCATCCCACAGAGCACAGGCCATCCCGGCGCGGGTTGCCATCTCCGGGTAGGTGCCCAGCCGTCCGGTGTGGCCTTCATGATACATGGTGACAAACCCGACACCCGTGCTTCGGGCTTTGGCAATCGCCAGTTCCGTGCCATATTTTGCGATCACCTGCCCGAAGGTCCATTTGCCATCAATCTGGACGACCGCTGGCGTTTCATCCACAATCACGGGTTCATTGGCGGGCATGAGCAGCCCGTCATCAATGGCCTGAATATACTGCGGCAACCGCTGGACGCCATGTGAATCATGCCCGGCGAGGTTGGAATCCACCAGGTGCTCAGCGACGGTGCGGGCAAAGTCTTCAGGTGCGCCCGCCGCCTGTAACACATGATCGACAATCGAATCCAATAATGGTGCTTGAATCACTGGCATGGTGAGTCCTCTCCTGAAAGAAGTGCTGAGTTCCAAGTTCTCAGTACAGAGTCAAAAACGATTTTCATCCCTCGTGGTGTGAATACGCCTTAAAGCACGATGGAAGTATAGTGTTCGGACCGCAGTTCGCAAACTGCTTAACGCTCTGGCCGCCCGCCATAGCGCGTAAAGCCCATCGGGTCACGGCCATGGGCCAGCACTGCCGTGTGCCCCGGTTGCAGCGGTGGATTATCCTGGTCCATGCGGACAATCGGCAGTGTCACCCGGATCGACATTCCCAATCGGCGCTTATCCGACTCATTTTTGCTCGAACCGTGCAGCAAGCGCTCGGTAAACAAGAAGAACTCGCCGGGTCGCAATTCCATGTTAATCGCGGTGTTGACATTGAAATGAGCCGGGTCCGCCATTTCCTGAAACGCCATGTCTTCACGGGCTTGAATGTGCGGGATGGTCTGGCGATGGGAGCCGGGGATGATCTTGACACACGAGTTCTCAACCGTGACGTTATCAATCGCGATCCAGGCCGAGATGTTCACCGGTGGTTCCAGCGGCCAGAAGTTGATGTCCTGATGAAAGGGAATTTCCTTGCCGCCGGGGTTCTTCAACCACAGATTGCTCGCCCACATCACGAGATCCGGCCCGTAAATACAGGCCATGCGCTCGATAATGGCCGGATGCGTCGCCAGGTCGTAAATCACGCGGCGGTCCATATGACGTGACCCCATGCGGGTGGTTGGTTTAGGGCCATCAGTGGTCAGCACATCAGCCTCAATCTGGGCACGAATGGTCGCCATCTCGTCTTCGCTGACGGCGCGAAACGGCCCCAGGTAACCGTTCACCGTAAAAAAATCAACCTCGTCACGGGTGAGGGAATAAGTTTGTTCAAGAGTCATGAGTTGTGTTCCTTAAACGCTTTATTGATGAATGCAATCTAGAGCAACGCCCCGATTGTACAATTGATGCGCCAAAAGTCACAGGATTGGCAATGATCGGGCGAATGATGTACGAGACACAGCGTGACTATGGACATGCTATACTGGTGCGCAACTTCCATCAAACAAAATTTGACTCATGTAAACGCACTCACAGGGGGTAGCATGACGACAACGATTCGCTTCTTTGGCGTGGCCGGTTATGAATTGATTACCAGCAACGGCCAGCACATTTTACTTGATCCCTACCTGGATGATAATCCGGGCAGCCCCATTCGCGCCAGCGAACTTGAGCAAGTTGACCTCATTCTCGTCTCCCATGCGACGTTCGACCATCTGGGCGATACGGCTGCCATCGCTCAGCGGACCGGTGCGCCGGTGATTTGTGGTGGCGATGTCAAAGCGCTGCTGATGAATCAGGGGCTGCCTGCCGAGCAGCTTCAAGCCTCAATCTGGGGCATTGCGCTGGAGGTCGCTGGCATCAAAGTCCAGCCCGTGGAATGTCATCACTGGTCGCCGCAGTTCCTGCCTGATGGCAGCTTTGTTTCCGGCGTTCCGCTCAGCTTCGTGGTCTATGCTGACCCCGGTGTGCGTTTTTATCATTATGGTGACACGTCCCTGTTCAGCGACCTCAAACTCATCGGCGACCTGTACCAGCCGACCATCGGTTGTGTGGGGATTACGCAGCCCTGGGAGATTCTCGACCGGGTATCGGGTCCGGCGACGGTGTTATCGGGCGAAATGACGCCACGTGAAGGTGTGCTGGCGACGCGTTGGCTGGGGCTGGATACGGTCCTGCCCTGCCACTATATCAACCCGGACCATGACGACGTGCGCGAGTTCGTGTCACTGACCGAGGCAGCGATTGCCGACGGTGAAGCGGGGCCGCGTCAGGTCAAGGTGCTGGCACCGGGCGATGAGATTACCTGCGAACCCGTGATGTCATAAACCGACCTGCGTGAGGCCAATCGGATTGTGAGGTTGGCGCGGATAAAGTTATAATCAACAAAATGCTGCTCAACAAAAATAGACAAAGAGGACATCATGTCAGTGATTACGCAAAGTCAAATGGAGCAATTTGAAACCGAGGGCTATTTAGTCGTCGAGGGGTTGCTGGACCGGGAACTTGATATTCAGCCCGTTTTGGATGAATACGCCGCCCTGCTTGATACATTAGCCAATATGTGGTACACGGCAGGCAAGCTGGCTGACCCTTACAGCGACCTGCCCTTTGGCGAACGCCTGACACGCATTATTTCTGAATCCGGCCAGATGTACTATCAGCACATGGACATCTCGCTGCCGCAAGAGGGCGTGACCGCCGCTACGCCGATGCATCTGGGACCGGCGGTGTTCGACCTGCTGCGCAGCCCTCGTCTGTTGGATGCCGTCGAGGATTTCATTGGCCCCGAAATTTACTCCAACCCGGTCCAACACGTGCGCATTAAACCACCGGAACGCGCCCTGCCCGACGATATGGCCCGCAATCCCTTGACCGTGATTACGCCCTGGCACCAAGACCTGGGCGTGATTGACGATGAAGCTGACGAGTCCAACATCCTGACGGTGTGGTTCCCCATCACCGAAGCGACGGTCGAACATGGCTGCCTGGCGGTTGAACCGCGCAGTCACCGCCGCGATTTGCAACTGCATTGCCCCTGGAAAGCCGGTCTGTCGATTCCCGATCAGTTAATTGTGGGTGAAGTCCTGCCGCTGCCGATGCATCCTGGCGATGTGCTGTTTATGACCAGCAAGACCATGCATACCTCCCTGCCCAACGTGAGCGATGAAATCCGCTGGAGTTTCGACCTGCGTTACAATCCGATTGGTCAGGCCACCGGACGGCCCTGGTTCCCCGGCTTTATTGCCCGCAGCGCCGCCAACCCCGAAAGAGCCTTGACCGAGGTGAGCCAGTGGGCGGACTTATGGCTGGACGCTCGGGCCAAAATCGTGGCCGAAGGCGACCCGGTCTTTAATCGCTGGGATCCGAATGCGGTGGGGTGTGCGTAATTGCTCAACCTCACCCCCAACCCCTCTCCAATTTGGAGAGGGGAGCTAAGCGGAGCGCAGCGGGGTGAGGTCTGATATGGAATACAAGATGAATGTGAAAATCAATCAACGGGCTGCTTGATAAGCCTGTCCAGCATTTCTTCTACCAATGAATTGGTGACAAATCCGTCAGTCACCAGATCTACGGTGATCGTTTTGGGTTCAGGTGTCTCATCATAATAGGTGACTTCAATAGTTTTTTGCTCGATTGCTGAAAAACGAATTGCATGCTGTTCCGGTCGCAGACCATGCTCCCTGGAACGAGAGAGAACGAGTGAGTCAAGTTGCAGACCAGCCCGTAATTGTCGATCATACTCAAGGACTCTGCCAATATAGATAAAACGATATATCGGAGTCAGCCAGGAACGATTAAAAAGTATTATTTGGCTGGCAAAATGCGATTCCATTGCATGCCATGACTCTTGAAAATCGGCTTCATAGTCTGCGGCCATTTTGCAATTCCACAAGTATAAACCAGATGAAATCTGAACCTGAAAGCATGAAGCTCCTAATATCTCATTGTACATGATGTTATTTGAGTGGAGGTTTATAGAAAGCAAGCAAGCGCTATGCAGAAGGTCATCCGGGCGTTGCGAACTGAAGGCGGCAAACCGCCCCCACCGGAACCCAAACTGTAGATCAAGTCAGGCCAATTCTGAAAATTCGCAAAAAGCGGTATACTCAGGCCGCAGCTTTTCTTTTGTCCGGGGGAGCATCGCTGATGTTCCGTTCGAACTAGAGCAATACATTTATTGATTGAAGGAGATTAATTATGGCAAGCAATCGCGGGGTGGCATATATCAGGCCGGGCGAGGTCGAGGTGCAAAACATCGCTTTTCCTGAGCTGGCGCTGGGGTCGCGCAAATGCGAACATGGGGTCATCCTCAAAATTATTTCCACCAACATCTGCGGCAGCGATCAACACATGGTTCGGGGTCGTACCACCGCGCCGGAAGGTCTGGTGCTGGGGCATGAGATCACCGGCGAAGTAATCGAGGCCGGGCGTGATGTTGAATTTATCAGCGTCGGCGACATCGTGTCAGTGCCGTTCAATATCGCCTGTGGTCGCTGCCGCAACTGTAAGGAACAGGCCACTGGCGTGTGCCTCAACGTGAATCCGGCGCGTCCGGGCGCTGCTTATGGTTACGTCGATATGGGTGGCTGGATTGGTGGGCAGGCCGAATATGTCATGGTGCCCTATGCCGATTTCAATCTGCTCAAATTCCCGGATTCTGCTCAGGCGCTGGCGAAAATCCGTGACCTGACGTTGCTATCCGACATTTTCCCAACCGGCTATCACGGCGCAGTGACGGCGGGTGTCGGGCCGGGTTCGATCGTCTATGTGGCCGGTGCCGGTCCAGTCGGATTGGCGTGCGCCGCTTCGTGCCATTTGCTGGGCGCGGCGGTCGTGATCGTCGGCGACATGATCCCGGAACGCTTGGCGCAGGCCCGCAGCTTTGGTTGCGAGACGGTTGACCTGCGGCTGGATGCAACGCTGGCGGAGCAGATTGAGCAGATTGTCGGCGTTCCCGAAGTAGACGCGGCGGTTGATTGTGTCGGCTTTGAGGCGCGGGGACATGGGTCTGATGCTGATGTCGAGCGCCCGGCAACCGTGCTAAATTCGATTATGGAAGTGACGCGGGCCGGTGGCGCGCTGGGTATCCCCGGCCTGTACGTAACCGGCGATCCCGGCGGCATTGATGACAACGCCAAAATCGGGATGCTCGGTATTCGCATCGGCCTCGGTTGGGCCAAGTCGCATCACTTTACAACTGGGCAATGCCCGGTGATGAAGTACAATCGCCAGCTGATGAATGCCATCCTGTACGATAAAATCCAGATCGCCCAGGCGACCAACGTCACGGTCATTTCGCTGGACGCTGCGCCGCAGGGGTATGCTGATTTTGATCAGGGTGCGGCCCGCAAATACGTCATTGACCCGCATGGGATGATCCCGGCGTAGCGCTAACCTTATCTTTAATCCCTCTCGATAATCGAGGGGGATCTTGTTATTATTTGGTCGTATTGAAAAAAATACGTGACCAACCTGTATACATTGCTTCAGGCAAAGCGCAACCTACGAGGCGTGAGAACGCTTCCATGCAAGAATCGCCTGATTGTTTCCACCACCGGCAAGTTCAAGCGGAAGCTTCTCCCGTGTAAAATAACGAAAAGCCTGTGCCTCATCTGAAGTTGTATGCTGGCCGCCGATGATATTGCATTTGAATACCAGCAGAATACCATTTCCTCGTGGATCATCATGATAGAAATAGAGATCAACCAGTTGCTGGACTTCAACTTGTAGTCCAATTTCCTCGGCCACTTCCCGTACTACAGTTTGATAGGGACTTTCATCAGCTTCTGAATAGCCAGCAGGCAAATTCCAATGTCCGGCAAATGGCGGGCCTGTTCGTTGCAGTAAGAGCAGCCTTCCATCTTGTTCGATAATCGCCCCGGCCCCCACTTTTAAGTGTTGATAATGAATCCGCTGGCACTGCGGGCAAAAATCGCGTGGGCGATTTTCATGCATATGGATTTCGAGTTGAGAGCCACAATCGGGGCAGAAGTTCATTTTTTCAACCTTGTTTGTTCACCTTCCTCGGCGCTGGTTCGAAATTGTGAGAAGGCTTCTACTCGTTGTTTATGCGCTAGCCGTCATAACCCTGCCCAAAGCGCAGCGGTCCGCGCCACGCATACGGATTTCGAGCACGCAGACTGGCCGCGTCAATGGGTGTGTCGTCCTGGAGCAACTGCCCATTTTCCACCATTGGCCGGTCGCGCTCGCTCAGGTAATTGATAAGGTGCTGTTGCAGACGGTTGCGTGCCGCGCTGTGATCGGCGCTATCCGCCAGATTGTGTTTATCGTCCGGGTCATTGGCGAGATCGAACAATAACTCAACGCCGCCGTTCATGTAGTAGATATATTTAAACTGACTATCAGTCGCAAACACGCTATCACGTGTCTCCCCACAGATGATTCGCTCCCCGAATGACGATTGCTCAAGCACGGGGCGCAACGACGTGCCATCGACGCCTGAATTGGGTGATAATCCCGCAACATCCAGCAGCGTGGGGCAGATGTCAGCCGTCAGCACCGGTGTATCATCCGTTGCTGCCGTCTGGAAGCGTTCAGGATAGCGAATAATCAGCGGCACCCGTCCCCCGGATTGCAGGAACGTGTACTTGGCGAACAAGCCATGATCGCCCAGATGCTCACCATGATCGGCGGTCAGCACAATCACCGTATCGTCGTAGAGGCCCTTCATCTTGAGTTCACCCAGGAAGCGTCCCAGTTGATAGTCGATGTGCGAGATCAAGCCATAGTAGCGGCGGCGCGCCTCCCGAATCACTTCCGGCTTCAGGCGATCCCACTTCTTTTCGAGACGCCAGGTTTGTAATATTGGTGGCGGGTCGGTGGACCAATCGCCCAACACCGGGTCAGGAATCGTGAAATTATCGTACATGCGGTCATACGGTTGCGGTGGGTCGAACGGGCTGTGGGGCGCTTCGAAGATCATCCACAAAAAGAAGGGGTTATCCGGGTCGCGCTGGCCCAAAAAGCGAATACTCTCCTCGACAATCCAGTGATTGTGGGTAAACGGCTCCGGTGTTGGATAAACCGCCGGGAACACCTCATTGCCCCCCAGCCCATGCCCCCGGTACATCCCGCCATAGCCATTGTCTTCGAGGAAATTCACATAATCGTTGGGGTGCAGCGTGATGTGTTCAAAGCCATGCCGAGCGCGTTCTGGCTGGAAGTGCATCTTGCCGACGGCTTTCGTCTGATAACCCGCTTCATGTGTCAGACGACGCGGCAAGCTGAGGTCGGGGTCAATCGGTGTCCGGGTGCCGGGCGCGAAATTGTACGGCATGCCAAACTGCGAGGCGGTCATACCGGTCAGCATGGTGGCGCGCTGCGGCATACAGATCGGGCAGTCAGCATAGGCCTGCCGAAACAGCGTTCCTTCATCTGCGAGTTGGTCGAAGTGCGGCGTCATGATCGGATGCTGATTTTGATACCAGCTCAGGCAGTCGGCCCGCCATTGATCGAGGACGATGAAGACGATATTTGGTTCATCGGTCATGGGGTTTCTCCGTAGGTGAGCGTTACATAACTGTTGGTGGGTAGCTCGGCATTGGTTGTTGTATCACCGTTCGGCCAATGAACTGTTACCATCGCAACCTGACTATCGGCGAGGCCGAAGTGCAACGTCAGATCATTACCGGAGCCGAGGCCAGAGCCGTTAATAATGGACTGCGTTTGCGTCAACCCATCGGTCCGAGTGAGAGTGACGCGGGCACCGACGGCATCGCGATTAACTGGTCCGTCGCCCACCAATTGCAGAGCAATCCAGTTGCTGCCGCCACCCCGGTTGCGCAACAGCTTGAACCCCGCATCCCATTCGGTGATAACGAAGTCCAGCCAGCCATCACGGTCATAGTCAGCATAGGCCATCCCCAGTGTGGGTTGTTCTGCCAGTGGCATCAATCCGCTGACATCGGCAAAGGTGCCATCCTGATTGTTGCGAAACAGCGTGTCAGCATAGGGACCGAGCATCGACATCTCCAGCGCGGGAAATGTTTGCTCGAACCCGGTGGCCGCCACATACAGATCGAGCCAGCCATCGTTATCGAAATCCAGAAAGCTGGTGCCCCAGCCAACGGCGTGATCGGGCGTTTTGTTGATCGCCACCCCGGTCGCATCTGAGACATAATCAAACGTGCCATCGCCCTGATTTTGCAGCAGGTACATCGAGTAGGTCATTTCGGTGAAGTAAAAGTCCGGGTCAGCGTCGTTGTCATAATCACCGACGGCCAGCCCCATGCCATACAGCACATAATCGGTGCGCGATTCAACCGAGACATCGGTCCAACACCAGTGACCGCAGCCGGGGCCATCATTGCGCCACAACACATTGCCGATCTTGTTTTGCAGTTCGTCGTTGACCACGTAAATATCGACATCGCCATCTAGATCGTAGTCGACGAAACTGGCGGAGAATCCAGCGCCCAGCAGTTTCTCGTAGACCAAGGTTGAAGATTGGTCGGTGAAGGTGCCATCGCCGTTGTTGTGGTAGAGGCGGTCCTGTTGCCGCGCAAAATCTACCGGGTCACATTCCGGGAAGCAGGACCAGTTCACGACGTACAAATCCAACCAACCATCGCCGTCATAATCGCCCCAGGTAGCGGTTGTCCCGGCCAACGCGTCACCGACTCCGGCCTGCTCGGTAACGTCCACAAAAGCCGCTCCCTGTTCGTTTTTGAAGAGTCGATTTGCACCCTTATTCAACACATATAGATCGCGCCAGCCATCGTTGTCATAATCCGCCCAGACCGCACCACCACTAAGCGTATCGGGCAGACTGACTGCTGGTGCTAGCGGCGAGACAGCGAAGGCGCCGTCTTGCTGGTTGACATACAACACATTGGGATCGTAGTTGCCGGTCACATAAAGATCAGTCCAGCCATCATTGTTGTAATCGGCCCAGGCCTGCCCCACCGCCAGATAGCCGATCTCACGATTGTCCGGGTCCCAGATGGCGCGGTGCGTGGCGCGAATGCCCGCTGCTGCGGTGACATCTTCAAATTGTGGGCGGGAATGCGCTCCTGATGTGAACGACAGGCATAATGCGCCAACCAATAAGTAGATGATTTTCATGTTTGACCAAAGCGTTTGAAGGTCACTCGCTGTGCAAAGTTTTGGTCCCATTCACTGGTATTGGACCGCAGCCTACCTGCTAAATTATCCTTGTCTAACAAAGATCTTTAGCCTTTGCAACTGATTTTGTAAAGGTTAAGCATTTAATGGAGTGACTGTTCGCTAGACCTCACCCCGCCAGCCTGGCAGCTGACTCCCCTCTCCAACTTGGAGAGGGGTTGGGGGTGAGGTGCTCAACAAATGCCCCAGAGTAATATCTGAAAGCGTATAAAACTATAGTCTTACACATGATTCTACCCCTTGATGCCACCGATATGGACGCCCTGGATGATGTACTTCTGGCCGATGAAGAACATAATTAGCATCGGCAAAATCATCAAGATCGACATCGACATCATCATGTGCAGCGTCTGTTCTTGACCTTCTACGCTGGCGAGTGCATTAAGGCCCAGCGCGAGGGTCCAGCGATCTTTGTTTTGACCCAGGTAAATGAGCGGTGTCAGAAACTCGTTCCACGCAAACTGAATGGAAAAGATGGAAACCGCTGCCAGCACCGGTTTGGACATGGGCATCGCAATCCGTGCCCAGGCCCCGATCTCCGAGCACCCATCAATCTTGGCCGAGTCGAACAGATCCTGCTGAATACCCTTAAAGAACTGGCGCATCAGGAAGATATAAAATGCATTGTGCCCCAGCACCCGGGGCAAGATCAGCGGCCAGAACGTGTTGACCCAGCCGATGCGATCAAACAGAACGAACATTGGGATCAGCCGGACCACCCCCGGCAGCATCATGGTCGCCAATAGTAGAAAAAACAGATATTTCCGCCCCGGAAAATCAATGCGGGCAAACGCATACGCCGTCAGCGCCGAGGGCACCAGCGCCCCAAACAACCCCACAACGATGAGCAGGCCTGTATTCTGAAAATAGGTCACGACCGGCGCAACTTCAAACAGGTCAACATAATTCTGCGGGCGCACATCGGTAAACAGCGCAATTTCGCGCCGCGTGACTTTATCCTGCGGCTTGAGCGAGGTTGATAGGGTCCAGATCAGCGGAAAGATCATGATAATCGCGCCGACGGTCAGGATGAGGTAGGTTGATGTGTGACGGAAAAGTTTGATACCGGGATTCTCAATCATGGCTGGCTCCTCACATTAGTCATCGCCGTAGAACACCCAGCGGTTCGATGACCAGACCAGGATCAGCGAAAAGAAGATGATGACGACGAACAAGAACGCCGACATGGCCGCAGCGTAACCCATGCGGAAGTACCAGAAGGCATTGTTGTAGACATTGACCATATAGAACAAACCGGACTGCAACGGTCCCCCATCGGCCCCAATCAGCACGTAGGCTTGCGTAAAAATCTGGAACCCGTTAATTAGGCCGATCAGCAGATTAAAAAATATCGTTGGCGTCATCAACGGAATCGTTATTCTTACGAGCCGATGCCAGCCACTGGCCCCGTCAATCGCGGCTGCTTCATACAGATCTGCCGAGATGCTTTGCAGCCCGGCCAGGAAGATAATCATCTGGGCACCGAAGCCCCACAGACTCAGAATAATGAACGATGGTTTCACCCATTCCGGGCGCGAGAGCCAGCGAATCGGGTCGAATCCCAACTGCACCAGGAACTGGTTGATAAAGCCATAGCGGAAATCCAGCAGCCCGCCAAAGATGACCGCAACCGCAACGGCGGGTACGACGGTCGGAATGTAGAAGGCGGTGCGGAAAAAGTCCATGCCGCGCATGCGGGTGTTCAACAGCAGCGCGATCAAGAAAGCGAGGGCCAGCCCGATTGGTACCGAGAAGACGAGATAGTAAATAGTATTAAAGAAACTCCGGCCAAATACCTCATCCTGGGTGAACATTTCGACGTAATTGTCCAGCCCGACCCAGGGCGCCGGTAAAGCACCGCCCATCGTGTGGTCGGTAAAGCCCAGGTACAAATTATAGACAAAGGGGTAAGCATCAAAAATCAAGAACCCCAGGAACCAGGGTGCGATGAATACGAAGCCAATCCACGCCCGCCGCCGGAACCAGAGGTCATGAAGTCGGGCCTGCCATGAGGCCCGATCTTCAGTTGTGGGTAACGCTTGTGGATGGCTGAAATCAGCCATTACGCCTGGCTCCAATATTCATCCAGGATGGCCTGGCCTTCTTCGGCAGCTTCGTTGAGCGCGTCTTCCACGCTCTTCACACCAAAGAACGCTTCTTCCACTTTCAGGTCCAGCGCGTCAACGATGCGGGTTGTTACCGGCGTCACCGGCACACTAACATCCGCCGCCAGCGCTTCCAGCACCACTTCCCAGTACGGATTGTCATCAAAGTAAGCAGGATTGTCATTGCAGGCCTTCACCGGCGATGGACGCAACTGGGCAAACAGGAACTCGCAGCCACCCTGCTCGTTGGTCGCCAGGAATTCCAGGAACTTGTAGGCCGCGTCTTGCACTTCCTGTGAATGGGCGGCGGGGATGACATAACCCCAGGAATGCTCGAGGCCGGAAACACCCTGGTGGACCGCGCCTTCGCGATTGCCATTGGCCGGACGCAGGCCGACACCCCAGGCGGATGTATCAGAATACACATCTGGCCGCGCCACGTTGAGGTGATTGAATGCGGAGGTGTTGATGTGCCAGATGCCCAGTTCGTCGTTAAAGAAGGGATGATCAGCATCAGCACCGGTCAGGCCCGGATAGAAGTCAGTTGTATTTTCGATGCCGCCGATCACATCATTGACGAAGTTCACCATCCAGTTCAGGGTTTCGACGCCTTTTTCATCATTGAACGTCAACGTTTTGGCATCATCCGAGATGTAGGTGCCATCATTGGTATACAACCAGGAAATAAACGCAATCGCGCTGGTGCCGGGATCAGCGCCCATCACTTCCACGCCGAAGGCATCGCCCTTGTGCATGCCGCGTGTCCAGTCTTCATATTCCTGCCAGGTCGCCGGCGGGGTTTCGGGGTCAAACCCGGCGGCCTCAACCAGTTTCTTATTGTAGAAGTACAGGCCAGTGGTACCGCCTGCCGTTGGCATCGGCATGGTGTACAGTTGGCCGTTCCAGAACTGGTTGTTGACCTCACCTTCATAGAAGATGTCATACACATCCAGGCCCGACGCTTCGACATAGGAGTCAACCGGCGACAGCAAACCCTGGCTGGCGAACTGATACAGTTCCACGCGGCGCGTCATGATGAGGCCGGGGGGCGTCTGGCTGGAAACGGCGGTGGCAACCAGTTGTTCACGGTTGTCCCAGGGCTGCACCTGGTTGATGATCTTGATGCCCGGATTCTCGGCTTCAAAGGCGGCGATGACGTTATTCATGAGTTCTTCGCGGGATGCACCCCACCAGTTCATGAACTCAATTTCAATGACGTCATCCTGCGCCAGCCCAGCAAATTGGGGCAGGACAGTCGCCCCGGCGGCACCGGCAGCGGCTAACTTCAAGAAATCTCTGCGGCTAACTTGTGGCATTCGATAATCTCCTCTAAATACTCATTAATTTATGTCGCTCTGGTGGACCCAAACGGCCACCATTAGAACGTAAATCTAGTTAGGCGCTGGCCCGGTTGTGTCGCCGACCTCCAGCGTCGTGGGGGTCAGCACCTGTTGCGGATAATCCGCCGCGCCATTGATAAGATCAACCAGCACCCGGACAGCTTCTGCGCCGATGTGCCGACTATCCAGATTGAGATGAGTCGGTTTCAACGTGTAAGGCAGACTATGCTCGGCGGTCGTCAGTGACAAGATAGACAGATCAGCGGGAATGCGGACTGATGTTGTCGCCAGCAACGCGAGAATCTGGTGAAAGGTGTGTGCCTGTTCCGCGATGAGCGCGGTCAGGTGGTGGTCTTCAATCGCCTTCATCAGTTGCGCCTGGGTTGCATAGGCCTCACCCAGTACGGGCTGCAGACACGCATCAGGGACTTTATCAATGGCGCTTTTGCAGCCGTCGTACTTGTCAAGCTGCGATTCGGTCTCCAGGCGCTGTGCCGCATAGCCAATCTGCCGATGGCCCAATTCCAGCAGATGCTGCGCGGCGGCGGCAGCCCCCACCTGGTAGTCAGCGTTGACCCAGTTGATTTCGCAATCGGGCACTTCGCGGCGGCCAATGTAGACAAAGGGGTAGCCCTCGCGTTGCAGGCGGGCGAGTTCAGGCCGATTGGGATGGGAGCCGAGAAAAATGCAGCCATCTGCCAGCCGCAGGGTATTCATGTCTTTTTCGTAGACCGTCGGCAATTGGTGATGGTGATTGCGCGTGAACAGCAAGACGTTGTAATCATGCTCGATGGCGCTTTGTTGGACGCCGGTCAGGTAGGGGGAGAAAAAATTGGTGCGTTCATAGGGGAAATCTTCGCCATAGACGAAGACGCCGATGAGAAAGGTCTGGCCCTGCACCAGCATCTGCGCCGCGATGTTGGGCGCATACCCCAGTTCGGAGGCCGCTTGCAGCACGCGATTGCGGGTTTTGTCGCTGATGGGCACGCTGCCATAGCTGACCCGGTTCAACACACGCGAAACGGTCCCTCGGGAAACCCCAGCGAGTTCGGCAACATCCTGTTGGGTGGGTTGTTTGCGTGCCAAAATGCGTCCCAAAAAACTGATTTATTGCAATAATTTGCCCTAAAAAATGTAATGCACACCTGTTACCTAGCGCACGTTACCAGTATAGTTCGATCACACAGGGTTGTCAAGAAATGCGGAGACGCATCGCCGGATATATTGGAAGCTAACGTATAAATTGACTCAACCACGAGTTGCTGCCTGGCATTGAACGGGCTAATGCTTGTCAGCGTGATTGGTATGGCACTTTTCATAACAGCAGATGACCTTTGACACTCGGCAACCGGGAATATTCACAGTACGCTAGCATCGAGGGAGATGCCGCTACATATCGTCGTCTGGATGCTGTGTTGCATCGTCTGGAGGGCGCAGAAAGTGAGGAACCGATGATCGTTGTTGCTTATCTGCTGGCTTTTTTCTGCCTTCTGTTAAACGGTTTGCTTTTCGTCCGGCTGAAGCCACCCTACAATTTTATGATTCTGTGGATTCCACAATTGCTGCACCATGCCCTGTCACCATGCCTGATCGTCATAGGCGCGTCAGGCGCGGTTCTGGGCTGGCTGTACGATGCACCACTGGCTGTTGCGGCTGGCATACTGGGCGCGGGTTTGTCTGCAATCTATGTCTGGCAAGTAACCCGTCCCCAATTGGGCTTCGCGCTCGCGTTTGGTGTCGATTGGCAGCAAAAGATTCCACCTCAGTTTGCGTCACGTTTGCTTCAAAGACGCTGGGGGCTGGGGCTGCCGCGAACCCTCGCACCCCGCTGGGAGCGCGACGTTCAGTTCTGGACGATCCCTGACACCGAACGCCATCTGCTGTGTGACATCTGGCAACCCCCCGTTGATGTCACGCCGTCGGGGCTGGCTTTCATATATTTTCATGGCAGCGGCTGGTATCTTTCTCATAAAGATTTCGGAACGCGGCCCTTCTTTCGGCAATTGGCCGCCCAGGGGCATATGGTGATGGATGTCGGCTATCGGTTGTGTCCTGAAGTTGATGTCTATGGCATGGTGGGAGATGTCAAACGGGCTATCGCCTGGCTGAAAAAGAATGCCGGGCAGTACGACATCAACCCTGAGCGACTGGTTGTGGGCGGTGCCTCCGCCGGTGCGCACCTGGCGATGCTGGCAGCTTATGCACCCGATCATCCACAGATTACCCCGCCGGATGTCCGGGGTTTTGATCTTTCTGTGGGGGGAGTTGTCTCCTACTATGGCCCGACGGATTTACGAGCGGTGTACGAACACACGCATCAGGAGCGAGTCATTGGGCTACCTGCTGTAGAGATTGGACTGCCAGGCGCAGCCGACAAGGAAATAAACATGCAGGATGCGGGCAGGCTGGATACCCTGCTGGGGGGACACTTGCATGAGATTCCTGACCAATATGAATTGGCCTCACCGGTCGCTCATGTCCAGCCAGATTGCCCGCCCACATTGCTGATCCAGACAAATCTGGATTTCATCACGCCAACAGCGGCAACGCGAGCGCTATACGACAAACTGGTCGCCAATGGCGTGCCAGCGGTCCTCATCGAATATCCGCTGACACAGCACGCCTTCGATTTGTTGCTGCCCCACCTGTCACCGCCTGCGCAGGCTGCCCTCTATGAAGTTGAACGCTTCCTGGCAGTGGTTGCTTCAGTCAGAAAAGAGCAATTGATGAGCCTGCCCTGAATTCAGGATAGGCGATAAAATGCCTGCTCTCAAAGGTATCCTGTCAGCCTGGAGCGTCGCCGCAGCAAAGGAAATATGAATCTGCATGTCAAGCAAGGAGCCATCTTGCCCGGTCTATCGCGGTGATGACGCCAACGACTAGCTAAAATGCTATTTGCTAACCAGCTAATCTGCTTCCCCACTACCCCACCGGCTTGAGCAGAATTTTTACGCCGTCTTTGGTGTCGAATTTGTCGAAGGCCGCTTGCCAGTCAGTCACGGCGAAGGTGTCGGTGATGAGCACATCGGTGCGCACCGTGCCCAGCGCCAGCAGCTTGAGCGCCTTGTCCCATGCCGAAGGCACGCTGGCGTTGCTGCCGGTGACGACCAGTTCCTTATAACACACCTGATCGAGGTCCCACGAAATCGAATGCCCGAACAACCCGACTTGAACATAGCGTCCGCGCCGCCGCACGAGCGTGAGCAATTGCTGAGCTGCCGGTCCCGCGCCGGAACATTCATACACGACATCTGCGCCGAGGCCTTCTTGCGTCAGGTCGGCGATCAAGTCCGCTGGCGATTCCTGCTGCACGTTGACGATGTGATCTGCGCCCAACTCGCGGGCCAGTTCCAGCCGTCGCCCATCAACATCCGTGCCCAGCATGATGGTTGTTGCACCCGCCGCTTTGACGACCTGCAACGTCAGCAAGCCAATCGCGCCCGGCCCGGCGATCACCGCCACATCGCCCGGCGTTACCGTGTCGGCATTCAGCACGCCATGCACCACACACGCCAGCGGTTCGGTCAGTGCCCCCGCCTGAAAATCGACATTTTCTGGTAGTTGATGAATATTTTGCGCCGGGACGATGACGTATTGTGTGAACCCGCCGTTGACTCCAGAGCCAATCGACAAGCGGTTGAGGCACAGGTTATCCTGTCCACGCCGACAGTACATGCACACGCCGCAGGTTGAATAATACGTCTCGGTGGTGACGCGCAGCCCCGGTTCAATCTTGCTAACATCGGCTCCAACAGCGACCACTTCCCCGGCGACCTCATGGCCCAGCACGACTGGTGGCCGTGACTTGAACTCATCTTTGTAGATATGCAGGTCGGTGCCGCAGATACCGGCGGCCTTCACCTTGATTTTGACCTCGTTGGGGGCCGGTTGCGGTTCGGGGATGTCGCGCACTTCGATGTTGCCATGTCCCAGCGCGACTTTCATGACGGCTTTCACAGGGTTGGTCCTTTGGTTACATGCGTAGCAATGACGAGATGAGTATAGACAGTCGATGATTGATCTGTCAAAAGACGATTAACCACCCTAAAACGTAGATTCATTAACAGGTTAACCCCCTCCGTCTGCCTGCGTCAGCCACCTCCCCCAATGCGTTGGGGGAGGACGGGTGGGGGTTGTTTTTTGAAAACAGAGCCACTTCAGTCAACTCGTGGTTTACTGAAACGCATGATTTACCCTAATGGCTGATTCAAGTTACGGGCTGGAAATGGCTGATACGGGAAGCGGGCTAACTGGTCTTCGTCAAGATCAATGCCCAGTCCCGGCGTCGTCGGCAGCGTGATGTGGCTGTCCTCAACAACGAAGGGCGTCCGCGCAATTGTCTGTCCGACTTCCTCGAAGTTGACGAAATACTCGGTAATCAGAAAGTTAGGCATGGTCGCGGCAGCGTGTAGCGTCGCCGCCAGGCCAATGGTGGTGCTGTTGTAGTTATGTGGCGACACCGCGACGTAATAGGGTTCGGCCATCGCCGCGATCTCTTTGAGTTCGAGGATGCCACCACAATTGCACACGTCCGGGTTGATAATATCAGCGGCCCGCCGCTCGAATACGCCCATGAACTCGGCTTTGGTGTACAGTTCCTCGCCGGTGACGACGGGCAGATCAATCTGCTGTTTGGCTTCTGTCAACCCATCCAGATCGCGTGCGGAGACCGGCTCTTCATACCAGAACGGCGCGTATGGCTCCATTTGCCGCGCGACCCGAATGGCATGCTGCGGTGCTAAGCGGCGGTGAACCTCAACCAGAATGTCGACCGCCGGGCCAACCGCCTCGCGAACGGCCCGCACCCGATCAACGGCGGTCTGTTCGGTTTGCCGGTCGATGTGTGCCCGCCAGGGGCCGGGGAACGGGTCAAATTTGAGGGCAGTAAATCCCCGTTGGACCACCGCCTGTGCCCGTTGCGCCAGTTGATCGAGGTCGCCGCCCCCGCCCCACCCATTGGCATACACCCGAATCCGGTTGCGACACGCGCCACCCAACAGATTGTAGACGGGCTGCTCAGCCGCTTTGCCCACGATGTCCCAGAGCGCCTGTTCAATCCCGCTGATCGCACAGTAAAGTTCCATTGAGCCGCGCTTGTTGGCATAATCGGTGTAGGCTGTGTAGGTGAAGCGCTTGATGTTGAAGGGACTCCGCCCTACGAGATAGCGGGCTAATTCCTGAACATGGACCTCGATCGTGCGGTCACGATCGGCCTGCGTATAGGCTTCGCCCCAGCCATAGAGTCCCGCATCGGTTTCGATCTTGATAAACAGCCAGTTCTTCCCGACTCCCGGATGCACGAGAAACGTTTTCACTGCCGTAATTTTCATCGCCGTGGCCTCTGGCTGATTGACTGTCCGGTAAACCATAACCCGCGCGGGCAGAATCGGCAACGCATGCCATCATTGTCAGCAAGGGCGTTGTCCCCACCTGACGCGGCGAGTATACTCACGGTACAATTGTGCCGCCAATATGAAAGCAGTAGGGAAGCGCTTCTGAGCGTCCACCTACTAAATTACAATATACCCACCTTCAAAAAGGATGATGACTGATGACGACGATTGCGGTTGTGGGGACCGGCTTTATCGGCCCGGTTCACGCCGAAGCGCTGGCCCGGCTGGGCTTGAACGTGCGCGGCATACTGGGGTCATCCCCGGAGAAAAGTCAACAAGCCGCTGCGCAACTGGGCCTCGAAGTGGCTTACCCGAATTATCAAGCCATTCTGGATGATTCCGCTGTTGCTGCGGTACATATCACCACGCCCAACAAAACGCATTTTGCCATGTCGCAGCAGGCGATTCTGGCGGGCAAGCACGTCGTCTGTGAAAAGCCGCTGGCGATGAACGCGCAGGAAACGGCGGCGTTAGTCGAACTCGCCCGGCAGCATCCGCACATCATCACGGCGGTCAATTACAACATCCGCTTTTATCCGATTGCGCTGCACGCACGTGAGTTGATTCGCAGCGGGGCGATTGGCGACTTATACAGCGTGCGCGGGGCCTATATTCAGGATTGGCTGCTCTACCCTACCGACTGGAACTGGCGCCTGGTCCCGGAAGAAGGCGGCGATTTGCGGGCCATTGGCGACATCGGCACGCACTGGATGGACCTGATCGGTCACATTACCGGCCTCAAAGTCGAGTCACTGCTGGCCGATCTGGCGACGTTCGTCAAAACGCGACAAAAACCCCGGCAAGCGGTGGCGACGTTCGAGGGTAAGAAAGCCGAAAACGTCCCGGTCAAATATGACGAAGTAGACATCCGCACTGAAGACTGGGGCGCGGTGCTGTTCCAATACGAAGGGGGCGCACGTGGGACCATGAACGTCTCGCAGGTCAACGCCGGGCGCAAGAATCAACTCACGTTCGAGATCGCGGGGTCAAAGGGGTCGCTGGCCTGGGACTCCGAACGCCCCAACGAACTCTGGCTGGGCCATCGCGACCGACCCAATGAAGTGCTGCTCAAAGACCCGTCGCTGCTGAGTGATTACGCGCTGGGTCACACCGATTATCCCGGTGGTCACAACGAAGGTTTTCCGGACACGTTCAAGCAACTCTACCGGGCGATCTACGGCTATCTCGACGCCGACGATTTCAGCCAGCCCAAACCGTTCCCCACGTTCGACGATGGGCATCACGAAGTCGTTCTCAGCGAGGCGATTCTGGCGAGTCATCAGCAGCGTCGCTGGGTGGATGTTGGTTGACGGTCAATTTGGCCGCTTACACGGCACATAAAGTGTGGAAGCATTTCGTTCACGCTGACGGTAAGCAATCCAAAGTGAAGGTTTTGCGATGACAATTGTAACGGTTGAATTTATGAGTGAAGCCCTGTGGCGTCAAGTGACATACACGGCGCTGTTGCCCGACCCGCAGGTAGCCGGTCCTGGCCCTTACCCGGTACTCTATCAGCTACATGGCGGCAATCAACGTCACACAGACTGGCTCTACTTTTCAAGATTAACCGCTTATGTACAGGCACTGCCGTTCATCGTTGTGCTGCCAGATGGTGCTCAAACTCGTTGGGCCAATGGGGGAACGCCTTTTACGCGTTATGAAGATTTCCTGATGGAAGACCTGGCGGCACATGTTATCCATTCGTTTCCTGCCAGCAGTGGCAAATGGGCCATTGGTGGCAATTCAATGGGTGGTTTTGGCGCGGTCCGCCTGGGTCTCAGGTATCCGCACCGCTTCTTCTCGATCTGGTCACACTCCGGCGGTTTCCCCGACGCTGAAAATTTGCCCGACCACTGGTATTGGTCCGGCAGTGCCGACGACCTGGATTGCTATAAACTGGCTGATCGGCTGGACCCGCAGACGATGCCGCGCCTCTCGTTCGATTGCGGGATAAAGGATCATCTGCTCGATAGCAACCGTCGCTTCCATAACTTTCTGGACACGCGCGGGATTCCGCATACATATCAGGAACATACAGGTGAGCATAATTGGGACTACTGGGACCGGCATGTCAGAGAGGCTCTTGAGCAACATACTGCGGAACTTCGACGATTGGAAAATTCGCAATAGCATCTGGATTGTTTACCGTTCATACCTTAGTAGAAGCTAGCTTAGGAGAGAAATTATGCAACTGGGATTTGTAACTGCAATTTTGCCCGATCTATCGCTGGAAGCAGTGATGCAGTTCGCTGCGGATTCTGGCTTCTCGTGCATCGAGGTCATGTGCTGGCCTGTGGGCAAAGCCGAACGCCGCTATGCCGGGGTGACGCACATTGATGTCAACACATTGGATGCCAGTGGCGTCGCCGAGATCAAGGCAATGCAAGCCAAATATGGTGTGAGCATTTCTGGGCTGGGCTATTATCCCAATCCGCTGGACCCCAACGCCGACGACCGTGCCCGCTATGCCGAGCACATCAAGCAGGTCATCGTCGCGTCGAAAATGCTCGACATCAACATCATGAACACCTTCATTGGTCGTGACCCCAACCGCTCCATCGATGATCAATGGCCGCTGTTCGAGGACACCTGGAAGCCGATTATCGCCTTTGCCGAGGATCAGGGCGTCAAGGTCGGCATCGAAAATTGCCCGATGCTCTTCAGCCTGGATGAATGGCCCAGTGGTAAAAATCTCGCCATCTCGCCGGATGTGTGGCGGCGCATGTTCGACGCCATTCCGAGCGACAACTTTGGCCTGAATTACGATCCGTCGCATCTCATCTGGCAGCACATTGATTATGTGCGGGCCATCAAAGAATTCGGCCACAAGTTCATCCATGTTCACGCCAAAGACACCAAGATTGACCCCGATTTGATCTATAAACGTGGTGTCATGGGCCTGGGCTGGCACATTCCCAAGCTGCCCGGCCTCGGCGATGTCAACTGGGGCAAGTTCTACTCGGCGCTGACTGATGTCGGCTATACCGGTGCGGTGTGCATCGAGGTCGAAGATCGCGCCTATGAATCGACGCTCGATGATCGCAAACGGTCGCTGACCCAATCCAAGCGCCATCTCGAACAGTTTATGTATTAGGCAATTTTGCAAGTCCAATTCGTCAAACATAATCAGGCGAGTTTGGTCTCGTGGTACTAGAGGAGTCGGAATGTCCGTCTTAGCGCCCTTGCCGCCGGTGCTGCCGCCCGAAAAGCAGCAGGTCATTGGCGGGCTGCTTCAAAAACTTACCCGGATTCCAGGTATCCAGGCGGTTGTATTAGGTGGCTCATATGCGCAGGGTACACCAAGCCCGACATCGGATGTTGATTTGGGGTTATATTATGCTGAGCAGACCCCGTTTCGTATCGACGCCATTCGAGCAGTGGCAACCGAATTCAGCGTTCAGGGTGAACCGGTTGTGACGGATTTTTACGAATGGGGGGCGTGGGTCAATGGTGGCGCATGGATTCAGACCACAGGCGGCAAAGTCACACTGGATTATTTGCAACAGCCACCTTACGGTTTTCCCAGTGTGATCTACCTGGCAGAAACAGCTATCTGCCAGCCCCTGTACGATCCGACCGGCCTGCTGTCAGCTTTGAAGCAGGATGTTGCAGATTATCCCCCACCGATGAAAGCAGCGATTATTCAAGGTAATTTGTGGCAGGTAGAATTCACGTTGTTGCACGCCCGCGCTTTCGCCAGTCAGGGGGAGGTCTACAATACGGTGGGTTGCCTGACCCGAATGTTGAGCGCCCTGACTTACGTCCTCTTCGCACTCAACGAGACTTATTTCATCACGCATAAACAGGCCATCAAGGCGATAGCGGCGTTCGCGATACGACCATCAAACTACGGTACCCGCGTCAATCGCATCCTCGGTCAGCCTGGGACCACTGCTGAGACGCTTATGGAGACTGTTGAAGCATTGACCGACCTTTTCCAGGGCATTGTCGGAATGGCCGACCAATGGTATCAGCCGAAGTATAAGTTGTAGCGCGGACGTATGATTCAGATTGCTTGATCTGTTTTTTTGGTGACCGTTCGATAATCGAGTAAAATATCACTTGATTTTCGTCAAAACCACTCCTAACCAGATGCTGCCTCCATCTATCAGTCCCCTAACAGATCGCAATAACCAGTTAAAATGTCAAGAACATTATTTGTAACATGTTCCCACTGCCCCGCTACAAAATCTGTCCCACCTACAAAGGGATTGAGGCCCAGGACAACTACTCGACCAGCATCATCGATGATCAGGCCGCCTCCGTCTTTTTTACGAGATACTCGAAGGCCAGTCATAGTGACACTTGGAACTGTAAAGTCATAAACTAAAGTAGTAGCCAGGTGTCCCTCAAAGAACTTGCTAGAGTCTGTTGAGTTCGTCGCGGTGAAGTCTATATGCCAGGTAGCCATTTCCAACAGGGGCGCACCATCTTCATCAACCCACCCGCGAATCTCTACAAAGGCATATCCTGTATCGATGACATCGAACTCTCCGCATGGGAGTGAAAAGCTGTATGGGTCATTGTGGAGATGAAACTTGTAATCCGGTGGCCCGGTGTGCTTTGGTCCGGATGGAGCAGCCTGCGTCAACCCTACAGTCAGACTCAGCCCAGCCAACAAAATAAACCCTATTAGAAAATACCTCTTCATGCCCATCCCCTTACTAAACATATATCTGCAATAGTTTTTAATACTTTCCTAAATTTCGCCTAAAGAATAGCGGTTTATGAGCGTGATTGCGATTGATGTAAGGTGACCATTCGGTAATTGGTAAACATCGACTTGAGATTGGCTATATCTGTTCAAGATAAAATTCGGATTTGGCGAAAGTTGATTAGCGCGATTATCATGTCTGGCGCGTTGACACCCGTTTTGGCGCTCGTTATAATGCCCAACGTGAACTGACCAGACGCATTACTGAAGATTACATCTGGTCTGATATTGGTCAAGACATCCCGAAAAGGAGAACAATATATGTTAAAGCGGTTGCTATTTTTAATGGTCGTCGTCGCGCTGGCCCTGCCGGGTTTATCGGTCGTGGCGCAGGACAGTTTCGTCATTGGCGTGTCGAACAGCTTTGTCGGCAGCGAGTGGCGCACCCAGATGATCCAGAACATGGAAGAGGTGGCGGCGGAACTCGAAGAAGCTATGGACATCAGCATCGAACTGGTGGTCTTGAGTGAAGATACCGATGTCGCCGGGCAGCAACAGCAGATTCAAAACCTGATTAGCCGGGGCGTGGATGCTATCATCGTCAACCCTGGCGATCAATCCGGGCTGAACCTGGACCTGGAAGAGGCGGTTGATGAGGGTATCGTCGTCATCGCCGTCGATCAGGAGGTGGGCGCAGAAGGCGTCATCAATGTCGTGATCGACCAGAAAGAATGGGCGATGATTAGCGCCGAATGGCTGGCCGAAAAACTGGGCGGCGAAGGCAAGATCGTCCTCATCGAAGGCTTTGTCGGTCATCCCGCTAACGAAGCCCGCATGGCCGGGGTTGAAGAAGTGCTCGAAAATTACCCGGACATCGAAGTTGTTGGTCGCGAGAGCGGCGGTTGGGTCCAGGCCACTGGGCAGCAGGTGATGTCGGACTTCCTGGCCTCGTTGCCGGAAATTGACGGTGTGTGGACGCAGGACGGTATGGCGACCGGCGTACTGACCGCGATTCAGACCGCAGATCCCGATGTCTGGCCGATCACCACCGGCGAAGCCCGCGTGAGTTTCCTCAACCAGTGGGCCGAAATTCTGGAAGAAAATGAAGACTTCGAGACCATCGGTGTCGTAAATCCGCCCGGCGTCGGCGCGAGTGGCCTGCGCGTCGCGATTGAGATTTTGCTGGGTGGTGAGGTTGATGAAGAACTGTTCGAAGGTGAATTTGGCAACACGCTCTACGTGCCGATTCCGTTCGCGGTTGATGGCATGAACTTTGAAGAAGTTCTGGAAGAATATGCTGAAGAACCCGATTCCTACACCCTCGACGGCATCATCACACAGGAAGAAGCCGCCGAATTCATGGTGATGGCAGAATAGTCGGATGGTGTCACTGTCTGCCCGCAGCGTAACCAAACGCTATGGTGGCGTGGTCGCGCTGGCTGACGGCAATCTGGAAGTTGAGTCCGGCGTGGTCGTGGCGCTGCTGGGCGCAAATGGCAGTGGCAAAAGCACGTTAAGCAAAATCATTACGGGTGTGGTCGCTCCCAATGAAGGTGAACTCCTCGTTGATGGGCAACCCACCCGTTTTTCGTCCCCGTTCGAGGCGCGTAAGCTGGGCATCACGGCGGTATATCAGGAGCTTAGCCTGATCCCGGAGATGTCAGTCGCGGAGAATATCTGGCTGACGCATGAACCGGTGCGGTTTGGCTTTCGGCTGAATCAACGGGAGTTACAATCGCGCACCCAAACTCTGCTTGATTTATTCGCCGGGACGGTTTCCCCGAACCTGTCACCCGCCAGCACCGTGAGTCAACTGCCGCCTGATGAACGACAAATCGTCGAGATCCTCAAGGCCATCAGTCTTGAACCGCGTTTGATGATCCTCGATGAAGCGACGGCCAGCCTGGATAGTCAGCAGGTCAACCGCCTGTTCGAACTGGTGACCCAGTGGAAACAGGCAGGTATGGCGATTGTCTTCGTGTCGCACCGCATGGACGAGATTTTCCGTGTGGCAGATCGCGCAACCGTACTCCGCAATGGACACAGCGTCGGCCATGTGGCGATCGCCGCTACCACTGAGCGCGAATTGGTCGAACTGATGATTGAAGGCAGCACGCCGGCGGAAAAAATCGCCACCGCCCCGATGAAATACACTGGCAATTTGCGGTTAGAAATTGCGGCGCTCACAACGGCCAAGTTACACGGCATTGACCTGGCATTGCATGATGGTGAACTGTTGGGCATCGGTGGGCTACAGGGTCAGGGTCAGGATGATCTGCTGCTGGCGATCTTTGGGGCATTGCCCTTTCACGGGACGGTTAAAATCGCCGGGAAGGAAGTCCGTTTCAAGCACCCGCGCGCGGCGGTGAAGCAGGGCGTGGCCTTTGTGCCTGGTGATCGTGGTTCCCAGGGCTTGCTGGCGATTCGTTCCATTCTCGATAATCTGTTGCTGCCCTCCTGGGGGAAGTATGGCGTGCCGCTGAAGATGGCGGCGGCCCGGTCCAGTGCAGCGGCAGTCGGCCAGGACTTAAACCTGGTGATGGCGTCGCTGGATGCCCCGGTCAGCAGCTTGAGCGGCGGCAACGCCCAGAAAGTCGTCATTGGCAAGTGGTTGTTGCGCGAGCCGAAATTGCTGTTACTCAATGATCCCACCAAAGGGGTGGACGTGGGCGCAAAGGATGAATTCTATGCGCTGCTGGCCGACCTCCGTCAATCGGGGACGGCGATTCTGTTTTATAGCAGCGATGATGAAGAATTGCTGGGACTGTGTGATCGCATTCTGGTGATGCACGACGGCCACATCCGCACCGAACTGTCGGGCGAACGGTTAACCCGGTCGCATCTGGTCGCCGCGAGTATGGGTGGCACCCATGATTAATGGGCGGCGCTTCCTGGCGAAGAACACCTATATTTTCGCCTTCGTCTTACTCATCGTCGTCATTCTCATTAATCGCGGTGTCCAGGATAACCTGCTGGAAATGGGCACCATCAATCGCAATCTGCGCGTGTTTCTGCCGCTGATTATTCTGGCAGTCGGTCAGGCGATTGTGATTTTGGGTGGCGGGCTGGATTTGTCGGTCGGGACGATGGTTTCGATGTGTAATGCGATTCTGGCAACGCAGATCACGCCCGAATCCACGCCTGGACAGATCGGGCTGGCGCTGGTGCTGGCATTGGGAGCCGGGATGCTGGCGGGTGCGCTCAATGGCGTGTGTGTGGCCTACTTGCGCTTGCAGCCCATTGTGACGACCTATGCCACCAGCTTCGTCTTTAGCGGCATCGCGTTGTTGATTCTGCCACGTCCCGGCGGGGCCATTCCCCGCGACTTGACCCGCTTTTACCGCTCAATGTTGGGCGAATTGCCGCTGGCGTTTTACGTAATGGGTCTATTGCTCCTGGTCTGGTTCTTGTTGCGCCATACGCGTTTCGGCCAGTTTTTGTATGCCGCCGGTGATAATGCTGCTGCCGCTTATACGACCGGGGTTCCGGTTAATCGCGTCAAGTTGCTGACCTATGTTCTCTGTGGCCTGTTCGCAGCGCTGGCCGGGCTGGCGCTAACGCTCAGTTCCGGTTCCGGCAGTCCCACCAGCGGTGACGCCATGACGCTGGATTCGATTGTGGCGGTGGTACTGGGGGGCACCCGCGCCGGCCAGGGGGGCATCGTCGGGGCCATGATCGGCGTGATTATTCTGGGCATTATCCGCAATATCATCTCCTTCGCCAACATCGACACCTGGTCACAGACGCTGGTTGACGCGCTCATTATTATTACGGCGCTGGCCTCCCCCGGTGCGGTGGGCTTTATCAACCAGCAGATCCGCGAGTTCCGCATCCGCCTGGGGCACGTCTATGAATGATCGGTTGCAAGCCCTGCGCGGACGCATCAGCCCACCGCTGCTGGCGCTCTTGCTGGCGCTGGTGTTGTTTTTCCTGGGCGGACTCATTTCTCCGGGATTCGTGAACATCAATCAGGCGATTAATATCGTGCGGTTGGCGGCATTTCTGGGCATCATTGCCATGGGTCAGACGCTGGTGATTATCAGCGGCGGTGAAGGCATCGACCTGTCAGTCGGGGCCATCGTCACGCTCGGCGCGATTTTGACCTTCCGTATCAGCAATGGCAGCGACGCGTTGATTTTGCCGGTGCTGTTGCTGGTGTTGCTGGTCGGCGGCGGCATCGGTCTGTTGAACGGACTGGGCGTTACCCTGCTCGGTATCCCGCCACTGGTGATGACGCTGGCGATGACTGGCATTGTGCAGGGGACGATTCTGGTTGTGACGCGCGGCGAACTCATCGGCGAAACGCCGGATCTGCTCAGCCAGTTAACATCATTGCCATTAGTTGGTAGTCTGCCCGGTGTCATCTTCCTGTGGATCGGTCTGGGTGTGCTGATGTGGCTGCTGCTGGAACGCACCCCCTATGGCAAGCAATTGTTCGCGGTCGGCGTTAATCGCACGACGGCGCGGCTATCGGGCGTGCGCGTGCCGGTCATCGTGGCCCTCACCTATGCCCTCAGCGGCAGTCTGGCGGGGTTTGGCGGCTTTGTCCTGCTGGGCTTTACGCAAACCGTCTTTCTCGATCTGGGTGGGCCGTTTTTGTTCCCTTCGATTGCGGCGGTGGTAGTGGGCGGCACCTTATTAACCGGCGGCCAGGGCAGCTATTGGGGTACAATGTCCGGGGCGCTGGTGCTGACCCTCATCGAGAGTCTGTTGCGGGCGGCGGGTCTGCAAGAAGCCTATCAGTTGATTATCCTGGGCGTCACGTTGCTGATTCTCATCTCGGTGTATGGGCGTCAGCGCGGGTTGCGAGAGTAATTTCCCTCCACCCATCGGAGGAGATCGAAACTCGCTATAATCTTAGAAGGTAATTGTTTATCAAGTTATGGCCTGGACAAGCGGTTTTGTTCTTCAAGAAACTAATGCGGAAATGAATATTGACCTCACCCCTCCTTACCTGCAGTAATTCCTCCCCTCTCCAAATTGGAGAGGGGTTGGGGGTGAGGTTGGGTGAAAATGGAATCATTTCAAAATATCGCATGTATTTCTTATCTACAAAACCCCTTATTTTCCAGGCGAATTTACAAGTTGTTTGGAGACAAATCACATGCGTAAGATAACAATGTTGGGTACCGGCTTGATCGGCATGTTTTACACGATGGCGCTGCACGGGCAACGCAGCCGCGATCAGGTGGGCATGGTCTATTCACGGCGCGAGGAACGGGCTAAGGCCTTCGCCGCCGAGTGGAATATCCCACGCTGGAGCACCGATCTCAAAGCGGCGATCAACGACCCCGAAACGGATGTCGTCGTCATCGGTCTGCCGAATAATCAGCACGAGGAAGCGGCGTTGCTGGCGGTCGAGGCGGGCAAGTCGATTCTGTGTACCAAGCCACTGGCGCGGAATGCTGCCGAAGCCAAACGGATTCTGGATGCGGTGGAAGGCGCGGGCCTGTTTCATGGCTATCTGGAAGATCTGGTGTATACGCCCAAGACGCTCAAGGCGGTCAGGTCCGTGCAGAACGGTGCGCTGGGACAGGTGCTGTGGGCGCGGTCCCGCGAGACACACCCCGGCCCGCACAGCGACTGGTTCTGGGACAAAGAGATGTCCGGCGGTGGCGCGATCATTGATCTGGGCTGCCACTGCATCGAGATCAGCCGCAATTACATCGGCAAGGATGTGCGCCCGGTGGAGGTCATGTGCTGGGCCGATACGCAGGTTCACCCGATTGACGCTGAAGACAACGCCGTCGGTCTGGTGCGCTATGCTAATGGCGCGATTGGTCAGTTCGAGGTGAGCTGGGCCTTCCGCGGTGGCATGGACCTGCGCGACGAAGTATCTGGCACCGAGGGCACCATCTGGACCAATCACTGGCTGCGCACCGGCTACGAGATGTTCACCGCCGTTGGCGAGGGCGGTTATGTCGCCGAGAAAGCCGAGACTGACACTGGCTGGTTGTTCCCGGTCGGCGATGAAGTTGGCGAACTGGGCTACATCGACATGTTCACCGACATGTTCAACGCTATCGAAAATGGCACGCAACCAATGGAAGACTTCTATGATGGCTACATCGTCAACTGCATCATGGACGCGGCCTACAAATCCGCCGAGACCAAACAGTGGGAACCGGTCATCATCGACGATTGGCGCGGCTCCGACGATGCGACGGCGGGCGTGCAGTTCAAAGATTACGACGCCGACCACTTCCTCATCAAAGAGGAGGTCATGCCCGACGGCAGCACCAAAGTCATCCTCAAAGAGAAAGCCAGCGGCAAAATCATCCAGCGCGTGGAATAAGCTCCGTTGAGGGGATTTATTGTATGTCTTAGGGACGGGCTATTGTCCGTCCCAGTAATTTCCCTGACTAAAGCAGCGCACGTAAAGCTTTGCGATCATCGGGCAATCCATAGTAATGTGAGAACAGATTCGTAGGATGTTCCCAGAATGGATCACAATTCACAATAAATGCCAACACGGTCCGTTTGCTCTGGTTGCGTCGAATTTCTTGCCGGTTACGATCCGTTTGATAATGGTGATATAGAATAGGCTCCCCCACTTTGACCTTAATTGCATCGTGATAGGTATTCCAGAAAAGGCTGCTGCTTGGATGATAAGCGGGCAAAAACGCATAGCGCATCAATTCACGGCAGTGACGATGGGCCTCAATTGGCGTGAGGTCGATACGCTTGATCAGTTCAAACCAGAAGAATGGCTCAGCCTGATTGTACGTGACTCCGCGCAATAGATCGAAAACGTGCACATCAAACGGTAATGCTCCACGCACTAACCATCTATATTCCTCTGTGGCGATTAATTGGAATATCTCCGCCACGTCTGAATTGAGACAGTCCACCATATTATTAAGGACGATTTCGGGAATGGCATCGCGGTTTTCGGAACGAATTGGATGACAGTGCAGGCGTCCAAGTGTAGCTGTAAAGCGTAACAAGTCGTTCTCAGACAGCATCCACTGATAGAGTTGCTCGACAGATGAGTTCGTAAGTTTCCAATCGCGCTTCGCGAATAACGCATAATACCAGATCGCAAGGGCCTGCACCCACATATTATTGGTTGTTTCAAAACAGGGGACAAGCTGTGGCAAAATCTCAGTGTATTCATCGGCCAGCCACTGCAAGACAGCAAAACCTGCCAGGCGTGTCGCGTCGTCATCAGCAGTGAGAAGCTCACAAAAATAAGCAGTGTGATCGGCAACAGCATCATAAATAGCGGCACGCTGTCTAAGTGTATCCGTGAAGCTGGTTGGCAGAAATAGACTGCCAAAATCCAGTTTTGCAGCCCAAATCACATCAAATAGCGTGCCAATCACAAAGCAGTATTGGATCCTGGTTTCAGCATAAGGAGTATGTTGGCACATCCACACAATATACGGCATCACAAACTCAACTGCTGGCTCGACAGGATGTGAGTTTTGAATGTCGAGGTACATTCTTTGCAGGCATTCGCTGAATTCAGCCTGATTTTCGGCAGCGTTCAATTCAAGTAGTGCTTCGGCTAGATTGCCGCCAAACAAAATCGGATCGTAGTCTTCATTCCAATTGATTGCTTTAAGCTTTTCAAGCATGTGGTATTCCTCACAGCAAGTTGCTGGACTGGCGATTCAGGTAACGTGGTGTAACGGTCTTCTTCGCTTCCCTGGCTTAAGTGACTATTTTGCTCCCCCTCTCTATCGCAATGGATAGAGCTGCGAAGCGTCCCCGTGGGAGGCCGGGGAGTGAGGTGAAAACGGAACATACGTACACCTTTATTGGCGATTTTCTGCTAAGCTGTTAGCATGAAATCTTTGCGTCCTTTGCCTCTTTGCGCCTTTGCATTGAGTCGTCTCCCGCCGTTCGTGGCGACAATTGAGGGGAAAATATTGCCGCCGCCACCCCCTCTCCTCTGCCGCCGCCGCTAAACCATCAATGCTTCCAGCGCCGCTCGATTCAGAATCTGCACCTGCGGATAACCAGCGCTGATCGTCCCGGCTTCGACCAGGTCGCGGAGGACCCGGTTGAGATGGCGCGGCGTGGTGCCCAACAGCGAGGCCAGGTCTTCTTTGCCGGGGAGAGTCACCGCACCGGCATCGTTCGTCGGTTGCGCCAGCAGATACACCGCCAGCCGATTGCTGACCGGCAGCACCTGGTTCATTTGCAGGGCGTTGGTCTTGTACAGCTTCTCGCGCAGTTGGTCGATCAGGAAGCGCAAAAAACGCGGGTCATCTGTGCCATAGCGTTCAACCACTTGACTGGTGATGCCCAGCATAGTCGTGTCCTGCGTGGCGATGACGTTACTTTTCACCGGTTCCGCGCTCAAAATCTCCATATCGCCAATCGCAGCGAACGGTTCGGATAGCGCGATAACGGCCAGCTTGCCATTTAGATGATAGTGGCTGCATTGCACCTGCCCCTTCACCAGGAAGTAGAAGTAATGTTGCTCATCCTGCTCGATGTAGATGTTGGAATACGCCGGAAAATGAAACGGTTGCAGGTGACGCAACAGGTCATCATTGAGGAAGCGCGTCATGCCAAACCGCGTAATATACTGCTCTATCGTTGTCTCGGAACGGATGACGCGCATGATGAATCCTGATCTGCTTTCAAGCTGATTCCATTCTACCGCATTTGTGTCTGCGGTTGAGGACATATGTCCTTGAGGCCCCTTACGCATCATTGTACGCTGGTGGTCATTGAAACGAAAAAGGGATGAACACCATGTTATTCAAAGCACGAACGCGGGAAAAATCCAATCCGCACATCATACCCGTTGCCAGGCCTCAGATTACGACGCACCGAAATGATAAGGGCGATACTTTATCTGCGGACGAACTACGGCTGCAGATGTACGAGCGAATTGCACAGGGCAATGCCCTTGCCGAAGCTGAAGATCAGGCGCAGCGGCTGTGGTCTAAGCGATGATGGCAGCAGTTTTTAGCCCCGCTCCCTTGAGTTCGGGGAAAGGGGTTGGGGGTGAGGTAAATTAAATTCCCCGCAATAATCGTTCCGCCTCCTGATGCAGCACGGCGATAAACTCCTGGAAGAGCAGTCGGGCTTGTTCGGGTGAGGCGCCAATCGCGGTGATCCCGACGCGGCCCAGTTCGCTGATGTCACTAATCAGATGCATGACCACGCCGGTCTGGGTAGCATGATTGAAATGCAGTTGCCGGGAACTCACAATATCAAACAGGTGATCCGTCGTGAACAGGCGGAAGTTCTCGGCTTCAACATGATCGCTGGCGATATAGTAGCGGGGCTGGCCTTTGCCCGTCAAGAAGACACCACTCGTCGGATCATAATGTCCATCCGTGAGGTATTGCAGAATCAGGAACGGCGCGGTCGTACCGCCCTTGCGTAAATTGATCTCGATTGCATAACTTTCCCACTCGCCCGCTGTGTTTTGTACGACGACGAAATCCACCGCAAAGCGCCCCAGGATTCCCTCTTTTGCCAGTCGCTTGCCGATTGTGATGGCATCCTGGATGATGATTCCGCTGTATTGCGGATTGGCGGGAAAGATCGCGCCCAGGTAGGTTTGTCCGCTCGGACCGCCCAGCATCTGGTCATGGGTAGACAGCAATTCGACCTCACCCAATGGCGTCAGGCGCAGTTGCACGCTGGGGCTTTGCATGTTGGCTCCAGCAATAAACTCCTCGACAATCGCGCCTTCGCTGTCGATTTGCTCAGCATACGACTCGTCATCGTCGTGCGCCAGCTTCTCGATTTGTTGGCGAATAATCTGAACGGCATCTGGCGAGTCGCGGGTCAGCACATCCAACAAGATATTGCCCAGGCCGGCGACGCCTTCGTTGAGCTTGACCACGACTTGCTTGATGGTTGGCCGTTGTGCCTGAAGCCGCTGGATCGCGGCGATGACTGCATCCACGCTGTACAGGTCTTCAACGCCCAGTGGATGGTGGATATCCTCATCGGCGAAGATCTGGCGACAACCGCTTTTGGTGCCAAAGCCGAAGAATCGCGGGTCGGCGGCATACATCGGCACGCCCAGTTGCAACGCCAGCTCGCGTTCCAAGTCGGTCGTATTAAACGGGACCATGTGGGCGTTATTGAGGTCGGGAATAAGTGCCTGAATCTGGCGAATGAGATGCGGACGCGCCAGCAATTTTTCCGATAGCGGACTCGGCGACCCATCTTCCGGTGTCACCAGCTTGAGGCGTTTGCGTGCGTGCGAACTGATGCTGCCGGGAATGAGTTCAAGGTAGTAGTCAAGAATCGCTGCTGGAATCGGTTGCGATGTGACGTAGACCAGGTGTAGGTTGGGCTGGCGCAGCAAAAAGAGCATAAACAACATCCGTTCCTCATAGGCTTGCAGCGCCGATACCGCAAAGTCAATGTCAACAGTCAGCGATGGAATGACGATCACGGTATGCTGCCCTTCTTGACCGTCATCCAAACCAGAGCCGATCTGTTGCCACATATCGACCAGCTTGCGTTGCAGTTGGTCAAAGTCCGTCATCGCCAAATTTTGCGCCCCACCATATCGGTTCTTCGTTTAATTATAGGTGGAGTATAGAATAAGACCAATTAATTTTTCCTTGCCAGAAGCTGCCCCATACAGGCGGGACAAGCCTCTTTATTCATCTTTTGTTGGTTAGGAATAGTCGATGCCATAGAAAATTTAACCTGGCGGTAATTCTATGATATAATCTTGAACTAAATACTATGTTATTTTGACAAAAAATCCGAGAGACGCCTGTATTTTGGTACGCAAAAATACTTATTTTCGGCACCAAAGAAGACCATCGGCCAGGGAAGGTCATTCTCCTCCGGTTGTTCGCGGACAAAATGTTGTTTTGGGCTTACAGCGGATCATAGGTAATCAGGCGGTACGGCAGTATTATATTGAGGATCATCCCCCGCCCAATCCGAAGACCCCTGATAGCAAACATTGGGATCACCTCCCATCACTTCCCGGTGTTCATCAGCCGAATGAAGTACCACCAACTGCTATGACTGCCAGTATAGTTGCGCGGCAAGCGGTCAACGATTCCCCAGCATCACCGCTGATGCCCTCGGTACTGAATCTGGCAGGTCGCTTTGAAAGATTATCTCAGCAACTTGACGAACACCTTGACCAGTATCAGGCTGGCATTGATGATCTCAATGTCAGTCAGGTTTCCTCAGCAGCCACGATGCTCGAAGTTGATATTGCGCTCATTATGCAACATGAGAAGGAGCTTAATGAAGCCCCTGAAAAAGAATCAGCAGAAATGGTCCATGCGCGAGCCGCCCATCAGACGTTGGGAAAGCGCTTCAAAAAGACATTGGGCATTCGTGTGAGCTTACAGCAGTTTCAGGGTGAATCAGTTGCCGGCAACTATTCCAGCGGATTCTGGGGGCGCGACGCGATCGATTTTTTGCAATTGGAAACTGTCAAAAATTTACAGGTGATCCGCGATACCCTAAAAATGGTCGAACTGGCCCAGTCTGAGACTAAACTTTCGAAAGGTCAGTTGATAAGGCTGTTTAAGTTGTTTGACACCGCCAGTGGCCGGCCAGTAAATGTGCAATTCAAGGTTGCCGTCCTTAAGAAGCTTAGTTTGTGGGACCGATTGTTGGATTCCGATTGGTTATTCAGGCAGATGTTCATCAAATTGAATGAAAAAGCCCATGCAAATGCGGCGGACTTTGGCTCAATGACTGATGTCGGTAACTTCAGCCTGGAAAAAGCCGATGACAAATTAACTTACAAATATGCTCAGTACGCGTCGCCAATTTACAAAGATTACGTCAGCGACGAAAATGCATTGTCGGTTGCGAAAATGATCGCGTCGGCACCTCGGTCGGGCCGTGAAGCTATATTAAAGAAGTTGGAAAAACGGGGACAATTAGACAAATTGTTAGAGAATCTCCCCTGGAAAGTTGTTGAACAATTTCATGATTCGATCATTGATTATGATTTGCGAGAAAAACTGTACAAGCGGTTTAAAGATGAGGGTGGCGGTAAATCTTTGAACAAAATGTACACCGAAACTGCCGATGAATATGCTGAAGAAGGCAGCTGGATCAAGGCCGGGGCTGTCGAGACAGGCCGTCGGTTGCATAATATTCTGACCTTCGGCTTTCTGGATAGTTATAGTGAGGCTTACGATTTACGCGAAGCTGGTCTCATTACCGATGAAGCATTATTCAACACGGGGGTGTTGGCTGCCGTGCGCGCCGCAGCCGGCCTCGCCGCTGGACCGTTGTTAGGCAAACTAGGACAGGGCCTTGGGGTGGGCGCCGGGGCGTTGGCGAAGCTGTCACCCGAAGGCGCAAAATTATTGGGCGCGGTTACGGGGGGAGCAGCAGCCGGGGCAGGCACCCAGCTGACGACTGATTTGTACAATATGGCCTTTATGGGCCAAGAGGAATTTTCACCGGGTTCCAGTTATATAACGGCAGCGGGCGTTGGCGGCGCGCTGGGCGGCCTCAGCGGCTTAAGAGCACGCGCACAAACACCACAAAATCCACATCCTGGAGATCCAAATTGGGCTAAAAATCCCCGCGTAATCCAGGGCGAAGGTGGATCAAGCTCAGCCCAGCCACAACCAAAAATTACAAATGATGTCGGTGCATCGGGCACAGTAAACCAGGGACCCTATATGGGGCCGGGAAATGAAGCGTTAAAACTAAATTCACAGCCGGCACCAGTCATTGCTACCCCCAAATCCCACCTGACATCTGTGCCCGAATCAGCGCCAGTACAGTTGCCAAAATCAGGAGCAGGTGGTCTGAGTAGTGGCCTTCAGGCACTGATCGGTATGTTGGGTCAGGTGCTGGGTCAATCACCCGGTCAAGCTACCAATCCAGAGACAGACAGAGACAAGCCGGAGCAAGACGAGGATGACAACCGATCACCAGAGATTATCCTCAACTTGCCGTCGCAGAAAGCACCCTATCTCAGTTGGTATCGAAGCCTGATAGGAACACTCGTCCACCAAAAGAATTCACCCCGTCCTAATGATCAAGCTGATCGCTGGCGGTCTGAGATGAAGGGATTGGTTTCGCGCCAACACCTTGCTCGACTGGCTGAGTTGGGCATCGAAGTCCACGAAAATTGTATCACAGTCCCGAATTGGTCAAAGCAACGGGATGAAGTGCGAATGACGGTTGACCACATGATCGAGGTCCAGGTTGTCCCAAACAATCGGATGCAAGAATTTCATAATATCGGCAACTGGGAATTGCTGGACGAGAGCAGTAATTCAAGTAGTGGCCCTAAGCTCCAAAGCAATATTGCAGCTGAACGTAAACGGCTTGTCAGGGAGACCGGTGACGTAACCTGGCTGGAGAAGCCGCTTCATTTTACCAAAGTCGAAGCGCAACCCGGTCCCCATGGACAACGCTGGACAGCCGAAGAGATCATGGATGGCGATCATTTCGATGTCTTAATCGAGCATTTGGAAGATAGAGATCGACTTGGTCCTTCAAAACCAGACAAATATGGACACTGTATTCGCCCCAAAAACCGCCGTAAGGGGAAAAAATAGCACCACTGGCGACGGTCTTTTCGATTGCATTTATCGCCTATTTTGTGTTCACTGCGCCGCCACCAGTTCGCTTTAGCCCGTCAACTCCTGGCGCACAATTTTTGTTCCGGCTACCATCGACTGAAGTTTGGCTTTGGCGGCCCAGCGGGCGGTCTGGCTGAAGCCACAATCGGGCGTGACGGTGAGCCGTTCCGCTGGGACGATTTCCAGCACCTGGCGCAGTCGTTCGGCCACATCCTCAGGTGTTTCGACATAATAGTTCTTCACATCCACCAGACCCACCGCGATTTCTTTGTCATCGGGAAATTCACGCAGGATGTCGAGTTCAGCCAGTTCGCGGTTGGCGAATTCCAGCGCGTATTGTGACAGGTTCATGTCGAAAATGTGTGGGAGCAGTGGTTTGTAGGTACGTTTGGCGACCGGGCGACCCAGGTAGTTGCCAAAGCACAGGTGCATACTGATTTTGGCGTCCACACCTTCAACTGACTTGTTAAAAAGTTTGACGAATTCAGCGGGCGTGCTGGAATGCACCGCGTAAGACGGCTCGTCCATCTGGATAAATTCGACCCCGGCGGCGACCAGCGTCTTTAATTCGGCATTCACCAGATCAGCCAGGCCGTAGGCTACGTCCAGCCGGTCCTGGTAGATCGCACCGGGTTGGATGCGCCCGGAGAGCGTAAACGGCCCTGGAATCGGCATCTTGATCGGTCGATTCGTGCGCGTTTTGAGATATTCATATTCGCGCAATAGGCCCAGCCCGTCGGGTGCGCCGAGTGGTTCCACTGCCAGATACTTTTCGCGCTGGTCGTGCCCGCCCACACCCGACTTGCGCCCCGCGTCCTGGGCTTCGATGCCGGTCATGTGACTGTAGAATTCAGCCGTAAAAAAACCTACCCGCCGCATCTCGCCGTCGCTGATGATGTCTACGTCAGCATCTTCCTGGTCACGGATGGCGGTATCAACTGCATCGTCTTCGACTTCGCGCATATCGTCAGCGCCAAATTCACCACGCTCGCTGGCTTCCAGTGCCAGATGCAACCACCCTGGCAGCGAGTACGATCCGATGACGCTGGTCGGTATTATCGGTAAATTGTTCATCATCACATCTCCTAAATATGTCTTTGAATCACCGCACCGTCCAACCGCCGTCGACGGTCAGGACGGCCCCGGTGACGAAACGGGCATCCGCTGAGGCCAGAAACGCCGCTGCCCCAGCAATGTCGTTGGGTTCGCCCATCGCCCCAGTTAAAGGTTGCAAGGTCTGCAAGCGCTCTAAGATGTGCGCGTTGCTCTGGGCGCGTTGGCTCATCGGCGTCGCAATCAAACCAGGCGCAATCACGTTGATGCGGATGTTCTGCGGTGCATAATAGGACGCCATTGACCGCGAAAAGCCGATGATGCCGCTCTTGCTGGCGGCATAGGCATGAGTCGCAAAATCTTCGTCGCCACCAACCAGGCCCAATACTGACGCCAGATTGATAATGGACCCGCCCGCCCCGTTGAGCATGACCTGCAGCGCATACTTGCTCACGTAGAACATGCTGGTCAGGTTGATTTGCAGCACCCTGTCCCAGGCGTCTTCGGTACATTCATGGGCCGGGCCATCCCCCCAGCGACGACCGCTTACACCCACGCCATTAAACACGCTGTCGAGCTGGTGCCAGGTTTCCTGCACACGCTGGATTGCCGCCTGCACCGACTCCGAGTCAGCGACATCGACAATCACCGGCAACGCGATGCCGCCATTCGCCTCGATGCTGTCCTGCGTTTCGAGTAGGCCTTCTTCGTTGAGGTCAAACAACGCGACGCGTGCTCCCTCCGCCGCAAACCGCTGGGCGACCGCCTGACCAATGCCACTGGCCGCCCCGGTGACAATCGTGACTTGATCGCTGAGCCGGTTCATTTTTCGGTATACACCTTAGCGATGCGCCGCCGATAGTCGTTATAGGTGCGCTCAAACACATCGGCGGATGCCTCACTGCCGATCAGCACGCTGCTGGTCAACACGAGCGGTGGTTGACCGCGCTGTGTCAGCCCATCGGCGATCAACGCTTTCAAAGCATTAACGATAAACGTATAACCAATTGTTGACCCCGGCCCGACCGGATAATCAAGGCCGTCAATTTCCACCAGGGCGTCGCCTTTGGGAGCGCAATTGTCGATCACGATGTCAGCGAGGTCGTTCAGCGTTTGCCCCGAACTGTGCTTGGCCCCGGACGCGGTGCAATGGTCAACGGATAGCACACCGATGAGCGGCAAGTTACGCCGTTTGGCTCCCAGTGCGACATCAACCACGACGCCATTCACGCCGCTGTTGGAGAAAATTATCATGCAGTCGTTTTCACCAAAGACGAAGTTGTTCAGAATCACCTCGCCCAGGCCTTCCATGCGTTCGATAAACATGGCCTGACGCTGGCCGTTTGCGCCGACGACCTGGGTGTGATTGGTCAGCGAGAGTTCGACGATGGGATGAAAGCCGGGGAAGCTGCCATGACGGGGGAACATCTCCTCAATCGGGATGCGCGAATGGCCGGTGCCAAACAGGTGCACCAGCCCGCCGCTGGCAATTGTCTCGATGCATTGTTGAGCGGCGGCCTCAATAACGGGGAGTTGCGTCGCCCGGAGGCGGTCTATAATGCCCTGCGCCGCGTCAAAATAGGCCAGCGCGGGGTTAACGGTTTCGGTCACGATGTCTCCTTATACTCAATTGATGGTTTTTACCTCACCCCGCCAGCCTTGCGGCTGACTCCCCTCTCCAATTTGGAGAGGGGCTGGGGGTGAGGTTAATCATAAATTATTATATACTCCGTTGCTGTGCTAGTTGATCGTGTACACTTTTTAACGAATATCAGAAAATCTGATGCAACAATACAAATAGAATCCATCCAAGGGCAGCCAATAGAATAAAGCGGGCTAATCGTATAAATCTAACTTCGCTGTACAAAAAGAGCTTTATATATTCAGAAAAACGATTCCACATCATCATTCAGTTGTTCATTTACGATTCCGCTGATAGGCCCACAGCGCAGCACCGATGGCTCCGGCATCCTCGCCGAGTTGGGCGGGAACGATCTTGACCTGCTGCAAATCAACAGTGTTATTGTACCGCTGCAAACCCGTCCGCAGTGGCTCGAAGATCAAATCGCCGAGTTGTGCCACTCCCCCGCCAATTACGATGCAATGGGGGCTGAGAATCGTCACCACATTGGCGATGCCCGCGCCGATGGTGCGACCAGCGTGGTTGAAGATGTCCTGAGCAACGGTGTCGCCGGCCAGCGCGGCCTCACCAATCACCTGGGGCGTGATGCGATTCAGATCGTAATCCACCAGTGCTCCAATTTGGGTGTCCAAACCCTGCATGACGGCCTTGATCCCCGCAGCCGCAATCGCCGGACCACTCGCCAGCGCTTCGATTGCCCCCGGTGTGCCGCTACCATCCGGCGGACCGTTGATGTCAACGGTATGATGGCCGACCTCGCCCGCATTGCCGCCAACGCCCAGGTGCAATTCACCATTGATGGTGATGCCACCGCCAATACCGGTACCGAGCGTGATACCCACCACCGTTGGCGACCCTCGCCCAGCCCCCAGATTGGCCTCCGCCAGTGTGAAGGCGCGTGCATCGTTGACCAATGCCACTGGTCGGCCCAGGTCAGATTGCATTCGTTCTTCAACCGGTTGTCCATGCCAATCGCCGGGGATGTTGGGCACCAGCAATGTGCGTCCCTGTTCGTAGTCAACGATGGCCGGTGCGCCGACCCCGACAGCCGCGATGTCATCCAATGATAACCCGGCATCAGCACTCACATCACGCACCAGTTGGCCCATGCGCTGCATCACAACCGTCGGCCCAGCCTGCCCGTCTGTGGGAATCGTCAACCGGGCACGGATCTGTTCAGTCTCCATGTCCAGCAACACGGCTGCGATTTTCGTCCCGCCCAGATCAATGCCAACGATTAGGGTCATACCGGATTCCTCAATAGGACGGCAACATGGTGCGGTCAACAATCGCTTGTTGCGTTGCCTGAATGCGGTCGGTTTCCAATAAATCTTTGACCAGGTGCATAACCCCTGGATTTTCCATCCGCGTCAGCAACGCTGCCTCGCCGAACAATTCACCTGTCGAACCCAATTGACCGGCTAAGGGAACGATCTGCAGGTGATCGCGCGTCGGTGGCAGATCCTCTTGTGTCCAGACGGTGGCGTCAATCGTGCCGTTGTCGAGCAGCTCCAGCCCCTGGCTGTAATCCATATCGACAAATTCAACCCGCCGCCCCTGGCTGATCGCCCTGACAACGAACGCCTGGTCAATTGAGTTGCGATCAATGCCAACGCGCATCCCATCAACCAGTGTGTCATTTTCACTGTTGAGCAGCAGGACATGCCCCACTGTGTACGAATTTGCGCCCAGCAGGGTGACGGTTTCCAGATGAAATCCATGCGCCGTCGCCGTTTCTGCCACATAACGCGACACAATCGCCCAATCACACTGTTGGAATTGGAGTTGTTGGAGCCGGGTGCCCGCGCCGCGAATAAATCGAAGTTCCAGATTAAGCGGCAGTCCCGCGAATTGCTGGCGCACGCCCGTTGCCAGCCCGGCCAATCGGCGTGAATAAGGCAATGGCAACGCACCGATCAGCGCGCGGTCGTGGGCCAAAGACCAGAGCAACGGATAATTGATGGCCTGCACAAATGCGCCCAATCGCCCCCGGCTTTCCAGCTTAACCGCGCCATGTGCCTGTAATTGATTGAGGGCAGCCTGAATGGTACCCACGCTGGCATCAAGCTGCCCGGCATATTCCTGAATCGCGGGGACCCGTTCATCCGGGCGAAACTGGAGCAACAGCGCTGCCAGTTCGGTGACGATCTTCCCTTGTTTAGAAAGTAATGTCTGGCGCAAAACGTTCATTTGTTTGAATATATATCGTTGGACACGATTGTATACGCAATTGTAAACATTGGCAACTTCTAAATTGTATATCTATCTCAAAAGGTCACATCGAATTTCGTCGGCATTCCTCATTTGAACTCACCCCCAACCCCTCTCCAATTTGGAGAGGGGAGGAATTACCGCAGGTAAGGAGGGGTGAGGTGTGTGAAGCCCCCCAATGCTTTGACAAAATGCCAATGTTCCTATATATTCTAAAAAAATGAATGAAAGCATGGCGATGGTAACAACTTATTCCACCAATATCCGCGATTTATGGACAACTGATGTGCTGGTGGTGGGCAGTGGTTCCGCTGGGGCCACCGCTGCGATCACGACTGGTCAACAGGGTGCAGCCGTCACCTTGATTGAACGGTATGGCTTTATGGGCGGCATCAGCACCCAGGTACTGGATACGTTCTATGGTTTTTACACACCCGGAAGCACCGCCCACAAGGTCGTGGGTGGCGTGCCCGATCAAGTGGTGGCGGCGTTAATGGAACGCGGCATGGCGTTTTTGCGCCCTAACACCTATGGCGCCGGTCAGGGGATTACCTATGACCCGGAGACGTTGAAGCTGGTCTGGGAAACGCTGGCACAGGCCGCCGGGGTGCGCCTTCTCTATCACACCTTCGTGGTCGATGTACTGCGGGAGGGCGACCGCATCACTGGCGTAGTAGCCGTAAGTAAGGGCGGATTTGTCCGCATTCGCGCCCGTGTGATTATTGATGCTTCTGGTGATGCTGATCTCGCGGCGGCAGCGGGGGTGCCCTATGAGGGTCCTGATAACGGGGCAGCGGTCCAGTCGTTGACGACAACGTTCCATCTCATTAACGTCGATATGAAACGGGCACAGGCCGTCAAGAAAAGCGAACTCCATGCCCGAATGCAGACGGCGATTGAAAGCGGTGATTATGACTTGCCGCGGCGTGAGGGCAGCGTCCACATCACGCCCATGCGCGGCGTCATGGCAACCAATATGACGCGCGTCGGTGATGTTGATGCAACCGACCCGGAGGCGCTGACGGAGGCGGAGATCGACGGACGACGCCAGGCATTTGAATATGCACGGTTCCTCAAAGACTGTGTGCCGGGATATGAGGACTCTGAACTCACCCATTTGAGTCATCAGATCGGTGTGCGTGAGAGTCGCCGTATCTTAGGCGAGTATCGACTGACGCGGGCCGATGTGCTTGAAGCGCGTAAATTCGATGACGCTATTGCCCAGTGTGGAGCGCCGATTGAGGAGCATCACGCCGGGGGGGATACACGCTGGGAGTATCTGCCTGACGGTGAAACCTACGACATTCCCTACCGCTGTCTGCTCCCGCAGCAGGTTGATGGCCTGTTGGTCGTGGGGCGTTGCCTCTCGGCTGACCATGATGCGCATGCCTCTGTACGGAGTATGGGTCAATGTATGGCAATGGGCCAGGCAGCGGGTGTCGCAGCGCAGTTGGCACTATCCAGCAATGTGATGCCACGTGCGGTCGATCTTCCGCAGTTACAGCAAACCTTGCGTCAGGTTGGCGCGGTTTTGCGATCATGAAGCCCATTATTCGGACCGTCACCGGCGATATTGATCCTGCCGAACTGGGCATATGTTATCCGCACGAACATCTGCTGGGTGCGCCACCGTCCCCATATGCAGAACAAGAGCCAGATCTGGTCCTCGATAATGAGGATGCTGCGCTCCATGATCTACAGCAGTTGCAAACGGCGGGTGGTCAGGCGCTGGTGGAGATGACGCCGATTGACTACCAGCGCAATCCAACTGGACTAAGACGACTGTCGCAACTAACCGGCGTTCATATTATTTGCGTGACGGGATTTCTGAAAGAGAAGTTCTCTGGCCCACTGATTGCACATCAATCGGTAGCGACGTTGACTGAGCGGTTTGTGACCGAATTGACGGTTGGCATCGGGAATACGGACATTCGCGCGGGCGTGATTAAAGCGGCTTCCAGCTTGAACGAGATTACTGCGGGTGAAGTGAAGGTTTTCGAGGCGGCGGCGCAGGCCCATCGGCAAACCGGTGCCTTAATTTCGACGCATACCGAAGCGGGCACGATGGCGCTGGAGCAGATTGATTTGTTATGCGCATATGGTGTACCGGCTGAGCGGCAACTGATCGGGCATATTGATCGTCGGTTGGATTGGGATGTGATTCAGCAAGTCGCCGCAACCGGTGTCTATATGGGATTTGACCAGATCAGTAAAACAAAATATTATCCTGATGCGCAGCGCATTGACATCATCAAGCGATTGATCGCTGCCGGGCATCAACAGCAGATCATGCTCTCGCTGGATCTGGCGCGGCGATCTTACCTTACCGGTTATGGTGGTCAGCCCGGTTTCGCCTATTTGCTGGTTACATTCATCCCGGCGTTACGAGCGGCGGGCGTGGGCGACAGTGTAATTGCTGACCTGCTGGTGCATAATGCGGCGCGGGCATTGGTGATGAGGAATGAAACATGATCGAACCCGTACAATCTGGCCCTGCCCTCTTGGACGATATTCAGAGTACGACTTTGCAACCGAGTCAGGTCGCGATCTGGTGGCTGGGACAAAGTGGTTACGCGATTAAGACCGCCAGCACGTTATTTTATGTTGATCTCTACCTGTCGGAGCATCTCACAGCCAAGTACGCGGCGACTGAGAAACCCCATATTCGCATGACACGGGCACCGCTGCGGGGTGCGGACTTGCGCGATGTGCGCTGGGTGTTTAGCAGTCACAAGCACTCCGATCATCTGGATCCGGGTACATTACCCGCGCTATTTGCGAACAACCCAGATGCGCAATTGGTGCTGCCACTGGCACTAGTCGATCATGCGCAGGTGCTGGGACTGGATCGTCTGCTGCCCACGTATGGTGATGAGTCGCTCGATTGCGATGGTTTGAAGGTTCATGTTGTGCCATCTTCTCATCCTGATCTTGACTACACGAAGGAAACTGGCTATCCTTTTATTGGGTTTGTCTTCGAAGTCGATGGCGTCAAACTCTATCACAGTGGCGACACCATCGTGTACGCTGGCCTGGCCGAACGCTTGGCGGCGCATCAAGTCGATATTGCCTTCTTGCCCATCAACGGCACTGATGAACGCCGCCACCAGCTCCATGTTCCGCCCAACATGAACAGCGCGGAAGCGCTCGAACTCGCCGCGCAGATCGGCAATCCGCTGATTATCCCGCATCACTACGATATGTTCACCTTCAATACGGTGGATGTGCGTGAGTTCACTGCCCTGGCCGATGCCGCCGGTCAACCCTACCGCGTGCTGCAATGTGGCGAACGCTTTATCTGGTCACGGACTGATTAAAGATGTGTAACTAACCTGGACCTCATGCCTTAACTGCGCCGGATGTCAGCCCGGAGATAAATTGGCGGAGTGCAACTGCAAAGACCATTAACAACGGGATTGACGAAATCACGTACCCGGCGAATAAGGGTCCCCACTCGGTCTCAAAACTTGAGGAAAACTGCACCAAGCCCTGCGCCAGCGGCATATACTGCCGGTCGGTAATCGTGACCAGCGGCCAGATCAGATCGTTCCAGGTACTGATCAGCGTCGTGATCGCCACCGTCGCCAGCATCGGTCGCGCTAGCGGGATAGACACCCACAGAAAGACTTGCCAGTCGGCGGCACCATCCACATGGGCTGCATCAAATAATTCTGGCGGCTGCGATTCAAAATAATTGCGCATCAGCCAGGTAGCCAGCACGATGCCGCCCGAAATCCAGGGCACGACCAACGCCAGCGGTGTATTGACCAAGTCCAGGTCGCGAATCAACACGAAACGGGGTGCCAATGTTAAGACCCCTGGCACCATAATCAGTGTAATAAAGGCGAGAAACAGCAGCCGTCTGAGCGGAAATTTATACCGGGCGAAAACGAAGCCGGCAACGCTGGAAAGTGCCAGGACGCAGAGAATGGTTGTGCCGGAATACAACGCACTATTGACGATAAACCGCCAGATGCGACGGAACGCGACCGCGTAATTTTCCAGATGCAATGGCAATGTCGGCAGCCAGAACTCTTGATAAAATTGCGTGTTGTTTTTGAATGATGAAACAACGATCAGCACCAGCGGGAAGAAGGTAATTATGCCAAAAAACACCAGAATCGTTTGAAACGACCAGTCATGCCGCACCGTGCGCCACAGTGATCGCCATTTTTGTTGGTTCATGCGCAATTTACTCTCCATTGGCCTGCGAAATCCTCAGGTTCAAGACCGTGAGGAACAGCATTACCACGAACAGAATGACGCCAATGGCTGATGCGTAACCGAATTCAAGGAAATTAAAAGCCGAATGATAGAGATGCAACGCAGGCATCATGGTTGAATAGCCCGGCCCGCCGTCGGTCATCACCAGGAATAGATCAAACCGCTGGGTCATGAATATGGCTGTCAGGATAATTGCCAACATGATCTGACCGCGTATCATCGGCAAATCAATATGACGGATTCGCTGGAACAGCCCGGCACCATCAATTTCAGCGCTTTCCAGCACTTCTTTGGGGATCGCCTGCAATCCGCCCAGAATAATCAGGAATTGCAGTGTTGGCAGCCAGGGAAAGCGCACAAATGACAACGCCCACATTGCCAGATTGGGGTCGGACAACCAGGCGCGAGTCAGGCTTTCCAGGCCCAGTAATGTTAAGGTCTGGTTCAACAAACCAACCTGCGGATTATAGATGAAGCGCCAGATTAGATAATTCAGAATCATGGGCACGACCATCGGGAATACGAAGATGATCTTCCACCAATTCGCCCACCGCTGACTGCGTAAATTGACGATCATTTCGGCGGCGATCAGGGGAAAAATCGTCTGCATCACCACCCGAAAGAAGATAAAAAATACGAGGTTTTGGAGCGCTACGCGGAATGTACGATCGGTATAAAGGTCTTGATAATTTTGGAGGCCAACGAATTCATGGAGTTTGCCCCCGTTCCACCAGAACAACGAATTGTACATGGCGGAAAATGCCGGGAACCACTCAAAGACAAACAGCAGCAACAAAGCGGGAAACAAGGCCAGATAAACAAATCGGTGCTTAAAAAACCGCGCCGGTAGCGACGTTTTCCGTGGGGTAGTCTGCGGGCGTATGGTCAGTTCAGACATGAGGAGAAGCCTCAACAAAAATCGGCATCGTGAACCGACTCGGTCGCACGATGTCGGCGCAGGTTGAAAACGCGAGCCTGAGCTAACCCACAGGTCAACCCAGGCCAGCAGCAATTGTCAACGATTAAGAAACCTGAAAATCACAGGTCCAGTCATTTTCGGCAATGGTCTTAGCCGCTTCGCTGCGCATCAGGCGATCTTGTTCTCGAATGAGCGTATCTTTGTCAATTTGGGCCGTAAAGTATTCTTGCATCAAACGACGATGCTCTTCACCATAGCGTTTGGTCAAGCGCGGATCAGGATCTTTGAGCGCCCGAATCGGCAGTTCCAGGAAGTTGGTCAGCGGCAACAATGCATCCGGCACATCCAGTCCCACCAGTGTGGGAACCGAACGCGGCGCATCCAGAACGACTCGCGACCACTGCGGCTGGGCGGTCACATACATCAGGAAATCAACCACCTCGTCAGTGATACCTTCGCGCCGGGCGCGATCTGTCACAACGTAACCAGATGTAAAGCCACCAACCAGATAAGCCGTATCGTTGTTCGCGGCATAGGCTGAAGTTGTTTCGGTCAGCGGTGGAAAATAACTGACGCCAAACTCAAAATCGGCATCGCGCAGCACCCGTGCCATATCCGCTGCTGCATTCGCCAACAAGAACGGTACTTCACCCGTGATAAAGAGACGATAGGCTTCATCGGGCGTGGCAGTCGGATAACCATCGATCCAATACGGCTCAAAATTGGCTAGAATATCAATCCAGTCGGCAAATTCCGGGTCATTGGCCGAGACGATCTCGTTCTGGATGGCGCAGGCAAACTCCCGCTGATTCAATGCATGCCAGGTTGCATCTGGCTCCCACATACTTTCAATTTTGTCACGATACACGCTTGTCAGTGTTGTGCCATCAAACCAGTTATAGTTGAACGGTGTCGCCGTACTCATGCTCAGCGCGATCGGTTCAACGCCGGTTGCTGCCAGCGTATCCAACTCAGCAATCATCGATTCCCAATCCGCCCACAACGAGTATGAAGCATCGAACTCGGTATCAAATCCAGCAGCATCAAGCATCTCTTTATTGTAGAAGAAGCCTACTGCCACGGCGTCAACCGTAACGACATATTGATTACCGCTGCCGGTGTGGTAGGTCGTATCCCAGACGACCTGGGGAATCGAATCCTGCCAGCTTTCAGAACCGGCGGTGCCTTCCGGCGTGTGTGGATTGGCCTGCGTGATGTAATCGTTCAGCGGCACGTACCAGTCGTTGCCCTCTTCCTGCCACACCCGAATATAGTTGTTGTTCAAGATGTGAGGCTCGTTCTGCCCTTGAAATACGGTGATGCGCCATTGATCGCCGGAGATATTCTGGGGCACTTCAATCAATTCGATCTTCACACCCGGATTCATGGCTTCATATTCAGCCACGAGTTCATTCATCATGGTTGGCGGGAAAGGATTATCTTCCGTTGCCTCAGCGGGAAAGTACGCTCCAGGCGCAAACCGGATCACGATCTCATCCTGTGCCGCCACGCTCGTTAGTGGGATCAGCGCCACAAGCAAGAGCACAAAAACTATTCGTCTGTGAAGCATTTTCATCATAATCAATCTCCGTTTATTAAGTGGAAAATTTATAGACTTGCACGTGTAAGTCTAGCGTCTTGACCAACTTCATGCAAACATTACATGTGGAAATTTTGTTCAAAGGTGCTGAAGCCAACCTGGCTTGTACAATCGAACACTCATCTCCGGCCTGAGCTAATTCTTACAGCCGATAAAAGCGCGTTGCGTTCGCGCGGAACAGCTTATCCTTCTCAGCAGCGGTCAAGTCGGGCGTCGCCCAGTCGAGCACCGCAACCCAGCGTGGATAGGTCGTGGCCCGCGTCGATACCGGCCAATCGCCGCCATACATCACGCGGTCAATGCCGAACGCCGCAATCACATGATCGATATACGGCTTTAACTGCTCCTGCGTCCAGTTGTCATGGTCAGCTTCTGTCACCAAGCCGGAGATTTTGCAGGATACATTGGGGAAATTTGCCAGCGTCTGAATCTGATCGCGCCAGGGGTCCATTAGCCCATCTTTGATACCCGGCTTACCCACATGATCGAGGACGAATGATACATCCGGCGACTGCTGCACCAGCGCGATGACATCTGGCAACTGCGGATGGAAGATGCATAGATCAAAGCTGAGGCCATATTGCGGCAGCAATTGCACCCCGGCGACAAAATCCGGTTGCCGGGCAAAGCCCAACGCCTCGGATTGAATGAGACGACGCACACTCTTCACCAGCGGATTCTGCGCCAGTTGTTCCAGATAGCCGCTGACGACTGCGCCCTGCTCCAACGGTGCAAACGCCACAATGCCCTGAATCGCCGGGTTTTCGGCAGCCAGCGATGTCACCCACTCGACTTCTTTGAGGCCATCGGTCGGGTCAACATCAGCTTCGACAAAAACAATTTTCTCGATCTCCAGTTCACCCGCCTCGGTCGCCAGATCTGCCGGTAAATACGTTCGATTCAGTGCCTTAACTTCTTTCAACCAGGGCATCTTAATCCATTGTGGATGCCAGAAGTGAACGTGACTGTCAACCAGTTTCATAAGTTTATACCTGCCTATTCCTGGGGAATGGGTGTGCCGCCCTGCGCACTCGATTCGTAAGCCGCTTCGACGACAGCCATCGTCTGAAAAGCGTCGGCAACGGCGGTGGGCAATTGCGTGGTTTCGCCCTGAGCATAACGCATCAGGCTTGCCATTGTACCGATAAATGCCTCCGGGAACCACGAGCCATTGATGGGAATTTCCTGCCAGTGTGGGTCTTGCCCGTCTGCAAGCAACACATACTCAAATTTGTCGGGTACCCCCTGCGGATAATCCATGTTCACGCCGACGCGAATCTTGATCGCCCCCTTAGCGCCTTCCCATTTGACATAACACTCTTGTTTTTCCTGCCCATAAACATGCCCATGATTGGTCATGATGTTGGCCCGCACGCGCTCACCATAATCCATAATCAGCATCGTCCGCGTGGAGGCCAGATGGGCCGCAACCGGGTGTTTGAGTGATTTGGCATAGACGCTGTTCGGCTCGCCCAAAAACGACCGGAATAAATCGACATAATGAATGCTGTGATAGACGATCTCTAAGCGCGGGGCCGTGTTGAGGAACTCCCACAACTGCCAGGGTGTATATACCTGCACCCGCATCTCCATGTCGTTGACCGCGCCGATCAATCCCCGGTCGATCATATCCCGCGCCGCGATGATAAATGGCGCAAAACGAAGTTGAAAATTGATGGCAGCCTTGAGGTCTTTCTGGCGACACAGCTTGAGAATCGCCCGTGCTTGATCGAGGTCTTCGCCCATCGGCTTCTGCACCAACACCGCCCGACCATCAGGAATTTTTTCGAGTACACTCAGCACCGCTCTGCCCGGTACGGCAACATCAAACACCGCGTTGGCAGGTGCTTGCGCGACGGCCTGTTCTAACGACTCATAGAGCGTGGGCAGGCTAAATTTATCGCGCATCATCCGGGCACGGTCGGGATTCGGGTCATACCCCCCGGCAACCTGAAAGCCCGCGCTTTGATAGGCTGGATAATGCGCATCATGCACGATCCCGCCGAGGCCGATGCTGACAATTGGTAGCGGTTGAGCTGGCAGCGTGGCTTGTTGCTTTACATCCATAGTGGCAGTCTCTTTGGGTAGAAATACTGTGGCTAGTCTACCGAAACGCTGTAGGGCAGCGCAACTTTGTCATATGAAACTGTGATGGTCATCCTGCCAATAATAACATGCTCTACTACCGAACGGTATCAGGCTGATGGCGCGGCAAACCGCCTCACGAGCTTGATTTCCGTGTCATAGATCTCGAAACCCAGCTTGAGGTTGAGTTGGAGCATCGGATTCTCACTGTTGTTCTGGGTCATAATCAGTGGGACACCATGCGCCTGGGCATAGGTCACGGGTCGCAACTTGAGCGCGGTTGCCAACCCCCGACGACGATAGGCGCGGTCCACGCCGGTCATGCCCGTATACAGTTTGCCCTCGGCGGGATCACCCCACAGACTTGCCAGCCCGACATAACGCCCATTATGCAGCGCCATGAAATTGGCGTTGGGGATGAAGTAAGGATAATTTTCAGAATAACCCTCACGCCACGATTCAAATGTTACGCGCGTGTGTTCCGCCGGTTCGGGTACATCATCCACCAGGGTCTGATGCAGTTCATAAACGTGACGCAACGCGTTCGCATCTTCGCGCAACAGATCGCTCAGGACGCGAATTTTGATGCCCAGCGCCGCAATTTTATCGTCCAGCCCGCTGAAACGGGACCAATCGAATGTCGTCACATCCAGCTTTGATTTCGGTTCACGCTGATCGACTTGAAAACTACGCTGCTCCAGAAACCGTCGGCTGTGCGGGCGACTCTCAGTCGTGATGGTATGCAGTTCACTGACGCCAAACGCATCCTGCAACATTGCCAGCAAATAATTGTAAAGTGCTGTGCCGATACCTTGCCGTTGATAATCGGGCAATACATCCAGCCGCAGCCAGAAACGTTGGGGATGGAGGAAGCGTTCATTCTGCTCGAACGACCCGTAGCCCACCACCTGCTCATTAATTTCAGCCATAAACCGCCGCTGCACCAGATCAGACCGTCGCTCCCTATCCCGCTGATGCAAGTCAGCAACGGTCACCAATGGCTCCCGCCAGACGGTATTCATTACATTGGCGAGAGATTCATAATCCGTCGGAGTCGCTGCAAAGGGCCGAATTCGCATGACAGCTTGGCCTTATGTTAGGGTCATAACGAACTGGTCAAACTCACCCTGGTAGGCCGGATTCTCGATTTCGTTGCCATGTCCATAGCCTGGACACAATACCAGATGACTATTGGGGATCGCCTGGGCCATTTCGCGCTGGCGTTCCTGCAGAATCAAGCGGTCCTCCGCCCCATCAATGACCAGCGTCGGACAGGCAATGCGGGGCAGCACAGCCGTATGATCGAGCTTGAGCAAAGGCCGCAACACATTTTCCAGCCGCCCCGGTATCCCACGTCGCCCGCTATAAGCCAACAACGGTTTCAGGGGGCGATAGAGGTGTTGCCGTTGGGGTCGGTAGGTATAGGCAATCGTATCCAGCATGAGATCACCCCAGCGATTTTGCGCGATGAGATCAAGCCAGCGCGTCAAAACCCCGTGCAGATGTTCATCCGTGCGATAGGGAGCGGCGGTCAATACCAGACCCGTCACAAAATTTGGATACTTGACCGCAATCTGTTGTCCTATCGGCCCTCCGGCTGAGTTGCATTCCCACACGGCAGCTTGCCAGCCGAGTTGTTGTACCGCAAAGATCATGTCGTCAGCATGTTGCTCAAAGGAAAAATTGGGTGGGAGTGGGTCACGGCGACTAAATATCGCCATCTGATAGCGCTGCGCCCGCTTGCGATAAAGGTAGGCCAGGCTCAAGCCAGCACTGTGTACTGTCTGGAATCCATCACCAGCGCCCGGAATCGTCACGATCGGTTGGGGGCCATCGCCGATGATGACGCAGTGGATTTCGGCCCCATCAGGAGCTGTTATCGTCTTTTTGCGGTATTTAGGGATAAACATTGCAATCGCCCCGGTTTTATTTCAAGTCTATCCGGCAAGCATGAAGAGTATAGTCAGATATATGGCAAGTGACGAGTACGATGAGGCAGCATGTCGTTTCAATCACTATGAAGACTACGTTATACTATCCGCAGTATTCGTCCAACAGGAAGCAACAAATGACGATAACGTTTGGCGTCTGTCAGTGGGTGCTGGATACAACGGGAGTCGCCGCTGTTCAACGCGCCAGTGAACTGGGCTTTCGTGCGCTACAGATCGGCGTGCGCAGCCTGGACCAATTTGCGGAAATGCAAAAGCCAGCGGTACAGGCTGCCTATTTAGCGGCGGCGGCAACCCACAATATTGAAATCGTGGGGATGAGCCTGGGCATTTTTAATCAGATCGCCCTGCATGACGCGACACAGGCGGACAAAGTCTGGGAAATTTTGAGCAGCATGATTGACGTTGCCATTGCCATGCAGATTGAACTGGTCTACTGCCCCAGCTACGCCGACGGTATCATATCAAATACCGAAGAACGATCGCGGACCAGCGCGATGTACCGGCGGGCCTGTGAGCATATCGGTGATCGTCCACTCTTGATCGCAACTGAGAATTCGCTGGATGCAGCCGGCAACCGGGCACTCATCAATCAGGTGAATCACCCCAACCTGCGGGTGCTAATTGACGCTTACAATCCGGTCGTATTTGGCGAAAACGCGGCTGGACTATTACACGAATTAGAAGATGTATTGAGCAACCAGGTTCATGCGAAAGACGGTCATAATCAGCAGATGGGCAGTGCCCCGCTGGGCCAGGGTGACGGCGATTTTATGGCAACCGTACAAGCCCTCAACGACATTGGCTTCAGCGGCTATGTGATCTGCGAAAACAATTATGATGTCGCGACCGAGAGCCGGACGGCGGCGGACCTGGCAACGTTAAAGCGCGTGTTCGCAGCGTCCTGACCCCAGCGGTCTTTTCAAAATAGTCTTTGAAATCGTCCCCGGTACTTGCGCTTAATGGACGGCGGCAGATTGGGATAATATTTGCGCTGTAACGTTAGCGGCAAATCAAAAAAGTCACCCGTTACCATGCCTCGGCACAGCGAACTGCCAAATTGACAATCCAGGACCCAGGTTGCAGCCCCCGCCGCACCGGCAAATTAATCAACCGCCGTTGCCGAGTAATCATGAGTCAGTTCTTCGCCAACTTCAATATCGCGGGCAGCGTGTAGATCTTTGCGTGCGATTGACCACATCTTGTAATAGCAATTCGGTTCACAGGAATGATTGACATACGAAGCAGGCGACTCATCAATGACATATTGCCCCTTGCCGACATAATCGGCATGATCGCCATCAATCTCCGTATTGGCATCAATCTCCGCCACCGTATATTTCCTGAGTTTAGAGCGATCGACTTGAAAAATGCGTTCGCCGGCTTTGATGTCCCGTACAGCAAAAACGCCATATCCTTTATGCGTGGTTAGCTTCACCTGGTAGATCTGCATGCGTGCCTCGCGGCTTCTGTATTGAGTCGGGATTATTTTAACCCAAACTAAGCGCAAACACCCCCACCATCATCGTGGCGGCGGCTCCTAAACGGCGCAGGGATTGGCCTTCGTTGAGCAAACTTGCGCCCAGCACAACACCCATCAGCGTGCTCACAACGCGCAGCGGTGCGACATAGCTGACGGGGCTGAGCGTAAAGGCGATAAGCATCAGCAGGTAGGAGAGCGAACTGAGCGTCCCGACGACGCTGGCTTTGCCTTTGTCATGCTGCCAGACTTGCCGGACTTCAGGCCAGTGGCGCAACGCATAGGGCGTCACCAGCACGAGCCGCGAGACGCTGATACCCCATTGATAAACCAGCGGTGGAATCGCAATCACGCTCACGGCATACGAATCCCATAGGGTATAGGCCGCAATCGCCAGACCGGTGAGGGACGCCATTGCTACGCCAGGGAGTGCGTTCCGTTGGCGCAGTTGACGCGGGTCGCCGGTCAGCCAGAAAACCCCACCACAAATTAATGCCGTGCCGCTAAGCGCCAGCGCGGTTGGTCGCTCATGGAACAGCACAATCGCGGCGATGGTTGCCAGCAGCGGACCGATACTACGCGCCAGCGGATAAACTAACGATAAATCGCCGACGCGATAGCCTTTACTCAGCAAGGTGAAATAAACAAAGTGCAAGGCAGAACTGCCGACAATGAAGAATAATTCTGTCCAACCCAGCGTGGGGTGGTCCTGAATCAGCACCCAGACAAACAGCGGGGCAAACAGCACCACTTCGAAGATGCCAAATAACCAGATAAACGCGGTGCCATTATGGGTGGCACGCTTGGCAGCCAGGTTCCAGGTGGCATGAAAAAAAGCGGAGGCTAAAACCAGGGCAATTGCGAGTGTCGTCATTTAGAGAATCCTTTAGATAAGTGGTATGCAAAACCATACCAACTTATCCCCCCTGATTTTTTCGCTCTTCAGGTGTTTGCCCATTGCGGCGTTTTGTGGCGCTCGGTCTAGGCCTTTACAGCGGAACCCTAGCCACATATAAGCAGGTTAAGCGAAGTTTAACAAAACATCAAGCAATTGCAAAGTTGCGCCATAGCCACTTTGGACCGGTCAGGATATGGTCACTTCAGCCCACAAACACTATACTTGTGCCTAATTTATGCAGGACGTGATACGTGGCAGTTCAGCAAAAACAGTGGCAGGATACTGGCCGACGGTTGATGACGATTGCAATCGGCGCACCAGCCGTTTTATTGACGATCGTGATCGGGTTGCCAGTTTATGCGGGGGTGGTGCTACTCGTCGGGTTGCTCGGCGCGATTGAATTTTATCAGATGCTGGGGACCCAATCACGTGGCCTGGTCATCGTCGCCCCCTTGATCGTACTGACGAGCATTGCCAGTGCCGCACTGGGCCAATATTGGCTGCTTGGTGGCGCACTGCTTTTCATCGGCGTCAGCAGCCTGGGCCTCCCCCGCCATGATCGAACCAAACTGGTATACCTCGTGCTGGGTGGGCTATACATTGGCCTGCCTTTGAGCTTTCTATTACCCTTGCGCCAGGCACCGGTTGGCCTTTGGTGGACGCTGGTGTTATTCATCGCCAATTGGACGACGGACGGTTTCGCGCTAGCGGGCGGCAGACTGTTCGGCAGGCACCAACTCGCGCCACAGATTTCCGCTGGAAAAACGATTGAGGGCGCACTCTGCGGTCTGTTGTTGGGGACATTATTTGGGGTGGGAACGGCTGTGCTGGGACAACTGGATGTCCGGCAGGCACTGCTCATCAGCCTGCTGATCGCCATTTTGTCGATCATGGGTGACTTGCTCGAGTCGCGAATCAAGCGTTTTTTTCACGTCAAAGACAGCAGTTCATTATTGCCGGGACACGGCGGTTTCCTTGACCGCATGGATGGCTTGCTGCTGGCAACCCCGGTAGTGTACGTGCTGGTCACGCTGCTTTGAAAACTCTCATTATCCAGTTGCAATTCTAAATGTTGGCCGACGATTTGAGATCGCGTAAAGTGGCTGTCGCCCATCCATGTACTGCCTTAACATAATTGACAACGCCTTGCTCAACAACATCTTTTGTCGTTGTCGTCCAGCGTATCGGATGAGTGTATGCGCCGAAATCATCAGGACGCGCAGTAAAAGTCCAATCACGTGTACCCGAATCAACCGCACGTGTCATTTGTTGGCGTACCTCAGCCGGTGATCGGCCTTGTTCTACCAGAGCAATCAATAATCCCAGCGCATGTCGGAGGCCAGCACTTGAATACAACCGGGGATGTTGCAGATGGTAGCACAATACGGCCAGATGATGCACGCTGCCATACTCAGGATATTTGGCTTCCCAGAACAACATCTGATGAAAATTGGTTTCACACGTTGTTCCATTGTTCAAGGTTGCACCACATTCTGGACAATCTGATTGACTCGGTTTCACCATTGATCCTGACCAACATAAACACGCCCATTCACGAAACCTGGCCGCCCCTCCCTACCTTTTGCCGAGATGAAGCGCATCATCGGCAGTTCTTCATCGTAGATGGTGGGCTGCTCACGATCACCGATCAACGTGGTCATGTGCGGCATCGGCTCCCAACCTAACTGCATATAAAAGTGCTCGTTTTTAGGTTCCGTCCACAGCAGGGCAATATCGGCACCATCGTCATGGATGATGTCCGTCGCAGCAGTGACAACCTGGCTGCCATAGCCGCGTTTACGGAAAAAGGGAAAGGTCATTACACCGCTGAGGCCACCACAGCGATAGGTCACGCCCACATGCTCAATCTCGACCCACAGAACCTGAGCGTAGGCGATGAGTGATTTGCCATTGGCGAGGACCACATGCGTCAACGGCTCCTGCAATTCACGGTCAATATCATAGTCATCGCTGTCGTACCAGATGATGCGACTGAATGACTGCGCTTGATAATAAAAATGCGACGGTAATTCCGACCCGCTGCGGTAAATATTCATCTCTGGCATAAAAATCTCGATAAAATTATTGACTCGACGTTCGTAATTTTACCAAGACTATCCCAGACTGCGATATTGGCTTACACGAGGTCCAGCATTTCACAATACGCCAGGTCAATGCACTGGCATTCCAACCCGCGCTGGAGCAATTGTTGCATCGACTGGTAACAAGCGATCACCTGATCAATCTCATCCAACTTGTCATATGCCAGCCCGACCCAGGCCTGCAACGCGGCGGCATGCGAGTCTGTATCGCTAAATAAGAGACCAATCTCATGTAACGTGAAGCCGGTTGCCTGGGCCAGTTTGATGATCTTCAGGCGGGTGAAAATCGTCTCATCATAGACGCGCTGACCGCCTTGACGGGCGGGCGGCGGGATCAGACCGATCTCCTCATAATAGCGCAGTGCTGATGTCTGCAAGCCGCTGCGCACGGCTACTTCGCCGATTCTCATATCGACTCCTCATCGCTTGCAAAGAAAGTATAAGTCATCAGCATGGTCTATTCAGGCATTTCATTGTTGAGTAGATTGCCACCGGCTTCTGGTGTCCGTGACTGCCGGGCTTGCGCCTCAATTTCCTCCGCCTCGCTGCGCAAACCACCTTCAGCAACCGTCGAAACCGTGTCCGATTCGATTGGCTGGGCCGCTTGCTCTGGCTGCGATGGAACCGCCGTTTCCGGCTCGGCATCGATAGGAATCATGTGTACCGGAACGCCCTGCGGGAAAATCATTTCGCGGGCTTCATCCGGCATCGAGATGCCAGCGTCCTGAATAGCACGTTTCACCAGCCGAATCACCGAGGATTTTACTTTCAGCCAGCTATGCTGGGTGCCATCCAGCCAGAAATAAATCTGCAAATTGACGGTGGCACTCCCCAAACCATCGACCAGCACCAGATGCTCCGGGTCGTTCAGCACTGCCGGATGCGCTTCCAGCACCTGGCGAACGGTCTCCTGCGCAACTGAGATCGAATCGTCGTAGCCAATGCCAATCGTGAACTCCAGGCGACGGTTGGGATTGCTGGTGTAATTATGGATAATGCTCTTATAGACGGTTGCATTGGGAATTTGGACGTGATTCCCGGCCAGGGTCATCAAGATCGTGGTGCGCGTCGTCATGCTCTGGACGAAACCGAGAACATCGTCAATTTCGACGAGATCACCGACATTGAAGGGATTTTGCACACTCAGAAAAATACTGGCGAGGAAATTTTCCGTAATATCCCGGAAGGCAATACCCAGAATCAGACCCAGTAACCCCGTACCACCCAGAATTGTGAGGGCAATGTTGGTCAATCCAGCGACCTGGAAAATGAGATACAGGCCACCGAAAAAGACCATCACACCTATGCTGCGTGAGATCACGTTGAGCAGCAGGATGTTCATCGCCTGTTGCTGAAGATAGCGGCGCGAGGCGCGAATCATCGCGCGGGCCACAATCCAGGCGATCAGCAGGATGATTAGACTGAACACAATCAGGGGAATCGACCGCAGAATCGTTCTAGATTGTTCACGCAAGCCCGTCAACACCGGCTCGAAATCCAACAATGCCGGTTCAATCAATTCAACCTGATTGACCACTGCCGCGACATCCTGAGTATTACGCGCCAGGTCGCCGGCCCATTTCTTGAATTCGGAAGTCTGGGTTTGACCAGTGAGGAATACCACGCCATCCTGCACACGCACTTGCGGGTTCATGAACCAGCCCGTTGCCGAAAGGATGTCTTCCAGGCGTGTCTGAATTTCTTCATCACGAGCAAGGGGTTGGACATCAATTTGTCCCGGTACTTCCAGCGGCGCATCTTCGGGAACGGGTGTCCCCGTCGCTTCCTGCGCCCGCATTACTGCCGGGACGACGATTGCGGCCCATAACACCAGCCAAAGCACAGCACCCAGGCACTTCTTACAGAACCATCTATCCATCTGGATTAGCCCTCACTTGAGCTATTGTTCATCGCGTCAACGAATGCCAGGGTCGCCACAACCGGCGCATGGTCGGACTGGGCTTGGTCGGGCCAAACCACTGCCGCCACACTTTGAAAATGATCGCTATGCCAGATGTAATCCAACCGCAAGAAAGCGGGTAATGGCTCATAGCGAATGTTGGGAAATGTGTAGCCAATGCCATCACCGGCGACGCGATAGCTATCGGTGAAGTGCGTCGCCAGCAGGTCGTACTCTTCAAAATTAGCGGTCATGTTGAAGTCACCCGCCAGAATCAAGGGTAATTCCTCGGCAAATGTTCGCGCCGCAATGTCCTGAACTACCACCCGATGCGATTCGTCATTATAGCCAGTTTCCCACCCCAGTGGCGGCCAGGGGTGCGTATTATAAAGCACAATCGGGGTGCCGTTGAAGTCAATTTCGACCCGTTGGTGGCCCAATGTATGAGGAACAGCGGGATATTCCCAGTACGCATCAGCTTCAATTGGATAGCGGCTGAGTATGCCCTGCCCGATGTTGTCATCGGCCTGGGGATGGAGGGCCTGATGGGGATATGCCGATTCAAGTGACTGGAGTGCTGCCGCACCGCTCTCGCTTAACTCCTGAAACGCGACAATATCCGCATCAGTGGCACTTACAACCGCCGCGATTCCTTCGGAAGTTCCTTTCAAGTTAAACGTCATCATCGTCAATCGAGGTGTGTCCACAACAACCTCCGGCGTGCGTGGCAGCAGTTGGGGAACATAGATCACACCAAACAGAATGACAACAAATAAGGCACCTAAAGCTAAACGCCAGCCGCGCAATAATACAAGGATTAACAATACCGGAATCGACAGCCAGAGACTCAGTTCAAACACGGTCTTTACTAACTCAATCGTAGAGGTGTTGGGATCGACGGCAATATAGATCCCAAAGGCAAGAAACGTAAAGAGCAAGTAAAAAGCCAAAATGACCAAAATAACACGTCGAATAGTGTTGAAAACAGGGTTAGATCGTCGCATCAATTCTCCTGAACGCGTTGAAAGACCAGGTTGATATTCAGATTTTAGATCGTACCCGTTCATTGTTAACGACGCATCCCCCGATTGGCCTAATACATATCGGTGGTTACGTCGTCGAATATTCCTTTGAGTTGCCCGCACACCGTCTTCCGGGCAATCTACATCCTCTAGAGCAAGCTGGCAGTGCAGGCCTAAGTTGCACAGATGTCCTCAGCAATTTCGACGCGCAAATATTGTTGAACTTCGGCGGGGGAGAAGTCTCGATTTGCGATCTGGCAGGCGCGTTGCGTCCAGTCGGCGCGGCTCAGCGGCCAGCGCAAAATCGTCTTGTCCTGGCTGCCAGAGTACAACTCGCTTCCGGTCGCATCAAACGCCAGCGCACTCACCCACCCGCTATGACCGATCAGCGGTTCGCCCAGCGGCAACCCGGTTTCCAGGTCCCACAGGCGCAGCGTCTCATCCCAACTGCCGGTCACAAGAATGGGTTCAGTCGGATGAAAGGCGGCGCTGATGACATAATTATCGTGGCCGACCAACACCAGCGCATCTCGTGTCGTCAAGTTCCAGACACGGGTCGTGCCATCGCGGCTGGTCGTCGCCAGATATTGACCATCCGCGCTGAAGGTTACGAACGTGACGTTATCGGCGTGGCCGGTCAATGGCTCCCCAATTGGTTCACCAGTTTCGGCATCCCACAGGCGCACTGTGCCATCAAAGCTGCCCGAAGCCAGCAGCGCCCCATCCGGGCTGTAAGCAAGGCTGACCACCGCATCCGTGTGGCCCACAAGTGACTCACCCGCTGCTACACCGGTTTGCGAGTCCCACAAACGAACGACGTTATCAAAACCGCCGGACGCAATCTGGGCACCATCCGGGCGAAATGCCACGCTCATCACGGCATCCGTATGCCCGCTGAGCGTTTGCACAGTTCCCGTCGTTAAATCCCAGAGACGCACGCTTTGATCGACACTGCTGGATGCCAACTGAGCGCCATCCGGGTGAAAAGCGAGGCTCGTCACCGAGCGCTGATGCCCTTCCAGCCGCACCGGTTCCGCAGCGGCATTCAAACCCCAGAGCACAATCGCATTATCCGCGCCGGTGCCTGTTGGGTTGCCGTTGGCGCTGGCTAACGTGTTAGCATCAGGGTGCAGCGCCAGGCTCGTTACCGCTTCGGCCTGCTGTCCGACCACATCCGCGTTCTGTGGCGTAAGATTCCAGATCAACACCCGCGCATCCGCCCCACCTGACAGAATGGTGTCAGCATTCAGGGCTAGCGACCAGACCACGTCGACGTGCCCGGTAAAGGGCGTTACAATCGGTTGGCCGGTCAACAAGTGCCATACGCGCACGGTCTGATCGGCACTGGCCGACACCAGTGTTTGACCATCGGCACTGATGGCAACCGACCGCACCCAGTTGGTATGCCCGCGAAACTGGTTGAGTTCCGTGCCAGATACCACATCCCAAAGTCGAATAGTGTTATCGGCCCCGCCGGAAACCAGCAACCCGCCATCAGGATTAAAAGCCAGGCTCAACACGAAATCATCGTGCCCGGTCAGCGGCTCACCTAACAGTGTTCCGGTTTCCACGTCCCAGAGCCGCAACGTCCCATCGCCACTGGCCGAGGCCAAGCGTTCACCCGTCGGGTCAAATGCCAGATCAAAAATGACATCGGTGTGCCCCATCAATTCGTGAAACAAATCGCCCGTTTCGACCTCATAGATGCGCACCATCTGGTCATCGCTTCCACTGGCGAGAAGATTTCCATTCGGGTTGAAGGCGACTGCGCGTACCGTCGCGGCATGGTCGGTAAATTCACGCAGTATGTCACCGGTTTTGAGCGACCATACCCGTACCGTTTGATCGTTACTGGCTGAGGCGAGGCGTTCACGATCGGGACTGAACGCCAGATCATTGACCCAATCATCATGCCCGGTTAAGGGGTCGCCCAATGGTTGCCCCGTCATCGGATTCCATAGTTGGATGTCGCTACCCGTGCCCCCGGCAGCGGCTATTTGCCCGGTTGGGTCCAGCGCGACCGCCCGCACGGGCAGTCCACCGCCGTGCAAATAACGAACCAGATGCGGCTCCGCCGCCAGCGCCGTTAACAAACTATTCCGCGCCGCTAAAGTATCGGCGGTCCGCAGCGCTTCCAGACTGAGCAACAGCGATCGATCAAGCTGCTCATCAATCGTCGTGAGCGCCGTCACCGCCAGTTCGCGCGACGTTGCGACTGCCGCCTGTTGATCGGCCCGTACCCGTTCAACTTCCGCCCGCCCTTGCCGGTCAAACGCGAAGAGCGCCAGCGCCAGCGCCACCAGCGAGAACACTGCCAGCCCCACCAGCGTAAGCCGTCGCCGCCTTTCCGCCGCCGTTCGCAGCGTCAGACTGGCGGTGAGATAAGACGTCTCTTCAGCATTGAGGGCCACCACGTCGCCCGCTGCCAGCGTTTCAAACTGCGCCAATCGCGCACCAGTTGCCAGATAGCTGGCGTCTCGATTAGTTCGCAGCCACTCGCCCGTTGCCTGGGCCAACCGCCGTTGCAGTTGCAGTGCCTCGCGGCTGGAGTCGAGCCACTGCCGCAGCCGGTCCCACCGCCGAATCAGCGCTTCATGCGCCAGTTCCACCGTTGGTGCCCGTGTAGACGAGTCACGATCAAAGGTGAGCAAGCGATATTGCCCCAGGATCGCGATCAGCCGTGACATGGCCCCATCATTTAGCGCTTCCAGTTCAGATTGCCAGACCCGGCGGCGGGTGTCCTCGGTGCCCGCGCCCGGCGTCACCAACCGCAAGAATAACTGGCGGGCGGCGGCCTGTTCCGGTTCAGCAAGGGCTGCATAAATATCGTCAGCGCGGCGGGCCAACGCCCCGGAAACACCGTCAATCGCTGCATAAGCGGCCATCGTGAGCGTCATCTGCTCACGCCGTTCGAATAACTCCGTTAGGGCATATTGCAGCAGTGGTAATGCGCCCGGTTGGGCCTGCACATCTCGCACAATCGCGGCGACCAGCGCCGGTTCGACGATCAGGTCCACGCGTTCTGCCGGAGCGGTGATCGCCCTTTTGAGTTCCTGATCGGTCAGCGGTAACACGATCTCCGTGTGTTGCCGCATCAATTGGGCAAAGGCTGGATATAGCAATGGCTGATCGTAAAAATCCGCCCGCAGGGTCACCACCACCCGCGCCCGGTCGCCCTGCGCTACCGCCACCAGACAATCCAGGAAGGCAGCACGAACCACAATGTCCGTCGTCTGGGTGAAGGCTTCTTCAAACTGGTCGATAAATAGCAAAAGTTGGCTATCATCATCCGGCAGGATGTCAGCGAACAGTTGATTGAGGCGATCAGGATCGGCGGCCAGTTGTGTACTGAGGTCAACCGGCAGTTGAACGGCGATGCCCGCCAGCGCTGCCTGCAACGCTACGAACGGCTGGGCGCCGGGCGTCAGTTGCGCGATATACCAGTCTGTTGCCAGTGCCCCCTGTCGCAAAGCCGGAATTACACCGGCACGAACGACGCTCGATTTCCCACTGCCGCTGGGACCTACCACCGCGAGAAACCGGGATTCGCCCAACCGTTTCAAGAGTTGCCGTGTCAGATCATCCCGACCAAAAAAGTCAGTAGCATCGGCTTCGTCGAAAGGTCGCAGCCCCTTAAACGGATTGCGTGGCTCCAATACGGGCAACGGCAGGGTTCCAATTTCGAGCGTTGCATAAGGCTCGGCCTCCAATCCACGCGTGGTTGTTACGTCAGCATCAAGAATTTCCAGGGTGCCGCTGCGGTCCAGATCAAGCGTTCCCGGCGTGTCCCCACCATTCGTATTCAACTCAATAGTGCCGGGGTCCAGGTCAATGGTTTCATTCGACACGACTGATGTTGCCGCGGTTGGTAGTGGATTTCCGGGTCCCGGCGTCGTGGCAGATAAGTTAGCAACACGTTGAAAATCCGCAGCCAGTTCCAGCACGCTGGCATGGCGGGCATCGGGATACTTGGCAGTGGCCCGCCGCAGGACAATATCCAGAAAGGCTGGCAAATCGGGTTGTGATTCGCGGATGGAGGGCAACGACCGACTCACTTGCAACCGCATGAGCGTCGTATCAGTATCGCCAGCAAACGGGCGACTCCCGGTCAGGAGTTCGTACAGCACAATTCCCAGACTATAAATATCCGTCGGCGGCCCCAGCGGTTCCCGTAGCACCTGCTCCGGCGAGACATACGCTGGCGAACCAAAAAAGCCTTCATCCGGTTCCACAGCCCAGGTACGGGAGATGTCTTTGGCAATGCCAAAATCCGTTAGATAGGCGTTACCATCATCATCCAGCAGAATATTCGCTGGTTTGATGTCACGGTGAATCACGCCATGACGATGTGCCACGGCCAGTGCCGCCGCGATTTGATTGAGTAGCTTCTGGGTCCGGGCGATTGACCAGGCACCCTGCTGTCGCAGTATCGTTTCCAGGCTGCCGCCGCGCAACCAGCGCATCACCAGGTAAGCCCCGTCGGGGTCCCGCCAGTAATCATACAGCGGGACGATGTGCAGATGTTCCAGCCGAGCGACGACTTCGGCTTCTTGCTCAAACCGGCGGATAAAATCCGGGCGGCTGGCACGTTCTGGCAGAATAATCTTGATCGCGACTTCACGCTTGACGATGGGCTGATAGGCCCGATAAACCGCCCCGAACCCACCCGTGCCAATCCGTTGGCGCAGTTCATAACCGCGAATTGCTCTGCCGGTCAGGTCATCCATAAATACATTTCAGCATGAGAGCGAGGTCTCACAGTGCAATATTGCTGCCAAAAATAGTACGATGATAACATCAAACGCGGCTCGATTGCGCCTGGACCATCGCCGCATTATTTGTTTTTGTTTTGACCGGGCGCGTTGCAACTGTTGCCGGGGCAGTCATCGTCATCATCTTGTCCCAGCGCATTACAACTGTTCCCCGGACAGTCATCATTGTGCCCCGGCGCGTTGCAGCTATTCCCCGGACAGTCATCTTCTTGCCCCGGCGCATTACAGCTATTCGCCGGACAATCAGGCTGACCACCTGCTTCCGAATCGTTTTCATCCGGTTCTTCGTCCGCTGCTTCCTCAATTTCCGCTTGAATTTCGGTCCAGGTCAGCGGCGGTGCCACCTCAACCGGGCGTTCCAGCGCCGGTAGCGGCAGATTCACTAACATCGCTTGCTCGTAGGGTTGGGGGGCAGTCGGCGACCCGGTTGGCTTGAGGCTATCATCCAGTGGGACCGTGACCATCGTCCCGGCAAAGGCCGTAAACTCGACGCCATTGGCCCGCACGTCGGCATGGCCTTCCAGCGTACTGATGCGCATTTCCGCACCAGCCTGGGCCTCGAAGAAAACGGTTGACCCCAGCTGGATGTTGATCTCATTAATCAACAGTTGCACCTCGCCCACCCCTTCGGGCGTCTGTATCAGGAGGCCATTGGTGGGCATCGTTGCCCGCTCATTGCTGCCGCTGGCGAAGTAAAAGGCCTGCATCGGCTGATAGAAAGGCGCAGCGCGGTCCGCCACATTCAATGACTCAACATCGTCATCACTCGCCAGCAGATCTGCCCGCACCCAGCCGGTCTTATCGGTGTCGAGCAGCTTGACCCGCAACCAGGAACTATCCGCCAGCCGTTCGACCGCTGTCGTCATCTGGCCCGGTGCCAGGGTTCCCGCCACCCCCACCGCTGTTGAAGGACTCAAACGGGCATTGATATAGCTCGATGTATTTACAGTTACGGAAATTTCAGTGGTGGGCAGAACGGCGTTTTCCAGTTCAACATCGCCGAACGCAATCAACGTCACCTGTTCCGACCCGGTTTCCGGCAAATTCGCCCGCAGCCGCATGAGCGTGACGCCCCAGGTTTCCGCCACCGGGTCCAGCGCACTCAGACGTAGCGATTGAATCCGGGCCAGGTCTTCAATATCCCCGGCATCGGCAAACTGGAATCCAGTCAACCCGGCCCGCGGCTCCGCCACCAAACGGGCATTGCCATAACAGGCCTGATCGCGGCTCAGCACCTCGCAACGTTCGTGAATAAGGTTCAGCGCGGTCTCAACGACATCCGTAACCGGTGGTTCTTGAAAAACAAAGCCCATCGATAATGGGAGCAAAAAGAATAAGAAGAAAATGGTTGACCGACGCATGGTCATCACCAATACAAATCTTAAGCATTAGCTACATTATAAAAGAAATCAAACGAAATATACAGCAACTACTTAAATTTTGTGATTTTTTTACGACCCGGTGGATAAACGCATCTGGACTGTTGAGCCTCAGCGGCAATCTACGTTAACAACGGCGCACGGGTTCCGCCAATAAAGTATAAATAAATCAACAACTCGCCCAGTTGCAGATAGTCACCAGAACGCAAGGGATAGGCACGCCCCGTTTCCAGGCGATTCCCATTCAGCAGCGTTCCATTGGAGCTATTGAGGTCTTCAACCGAGTATTTTCCCTCATCATGATTGATGCGCGCATGTTGACGGGAAACCCCCAGCGAAAAAGCGTGATACGGATTCAGATCGAGCAAATCAGGTACCGTCGAGCCATCGGGGTTTTTCCGACCTAACGTGATTGACCCACTGCCGCGAAACCGTAGTGGGTCAGCATTTTCGCCGCCCACGACGTAGAGATAGAGCGTCTCGGGTTCAAATTCACGATCAGGCCGTACCGGAGCCGGGCGGTGAACAGCGTCGGGAAACGGGTCTTTTTTCCAGAGCGTGGTCCGTCCGGTTAAAGAAGCACCACAATTGACGCACTTGTCAAGCGCTGGCTCATTTTCGTACTGACATTCTGGACAAATATTCAGATCGGTCATGACTAATTGTTATTGCCTTTGCCCTGGCCCGCATTGCCACCTTCGCCGCGATTTTGGCCGGGCGCATCACAACTGTTACCAGGACATTCAGGACGACCACCGTCGTCATCAATGTCACCTTCGTTTTCAGCTTCATCTGCGTCGCCGGAATCGAGGTTTTCATCCAGAATAAGAGCGTTTTGTTCGACCTCAATTTCTTCATATGTCAGGGGCGGTGCAACCTCAACCGCCCGCTTCAAAACGGCCAGCGGCAACTGTTGCATCGATTGCATATTGTAGGGTATGGGCGCGGTCGGCGAACCGGTGGGCGCCAGGTTCTCATCCAGCGGGACGGTCACGGTCGTCCCGGCGAATGCGGTGAACTCAACCCCATTGGCCCGCACATCCGCATGCCCTTCCAGCGTGCTGATGCGCATCTCATTGCCGGGTTCCGCCTCGAAAAACACGGTAGACCCCAGTTGAATACTGATTTCATTAATCAGCAACTGGACCTCACCTACGCCTTCGGGGGTCTGAATCAACAGGCCGTTGGTGGGCACGTTCGTTAAGGCATTGCTGTCACTACTAAAATAAAAGGCCTGCATTGGCTGATAGAAGGGCGCTGCGCGATCCGCCACGTTGAGCGTGTTGATGTCGGCCTCAGTCTGGAGCAAATCGGCCCGCACCCAACCTGTAGCCTCCGACTCAGGCAGCCGCACCCGCAGCCACGAATTATCCGCTAACCGTTCGACCGCAAGTGTCGATTGTCCCGGCGCGAGGGTTCCGGCTGGCCCGACTTCAGTCGAGGGACTCATCCGCGCATTAATGTAGCTCGATACTGAGACCGTTACTGGGATCTCAGTTGTGGGCAGCACGGCATTGTCCAAAGCCACATCGCCAAATGCGAACAACGTCACATTCTCTGCGTGCGCCTCGGGCAGGTTGGCCCGCAATTGCATCAGTGTCACGCCCCAGGTCCCGGCAGCTACATCCAATCCACTGAGGCGCAGCGATTGAATCTTGGCGAGGTCTTCAATATCGCCTTCGGTTGCAAAACTGAAGGACCCAGCTCCCAAGCGTGGCTCGGCCCTGAGTTGCGCATGACCATAACACGCTTGATCGCGGCTGAGGACATCGCAGCGCGTACTAATCAGGTCTAACGCGGTGGCGACGACATCTGTCTCGTTCAGGTCCTGCGGCACAGCCACCAGCGTGAAGATGGTTGCCAATGCCAAAATCGTGAAAACGACTGTCGATAATTTCATGAGGCGAAAGCCCTCAATATAAACGGACATCAAAATATGAAATAATCGAAATAATATTTTCATTATACAACACATTTTATCTCAATTCTGTAAATAATCGATTTCAAATAACACCGTCGTCAGGCAGGAGATGTCACATCTATTACAATATATTAACCGGGCCAACCGGCTATATACTGAAGAAAGCTATCGCAATGGAGGGTGACAACCACCCGGCCCCCCCACCTATGCTGTCTACATAGCACTATTCAGGAGATAGCCATGTATAATCCGCAATTCAGCGAAGACTATATTCAGGCCCGACAGCAAGAGTTAGAAGCCCGGGCCAAACACGAACGCCTGGCGCGCACTGTGCTGCGAAATGCGCGGGCAAATCGCAAATTGAAACCCACCATCATCGCCCTGATCGCAACCCTGACCCACAAATAACCGGTTCGCTCCCGCCGTCGATTCCTTGACAGGTCAATGATTTCAGGCCAGACTCTCGTGCCAACAAGGAGGCGGCAACTCATGGCACGACACACGACAGTCAGCATCAACGGCGAAGCATTTTACATCAACGGCACGATCACCTATCCGGGGCGCACCTGGAACGGCCACCGCATCGAGGGCTTGCTGCTGAATTCACGGATGGTTCAGGGGATTTTCGACGACCTCAACCCAGAAACGCGCTCGATGTGGGCCTATCCGGATACTGGCACCTGGGATGCCGAACGCAACACCCGCGAATTTATCGAGCACATGCCGGTGTGGAAAGAACATGGCCTGCTGGCATTTACCATCAACCTTCAGGGCGGCAGTCCACAGGGTTATTCCAAGGAGCAACCCTGGATCAACTCGGCGATCAATGCCGATGGCAGCCTGCGTGATGACTATCTGGAACGACTGAGCCGCATAATTGATCGCGCGGATGAACTGGGCATGGTCGTGATTCTGGGCATCTTCTACTTCGGGCAAGAAAAAGTGTTGCGAGATGAGGCTGCGATTGTCGCCGCTGTTGACAACACGGTTGACTGGTTGTTTGACAATGACTACACGAATATCCTGATCGAAATCAACAATGAGAGTAATGTCCGCTACCAACGACCCATTCTGCAACCGGAGGGCGTTCATGAGTTGATCTTGCGGGCGAAAAGCCATGAACGGGCTGGGCAGCGTTTTCTGGTGGGAACCAGCTATGGCGGCGGCTTCATCCCCCTGCCCAACGTGGTGCAAGCGTCGGATTTCCTGTTGATTCACGGGAACGGTGTCAGCGAACCTGACCGCATCCGAACAATGGTGCAGCAGACACGCGCCGTTGACGGCTACCAGCCGATGCCGATTCTGTTCAACGAAGATGACCATTTCAACTTCGACCAACCCGACAACAACATGGTCGCCGCCATCAGCCAGTATGCATCCTGGGGATACTTCGATTACCGGATGCAGGACGAAAGCTTTGCCGACGGCTACCAGAGTATGCCTGCCGATTGGGGCATCAATTCGGACCGCAAACAGGGGTTCTTTAATCTGCTCAAAACTGTGACAGGCTACTAATTCGAAAGCAGCGTCACGTTAATTTACGATAGCGGGCGATCACCATCTGCAAGCGCGTGCGCAAACGGGCAGCGGGCGGGGCTTTGTGCAGGATTTGCGCTATATTTGCCCAGGTCTCGGTGGGGAGGGTTGCGGTCTCGCGCCCATCCATGTATGTTTTGAAGTCCACGCCAGATTCCCAATAGGTGAAGAGTTCAAACGAGTTGTTGGCTTCCAGCGCGAACCGCCCAGCAGCGACGCGATCTGCGAGCGCCGCGTTGGCCGCAATCCGTTTTGGCAATCCATCAGTTTCATCAACATAACCGGCAGTCAGCACCGCCCTGTCAGTCACGATTTCCACTGGCGGTTTTTCGCTATGGGGGCGCAGGTCAATCAGATAGCCGTCTGCTTTGACAACGCGCCAGATTTCGTTCAGGGCATGAACCATACCCGGCGGCAGCACTCATCACAACGACCAGGCGAAGATGGAACCGTCAAATGTGTTGGTGGCAAAGGGCAACGTTTCCGCCGGGGTTTGGATAAAGGTGATGGGCAAATGGCTGAAACTGGATTGCGCGTCAAGCGCTAACGCCAGGCGCTCCGGGTTCGGGTCAATCGCCGCAACCTGGCGCGTATGGTGTGCATACCGGCGCGTCATTCGACCGTCGCCGCAACCCACCTCCAGAATATGGGCATTGTGCAGGTGCGCGAAAGTTTGCAGATAATGCACTTCGGTCTGTTCAGGATCACGTTGCATGGATTTCAACCCGCTTTGTAGCAACGCCATTCTTTATAACCGATTTTGCCCGATCTGGATATGCCCCGGACACCTGAAACTAAGCTATTCATCCAAAGAAATGATACGTGTAGGGGCAAGTCGGTGACTCGCCCAGGGCGACATCCCATGTTGACCGATTTTCGAACACTGGCTTAACGCAATTCAAGGCGATAGCGACCACCCCAATCAAACGCGCCGATGATAATCGTATAGCGGCCATCCGCCGGGAGCGATGTGCGAATGCGCGAGTCGAGATTGACGCCATAGTCAATATCATCATTACCAGCGATCAGGTTGAAGTTGGCATCGTACAAGAACACCACCGGGTCAAGCACATCATCAGTGGAAAAAACCTCGATCAGGATACGTTGACCGGCAACGCCATCGAATTGCCACTCATCTGGCCGTTCGGGAACGATGCTACCGGTTTTGCGAGTCCCGACCTCCATCAACCCGTTGATGTCGCGGTCAGCCGGAATCTCGGAGTAGAAGCCGCCCTGCGCCGCCAGCGCCTGGGCATCGGATACCTGTTGCGCAAAGTCACCAATGGTTGACGTGGCCTGCTGGGCAACAATGGCGATGCCGCCGCAAATGAACAGCACAATCAGCCCCAGCGATCCCCACAAAATCCAGGCTTGATTGTTACTTTTGCGCACTGGTTTCTTGAGCGGCTCATCTGTCAAACGGGGTTGTCGGGCCGGTGGCGGTCCTGCCGGCCCCGCATCACTATACTCGTCATCAAACCAGTCCGGTAAATCAGCGGCGGCGGAATCAGCGCTGGCATCAATCTCGCCGTAGTCCGCGCCAAACAGGTCGTCATAATCATCATCCGGGGCCGGTGGCGGGTGTTTGAGATTGAGTGCCGCCAATGCTTTGATCGCCACCTTATGATCCGGGCGCAGTTCAAGATCGCGTTCCAGCGCTTCACGGATGGCGGCAGGTTCAGTAGCGGCGTTCGCCAGCAACCACCACGCATCGGCGTTGTCAGTATCGTCGGCTAAAAGATCGCGGAGTCGGGCTTCAGCTTGTCGCTTCTGGCCGGACTTGATGAGTTTGTAGGCCTGGGAAAGTTGTTGTTGGCTCAAGATGCCCTCCCCTTTACAGCTTTTATATTATCGTAATATAGCTTGAGCCGTTAGCGCATAAATAATTCCGAAAAAATTGTTAACGTTTGTGCGCAACGATGTGTTTTGATTTATATGTGTCTGGTACAACCGCTAAATGGAGCAGGGTTTCCGCTGTTAACTATATGTTAGCTTACGGAAATCTGGCAGGAGCCAAGAACGCCAATCATTCAGAGGTCATATGAGCTAATGCTCATGTTCCATTTTTAACATCCGCCGCTGTGCCGAACCAACGGTCAGCAATAGGACCGCTGCGCCAGCGATCAATCCCAACGCCATACCATACAGCACCACCTGAAAGCCAAGCTGCGTGATAAGCAAGCCGCCAACGACTGGCCCAATCACCTTACCGAGGTTATTCATCATCCCGATCAGGCCCATACCTGCGCCCAGTTGGGTCGGTGGTGTCTGACGGGCGACCAGCGCCACCGTCGCCGGGAAGATCATGGCCTGCGCTGCACCGGTAATCAGTGCCGGAATCATCAGGCCGACGCCAGTAAATAGTGGCAGACACATCAGCCCAATTCCCAGCAGGGCCATACCGCTGATAATCGCCAGCAGATGTCCGGCCCGATCCCCCAAGCGCCCGCCCAGCGGTTTCAACAGAATGTGCGCCCCTTCCTGCACCGAGAAGAACAGCCCGACCAGCGCGACATTGGTCCCCGCTGCCAGCGCGTACACCGGCAAAAACGCTTTGACGGTATACAGCGCAACAAACGAACTCGCTTCCAGCGCACCGGCCAGCCAGATCGACGGAATGCGACTACCAATTGCCAGCGCTGTTGTGACCTGTTGGCGCAAGGGGGGACGGTCTCGAGGTGGCACCTGGACTTCTTTCAGCAGCAATACCGGCACCAACGCCAGGCAACTGAGCAAGCCGATGATGGTAAATACGGCTGCCGGATCAAGCGTCAGCAGCAGCCACCCCGCCAACGCCGGTCCCACGATGTACCCGCCGCTACGGGCCATGCCAAACCAGCCCAGACTCTGCGCCACCGAGTGCGGGCGCAGTTCGGCGATGTAAGCCAGCGTCACCGGCCCATAAATCGCCGTTGCCAAACCATGAATGATACGAATGAAAAATAATTGCTCCGGGGTCGAGACAAACCGATAGAAGAACGGAATCGTGACGAACACCAGCGTCCCCACCAGAAACCAGACCCGCCGCCCCCAACGGTCGGACAGGATGCCGATGAAGGGTTTCAACACCAATCCAGTGAGTGTCGACACCGCGACGATCACACCCAGAAAGGCATCGGTCGCGCCCAGGGTCGCGGCAAAAAAGGGCAAGAGCGGCGTCTTGCCCATCTGATAGGCGGACCGCACAATGAAGTCGGCCAACGTGATGTTGATAAAGTCTTTCGAAAACCTCATACGCGAATCGCGACCAGTGCCTGATCGGTCAATTCCTGATTAAACGCCGCCAGTTCATTGACTTTGATCGCGGCAAACTGAGTGAGTAGATCGTCGATTTCGGCGGCGAGTTTCTCATACACGGCGTAAGCCTGATCGGTCGGGCGATAATCGCCACAACTGACAACCGCTGGCAGCCCGGCGAGTTTGCGTGTCACCTGGATGCCCTGATTGGTCATGCCCGGCCAACCGTCAGGTAAGTCCGGGTAGATCAGGGCGGATTCAATACCCTTGATCTGATGGCGGATGGTGACGGCACTGCTGCTGAGATCCGCCGTGTCAGCATTAGCTTCCAGCCGCGTGGCCCAATCATCAAGCTGTGCCCGCAACTGACGCATCTCATTGATAGCCGCGTTCGCTTCGGATAATTTGTCCCGGATTTGCAGGTGCAAGTCGAACTGTGCTTGCAGATCTGCTTGATTACCAGTGGCATTCGGGTCGGCGACGATCTTGAACGTTTCCGTGAGCACCGTACCGCCGGCTGTCAGGCGCACCTGATAGCTGCCCGGCACCGCTACGGGTCCATCAACTGGTCCGGCTTGCGGATCGTTGGCCGCCAACCGCGTCGCTTCTTCATACCGCAAGTCCCAGATGAATCGATTCCAGCCCGCATTCGCTGTCGCCAGTTGGGGCTTTGGGGTATCGTCCGGGGTAGCGTTTGGCACCGGCTCCCCTTCCCGACTGGTAAACGTACGGACAACCTGACCAGCAGCGTCCAGAAAGTCGAGCTTAATCGGTGATTCAGGTGCTTCATTGAGATGATATGTAATGACCGCACCGCGTGGTGGATTCTCACCCGAATCCAGGTAGCGATTGACGTCGACATTTTCGTCGTTGGTCGTTTGGGTATATGCGGCGACCACGCCCATTACCGGTACATAGTTTTTGCCCACCGCGCCACCGAACGCTCGTTCAAATATGCGCGGCATAATCCGCACAGTATCTCGTGGCTGGAACAGATGCGCAGCCTGTTGTTGAATGGCGTCCGTCATTTGATGTAACGGCGTCAAATCATCCAGGATCCAGAAGGACCGACCATGCGTCGCCGCGATCAGATCGTTGTCCTTAATCAACAGATCATGAATGGGGGCAACCGGCAGGTTTAGCTGGAATGACTGCCAGTTCTGGCCGCCATGAAATGACAGATACAACCCGGTTTCGGTCCCGGCATACAACAAGCCCGCCCGTTGGGTATCTTCCCGAATGACCCGGGTAAAATCATGATCGGGAATGCCGCTCACAATCGTCGTCCACGTCTGGCCGTAATCCGTTGTCTTGTAGAGATACGGCGCATAATCATCCAGCTTGTATTTCGTCGCGGCCAGATAAGCGGTGGCAGCATCATGTGGCGACAGCTCAATACAGCTAATCATCGCCCGGTCAGGCAGGTCCGGCGGCGTAATCGCTGTCCAGTTCGCACCCGCGTCTTTTGAGATATGCAGCAGACCATCATCGGAACCCGCCCACAGCACACCTGGCTCATGCGCCGATTCGGCAAAAGCAAACACGGTCGCGTAGACTTCAGCGCCCACCGAATCACGGTTGATGGGTCCGCCCGACGGTTGCAGGGTTTCCGGGTCGGCACGGGTCAAATCCGGGCTGATCGGTTCCCACGATTGGCCTTCGTTGGTCGTCTTGAAAACGATGTTGCCCGCTGCGTACAGCACGTTCGGGTCATGGGGCGAGATGACAATCGGGTATGTCCAGGCAAAACGATAGGTGTGTGCTGCCGCGCCTTCGCCGCTCATGAGTTCGGGCCAGGTGGTAATCAGCCGAATCTGGCCGGTGCTGTGATCGTAGCGTTGCAGGGCGTTACCCCCGCCCGGCGAACTGCCAATTGCACCCACATAGACAATATCCGGGTTGTCGGGACGCACCGTGATATAACCGCTCTCGCCGGTCCCCGCCCGGTAGCAATCGGCCCAGGTGATCGAGGTGGCGTTGCTGCGACTGGGCACGCTGATGCTGCTGTTATCCTGCTGCGTGCCATAAACGCGATACGGCTCACGGGTATCAGCGGCAACGTGGTAGAACTGCGCGGTGGGTTGATTGTACACCGTTGACCACGTGGCCCCGCCATTGAGCGTAACGCAGGCCCCGCCGTCATTGCCCTGCACCATCCACTGCGGATTATGCGGATTAATCCACAGGTCATGATTGTCGCCGTGCGGGGTGCCAATTTGCACGTAAGTTTTGCCGCCATCAATCGATTTCCACAGCTTGAGGTTGTTCACCCAGACCGTATCGCCATCGTGAGGATCGGGTGTGAGATGCATGTAATACCACGCCCGTGAGATGAGTTGATTATTGGCCGCGATGTAATCCCAGGTCGCGCCATAATCATCAGAGCGGTACATGCCGCCATATTCCGATTCGATCAAGGCCCACACGCGCCCCGGCTTGGCTGGTGAGGCTGCGACACCAATCTTGCCCATCACGCCCGGCGGCAGGCCTTTATTACGCGAAATATCGGTCCAGGTATCGCCGCCATCCTCGGATTTCCAAAGGCCGCTATCGGGTCCGCCGCTGGAGATCTGCCAGAAATTGCGATATGCCTCCCAGATGGTGGCGTAGATGATACGCGGATTGTTGGCGTCAATCGACAGGTCAACCGCCCCGGCTTTGTCGCTCTTGTAAAGGACGTGTTCCCAGGTCTTGCCCCCATCGACCGTGCGGTAGACGCCGCGTTCGTAATTCTCGCCAAAGGCATGGCCCAGCGCCGCGACATAAACGATGTCGGGATTGGTGGGATGAATTCGAATTTTCCCGATATGTCGGGTATCAGCCAGCCCGACGTGATCCCAGGTGCGCCCGGCATCCGTCGATTTGTAGACACCGTCGCCGTGTGACACATCAATCCGAATCGTCGCCTCGCCCATCCCGGCGTAGATCACGTTGGGGTCCGATTCCGCGACGGCCAACGCCCCCACCGACGCGGTGTTCAGGAAGCCATCCGAGACGTTTTCCCAGAAGGTCCCGGCGTCCTCGGTCTTCCAGATGCCGCCCGCGCAGGCTCCGAAATAATACACGCCGGGCTGCTGTGGATCACCCGCCACCGCCACCACGCGTCCACCTCGAAACGGACCAATACAGCGCCATTCCAACAAACCATTGAAGTCAACCATAATTCGCTCCTGATGAAGTTCGAGCATCCATAGCCGCGATTATCACACAACCAAACCCCGGATGCAGTGTTCAATTGTCCCTACAACCCACGTCGAATATGGGTTCACAGGACGTATTAATTTGATTAGGCTGCGACTTTAGCTCACATGCGGACGGCGGTCAACTCAGGTGGTGTTAGGTAGGGCGATTGCATATCAAACCTTTACGGACATACGACCTTGAGCAGATAGGTGTTGTCCCAACCAGCCATTTTGCGTTTGGCGGCGATGCCCACCTTGACCGAGGTCTCTTGCTTGAGCAGGTTGAGGGCCATGTGGCGCAGAACCGCCATATTCTGTGGGGCATGATCCTTACGGATGCGTGACTCGTCCTCCCGAAAAGCGATGTCGAGCACCCAATGTAAGCCGTTTTCGATCTGCCAGTGCTCTCGAATACGCTTGAGGAAGGCGTGTGCTGAAGCCGACCAACTACTGATGAAGTAGCGCACCGAGACCTCGGTTTTCTTCGGTGTGATGCGAACGGTCAACAGTTTCACCAGCGTCGTCAACTTCGGCCAGACACCGCCTCGTCGTAGATAGGTGCGATAATCCGGTTCCGATACGACCCAACACTGGCGTATTTCACAGCGGTCATGCCCCTCAGACCCCTGTTTGGCGGTGTCAAAGGCGACAGCGGCATAGTTTTCGGCTTCAAATCCATCGAAAAGCATCACCATGTCTTCATACAGTGTGCCTTGGTTCGCTTTCACTGGCAGAATGTAGTCTGCCTGGGCTTTGACAATCTTCTGGGCGATGTCGCTGTGGGTTCCCATCGCATCAATGGTCACGAGACACCCGGTGATTTCCAACACCGAAAGCAGTTCAGGGATCGCCGTGATTTCATTCGATTTCTCATCGACTTTCGTCTGCCCTAATACCATCCGGTTTTCTCCTGCCCAAGCGCTGACCATCCAAATCCCGTCGCGTTCATGCGGCTTATCTTGGCTGCGCCGCAGCTTTTTGCCATCCAGAGACACCAATTGTCCTGCTGTCAGCTCACAGATATGCTGTGTCCAGGCAATAAACTGAACTTGGAATTGCTCGGCATCCAGCCAACGAAAGACCCGCCCGAACGTGTCGTGTGATGGAATCCCGTTTTTCAAATCCAGAAATGTGCCTAACCACGCCTGCTTGGCCTTGCCATAGCATTCAATATCCACCCAGGTATCGGCACCACAGATGACACCCAATATAGCAATGGTGATGACATTGATGAGTGGATGCTTCTGGTTCTTTTCAATGCGTGGATCGTCCAGTTCCGCAAAGTATGCGAGTATACTCGTCTCTGGCAGCATGGCAGTCCCTTTTTTGACTACCATTATCCTTCATTGAGATTTGATATGCGATTGCCCTATGGTGTTAGGTGGTTGAAGTGATTCAAAGCGGAAATTAGTTTAGACTCGCTATACGCCCACCTGTCCAGCCAGACTCCCCGCATTCATTTTTTGCATCACCAATCGGTTCGGGTTCGTCTGAAGCGAAACCGGTTATAATAGAGGAAAAGGAGCTTGATCGAATGGTTGCGGCGCAAACCGATAATCTACCGCCCATGTCCGAGGCGGAATATCTGGCATTTGCGGACGAGCAGGAGTGCAAATACGAGTACCTGGCGGGCACGGTCTACGCGATGACGGGCGGCAGCGTCCGGCATGGGGTGATTACTGCTGGCGTCAGCACCCATCTCAGCAATCTGCTGCTGGACCACGATTGCAGCGTGACCAGCCCTGATGTTCGGGTGTATATCACCAGCAGACAGGCCTATCGTTACCCCGATGTGACCGTCTTCTGGGGGACACCGGACTATCTGCCGGGGCGCATGGATACGATCACCAACCCGGTGCTGCTGGCCGAGATTCTGTCACCCGGCACCGCCCTTGTGGACCGGAATGACAAACTGGCAGATTATACTCAGATCGAGAGCCTGCAAGCCTACCTGCTGGTTGCCCAGGCTGAACCGAAAGTTGAGGTGTTCCGGCGACATGTGGCAGGCCAATGGCTCTATGAATACGTCACCGGCATGAACGCGCTGATTGATGTGCCGGTGTTGGGCGCAGAATTACGGCTGTCCCTGGCACAAATTTACCGACGGGTTCAATGGGATGTCGCTGGCGATGACGAATAAACTGCCTGATTGCTGATCAATCTTCTTAAATTTCAATATGTACAAGTGAGTCTAATGCGGAACAACTCCAGAAACTGTAGACGGATTTATCAAGGGATAGTCGAAAGAACAGGTACCCGGAAAATTCTATAACTGCTCTTTTAACGCTGATTGATGGTCACCCAGTCCTCGACAATTTAACCATTTTCCTCACAGACGGGTAAGCTTAGGGGGGTCTCAACTCAACACCGTAGCGAGATGAAGCGAAAACTTGGAGGATATCATTTTGGTACTTCGCGCTTGAGCAGGGTGCCTGAGCGGATGCGAGAGCAACTTAGACGTTCAACAGTCAATGATGCATCATTATCGAAGATGAAAACCTGTGAATTAGGGGAATAACCCAACAAGATCGTTTCCTCCCACTCCCAGGTTGGCAAGGTTCTGAAGCAACGTTTTCCCGCCAGGTTCAGACTCAAATTGCGCTGTGCATCCATGACCTGGGCGGCACTCTGGTAGTTGTATTCCTGATAGATGGTGACGATATCGACTTCACGCAAAGAGCCGACCGCTAACGTCGTCACGATCAGTAGACAACTTGTACATACCAGAATCAAAGCGCCTTGCAGAAGAATTCTCATCATCCGTCCACCAAGACTCGTGTCAATCCGACTATACGGTTGAGGTATGCAGTTTGTCGTCTACCCAGCGGTTAGAGATGTGGTTGGGTTTCGGGTTCAGAGCAGGTCGAGTTCCGCAGCACGTTGTGTGGCATGGAACCGATCATCGGCGGCCAGTTTGCTGTAGATTCGGTTGGTATGGCTCTTGACCGTACCGATAGTGATGAACAGACGCTCGGCAATCTGCGGATTGGTCAGGCCACCGGCCAGAAGCGCCAAAACCTCAAGCTCACGGGGGGTAAGTGGGATAGGCAGTGCCTCATTGGCCGATGCCTGACGAGCACTCTGATTAGATAAGTCATTATAGACCAGATCATCAAGCGCTGCTAATCCTGCTGCCAAAGTCAACTGTGTGCCGCGCGCCCAGACAGACTCATATTCGGTTTCGCCAAGCGTTTGTTCCAGTGCGACCCGTAAACGCCCTAGCAGCGGCCACTTTGCCATCCAGCCAGAAGCCTCGACGGGATGGGTAAAGGCCAGTGCCAGCAGTTCAACGGCCCGCACCGGCTGACCCTGGTGTGCCAGGATGACCGCGCCAATAGGCAGGCAGGCGATGCTACCGACTTGACCGAAAAAGGTGGTCAGGTGGTCTGAGGCGATTGCCAGATGATGTCCTGCGGCGTCATAATCCTCTAGACCGCACGACGCGATGGCTAAACCCCAGGCGGCCACACGAGCAACAGCGACGATATGCCCGTCTGAAGCGGCTTGCCGGCATAACCTTCGCCCTTCCAGATAGTCTTCGTCCATGCAAGCAAGCAGACCAAGTGCAATTAGAGTCCAGCCGATAGCGGGCGCTTCTTCGCTTAGCATACCCATCCTGTAGGCTTCTTCAGCAGCGGTACGGGCCTGGGAGAAATCTCCTTGAATGAAATAGACCTTGTGTGCTAAGTGAGCCAAGCCATCCGCCACCATATGCTGGTTTCCGATGTCGTGCGCCAACGTAATCTGCTGGCGATATAAGCGCTCACCTTCGGCAAAGTCACCTGATCGAACTGAATTCAGGGCGGCGATAGTCAGCAGCCAGGCGGTTCCAACTTGATTGCCAATCTCGCGGTTTATACTGAGTGCCTCCTCGCCATAGCGCCAGAACCTTTCCCAGGTTCCCTCGATGTAGAATACCTCGACCTGCCGTTGCCGTAATGCTTCTGCCAGCGCATATCGATCACCCAACTGACGATAGATTTCAAGGCCGTGGTCTATCAGTGTCGCTGCCAGGTCACGATCATGATTTTCGGCTGCGAATCGACCAATCCGCATCAAGCAAAAGGCGGTTTCGGCAAGATCATTAACACGCTGGGCAATCTGGAGGGCGGTTTCGAGTTGTGTTCGCGAGTCGTTCATGGCGGCGGCTCGTGCCAACAAGCGCCCCCATAAGTGCTGAGTTTCTTCATTTCGCGCTGGCGCGTAACACTGCTCAGCATACCGAAAGAGTGCAGCGGCCTCATGTTCGCGGTTGCAGGCATGACAATATATCCACAAGCCGTCAATCATCTGAGCTGTGATCTTGTCATCCTTGTGGCGAGCCGCCCAATACCAAACCGTTCGCACGTTCTCGTAGTCGGCGTGGATTTCAGCAATCGCGTCGAGTTGCCTCCTCCCTTTCAAATCCTCGACCCGGCGCTGCATAAACGCCGCATAATAATGCCGGTAGGCTTCGCTAACGCTTTCGTCGCCAACTGCTTGGAGGCATGTTTCGGCATACTGTCGCACGACTTCCTGTAGATCATAACGGCCCTCATCGTCGGTACGGACCAATGACTTATCGATCAAGGATGCCAGCATTTGCAGCGAAGCTCGAGCAACCTGCTGTGCCGCCTCCACCGTAAACCCGCCGCAGAAAACCGCAAGGCGTGGAAAGACTATCTGTTCCTCGGTGGTCAGCAATTGCCACGAGTGATCTAAAACTACACTCATACTCCGGTGGCGCTCAGGTGTGTCTCGATGGCGAGTCGTCAGCATATCAATGCTGCGCTGAATCTCGTCGGCAATCGCCAAACAGGACATGGCCCGCACCCAGGTTGCTGCCAATTCCAGCGCCAGGGGCAAGCCGTCCACCAACCTGCAAATACGAATCACCGAGTCCCAGTTGGCATCGAACGCGAAAGTTGGCTTTGCCTGTTGTGCCCGTTCCACGAACAACTGTACCGCGCTGTAAGTGTCGGGCGTTTCGGCACCATCTTTTGGCACGTTCAGGCCAGCTACCGGCCACACCTGTTCGGCCTGCAAGTTCAACCGCTCACGAGAGGTAGTTAGGACCTTGACGTGCGGGGCGGTGGTAAGAATGTCAGTTACGAGGTGTGCGCCATCTAGCAGATGCTCGAAGTTGTCGAGGAGGAGTAGGAGATGTTTTTTACGTAGATAGTCGAGGAGGTGTTGTCGAGGCTCTACGTTACCAATCAGTTGCACGGGTAGCACGTCGATAATGGCCGTCATGATGTTGACTGATGAGGACAGCGGTTGCAGCGGAACGAAGTAAATTCCATCGCCGAACTTGGTCTGCCGAGCAAACTCGACTGCCAATCGCGTTTTGCCGATGCCGCCGGGGCCGACCAGCGACAACAACCGACAGTTAGGATTACTGAAGAGTTGGCTCAGTTCGGCAATTTCAGCATCACGGCCTATAAAAGTTGTGGGAAATACCGGTAAACTGGTGTCAACCATTCTTCGTATCCCGTTCGGTTGTTTTACAAACAAAATGGGAAATCGTGAGTTAACCGATTATCTTTGGTGCCCTTTGGATAGGTTGAGAAGAGGATTATATGTAAGCCTGCCCGGAGAACGTCTCATCTGCAACCCTTTCACACGAATTGATATGTCGCTTAAGTACAAGCCTTCACCGCAACACATCTTCTATACGTCGTGTCATACCTCAACACCCATCTCAGCCAGGTAATCCCCAATGGTCACGACCTGCCCGCGCTTGATGGATTCCTGCGCGGCGGCGGCGGCGATGACTGACCAGAGGCCCTCGCGTGCTGACGCAGTGGTGGTGGGCTGGCCTTCGATGTTATCGACGAAGTAGACATGTTCGAAGTAGGTTGCGCCATTGTGACCGCTCGCCTCAATCCATTGCGGATAGTTGGGCGTCATCCGGCGCGAGGGGCGATTATCGCCGCACATGACTTCGAGTTCGCTGGTTAGTCCACTACCTGGCAGATGATCCGACCGTTCCGTCGCCCGCAACCGACCCTGATCGCCGCACACGACCAGTTCTTCATACGAGAGCGGAACAAACATGCACAGGCTGAAGTTGGCCCGCACGCCATTTTCATAATTGATGATAACGTAGGCGTTATCCAGGATGTCGGACTTGACGCCGTTATACTCAAAATCGGTGAAGTTTACATTCATCCCGCCCGACGCGTACACGCTGACCGGCGGTGACTGCGCGAACATGTTCATCAGGTCGAAGTAATGACAGCACTTCTCCACCAGTGTATCGCCGGATAACTGCGCGAATTTGTTCCACTGATTGACTTTATCCAGAAACGGCGGGCGATGTTCCTGCATACTCACCAGTTGCACCTCGCCAATACTGCGGCGTTCCAGCACTTCATAAAGCGCTTCACTGGCAATCGCTTTGTAGCGATATTGCAGCCCCACCTGAAACACCGCCGGATACGCTTCCGCCATACGGGTGATTGTCAGGGCGTCAACGACGTTGGTGGCGATCGGCTTTTCCAGCAAGATATGTTTGCCCGACTGCACCGCGACGTTTACGATCTCCAGATGCGTGTAATTCGGCGTGCAGATCAACAGCGCATCCACCGCCGGATCATTACAAGCAGCTTCCAGCGACTCGTAAACAACCAGTTCGGTCTGTGGCGACCAGCGGCTTTGGAGTGCTTGCGCAGCGGCCACACTGCGCGGGTTGGGATCATAAATCCCATGAATCACGGCCCGCCCTTCCAGATAGGTCACGCTAAAATGCTCCTGCCCAATGATGCCAGTGCCGATGATGTTGAAGCGATAGCGCGGCTCAGACCCGGCCACCAGATAGCGGTCCTGGTCGGGCAGGTAGTTGAAGCGGGCGCTCAGGGCTAATTCACGGGACCGAAATTCTTTCCTGGTTGTCATGAATGTCGTTTCTCGCTATTGGTTGTTGGCGTCAATGTCACATTGCGATTTTATGGAATATTAGCACCATTGGCAGCGGCCAGGAGCCGATACCAATCCTGGCGTGATAGCTCAATCGTGTCGGCGGCGGCGCTCTCGGCGATGCGCGCCACATTCATCGTGCCGATAATCGGCTGAATCCCGGCAGGATGACGCAACAACCAGGCCAGCGCAATTGCCGTTGGATTGGTGTTATATTGCTGTGCCAGTGTGTTAATCTCGGCGGCAGTTTCTTTAACCGTTGCCGGTGCATCTGCTGGCGGACTAAACAACTTGCCCCCCGCAACCGGCGACCATGCTTGAATCAGGATGTCGTTTGCCCGGCAATAATCCAGTGTATCCTGTGCGCCGGTGTACTGTGCCCGGCCTGAATTGGCGACAATCCCGTCATTGATGAGGCCATTATGCAGCACGCTGAGTTCAATCTGATTGACGACCAGCGGTTGCTTGACGAACTTTTTGAGCAGTTCAATCTGCATGGGCGTATGATTGCTCACGCCAAAATACTGCACCTTACCGCTCGTGTGCAGGTCATCGAAAGCCCGTGCGACTTCTTCCGGCTCCACCAGCGGATCCGGGCGGTGCAACAGCAGCAACTCAACCCGGTCAGTGTGCAACCGCTTGAGCGTATTCTCAACTTTGTGGGTGATGTTAGCATAGCTAAAATCAAAATGCGGAATCGAACCGGGTGCGATCTCATCAGCCAAAACGATGCCGGTTTTGGCCTGTAGCTGAACTTTGGACCGTAGCGTGGGATCGTTGCGCAGCACCTCGCCCACCACCATGTCCGACTTGCCGCGTGCATAAATATCCGCCAGGTCAATCAGCGTGAAGCCGTGTTCCACCGCCGCATGTAACAGCGTATCGGCCCGCCGAATGTTCTCCGGTGTTGGCGGGACACGGTCCCAGGAACCACCCAGACGCATGGAACCGTATGCCAGCCGCGCGGTTTGCAGATCCGTTTGGGGAATATTATAGGTTTTCATTACGCTTTTATCTCCATAATCATAAGCGCTGGCCCAGGCCCAGTGGCGTCGCGGGCGTACTCGCCGGAATGCGACCCAGTTCCTGTGGCAGCGAGACCGTCTGTAAATGAGGTAAAACGAGTTCGCCAAAGCGCTGGCACTCGTCCAGATGGGGATAACCCGAAAAGATGAAAGAGCGAATCCCCATGTCCATATAGCGTTGCAACTTATCCATAATCTGCTGTGGATTACCGACCAGCGCGGCACCGCAACCGGACCGCGCACGACCGATTCCGGTCCACAAATGCGGTTCGACATAGCCTTCTTCATCCGCCTGATCGCGGGCATCGCGCTGCAATTTAACACCCAGTGACGTCGCATCCTGCGCCCGGTTCCGAATCGCGTCGCCAACTTCATCATCCAGTTTGGAGACCAGCCGTTGGGCCGCTTCCCGCGCTTCCGTTTCTGTTTCCCGCACAATCATATGCACCCGCAGGCCATAATCCAGCACACGCCCATACTCGGTGGCCCGCGCCGTCAAATCCTCCATATGTCCCCGGAGATTGGCTTCCGTATCGGGCCACATCAGGTAAACATCACAGTGTTCGGCACACAAATCTTTGCCATGTGGCGAATATCCCCCAAAGTACAATAGCGGCCCACCGTTTTGCTGATAGGGCTTCACCGGGTCGGTCCAATCAAAGTGGAAATTATAGAATTCACCGGCAAAGTCGATATGATCTTGCGTCCAGGCCTGCTTCAAGATCTCAATCACCTCGCGTGAGCGCTGGTAACGACGGGCTGAGTCCAGTTTTTCGCCCGGCATATCCGACGAAATAATGTTGATCGTCAGGCGACCCTGCAACATATGGTCCAGCGAGGCAATCGCCCGCGCCAGCATCGGCGGGTGATATTCGCCACAGCGCACTGCCATCAGCAGATTGATCTGCTCGGTTTGTGGGGCAACCCCGGCGGCAAAAATCATCGTATCCTGCCCCACCTGATACGAATTGGGGCACAGAATATTGCGAAAACCCAGTCGGTCAGCCGTCAGCAGAATCTCGGAGGTGTTTTCCCAGCTGCTTTTGAGGTTGTTATCGGGCACGCCGAGATACAGGTAATCATCGGCACACAGGGGCGCAAACCAGGAGACTTCTGCACCGGTCAAATGGGGAGAACGAACTTGAATCATGCATCATCCTGTCAGTCGAAAAGCATGGCTTCAGTATAACAGCGGTTCGCGGCGGCGACAGCGGTAGAATCATGTTGTAAGGCCGGGCAGAACCGCTATCTGGCGAACGTGCTGCTCAGGAGATCTATGACAACTCTTTGCGACTCACACCATAAACTGCGAGGATATTGCCACAATTTTGCCAGGTGCGCGTGCTCAGCAGCTTGAGGGATACTGGTGGACGACCGTCGAACAGGGGCGTGCCCTCGCCCGCGATCAATGGGAAAAATGTGAGGTGAAGCTCATCTATCAGGTCATGAACGAGCAAATCATTCCAGAGCGTGCGGCTCATCAGAATCAGGATGTTCCGTCCGGGCTGTTGTTTGAGCGCGACAATCTCCCGATGGGCAGCGGCTAGCTTGACAATACGGGTATTGTCCCAGGGCGCTAATTCCCCGGTGGTGATTTTGTCGGATACCACGACTTTATCGACCCGCTGGATGAGGTCGGCAAACTCACGTCGGATCGGCGTGGCGTTGGGATCATTTGGCAGGCTCGTCCAGTAGGCCTTATTGCCCAAAAACGAATCACGTCCGCTCAGCAACAAAGTATCGGCTGCCCGCAACAGATCGGCATTATAGTAGTCAAATGTGTCGTCGCCCGCATAATCCTCATGTTGATATTCAAATAGCGAAACGACATCCTTTTTCTTCCCATCATAAAAACCATCTAACGTCACAAAATTGCTGACGATAATTTTGCGCATGTTGTGGCTCCTGCGGGTATGAAGTTTCCGCCAATTATAGAACGCTTGTCCACCATGTCAATCGACTGAACAGGGTCGAATCCGCGATTTGCGCGTTCTGGACGGGTGTTAAACAGGTTCTGACTGTTCGATACAGCAAGAAATGCGGTATATTCTATTGATCGGATGCCGTTCCCCACAAGTGCGAATCAGGGGGTGGTATAGAAGTAATGGCTGACAGCCTACTTACATTTATAGGAGAGAAAAGATGGTTACACGTTTCAAAGTTTTCTTTCTGGTTGCCCTGGCGCTGCTGCTCATTGGTGGGCAAGTGCTGGCGCAGGACGGGGCCGAAGTGACTTTCCGCTGCTATCAGGACGGCAATGAATGCGATGTATACGCCGACCTGCTGGCCCGCTTCACCGAAGAATCCGGCATCGCCGTCAACGTCGACACTGTGCCCTATTCCACGATTGACGAACAACTCCCGATTCAGGTCGAGGCTGGGGAAGCCCCTGATCTGGCGCGGATCACGAACTTCGGTATTTACAGCGGTCAATATCTGGACGCCCGCGAGTATCTCGACGAAGACACCATCGCTTACTGGAGCGAAAATTATCCGGCCCCCATTCTGGCAGCGCTGTCCAATGATGGTGAAGGGCTGGGTGGTTTCCCGGATGCATTTTCGGTAACAGGGCCGTTTGTCAACCGCACCCTGTTCGAACTGGCCGAAGTGGACCTGCCTGATCTGGAAACCGCCACCTGGGAAGATTGGACCACCGCCGCAACTGCCGTCCAGGAAGCGTTGAGTATGGACGATGCGATTATTTACGGCATCGGCATTGATCGCACCGGCCATCGTTTTGCTGGCCCGGCGATGACGATGGGCGCGACATTGATTGACGAAGACGGTAACTTTACCGTTGATACCCCCGGCTACGCCGCCTTTGCCGAATTGCTCAAGCAATGGCATGATGATGGCATCACCCCCGCCGATGTATGGCTGGGTTCGGGCAGTGGCTATGCTGCCGCCGCTGACTTCTTCATCAACGGTCAACTCGCCGTCTACGAAAGCGGTAGCTGGCAGGTTTCCAACTTTGCCAACAACATCGGCAATAATTTCGACTGGATGGTCGTCCCCAATCCGCAGGGTGACGGTGGCAGCACCGGCGTGGCCGGTGGCGCAGCCGTCGCGGGCTTCAACCAGACTGAGAATCCTGAAGCAGTGGCCCAGGTACTCGCCTACCTCATCAGCCCGGACGTTGCCAGCGAATTTGCGGCCCGCACCACCAACCTGACCGCCAATTCAACGGTTGCCAGCGCTGGTGTGGACTATGAAGTCGAAGACGAAGCAACCCTGAACGCATTGAGCGTCTTTGGTGCAGAGGTGCCCAAGCTGCAAGATCAGGCCGCCGGGTTGAACGTGCATCCGTTCGCGTTCGCCTACTATCGGAATTCGGCTGATCGAATCACACAGTATCTGGTCGGCGAACTTGAACTTAGCGAAGCGTTGGCTGCCCTGCAACAGGACATCGACGACGCTATCGCCGAGGCGAGTGCGTAAACCTCACCCCTCCCGAACTTACATTTCTCCTTCCCCTCTCCAAATTGGAGAGGGGACACAGGGGTGAGGTAGCTTCATATTTATCTTTGCTGTGCGAGCAACAAGAAATTTGAAGTCAGACATTATTTCCCGCTTTTCGCAAAAATATTAGCCTGGCTGCCCCAACAACGGAGCATGCCATTTGAAAGATTAACTTATGCAATCATCGCAACATGCCGAGCGCGTACCCCCTGGTCGTAACCTCGGCGAAGATATTTTTTACCGCATGGTTTCCCTATTGGATGTCGTTTTTTCCGCCATTCAATCCCGCGTTGGCATCAAGGGCATGGCCTATGTATTCGTCCTGCCCAACCTGCTGATCTTTGGCATCTTCATTCTGCTGCCCATGTTGCTCAATTTCGCCTATGCCTTCACCGGCAGCAACCGGCTGTTCCTCAACGAGCGCCCGTATGTTGGCACGCGCAATGTGGAGCAGTTGTTTCAGTGCGAAGACCTGCTGGATTATACGTCTTGCCGCGAGGATGAATTCATTCGCGCCATCGGCAACACCACCTGGTTTGTGGTGGCTCAGGTCAGCCTGATGGTGTTGACCTCATTAGTCACGTCACTCATCCTCAACCGCAAATTACGCGGACGGGCCTTTTTTCGCAGCGTGTTTTTCTATCCGGTGCTGCTCTCGCCAATTGTAGTGGCGCTTATCTGGCGCTGGATCTTACAGGAAAACGGCCTGTTCAACGCCTGGTTAGTTGGCTTCGGCTTTGAGCGCATCAGCTTTTTGTCGGAAGTGCCCACCGCCCGCAGTTGGGTCGTCATCATCAGCGTGTGGTCCAACATGGGCTTTTATACCCTGATTTTGCTGGCCGGTTTGCAGGCTATCCCCGGCGAACTCTATCATGCCGCGTCGATTGATGGGGCCAACAACTGGCAGCAGTTCCGGCGCATCACGCTACCGTTGCTCATGCCGACCATGCTGGTGGTGCTCGTGCTGTCACTCATCCGCGCCGTCCAGGTGTTTGACATCGTGTTCGCCTTTACGGATGGTGGTCCGGGGACGGCGACCCTCTTCCTGGTGCAATTCATCTACGAAAATGGCTTTGTTGGCGACCGCCGCCTGGGTATCGCGGCAGCGGCGTCGTTGCTGATGGCCGGAGTCTTGATTGTGTTTACGTTGATACAGATCGGCCTCCGCCGCAGCGAGGGGGAATTCTGATGAAACGATTTACCTCACCCCTCCTTGCCTGCGGCAATTCCTCCCCTCTCCAATTTGGAGAGGGGCTGGGGGTGAGGTCTATTGAAGGCAACCAAAGATGAACTTAACACCTTATCAATATCATATTCTACGCGAGATCGGTAAATGGCATGGCGAGGCATCAAATCACATGATTTGGGAATATACTGGCCCTCCAGATTACCCACACGATACCCCGCTTTCCGCCTGTCACAAATTGGAGAGCGAGGGCCTGGTCGAACAGTCAATGCCAGGGAAAACAGCTAGCAAGTGGAAACTAACCGAGCTTGGGCAAAAAACCCTCGACGCCTACGAAGACACGCAAGGCGGTACACAATCATGACCACGATCATGAACTTCCTCACAGGCACGCAGGGCCGCAAACAACTCACTCGCGCGGACATGCTGACCTATCTCTATTTGCTGATTGGCACCATCGTCATGTTCGGTCCAGTATTCTGGCTGGTGATGTCATCGTTTAAGCCCGCCAGCGAAGTCAACCGCTTTCCGCCCCGCCTGCTGCCCTACCGCCAATCAACGGTTGAGATCGAAGGCTACGACGAACCACTGTCATTGTGGGAAGCGACGTCGGAAGATGGTTCTACACAGGTGCTGGCCGAGGTCAGCCGCTTCAGCATCCAATACGATTTGATCGACCCCGCTAACCCGGATGCGGAGCCGCAAACCTTCCGCCGCAATGATCTGACTCGCGTGGAAGAAGTCAACTTCTCGCTGGCGAATTACACCGAGGGCATTGAGAGTTTTAACTTTCTGGTGTACCTGCGCAACAGTGTCGTTGTCACCACCGTGTCTACAGCGCTGACGTTGTTAGTTAACAGCATGGCGGCCTTTTCGCTGAGCAAGTACAAGTATGCCGGGCGCGACGTCTTCTTTCTGGTGATGATTAGCACGCTCATGGTCCCACTGTCGGTGATTCTGGTCCCGGCCTTTCTGGTCGTCAATTCCGTTGGCTGGTTTGACAATCTGCTGGGCGTGATCGTGCCCGGCGCGGCCACCCCCACCGGCGTCTTTTTGTTGCGGCAGTACATGCTCACCCTACCCGATGAACTGTTCGACGCCGCGCGGATTGATGGGGCCAGCGAGTGGCGCATTTATGCCCAGGTCGTGCTGCCGTTGGCGGCTCCGGCACTGGCGGTGCTGGCAATCTTCAGTGTCATGTGGCGCTGGAACGATTTTTTGTGGCCGTTGATCGTGCTGGTGAACAGCGAGAACTTCACGTTGCAGGTGGGCCTGAACGCCTTTCGTGGCGATTTGCAGACGCAATTCCATCTCATTCTAGCGATGACTGTGCTGACGCTGCTGCCCATCACCATCGTGTTCGCCTTTTTGCAGCGCTACATCACCACCGGGATTGCCACGACGGGGATGAAATAGGTTCTATTTTGGCAGCACAGCGGCAAGAGCAGACGCATAACGTTGGGCATTTAACAAAGCGGGTGCAGTGGACAGTCAAAAGCCTGTCCCTACCATAATGAATTTTGAAGATTTGTAGGGACGATCTTCTGATCGTCCGCTGACGCGAACAACGTTATCTAACTGTCAACTTGTAAGCGCAAACATTTGTTGCGTTGAACAGGAATATGTAGATGAAAGCTGAGCGAAACCTTTGGGACGAAAATCAGCGCGAACTGCGCGCGAAGCTACCCAAAGCCATCGACTTCGAGAACATGCGGCAACTCTTGTTGACGCACCACGCCAAACTCCATGCCGCAGCGATGGCCGATGCCGGGGTCTGGTCGTATGCCGATGCCATCTGGGAGGATTTGACCGATGCGGAAGCCCGCCAGATTCCACCCCGGCATGAGAATTCGATTGTCTGGGCCTGCTGGCACATGGCCCGCATCGAAGACATCACGGTCAATCTGCTGGCAGCAGGTCGGACGCCGGTTCTTGAAATGGATAATTGGCTGGACCAACTGAACATCCCGTTCGACCATACCGGCAACCGTATCAGCGAAAGCGACATGACCGTCTTGAACGAAGCCGTAAATATTGACGAATTACGCGCCTATCGCCTGGCGGTTGGACGCTCAACGCAAGCCTTGATCAAAGAACTCAAGCCGGCGATGACCCGGCAGAAACCGAATCAAGCGCACGTTGAGCAGCTTCGCCAATCGGGCACCCTGTTGGCGGATGCGATTGAACTGGCAGATTTCTGGAGCAAGCGCACGATTGTAGGGTTGTTGCTGACCCCGGCCACCCGCCACAACATGGTCCATTTGAACGAGTCCGCCCGCATCAAACAGGCGCTGCGCAAACAATAACAACGTACAAACCACGAGGACAACATGAAAATCACAGACGTCAAATCATTTATTGTCGGCAACCCCTGGAAAAACTGGGTCTTCGTCAAAGTTTATACTGATGAAGGGCTGGTCGGCGTCGGTGAGGCGACCTCCGGCATGAGCGCCAAACCAGCGGTAGCGCAGCTTGAAGAGATCAAACACCTGGTTATCGGCCTGGACCCCACCCAACCGGCGCAGGTCTGGCAGGAACTGCACTTCAAACACTACCTGGGCATGAACGTCGCCATGAACGCCATCGAGATCGCCTGCTGGGATATTTTGGGCAAGAGCCTGAACGCGCCGGTCTGGAAGTTACTGGGTGGAAAGCAACGGCAAACGCTGCGGGTGTATGCCAACGGCTGGTATCAAGGACCGCGTGACCCGGCCTTCTTTGCCGAACGCGCCGCTGCGGTCGTCGAGATGGGCTATACCGCGCTCAAATTCGACCCTTTCGGCGCGGCCTATCGCTTCATGAGCGCCACCGAGGAGCGCAAATCACTCGATATTGTGGCTGCCGTTCGGGAGGCCGTTGGCGATGACGTTGACCTGTGTATCGAGGCCCATGATCGACTGAGCATGTCGACGGCGAAACGCGTAGCCGAAGAACTGGAAGATTACCGCCCCATGTGGCTGGAAACGCCGGTGATGTCCAACGACATTCCCGCCTCGCTCGAACTGGCCCGGCAGGTGGAGATTCCGATCGCGCTGGGCGAACGCATCCATCGGTTAGCGGACTTCGTGGATTTACTCACGCCCCGTGTGATCGACATCGTACAGCCGGAGACGTTACACTGCGGCGGCATTGGTCGCACGCGCAAGATCGCCGCCGTTGCTGAGGGCTGTGAGGCGTTTGTCGCCCTCCATCAAGCACAGAGTCCGCTCAATACGGCTATCAACGCCCACATCCATGCCAGCATCCCCAATTTCTTGATTCAAGAATGCTTCGATGACTTCCTGGAACCCTGGTCCCGCGAGATTATGACCGGGGTACCGCCGGTGGTTGACGGCCATCTCGAACCACCCACCGCACCTGGCCTGGGCGTGGAACTCCATGACGAGGAAATGGCGAAATATCCCTACGGCAAGAATAATTATTTGCGCTTATTCGAAACCGGTTGGGAACGCCGCGATCAAGGTATGCGGTAACACGTACTGGCTGTTTTCCTGTTGAACTTGCCCCGATTCAGTGGAGGAAAAGCTAAGAGGCAGGTACACTGAATCGAGGAGCAGAAAACAATGGCAAAAGAGCGAAGAAAGTACACGGAAGAGTTCAAGCGCGAAGCAGTGCAGCTGATGGAAACCAGCGGTAAACCCATCGCCGAGATCGCACGTGATCTGGGGATCAATGACAATAATCTGTATCGGTGGCGCGGGCTGTATGGCAGCCAGTCGCAAGTGAACACAAATGGCAGTGTAGCTGAGATGGCAGCCGAACTGAAACGCTTGCAGCGCGAGAATCAAGTGCTGCGGCAGGAGCGTGACATTCTAAAAAAGGCTATGAGCATTGTCAGCCAGAGCCAGCCATGAGCTACCAGATCATCGAGGCAAACCGTGAGGTGGGCAGTGTTGAGCGACTCGGTGGAGCATTAGGGGTCTCGGTGCGTGGCTACTACGCTTGGCGCAGCCGAGAACCAAGCCAGCATCAGCAAACCGATGCTGTGCTGCTGAAGGCCATTCGGACTGCGTACCAAGCGGGACGGGGTTTGTACGGCAGTCCGCGTATCCACGCTGCCTTACGCCAACAGGGACTGTGCTGTTCGCGCAAGCGGGTCGCTCGCCTGATGCGCCAGCAGGGTATTTACTCCCGTCGCCGCCCGAAGCGACGAGTGCGAACCACCGACAGCCAACACAACCGTCCGGTTGCACCCAACCTGCTGAAGCGGGATTTCAGTGCCAACGCAGCTAATGAGAAGTGGGTCGGCGACATCGTGGGCATCTGGACAGATGAAGGCTGGCTGTACCTGGCCGCGCTGCTGGACACCTACTCGCGCTTGATTGTCGGTTGGGCGATGAGCGTGTATCGAGATGAGGCACTGGTGGAGGCCGCCTTACACATGGCGTTGGTGCGGCGTGACCGGCCCCAACCTGCCAACCTGATCCAACATACCGATCGCGGCAGCCAGTACACGGCGGATGACTATCGGGCGCTGCTGAAGGCTCATAGCATCCAGGTGAGCATGAGCAACAAGGGGGATCCGTATGACAATGCGATGATGGAGCGCTTTTTCAGCACCCTGCGGGCGGAACTGACCGACCTGGAGCGCTTTGCCACTCGCCAAGCGGCCCGAACGGTAGTGTTCGAGTTCATGGAAGTGTTTTACAATCGTCAGCGGTTACATTCGTCGTTGGGCTACCGCAGCCCACTGGCGTTTGAAATTCCCCATTTATCCTGAAAATGTCTCTTATTCACCCTCCACCAAACTGGGGCAAGTTCATGTTTCTAACAGATTTGGTGGAATCTACCTCACCCCTGCTCGCTACACTCGCTTTCCCCTCTCCAAATTGGAGAGGGGACGGAGAACCGAAGGTTCGGAAGGGGTGAGGTCTGAACAAGAAAGCTGTCTAAAATGCCAATTCTACCAAAGGAATTAGAACGATTATTTTTCCAACACGTAAAGGGGGAACTTTCATGGCAGAAATAAAATTTGGCTGGAATGTGCCAACGGCATCAACCGAATATGTGCCCGGCGCGGTCCATACGGAGCGGATCATCCAGGCGTTGGGCGCGGTCCACGAGTCGTTCGACTCGGCGTGGGTGTACGATCATTTTCATGCGCCGCCGTTTTTCGACGCTGATGATTATCCTCGCTTCGAAGCCTGGACAACCACCGCCTATCTGGCCCACGCCTTCCCCAACCTGTACTTTGGCAACATGGTCCTGGGGCAATCCTACCGGAACCCGGCGCTGCTGGCGAAAATGGCGGCCACGTTGCAGGCGCTAACCAACGGCAAGGTGGTGCTGGCGATTGGTGCGGGCTGGATGGAATCGGAATATCACGCCTATGGGTATGATTTCCCGAAAGCGGCGGTGCGCATTGCCCAGCTTGAGGAAGCAGTCCAGATTATCCGGCTGATGTGGACCGAAAAACGAGCGACGTTCGCGGGCAAACATTATCAGATAAAAGCGGCGTTGTGCGAGCCGAAGCCCAATCCGGTACCGCCGATTATGATTGGAGGTAATGGCGAACAACTCACGCTGCGGGTCGTGGCGCGGCACGCCGACTGGTGGAACGGCGTCGGGCTGACGGCTGACGGAATGGCGCACAAGCTCAATGTATTGCGTCAGCATTGCGCCAACGAAGGCCGCAATTATGACGAAATCGTCAAGACCTTTATCGGCATCATCTCGATTGCGGCAACCGAAGCTGAGGCCCAACGTATCGCCCAGGCATCACCGCGCGCGGCCAACATGAACTTCGTCGGCACTCCACTGCAGATAATTGCGCAGATGCAGGCCTACATTGATCTGGGCGTGTCGCATTTTATGCTCGATTTCAGTGATTTCCCCCACGCAACCGGTGCCCGCCTGTTCGTTGATGAGGTCATGCCCGCGTTGCGTTAACCGCATCAGAACGGACGCAAATAAATCATGCGTAAACTCGTTGTCGAACTAGAACACCTTACACCCGATGCAGTCACGCTCGTTGGCAACAAAGCAGCGGCGCAGGCTGAACTCTTGCAGGCAGGTTTCCCGGTTCCAAAGGGTGTGTGCGTGACCACTGAGGCCTTCGCTCTGGCAATCAGTGATCGTGGCAACGCGATTACCGCCGCCCTTGGACACGCTGATGTTGCAAAAGCCGCCCACGATTGCGCGAACCTGTTGAGCGACTTGAAGGTGCCCGGTACCGTCATGGACGCATTGGCAACCGTCTGGCCGGAACTCCTATCCGGGCGAGATTTGGTCGCCGTGCGTTCATCTGGCACTGCGGAAGATCTGGCCGATGCGAGTTTTGCCGGACAATATGCAACCATTCTTGGCGTACAGGGGCGCGACGCAATTGAAAAGGCGATTATCACCTGCTGGAGCTCGTTTTATGCTGCGGGGGCGATTGCCGAACGACGAAAGTATGCGCTTAACAACGCGGCGATGGCAGTGCTCATTCAACCAGTGATCGCGGCGGAATGTGCAGGAGTCGCCTTCTCGGTGGACCCGGTAGCCCATGACCCGGACCGGATTATTATCAATGCCGCCTGGGGTCTGGGTGTCGGCGTGATGGATGGCACCGTCGCCAGCGATACCTATCAGGTGCGTCGCGCCGGGTTCCAGGTTCAGGCGCAGGTGACGGAAAAGCCGGAACAAATTGGGGTGGATGTTACCGGCAAACGACAACCTATTCCAGTACCAGACGACCAACAACGGGCCGCTTGCCTCCCGGATAAATGGGCACAACGAATTGCGCAATATGCTGTCGCGGCTGAACAACATTTTGGTTCGCCGCAGGATGTCGAATGGGCCATCATGGACCAGCAGGTGTGGATTTTGCAAAGCCGCCCGATCACCGCTCTGCCGCCTGATGTGGCGCAAGTGCCGCCTTTCCCGGTTGCGTGGACTGACCGAGCCGACCGGCATAACCTGTGGATGCTGAATAACGACAGCGGCACCGATGAAGGGCCAGTGCCGCCCTTAGAGCAAGATCATGTCCACATTAAGGAGAGCATCCGCGAGGAAACCTGCAAATTTATGGGTGCGGACCGCAATCTCGACGTTCGATATTTCAATGGCCGGGCCTATTCGCGTCGGCTACCGCTGGATCAAACGGACGGTGATCGGCGGATTCGGCGGCAGGCGATGGCCGACCTGAAGCAACGCCTGAAAATGGAGGGCTGGAACGCCTGGGATTACTGGGGGCCAGAGATCGAACAAGCGACCAGGCGGCTGCGCAATTTTGATGTGCACCATGCCGATGCCCTCGCATTGGCAGATAACCTTGAAGATGCCATTGCGGTGCGGCGACGCCATTCCATGTTGCACCCCATGCTGTGGTTCCGACCTTTGCCGAGTTATCAAACAGCGTTCGAGCGTGTCACCGGCTTATCGGGCGAGGAAGCCATAATTGCGGCCCATCAATTGCTCGATGGCTCGGAAACCCCCTTCACAAAACTGGTTGACAGCCTCTACGAACTGGCACAATGCGTTCCCGACGATGACTTATTGCAGCGCGTGATTGAAAAACAGGCTGCATTTGAACGCCTACCGGAGACTTTTAGGCGTAAATACCGTGATTTTATTGCAGCGTATGGCGAGCGGACGGGTGACGGCTGGGGATCGGAAACAACGATTATGACGCCAACCTGGCGCGAGGACCCAGCCCATGTCTTACGGATGATCGCGGCGTTTCGCGGACCCACTGTTGAATCGCCAGCAACCATCCGCCAACAGGCACAAGCCAAACGCGATGCTCAGCTAGAAGCGTGGATTGTCTCGTGTGACGACCCAACAGCGGTGGCTGAACTTCGTCACGAACTTGACTATGCGAAGCACGTTTACACGGTTCTCGAATTGCATAATCACTTCATTGACCAGTTGGCAAATGGTCAACTGCGCCACGCGGTCATGGCGGCGGCCAGGTGGTTGGTTGAACATAACATCTTAGCCCAGCCTGATAACATATTCTGGCTGACGTTCACCGAAATCCTGACAGCGCTGCGTGAAGGTGAAAATTTCGCGGCACAAATCACGGCGCGGCAATCCGAATTCGCCGCCTGGGAAACGTACACCGCCCCGCCGCTACTGGGGATCCCATCTGCTGACTTACCCGAACGCCTGCCTTATGGTGATGATGTGACAACTCTGGTGGCGGAAAGACCGGGTGTACTGCGCGGCATGGGGGCCAGTCCGGGACAGTATCGCGGCATGTGTCGCGTTGTCATTGATTACAACACGGACCTGACGGACATAACACCGGGGACCATCCTCGTTGCGCCGAACGTTGGCCCGCGTTGGACGCCGATTATCCCGTTGCTGGGTGCGATGGTGCTGGATAGTGGTAGCATTGGTCAACATGCCGCTGCGACTGCCCGTGAATATGGCATCCCGGCGGTGACGAACACGCGGACCGCCACCCAAATTTTACGCGATGGCCTGACCGTGCTGGTCGATGGCGGTGCTGGTGTAGTTAATGTCTTATAAAATCAGAGGTAAGGTAGTGTCGAGGCCAATATCTGGGGGGCAGGCAGTGAACAGAAACCCACCATCGGATCGGCAGGTTTCTGTTGTCTATCAGCGTACCTCTGTTAACGTCACACTGATGTGGTTGGGATAACCGAAGGTCAAGACTGGATAGCTCTGGGTCGTGATGAGATCACCAACACTGATCGCGCCATCGCCATCAATATCAACCAGTACCTGAACATGATAAGCATCCTTTTCATTCACGGCGTCACATACCAGTTCAAACGGCTGTTGCGTGCTGTCATGAGTTTTACGCGATACTTGACGAATGACCTGTTCGGCAACGTTATGGGCGGGCGCATCTGCCTGGCTGACAGTTTGCAGGCGAACATAAATCGTCGCATCCGCAAACAGCGGTGCATCGCGGTCAAAGCGGATTTCACCCGTAACGGTTTGCTGGGCCATTGCACTCCTAGTCCAGGATCGCGTAGCGGGCTTCGAAGTTCACGGTACGACTGCTCAGATTCTTAACTTCGATAAAGTATTTCAGCCGCGTCGACGTCTGCCGTTCCACCTGAACCTTCCATTCGAGCTGTGCCGACCGATTTTGGATGGGGCTGGTGGGCACGACCATCCATAGCACCCGCCATTGTTGCGGCCAACTGTGGGTAAACCAGCGCCGGGTCGCGCGGGCCGGTACGGAACCCTGAAATTGTACACCAAAGCGCATGATATATATACTCCTTTAGCAATGTCACATAATTTAATGATTGATGTTACGCAGATTCACTCGAGTTTGTACGCGAACAGTGGGTTTAAACCCACTGCCTACAAGCACAAGGTGCGTAACGTCTGTAAATGGATTAGTCGTCGTCGGAGTCGGGTGCAGCCCCGCCGTCGGCAAAGTCCTCGCCACTGTCATCCGCGTATGCACCATCGCTCGCAGCATCGTCCGCTTCTGCCGATTCAACGGCGGCGACTAACCAATCCGGTGGTCCACCGACATCCTCACCGTCATCAGCAACATCCATTTCAGCGTCGTCCAGGTCGGCCAGCAGATCAGCGGCTGGCGTCCCCCCATCAAGCTGCATCACCACCTCGTCTTCTTCTGTCTGCGTTTCGATTCGAGGGGATTTCTCGTCGATTTCGATAATTATGCGCATGATTGTTCTCCCTTATCGCGCCTGCCGCGTCCAGCCCAGCACGTTGTAGCGGGCCTCGAAACTCACGGTACGGCGGCTCAAGTTTTTGACTTCAATGAAATATTTGAGGCGGTTTTCCGTCTGGCGCTCAACCTGGACCTTCCATTCAAGCTGCGCCGAACTATTCTGTACCGGACCGGTTGGCACCACGGTCCAGACGACATACCAGTGCGACGGCCAACTGTGCGTAAACCAGCGCCGGGTCGCGTTTGCGGGGACAGAACCCCGAAATTGCACGCCGGCCCAGGAGCGCGACGGTTCCAGGTTGGGGTACATAGCACGAACAGCGGCAATGTCGCCGGGACTCAGGCCATTGCGCTGGCCGATTGCCTGGCCGCCGATTGGCTCTATCGTGGGTTGTCCATTGCGCGAAAAAGCGAACCGCCCGTAATGCATGATTGAGCCAAAATCGTATCCGCCAATGTCATCGCCATCGGTGATATGCTGATTGAAATTAAATGCCATGTTGGGATCAATATTTTGCCAGTTGATGCGCACAAACCGGTTGCGATCTTCACGGCTTTGCTCATGCCACAGGCCGACCGCATGTCCAATTTCATGCACCGTCGCGCCGAAACCACAATTCTGATTAATCGTAATGTTCTGGCGACCACCGCGCATACCCACTGCGGAACTGCAGCTATTGCCATCTTGAAACCGCACGTAATTGGGATAGCGCGCGGCGTTAGACCGCGTGCGCAACGGAAAGCGAATGCGCGTATTTTGTTCCCAGTGTTGGATGGCCCGGCGGATTAAGTCGGGGCTATGAAAGCCCGAGGCGATTTCATACGGCACTTCACCCCGCGGCCAGCGAAACCGTTCGCCTGTGAGACCGACTCCGAAGGCGATAATGCCTGGGTCAGGGTCATCCGATTCCATTGTCCGCAACTGTTTTTCGACGTCTGCGACCGGCCCCAGCACAATGTCGCCTTCAAAGATGGCCTGACCGTCAATTTCCGAATACTGCACCGGTTTGACATCGAATGTATTCCCTTCTACGAAGCCCAGTTTAGGGTCATCGGTTGAACGGAACCATTCCCATAATTCGTTCTCCTGAGTCTTTTCCTCAGAATCTTTTTTGGCAGGCATATATCCTCCTCATATCTACCCTTCCCAAACTTATGCAAGTAGTGATTATTACACCCTTACAGTTCACATTGCACCACACATTTGCGAGCACATCCCCCCAAAAAATAGGGGTATCTTTCGGTAATAAATAATTTAATTAATACGCATTTATAAAGTTTAAAGGTACGTGCAACAGATTGAGAATAAAGGAGTTTAAGACTTAAGGGTGAACGACCACCGCAGTTGTGGGTGTTTTTTCACTATTGCAGCCAACCATTGACGATCTGCCCGCCGCAAACAGGTACTACTTTCCCAATTCAATGGCGGTCAATAGCCCTTTCGCCCTATGAATATGGTTCTACAGTTAATGATACGGTTAGTCATGAAACGCAAGTTGTAACGTTTACAACCCGCAAATAAGGAAGATAGAAGATGAAATTGATAAAGCGGATACTAGCTGTCCTCATACTCACTATCCTCATGGTGACCCCGTTGGTTCAAGCCCAGGATCAACCGGCGTTCGCCATTGGGGTGTTAGATAATAGCGATGGCTCAATTGGGCATGGCGCCCAACTGGGTGCCGAGCGATTCAATCGTTTTGGCGGCGTTCGTGGCGCCGATGGCACCCTGTACCGGCTGGATCTGATTATCGAGCCATTTGACCCGACGACAATCGCCAACACCGTTAATACCTTCAGCAGCGGTAATGTCATTGCGGTGATCGGACCGGATGAAGGCGCACCGCTGGTCGAGAATCTGGCGACGTTGCAGACGCTCCAGGTGCCGATTCTGACCCCCGCTAATGATGATCCTCTGCTCCAACAGGATACGACCGGCCTGGTTTATCGGACGCGTGCCCGGTCACTGGAAGAATCACGGGCGCTAGCGGCCTATCTCACCCGGGATTCAGGCTATCAGAACATCGCCGTTATCCAACTCGATATGGAGCCGATGACCCAGGTCGATGCCTTGGCCTTTACCAATGTGCTGCCCATTACGCCGGTTTCGAACCTGGTGCTCGAGACTGCCGACCAGGTAAATGACGCGGCAGCGCAATTAACTACCGAAGCGCCAGAGGTTGTCGTCGCTTATGGCGATCCCGCCAGTGCCGCCGCACTGGTCAACGCCCTGCGGGCTGCCGGTTTCGCCGGATTCTTTGCCTACGCCGATGCAACCGAACTGGCCTTTGCCGCCGCCGTTCCGCCCGAACAACGTGGTGGCATCCTCTCGACTGCTACCTGGACCATCGCCAACGAAGATGAGGCCAGCAATTCGTTCACTCTGAATTATGTGCAGGCGTTTAGCGCCGTCCCCACCGCGATGGCCGCTGCCAGTTATGATGCGGTCCAGACGATCGCCGCGGCCATCACCGCTGGTGGCGAGTTTAACGCGACACTCGATAGCCTGACCAATCTGGGCGGGGTGCAAGGTATTCTCGCGACCGCCGAATTGGAACCCCGCGAACTGAGCAATGCGGTTTCCATCATCGCCTTTAACGCCTTTGGCTCAGCCGAAACATTGGCCCGGTACGCAGGTGATGTGCGGTTGCCAGATGATGTCTTTGCCATCGTAACCAGCCCGGTTCAGAATGTCCGCGTCGGTCCCAGCATTGATTTTGAAATCCTCGGCCAGATTGAACAGGCCACCCGGCTCCCCCTCCTGGGCACGAATGTCGCTGGCACCTGGGTCGTGGTCGATTTTCGCGGTCAACAGGGTTGGATGGCAGCTTACCTGCTCGATATTCGCGGCAACCTGAACACGATCCCGCTGATTGATGAGCCACCGGCACCCACCCCCGACGCGAACGCGACCATCGTACCAACGGCAACGGTCGCGCAAGCAGCCGCGCCGACCAATGAAGCCGACATCGTGATTGATAGCGCGGTGGTTGCGCCCTTCCCCATCGTGCCCAATACGCCGTTCGATATTACGGTGACGCTGCGCAATGCGGGCCTGACCGACGCCCCAGAATTTGCGGTTGCGACAACTTTGGCGCCCAATGAAGTTTACCTGGCAGCCATCGTTCCCGGCTTAGCCGCCGGACAAACTACAACGACGGTTGTTAATGGCACCCTCGCCAACACGGGCGCATTCGTAGTGGACATCGTTGCTGACCTGAACAATCAGGTGGTCGAAAGTCCAGCCGGCGAGGCCAACAATGCCTTCCCCTTCACCTATGTCATCAACAAAAATGTGAAGCGCCAGGACATGCGCCCCTTGAACCCCGGTGATGTAATGGACCTGGAAGGCGATACGGTAGAAGATCAAAATCTACGCATGGATGACCTGCAATGGGACGGCAATAATATCAACACCATCGGCAATGCGCGGGTGCTTTTGCTCAATCCGGGCACCGATGGCTTCGACTGGGCCAACTCCGGTGTCGATCCCGCTAATAACGTCCATTGGAACCTGACCAACCCGGACGTGGTAAGCCGCATCCACTGGGATCTGATTGACCCCAACGTCGTCAATCAACCCAACATTCCGACCGATCAGGTGACGCCAGGCGCGATAATCGGGGTCATCACATCCGATGGTCGCCGGGGCTTGCTCCGCATTGATGAACGCCTGGAAGGCAATCAGCTTCAGGTGACGTTCCTGGTGTACGAAGAATAGTCTCTGCTCTGTAATTAGCACTAAAACGAGGGCTGCACACGATGTGTGGCCCTTTTGTGTTAAACCAGATTGTGTTTGTTTCAAACGCAGTTTAAGCGCTGGACAGCCGTAATCGGGTCATCATCGCGAAATGTAACTGCCGTCAGATAGCCCCGGTCCATCTCCATACGGAACCAATCTGGCAATAACGTGAAGCAACGCGTGCCTGTCAGATCAAGTTGAAAATCACGGTTCATATCAACAATGTAGATACGGCTGTGAACCGGGTCCAGTTCTTGATAGACCGTGAAGGTGTCAGTTACTATAGACTTACCCAGAGCAAGCGACACCAATACCAGTCCAAAACTCACACCCAACAGAACCATCGTCAAGCGTAACATAACGCCCATACCTCAAACGATCTGGAAGCCGTTTGAAATAGAGCATAGGGTTGGGCTGCGCGATTAGTCGCCTATCTGGAGATACGTTTCCGGGGTTATTTTGCGGGACTAAACTAGACGATGCTCCCGTGCCTGGAGAACGGCGTGAAAGCGGTCATGAACGGCCAGCTTGCTGTAGATGTGATGGGCGTGACCTTTGATTGTACCGATGCTGACGAACAATCGTTCTGCAATCTGGGCATTCGTCAGGCCTTCAGCCAGCAACCGTAGTACTTCAAGCTCGCGCGGGGTTAGGGGTTCTGGCAGCAACTGGTTGGCGCGCATGACGGGGTCTTCCGGGGACAGACCATGTAGAAGCTGGTCAACCACAGCATCTAGATCATGCATATGGTAACGTGCCCAGGCGGTATCCCACGCTTCGGTTTCAAGTGTATGTTGCAAAGTATCTCGCACGCGCAAGAACAAAGGCCATTGTTCCATCCATCCGACAGGACTCGCCGAATGCGTGAAGGCTAACCCAATCAACTCGACCGCCCCGTGCGGATGACCATCGTGAAAAGCGAGAATGGCAGCTATCGGCAGACAAATAGTCATCGTGGCGAGGTTACGGGTGAGATGACCCTGGCTCAATGCGATATAAAGCGCTGCCTTTGCCCGATCATACTCACCCAGGCCACAGGCGACCATTGCTTGTCCCCAGGCAACATAGATCTTGGTCTTCATAGGCGCAAGCAGGTGGCTTTCGTGTAAATGTGCCTGTGCCTGGACATAGTTTTCATTGATACAACCGACCAGGCCAAGCACGGTCAATGCCCGAGCACAAGTCAGCAAGTAATCGACTGCCCGCCCTTTAAGTAGCGCATCTTCCGCCAGTTCTTGGGCTGCCGACATATCGCCCTTGTAGAACAGTGTATGGCTGAGGTGTGCCGTAGCATGAGCGATACCGGCCAGGTTACCAACGTCACGATGGAGCTTTATTCCCTGCTGGAGACAGGCTGCAGCCTGGTCATAACGCCCTTCGCGTCGGTGATAAGAAAATTGACCTGCAACCGATATAGCAATACCAACCTTGTCGTTGATCTCGCGTTTTAAGCGCAGGCTCTCCGCGGCGCAGGCATCTGATTTTTCTGTCTCGCCAATTCTGTAGTAGTACAGCCTGAGAGACTGAAGCACCCGCGCAGCGTAAAACTTGTCGCCCAGTTGCCGATAGCGATCGAGGCTGTCATTGAGCAACTGGACGCAGCGCGCAATCTGATCCTCGCGGGCATAGCCGCGGGCTAATGCCGATAAACAGTGGGCGATTTCTGCCTGATCCGCTTGCTCACGAGCCACTTTCAGACATTGTTCCAATGGTTCGACATCCAGGTCATCCTCGTTCGAGGTACGCACCCGAATGCGGCACCAGACAGGATGGGGCTTCTCATCCTGATCCGGTGCCAGTATTTGCTGTGCCTGTAGCAAGAGTTCCCGGCTATTCGATCCACTTGAGAACGCGTCAAAATGTAACGCAAGCCCGTCCAGCGCCTGATCGAGCAGCGTGTAGTCTCGCTTATCCAGCGCCCAATGCCAGGCCTGGCGAATGTTATTGAAATCAGCTTCGATCTCCGCATAGGCTTCGACCTGACGACCACCCCTGAGATCAGGCACCCGCTGTGCCAGAAACTGAGTGAAATAGTGACTATGGGCCTCGAGTACTGCCCCAGCTTCCCCGGATGCTTCCAGTCGCTCCTGTGCATGTTGCCGTACCAGCTCGTGTAGATCGTAGCGCCCATCATCCACTGGTTTCACAAGCGACTTGTCGATCAGCCTGGCGAGGATTTGAATGGATGCCCCCGCTATGTCCGTTGCCGCATCTGCGGTGAATCCCCCACGAAACATCGCCAACTTGGGAAAGGTTGCCCGCTCGACCTCCGTGAGCAAATGCCACGAGTGATCGAATACCGCCTGCATACTCTGGTGCCGTTGGGGCACATCGCGTTGGTCAGTTGTTAGAAAGTCGAGGTCATGCTGAATATTGTCGGCAATCGCTTCGCAGGGCATGGCCCGCACCCAGCTAGCCGCCAACTCCAGCGCCAGTGGCGAACCCTCTACCAATCGGCAAATACGAACCACCCCCTCACGTTGGTGATCGAGATCGAAATCCGGCTTTACCCGGGCGGCACGCTCTACGAAAAGCTGCACCGCACTCCGAGAGTCATTGTAAGCAACCGAATTCTGGTCGGGCAGGTCAAGCCCCACCACCGGCCACACATACCCGACCTTTAAATTCAGCCGTTCACGCGAGGTCACCAGTAGCTTGACCTGCGGCGCGCTACCGAGAATGTCGATCAGAATATCTACACCGTCCAGCAGATGCTCAAGGTTGTCTATTACCAGGAGCAACTGCTTTTCACTCAGGAAGTTCAATAATTGGTCCCGAGGCGTGTGAGTCGCCTGAATACCGAGCGAACGCATGATGGTGGGTACGATCTGATCTGATAATTGCAGCGGCTGTAGCGGAACGAAGAAAATACCATCCGGGAAGTCATTGACCAAACGTGCAGCGACTTCAAGCGCCAGCCGCGTCTTGCCGATGCCACCGGGGCCAACCAGAGTCAGCAGACGGCAGTCGGGACGGTTGAGGCGGACAATGATGTCGGTAATTTCGTTCGCTCTGCCAACAAACGAGGTTGATTGCAGTGGAAGATTTTGAACCATATCATCAGGGTCCGTTAGAAAACACTCCCGGCCAATTCTTCTGCAATCATAACATAATTACCGGCAACTGTGACGTATTTCAACCGATGATTGCTGGGCGATTGCACCAAAATCCGTATCAGGGTCATGAGCGGTCAATACGATTCGTAGGGAAGTGCTTCTGCACGTCCAGCGCGGCGGACAGCCAGAAGGCTGGCTTACAGAAGCACCTTGAACTTTCGCAACCTATCTGGAAATTTACTGCAATTACCCTGCCGCCTATTGCTGGATTCGCGCTCATATCTGCTGTCTGTATTCTAAGACGTTGGCACAGTGGCGACGCGGCGACGGAGCGGTAGACGGGGCGATGCCATCTGCACGATCAATGCAATAGCGACTAATGGCACCAACGCGCCCAGCAGAAAAGTCGCTTCGAGTCCCAGGTGCTGAATCGCAACGCCAGTGCCAGTATAGCCCATGACCGCACCCAGCCAGCGGGCCGCATCATATTTTGCCAGACTCGCGCTCAGGTTTTGCGGCGCAACCACATCTGTAACCAGCGCTGCGCCAACGGCAGCCCCTGACCCGATAAACGAGATCAGCGCCTGTGCTGTCCAGAAATGCCAGAGATCCGTCCCAGCAGCCAGCATCAGCAGTCCCAGCGTACCACCCGCATAACTTAACATTAAAATAGGCGGACGCCCCCAGCGATCTGACAACCAGCCGAGCGCAACTGGTAATGGAAGATTAAGCAGCCCGGCAACGAGCATGGTGCTGCTAATCGCCATGTTGTCGAAACCCTGCGCACTCATCGTCAGCGGCTTGCCCAATGACATCACAAAATTGACCAGATTCGCCAGCATCCACGCCCAGAACAGCAGCCAGAACGTCCGCGAGGCAGGCAACGCTGGACGGTCTTTTTTGGTTTCGGTTGTGACCGGCCCTGGTTTGTCCTTCAGCAACAAAGCTCCCAACACTGTCAGCCCATAGGCAGCGGCGCTAATGAGAAACAGCGCACTGAATCCCCATTGGTCGACCACCCAACCTGAATACAGCCCGCCCAGGAGTTGCGTCAGCACGCGCCCGCTGTTCAGCAGGCCGAAGGTGCGCCCCCGTTGGTCAGCCGACGCAAACATACCGGTCAGAATGTTGGTCATCGCCAGTTGGACGCCCGATAGCAACCACACAACTGCCATTCCGAGCGCAATTTGCCAGACAGCAGTCGCAGCGTTCATCCAGATAACCACCGGGATACTCAGCGCAGCCGCTGCCAAAAGAGTCTGTTTACGGCGCTGGAAAGTTTGCGAAATCCAGCCTCCGCTCAGCGTACCGACAGCCAGGGCACCAAAAGCCAGTGCCAGGATCAAGCCGGTTGCACCAGCCGCTGCGCCGAGTGACTGCAGGTGCAGTGGCAGCAGAATCAACAGGCTGTTGCCGACCAGAAACGGTACCATGAACGTAATGAACAATCCGGCAAGTTGTTTGCGTGTCATGCGATTATCCGTAGCAATAGCTGATGCAGTTGCGGCCAGCGAATCCGGTGTTCAGGTTGCAGGCGCAACGCCTGTTGTCGCTGATAATTACGTTCCGCCTGCGCGACCCGGTGTTCATGCTCCAGTTGAATTTGTACCCAATTGGGGTTCATGATGCTCGCTCCTCGTTGATTGCTTGATAATCAACAGTCTAGAGCGTAAACCAACCAGCGTCACCACCCGTTGCGGTGGTTTAAATGGGGGGATTGGCGGGGGGTCTATATCAGGGTTGCTAATGGAGAAGTGAATCCAAATGCATATGATCTGATAGTAGACAGCGGGCTTCAGCCCTTGCAATGGGCTAAAGCCACATTGTCTATCCGCTGAATTCGTTTTCGTTTCTCCATAAGATAGCAGGCGCAATTAGAGCGGCTTGAGTATTAGAGACAGGCAGAAAGGCGTGTCTGAAGGTGAGATGATAAGATTCACAAGAACGTCATGGCTGGGGCTTCCTTATCGGGACCTGATTCAGATTCCACCCTGGAATTTGATGTGTGTGACCAGCCTACCCAGCCGAATTTCATCGCCATCACGCAGGATATAATTCTGTTGGGCAACCATTCGCCGACCATTCAAGTATGTGCCGTTGGTACTCCCAACATCGCGCAGCATCACGCCATCGCTACTGTGTTCAATAGTGGCGTGCATGGCCGAGACACCTTTTTCCAGCGCGTTGTACATCGCCAGGTCAACGTCTGGCTGATAACGCCGGTCGCCATCATATCGTCCCAGAGTCGTTTGTTTATTCAACGCAATAATGATGGGGCGACTCGTCGACTGTACCCGGAGGATGATGGCCGGTTCCTGCGGGGTCGGCACGGTGTAACCTTCCTCGGAATACTCGCTTTCGACGAGCGTTATGTCCTCACCACAATCCTCGCAAAACATGTAGCCTTCAACATTTTCATAGCTACAATTCGGACACGTTTTCATATGAACCCCGGAGCATGCAATGCAGTAAAACGGCCTGCATTTCCATTATACCGTCATTTTGCCGGTGAGAATTTAGAAGGCTTGCTGACGAATCACAACCAGGTATGGCAGAGCCGATCACGTCACTTCACTGGACCACCTTGATTAGTAGCAAACAGATCCAGCACAATCATTAACCCCAGAAGACGAAGGACATGAAGAAGTAAAAGCCATACCACTTTGAGGCTACAGACCCGATGCGATTAGGTACAAACTAGGCGAGGCAGCAATCTTGATTAAATGGTGTCAAACTCTCTGGGGCAATGGAGGTTCTTGCGACCATTTTCACTTTTTGCGTTCAGAAATCCTTGTCAATCACTTAGAATCCAATTCCACTTGCTTTATCGACGCTCAAAATATAGTTATAATTAGCAGAATTGAGTAAAAATTATTGTGGGATTCCCCTGCTGAGGGTTTTTATGCGTCTATTTGTTAGCTATGCACACGACGATATGCCAGTGTGTAAGGAAATCGTCAAACGCCTGAACCGAGCGCATGAAGTCTGGCATGATGACCGTTTATTCGCCGGGCAAAACTGGTGGGAAGTAATCCAGGAACAGTTGAAACGTAGTGAGGGTTTTATTTTCCTGCTTTCGCCAGCATCAGTAGCTTCAGAGTACTGTCAAAAAGAGTTGGCGCTCGCGAAGGAAATGAATAAGCATATTTTCCCGATATTGATCCGTAAAGTTACAGAAATACCCGATAACATTGCTGAAATACAATACGTTGATCTATCCTGGGATATGGAAAACATTATCGAGGTTTTGAACGCGGTTACTGTAGCAGAGAGGAAACAATCCGCTAACCAGAAAGTCCTGAGTACCCCTCATGATGTGTCTTCCAGCCTGGTTAAATCTGATTATGCAGTTCTTGCAGCAAACGATGCTATTCAGACGTTGTCCATTCTAAAGTCATTTGATGAATATCCACCTGTGTCCCTCTGGTCGCGAATGATGGGGCGCGTGGATTATTGGCGGGCGCGGCATCTACGGCAATGGTATCGCCATGACCACTACCCAGGAATAGTGGTGGGCCAGGATTTTCAGGATACCCTGAGTACCAATAAGCAAGATTTCGTGATCGGCTTTGGAGAATGGGGAGCAAGAAAAGAGCATATTTCGTTGGAGTATCTCGTTACTATCATAATTGGGCCGGCTGGAGTGGGCAAGACGCGGTTCGTGAACAAGGTGTTCAAGGAACTACTGGAATGGCCTGAACTGATTGTGGAGTTGCAGGCAAGTCATCTCGAAGCGTTCTCCAACGGTAAAGAGGGCACGTTGTGGCAACATATTTTGAAATACGTCGAGAAGGATAAAAAAGCAGGGATGCGAGGGCTGACACCGGCGGCGGTGGATTATGCCCTGCGTAACCGTCGTTGTCTGTTTATCATCGAAGACCTACATGTAGCTGATTCAATCAATAATCTTATTCAATTGTTGCGCAATTACTTTGAAACGTATCATACTTGGGATACCCATCTTCGTTTTCTCCTGACTACGCGGGAAGCATTAGACAGCAACAGTCATGGTTTGGGGCCAGATGTCCAGGTCATTTCGCTGAAACCTCTTGACAACGACAAATACGAGCCGCAGAAATTTTTTCTTTCACTGTGTGAGAACAATGGCTTAGAGGTAGAAGTTTCTGCAATAGGTGAGGCTCTTGCAAACGCGTTTTCAACCGAAACCACGCGCACCCCGCTGTTCATTGTCATGTGCGCGTTTTTAGCTGTCCGTGATGAGACTTCTGATATTGCTCAGGTTTTACAAATGGAGAATGTGCGGGTCATTGATCGATTTATTCGCGAACTGTATCGTCGCTCTGATCCAGATAGCCGTCCAGACTGGGACATATTTCTCCAGGCTTATGCGGTTATTGCAAAAGAAGTCTGGCCGAAATGGCAAGAGCTTGCATATGATGAAGTAAGTGAAGTGCTCGCCAGTATGGTAGATCATGCTGATTCGGGACCATTGATTGAATTTCTTCGCATAAATAGCTTCCTGTCTCGATCACAGGAGTATTTCAATGTGGAGCATTATTCATTTCCGCATCAATCTATTGCCGATTATTTGACAGCCAAAATGATGGTCTCAATGCGCGACTTCAAGGCTTTACACGATCATTTCAGTTTCACGCGCATTACAGGCTTAATCGAGTTTATCGCCGAGCTAATCACAGACGATCTCCGGCTTGTTGCTCTGGCAAATCACGAGATTGAGGCCTTTACCTACGTTGTTCAAAATAGACCCGAAATCATTCAACGGCAGACACAAGATGAGCGACAAGATCTAATCCGGCAGATTGTTGACGCTATCGTTATATGGGTCACAACACATTCAAAACGATCCATTTCCGTTGATACCTGGAGAACCCTTGTCGGATTGCTTTCGAAGCGCTATCCCTGGTGGGTTGATCATTTGAACGCAGCTTTGACAAAAATTGTGCCGGAGACACGTGTTTTCGAATTAGTCGCTCTGGCTGGTGGCGAGAAGAATCTTTCTCTTTTCCAGCAATGGTTGGCAGATGATAACGGCTCACTTTTCAAAGAAGCTGCCAGGACTCCTGAGGTACGGCAAGTGCTGAAGCAAATCATGCAGACAGATAGCGACACCGCCGTGTCTGTGCGCTGGCATGCCTTCAAGGTCGCTTGCCTAACCCACGACGACGATTTACTTGAGGCAGCAGAAGCCTACTGCAAACGGAACGCTCCTTTCTGGGATGAAGAACGCTTGCGCTCGGCTATCCGTGAGGGGCAAACGGCATTAAAAATGCTCGTTGAAGCATTCCGAGAAGCGCGAATAGAGCGCAGGCAGGGGATCAGTGCGCTCGTTACGGAAGAACTTGGCGACGTGTTAGTTTTTCCAGGCTCGTATAGTATCCGTAATGAAGAGCAAAAGAGCGTTACCGTCAACGTGAATCGAGCGTTTTTAGTACCCCGAAAATCGAAGGAAATTCGTCGAGAATTTGTTGATATCAGATCAGTAGAAAATGCAATCAGGGAAGTCGCCAATTTCAATAACTTGATGTCCAAACCCCAGGCTTTCGTAACGTATTATTACTATGGCGATACGATTACTCGGAGTGGAGCGACTTTTGCACCTGCTGATGATTTTTACCCGGAGGCCTTTCGTGTTTCCCGTAACGGAATTGCCCTGTTTTCTGTCACTGACAGCAGTAAGTCGCAGATTCAAGTCGTGCCAGACTCAACTCCAACATCGCAGCCGACGGCAAGGAAACTTCGTCGCATCGCGTACCGTGAAATCAAATTTCTATAATGTGTATATCGGCCTCTACAATCCTGCAGCGTTGCATGTGATATATTGACAAATTCCTCATGCTTGGGCGATGAACATAGGCTCTTTTCCAGCCAATCTCACTTATAGTCACTTACGCTGGCGGCGAATAATCTGATGGATGCGCTGATAGGATAAATTTACATAGCCAGAGTACTCGGTGGCAAGTGATTTTCTAGCTAAATGACCCTCATCACCGCAGCGCCCCGCCTTACACCGCAACCGCAGTCATTTCTCGTAATTCAGTTAGGTTAATTGGAGAATAAATCATGAGTGATTCCGACACCAAACGACTGCCCGTTAAGCCCGATGCCACTGCACCTGATGGCTCAGATGTGCGCATTTTGCTGGGATTAGCTGACGGCGGCATGGCCCATTTTGAACTGGGACCGGGCGAAACATCGGTTGCCGTTGCCCACCGTACTGTCGAGGAGATCTGGTTTTTTGTCAATGGGCGCGGTGAAATGTGGCGCAAAGAAGGCGATCACGAAACAATCGTACCGGTTGATCCTGGCGTTTGCATCAAGATAACCGTTGGAACCCACTTCCAGTTTCGCTCCTTCGGTTACGAACCGCTGGCCGCCGTCGCCGTGACGATGCCGCCCTGGCCGGGAGAAGGTGAAGCTTATATTGTTGACGGTATCTGGCAACCCACCGTCGCGCCGGGACCGATGTGAGAGGCAGCACCCACCATCGCAATCCGTCACATTGATCGTTATACTTGCGCCCCATCGGTGAGACTGATGAAGGCGGGAGCTTCATGACCAATCGCAACCATTATGATGTGATCGTGCTGGGACTGGGCGTTATGGGCAGCGCGGCGGCTTATCATTTGACCCGGGCCGGTCAACGCGTTTTGGCGCTGGAACAATTCGATCTCGATCACCAGAATGGCAGCTCTTACGGGGTTTCCCGCATTATCCGTTATGCCTATGATGCCGCCGATTATGTTGAACTGGCGAAGGCGGCCTATCCCCTGTGGCGCGACCTGGAAGCCCAGACCGGCACCCGATTGCTCTACCAAACTGGTGGGCTGGACTTTGGGCGGGCTGATGAACCGACCCTGCTGGCAGTGCGTGACAGTCTGGACCAGGCCAGTCTAGGGTATGAATGGCTGGCCCCGGCAGCGGTGCAGCAGCGCTTTCCACAGTTTCACCTCGATGACGATATGATGGCGGTGTACCAGCCAGACGCGGGTTATCTGGCAGCATCAGACTGTGTGCTGACAATGGTGAATGCCGCGACCAGCGCGGGTGCAACCGTCAAGACCCAGGCTCGTGTCACCAATTGCGAAGTTCATGGTGATGCGATTACGATTGAAACCACCAGCGAAAGCTATAGCGCGGCCCGAATCATCATCACCGCTGGCGCATGGACCGCGCAAATCCTCGGCCTGCTCGATTTACAGGTGCCTTTGCTGCCCACCCGTGAGCAACTCGTCTTTTTCGATCCACCCGACGCCGCCCTATTTGCGCCGGAACGGTTTCCAGTTTTTGTTCAACGGGCCAGGACCCTGATTTATGGCATCCCCGACGTGGCTGGCAGCGGATTAAAGGCCGGTATTCATGGCAGTGGTCAGGCCGTGAACCCCGATGATGTGAATCGTGAAGTCGAAACAGACTACATTGACCGGGTGCGCGGCTTTGTTCAGCGCTACCTGCCCCAGGGCGTTGGCCCGGTAAAGGACACCCGCACCTGTCTGTACACCATGACCCCCGATGAAGATTTTATTATCGACCGGCACCCGGCCTATCCGCACGTCATTTTCGGGGCGGGTTTTTCCGGGCATGGCTTCAAATTCGGCGTCTTGATCGGCAAAATCCTGACTGATCTGGCACTGCAGGGCACCACCGCCCACAACATCCGCCGCTTCAAGGTTGATCGTTTCTTAACGGTTTAATGAACCATAACCAGGTTTGCCAATCCATCCCATCGCAACCGGGCAAAACACGATGCACATAACGATTGCTGTCAAATAGATTTGTAAAACACAGGAAATAGATTATGACTGAATGGCATGATGACTACATCTCGGTAAATAATGTTCGGATGCACTATCATCGAACCGGGGGCAATAAACCACCGGTTATTCTGGCACACGGCATCACCGACAACGGTCTTTGCTGGACCCATCTGGCAAAAGCATTGGAAGCTGATTTTGACTTGATTATGGTTGATGCCCGTGGGCATGGCCTGTCAGACAAGCCAGAAAAAGGCTATGGCGCGGAAAATCAGGCTCAGGATCTGGCCGAGTTGATTGCAGCGCTTGATTTGCAGCAACCCGGTGTGATCGGCCACTCGATGGGCGCTGTTGTTGCCGCCATCCTGGCTGATCGCTTCCCGGACCGTATCAGTCGTTTGGTTCTCGAAGACCCAGCCTGGTATCCCCGTGATGATGATATTACGGAAGAAGAGATTGCCGAACATGCACAAGAGTGGGCAAAAGCGATTGTCGAGCGTCACGCACTGGATGCAGCCGAAATCATTGCGAAAACGCAACAGGATCATCCACAGTGGGCTGCTGACGAGTATCCACCCTTTGCCCAGGCCAAATTGCAGGTCAGCCCACACGTGACGCAATATGACCTGGTGCCCGCAAAACCCTGGTGGGAGATCGTTCCAGCGCTTCAATGCCCGGTTCTGCTGCTGAGCGGCGACGTAGAAGACCAGGTCGCCATCTCACCAGCCATTGCCCAGGAGATTGGCACTTTAAACGCGCGCATACAGATCGTTCGACTGCCGGGTGCAGGACACAATGTCCGCCGCGACAACTTCCCGGAATACGTCAAGCGAGTACGCGATTTTCTCGGTTAAAGATAGATTTAGTTCCTACCGCTAGAGGCCCATACCCACCCGCAAAAAAGTTGGAACGGTCACAGGTGTGCCTTTCCCGCTCTCTTGCTGACTTGAGTTGTAATTTTTCTATTGCGAGAATTTATTCGGATTCCCGAAAAAACGTAACCATAAATCGTTTCCAACAATTGTATTTTTTAGGTTTATGTTAAGTTTGCTTTATATTGTTAGGAAAAAGTATGAAATTCGTATAGAATTGGCACATTGCTTACATATACTAACAGCTGCCCACGCCTCTCGTCGCTCAATCACAACGATTGAAAACGTTGTAGTCGGGAAAACTGAACCAACACGGGCAGCAATTGAGCAGCCAGAAAAATATACCGAACACCTTTTTTTAAATAGACAACGATACCCACCAGGCAACCCATCATCATTGGGACCAGCATCCAGCCGGTCTATGCGCGACACACAGCGGGCGGGAACGCACAGCGCCAACAGGTTCGGGCAAACCAGCAACAGTTGGTTAGCAATAACAAGATCACATTTGATCCCCACGGGCGATTATCGAACCCGGCAAGGTTCGACCAAACAGCGCAGGGTGTTTCATGAAAGCTGGAATAGTCTTTTTTTCTTACCGGTACGATGATTCACGTGAACTCGTACTCAACCTGATTTATCCTCGCCTGCAAAAGGCTTTCGGCGACAATCAAATCGTTATCGATGAATATGCATTCGATTTCACCCAGACCGATGATGTTCCCGAATCAACATTGCGGGAAAAGATTCATAACACGGTGCACGATTGTGATGTGGTGCTGGTCTTTATTGGCAAGCACTGGGAACGGATCATCTTCAACCGGCGGCACCACCACACGGATTGGGTGCGGTTTGAGCTAGAAGCCGCGCACGACTTGCGTAAGCCGCTGCTGCCGGTGTTGCTCAATGGCGTGAAATTGCCTGATCCTGAATACTTGCCGCGGGCGGTGCAAGAAGACTTCTTCCGGCATCAACCGATTGAGCTACGGACTAATCGCGGCTATTTCGATCAGGATATTCAACAATTGATTGGGGTTGTCTGGCGGCAGGCAAAATGGGGGCGGCTGCCGGGCAAATCCTGTGAAGCTAAAGTGGCCCAAAAAGAAGCGGCATGGGCAGCACCCTTCCGCATGGTAGGCATGCTGTGGGCCAGTGCGCTGTTCGTTATCATGCTGCTACTCATGTTGCTTGGCAATCAGGCAGATTTGAAATTTAATCTGGCATTACCTGAACTCCCAGTTTGGTCACTGCCGGACATCACCCAGACTGATCTCACCCCGGTCCTGAATTATACCTGCCACTATGCGCCCAATCTGTGTCAGGTGTCGCAGACCGCTGGTGTAGCATTGTCACGTGCGACCAACATGCAGTTTGCCGCAACCACCGCTTTGAGTGCCACAATGACCTTGCTGGCTTACCTGGGGCTGCTGATTCCGAAACGCTTTGCAACCCTGCGATTGGACCCGGTATCCCTCCTGGTGATTGTGGTGCTGTTCTGTTTTGCCTTCTACACCGCCGGCGACCGCCTCTTTGGCCTGACATTGCATTTGTTGATCGCCTACACCGTGATGCTTACCGCAGCAGAATTTGAGGAAGATCGGTTCTTGATCGCAACCGGCATGTTAGCGCTGTTATTCTCCCTGCTGACTCTGGGGATCGATTCGACGATCCAGATCGCGCCCCGGTCACTGCAATCGACGATGTTTGCCTTTACCGCCGCCATCTTTACGCGGTTGGTGCGCCGCGATTGGCTGGCGACAACCTTCATTTTCCTAGTAGTCTTCCTGGCGATGTTCAATGGCCTGAACAGCACACTCAATGACCTCCAGCAACTCATCAGAAACCTGTTCGCATTTCTGGGGATCTGATTAGCGTTTGCGCTGGCGGCGTTTTTCCTCCGCTTTGCGCAGGATGTCAGCGATGTCGTTGGGGTCTGACTCAGCATTGGCCGTTGTGTCCGACGGTGATTGTGTATCGACATCGCTGCGCCGCCGTTCGATCTCAACCGCCATGGAGCCATCCTGCTCCATTTCCCAGTAGACCGCGTTCCAGTAGATGCGCTTCGCTGCGGCCTGAGCGGCTTCACGCACGGGCGCTTTGGAGTCCTCGACGAATACCTGGGCCAGCGCGGGCAGCGCCGCCGGATTGTTGACATCCCGCGCCAGATTCTGTGCCGCTTTGACGCAATCATTTAAGTCAACCGCGTGCATCATTCGCCGGACCAGCATCGACGGATCGCTGTCGCCGGGGCGAATGGGCATTTTGCGTTGTTGTTCGACGGGCAATCGGTGACTAAAGGCTGCATCCACCGTATCGGATGCTAGATCAGGGACCATCGGACCCGACATGAGTAATCCCGGCAAACCGAGCATATACCCTTTGGCTAGGCGACCTAATGCCTGTTTAGGCGCCGCGGCCCGTTGCTGCTCGAGCGCCCGCATCGCCGCATCATGCTGAATCTGGCGCAGTTTCGCCTGTTCATCTTGACTCTGGGTTGGGATAGCCCATTCCGCAGCGACGTTAAAATGCGAGATGATCGCCTCAAGCGTAGAATACCCGGCATCATCTGCCGCCTTCAGTCGCCGCCCTGCCCATTTCAACGCGGCTTGCACGTGCGAGTCGGTCTCTTGCCGAAAACGCGCTGCGAGTGCGGGCAGTGCCACCACTTCATCCAGCGTCCCGATAACCTGGGCGGCCTGCGTGCGTGTTTTCGCTTTGTCGGACTCCAACTGGTTCAGTAGATTTTCCAGTATCATAGCTCATGGCCCCCGCACTTTTTCTTAGCATACCATGATCTGAGCAGGGTTCGCTAAAAGGTTAGCCTACGCCCCAAAATTGCGGTCACTTCAACTAAAGGTTCGCTGATCTACTGGTAAATGCTGGACGTCGTTAAAGCTAAACAGGGTTGTGGGCTGCATCCCCGCCGCGATAGCTTCCTTTAAAATGTGTGGTGCAACGAGGATCTGCGTGAGGCTGCAATGATAGACCGGATGGAAATCCAACCATGCATGCTGATTGATGTTCAGTGCCCGGCAGACCAAATAGCGCAGCACGTTGCCATGACACACCACCAGCTCATGCTTATCTTGATCGATTGGTTGGAAAAGCGTGGCATAGGCCGTCTCAAGCTGTGCCTGGGCCACAGCCACCTGCTCAGGCCGATAATCCGGGTCAGTTTGTTCCGCAAATAGTGTCGCCCACGCTGGCGGAATCGTTGGCACGCATTCGCGCAGGGTATCATGCGCCACCAGCGGAATCCCTGGTAGAGTCTGAGCGATGATATGAGCAGTTTCAACCGCCCGTTGCATGGTGCTGTGATGAATGGTCGTAATCGGCTGTTCAAGGAAATAGGCAGCGGTGGCAGCGGCCTGGCGCTGACCCAAATCGGACAACGGCGGGTCATCACCAACGGACAGGTATTGACCATGCCGGATAAACGTTAATGTGTGTTGGGCCATAGTGCTAGCCTCCTGAAGTTTTTGCCGAGTTCACACATTCCGCAACGGCTCTGCTGATAGGAGGCGACGGGTACGCAACACATAGTAGAGTGCATATGGGTCGCCACTTTTGAACGCCAGAAACGTCGCCTTGTCAACACTGAAGGTTTCACCCGATACGCAGACCACAAAATCGGTATGATTGCTATAGTCGTGGAAGTCTAATATGACCGATCCCTGGACAGCGGCGACGGTCGCCTGGTCAGCATCATACTGGTAACGCGCTGTATGCCGGTGGAGGAAAAATACCACCGCAAAGGCGATTGCCCCCACTACACCGAGCATCACGAGGCGACTGGATACGGTATCCTGCCGCAGAACACCATCAATGATAACGGCTATGCTCACAATCGCCGCAATCAGGTAGATCAGCACTTCAAAGCCCCGCAGTTCGTTGGCAACGGACATCAACTTATCGTGCTGTCCGGGCCTCAGTAGCCCATCACGGTTGTTTTCCAGTTCTTCGTCGGAGAAATTCAGCGCTTCAGCCAGTGATGGTGGCTCAACGTGTTTATGTTTCGGCGGTTTCAACATCGACTGTACCTCCTCTATGCCAGTAGTCGAAAGTCTTTAGTCTACAGTCCATAGTCAAAAGACAGAAAACTCTGCCCATCAAACGGAACCCACAACTCGAATGGTCTCGACTATTGACCAGGGGCTAACGACCAATGACTTAGCTATTATAGGCAGAAGCCAGACGCTGAGCGCAGATCAGTTTCTTATTGTTTACCGCACAACAAAATTAGACTGCATAGCAAGGAACATTTTGGAGGGCGTTGTGCAGTCGATTACTGCTGGAATATATCCGCAACTTTCAAACGAAAGCCGGGCAAGTACGTGCCACCATCAATCGTCGCATCGTGCTTGAAAATCTGTACCGCTTCGCCAGCGATGTAAACTTCAACTTGCTGGCTCTCTGGCTTGACCACCCAGACAACCGTCCCGACCGCTAAATAATTGTTGACTTTGATACGCAGATTGTGTAATTCATCAGCGCGACTTGACGACACCACCTCAACCGCCAGATCCGGCGGATTGGGATTATAGCCTTCTTTCACTAAAGCAGGTTGCCGGGCGGCAGAGATGAAAGCGACATCAGGCGCATAGCGTTCACCAGCCACCATGTAGCCCCCGGCTTCGCCCGTTACATGACCGATTTTATGGTCGAATAAATACAGGTTGATGAAGGTCAGAATGATCCCAGCGATTTTCGAAACATAGGGATTCGATGGCACTTCAACAATTTCTCCCCCGATAAATTCAAATAATTTCTCGATATTCTCTGGCAAGTTTACAAACTGATCGAAGTCTGAAACTGTGTAAATTTGATCCCGGATGGTCATTTCTAGACATCCTCAACTTGCGACGGTATGTTTATTATAGCATCAGCCAGCGGACGATTAATAAGAGGCGAAGACGGGCTGAGTTGCCTGATATGAATCTCTAACATATCGTAACAACCAAGTTTGAGCCTCTTTTTGTATTGGTGCAATATTAAGATTAGCTACGACCTACATGAGTGTCAAATTTTCGCAGTCACTTAAAGATTGCGCTTATGGTGATTCAAAGGCTATGTTACACTAGACAAAAGAGATAGTTGAAGGTTCGCCCCATGATTAATATGCCAACTGCGGTCAACGTGCCACTTAAAATAGATGAAGATGCTGTGATTCGGGTTGGAAATACCCGCGTCACATTGCAAGCAGTGATTGCCGATTTTCATCGCGGCGCTTCCCCAGAGGAGATCGCCCATCACTACTCGGCCTTAAATCTATCCGAAGTCTACCTTGTTGTTGGCTATTATCTGCAAAATCAGGCCGAAGTTGATGCCTACGTTCAGGAGCAACAGCAGCTTGCGGCTGAGGCCCGACAGGCCTATGAAGCGGACCACCCAAACGACCCCCTGCGCCAACGATTGCTCGCACAATTGGAAGCGAAACGTAAACAGACTCGTCCATGATACACCTGCTTGCTGATGAGAATTTTCATGGTGATATGTTGCGTGGTTTGCCGCGAACAGAACCCAAGTTAGATATATTGCGTGTTCAAGATACTGACTTGTATCAAGCCGCTGATCCAGTCGTGCTGGAATGGGCAGCGTCAGCGAACCGTATCCTGTTAACCCATGATGTTAAGACCATGACAAAACATGCCCATGATCGCATCCGAGCGGGACTACCAATGCCCGGTGTGATCGAAGTCCGCGATGACTTGCCCATCGGACAAGCCATCGAAGAAATTTTGATTACACTGATTGCGAGTAAACCAGGTGAACTTGCCAATAGAATTGTTTATATTCCGCTTTAATCAGGAATTACTCGCTATTCCGGCATATCAATGACGATCTTGATGGAGCCTTCGTCGCGAGTGCGTTGCAATTCATAGGCCTCCAACACCTGATTAAACGGGAAGCGATGGGTCAAAATCGGGCTGACATCCAGTTCGCCACTGCCGATCAATTCGAGCGCCAGATGCGTGCTGTTGTGATGAGGGTCTTCCTGGGCACCGACGGTCGTCCGCACGGTTGCCCGTTTGCCGAACAAGCGCTCAAAACGATAGTTGAAATTGGCCGCACGGGGCACGCCAAAGTAGAGAATAAAACCCCAGGTCTTGACCAGATCAATCGCCAGATTAATGGTTTCGACCTCGCCTGCCGCTTCAATCACGACATCTGCCAGTTCCCCATCATTAATGTCTTTGATCGCCTGGCCCGGGTCAATATCGACATTGTGGATGGTGTGGGTTGCGCCATACATCTCACCGGCTTTGAGGCGATGCTCCTGTAAATCTAACGCGATCACCCGCCGCGCGCCCATCCGCCGCAGCATAAAATCGTACCACAGGCCAGCGGACCCCTGACCGATGACCGCAACCGTTTTGCCAACGATATTGGGCAACAACTTACAGGCATAAATCACCGTGCCCACCTGTTGCGCTTGCAGCCAGTGTTCGACGGGCCGCTTGGCCGACAACGGGAAAACATCCTCGACTTTTACGAGGCAATATTCCGCCATACCGCGATGATCGGGGGCCAGCGTCAGCGCCATATCACCGATTTTGAAGTTGACATCAGGCGCATCAAACGCTTCCACAATGCCGACCACCTCATGACCGGTGGTACCCGGCGCACAGGGATAACGGTCAGGTTCCATATAATGGAGCATTCGCACGTCGCTGCCACACAATGATAGGCGGTGGGTACGGACCAGCGCATAGCCGGGTTTGAGTTCGGGCCGGGGGGTTTCGATGAATTGTGCTTCGCCGGGGGCAGTCACCTGCACGGCACGCATGGTAGCGGTCATAAAATACCTTTCTGGAAAAGCGCTTACTATTCGGAAAAAAGGCAGAGGGCGTGGGTCATGGATATGATAGGTGACGTTTGACGATCAAAGTGGCTTTTGCAAGTCAAAATAAACCAGAAAACGGTTTTATTGACCTCACCCCGCTGCACTGCGTTTAGCTCCCCTCTCCAAATGGGAGAAGGGCCAGGGGTGAGGTAGTCGCCCAAGACCGCATTTCTGTTGATATTCTTAAAGCACAATTGATCAACGCCTACAGCACCAATGCGATAGACCCCTTTGTCTCCTGCCAACCGGGGATTATAACCCACGTGCGTGTAGTGCATATGTCCAGGTGGATTCCAACGGTAATTTTCGTTATTATCATGCAAACACAGGGAAAAGGGGTAAGACTCATTGCACGCGGCACATGAGGAATTCAGTGACAAAGAAATAACCATCTTGCGGTGGATTTCCAACGGGTGGAGCAATCGCGAAATCGCCGACGAACTCATTATCTCGATGAACACCGTGCGCTGGTACAACAAACAAATCTACAGCAAACTGGGCGTGCATAGCCGCACCAAAGCCGCAGCCCTGGCGCAGGAAATGGGGTTGCTCACCGACGAGACCGATGCTGCCAGCGCGGACGAACCGGCAGTCGAGGTCCACACCCAAACGACCAACCTCCCCTCACAGTTGACTCCGTTCATTGGGCGACAGGCAGCCGTGAGTACGATCACCAATCTGTTAAGCGAACCCGATGTGCGGTTGGTCACGATTATGGGGCCGGGGGGCATGGGCAAAACTCGCCTGGCGATTGAGGCAGCGGCCAGCCTGCAAGACGAATATGGTGACGGTGTTTATTTGATCGCACTGGGCGACCTGGACGCATCCAAGTTCATCTTTGATACCGCAGCGGAATTCATCGTCGCCGCCATCGCCAGCACCCTCCACCTTTCGTTTCATGCTAAGGCCGACCCAAACCGCCAACTGTTGGATTTCCTGGCCGACCAACAAACGCTGCTCGTGTTGGACAACTTCGAACACTTGCTGGACGGCATTGATCTGATTAGTGAGATTTTGGAGGCCGCCCCCGATGTCAAGATTCTGGTGACATCGCGCGAAACGCTGGGACTATATGGCGAAACCCTCTTCAATGTGGGCAGCATGTCCAGCGGTGACGAGGATTCGGAAGCGGTGCAACTGTTCCTGCAAAGTGCGCGGCGGGCGGGCGCGAGAATCAATCTTGATGCGCCCAACCTGGACCATATTCTGCGCATCTGTGCATTAATTGATGGGCTGCCACTGGCGATTGAACTGGCGGCATCCTGGGCACGGGCACTCCCGTTAACCACCATCATCAATGAACTGGAGCAAGGCCTGGACATCCTGGATACACGGACCGGCAGCGTGCGCCATGCCTTCGACAAATCGTGGCATTTGCTGACCGCTGATGAACAGCGCGCCTTTGCCAGTCTGGGCGTTTTTCAGGGTGGCTTTACCCACGAGGCCGCCGAAGCCGTGACCCACACCAGTTGGCGGATGCTGACGTCACTGGTGGATAAGTCGCTGATGTGGCGCACCGATGAAAACCGCTATGCGATGCATCAACTCCTGCGGCAATATGCGCTGGAAAAAATCCCGGCGGTCGCTGACCCACAAACGCTCGACGACCAGCACAGCAGCTATTATGCTGGCCTGGCGGAGCGCTGGGGCGCAGAACTGCGCGGTGGCGATCAGATCACGGGTTTGAACGGGATCGAAACCGAATACGAGAACATCCGGCGGGCGTGGCAAACAGCGGTCCAGACGCATAATGCTGACACGCTCTATCAATTGCTGAACATGTGGTTCTATTTTGAAATCCGCAGTCGCTGGCACGAAGCTCATGAGATTTATGGTCATGCCCTGGAACACTGGCCCCAGGCCGATAGCCCCACCCTGGCGAAGTTGCTGGCGGTGCAAGGCACGTTTACCTGGCGGCTGGGCCACTGGGATGAATCGGAGGCGCTGGCGCAACGCAGTATTGATATGTCCTTGCGGCTGGATGATGAAGCCGCGACCGTCCACCCACGTTTAACACTGGGGAACATCGCGGCCATGCGCGGGAATTATGCCGAAGGCCGTCGCATTTACGAAGAAAATTTCGAGGTCGCCCGCAAACATAACGATCGCTTCAATCAGACACTCATGCTGATGAACCTGGGTATTGTTCATCGCATGATGGGCGAAGTCGAGCGCGGACGAGAGATTCTTGAGCAATTGCTGACGATCAGTATCGAAAACAATGACCTGATGGCTCAGGTCTTCACCCTCTCCAATCTGAGCAAGGCGCTCCAGCAGCTTAACGAACCGGACAAGGCTGAAGCCTATCTCAAACAATCGCTACCCATCGCGCAGGCCATCGAACAGCAGTATATCTATGCCAGCGCGACCAGCGAACTCGGCCAGATCGCGATCACTCGCGGCAATTTTCGCACCGCTGAGCAACTCACGCGCCAGAGCATCAAGCTCAATCGCAAGCACGGGCATCGAGAACAGTTAGGCCAAAATCTGCTGCGTCTGGGTCAATTGTTTAGCAGCCAGGGCAACATGACCGGGGCGGCCCAATGCCTGACTGAAGGGCTGGAAATCCTCGCCGCGCATCATACGGTTGGCTACTTGCTGAATGGGCTGGCATTCAGCGCCGAACTGCTCATGAAACACGGCGATGTCGCGGTGGCTGTCGCAGTCCTGACGCTGGTGCAGGCGCATCCCGCGACTGAGCAGGCGATTCGCGATCAGACTCAGGCGTTGCTTGAGGAAGTGGGTGAGGAATTGCCACCTGACCTCATGCAGGCAGCCCAACAACAAGGCCAGCAACTGGATTGGGAAGCGGCCAACACGCTTATTCTGGACAAATTGCGCCCCATATTGCCACAAATTTAACGATGTCCGCGATTTGACAACTGAGTCGATTCGAGCTATTGTTCATAGAACATACATTCTATCAATGGAGTGAAACATGGCGGGCAAATTGACGGGTGCGGCAACGGTTTTGTTGGTGGCGGATGTAGTCAAAGCGGCCAATTATTATCGCGATAAACTGGGTTTCACGTATGAGCGTTTCTGGGGTGAGCCACCCGACTTTGTAATCCTCCACCGCGACGGCTACTCAGTGATGCTCAGCCAGGTTGACGACCCGGCGAAGGTCGTGCCCCACTGGAAAAACGTACATCAAATGTGGAACGTGTACTTCTGGGTGGATGACGTCGACGCCATCTATGCCGAGATGAAAGCCAGCGGCGCGACTATCGACTATCATCTGGGAATCAAAGATTATGGCGTGAAAGAATTTGGCGTACAGGATCTGGACGGTCACGACATCGCGTTTGGGCAGAATATCGAGTAAAGCGGTCACTCCTCACTTCAATCGGGCCGCCGCCACTGATGTTCACGCATGCCAAAATCGGCGTCGATATAACCCAGCTGCTGATAGACACTTTTCGCCATGTTCGATGACCAGATCCAGGTGTCATCATAGCCACGATTGCGGATCTCATGCATCAGCGCGTGAGTGATCGCACCGCCAAAACCCTGTCGTCGATAGTCCGGGGGTGTGGAAATGTCATAAATAGACGCCGTACCGCCAAAATCGAGCACCGTGCCCGACGTGACCGGGGTATCACCCAGATAGCCGATGTAGTGTAGCGAAAACGCATCAGGACCATAGCCATGTCGAGCGTAGGCATCGTAAAAGCTGGATACATCGCCGCCGAAGCCCGCCTGTGACACATCAACCCATTCGCGCAGCATGGCATCTTCGAGCACTGGTTTGATATGAAAGTCATCTGGCACAGATGGATCGGTGTCCAACGCCGTTAAATCCGCCCACAACCAGTTCCCACCGGGACCGCCGGGCATCCCCCGCGCCGCCAAACGCTGGCCCAGATCTGTCGGTTCATCGCCGGGAAATATCATCCAATCCATGTGGTCAATCTGGTGCCCGATCTGTTGAAATAGGGAGTCAATCCGCTCCTCAACGCCCGCCGCCGGCCAGCGAACGCGCAGAATCGCATCGCCGGGACCCGATGCCTGGCTGACACACCAGAACAACCCTGGTTCATCAACCATCACGATGCCCGGCAAACCGGCCCACAGCCGCATATAGGCGATCATATTTGCCTGTATCTGGCGCGGTTTTTCGCTGTGGGCGAAGTTGAGCGGCAATGATGGCATTTTGGCGCTTTCAACAATTGGCGTACACTATGGTCCATAATAGCTCACAAGAGATAGGGTCGCAACTCCACAGGGGAGCGAACGCCAGATTTTGCAGCGTTGACTCAGCTGTGAACCGCCGTATACTGAAAACGGCATAGCATAGAGGATAAACCGATCATGCGATTACACAGCGTCAACGTCGGCGTCGAACGGGCAATGGACAACGGCAAGCCCTCCGGCAAAACCGGCATCTACAAACTGCCGACGACCGCGCCCGTGCAAATTCACGAACTGGGCCTGGCCGGAGATGTCATCAGCGACACCGACAATCACGGTGGGGACGATCAGGCCATTTATGTCTATGGCACCGTCGATTACGAGTGGTGGTCCGCTGAATTGGGCCAAACACTCGAACCGGGAACCTTCGGCGAAAATCTGACGATTACGGAACTGGCAAGTGCGACGTTCAATATCGGTGATCGTTTGCAGGTGGGTGAAGTCCTGCTGGAGATCACATCACCGCGCATTCCCTGCAACACGCTGGCCGTGCGCATGAATGACTCGCACTTTCCTAAAAAATTCATGCAAGCCGACCGGCCCGGCTTCTACTGTCGCGTCATCGAAACCGGTGCCGTGCAAGCAGGCGATGCCGTCACCGTCATACCCTACACGGGTGCAACCGTCTCGGTCATTGCTGTGCAGAATGCGTTCTATGCGAAAGACCTGAGCGCGGATGACCTCCAGCGCCTGTTAGCCGCCCCACTTGCCCGCCGCGCCCGTGAGTATTATGCCAATAAACTAGCGAAATTGACCGTTTAGTGGCTAAATAACTTGCTTTTCCTAACTCTACCCCCACCCGGCCTCCCCCATCGCAATGGGGGAGGTGGCAGCCACAGGCTGACGGAGGGGGTCAAATAAACATCTGGCTACCAAACCTGTAATTCACTAATTTGACGACGATATGTTCATAAAGTGAGGCACCCCATGCAAGTCACAAATTTTGCCGACATCGAAGCGGAATTTAATGAACGCATCAAAACGATCGTGTGGTGCAATGTGGCGACGATTGACAGCCACAACCGCCCCCGGTCACGCGTCCTGCATCCCATCTGGGAGGGCAGCACCGGCTGGATTGCGACCAGCCCACAATCCTACAAGGCACGGCATTTAGCCAATAATCCGTATGTGTCGCTGGCTTACGTGGCTGACATCAGCAAGCCGGTGTATGTTGATGCCAGCACCGAGTGGGTGGACGACATGGCAACCAAACAGCGCATCTGGGACCTGTTCAAGAACACGCCGGAACCGCTGGGCTATGATCCCGCCGGTTTTTTCGGCAGTGTGGACTCGCCGGGGTATGGCCTGCTCAAGCTAACACCCTGGCGCATCGACCTGGTGACGTTCCCCGCCCCGTCAATGGATGAAGGGACGCAGGTCTGGCGGAATCCCTAACCTCACCCCCCAAACCCCTCTCCAAATTGGTAGGGGAGTCAGCCACCAGGCTGGCGGGGTGAGGTAAAACAGGCAATTCGTTGTCCCAAATCCACCACAATCGGTATACTCAACCGTGAGGAGACCCGCAACCCCACGAGAATCCATCATGCCCGAACGCCACGTATTCATCAGCTACAGCAAACAAGACAAAGATTACGTCCAGCAGTTGGTTGCTCACATGGAAAGTTTGGGCTTCACGGTCTGGATTGATGAACGCATTGACCCCGGCAAAAGCTGGTGGAGCCATATCCGCGTGGCGCTGCGCGACTGTGCCGCATTTATTGTGGTGATGACTCCAGCTTCAGAGGAATCGCATTGGGTTGATACGGAAGTCATTCATGCGCTGGAGTTCAAAAAGCCGATCTTCCCGTTGTTGCTTGCCGGTAATAGCAATCCGATTCTGAGTGATACGTGGTCGCGGTTAGCTCGTTATCAATACTATGATGTTCGTGGGGGTAGTTTACCTGACAATCAATTCTTTGAATCACTACAGTTGAGTGCTCCGCGAAAGACTTCCAACAATCAAGATACTGATAAGACTGATATAGCTTCAGATAGAAATCCAGATGATAAGGGCGGACTACTCCGCCTTAGGATGTCCTCACCTACCACAGAATCTGAACTAGGTACTCTTGCATCATTCAGACTACAACCTTTCGACAAAAGCTCGGTCAGAGAACCAGAAATCTCACCCGAACGCGGGGAGATCGCCGAACAACCGGAGACACCTTTTCTTGAAGAAGCACGGATTGATGGACCAATTGAACCCGTGACGCGCAACGGTGATTGGACGCCGGTTATTCGCACCATTAACGGCATTGAGATGGTGCTGGTGCCGCCCGGTTGTTTTTTGATGGGCAGCGAGGATGGGCGCGACAATGAAAAGCCAGTGCATAAACGTTGTATCGAGCGACCATTCTGGATCGGACGTCACCCGGTGACGAATGCTCAGTACAATGAAGCGGTCAAAGCCAGGGTCTGTAAAGCATCAGAATACCCTCATAATAAGCGCTTCAATTCGCCACAGCAGCCGGTGGTTGGAGTGAACTGGCATGATGCCATGAATTTTGCCAACTGGAAACAGATTCGCCTGCCGACAGAAACCGAATGGGAATATGCCACACGTGGGCCGGAAAGCTGGGAATGGCCCTGGGGGAACGACTTCAAAATTAGCAATATGGTCGCCGTTGGTAACTCTTCAAATAAGCCATCAATTATAGGAAGTCGTAAGGAAGGAAAGTCTTGGGCAGGAGCGTTGGATTTGTGTGGAAATGTTTGGGAGTGGTGCCTGAGTATAGGGCAGAAAAACTATAAATTTTCTGAAAATAACCATATTGATGCTCCTACTCCCCAAAGAATAGTACGCGGTGGCTCTTGGTTTAATTTACCTACACATGCACGCGCTGCGAGTCGAAGTTGGGGTAGCGCTAGTGAATGGAGTTACGATCTTGGTTTTCGCCTCGTCTGCATAGCACCAATTTCGGAATGATAGAAGCGAATGAGCAGATAATCTAACTCAGCATAATCCTTTCATGGTTCCTGTATGCAATCTTTATGACTTCACCTGTTTCTCGACTGCTTTCAGAAAAGGACTCCATATGACAACACCCTATGACTACGCCGAAACGAACGCGGACCGCTTTGTCGAGCAGTACAAAAATCTGGTGAGCATACCGAGCATCAGCACCCTGCCGGAACATGCGGCTGATGTTCAAAGCGCGGCGGAATGGCTGGCGGATGATATGCGACGCATTGGGCTGGACGCGGCGGAGATCATCAAAATGCCGTCGGGTCGGCATCCGCTGGTGCTGAGCGAGTGGCGCGGCGCGGGTGATGCTGCGCCGACAGTGTTGATCTACTGCCATTATGATGTGCAACCGGCGGTGGTCGCCGATGGCTGGAATACCGATCCGTTCACGCCAACGGAGAAAGATGGCCGCATTTATGGTCGGGGCACGGTCGATAGCAAGCTGCACGTCATGGCGCAATTGAAAGCGGTGGAGTCGCTGCTGGCTTCACCGGAAAACCTGCCGGTCAACCTCAAGATCCTCCTGGAAGGCGAGGAAGAATCCGGCTCGGAGAACATCAACGCCTTCGTTGCCCAACATGCCGAGCGGCTGCGGGCCGATGTCGCCGTGATTTCGGATGGCTCGATTCTGGACCCGGATCAACCGAGTCTGGTGTACGCGCTGCGCGGCATCGTCACGATGGAACTGCATGTCACCGGCCCGGTGCGCGATCTCCACAGCGGACATTATGGCGGCAGTGTCCACAATCCGCTACAAGCCCTGGCGGAGATCATCGCCCAATTGCATGATGCTGAGGGTCGCGTGACGGTTCCCGGCTTTTATGATGATGTCGTCATCGCTGATGACGCCGAACGCGCTGAACTGGCAAAGGTCAACCAGTGGACCGAGGCGGAATGGCATAACGTTGCGGCGGCTGCCAAAACCTGGGGCGAACCCGACTACAATATTCACGAGCGGGTTGGCTTGCGGCCCACGCTGGAAATCAATGGCCTGACGGGCGGCTTCACTGGCACCGGCTTCAAGACCGTCCTGCCCCACAAGGCAATGGCGAAGATCAGTTGTCGCCTGGTCGCCAATCAGGACCCGCAAAAAATCTTCGAGCAGGTTCAAGATCACATTACAACCCTGACACCACCCACCGTCCAGATGGAATTGATTCAGCTAGACATGGGATCGCGGGCCGTCGTGCTGGGGCATGATACCCGTGCCATGCAGGTCGCCGCAGCAGCCTACGAACGTGGCTGGGGGAAGCGTCCCATTTTCGAACGCGCTGGCGGCAGCATCCCGATCACCTACACGCTGCAGGAAGTCGCGGATGAGATCGTCGTCATGGGCTTCGGCTATAAATCGGGCCAGGCACATGGACCCAACGAGAACATTCATGTCCATTCGCTGCACCGGGGCATCGCCACCATGATATATTTCTTGCAAGCAATCGGGAGCTAATGATGTACATTTTACTCGCTGCCAGTCAGACCGGTGCTTTGCTGGAAGAGCCTGATGATTGTATGCGCTTTCAGGTCACGGTGCGCGGCCTGGATGAGGCAGCAACGCGAAAGCAGTTACAGGCAGACGACGTAGGCCGTTTGGAAGACGACGAAACAGCGTGGATCAACGTGGCAGCAGTGCGCAAACTCGCTGAGGGTCGGGTCGGCGTAGATTGGGCGGAGCGTTTCCAGGGGATGCTCGATTACGCGTTCAGTAAGGGCTGGCTCAGTGACGATGGCGCGGCTATTCAGGCACACATTGAACACGAGTAGCCGGTTGCTGAGACTTTAGTACCAACGACGCCCACGTTGCCGATTTGTTACGGATTCAGCACCGGGTTGAATGTTAATATGGATTGTAACGTCGGCGACCTTCGATTACCGTCCTATGCAACAATGCCCCCAATGTGGCAGCCGCAATGTTGAGCACACCATCCTCGATTTTGAATATGGGCTGATCCCCCGCGACACCCCGCGTTTCGACTGGTGCAAGCGCTGTCTGTACTGGCAAGAGAGCGTGGCGACCCGTGATACCACCATCAATAGCACGGACTGGGCCGTGACGCGCACCGGCGATGGTGAATACGGCGCGAATCAATACTGGGAAGATACTGACGTTTCGGGATAAGTCGATGAGATACACCGCCAATTATGAATGACAATTTGGGCAAAATCGGGAAAATTTATCCTCCATAAAGCATAGCCCCATCAATAACGCCCTGTCCCACCAAACAATAGAGGTTGATTCACGCCGATTGTGGCATAATCGCCAGCCACAGAAAGGGTAAACGCTCATGAAATTTGCAGTTGATGTCCCCAACTTTGGTCCGTTTGGTGACCCGCGGGTGCTGGCCGACCTGGCGCAGACGGCGGAGCAGGCTGGTTGGGATGGCTTCTTTATCTGGGATCATATCTATTGGGGGCCGCGTCCCCATGCCGATCCCTGGGTGGCGCTGGCGGCGATCGCGCTGCGCACGGAGCGGGTTCGCATCGGCCCGATGGTGACGCCGCTGGCCCGACGGCGTCCGCATAAGCTGGCGCGGGAGACGGTCTCGGTCGATCAATTGTCCAACGGGCGCTTGACGCTGGGCATCGGTCTGGGCGGTGGCGGTGAAGAATATGGCGGGTTGGGCGAAGCCGATGATGCGCGAGTTCGCGGGGCACAGCTTGATGAAGCGCTGGACTTGCTCACCGCGTTCTGGAGCGGCGAGTGGGTGCAACACGAAGGCGAGCATTATACCGCCCGCGATCATCGTTTTCTACCGACGCCGATGCAGCAGCCGCGGATACCGATCTGGGTCGGCGGATTCTGGCCTAACAAGAAACCTATGCGCCGAGCCGCCCGCTATGATGGCGTGTTCCCATTGACGCACGATGCGGTATTAAAGCACATGGTCCCGGTGGCAGACATGCAAGCCGCGATCGAGTTCGTGGCGGCTGAGCGTGGCAATCGCGATTTTGATGTGGTCCATGCGGGAAAATCGACGAGCGACGCCGACCGTGATGCGGCGATTATCGAACCTTACGCCGCCATCGGTGTGACCTGGTGGCTCGAAGATGTCAATCCCTGGCTGTTTGGGGGTAATGGGGATCATTGGCCCGAAGCCGCCATGCGCCAGCGCATCGAGCAAGGACCGCCGCAACTATAATTTCGGATTGCAATCGTCAGGTTGTGGGGCAAAAGTGACCTGCCAGGTTTCGGTCAATTGCGACGCGTTCCGTGCGGGCGAAGCCGTTCACGGCTTTTGAGGAATAATAAACGGCATATGGTACCGCCCGCTGTTCCAACTTCTCAAAAAGCTGTTCATAGATGCGATTCAGGTGAAGTTGTGTCGTTGCCTGATGCCAGAACCGGCGCGGATAGGGGGACGGTTTGTCTAACTCGCTAACGGTTCGGGTTTCGATTCGTTCAACCAACTCTTGCACCGGTGTGACGAGCACAATACAGTGTTCGACCATCCCGGAGTTGAAAATTCGAGCGAATGTCGGTTCAGCATCGAAATCCCAGTCCTGGTTGATAATACGCCAGCGTTGGGCCGCGGTTCTGGGAAAAAGTCGCCAATAGCGCCCGCGCCCCAATTTCAACATATTATAGTGAATGACGGTGTTCGCGGTCATTGGTTTCCGCTTTAGCTCATACCCATACGATACCGACGTGTACTTACTGTCTATTGCAATATGATGCGGTCGTGTCTGTAATAGGGTAGATTTTCCAACTGATGAAGGACCAATCACAACCAGCGCCATACTTGCGCCACCTTTGTATAAAAATAAATATCTACGCCGCGCCAGCGCCCGGCTATTTTATCGGCATATTATGATTGCGACTATACCATTACGAACAATCCAAGCAATAGAGGACGTCTGATGCCCACGTTTAATCTGCGCGAAATGCAACTGAGCGATAGCCCGGCAGTGAGTGCGCTCATCACCGAGGAAAGCGGGATGATGACCACCTATTTTATTGTCGAAGCCTACCGCGCCATCGTCGAATTTGCAGAACTGCCAACCATAGCTGCCGTCGCGGAGACGCCCGGTTTCGACGGATTGGTCGGAATGGTCAGTATGCGCTTTGGCACCTGCCAGTTTAACGGCGCTGTGCTGCCGTTTGCCTTTCTGGATAGCCTCAAAGTTGAGGAACGATTTCGGCGGCAAGGGCTGGGCGCCCAACTCATGCAGTGGGTATTCGACCGCGCCGAGGCCGAGTTTGGGTCTGAACGGGTGCTGCTCAGCGGCACGTCCACCGACAACATCGCGTCGCAAAACACGATGAAAAAATCTTACCGTGAATTTACACAGCGATTCGACCTGCGGCTACTGCGCACCACATCCCGAAGTCCACAAACCCTGGCAGGCATCACCATTCGTGAGGCAGAAGTCTCTGAGTATCCCGGGCTGGCCGAGGGGCAGAACACGTTTTACCAAGACTACAATCTCTATCCACCGGTATCCGCCGCGAGTCTGGCCGGACAGCAAGCGCATTCACCCACCAGCGAACCCCTGTCGAAGCATTACGTCGCGGTCACGCCCGGCGGCGAGATCATCGCCGGGGCATCGGTGCGCTATCAGGGATTCTTGATGTACGACAAAATCAAACCCCCGCCGCCATTGCGCGTCGCCAATGTTTTCCTGCGCCTGTTTCCAGCGGATTACACCCTGCGCAGTATTCAGGTCAGCGGCTTATGGTTCGCCAACAATCAAGAAAAAGCGGCGCTGTCTCTGTTGGATACCATCCGCTACGTATATCATTACAAAGGCCACCTGATCGGTTTTGCGGTGGATGCCCGCAGCCCATTTGCCACCTTGCTGAAGCGCACGCCGTTGCTGCCGATTCCGAAGCTGATTATGGCAGTCGATGGCCCCGAACCAATGGACCGCCAGCGTGTCGTCTATACCGGGCATGGTCGGGCTTAGAGACTTTTACAGCACCCGCTTATTTGAATATCCGCCCCGGCATCGGCTAAAATAGCGGCTACTTTGAAATTCGCTGTGAAAGTATTCACTATGCACATTGTAGGACTCATTTCCGGCACTTCCGCCGATGGCATTGACGCCGCGCTGTGTGAGATCAGTGGCGCACCGCCCAATCTGGAATGTAACGTCGTCCACAGCCTGACGCACCCCTTCCCGGTGGGGATGCAGCCGCGCATTCATGATGCCGGATCGAAAGAGGCCAGCACCGTTGACGAACTGGCAGCGCTGCACTTTGAATTGGGTGAATTATTCGCGGAGGCAGCGCTCAAGGTCATCGCGGGGGCCAACCTGCAACCGACGGACGTGGACTTGATCGGGTCGCATGGGCAAAATTTCTGGCACGATGTCACGCTCAAAGGCGAGGTCACGGCGACGCTACAACTCACCGAGGCGTCCATCATCGCCGAGCGCACGGGCGTCACAACGATCAGTAACTTTCGTCCCCGTGATGTCGCCGCCGGGGGTCAGGGCGCACCGTTGACCGCCTACATTGATTGGCTACTGCTGCGTCACCCCGATCATTGGCGGGCCGTGCAGAATATCGGCGGCATTGCTAACGTAACCTTTTTGCCGCCCCTATCCGACACGGAAAGCCCGCCGCTGGCGTTTGATACCGGCCCCGGCAACGCGCTGATTGATGCCTCCATGTTGATTCTGAGCGAGGGCAAGCGCTCGTTTGATCGCTATGGGTTGGTGGCGCGGTCCGGCAAAGTGGACGACGGCTGGGTGAAAGTTCGGTTAGGCCATCCGTTCCTGGTGCGCAAGCCGCCCAAATCGACCGGTCGCGAAACGTTTGGCATGAACATGGCGACCACGCTGGTCCAGAGCGGGCAGCGGCGCAAGATGAGCATGGCCGACATCATCGCATCCATGACGGCCTTCACCTATCTGTCAATCGCCAAAGCCTATCAACGCTTTGCACCGGCAGAAATTGCGGAGGTCATCGTGGGCGGCGGCGGTCGGCATAACCCGGCGATCATGGCCGGTTTACAAGCGGAACTGGCCCCGGCGAAAATCCTCACTCATGAAGACATCGGCATGAACAGCGACACCAAAGAAGCGCTGGTGTTTGCCGTGCTGGCGCATGAGACCTGGCACAATCGACCCGGCAACCACCCCAACCTGACCGGGGCCGATCATCCGGTGGTGATGGGCCAGATCACGCCGGGCAATAACTACGCTGATCTCATCAAGCAGACGTGGACATGACCTACGCGCTGGGGATCGACGGTGGGGGCAGCACGGTTCGGGTGAGCATTGTCGCGCCAGACCTGACGGTTCATGCCGAGTATCTTGGCCCGGCGGTCAACCCCAGCGTGGTCGGACGTGACACCGCTGCGCACCGCATTCAGGCGGCCATCCGCGCCGCGCTTCAGCAAGCAAGCCTAAACACCGCTCAAATCAATGGCGTCGGCATTGGCATCGCTGGAGCCGCGAATCGTTATGATTGGTCCGAACCCTGGCTGCGGCAAACGGTCAATGCGGTGCTGCCCGATGCGCAGGTTGTGCCCAGTTCGGATTATGAGATCGCGCTGGTCGGGGCGCAAGGTCAGCGGCTGGGGATTCTGCTGCTGGCGGGGACCGGCAGCCTGGCGTATGGTGTCAACGGCGTTGGCGAATCGGCCTTGATTGGCGGCTGGGGCTATCTCATCGGTGATGAAGGCAGCGGCTACTGGCTCGGTTCGCAAGCGCTGCGGGCGATGGTTCGCATGGCTGATGGTCGGGGCCGCGATACGCTGCTTTACCAGCGCGTGCTGGACACACTCAACCTCACGCAACCGCTGGATGTCATTGGCTGGTTATATCATCAGGACGAAGCACGCGTACGCGAGGTGGCAAATCTGGCGCCGCTGGTGCTAGAATGCGCCACTGAAGGGGATGCCAGCGCCGGGCGGATTGTGCGCAATGGAGCGTTTGAGCTGGCGCTAGCGGTCCGCGCGGTACGTCAACGGCTCGATCTTCATGACCAGCAGCCCGTGTTCGCCGGCAGCCTCTTAACATCACCGAACCCACTCAGCAATCTCGTGTGCGAACTCCTCGGCCTTGACGTGATTCCCCTGCCAAAATACCCGCCAGTTATGGGCGCAGCGCTCCTCGCTTTGACAGAAACTGCTTAACCGCTTACTTCCACAATCGGCGCCATACACACCAGCCGGAAGCCGATGTTGACGTTGCCAAACAGTGGGTCATCGCTGGCACGGGAGGTGGTGCGCGTCTGGTCTGCGTCATCACGGAAAGAACCCCCGCGCAGGACACGGCTCTCACCGGCAGGCTGCGGACGATTATTTTCAACCGTTGTGTAATCATCACGCCAGGCGCTCAGACACCACTCCCAGACATTGCCGCTCATGTCGTGCGCACCGACCCACGACGCCCCCGCTGTTCGATTACCGATCAGTGACGTGCGACCATTGGCGTTGGCGGCATAATTCAGATTGTCGCTCACGAATTCATCACCCCAGGGCCACGTCAGGCCCACCGGTCCGCGTGCTGCATACTCCCATTCGGTCTCGGTGGGCAGACGCATCTGTCGCCACTGCGCAAATTTGAGCGCATCCTGCCAGCCAATCCCGACGATGGGCTGCTCCGGGTCGTTGAAGCGAAAATCACCAGCCCAGCGCGAAATCTCACACACGTTTTGCCGAACCGCTTCCAGATATTGCCCCGTCGTGACGGGATAGCGTCCGATCCAAAACGCGCGTTCAATGCAGCGGGTATGCAGCGTTTGCGTCGTAGCAGACTCCGCATCGCCCATTGTGAAACAACCGCGTGGGACTAGCACCATCTCCATTCCATTGATAACGCGGACGATGGGCTGCCAATCATCATTGCTCGCAATCGGCGCTACTGGCGCAGCGAGTGTCGCAGCAACCAGAACCGGCGTTGGCGGCTGCTCGGCAATGTCATCCAGATCCGTCGGGATGTCATCAAGGCTGGCGACAGGTTCCATCGATGGCGATGAGTCGCTTGTAGGCAGTGAATCCGTCACGTATTGGGCCAGTTGGTCGCAAAAGGCCGTGTCTGGCAACTCGTCATGGGGCGCAGCAAAAACTGCCTGGGCATCAACCGCCGCCGCTACGTCCGGTTCGCCGCGCACGATGGTGAAAATGGGTCGTGCCAATGACTCCACCAACTCGCGTTCACGTGCCAGGGATTTGGTCATGGCTTCGGCTGAGACAATCAGCAAGCATGCACCAGCAGCCTCAATTGCCTTGGCGATGGTCGGCCAGCGCCGTTTGCCGTCGTTAATCCACACTGTCAGCCCCTGCGCCTGCAGGTGATCGGCAACCTGTTGAGCATAGTCTTGATCGGATGGCGGGTAGCTGATGAAAATGTGCCGTTGGGTCATGGTCGCTCATTTACCTGTGGTTAATCCCACTGTTGAGTATACACGGACCACCGGTAGCGCGAACACACTCAAAGCATATTTTGAGTAATCAGCACACAATATACCTGCCATCACGGCAAGCTAGCCAACCGGACATCAAGGAACTTATCCACTTGAGGAAAATCACTGAATAGCTGAATACCCGCTTTTGAAAGGTTAAAGATAACCATCATTGAAAGACGCGTGAGTTTGCTGGTCGTGATGATAGAGATCCCACGCAGTCGAGGATCATCCATGAAGGATTGCGCAGCCCTGACTTGCTCAAAGTTCCGGGCGATGGTCGCGTTCTCAGCACCAATGACCAGGAGCAGTGAGCGATCGCTGGTATCCAACCACTCCGTAATCTGGACATTAATTCGCTTAGCATCAGACAGGGAATACACTCCAGAGAGCGTCAGCAGCATCACACGGCCTGGAATATACCAGGATAATGTGTGTGAAGCGCTATCCAGAGGCTTAGATTCGTTCACAATATCGCGTCCAGTTCTTGGGCCAGATCAGTAGCATTCAATGGTTTGGAGAAGTAGAAATCGAACCCGGCACGCAGTGCGTCTTCACGGGTTTTCGATGTGTGGAAGGCGGTGATCGCAATACAGGTCATGTCAGCAGTTGTTGCATTAGCGCGAACATCGGCCAGCAGTTCCCAGCCATCTTTGCCGGGTAACGCCAGGTCAATGATCGCCGCGCGATATATAGCACCTGATTGGAATAGCCTCTGCACCGCTTTCTCGCCATCACCGACTACCTCAAATGGAATGTTGATGTGAGAAACAATATGCGATACCAGCGCTTGACCATCCGGGTCATCTTCAACGATAAGAATTGGAGCATTCATCTGTTTCTCCTAAATTGTCAGGTGCTCGGCCAACTGCGGAATATCCAGTAGCAGTGCCAGGAGCTGGTCAATAAATGTTGTCGCTGTTAAGGGTTTGGTCAGATAATTATGGAAACCCGCAGCAATCGCCCGCTCACGGTCCCCTTTCATGGCGTGTGCAGTCAGGGCAATCACCGGAACGTCCTGATAAATGGCCTGTGATTGCAACGATCTCAGAAATTCCCAGCCATCCATTTCAGGCATTGACAGATCAGAAATGACAAAACGTGGATTTATGTCCGCAACGAGTTGCACGCCTTCCCGCCCATTGGTCGCGGTGTGTACATTCGCGCCGTAGAAGTCCAGAATAAAGCGGGCGACCTCCAGGCTATCAGGTTCATCATCGATGACTACAATATCCCAATCAGCCAGTAAATCCAGCGGTATATCGCTCATGCGGTTACTCCTTGCTCTAGCGTTACTTCTGGCACGATGAGTGGCAACGTCACGGAGAATGTACTGCCAACACCAACTTCACTTTCCAGGACAACATTGCCGCCCAACGCTCGACTGAGCTTTTGCACCAATGCCAGTCCCAGCCCGGTGCCGCCGTACTCACGTTTGGAAGACCCATCCACCTGCCGAAACTCGTCGAAGATGTATTCACGCGCATGGGGTGGAATTCCAATACCGGTATCCGTAACAGCAATTTCCCATTCATCGTTGGCACGGCTTAAGTTCAAAGAAACCTGACCTGAATGGGTGAATTTGAAGGCATTACTCAGCAGATTAATTACAATTTTGGAGAGTGCATCTACATCACTGAAGAGTATGTCGGGCAGTTCAGGCTTGACATTGACAATGAACGCTATCCCCTTTTCTTCCGCTAACACGCCGACTTCGGAACGCCATTTTTCAGCTAATTGTGCGGGTGATACCGGCTCTTTCACCAGTTCCAACCGTCCCGATTCGATTCTTGATAAATCGAGAAAATCATTGATGAGATCCAACAAACGTTTGCTGTTTGAACTAATTCGTTGAACCATGTTTTCGGCCTGAGCGCTAAGTTCAATGCCCATTCCGCTAAGCATAATGCTGGTGAAACCTTCGATCGCGTTGAGCGGTGTACGAAGTTCATGCGACATGGTCGATAAGAACTCTGATTTTAGACGTGAGTTCTCCTGCGCAATCTCCTGCGCCGCCAAGGCTTCATTGCGGGCAACCTCTAGCGCCTGGTTCATCGTACCAAGTTCGGCATTCGACTGGTTCAATTCCTCGGTCCGCTGCTCGAGTTGTTTGATATTGGCCTGAAGTTGCACTGTCATATGATTGAAGGCGTCCGCCAGCGCGATCAATTCACCACCGCTTTTGATGGCGACTCGTTGACTTAAATCACCTTCAGCAATCCGCTGGGTCGCACCCATCATGGAACGCAAGGGTAACGTAATCGTTCGGCTGATAAACAGAACCGCACCAACCCCCAGGCTCACAAATAACACGGCAGCCGCTACCCCTCGCTCAGTGGTACTTTTCATCTGCGCGTGAAGCGATGCTGTTGACAAATGGATACTGATTCCACCCAGAACCTGATTGCCGGCCCGCACTGCCTTACCAGCCAGCAAATGGTCCTCTTTCCAGGTAAATTGCGTTTCATCAGAGGAGACGAGTATGATACCGAACGGATCCGCATCAAAGTCAAATGTCAGAGCATCTTCGATTGTGCTGTTGGCGATCAACCGACCATCGGGATCATAGATTTGGCCCTGAACCCCGGTCTCAGTCTCGCCCAACGCTTCCAAGGTGGTTTCCAGATAACGCGTGTTAAGCGTATATAGGGGGTTGATAATCGCCGTTTCCAACGTCGCCAAGATCGCTTCCGCCTGCTTCTCGAATTCATTGTGAAACGCCAGCCGCTGTTGTGAAACCGAGAAGAGCGTAATGCCAATAGCTGAGATGGCAACCAGCGTTGCCATCATCACCGTTAGTTGGATCGTGAGCGGCCACGTTCGCCACTTGAGTAACCGCATCCTAACATCCTTTACTCTGTTACCATGTCATACATGGATTGCAGGTCTGCCAATGCCGCTTCCGCACCTTCTGGAAATTCATCGAATTGGGATGTCTTAAATGCTTCCAATACAGCCTGTCCTTCTGCTGTTTCGTGCATGGTTGTAAGGATTTCAGAAATGGCAGCCAGCACTTCGGGGTCGAATTCGGGACGCGCGACCATCATCTGGCGCGGTACAGCGGGTGTTTCTCCCAGGATCACCATCCGCTCACGCGTTTCGGCTGGCAGTTCGGCAAAAGACTCATTGTCTACAACACCAGCGATCACTCGACCACTAATTACCCACTGCATCGTTGTATCATCATCATGGCTGAAAACATAGCCAATCTCATCATCAGCAACCCGCGATGTCGGTTGGGCTTTTTCCTCAACATAGAATCCCATGTCCATCAAATACGCCTTCGGCAGCATGTAGCCTGAGGTTGAGTTGGGTGCGTCAAAGGCAATTATCTGGCCTTGCAAATCTTCGAGGCTAGTAATGCCACTGTTATCGGCTGTGAAGAAGATTGTATGGTATTCGGATACTCCATCCTTCCAACGGCGCAGCACCGGCTGTGCGCCAATTTCTTCAGCAATCATCATAACCGGGAAGGGGCTATCAAAATACAGATCAATCTCGCCATCCTCCAACCACCCCATCATCGTATCCATATCAGGAGCGATTTGTACCTCGCCAACTTCGATGCCGTAACTTTCAAGATGTAACGCAAGATAGTCGGCTAATGGCTGGAAGCGCTTAATCTTCTTCAACGGATCGTCATCTACATCCGCCAGGATGATCGAAGTTCGATCGACCGTCGGCATTGCATCTTGAGCCAGGCTGAGACCGGGCAACAGAGTAAGTCCGATTACTGCAAGTAAACATATGAGAAGTGTGGTATTCGATTTTGTTGTGTGCATCAGAATGTCTCTCAATTATGTATTACACAAGGTTACACACATAATTGTGCATCTGTTCGTGGATCAATAACAATAAGATTTCCCAAAATTGTGTGAATTGATATTGCGAAAACATCAGGCAACAACTGCCAGTCTCAAGGAATCGGGGGACACATGAACTTTATAATAGATCTACCAACAATTATTTTTTGAGGTCGTCATATGTCGTATCAAAGGCAATATTACACGATCTATTGGAAACACATCCGCCTGATTACACTGGTTCTGGTGGCATTGGCCGCACTGGTAACGCTGGTTATTTCCCGAACGTCGGCTGATATGCCGCCGGACGTTATCGAACAGGCCACCGACGGACGCATCAACGTCACCCATCATTTTGGGGGTGATGTACTGTACTGCGTGGACGAGAATTTTGTCGCCACCAATGAATTCTTCACCGACAACAACGGTGGCATGGAACTCCTCAATATCAATGGAGAACCATTATGGTTTGTTGATGCGGAAACGATCCTTGCCAAAGCAGCTGAGGCCACACCCGGCGGGGGCAGTGTGCTGGTCGCGGAAGGCCAGGGAACGTATGGGCCGGTCGCGCTCTACGTATATAAAGTGAACGACATCGTGATTCGCTTTATCTTCGTCGGCGTTGATGAACATGGCAAGACCAATGAGATTGATTTCGAAGGTTGCACGCCGGTCAATCCACCATCGGGTTTGATGTGCACGACCGGCACCATCAATCGGTCGTTTACCGACGATGAAGACCTGGATGTCTTCTTCACCTGTTATGAGCGCACCTGCCCCGGCATCGACATTGATGATGTCCCGGCAGCGCCTAATTGCTTCTGTGCGGTATACCCCACCTCAATTCCATGTGGTGGTGGTGTCGAGCCAGGTTGATCGTCTGCGCCGTGCAGGGTGATTAGCCATATGAAAATGGGGCGGCGTGGCTGTCGCCCCGGCAATTATTCTGACTCAAGTTGCTGCATCACCTCGTCCAGCCGAGCCTGAGCCTCGCTGTCACCAGGATGGGTTGCCAGATAGGCCGAGAAAGCGCCGCGTGCATCTTCGGGCCGCCCCAGGCGAAAATAGCACATGCCCACGTTGTATTGAATCTGGCTGCGGGTATCCTCATCCAGCCCGCGAACTTCCAGCAAAGTCTTGAAGCGTTGCAGCGCGGTCGCATATTCACCGGCTTGATAGGCCTGATCGCCCAGGCGCATCATCATCGAGGCCTGTTCCAGCGAGGTCAATGCCCCGGCATGTTCCTGCGCCTCGGTAAGCATGGATTGCGCCTCATCGCGGTCGGCGGCGGACGGTGCGTTGTCGATATACTGCTCCAGATAGATGATCGCGGTTGAATAGCGGCGCAAACGGAAATTCGAACGCCCGATATTAAAGTTACAGGCAGTATGGATTTCTTCACCACCTTCGCTGATCTCCATCTCGCGTACCTGCTCAAAGATGATGATCGCCTGTCGGTATTGCCCCGCTGCATAGAGCGCCGCCGCTTGCTCGAACAGCGTCCGGGCCGCGTCGGTTTGCGCATCGGGGTCTGACGATGGAGCTGGCAACGAACCACCTTCCCGCTCCAATATCGTTTCCGCGTCAGTCGCCGTACCCTGCCGGGCCTGTTCCAACAAGGGTTCCACTTCTTCGCGATTCGCGCCCGGACGTTCCAGATATTGCTCAAAGTACGTCACCGCTGTCGCAAAGCGTTCCAACCGCAGATTGCTGATGCCCAGGTCAAACAGCAGTGTCGAGTAGGTGTCGTCGGACAAACCGGGAATCTGCCGGGCGCGTTCCAAACGGGTGATGGCCGCCGCATACTGACCGGCACGAAATAACCGCTGACCGGCTTCGAAGTGGTCGCGCGCCGCCTCGATATTTTCATCATCGCGACTAATATCGGGGGTGCTGGCCCGCGCTGTGGGAATAATTGGTAGTGGGCTGGCCTTCACTAACCGTTGAACGGCTTGATTGCCGATTAGTGATTGCAGATTCAAGATATTGCCGTAGCGGGGATCAACCGCCGGTTGCAAAGCCGGTTCAGAATCTTTGCTGTCGTGAGGCCGCTTCGAAGTATCCGGTGATTTAGCGTCGTGATCGTGGCTCATTGTGGGTTCCGTGACTTGTTTTGATTAGCGTAATACAGAATCTAATTCTCGCCAAGTCAGCCCAATGCAGTTTCATTAACCTACCCTGCGATTTCCAACGACGCGACCTCTGCCGGGGTTAACGTCAAGTCAACATCCAGCAAGCAGTCATCTAGTTGTTCCAGATTGCGCGGGCCGATGATCGGCGACACCGGGAACGACTGTGAGTATAGGTAGGCCAGGCCGATAGCCGTGACTGACGTTTCATAATGATCGGCCAGTTCCAGCACGCGTTTGAAACGGGCATCGTTGGTTGGGTTGTCATACTGTTGCTGATCTTTGGCGGTGCGCCGCTTTTCCGCGCGTTTCGTGAAATAGCCCCGCGCCTGCGCCGTGTAAGGCAACGCCGCCAGCCCGGTCTCACGATGGAATGCCAGCCCCTCAGTATCCAGCGCGACCGTTGTTTTATCGGCGATTTGATCGAGATTGGGCACCGCCAGACTCCACAGCGGTTGATTCGCCACAAATCCGGCCAGATCATGCGCCGCCGCGTATTCATTGGCCGCACGAATGCGGTCGATGGTCCAGTTGGAACACCCCAGATAGCGCAATTTCCCGGCCTGCACCAGATCATTGAGCACGCCCAGAATGTCGCCAACCGGGATATTGGGATCATCACGGTGCAGCCAGTACAGATCAATCACATCGGTTTGCAGATACTTCAGGCTGGTTTCAACATCCACCGTGATTTCGGCACGACTCAAGCGGGAGATGTGCATCGTCTTGAGATCGGGATGTCCGCCTTTGGTCGAGATGATGATGTCAGTGCGATTGCCCCGCGCTTGCAACCAGTTGCCCAGCGTGCGTTCGCTGGCGTTGGCCCCATTGGGCAACCAATCGGCATAGACGCGGGCCGTATCAATGACATTGCCGCCGTGCTCGACATACGCATCATACAGGCCAAAGGCATCAGTTTCGGGGATGGCTGAGCCATAGCTGCCGGTCCCCAGGCAGATCTGCGAAATCTTGAGGTCGGTGTTGGTTAGCGTCGTGTATTTCATCCATTATCCCCCATGTGGTCGTCGGAGGATTGTACCGGAAAATCGGGGAAAACCTCACCCCCCGACCCCCTCTCCACCACCGCTGCGCGATCTGAGCATGCAGATGTGACCAATATCTTGCAGGTCGCTTGCTTTGGAGAGGGGGAGCCAAACACGAGTATTTGCCATCGTTGGAGGTGCAGGCGCAAAGGCGCAAAGAATTGTTGCAGCACGCAATGGGGGGCGTTTGCTGCTAGGTGCTGCACCGGAGCATAATAGTTCAACACCGGGAGCGCTAGGGATGCAGCGGTTCGCAGAGAGTACGACAGATTCCACAACATCAGGATAGCAGAAAGTGGAATGCGGCGGGTGTATATGTGTACCTTTTTACAGACACCGCATAGCATTTATGACTGTGAGTATTCGTGACTGGCTGCCCTGTGATCCAGCATGCCTACGATTGCCGGTCATAACTCCTTGAAAGCAATTATGATAATGGTTCCAATGCTCCTGCTCAGCTAATATCTGCTGGTAACTTGTATGAAAATAATTTCCCTTTATCATAGCCGTCTCTTGCTCACCGCGATGAGTCTATCTATTGCAATAACACTAACCATTAAGGCTTTGGCACAAACCCATAAAGTCGGAGACATCATTTTAGATGAATTTGGGATAGAAATGGTATACGTACCCAGTGGAACATATACACTGGGCATAGATCAAGAACAACTTTGGGTATTATGCGATCAGAGAGGCGAGCCTGACCCTGATCAGTGTGTTCAAATCATTCAAGAAGAAACGGGAGCAACCTATCGTCAAACAGTAGATATCCAGCCATTTTGGATAGATCGTTTTGAGGTGACAATTGAACAATTCAATGAGTTTTGTGGATTAAACGCAAATACTGACATTGATGATTGTATTGGCACACTTAGCGATGCAGAACTTTCATTAGCTCCAATTCAACCGCAAGTCGCCATCTCATGGTATGCCGCTAACTTCATCTGTAATCAGCGGAATGCTAGATTACCAACCGAAGCCGAGTGGGAATATGCTGCAAGTGGCCCTGAAAACTCTGTGTTTGCTTGGGGTGACACTTTTGATCCAGATTTTATTCATTCCTCTGATCCACAATACACAAGAACCTATCCTGTCGGTTCAATACCTGAGAACGTAAGCTGGGTAGGGGCATTCGACTTGACTGGAAATGTAGAAGAATGGGTAGAAGATCGTTTCAGTGTTCGAATTCTGTTAAATGTCAAGCCGGAAGATCGGTTACCGTCAACAACCATTAATACACTGGAATTCTCCCGTGTCACAAAAGGTGGCTTCTGGAACAGTACGTTTTGGGGTTTGACAAATTTCTATCGTCGACAAGCGACTAGCCCAGAAGTGATGAGTCCAAATATCGGTTTTCGATGTGCACGGTCACTCATAGCTGGCTAATATAGATTAAGACCTGCTTTGTCCATAAACAGGGGTATTCCCTGTGCCATCTCGTTCGCTCTACCCCGCGAACAGGTGGTGACTTTGGAGGCAATGGACTCTAAACTGCTATAATGGAGTCGAATCGTTTTGGAGTACACTCAATGACTGTTGCACAACCTGAGACGTTATTCTCCGAAATTATCGACTTTCTGGCGTCAACACCCACGCCGCAACACATAATCGCCTTTAAGCCGTCTGACCAACTGGAGCAACGCCTGAGCGATTTACTCCAAAAGAACCGTGAGGATGCCCTGTCACTTGAAGAGCGTGATGAACTCGATGAATTTGTGCGGATGAATCATTTTCTGAATATGTTGAAGATTCGCGCCCGGCAAAAGCTTGAGGGCGCATGACCTACGTTAGCGCGGATCTCCGACGATCTGTTGTTGAGCGAGCCGGAAACTGCTGCGAATATTGTCGCCTCAGCCAGGAAGACAACACGTTCTCATTTCAGATCGATCATGTCATTGCCGAGAAACATGAGGGTGAAACGATTTTAGAAAATTTATCGCTGAGTTGTCCGAACTGCAATGTCTTCAAAGGCAGCGATATTGCGTCGATTGACAAAGAAACTGGACAATTAACCGCGTTATACAACTCGCGTACTCAGCATTGGGACGATCACTTTACGTTGAATGGCGCGATTATTGCACCCCTCACTCCCGAAGGCCGTGTCACTGTTCGCCTGTTAAAACTCAATCGCATTGAACACGTTGATGAACGGCAGGGGCTAATTGACCTGGGTCGCTATCCCTGCAAACATCCTGAATAATCCTCATAATTTGAAACATTCTCTGCGCTGTCCCAAACATCTCACGTCTAATCCGGCGGATCGCCCCAATCGGGGACTTCCAGACGTTCGCCATCGCGCAGGGCGGATTGATGGGCGGTCACACCCATCGCCATGTAACGGGCGGCTTCCCAGGCATGGATGGCAGGGCGGCGTTCGTTGGCAACGGCATCGACAAATTCGTGAGTCAGGTGCGGGTGACTGCCCCCGTGCCCGCTGTTGAAGGCTTTTGCCGTTTTGTCCACCGCAGACCACGCCGCGACGACTTCCGGCGGCAGCGGGTCCACCATGTCCTCACGAGTTAGCTGCACCGTCACCGGTGCTTCGCGGCGACCATCGGGATAGCGGCCATTGTACTGCCAGCGGCCCTCGGCATACACGCCCATCGTACCCACAACGCGACCCGTTTCTTCTTCCGCGCCGAAATGCCCGCCACATTCGCGGAACTCGATAATGCGGGCGGTTGCGCCATTGCTCATCTCGAACAGCGCGACCTCGTTGGAGAACGCCGCGTTCGCAAAAAAGTCATCATTCGTCGCGTTGCGATAGCCATAGGCCGTGACCCGCAGCGCGTGGGCACCCATTACCGACACCGGATAGGCACAGGAATGTGTCGGATAATGCATGGGACCATCTTTGATGCCGCGTTCAGTATAGCCCTGCTGGATTCTCGGCCACTCCTGCCCGATACTTGACCCGGTGCGTTTACGCTGCACCTCACGCAAGTTCGCGCCGGGATGGTCAACATCGTGGAAGTATTCGGCTTCGACATGCACGAAATCGCCAAAGGCCCCTTCCCGCGCTTTGCGCCGACAAAACATGTGATCGGGACGATAGTACGAGGTTTCCCCCAGCATAAAATGTTTACCGGTGCGCTGTGTGGTTTCAATAATTTTGTCGCACCATTCCAGCATTTCCTCACCGGACGGCAGCGAGATCACCGGCACCGCACTGTAGACATGCTTTCCGGATTCCAGCGCTTGAATGCACTGCGGCGCATGGAGCCAGGGCTGCGTGATAATCACCAGCGCGTCCAGGTCCGCCGCGCAAATGTCGTCTAAACTGGTGAAGCAATCTTCGGGCCGGAGTTTTTTGGCCCAGGCGGGATCATCGGCGAAATGCGCCACCCGATCCGGCTCCCGATCACACAACGCCATGCGATCCACCGCTGGATGTTGCATATATAAATTGGCAAACGCCCGCCCAAAACTGCCCAGCCCAACCATACCGATGCTAATGCCCATTGTTGCCTGCCTCTGCTGATATTGATATAAACAATTTACCTCACCCCTGCTCACTACGCTCACTGTCCCCTCTCCATTGCGATGGAGAGAGGGGGTGAGGTTTGCTCAACCTATAATCGCCCCAACCTGCGCCTGCGCAAAGGCGATGCTCCCCGCCAGACAATCCGGCGCGTAGGGCGTCAAATCAGCCTGATACAAATCCCCTTCATACATATCGGCGGGCACGACATAGCTGGCGGAGCCGTTCACCAGATTGCCGACCAGCAGCAGATCGTCGGGGAACGCCGCCCGCAGTTCGATTTGGAAATCAGAATACATCTCATTCGGCGTGGTCACGATCACGATGTCACCCAGTCGCCAGAACGTAAACGTCACGTCCGTATGCGTGCCATCACCGACGCGCCGCCGCGAGGCAATGCGCCGAAAATAACGTTCCTTCAGCACGCGGTCATCGGTTGCGGCCCACAGCGCTTCAAACTCCGCCAGTGTCGGCCACTCCGGTTTGATGGGCATAGCAAAGGGAGCCTGCTGCGTAACCATCTGGCGCATGCGGGGGGTTTCTTCTAACGGGCCAGGCCGCCAGTATGCCAACCGTGCGCCCGATTCTTTGATACCGCCGTAATTAAGTTGCTCACCGGCGGGGATCATCCCCGCCAGCGTGGACAGCGCGGCATAACCCACTTGCCGGCCCTGGCGTTCGGCGACTGCGACGTGCCCCTGATGACAATCGCGGGCGCTTAGTTCGCCTGATGCACCTTGCAGAAACAGACAGGGTGCACCGCCGGTATCTCGCTCAACGGTGGTGCGCAACGTGCCCACAAAATCCGGTGAAATGAGGGCATTTTCCCAGGCCAACGTCGTGGGGTGACAGGCATAATTGACGATGGTGCCAATAATCTGACCGGAATCACGCGCCGTGATGCGCCCCACTAAGAGTGTATCGTCGGCGGTGCCATGCGGATTAAAGCCACAGGCGAAATGGCGTTCGGCATCCAGTTGTAAATCGCGATTCTGGGCCAGATTGCAACGACCCGCAGCGACGGTTAACTGGGCGGGCACGGCGCTGGCAACGGCAGCCTGCGTCGCGCTTATCAAAGCATCCCGAATGGTCGCGATGTACGGCGCGATCATCTTGCCACCGGGCAGGTCCGCTTTGCCGCGATCTAAAGGTGGCGCCGCGTGGGTATGCGCCACTGACAGCAGCACATTTTCGGTTTGCCCGGCAATACCGGCTGCCTCCGCGATGGCCCCCAGATAATCAGCCCACAGATCAGTCCCGTTGATCCAGGCGGCGTCAATGCTGACGATCACTCTTGTGGGACCCGAATCGGGCACAATCGCCAGCGCGGTGACGGTCAATGGCATATGAATGCCGGCAGCGGTATCGTGTAGAGCCGCACCCCACGCCCGGTTATAGATGCCTACCGGCGGCGTGATGTCGGCCCGCGCCAGCCCCATACGTCCCAGATAGGTTGCCGGTTTGATCGGTGCCAGTGTATCCATGTTGCCTCCATTCGCTGCGGATGTGCCGGGGATTATGGCGCACAATCGCCACTTTTCACACTGGAATCCTTCGCTCTGATTAGCAGTATGTTCGCCGCCGGGTCATGAGTCAGGTATGATAACGTCATTTAAGGTGGCAACGTCCAGCGGACTGATTGGCTGGCGCGGATGCCGTTGATGGTGGTAAGCAACTGGAGGAAATCATGAGTGAAAATTGGCGTGAGAATGGCGTGCGCATCGTCAAGGGTAGTGATCTCGACAGCAACACGCCGCAGACACCGGGCATGACGCGGGCTGCCGCGATTAATCAAGCCAAAGCGGGGGCCAACAAGCTGTGGGCCGGGACAGTGAATATCAACCCCAATGCCAAAACCGGGGCGCACCATCATGGTGAACTGGAAAGCGTGATTTATGTCGTTAGTGGCCGCGCCCGGATGCGCTGGGGCGAAAACCTTGAATATTACGCGGAGGCCGAGGCCGGTGATTTCATCTTCATCCCACCGTTTGTGCCGCATCAAGAGATCAACGCGCTGCCCGATGAACCACTCATGTGCGTGCTGGTGCGCAGCGACCAGGAGCCGATTGTCGTCAACCTGGATATAGAGCCGGTGGAAGTACCGGAGGAGATCTGGATTGGGCCAAATCACCCCGGTGCGGAGTAAGGTTGGCTATATAACAATGCGTTAAGAAATCTATCTGGTCGATCAACAAGGTACAACAGAAAAAGTGCTGGGTGCTGAGTCTTCGAACTAGCATTTGCCACCGGTCAACGAATTACCCGGCTGAATTGCAAAACTCTGCGGGTTGAGTCCCGCCGGGACTTGAATTTATCAGAAAGTGATTTTAATCACTGGCGACAAGAACGCTCATACTTTATCGGATGAAGCAGTAATCTCTGTCGAAAACGATATGGAGAAGCGAAAACGAATCCGAAGGGTAGATATTGCGGCTTTGGTCTGCTGGAACAGGCGCACGGCCCGCTGCTTAACATACATCATAGCTATCTGAATTCACTTCTCCAAAAGCTTACGTGGAAATTGCTCTTACGCAGATCGACCCCAATTTGTACTCAAACACTGGGTCACAACTACTGCCTGCAAACTCAAAGAGCGTCTGGTCAGTTAGAAAGTATCCCAGACTGCTTGCTCGTCAGGATCACCCGGATCACGGTAGATATTGAAATTCACCGTATCCTGTGCCCAATTTTGTGCTTCCCAAAAAGCCAACGCATCGGGTTCATCAACGGCAACCCGAGTCGTCACAACACTTGCCCCGTCTTGTTTCAGTCGCTTGACTGCCTGCTGAACCAAAACTCTCTTCTGTTCCCCGTAGCCATCTTGAGCGAATAATTCTTCAATTTCGCCGAGCAACCCACCCTGAATCGGGTGTTTTAACAATACGAACTGTATGTAAGCCACCAGCTCTCCATCGTTTTCTGCAATCCAGCAATGACAATCTTCATGCCTGGCATACTGTTTCAGATTGCTGAGTATGCGCGCCGAATTTGCTGTGTTCAATGGATACCCGACTGCGCGGATACAGGCTTCATTGTACAGGGCAAGAACACGGTCAGCTTCCTGCACTTTCATAGGACGTATGTGCATTGTTTTATCTCCATATCTTATTTGAATTGATTGACAGTTGGTGTATAGCAGGTTGGAGATGGGGGGCGCACGCGACCTCAAAACAACGACAGAAATAGTCGATTGAGTGATAGAGAATATGGCGGGGCTAGCTGACCGAGGTTGTTTAGTTAGGGATTAACATCGACGGTACATCATGTTCACCTACTATCAATTTTCAACTCATCAAAATATACCAGATCTTTCTAACAAATAAGCAATGTCTGTCCTGAACTGAGGTTTTGTAAGCAAACGGGGACTCCAACCTGCGGAATCCCCGTTCAATTTTAGATTGTTCTAGCACTTATGGCGCGACGACAAACCACACATCGCCCGCACCCTGACCGTTGACGTCGCCAGGGGCTTCATCATTGACGAAGAAGTACAGCGGCATCCCGTTGTAAGTCACTTGCAGCCGATTGTTATCTTCACGGGTGATGCTGCCGATTTCACCCATAACACCATCCGCGCCCACCAGTCGATCACCGTCCAGTGCCCGCAGTTCCGGCCAGTTTTCCAGACAGGTTTCGGTACAATTGCTGACGCCGGGTTCATCATTGGCGAAGGTGTAGAGCGTCATGCCATTGGGCGCAACCAGAAAATCGCCGAGTTCGTCATTGTTGCTGATGAGCAGCGTTTCCGGAGAGATGGTCCACCAGTTATCACCGCGTCCTTCCCCGGTGATGTCACCACGCACTTCGTCCTGAACGAAATAGTACAGCGGCCAGGAATTGTATGTCACTTGCAGTGTGCCATCGGTGCGTTCAACCGTGCCCAACCGACCATCCAGACGTGGATCACCGGCCAGCGCGTCCATATCTTCAACCAGCAGCGGCGGCCAGTTTTCGGCACACTGATCGTAGCAGGTGCTCTCACCCATTTCATCGGGCGCAAAACGATACAGCGTCATGCCGTTGGTCCCCACCAGAATGTGACCCAGTTCGGCGTTCTTCTGTGGATAAACCACCTGGGCCGGGTCAATCACCCACCAGACATCGCCAACCGCCTGACCCAGCGTGTCGCCGGGGGCTTCGTCACGCTGCCAGTAATAGAGTGGCAGGCCGTTATAGGTGGCGATCATGGTATCTTCAGTGTAGGGAACCGCGCCAAATTCACCGAGAATGCCATCGGCTACGGTTACATCGTCCGCGCTCTCAACCAACAAGGGCGGCCAGCGCTCGGCACATGAGTCAAAACAGACGCTTTCGTCCAGCGGGTCACGCGTAAACATATAGAGTGTCAGGCCGTTCTCGCCAATCAGAAACTCACCGAGTTCATCGGTGCTGCCGACGCTGATGAGCGGGTCCTGCGCCGTGACCGGCAATACCACCGATAGCAAAAACATCATCAATAAAACATACCGCAGTTTAAACATGGTTCCTCCAGAATAGATTCAAATAGATTAGTGAATGCCATGTGGTCATTCGATTATCTATACGCTGCAATTAGGCCAATTAGATTGCAGACCAAGTAGCAATTTGAAAAGCCGTCATGCGGCGGCGTAACAGAAGCCAGTTGGTTGACACCAGCCCGGCGCGATGGTAAGTTGACTGCCAGCAAACACCGATGGCGAAAGGCATGGTATGACGCCCCCCCGCTCATTTACGGCCAACGTCAACCGCATGGTTGATGCCGCGTTTCAGCACCTGGATTTAGCGCCAGGCCTGGCAGACCAGATCCGCGCCTGCAATAGTGTCCTGGAAGTACAGTTCCCGGTGCAAATGGACGACGGCAGCTACCGCGTGTTCACGGGCTGGCGGGCCGTCCATAGCGATCATCGGCTGCCGGTCAAAGGCGGGTTACGGTTTGCGCCCCATGTCAACCGGGATGAAGTCGTGGCGCTGGCAAGCCTGATGACCTATAAGTGTGCCATCGTCAACGTGCCGTATGGTGGCTCAAAGGGTGGCTTGGCAGTCGATCCGCACGAGCATAGCCCGGCAGAACTGGAGCGGATTACGCGGCGCTTTGCGCAGGAACTCATTCTCAAGGGCTACATCAACCCCGGCACCAACGTCCCCGCGCCCGATATGGGCACCGGTGCCCGCGAAATGGCCTGGATTGCCGATACCTATCGCGAGACGAATCCCACTGATGTGAATTATCTGGGCAGTGTCACGGGTAAGCCGGTCCACAACGGCGGCATCCGGGGCCGCGAGGAAGCCACCGGGCGCGGCGTCCAATATGCCATCCGTGAGTTTTTTCGCCACCCGACCGATGTGCAACGCGCGGGATTAACCGGCCCCCTGAGCAGTATGCGCGTCGTGATTCAGGGCCTGGGCAATGTTGGCTACCATGCCGCCAAGTTCTTGTCCGAAGAGGATGGTGTCACGATTGTGGCGATCATTGAACGGTATGGTGCGATCATCAATGACAACGGTCTGAATGTGGAAGCTGTCAAAGCGCATCAAAATGCCACCGGTGGCGTGCAAGATTTCCCCGATGCACGTTTTGTGGTGCGCGGTGAATCGGTGCTGACCTACGACTGCGACCTCTTGATTCCCGCCGCCCTGGAAAGTCAGATCACCCAGGAAAACGCGAATGACATCCAGGCAAAGGTGATTGTCGAAGCGGCCAATGGCCCGGTGACATACCGTGCGCATGAACGGCTGCGCGAACGCGGCGTCACCATCCTGCCCGATGCCTATGTGAACGCTGGGGGTGTGACCGTTTCGTATTTTGAGTGGATCAAAAACCTGTCACACATCCGCTTTGGCCGGTTGGAACGGCGGCTGGATGAATGGCGGGTGGGTCGCATAATGGACGCGCTGGAACAAATGACCGGCAAGCAGATTCCGGCGGACTTACGAGCCAATTTGACATTGGAAACCGATGAATTGACGCTGGTCCGCTCTGGGTTGGACGATACGATGCGGCTGGCGTACCAGGAAATCCGTGAAGTCCTGCATAGCCACGAGACGATCCCCGACTTCCGCACTGCCGCTTATGTGGTCGCGCTACAAAAGATCGTCCAGACCTACCAGGATATGGGGATTTAGTTGAGGCCAACAATCGATAACACCGTCTCCAGCGCGAGCGCCGCTTCCACCTGATCGGCAAGCAGGTCGAAGGCCGTGTTCAGGTTAATATCCACGCCGGGTTGGGTTGGTTGCCAGCCTAAAGATCGCAGCCACGCCCGCCGGAGATTGATATTCGCGAACAATCCATGCAAATAGGCACCCCATAAGCAACCATCAGAACTAATTGCCCCATCATGTAGGTCAACCGCCTGACCATTGCGCTGCGTGAGATTGAGCCAGGCGGTACCACCGGTCGTCTGGCCCAGGTGAATCTCGTAACCGCTAATCGTCTGTCCCATGATGTCAGTCAGCCACCCTGCCCCACTCATCACCTGCGCTGCGGCCTGGTAAGTCGCTTTCTCACTGGTAAAGGTGGTCTCAATCGGCAGCAAACCCAGCCCGGCACACGCTATTTGCATGGATTCGATCTGCTGCGGATCGCGCACGATCTTCCCCAGCATCTGATAACCACCGCAGATGCCAACGACGGGCACACCCGCTTGAGCCTGTTTAATAATCGCCGCCGCCAAACCTGATTCACGCAGCCAGCGCAAGTCCGCCAGCGTGCTCTTTGTGCCAGGGATTATGATCGCGTCCGGTTTGCCCAAAGTGTGACCAACATAGCGCACGGTGACGCCGGGTTCCGCCGCCAGTGGATCAAAGTCGTCAAAGTTGGCGATGCGGGGCAAATTGATGACTGCAATATCCAATCCCCCTTCAGCAGTCGCCGGTCGATTCTGCGGTTCGATGGCAATTGCATCTTCTTCGGGGATTCCATGCCGGTGCAAATAGGGAATCACGCCCAGCACGGGTACACCACCGCGTTGTTCGAGGATAGCGACACCTTCATGGAATAATGTGATGTCACCCCGAAATTTATTGACCAGCAACCCACGCACCAATGGGCGGTCATCCGGTTCCAGCAAATCGAGCGTGCCGAGCAGTTGTGGGAAAATACCACCCCGGTCAATATCCCCCGCCAACAAAACCGGTGCTTGCAAATAACGCGCCACCGCCATATTCACAATGTCACCCCGCACGAGGTTCAGTTCAACCGGACTCCCCGCACCTTCGATCACGATCAGCTCATACTCGCGGCGGAGGGTGTCCAGCGCCGACGTCACATTGGCCCACAGCGCGGCCTTGTGTTCATAATAATTTCGCGCCGGGAGCGTTTCCCAGCGGCGACCCATGACGATCACCTGCGATCGCGCATCGGCTTCAGGCTTGAGCAGCACCGGGTTCATCTCGACACGGGGTTCCAGCTCTGCCGCCAGCGCCTGCGTATACTGTGCCCGCCCGATCTCGCCGCCATCAGCACAGACGGCAGCATTATTGGACATATTCTGCGCTTTGAAGGGCGTCACCCGGATACCCCGCCGCGCAAATATCCGACACAACGCTGTCACCAGCAGGCTTTTGCCCACTGACGACATCGTGCCCTGAATCATCAACGTTTTGGCGATCATTGCAGTTTCCACAAATTACCATGCTATTGTAACAAGCTGAAGTGAGAACGGTGTCTACAAATTCTTAGCGGATTTCCGCTACTCGGCTTACCGTGCAGGAGTACAAGATCGCGCCAGCCCCGCTTGCGGCATTGGGTATATATGTGTCGCTGATTGGTCGAAGGATTATGAAAGCGGCGATCATCTCTGTGTAGAGATCTTACACGGTCTGGCCCGTGTCTATGATTGGCCGGATTATTTTTACTACCTGGATAAGCAGTAAGGTTAATAACCGCGTGGGAAGTTCGTGGTCAAGTCACCGGTTCAGGCGTTTTCGGAGCAGCGATTCGTTAATCGCGCTGGCATCCAGCGTATCCGCCCCCAGAAACGTGACGAAGCGGGTAAACCCCCGCGCCAATGCCTCCGCAAAGGCTTCGTCGTTTCCGAGTTTTTCATCCTCCAACCAGAAGCCGAGGATGATATAGGTGTTCGTCGTTCGGTCCAGTTTGCTGTCAAAGCGGGCCACCAATTGGTCGCCCCACAGAATCGGCAGCGTGTAATAGCCGTATTTGCGCTTGTCGACCGGTTTATAGACCTCCCACACATAATCGAAATCGAAGACCACTTTGGCACGGCCCCGTGCGCTGACTTGATCGAGCGGGGCGAGAAAGGTCACTTCTTCGGTCGTGGTGGTATCCAGCGGTTCCCAGGCTGCGGGTATTCGCCCGACGTTCAATTCAGTGAGTAGCTCAACATCACGGCTGAGCGCATAGTGGCTGTACTTCCAGCCCTCGACCTTGACTTCGATAATGTCGCCATCAGCCAGGAGTGTCTCGCGCCACTGTTTGACCTGGTTTAACGGTACCCCGCGATGATAGGCATCAGCCGACCGACTCAGGCGAGACAGACCGGAAAAACTGATGTCCTTCTTCATCAGGAAACGATCAGTTTCGGCGGCGTCATGTTCGTAAATGAGATCCGTCGGCGCGACGGCTTCTGTCAGGGCATAGACGCGTTCGAACTTTTCGCGATGATGCGTCATCACCTCGCCCGTGCGCCACAAATAATACAGCGCCAGTGAGCTATCCTTGCGCCCGCGATAACTCTGGGTTCGGGTGCGTTTGGCGGCCTTGAAGTCACGATTGCTTACTGTGCCGCGCTCCTGCAAGATCGACCGCATTTCGGCTACAGCCGCCGCGTGTTCGTGCCCCATCTGGCGGATGCGGGAGTCCCCATTGGAATCACCTTCGCGCTCCCGGCGCATCACCACCCGCCAGTAGGGTAGCTCATCCATGGGACGCGTCGCCAGCCAGCCACCCCAATCAAAGAACTGGCGCTGCGCATAGGTCACATCTTCCCACAGGCCCGGCGTGTAATCGAGCACGCGACTGTGCAGCTTGATGTCATGACTGCGGGCGATGATCTGTAGCGGGTCGAGTTGCAAATACTCCATCTCACGCATGGCCTGGGCGGTACCATCAATGCCCTGCCAGCGCCGACCAGGCCACAAGCCCTGCTTACCCAGAATAAAGCGTCGGGCGACATCAAGATCAATGGTTAGCATGTTGCCTGCCGGGATAATGTCTGGTTAGAACGCTGATTTTCATTTGGTCTTGTCCTGTGGCATTATAAAACACCTCGATTATAGAACGTTTGTTTCGTTTGTCAATCGATTGCACTGCCCATTTTTCCAGTGGACAGGGTTACGTTTGCATCCTTATACTCAGGCAAAGTTTAATGGGAGAAAATGTGATGAACATCGGGATTCTGGGTGCGGGCAATGTCGGTAGTGCGCTGGGACGCGGCTGGGCCAAAGAAGGTCACGCGATCATGTTCAGTTCGCGTAATCCACAGAGTGAGAAAATGCAGTCGCTAATTGGCGACATCGGTGCCAATGCGCAGGCCGGAACGGTGGCCGATACGGTCGCGTTCGGCACGGTGATTGTCGTCGCCATTGGCTGGGATGCACTGCCGGACTTGCTGCGTAGCGTGCACGATTGGTCGGGCAAGATCATTATTGATGCCACCAATCGGTTTGGACCGGGTCCCGCGGGCAGCGTCGGATCAGCAGCGGAAGACATCGCCCACATCACCGGTGCGCCCGTTGTCAAAGCGTTCAACACCATTGGTGCCGAGAATATGGACCATCCTGATTTTGGCGATCAAGTCCCGACAATGTTTATCGCCGGTGATGATGCGGCAGCTAAAAGTACGGTAAAGACTCTGACTGAAGCGCTGGGCTTTGAAGTCGTCGATGCCGGTCCGTTGAGTAATGCGGCGATGTTAGAAGAACTAGTCAAGCTGTGGATTGCGCTGGCACGTGGTGGCTATGGGCGGCGCATTGCCTTTAAGCTGCTGCGGGCTGAATGATGTCACGCACGAATCTTCCCAGACACTGAATCTACTTGACAATGTATAGCAATATACTATACATTATATAGCAATGTCAGCATTTGTCTGATTTTCTGGGGAGGTCGTATTATGTCCCAACAATTTAATGTGCGGTTGCCGGAGTACACGCTCGACCAGATCAACGCCATCAGTGATACGCGAGGTCTTACCAAAACCCAGGTGGTGATTCTGGCAATTGATCGCCTCAATCTGGCATTAGCAGCTCAAGATGAAGAAGCGCAGCACGATGTTCAGCGCCTGAAAACGACGGCTCGCATTGCACCTCATGTTGATCTGGGTTCAGATGATTGAGCGGAATGCGAACCGTCCCGTTCCCGACATACCGCTCTCAAGGTAATGGCACGACCGAACCACTATATAATGATAGGGATACGCTGCTGATGATTTAAGGTGCCATGACTCATATCCTGCCGTCCGACCAGTCGTCTCGCCGGGTCCTTTACGCGATTATCGTGCTCAGCCTGTTAGGCGTTCTGCTGAAGTTCGCTGCCGCTGCGCCGGTCTGGCTGCACTATGATGAGAATTATTATCTCAACATCGGCCAGAACTTCGTTGATCGCGGCGAATTGACACCATATATGTGGCGGCTGGACAGTAACACCAATATCGTCGCCGGTAGTGGCTCCGGCTATGGCATTTACCTGCTGGTGGGCTGGATGAAGCTGGTGGGTGTGACGCTGGTGAACGCCCGTTTGTTAATGATCGGCCTCAACCTGCTGACTGCTGTTGTCATGTATTTTGTAGCGCAAAAATGGTGGGAGAGCCGGGCCGCCGGAGTCGCTGCGCTGGTGTTTACCCTCGTCAGCACGAGTCCAGTCTACAGCTTTATCGTACGCATGGATGCGCCCGGTATGTTGGCCTATAGCCTCGTCTTATTGCTGCATATCCACGCGGTTCGTGAGCACAAACCCTGGCTACACGTTACTACCGGGGTGGCGGTGGTCCTGTCCGCTGAATTTCATATCATCGGCATCGTGTATGGCGTTGCGCTGAGCGTCTGGTACGCAATTACGTTTTTCAATGCGATCCGAGTCGAACGGCGGTTGACTTTGAATACCGGTCCCGTTTACTTTGGTCTGGGTGGTCTGGTCGCGGGCAGCCTGTACATCATGGTACATATCTTGCCCGACCCAGCCGCCTACTTTTCGATTCCGTCATCATGTTTTCAATGCGATCCATCATCATTTAACGAGTTGATCCGCTATGCCCGTTTGCTTTTGCTGCGCCCGGTGGAGTTTTTTTTACTGTTTCTGACGGTCATAACGGCGCTATACCGGCATCGCCCGGCTGATCGGCATTTCCTGATTCTCATCATCACGTGGTTGATTGCGCTCCCATTAACCGGGGTGCCGCCGTTCACCCACTATACCTATCATTTCTGGCCGTTGTTGGCGATTGGAACGGCGGGTTTTCTCATGCGTGGCCTGCAGCCGACTGGACGCCTGCGCCCCTGGCGCACCGGCCTGGGGATTGGTCTGGCGGTGGTGTCGCTGGTGTTTAATGCTGGCGCTCACCTCGCTGAATTTCAGCCCTTTGAGTTGCGTAAGCCGATTGCCGAAACGGCGGCGATGGCGGCGGTGCGGGCAGCGGTGCCAGTTGATGTCGTAGTGATGGGTGATGTCGGCCTCTATTATTATCTATCTGATTATCACAATTTCATGAGCTACCGCGATACCGATGAGCATGGCGCAACACAACGCGGCGAAACCCAGCTTGAATACTGGCAGCGGGAACAACCGCTGGTCATTATCGGTGACTATCGCGCGGACGACCCGGAATTGGATCAGTATATGTCGGAGTTGGACTTCGCTGAAGCGTATCCCGATGTGTGGGTTGCGGCCAGCCTGCGCGACCAACTCGACTTGAATGCAGAAGGATAACCCATCATGAGCAAACAACGCGTGCTGATATTCGTTGTCAGCTATAACGCTGCGGCCTTCATCGCGAGTGTATTGGACCGTGTACCGGAGACCGTCTGGGATAACCCCGACTATGACCTGGAAGTGCTGGTGATTGACGACCAGTCGCAAGACCAGACGTTTGAGCGGGCCAACGACTACATTGCCGCCCATCCTGACCGCCAGATTAAGATTCTCTACAGTCCCGTCAATCAGGGCTATGGCGGTAATCAGAAACTGGGCTATCACTACGCGATTGAGCAGGGTTTTGATGCAGTGGTTCTGCTGCATGGCGATGGTCAATATGCACCCGAATTTCTGGACAACATGATTCGCCCGATTATCAACGACGAGGCAGATGTGGTGTTCGGGTCGCGGATGCTCAATCGGATGGACGCCCTCAAGGGGAAGATGCCGCTATATAAGTGGGTTGGCAACCAGATTTTGACGTTCTGCCAGAACAAACTGCTGGGCAGTCATCTCTCTGAATTTCATTCCGGCTACCGCGCCTACAGCACCAGTGCGCTTAACAGTGTGCCGTTCAAGTTTAATTCCAGTTACTTCGACTTCGACACCGACATCATCATCCAGATGCTGGATTCGGGGCAGCGCATTATGGAGATTCCGATCCCAACCTACTATGGTGATGAAATCTCGCACGTCAACGGCTGGCGCTATGGCCTGCTGATTTTGCTGACAACCCTGCGCTCACGGGCGGTGCCGCTGGGATTGTTGTATGATCCGCGTTTCGATTACGACGATACCAACGAGTATTATACGCTGAAGCTCGGCTATCCCAGTTCGCACCAATTCGCGCTCGACCGGGTTACTGACGGGATGCAGATCCTTGATCTCGGTTCGGGGCCGGGTTACATGACCAAAGCCCTGCACGACCAGGGGGCGCAGGTAATCTCGGTCGATCGCTATATTCACCCAATGGCGGAACTCTATTCCCAGCAAACGCTCCAATCCGAAGTTGAAGATTTTGACCTGGATGTCGAGAAGCTTGACCTGATTCTGATGCTGGACATCATCGAGCACATCCATGACCCGGAAGCGTTCCTACTCAAATTGCGTCGCCAGTATGCGCGTCATGACCCGCCAAAATTGATTATCACAACGGGCAATGTGGCGTTTGCCGTCGTGCGCTTGATGCTCCTGTTGGGCCAGTTCAACTATGGTAAGAAGGGGATTCTGGACCGCGATCACCGCCGCTTGTTCACCTTTGGCAGCATGGCGCGGACGTTGAAAGCCACCGGCTACGACATCCTCGAAGTCCATGCCATCCCCGCGCCCTATCCGCTGGCTGTGGGCGATAATGGGTTGTCGCGCACATTATTGAAACTTAATCAGGCCTTCAATCGCGTTTTCCGGGGTCTCGGTGCCTACCAGATGGCGTTCGTGGTGCGTCCGCGTCCGACGATTGACCACTTGCTGGCGAATGCCCACGATGCGAGTGAACAGCGATTGGCGGAGCGCGCATAAGGCTGATTGTTGCTGGCAGCCCATTGAATCATCTTCAATTGCATGATGATAGCCTTGCATTCTTTGCTCAACTAAATTTTTTACTTGGTTGGCGCTTCATTCGGTAAGTGACACTTCAAAAATTGAGACAAAATGGTTCGTAGCCGAGACGCGCCAGAAACGGTATGCTCTTAGCGTATTTTCATTGCATATGCAGGAGCGACCAACATGAAATTATTGACCATCCAACCCGACAATCGGCTGGGCATCCAGATCAGTGCTGGAGTCATTGACACCGTTGCGGCGGGCGGCACCGGCATCCCCACAACAATTGAGTCTCTATTGGCTGGAGGTGAAGCGGCGTTATCAGCCCTACGCGCAATGGCCGACAACCCACCGGCAAACGCCATCCTCAGCGACGCCCAACCGGGACCGAGTGTGCCTAATCCCGGCAAAATTATCTGCGTCGGGCTGAATTATCGCAAGCACGCGGAAGAATCGGGGGCAGCCATCCCGACCACGCCGATTCTATTCTCGAAGTTCAATAACAGCATCGCCGCGCCGGGTGAGACCATCCCCCTGCCCGCTGTCGCCACCGAGTATGATTACGAAGTCGAACTGGTGGCGGTCATGGGCAAAACGGCCCGTGATGTAGCCGAAGCCGACGCTTTGAATTACGTTTTCGGCTACAGTACCGGGAATGATGTCAGCGCGCGTGATCTGCAAATGACGACCAGCCAGTGGCTCATCGGCAAGACGCTGGACAAATTCATGCCCATCGGCCCCTATCTGGTGACGGCGGATGAAGTCGGCGACCCGCAAGCGCTGCAACTCAAGACCTGGCTCAACGGTGAACTACGCCAGGACGAGAACACCGTCGATATGATCTTCAGCGTGGCGGAGGTCATCAGCTATGCCAGCCACATTATGACGCTGGAACCCGGCGACATCATCACCACCGGCACCCCATCGGGTGTAATCCTGGGCATGGACCCCAAAGTATGGATGAAGCCCGGCGATGAAGTGACCGTCGAGGTGGAAAAGCTGGGCAGGTTGTCGAATCCGCTGGGAAACTAATGGTTTAGTGGGGAAATTATCTGTAGGGGGATACGGCGTGCCGTCCCTCTACGAATTATTCACAAGGAAAATAACTTCATGAAAATTACCAATATTCGTTCTTGGAACGTCAAAATCCCCTGGGATATGAATCCCGGAACCGATGAAGTGCGCGACCCCAGCAGGCGCGGCTTTGTCTTCGTACAGGTGGAGACCGATGAAGGCATCACCGGTTGGGGCGAGGTGACGACCTATCCCGGCCCGGTCGCCAATCGCGCAATTGCCGCTTATATTGACCAGATCGGCGAGTGGCTGAAGGGCGAGAATCCGGCCAACATCGAAGCATTGTGGGGCAAAATCTTTCGCGGCATGACCTATGTCGGGACACGGGGCGCGACCACTGCTGCCATCAGTGCCATCGACATTGCGCTGTGGGATATTCGCGGTAAGGTGCTGGGCCAGCCGATTTATCAACTCATGGGCGGCCCGGTGCGCGACAGCATCGCCCTGTACTGCCACCCGTATGCGCCGACATCGCCGGAAACGATCAGTGAATCCGCCAAAGAGATCAAAGCCGCCGGGTTCAGCGCCTTCAAGATGGACCCGATGATTCACAACCTCAAATCGGGCAATGTTGGTTACGTGGATGGCGAATTGCCCGCTGATGTCGAAGCCGAAGCGCTGGATATTCTGGCAGCGGCCCGTGACGCCGTTGGCCCGGATTTCGAAATTCTGATTGACGCACACGGTCTGTACAATGTACCGGCAGCGGTGCGGTTGGCAAATAAGATGGCGGCCTATAATATCTTCTGGTTTGAGGAGCCGGTGCCAGTCGAAAGCTGGAAAGCGCTCAAACAGGTCAAGGAACAGGTGAATACGCTGATCTGCGTGGGTGAACGGCTGCACACACGCTGGGAATTCGTACCCATCTTTGAAAACAATCTGGCCGATTTCGTCATGCCCGATGTCACCTGGACCGGCGGCATTTCCGAGTTGAAGAAAATCGCGACGTTGGCCGAAGCCTACTACATCCCCATCTCGCCGCACGACGCCAGCGGGCCGATCAATGTTATGGCCGGGGCGCAGGTGATGATGACGACGCCCAACTTCTATAAGCTGGAATGTCACCGTTACGATCTCTCCGGCTACAACATCCTGATCGACGAGCCGCTGCGGATTGAGGCCGGTCATTTGCAGGTGCCAGCGGACAGGCCCGGCCTGGGCGTCAATCTCAATTTGGAGACGCTACGCCAGTACGAAACCTCGCCCGCCGATTCCGGCAAGGAATAATTTCATGTACGCGGCCAGGACAACATTATCCCGTTCTGGCCTTAACCCCCATTTATTGGTGTGGCAACGTCGTTATTATAACCTACGATGAAGTAACCTGAGCGTACATTGAACATCTCCACCCATTCCATGCTCATCTTACTTACAAGAGGAGATCAATCTTATGGCAAACTGGTGTAGTCCTGTTGACGATTGTACCGACCGCCGTTATCCGCAACCGCCCTGGCACATCTCCAATGGTTTTCTGGATGTTTATGATTTAGGGGACAGTGAAGCAGTCCACACCGGCGAAGATGTGAACCTGAATTTTGGCGCCGATATTGGCGAACCAGTACGAGCTATCGGCGCTGGAACCGTTGTTTACGCACAGATGCGTGACGATAGTTGGATCGGCCTGGTTGTCATCAAGCACGACCACGATAACACATTTACCTGTAGTCGCTATGGGCATCTCACCGACCTGTCAGTCACAAAGGATGATGTCGTCGCCGCCGGTGATTTGCTGGGAAAAATCGCTGACACCGCTGTTATTGATAACATCTTTCCCGCGCACCTTCACTTTGACATCGGCTTAACCGGTGATGATTTGCTGATTGAAAAACCCTGGCACTGGCCGGACAAAAACTTGACGATTGAAGATCGCAAAGTGATTGTGACGGCGCACTATCAGCGGCCCAGTTCATTTTTGCGGCCTCGCATCGCCGGGACGGCAGGCGTGGTGACACCGCCGCCTGCCCCCACACAACCGCGCCGGACACTGCTGATGCGGGTCGATAACGAATTCCTCAATATCCGCACCGAACGCCGGATCGCCCCAGAAACGTTCAAAGTCAGGCTTCTCGAAGGGGCCGAGTTAGTGGTATTTGATCCTGGCGTCGTTCAAGGCCGTCTCACCTGGCGCGAGATCACCGAACCGGCTGACTTACGCGGCTGCTGGGCCGTCGAACGGGTACCACCTGATGTTGATCCTAAAGAAGTCTATCTGGTCGCCGCAGAGCGGATTGAGCCAGCGCCGATTCCAGTAACGCCACCACCGGCGGAACCCGCCCCCAGCGAGCCGCCTGTTGTCGTGGCGCCCACACCGACCGAGCCAGACACACCCGAAGCAGCACCCCATCGCATTCGGATGCGTGTCAACATTGAGAAAGTCAATCTGCGCAGCCGTCGCGTCATCAGTCCCGCGACGTTTGCCGGGGAAGCCTTTGAGAATACCGAGTTGCTGGTCTCCAACCCGGCCATTGTCGATGATAACCAGATTCACTGGCGCGAAATCTTCGAACCCGCCCATCTCAGCGGCACGTGGGTCGCGGAGCGGGTGAATCCCAGTGTTGATCGCCGTCACTATCTGGTGCACGTAGACGGGGAATCAACCCCCACTACCCCCTCGGACTTCACCGCCACCGGCGCGACTCCGGTGACTCCAACCGAACCGGCGACCATCACCGCTGCTGCCGCTGGACCCAACCCGGCACCGCTAATGGGACGGTTTCAATTGGCACGGAAGGGGACACGCACCGTGCTGGCGATTGATGGGGCGACGAAACCGGCATTAGGTGTGAACATCCGCGAACTGGCGTATTTTGACTTCCACAAATTGGAGCATGTTAACGCGGACGACCGGGGCATCTTTTGCCAGGAAGCCAAATCCATGAACATGCGCTGGGTGCGGTTCTTTGCCGCCCACACTGAGTTTACGCATGATGAAATTGTCGCCCAGACGCGGACCGCCCTGGATGCGATCAGTGCGGCGGGAATGTTGGCTATCGTCGTGTTCGCCGACTCGATTAAGAACCAGTCGATGTACCCGAAGGGTGACGACAAATGGCATAAAGAGTCGGACTTCAATCATCTGCACAAGGATTACTTCAACGGTGGGCACTACAAGACCCATTATCTGCCGCTGGTCAAGCACCTCGTGACCGAGTTCCGCGACCATCCGGGGGTGGGCATGTGGCAACTGATGAACGAACCGGCGATCTACCCTGCCGATGCCGAGGAAGAGGATGTCAAGGGGTTTGCCCGCTTTGTGGACGATGTATCCGCCGCGATTTATGATCTGGATAAAAAACATCCGATCAGCATTGGCATCATCAACGTGGCACACATCATGCCGCCGAGCCGGGACCTGAACCAGTTCGCCGAGGAATTTTACGCTGCTCGCCAGCACATTCACGTCATCTCGTGCCATGCCTATCAGCACAAAGACAAAAGCGATGCGAACCTGGACTGGGACCAGGAAGATCGCGCCCAGGCCGACATCAACGCCGCCGCAAAGACGGGACGCGCACTCTTCTGGACGGAGATTGGCGCATCACAGGCGGGCGACCGCAAGGCTGCGACCGAACGCTTCCTGAACCGGCATGTCCGCGACAATCAGGCGAGTGGCGCATTGCAATGGGGCTTCATGATCGGCCCGAATTTCGCGAAGGATAAAGGCGTTGGTGACAAAGATTTTGGTATGTCGACTGCTGATTTCAACAAGCAATATGACGACCTGAAGCAGCTATATACGCACTTCGTCGCCACGATTGATTAGCTGCTGAATATCGCTTCAGTACCGCGCAGGTCCGCCAATTTCGGTGGGCCTGTTTTGGTTTTCATTAGCGAAAACATTCGCTAATCCGGGCGGAGTTCCGGCCAGGTAGCGACCTCACGAATCAAACTCACGACCTCCGCGACGGCCCGATCAAACAATTTTTCGCCTTTTTCGGTGGTCGCCGTTTCGGGATGCCCCAGCGCACCGGTCGCGGTGACATGCTCGAACATTTTGGCGACGTTCACCCGGCTGGCGCGGCTGGAATCCGGCGCATAGAAGGCCGACTCAAACGGAATATTCGCGCCACGCGCGGCTTCCATACGCACGAGTTCCGGACGTAGCCGCAAAATCATGCTGGTTTCCAGTTCGCAGGCGTGGGAAACATGTTTCTGTTCGAGCGCTTCGATGGCAGCGATCTGTGGCGCGGCGACCACAAACCAGGTACACAAGGCCAGCCACAAATCGTTGCGGTCACGATGGCGGCGCTGCACATTATAGAGTGCCAGATTACCGGGCGTGATGTTGCCGCCATGGGCATTCACCAGCAGAATGCGGCGAAATCCGCTGCCAATCAGGCTTTCGACCATATCCTCTAAAAGCTGCACATAGACGGGACTACTGACGCTGACAGTGCCGGGGAACGCCCGATGATGATCGGACGCACCGACCCACAGCATGGGGAGAAACAACGCATCGTCACCAATTTCGGCCTCGGCGCGGCGCATAATTTCGGTGCCAATCATCGTGTCGGTCAATAACGGCAGATGATGACCGTGTTGCTCCATGGAGCCAAGCGGTAAGACGACAACGCGCTCCGTCAAATCAGCGATGGCCTGCCAGGTCTGTTCACCGTAGCGCATAGAATCGTCCTTTCCTATCGTTGATCCCGAACGGGGCCATCAGCTAACCGCGCAAACAGGTCACGCCATTCGGGTGAGCCATCATCGCGCCAGATTTCAAATTCGACGCCCCGCTCCTGCACCGGCTGATTGCCCGCGCGGAAATCGGGCCACATCTGGCTATTCATATCAGCATAGTGCATCACCCGCCCACCCGGCCAGATGACGGACAGGATATGCGGCTCTTTGGGCAACGAAAACGGCGGTTCCATCCGATATTTGGTCACTGCATCTTCGTCAATTTGTACGCCTAACCCCGGTGCTTCGGGAACACGCATGAAACCGGCTTGAATCAGCAACGGTTTAACCAGCAAATCATCAATGTAGTTGTTCATACAGGTAATCGCCGGCCACTGGGCAAACGGCAACGCGGCCCCCAGATGCGCGGCGAAGGCGGTGGTGATGCCGGTGCCCACCAGTTGGAGCCAGAACGGTTTTTCAAAGGCCCCCGCCAGCGTGCCCTGCGTCAGCACACGATTGACGCCGCCGCCAATCACGAAGCCATCGCAAACTTCATCTCGAACAGCGGTTGAGAACGGCGGCACGCCAAAGTGTAAGGCAATCGGGTGTTGCACTTTGCTGCGGAGGAGTTTTTGCCCTTCGACATCATGCTGCATAATCGGCGATTCATAGATCGCAACCCGCTCATATTTATCGAGTTCGGTCAGGACCGGCGTAGCATTGCCAGCATTCAGGAGCATGTTGTTCCAATCCAGATCGACCTGATAATGCGGCGGCGTCACCGCGCTGATGGCGTCAACCTGGGCGTACACATCAAGCCAGGGGCGGGCCTTGAACTTATGCGTCACATAACCCGCTGCCAGCGCCGCCTGTGCTTCTTCGGCCAGGTCCGCCGGTGACATCTTCGTGTTCCACCACGCAATCGGGCACCAGTCGCGGACTTTGGGCAGGTTTAAAAGCTGGTATAGCGGCACGCCCAGCGCCTGACCGACGACATCGTACAGCGCCATCTGCAGGCCCGGCCCCAGCGAATCGTCCCCCAGGAAATCAGCCGGATTCTGGCCTTTCACCCGCTCGATAGCTGCATCGGAAACTTGCCCCCAGCTATAGTGCAACAACGTCTCGCCATAGCCCACAATAGCGGGCACGTCGGTCGTCACCCGGATCACTTCGCTGATGCGCCACTGCCACACCAGCAACGCATTCCAGCGGGTACAGCGCGGCGTAAACGGCACATCGACCACGATGCGCTCGACATCAACAATTTTTATCGCCATCACGATCTCGCTTTCAAGCAAAATTTATTCAACCAATCGCGCCGGATTATACCCCATCTACCAGCGGCAACGAGCGAATCAAAAACAGCGCATCCGGGGTGGATCCGCTGTTGGGTGTGAGTGCGAACTGATGGAGATAACCTAATTTCAGGAAACACGGATTCGTCGCAAATGTGTGCTTTGACCCCCTCCGTCAGCCTGCGACTGACACCTCCCCCAATGCGTTGGGGGAGGTCAGGTGGGGGTGGCATTTAGAATTAGCCGGTGCCGATTCTTGTTATTTAAATTCATGTGCCATTAGCTACCATACCATAGGGCGGCATTGGCCTGTAAATAGCTGCGGATGGCGGCGATGGCGTCTGAACGCTGGCCCCAGGCGATCACTGTCACCGCTAGATCGTTGGCGCGGGCGGTGTCATCGGGGGGTAATGCGGTGCGCAATTCGGCCTGGACGACCAATTCAAGCTGGCGGTGTAGCTGGCTAAAACGGCCATCAATGCGCCGAGCCTCGACATCCAGCACAATCCGTGTGGTCGGGTTCAGCACATCAATCCCGCCCAGCCGATACGCGCCGGTGGGATCGGTCTTCAGGGCGACCAATTGCTCGTTAGGGCCGGTGCGTCGCGTCGCTAACGTGCGGGCAAAGGGTTGATTCCGCCAGTTGATTAGCTGCTCCCGCCGCTGGGTGGGCGTTTGCGGCGTCGCGTGGGTGTCATGAATCACATAATACAGGCGCATGAATCCTCCTCAAGCCAGCCGATGAAGCAAGGCAAATTCATTGGGCGTCAGAATCCGGTCAACCACCAGCACCTCGTCCAACAACCCCGCCAGCGTCTGATTGATGGCCGCGTTATTGCCCACAATCAGGTCATTGGTGTTGCTGGCGCGGCTGCCCGCCCCGGCGGTTTGGCTGGCATAACTGGCTTCCACGCCATCAACGAAGATGTCAATCGTTTTGCTGCTGTCGTCAATTCGTAACCCAACGGTGTGCCAGGCATCCGTGCTGAGCGTGGTGCTGGTCGTCGCGCTGGCGTTGGTCGTGCCGTAGTTGACCGTCGCGATCAGATCCCGACTGGCACTGTTGAAGCGCAATTCGAATTCGCCGTCTTTCGCGAACAACGTTCCGCTGTCGCCTTCACCGGCATCACTCGGATTGAACAACGCCCACAGGCTGAAATCGGTTAACCCCTGAATGCTGGCGCGATTGGTGACGGTCAGCAGGCTGGTCGCGCCATCAAAAAGATAGGCATGGTTCCCGCCGCTCCGCCCGTTTTGTCCCAATGTGGTCGTTCCGGCGATCAGACCATCCAGTTCACCGGTCTTTTTTAGGCTGGCGTTATCCGCGTAGAATTCACCAACACCCGAATTGGTATCCAGGCGGAAATCGGGGAAAGTGGTTGTTACGATGGCCCGTTCTGCTTTATGACCGCCAGCTGCATAAGTTTCGATGTCATCGGTTGACTCCAGGCGATAGCGCACAGTCCCGGTAACAATGTCCAGGTCGAATTCGGCAGTGACGGTATCACCAGCATTCGGAACCGATACCGTCCCCTGGATGATGCCCTCAAATGGTGCATCGGAAATGACATGCGCTTGCTGTGATCCGTTGTAACTCACGACCGCAGCCGTCGGGGGGCTGTTAATCACGGTCCAGGGCGTCAACACCCCGGCCTCAAAATCACCATTGGTCAGCAGTTCGGCTCCCGGCGCGGCAGTGTACAGCGCGTTGTCGGCAAGGCTGCCACTGCTTTCGGTTAGCGGCAACCAGAATACCGGGTTCAACTGACGCACGAACCCTTCAAACGGATCGAGCGCAGAAAATAATTGCACGCGCCGTTGCGGTTGGGCGATGGTCATCAGCGCACTGCCCCATCAAAGCCATAAACATACAACGTCACCGCGCCACTGGTGTTGTTGCTCAGGACGAGGCGCAGCCGCTGCACGCCAAAGGCATGGCTCAGCCAGAACCGAAACCCGCCGTTGGTGGGCAACACGCCGGAGTTCCAGGCCGCGTTGCCGTCCTGCATGTAGAGCGGATTCAATGCGCCACTGTCATCCTCGGCAACCTGGGCCGAGAGCGTGGTGTCGGCTGCGATATTACTGGCGTCGTCGCAGGTAATCACGATGAAGCCATAATTGCGGTCTAGATCAACGGCGGCGACTGCTGACCCATCGGCGCTGCTGGGGATAGTAAATGTCTGACGGTCACTGCGGCCATAGCCCGCCTCGCGGCGGACGGTGCGTCCGGTAGTGCTCATACTCAAACCTCCTGTTTGTGAACATACGTTCTATATTGAACCACACAACCGGCGGTTCAGGGTGTACATATGTACCTTTTTGAAGGACATAGAAACAGCCCCTGCGGGTGAGGGGCTGATCGGGAGGAGGATGAAACTTACGGGTTATCGGGGTAAGAATGCAGCTTCAGCTATTTGTTTTTGCCGCCTTTGTTGCCGTTGTTCCCACCACCATTGCCCCGTCCGTTACCATTATTGCCGTTGTTCCCATTACCATTGTTGCCGTTATTACCATTGTTGCCACTATTGCCATTGCCCCGTCCGTTGCCATTACCCGGTTGGGATGCAGCGGTCGTGTCATCAGAATCGTCTTCATCGGTGTTCCGGTTCCGACCAATCTGTCCCGGTGCCAGTTCGGAGGGATGCATACCGCTCTCGCGGACGATCTGGCCCCAGCCCTCGCCACCGCGATGCCGGTCCAGGAAATCCTGGGCAGTCGCGCCATTCTCATCGTTCTGGGCCAGCAACAATGCACGGGCGATGTTACCGAAGCCGTTGCCATCACAATGCATCGCCATAATGTCATCAACACTCATCTCGAATTCAGCCGCGAAGCGAGCCGCTACCGGATGATTGCTGTTGCCACAGGTTACAACGGGTTCTTCGTCTTCTTCTATTGGCGGTTCTTCGGTCATTTCCATTTCAGGGGTGGCTTCTGGATCAACTTCGGGTTCTTCTTCTTCCTCGACGAAGAATTCAAACTCCGCTGCCTGGACGGTCATGCCATCGGGCAACAAACGTCCCATGATAATGACGACATCGCCATCCTCAACCGTTGAGGGATTAAAGGCTCCGGCAGGCGCGATGATAAACATCTCGGTTTCGCCGGTCTCCTCGTCGGTGACGGTCATGATGATGTCACCGTTTTCCGAAAAACTCAGTTCACCAATGAGAACGATGGCATCGTCGTCGGTCAGGTCATCGGTCGAAATGTCGTCCTGGGCCGCCAGTGGAATGCTGATCGCCAGCAGGAGTGCCAGTATGAGGCTGATAAACAATGAGGGTTTCACGATTATACCTTTCATCTATGATTCATTGTGATGGTTCAAAAAGTACCATCCAACTTAATTACCGCTAAAGCTATGCGAATGTCACACCGGTTTCGTTGTAAAGTGGTATGCATTTTGTAACGTTGCTTCTGAAATATAAGACCAGAACGACTCTGGTCTTATAAGATTCAATAATGGCGGGAGCCGGTGGTTGTGTTTAGAATGGGAACACCTTCATCATTGCATCAATATCAGCAATTGACGCGCCACTGATGCTGTAGACCCAATTGTCATGTGTCCAGGCCAGGGAGTAAACATCATCAGCCCGGCTTAAGAAATGATTGTATTCGATGATGTCGTCAATGGCGAAATTCCCGGTAACGCCGACAAAGCGCGCCCGATAGAATAGTTGCTTGACCGCCCATGCTGCCCCCACGGGTCGGGGAAATTCGGCGACAACCACGTTAAACGTTTTGCCATTTTGATCAACATATTCACCCTGTTCCACAAACATCGCCCGCTGGGTAATAGTACATGGTGGGTTCTCGGTCAGGTGATTTTTCCCGAATTTCGGATCCAGCGCAGCCATCAGGCAATCATTGTTTTGATAAGTCGTGGTCGGTTCCACCAGAGTGAGTTCATCAATCCGTTGCTTGAACGGCTCAAATCCCTGGGGCAAGCCAATCCCAGAAGCTTCCAGCATATTGAGTTGCTGCTGAAGCGGGGCGGCAGCTTCGTACACCAGATCAATTGAGTCAGCTTCTCCCAGAGCTTCGTTGAGTGTGACCAATGGGGTGAGCACGCCATCGAGAGCGGTAACCTGGATTTGGATCGGATCGACTGTCGGCACCGCAGTGGGCACAGCGTCGCCGTCGTCGGTTACAACCGGTTCACTCGCGTCAACGACCGCCTCAGCTTCAGTAGCTACCACCGGTTCGCCAGGTTGTTCGCCCAGGGTTTCCCGTAGAACAGTTAAGGAGTCTGCCACGGGCAACGAAAGCGCCAGGAAAGCATCAAGTTCTGCCTGGCGCACGGCCTGCACCTCTTCTTCAGTCGGCGGAATTTGCAGGACATATTGATTGGCAATGATGTCCGGCAGCAGGACGAAACGATCGGCTTCAGTTATTGTTTCAGGATAGATCGGGACTGGTCGCTCTGTCAGATCATACGGGAGATAATAGGAGTCATATAGGAACGACCCTTGCGATTCTATCCACTGGTTGATACCGCCAAGAACAACGCGCAGAAAGACCACCAGGAGGAATAATGAGGCGATGCTGGAGATGATGGTCCAGCGCACATGCCGGGGCATTTCCATGAATCGGGCCAGCAGTTTTTGCGGCATCATCATGTCAATATAATCGAAAATGGGGAAATCAGATTTTTGTTTCCGATGCGTACTGCGTCTTTGCTGAGCCATGCTTCATTATCTCCAGAGTATTGGGCGACACTACAACCAGCGCATCATTGGCTTGATTTACGAGCAGGCGATGTTGATGGTGGTAGCTTCGCTTGATTGTTTTTTGTTTTCATATCAATTATTTCACAACTCTTTAACAATGTCACACATTTTTCACAGAAACTTAGGAATGAGGCGGGTCACAGTGTTTTGCAGCGAATATATGAAGATCACAGAAGCGTCAATATCCGATACTGGCAGTTCCAGCTTGCTCAAGTTGATGACATCGATTGGAGAAAATCAACTTGCCCCAGATGAGAGGGGCAAGTGTGGATATTGCATTTGATTAATTGTGGTCAGGCGAAGGCTCAGACTGAATTGCCGTTGTTGCCATTATTGCCATTGTTGCCGTCGTTGCCGCCACCATTACCGTTATCGTTGTTCACGCCGCCGACATTGCAGGGACTACCCGGAGCAGCGCCTTCACAGGTGTCATTTTCGGGTGGTTGGCCAGGCGGTTGATCATCAAAACCGTTACCAACGCCGTTGTTGCCCCATGTTTTGCTGGACTGGTTGGCGCAATCCTCGCCGGTATAGGTAACGGTTGTGTAGATAAAGCCGGATGACACCACACCGTCGTCGACAATTGTCACTTCCAGATTGTTCACGAAATCGACCTCACCGGTCAATGTCAGTGTGATTTCACGCGCATCGGAGGTTGAAACCGGCGAACCGCCCCCGCTGTCAGCATCGGATTTGATACCCCATTTGCCGGTCTCTGGGTCCTGCTCAAAATCTCCGAAATTCTCCGACGACTGGGAGATACGCTCAACATCTGCTTCACTGAAGCCGAGGACCACGTCGCTATCACCGGGAACGCTGATGGTGAAGGTGGACCGGTCATGTTTGCTGTCATAATCGGAACCGATAATTTCCACGACTTGGCCGATGGGCAGTGTGAAGTAAGCGGGCGGTGCAGTGCCACAGGTTTCCAGGTTGAGGGCGTCAGCGGTTCGCTGGAAGATGTGACCGATGGGGCCGGTGATTGCGCTAGCGGCAATCATGACCATGACGGCTGCGGGCAGTGTCGGCCAGTATTCGATCAAGGCCTGACCACGTTCCAGTTGTTGCCACCATGGCTTTTTGGGTGGTGCTTCTTGAGTGGTTGTCTCTATCTCAGACATTGATAATTCCTAAACTCTACATTGATTACATAACGTTACCATCAATATCGCTCAACTGTCTATCAATGTCACGCTAATTTTACGGACTTCAGGAAATTTTATATTTTTCTTCGTTTTTGTCGGTGATCGTGCGTGAATTTCCAAATTCATAAAGCCGATTCATCACCATAACCCGGCGATTTTGGGAGCGATAGGTTACAATCAGTCGCATCATTGCATTAAGACAGCGTAAGGATTCCCATGACGCAACTACCGAATATCATCCTCATCATGACCGATCAACAACGCTTCGATACGCTGGCGGCCTGGGGTTATGACCACATGGTAACGCCCAATATGGACCGGCTGGTAGCCAATGGTCTCTCGTTCCGGCAGGCCTACTGTCCCGGCGCCACCTGCATCGCGTCACGGGCGGCGATTTTCACCGGCATGTATGCGCACAATACCGGGACCTACAGCTTTCATCGCTGGGCACACCAGCGCAACTGGGTGCAGAATTTGGCCGATGCCGGGTATTTCTGCGCCAACATCGGCAAGATGCATTTCAGCCCGCGGGATGTCGCCGGTGGGTTTCATGAGCGTGTCATCGTCGAAAATCCAACCAACATGGACCGGGCCAATGGTGGCAGTGATGATGATTGGGGACGCTACCTCAGCCTGCACGGGCTGGAACGGCCCAATGGTCGCAACCAGAGCGACCCTGACTGGCTGCAAAAATTTCAGGGCGTGCCCTGGCACTATGCGGAGCGCTTCCATAGTGATGTCTTTATCGGGCAATCGGCGGTGGCCTGGATTGAGAACTTCCAGGGGAATGGCCCATTTTTCCTGGAGGTCGGCCTGACGGGACCCCATGAACCCTGGGATCCACTGCCGCGACATCTCGATCTATATGCCAATAAACCATTGCCGGGCGCAGTTTTACGTGAAGGTGAGTTGGGCGACAAGCCGCCCCAGCACCTGGGTCAACAGCACTGGCATGCGACGACGCATCACGAATCGCAGATTGATTTACGTGACGCGTCAGAAGCCGATATTGCGCATATGCGTCGCCACTATTATGCCAAAATCACGACGGTTGATGAGCAAATCGGGCGCGTGCTGGATGCACTGGCGGCGCGGGGTTGGCTGGAAGATAGCCTGATTATCTTCTGCTCCGATCATGGCGAATTGTTGGGCGATCATGGCCTGGCGTATAAGTGGTTGATGTACGACCCCATCGTCCACATCCCGCTGATTATCCAGTATCCGGGCACGCCGCAGGGGTGGTCAACCGATGATCTGGTGTCATTAATCGACCTGGGACCGACGATACTCGAAGCCGCCGGGTTGCCAGTTCCTGCCTATTTTGAAGGACGGTCGCTGATGCCTTATCTGCGCGATGAAGCTGAAGCCACCGAACCCCGACAATACGTATATTGTGAAGATAATTATCAGATCATGCAACGCAGTGCGACGCACAAGCTGGTGTATTACATCGGGCAGGAAGCGGGTGAATTGTATGACTTGCTAGCCGACCCGCACGAACTCTGGAATCTGTGGGCTGTCAATGAGCACGCCGCGCTCAAAAACGATCTGCTGCAACAGTTGCTCAAGTGGCTGGCAAGCAGCACCTACTTCAACGCCGGGTATAAACAGCAGGTGGGTCCCAATTATGGATTGCGCTGGCCGGGCGAGAACGCGAAGCTGCACGGGCCAGACGGCAATACGTCGCGCCCACTGGCAAAAGACGATCCGCTGCTGTGATGGGCTGAACTGATAGGTTTGTCTAAGCCATCGTCTCCAACATGTCGCCGGTGACGGGGTAGCGCAGCGGCTGACCGTTCAAGTATCGCCGCACTTCATCAACGATCAGTTCACCAATCCGCGCATCAGCCTGAGTGGTTTTTGAGGCCATGTGCGGCATCAGGACGACATTGGGTAGCTTGCGCAGCGGATGATCGACCGGCAGCGGTTCACGCTCGAACACATCCAGCGCCGCCCAGAAGCGCCCGGTTTGGAGTTCATCGATGAGCGCTTCTTCGTCAATGACATTGCCGCGTGAGGTGTTCACAAACGCCGCGCCATCGGGCACCAGCTTGAGTTCTTCGGCACCGATCATATGGTAGGTTTCATCGGTCTTGGGCGCATGAAAGGTCAACGCCATACAGGTTCGCAGCAGATGCTGGAGATCGGCTTTCTCCACGCCCAGTTCGTTGGCCCGTTCGTCGCTCAGGTAGGGGTCATACACCACCACTTCGGCCCGCACCGCCTTTAATAGCGCGATCATGCGCCGACCAACATAGCCCGCCCCGACCACGCCGACGCGGGTTCCGGCGATGTCCAGCCCCCAACCGACAGCTTTCGTCGCCTCCCACTCAACCCCGGCTTTCATCACCTGATCGAATTCCATGACGCGGCGTAGCAGCATCAAAATGAATGTCAGACTCATCTCGGCGACGGATTGGGCCATCGCGGCGGCGGCATGTGTCACCAGAATATTGCGTTCGAATACGGGCGGTGGTAGCAGGGATTTAATCGACCCGGCAGCATGGGCGATCAGCTTGAGATCGGACGCGGCCGCCAGGACTTCATCGTTGAAGCGCGGGGTGCCCCAACTCGTAATCACAATCTCATAGCCGCCAATCAATGCCGCCAATTCCGCCGAGGTGATGCGTTGGTCGAGAAAGTTGATGTCGCCCAACACGCGCAAGGCGGCATCGGCTTCCGGCGTAAAGACACGTTGATACAATGTGGGTTCGGGGATAACCAGAATGCGAGTCATGGGGGTTACTCCGTGCAAGATTGCGCGATCATGCGCTGAGAGTAACTGATGACATTGACCGCCGTCAAGGACCACGATAAACCGAAAAATATGCTATGCTAAAGTGAGCAGGATGATTGGTCAGGAGAAGGTGCAACAGCATGGATCAGATTATCCGAACCGGCGATCAGGCGCAATTCAATCCGACCTTTGGGGCGGCGATCTTGCTGGCCCCGGCGATTGGCATCATCACTAGCTCCGTCCCCACCGTATTTGCGGTTCGAATGAACGCCTGTGTGCAGGGTGATGAAGCCACGGTCGTCGTGCCGGGTATTCCCTACATGTCGGGCAGCTTTGTCACGCCGGGCGTCTGCACGTTGACCATTATGGCGCTGGGCGCAGACCAAACGTCGATGCGAACAAAAATCGGTGGCAAGCCAGTCATTGTGAAGGGCACGACATTCACCGCAAAGATGCAAGTCATCGCGCCCGCTATGCAGCCTAACCCACCAGCCCCACCCATTCCCGATCCCGTGCCAATGAATACCGGCACCGGCATGTTTATCACCACCAATGCAACCGTTTTCGATCATGGCTGATCGGAGTTCAGGAAAGTAACTGACGCCACGCACCCAGAGGTAGAACAGTGGGTTTAAACCCACTGCCAAGCCTCAACCCGGCGTAAGGAGAGTTCCGTAATAACCACCAAATAATCGTTTTTTGAGATAGGAGCTGATGATGGCTGAAAGTGTTTACAAGATAATCGAATTGGTCGGCACGAGTACGGAGTCGTGGGAGGCCGCTGCCAAGAACGCGGTTGAGACTGCCGCGCAATCGCTGGATGACATCCGCATCGCCGAGATCACCAAGCTCGACATGCGCGTCGAGGACGGCAACGTAGTGGCCTATCGCGCCCGCGTCAATGTGTCGTTCAAGCTGCGCGACGAGGCGGATTAGCGGCGTCGCTGGCTCAGATCGGCACTGCTTCGATCAAGATAAACTTGGCAATGTCGCGATAAAATGCCGCTTCCTGGTTGTTATCCTGATTCAATGAAATATGGGGCGGCTCATATAACCGCGAGACGGCAAAATTATTGACACGCAACCGGTCAACATAGGCCGTTAAACTGCGATGATAATGGGTGTGGCCCACATCCCAGACCTGGGGCGCTAAATAACCTGTGACCTTGCTATAATACTCACCGGTTTCGGCATCTTGATGAGTCTTCTGCTGAAAGAATACCGGGTGCGTCATTGTGAAGATAAAGCGACCGCTCGGTTTTATGACAGACCGAAGATCTCGCAGAAGTAGGGTGAGGTCAGGGATGTCCATCAACACCATATTGGCGACGATGCGGTCAAATTGCTGGTCCAGTGGCGGCAAGCCAGCTACCGGATCATACTGCAAAAAGTTGATCGCAGGATAACGTGACCGCGCAATCTTGAGTAATTCGCTGGAACCGTCTACACCGACGACCGTTGCGCCCCGTTCGGTCATTTTCTGCGCCAGCCAACCATGCCCACAACCGACATCCAGCACACTTGCGCCATTCAAATCACCCAGCGAGTCCCACATCGCATCCCGTAATTGCAACCAGACCCGATCATCATCGGTGCCGTTGGTTTCGGCGTATGCCTGGGCCTTCTGGTTCCAGCGGTCAAGATCGTGTGCGGATGAGGGACACATCTCCAAGCTTCCAATTCAAATATCCGTCCAAGAGCATTAAGATGATGGTAGAATTTTAGCGCCCCAGATTAAAATGGAGGCCTAGCGTATCCAAGTCCACTTCAGTGGACTCGATCTAAACAGTATGTGGTTAGAATTCCAAAGTTGATGATCGTCTTGGGTTTTGGCGAGAATCATCATGCCTTATTCATGAGTTCCTAAGTATGCTGCTTGAGCATCCGCACAAAATGCTCAACCTGTTCAAATTCGTCAAGTTCGGCCTGTTCCTCAGCACTGAGTTGCCCCATTTTATTGGCTGCCAGAAGCTGTTGAATGCGCTGCTGGGTGGCTTCAGACGGACGAAAAGACAAGATCGCCGCATGACTGGGTGCTGACGCCAGAAACCGATAGACTTCCTGGTGGACTGGTGTTGCTGACATAGACGTTTTTAATCCGCCAACATATACGGATAGATGCAACTGGGCGCGGGGACGGCGATCTCGTGCCCGGTGTAGTTTAGCTTGCCGGTGGCATAATCAATGCGAAACGTCAGGACGTTGTGTGAATGCTGGTTACCGATAATCAGGAACGTGCCAGTGGGGTCCAGATTGAAAAAGCGCGGATGATTACCGCGTGTCGATTCACGCCCGATCAAGGTCAGGTTGCCGTCGGCCTCAATCTTAAACATAGCGAGGCTGTCATGGCCGCGATTGGTGCTATAGAGATATTGGCCGTCGGGTGTGATGTGAATGTCGGCGGCGGTGTTAGGCGCGGTGAAATCGTCCGGCAGGGTCGGCACCAGCGTCAAGGGTGTTAACGTGCCCGCAGCGGCATCATAACGATAGGGCTGAATGGTCGCCAGCAATTCGTTCAAGAGGTATAACCATTCGCCGTTGGGATGAAATGTGAAATGGCGCGGCCCCGAACCCGGAGGCAGCACCATAAACGGCGGGTCATGGGGAGATAGCGTTCCAGTCTCGCCATTCAGATCGTAGATGAATAACTTATCCAGACCCAGGTCGGGCACAAAAACCAGCTTGCCGGTGGGGTCAATGTCGATCATGTGCGGATGCGAACAGTCCTGGCGTTTTTCGTTGACGCTGTGGCCTTCATACTCCAGTGTTTGCGACGTGGGCTGTACCTGTCCGTCAGCGGCAATGGGAAAGACATTGGTCCGTCCGGTACAATCCGGGCTGGCATAATTGACCGTCAGGGCAAAACGCTTGTCCAGACTCATGCCGACGTAAGTGATGGCTGAATTGCCCGCTGACGCCCGATTCTGGTAGGTTAATTTGCCCGTCGCGGGGTTAATTGAAAACGCGACGAGTTCACCGCCTGCCGCGCCCCGATGACTGGCAAACAGACGATTGTTGACAGCATCAACGTGAAAGAAGTTAGTGGACGCTACCGTGTTATCGCGGTCAACGATTGCTAACGCGCCGGTTTCCATATCCAGGCTGACGAGATAAATGCCCGATGGGTCATCCTGCCACTCCGGGACGTTGTTTTTGTGGTCGGCGCTGTTGATATACAGAAGTGTGGTCGGCATTGAGTTTCTCCAAAGATATCAAATAATGTTGATATGGTGCGGTTATTATCGGTCGTACCCTGTTTCTGATGTACCAGGGGGCGCTGGCTTGCGTAAGCGAATCCAGATCATCGGCATCGCGACCAATCCCACCAGAAATACCAGCCCACCAGTCCGGTAGAACAGATCTGCCACGCCTTTGTGAAACTCCCAGGTGGCTTGAAGTTCTGGCGTGGGGTCCTGATAGGGAATGCCAGCAAAGAGAACATCATAGGCGAAACCTGTGATAATCAAGCCAAGCCCACAGGCTGCGATTCCGATGGTGCCGATCACTCGTTTCATCAATCAGCACCATCACATCCGCTGCTGATATTCGCGGACCATTTGCAGCGCATCAAGATAATGAATCCGTTCGTGCGTGACGACCTGCTCCGTATAGTCGTCCCAGGCAGTGGCCCAGAAGCGGTCCGTCATATCTTTGAAATGATCTTCGCCCTTCTTCAGGCCATCGGTCATGTCCAGGAAATCTTTATAGTGGTCCAGCGCGTCATATAACGCCAACTGCCTTGAGCCAACATGCTGCATTTCATGTCGCAGCGTCTGGTCATAATAATGGAAGTTGCGAACGGCGCTGTCTTCGCTGAAGGCTTGAATATCACCGTCGTACTCATCCCATAATTTTTCCATGAGCGGCGTGAATTTTTCAACAAACTTGTCAGACGTCACATACGGCGTGAAGATGGTGACAGTGTACAGCGGTCGCAATTTACCCAGCTTGATGTAACCCGACTCATCCACACTGTACTCAATCGTCACCTGCGAACCGGTTGTGCCGAAGGAACCAGCCGGGGTGCGTTCTTTCTCCTCGAACTTCACTTTGCGCGGTGCCACTGAACATTCACTGACGCTATCGACGCTTTTGGTTTCGATGCGTGAATCCAATTGGTCGTCCTCGCCAAAGCGTTGGAGGACACTGCGTTTGCCGGGCGTGATACCGCGCAAACCGGGCAATTGCTGGCTGCTGACGGGGTCGTTCGCCCGGACATAATTCACGGTGCGCATAACCTGCTGATTGCCAATGAGCTGTTGCAACCGCATGATCCCCGATGGCCGCGAGTGAGTCGTTGCTTCAGCCTGGTTGGGGGTCGAACGGCGGATTTGTGACCGGCGAGATTTTCGGCGCATAAATTACCTCGACTGACTTCAAGGCATTATAGTGATTCCGGCAAGGTCTTACAAATGACCAGTCACAGCGGTACAATATCAACGCGCAGTCTATTGGGAGTCGGGTGATGGTCAAAGGGATTTTTGTGCTGGAGCCGGGTAATTTTGAACGGATTTATGACTCCGCAGCCCAGACCACGATACGGCAACTGATTGATATATATGCACCCCCGCAGAGTCCATCAACCATTGCCGCTAACCCGGCCATTTTACACGATGCCGAGGTGCTGCTGTCGGGCTGGGGCGGCCCTTACATGGACGAGGCATTTTTGGCCGCCGCGCCCAATCTGAAGCTCGTTTTGTATGGGGCGGGGTCGATTCGCAAGCTGGTGACAGACGCCTTCTGGGAGCGCGACATACGCATTGCCAGCGCCGCCGCCGCCAACGCGCTTCCGGTTGCTGAATTCACGCTGGCGCAGATTTTATTTTCGTTGAAGCGGGGCTGGTACTACGTACTGGAAGGCCAGCGGCAAGGGCGGCGAATTGAGCGCGGCCCCATGCCCGGTGCCTATGGTTCGACGGTTGGCCTGATCTCGTTGGGGTTGATTGGGCGGCGGGTTGCCGAACTGTTGCAACCGTTTGATCTACACCTCATCGCCTATGACCCGTTTGTCGAACCATCGGTTGCCGCGGCACTAGGCGCGAAGCTGGTTAATCTTGATACGGTCTTCACGCAGGCCGATGTCGTTTCGTTGCATACCCCCTGGCTGGATGAAACGGTGGGCATGATCCGGGGTGAGCATTTCGCCCACATGAAACCCGACAGCACCTTTATCAATACCGCACGCGGGGCGGTGGTCCGCGAATCCGAAATGATCGCCGTCCTACGGGAACGTCCAGACCTGTATGCCCTGCTTGATGTCACCTACCCGGAACCCCCGGCGGCTGACTCGCCACTTTACAGCCTGCCAAACGTGGTCCTGACGCCGCATATCGCGGGATCATTGGATGCCGAATGCTACCGGATGGGCCATTACATGGTGGATGAACTGCGGCGTTATGTGAACGATGAGCCACTTCTGTATACGATCAGTCGGGACCAATTTGCGATCACGGCTTGAACGATCTGTTGGCGATATATCCCGTAGGTTATTTCATCGTCTGAAAGGTTAACACCATGCTCTATCCAGGTCTCGTGTCCATTACATTTCGGGACTTACAACCGCGCGAGATCGTGGCGCTGGCCCAACAAGGGGGAGCCATCAGCATTGAATGGGGCGGTGATGTCCATGTCCCGCCCGGTGATCTGGCAACCGCCCGTGACGTCCATCAGATGACCATCGAGGCGGGTTTGCAGGTCAGCACCTACGGGTCTTATTATCGACTGCGCCCGGAGGCAGCGGAGGACCAGCCCTTTGCCATGGTACTTGCCAGCGCGGTTGAACTCGGCGCGCCGGTGATTCGCGTCTGGGCCGGGAATCAGTCACCGGATGCCTTGACCGCAGATGAACGCGCAGCATTGGCCCAACGGACGCACGACATTGCGGAACAGTCTGCGGCGGCGGGCGTTCAAATCGCCTTTGAGTATCATGGCCGTACCTTAACCGAGACGACCGGTGCCACCCTGGAACTCATGTCGTCGATAAATCACCCCAACATCAGCCTGTTCTGGCAACCCCGCAACGGTTGGCTGGTGGCGGAGAACCTGATTGGTTTGCAGCAGGTGGCAACGTGGGTCTCAAATATCCACTGCTTTCACTGGTGGCCGACCTCCAGAGATCGGCTGCCATTGGCCGATGGAGCCGGTAATTGGAATGACTATCTTGAAATAATTGCCAACCTTCCCGGTGATCGCCACGTCTCAATCGAGTTCGTGCAGAACGGTCAGCCCGATCAATACCTGGCGGATGCTGCCATACTCAACCACTGGCTAGCTGCCTGGAACCGGCGCACAGGTGACCGTAACCCAGCTTAAACGTGACCGTTGACAGTCGTTAGCGGCTTGCGGCACGGATGGGTTGGTTACGACGAGCAGGTCGTAATCCGTTACGATGCTGGGATCACTGCCCCCCCGGTGCCACCAGCGCCAGCTCGCCGCACCAACGTGAATTTCGAAACGATCATCAACCAGCGTGTCGGCTTGCGGCGACGGGCTTTCATAAACATTGACTTGATACACGGCCTGTCCATTGCGGCTGTGCAGATAATGCAGCCACACGCTCCAGCCGTTGGCCTGGGGGCCGGTTACATCAATCGGCGTAGAGGCAGGCATAAAAGTCGCTGGATTAAGGACCGCGATCACGGGACAGCGCGGCGCACCATCCGGCAGATAAATACAATTGCCATGCACGTGAATCAGGCCATTTTTTTGAACAAAGGCCGATACCCCCTGCCCGGTGCGATTGTACCAATCGGTATCACAAACATCGCCTGCCGCACTGCCCCAACCATCTTCCTGGTCCGGGTTGAAGACCGTCGGGCAGTTGTCGTTGCTGCCGGTCAGGCCGTCACCATCCACATCAACATCGCTGGTGTCCGGGGGGTTAATATCCAGGGTAAACCGGCTAAAACAGTGGGTGCCGTTAAAATTGGCATCAATGACATGCAGTGTCCAGGTGCCAAATGGACTGCGCCCATTAAAGGCTGCCAGCGATTGGGCCGGACGGAAGCTGCCACTGCGGGGTTGTCCGCCGACGGTTGCCGCCGCGCGATCATCCAATGTGACGGTGACGTAGCTGACCCCGGCACCATAGAGATAAGCCCCACTGTCGATGAGATTCACCATTGTGCCATTCGGTCCTTCCAGCCGGTAAGCGACATCCGAATAAAAAGCCCCACTGGATTGCTCACAGGTTCCCGTGTGGCGGTGCCCAAAACGAAGCGTGATATTCACGTCGCGGATGGTGGTGGAACTGGTAAAATCACCGGGGTTCACCGTTATGGAACGGGTAATCGTCCCATTGGCTACCGATCCAGCGTCACGGTTCGAAAAGCTACGGGCATTGACCAGCATCAAACCGGAGAAACAGGTGACAAGGATGGCAAAAATAACGCTGAATCGCTTGAATGATAGACGCATCATGGATTACCTCGCGCAAGGTAAGATCACAGGATTGTAATGTACCGCGTTTAATAATAAAACAATTGACCTTGCAAGCACATCAAATGGCATTTTTTGCGATAAATGGGTGCAGCTAAAGGAGGCAACATGCGAGCCGCAATATTATCAGACATTCACGGTAATTCGCTGGCACTGGACGCCGTATTGGCGGATGTTCAAGCACGCGGCGGCGTCGACGGTTACTGGATTCTCGGCGATCTGTGCGCGTTAGGCTATGATCCGGCGGGGGTCGTGAAGCGCCTCGCTGCCTTGCCCAATGCGATCATAGTCCGGGGCAATGCCGACCGTTATGACGTAACCGGTGAATTGCCGCCACCATCAATCGCCGATGTACAAACCGACCCCGCGCTGGCACCGGTTCTCGCCGAGGTTGCGGGCAACTTTGGCTGGACCATCGGCCATCTGCACGCCCACAAATGTTTCGACTGGCTGGTAACGATCCCGTTTAGTCAACGAATTGAACTGCCCGACAAAACGCGGGTGCTGCTGGTCCATTCGACACCCACCAATGATGAGGGTCCGGGACTCAATCCCAGCCGCCCGGATGCCGAGATCGCGACCGAGATCGCCGACAGTGAGGCCGATTTGATCTGCGTGGGCCATTTTCATATGGCGATGGACCGTCGCGTAAACGGCGTCCAGATCATCAATCCTGGTTGTGTAAGCAATTCGCAATCCGGCCCTGATTTACGAGCGGCTTATGCCGTGCTGGAAGCGGACGATCATGGTTACGTGATTACGTTTCACAAAGTCGAGTACGATGTTGCAGCAGCCATCGAATTAACGCGGCAATCGCGCAATCCCGGCGCCGCCTTCAACCTGCGCTTCCTCTCCGGCCACGTCGCATCAAGCTGGCAGGCCAACTGGGATGGTGTGACTCATGCGGCCCATTATCGAGAGGAATAATCTGACATGGCAACCTATGTGCTGGTAGGCACATCCATTTGCGACGTTCAATCAACCTTACACTGAGTACAATTAGTGTACAGGCTAATTGGATTCAGTGGAGGTCGATGTGGATCAGTCACTCCTTCGCTTCGAACAGTACCTCAAGCGCCAATTCAATCACAGCAGTACCGCCAAACACTATCTCAGTGATCTTCGAATCTTCTCATGTCAGATTGGCAAAAAATCTCCTGACAAAATCACACCCCTGGATGTCGATCAGTTTGTGGACGGTCAAATCACAGCCGGATTGAAACCGACATCTATTAACCGCCGCTTGGCGAGTCTGCACACATTTTTTGAGTTCTTAGCGAGTGAAGACTTTAGCAAGGAGTGGCCTAACCCTGTAATATGGCGACGACACCGGTTGAAAACAGGAACACAACTCCCACGCGATATATCGGATGGCGATGTTACGCAGCTATTCAGCGTCATTGATTCCGCTCGCGACCGGGCCATCTTCAGCCTCATGATCGGCGCCGGACTTCGAGTAGGGGAGGTGGTCAAACTCCGACTAGACCACATAGAAAAGCCAGCAGAAGCCAATCAATTTGCAAAGCTAAGGGTATACGGTAAAGGCAGCAAAGAACAGATCGTTTGGCTAACCGCAACCCTGTGGTGTGAACTGGAAACCTGGCTTGGTGAACGACCACCTGTCAATCACGATTATCTTTTCATCAATCACCATGGAAAGCCGTTGAGTGTGTCCGGTGTCCAGTATCGCCTCAAACGATATTGTGAAATGGTGGGAGTTACACTGAGTTGCCATCAACTCCGCCATACCTTTGCACCACGATTGGTCGAGAACGGTTTACCTGTCGATAGCCTGGCACAGCTTCTGGGACACAGTCAGCTCCACACGACCCAACGCTACATCGATGGAGCTGACCCGACCTTACGCGCTGAATTTGTCACCGCCATGTCACAGCTGGAAAGAAGGCTAACAAACGATCGCGTTCGACCTAAAATCATCACGATAAAATCAAAACCACGACCACAATCAAGGACAGCCCCTCAATAGGAAAAATTTGTACTAATCTTCTCACTGCATTAGACATGAGGCAGTATATATTCAGCATATTTATGAATGCCTTCAAAGTCATCTACGTCGAACCACTGGAATATGACTTCTTCAATACCTGCATCGGAATAAGCCTGAAGTTTTTCTAATACTTTTTCAGGCGTTCCAATTATTGGACAGAATGATATAGTCAATGATGCTGGGTTTTCCATTCCCTCGACCATCTGCTTGACTTCTGCAATTTGTTGATCAAAAGGCATATCTAGAGTCTCAGGAGCCCAATCGTTTAGATATCGTGATCGTGCTTTAAGCTCCGCTTCGTCATGTCCACAATAGACCATCAATAATACACTACGTTTGACATCTTGCGGGCTGCGCCCCAAAGCTTCAAGTTCTTTGTCTAGTGCATTAGAGATTTCGGCTATCATTTCTGGTGTTTGCCAGAATGCATTGTGTATATCAGCATATTTAGTGCTTCATCCGGTAAATGGTCTAAAATAGAGTATGCTGGTAAATAAAGAAGGAACGCCAGATGCCCAAGAAGTTATCGCTGCGGGCCTTCAAGGAAGGCGAAGCAGCCAAGTTACGCCAAATTAGTCGATCCCGGACGGCGCCGCAACGGGCCGTAGAGCGTGCACAAATCATTCTGATGTTTCAAGAAGGCAAGCGGGTGGAAGCCATTGCTCAACACATAGGTCGAACCGGTGCGACAGTGTACTATCAAGTGCATCAATTCAATGATCGTGGCTTGGCATTCGTCGAGGACTTACCGCGTGAAGGTCGCCCGTTAGTTTACAACGAACAGCAGCGTGGTGAGATTGTAAAAGTAGCGAAAACCAATCCCCAACACCTGGGGCTTGAATTTGGACATTGGACACTCGATTTGCTCGTGGAATATGTCAATCATGACCTTGAGATTGCCATTTCGCGCAGTCAATTGGGTGATGTGCTGAAGCAAGAAGGCTTGAAATGGTATCAGGAGAAAACCTATTTCAGTGCCAGTCCCGATCCACAATTCGTGGAAAAAAGGGGGCAATCGTGAGCTTATATCGCCAACCACCTGCCGATGCCTATGTACTCTGCGTAGATGAGATGGGACCGACCTCAGCCAAAACCTATGCTGCGCCGCGGTGGGATGAAAAACGCCCGCATGTGGAAGCCGATTATGGTAGGCGCGGCAAGATTTGGACATTTGGTGCGTTTGAACCCGCAACCGGTCAGGCATTGACTGCTTGTTATGGCGGACGGACCAGCGCCAACTTCGTTGCCTTCTTGGATCATGTCGCGGATACATGGTCTGGCAAAACCATCTACCTTATCCTGGATAATCTATCCACTCATAAGACACTCGATGTCTTATTGTGGGCATTGGCTCATCCCCAAGTGAAGTTTCTGTTTCAACCCACCTATGCACCCTGGTTGAACTTGATTGAACCCTGGTGGAAAACCCTACGCTCACTCGCTCTCAAAGGACGTTGCTTTCAGCTTGGCGATGAGATTGTTCACGCGATTGAATGGGCTACACACTATTGGAATCAACACAAGAAACCCTATGTCTGGCGCAAGGCTTTTACATAGTTACTTACCGGATGAAGCATTTAGCAATCAGTGGTAAAGTTCGTTTCTTACCGTTTCCGCCAATCAGAATTGGCGGCCCACCACTTCTCTGAGGTCGTGGGAGCAGTAAGGCGTCGCGTAGTTGGAAGAATTCGCCTTCAAATGTAACGGGTTGATCACTTTTCAGAAGACGCGTGATCACCTCTAGACCTTCTTCGAACCTTTTATAACGAGTTGGTATATTTCCTAAAGAATAGCCCCATGTCTCATGTTCATGAACCTGCCATCCGGTACCAAGCCCCAATATCATGCGACCACCGCTGAGGTCATCAAGTGCTGCGGCCTGTCGAGCCAACATCACAGGATGTTGAAATGATAAGGGTGAGACAAGCGGGCTAAAATGGACCTGTTTTGAGTTACTTGCTAGATAGGTTAGGGATGTTATCAACTCTATGGTGGGCTTATTGATGGGGAAATGATCTGCTCGATATAGTCCTGCATAACCAAGTTCTTCGACTTCTCGTACGTATCGCTTCCAATGAGCCCAAGTAAGCCCACCAGTTTCCACGGAGATTGATATTTGCACGAAATACCTCCTTGAGTTCAGTAAGTTTGCACCCAAGAATATCTAACTATTTGAATTGTGGCGAAAGATTCATAAGGCTTCAAAACTATTGCGCTATTAGAAAAATAAGTCGGAGAAGAGGATAAGTCCTTAGAAGGCCCTGAGTCCGATGCTATTGGTTTTAATAATAGAGGACACTACTTCTAACACGAAAATCGGCCAGTATTACCGTCCTTGTGATATTTTGAGTTGACAACTCGGTGTAATCAACCCTTTACGGTGTAAAATCTGATCGCAGCCACCCTGCCCCCAACACCGCTATGACTGCCCACATGTTGCACTGCAGTCGTGAACGTGGTTGGAACGTGAACGAGATCGACGCGCCATCTAACCTTGAGGAAGCGAACCCCGAACGGTTGGCCCACCTTTTGCTGGCACTCGTGTAAGGTAGGCGTGATGGCGATTACTCCCGGCTGCATCGCGCCAACAATGATTACGCGATCTGCCATGATTCGTTAATTACATATATCACCTTTAGTGGAGAAAGCGTTTACTTTCTTCATTAACTTCACATAAAATCAAGGAAACGGAGAGGAAACATTAAAAATGGTATTGATTTATAATCTCCCTCAAATGCTACACCGTCGCCACTAACACGGGCGAATCGCGGTGGCCGTCTCGATTCCCGCCTGGCCTATTGCAACTCACCGCAGTAGTCCAGTGAGACCTGGCCTGGGGTGCATAAATTTCTCCGATTTTGGTCAACTCTCCTTTTGCAAATTGACATGCTTAAGACGCTAGCAACGCCATTGTTGCCTTATCGTCAACATTTACGGTAAGTGTTTCGCTATTCGACGATTCATTTATCCGGAGGAGAACTCAACTTCATCCATTGTAATCAGATCAGTATCGGAAGCTTTGATGGACCGCCAGGGAGCCTCACAGCCGCAACCATTATAGAAATGACTTCTTTTTGATACTCTCGTTCCATCGGGTCACGATCCTGGCAATATCGGAGTATCAACCACAAACCCGAATTACGTTGAGGCAGGGATGATGGGTAAATTATTGCATGTGCTTATGGTGGCCGCTTCCGAGTCTGTTATCCTCCCGATTGTTCAGGAACTTCGGCAACACTATTTTACGGTGACCTATGCTCGGGTCGACAACGCCTACGACCTGCGTAACGCGCTCGATACGCAGCATTGGGATCTCATTATTGCCGATGATACCGTCCACCACTTCAGCGCGTCAGCCGTGTTAGCCATCTTCCGCAACGGATCGCTCCACACACCATTCATCGTGTTATCCGAGCATGACGATGCCGCCGCTGTGGTCATTGCCATCAAGGCCGGGGCACATGAGTTCATCCCCAGAGGTCGTTATGACCGGGCAGTTCCAACCATCACGCGCGAATTGAACGGCAACGTGAACGGCAATCATAACGGTCATAAAACTGAACAAACAACGACGCTAGAGATCGCGGGCGATGAACGTTTCCGGTTGCTGCTGGAGGCAGCGCCAGAGGCGGTCATCATCACCGATACCATTGGTCATATCCTGCAGGCGAATACCCATGCTGAGACAACATTTGGTTATGTGCAGGCCGAAATGATCAACCAGCCGATCGAGATGTTGCTGCCGGAACGCTTCCGTATGAATCATATTGCTTATCGTGATAACTTCATGGATGCACCCAGCGCCCGGGTCATGGGGGCTGGACGCGAATTATGGGGGCGGCGCAAGGACGGCAGCGAGTTTCCGATTGAAGTCGGGCTGAACGCCGTTGAGACATCGGCGGGCATGAATGTCGCTTGCTTTGTAACCGATATTTCCGCCCGCCATATGATCGAAGCCCAATTGCAATATCAAGCGACTCTGCTGAAGATGATCTCCGAAGCTATTTTTTCCACCGACCTGGATGGACGCATTATGAGTTGGAATCCGGGGGCCGAACGCATCTATGGCTGGCCCGCTGCCGCCGTGATCGACAAAAAGCTGAATGATGTCATTTTGACGGAATATATCAACACAACCGAAGCGGCGGCCCTGCTCGAATTAAACAAAAGTGGGCAGTGGCAGGGCGAGGTTGTGCAACAAACGCACGATGGTGTTCCCATCTATGTGCTGTCTTCCATCGTTTTTGTGACCGACGACCAGGGCGAACCAACCGGTATGGTGGCGGTCAATCGCGACATTACTGAACGCAAACGGGCCGAGTCCGCGTTACGGCAATCGGAAAGCCGGTTTGGGGCCATTTTCCACCGCAGCCCGGTACCGATCACGATCACCCGACTGGCGGATGGGCGCACGGTGGCGGTCAATAAAGCGTTCGAATTGTTAACCGGGTTTAAGCGTACCGAGTTGATTGGCGGCAAAGCGCTGGAACGGGGGCTGTGGGTTGACCCGCAGCAGCGGGTTGAGCTTATCAATGAGGTTGTTTCTCAGGGTGGCGTGAGCAGTCGTGAGTTCTCCCTGCGCAATCGCAAGGGTGACACCCTATTAACCCTCATCTCGATTGATCTGGTTGATCTGGATAACGGCCCCCATCTGGTGGATATTATTGTCGACATCACCGATCATCAGCAGATGGAGCGGGACCTGCTCGAATCGGAACGGCGTCGGCTGGAGCTGGAAGCCGAGCATGAGGTCCTTACTTTAAAAGAACGCTTCATTACCCTGGCCTCACATGAATTTCGCACGCCGCTGGCAATTATCGCATCGTCGGCAGAACTGGTGAAATTTTATCATGATCGTATGTCGACAGAACGGCAGTTGGAACATATTCAAGAAGTGCTGACCCAGGCAGGTTTCATGACGAATTTGCTGGACGACGTACTGACGGTCAATCAGGCGCAGGCCGGGAAACTGGTGCTCACACTGGCCCCCATAAACATCCGAACGTTCTGCGAGTCGATGCTGGAACGCATCCAGGCAGCCGGTGACATAAAGCACAACCTCATTTTCAACTGTGACGGTGATCTTTCGAACGTGCTGCAGGATATCAAACTCCTGAATCATATTCTGATTAATCTGGTAAACAATGCGATCAAATACTCACCGGCAGGGGGCGATGTCCGGCTCGACGCGTGGAGCGAGCATGGATTCTTATTCTTCAGGGTTAGTGATGAGGGCATCGGTATTCCACCATCGGCGTTTGACAAATTGTTCGAACCTTTTAATCGTGCGGACAATGTTGGTATGATCGGTGGCACCGGGCTGGGACTGACGATAGTTAAAGAAAGTGTTGATGTCCTGGGCGGGACCATTACCTGTGAAAGCGAATTGGATGTTGGCACCACCTTCACGGTGAGGATACCACTGAAGGTGCCTGATGGCGATACTGCCAAACTGTCGCCACGTTGAAACAACAATACCTTAATCAACGAGCGACTGGCTCTAGCCTGCTGGTCGGTTCGCGCTATCATTAGCGTGATATACACTGCACCCAAAGGCAGGTCAGCATGTTCACCCCCGAACAACTCACGACGCTCGCAGCCGTTGTCAACCGCATCATCCCGCCCGATGACGACCCCGGCGGCTGGACGGCGGGCGTTGGCGATTATCTCAGGCAACAGTTGCAAGGTGATCTCGCGCCGCTGTTGGCACAATACCAGCAGGCCTTGACGGCGCTGGACGCGGAAGCGCAGGCGTTTATTGGTCGCTCCTTCGCCGCGATGGACGCAGAAGCACAGGATGCCCTCTTGCGGCAAATTGAACAGGGCAATGTGCAGACGCCCTGGCTGGTTGATCCCGCATCTTTTTTTGCGCTGCTGGTTGAACACTGCGCTGAGGGCTTCTACAGTGATCCCAGCAATGGCGGCAATCGCAACCAGGTGGCCTGGCAAATGATCGGCTTCGAGGTGAGGCAATGACGGATTATGATGTAATTGTAATCGGGGCTGGCGCGGGCGGGGGCATCGCAGCGGGTGTTTTGGCGGAAGCGGGTAAAAAAGTGTTGCTGCTGGAACGGGGTCGTCAGCTCACCTTTGAAGACGTAGGCCGCGATCATCTGCGCAACCAGCGCCTGTCCAAATATGGACACAATGCCGGACCTGACATTGAGGGTAATCCGCGCACGCGCACGGACGGCCAGATTGTTCGTCCCCATGAACCGGGCTATCAAAATAACGCGGCCTGTGTCGGCAGCGGCACCCGCGTTTATGCCGGGCAGGCCTGGCGCTTTATGCCCCAGGATTTCGAGATGGCGTCGACTTATGGCGTCCCCAACGGCAGTTCACTGGCAGACTGGCCTATCAGCTTTGCCGCTGTGGAACCCTACTATGAAAAAGTGGAATGGGAAGTGGGCATCTGCGGCGATGCCGCTACCATGACCCACCTGCCGGCCTATCAACGCCCCTACCCCATGCCCGCGCTGCCCCTGCCGCATAAATCGACCGTGCTGCGGGCGGGCTTGGAGTCGTTGGGCTGGCAACATGTGCGGGTGCCGCGCCTGATTAATTCGGTGCCCTACAATGACCGCCCGGCCTGTGTCCATTGTCAGCATTGTGTCGGCTTTGCCTGTCCGGTGGATGCCAAAAACGGCACGCAAAACACGCTGATTGAACGCGGGCTAAAATCCGGCAACTGCACTTTACAAGTAGACGTGATGGTCGAGCGATTGGCCGTCGATGCGGCGGGGCACATCACCGGGGTTGACTACATCGACAACTGGGGGGAGTCCCATTCTGCGACGGCGGCAGTGGTGGTCATCAGTGCTGGAGCAGTCGAAACGGCCCGGCTGTTGCTCAACTCCAAAACGGCGCAGGAGCCAGCCGGTATCGGCAACAATAGCGATCAGGTAGGGCGGCATTTGCAGGGACACTATTATCCGGGCGCAACCGGTATCTTCGCTGACCCGATGTGGGATGGTGTCGGCCCCGGTGCCAGCGTCGCCACCTGTGAATTCAATCATGCGAACGACGGAATCATTGGCGGCGGCATGCTAACTGACGAGGACATTGTGCTGCCCATCATCTTCTGGAAGCGCAATTTGCCGCCTGAGGTGCCCCGCTGGGGTCAGGCCAGCAAGAACTTCATGCGTGAAAATTATCGGCGGGCCAGCGATGTCAAGGGACCCGTGCAGGAGATTCCACATCCCGATGGTCGAGTCACCGTCAATCCCAAGGTAACAGATCGCTACGGCATCCCCGTTGCCCATCTCGCTGGCACCACCCATCCTGAAACCGTCCGCACGGCTGAATTTATGCGCGACCGGGCAATAGAATGGCTGCAACATGCCGGAGCCGTCAAGGTTTGGGGCAGTCAGGAAACGCTGCGCTTATCGGGTGGACAACACCAGGCCGGGACCTGTCGCATGGGCGACGACCCCGCAACTTCAGTGGTCGATCAGTGGTGCCGCGTGCACGGACATGACAACCTGTTTATTGCCGATGGCTCGGTCCATGTCACGAATGGCGGCTTCAACCCGGTGCACACGATTATGGCACTGGCCTGGCGCACTGCCGAGAACATCGTCCGAACGTGGTAAATAGTCATTAATCGTAGATACTTTTTGATCCCTACCTAACCCTCTCTTCACCGCAGGCATACTTCGCAGTCAACGGGGAGGTGTCCTCAAGGGACGGAGGGGGTCGTAAAATCACCCCCCAGGATTTATGACCAACTCGCAAATAGATCCACGAGTGTGACTCATGCTCGAAAAACCTGACATCGCCAATGAAACCATTATTGCCTGTTTGCGGACACACTATGGCCTGAACGTCGCCGCCTTGACATTTTTGCCTATCGGGGCCGACCGCCATACCGCCGTCTATCGGGCCGACACGGCGACCAGCACGCCCTATTTCGTCAAGCTACGCAGTGGTGACTTCGATGACACCACGCTTCAGGTACCCAAATTGTTAGCCGATCAGGGTGTCCAGTATGTCATCGCGCCCTTTATCACCCAGACCCACCAATTATGGACCGAGCTAGAGGGTTTCAAGCTGGCGGTGTTTCCGTTTATCGAAGGTCGCAACGGTTATGAGATGAAGCTGGGCGACGCACATTGGATTGGGTTTGGGCGGGCACTCAATGCCATCCATACTGCCACGCTACCAGCATCAATCACCGACCGCATCCCGCGTGAACGTTTTTCGGACTACTGGCGCACTATCGTCAAAGACTTTCAACGTCAGGCACTCATGACCAGTTTCAATGATCCGGTTGCAGCGGCGCTAGCGAGATTCTTGCGCCATAAATCCGCCGAGATTAGCCGACTGGTACAGCGGGCAAGCGATCTGGCAGCGGTTCTACTGGCTCACCCCCAAACATTCATCCTGTGTCATGCGGACCTTCATGCCGGTAACATCCTGATTGATGCGACGGATCGCCTCTATATCATTGATTGGGACACGCTGATTATGGCTCCCCCAGAACGCGACCTGATGTACGCTGGCGGCGGTCAGTTCGTTAATCACCGAACGCCAGTCGAAGAAGAAAATTTGTTTTATCAGGGCTACGGTGAGACCCCGGTTAATCCCATCGGCCTTGCCTATTATCGCTATGAGCGGATCGTGCAGGACATTGCTGCTTACTGCGAACAAATTTTGCTGACCGACACAGGTGGTAAAGATCGAGCAAAAGGATTGCAGCAATTGACGAGACAGTTCGAACCCAATGGTGTCGTCGCCATCGCTTATCAGTCCGAAGCCATATTGCCCCCGGAATATCGTTCATCGTCGTAATTCTCGCTGAAAGCATTACAAAATATACACCAACGAAGGTCTTAATGCTTTACATGCGCAATTTGCATTAATGTTAAAAGTGTAGGCTACACACCGCAAAAAGTGTTCTGAAGGGTGGTGTTTATTGGCTAAGACAAGATAAGTTAGCGATGAGCGTTGGCTGATCCCCATAAATGGGTGGGGACAGACGGGTATGAATGGTGTAGGATGATACGGTCGTTACAAGATTTCAGTAGTCCAATCCTCACCAATATTCTTACGTTCTTGGCATCGATTTATAACAAAATCGAAACCCACAATTTAGAACTTTTGTTCTATAATTGATCCATACGCAAGGTGGTGAGTTCTTTACCTGGAGAGAACATGTTGACATTCAACTGGCCCAATTTCAATCACAAACAACCGCGTCCGCAGCCGGCCCGGCAAACCTACATATCCCCGGAAACGGCCCAGATTCTGCAAGCCTTACAACGCGGCCAGCGGAGCCAGGTGCGGCCTATGCCAGCACCCCAAATCAGGCGGCCATCTCGCTAAACAATCATTTCGTTTATCATCATAAGATGCGCTCTCGCTTGGTTGTGAGTGCATCTTTTATTTAGTCAGTCTTGATCCGATGGAAAGCAGCTCGCAGCGGCACATCAACCCCCAGCGCCAGCGATGCAACGGTATCATCGGGTCCAAAGGCACCTGACCGCCGCAATTTTTCGCCGTCCCGCTGATAAATTTCGACCAGTCGCTGCTGGACATCGGCCAGCCAGTATTCCCGCACACCATATCGTTCATAGGCTCGGAATTTGGGACCCTTATCAAGCTGCGCGGTACTGTTTGAAAGCACCTCGATGACCAGTTCCGGCGGGCCTTCAAAGCCGATAGCAGTCTCGTGGCAGGCACTGGCTTCCGCCAACCAGATCACATCGGGTTCATAGTTGTGGCCTTCAGCCAGATGCAGATTCACGTCGGCGATGACCTCACCACCGGGCATGACCTTCGCAATGAGCGACCCAACATCGAGGACAAAGCGCTGGTGATTTGGAATCGGGCGGGCAGCCATGTGCAATTCTCCGTCAATAAGCTGCATCCGCTGCTCGGCATTTTCGGGCAGGTGCGCAAAGTCGATGAATTCAGTTGAGGTCATCCGCGTTTTGACGACCATAAGCTAATCTCCGTCAGAAATTGTTGACCGACAGCTTGATTATACTTAATCCCGCAGCGACCGGATATATTCCGCACTATCGGGGATGTGGACCGGCAGATGACGGTACATCGGGCGCGGCGGCGCGACGATGATGCGCTCCAACATGCCACCCAGGTCAGTGTCCTCATCCATTGCATAGGGCGCGAACCCACCCCATTCTTGCGCGTCGATGTTGCGAATGCTGCTGGTGAGTTCGCGCTGAACCCGTTCCCACTCATTGAGTTGTTCCTGCAAGGTCATGTGCCGCCGGTCATCAATTCCAGCATAGTGAATTTCGCGCCCACGTGTTTGCATGGCGTCGATAATCCAGTGTTTCTGACCGCGTCGCCATTCGGCCAACGCTTCGATCGCGAACACCTCATAGCACACCAGATGGGCCAGCAGGTCTTTGAATGAGCATTCCTGGTCCGGGTACAGACCATATTGAATCGTGCTGGGCCGCGTCATTTCCTCGTCAGTTAACTCGTCAATCAGGGCTTGAACCGCCCCATGTTCCACATCTAACAGGTCGGCTGCCGTAACTGGATTGACTGATGCACGCATAAGCTTTGTCTCCTTCAATCTATACAAAATACAACCGTCATCATCATTCACGGGTCAAATATTGCATCAGGCTCAGGTCGAAATTCACTGGTTGATCGAGTTCGGCGACCATCTTGAGCATTTCGACGCGATGAATCGTCCCGTGATTAATCATCTGGCAGATCACATTCCAGACCGGAATCGTGACCGGACGTCCGCGATAGTTAATGTTGACGATTTGATGAAAGCCCTCACTGTCCAGATCAGCCAGGAAGGTGTGCCAGGCCGCCTCGATTTGATCCCATTGTTCGCGCACTGCGGCCCGCGAAGGTGAGTCCGGCCAGACCAGACTGGTGAATTCGGCATGACCCTGCGCCCGGTGCAACGAGTCATGCATCACACTGATGACGTGGGTACACTCTCGCTCTAATGTCCCCCACGAGTAACCCGTATCCTGAGTAAATTGGGCCTCACCCAGTGGCACAATTGCCTCATCCCACACGCGCCGGTCTTCAAATTGTTGATAATCAAACAACGTCCGTACAAAGTCGGTCTTCATGGGCGGAATACTCCGGTGAGATACTGCATCATGCTGAGGTCGAAATCGACCGGGCCGCTAATCTCCGCGACCATCTTGAGCATCTCGGCGCGGTGTAAGGTCCCGTGATTCAACACATGAAACAGGATTTGCCAGCGGGGGCGAGTCGCTTCCTTGCCGCGAAACTGGAAACGCGCCGGGCCAAAGAATGTGGATTCGTCAAGTGTTGTCAGGAAAACCTGCCAATCCTGTTCGATAGTGTCCCAGCGGGCGCGACACCGTTCACGCGTCGGATAATCGGCGAATTCGAGACTCTGGGGTTGCTGGCTCTGGGCGCGTTTTAACCAATTGCACTCACCGTCCATCACATGTACACATTCACGCTGCAATGTGCCCCACGAGTACCCCGTATCCTGCGTGAACTGGGCCTCGGTCAAGGGCATGATTGCCAGATCCCAGACTCGGCGATTCTCCCAGAAGTTAAATTCAAACAGCGTTTTGATAAACGCGACATCAAACGGTGGTGTTGCAGTCGTCATGTGATCTTCCTATCCGTAAAACTGATGATATGCCTCCTGATCCAAAAATATTGGACAATACGGATATTCAAAGTAATGTATGTTTTCGCTCAACCTCACCCCCGGCCCCTCTCCACGCGTGGAGAGGGGAGGAATTACCGCAGGTAAGGAGGGGTGAGGTCAATCAATTTTACATCCGCACTCAATGAACTTGTCCCATTGTCTTACCCCCAGCTTGCGTAAGATAAATCAGGCTAAGCCACTGGCCTGCCACATTTTATCCATATAGCCGGCGGTTATCCGGGCGGCTTCCTGCGGATCATCCAGGCTGTTGAGGCGCTGGCTGAACGGTTCCGCCGTGACCGGGCCATCATAATTCATTGCGGCCAGCTTACGCATGAAACCGGGCAAATCCATCACATTCGTTTCCATCGGCAGGCGGCGATCATGATCGTTATACTCGGCCATCGTCAAGCCTTCGGGTGCATCATTCACATGCACGACCACCACATCATCATTGGTGATTTTGTCCAGGTCGTCCAGGCTGCCACCCGATGTGTACAGGTGCCAGGCATCCAGCAGCAAGCCAACATTGCCGGTGCCGATGGCTTTAATCAGGTCCAGCATCCCCTCCATGTTATAGATGAAGGCCTCTTTTTCCGGCGGGCGCAATGACTGCGGGCCAATAAACTCGATGCCGAAGCGGATGCCATACGATTTGAGCGCCGTTGCAATCGCCCCAAAGCGGTCAACATGCCATTGGAAGTTCTCATCAAAGGGCAAATCACCGCTGGGTGGGCACCAGGTCGCGGTACGCAGGGCACCCATCGCCACCGCTGTTTCCGCCAATGCTGGTAATGCCTGCAAATCGGTCTGCCACTGGTCATCATCGCGCCAGGCCACCGGCAATCCCCACGCACCATACTGACAACCATATTGCGCAAACAGACTTTTCGTCTTTTCCGCGCCCAGCTCGGCGACAGCTTGAATGCTGAAATCGATCCCGCCGAAGCCGTGTTGCTGCGCCAGCCTGAGCGTGTCTTCTAATCCATAATTGCGGATACCGATGGCACCCGCGCTGAGATTCTTGAACATGATTCCTCCAGAGGTTTAAAGTCGTACCTTCATTATAGCGTGGGCAGCGCCAACGGCCCTGAGTCCGCAGCGACCCAATGCTTAGCCACCGATAGGTGGTAACGATGGCGCATCTTCATCGTCGCCGTCTGATTTTTTGTCGCCCAGTTGAATATCTGTAAAGTTGGCCGACATCTTACCGGCCATATCTTGTACCAGATCGAGTTGCCGTTTGAGATCATCAAAATCGTCAGTTTGGAGCCGCTCCGGGATTGTCAGGTGATGACGCATCAAGGCAGTGATCGTGCTATAGGTCTCCAGATAGTTGCGCAGTCGTACCAGATTATTGAGATTTTCCTGGATACGTTCTAATGGACGTGAAAAATAAACAGTAATAAGCTGGACAATACTTAGGCCCCCGGTGATGAGCACCAGCGCATCTGTGTCATACTTTTCGGGATCAACGATGCGCGCGGCGGCTAATATGAGCGCCAGCAACAGAAAACCGACCCCAAAATAGGTCAGCCACCGATTGGTGCGAAAGATCGTCTGGTAAACATCGGCGCCGCGTTTACCCGTTAATTCGACATATTGAAGCAGCTTTTCATCCTGAAATGACAACACATTTTGCTTATCAAGGTAATATGATCGGTAGTTGCGGAAATTTGGCATGTCGCCGAAGATTTCTTTAGGGATGTCATCCGGGTGGCGCGGATAAAGCACACTGACCAGTGCATTCAAACTATGAATGATCTCGACGCTCAACACTTTGTCGGCAAAGTCCAACCCGCTCAAGTGGCGTTCCAAAGTAATCGAGGTCGTCAGGACATCCGACAACACCAGATTATTGAGGTCATAATGTGAGCGCAGGCCGGTCAACAGCAGCTTGACCTTAATATCGGTCAACACACCGATCACGACAATATAGACCGGGTGCATAGGTTGACCTTCATCCAAAATCAGCTGATCGAGGATTTTACTCAGCTGGCTTTTTTCACCGTCGATTGGCTGGAAATCGAACAGGGAATTGGATAACACGTTGTAATAAGTCGTATTGCCCTGTGTAAAACCATTTACGCTCAGGGCCGCTTGCTCATTGCCCGGCGATAGAGTCCAGGGCTGCAAAAACTGATCGAAGCCATCAATCGGCGCTGCCTCCCACGTCCCCGCTTCACAATGCGACCCATACCGTTCTCGTTCAAAATCATAACCCCGTGACGGTGTATGCCAGTCCTTGATATGGATTACATGTAAATGATTTTTCCGGTCGTCATTGATTGTCGCCGAAAAGAACTGATACAAAGGACCGGCTTCAAGCGCCTCACTCGCGATTTGTAGCCGGTTGCCCTGGTGCTTCACCAGCTTATCGGTATCAGCCGTTTCCTGAATCGACTCGCTGCTGAGCAACATCCGCAGTGCTAGTTCCCGCGGCACTTTCAGTCGATTTTCGGTCGACAAGAAGAAGTTGTTTTGTAAACACTGGGTTATCAAGATGTATATTGGTTCATCATAGTTCGTCATAGCACCCCCTGCAAATACGGTTTGAGTATATAGTGCAGTCGTCAATTCGCCAATCGACTCACGATCAGACAACAGCCAAAGCCAGTCGCAGTATAATGAGGGTATAGAAATATCAGGAACCAGGGAGGAAATCATGCGCCGAGCAGGAGAAATCGTGATGTGGGCCGGGGACGAACTGCCCCGGTATGCGTTGTGGTGCGATGGAGCGACCTACAATATCGGGGAATATCCCCAGCTTTACGCCGTCATCAAGCATCTATACGGTTCGGCCAGTCCCACCACCTTTCGCGTACCGGACCTGCGCGGACGGGTCGTGGTTGGGGCGGGCCAGGGGAGCAATCTAACAGAGCGCGACATCAATGACGCTGGCGGACGGGAAATGGTGCAATTGAGTGCGGCTGAACTGCCCGCGCATCAACATGGCTTTGTCGCCGGGGCTGATGTGGGCAACACGCAGGGCGGCAGTGGCGGCGGCACTGGCGGTTTCGCCAATGCATCCGGCGCAACGTCAACCGCCGGGGGCAATCAACCGCATGAAAACATGCCCCCCTATCGCGCGTTGAACTTTATTATTTACACGATATGAATTTCGTTTACAACGCCGCATCTTTAGACTTGATGTTCAGGTCGGCCATCGGCGGGATGCGGCCCTCCTGCGCATCCACTTCCAGCCAGGGATCATTCGTCTTTTCCCGAAATGACGTTAACTTATCACGATACTCGGTAATGATCGGTTGCAGAGCCGGGTCGTCAATCAGGTTGGTGGTTTCAAAAGGGTCATTTTCGAGATCGTAGAATTCTTCCGGGGCGCGAATCAGGGTATGTTGCGTGGTCCGCTGCCCCATGTGTTTGATGGCTTGATCGAGCACCGCCTGCCAGGTAATTGACCGAAATAAATCGGTCGGCAAGGGCGCGGGTTCGCCGGGCGCGAGGTTGCGGACATATTTATAGCGACGGCCCCGCCACACCCGATAGGGAATGTAATCAATCACCTCATGGAAGCAATTTGAATACACGGTTTCATCCCACCCCACCGGGGCTGAATCTTCTAGAATCGGTAGCAGTGAACGCTCCGGCAGATCATCGGGTGGCGCGACCCCACACCAATCATGCAGCGTCGGGCGAATGTTCGTCCAATTCATCAGCGCCGGATTATGCATTCCTGGTTGGGTGATGTCCGGCGTATAGATGATGAACGGACAATGATGACCGCTCTCGAACATCGTCGCTTTAGCACCAGGAAATGGCATCCCATGATCGGACATGACAATAATGAGCGTTTCATCTGCCCGCCCCGATTCGGCCAGCACGTCCAGAATCGCACCGACGCCAGTATCAAAGCGCGATACCGACTGATAATAATCGGCCAGGTCGTCACGCACCGCCGAAATATCCGGCAAAAAGCCGGGTACGGACACGTCAGCCGGGTCATACACCGCATCGCTGATACCAGGATATTGGCGCTCATTACCATACCCCTGCCCCCCGGCGCGATGCGGATAGGCCAGGCCGACATGTAAGTAAAATGGTCGTGACTGATTGGCGCTCAGAAATTGCCGGGCATGATCAGCCATCGCCTGGACATCACGCGAATCAACCGCAGGTTCGTATTCGAAGGGATAGACATGTTGCGGCTCAACATGCTTCTTGCCGATCAAGCCGGTGGCGAAGCCCGCTGCCCGCAACGTCCCCGAAATCGACGTGATATGGTCGTAGGTGCGGAAGCCGTGAAACCCATGACAGTGCCCGAATTGACCGTGCGTATGCGTGTGGTAGCCGGTCAGGATATTGGCGCGGCTGGCGGCGCAGGTCGGGCTGGTACAAAATGCATAGTCAAAGATGACGCTGCGCTCAGCAAATTCATCAATACGCGGCGTTTGAATGACATCATTGCCATAACATTTCGCCAGCGGACTCCAGTCATCGGCGATTATCAACAGGGCACTGCGGAAGGGGGACATGGCGCGATTCCTTGTAAGACTCTGGTTCAAATACTGCGTTGAGACGATATGTTAGCACGGTTAATAGGCGATACCAACTTAATTGAGCTTCCAACCAGGCAATCGCGCAAATTCTTAAAGGTTGTCAAAGTTCAAAATAGTTCTGTAGGGACAGCCTTTTGGCTGTTCGCCGCGCTAGACGTGCAGAAGCCCGTCTCTACGAATTGTTCTGATCCCTCATGACCCTGAGATTCCAACCTCAATACTGCCCCAGCGACCCCTGGCGGCGGGCGATGTTTTCGCAAAACGCGAAGACCAGCCAGCCACCGATGAAGAACACGACCGAATGCACGCTTAACCACAACAGACTGCCATCGACCCACAGCACCGCCAGACTATCCCCATCGAGCACAACCCGGCGCAGCAAGATGATGCCGAACGTACTGGGGAATAACACCACCGTCGAGGCTAACCACGCGGGCATCATGCTCACGGGCAGGAATGTGCCGTTGGCGATCAGAAGCATGTTCTGCAAAATGTTCGCCAGCGGGCCGACATGTTTGAAGACTAATGTAAGGCCACCCACGACATAGCCAAAGCCCAACAGTCCAATGATCGTAATCAACAGCACCGGGATCATCTGCCAGGTCAACGGCAGTTGCAGTTGAAACAACACAAAAATGATGGTGATCGTGAACAACATCTGAATCGTCGTGGACACCAGCGATGCCAGGGAACGGCCCAGCACGATCAATTGAGTCGGCATCGGACTCATATACAGTTGCTCCAGCGTGCCGGTTTGCGCCTCTTCCATCAGGTTCCAGCTCATGTTGCCAATGGCATTCATCGCGTAGAAGGTGACGATGAAGCCCAGTACGGTTGAGGCAACCTGTTCATTGGTGATTTGCCCCTGTCCAACAAAAAACATAATGCCGACAAAAATGAAGATGAAACTAAACCATTCGATCAGCAGGTTGAACTTATAGTCCCACAGAATCAACAATCCTTTGTACGTTTCATTGAAGATGGTGGATACCATGCTCATGCAGTCACCTCCCGGTCCAGATAGTTGATAAAGATCTGCTCAAGATTGGGTTCCACCGGCGTCACTGAGACCAGTGGATAATTCAAAGACCGCAATGTCGCCAGCGTGGTGTAGAGATCATCCTGCGAGTTAATCGCACCGGCCAGGACCGTCATATCATCGCTGTCCTGTTGCACGGTGAGTTCCGCCGGTATTTGCGCAACATGCCCATTGAACGACCCGCGCACCTTGATCTCGTAATATTCGCTGCGGAACAGGTCCAGCATTTTGGTGATCGGTTCATTGGCGATCAGTTGGCCCTGGTTGATGATCGCCACCCGGTCACACACCTGTTGTGCCATATCCAGTTGATGGGTTGTCAGGACGATGGTTTTTTGCTGTTCCTTTGCTAACGCCGTGATCCATTGCTTGATCGTGACGCTGGCTTTGACATCCAGCCCCAGCGTCGGCTCATCGAGGAGCACAATCGGCGGGTCGGCGATCAAAGCACAGGCAATCGCAACCTTCTGCTGCATCCCCCGTGAAAATGCGCGGATTTTATCATGCCGCCGCTCCCACAAATCCAACTCACGGATGAGGCGCTCCGCCCGGTCGCGCAATTGGCGACCATGTTGCCCTTTCAGGCGACCGAAATACAGGACGTTTTCAAGGGCGCTCAACCGCCAGTACACATTGCGCGTGCCTTCTAACACCGCCCCGATCTGGCGCATGGCTGGTCCACGAGCACGTGCCAGGTCATGACCGTTAAGCTGGATGGTTCCCGCCGTTGGTTTGACCAGACCGCACAACATCTTGATCGTCGTGGTTTTACCGGCACCGTTCGCGCCCAAAAAACCAAACACCTGGCCGGGCGCGATCTGCAAATCCAGCTCATTCACCGCCCGAATCGGCTCCTTGCTTCGCGCTTTATAGACTTTCGTCAACCCATGAATGGCAATCGCCGGTTGCGAGTCACCCACCATATCAGCCTCCCCTGCGCTTGATGTCGTCTATGCTGTCTTACGGGCTAGCGGCGCAGATTGTTTTATTTTCATCAAAAGTGCAACCTGAAGCGCAATATTGCGTATAGAGAACGTTCAAGTGAAACTCACTCTCACTCAAAACCAGTCATTGTGGAACTCAAGTCTAATTTCCGGCGTCCGTACTATAATGATCAAAAAGGAATGGACGGCTATGTTACGACTTTTTGCATTAATCCTATTTTTGCTAGCATGTAGCGGTGCCAGCCTTGCCCAGGATGCGGATAACCTGATCGAATATGGGGCCGAAATCAACGGCAGCATCACCACCCGCAAGTTCGAAGACCTCTATACCTTCGACGGCCAGGCCGGGGACATTGTGATTGTCGAGATGTTCTCAACCGACAACGGGAGCATTGACCCACAACTCTTCTTTGCGACCATCGAGAACGACTTGCTGGCCTCCAATGATGATGCCGTGGGGCGCGATTCGCGGATTATCTACCAGCTTCCAGCCGATGGCACCTATCTCATCGTGGCGACGCGCTTGAGTGGTCGTTTTGGCGAGGATGAGGGGGAATATTTGCTGCGGCTGTCACAGGTCGAACCGCTGGCCGTTGGCATCACCCATGAGGGCCGCGCAAGTTCGCAACAGCCAACCGACGTGATCATTTTCGCACCAGAAACCGCAGGCACCTACACCGTCAGCTACCGCCAGATTCAGGGTGAATTCTACCCGGCCTTGACGATTTCACGCTTCTCCGCTGATTCGACTTACGCGCAGGAGGTTGGTCGCCTGGATGGCATGAAACTCGATAGTGGCACATTGACGTTCAATTTCGATGCTGATGCGATCTATAGCCTGAGCCTGGCGCAATCAAATTATGCGTATACATCGGATCATGTGACAGCAGTTTATACGCTCCGCATTGAAGTGCCGGAATAGGCGGTCGTCGTCAGGAACTCGTCGTTTCCTGATTGAACTTGTTAGCAGCATATTGCCGAACAGCGGCTTGAATACTGGATTCAATGCGCCGGGCCAGGTCCTTGACGCGCAGCGTATCCACGCCGGGGTTGACCTCCACATCATACAAGCGCCCGGTAAGCTGGCGGTCGTCGTCGCGGCCCACGATGTAAACGCGCATCATATCGCCGCGACTACCGGCAAAAAAGCGGATTTCGAGCGCCGGGTAGCGTTCGGCTAGCTTGCGCACCACGATGTTACCAATCATTTGAACGTATTTCCGGGTCAACATCATATACACCTCGCCTCACTGTGCGCCTAGTATAGCGCGGGCAGTCGCATTCGCCATCTTTACGTGGTGACACACCCTGATCTGGCAGTGGTTGGCAGTAAAAGACGTGGCGCTGGCAGGTTGATTGCCGGTATCGTGAACGTTAATGACTGACATTCACGGAGAAAATCTGATGAAGTTATTTGATTACCAAGCCACCCTGCCCTACACGATTGAGGCTGTGTTCGCGCTGACAGTTGATTTGGAACGAGCACCGCGCTGGCACGGGTTCTTTACGGACGTGCAACAGCTTACCCCGGATCCAATCGGGGTTGGGTCGCGTTGGCAGATGATCTTCAATGGCGGCAGTTTCGAACTCGAAATCGTGGAATACGAGCCACCCCGGCGTGTGGTATTTCGCGGCAGCACCGTGATGGGGATGGTGCCTAATTTTACGATTGAGTTGCAACCTGTCGCTGCCGGAACGCAAATCCACTATCTGCTTCATCCTGATGTCCCGGCATTAATGCGGTTGCCGGTGGCGCTTTTGGGACCCCCTTTTGGCCGCCGCGATCTGAACCGTTATTTTGGTGAACTCGAAACCCTGCTGGCTGTCTAGTGTCCAGCAGTCAGATCCCATCGGGATCATAAACCCGTCCCTGTAGAGGATTTGGTCTGCGGGGACAGATTTGTATGTGTCGAATGCAACCATGACCATCGTCACAACCGGTCGTCAGGCTCTGCCAATGTTCTCGGTTATAATGAGTTCGCGTGAAAATTACTGGGCACACTTGATGACATTGCAGGAAACGGGCCATGACGGAATCGGTAAATCAGGCGACCATCGCTTTGCTGGATGGTAAATTAAGGGTTCACGACGACACAATCTGGGCCGGGGTGACAGCCGCAGCACGAAATCATCAGTTGAATACGATTCGATTTGTCGGCGGCTTTCTGAACCATCCCGACCCGGCGGAACGGCAATTGAATGCTGTTTATGATCTGATTGATCGGGCGCAAATTGCCGGTATTATCGCGGCCAGCAGTGACCAGTTGACCCGGTACACGACCTCTGAACCGCAAACAACGTTCCTCGACCGCTTTGACGCACTGCCCTTTGTCAGCGGTGGCACCGAAATTAACGAGCACATCCCGCACATCTCACATAACATTGCCAGCGATATTCGTCAGCTTCTGATACACCTGATCGAGGTGCATGGCTACCGGCGGATTGCACACCTGCACGGCCCGATTGATACTGACTGGAGCCAGGAACGCTTTGAAATTTATCAGGCAACCCTCGCCGAGTATGATTTGCCGTTTGAACCGAGTCTGGTGGTCGCTGGTGACATCACCATCGACAGCGGCTACCAGGCGCTACAAGACTTGCTGGGAGAGCCTGAGCAACAAATCGACGCGATATTCGCAGCCAATGACAATATGGCGCTCGGTGCAATCCGTGCCCTGCAAGACCGCGGTCTGCGCGTACCCCATGACATCGCGGTGGTGGGTGTGGATGATAGCGAAGTCGCCGGAATCTCATATCCACCCGTAACCACTGTCCAGCAGTCCTTTCAAACGCTGGGCGTGGTGGCAACCGACACCCTGTACGACCTGATGCACGATCAAACTGTTGACCACACAATCTATCTGCCCAAAACCGGTTTTCAGATTCGGCGCTCCTGTGGCTGCTTTTCAGCGAATATCCTCGCAGCGGGCACCTCCGTTGCGCAATCGGTTGCGTCATTCGATACGCATGATGCGCTATTAGCGGCTGCTACTGACGCTTTGCCGGGCATCGCACCAGAAATTTTATCAGCATTGCTGGATAGTTTGCTGACGGAGGTGCCCGACGACGCATTCCTATCAACATTGGACGAGGTACTGGCGCAAGCTGTCATTGAACAGGAGTCGATTGATGGCTGGCAATCCACCCTGACAAGCTTGCGTCAACTCATGCTGGATTACCCGCCTGCCGCCCACCAGGAGGATCTCTGGCATCAAGCCCGGATACTGGTTGCCGGGGCAGCAGCGCGCGCGCAGGCGCTGCAACGCAGTGAAGCGGAACGCCGTGAGGAAAGACTCCGCGAGATCGCGCAGCAACTGGTGGTTACGGTCAGTCTGGACGATCTGAGCGCGATTCTGGTTCGAGAATTGCCGCGTCTGGGAATCAACTATTTTTGCATTGCTCACTATCTACCGGAGACGACCACGCAAGTGCGAGTTGTAGCCGCAGCGAACAGTGCTGGCATGCATCTGGATTGGCAGCCGGAACATCTTTACCGAGCGCACGATTTAACCCCTGCCGCACTGGGCCGTCCCCCGGCTCCTTACAATCTGACAGTCGAAGCTCTGTATTTTCAGGATGAAGCGCTGGGGTTTGCAGTTTTTGAGGCCGAACCCCGGCTGGCTCCAGTCTACGAAGCGTTATGTGTATCCCTCAGCAGTGCCATCAAAAGTGCGCAACTGTTCGCAGCGGTCCAACGCGATGCCGAACAATTAGAAGCTCAGGTCGCCGCCCGCACTCAGGAACTGGAGCAGGAAAGCGCCGAACGCGAACGGATTGCGGCCTCGTTGCGTGAATCACAGACGATGCTGGAATTGGTCCTGGATTCGATTCCGCTCAAAGTCTTCTGGAAAGACCGCAACTCAGTGTTTATGGGTGCCAACCGGGCCAGTTGGCAGGATGCAGGCAAACATTCATCGGCAGAGATGGTCGGCGTGACCGATTATGATCTGGTTCAACCGGAAATGGCGGCCCAGTATCAAGCAGATGATCGGCGAGTCATCACAACCGGCCAGCCCATGCTGAATTATGAAGAAGTGGTCGTCTCCGCTGCGGGTGAGCATCGCTGGCTCAACACGAACAAAGTGCCGCTGCGCAATCATGCCGGTGAGATAATCGGCGTACTGGTGATGTTGCAGGACATCACCGACCTCAAAAAAGCGCAGGACGAGTTGGAACTGGAGCGCAATCTGCTGCGCACGATCGTTGAACACGCCCCGATGGAAATCTATGCCAAAGATACCGACAGTCGCTTTACCCTTGCCAATGCCGTCACCCGAACCAAACTCGGCGTGGCTCACGAAGCCGAATTGCTGGGCAAGCGGGATACCGATCTTCCCGTGTTTGCCGACCAGCCAACCCTGGCTGCCACGTTGTTGGCTGAAGAACAGCAAATTATGCAGACTGGTATCGCGATATTAGATCAGGAATATCAACCGGTGGACTGGCCGGTTGCTGCAGGACATCAGCGCTGGCTCGTCGTCAATAAGGTGCCGCTGCGAACCCCGGACGGCGAGATCGTCGGGCTGGTCGGCATTAATCATGACATGACCGAACGCAAACAGGCCGAAGCCGCCCTGCGTCAATCGGAAGAAAAATTCGCGTTGGCCTTCCACGCCGCGCCGGTTGCGATCAGCATCACAAACGCCGGTGATGGGCGCATGATTGAGATCAATGAAGGCTTTACCCGCATGTTCGGCTACTCGCGCGACGAGGTGCTGGGGCATACGTCGCGCGAACTCAATCTGCATGTGAGCCTCGATAATCGGGATCAGAGTTTGCAGCAACTACGCGAGCATGGTCGGGTTTACCAGCTCGAATTAACCGGGCGGCGCAAATCCGGCGATTTACTCACCTGCCTGATTTCGATGGAGACAATTAACCTCAATGGGGAAGATTGTATCGTCACCATCTCGCACGACATCACCGATCAACGCGCTGCCGAAGCCGCGCTGCGGGAGAGTGAAGCCCGCTATCGCCGGATGATCGATGCCGCCCCGATGGCGATTAACGTCTACCTTGTCAACGACAACACAAGCCGCATCGTTTATGCCAATGGCATGTCGGCGGAGCTTTTAGGCGCAACCAGTCGTGAAGCGTTAATCGGCCTCGATCCAGACAAATTGATCCCTGCCGACAATCGAGCCTATGGCAAATCGCGGGCAAAAATGCTCCGCAAGGGTCAATCGCCTGGTACTGGACACTTCGTTGTAAACCGGCTGGATGGTCGCCAGATTGAGGTTGAGGTCGGGTCGATTCCCCATGTCTACGATGGACAACCAGCGGTGCTTTCCATTCTCCAGGATGTTACCGAGCGCCGGGCGGCGGAAGCGGCACTACGCGCCAGTGAAGCCCGCTACCGGCAAATTGTCGAAGCCGCCCCGATGGCGACCACGATTTACCTGAATGATGGGGCACTTAGCCATTTTGTTTATATCAACGCGGCGGCGGTCCGGCTGTTTGGCGGCCAGGATTTGGAACAGTTTATCGGCATGAATCCGCTGGATCTCATCTCCGACGCTGACCGCGACATCGGACGTGACCGGATGCAACGCTTGCAGGATGGTGAAGCGCCGGGCATGGCACAGTACCGGTTGCAGCGGTTGGATGGTCACGAGATCGAAATTGAGATTGGGTCCATCCCTTACGTCTACGATGGGCAACCCGCGGTGCTGTCGATCCTACAGGATGTCACCGAGCGCAAACAGGCCGAGGTCGCGTTACGTCAGTCTGAGGAAAAATTCGCGCGGGCTTTCCGGGCTGTGCCGGACTCAGTTTCGATTTCGACCGTCAATGAAGGCCGCTTCGTTGAACTCAATGAAGGCTTCACGCGGGTTTTTGGCTACTCGCGGGCTGAAGCCCTCGGCAAGACCGCCGCCGAACTTAACGTCTATGGGAATCCCTTTGACCGTAATTTGCTGCTTGAAATCCTGCGCCAGCATGGGCGCGTACATAACCTGGAATTGCGCGGACGCCATAAATCCGGTGAGATTCGCATGGGTATGCTGTCGGCTGAACCCATCACCATCGGCACGGAGGCCTGTCTCGTGACCATCGTGCATGACATCACAGAACAGCGTCGGGCTGAAGCAGCGTTGCTTGCCAGCGAAGAACGTTACCGGATTATCTCCGAATTGATCTCTGACTATGCTTATGCCTTTCAGGTGAAGCCTGATGGTGCTGTCGAGCATGAATGGACGACGGCTGAGGCCTATCAGCGTCTGACTGGTTATCCAGTTGACGAGCCAGATCCACAAAATCTGCTTTATCACCCGGATGATCGGGACCGGGCGACCCGCGATGCCCGCCGATCAGTCATGGGTGAACCAACCGGTGGCGAGTATCGCATCATCACTAAAAATGGTGATCGGCGCTGGATTCGGATGAGCCGCCAGATTCAGTGGGATGAGCAACATCAGCGCGTGGTCCGACTGTATGGAGTTGCCCAGGACATTACGCACCACAAACAATATGAAGCGGAGCGCGAACGGCTCATTGCCGAACTGGAACAACGCAACCTGGAGATGGAGCGCTTCCTGTATACTGTCTCTCATGACTTACGCAGCCCGCTGATTACCATGCAGGGCTTCGTCGGCTACCTGGAGCAAGACATCGCCAACGCCGACACCAAACGAATTCAAACGGATCTGGACTATATCCAGACGGCGACCGATCAGATGGAGACACTGCTGGACGACCTGCTGCAATTGTCCCGTGCCGGTCGGGTTGAGAACGCGATTAGTGATGTGTCTCTGACTGAAGTCATTGAGAAAGCGAACCGACTGGTGGCCGGGTCCGTGACGAAACGAGCGGTGAAGGTCAACATCGCGCCCGACTTACCGCATGTTCGGGGCGATGAGGCCCGGCTGTTGGCCGTCTTCCAGAATCTAATTGAAAATGGCGTGAAATATATGGGAGATCAGGCCAACCCGGAGATCGAAATCGGGGCCGCGGTTACTGGCGATTGGGTGCGCTGTTTTGTACGCGACAATGGCATCGGCATTGACCCGGCCTATCACCATAAAATTTTTGGCTTGTTCGATCAACTGAACCCGGCATTCGGCGGGTCCGGCATTGGGCTGGCGTTGGTGCAGCGCATTGTCGCCGCGCACGGCGGGAAAATACACGTCGAATCTGATGGTGATGGTCAGGGCAGCACCTTTGTGTTTACCTTGCCTCATGCCAAAACCGAAGCCTGAACCCCTAATTGCCGAATTCCCAGAAGCGCTGCTGATGAACAGCGGCGATCTCACCTGTTGGCAGCGTATACTCTAACGGCGTGTCGCTGCTAGCGCCATTGCTCACTGTCAGCGTAAACGCTTGTTCGGTGCCAGTGGGAAGGCCAATCATCTGCCGAACTGCCGCCACGTTGCCCCATACTATTCCGAATGCATTGATCGGACGCAGGTGGTTAGCAGGTAAAAAATACGGTGCCGAGTCGGGCCAGGTTGCATAGCGACTTTCCGGGAATGTCATAAACTGTCCGCCCGGCTCACCACCAAATGCCAGCACCGCCCCGGTATCAGCCCGCCAGATGAGAAAGCCCTGCTCATATTGTTGGAAAACAGCCGGGGTTGTTATTTGATCTGGCCGCGCCACCACTGGAATCGCCAGCGTCTGGTGGATGATGCGGGCAACCATATGCACCGGGTTATAGGCCGGGCCGCGATTCACACCCCACAGCACGAAGCGCACGCCATTGATGTAATGATCGGGGATAGTCAAGGTCGTGCTGCCAGTCAACGGTAGATGCTCGATCAATTGCGGTGCGTTCGAACCTCTAACCGGGTAATGGACTTCGATTAACACTTCATCCGTACCCTGAACACGCCAGTGGAGCGTAACCGCTGCGCCGGCAACCGCGCTATCCGGCGTTGCGCCAAAGTGGTGAATAAACGGTATCGTTGTATCAACCGACCGGTTCCAGGTGTGATTGGCGCGGATTTCAATAACGGTCGTATCCAACTGTGTCAGGTAGGTTACGCCGTCGGTGGTGCGCACCGGCATATCAAAGCCCAGTTCGGGCAACGTGGGCCAACCCAGCGCTGTCCGTACCGCCGGATAATGCCCCCAGACCTTACCCATCCCATGAATTGGTCGTAAGCGGCTGGCTGGATTGCCAAAAATCGGATTATCAGTCAGTGAAGCATAGGTGCTGGCGGGGAACTCAAACACGCGCCCATCATTTGCCAGCGCCCAGATATGACTGGTGTCCGCCCGCCAAATCATTAAACCATTTTCAAAGGGCTGGGCAGTTGCATAAACGATGGTATCAGTCTGCGCCGCGACTGGCAGCCCAACCACCAATAACCATATAAACAGTAAGAAGAGCCATCGCATCAGCATTCCTCCTTTATGTTGACTGTAACGAAGTCAGAGGAAGACTGCTTGACGTTTGCCCTATGCTTTAATCAAGCCGGCCATTGGCATACACCCAGCAGAAGGTACCAATTGCCAGCGCCGCGCCAATCATCCACACAACCGAGACCAGGCTGCCGGTGAACGCGACGGTTTGAATCGCCAAAAACAATAACAACAAAACGGCGGTGAGTGCCAGCAAGTAAACTGAAATGTGATCGACATTGAGCATATTGTTAAATACCAAAATAATCTTCGTTAATTATCTACGTATTAAATCATGCTTTTAGCGGTTTTGCCAGTGATTTCTAACAAACTACTACAGAAGGTGAAGATAGCCAAAGCAGATACCGCTCGATTATTTTCCGATCTGACCTTACCGGGCAAAGACGGCTGGGAGCTACTGGCCGACATTTTAGACAATCCGACGACTGAAGCCTTGCCCTGCATTGCCGTCACCGCGTATCATAATTCTAAACTGCGGGAACAGGCCCTACGAGCGGGCTTTATCGCATATTTTCCGAAACCACTGGACGGCACGCTGCTCGGACGGGAACTTGACCGAATCATGTGAGCACTTGCAGATGTTATGGCGGTAGCTGTTGTGAGAGCGTCCTGAACAGGATGCTCTCTTTTTGAAGCGTAATTAGTAGCTATGCGGTTTCCGGGAAGGCGCTGCGGGCAATGGAATAGAAGATCAGATCGGTATCATAGTACAGGTCAGTGATGCCCTCATCATACATGCCCAGTCGTTGCATGACGCGCTCGGAAGCCTTATTCTGTGGATAGGCAAATGCCAAAATCTCTTCCAACTTTGCCTTTTCAAAACCATGCCGCAAGCTGGCCGACGCTGCTTCAGTTGCCAGGCCCTGCCCCCAAAAATCATGACGCAACGCATAGACCAGTTCAACATCTTCCGGGCTGTCCAGCACATGAACCAGACCACAGTGTCCAATCAGTTCCTGAGTCTCATTGTGTACCACTGCCCAGACGGAGTAGCTGTGCGTCTGCTCATGCTCGATATAGTATTCAACGATTGATTTTGTCGCTTCTTTGGAGCGTACCGTCCCACCGGGTAGATAGCGGGTCACATCGGGGTCATTGTAGATAGCAGCATGGTAGGCATCCACATCATCAATCGTGAATGACCTTAGTGTGAGTCGCGCCGTTGTGATCTTCTGCATCATCTTCCTCCTAAAGTTGATGTGTAACAGAAACCATGAACGATGTTTATATCAACACTTTGAGTAAGGCTTTATCAACGAACGACGGTCTGAGAATTTAGAAGACCTACATCATAAAATTGATTGTACTATAGCATAAAACGGTCAATACACCAAGAAAATAGCTAGTAACACAGTAATATAAAGATTATTTCATACGTGGATTTAACCGCCAATTGGCCCTCAGGGTGAACTTCTCCTATCATTAGAGTCGTATCGTTGGTTGCTCAATATCAGGCCTTCCACACACACCGAGGTTGCTCATGTCTCGTCTCAACGCTATTTCATCCATCCTTGTGATTATCTTCGCGCTGACGCTGTTCGGGCTGGTGGCCTGGGGCATTAGCTCCGGTTGGGCACTCTTCAGTCTGCCCGCTGGCGGTGCGACCGACCGCCAGACCCCCATCAACGAAGCGGCCCTTGAACCGGATACGGTGGCGGCGGTAACTGCCGACCTGTATCTGCGGCTGATACCGCCCAGTTTTGGCGAAGACGAACGGGTCATGAAAATCGAACTCACCGGAGCCGATTTGTACTATCGCAATACAACCGACGACGTGGACATTACGCAGGCCTGTATTGATCTGGTGTTCAGCACCACCCCACCTGTGCCGGGGTTGGATCCTGATGAGGCCAACAACTACACGTTGGAATATTTCACGGAAGACGCTGACGGCTTCTGTACTGAAACTGGCCCCAGTGATTTCTACTCTCGCTTTGATTTCGGCAACATTGAGGTGGAAGATGTTTATCAGGTGACGGTGCTGCCGCCCGCCGGTCGCGCCGACTATGTGCCCAGCAGCATCTCGCTGACCGATCGAGAGGATGTGTCGATCAATTTCTGGTATCCCTTTGACAGCATCATCCTGGACTCCGTGCTGCAAGTCACGTATTCATTATGGGACGGCAACAGTCTGGTTCATTTCGATACGGTCAGCGCCTGGCTCGATTGGGACTACCTGACATCGGGTTCCCGCCTGTGGGACATCAATCTGACAACCAATATCCTTGACCTGCCGCCCGATCTGGATGCCGACCCGAATTCGCCCTACTTCAGCGGCGGGGCCAATCAGATCCTGCTGGACATGAATCGTCCGCTGCTGTTCCGCGTGACCTTCCCCTTCTTCATGGTCGGCATGATTCTGCTCATCAGCATGATTCCGCTGATTGGCGACCGGGATACATTGGTCGATATTACGGCGGCGCTGCTCTTCGGCATTTTTGGCCTCAAGGGAATCATTGGTCCCAGCGAGACTCTCGGTCAGACCATTCTGGACGTGGGGTTCATCAGCCTGTACGTGGTACTGGCCTTCGCGACCCTGCTCTTTTTCATCAATAAGATTCGTCAACGCGGGGAGTCGGCGACAGATTAGGGGTCGACAGCTTCAATCGACCCATTCAATTTGATACCCCTGCCGCCGATATTCAGCTTGCTTCTGGACCGAGAGCAAGCGCACCGCATCGAGAAATTGTTTGCGGGTCCAGCGGCGATAGTCGATCAACGTCGCCAGCGGTTGGGCATCAAAATGGCGTTCAATCACGCCCTCGGCATCGCGCGTCACCGTTTCCAACCAGACATACATCATGGCCGGGTCCAGTGCGTTGCGATCGGTATTAGCCTCCAGCCAGTCCGGGCGGTCGGGGGCGTCAAAGGTCGAACAAAACGCCCGAATCGGATACGGCAGTTTCATGTCGTGGCGAGTACAGACAAACGGCTTGGGCAAGGCCCCCCGTAGCCAGCGGCAGTGGGAACAATCAGGCGTCGGATGATGCTTAGCCATCCCTGTGTGTCCTTACGTCATTCTGCCAGTGCGAATGTACCCGGTATCTTCACAGTCTACTTGAAATGTGCCTTGATGCCAACGATAAAGTCGTTTTTGCCACCCTGCGCCGGATGTCGCACTTTCGTACTCGTCAGACCCATTGCCCCCAGTGTAGCATGCGCCACGTTACCGATGGCAATAGTACAGGATGGCCGAAACCAGTCCATCAGCAGCAGCAGGAAGTGTTGGCCCAGTTCGGTTTCGGGCTTACGGGGCTTTCGATTGGTCAGGGGCTGATTCATTCGATGCGGATGGAACGGAAACGTATTCCAGATGAGCGGCACGACACCCAGTTGGCTGAGGGTCGTCCACACAATCGTCGCGCTTTGTTCCCCCTGGATGTGTTCGAAGCCCGGTTCCGGCACATCGACATAGCCGCGCTCGACGCCAAACATGTCCAGTTCGGGCAAGCCTTCCAGCAGAATGCGCCGACTCGTCACCGGCACCCCGGTCAACCGACACCCGCGATAACCCGGCGCTTCCATCACCAGCAGTGTATCCGGTTGCCGCTCGACCATATCGGTCAGGTAGCAGCGCAGATTCGCCCGGCGGATAGCGTTGGTTTCCGGGCCGTCTGCGTACTCATTGTAGGCATTTGGTGCGGTTTCTGCTGTCGCCAGCGCGTCGATAAAGGCGTCCATTTTATTGATGATTCACCTGTACATAGGTCAATGGAACATTTTTTGCTCACAATAATAGCCCACCTTCTTAGCAAATCCGATGGGAGCTATAGTCGCGTGTTTAGCGTTTCCTTTTTGCCCAGCCTGGTTGCCAGAAAACCGGGTGTTTGGGATTCGTGAACTGGCCCATATCGATATCCGGTGTCCAGATGAATCCATCTGGGAGTACGGTCTTTTCATCGAATGTCACGTCTTGTAAGTCTGCTCCGCAGAGGTCAGCGTCACGTAAGGTTGCGCCGGCAAGATTGGCTGCAATTAAGTTCACTCTCTTTAGGTTGGCGTTTACCAAGTTCGACTCGGAAAGGTTGGCGCCGCGCAAGTTCACCCCTTCAAGGTTAGCCCCCCACAAGTAGGCTCCAGCCAGAAGCCCATTCTTTCCCTTAAGCCATCTGTTCGCTCGGAGTTCTTTAATGGCCTTCAGTGCAACCGCTTTAACCCGGCTCCCAGCTTCCTTGATGAGCCTCTGCTTGAGTTCGGCATCGGGGTCTTCCGCTGGCTCCTGGTAGGCCGGACAGTCAGGATCATCGGAGCGCCAGAAATTGGGGTGAACAGTATCTGAGAAGCGGCGCATGTCGGTGTCAAATGTCCAGTAGGACCCATCTGGCAACTGGGTCTTTTCATCGAACTTAGCCCTTTCAAGGTTGGCTCCCCGCAAGTGCGACTCGAAAAGATTGGCTCCCGACAAATCCGCTCCGGCGAGGTTGGCTATCCATAAGTCCGCTCTTGCGAGGTTAGCCCGATACAAGTCAGCCATAGCGAGATTGGCTCTCACCAACTCTGCCCCAACAAGCAACCCATTCTCACCTGCGAGCCACCCGCGCTCCTGAAGCTCATTAATTGCCCGTAATGCCATCGCATTATCACCGCTACCGGCCTCCTGCACGAGTCGCTGCTTAAGTGCATCCTCGCTCTCCTCAACCATCGGATCCAGCGGCTCCGGCACCGCACAGGCCTGGCGAACGACCGGCAGCAAACGCTCGATAGCGTCATAGTCGGTACGGATGTCTACATACTGCGACCCCACCAGCGCAAACGGAATCGACGTCGCCTCATCACCGGCTATCAGCAGCGCAAAGATTTTGACGCGGTGGGTCTGAGCGTAATTGATCTCACGCTGTACCCAGATGGATGTTTTAGCTGTCGGCGATAACAGCACCACCAGGCAACCGGCGGCCTCAATCGCCTTTGCAATTTCCGCTTGCCAGAGATCACTCCCCGGCTCAATCCCTTCATCGGTCCAGGTAGTCAGCCCGGCGGCCTGAAGGCTCTGTTTGACGCGTTGCATCATCGGGGTATCAGCCCGGCTGTAACTGATGAAGACGTGGGGAGATTCGGTCATCGCAAAACTCGTTCGGCATATGGTTACTACCTCAAGTATAGCGATGGTTCGGCTGGGTTGGCAAAGCCAGATTTCGCGGAGTCTGCGAGAAAACCGGCTTGGGCTGTTTCAAAAGTGATCCCCGGCTAGCATTCGTCCGAGACGTTTACGGAAGAGCGAAATGTGCGTGCTCAAGATTAAGCCATTGAGCAGCGGTGGTCGCGAGGCAACCCAGGTCGTTAATCGGCGCGATGTGCGCAGGCTGCCCGCGACCGATTGCTGCCAGGCGCTATCATAGTCCGTATGGTTGAGGATATGATCGGCGGCATGCAAACCCGTTTTGAGCGCACTGTAGATGCCGCCGCCGGTAAGGGCGTTGATGAAGTGCCCGGCATCACCCACCAGCATCATGTTATTTTTGCGGCGGGTAAACGGCTGGTCATACAACGGCAGGCTCCAGGTCTTTACCGTGCTGGCGTCAAGCTGAATGCGAAACTCGTGCTTGAGATCATCGAGAAAGGCCCCCAGTCGCTCCTCCAATTTTACCGTCGGCTGGTGGGTATCCTGATGAATATAGATCCCGACATTGACCGCATGGTCCGATAACGGAAACAGCCAGGCATAACCCGGCAACAGACCGCGCTGAAAATAGAAGCGCACGGCGGGTTCCAATGGCTGATCGGCACTACCATAAGCGCGAATCGCAATCGCTTTCGGGGGGTTGGGCGTGACGCGCAGGCGGCGATTCAGCAGCGAGGTAGCCCCATCAGCCGCCACGACATGCTGCGCCTCGAACTGCTGAGACTTGCCATTAATACGCGCTTCGACGCCACACACCTGATCGCCGTTCAGCAAGGGGGCCGTGACCCGACCGACCTGAAAATTTGCGCCACTGTGTAGGGCGTGTTGATGTAACAACAGGTCAAAATCGTAACGGCGGGCGACCAACGCATAGTGTCGCTGGCTGTTTTCTTGAATAGATGTACTCAACCCCGCCGGACCGCTGAGCATCAGGGTGGTAATATGATTGTGCGCAAGCGACGTGTGGTTGACGGGGATGTCACATGCCGCCAGCAGTTTCATGACTTCCAATGGCATGCCATCACCGCACACTTTGTCGCGGGGGAATGGTTGCTGGTCCAGCAGCAGCACCGCTTTCCCAGCCGCGCTCAACCGGGCCGCAGCGATTGCCCCGGCAGGGCCGGAGCCAACGACGATCACATCATAAACCATCGACGAAACTATGTCCCAATCTTGAATACCATAAGCAGATTATTGTAACAAACTTAAGGGGATATGGACGTTCGAAAATTTATACGGTTGGGTCCAGCAATCAGGACCGCTAGCGTGCAAAATATGTTACCATCAGCCACATCTTATTGCAGGATGCGCGTCGTGAGAAAATACTTCTTCATTATACTTTTGAGCTTACTATTTGTTTCAGCGGCCAGCGCCCAGGAATCAGCAGCCGTCTGTGCGCACAACCAGACACCGCTGGCGGAGCCGGATCGTCTATATTGGCGTCTGTGGCAAATTGCCGACTCACCACCCGTCGCCGCCAACCCACCCCTCATCAATACCTATTTCCGCCTCGGCCAAACGACTCTGGAAGCAGGATTAGCCGATGAAGCCATCACATTCTTTACAACCAGCATTAATTTAGCCCGGCAGGAGCTAGAATCTCGGGTGGCCGCTGGTGATTTGGCTGCCAGTCAGAAGGATTCTGAAGGGGCGTTCACCGCTTATGTCCAGGCCGTGAGCCTCTACCCCCAACTGGCGCAGGTCTATCGGCATCGTGCCGGGGCATATGCTACCCAGGCCGACTTTGACGCAGCCATCGCCGATTACAGCGAAGCACTGCGCTGGGAGCCGACACTGGCCGCCGCCTATCATGGTCGTGGGACGGCGTATTTCGAGCAAAACGATCCGGCGCAGGCCGTGGCCGATTTCACCTGTGCGCTCGACCTGGAACCTGATGTGGTCGCCTATTATCATGCACGGGGTTGGGCCTATGAGCAACTGGGCGCTGACCTGAATGCCATCACCGATTTTGGCCGCGTCTTACAACTGAGTCCGGCAAACCCGTTGGCGTACATCAATCGTGGCAATGCCTACCGGCGCTTTGGTGCATTGACACTGGCCCGCCTCGATTTTGATCAGGCGTTGGCGCTGGACCCCAACAATGTCGCGGCCTATAACAATCGCGGGCTGGTTTACGCAGCACAGGAAAATTATGAACAGGCGATGCAAGATTATGACACGGCGTTGCGCCTCGACCCAAATAACGTGACCGTCTTGCTCAACCGGGCGCAAGCACAGCATTTGCTGGGCAACTCGCAGCAGGCCATCTTCAATGCCACGCAAGCGGTGCTGGCTGACCCCACCAATCCCGCCGGCTATGAACAACGGGCGTGGTTCTACTACGAAACGGGCACGTATCCTGCCGCGCTCATTGATTATTCAACGGTTATCGTATTGAACCCAACGCAGGCGGCGGCCTACAACCAGCGCGGGCTGGTCCATTTGGCGCTAGAAAATGTCGATCAGGCGCTGGCCGACTTTTCACGGGCCATCGAATTGGACCCGGATGACCCACGCGCTTATGCCAACCGTGCCCAGGTCTATGCGCAGCAGGGTAATCTCGCCGCAGCTGCCCAGGATTTGAATCGCATGTTCAATCCGCTGAGTCGGTGAATGATGAAACACGAAAACAACAAATCAGACAACTAATGGAGAAGTGAATCCAAATGCATATGATCTGATAGTAGACAGCGGGCTTCAGCCCGTTGCAATGGGCTAAAGCCACATTGTCTATCCGCTGAATTCGTTTTCGTTTCTCCATAAGGTCTAAAGAGGATAATATACGATGACTGATTATCAACCGCTCAATTTGAACGAGCTACGTAATGTCGGCGTCGACTTCATTCGCCCGGCTGCTCAACCCCGCATTGGTGAGCAACAATTTCATGGCCTGCCCTTCCAGATCGGAACCGACCCACAGCGCTGCTTCATCGGCTTTGAGCCGGGGACAGCCGCGATTGCCGTACCGGTGAATGCTACTGCGCACAACATCATTTTCGCCCACACCTTACTCGAATCGCAGGTGCTGGCTGGCGAACCGATTGGTCGCGTCCTGGCAACCTATACGGTTCAGTATGCGGATGGCACGACCGAAGCCTTGCCCGTGCGCGAACGCTTTGAGGTCAGCGTGATTCCGACGGCCTGGGGCCAGTGGCCGTTTTTAGCGGTGCCCGATCAAGCCGATGGGATGCAAGATCGCTACAGTGGCGATTGGGGCGCGGCAGGCCGCCGGCAAACCGAGGTCACCACCCACCGCCATGATTATTATCTGTGGGCGTGGCGCAATCCACATCCCGAAAAGACGATCTCGACGCTGACGCTAACCGGTGGCGAACGCAAGTTTCTGGTCGCGGGCATCACACTGGGCCAAATTGACGAGGAACCGTTCTTCCGGCAGGGTCGCCGCGAGGTCAAAATCACGTTGCCGCATGGCGCGGATGCCAGCCTGCCGTTTGATCTACAGGTGCAGGTAGACCGGGGCATCGCAACGTATCCCTACCCGCTGCCAGAAACCCCCGCCAAGCAATTTCTGGATGACAGCTTCAAGGGGTTTGGCGAGGCCCAGAATCCGCAAAACAGCCCGGCTTACGTCGAAATCGCCGCCATTCCATCGGCGACGGTCACGGTGAAATCGGGTGATGAAGCGCTGGGCGCAGCCAATTGGGGAACGCTCGAAAAGCGGGGGAAGGTCGAAACACCGCGCGTGAATCTGGAACTGCTGGACCGGGGTCGCAACTGGGTGCATGTCACGGTAGTTGATGACGAAACCGGCCAACCACTCCCCTGTCGCATCCATTTCCGCTCACCAGCGGGTGTCCCTTACCAGCCTGATGGACATCATAACCATGTCAACAGCAATATGGGCACCTGGCATATCGACAACGGCGGCGACCTGCGGCTGGGGCAAATCACCTACGCCTACATCGATGGGCGCTGTCAGGGCTGGCTGCCGCGCGGCGATGTCATTGTGGACGCGGCCCGCGGCTTTGAATATGAACCGCTGCGGACGACGGTTCAGATCGAACCCGGCCAGCGCGAACTGACGTTACGCCTCAAGCGCTGGACCAACATGAACGAGCAGCGCTGGTACAGCGGCGATTCGCATGTGCATTTCCTCGGCGCACAGGGGGCACATTACGAAGCACAGGGCGAAGACCTCAACGTCGTCAATCTGCTGGCGTCACAGTGGGGCCATCTGTTCACCAACACCGAAGACTTCATCGGGCAACCCTCCGTGACCAACAATGGCAACACCATCGTCTACACCTCGCAGGAGAATCGTCAACATATCCTGGGGCATCTAACGTTGTGGGGCTTGAAAGAACCGGTCAGCCCCCGTGGTTCGGGCGGTCCCGATGAGGGGGCACTGGCGGGGACGCTGGATGTTACGATGTCGGACTGGGCGGATCGAACCCATGCGCAGGATGGCACGGTCATAATCCCCCATTTGCCCGACCCCAACGGTGAACCCACCGTATTGATCGCCACCGGACGCGCCGATGCCATCGAAATGCTGCGGCAGGGCGATTATTATCACACCGAATATTATCGCTATTTGAACGCCGGTTATAAGCTGCCGCTGGTCGGCGGCACCGATAAGATGTCGAGCGACGTGCCGGTCGGCCTCTACCGCACCTATGCCTATGTTCCACCGGAAGAACCGTTTACCTATGACAATTGGACCAGAGCCGTCCGCGCCGGTCGGACCTTCCTCAGCGGCGGGCCAATGCTCTATTTCACGGTCAACGGCGCAGCGATTGGCGATACGGTTAATCTGCCTGCCGGCGGTGGCACACTCGAAGTCGAAGCAACTGCCGAATCCATTTTCCCGGTGCATACCCTGCAAATCGTACACAATGGCAAGGTCATTGCCGAAACCACCGAGGACAACGGCGCCCGCCAGCTGACATTGAAAACTAATGTCACACTGGACCGGAATTCGTGGCTGGCAGCCCGCTGTGGTGGCCCCCATTACAGCGTCGTGCCGCATCACGATGCCTGGCAGCGCGGTGTCTTCGCGCATACCTCGCCGGTCTACATCGCGGTGGGTGGCGACTGGTCAATGTTCGACCGATCAACCGCTGAGTACATGCTCACCCTGATCGAGGGCGGATTGGCCCACATCCATCAGCGGGCGACGCATCATCCTGCCGCCAGCGTGACCCATCATCATGGCGAAGCCGATCATCTGGAATATCTGGAGCGGCCTTTCCAGCAGGCGATTGCCGCCATCCACAAACGCATGCACGACCTCGGCATTCCGCACTGATGAGCGGTTACGTTATTCGACCCGCGACGGCAAACGATGCAGCGGCCATTAATGCCCATCGGCGGCGCATCGCGGATGAACCCAATAATTTCGTGACCCGTTCTGCCGGGCAGTACACCCGAACGGTTGCTGAAGAACGGGCACGCATCGAGTCGGTGCTAGCTGCCGACAATATGCATATTGTGGTGGCTGAGATGGATGGTATGCTGGTCGGTAACTGCGGTTGCTGGGGCAGCACCGACCCGGCACATTATCACCGCGTTGAACTGGGGATTGATGTCCATGTCGATTATCGCGGTCGGGGGATTGGTCGCGCCTTAATGGACGCCATGATCGAGTGGGCACGCACCAATCCAGTCGTCCATCGCGTCGAACTGGATGTGTTCACCCACAATGTCGGGGCCATCCAACTGTATCTCACCTGCGGCTTTGTCATCGAAGGACGCCGCCAGCATGCTTACTTCAAGTATGGTGAATACGTGGACGCCTATCTCATGGCGCTGCTCGTGGATTAATCAGTTGAATGATGGTGTTGGCGAACTCATCTGAGCACATGATGCTAGAACGATTGACCCCCTCCGTCTGCCGATGGCAGCCACCTCCCCCAATGCGTCTGCGCAGCGTCCCTTTGGGATAGGGGAGGCCGGGAGGGGGTGACTAGCAGCAATGGCGCACAAAAACGAGTTCACCAATATCATCTTGCATCGTCAATAACCGGCTCCCAGAGACCGGTAAACGGTGGGTCCGGCGGCACTAATCGCCACACCTCGCCCGTTTCTTCATCTTTGAACCAGCGTCCGCCGTAAAGCAATCCCCGCCCATAGTCAGGATCAACCGGCACTTCTGCAGCATAACCCGCGTCAACCTGGCCTTCAATGTAGCGAATGAAGCGCTGATATTCACCCGGACTACGAAAACCGTGAATTTCCTCCCACAACTTCATGGTTCAGGCTATGCTCGACACCAATTACTTGCCATAGGTCGATTTCGGGAAGCGCCGGGCGAATTTTTTCTCAAGATGCCGTCAATCTCATCTTCAAGCCGCGCCCAGCCGATGTGATCAATAATTTGCCGGGCATGGCTCGAATCGCTAATGAGTAGTTCCCAGATGGCGGTCTCTTCATCACCAATCGTTGGCCCGTCGATGATGTCGATAATCAGGTTGATCTTTTGCGTGGGTTGCAGCGTTCCCAATGCGCCGTTTTTCTTGGCCTCGTAATAATAATCCATTGCATTGTCGTCCTGGTTGTGCTCCAGCGCCCCCCCGCCGGTGTCGGGTGTCCAGTGGATCACCTTCCAGATGACATCTACCGGGTTGTCTTGAAGCGGTTTTACCAGCGCGTCAGTAAAGGCCTTCTGTTGGTCAGCATCCTCAAGTTCCTCGGCAGTTTGCGCGAATTCCTCGGCTTTTTCATCGGCAAAAATCTTCAGCGCCTCAATAAATTTGCCATCGCTGAAAAGGTCGGTCACATTATCAAAATCCCACCGTACCCGCTGCTCATCAGCAGGCAGTTTCGAATCAGGGACGACCTGGGGCAACAGTTCTTCCGCCGCGAACAAGCCATCATGAATGAGATCGCCCGCCAGTTCAACCGGGTCGCCCTTCGCTTTCCCGGCGTTCCAGGCCATCAGCACATCCTGCTTACTCAGACGCACCGCATCTAGCGCAAACTCTTTTTCATCGCCTTCGCCCAGGTGACTATCCCCCTTCAGGTTCACCCGGTGGCCGACGATTTCCGCCGGAACGCCATGTTCATTATCATAATCATGAACTGCTCCGGCCACGACATCGCCAAAGGTAATCTTGGCTTTCGCATCCAATTGTTTCGTAACCGTCTCTAATGCTCCCGTTGCCAATCCCGGTATACCGTGATAGATCACATCAGGGCGCATCACGAGACCCAGACTGGGAATTCCCTTCGGCCCACTCATGGCCTTCGCCAGTTCTTCGGCGATAAAGCCCTTGAGATTGTAGTTAAACATGGGCACTTTCTCATGCCAGTGTTTGGTCAAATCAACGCGCGGCGTGCGCACATGCCCCCCGGCAAAGGCATCGGTGAGATAATGATTGCTAAAGGCTTCAGTTGCCAGCGCCGACTCGACCCCTTTGCCTTCCAACCCGGCGAAATAAGCCTCGAACAGCGCCTGCACATGATTGTAGCGGTACCCGGCCCCGGCGCTCAACGGTTTGGTCACCGTCGTCAGTTTGGGCATGAGGCCCTCCCATTGGAGGCGTTGCTCCTCATACATGCCGTCCGCTTTATCCGCCGGTGATCGGGCTTCATCGCCGACTTCGGGGTTGAGAAAATGCGAACGATTTCCGGTGGCGAGGGTGTAATAACGCTTATCAGCCGCCTTCACCGCCGACTCAGAAAACGAATCGATCTTATCTTTATGCCCGTGAACTTTCACCACGCGCACATACTCAACTTCTTCACGGGTACCAGCACCGGTCCCACTGACGGCGGCCAGTGACCGTATTTGTCCGATGCTTTCGAAATAGTCGCCACCCATCGCCACCATATCACCATAGGTAACATGATAACCGGGGGCCAGTTCGACGGTCTGTTTTTTGCCCGATGGTTCCTGCGTGGCTTCGTCGCCGATTTCCTTATGTTCGGACTCCAGAAAGCGCTGTACGGGTTTGGAAGCCGGGTTACGGCGCACTGGTAATGCGGGTTGACGGGCAGACTGAACCGACTGCGGTGCCGAGTCGCGCAACAGACGCTGCACGCGCTGGTTGCCGATGACCTGTTGTAGGCTTACAACATTATCGGGCGTCAGATGATCGACCGGTGTCAGTGTCGCCGTTTTGTGCTGCTGTTCACTATTCGTTGTCGAATTTTTGCGCCGTCGGAGCTGCCGTTTGCTTCGTTTGCGAGTCCGATTCATGATCTCACCTCAAGGCCCTACAACACCCCATATTTGTCATACACCGCCCGCAGCGTTTGACCGGCCAGCAGTTCCTGACGAGAGCTGGATTCCTTATTGACCTTATCCAGCGCCATGTCCAAAACCAGATCTTCAATTACAGGCGGTATTACGGCGATGCCGTCAAAATCAGCATATACCAGATCGCCGGGATTGACCAGCACCTCGCCGCAGCGAATCGGCACATCATAGGCGATAACGCGACCCCGTCCTTGCGAATCCAGCGGGCGAATCCCTTTGCAATAAACCGGGAAGCCCATCTCGATAATCTTGATACAGTCGCGAATTTGACTGTCGCAGACACAGCCGACTGCGCCATTATGCTTGGCAACAGTGGACATCAATTCGCCCCAGGGGGCATTCGTACCAGCGTGATCGGTGGAATGCACCGCGACATCCCCCACCCCCAGCGAATCCATTGCCTCGATCTCCAGGCCATACGGATCTTCACTGGGGACATAATCCACTTCCATCCAGCGAAAGGTCCGCGCCCGCCCGACGAAGCCACAGTTGTACATGTCCGGTAGCAACGGTCGCAGCCGGTGATGCATCACCTGATTGCGGTGCCCCAGTTCGTCCATGACATCACTGATCGCCGCCACATACACGGTCTGCCGCAGCGCTTCCAGTTCGTCCCATGTTTTCGTCGCCATTTTCAATCCTCCCAGAGGTGCGCAAAATCTGTCCGCATTATAACGATAGCATCCTGACGAAAACAGCGGCATTCTGCCTGCTCGTGTGGCATACTCGTGTCGTTTATCGAAGTGAAAGGAAGGGTATCATGCGCGTAAAAGATAGGGTGGCGATTGTCACTGGCGGCGCATCAGGCATCGGACGGGCGACGGCTATTCGCCTGGCGCAAGAAGGTGCGCAGGTCGTGGTCGCCGATATTAACGACAAACTGGGCGCTCAAGTCGTTGCTGAGATCGTCGATTCTGGCGGCAACGCACGGTTTGTCAAAGCTGATGTAGGTGTTGTAGCGGAGTGTAAGCGCCTCGTCGCGCAAACTGTCGAGCACTTTGGCCGGTTAGATATTCTGGTCAACAACGCGGCGATCATGATCGAAAAGCCCGCCACCGACATGTCGGAAGCAGAATGGGACCGCATCACAGACGTGAATCTCAAGGGCACCTTTTTTTGCGCCAAGTACGCGATCTTGCAGTTTCGACAGCAAGGGTCAGGCGGTAACATCGTCAATATGGCGTCGGTCAACAGCTTCTACGCGGAGGGGAGTATCGCCGCGTACTGCATGACCAAAGGCGGCATCGCCCAGTTGACGCGGGCGCTGACGATGGATCACAGCGGTGAGGGCATTCGCGTCAACGCTATCTGTCCCGGTTGGATTGAAACCCCCATGAATGCCGAGTTTTTCGCGCTGGGGCCACACATCCGCGAACAGGCCGCCAAATTGCACGCGATTGGTCACATCGGTGCGCCGGAAGACATTGCCAACGCCGTGCTCTATCTCGTGTCCGATGAAGCCCGTTTCGTAACCGGTGCCATGCATGTAGTGGATGGCGGCTTCTCGGCGGGATTGGCTCCAGCGATGGGTATCGTAATTTGAGCATCGTGCTGTTTTAGACTGGACCGTTGCAACTCATGGGCGGGTTCGGTAAAGTGTGCATGGCAAGCGATTATCCGCAGCAGCTATACGCTTTTCTATTTGAAGAATATCATTATGTAGGGGTGCAGGGCCTTGTGCCCGCTATGAAGGAGAAATCATGGAATATCGGCAAATGGGTCGGTCCGGTGTGCGCGTTTCGGTCATCGGCCTGGGCACCAACCAATTCGGCGGCAAGGTTGACCAGGCAGCGGTCAACGACATCTTGGATGCGTCACTCGATCTGGGGATCAACTTCATTGATACGGCGGATGTTTATACCGGCGGCGATTCGGAAATCACACTGGGCAACGCACTCAAAGGGCGCTGGGATAAGTTCGTGGTCGCTACCAAAGGCTTTTTCGCCACTGGCGATGGCACTAACGACAAAGGCGCATCGCGCTATCACATTATGAACGCGGTCGAGGCCAGTTTACAGCGTTTGCAAACCGATCATATTGATCTGTATCAGATGCATCGCTGGGATGTTGATACCCCGCTGGATGAAACACTGCGCACGCTGGATGATCTGGTCAGCAGCGGCAAAGTCCGCTACATCGGCGCGTCGAATTATGCCGCGTGGCAACTGGCGCGGGCCAACACCCTGGCCGACGTGCGAGACCGGGTGCCGTTCGTCACCGTTCAGAATCATTATCATATGCTGGAACGCACACCCGAAACCGAAGTGCTGCCGTTCTGTGAAGTGGACAATATCGGCTTTATTCCGTTTTTCCCGCTGGCGGGTGGCTTCCTGACCGGCAAATATACCCGTGAGGCGGGCGCACCGGCGGGGTCGCGCGGTGAGAGCAGCGAATATGTCCAGCGCTACATGACCGATGCCAATTACACCATCGTTGAAAAGCTCATGGCCTGGGCCACCGAACACGATCATACGATGGCTGAACTGGCGCACGCCTGGCTGTTGGCACAACCGCAGGTCTGCTCCGTGATTTCTGGCCTGACACGGCTCGAGCACTTACAAGCCAACGCGGCGGCGGCTGACTGGTCGCTGACGCCGGAAGAAGTCGCTGAGGTGAACGCGATATTGGAAGCGTAGGATTGGCAATAGCCTGTCACCAATGCAGTTTTACAAATGAATACGGACATATTGTGAATAGCCTTTGCCCAACCTCACCCCCAACCCCTCTCCAATTTGGAGAGGGGAGGAATTACCGCAGGTAAGGAGGGGTGAGGTCATTCATTTTTCCGAATTATATTCTAAAAGATCATCAGTTAACATAATCCTGGTAAGACCGCCCTGGGTGTCTACTTCATCCAGTTTCATGTAAGGAGCAAAACACATGCTACGGGTAGCAAATGCGCCCTGTTCGTGGGGTGTGATTGAAAACATCGCCGGTGAGCGTTACGACTATGTGCGCGTGCTGGATGAGCTGGCCGCGACCGGCTATGTCGGGACTGAGCTGGGCGATTGGGGGTTCATGCCGACGGACCCGGCCAAACTCGAAGCGGAAATATCATCGCGTAATCTGTCTTTGCTGGCTTCCTGGGTGAGCGTAAAGCTGCATGACGCCCGCCAACATGAGCAAAGCGCCGCTGATTGTGTGCGCACCGCGAAATTACTGGCGGCGGTCGGTGGTCCTGATTGCTTCATCGTGCTGGGTAATGACCCCTACACCGACCCGCTGCGTACCAAAAACGCCGGACGTATCACCCCGGCCATGGGCATGAGTGACGATCAATGGCAAGTTTTTGCTCAAGGCGCGAATGATGTTGCCCGGCGTGTGATGGATGAAGCGGGTTTGCGCACCGTCTTTCATCATCACATCGGCACGTGGGTCGAGACACCAGCGGAAACACAGCGCCTGCTGGACATGACTAACCCGGACATTCTGGGGCTGGTCTTTGATACCGGTCACTGGAAATTCGGTGGCGGCGATGAATTGGCGGGCATTAAACAACACGCGGACCGCATCTGGCATGTGCATTTCAAAGATCATGATTCCCACGTCGCGCAACAATCCCGTGAGAAAGAGTGGGATGGGCCAACCTCGGTCGGGCATGGCGTCTTCTGCGAACTCGGTCAGGGTGACGTGAATTTCCCGGCGGTGCTGGAAGTCCTAAACGAAATTAATTATGACGGCTGGATCGTCGTTGAGCAGGATGTGCTACCCGGCATGGGCACGCCCAAAGCCAGCGCCCAGCGCAACCGCGAGTATCTCAGGCGTATCGGGTTGTAAATTCAAATCACCCGGTTGTTGTGGTCAAATAACTATGCTATTTTTCAGTTGCTTGTTCAGGCCACTAGCGCCTCACCAAAATTCATATGGCTCCACACAGAAAGTGATGCTAAATGTATCTCAAGAAATTTTTGATTGTGCTTCTCTGGTTGGTGTTGTTTGCCACGGGTGTACAATCTCAGGATATGAATCTTTATACCGGCATTGTCGACATCTGCGGTGACGATGCACTGTCGATCACGTCGGCTGATAGTCTCACCGCAGAGGAAGCCGCACCGCTAGATGACCTATTGCGCCAGTTTGTGACGTTCCCCGCCGAGGGTGAAACACCGCTCAATCCAACGCCCGCGTTGCCGGGAACTGCTGCCGTTATCATGGTCGACTCACCGGATGGCACCTATTTCCGCTCAATTGGCACTGCGGATTTCGACGCCTGTACGCCGGTTGACCCTGCCACACCATTCCCGATAGGCAGCAATACCAAGATGTTTACAGCAACCGTCATCTATCAACTTCAGGAAGCGGGCCTGCTCTCCACCATTGATCTGGTCAGCATGTACCTGCCAGATGAAATTGCGCTGTGGGGCGGGGCCGATTCGATTACGATTGATATGCTGTTGGGGCATACCAGCGGCCTGCCAGACTACCTCAATTCAGAAAGCCCATCATCAATTGGGAAACGCATTGAGAATCTGGAACCCGGGCTGATCGAGACCGCTTTTACACCGCACGAGTTAATCGAAAACTCGGCAGAAAGCGATCCACAGTTGTTGTTTACGCCAGGTGCTGAAGCCATGTGGTCGTACTCCAACACGGGCTATATCATGCTCGGTATGATCATCGAGCAGCTCACCGGCCAGACCTATATTGAAGCCGTCACTGAACGGATCATCGACCCGCTGGGACTCGAGCACACGACGTTGCTAGCTGGCGCAGCGCCGGATGAACTGGGCCTTGTTGGGCAGTATTTGATATCGCCCGTAAATCCCGAAGTCATTGATGTCGCTGATTGGAATGGCAGTCAGGCCTGGTCAGCCGGAAACATCGTTTCAACCCCTCAGGATATGGCGGTGTTCCTGCGTGCATTATATACCGGAGCGCTTTTCCAGGACCCGGCGACACTGGAAGCCTTCATGACACGCGCTGCACCAGGCTACCAGTACGAGACGGACGAATTCTATTACATGCACGGTGGTTACTATAAAGGTGGCTTCCTGGGGCACGGCGGTCAGACCCTGGGAACTGAAAGCGATGTCGGCTACTTCCCAGAGAATGATCTGGTCGTCGTTACCTGGTCGAATACGGCGTATGCTTATACTGGTGCGGGGATTTTCCATGTCGGTAATTTATTGGGTTTAACTCGCAGTTGGACTGAGGTTTACAATTCACTCGTTGGAATCGAATCGGTTACAAGATTGGCCCTTGAAGCTGTATTGGGCATCGAATTTACCATGACTACTGTTACGCTTTCGAGCGATGGTGACCTAAAGCAGCCGGCTGAAGGCAGCAACTACACCTTGACGTTCAACGAAGCCGGTCAAATTTCGATAGTAGCCGACTGTAATACTGTTTTAGCAAGCTATACGGCAGGCGATGACAACACCATTGATATTGAACTGGGAGCCAGCACGCTGGTTGCCTGCCCGGAAGGCTCACTGGCTGATGCTATGCTTATGGTACTCGACAATGCGTCGTCTTACTCACTGCTCGATCTTGGTGAACAGTTTCTGCTCATCGTTCAAACTGACGATGACTCAACTGCCGGATTTAATGCCGCGAAATAGCGATACAACCTGAAGTTGTGGTGGGAAACGAATTGTTTTACAAGATTAACGTCGCGTCTCGACCATCTTCTGATAGCCTTGATAACCCGCCAGCCGCAATTGGTCGCCGGGGTCGTTACTGCGGGCCAGCTTACGCATGTGCATTTGCATGGCTGGTGGTAAGCGCACCGTGCCGTCACGCTTGAGCACCACGCCCGTCACCTGCGGCTCATCACGCAATTGATAAACCTGCCAGCCTTTGGTGGGATGCAAACGATACCCGGCCTCGCGAATAATCCGTTGGGCCGCCGGAGTAAAGTCCGCCGGGGGTGGATGATACCAGCTAAAGACCATATCATCGCCGTAGCGCGTATAGGTGCCGCCGGTGTGCATGACACCGCGTTCCAGGGCTTTGTCCATCTCGAAGTTGACGACGTTGCTCAGCGCCGGGCTGGTGGGTGCGCCCTGTGGTAAGCTGCCGCGATGGGTCGTGAGCAGGGTGAGGAAACGGGCCATAACCTCGTCTTCAACGCGCCGCTGCCACCAATTCTTAACGTGCCAGGTCGGTGTGCTGGGGAAAAAATCCGTGATGTCAGCCGTGATAATGTAGGGCGCACCAGCATGGGGCCAGACATGATCGGCAATCGACTGCTTGCGCCGAAAGCCGACCGCCGCCGGATGCACATAGTCTTCGCCCAGATAATGCTGAAGAATCGTCCGCTGGATTTCCTTCAGTCGCGCATCCGGTTCGGCCAGATGGCGTTTCGTGCCATCCGGCTTGGCTTTGGTAAAGTGGCGATAGCGATAATCCGGGGCCAGCCGCCCGCGCTTGAGGACGCGTAACGCCATAGCGGTGTCCATATAGCTGTAGAAACGATAGGTCAGGAGCAATACCTCCCGACCATATGTCTCCATTAGCTCATAATAACTGCCGTAGCGACCACGCCATTGTTGCGGTGTATTGTCCGTCAACCGGTCCCAGGTATTTTTGACCAGCGCCGTAACCGGATTCATGAGTCGTTGCCATTACCATTCGCTTTATTGCCGCGCGATGTCAACAATTCTGCCAGGTTGGGCAACATGATGACGTTGCCGTTCTTGCCCGCCAGATCAACCAGCGCGTCCAGTTCCTGCAAGCGAATGACCGCAGGATTCTCGGTGAGGATTTTGGCGGTATTGGCCCGCGCCCGTGCTGCCGCCACCTCATGCCGCGCTTTGATGAGTTCAGCTCGGCCTTTACGGTCGGCTTCAACCTCCAGCATAAACACGTTACGCACGTTGCCCGGCAGGACTATATCGCGCACCCCCACCCGGCGCAGTTCAAGGCCGTAAGCAGCCGCCAATGGCGCAACCGCCCCCATCAGTTCATCACTGATTTCGTCACGGGCGGCCAGCAATTCTTCCACCGTACGCGACGCGATGGCATTCCGCAGTTCGAGTTGAAGTTCCTGATAAAGCTGTTCGGCGTAATTTTCAACGGTCGTGATCGCCACCACCGGATCGGTCACAGCGTAATGGGCGATGAGGCTGACGCGCACGCCGATCTTATCGGATGACAACACCTCTTGCCCGCTGATGACCTCGCTCATCTGACGCAGGCTGACGCGATCATAACTGACCTTCATCCAGCGCCAGAACACATACCGTCCGGGTTCCAGCAAGCGGCTGAATTGTCCCTGCTCATAGAGCAAGGCACGTTCATATTCCATAACGATGAGTTCTTTGCGGATGCGACCTGGAAGCATGGCAAGTGTTTCGGTCATGGTGTCCCCCAAAACTGACGTGATCGATATATGGTTGTACCATACTGCCTGACAAGCTGCCTGAAGCTCACCCGGCGGCGGACTTGATCTACGAGGAATTTCTAAAGTCGTTAGTCTTTAGTCCCCAGTCTATAGTCGCCTTCAGAAATCTGCCAAGCATGTTCATCAGGCTATCAGCTAAAGACTAGAAGCTACCGACTTATGTAGATCATAGCATGATTGTCCGCCGCATGTTGTTCAGAACCATTAGCATGGCTCTGTTGGTTGTTTCCACCACCGGGCGAATACGGTGCCGCATGCTACTCCGGGGGAGATTGGGTTAACACAACGCGCTGCCAGACCGCCGTAGCAATCAGGTTTTGCGCTGTGGGTATCCCCCAACCTGCAAGCCCGTTTCGGGTGCTGCCGGTTTCCCGGCTGGCGGGTATCCGCCCGGCTGGAACGTAGTAGGTACGGCGGCAAAGTCGCCGTACCTACTGCGACTGCGATACGCGGAACACATGACCCTATTGGAATGTGCCGCTGCTTTTAGATGGTTCTACGATACGCGATTTTGGCGACGAACACAAGTTCTATCAGCGCTTACCGCCAATTTTTGGGGGGTGGATAGAAGCGAACGAGTGCGATCTATATCAGCCAAAATTCCGGAAAAAAGTAAGGTATTATTTCAGATAAACGAAAGCTCACACCATTGAAAGAGCTACATAATATGAATGGACAGACGACGCACAGAGAGGTAGAGGCGTGATTTTCAGCAAGATCAGAGATCCCAGGTTTATTACTGTGCGGCGCGGTGGCACGCTACAGGACGCCGATCATCGCCTGCTTGCAGTGTGGGCGGCTGATTGTGCCCAGCATGTACTGCATTACTTTGAGGAAGTGCAACCGGGTGACGACCGTCCACGCCGGGCGATTGAGCAGGCACACGCCTGGGTACGAGATGAAGTTTCGATGACTCAAGCCCGCACCGCTGCCGGACACGCAATGGGCGCTGCCAGAGTGTTGAGTGACGCCGCGAGGGAAGCGGCTTACGCTGCCGGACAAGCGGCGGCGGTGGCTCATGTGGCAGCTCATGAACTGGGCGCAGCGGCCTATGCGATCCGGGCTGCACGCGCAGCGGCTCCTGAAGATGAACGCATGGAGGCTGGTCGCCGGGAGTGCCAGTGGCAGCGGGCACAACTTCCCAGCGAAATCCGAGAACTTGTGCTTGACGACCAGAGACTCCGTAATGAGTACTGCTGGTTTGTATTCGATTGCTAACTAGTTCGCGTTGGCGTTTCAGTACACTCCTAAATGCGCCCTACATTGAGCCTGCCCGGCCAGGCAGCAGTGACAAATGTCATGTCTTTACGTTTTTCAGTCATGTGAAAGTTTGTTGTAAGGTCACTCATTTAAAAACGATAGTGGGAGTACTGTTGATTCCTTACTAATAAAATTACAAATATCTGCAAAATGATACATGGTGTTGGGGGCAGGACCAGATGGAGAATTTAGACCCGTTTAAGCAACGCTGGTCGTTGCGCTTACTTCTTATTTTCTTGTTACTTCTTTTCATCCAGATTAGCTTGACCGTACCCGCCGCCGCCGCGCCGCTACAACAGGGCACACCGGACCAGGTTGGTGAGTGGTCGCCGCTTTATAACTGGCCGCTGGTCGCTGTTCACTCGGTCGTCCAGCCCACTGGTGAAGTGCTGGTTTGGGATGCCTGGGAAAACCCAACGCCCTCCGCCCGCCTGTGGAACCCGACCACGATGGCTTTTACGCCAGTTCCCTATGCTGATACTGCCATGTTTTGCGCCGCCATGAGCTTCTTGCCCGATGGTCGCAGCCTCGTGACCGGTGGTTATGGCGGTGTCGGCAATGTCGGTGTGGTCGATACCAATATCTTCGACTGGTCGGACAGCAGTTGGACACCAGTCGCCGATATGGCCTACCCCCGCTGGTATCCCACCACGACCACGCTCAGTGATGGCAATGTGATTACGTTTGGTGGTGAAATCACCCCCGGTGTATTCGCGGATATTCCTGAAGTGTATGATCCAGATGCCAACACCTGGACCGAAATCCCCTCCGCTGCCAAGCCCTTCGGCGGTTTTTATCCCCAGACCTACCTGACGCCCGATGGTCGGGTATTTCTGATTAACGCCACCGATGGTATTTCCAGCTTTCTTGATCTGAATACCGGCATCTGGAGCGATCTTGGCCCGGCACCGGTACGCGGCACCTCAGTGATGTATCGTCCCGGCGAAGTCATGTCGGTCGGCGGCTCCGAAGTTGGCATGGATGACTCGACCGCCGTGATTGACCTCAACGCCCCCTCACCCGCGTGGCGCGAAACAGCGCCGATGGCCTACGCGCGGTTCCAGCATGATGTGGTCATGATGCCCGACGGCCAGGTGATGGTGATCGGTGGCTCCGATGTTGCCAGCCTGATTTCGACCACCGGTCATCTCCAGGTGGAGATGTGGAACCCGGATACCGAAGTCTGGACCGAACTCACGCCGATGCAAAACTTGCGGATGTATCACTCCACATCCGTGCTGCTCCCCGATGGACGTGTGCTGGTGGCCGGTGGTGGCCGCCTGCCGCCGGCGGTTGATTACTTCACGGCAGAGATTTATTCACCGCCCTATCTGTTCCGGGGTCCGCGCCCCACCATCAGTAATGCCCCCACATTTACGGCGTACAATTCGCCGATAGCGATTGACACACCCGACGCGCAGGACATTGCTGCCGTGTCGATGGTTCGTTTATCCGCTGTCACCCATTCATTCAACATGGAACAGCGCTTTATTCCGCTTAATTTCACCACCGGTGCCGGGACTGTGACGGCGACCAGCCCGATTGATGCCAACACCGCCCCGCCCGGTTACTATATGATGTTCATCCTCAACGGCAACGATGTACCATCGGTCGCGCAGATCATCCGCGTGGGTGAAGATGCGGGACAGACGAACCTGCTGCCCATCGCCGATGCCGGTCTGGACCAGACGGTTGCCGACAATGATGGCAACGGCGTTGAAACCGTTACCCTCGATGGCTCCGGTAGCTCGGATCCCGATGGCACGATTGTGAATTATCGCTGGCTGGAAAGCGGTGTCGAGATCGCCAATGGCGTGAGTCCAACCGCCGACTTTACCATAGGCGATCACGAAGTCACGCTGATCGTTTCGGACGATGCCGGTGCCCAGGATACGGACACGGTGAACATTCGCGTGACCAACTCGGCCAGTGTGATCGTCCAGGTGGACAGCGCCGCCGATGATGTCAACGAAGACGGTGCCGAATATAATGAGTTCGCCGGCGGTGTCTGGGTCGGGACGCGGGGCAGCCCCACCGCGAGCTATACCGGCCTGCGGTTCACGGGGGTCAATGTTCCGCCGGGTGCAACCATCATCTCGGCCATGCTGGAAGTGAACGCCGTAGATAATCAATGGCTCACCATCGAGATGGATATTGCCGGTGAAGCCGCGACCAGCAGCAACCCCTTCAGCAGCGCCGACCGCCCCTCAGACCGCACGCTGACCACGCAGAGCGTCAGCCACACATCTAACACGGGCTGGACCGCGAGTACGTGGTACGAACTGGAAGACGTAACCCCGATCATTCAGGAGATTGTCAACCAACCCGGTTGGCAAGCCAGTAACCACCTCGCCCTGATTATGCAGGGTACAGGCGGTCCGTGGGGTACGAAATATGCCAACAGTTATGAGACCAACGCACAATTAGCACCTCGCCTGATTATCGAATATGATGCTTCATCCACTGGACCCATCGCACCCGTTGCGAACGCCGGTCCCGATCAAAACCCTGTCGATGATGATGGCAATGGCACTGAAAGCGTCACGCTCGACGGCTCCGGCAGCAGCGATAGCGATGGCACCATTGTCAGCTACTCCTGGCAGGAAGGTGGTGTCGAAATCGCGACCGGTGTCAGCCCTACTGTCGATCTGGGGGTTGGCGTGCATACGATCTCGCTGATCGTCACCGACAATGATGGCCTGACTGACACCGACGTTGTGGTGATTACCGTCAGCGCCGAACCGGTGCCCAACGTACCGCCGGTCGCGGACGCAGGTCCCGATCAAACCGTTGTCGATAGTGATACCAGTGGTTCCGAATCGGTCATACTCGACGGCTCCGGTAGCAGCGATAGCGATGGCACCATTGTCAGCTACTCCTGGCAGGAAGGTGGTGTCGAAATCGCCACCGGCGTCAGCCCTACTGTCGATCTGGGGGTTGGCAGTCATGTGCTGACGCTGATCGTCACCGATAACAGCGGTGATTCCGATAGTGACACCGTTACCATCAATGTCTCCAATCCGAGTGGCTATGCAACCCTCACGCTACAGGTTGAGGCGGCAAACGACGATGTTAATGAAGACGGCAGCGACTTCTCACCCAGCATTCCGAGTGTCTGGGTCGGTACTCGCGAAGAAGAAACGGCTAGCTACACCGGTCTGCGCTTCAATGACGTGACACTCCCGGCAGGCACGACGATTGTCTCGGCCATGCTGGAACTTAATTCCGCCAGTACGCAGTGGTTGTCGATTGGCATGGACATTGCTGGCGATGCGGCGGCCAACAGTGCGGCGTTTAACACCAGCGACCGGCCTTCAGACCGCACCCTCACAACGGCGCTCATCAGCCATAGCTCCAACACCGGCTGGACCGCGGGCACGTGGTACGAACTGGAAGATGTCGCCAGTGTCATTCAAGAGATCGTCAATCAACCCGGCTGGGCACCCGGCAACAGCCTGTCGCTCATCATTCAAGGCACGGGTGGTCCCTGGGGCAGCAAATTCGCCACCAGTTATGATGGCTCACCCGGCGTCGCACCCCGCCTCGTCATCACTTACGATAGTTCAACCACTGGGCCAGTTGCGCCGACAGCGGCAGCAGGCACCGACCAGGCCGTCACCGATGCCGATGGCAATGGCATTGAAAGCGTGACGCTGGATGGCTCCGGTAGCAGCGATAGCGACGGCACCATTGTCAGCTACTCCTGGCAGGAAGGCGGCGTCGAAATCGCCACTGGCGTCAATCCGACGTTAGATCTCGATGAAGCGGTTCACACCATCACCTTGATCGTCACCGACAATGATGGCCTGACCGACAGCGATGATGTCACGGTCACGGTGTTCCCCAACACCGCGCCAACCGCCGCCGCTGGTCCTGACCAGACGGTTGTCGATAGCGATAGCTCCGGGTCCGAATCGGTTACACTCGATGGTTCCGGCAGCAGCGATAGCGATGGCACCATTGTCAGCTACTCCTGGCAAGAAGGTGCCGTCGAAATTGCCACCGGCGTCAATCCCACCGTTGATCTGGCCGTCGGTGCCCACACCATCACGCTGGTCGTCACCGATAATGGCGGCGCTACCGGCACCGATGATGTCGTGATTACCGTTAACGCCAATTCCGCACCAACCGCCGCCGCTGGTCCTGACCAGACGGTTGTCGATAGCGATAGCTCCGGTTCGGAATCCGTAACGCTGGATGGCTCTGGTAGCAGCGATAGCGATGGCACCATTGTCAGCTACTCGTGGCAAGAAGGCGGCATCGAAATCGCCACCAGCGTTAATCCAACGGTTGATCTGACCGTTGGTGTACACACCATCACGCTGATTGTCACCGATGATGGCGGCGCGACCGGCACCGACGACGTGGTGATTACGGTTAGCACTGAACCGGTGCCCAATGTACCACCAACTGCTGTTGCAGGCCCCGACCAGACGGTCGCGGATGCTGATGGTTCCGGTTCCGAATCCGTAACGCTCGATGGCTCCGGCAGCAGCGATAGCGATGGCACCATTGTCAGCTACTCCTGGCAAGAAGGCGGTGTTGAAGTCGCGACCGGTGTCAACCCCACCGTTGATCTGGCGGTTGGCACCCACACTATCACGCTGATCGTCACCGATGACGCGGCAGAAACCGATACTGACGACGTGGTGATTACGGTTAATGCCAACACCGCACCGACAGCCGCCGCTGGCAGCGACCAGACGGTTGTTGATAGCGATGATAGCGGCTCCGAAAGCGTGACGCTGGATGGCTCCGGTAGCAGCGATAGCGATGGCACCATTGTCAGCTACTCCTGGCAGGAAGGTGGTATCGAGATCGCGACTGGTGTCAACCCGGCTGTTGATCTGGCCGTCGGCACCCACACCATCACATTGGTCGTTACCGATAATGGCGGCGCAACCGGCACGGATACCGTAGTCATCACGGTGAACAGTCCCGCCACAACGACGGACACCGTAACAGTTCAAGTGCAAAACGCCAACGATGATGTCAATGAAGATGGCTCCGTTTACTCACCGACAACGCCCAGCGTCTGGGTCGGCACTCGCAGCAGCGCGACCGATAGCTATACTGGCCTGCGCTTCAACGGGATCACTATCCCGGCGGGTGCAACCATTGTCTCAGCCCGGCTGGAACTCCACGCTGCTGATACACAGTGGCTGACGATTGGGGCGGACATCGCCGGTGATGCTACCGCGAACAGTGCGACCTTCAGTCCCACCGACCTGCCCTCAGATCGGCCTTTGACCAGCGCCGTCGTCGCCCATTCATCGAACACCGGCTGGACGGCTTCCACCTGGTACGAACTGGCCGATGTTGCCCCGGTGGTCCAGGAAATCATTGACCAATCCGGCTGGCAGGCGGGGAACAGTCTCTCGCTCATCTTGCATGGTACTGGCGGGGCCTGGGGCAGCAAGTTCGCCATCAGCTATGACGGTTCACCGGCCCTCGCGCCGCGCCTCGTCATCGAGTACGACGCTTCAACCGCTGGACCACAGGCACCCAACGCCGCCGCTGGCCCGGATCAGATTGCGACAGACGATGATGGCACGGGCAGTGAAGCGATCACCCTGGATGGCTCCGGCAGCAGCGATAGTGACGGCACCATTGTCAGCTACTCCTGGCAGGACGGCGGCGTTGAGATCGCCACTGGCGTCAACCCCACCGTTGATCTGGCCGTTGGCAGCTATAGCATCACCCTGGTCGTCACTGATAATGATGGCAGTACCGATAGTGATGACTTGACCGTCAACGTGTTCCCGAATGCACCGCCAACAGCGGCGGCAGGTCTTGACCAGGTGGTCACGGACAGCGACGACAACGGCACCGAATCCATCACGTTGGATGGTTCCGGCAGCAGCGACAGCGACGGCACCATTGTCAGCTACTCATGGCAGGACAGTGGCGTTGAAATTGCTACGGGCGTCAACCCCACCGTTGATTTGGCGATTGGCACCTACACACTCACTCTGCTGGTAACTGATAACGGCGGCGGCACCGCAACGGATACGGTAGGCATCATCGTCAGTGCGAATGCGCCGAGCAATGTCCCACCAACGGCGGTTGCTGGTCCTGACCAGGCGGTTACGGACAGCGATGACAGTGGCAGCGAAGCGGTGACGCTCGACGGTTCCGGCAGCAGCGATAGCGACGGCACCATTGTCAGCTACTCCTGGCAGGAAGGTGGTGTCGAAATCGCCACCGGCGTCAACCCCACTGTTGATCTGGCAGTTGGCATCCACGCGATTACCCTGGTGGTGACCGATGATGCTGGCGCACAGGGCACCGATTCCGTAGTGGTCGTGGTACAAAGCCCTGCCGGTGGCGGCAACACCGTCACCGTGCAGATCACCAGCCCGACCGATGATGTCAACGAAGATGGGTCGGACTATACTGAGTTCTCAGCGGAAGTCTGGGTTGGGAATAAGGCATCGCTCACGGCGAGTTATACCGGTCTGCGCTTCACGGGTGTGAATATCCCGCCGGGCGCGGTCATCACCTCGGCGGAACTGGAACTCCATGCGGCGTCGACGCAATGGCTGACGATTGGGCTGGACCTCTCTGGTGAAGCCGCTGCGAACAGCGCACCGTTCACTGTTGGCGACCGGCCTTCACAGCGAACGCTCACCACCGCGACCATCAATCACAACTCGAACAGCCAGTGGGTCGCCGGGACGTGGTACACCTTTGAAGATGTTGCCGCGATTGTCCAGGAGATCGTCAATCAACCCGGTTGGCAGTCGGGCAACAGTCTGGCGCTCATCATGAACGGTACGGGTGGAGCCTGGGGCAGTAAACACGCGACAACCTATGAAATGTCCGCTGCTGAAGCCGCCCGCCTGGTCATCACCTATGAAGCAGGTGCCGGCCCGGCACAACTGGCTGCACCGCCAGCACCGGCAGTAAAACAACAACCAGCTGACCCGGTCGCGACACCGGAGCCAACTGAAGCGACGGTCGAGCCAACACCAGAGCCAATTGAGGAATCACCGGAAGCGACGGTCGAGCCGACACCGGAGCCGCCGACACCCAATGTTGCGCCGACGGCCAATGCCGGTGCGGACCAATCTGTTGAAGATGCTGATGGCAGTGGCAGTGAAGCGGTCACGCTGGATGGCTCTGGCAGCGGCGATAGCGATGGTAGCATTGTCAGCTACTCGTGGCAGGTCGCGGGTGCGGAAATCGCTAGCGGTGTGAATCCGACGGTTGATCTGGTCGTTGGCACGCATGACATCACATTGGTCGTCACCGATGATGCTGGTGATACCGCATCTGACAACGTGACGATCACGGTAAACGCGCCGCCACCACCGCCCAACTCCCCGCCAACGGCAAATGCTGGCGGGGACCAAGCCACCGAAGACAGTGATGGCGATGGCACCGAAGCCGTGACGCTGGATGGCTCCGGCAGCGGCGATAGCGACGGCAGCATTGTCAGCTATTCGTGGCAGGTCTCGGGCGCAGAAATTGCGACTGGACCTAATCCGACGGTTGATCTGGCGGTTGGCACGCATGACATCACATTGATCGTCACCGATGATGCTGATGATACCGGGTCTGATAGCGTAACCATCACCGTGACGGCCCCGGTCACCGCCAGCCTGGTCCAGTTTGTGACATAAGGAGGTTTTGATGCGCAACCGACGCTATCTCATGCTCGTTTTCATCGTTGTACTGGCCCTGCCGACTTCGTTGTTGCAAGCGCATCACGATCAGCTTTGCCAGAACGATTTTTACCAGCGCACGTTTGATACCCTCGTCCAATACGCCGAAATCGGCAAGTCGGCCATTGGCAATGGCGATGCGGCGGGGGCGTTGAATGCCGTCAGCAGTATCCGCCAGATCACGGCAACGGTTCAGGCACTGTGTACGGGCCTGTCCTTCAGCAGCGATACCGATGGTATGACCGGTACACTGGGTCCCGTGCAGATTCCGCTGGGCATTTATCAGGCGAATTTGCGCACCAATGGCGACATCACCATTCAGGTGACGCCGGTTGATGGTGAGTGCAGCGCCGCGCCGCTCTTCGATCTCAGCAGCGGTCAGGCCATCGCGCCCGTCGGTGCCAATGTGATCTTCCAGTCAGCAGAATGCATCGCGCTGGTGGAGGTAGTCAACGCCACCGACCCCTGGTCACTGCAATTCGAACGGCTAAATATCGACGAGAATTTGCTGCTGGAAGGCAACTAATTGCTAAAGCGGGCGTGTCCATTCGTAATTGTGAAAAATCAAGCGCTCCCATGAGCGAATGGTCACGTTCTGTCCATCAAGGCTTGCTGCCAGTGACTATGTGCCAGTAGCCTGAAGTTGGTTTTACATCAATATCGATAAATCCCGCCGCATCAAGTAACGAGGCCAGTTCCTTCCCTGAAAATTGCTGGCCTTCTGTCCATAACAACATGGCGATGGCGTAACCTGCAACTGTAAATGGGCCCGTTTTTTCGTCGTTATAAAGCATCTCATGAATGATGATCCGGCCCTCAGGTTTCAGGCTGGCAAAACTCTTTTCCGCCAGGAAGCGACACTTCTCCATCGGCCAATCGTGATAAATATCTGCATAGAAATGAAGATCGGCTGGCGGAAATGGATCGTCCCACATATCTCCGGCGTGGGTCTGAATTTGACGTTGCATAGCGTATTGCGAGATATAGTCCTTAGCCACGTCGCAGACCGCCGGCATCTCGAAGATTATGGCGTTCAAATGTGACCATCGGCGAACTGCACCGATGGAATGTGACCCAGACCCACCACCAATGTCAAGCATGATCTCATGCCCGGAAAGATCGATGGCTTCCGGCCAGGCCAGCGCTGGGCCCATACTGTGACCATGCATCATATGGGTGAAGGCACGTGCGAACTCCACCTGTTGCTCATGCGTCTGGAAGATAGCCTCGCCTCCATAAACCTGTGACGAATTTGTGAGAAAGGCTTTCTTGACAGCCTCATAAGAAAGTACAGTGGGATCAGATAACATTGCAACATCGAGGAATGGGCCGAAGAAGGTTGGACTGCTCTCAAGCAGATAATCTTCTGAAAGTGGTGTGAGGGCATAGTGGTCGTCTTCCATCCTCACCAACCCCAGCGACATGCATACTGTTATCAGCACATCGGCTGGGCGAGCGGCCATATTCAACGCTTCGCAGATTTCTAAAAGAGAATGTGGCCTTTCAGCAAGCGTCGCAAACAGACCAAGCTCGTAGGCAACGAGTACCGCTTGGTAGCCGATAATCCCTTCAACAATGTCCCATAAGGGTCGGTCATCGACCCGCGGTGGCCGTAATTCAGTTGCATTATTTTGGTTCATAACATGCCCCGTTCTCCCCAAAACAAAAAACCAAAATCCTACCCCTGCAAGAAACAGAGGGGGTTTCGGCAGTTAGTGAGAGATTGTTCTGTTATCCGCCGCTGCAATCATGTGGGCAACAACTGATGATGCTCTAGACTATACTATCTTTAGTCTGTGTCAGCAATAGATCTGAGCGAAGGAAATCTATGCGTATTCAGGTCCAGCTACCCAAAATCCGACCTGACGAGTACGATCTGCCCGAACAATGCCCCAATGAGGGTTGTTCTGGCGGAACCTTCAAGCCATATGGTCACAAAAGCGAAGCCAAAATCGTCCGCAACACAACCACTAGGAAGTGACAAGTCATCATTACCGATGCATGATTTGTGATCGCACTTTCCGTGTGTATCCTCACGGAGGGAGACAGGCTCAGCAGAGTGACCGACTGAAGCCATGAATGTCCTGCTATATATATTGGGCCTCAGTTACGGTGGTGTGTCTGATTTTCTGTGCGCAATTGGGCTGGGCTTCAAGTAGACCACTGTCTACGACAATGTTCAGGCAGCCGGTGTCGATGCCCACAAATGGCAGAAAACTGGAATGTAACACGGTGGGCAACGCGCCACCACTGGTTGGGACAATTTCGTCCTGGCGCTGATTTTTCCCAAATACTGAACAGTCACAAGTGGGCGTACTTTAGGTCGCCACTACAAATCCATATGAATTCAGAGGGGCACACGACGGCATGTCCGCTTCATTTTATTTTGGCCCTATCCAATCACGACCCGCTGACCCGTGCGTGAAGATTCCAGCGCGGCGTCAATCACCTGCTGGATTTTGTAGCCATCATGCAGATTCGGCTCCGGCATCTTATCATCCAGAATGCAATCGATAAAATAACGTGCTCCGACCGATTGCTCCAGAAAATTGCCGAATGGATTCTCCGGACTAATGCCGCGCAATAGCGCTTCAGGCATCGCCAGTTTCGAGAAATGCGAATCATCTTTACGCGCCCCGCGCACCTCGTAGTGTGGTTTGGCGAGGTAGAAGCTGGTTTCCAGTGTGCCATCGGCACCGTACAAAGCGGTCTCCTGGTGCATCTCACGGTCCGCCAGGTGTGCCGCCGCGCTCACCTGGATGCTGGCCTGGGCACCATTGGCGAATGTTAAATCCAATGCCGCCAGATCATTGGCCGTTGTAACTGGCGTCCCATCCTCATGCTGGCGATCATAAAAATTCATAATGGACGCGCTCACGCTGGCGACATCGCCGATATACCAGCGGGCCAGATCAATCATGTGTGAGCCGAGATCGCCCAGAATCCCGTTGGCGCGGTCGCCATCAAAGCGCCACAGGTACCGGTCGGCGCGGCCATATCCGGCGATATAGCGCAGCAAGGCATGATGCACCGGCCCAACATAACCTTCATCAACCCGTTGTTTCAGGTAACGGAAACTGGGCACCCAGCGAAAGGTATGAAAGACCATGTGCTTGACGCCCGCCGATTCCGCCTTTTCAGCCATCGCTTGCGCATCGTCGGCATTCAGCGCCACTGGCTTTTCGCAGATGACATGTAAGCCTGCATCCAATGCCGCCATCACCAGCGCATAATGGGTATCGTCCGGCGTCGAGACCACGATAGCCTCCAACCCGGCGTTGGCAATCATGTTCTGATAGTCGGCGTACACTTGTGGAATGTTATACTTCGCCGCGACCACCTGCGCCCGATCTTGATTGCGCCCGCAGATCGCCAGTAACGCCGCTCGATCATAACCAGCCAGATGTGGCAGATACATCTGTTCCGCCCACCCACTGGTGCCGATCACGCCGATTTTGACTGATTTGGTCATCACTCACACTGTAAACAACGACGACACATCCGCCAGAATCGCATCCAGTTCAATCTTGTCAGGCGCATCCAACGGAAGTTTCGCGACGCGACACACGGTCGTGTTGATGATGCCGCGCCGATAGAGCACTTCTTTGTAGAGTGCAACGCCATATTGTCTTTCGTAATTGATGAGCGGCAAAAGCTGGTTGAAGGCGTGCCGCGCCGCGCTGCTGTCACCGGCTTCCAGCTTATCCCAGATCGCAACATGCGCGTCCACCACCTGACAGGCGGGCATATTGCCGGTTGAGCCACGCTGATAATCGTCCACCAGATAGATGCCGCCCTGCCCGCCGAACACACCTTTGCAGGCATCCCCCGCTGCCGCGATGGTCTGGCTAACGGCTCGTGATGAGGGTGTCGTCTCCTCTTTGAGATACACATCGTTGCGAAACTCCCGACACATCCGCGCCAAAAGCTCGCTGCTCATTGGCGTCCCCACCGGGCCGTTGTAATTCTGAATGAAGATGGGCATCTCCACCCCGGCGTCCAGCGCCTGATAAAAAGCGTAACAACCGGCGGCATCCGGGTGAATGACATAGGGCGGCATCGACATAATCCCTGCCGCGCCCCGCTCCTGGGCAAAATGGCTCAACTCAATTGCAGGCAGCCAGTGCCCGGCGTTGACCGTCGCAATCACTGGCACCTGCCCAGCCGTTTCTTCCAGTACAATTTCTAACCAGCGGCGGCGTTCATCGTCTGATAGTGTCGTGAACTCGCTGGCGTTAGCCGGTCCAACCAGCCCGTGCGCCCCACCATCCAACGAAAACCGCACAATGCGCCGCAGGCCATCTTCATCTAGCTGATAATCGGCAGTGAAAGGGGTGACAACGATTGGGAAAATCCCGCGAAAAATGGTCATGCTCAATCCGATCCGCTATGAGTGGTTAATGGTCCTGTTGATACCACACTGCCGATATTCCGGCAATGCAATGCTTGATTTACGGTTACACCACGCGCACCCTGCGCTTCGCCGACGTCGTAATAATTCGGGAGTATAGTAATCATAAGATCGAAAATCTTAATTATGGAGCGGCATTTGACGCGAACGATTAGTAAGATTCGTTAATATGTGAAGAAAGTATAAAGATTTGTACACCGTTTGCTTTTTCAAACATTAATTAATACAGGGATGTGGGATTGATCCAGATCATGGAGCGTTTATCGCGTTGTTCGCCTCACTGAAAAGGCTATGCTCATGGAAGCAATCAGGTTTCAGAATGAAAGAGAACTCATAAACGACTTAAAAGCCGGTGATGCCGCCGCCTGGGAAAATGTCATCAATGCCTGCCATACCAAACTCTCCTTTGACATCGGCAATTCGCTCGCCAAGCGCAACCTGAGTGAAGAATTGCTGAATGATATTTTGCAACAAACCTGGCTGATCGCGATGGAAACAATGGCGAAAGGCGAATTTGAATATACGGCTGATGGCAAACTTTATAACTGGTTGCGCAGTACGTCACTGATGATTATTTACACGACGCAGAAAGATAAAGCCTGGGATCCGCCCTCTGGCAACGAATCGGAACATCAAGAAATGCTGGAGTATATTCTGGACAAGCTGGGGATCTATCAACAGTCCCCGGAAGAAGAACATATCCTCCACGAGCAGGCTGCGCGCATTATGGAACTGATTCATACCGGGTTGTCTCCACGCGACCAAAAAATCATCATGCGCCACTTTTTTATGGGCGAAGATCGCCACAGCATCGCATCATCCTATCGGATTCAGCCCGAAAGTGTGACTCGCATCATCATGCGTGCCCGCAAAACATTGGAAACCCATGTCGTTGCCCAGCAGCTATTTCATTCGCCAGAGCCGGTTGAGCGGTACTAGGTCAATCTTAACGCCGATGGTCTACCAGGTGATACCAGCAACCCGCACTGTTTATCGCTTGGCCTCAAAACCAGGCTGGGGCTGAGCGACTGATGATAACAATTGCAGGGTGCGTATAAACCGTAATCAAAAGATCAGGAAACATCAATGGAATTCTCCGGTGACATGCGTAAACCCCCTCCTCCCAATTCTTTCCAGGAGCGTGCCCGCCGTTTTGGTATTTTCCTGCGCCAGCGGCTCGATCATCTGCGCTTGACCCGTGAGGCATTCGCCCAACGACTGGATATGGAGCCAGAGTTGTTGGATGCCATTCTGAATGGTGATCTACCCCTCTCACAGATTCCTGATGAGTTGGTCGTTGACATGGCCGAACAGCTCGAACTGGAACCCGATCTGCTGCGGATCATTGTCCAACGGCCCGAACAAACGCTGATCGACACCATTCAGTCTTCTGAGCCAGGCGAGGATGTTCACGCCACCCTGGAAGCATTCGTCATCCAACCGGACCCCATCACCACGGCCCGTCCGCAGAGTGGCCTCAGCACTGTCGGCAACACGCTGGCAGAATTTCAAGCAGAAGAAGTCGAAACCACCCGCCCTCAACCTCCATCAACGCTAAAGGACCCCACCAAAACACTCGAAAATTTCCGGGCGGAACTGGATAACGATCTCGACGCGGACGCCCTCGCGTCAACCTCATAGGCCGGTCGACCTCGCTCACGAAAATAGCTTAATGCTTACAAATGCGGACTTCCCATAAACTAAAATTACATTAGTTTATCCTGTGAGGATGTCCGCTTGAAATTACGCAAAATACTCCCAATTCTACTCCTCGTGTTGGTTTTGAGTTTGGCTACAACCGCCGTCTATGCTACCGGTAGCCCGCCGACCTATAACAGCGGCTCATTCAACTGCAATCAAGTTACGTTCTCGTATACCACCAATTATGCAACAGTCAATTTTCGTATTGTAGATGGTGACGATAATGTAATCAGCAACACAGTAGCGAGTCAGTACAATACAACCGCGACGCTGACTATCACGTTGAATCCAGCACAGGATCCAGGTACCGTCCTGCAAATCCAGCATGACTATTATCGCGGTTGGACTAATTTTGGACCGGCAACTGCCTGTCAGGGAACCGGCGACCCAACAAATTTACCACCGCCACCGCCCTGGCAGCACTTTGGCGGTGAGGATGCTTACGGGGCCTTCCGCTTTTTCGAAGATCCCCCCGGCAACCCGATTATGGTGTTCTTAAATGTGGAAAACGATGGTCACGGTAATGTCGCATTTTATATCTCGCAGAAGATGTTGGAAAGCGACTTCCCCTGCGATGGCACGACCCAGACCCTGTATACCAGCCAGGATGGCAAGTTCAATTTGTACCTGCGGCCCGACTGCCACATTCAGGCTAACGTCGGCCCGGACGCTGAAGGTAAAATGCATATCATCAGTTTCGAGACCATCCCACCCGGCGAAACCACCCAATATTGGACGATTGATGCAGAAGGGCATGTCGCTCAGCGGGCGCTTGACCCCACGAAATTCTAATGTGCGACACCGCATGACAATGCTACACTGGGGAGGGGATCATACCCCTCTTTTTATTAGCCTGACAAGTTAGACCATTATGCGACGATTATTCTTGCTATGCATTCTATTCGGATTAGTCAGCGGCAGCGCCCACGCCCAAACCAGCCTATCTCACCTCGATGACCTCAACCTGCCGCCAGGGTTTACCATCAGTATATTCGCCGATAGCGTGGCGAACGCTCGATCCCTGACACGCGGCGATCAGGGGACGATCTTCGTTGGCTCACGGTCGGGTAATCACGTCACCGCACTGGTCGATGTTAATGGCGATTTCCAGGCCGACGAAAAGTACATCATTGGCGGCAACCTTCGTGCGCCCAACGGCGTAGCCTTTCATGCTGGTGCCCTGTACGTGGCGGAGATTCACCGGATTATCCGCTATGATGACATTGAGAACCAGCTTGCGAACCCGCCCGATCCGGTCGTGATCCGAAACGATCTCCCCGCCGATGATCATCATGGCTGGAAATATCTGCGCATTGGCCCTGATGAGAAACTGTACGTGCCGCAGGGCGTCCCCTGTAACGTCTGCGAAACCGCCGATCCCTATGGCACGTTGATGCGTATGAATCTAGACGGCAGCGACCTGGAAATCATCGCCCGTGGGGTGCGCAATTCTGTCGGTTTTGATTGGGATCCAGTGACAGGTGACCTGTGGTTTACTGATAACGGGCGCGATTGGATCAGCGACGATCTGCCACCGGATGAACTCAACCACATCGGTGCGCCAGATTTACACTTTGGCTTCCCCTACTGTCATGGTGGCTTCTTGCCCGACATGAATTTCGGAACCGAGGACAGCTGTAAGCAATATCAAGCCCCGGCACAAAATCTGGGGCCACATGTCGCGCCGCTGGGCATGCGCTTCTATGACGGTGATTTATTCTCGGCTGAGTATCAAAATCAAATCATTATCGCGGAGCATGGCTCGTGGAATCGCTCGGTACGCATTGGTTATCGGCTGGCATTGGTGCGTTTAGAAGCTGGCATACCCGTCGCCTATGAACCGTTTATCGACGGTTGGCTGGATGATGAGACGCAGGAATTTACAGGCCGCCCGGTCGATGTGCTGGTCATGCCGGATGGTTCCCTGCTGGTCTCCGACGATTTCGCTGGCGTAGTCTATCGCGTGAATTATCAGGGCGAATAACTCAAGAGGACAACAACATTCGGCAAAGCCACCCATAAAAAACCAATAAAAACGCGCGCGATTACCATCTGTTCGCCATATTTGGGCGTATCCTAAATTAGAGCAGCGTAATATGCAATGTCATAAAGCTGCTTGACTCGTATAACAGATGGAGAAGTTTGTCATGGCAAAGGAGCATCAAACCGAAGATCAACGCATCATGGCCCTCGAACAAACACTACCGGGAATTCAGCGGGCGCTTGATAATTTGAGCGACACCGTGAATTCATTACAATTCCAGCCGGGTTCACCGGTTGGCGTGGATTTCGTCCAATCGCGCAACCCGCTCGTCGATACCGCCCTGTTGAACCAGATCATCGCCATTCTGGGGACGCGCAATATCTTCCCGGCCCCCGTGCCACCGCCCCCAGCCGTCAAGCCGGCGGCAACGATATTGGCGGATACCGGCTGCATAAAAGTCACCTTCGATGGCGATCCGATCAAGTTTGGACACACGATTCTGCTGGAGCCTTCTGGCATGACGGGTACGCAGGACCCCAACGACTGTTTCACCATTTCAAGCCCGCTGGTTTATGACGGTCATGCGGAAGTGGTAATCTGCTGCAAGCAAAGCAGCGACCGCGATTGCAGCCAGGAGTTTGCGATTGTCGCGCTCCGCGATCCCGCCAACCCTAATCCGGGGACAAACACCCCCCGCCTCGTATCCGCGCTGTTGTTGCAATTCGGCTGCCCGCGACAACCCGTCTAACACGTCATATTGGCTTTGCTTTCACTGCCGCCGGGTTGGGCCAACCGATCAATCGCCTCCATGACTGCCCAACCCACATATCAATCCGTTTGCTACCACACAACATGCTATACTCTGGGTGAATTCGAGTATTGGAAATAACGATGTCCGCCCAACCTGATAGGGTCATAACCGAAGCTGAATATCTCATATTTGAGCGTGAGGCTGAAATTAAGCACGAATATTTGGCCGGGCAGGTGGTTGCCATGAGCGGCGCGAGTCGCGTCCATAACCTGATCTGTACCAATATCGTCGGTGCGTTGCATCCCCATTTGCAAGATAAACCGTGCGAGATTTACCAGAGCGATATGCGTATCAAGGTCGCGGCAACCGGCCTGTACACCTACCCGGATCTAACCATCGTCTGTGGCGAACCGCATTTTGCCGACGCGTTTGTTGACACCCTTGTGAATCCGACACTCATTATCGAGGTGCTATCCCCATCAACCGAGAGTTATGATCGCGGCAAAAAATTCCACCATTACCGCCAGCTTGCATCTCTGCAAGAATATGTCCTCGTCACTCAGGATGCGCCGCGCCTTGAACGCTATGTGCGCCGCGAAAATGCTGTCTGGGAGTTCACCGCTGCGGATGGACTGGGCGCAACCCTGCAACTGACAGCCCTCGACTATCTTTTGGCCCTCGCCGACGTATATGCGAAGGTCTCATTTGCTACAGGCGATCATCCCCAAACAGCGCCATGAGTTGCTCACCACGCTGCGTGAGCCGATGGAAAACCCATTTTCCAGTCTGCTGTGATTCTACCAATCCCGCCTCACGTAAACGGGCGATATGTGAAGAAATGTTACCGGCGGTCACACCCAACCGCTCTGCCAGTTCACCGGTGTTCCGGGGGGTTTCCAGCTGTTGCAACACCTGCGCCCGTCCGGCACCCATTGCGGCAGCGAGTGCTGTTCCCTGTTCTTCAACGGTCTGCCGCCAGAGTCCCCCGCCCCGCACCCCATACGAAATGGTTGGGTAGGCATCCGTTTCCGGCACCGTAAAATCATTCCACATGAACACGAGCGGAATCAGCATGAGACCATCACCATCGGGCTTCAAGTGCCCCTCGTGCCGGGTTTCAATCTTTAACTGATTGTCAGCGTAGTGCACCGCATGATGCAGATCGTTAAAAAGAACTTCGGGACCTTCGATTGCCAATTGCCGCGCCCGATAAATCACATCGCTCTCCAACACGGCCTGAATACGCGGCCAATGATGGGCGAGGGTAAGCTGCCAGTAGCGTTCTAATTCAGCGCACAGTTCGGTCAATGCCGCCGTTGGATCAGACCCAAAATGTTTGATTGCCGGGTCAGTTGCATCCAGTTGATCCAGGTCCGCAGCGATCTGCTCTGAAGTCGTTTGGCGCAGTCGCTGAAGTTCCGCTGCAAAAGTTGGGCGCGGCGTTTGGGGCCGGGGCACCAAAAAATTCGCAAAGTGTCCTTCTACTGTGATCAGACTACTGAAGTATGGCATTGACGTATCTTCGAGCGCCAGATTAGCTTCATTAATCCACTGGAGATGCACCGCGAATAGCGACGGATTCATCAGCGCCCATTTGCTGGCGGCTAATTCCCATAATGGGCTGAAAGCAAACCGAACATTGCTAAGATCATGGGGGGTCAGTTCGATGGTGAGCATACATCCTCCATTGCCTCAGTATAGACCAGGCGACTGGTAACGGCGCTGCGTTCATGATAATTGTAAAATTGGGGCAGCGGTAATAATCACCAATCTTGGGTAAGATTAGCGTCATTGTTGCAAGAAACCCACTTCACATGGTCAGGGGGGCAGGGTGGCACGCATATTTATTAGTTACAGTCGGGCCGACCGCCAATTTGTCGATGATTTTGTGCCGCTGGTGCGCCGGGTTTACGGGCTGGAACAGGTCTGGTTTGATGATGACATCCCCGGTGGTCATGCCTGGTGGCAACTGATCCTCGAGCAGATTGCACAGTGCGAACTGTTCATCTATTTGCTGTCCAATGAGGCCCTGGCGTCGCCCTATTGTCAGGCCGAATTTCGGGAAGCATTGCGCCTTCAGAAGGCGATTTTGCCGGTCATTGTGCGACCCAAAACCCAGATCGCCGACACCTTGCCCGACGATATTCGACAACCGTTGCAACAGACGCAGTGGGTGGACTTATCACGGGGATTTAAGGACCCCCAGGCCAATGCGACGTTATACGCGGCGATCAACCGACTGCTGGAACAGACGCCATCGTCGACACCGCCGCCCCTGGCATCAGAACCGGTCAATGAGCCACAGGTCCCGGATAAACCGGCACGCCGCCTGACCGAACCCTGGGCGATCATCATTGCTGCGATCATTACGGGACTGTTCGCCGTTGTTGCAGCGGTCATTGCATTAGGTGGTCGGGACGATCCGCGGCCAACAGTGACGAACACTTCAGCCGCACAGGTGGCGAGTGCCACGCCAACACCCATAGTAACGCCATCCCCGGAACCAATACTTAATTCGAGAGAAGTTGCCCTTGCCACGCGTGATGCTGGCCTCACCCAAACCGCAGCGGAATGGACACCTACGCCGACAGCTACCTTTACGCCAATTCCCGATTTTGCCGCGACCATCGCAGCCGAGTTAACGGCATTATTCCTCGAAGACCAGACAGCTACTGCAACATTATGGACCGCCGCACCGACGCCTACACCCTCTGTAACAGCAACCGATATACCTTCTCCCACGGCTACCCCGCCAAGAGGTTGGCCGGGCGGGGAACGAGTCACGTCGAATGACCAGTGGGAACCGGTGTCCGAATGGCCGGACGCCGGATTCGCGGAAATGGTTATGGTTCCCAAAGGCTGTTTCATGATGGGTGATATTGATGGTGACGATGAACTTCCTGTACATGAAATATGTTTTGATCAACCATTCTACATTGACCGCTTTGAGGTAACGAATGGGCAATTTAATCTTCTCAATGGTGCTGCCGGTAGACCAGGTGCCTGGAGCAATGAAGACCGTCCACGAGAGAGTATTACCTGGGTTGAAGCCCGAATCTTTTGTGACCAAAATCGTGGCGCTCGGCTGCCAACGGAAGCAGAATGGGAGTATGCGGCCCGCGGGCCGGATAATTTAATCTATCCGTATGGCAACATATTTATCGGAGATCATGTCGCGTATCGTGGCAATGCTGGCTCTGGTACCGCCGAAGTCGGTGAAGACCACAGGCAACAGGGGGTATCCTGGGTGGGGGCCTATGACATGAGTGGCAATGTATGGGAGTGGGTAAGCACAATCTACGATCAAAATCGGTATGCATACCCCTATGCTACTGATGGACGAGAAAATCTGGACCGGATTGACGCTTTGCGCTCATTACGGGGTGGCTCCTGGTTCGATGCCGACGTGAATTTCTTGCGTGCCAATTTTCGGCGTAGGGATGTCCCTACTGAACGATTTAATGATGGCGGCTTTCGCTGCGCCCGTGATTTCTAGGGTTGGCCCGATAGCGTCGCCGCTTCAGTCAGGCTGAGTTCTGCTTGCTGCGTGGTAAGGAGTTCTAGTTCGAGCCGACTCGCCTCGCCGCTGCCGAAATAGCGCTGCCAATCAAGCTGCTGCGGCATCAGCGCCACCACATCGCCCTCCGGATCAAGCAGGTACAGCGTGCCATCGTCAGCTTCCTGCACGGTGGAGCTATAGGCCACTTCCCAGCGATCAACCGCCCAGCCGATGCGCTCCCGAACACCCTCATCTTTGCGCCACAGCATCCCAAAGCCCCGGCGCGGTTGATAAACCTGATCGTGGGGTGGCGGCTCGAAAGCATCATCCGACTCCGGCATCCCTTCTTCAAACTCGTCAGGATAGGTCTCCCAGGCGGGCAAGGTTGCCATATTGCCGTACATCACGAAGATCATATCTTGCTGCTCAATCCAGATCATAAGGCCATTTTCGAAGCGCTGGAACACGGCCTGACTGACGGTCGATTCGGTTAAGGGGCATGGGTTTGGGCGCGGCTGCAAAAAGAACCAGGCACTATCACACACCCGATCAACTGGCTCGGCCACCACTGCCGTGATGACGATCTCCTCCAGAATTTTGGTTGGTGGGATAAAAGCGGTTGCGGTCGCCGTCGCGGTTGTGGGACGCGTCGGCTGCGGCGTGAAGGTCGGCGTTGGCGATGGCGTTGCGGTAGCCGTCGGGGTTTTGCTGGGGGGCGCGGTCGGTGTGATGATGATGTAATCGGCGGGTAAGGTCACGACTGCCTGGGTCGCGACCTGCTCCAGCGTACTCAATGGCAGCACCTGGGCAACGGTTTCGGGTGAGAGCGATGCCGTTGGCGTATCCAGAACCGCCAGCGTTGGCAGCACCAGTGACTGGGTGTTGCTGGCACAGGCACTCAGCAAAAGGGTAAGTAAGAGCAATCGAACACGCATATCTGCCAGTATAGGCGCAATTACCGTCCGAAAGCCTTAACGCGCTGGTCCTGGTATTGGCAACGGGCTAGGGTTCGATTCGAATTGGGTTAGTTTCCGGCGCTGAAGATCAATATTTGCGGCGTTTGCCCAAACAGACTGATCTCATGCGCTTCGTCCGGCGTCGCATCCAGCAAGTCGGGGAATGTGGTCAACAGCACGATTTTACCCGCCGGTTTGATGACACGCTGCATCTCGGCGAACGACTGCTGATACAAGTGCATGAGTCGGTCATCCACCTGTACCTGACGACCCCAGGGCAAGTTCGAAATCACGGCGTCAACTGAGCCATCAGGCAAAGGAATCCGTCGCGCATCGCCTTGATAGATAAGGGACAGAACTTGCTGACTATTCAATAGCGCGCCCTGCGTTGCGTCAACATCAAGATCGCCACCAATCGCCGCTGCGCCGCTTAGAGCCGCCTCAACGACGATAGTGCCACTGCCACAAAACGGATCAATCACCAGCGCACCCGGCTGAATGTCGGCCAATCGCACCATTGCTGCGGCAACCGTCGGCTTCAACGCACCCGGTTGATGAAACACCTTATAGGCCCGGCGATGCAGTGGCGTCGCACCAATGCGCAATCCGACCAGCGCGGTCTGATGGTCGATGAACACGCGCAGGTTCAGGTCGGCATCGCGGTCATCTTCGACATATTGCCAGGCCGGTTGTTGCCGGTTGATACCGTCGGCTATGGCTGTCTTGACTTCGGGAGCAGAATAATTACGTTTGCCCACAAAATTCACGGTGACGGAAAAACGCGGCGGCTGTGGGATTGACCGCAAGTCGGCCAGCAACGGGAGAAAAGCATCCGTAGTAAGTTGCTCACCCAATTGCGTGAAAAGCGCCAGCCAGCGCCGTTCATGCCCAACGTCGTGCCAGGTCGCCAGTTTCAGGAACACATCATCAATGGTGCGCAGCGTTAACAGAGATGATAATTCCGAACTGTCTGCCTCGACGCGCCGATAGCCAATCTGCGTAACCTGCGTATGCGGCAACGCAGCTATTTCAGCAGCGCTGATGGATTCTAAGCCGCGATTCATCAAGGCGAAAATGGGTATTGCTGGGGGCATGTCAACCTTTTTGCATTTTGCTACCCTGCCGCAGGAATTCAGGCCAAACCGCATTATTCAACATGATGAATGTCCTGGATTCTACGTGAAACCGGGTAAATCATCTCAAAACTTATGAGATTTTTGTACATTTTAATAGATTCATGGTATATTAAACGCGGTTTGTGAAATGATGCACGGGTGTTGTGATATTTCAATAATCCCGATTGTTCCAGAAATTTAACCGCCTGTATAGATCACATTGAGAGCAGTCAAATGCCAACCCATTTCGAAACGCCCGATCTGATCCTAATAGGCTTAAGCCACACAACCGCCTCTCTGACATTACGTGAGCAATTGGCACTCACCAGCGATGAACGCCACCAGGCATTATTGGATTTGCAGGCGCGGCAGCTAGCCGAAGTGGTCATGATAAGCACCTGTAATCGCCTGGAAATCTATGCCGTGACAGATGACGCGTCAACCGGCTTAGCAACCATCGCCCAATTCATCGCCGATTTGCGCCAACTATCGCTCGACCAACTGCGCCCCTATTTGTATCAAGCCAGCGGCAACGATGCTGTGACCCATCTCATGCGTGTCGCCGCCGGAACCGAATCGATGATTCTCGGTGAACAGCAGATACTGGGTCAGGTGCAAACCGCGCTGGCAACGGCCCAGGCTCAGCAAGTCGTCGGACCGCTGTTGACACATCTCTTCACGCAGGCGGTTCACGCGGGTAAACGCGCGCGCCATGAAACCGAGATCAGCCGCCATATCACGTCGATCAGCCACGCGGCGGCGCATCTGGCACAGGCTGAAACCGAGGATTTCGAAGCTGCTACCGCTTTGGTCGTCGGCAGTGGCGAGATGGCCTACCTAGCGGCACAGGCGCTCCATCGTTTTGGCATTGGCAACTTGCAATGCATCAATCGCACGGCGGCGCGGGCCGCGCTGCTGGCAACGGCCTTCGACGGTGAAGCGCTGGAATGGGATGCGCTACCGACGGCGCTGGCAACCGCCGATGTTGTTATCACAGCGACTGCTGCGCCCCATGCCGTGATTCGACAGCACCATCTGGAAGCGGCTGTGGCCGAACGCCACCACACACCGCTGGTCATTATTGATATTGCGCTGCCGCGTGATGTTGAAACCAGCCCGTTACCCGGCCTGCGTTACCATGATCTGGATGATCTGAAGACCTTCGTCGCCGCCAATGTGGCTCGGCGCGAGGCCGCCATTACCGATGTCGAGCGCATTGTCACCGCGGAAGCCGAACGCTTCGCCGATTGGTTCAATGGTCGCAGCGTGGTCCCGGTCATCAGCGCCCTGCGCGAGAAAGCCACCGCTGTCGCCCAGGATGAAGTCGATGTCGCGTTGCGGCGCTTAGGCGATCTGGATGCGACCCAACAGCAAGTCGTCGAACGGCTGGCCCACCGCATCGTGAACAAAATCTTGCACGATCCGACCACCCGTCTCAAAGCCGAAACCGATTATGCCGACGTGGTGCGTGACTTATTTGCGCTGGAATTTGACCTCACCCCCAGCCCTCTCTCCAAATTGGAGAGGGGAAGTCGAACAGAGTGAGACAGGGGTGAGGTCAAACTATGTTCACCTCCAATAATCTTCCTCATCCGCATAGGACTCCCATAATGACTCAACCTTCTCAATCTCGTTTTCTCCAGGCCTGTCAACGCCAACCGGTGGACGCCACACCGATCTGGCTCATGCGGCAGGCGGGCCGCTACATGGCTGAATATCGGGCGCTGCGCGAAAAATATACCATCCTTGAGATCATTCGCACGCCGGAATTGGCATTTGAAGTCACCATGCAGCCCATTAACACGTTTGATCTGGACGCAGCCATTATTTTCGCCGACATTCTGCCGCCGCTGGTGGGCATGGGCATGTCGCTGGAATTCGCTAAGGGCGAAGGCCCGGTACTGCATGACCCGATTCGCAGCGCCGCCGCTGTTGACCGCTTGCAAGTGAAGCCACCGGAAGAAACGCTGCATTTCACACTGGATGCCATCAAGCTGGCGCGGCAAGAACTGGATACACGCGGCATCCCCTTGATTGGCTTCAGTGGTGCGCCGTTCACACTGGCGGCCTATGCCATCGAAGGGGGCAGCAGTCGCAATTATCAGCAAGTGAAGACGTTCATGTTCAGCGAACCGGACGCCTGGGCACGGCTCATGGAAAAATTCAGCACGGTGATCGGCGAGTATTTGCTGGCGCAGGCCCGCAGTGGCGCACAGGTGTTACAGGTATTCGATAGCTGGGTGGGCCAACTCGCGCCGGAAGATTATCGCCAGCGGGTGCTGCCCTACACGCAGCGGGCAATTGCCATTGCCAAACAAGCCAACGTCCCCATTATCCACTTTGGAACGGACACCAACGGCATGTTGCCGACATTGCTGGAAACCAGCGCGGATGTGATCGGCGTCGACTGGCGCATTGACCTGGATGTTGCCTGGTCACAGTTGGGGGACGGAGTTGCCGTACAGGGTAATCTGGACCCGGTGGCCTTGTTCGCGCCCTGGCCCGAACTCAAGCAGCAGGCGCAGCGTATCCTGGACCTGGTGGCAGGCCGACCGGGACACATCTTCAACCTGGGGCATGGTATTCTGCCGACCACGCCAATCGATAACGTCCGGCGACTGGTTGATTTTGTACATGAGTACAGTTCAAAACACCTCACCCCCGCCTCATTACATTCGACTCCCCCGCTCCATCGCAATGGAGAGGGGGCCGGGGGGTGAGGTTAAGATGAGCATAACTCACAACTCTACTTCCCCCGTTGTCATCATAGGCGGCGGCATCACCGGCCTGAGCGCGGCCTGGGCGCTGCAAAAACAGGGCATTCCCAGCATCGTGCTGGAAGCATCGGGGCGCTGGGGCGGCAAAATTCGCACCGAGTTCGTCGAGGGGTATGGTGCGGAACCCTTCGTCATCGAAGCCGGGCCGGACTCGATGTTGACGCAAAAGCCCTGGGGCCTGCAACTGGCGGTGGAACTCGGCCTGGAAGATCGCCTGCTGGGCACCAATGATGCGCAACGCAAAGTATTCGTGCTGAATCGCGGCCAGTTGACCCCATTACCCGATGGTGTGATGCTCATCGTCCCCACCAAGTTCATGCCATTCGTAACCTCGCCCTTGATCTCGTGGCCGGGGAAGCTGCGGCTGGCGCTGGAATTATTCTTGCCTGCCAGAACCGACGATGCAGACGAATCGTTAGGGGATTTTGTGCGGCGACGGCTGGGCGCGGAGGTGCTGGATAAGCTGGCAGAACCGCTCATGGCCGGAATTTATAACACCGAAGCCGAGCGGCAGAGTCTGCTGGCGACCTTCCCCCGTTTCCGCGACATCGAAACCAAGTATGGCAGCCTCACACGCGGGATGCTGGCGGCGCAAAGAGCACGCAAGACAGTAGGTTTAAACCCACTGCCGGGTGGCAAACAACCCTCCGCCTTCATGTCGTTCCAGACCGGTATGCATGAGTTGGTCGATGCGCTGATTGACCAACTGGACGCCGACCTTCGCCTTAACACCGCGGTCGAGTCAATCGAACCACAGGCGGACGGCAGCTATCGCCTGGCACTGTCGGATAACTCGCATCTCACCACTGAAAACTTGATTCTCACCACCCCGGCGCACATCACGTCCAACTTGTTGGACACTGTGTCCCACACGGCAGCGCAGTTGAACGCCATCCGCTACGTCAGCACCGGCACAATGGCGCTGGCTTTAAAGCGCGAGGACGTGCCCCATCCGTTGAATGGTTTCGGCATCGTGATTCCGCGCAGCGAAAGCCGCCCCATCAATGCCATGACCTGGACCTCGACCAAGTTCGAACGTCGTGCGCCGGATGGTCATGTGTTGCTGCGAGTCTTTTTTGGTGGGTCGCGCACACCGGAATCGTTTGAACTGGGCGACGCGAGTCTGCATACGATGGTTGCTGACCAACTGCGCAACCTGCTGGGGATCACCAAAGACCCCCTGTTTACCAGGGTTTTTCGCTGGCGCGAGGCCAATCCACAATATGATGTCGGCCATCTCGATCACATTGACGCCCTAGAAGCGGCTCTGCCCTCCGGCATCCATGTCACCGGCAGCGCCTATCGTGGCATCGGCGTCCCCGACTGTGTGCGCCAGGGTCAGGAAACGGCGATGCAGGTAGCAGAGCGGGTTATAAAATTGGTGACAGCTAAGAGCTAATTGGTTAAGCCACATGGAGATAACTGTTAATAGCACCATGAGTCATTCCAAGATGAAAAGGACGCTAGTCTGGTTGCTTGTATTATGGATATGTATACCCACTTTGAGATCGCAAGCTGGTGTTTTGGCTACCACTGCACAGAAGCAGGATGACGAACTAGCAGCTATCAATGGCGGGTTAGCCTGGAGCCCTGATGGAATGTTCTTGGCCGTTGGGACAACAAGTGGTGTCTTTATACATGATGCGCAAGACTTACTTCAGATTGATCACTTTGCTGAATACTTAATTGTAGGCGGCCTGGACTGGTCAATTAACAACCTGATTGCTGTTGGCAGTAAAGATGGCATACTAGAGATCTGGGATACTCGCACCCGAAAACGAGTTTATGAGCTATCAGGTTCGGAACATATATCTTCAGTTGTATGGAGTCCTGATGGCAACTTGCTTGCAACAGGCGGATACGACGCAACGAGTCGTGTTTGGGATGCGCAGTCGGGCGAACTCGTTTATGCTTCCGAAAAAGTGGAATATCACTTAGATTCTAGAGGTTGGAGTCCTGACAGTCAATTCATTGTGTCGAGTATTTACGGTTCCACACCCCGCGATATTACCATATGGGATGCAAATACCGGCGACGTTCTGCGTGTGTGGCCGGGCCAACTTGTAGGTAGTGACCTGGAATGGAGTCCCGATGGTCAGTTCGTCGCCGAAAACGGGTCTAACCGGATTAACCTGTGGCAAGCGTCGACAGGTGAGATCGCAGAGAACATTGTTGTCGGTGAAAACGTATCTGTACACTCAGTAGACTGGCATCCTCATTTATCTCGGCTAGCTAGCTTGAGTAGATTCTCAGTCAAGAAAGATGGAGATCAATGTTTCACATATAAAACGCAAATCTGGGATCTAACAAGTGGCGAAACCACTCTGGTTTCTCATGACGCGATTCTGACGTTTGACAGTTCCACCAATAACGCGCTCGCTTGGAGTCCAAACGGCAGCCGTCTCGCTGCGATCAGTGATAACGGAAAGGTATACATTTGGGATGTATCCGACATTGCTAGAAGTATCGCTTACGAAGGTTATGCATCAATGCTCTTGCCAGAATTTTTGCTGTGTTCTGTAGAGAAATAATCATAGGACCAAGTGATGAGCCCCGTTGGGACTTAAAAATTCAGACAGGGATTGAAATCCCTGGCCCACTACTACAAAGGCCATTTTCATGCTAACGACCAAATCCGAAGTACTTTTCCAGCAAGCACAACAAATCATCCCCGGCGGAGTCAACAGTCCGGTCCGCGCCTTCCGCAGCGTGGGCGGTAATCCGCTGTTTATTGAACGTGGCGCGGGCGCAACTGTCTGGGACGCCGATGGCAACCACTACATTGATTACGTGTTGTCATGGGGGCCGCTGACGCTCGGTCATGCCCATCCGCAAGTGGTCGCGGCGTTACACGAGGCCGTGACTCGCGGCACCAGTTATGGCGCACCGACTGAGGTTGAAAACAAGCTGGCGCAACTGGTGATTGATACCGTGCCGTCGATTGAGATGATTCGCTTCGTCAACAGCGGCACCGAAGCGACGATGAGCGCCCTGCGGTTGGCACGGGCCTATACCGGACGCGAGAAGATCGTCAAGTTCGCGGGCTGCTATCATGGACATGCCGATATGCTGCTGGTCCAGGCCGGTAGCGGTGTAGCGACTCTCGGCCTGCCGGATTCGCCGGGTGTCCCCGCATCCACTGCGGCCAATACACTGACCGCGCCGTTCAACGACCTTGACGCCGTGCACCAATTATTCGCCGACCAGGGCGACCAGATTGCCGGGATCATCGTCGAGTCGATTGCGGCTAATATGGGCTTTGTGCTGCCGGAAGCTGGCTATCTCGAAGGGCTGCAATCAATCTGTCGCGAACATGGCGCGTTGTTCATCCTCGATGAAGTCATGACCGGCTTTCGGGTTGCGCCGGGCGGTGCGCAACAACGCTGGCATCTCGACCCCGATTTGACCTGTCTCGGCAAAGTCATCGGCGGTGGTCTGCCGGTGGGTGCCTATGCCGGGAAACGCGCAATTATGGAAACGGTCGCCCCGGCGGGTCCGATGTATCAAGCGGGCACGCTATCCGGAAATCCGCTGGCGATGACTGCTGGACTGGTGACGATTCAGACGCTGCTAGCGGATGGCCTGTTCCATCGCATCACGGACCGGGCACAAGACCTGATAAATGGCATTGCTGCCGCTGCTGAAGCCGCCGAAATCCCCGTGCAGATTGGTCAGGCCGGGACGATGCTCGGTTTTTACTTCCTCAAGTCCGAAGGTGCGACCATTCGCAATTACGATGATGCCAAACAACACGCTGATACTGAGCGCTATGGTCGCTTCTTCCATGCCATGCTGGAGCAGGGTGTCTACTTCGCGCCGAGCCAATTCGAAGCCGGGTTCCTCAGCAGTGCGCATGGCGACGAGGAGATTGCCAGTACAATAGGTGCTATCGAGCAGGTTTTCCGGCAGATATAGTGCTGGGTACGGAGTGCTGAGTGCTGAGGAAGGACCGTAGATATGGGTGTTAACCAATTTGAAGATCTGATTGCATGGCAAAAAGCCAGAGTGCTGACATGCCACATCTATGAAATTACTCGGAAAGACTCCTTCTCCAGAGATTTCGGACTAGCCAGACAAATTCAACGAGCAGCGGTTTCGATTATGTCTAATCTGGCAGAAGGTTTCGAACGCGGCGCTCCTGCTGACTTTCATCGCTTTATCGTCATCGCCAAAGCATCATGCGCCGAGGTACGCAGCCAACTCTACGTTGCACTGGATGTCGGGTATATTGATGATGCTGAATTCAAGGAACTAATACAACTGGCAGTAGAGACATCAAGAGTTATCGGTGGATTGCGTGTGTCAGTTGCTAAGCGCCGCTAACTCAGCACTCAGTACCCAGCACTCAGCACTATAGCTAAGAAAAGGGCTTCAATGCAGAACATCATTCGCCTCGGCACCCGGGGTTCTGATCTTGCGCTGTGGCAGACAAATTATGTGAAGTCGCTACTCGAACGAGCATGGCCGAACAAACAGTTCGCGGTGCAGGTCTTTACCACACGCGGCGATGTCGTGCTGGATACCCCACTGCCACTCATCGGCGGCAAGGGTCTGTTCACTGCCGAACTCGAAGCCGCCCTGCGCGATGCACGAATTGATCTGGCGGTTCACAGCCTCAAAGATCTGCCAACCGAAGCGCCGGATGGATTGACGATAGGCGCGACGCCGCCCCGCGCTCCTATTCATGACGCACTGGTCAGTCAAGATGGACATATGCTGGCGACGCTGCCGATGGGATCCGTCGTCGGCACCAGCAGCACCCGCCGCGCCGCCCAACTCCTGCACCAGCGCCCTGATCTGGACATTCAGGACATTCGCGGCAACGTCCCGACGCGCGTTAAAAAAGCGCTTGATCCCGGCGGACCCTATGACGCGGTCGTGCTGGCCTATGCCGGGTTGGAACGGCTCGATATGCTGGATGTTATCAGCGAAACGCTCCCCTTGGGCGGCATGTTACCCGCGCCGGGACAGGGAGCCTTAGCCGTGCAGTGCCGGGACGACTACGCCTCGCTGGCGCTCGTGCAACCATTGGATGATGCGGATACCAGCATCGCCGTCGCCGCTGAGCGATCTTTTCTCGCAGCATTGGGAGGTGGCTGTTCGCTACCTGTCGCCGCTTACGCCTATGTCGATCCCACCACACTACACGTTCAAGGGCGGGTGCTGGCGGCGGATGGTTCCCAGCAAATTGACATTTCGGGAAATGCCAAAAAAACAATCACTGCTGCGCGGCAACTGGGTGCCGACCTTGCCCGGCAAGCAATTGATCGCGGCGCGGCTTCCTTATTAGAAATACGATGAAAATTACCGAAGCCAATCGATTCCTGACTCCTTTGGGAAAACGACCATCATTAAGCCCTTCTTTGTTGACCGGGAGGGGTCTCAAATGACCCTGCACGGCAAACGCATCGTCATCACGCGGGCCACCCATCAGGCGCATGAACTGGCAGAATTATTACGCGAACGCGGCGCGGAACCGCTACTCTACCCCTGTATCGCCATCGAACCACCTGAAGACACATCTGAACTGGACGCGGCACTACGCCAACTGGTCGCCGGGCAGTTTGATTGGCTGGTGCTCACCAGTGCCAACACGGTTGAAGCGCTGCGTCAGCGAACCACCGCGCTCGGAATCATGCTCAAAAATGTATCCACCGCCGTCGTCGGTCCGGCAACCGCTCAAGCGGCTGCGCGTGTGCTCGGCGTCACCGTGAAAGCGCTGCCCGATGAATATGTGGCGGAAGCGCTGGCAACCACCTTGAAGCCTACACCCGGTATGCGGATTCTGCTCCCCCAGGCCGACATTGCCCGCACCACGCTGTGCGATCACCTGACCGCCATGGGAACCAAAGTGACGGCTGTAACGTCTTATCATACAGTGATCGGACAGGGCGGCATCAATTTGCCCGGTTTGCTGGTGGCCGACGCGGTGGATGCGATTACGTTTACGAGTTCATCGACTGTCGCCAACTGCGTGCAGCGCTTGACGAATGAAGGTGGTGATGTGGACCGGCTCCGACGACTCGTGAGCGCCTGCATCGGCCCCAAAACAGCCCACACCGCTAAAGAACTGGGCCTGACATGCATCGTCATGCCAGACGTTTATACGCTGCCGACCCTGGTCGCTGCACTCGACCATCAGTTGTTCAACTGAACAATGGGCGAGGCATTCCATCGCCCTACCAATAGATAGGAGATTCATTATGAAATATGCAGCAATGCTCATCGTGTTATTGGGCGTGTTGATCGTGCCGGCCCAGGCTGCTGACGAGATCAGCTATACCAGCCAGCCGGACGCGGTTTATGTCTTCCTGAACAACATCGCCCTCGCCCGTGAAACGCTCACCCTGCCCGGTGAGGTTGATGTCAATATCGTATTGCCCAATTCGGTATTCATTGACACGCTCGTCATCCGTGAAAACGGCGCCCGGGTGCCGACATATCAGGTACGCCGCGACAATAACCTGATCAGCATCGGCTGGCAAAGCATGCTGGAGGCCGATGTCCGCGAAGTGACGCTGGATTATCTGCTCAGCGGGCTGAACTGGAAACCAAAGTATGACATGTGGGTCCAGAGTACGGAGCAAGTCGCCTTTGATTTTTTCGTCGAATTCACCAATAACGCGCTGGTGCTGGAAGATGTCGAACTGCAATTGATCGCCGGACGGGTTGATGCTGCCACACAAGTGGACGACATCAGCCGCATCACGTCCAATCAATACCTGGCTGGATATGAGCAGGACGCTGTCGACGGGAATGCCACTGTGTCGGGCGTGGCCCGCATTCAGCATGTCTATGATGTAGGCCGCATTGATTCGCAGCCGGGCGCAATCGTCTACACGCAGTTGCAAACCAGCGAACTCCCGGCGCGGCGCTTGCTGTTGTGGAATGCTCAAACAGATCGCGAAGTCACGGTGATTTACAAGGTCCGCAACGCGACTGACCTGCCGTTTGCCGAGGGCATCGTCCGCAGCTATCAGGATGGCCTGTTCCTCGGCAGCGACTTTATCGAGCGCACGCCGCTCGGCAGCGAAGGCAGTGTCACCGTCGGCACCTTGCCCGATGTGCGTGTGAACCGCACCGAAACGCAACGGTCGTTGGACGGCCCCAGCGACCGCGATGACTTGCACATAATCGAGATGACGCTGGAAAACTTTGGCACGGAAGCAGTTGAAATCGAAGTCGTGGACCGCTATCCGGCCAACGCACTCGAACTCAAATTCTCGGCTGAACCTGCCGACGAGGGCGGCAACCTGTTCCGCTGGCTGGTGACCATCGAACCCGGCGAGTCGCGCGACATCCGGTACGAGTATAAGAACTAGCCGTTAACCGGTTGATCTTAATCGCGTGAGCAGGAGTTAAGCAAATTGATTTTGCACGACTTCTTGCTCATGCGCCTTCCACATAGCGAAACCTAAAACCAACCAGCTGATACCATATATTCCCATGAGCATCGTACCAAACGCTGTTATATCACCTGCTCGATTGGCATTCAGTTTTGCAACAAAATCTATCAAGATCATCAAACCGATGACAGCGGGCAACATCGGGGTGAAGCTCAGGCGATCTAAGACTCGGTTAGATAACGATATGACGCCCATAGCTGCCAGACCAAGCAAGAAACTGAAAAAACCACCGAGTCCGACCAGTTCCCAGACCGACATTAACGGCTGCAATCCCAGATAAATTGACAATGCGGTGACGTTATGAGCCAGTTGACCGCCCACCGCCGCTACGACCGCCAGGGTACTCATGGGCCGGGCCGCTGTTGGCAGTTGCAAATATAGCCCGATCAAACCCCATATAATAAGGGGCAAAGTACCTAGAAAAACGATCACCCCAATGTCGGCGTCGGCGTTAAGCAATAGATACCCAGACCACAGGCCACCGCCCAGCGCAATTGCTGGCCCGCTCCAACGTTGCAATTTTTGCAATGGCATTTCAATCGTCTCCCGTTTATGTTCAGCCAGCGCTGACAACAGCACGTTGAAAAAAGTGAAAATCCACAATTCGAGCACACCGGCATTGCCATGTTGTTTGAGCGCGTCACGAATCTGGTCACGAAAGGTCTGCCGCATGGTGTCACCAAAGCGCACCCTGAAGGGTATGGGGAAGCTGTACAGTAGCAAACCATATAGCCAGTTTGATAGTTTTAGCATCAGTTCTTTCCTACTCAGGGTGTTGGTCTGGGTCGCACAACTCACGTCTCAGATGTTTCGAGTGAACCATCCAGCTATTTCGATACTCACGCAATTTGATTTTGTACGATCTGCTTTTCATGCGCTTTCCACATGGCAAAGCCGAGAAGCAGGTAACTGGCACCAAACAGTCCCCGGAAGATTATCGCCGATGTGGTGGTGAAACCTTCGTTGCTAGCGTCAATTGGCAACATCTGATCAATCAACATGATGAAGCCCAAAACAGCCAGCAAGATCGGCGTGAAGCTAAGACGATTTAAGATGTCATTTCGCAACGAAATCAAACCCATGATGGCGATGCCAAACAGGAAGCTAAAAAAACCACCAAAAGTCAGCGGTGCCCACACTGAGTTTATCGGTTGAATATCCAGGAAAAGGGATATAACAGCGACGGTAGAGACCACCTGACCGCCGATAGCCAATAGAGTCGCCAGCGCACTGAGCGGTCGGGATTGACGCGGCTGATGAAAGTTGAGGCCAATCAATCCCCAGATTAAAAAGGGTACAGGGACAATCGTCACTGCACAAGCCAGATTAGTATCCGCCCAGGTAAATCTAACCCTTGTTTCCAGGTAAGAAAATACAAGTATTGATCCAAATGCCCACAGACCGCCCCCTAGCGCGATTGCTGGTCCACTCCACCGGAATAATTTTTGTATTGGCATTTCAATCGTCTCCCGTTTATGTTCGGCCAGCGCTGATAACAGCACATCAAAACAGGTGAAAACCCACAATTCAAGCGCACCAGCTTTGCCATATTGTTTGAGCGCATCGCGCATCTGGTCACGAAAGGTCTGCCGCATCGTGTCACCAAAGCGCACCCTGAAGGGCATCGGGAAGCTGTACAGCAGCAAACCGTATAGCCAGTTTGAGAGTTTCAGCATCAACTTCCTCCTGCTCCCGTTGGTCTGGATCGCACAACTCACGAAACGGTTGATACGCTTGAAATCAATCACCCGTTTTGATCTCAGGCAAACTGATTTTGCACGACTTGCTTTTCATGTGCTTTCCACATGGCGAACCCCAGAAATAGCCAGCTCAGGGCATAGAACACACCAACCAGGGTTTGCGCAGTCGAGACTCTGATTCGTGTATAATCAATCTGCAATAACAAGAAGAGAAATAGTGGCCCCAGGAAGGCGGGCAAAAGTGGGGCAAAACTGTAACCGGCGAGGGATTTATTTCTTAATGAGATGATGCCCATCCCCGCCAGACCGAGCCAGAAGCTGACGTAGCCACCGGCAAGCAGCACGCCTTCAATTTGTTCCCGGAACTCGATGGTAAAAAAGGATGCGAAAGTAGCCAGATTATAGGCAGCAAGCCCACCGCAGGCCACCAGCATGACGACGATAGAATAGGGACGCGATTGGGTGGGCAATTGATAGTACAGTCCAATCAAGCCCCAGGCGATAAGAACCAGCGTCGTTAGAAATAGACTTATTGCAGCCACGTTGTCTTCTGTTCTGACATACATGAGCAGCAACAGCACACCGATACTCCAAGTTGCACCACCCAGCGCGATTGCTGGCCCGCTCCACCGGAATAATTTTTGTATTGGCATTTCAATCATCTCCCGTTTATGTTCAGCCAGCGCTGATAACAGCACATCAAAACAGGTGAAAACCCACAATTCAAGCGCACCAGCTTTGCCATATTGTTTGAGCGCGTCACGAATCTGGTCACGAAAGGTCTGCCGCATGGTGTCACCAAAGCGCACCCTGAAGGGCATCGGGAAGCTGTACAACAATACGCTATATAGCCAGTTGGAGAGTTTCAGCATCAGCTACCCCCCTGCTGTAACCCCGGAATAAGTCGCTTACGGGATGCATGGCGCACCAGCGTCGCCAAACGTTCGGCTTCCGCCGTCAATACCTGCTGCCCGAAATCGGTCAATTGATAATAGCGCCGTCGCTCGTCGTCATTCGGGTCGGTACGTTCTTCCAGTTCCTCGACCAGCCCGCGATCAAGCAGGCGTTTTAAGGCCCCATACAGCGTGCCGGTTGCCAGACGCACCTCGCCTTCTGTCCGTTCTTCTACTTCCTTGATAATGCCGTAGCCATGCCGTTCCTCATCGACCAAAGCCAGCATGATATGAAAAACTGCCGACGATAGCGGGAGCAAGGACTCAGGTGTGGGATGTGTGTCTGTCATCAGTTATTCCTAATAAATAGCAAGATCAAATCAAAATACATCGCCCAGTTATGTATCGCATGACGACGCATAGTATAGCAACATAGTAGTGGATAATCTAGTATTTGTCAAATTAAACGCTTATGTGGCAAAAACTGGATAATCACACCGAGGGGTATCACCTGCGGACCGCTGGTATTCAGATTCTGCACGGTCTGCAAGCGCAAGAAGCCAGCAATCGTACCGGCCAGCAAGTGCGAATCGTCGATTGAATATTATTGGGTAGACCATCACTGGAATGCGCCTCACAACCGCGCTATAGTTGGGCGGATACTGGATGACATGAGAAAGCTGCACGATGAGCGACGAAAAACAACCCAATGCAGACAAAACAGCCGCCGCCAAACCGGAGGAAACGCCCGAAGTCCCGCCAGTGGAAACACAGCATGAATTGACCATCGGCGATCAGACGCTGCACTATACGGCGACCACCGGCATGATGCCCCTGAAAAACACAGAATCCGGCGAGACCGAGGGCAACATCTTTTTCGTCGCCTATACGCTGGATGATGTGGCAGATCAAGCCGACCGTCCGCTGGTGTTCGCCTTCAATGGCGGGCCGGGGTCGGGATCGGTATGGCTGCACCTGGGGGCATTGGGACCGCAGCGCGTCAAAATGCAGGACGCAGGCTGGATGCCACCACCACCCTATCGCCTGGTGCCCAACGAACACACCTGGCTCGATCAAGCTGATCTGGTGTTTATCGACCCGGTGGGCACGGGTTACAGTCGCGCTACCAAGAGCGATCATAATCAGAAATTTTGGAGCCTGGATGGTGATCTCCAGACCGTTGGCGAGTTCATTCGCCTCTATCTAACGCGTTACAATCGCTGGGCGTCACCGCTGTTCCTGGCGGGCGAGAGCTATGGCACGACCCGCGCCGCAGGCTTAGCCGGGCATCTGGTGGATAAGGGCATCGGCCTCAACGGTATCATGCTGATCTCGACCATACTGAATTTCCAGACCGTTCAGTTTGTGCGTGGCAACGACCTGCCCTATGCGCTATATGTGCCGACGTATACCGCCACCGCCTGGTATCACAGGCTGCTGCCCGCCGATTTGCAGAATCAATCGCTCCCTGACCTGCTGGCAGCGGTCGAGCAGTGGGCCGAAACCGATTATCAGACGGCGTTGATGAAAGGCGACCGGTTGGCAGGTGATGAACGCCAAACCATCGTCAAGCAACTGGCGCGGTACACCGGCTTGAGTGAGCATTACATTGAGCAGTCCAATTTACGCATCGAGATCATGCACTTCTGCAAAGAGTTGCTGCGCGAACAGCAACGCACGGTCGGTCGCCTCGATAGTCGCTTCAAGGGCCGCGACGCGCTGGGCACGTCCGAATACCCTGATTTCGACCCCTCATTGGTCGCCATCATGCCACCGTATACGTCAATGATGAATCATTATGCCCGGACGGAACTCGGCTACGAAACCGACGCCGAGTATCATGCACTCAGCTTTGAGGTCAACGAGAAGTGGGAATATAAACGCGGCGAGTTCCCCGATACCAGCGAAGCGTTGCGCAGCGCCTTTGCCAAGAATCCGTACATGAAGTTGTTCGTCGGCCAGGGCTACTATGATCTGGCGACGGTCCATTTCGCCGCGCAGTATACGCTCGAACACATGGACATCAGCCCTGACCTGCGCGACAACATCCAAATGCACTATTATGAGGCCGGGCATATGTTCTACTTGGATGTGAACTCGCTGGCGAAGCTCAAGCAGGATGTCGCCGGGTTTATGGCGGGGGCACTGGGAGACTAACCATGACCAACCTCGCCAACTTCCCCATCCAACGTCCGCGCCGACTGCGCCGGAGTGCATTGCTGCGGGAGATGGTGCGCGAGACGACGCTCTCCCCGGTGGACTTCATTTATCCGCTGTTCGTGCGCTATGGCGAGAATGTTAAACAGCCGATTAGCTCCATGCCCGGTCAGTTTCAGCTGACGGTCGATCACCTGGCAGCGGAAGCGCAAGAAATCGCGGCGCTGGGGATTCCGGCGGTGATATTATTCGGCATCCCGCAAACGAAAGATACGCATGGCAGCGAAAACTATAACCCGGATGGCATCGTCCCACAGGCGATTCGAGCCATTAAAGATGCCGTGCCAGAACTCATCGTTATTTCGGATATGTGTTTCTGTGAGTATACCGATCATGGGCATTGCGGGATTATCAACTTGCCGGATGATGACCATTACACGCGCGGCCTGCCGGAAGGTTATTTACTTAATGATCCGACACTGGAATTACTGGGGCGCGCATCGGTGGTTCATGCCGAGGCGGGAGCCGACATCGTTGCGCCATCGGGGATGATGGATGGTATGGTCGGGGCGATTCGCAGCGCCCTCGATGCCAATAGTCAGCAGCAGGTGGTCATTATGAGTTATGCGGCCAAGTATGCCAGCGGCTTTTACGGCCCGTTTCGCGAAGCGGCGGAAAGCCCGCCATCATTTGGTGATCGCAGCGAATATCAGATGGACCCGGCCAATAAACGCGAAGCCCTTAAAGAGGTGGCGTTAGATGTGGCCGAAGGCGCTGACATCCTCATGGTGAAACCAGCCCTGCCCTATCTCGATATTCTCAGTGCCCTGCGCGAGTCCTACCATCTGCCGACCGCCGCCTATCAGGTCAGCGGGGAATACGCCATGATTCATGCTGCCGCCGCCAACGGCTGGATTGACCTGGAACGCGTCGCCCTGGAAAGCCTGACGAGTATCAAACGTGCCGGTGCCGACTTGATCCTGACGTATTTTGCGAAAGACGCCGTGCGCTGGCTGGGTCATTAACGATACTGGTTCAGTACAATCGGCACGCCGCCGGTGGTCGTTATGCGTACCGCGCCCTGACGCGGATCAACCAGTGTGGCCTGACCGCGTTTCATGATGACTTCATGCCCGAGGTGTGTGACCCGGGCTTCGCCGATCACCAGCTCAATGCGCCGAATGCAGCGCGGCAGTGTGTAGGTTTTGCCGGGTTCGACAACGACCTGTGCCATGTCGGGTATGTCGTCTTCAAACAACACGTTTTCAATAAATTGTACAAATCGATTTTGCGAAACAGTTTGACTCATCACTATTGCCCTAAAAATCCCTTTGTACATAGAATAGGCCAAACGCGACGCTTTGTCCCCACCCCTAGAGGTAGTAAAAGGGATAGTGAAGTACCCGAATGGGCTACTCTTTAGTATTCAACCAGATCATTATAGTTCATAAAGGGTCATACGTAAAGCATCATCCAGGCCAATTGCCCATATAGTCATTTTTTACAGGATTTTTACGACCGGCAAAAAAACACGACCGCGTAAGCAGCCGTGTTCAATTTGCATCAAAATACATGTCGATAGCTGGCAGATTCTACCCGGAACGTGTTATACCTTCGCCAGTACGAAGTAGTGACCCGGATTCCAGCTCTGGCAGACGAGATAGAGTTGACCATTGTGCTGGTGAAAAACGACGTTATGCAGATGCTGAATGCCCTCAATGCCCAATTCTTCCTGGGGCCGAATCGTCGAGAGCACTTCATAGGTTGCAGCATCCAGAATATAAATCGGGGCTGGACGATTCTCAACCGGGTCGCGCAGGCTGCCAATGACTGCATAACCGTGACCCTGATATTCAGTGAAATGAATACCACAGGGCCAAGACCCCGGCGGCAGTTTATGCGATGCGGCAAACGCTCCATCCATGCTGTGTAATTGTAGCCGGGCGCTGGGACGGTCGGCGATGACCAGGTGATCGTGGGAATGCGTAAGGTTGATGCCATGCGCGGTGGCGAATTTACCGTCTTCGGTGGCATCTTCGGTCTTGCCGCCAAAAATGCTGGTCCACTGTTTGGTAGTCACGTCGGCAGTTGAGATATAATTCGCACCATAGCCATCGGCGACGTACAGTTGATCGTCCACCAGCACCGTATCCGTCGGCTTATAGGGCACATCCGCCGCTTGATATTCAGCAAATTCAGGCCGTGATAACACGAAGTCGAGCGTCCCATCCAATGTAATTACAGCTACTTTTTCATCATTGTTGGCGGCCAGAATCAAGCGCCAGCCATCGGCAAACTCGCCGAGTTTGGTGCTGTGGAAATTCATCGGGCGCAAATCGTCCGACAGCGCAATTAAATCTTGCTGTCCCAGGTCGGAATCAATGCGCAGAATGCCCTTTTCCGGCATCCCATAATACAATTGCCCATAGCCGTCGCGTTGATCGACGGTGAACGTCCCATGCAGGTTGACTTCGGCATCGCGCACCCCCGCTGGCAGATTATACAGGTCCGGGCGATGCTCAAACACAAAATTATTCTGTCCACTGCGTAATTCGCTCATAAAATTTCTCCCAGTTGAGTAGCTTTGAAGCAAGTATAACCATTGTCCGGTGGATTGGCATGGGATGCAAATGCCATGCCTGCGTGTCATCAATCAGATCGAGCATGACAACAGTCCCCGACTACTTGAGTCAGGGACTTGCTTGATGAATGGATGGCTATGCGGGTGGCTTCGTTGGCTCCGGTGTCGGTTGTGGCACGGGAGTCGACGGACTGGTTATGCTATCCAAAATGACCCATTTGTCATGACCGGCATCTGTCGCCTCGCCTTTCACACCTTCCAGGCGGATGTTCGCCGACGCGGTGAGGCTGCTGAGTGCCAGCACAACGAGCAAAGCTACGATGATGACTTGCTGCTTCATTTTACGCTTCATAGTTTTTCCCTCTCTGAAGGTAGGTTGACAATTGCCAACGAGTGTAAAGTACCGAGCGGGTAAATCTTGCCACCCGGCGCGGGGGGACTTGTGGGGGGTAGATAGACGCCAGCAGGGGATTATTGGGTACTAATCCCGCTAATCTTTCTAATCCTATGCAATAAAAAAACCGGGAACCTGTATGGCTCCCGGCTTGAAATTGCTGCTGAAGGACTTTAACGCACAGTGAACATCCCGACCTCACTCCAGGGTCCAGTTGGAATATCACACGTTCCGCCTACCTGAACCCGCCAGTAGTAGGTGCCACTGTTAAGATAGCTCGTCCGATATTCTTCTTCACGGACAATCGTCGCCCGTTCCATGACATCGGTCTGATCGTCGCTGACGAAGGGCGCATTGTGGACCTGAATGCTATAGCAACTGATTTCGGTTACGCTCTTCCAGGTAAGTTTGACCGATCCTGCACGGACTCGAGCGCCATCGCTGGGTCGCCAGAGCAGCGGTTGTTGCAGCGGGATCACCTCAATGCTGTCGGTTGCCGCGAACGCTTGACCGGCAAAGGTTTCGCCTGTTAAGGTTTCGCTGGTGTCACCCGGCACCACACCAATTTCCTGGATATTAAAGTGCAGCACCATATCCAGCACCTTATCCTGGTTTACATCTTTGATCTGGAAGTTCGGTTCAACCGGTGTTTCCGGCACCGGAGTCGCGTCGCCGAATAACACGCTGGAGGGATTTACCAATGTGGCATCAAAGGCCGGGCTACCGAGTATTGCAACCGCGATTTTACCGGCTGAGTTCAGATTAATGACATTCGGATAGTGTTTGGGCCGAATGTCAATCTGGCTGTCCAGTGGACCACCGGTGGGTATCGAACAGGTCAGCGGATACTCAATTGACGAGTCGCTAAAGAGTGCATTGACCCAATCACCGGCGCTATTCAGATTCACCGGCGGTCGATTGAGATAGTTGTAGGTGCAGGCATCTTCATAGGTCAGCCACAAAGCCGCAATCATGCTGGTATAGGGACCTGAGAACGACGTACCCACCAGCCAGTTATCCGGGCTAAGCTCGATGCCACCGCCCGGTGTCGCCACGTTGCCGTCATGCGAGAAGCGCCATAGCACATCGCGGTTGTCAGGCGATGGACCTGCCGATGGATTGACTATCGGACCCAACAAGGCGGAGGATGCGATGGTCTCTGGCAAACTGGCCGGGCTGACCGGCGGTGCTGACGGTATCGGATCACTACTATTTTCCGGGAAGTACAGGTAGCGCGTATTGCCCGCCGACGCCACGCCAATCGCGGCAAATTCAGGTTCATTCACGCTGCGATTGTAGAAATGCTGCAACTTCGCCTGTAGATCTGCCAGCGGATTAGCGGGATCGTTCGCCACTGCATTCAGCGCCTTCATCAAAAACTCAGGGAATTGTTCCGGCTCGATGTAATTTTCGATCAGATACTGCGCGATGCTAAAGCCCTGTGGAATAACGCACCTGGATGCATTGGCATCCACCGTGAGAATCCGCCCAAACAGCGTCCAGTCCAGCGGTTCAGACGCGCTAAAGGTGACCTGGAAAGCACTGTTGGGGAACGCGGGTGAAACGCCATCGGGCGGCGTGCCGAAGTACCGGGGCGTCACCACATGGAGTACGTCAAACGGAATACCTCCACCGCTGAGCGCACTGTCAAAGCGCAGGTAAACCGGGGAGTCAAAATCACTTTCAAAGCCGAGGTGCGCCGTCAGGGTACCATCTTCATTATCGACCACACACTCCAGCCGATGCCGGACGGGGGGCACGAAATCAGGGTCCAGATAGCTGTACCATAAGTCGCTGCCGATATAGCTGTCCTCAGTGGGAAATTCTTCAATGGAGGGATAGGGAACCGGTTCCGGCGAACAACGCTGGTCCAGGTTCCAGGCACTGGCAGTTTCCGTGCGACCATTCAGGTTCCAGACCAGCTGACCGTCAAAGAAATGGACCTGATAGGCGCTGTTGGGGTAGAAATCGGTACGACCTGGACGACCCGGTACCACATTGGGCCGGGCGAAATACATCGGAGTTTGAATATCGAGTTTAGCCTGTGAGATACCGCCACCGGTCATGAAGTTGTCGTCACCGACCGGAATCATCACGGGCGAACCGTTGGGATTCTCAGCACCGAAGTGGGCCGTATACGTGCCATCGGGGTTGACGCTCACACATTCCAGAATATTGTTAACCGGCTTAAATTCCTTCATGCTGTTGACGGCTTCAACGGCCTCATCAAAGTTCCAGGGGACCATCGTGCCATCTTCTAACACGATCTCGTCCGCACAGGGCAGCACACCAAAGCTGAAATTAAACACAAAGTGGTGAATGCCCTCGGCTTCCAAATCCTGGACTACTTCGCCAAGACGGTCAGCAATCACATCAACCCGGTAGTTGGTCGAGTTGTCGCTGACATCAACCGGTACGATCCGAATATTGGGATCACCGATGTTAGCGGTCAACGCAGTGTGCAGGCTGTTGGAAACATCGACCACTTTCTTACCGTGTGAATCTTCCGGTGCGGGTGGGTTCATGTCTTCCGGGTTGCCGCCAAAATCGTCTACCACTAGCAATGCCACCGGAGTATTGACAAAGCCATCGCCACCCTGGATGTCCGCCAGACGGTCCAGGAGCCATTGCGGCGTGACTGGATTATCGACGACTTCCATCGCCAGCTCTTCGGCGGTCAATTCCAGTCCACTGACTGCGAATCCCAAACCGGAGACCGCGAACCCCAGCCCAGAGACCGCAAAGCCGAGGCCCGAAACGGCGAAACCCTGTCCATCCAGCAACTGCGATGAATAGGCACAGCCTTCAACACCACCGCTCGAGCCTTCAGCCTGAAGCGGCGCTAAATTGAGCGACACCATTGCGATCAGCAATAGCGCCAACACTATTCGATGTCTCAAAATTCTTCTTTCTATGAACACAATTCATCATCTCCTCAATAAATGGTTGCTACAGTGTTTGGCTGTCCAATCGTGTCAGCAGCGCAGAAGCCAGATGGATACCCTGACAAAACCTTCATTGTGGGTATCAGTTTTAGCCGCCAGCACAGATTAGAGAGACTGCTCTTAGGGTTTAGTATCCTTTCGTAAAATTACAGTTACCTAAATAAGTGTTGATATGTGAATTTTGTCCATAACAAAAATCAATCTTAGTTAACTTTTTAACAACCTTTGCCGAAATCTGATTGCGGCGCGACTCATTCTTGTCCAACAAGATCATCGCGTTCACATGCTCCTAACCGCACTATAAATAAACTGTAAGTAGCAGCCGAAAATTGACGGACTTTCGTAAAAAAGGTAGATTCAGGGAGAAGTACATCAGGGTGAGTGTCCAATGCAGCCAACAAACAATGGCGTTGAACTGATCGGCCAGCGGTATCAGCTATTAGAACGCCTTGGCGCAGGCGGGATGGGCGCGGTCTACCGGGCGACGGATCGCCTCACCGGGCAGACGATTGCCTTGAAGCGCGTACAGGCGACCGCAGCGGCTCCCAGCGACCCCAATGCAACGGTCGAAGTGATGGCAGAGCAGGTGCGGGTGGCCCTGGCGAATGAATTTCAAACGCTGGCCTCGTTGCATCATCCCCACATCATCCAGGTGTTAGATTATGGCTTTGATGACCGCCAGCAACCCTACTTCACGATGAACCTGGTGGACAACCCGCGCACGATTCTGGATGTCGGACAAGGCCAACCGCTCCAACAACAATGTGACCTCTTAATCCAGATGGCGGAAGCGCTCGCCTATTTGCACCGGCGCGGACTGGTCCATCGCGACCTGAAACCGGATAATGCGCTGGTGACGGCAGACGGTGAAGTCAAGGTGCTCGATTTTGGCCTGGCCGCCCTGCATGACCCGCAAAACCATAGCGACGAGATTGTGGGCACGCTGGCCTATATTGCCCCGGAACTTTTGCAAGGCCATCCCGCCAGCCCGGCCAGTGATTTTTATGCGCTGGGGATCATTGCCTATGAACTCTTCGTCGGCAGTCATCCTTATGGCAACCGCACCGCCAATGAAATGGTGGTGGCGGCCCTCACCCACGCCATCGATTTGACCAGCGTTGAAGTCGATGTGGAATTCACCATTATTCTGGACCGGCTCCTGAGCAAGCAGCCCGACACCCGTTATCAGGACGCCCAGGAAATCATCGCCAGCCTGAGTGCCGCCTTACACCAGCCCGTGCCGCATGAAAGCATCGCAATTCGTGAGAGCTATTTGCAGGCCGCCCGCTTTGTGGGTCGCTCGGACGAAATGAATAAATTAGTCAATGCATTGGACGACATTGCCGATGGCAACGGTAGCGCGTGGCTGATTGGCGGGGAAAGTGGCGTTGGCAAATCCCGCTTGCTGGATGAGCTACAAACCCAGGCGATGGTCAAGGGCACACTGGTGCTGCGTGGTCAGGGGGTGATGGGCGGGGGCCTGTCCTATCAGGTCTGGCGCGATCCGATTCGCCGCTTATTGCTGACCTTACCGATTGATGATCTGGATGCCGGGATTTTGCGCGAGTTCATCCCGGACATTGAACGCCTGCTGGAACGAGACTTGCCACCCGTCATTGATGTCGAAGGCACGGCCCATCAGGAACGGCTAATCGGCGCTGTGACCAATCTGATTCAGCAGCAGACCCAGCCCACCCTCATTGTGCTGGAAGATTTGCAGTGGTCAGATGAAAGCCTGGATATTTTACAAACGCTCAGCAGCACGATCACCGATCTACCGATCTTAATCGTCGCCAGCTATCAGTCCGACGTGCGGCCCGACCTGCCCGACGCGCTGCCGGAGATGCAATTGCTATTGCTGGACCGCCTGCACACGGCTGAGATGACCGAGTTAAGCGTGAGTATGCTGGGTGAGGCCGGTCGGGAACCGGCAGTGGTGCAACTATTGCAGCGTGAGACCGAGGGGAACGCTTTCTTCCTGGTCGAGGTCGTGCGTGCCCTGGCGGAGGAAGCCGGTCGATTGAACCAGATCGGGCAGATGGCATTACCGGAGAAAGTTATCGCGGGCGGAGTCCAGGAGGTGATTCAACGCCGCCTGGATAGTGTGCCGCAGACCGCCCAGCATTGGCTGCACATCGCGGCATTGGCCGGGCGCGAACTGGATTTGCCGCTGCTGCAACAGATTGTCGCCGAGACTGATCTGGATGACTGGTTGACGACCTGTGCCAACAGTGCGGTGCTGGAAGCCCGTGAAGGCAACTGGCAGTTTAGCCATGAACAGCTGCGCCAGGCAACCCTGCGCCAGATACCTGACGAACAACAGGCCAGTATCCATCGGCAAATCGCGGGTGGCATCGAAGCCCTCTATCCTGATGCGCCCGATCAAGCCATTATCCTGGCCCAACATTGGCAAGGGGCCGGGGATCATCTGAAAGAACGTATTTACGCACAGAAAGCCGGTGAATACAGCCTGCGCATCAGCACCCTGGCCGATGGCATCGGTTGCATGGAACGGGCGCTGGAACTGGTGCCGCTGACCGCCGAAACTGAAGCGGAACAACAGTCACTGACCGCCGACATCAGCGCGAAACTGGGCGAGATGCTGCTCTATCACGGGGCATATGCTGATGCAGCGGTGAAGTTAGCCAGTGCCCTGGATTATTTCCGCGCCGCAAAAGACGAAACCCGGACCGCCCAAATCCTAAATTTGCAAGGCGAGGTCGCCTGGCAGCAAGGTCACTATGCCCAGGCCAATGAACTCGTGAACGAGGCGCTCGCATTGGGCAGGCAACTGAATCGCCAGTCCACAATTGCCCGTTCGCTTAACCGTCTGGGCATGGTGGCCTATGACCAGGGCGATTATCAGCAGGCCGCACAGCATTTTGCTGACAGCCTGAAGATCGCCGATGACAATCCGGCTGACCGCGCCACAGCGCTAAATAACCTGGGGATCGCGGCCTATGTTCAAGGTAATCTGGACGAAGCCCAGCATTATTTTGAAGAAACCGTCGAACTCGGTCGCGCCACCGGTGAGCGCCGCAAAGTCGCCAGCGCATTGCTCAATCTGGGCAATGTGGCCGGGATGCGCGGTAATCTGGCGGGCGCAGTGGGTTATTTTGACCAAACGCTGCAAACGTACCGCGCCATCGGCGAACGGCGTGGCGTGGTGCTGGCGCTACATAATCTGGGGTTTGTGGCGCACCTGCAAAAAGAATATGAGCGGGCGCTGAGTTATTTCGATGAGAGCCTGCAACTGGCGCGGGTGATCGGTGACCGCCAGCGAATCGCGTTGAATCTGGTGAACATCGGCAATGTCGCCCGCGATCAGCAGCACAACGACAAAGCTCGTGGTTATTACGAGCAAGCCCTGCGCCAGGCTCATGAAATCCACGCCACATCAACGGTCATCGAGGTCATCGTGGGGCTGGCCCAACTTTCGGACGACTGGCAACGCACGCTGCACTGGCTGGGGATGGTCCAGAATCATCCGGCAACGACCGATGCGACGCGCGGCCTGATTGATCCAATCATTGATGAACTGAAGCAGATTATCGCGCCGGAACGAATTGAGGCGGAACTCGCGCATGGCAAAACGCTAGAACTCGATATGGTCGTTAATGACCTCATCGGCAATGATTCGGTATCGACATCATAACGAGCAGGCTAATATGAAAGGCGGCTGATGTCGATCAAAGAAACCTGGGCGTTGTTTGGCCTCATCCTACCCTTCGGCATCATCAGCCTCAGTCTCGCGGCTGCCCTCATCCTGCGAACCGATCGGCAGCACTGGCTCCCGGCCCTGCTCTGGGCCGCCGTGACGCTGGGCGCGGTGCTGATTATTGGCCTGGGATTTGACTGGTTTCCCACCACCCCAAACGAGGTGGACTACGACCAATTCTTGCTTACGGGCGACCCGGATTTCATCATCTTTTGTGAAGGCTACGAGATAGCCTCCTGGGTCCAACAGCCCATCAGCATGTGGAGCAACCTGGCGTTTATCGCCGCCGGCTTCATGATCGTCCTGATTCTGGGTACACGCCCGGCGCCGGCCCCCAACATGATGGCGGACCGCTCCGCTTTCATCCCGCTGGCCTACGTCCTCGTCTTGATGTTGATGGGACCGGGAAGCATGTTTTTTCATGGCTCGATGAAAATCTGGGGCGGCTGGTTCGACAACATGACGATCATCTTCTGGGCCGGGCTGGGACTCAGTTACACGGTCACTCGTTTACTGATGGTCTGGTTTGGCGCGTCAAAAAACATACTCTGGCTGATCTGGCTGTTGATTTGTCTGGTCGTCGGGGTCGTGACGGCTCTTGATGAAACTGCCAGCCGCACCACCCAGATCGTTGTTGCGGGTTTATGGTTCATCGTCGAATTGCTGGTGATGATTGCCGCCTGGCTAGGGCATCCGCCGGGGTTCCAGCGCGGCACTGGTTGGTTTGTCGCTATGATTGTGGCGTTTGTTTTCGCCTTTGGGGTGTGGATTCCCAGCGGCGCGGTCGTGCGTGTCTGGTGCGATCCGCTGTCACCGATTCAGGGGCACGGTTTCTGGCACCTCTTCGCTGCCATTGGTGGTCTGCTGGCTTATTGCTATCTCGCGTCGGAAGAGCATGTGCCATAAAGACAGGTTTTGATTGATGAGTAAAAAATACGGCCATTGGCGCGGGAGGCCCAACGAGCCTCCACTGAACTGGGAAGCACCCCATAAACCGGTTGTTCGTCGAGTTGGCCGCTTGCGTTTCACTCCTGACCAACAATCAACGTCATCAAAAAACGAATCCCAAACAATCTCAACTACAATTTCTATGCCGTCTCAACAGTGGATTGCCATTCTGAAGGCACTTCATCTCTATCGGCATTTTCATGATGACCAAGTATCAGAGGCATGGCGTATTCGAATACGTGAGAGAATTCTTGGAGTTATTGACGAAAAAGAGCCTGAAAGCCATTTTTCTATATCTCTGAATACATCGGACTGGGGAACAATTCTGCGGCGACTGCACAAAGTTGCCGAATGGAAAGGCGGCAAGTGGTTAAACTGGGAACAAAAGATGTCTCAATATATTTCTCAACATTTCCGCGAATAAACAAACAATCGCTGGAACATTTATGCAATTCTAGTTACCGCCACCAGCGTTTGGGTTTGAGGCGGTGGCGCGGCGGTTCATAATCAATATATTCTTTGCCGCCAACATCAAAGCCAAAAGATAATTTGAGCGACTCGTGCGGGCAAATGTGGATGCACGTCTGGCAGAGGGTACATTCCGTTGATAGCACGCGCTCACCCTGCACAATATAATCGCGCACACGGATGTTCATCGGGCACATTTCAACGCAGGCCTCGCAATCACCACAGTGCTCCGGCGTGCCACCAACCTTGAGCAAGGCGAAACGACCAGTCGTTTTGGGTAAGACGGCAATCGGGCACAGATACTTGCAAAAGGCGCGATTGTCACGCAGCAGAAAGGCCAACCCAATGCCCGCGACATAATACAGCGCCAGCCCAATGACGAACCAGCGCAGGCCAATGTCACCTAACGCCCCATTGTATTGAGCGCCCACCCACAGCAGCCCAACCACAAGTAAGCTTAGCGCGAAATGCACATAGCGCAGCCGGTCCCATTTACCGGGGATGCGGTAGCGACTTTGCGGATAAGGCAGCAGGTCGAAAATCATCGCAAACCAGCAAGCCCAGCCACACCATACCCGCCCAAACACCAGCGGTCCGATGATCTTCGCCAGCGCATAATGCAGAATGATGTACGGTCCGACGCCCGCCAACACGGCGAAGAACAACCCCTCGATCTGCATATTGCCATGATCGGTAACGAAGGCCAGCAGCAACAACAGCGTCCCCACCAGCAGCAGCATGATTTTGCGGGCGATGTGTCGTTTGCGGTCCGGCAGCGCCAGAAACAGCCCCAGTCCAACGCCCACAAACACGCCCACATAAACCAGCAAAAGTCCCAGACTCCCATTGGCAGCCACCAACCAGACACCGAGGCCACTGACCCACAGCAATAGCATGACGACCAGCGGCACGCGCATAAAGTCGAAGGCAAAGGTTTCGGTCTTATTCATAACAAGCACCTCATACTCAAGGCAATTATGCTTGAGCCATGCGGTGCTCATGTAGTGATATTCGTCCTGAAGTGCCGTCTGAATGTGATGATGTAATCGCTCACCGTGCAATATTCATGTGGTATAAATAAAGGGACTAAAACAACGGACTATATTCTGTGCTTTCGGATTACACAAACACTTGTACAAAAAATTCTTGAGACGTTTGCTAATTTTTCTAGCCCTGGTATGTAGCGTCTGGATTATATTCCCTGCACTGAACATCTTGCTCTCCGTACTCGGTTTGATTGAAATCAATTCACCGCCCGGTCCAGCCCCGGTCAATGATTACCACGCCCAGCGTGAGACAATCGTGGCGGGTTGCGAAGATCTACAGCACCAGCTACCTGACTACCCAGGACACCACCCGGAATACAACCCTGGTTTCCTGGATGAGGATACGCTGCCGACACAAGCCAGGATTTCGCGGATTGCCGATTATGTTATTCCACCAGTTTCACAAGCTTTGAAATACAGCTTTCGAGAATCACTGCGTCTGGTCGCGCGACGCTCACGGCAGGTGGGCAACGATCTCGCGGCAGATAATCTGGAGCATTTCCTGGACAATTCCGGTGAAACCGTCACAGACTTTAGTGTCGAAGGTTTGCTCCGTGATTTACCAGTGCTAAACGACCTCGTGCGCCAAACCTTGAATAGTTCAGTTCACTCACTGGTTACGCAACAACTAGCCGACTCATTGTCTGAGCCGTGCCACCAATTCAGTACAGTTACATCACCCTGGATTATGGCTGGACAGGGAATTAGTCCAAGTATCATGCCCAACATTCAATTGATAACGGACCCGTTTTCGCCAACATTTCAGCTGCTTTATATGGATGCTAAATACCCGCACCGTGATGAGCTTGATGTCTGGATGGCAATGGATCCAATCTGGTATGCTCTTGGTGAAAGTGTCATCGCCAATATAGAGACCGGTCAAACCGAGATTTGTTATCAAGTATTCATCTATTTTCCCTATCATTGGTCCGATGCAGCGTTTGTAGACAGCGTAATCGGACTTTCCGACGCACTGGGTATCAGCGAGCATTACGATATAAAGGGAACATCAGGGATTCGCTGTGAAGGCTTTCACCTTAGCGCTGACAGCGTGCAGATGCAGGAAGACGGCTCACAATACAATTTTGTGGGACTTCTGTCCAGGTGACGTAACACTAAAGGAGGCTAACTGTTTGGTGTCAGCACCACTCATACAGCTTGATGAGGTCAGCGGTGGTGATAACCGACGTTACGCCCAACCAGCTTCAACTTTAGGTAAACTGCGAGGATGGACGATAAAGAATAGCGCTACATTCAAAGCGCCGCCCGGTCCCCCAGCGAGTGGTGAATGAAGTCGCGCACTCGCTGCTGGCCGCGATCGGTCAACTGTACGAGATTACCCTCAATCACCGCCAGATTACGCAACCGCACCCGTTGCAAGACGCGCTGTGTTTTCTGGGGCGACCAATTGAGATGCTCGTGCAACGTCGCCACCGACAGTTCCGCAGCCGCGTCCGCCGCAGCTTGATGATTGAAGACGTGGCCCAGCAGCATCTGATTGGCAAATTGTCGGCGTTGCGCCCGGCGGCGCAACACCCCGGAAACCAATCCATAGCGCGGCGAAAACACCCAGGCCACCAGAAATAGAAAGAACATCATCAGCGCCATTGACGCCGAAATCGAGGTGTTCCAGGCGGTGTAGCCATCCAGCCCGATCAGCCGGTCCAATACCTTGAGCAGGTCACTCACTTGCACGATGCCGAGAAAATTCCCGCGTGAAAATTCATAGCCGGTTATCGTGCCCAACGCGCCGATGACGGGACTCAACAGCAACATGCCCGCTAACCGATCCGTGAGCAGGTAGGCCGTCGCCGCCGGAATCACATAAAACGCGACGACCAACACCGACCCCACTGCATCAAACGCCGCCACCGCCGTCACACTCACCAGAATCATCAGTGCATAATTCATCGCTGCCGGGTGGAAGCCCAGGGCTGACGCTAATGACGAATCGAAGGTGGTGAGTTTTAATTCTTTGTAGAACGCGATGATAAACACCACATTGAGCAAGGTCGTCACCAGCATCACCGTGATCGCACGCGGCCAGAACACCAGCACCGGCGGCGTCTCAATCAGCCGCTCACGCCAGGCTTCCGCAGCGGTATAGGTCCCGCAGTTGGCACAGGTTTCCTCAAAGATGGCCTTTGGGTCACGGGGACCGATGCCCTCTGCCTGACAATTGACGCACTGGCGACCGGTCGTGACCCGTTCATCCTCCGGTGTAATCGTCACATCCGCACAGTTTTCGAGGCAATGGCTTTCGGTGTTGGCCCACACCACCCCGATCTCACCCAGAATCACCGCATCTTCATCAAGATGCACATCGGCAGTAAAGCGCGTAATGAGGATGATGGCGATGGCGAAGAGCAGCGGAAAGGCCAGACCCAGCGCAGCATCGGCTTTGACCAACCCGGACCGGTGAATCAGTTCGGTGAGCATGACCGTTGCGACACCCGCAATGGCCGCCCCAACAATCAGGAACGGCGAGGTAATATCCGGCTCGATACCGGGCAGCGCCGCCATCACCAGAAACGCCACCACAATGCCCAGCAAAACGGTATGGCTGATGGCATCACTGGTCATCGACATTTTGCGTAGCAGCAAGAACGTCCCCAGCACCGCGCCAGAGACCGCCACCAGCACTCCAACGGTAAGCGCCGCCGCTTGTGGATCACCCAGGAAGTTGTTCAATTGCTCCACGCTCATAAACCGGAGCAGCACGTTGATGAGTATTTGTTCGATGAATTGCATAGTAGATTCTCGAGTTTATTGCCGCTTCAAAAATGTGACACGCGATTCTATTTCTACCTCACCCCCAGCCCCTCTCCAGTTTGGAGAGGGGAGGAATTGCCGCAGGCAAGGAGGGGTGAGGTAAATTGTTCATACTTTTCGCCCAAATCCCTTTTGGGTAAAACAGCTAGCAGCAAAGTTGCACATATATTCCCTACACCCGTTCGCCATCCATCATCGTCTCCAGGCGGGCAACGGCAGATGCAGGCAGCAATGACTTAATCGGCTGTTGATGATTCTCGGCAATCACTGGCAAATCTAGCGCTTCGCTATACTGCCGGTACAAATCCCATAAGCGCAGGTTACGGGCATCTTCACGGGCTGCTGCCAGGCCTGTGCGCGTTAACGCCCAGTGATCGTCACCATTAGTTTCGATGAGACCGGCCTGCGCCAGTTGTTTGATGCCCGCTCGCGCCACCGGACCACGCAGGGCAACCAGCATTCCAGCAGGAGCGGGCTGGAAAAAGTCATCATGCTGCCGGGCATGGCGATAAATATCGCGCAAAATGTTCTGCGTAGCGAAACGCTGCCGATCTTGCCGCTGCTGCCACAACGTCCAGACAAGGCCGCGTTCCGGCGCAAACGCGATCGACAGGAAGACAATCGCCGACGCTACAACGATAATGAGCGGACCCGTCGGCAACCCGGCTTCAACGCCGCTGAGAATGGCCCCGGTCGCGCCCGCGAAGCCGCCAAACAAGGCTGCCAACACCAGCATTTGATCGAGTTTGTGCGTCCATTGCCGTGCCGCCACCGCTGGGGCGATTAACATACCGACCATCAAAATCACCCCGGCCAGTTGCAACCCCAGCACAATCGCCACGACGATGAGGGTAGAAAGCAATGTTTCGAGAAAGCGGACATTGAAGCCGTTGGCCTGGGCAAATTCGGTATCAAATGTGATAAGTTTGAACTCTTTCCAGAACAGCCCCAGCAATATGAAGGCCAAGAAACCTACCCCGCTAATGAGCAACACATCCTGGCGCTTGATCGCCGCCGCCTGTCCGAAAATAAATTGATCCAGCCCGGCCTGACTGGCATCGTTACGCGATTGAATGTAAGTCAACAGCGTGATGCCAAAGGCAAAAAAGGCCGTCAGCGCAATGCCCATCGCTGTATCCTGTTTGATGCGCGTGGTGCGTGTTACGCTCGTAATAAACATGACGCCCACCCACCCGGCAATGCCCGCCCCAACCAGCAACCAGCCTAATTCGCGACCCACCAGCAGGAAGGCAATCGCGACACCGGGCAGCGCGGCATGGGAGAGCGCATCGCCAAGTAGACTCTGCTGGCGCAGCACCGCAAAGGAGCCTAAGACGCCGCTGACAGTGCCCAGCACGGCCCCTCCGATGGCAACGGTGATGAGCGTGTAATCGTAGTTAACATCCCAGATCAACACACTGAGCGGGATGGTGAGCACAAACACGATGAGCAGCACCCCAATGAGCAGCCAGACGCGGCGGTCGGCGGCGCTCATGAAACAGCCTCTGCCCGGGCAACCTGGGCGATTCCGGCGACCCGCCCACCATAGGTTTTCCGCAAATTATCCTCGGTATAAACCGTATCGACTGGACCGCTGGCCGTCACTTCAACATTCAGCAATGTCACCCAGTCAAAATAATCGGCAACCGTTTGGAGATCGTGATGCACAACCACGACCGTCTTATTACGCGAACGTAATTCGCGCAGCAGCGCAATGATCGCGCGTTCGGTGACAGCATCCACCGCCGCAAAAGGTTCATCCATGAAATAGATTTGCGCCTCCTGGACCAATGCCCGCGCCAGAAATGTCCGCTGCTGTTGACCGCCCGAAAGCTGGCTGATCTGTCGGTGCGCAAGATCGGCAATGCCAACCTGTTCCAATGCTTGCATTGCCTGAGCATGGTGAGTTTTGCCGGGGCGCTTGAACCAGCCCAATTGTCCATATAACCCCATTGTGACAACATCCAGCACCGAGGTGGGAAAGTCCCAATCGACACTGCCCCGCTGTGGTACATACCCCACCAGATCGCGGGCACGAGCATACGGCTTGCCGAAGATTTGCACGTCACCTGCTGCACGCGGAATCAGATTCAGCGCGGCTTTAATCAGCGTGCTTTTCCCCGCGCCGTTGGGACCGACAATCGCCATCAACACACCTTCGGGCACCGTCATATCCACGTCCCACAGCGCCGGTTTACTGTTGTACGCCACCGTGAGATCGGTCACGGTCAAGGCGGGCGCCGGTTGATTACCATTGTTGTTGCTCATATTGGTTTGCTTTCTGCATAATCCACCCCACCCCTCAATCCCCTCCCCAATGCGTTGGGGAGAGGAAGCTGAACGTCGTGAAGCAGGGGAGGGATTTTAAATCATCTTATTATTCCATCGCCAGCAAATCTTCCGAGAATTCCGGTTCCAGGTCTTCCGGCCAATCGGGAATTTCAACACCATACGATTGCAGCACGGTTATGACATTCGAGGCCAGCATCCCAACATAGGTGCCACCAAAGGTCTCGCGTTCACCCATCGCATCGGAGAATAATTCGCGGACGCCAATGCCGATCTCATGACCCTGTGATTGCACTGCCTCTTGCACCGATTCAATTGTATTCGGCGGCACGCTGCTCTCGATAAACATCACCGGGATCTCGCGTTCAATCACGAAGTTGACCAGATCCTGGACATCGGCGACCCCGGCTTCATCTTCGGTGCTGATTCCCTGTAAGCCGCGCACCTCCCAGCCAAAAGCCTCGCCAAAATACTGGAAGGCGTCATGGGATGTCACCAGCACGCGCTGTTCCTCCGGCACCTGCTCCATCGCCGCGACCGCCCATTCAAACAGCAGGTCAAGCTGTGCATTATAGGCGTCGGCATTTTCCTGATAAATCTCGACGTTGGCCGGGTCCATCTCGCTCAGCACGTCCGCCATGTACGACACGGAAAGCTGCCAGTTGCGCGGGTCGAACCAGTAGTGGGGATCATCGACATTTTGATATTCTTCCGAGAGGGTAAAACCGCCGATGGTAAACCCGGCCTGCTTTACCGGCAATGACACGGCGACCACGCGCACGTCGCGTTCACCCAACGCTTCGAAGACTTCGCCGAACTGCCCTTCCAGATTAAGACCACTATAAAACACGGCGTCCGCCTCATTCATCGCAGCGATATTGGCCTCAGTTGGTTTGTACAGATGCGGGTCCACCCCGGCCCCCATCAAACCGGTCAAGTTGATCAGATCACCAGCAATGATGTTCAGTGCGTCATACGCTTGAGTCGTCGTCGCGACGACCTTGAGTTGATCGTCATCTTGCGCCGCCGTCGGACTGAGCAACAACAACGGCAGTACACATAGCAGCCCAATAAAGATTGATTTTAGCCTCAATGTACAATTCCTTTTCTCAACACAACAGGGAATTTCGTATTACCCTGCTTCAAATTTAGATTGGGCTAAAAATAACACCTCTCGGGCAATCTGTCAAGTTTCGGTCATCATCAAATAAACACCCTGACACGCGCGGCGGGATGAGACGCCGCGAACTTACCGGGTAAGACGCGCTTCCAGTTGGGGGCGAACCGTCGCCCACTCATGGTCCAACAACCGGAACCAGGCGGTGTCACGGTTACGATCTTTAACGATCAAGTGCTGCTCATGAATGCCTTCAAACTGGAAGCCAAACCGCAGCGCCGATTTACGGGAACGTTCGTTGAGCGCATCGCATTTCCAGACTACCCGCCGGTAGCCGAGGCCGAAAACATGGCGCAGCATCAGGTACGTCGTCTCCGTATTCACGCCGCGTTGCTGAACCAGCGGGCTGTACCAGATATTGCCCAGTTCAATCGACAACAGCGCCGGAACATTGCTCATCAAATTGGTGACACCAACCGGGCTAGCTGTCGCAATGTCATAGACACATAGCGCCAATCGATCCGGTGCATCAACCTGGATTTGCAGCCAATCCCGCAGCGCAACTTCGTTTATGAACGGGCCGCCCGACATATATCGCCAGATGCGTTCATCAGCGTCATAGGCCGCAATCGTGTGCGAATCCAGGCGAGCCGGTTGTCCATTGGACCGCGCAAACAACAGCGGCACATCCCGGTCCAGATCAAGCGGTTGCAGCCGAATCCGTTGACCGGTCAAAATCACCGGGTCGGGCTTTAGTGGCAAAACATGACGTCGCGCCAGCACATCATCTGGCAGCAACGGGTTGAGAGGAAAATCCGTCATAGGAATTGCTCCTGTTTAGGTACATTCGATAGGAGGCGGAGTGTACCGTGAAGCAGCATGGTTCGCGCATTTTTCTGCTACAATATCGTTAATTCAAGTTAGGAGTAGAAAATGCCCTTAGCACCAGAGCGCAGCATAAAAGATGTCGTGACAGACTTCCTCAGCGCGGCCCCGACCCTGCTAGAAATTGCTGCCTATCGTTTGCCAGATGACCTGCAAGTACGGGACATGAATTGCTGGAAAAGAATCGAACCGGGAGTTTATTCGCTGAAGAACGGTTAGAAATGGAAGCATTCCGCCAGATTGACCATCTACTCACATTAGTGAAGACCAAAGCCCGTCTGAATCTGAAGTCTCAATCAGCATCATAAGCCTTCTATGCCATAAGCCGATTATAAAAACTGCAAAAATCACCCATTTCGTTTTCCCAACCTTCTGCTACATTAGAGAAGTCGCCAATTGTGACACAAAGCACAACTAAACCGGGCTAAGTGTGTTACAACGGGTGGAAGCTATACTGACGTGCGGCCTTGATTGCTGGGCGCACCAAAATATTCTATTTGTTCAACGCAACTTTACTGGAGAAAAACACCATCGTGGCAAGCCAAAATCCAACATCCCAAGAAATACCCTGGCGTGAGGCGGTTGAACCGTATATCAATACGGACCTGCGGATCAGCCTGTGGCAACTGGTGAACACCGTTTGCCCCTACTTCATCCTGTGGTATCTGGCCTATCGCAGCCTGGAAGTCTCATATTGGTTGACCCTCGCCATCGCCGCCGTGGCAGCGTTCTTCGGCTTTCGCACCTTCGTCCTTATGCATGATTGTGGACATGGATCATTCTTCAAGAATCAGAAATGGGCCGACCGCGTGGGTGTCTTCCTGAGTATCGTCGTCTTCACCCCCTATTACGCCTGGCGTCATGCGCACGCGGTACATCATGCTACATCTGGCGATCTGGACCGGCGGGGCATCGGCGATGTCTGGACCATGACCTATGATGAATTCCACAACGCCGGGCGCTGGACGAAGTTGGGCTATCGCCTGTACCGTAACCCGTTCATTATCTTTGTGATAGGCCCGTTCTTTGATTTCGCTGTGTTGATGCGCGTGCCCTATGCGCATCCCAGGGCCAAAGCGCGGGAAAAGAACAGCGTCACCTGGACCAACCTGACCCTGCTGGCGATCATCATCATCGCTGCGCTGACGATTGGCCTGGACAAATACCTGTTGGTGCAGGTGCCGATCCTGGCAATGGCCTCGTCGCTGGGGGTCTGGTTCTTCTATGTCCAGCACCAATACGAAAATGCGTACTGGTCGCGTCATGAAGACTGGGACTACGTGGAAGCTTCTTTGTATGGCAGTTCCTATTACCAGATGCCGCCCGTGCTGCAATGGCTGACCGGCAATATCGGCTTCCACCACATTCATCACCTTAGCCCGCGCGTGCCGAATTATCGGCTGGAAAAATGCCACTACGAAAACGAAGTTTTCCGGCAAATCGAACCGCTGACGATCAAGACCAGCCTGAAATCGGCCCGCATTCGCCTGTTCGATGAGGATCGCGGCAAGATGATCGGTTACAATCGACCCGACGAAGCCGTTTCCCCGGCAGTTGATGTCCTACAGCCCCAGGTCGAACCCGCAGCCAGCGGCGACTAGACGAGCCACAAGCTACAAACATTTCAGCCGGGTTGGTTATGACGCCCGGCTGCTTCTTTTTCTGCCGCCAGCGCGACCCGGTCCAGCCAATCATTGACCAGCAATGTGAAAAGCCCAGGCTGCTCCAGCGGCAGCGAGTGGGCAGCCCGGTCCAGCGTGACGAAGGATGCTCTGGGGAACGCCTCGTGTAATTTCCACGCATCCGCATAGCCGACCATCGCGTCCTGCTTACCGCTGATAATCAGTGCGGGTTGGGGAAAATGTGCTGCACTGAAATCCAGCGTCAGGCCATAACCGTTGGCCCGTATGCGTTCGGTGAATGCCAGATCCGCGCTTTGTAAGCCGGGCAAGAATGATTTCTCTACCCGGTCCACCAGTGTTGGTGTAATGAGGGTCGTGGTTGTCAGCAACAGATCCCGCTCAGCGGGTGCTAAATCCAGGTCCGGATCCATGAATAACAATGTTGGTGACGGCAGGGTCCGACGTTCGTCCATGGCTTCAATAACCGGACAGATCAGCAGCGCACCCACAATCTGTGAGGTTCGCTGCTGCAACAACCCCAGCGCCAGCAGCCCACCATACGAATAACCGGCAACCAGAAACTGTCGCCCCGGAATCACCTGCTCAACAAACTGACTCAGCAAATCGACTATATCATCAGAGCATTCGACCGACTCGCTGCTGCTCTGGCCCATACCCGGCAGATCAACGTACAGGCGCTGGTAGCCGGATCGCTGCGCAAAAACAGGTTCCAGGACATCCACCATCATGCGATGGTCGGCGGGAAAACCATGTAGCGCCAGCACCGGTAGCCCTTCACCACAAGTTTCATAGTAGAGTTTCACATCACCCACTGCACAGATCATCTATTTCGCCTCCTTTTAGCTATATTATTTTAAAGTATACACTTGAATATCGAAATAAGTTCAGTTGTATCCAGAACCGTATCTATTCTCCTATCCATGATTCTTGATCAGATTGTAGGGTGCGACACTGGTGTCGCCCGCTCGAATAGCCGGGCGAGGCAAGCCATCGCCCCTAGGTTTATGCCAACGTGAATAGATACCCGGAACAACGATTCCCGGTTTTGCTACCCGAAGCCAGCCGCTATAATGACCGACTTACGTTTGTGCTGATTCTAATGGATTGGGTGAAAACCTCACCCCTGTTCGCTTTGCTCACTTTCCCCGCTCCACGAACGGTCCCAAGGGGATGTTTTGCAGAGAGGGGACGGAGAACCGCAGGTTCGGAAGGGGTGAGGTAAACGAGAAGAACTCTGGAAATCCGACTTCACCACAAGCGTTGGAACGAACATCTTTGTGAGGGATTGTTAGCGTCTTGCCACGTATTAGACAGGGACTGGGCGTACTTAATACTCCGCGCTGGCTGACGGTGTTGGTCGTGTTGAGTGCCGGGCTAGCATTCAGTCGCAATGGGCCATTGCACGGTACAACCGTGGCGCTGGTGCTGACGGTGCTGTTCCAGGTCTACTTGCCCGGATTCCTGCTGGCGCGGGCGCTGGGCAAACACCAGATCGCCCAGCCCATTTTGCGTTTTGCCTGGATCATCATTTGCGGCCTGAGTCTGACGATTATCCTGGGTGCAATCGCCCGATTGTTCAATCTACCGGTTTATGTATATCTAGGCGGGCTGCATCTGGTGATGCTCGGGTTGGTGTGGCGGGCAGCAGGCACCCCGGACCCCCAGCATGTTGACTGGCGTTTCCAAAGGCACAATCTCCCGCTATACATCGTCGTCGTCGCCGCTTGCCTGATCGGTCTATTCGTCAGTTACAGCAGTCGCTATCGCTTCTTTGGCTTCGAAGATCAGGTAATCTTCGCCTCCCAGGCCGGTTGGATCGCGAACAATCCCGGTGAAACACCGTTTGACCGACCCTTACGCGCCCGCCGCATCGGGGCCGTCAACACCGTCGACACGCGTTTTGACACCGATGGCTGGACCTATAATCACGCGGCCTGGGTGTGGTCCAGCGGCGTTGGCGCATCGCAATTGATCTGGTATGAACTCAACCAGCTGTTCGTGTGGACTGTACCGTTGATTATGTTTGCGCTGGCCTATGAATTGACTCGGCGCGAAACCGCTGCTGCCTGGGCTGCCGCCAGTCTGACAATCGTGGGCCTGCTGACGTTGGACAACCTGGTTCATAATCCAGCTTACACCGCCTATGGGCGCTTCGCCGTCTTCCAAATCAATGTGCTGCGCCAGGCCGCCGTGACATTCATGCTGCCGCTGTGTTTGCTGGTCGGCCTCACCTATTTTCGCACCCGACAGCGCAACGACTGGCTGATGCTGGTGGCATCTGGCGTGGCGCTGGCAATTATGCATCCGATTCTGGTGATGGTACTGGTACTGAGCATCGGCATCACGGCGGTCTTAAACCAGTGGTTGGGGCGGCGCCGCTGGCTGCCGGTCTCACAGCCCATTCTATTGGCACTCATCATCATGCTGACGCTGCCATTTATCCAGCGGCAAAATCGGGTAGGGTTAAGCGGTACTGCCGATAGCATTATCCGAACCGAGACGGTTGAAGGCGCCAATGAAATCTCCGTCAGCGGCGGATTCCTGTTATTGCCAGAGGTCCCGCTCGTCGGATCAACCTTTATTCGCAACCCGGCTGCGGTATTTTATCAGCCGATCGTTTTGCTGGTGGCGCTGCTCGGCTTAGTGTACGTGCTGCGAATCCGCCATTCGTTGGCAGCTCAATATATCGTCGGCACAACGGTCCTATTCTGGTTGATCGCTTTTTTGCCCGGTTTCACCGAATTGTTCAATCGGATTGCGTCGACCGTCGGCCTGCTCACGGCTTCATTTATCTTGCCTATCGCGTTGATTCTGGGGCTGGCGCTGGACGCTGTGCTCCGACGACTCCCGCGTTATCCAGTGTTGCTGGTGGCGATAGGCGTTGTTGGAATGGCGCTGATCTTACTATTTGAACCAATTCCGCTGACGGCCAGTCCCGGCGATCAGTTGCGGGCCTATAATGAAATGCAGGCATCGCGGCGTCTGCTGCCCACCCATCAGAAATTAGCCAGCCGCCTGAACGACCTGCTGCCAGCCGATCAGACCAGTGTCTTGCTGGCCGTGCCCGATACCACGAGCATCATTATTGAAGATCTGCCCCGCACGTTGATAACCGGCGGTCGTGGCTCGTCTAACAACGCGCGACATGGTGACAATCGCTTTTTTAACCTGGCGGGATTCGCCGCGCCCTGGCTGGACAGTGCGGACCTGGAATTTATGGCGGAGTACACCGTCACCCATGTGGTAATTCGGGCTGATGAAACCCGCGCCCCCCAGCTTGCCCTTCAGCCCGACCGATTTACCTGGATGGAAACGGTCGATGGCCTGGAAATCTACGCCTGGAATCCCGATTTTCCCGCTACCAATATTGATGACCTGTTCATGGAAATGAACGCCCTCTACACCGAGACGATCCAACCGCGCTGGGGACCCGATGGTTTCGCACTGGTGCGCCCCGGCGATAATACTCGTTGGCAACCGCTTGTGACGGAATGGGAATCGCTTCTGGCCGACCAGCCGGACAATAGTCGCATCCAGTTAGGCACGGCTTTTGCCTATTTGCTGGCCGGGGATGACACCGCCGCACTACCCCTGTGGGAAAAGCTGCACCGTCAGCACCCGGATGTACCGCTGTTTACCCAGGCGCTGGCGTACACGCAACACATCCTCGGCCAACCAGCAGCGGGTTTTGCGGTTCTCTGGGATGCGCTGAACCATGACCAAGCGGCATTTCGGGCACTGGCGGCGGACGCTTTGCTGAGCGACACATTTTTTTACCTGCTCACTCCCGAACAACTGGATGCGGTGCTGGCGGTGAGCGACGTACCCGCCTGGGATTATCTGGTGGTGTTCGATCAGCCCGATAAGATGCGTCAACAAGCCACACTGTTACTGCTGGCTCAGCGCTGGGAAGCTGCCGCCCAGTGGTTAGACTCCATCCCGGCGATGATGGTCAGCCCGCGTGACGTCACGGCCCAGGCCATAGCCGATCTGGCACGGGGCGATATTGAAGGGGCGTTGGCCCGGTTGCAACCGGCAACTGAACCGGATTGGCGGGCGGCCAAAGCATCCTTCCAACCTGACCGCTGGCAGAGCAATCACGCCGCCCGGCTATATTACTTGCTCCGGGGCGATGTGGCCTTGCGGGATGGTCGTGCCCTGGATGCTGCCACGTTCTATCAACAGGCCATTGATGCCGGTGCAACCTTGCCGGGCTTATATTTTCGGGCCGCTGCCCTGGAACGGGCCGGTGACATCCCGGCTGCTGCAGATTTACGCGCCAAACTTAATGCCATGTGGGATCAGCCCACCCCGTTCCCGGAGCTGGTGCCGCTCTTGACCATCGCTGAATCCGGTGATCCCTATGTTATGCAACCGACTATCATACAGGATGAAGCGACTAACACGTTGACCGTCAGCGCCACCTATGGCAACTTCCAACCCCATGTCGGTTATCCGTTTGAGTTCTGGCGCTATGAACTCATTCACCCCGACACGAACATGGTTTATCTGACAGAAGATGTCCCGGTGCAATTGATCGACAACGCACTGGTGCGGCAATCCGTCATGTTATCACTGCCGGACGACCTGGAACCCCTGACCTCAGCGCTCTTACTGGTGCGGGCCGGTCATAATAACAGCGTCATGAGCCTGCCGACGATCACACCGATCACGCTCAATCGCCCGGATTCAGCGTCCATCCCGACCACTGCTACCGCGCTTGATCTTCAGTTTGGCGATCAGATCACCTTAGCCAGTTATACGCTCGATGCTACCGCCGATCAGGTTGAATTAACCCTTTTCTGGCAGACGGACTCACGGCTACCTGAGAATTATCAGATCTTTGTGCATATCCTGGATGCGACCGGGACGATTATCACCCAGAATGATACGGCCCCGGTACAGGGTCGGTATCCGACAAGTCAATGGCGCACCAACACGCTCATCGAAGATCGGCATACAATCAGTGTGCCTGAATTGCCTGAATCTTTCAGCCTGCGCCTGGGCCTGTATCGCCTGACCGATGGCACGCGCCTGGAGATTAACCCTGTCGATGATCGCATCGACAACGATAGCTTGTTGCTGGAATGGAGCGAATCATGACTGATGTGGAAATCGTTAGCTTAGAACCAGATGACTGGCAAGCCTATCGCGCACTCCGGCTGGAAGCCCTCAAAACCGACCCACAAGCCTTTGGGTCAACCTACGACGACAATTTGCAGCGGCCAGAAGCCTGGTGGCGCGAACGGTTGGCAAGTGTCGAGCAAAACAACTGGCTACTATTTGCACAGACGCCAGCGGGCCTCGCCGGGATGATTGGCGCAGTGACAGCCGATGACGGCAGCGCTGCAGACATTATCTCGATGTTTGTCAGGCCGACCTTCCGGCGGCAGGGAATCGCGCGAGCCTTAATGGTCGCGGCGCTGGATAAAATCGGCCAGAACCCAGCGGTTAACATTGTGCGTCTGGAAGTCAACAGGCAGCAGCGGGCAGCCGTGCAACTGTATGAAAGTTTTGGATTCCAGGTAACGCGCACGGAGAACGGCGTCGCCGGTGATGGTCAGGCTTATGACATTTCGATTATGGAAAAAGCGGTGAACGAACAATAATTGCCCTGCTCTTCCTGACCGGTGTAGCCAATAAGTTCAGCGTTTGATTCAGTTACATCTCATTTCAGATATTTGCCAGCAACATACCTTCTAGCCTCGCTGCAACGTTACACTGCCGACCGGCAATCTTTATTTTTTTGCGAAATTATTCACAGAAGTTCAATAGTCCAATGGCACTATTCGAGAGATTCAGTGTAATATATGAAATATAACAAAATCGTACACCAAATGATTTCATCTATCATGACCGATTGTTCGCCAACAACAGAACAAAAGATGATAGCACCGGCTCGAATCCTCATCGTCGAAGATGAGAGCATCGTTGCCCTCGACATTTCCCGACAACTCAAGCGGTTTGGGCATACGGTCGTGGGCATTCTGGCCGATGGAGAGTCAGTAATCGACAGTGTAGCCAATATTCAACCGGATCTGATTCTGATGGACATCCGGTTAAAAGGTGTACTTGACGGCATTGACGCCGCGCAGGCGGTTCGTCAGCACAGCCCGGTGCCGATTATTTTTCTGAGCGCTTATGCCGATCCGGCCACCTTAGAACGGGCTGAAGCCATCGGTATCAGCGACTACTTGATTAAGCCCTTTAAAGATACTGATTTACAATTGATCGTCGACAATGTTATTCGCAATGCTCGACGCAGCTAGCCATCCATAGCCGAGGAAATAGAACATCATGCGCGCGCTCACAGCAATCACCCCGGAACTTCCAACCAGGCGACCCGCCCCAGATTATGGCTGGGTCAAGCATTTGAAAAGTGGTGTGGAAGATCAGCCATCAGGTTGTTCGACCCCGCAACCGAATGATGATCGCGATAAACCGTTAGACATCGTTACCGGACATATCCTGGTGGTTGAGGACGAAAGTATCGTCGCGCTCGACATCCAGCGCACGTTGCGGCGGTTTGGTCACACCGTTGTCGGCCCGGTTGATACCGGTCAGGAAGCGATCTTACAGGCGCGGCGGCAGCGGCCCGATGTCATCTTAATGGATATTCGCCTGCGCGGCACACTGGATGGAATTGATGCGGCGGAGATTATTTCACGCGAACTGCAAATTCCGATTATTTTTATGACGGCTCAGGCTGATGTTGCTACCCGGGAGCGGGCCGAGGCGGTCGTACCAGCGGCCTATTTGTTAAAGCCATTTGTCAACCGGGAATTGGCCGCCATCATTAGTACCGTATTGGGTGGCAATATTCATTAAGCATACGAGCGGTAGAAAATGAGATGTTACGATGACCACTGCCAATATACTGATCGTTGAAGACGAGAGCATTGTCGCGCTGGATATGCAAAATCGCCTGCGGATGCTGGGCTATCATGTCGTCGGTCGGGCCACCACCGGCATGGAGGCTATTCAGCAGGCCGAGACGCAGCAACCGGATTTGATCCTCATGGACATTCGCCTGCAAGGGCCGATGGACGGGATCGAAGCGGCAGCCATCATCCGCAAACGTAAGTCGATTCCGGTGGTCTATCTCACAGCTTACTCCGATAACGAAACTCTCAAACGCGCTAAACTGACCGAACCACACGGCTACTTAATCAAACCCTTTGAAGAACGTGAACTGCAAACCGCGATTGAAGTCGCCCTGTACAAACATGCGATGGAACAACAGGTACGCGTTCAGGCCGAACAGCTCAGCACCATTCTCAATACCGTGCCCGAAGGCATTGTCCTGTTAGATTCCGATCATTATGTGGTCACTGCCAATCCGATTGGTCGCGCCTATCTGGATGAACTGGCAGCGCTGGATGCTGATGACCGGCTGGTGCAGCTTGGAGAATTTAAGCTCAGCCACTTTGTGCAAGCGCCCGGCGTCTGGCAAGAGATCGAAATCAAAACCACCAACCGCCGGGTGTTTGAGATCGTCGCCAAACCAACGATGGACAACCCTGATAGCAAGCATTGTCGCTGGGTGCTGGTTATTCATGATGTGACCGATCTGCGCGAAATCTGGCAGCGTTCCCAGCAGCAGGCACAACTGATCGTTGTCGGCCAGCTAGCCGCCGGTATCGCCCATGACTTCAATAACATCCTCAGCATTCTCTCGCTGGGCGACCAGATGATTCTCATGACCGAACCGGAACTGAAGCCGCAGAACAAAGATCGGCTGGAAAACAATCTGCACCAGATCGAACGGGGCAGCCAATTGATTAATCAAGTGCTCGATTTCAGCCGCATTTCGACGCTCGAATCGAAAATCTTTGACTTGCTGCCACTCATCAAAGAGATCACGATTATGCTGGAGCGGATGCTGCCCGAAAACATTCAGCTTGAGCTACAGGCCTTGTCGCCGACTTGCGTCCTGCAAGCTGACGCGGCCCGTATCCAGCAGGTCTTGATGAATCTGGTCATCAACGCCCGCGACGCCCTGCCCAACGGCGGTCATATCACCATTACGATTCGCCATTTGACGATTGAACCCGGCCAGCCAACGCCTTTGCCGGATCTATATCCCGGCCATTGGATTCGAATTCAAGTCACGGACGATGGTGTGGGCATTCCTGAACACATTTTGCCCCATGTATTTGAGCCGTTCTATACCACCAAGCCCCAGGGCAAGGGCACCGGTCTGGGGTTGGCTCAGGTCTATGGCATCGTGCATCAGCACAATGGTGCGCTTAACATCACCAGCAACCCGGAAGAAGGCACCGCTTTCGATGTTTATCTCCCTGCTTTTGAAGCACCCCAAAATGAAATGGATGATACGCAAATGGAAAATGAACAACTGGCACTGGGTACCAGCGAGACCATCATGATCGTAGAAGACGAGGCGATGCTGCGCCAGAACCTCGGTGAACTGCTACAACTCCTCGATTATCAGGTGGTAGACGCCGCCAATGGGCGCGAAGCCTTGACTGTTTTTGATGAAAATCGTGAAGTCATCCGGCTGGTTCTCAGTGATCTGGTGATGCCCGAGATGGGTGGGTTGGATTTGTGTCGCCAACTGCGCCAGCGCGACGAACAGGTGCCCATCGTCATCATGAGTGGCTATTCTTCGGAGGTAAATGCGGCGGAACTTGAGGAACTCAATGTCGGTGCCTTCCTACAAAAGCCCATGCAGCCCGAAGCCCTGTCGCAGATCATCGAAAACCTGCTATACCTCAATCCCGCTTAGGTTTATTTTTTGTGAATTTTTTACGATCTTAACGTTTGTTATAAAGACACGATCGTAAAATAAAGGCATAAGACAGTATTGAGGAATACACCATGCCCACCAAAACTATTGTTGACGCCAGCATCCCCAATGCAGGCCGCATTTATGACTATCTTCTCGGTGGTCATCACAATTTTGAAATTGATCGCCAGGCCGGTGAACGCGTCCGGGAGTTAATGCCTTTTTTGCCGAAGCTCATGCGGCTGTTCCGCTGGTGTTTACATGACATCGCCCACGAATTGACCTATGAGCGTGGTTATGACACGATCATTGATTTCGCTTCCGGGCTACCCACCGAGGACCATCTGCATACGGCGGTTAAACCGGGTACGACCGTCATCTACTCCGACCGGGATGCAGTGTGTGTTGAATATGCCCGCGAGATTCTGGGCAGCACATCCGACGTCTATTATTTCCAGGCGGACTGTCGCTACCCCACCGAGTTCTTGAGTCGGCCTGAAATTCAGGAAATACTCAATGGCAACCGGCGCGTGGCCTTTGTTTACTGGGGTATCAGTATGTACCTGAGCGATACAGATATTCCCCAGATCGTCCGTGAACTATACGATTGGTCCACCGACGACAGCACCCTCGCTTTTTATTTGCAACCAGGTGACAACATGGACTCAACCGATACGGGTGTGTCCATACAAGACATTTATGCCAAGATGGGCGACCCGCTTTACTTCCGTCCCCTGGAAGTTTTCAAAGAGTTATTCAAACCCTGGATGGTCGACTCGCTGGGTTATCGCACGATGGAAGAATGGCACGGTGTTAACTCTCCCTTAACCGCTGAGGACCGCCAATATCTGGAGTCGGGTACAACTGGATACGGAGCCTATCTGGTGAAGGGGAAATAGGGTTATCATGGTCGAGAACGGGGCTTACGCAACTACAGCGCAAACACTGGTCCTCGATGATGACCAGACGTTTACTACCAATCTGAGTCAGGCCTTGCGGTCAAACGCCTTCTCGAACCGGATGTTGATTGCACCGCGTCGCCTGGGGCAAATGGCCGGGGAAGAAGTTGCGAATTTCCGCAGTTTCCTGCAAACTCAGGACACGAAACAGGTGGTTGAGCAGGGACGATCGCTGGCCTTGCAGGGATTAGGCCAGCCTTCCATTTTGAACATGGTGACTGCGCTGCGCCGCACCTGTCTGACCGGTGCCAACGAAACGATCAGCCCCCTGTTTGAACTTGCCGAGCAGTACACCAGCGCATTGCTAGAAGGTTATATGCAGGGGCGTGAGGAAGAAATTTTCCAGGAACAAGAGCGCACCCGCAAGGCATATTTCCGCACTCAATCGTAAACCTTCGCCGTGTATGTTGTGAATGCCTGCTCAATTATTTGAACAGGCATTTTGTTCTTAAAAGATATTGACGATAGAAATGGAACAAGCGCATGTTGGAACCCTCAATTGAAATGGCTGCCGACCACTTAATCGAGCACCAGGAAATTCTGGTTGATCGTTTGCACCAGTCTTTACTGGACTTGATTTACGATCATCGTTCCTATCTGCGCCCCGCCCAACTACGACGGGTGGCCGAAGACGAAGCCAACGCGCTTATGGCTTTCGTGAAGACCGGCGAATTCGGCGATATTGAAGCCTATGCCGAAAAGCGGGCCAGCCAGGGCCTGGGACTGCCGGGCATTCTGCATATTCTGGATGCAATCAAAGCCTTCTGCCGGGAGTTTTTGCCCGATACCGACGAAGCCACCACTGTCGCCGTCAATCACTATGCCAATACCTATTTACAGGCCTTTGTGAATGCCCGTGAAGCTGTCATCCTGAAAGAACAGGAACGCATTCGGGCGGCCCTGCAACGCTCGTTTAGCCACAACAATCTGTGGCTACAAACCGCGGCTGAGGTGTCGCGGGTGGCAACTTCAACGCTGAACCAGGATAAACTCCTGAGCGATTCGGTCAATCTGATTCGCGACTACTTCAATTTTCACCATGTTGGCCTGTTCCTGGTGGATGATGCGCATGAACGAGCGATTCTAAGCGCCAGTAGTAGCGCCGTACCCATCCCGGATATGGATTTAGGCTATAGCCTGGAGGTCAATCACGATACGATGGTGGGCCAATGTATTCTGGACGGCAAAGCGCAGATTGCGGTTGATGTGGGCACTCGGAATTTTCGCCGGGATAGGGTCATTCTGGAAGATGCGCGCTCGGTCATGATGCTGCCATTGACGATGCGTGGGACGATCATTGGCGTGATCTTCATCCAGAGCACCCAGATCGCCTCGTTTGGCGACGATGACATCACGCGGCTCCAGACGGTTGCCGACCAGTTGACCAACGCCATCCAGAATGCGCGTCTCTATCACGAACTGGAAATCTATAGCCAGGGCCTGGAGAAAGCCGTGAAAGCCCGCACGATCGAATTGGAGCGGACGAAAGAGCGGGTAGAAGGCATTCTCAACAACAACCCGGACGCCATTTTGTTGCTCAGCGCTGAAGGCAATATTGAGCTGTGTAACACCGCCTTTTACGGCATGTTTGGTTATCGTGAAGACGAGATTCTTAATCTACCATTGTACACTTTGGTGGCCGAGGAATATGCCGAAACGGTACAGGAGCTGGTCCAGATGTGCTCCGATCAAGGTCAGTCGCACTGGTTCCAGGTGGTCGGCCAGCGCAAAGACGAAGATACCTTTGATGCCGGCGCAGCGTTGGCGGCGATCACGAACGACGGCGTGACTAAAGCGCTGGTGTGCAGCCTGCGCAATATCACCGAACAGGTTCAGGCTGAAGAACAGATCAAAGCCTCGCTGCAGGAAAAAGAGGTATTGTTGCGCGAGATTCATCACCGGGTCAAAAACAATATGCAGGTGATTTCCAGTTTGCTGGCCTTGCAAGCAGGTTACACCGATGACCAGGCGGCGAACCAGATGTTCCGCGAGAGCCAGAATCGCATCCGGTCGATGGCGCTGGTTCACGAACTTCTCTACCAGTCACGCGATCTGGCCCGCATCGATTTTGCCGAATACGTTCACAAGCTCACACAACACCTGCTGTATTCATATCTCACCGAACCGAGTCGGGTCAAACTCGATATTATTTCCGGTCAGGTCTATTTAGACGTGGATATGGCGATCCCCTGCGGCCTGATTATCAACGAGTTGATCTCCAACTCGCTCAAGCACGCCTTCCCGGATAATCGTCAAGGCATTATTCAGGTGGAATTGTGGACTGATGACAAGGGCTTGCACACGATCATCGTGCGCGACAATGGTGTGGGCCTGGCCGAAGACCTCAACGTCCATCAAACGGAAACGCTGGGGCTGCAGTTGGTCACGAGTCTGGCCGGACAATTGAACGCGACGATTGGCCTGGACCGACACCAGGGCACGACGTTCGAAATTCGCTTTGCGCTGCCCGAAACCGAGAAAAATCAGCGCACCTTCGAAAAAATGATTTCGTAAGGTCACTCACCGCTCGGTTTATACGCTTCGATGAGATAGGTTCGCGCCTCGAAAATGAGTTCTTCGCCTGCATCAAGCCGGGCTTGCAGGCCAAAAAGTTGTTCAGTATAGCGCTTCACTGCGAAGTCAGGCACTGACCAGGGAATTGTCTTGAGATAGAAGACAATCGCCCCCACATCGGTAAAATGCAAATTGCCCTGCCAGTCCTGGACATCAACGATTTCCAACCCCTCAGCTTTCAGGCGACTGACGTATTTTTCCGGCACCGAGTCCGGCCATTGGGGTGTCGCGCCGAACACCGCCAGCAGATCCTGTGCCCACAGGCCATGCACCTGTTTGGTTAAGAACGTACCGCCCGGCTTGAGGATTCGCGCTACGTCGGCGGCGTAAAACGCGCCATGCCGATTCAGCACCAGATCAAACGTTGCATCAGCTAACGGAATTGGTGTGAAATCGCTCGACTCCATCGAAACAACCGCCACCCCCAGCGGTCCTAAGCGGTCTTGCGCCAGCGTGATGTTGGGTGGATACCCCTCGGTGACGACGACTTGTTGCGGCCAATGATCGCGCAGTTCCAGTAATTTTTCGCCGCCACCGGTATCCATATCCAGCACCGATTCGGCTTGCTGCATCAATGCCGCCGCCCGCGCCATGTAATCCCAGGGCGGTTGGTCCTCAATCATGCGCCCGGCGACGTGTTTGAAGTCCCAACCGGCGAACGGCTCCTGTTCTTCCAGTAACCACTTTTTGAGTAAAGCATCCCGGTTCATTGAGTTACCATTCACTTTATCGTTTGCGTTCGATTGACAAGATGGTGGGTCCACTGCGCAGCGTCGTGTGGTAGAAGGTGTATTCGGCACCGGGATTCAAGGCGCTTATCAAGTCGTCGTAAGACAAGAAATTTTGATCGCCGATTTCGATGCTGACGTACCGGTTGCCATTAGACGAAAATTGATAAGCCATGCGCGGTATGCCATTACCTGACGGACATCCTCGGCAGGCGCCGAGCCGATGGAGCGGGTAAGCTTAACAAACAGCAGCAACAGCGGCACACCAACAATCAGGATAACCAACACCCCCCAGGGCTGCGGCATCAGCAACCCGATGAACAGAAACGCTCCTCCCAGACCGAGCATCAGCATCAACATATTGCGAACATAGTCACGCCGCGCACTGGTCAGAACATCGCGCTGATAAGGAGATATTTGACCGCGACGATTGTAGATCAGATCCTGTTCCGTGGGATGCAGTGGCCGGAGTGTGGACTTATCACGCATTTTTCAAATCTCTGCTAACCGGTTCCACGCGCAGCTTAGCATAAAACTATTGCTGAAGCAGCAGGTTAAAGGTCAGGGCTGGTTCTTGTTAAACATACTCAGCCATCCCTGCCTCAAATGCTTCGCGGTCATCGTGTTCGACGCCGAACAGCGCTTCTTCCAGCGCGAACGTGCCAAAGTGAAAACGCACTCGCTCCATCATGTCCGCAATTTCCGGGTACGTCGCCTCGCAGCGCCGCAGGAACGCTTCACCATAGCCCGCTGTTGAGTAAATCCCGGCACAATCCACTGCCGGGTCGCCCAGCCCGGCTCCACCAAAATCTAGCACGCCCGTCATCTTCTGTGCCTGCGGATCATACAGCAAATTGATGGTGCCAAAATCGCCGTGGCGGAGCGCGGGGGTGAAAGCGTATTTCCCGGTCTGACTGAGATAATCCGCAAAGTGGGCCGTGACCTGTTCGCAAGCATCGGGGCGCATGTGTTGATAGAGTTTGGCCCGAATACGCTGAAACATATCACGGTACTGTTCCACTGTATCAACGAATTGTAGCTCTGCATCAATTGCCGACGCGGGCACCTGATGCAGCGCCTTGAGGAATGTGCCGATCTGCCCGGCGATGCGATCCAGCACGCGCTCATCAGTGATGCTTTGTACCGTCTCGCGCCACAGCGGATCGCCAAGAATCAATTCATAGCCGATGAAGGCCTTACCAACTGCCAGCGGTTCAAATGCCTTGTAAATCGGATTCGGAATCGGCAATGGTAAGCGCCCTTGCAAACTTTCCAGAATCGCGGCCTCATTGGGCAGTGCATCAAGATATTGCGCATAACGCGGGAAGCGAAAGATCAGCGCATCGTTGACGATCACAACCGCGCTATACTGGCCCAGGTCGTTCAGTTCGGTTTTCTCGATGTGTAAGTCAGGGTAACGGGCTTGAATTTCGGCCACATTATCGGCAAGCATTGCAATCTTCTCCCAGAGAAGGTGTCAAGTGAAAAGAGACTACGAGAGTCCAAAAGATATTTCTACACATATCTATAGTTTACCTCATTTGAAATTGAAGTGATAATTTGATCGTTCTAACACTTTGCTGGCAATGGCTTTTTGACAACTTTCTTGCCATACCTCACCACTGAATCGTCAATTTCTGCTATGCTATCCCGGAAACGACCAACTGGAAACCAACGACTGACATCCCATGACGCAAGAAATCCGCCGCCTGATGCTGACGATCGTATTGTTCCTGTTCGTCACAACCCTGCCCTACTGGTTTGCCTACCTGTCCACCCCGCCGGACAAACAGTTCATGGGCGTGGTTATCAACACCGCCGATTCATTCCAGTATTTTGCCTGGATGCGGGCCGCGCAATCGCAATGGCTGGTCGCCAATCCGTTGACACCCGAACCCACCGCCGCCGTTCACTGGCACGCCCAGAGCGCTATACAGGGCCGCTTGCAGGCGCTAACCGGCTGGGATTACACCGTCCTCCACCAGATCACGCGTTTGATCGGCGGAGCGGTGGCCGTTATCGGCATCTATGCCCTGTGCCGGGTGATTTTTGCCGATGTTCGACAACGCTGGGCGGCGTGCTTGATCGCGGTGTGGGGCGCAGGGTTAGGCTGGATACTGGTGATTATCTCGCAATTAACGCAACCCAACGGCGATCTCCTATTCCCAGCAGCCACCTATACGTTTGAGACCAATACGTTTTATACCGTCATGGCGGGCAGCGGCCTGAATTATGGCATCATGGCGGCACTGTTCGGGCTGGTGATTATCGGGCAAAAAACAGAGCAATTGCGCTATGCCTGGCTTGCTGGTGTTCTGGCGCTGGTGATGGGCACCCAACAGACCTACCTGCTCATCATTGTTTATGCCGTGCTCGGGCTTAACGCGCTTATCCTCTGGATACAGCAGCGGGCGCTTCCCTGGTACGCCATAAAATTTGGCGTGATCGTCGCGGCATTATCGATCTGGACTCCACTCTACACGCTCTACTACACATCGGTCGATCCGCAATGGAAGGCGGTCCTCGATCAGTTCGATAACGCCGGGGTGTGGACCCCACCGCCCTTGCAACTGGTTGTCTTGCTGGGCATTAGCTGGCTACTGGCGCTGGGCGCACTGCCGACATTATGGCGGCGCAACGACACAACCCACACGCTGCTGCAGGCGTGGTTCGTGGCCTACTTCGGGTTGATCTATCTGCCGGTCAACTTTCAGGTGCATTTGCTCATCGGCTGGCAAATCGTCGCGGCGATTTTGGCCGTCATCACCTTACACGCGCATATCCTGCCCTGGCTCCAACGTCGCTTCAAGTGGCAGAGTTTAGAACGAATGCTGGCGGTTCTGCTGGTGTTGAGCGTCCTGCCCACCAATGTATACCTGCTGGCCTGGCGCGTGCTGGACTTGAACCGGGCGTCGCTCCCTTACTACTTACCCCAGGATACGGTCGCGGCGCTGGAATATCTCGAATCCCAGGTCACGTCAGATGATGTGGTGCTGGCAAGCCTTGATGTGGGGCAGTTCGTCCCAACCCTAACCGGAGCACGCTCATTTGTAGGGCATTGGGCACAAACACTCGATTTCTTCGACAAACAGGCGCAGGTCCAAGCGTTTTTTACCGCCAGCACCACATCGGAAAGTCGTCAGCAATTACTCAGCGAATACGGCGTGGACTACGTGCTCCACACGCCCGTTGAGACCTCCCTCGGTACGTTTGATCCCGCCATCAGCCCCCTGCTGCGCGAGGTGTTTGCCAACGACAGTGTACGGATTTATGCCGTGCAAAACTAAGTTTTTACAGTCTGTTTACACTTATTGCCGCAATGATAACCTTTTGTTAGTTCGTTTAGGCTATCCTAATGACATCTATAAACGCTGATATTAAGGTATTCCATGACCACTGAAACCTTCACCGACCGCTGGAATAAAACCGACAACAAAGCACTCTACGCCTGGCGCACGCTGGATGCCCATCTGCGTTTGGATAGTACGCTGTTCGACGACTGGCTCTACAACACGCTGGGTGAAGACGGCCTCATTGAACTGGCCCGCCAGTACGTGCCCGAATATAAACCGAGCCAACCGTTCACTTACGGTCAGGTTTCACGCGCCTACAAGTTACCGGTGAAGGATGCGACCGGTCATATGGGCATCGGCAACCCGGACACCGCTCTGTTGAAAATTATGCAGCGCTACGAACCCGAAGCGACCACCGACTCAATCTGGACGCCGCTGGGCAACTAATCCTACAGCGCAAGCAACGAATACAGGGGCCAGCGTTCGGCCCCTTTTGATTCTCGTAGACTGGTTACTCACCATGCGCAATTGAGCGGAAACAAGGGCTGTATTTGCCTATGAGAGCCAGCGACTCGGCAAAGCGACAGGTCAAACATGGGTAAGAGCGCGCATCAAAGCGTAGATAGTGTTCTTCAAGGCAGTGACATACGCCTGTTTTCCGACCCAATCATCGGGTATTGGTGTGACGATGGGTCGGAAATGGTGGTGGCCCCACAAAGCCGCACGAAAAGAACGCAGCAAAGTGGCAAATGACCAGCGGCCAGACCTACGCCACCAGCAGGTGGGGACATCGGGGGCACGCGCCAGGCCAAAGGTGCGGAAGCCCGTCAGCAGTAACAGTGAGTAAACCCAGGCACTCCATTGCACCCAGAGAGCAGCGGCTTTGGGATTGAAGCATTGTTTATGGCCCAAGCCAAAGGTGGTTTTGAGTTCACGGTGAGCGACCTCGACTGCCCAACGCTGCCAGGCCCAGAAGAGCAGCGTTACGCCATCCGGCAGATGCTGCCATAACTGGAGATTGTCGTAATGCCCATCGCCCACGAATAATAGCGCTTGCCCAGGACGCTCGTGGGCCACAAACTGCTGTCGCAGCCAATTCAGAAATTGTACACTCGCGTGCCACTCTTTGAGCGGCGCTACCGTCTGGGGTTGGCTTTTCGCGGTAAAGGCTGGCAGCCAACGCAAGGGAATGGCGGGGTGTAGCCGTTTTCCTCAGGCACCAGCCAACTGCCATTGAACCAGCGCTGGGCCACCTGCCCCCTCTATCTTGCGACTGCTGCGCGGCGTTTGGGTTGCATCCCCCGCCACCACATTGAGATCATCTAGCGACACCTGCTGCAAGCTCTCAGTAAACAGCCCGGCACTGGCTGCCTCATATTTGAATCGTCCGTCACTGAATAGCCAATACCATGCGCTCCGGTCCTGCTCCGTCAGTCCCAGACTCATGAGCATCTGCGTGATGGTATACCGCCCAAATGTGAATAATTCCGCCAGCTCCAGCCGCTCCAGCCGCTCGCGCACCCGCTGCTGATCCGCTATCCCTGGTTGCGTACTTATGAGATTAAATAGATTCTTGAGGAGTTCGGTGTTTTGCGGGATAGTTGTCATGGGACGCCTTCTCGTTTTGCTGTTTATTCACAACTCAGCTTTTAACGAAAAGGCGTTCTTTTTACCAAAACTGCCAGACTCCAGCGATGCTGCGTCGAGTCACCCCTACGCTTTTCGCTCAAATGCATCTCAAATGTATAAGGTGAGTTATTGAGATAATCTTGATTCCGCGCTATCCGCCGCCCCCAACACAATCGCATTCTGCGACGGGTCGCGCACGATGTAGCCGCCGTTGTGCGCGGCGATGGGTACATCAGCCCGGTCAATTTGTGCCAGGATTGATTCGAGCGTGGCAGCGTCGGGCACGTTCAGGTGGAATTTATCGAGGCCCAGTGCATGTGGGGGTGGTGGCGTCCGCCCGGCCCAGATGTTCGCGCCGATATGATGATGATAGCCCGCATAGGACATAAACGTCGCCGTTTGCATGTTCATCATGATGTCCAGCCCCAGCACATCGCGATAGAAGGCTTCCGTCGCCGGGATCGTGCTGACGTGCAGGTGAATGTGCCCCATGATCGTGCCCGCCGCCATCCCGGTCCATGCCGGTATTTGCCCATCGAGTTCGCCCATCACGCCACGCACATCCAGCGGGATGGTGCCCAGTTGAAATTCGCCATCTTGGTACCAGTCAGCACGCGGTCGGTCGCGGTAGATTTCAATGCCGTTGCCTTCGGGGTCCGCCAGATAAAGCGCCTCACTGACGATGTGGTCCGACATGCCCTGAAGTTGGGTGCCGGTATCCGCCAATCGTCGCAATGATCGCGCCAGATCATAGCGCGAGGGGACCAGCAAGGCGAAGTGATAGAGGCCAGTATGATGAGGTGCGCTTTTCGCGTCCGGTGTTGCGGTCAACGCCAGTAAGTCGTCCCCGGACACGCCCAGGAAAACCGTGTCCCCTTCGCGGCGCTGAACTTGCAGGCCAATGACATCGGTATAAAACGCCGTTAAACGGTCAATATTGGTGACATTCAAGTAGACAGTGCCAATCGTCGTCATCAAAATTTCCTGTATTTGTTCGTCAATTTGTCTACTATAGTGCAGAGCGTGTAAACAAAGCGTTTGAAATCGGACGTCCGTCCGTTTTTAGCGATAATGGCCCGGTTCTGAGGTTATAGCTAAGCGTCAAAAGCTATGTTATCATCTGCGTAAGTGTGTTATTCATGAAGTTATTTCATCACACATTACAGACGGAGCCACGTGCTCGCTGGATTGAGGATTTACCATGCGGCCTCCCGAACGCCACATCGCGATTTTTGGCCTGGTGCTTGTTATTGGTGTCTGGGCACTGGTACTCCTGGCTTCCAGCAGCACCTTATTACCATCGACAACCGCTTCCCTGCCAACCCGTGCCGTCCTGCCCACCTTGCCCCCGACAATCGAACCAGCACCTCCGGTTGCAGTCAACCCAACGGTGGCGTTGCCAACAGTGGCTGAGTCCCCACCGACAATCGCCGTCGAACCAACGATTAATGTCGCGCAACGAATCGTGGATGTATCGCCAACGACGGTGCCCACTTCACTGCCTCCGACAGTGACAACGATCAATCCATTGGTATCCAACGCATTACCCGATTCAACCGCCAAATTAGCCGATCCTGTGCTAACCGCGCCGGACCCGGCGGATACGACACCGCCACCCCTCAATGCTGATTTTGCCAATTTAATCGGCAGGGCGCAGCAAACCGGTCAGGTGGACGTGATCGTCAAGCTAAATGTGGGTTTTACGCCGGAACCTTTACTCAGGGGCCAGCGCATTCAGGCCCAGCGGAACATGTTGCGCGGTGCCCAGACACAACTCATTCGTTCGCTTTCCACCTACAATGCCCAGAAGATCAAGGATTACCAGTCCTTTCCTTTCAGTGCCATGCGCGTGGATGCAGCCGCCTTGCAAGCGCTGCGCCAATCACCGCTGGTGGCGGCAGTGGCTGAAAATATCCGCTTCGAGCACGTGCTAACCGATAGTGTCCCCCTGATTGATGCGCCGGATGTCTGGAGTATGGGCTATGACGGGACCGGCCAGGTGGTGGCGATTATCGACAGTGGTGTACAATCCGACCACCCCTTCCTCAGCGGTCAGGTGCTGAACGGCGATGGTGCCTGTTTTTCAACCACTGGTGGCATCTATCTCAGTCTGTGCCCGAACGGCTTTGATGAAGAGATTGGTCTAAATACCGGTGAAGCATGTTTTGCCTTCGTTATTGGCTGCGATCATGGCACGCATGTCGGCGGCATTGTCGCTGGCAATCCCGGCGGCGGCTTTAGTGGCTACGGCGTGGCCCCCGATGCCCAGATCTTGCCAATTATGGCTTCGTCCGCGTACATCTGTGTCCCCAGCCCGCTGATTCTCTGCTCCACGTTTCAACTTATGGATTTAATCAGTGCCCTCGATTACGTCGTTGCCATGAGCACGACTTATGACATCGCGGCAGTGAATATGAGTTTGGGAGGCAGGCTGTTTGGTGACTTTTGTGATGAGGTAGGTGCACATCAATCTGACCCAAGACCGGATGACTGGTTTTTTACCGACCCGTTCCGCACGCTGGCGCTAGCGGGCATTGTGCCGGTGGTTGCATCCGGCAACAATGGCTTCAGTAATGGGATTAGTTCCCCGGCCTGTAATTCCTATGCGCTGGCCGTCGGGTCCTCCACCAAATCCGACCGGGTATCGAGCTTCTCCAACAGCAATTTTATGGTTGATGTATTAGCACCTGGTTCGTCAATTCGCTCGTCGGTACCGGGCAACGCCTTTGCGACCTGGAATGGCACGTCGATGGCGGCACCCCACGTCGCCGGGGCGCTGGCGCTCTTGAAAGAAGCCGACACTGATGCCACGGTCAGCGAATTGTATAAAGCGCTGGCGCTCACCGGCCTACCCATCCGCGACAGCCGTAACAATATTACTCGCCCGCGGGTTGATGTTGACGATGCGCTGAACATTCTGGTTGCTGGCGGCGCGGCCGTGCCTGATGATTTCAGTGACGCCACATCGATTTCGCTCTTCCCGTTTGAAGTCCATGAATATACTTTTTTTGCCACCGATGAAAGCGGTGAGACCGACGGAAATTGTACTCTGGGGCCTGATAGTACGTTGTGGTACAGTCTGAACGCAGCCGGTTCCGGGCAAGTGAACATCAACACCGAAGGGTCAGACTACGACACTGTTCTGGCCGTTTACACCGGAACGCAGCTGAATGACCTGGTTGAAGTGGGCTGCGATGATGATGGTGGCACGGGATTGCTGTCGGACCTGGACTTGAACGTCATCGCTGGAACCGCTTATTACATTCAGGTAGGTGGTTATCGCAATTTAGATGACGAAGACAATTATGTTAACGATCGCGGGCGATTGGTGCTGAATGTCACTGCGCCCCTCACCACGCCCGTGCTGGTCAGCCCGGCGGATGCGTCAACAACAATCACCGAAACCCAACCGGACTTTACCTGGAACGGCGTGGTGACCGCCAACGTTTACGATTTGGAAGTGGACGATAACAGCGACTTCAGCAGTCCCGAATTCACCACAACCACCAGTGCCACCAGCGCCGCTCCCGGCCTGGCCCTGTATAACGGGACCTATTTCTGGCGGGTGCGTGCCCGCAACGCGGCAGAAACCACACCCTGGAGCGACGTTTGGAGCGTGACGATTGATGTCGAGCGCTTTGTTGATCTCGTGATTGATAAGATCGCCACACCAGATCCGGTTATCGTCGGCGACCCGTATACCTATGCCATCACCATAACCAACAACGGGCCGGATGATGCCCAGAACGTCGTCGTCGTGGACAACTTCCCGCTGGGCGTCATTCTGGACGGCAGCAGCGCCTCACAGGGTAATTGTACCTCGGCTCCCCGACTCGTGACCTGTAACCTGGGCAACCTGCGTAACGGCGACAACGCGACGATCACGTTGAATGCCCGGTCGGTCATTAGCGAAAGCATTTTTAACGAGGCGCTGGTTTCATCAGACGCGACCGAGAATGACCCGAATAACAACCGCATCGAGATCAAAACGATCATCAATCCACCACCGGGCACGCGCATGATCCGCTGGGCCGGAATCGACTGGTACGTCAAGGCGGCGGATTCGCCGGTTGGGCCGGGACCGAATCGCTTTAGCGATGACGAAGATAGTGTGTGGGTGGACAGCAACGGCAACCTCCATCTTAAAATCGTGAAGGATGGCGCCAACTGGTACAGCGCCGAGATCTTCAGTGTTGAGCGCACGAGCTACGGAATGCACCGCGCCTACGTTGACTCGTCAATCAACGACCTGAATGAAAATGTCGTGTTCGGCTTCTTCCTGTATCAGGACGATGAGCATGAAATTGACTTTGAAGGTGCCCGTTGGGGCGACCCGTTTGGACCGAATGCCCAGTTCGCCTTGCAACCCTGGCAGGTCCCTGGTAATCGGGAACGCTTCTTCATCAACGACTCGGGGCCAACCCTGCATGAGATCGACTGGCAGGCCGGGCAGGTGGATTTCCGCAGCCTCTATGGGCATGATCCCAGTGGTGGCACGCTCATTCATGACTACATGATTGATAGTGGGGTGCCGGTTGAAGAACGCGACCTGCGTATTCGTCTCAACCTGTGGCTGCTGAATCCAATTCTGAATCCGCAAAATTTGGATGAGGTGGAAATCGTCATCTACGATCTGGATTCGCCCATCACTGATGCCCAGGCTGATCTGGCGGTGACGAAGACGACGGCCCAGCCCTATGCCAGTGCGGGCCAGAATCTGACTTATCAGTTGCGCGTGACCAATAATGGTCTGGACCGGGCCAAAGACATCGTATTGACTGATACCTTACCGGGAGATGCCACCTTCGTTTCGGCGGAACCGGCAGGCCTGTGCAATCATGCGGCGGGGACCGTCACCTGTGATCTGGGTGATCTGGGGCCGGGCAAATGGCGTAACATCAACCTGAATGTTACGGTGAGCGGTGCGGCCAGCGGTATATTAAGCAACACAGCCTCGGTCACATCCGTCGTTCCCGACCTGGTGAGCGCCAACGATAATGTGACGCTCGAACTGCCGATTCTGGCGACGTTATCGCCACCGATCTTGAGTCCGCCAACGGTACTGTCGGCCAACCAGATTCAACTGAACTGGGCCGATGGGGCGCCGGGCCAGACGGACGAATTCTATGTGGAACGCTCCGCCGACGGCAACGATCCCTGGTACACCATCCGCACCCTGCCACGACATGTGACGTCGTTTGTCGACAGCAATTTGTTGTGCGGCACCGACTACTGGTATCGAGTCCGGGCTGGACGCGTTGTAGATGGTGCCATTTCCGACCCATCAAACGTGCAATCTGCTTCCACGCTGGCCTGTCCCGCCCCGGTGTTGCATACTGCTGGTGTGTTCACCACCGGGCGCTGGTTGTTCTGGGATGCGCTGAATGATGGCCCGCCTGATCTCGTGTTTGATTTGGGACCAACAGCACCCGGTTGGACCGCCGTTGTCGGTGACTGGGACGGCGATGGCACCGATGGCATTGGCCTGTACAAGGACGGCGTGTGGTTGCTGCGGGAGGTCGCCGCTGGTGGCCCGGTCGAACGGCAGGTGCAGTATGGCAGTAACGAACCGGGCTGGCTGCCGATTGTGGGTGACTGGAACGGTGACGGCATTGACGGCATCGGCTTGTACAAGGATGGCTATTTCAACCTGCGCCATACCGCCACTGCTGGCAGCCCGAACTGGACTTTCGAGTTTGGGCCACACGAACCGGGCTGGCGGCCTGTTGCCAGTGATTGGAATGGTAGCGGACAGGACACCATTGGTTTGTTCAAGGACGGTCTGTGGTTGCTCAGCAATTCAACGCCGGCCCGGGCCGATCTGCCACCGATCACGTTCGGTAACGGTGGTCAGCCGGTTGCTGGTGACTGGAACGAGGATGGGACGGATGGCATCGGCATCTTTGTTGATGGTGTATGGTATCTGCGCCACACGGCGACAACAGGTGCGCCTGAAGTGGTCTTCGATACGCATTTGAGCACGGCGGACTGGCAACCGCTGGCAAGTTATCGGGGAGGCATCGGCACATTGGTCATTCTCTCGCAGCCGATCACAGATGCCCCGCCGCCGACTCAGGAATCGACTACCGTCGTGCCAGTGACGGACGCACCCGAAGTCACCGAAGCGCCAGTCGTCACCGCGCCGCCCGAAGCAACGGCGGAAGTCACGGACGAATCTACGCCGGAAACACCGACTGACCTACCAGCGGAAGTGACCGCAGAGCCAACGGTCGCGCCCACCAGCGAACCCACGGAAGCGCCCCCAGTGTCGCCGACCATTGAACCGACCATTGAACCGACGGTGACGCCAACGGCAGTGCCCACTGCCGAACCTACGGAATCGCCTCCGGTTGAAACGACCGAGGAACCGGCATAACAGCATAACGCGCTCCTGCACTGGGGCGCTTTTTCTATTTATTGCCGGTGAACGCTGCAATCGTACGCGCCAGTTTCGCGTCGTTTTCGACCACGCCCTTGAGCGTAAACACAATCACACCGTCTGCTTGGGCGGCGATGTTTAGGGCCGCACCATAATCAGCGACTGACAAAGAAGTCGGCGAATCTACCGACTGGATAATGGGGCAGACTGGTTTGCCGGTTTGCCGCTGGAACTCATGGGCGATATCGCCAATCCACGTGGCTGGGCGACCACACATCAGATGATAGGTCATCGGCGAAAAGATGTCGATGTGGGTTGCCAGGGCGGCGAAATCCTGACCGATAATGCCATGAATCGCGCCGCCGAAATCGCCCGCCCGCCAGGGAATCCCGAACAGGCCGAGGGTTGCATTGGGCCGAATCTCATCGACCAGTGCGCGGGCGGCGGCTACCCATGAAAGAACTTGCGCACATTTCCACTCGGCCCAGGCCGCGCGGTGCTGAGTCAGAATCGCCAGGGCTGGATTCGTGTCCGGCAAGGTAATCCCGGTGTCCCGGCAGAATTGGTCGACGGTTGCCGCATCGAACGAGGTTTGGGGTAGGTTCGGCTGATTACTCTCCCAATGACACGGCCAGCGGATAAAATCCAGCCAGACACCATCGACTGGATAGGTGCGCAAGAGGTCGGCCAGCGCATCCAACCGGTGTTGGCGGAGGCCGGCATGGGTCGGATTGGCCCCGTGATACCAGTCTTCCGGTTCCAGTGGCGTGCCAGCGGCAGTGGTTGGGCGGCTGTCGGGGAATTGTTCCCAGTAGGCCGGGCGGGCGAAGCAGTTGAACTCCGCGTAGATTTTGCTTCCTACCACGTGCAGGGCATCAACCAATGCCGCATCTTCGTAACCGCCGAAGATCGCGGTGACGCCCCAGGAACGCAGCAAGTCGGCCTGCTCTGTTGCAGATTGCCCCACAAAGGGCGCAAGTTGGGCGTCATAACCATAGAGTGCGCGCATCAAAACGTCTCATCCTCACCCTTATTTTCTAAGCGCCACTGGCTGCCATCGTGTGATAGCTCAAAATAGGGTGCATTGTCCGCCGATACGCCCCCGGCGACCATGTGATAGGACAGTTTGGCATAGACCACCGCGCGACTACCGCTGCTGCTCACCGTGTAGACCGACCCGAACTCGACCCGTTCCACGCTGTCCCACCAGGCGACATACTCGTTGAAGTTGTAGTTAGGCGCACAGCAGTTGAAAATCTGCTTGAAATCATCGGTCAGGAGTTGCCAGCTTTCGGCATAGCGTCCGGCGTCAACCAGCGCATAATAATCCCGGATCGCCTGGTCGGGTGAAATGGCCGCCGTCGCCGGGAGTGGCAGCGTGGTTGGTGGGGACAAAACCGGCAATGATGTTGTCAGAATTGGTGGCTGATCTTCATCACCATCGAGCGTGCCGTCATTATCCGAATCACGGTCCAGCGGATTGGTACCCGTCAGGTTGACTTCTTCGCCGTCGCTCAGGCCATCGCCATCACTATCCGGGTTACGCGGGTTGGTGCCCAGTTCGCGCTCAACATCGTTGGTCAAACCATCGCCATCCAGGTCATTGCTATCGGTTGTCGGCAGAGCGGTTGGCGCTCCAATCGGGTTGGCGGATTCAGCGTCAGGGCGCGTGACGAGCAGCAAGGTAACCAGCACGAGCATCCCGCCAAAGCCCACGACTGACACGGCCAGGCCCCCCACCAACCACTTCATGTTCAATCGATTCATCGCCACCTCGCGCTCATCTGCGTCTATTCTAGCGAGAATCGCGCATCTGAACATGGGTCATGTGTCCATCTGGATCCTGGCAGGATGGCGATACAACCGGACCCGCAGTGCCACTGCGGGTGTCAAGGGTTTTTAATCCCCGGAAGGGTAAGGTGCTTTTTTCAATGAAAAAATCCGCGCTTTTCCTTTACCTCACCCCTTCCGAACCTGCGGTTCTCCCTCCCCTCTCCAATTTGGAGATGGGTTGGGAGTGAGGTTGCATGACGCCAGACCTCTACTTACGCGCAATTAGACCTGTAGGGGGTATGGTGCAACTGCAACATTTTCCATCCGGCATACTGGTACAACCGGGAAACGTTTCAATCCCCCGTAGGGGTAGGGTGCGGCTGCAACGACTACAACCCCAACAACCCGCCTTGATACCAACACGTTTCAATCCCCCGCAGGGGTAAGGTGCGGCTGCAACGCGGGGCAAACATCGCGTACAAATCACGTGGGTTGGTGTTTCAATCCCCCGCAGGGGTAAGGTGCGGCTGCAACCGCAACTGATTTCCAGTATACACGGGTCATCTGAAACCGGCAAGTCACCAAAACGGCGCAAATCGGCTGGATTGCGGCCAGTTTTTCCACGTGGATGGGCCAAAATGACCGGTGGCGGCGGGTCGTGACGCAACTCGTTTTTTACGAAAAGCGGGGGGAGTTGCGTCATACGCCGTGCTCCTTGAGCAGCCGTTCCACCTGATGCGCATCGGGGATGCCGGTGGTGCCGCGACCAGTGGCTTTGAGGGCGGCGGCGGCGGATGCATAACGCACCCGTTCGGGCAGGGCTATGCCCCGCGCCAACTGCGCCGCATAGGCCCCATGAAACACATCGCCACAGCCAGTAGTATCAACAACCGGGACGGGAAACGCGGCCTGATGCTGAAGCGGCTGCTCGACGCTCCGATAATAGGCCCCGGCAGCGCCACAGGTCACGACCACCACCGAGCGCTCAGCAGACCACAATTGGGCTACGGCGGCGGGGACATCGGCGGCACCGGTCCAGGCCAGGGCGAATCGTTGCCCCACAATCAGATGATCGACCAGCGGCAGCAGTTCGTCCAGACGCGGCACATCGGCGTGTTCAAAGTCGCCAATGACCGGAATACCGACCTCACGCGCGATTTTCGCCGCCCGCAGGTTGCCGACCATGCCATACATATCGAGGAATAACACCCGCGTTTGTTGAATGGTCGCGGCGGTTGGCTGCTGATCGTCCGCGCCAACACGTCCGCTGGGGTCAAAAAAGATCGAACGCGTATGGTCGTCCTGCCCGACGATAATCGTCGCATGGACCGGATGCGCATCATCATGATAAACGACGTGCGCCGTGTTGACCCCGGCCTGCTCCAATTGCTGCCGCGCATATTGGGACAACTCATCATGACCCATCACCGCCGCATAGCTGCACCGGGCACCCAACCGGGCTGCCGTCATCAGCGCCACAGCCGTCAATCCGCCCACCTGTCGCCGTCGATCCAGCACCCGCGTTTTGACATCCGGGTCCGGGAAGCGTTGCACATAGAGCATGTCATCGACGGTCACGTTGCCGATTCCCAGCACATCCCATTGTTTGTTGTCTGAGGGTGTCATCAGTTAAATTCTCAGTCATATTCCAAATTGTTTCAATCACGCCGACCTGCCGCCGGTCGTTTTTCCCGCATAAAGATTGTGGTTGCCTTACGTCGTTTCTTGCTGCTCCGGCGCGGTGACTGACTGGTAGATGCTGTACACAACCTGTACGACCATGATGACCGCGATGATCGCCACAAACTGGGTAGCGGTCACCTCTGTCGCCAGCAGGCCCACCCCCAGCACAACCAACGCACTGACCAGGTGTATCAGGGCATTGATGACCTGGCTATGGGGGGTGAGTTCATCATCCATGCCGTAGTCAATTAAAGCCAGCGCCACCAGAAAGATAATAATGGCGGTGGCATACAGCAGGCGATACTTTGCAGTTACCGGGTCGCCAGGGTGGTCGATGGTCTCGGCGAATAACTTTTTTGCACCGACGCCGAATGCCACCAGGGAAGCCGCCAGAATCAAATGGCCGTAGATCCAGGCAACTGGTTTGAGGCTGGACATAAAATCGAAGAGCTTGCCGGCGGTATCGGAGAAATACAGCCACCAGAGCGAATACAGGACCGTTAACCCCGCCGCGCTGAACAGCAACTGTTCCATTACCAATTGGGTTCCCTGCGCATCATCGAGGATCTTGACGAAAGCTTCGCCCAGCACGATGATGGTGAAGATGCCGAAGCGTTCGACGATGTGGTGGGTATCAGGCCCCCACTTTTCCAATTGGACTCGCATAACCGGCAACGCAAACAGCACCAATTCCAATGCGATGCCAGCCAGCCAGCCGACCCAGTGAATATCCGCTGGCAGCAACAGCGATCCGAGCCAGACGGCGATCCCGGCACTGAACCCCATGATGTAGCGGACGGAAAACAATCGACTTTCAGGATGCGCGTAATAGGCGCGTACATACATCAAGACCATGATGAACCGGATCAGCACATACGCCAGCGTAAATTGCACGTATAAATCGCCAAAAGCCTGGCTCACACTGAGGCCCAGAGTCGCGACGCCAAAAATCTGGGTAAAGACCAGGAAACGGTGATATAAATCATCCACCACGAAGCGATTCTGATAAAAGGTCTCACCCGACCAGGCCCACCAGACCACCGTCATCAAGACCAGAAACTGACCAAAACCAACCAGGGTTAAGTTATCGCTCAGGAAGTTCCCAATTTGAATTAAGGTTGCCACATAAACCAGGTCATAAAACAGCTCTAACCAGCCGACGGCGCGATCAGTATGGCGGTGGAAAATGACATCGCGAAAGTATTTGGGACGTGTAAACAACTCTGACATACGCAATTCTCTTCTATGATTACGGCTGAATGCTTAATCGGTACTATTTTTAGCACATGATGACAACAACATTCCAGTGGTTGGGTTTCAATTGCTTGAGGTGAAAATCAGCCACCTTTCTAATGCAATTTAGTCACGACCGCCCTGCTTCTTCATTTTGGCTGATTCACCTGCGATCAGTGCGGGGTCGGATGTGGGTGAGGTTCGAATCATCGCGCAATCAACGTGGCGGTGTCGCGCCAGCCATACGTATAACTGGTCAATTGCTCGCCGTCCCAATCATACGGTCCCTGCGCCACATATACCGCACCGAGTCGCTCGTAAAATGCACGGTTGGGGTTCACTTCCAGCACATCAACCCGCAGGCTATGACAATCACGCCGCGCCAATCGTTCGGCCACCATCTGCACCAGCCGCCGTCCGATGCCTTGCCCTTGATAATCAGGATGCACCGCCAGTTGGCGCACTTCGCCCCGATATTGTTCATCGGCAGGGCAAGCGCCGCCCCAGGTATAGGCGACGACTCCGAATGGATTGGCCTCGGCCACAATTAGAAAATCCCCGCTGGGCAGGCTGTCATTATCGAAGAAGCGCTGCCAGTTGTGGGCACTCTCCGTTTCGGTAAATTCCAGACAACGATCTGGCACCCGCCCGCGAAAGGCACGCTCATTGGCATTGACCAGAACCCGCGCCAACCCGCTGGCATCCGTTGCGACGACATCCCGGTAAGTTATACCGTTCATCATTCTCGCCTCCGCCCAGATAGTAGCCGATTTTGACGCGTTTTGAAAATTGACCACAACTTTTTTCGCGTTTGCCAGTCGTTATGCGTATCGGATCGATAAAATCGGAGATACACAATGTTTCACAGGTTGTTTATGTTTTTGCTGATTATTGGCCTGCTGGCCGGGTCACTGGTTAGCGCCCAGATCATTGACGTCAATGATGACGAGATCGAAATCACGGGTGTGGTTGACGCCGTAGATGCCGATACAATCATCATCGGCGGACTGGTTATCGACATCAGTACGGCTGAGATCAAGGGCGAAATCGTTGTTGGCAAGTTGGTCAAGGTGCATGTGTCACCGGATGCTGCTGGCAACCTGGTGGCGCGTGAAGCGGAAGTCGCGGGCTTCGATGATGACGCCTCACCAGCAGTGACACCAGAACCGGGTTTTGATGATAATAATAACCGCCCGGCAGGGGAGTTTGAGATCGTGGGCACACTTGAAGCGATCGGCAATGGCTTTATCGTTGTGGATGGACGCACGATCTCAATTGGGCCCGCCGAGGTCAAGAATCAACTGGTGGTTGGCACGCTCATCAAAGTACATCTTCGTGATAATAATGGCAATCTGGTCGCCCGCGAAGTGGAAAACGCCGCTGCTGACGATGACGATAATAATCGCGATGATGATAACAACGATGATCGCCGAGCAGGTGAATTTGAGATCGTGGGTCGCCTCGACGAAATTGGCAATGGCTTTATCGTCGTGAACGGTCAAACCATCTCAATTACGACTGCCGAGGTCAAGAATCAACTGTTCGTTGGCGCTCGTATCAAAGTGCATCTAAGCAATAACGACGGTGAACTGGTCGCCCGCGAAGTCGAAAATGCCGCTGCTGACGACGATGATCGTAATGATGATAACGATGATGACAGTTGGGATGATTTCTACACCATTCGTCCCGGTGATACGCTGTCTGATATCGCCTTCCGCGCTGGGACGACGGTCGAAGAAATCGCACGCCGGAATAACATTGACGACGTGAGTGTTGTGATGGCGGGTACTACGCTGCTACTGCCCGATGAGCCGTTTGAATATGATGACGACGACGATGATAATTCGGGCCGCGGCAGCCATGACGATGACGACAACGATGATCGCCATGACGACGATGATGACAATTCGGGTCGGGGCAGTCATGACGATGATGATGACGACGACAATTCGGGCCGGGGCAGTCATGACGACGATGACGACAACGATGATCGCCATGACGACGATGATGACGACGATAATTCAGGACCCGGCAATAGCGACGATGACGACGATTAACCTTGCCTGATAATCAAGTGTTGGGGTCTCCTAAACCAGGAGGCCCTGATGCATTTCAGCTATAATGACGTTTTTAACTTTCACATTGCGGTAGACGCTCGAACGCCTATGTTCCTCATTGTGTTGCCCGATCTCGATGTCGAAGACCGGTTGCTGGCAGCGGCACGCCGGGGCGATCAGGATGCCATTATGCGCATTTACGAAAGCTATTTCCCACCCATCTATCAGTTCATTCGCCTGCGGGTAGAAGATCGGCAGGCTGCCGAAGATCTGGCGAGTGATGTATTTGTGAAGTTTGTCAGTACACTTCAAACCCGGCAGGCACCCCGCACCAGTCTGCGCGGTTGGCTGTTTCGCGTGGCCCGCAATTTGCTCCACGATTATTATGGCAAGCAAAAGCAGTTCCCAACCACCACGCTGGATGAATGGGTCCCGGCAACCGATGACCCGGAAGCGCAGGCATTTGCTGCCTGGGATATTGATCGCACGCGGCGCGCACTGCGGATGCTGGCAGAGGATCAGCAAGAAGTATTGATTTTGCGGTTTGGACAGGGCCTCAATTTGCAAGAAACTGCCGACATCATGGGGCGGCAAGTAGGTGCAGTCAAGTCGCTGCAATTTCGGGCCGTCGGCACGTTGCGGCAGATACTGGAGCAAGTATAAATGGCTGAGCGCGACCTCACAACTGCATTTGACGACTGTCTGGACCGCCTGAACAACGGCGAGTCGTTACAAGCCTGCCTGGATGCCTATCCACAGTTTGCGACGGCGCTGCGCCCGCTGTTACAGACTGGCTTTGCGATCAAACAGGCCAGCCCCAATCCACTGGAGGTTCAGACGGCGCAAGATCGAGGCCGGGCACGCGTGCTCCAGGCGTTACAACAACCCACTCTGGTGCGTCGAAATCGCTGGCAACCTATCCAGCGCCTGGTAGCAGCCGCCGCGCTGTTAGTACTCATTATGAGTTCATTTCTAGGGGGTGCCACGCTTGCGGCTGAGAGTAGCCTCCCCGGTGATCCGCTGTATGGCCTCAAGCGGCTCACGGAAAATGTGCGTGTTCTGGCAGATGCACAGTTGGCGCCGCAATTTGGACAACGGCGTTTGGACGAAATTCGCCAGTTGCAGGCGTTGCAGCGATCCGAGTCGGTTGATTTTATCGGCCAGGTGACCGCAATAGACGGCCCCAATTGGCAGGTCGCGGGTTTAGCATTATCCGTGCCGACGGGGACGCCCGGCGCGGCTCCCGTCACCTTGAATGCCAGAGTTGCGGTGGTCGCCCAAACCACTGCAAGCGGCGAATTAGTCGCGCAGCGTATGACGATCATCGAACCGGGTGACCTGCCACTGCCATCACCCACGATGGTGCCGACTCTTGCCCCTTCGACAACTGCAACGCCCACCAATACGCCGTCGCCGACCCAGACCGCGACCATCACACCGCCGCCTCTGCCGACTGCGACCGTGACACCGATGCCAACGGTTCTCCCGGCCACTAGCGGCTGTGAACCCAGTCCCCCGGCAGACTGGATTAGCTACGCGATTCGCAGTGGCGACACCCTCTCAACGTTGGCGGCACAAACCGGTATCACATTGGCGCAATTAATGACGGTCAATTGCCTGGATGACCCCGGCCTGATTGTGATCGGTCAGCGACTTTTCCTGCCCTTTGCGCCAATCGTCGAGCCGTCTCAGGACGGTCAATCGGGCAGTAGTGGTTCATCGAGTAATAGCGGTCGGTCCGGCAGCAACTCCGGTCCGGGCAATGCTGACGATGATGATGACGACAACTCTGGACCGAGTGAGAACTCCGGGCCAGGCAACGCCGATGACGATGATGACGGTTCCCATTCCAGCGGCAGCAGCGGTTCCGGCTCTGGTTCAGATGACGATCATGATGACCGTGATGAGGATGATTCGTAGCGAAACACGCGTGATGCCACTGTTGCAAAACTGGCTAAAGGTTTGTGCGGTTAGTAGAATTTCATCACAATATCGCTGATATTATCCGCCACCTGCTCGGTCGTTTGACCCGCATGCAGCAGGTGGCGATAAATCTCGCGTAGCTTCATCATATGGACCACCTCGGTCAGATCACGCGGGCACTGGAACAGGTCGGCAATGGCTTGCGTATATAACGCTTCCATGCGATTTTCCAGCGCTTTAACTTTAACAGCGTGCTGGTCGGCCAGGTGTGGTTCCCGTTCCAGTTGGGTGATAGCGTGATAAATTTCGGTGGCGCCGGTGTGCAACAACGCCGCCATCTGCCCCAGATAGGCATCCGGCTTCACATTGAGCGCGTCGATCTCATGGATCGTAGCGTAGGCAAAATCCAGAATATCGTCAATGGAACGGGACAGCGCGAACAGATCTTCGCGGTCGATGGGCGTGATGAACGTATTGCCCAGTTCTATAATCAGGGTGCGGCGAACTTCATCCGCTTTTTTCTCATAGATGCGAACCCGGGCCGCGTTTTTGCGCGAGGGTTCTTCAATATATTGCAAGAGTGCGTCGGTGCCATACAGCACGAAGGTGGATTGTTCACAGAGTCGGGCCAGGAATTGATTTGGCTTGCGGGTAAACCTCCGCCCTACCCAGCTTTTGATTTTATCCATGATAAATTACAACATAGACGATCCAGCTTGCCACTGCCGATAGGGGAATGGTGAGCAACCAGCCGACCAGAATCTGTTGGGCAACGTGCCAGCGGACTTTGTGTAATCGGTCGGCACTACCAGAGCCGAGTATGGCCGATGTGACCACCTGGGAGCCGCTCACGGGACCCCCGGCCAGCCCTGCGCCCAGAATGATTAAGCCAGACGCGACCTGTGAGCTAAAGCCATGAACCGGGCGAATCTTGTAGAATTTGCTGCCCAGTGTTCGCATGACGCCATAACCACCGACCAATGTGCCCACTGCAATCGTCGTAGCGCTGAGGCAGACGACCCATAACGGAATGGAGAATGAATCTAGCAGTCCGGTCGCCACCAGGCCCAGCGTCATCACCGCTACGATTTTTTGACCGTCGTTTGCACCAAAGGCGACGGCTAGCAGCATGGAGAAGATGACCTGCCAGCGGCGCAACCAGCGATTCATCCCCGGCGTTGCGCGAATCGTCAGCCGGTATGTCAGGCGCGTCAGGAGAAAGGCACTGCCTAACCCCAGCAGGGGCGAGAGAAATAAGGCCAGCAACACCTTGTTCAGGCCGGCAACCTGCATACCATTTAAGCCGAACCCCGCCAACCCGGCACCGATGATCCCGCCGATTAACGCATGAGAGAGGCTGGAGGGGATGTTAAGGCGCAATGTCAAACTGCTCCAGGCAATGGCACCGACTAATGCGGCTACCAGGACCGGTACGGTCGTCGCCTGGGGGCTAATCAGTTCAGCACCGATGGTATTGGCAACGGCCACCCCCAGCAATAATGGTCCCAGACCAATGCCCACCGCCGCCAGCATGAGTGCGGCCCGCGGTTCTAGCGCCCGCGAAGAAACAACGGTTGCCACGATGCTGGCCGAACCATGTAAGCCATTGAGATAGCCGTAGAGCAGCGCTAATGCCAGAATAAAAACCAGTTCCATATGAAGCTGCCATAAGTTTAAGAATATGTTAAGGATATACCACATTTCTTAACATGTAAAGCAATTTGTAATGCCGGCATGATTTGGGCCCTGCCAACCACAATCAAACAGTGGCGCATTGTTACCCCTCGGTTGAGGGAGGTATTGGTTGAAATGGCTGGCATTTATTAGAATACGGTTATCGTTGCTGATGTTAGAAATAATGGCGGAAAAATGGTCAGTATTGACGGGCGAAAAATTCGATTGCGTGCTATCCGTCAGGGCGACCTCGAAACTTATCGCCACTGGAATCAACCGGGTCAGCAGTGGCAGGCGCTCGATGGCCCCTATTATCCACCCATGACAGTGGCCGAAGTTGACGAGCTGATTGAGAAAATTACGGCGCGGATCGTCGCGAACGATTGGCCGCCGGTGCGCACCCGTCTGGTGATTGCCGACCGGGCTGACTATCGGTTAGTAGGCATGGTCTCGCGTTACTGGATTAGTGAGGAAACCAACTGGGCGGCGCTGGGCATCGTGATCTATGACCCGGCGAACTGGGGGCAGGGCATCGGCTATGAAGCGCTGGGTCTGTGGACGGATTATCTCTTCCAGCAGCAACCAGATTGGGTACGCCTGGATTTGCGGACCTGGTCGGGCAATCACGGCATGATGCGGCTGGCCGAAAAGCTGGGTTATCAAGCCGAAGCCCGTTTCCGTAATGCCCGGATTGTAGACGGCGACTATTATGATGGCCTCGGTTATGGGGTTTTACGCACCGAATGGCAGGATCTTTACCCCGCTGGTTTTCGGGCTAATCTGATGGCATAAATTCCTACCCAAACAGCGTCCGTGCATAGGCCAGATCAGCAACAATGAGGCGGTCAACCGACTCCTCATCGGTATACTCCGCCGAGAAACACAGCGGTCCCGTGTATTGCATCGTTTTGAGTTTGTCCGCAACCAGCGACCAGGACGCCCGACCTTGATGCCCGGCGGTCCAGAAGATGCGCCATTCGGCCTGCGCGGCTTCGGGGCCATTGGTGCGCTGCCAGAAGCCATTCTTGAGGTTAATCATGCTCAGGTGCCCGGCAATGATGTCCAGCGCGAGATCGAGTTGTTCACCTTCCAGCGCGTTGTGCGCCGGGTCCCAGCAGGCCGCGATCAGGCGTGGGTCGTAGTCTTTGAGTAGATGGTAGAGACCCATCGCATTGATGCCGACAAAATTGCGCGAGTGATTCTGAATTGTGATCTGAACACCATATTGTTCGCACAGGGGCAGCGCGGCGTCCAGTTCCTGGCGGGCGGCTTTTTCTGCTTCCCAGTAATTGCGTCCTGCAACCCGGCACATAATGCGGTTCATGGGGATGCCCGCGGCAGCACACGCGGCATACAGTCGCTCATCATCCAGCGCGTTGTTGGCCGTGATATTGCCGATGCGCACGCCTTCGTCGGCCAGTTGTGTCGCAATCCGGGGGAGGTCCGTTTCGATCTGCTCTGGCTCACACCAGAAACCCGCCCGCACGGGCAGTTCAATATTATCAAAACCGAGGTCGCGCACGTGCCGCGCCATCTCAATCATGCTCAGGTCTTTCCAGGGTTTCACAAACAGACGATAGGCAGTCATCAGGTGACCTCACGGGTATGGATAATCACATCCGCATTGTAATCCAGTGCCCGACAATATGCCAAACCGGCTGGGTCAATCATGCAAAAAAGGAGCCGCCCGTGCGACTCGCATTTGGGTCTAGAAAATAATTGTCCGCTTATACGTCCCAGGGCTGCGGCTCGTTGAGTTGGATGATGGTGCAAACTGCGCCTGCCGGATCGTTGATGACCGAGAAATGGCCGACGCCCGGTGCTTCAGTCTTCGGGATCATGATCTTGCCGCCATTCGCTTCTACTTTGGCGATGGCCTCATCAATGTTCGCGACGGAGAAATAGGTCGTCCAGACCGGGGGCATATCGCCATAGCTCTCGTCCATCGGCAAGATGCCGCCGTTCATGCGCCCGTTGTTGAGGATGTAATTATAGCCAGTGGCGTCATCGGTGTTGAATTCCCAGCCGAGCAGCTTGCCATAAAAATCTCTGGCCTTTTGCGGGTCACGGGTTGACAATTCATTCCACGCCATCGCACCGGGGGTGTTGACCAGCCCCGCCCCGATACTGCCTTTGGGCTGCCACAGGGCCACCATTGCGCCCGCCGGATCCTGCAACACCATCATTCGGCCATCCGCAAAGACATCGAATGGCGCTGACACGACGGTGCCGCCCAGGCCGGGGATTTTGGCGGCCAGCGCGTCTACATCAGCCACCGTGACATAATTCATCCAGTGTGATGGCACACCCTGCGCCTGCATCGCTGGTTGCATCGGGCTGGTGGCGGCTACGTTTTCACCCTGGCTCTTGAAGAAGGTGTAAAAAAGACCTTCGCCCATCGGCACATCCTCGGTTTCCCAGCCCATCACTGTCGCGTAGAACGCTTTCGATTTTTCGACATCGGTTGATGGATTATCAGCCCAGGAAAAGGTACCATGCGGGAATTTGGTTACTTTAAACATTAATAGTCCTCCATAGCGGAAATTAAATAGAAAATTTGTTCCATCCCATTGTATGCGAAAACTTGGGCGATGGATATAACAACCGACATTCCGCAGGTCACTCAGTCAAAACGTAGAATTTGAGGATCGGCTGGCCGAGCAAGGCGGCGATCTGTAGATGCACCGGTTGGACATTGAGAACCCTTCGTTTTCGTGCGTGCTCCGTTTCGACGAGCAAGATGTGGATGCCCTCAAACATCTGGAAGACCCGTCGCATGGTGGGACGTTGCGTCGGTTTGCCTTTCTGGTCCGGGACAGATTGGTTCTGTTGCTGCAATTTCTGCCGCAGATCATGTTCGGCCAGGGCGTAAATCAGCAAACTCAGGCCCATTACCATCAGCAACCCCATGATGCGCGACGGCTTCTTGAGAAAGAACCGTGACGCAAAAAACAACGGGTCTTTCAAGAAACGAAAGCCGCGTTCCACACTACGGTTCTGGTCTTTGTAGATGGTCAACAACTCTGCTGTTGGTAGGGTTTGTTGCTCAAGTTCATTGGTGGCAATCAGATATTTGCCCAGGAATTGTTCCTGCTGGGCGATTGCCGCTTCATCCGGTTCAAAATTCGCTTCAATCTTCCATTCGGTTGTGGTGGGACTATCTGCTTTGGGACGACCGCGTTGCGCGTAACGAGTCACGTTGTACACTGCGCCTCGCACAAGATGAAATGACCACTGTTTACCAAAGTCATCCAGGGCTTTTTGAGCATCTTCCTCGCAGTTGAAGGCTTCGCGTTTCAGTTTCTTCAATCTCTTTGCCAGTTTTTCGCCTTCACGCCCGATGCGTTTCTGCAATTGTGCCAATTCCTGCTCACGGCGTGGTTCATATAACACCACCAACCAGCGTTGCTCAATCCCACCATAGTGGCTTTCCACCTCACGATAGAAGTATCCTGCGCGCTCACAGGCTTGCATCCCTTCCTGGCTAGTTTCTGCAACCAATGTCTTGGCTTCATTTAACGTGATTGGCACTCGCGTCACCCACTTGATCTCGGAGAGTTGCTGTAAATTGTCGGCGCTGTATAATGCACTATCTGCCACCAGAATCGGTGTTTCATCGTCCTCAGCAAACTGTTCAAGATAGAGTTTTGCCATCTCCGGCATACTTGTTTTGTCGGATACATTCCCCGATAAGGTGGTGAGATAAGCGGGAATAGAAGTCTCGTTGACACAAATCAGTCCCATGATGGCTTGTTTCAGATCGGGACGACGGTCTTTCGAGTAGCCATAGGCAATCCGAATCGGCTGGGGTTCATCTTCATGCTCTTCATCGAACTCGTATTCTCCTTCAAGGCTGAAAGCTGTTGTATCAATGTGTGCGAAGCGTACCTCGATCCCGAACTCATGCAGGGCATAGGCGCAAATTGCGGCAAACAGCTCGCTCACGCCAGCCGCATACACATGATCTAAAGCCCGACCCAGGCTATCTTCGTTCAGATCATCGGCTTCTAGACCTGCTCCGATAAGCAGGTCGATGGGTTTGTTGCGGAAGAATTCTGGACTTAGATACAGGGGACGACTGATAAAGCCCAATCCATTCAAGACCATTGCTTGAACCGCTTGACCAATGCTCACCTTCCGTCCTTCAATAGCAATACGCGCATCGATCTGACCGATTAAGTCAATCCGTTGGCAAATGCCAGCTACAATCCCCAGATGATCCAAAACTTGTGTGGTGTAGGCTTCCGACATGCGTTTCTCGCTCTCCTTTGACCCCATCCAGAGAGCTTAGCGCATAATTCGCCATTTTTGAGAATTAGGGTGCGGAATGTCGGAACAACTTTCAAACCTTGCTAATTCTTAATAGTATAGGTCTGTTTTGGACGACACGGGGTACGGATGCGCTAACAATTGGTTGGAAATCGCCAACGGTTGACAGCGGCCTGCCGGGGCGTACAATCAGCATCAGTCTTTATGAGAAAGTTATTTCTCTTTGCGCGATCTTTGTTCTAACTCGGCTACGCTTTCCCCTCCTTAACGCTTTGGGGAGGGGAGTAAGGGGAGGGGTTTGAATAAAAAGGACTCCTTATTTTAGCTTGCAATCGCATATGATCGAACAAGTAGAAAGCAGAATCCTCGATGGTCCACGACACTGCTGCAAACAAAGCCCTGCTGGAGCAAATCGTGGCGGCGTTCAACACCGGCGATCTTTCGCAGGTGGATGTTATCTTTGCGCCCGGTTATGTGGACCATCAAAAGCCCGCTGATTGGACGATTGATGGCCCTGAAGAATTCAAGCAAATTGTGACGAATGCGCTTGCCGCCACCCGGAGCCTGCGGGTTGATGTTCAGGATGTGCTGGCCGAGAATGACCGGGTTGCTGCGCGGTTACTGTGGCGCGGCGTTGATCACGAAGGCGTCAAGCTGCATCGCGAAACGCTGGAGATTCTGCGCATCCAGAACGGTCAGGTCGTTGAACACTGGGGCGCAGAATCCTGGCGGTCAGCGCTGTAACGGTTGGAGGCTACGCTTTTTCCAGCGGATATTGGATTTCCATCATCCATTGGCTGGCGTTGATCTCCGCATCCGCAGTCAGTGGTTGATTTTCATCATAGGGGAAGCGCAGCACCACCATGCGAATCTGCTCACTCAGTTTATAGCCGTTGGCAACCACCCAGCGGTCCAAGTCAACCAGGTTTTCATTGATGTTGTCAGGATCACCGTGATAGATGTAGGTAGCCGCTGCGGCGACACCGGGAACTTCCCGGATGGTCATTGTACCCTCGGTCGGTAGCGGTAAGTCGTCTTGCCATCTGGCCGGTACAGGATAGACGAATTCAGTGTCCACGTCGGTTTGATGATACTCTTTGGCATATACAATCTGAAACGGGCGGGCCAGAGCGCTATCGTCGCCGATCAATTTATGTGCAAGTAATGTGGGCATCATTTCCCTGCCAACACGTTCAATATCGCCGTGATCTTTGGCAAGAAAGCGCAGGGTCAAAGCGCGGACGGGTTCCACTTTTTTGATGCGAATATCAAGTTGTGACATGTCTGCCTCCAAATCAATTTGTCGGATGTGAAATTTGATGCGGGCCAGTCGTACCTGAACTTCATCAATCTGTTGTTGCGCTTCCGCTTCCTTGAGCGCCAGCATCCCCCGCAGGTGATCCGTCGGCAGGTCGCCGTCCAGCATGGTCGCAATTTGTTCAAGCGACAGGCCCATTTCTTTTAGGACCATAATGCGGTGAATGCGCGGCAACTGCTCCAGCGTGTAGAAGCGATGACTGGTGAATTGATCGACCTGCGCTGGTTTCAACAGGCTAATGTCATCGTAGTGATGTAAGGTTTTAACCGTAACCTGACACAGGCGCGAGAACTCACCAATCTTCAACATGTTGATCCTCCGGCACGAACTGGTTTTGACATATAAATGAAGGCTGCCTTCTTGAGTAATACTATACAACCTCCGGTAACCGGAGTTGCAAGCACCAGTTTAAAATAGGCCGAATTGGGACGGGCTGGTCTGTGGCAGGCGAGGGGGACCTTGCCTATAATCCGGGCGGATGTTTATACACTTATATCAGGAAAGCGCATAAGAATGAAAATTGTTGAGGTCGAAATTTATGAACTGAAGTTCCCCGACTATGACAAACCGCAATGGCATCCGGTGATTATCCGCATCAACACCGACGAAGGCATCAGTGGCGCGGGCGAGGTGGCGCTGGCCTACGGTGTCGGCGGTTCGGCGGGCGCGGGCATGGTCAAAAACATAGCGGAAAATCTACTCATCGGCGCGGACCCCTTCCGCATTGACTACCTCTGGGACCAGATGTTCCGCCGCACCTTTTGGGGGCAGGGTGGCGGACCGGTTGTCTACGGTGCCATGAGCGCCATTGACATTGCGCTGTGGGACATCAAAGGCAAGGCGTTGGGTGTGCCGGTGTACGAGATGCTCGGCGGCAGGTGTCACGATAAATTGTGGGTCTACGCCAATGACTGGTACGCCGGTTGCAATTCGCCCGAATCATATGCAGAAGCGGCGCAAAAGGTGGTGGCCGATGGCTTCACGGCGATGAAATATGACCCCTTTGCCGTGCGGCCCGATGGTGTCTGGGATTATTCGCCGCGAGCACTGACGCGGGAGCGGGCGGATCTGGCGGTGGCGCGGGTCAAAGCCGTGCGCGAGGCGGTTGGCCCCGACATCGAGATTCTGGTGGAGGTGCATGGCAACCTGGGCGTAACATCGGCAATTGAAGTGGGGCGGCGACTGGAGGAATTTGACCCGTTCTTCTATGAAGAGCCAGTGGATGCCATGAACGTCGAGTCAATGCGCAAGGTTTCCGAAAGCGTCAACATGCCCATCGCCGCCGGGGAACGCCTGTATACGCGCTATGGCTTCCGCCAATATATTGAGCAACAGGTGATCGACATCCTCCAACCCGACATCGGTCTGGCGGGCGGCATCAGCGAATTGAAGAAGATCGCGAGCTACGCTGAAACCTACAATCTGCATGTACAGCCGCATAATTGTGCCACTGCGGTCGCGACGGCGGCGGCAGTTCAATTGGATGCGTGCATCACCAACTTTATCATTCAGGAGACCTTCCCCTATCGCCACGTGGATAATTACAACCTGGTGGATGTCGCTCCCGAACAACAGATTGTCGATGGTCATCTGCCTATTCCGACGGCACCGGGGATGGGGATTGAGCTGAATGACGATATGCTGGCCGGTCAGGATGTGGTGCGGGTGAAGTAAACGGCGGATGTTACGCGAGCAATGTGGTTTGTGGTGCTGTTGGCGAACGTAGCGCCCTAAAAATGAGTTGATCAACACCATCGTTTTTAGGGCCAACTCGCCAAGTCGCCCTATAAAGCCCGATTATCTGAGAAACATCTGTCAATAATTCAGCTTCCGCAAACGCACTGATTTACTCATGCCGCAAGGCGTCAATCGGGTTCAGCCCCGCCGCACGATTGGCAGGATAGGCACCAAAGAAGGCACCAGTTGCAATGGTAATGGTCGTCGCCAATGCGATGCTCGACGGCTGGACAATCACGCTCAGGTCGGGAACGGCCAGCGTGACCAGCAGCGAAAAGCCAACGGCGATGCCGGTTCCGATGAGGCCGCCCACCAGCGCCAGCACAATCGACTCGGTGAGAAACTGTGACAGAATGTCGGGGCGACGGGCACCGACAGCCTTGCGCAGGCCGATTTCGCGGGTGCGTTCCGTTACCGTCACCAGCATGATATTCATGATGCCGATGCCACCGACTAACAACGAGATGCCAGCGATTAGACCCAGAAAAACCGTCAATAACGCGGTAATGGCGTTGAGCGTTTCCAGAATATCGGTGAGCGCAATGATCTGGAAATCGTCGTCATCATCGTAGTTCAGGTCATGTTCCTCGCGCAGCACATCCTTCATTTCGTCAACCAGCGAATCTACCACGCCCGGAGACGCGGCCTGGGCAATCATTGCAGTAATGGCATACTCACCACTCAGGGTGCGATCAATCCCAAGCCGCTTCCAGGCTGCCGTAATCGGAACCAGGACGATCTCGTTATCATCCTGGTCCATGCTGCTGGCGAAGTCTTCCAGGACACCAATTACTTCGAAGTTCACCGGGCCGATGCGGACCTGTTTGCCAATCGGATATTCACCCGCAAACAAGATGTCCGCCGCATCGACGCCTAACAGCACCACGCGGGACGCCGCATTCACGTCGATCTCATCAAAATCGCGACCTACCCCGGCGTGAATATTGAGAATGTCGAGGTAATTGGCCGTAACGCCGAAGACTTGCAGTGGTTCCGTCTGTCCACCGTAGTGCACCGGGAAGGGCACGCCGGCCATCGCCGCCACCTGGGAGGCGCTGGGAACGCGAAAGTTGTCCGACAGGGCATCGTAATCACTCTCGGTAAACGGCACGAACATCTGCACCATATCAGCTTCGCGCTGGCTGGTCCCGGTCGTATCCGCCGTATTGGAGATCGTACCCATCACCTGTACCCAATTGGAGCCGAACGCCGAGAATTCATCAACGATAAACTGCTCGACCGCCTGCCCCACTGAGACCAGCAGAATCACCGAGGCCACGCCGATAGTCATGCCCAGCATGGTCAGGGCTGAGCGTAATTTGTTGCTCTTCAGGCCGTTGACGGCCACCCGCGCATTCTCGCGCACTTTGACAAACATTATTCATACCTCAAGGCATCAATCGGATTCATCCGCGCCGCCCGGTTCGCCGGATAAATGCCAAAGCCAACGCCAATGGTGATGCAAACAATTGTCGCCAGCGAAATCGCGCCCGCTGACACTTGCAGCGTGAGGTCGGGCACCAGCAAGTTACCCAGCCCGGCGATGCCCGCCCCAATCGCGACCCCGATCGCGCCACCAGCCAGGGACAGGATAATGCTCTCAAACAGGAATTGCAGCAAGATCGCCCGCGGCTGGGCACCGACTGCTTTACGCAGGCCAATCTCACGGGTGCGTTCGGTCACGGTCACAAGCATGATATTCATAATGCCGATGCCGCCCACCACCAGCGATACCCCGGCGATCAACCCCAGAAACACGGTCAACACGCCCAGGATTTGATCGACCGATTCCAGGAGTTCAGCGCGGTTAGAGATCTCGAAATCGGCTTCATCGGCGGTATTGATGTCGTGCTGATCGTAGAAGTAACGGTTGATTTCGTCCTCAGCACTGGCGGCGGCAGTTTCGGAACGCGCCTGGGCATAGATGACACTGACAGCATAACTCCCGCGATAGTAAGAACTGGTTAACCGCGATTGCGCGGTACTGAGCGGGATAAAGACGGCGATGTTGTCATTGGTGAACCCGGCATCGCGGGCTTCCATCACCCCAATAATCGTAAACGCCTGGTTGTTGAGGCGGAGGGTCGTGCCAATCGGATTCCAATCGGCCTGACCGTACAATTCTTCAACAACTTCCTCACCCAACACAATCACCCGATCATGACCGGCGTTATGCTCTTCAGTGATGAATTCACCATCGCGCACATTCCAGTTGAGAATGTCGACCATGTTGGGCGTGACGCCCCGCGCCGTTGTCCGCAGATGCTCACCGTCGGCTGCTATGAAAGCGATCACATTCAGTTGCCCGCTGGTCAGGCTGATGCTGGGGGCGATTAACGGATTATTCAAGGCCGACACATCGGCATTGGTCAAAGGTTCGATACGTAATCGGTCTTCGCTGAGGGGTGTTTTCGAGGTGATTGTGAGTAAGTTCGCGCCGAGGGATTGAAACTGATCGGTCACGTAGGTTTTTACCCCCTGGCCGAGGGTAATCAGGCCGATGACCGCGCCCACACCGATGATGATGCCCAGCGTGGTCAATAGCGCCCGGGTACGATTCTGGGCGAGAGCGACAACCGCAATTCGGAGGCTTTCGCTGATGAACATGATTTTATTCCAATAAACGTTAACATAATTTTAGACGGTTCTAAACGAAAAAACCACTCAATTGTTGGGGGGTCGCGGCATGTCAATTGTCATATTTCAATCAGTCATTAACCCGTTCCAGCCGCACAATCTGACCGCTTTTGATCGTCCGCAGGTCACGCAGATCGCCATCGATATGACCCAAGGGGTTGACAGCGCTGGCGGCCATCGGTGCTGCTCCAGTACTGGCCGGAGTGCGCCCAAAGAAGATGCAAAACGCGCTGCCGGGCGGCCAGAATGCAATGTCACCGACTTTGACTTCGGCCTGGGCATCATCCTCTGCGCCGACATTCACCGGAATCTCAAAATAGATTTCGTCACCCCACAGGCTGGCCTGCCCTTCCAGCGGCAGTTTGTTCCAGATGGTGTGGGCCGTTGGGCTGTCATTTAGCGTCGCGTCAAGCTGCACGTTGCCGCTGCTAATCCTAATGATGCGTGTCATCGCTATTCTCCCCCTGGTTATGTTACGTTATCTTAACGCAAAATCACGATCGGGGCAGGCTTTCAGCGAGTCAGCAGGCGCTACTTCGACTTTTTCCTGGTCGGCTTGGGCTTGAGCGTTTGGACATATTCATAACTGAGCGCGAGATAGGGTTGCAGTTCGGCAGTGTTCTGGAGCAGATCATCGGGCACTTCGACGTACTCTTTCATGACCGCGCCGTAATTCTCGGCCAGGCGCGAATCGTACTTTGCAATAAAGGCCTCTCGGTCTGCTTTTGCCAGCCGCAAGCCAACCTTGCCTGCTTTGGTGACAAAGGAATACATATTGCCATTGAGCGAGGTATACGGCAGTTTTTGCCCACCCTTGAGTTCAATGTCCGGGTGGGTAGCGATGAGTTGGGCGTACAGGTCGAGTATTTCCTGAGGCACGTGATCTGGATTTTTGCTCATGGCAACTGCTCCTGATTATATGGTGCTGATATGTTCATGATAACACAAATCAGAACATGTGTTTTGCGTAACCTGCCACAAATTCAGCTTAAGGCAGGCAGGATGGTCACTAAAGTCACTCAAAGCGACAGATCGTTGAAAGAAAACTGCGGGCAGCATGTTCTCTACCCGCAGTACAAGCGTTACATTAATGTTGGTTCAGTGCTGACCTCCGACCGCGCCTGACCCGTGACACATACTGCTCAGGATACGCTATTCCGGTAAAACCCACTGAAGGCGATAGGCATCTGATTGGGAACATGAGATGTCCGGCTCACGCAACGGCGAGTCCAGGAAAGCGGCGGCGATGTCACCAGCACAATTGAACTGATCGTGTCCGATCGCGATGTGCCCCATATTACGCCATTCGACAAAGTACGAATTCGGGAGTGCTTCGTGAACAGTGACACCCCAGGAGAATGGTGTGGCGATGTCCAGACCTTCCTGGAAAATCAGGGTCGGGATGTCGGCAGTGACCAGTTCGGTTACACTTTCATCCAATGGTGTCGGGAAGTACTCGCACGGCGTAAAGAATGACATATTAGATTCCAACGGCCAAATCAAGATTTGTGGAAATGGCGACGCTGCAAGATATGCTGCTGAATCTTCCATGCTTGCGAATCCAGTATCTTCGGCACAGTTGACTGCAAATTGTGTTGCGGACGAAGATGATCTAGCTTCTGGCACAGTCCCCATCGCATTGGCAATATCCTGTAACCCCCACAGCGTCATGCGAACGTCATTCTGTGACATGTTGGCGACAATCCCGTTAGCCAGATCTGCCGCAGCGGCGGTCAAGTTTTCATCCGCAAAGTCGATCAAGACCTGAGATTCTGCACCGGCGGTAGCCATCAGCGCGAGATCGAGCAGGTCAGAAACAATCGCCGCCTGGTCATCGCCAGCCAGTAACCGTTGCTCAAAATCTCCCAACACAGTCGAAATCCAGTAGGAATCAAGATTACCTTCCCCTTGAGCAGCACCTTGCTGGGCGATGGTGAGCAAGGCCGTCAGTGGTTGTTGGAACAGGAATTGTTCGGTTACAAACTGCCCTGGATTTGGGTCACTGTTCGATACTAGCTCGTTTGCTGAGGGCGCATCTTCTGGGGGGTCAGTGCCAATCGTGGCGCGCATGTAATCAATGTCACCTGCTTCGAGCGCATGGATGATACGCGGTATGTAATTTGCAAACGCACCCCCTAAGTAGGTGCCATTAATTTTTGCCATCCCAACAAAGAAATCTGGCGTGAATTCTGTCAAGATGGGTTCAATTTGAGGGGCACCTTTGGCGAGGAACTTTGGATCAACCAAAATCGGCGGATCAACGGGCAATGGGGTTGCTTCGAGTTCAGCCAATAACGTGGCAAACCGTTCATATAAATTGGGATAGGCTTCGGCACATGCTGGATATTCTTCGCATTGTTTGAAGATTTGTTCATAGTGCTCAAAATAGCTGGCAAATGTAAACGCGATGTTGGAGATACTTGGCGCAACCACACCGTCCAAAACTACACTACGAATATTATCGGCGGTTTCGCGCATCGCAAATTGTGCTAAGCGTGTTCCATAACTGGTGCCATACAAATTATATTCTTCAAAGCCCAATGCCCGCACGATTGACTGTATATCGCGGGCGCTCGCAACACTATTGTATTGTGCCAGATCAACAACGCCGCTCTCATTATAGGCTAAAGCACAGATTGATTTCAATACACCCTGCGTCGCAATATCGTCAGCAAAGATGGCTTCGACTCCTGCGACCGTATCCGGGTCATCGGTGGTTTCTTCCAGGATGCCAAACGCCGAGACAAAGGGCGCACAGATCAGATAATTCGAGTATCCTGTGCCACGCTGATCGTAGGCGATAACATCGCGTCGCTCACGCACTTCATTTAGATTCGACAATTGACCAGGAATGCCTGACATTTCGTGACTCGCCGATTGACCGGGACCACCTGACAGATAGATGACCGGATCTGGTGCAGGGGATTGTGAAGAACTAAACAAGCGTAAATAGAACAGTTCCAGCTTGCGACCGTCGGGTTCGTCATAGTTCTCCGGTACGACGACGATACCACACGCATAGGTCTCGCCTTCGATCTCGACTCCAGCTTCCAAATTAGGCCACTGCTGAAGCTGTGCAGGGGGTGGGTTGAATGCCATCCCGCTCACAATTTCCGGCGGACACCCGATGGTCTCATTCGAATAGAGTTCGCCGATAGTAATGTCCTGGGCCTGTGCAGGTAGCAAGACGAGCATCAGGACTGCAACAAACGCTAAAATAATGCTTCGATTCACAATAGTCTCCTAAGTTTTATGGAATAGGCCATCAATATTTTGGTCGCTAAATATTATACTTCAGATCAGTTTTCTAATCTCGAATTAATGTCAATAACCAATCAGATTTCTAGCGTACCGGCTCGGTTGCTCATGACCCATTGCCAACGCAAATTCCATCAAGCCTATGCCGCTTTCAACCAAACCACTAATTCGGCGTACAGTGAATGCAATTGATCCGAAGTCGATACACTTGCTGACGAGGTGTCCACTTCAACCACATCGGGTTCACCAGATGGTGCCTCAAAATAGTGGATGATGCGCTGGAAATGCGCGTCGGTGATGACGAACTTGCCCTGCTGATAGGTGGCTTCGGGGTTGGCTAACCGGTCGTTAAGGCGTTGTTTGATGACGTCAGGCCAGGCGCACACGTGGACAAAGCGCACTTCCGCTTGATTTGCCTTCCCAAATTCACGCAGCGCCTGCCGATTCTTGCGCAGCATGTGGATACCATCGAAGATGACGCTGTAATTCTGGCTGAACAAGGCCCCAGCCACTGAACACATCGCCGCCAATGTTTCGGGGCCGCTGGCAAATCCATATCGCAAGCGGATCAGGTCGGTTGTCAGGCACACGAGGGGCAAGCGCTCACCGATGGTCGCTGCCACCGCCGTCTTACCTGCACCGGGAAATCCAAATGTGGCAATCAAACACGGTTGCCGCCATGTTGTATCCGGCAATTTCAGGTCCGTGAGAATTTGTTCGACTGGCGCCATTTTTGCTTTTCCTGATCGCAACTGGATAATCATGCTAGCATATTGCGGCGGATAGACAGAAGCCTATACCTACACAGGGGCAGTCTAGTGTAGGGAAGCCCTTTTGGGCGTCCGCTGACGCGAACAAATTGAACCATGCCATTGGCGGAAGGAGCACAAGCATGTCTGATCTGGAGCAAAATATGTCCCTCAAGCGACCCAACATTATTCTGATTCTGGCGGATGACATGGGCTTTTCCGATCTGGGCTGTTATGGCTCGGAGATTCGAACCCCGAATCTCGATGGGCTGGCGGCCAGCGGGCAACGATTCTCACAGATGTACAATTATGCCCGCTGTTGTCCATCACGGGCTGCGCTGCTCACCGGTCTCTATCCGCATCAAGCCGGTGTCGGCCACATGGTTTACGATGCGGGCTGGCCCGCCTACCAGGGCTATCTCAATGACAACTGTGTCACCATCGCTGAAGTGTTGCGGACAGCGGGCTATCGAACGCTCATGAGCGGCAAATGGCACGTCGGCGGGCAATACGATTTGAAAAAACCTGAAACCTGGCAACCCGGTTCAAAGGGCTATCCCACCCCCCGGCAGCGGGGCTTCGACCGCTTCTATGGCACGCTGGTCGGCGCGGGCAGTTATTTTCGTCCTCATGCGCTGGTGGACAATGAGACGCCGGTCGACCTTGAGGACGATGATTACTACTACACCGATGCCATCAGTGACAACGCGGCGGCCATGATTACCGAAGCCCACACGGCGGACGCACCCTTCTTCCTGCACGTCACCTACACTGCCCCGCACTGGCCGTTACACGCCCTGCCGGAGGACATCGCCCGTTATGAAGGCCAATACCGCCGGGGCTGGGACACGTTACGCACCCAGCGTCACGAAGAACTCAATGGTATGGGCATCCTGGATTCGCGCTGGGCGATTTCACCCCGCGACAACGACGCTCCCGCCTGGACTGATGCTCAAAACAAGGACTGGGAAGACCTGCGCATGGCGGTGTATGCGGCACAGATCGACCGCATGGACCAGGGGATTGGCAAGATCATCAACACGCTGCGTGAGTTGAATATTGAGGACAATACGCTGGTCATGTTCCTGGCAGATAATGGCGGTTGCGCTGAGTTGTTGCGCGAGGACGGCGGCGTCGAACGCTATAACACGATGCCCGCACCCGGCGGCAAGCCCTTGCAGGTGGGCAATCGAGTCGACCTGCGTCCGGGCGAGGCCGACACGTTTATGAGCTATGATTTGCCCTGGGCTAATGCCTCCAATGCACCGTTCCGGCTGTACAAACATTGGGTGCATGAGGGCGGCATCTCAACGCCCTTTATCGCGTGCTGGCCGGACGCGATTGATGCAGGCAGCATCACCCATACCCCGGCGCACATCATCGACATCATGGCAACCTGCCTCGAGATCAGCGGGGCGGCTTATCCGGCGGAATACAACGACAAGCCGATTACGTCACTGGCCGGCGAGAGTCTGCTCCCAGTTTTTTACGGTCAACCCTGGCAGCGGGAACGTCCGCTGTTCTGGGAGCATGAGGGCAACCGGGCGGTTCGGGCGAACGAGTGGAAGCTGGTGCGCAAATATCCCGGCACCTGGGAACTCTATAACATCGTCGAGGACCGCACCGAACTCAACAATCTGTATGACCGCAATCGACCGGTCGCGGACCAGCTGTCCCAACATTATGCCGAATGGGCGACCCGTTGTGGTGTACTCGATTGGCCGTTGCCCCCGGCTTGAGTCGGGAAAATTTAATACCGGAAGTAGAAGAAATCCCGGGCCTGACTGAGGAACCACTCCATTGGATTGCGATCATCCGTCAGGATGAAGCCGCCATCGGGCAGGTCCTCATGCGCCACATCTGTCAGCGGCGACGGTGAGCCAATCAGGATGATGTTGGTCGATGTATCGCCGGTCGTGACTGAGGCTCCGGCATCAGTAAAGGCGGCGTTTAACGTCGCGGCCATCGCCCAAAACGAACCCGAACGAGGGCCTGCGGGCGTGCCGATAAAATTGTAGAGCATCCGGCCTTCAGGTCGCAGCACGCGTTGTACATCCGCGAAGAATTCTAGCGTTGTCAGTTGTGGTGGCACATTGCCCGCCCCGTCGAAGGCATCAACCAGCACCAGATCAACGCTCGCATCGGCCAATCGTTGCAGATAGATGCGCCCATCTTCGATCACCGTCTCACCAGCAATCGGGCCAAAGAACTCGTCAGAAAGTTCAATCACAAACGGGTCAATTTCGACTTCAGTAACCATCGCGCCCCATCGTTCCAGCCAGTGCGCCAGCGCATGTCCAGCCCCGCCGATAATCACGGCGTCTTTGCCATCAACGTCACCGATGCGTTCCAGCAGCATATCAGCATAGCTGAACAGTGGATCGCCAGTGATCTTATCCACCCGTGAGTGAAAGGTCGGGCCGAGGAACATCTGAATAAAGTTTTCGCCGAGGTCTTCATAAACGCGCATGGTCTGATAATAGCCCTCACGCTGCGCCAACAGGATCTGGTCGGCGTTTTGCTGCCAGTGGTAATCAGGCTGTGGAATTAACACCACCAGCGCCATTGCCGCGCCAACCCGCCAGCGACCCGGCAGCAGCCAGAAATAGCCCGCAAAGGCGATCAAACCGGCGGCGAAAATTTGTAACGACGTGGTCAGGCCAATCCAGGGGATGAAGAGGAAGGCCGCTGCCAGTGCCCCTAACACACTGCCGATGGTGCTCAACCCAAACACATTCCCGACAATGCGACTGATGCCCTCCGGGGAACGTCCAACCGACAGCAAGGCAATCGCCAGCGGCGAGATCATACCGAACAGAATCGACGGTATCAGAAACGCCGCCATTACCGTCAAAATGATGACGGTCAAATCAACCCGGATGCCAAAAGCGGCGATGGTCGCGGGTAAACGCCAGACGATCCAACTGACGAGCAAGAGCCATAGCGCATTGACGACCAGCAGCACCGGCAACGCGGCTCTAGCTTGAACCGCCGAGAAGCGTCCGCCAAACGCATAGCCGATTGCCAGGCCGCCCAGCGTGACGGAAATCATCACCGCCCAGATAATGGTCGTACTGCCGAATAATGAGGCGAACAGGCGCGGGCCAATGATCTCCGCCGCAAGGTTGGCAAAGCCGCTGAAAAAAACGAGCAGCAATAATAAGCGAGAATCACGTTGGGATAATCCGGTTGTGGGGTCGGGTTGCATCAAGGATTCTACCGTTCTGTGCCGTCCCAATTATAACGGGCAGTCCAGCCCAGCAAGCGCTCAGCCTTACTGCAATCGACCGGGCTAACGTCACCCTTGATGTGGTCGGCTACCGGATACTCACCGGGGAAAAAGCGGGCCAATAATTCTTCAATCGGCCCCGGCAAGTAAATATTGGGCGCTGTGATATAAAACGCCTCATGACCGGGCGTGTTGTACTCCAGCGACAGCCGACATGAGGCCGCCACATCGCGGACATCGACATAGGTCCAGAATGCGCCATTTGGCCCGGCTTCTGGTCCCGCGTCCCGCCGTTGATGAATCCAGTTCACCGCGTTTTCATCAAACACCGCCGTGAAACGCAGGCTGACGATCGACATATCGGGCACGCGCCGCACAAAGCCATCGGCCAGCTCTTCACCGATCATCTTCGACAGGCCATATGCATCCTGTGAAAGCAGCGGGTGATCCTCATCAATCGGAAATCGCTGCGGGCTAAACTCACGATGCGGGTAGGCCGTGCCCAAGGCCGACAGACTGCTGGCGATTACGACGTTTTTGATCCCTAGAATCGTCGCGGCTTCGAGGACATTGAAGGTTGAAATGACGTTATTGCGGAAGACGACATCAGCCGTATGGCGCGTTGGACTCGGAATCGCCGCCAGATGCACCACTGCATCGTGCCCCTGCATCACACCAATGACCTGCCCCAGATCTTCAAAATCAACGATTTGGGTGCCCCAACTATCACGCGGGAATTTGTCTGCACCGGTCACTTCGTAGCCATGTTCGACCAAATCGGCGGCGGTTACTTTACCAATGCGACCCGCGCTGCCCGTCACCAACACTTTATTGATTGCCATGTTTGTGTTCCTTTTTTACCCCATTAGGTTCCAAAATCGGGGTAAGTATACGCAAAGTACAGAGCGCATTCCAGTCGAACCCCATCGGACCCTGGATAATCGACTATACTGACGGCGGAAAACGGAACCTATAGTGTGACCAAAGGGGAAACCATGACAGGTGAAAATCACTTCTCAGAAGTCATCACAACCGAAGCACAATTACGGGAAATCATTGGCTATCCAGCCCAGCACGTCATTGGAACAATGGTTTCTGAACTCGACGATCTGTGCCATGACTATATTTCCCAATCACCATTTGTGTTGATTGCATCGGCGGATGCGCAGGGTAATATTGATGTGTCGCCAAAAGGTGATCCGCCGGGATTTGTACAGGCGTTGGATGACAAAACATTGCTCATCCCTGATCGTCCGGGCAATCGCCGGGCGGATACGTTTACGAACATCCTCCAGAATCCGCACGTTGGCCTCCTATTTATGATACCCGGCAATCGTGAGACGTTACGGATATGTGGGCAAGCGCAGATTATACGCGACACCAACCTGCGCCAACGCATGACGATGCACGGCAAAGTGCCTGAACTGGTCATCGCTGTGCAGGTAGATCAGGCCTTTTTCCACTGTCCCAGGTGTATCATCCGGGCTGATCTCTGGGAGGCCGCCTCCGATACCAGGTCCTATCGGGCGCGGGCGGTGGTGCAGTATGGCGGGGTCACTGCACCGGTAGATCAAGTCGAACAAATGCTAGATGATGATGCGCAGGCCGGATTGTATTAGAAGCTAGAGTCGACAATCAGGCGAAATTTCGGCAACAAGGTCCACCTGTGTTGGTGCTCCGCGTCCTGTGTTTGGGTTATTGATACGGATAGAGAAATACTCATTAGCTCAACAGATGGTTTTCGGTCACGAAAGTAAAAATATCATGGGCAATTACCTGGTTGCCAAGCGCATTGAAATGACCGTCAACCAGGTTAATTGAATTTGCCGCGGCCATTTGCTTTAACGAATCAAGGGTATCCAGCACGAGCACGCCCTGTTCATCAGCCCATTGCTTAAGGGTGGTCTGAGGCCGCTGCGGGTCCTTGTGAAATTCAGCCCCGGCGGGTGTATCACCATAAAGCAGATCGGTGACGCGGGCATAACTTTCGATGGTCTGGGGTCGTCCCGGCAATATGACGAGCAAGAATGGTACACCATCTTTTTGGGTATCGCTATGCAGGCTGTCGAGTATTGTGTGCGTCAGTTCCCAGCCCACTGGTGCAAAATCAGGGGAGTACCAGGCCTCAAGGGTCGGCGGTAGGGAACCGGCGTCGTACTGCCAGCCCCGATCGGTCAGGAAACGAACCATGTCTGGATTGCCCAACACGAGATTCTTGAGCCGTTGGCGCAGGAAAACATAGGTATGCAAACCTTCCAGTGTGAAGTTATTTACCGGACCGGATACGGTCGATATGCTATTCGCAGCCGCGCTTTCCAGCCGGACCAGTTCACCCTGTTCGACCGCATAACAGGGCCTGAATGGCTCGTCATTGGCAATGCACAAATTGTCGCGAATATCATTTGTGACCAGAAAATTGAGGACCACCAGGTCCGGTTCCAGCTCCTGAGCATGGCGCTTATAGAGCAACCACTCCTGCGCTGTGCTATAGCCGGGCACGCCGGCATTAATCACTTCATAGGTGGTGGAAGCGGGCAAGTTCTTATTCAAGGCGGATTGAAGCAAGGCCGGTACGGTATCGGTGGCAGTGACCCCGGTCCCGAAAGTGGTCGAGTCACCCAACATGAGTATGCGATAGACGTTGGCCGGTTTGGGAATCTCGATGGCGGGACTGCGGAAACCCTGAGCGCTGATCGCAACTTCGGTGACTGATTCGTGTGCCACGCCAACACAAACACCGTGATAGCCGGGAATGAGACGCACACCAATCTCAGGGTCTTCCACGCCAAACTGACACCCGCCATACTGGGGATAGAACAACCTCAGCCCGATTTCAATCAGGATCAGCGTAAGCAGTAGACTGATCCCACTGACTGTCAGACTTTGCAACCATTTTTTAATCATCTTTTATAAGTAAAACATCTTATATTTTCATATCCTTCAATTATATCAGTTATGATCTGAATGGCAACATATTTGGCTCAAACCATTCAAGGTTGCAGGGGTTCGCCCATCATCCACCAATGGGGTATGATCGAAGCGTTCGTTTAGCTTGCCCACGAAGGAGTCACCATGTCTGAAATCACCCCGGCGGTACTGGATAAACTGCGGACCTTTGACACCCCCACCATCTGTAATATCATCGAACTTTTCGAGGTTCGCCCGCGCAATGTGGGCTTTATGAATAAAACGATTAAAGCCGCATTCCCGGAGATGCCGCCCATGGTGGGGTTTGCCTCCACGATCACCTGCCGCACAGCGTTTGACCCCCAGATGGGTGGCAATGCCTATTCCAGTACGGACGATCAGGTCGAGCGCTTTGGTGAACTTTCCGGCCCGGCGGTCGTCGTTTTTCAGGATCTGGATAATCCGCCACTGGCCGCCACCTTTGGCGAGATTATGTGTACATCCTACCAGACGTTTGGCGCGGTCGGCCTCGTGACCAATGGCCCGGCCCGCGATCTGGACCAGGTTCGCGCCATTGATTTCCCGGTGTTTACCGATGGTGCTGCGTGTTCACATGGCTATATCCGCCTCTTTGATGTACATATCCCGGTACAGGTCGGCGGCATCGCCATTTATCCCGACGATCTGCTACACGGCGACCTCAACGGCGTGACCACTATTCCTAAAGACATTGCCGCCGAAGCAGCCGATATTGGGGATGAATTTGTCGCGACTGAAACGGTGGTACTGGAGGCCCTACGGACACCTAATGTATCGGTCGCGCAGGTGCGGGCAGCACGGGCCGAATCACACCAACTCGCCAGTGCGTTACGGCAGCGAGTGAGCCGCAAACCAGCCTAAAACCACCCTTTCAGGGGAAGACGACCACCCGGTTGCAGCGCTATCCTGAAGTCATGATGAATCATACGCAGTCAAGCGACTGTACGAGTTGAAGGATAGCCATCATGCCAGATCAGCCAGTTAAAAGGGACCCGGCCAAACATCAGCCTGCGAACAGCGCGAACACCGACGGGCAACGGCTCACGAATGTTAAACACGCCCGTGCACTGATCGCGTTTCTGGCTGCCGAAGCGGATGAGCCGACTTGGGAAACAGGCAGACCACTTACACAGGATGACAACTGAAAAGGCCACTAGATCAACCATCAGGAACCTGGTATGCAAGCCGGGTTCTTGTACGTTTTGCAAATTGTTGCAGACTTTCTTGGAATGTGTTATTAGTTGTAGGTACAGGTTGATACAGATTTTTTCGTAAGCTAAAAAGTTTTTGATGAAATCTTTACCCAAAATCAAAGTTTCGCATGAGAGTGAAGAACCGCTCCATATTCAACTACGCCAGCAACTGCAGGCGTTAATTGAATCTGGTTACTATTTACCGGGCAGTCGCTTGCCCTCGGAAAACCAGCTTCAACGCCAGCTAAATATCAGCCGGAACACCATCCGGCAGGCACTGCGCGAAGCGGAACTCGATGGTCTCATCAAACGCATTCCCGGCAAAGGGACCTTTGTCGCTGACCAATCCGCCAACACCAATCATCACGGCCAGCCCATGATCGGCTTTATCACCTGTGAATTTGATACGGAGTTCGAGCAGCTTCTGTTAAAAGGGGTCGAAAGTGCCGCCCACCAGCACCATTATCAAATCGTCTTCAGCAATTCACATCATGACCCGGTTGAAGAAAGCCGGGCGCTGGACCAATTGGCAGAGAATCAGGTGCGTGGTGTGGTGTTGTGGTCGCATGGCCCGGAATACGAAGCCCAGCATTTGCGTAATCGCGTTGAGAATGGTTTCATGCCGGTCGTGATGATGGACCGGACGTTGCCCGACCTGCCCTGTGATTATATCGCCAGCGATAATTATGAAGCGGGGTGTCTGGCGGCTCAGCATCTATTGGCGCTCGGCCACACCCAGATCGTTTTTCTTTGTCATGAAGGGCTGAATCTGTTGCCGGTTCGTGACCGATTACGGGGTTATCAGGAGTCGTTGCGGGCGCTGGGCATTACGCCACCAGACCCCTGGATTGTGCTGGACGAAGGCACCGAAATGACCTCATCGCGGGCGCTAGCTTTATGTGAAGACCTGGATCACCCGACGATGCAGGCGTTGACCGCGCGGTTCCGCGAAGACAATGGGCGGCCTACCGCTATCTTTGCCGTCAACGATTATATGGCGCTGGTCACGCTGCGGGCTGCCCAGCAAGCGGGCCTCAAAATACCTGACGATTTATCGATCATCGGCGTTGATGATGCCGCCTTCGCCAGCCACATAGAACCGCCGCTGACGACCATTGTTCAAGATACGTACACAATTGGTCAACGCGCTGTCGAGTTTTTGCTTCAGCGCATTATGGGTTATGATGGCCCTCCCCGCCGCGAAGCGATTCCCGTCAAATTATCGGCGCGGGGCACCACGAGTGAACCACCAGGCAAGCAGCCATGATGGTAGCTTACCTGTGTTCAATTTTGTCGGCTTTATTGGTGTAAGGAGTGAACCTATCGACGCAGACCCGAAACGAAACGACCCAAGAACGAACGTTTTTGTATGGAGAGAAGAAACAGATGAAACTTGCGAATTATAAGTATCTCAGCCTCGTGCTGGTGATCGTCGTGGCGCTGGGTGCGCTGACGATCAGCATGGTGACGGCGCAGGGTATCCCCGATATTCCGCGTGAAGACACCGTGATTTTCGACTTTGATGGTTCAAGCGCCGTTTACGACAATCCGTTCAACCACAACTGGCTGGTCCCCGGTTCAACGGGCCGTTCGGCTGGTGCGCATCAGGTCGTATATGAACCGATGTTCATCCTGAACTATGAAACCGGCGAGATTGAAAACTGGCTGGCGACTGGTGCCGAGTCCAACGACACGCTGGACGTGTGGACTATCACCCTACGTGAAGGTATCGAATGGTCCGACGGCGAAGCGCTGAATGCCGATGACCTCGTTTTCACGATGGAAGTGATGCTGAACCCCGATAACAGCACGTTGACCAACGCTGCCGGGTTGCAAAACTGGGTCGAGAGCGTCGAAAAAATCGATGACCTGACGGTCCAGTTCAACTTGCTCAATCCCAATCCCCGCTTCATTCTGGACAACTGGTCGGTGAAGATCTGGGGCAGCCCCAACATCCTGCCCGAGCACATCTGGAGCGGAGTTGAGGACATCACCACCTTCCAGAACTTCGATCTGGAACGCAACCTGCCGTTGGGGTCTGGCCCCTACGTGCTGGTTTCGGCGACTGAAAACGAAATGATCTATGACCGCAATGACAACTGGTGGGGCGCGAAGACCGGTTGGAAAGAACTCCCCGAGCCACTCCGCGCGATCTGGCGCACTACCGGTAATGATGACGTGCGTTCATTGCTGGCGATCGACAACGAACTCGACAGCATCATGGACATCACCCTCGGTGCGTTCGAAGTCATCAATGCGCAGAACCCGAATGTCCGCGCCTGGTTCGATCAACTGCCCTACGCCTGGCCCGATCCCTGTGCGCGTCAGATGTCGATCAACCACACGGTTGAACCCTGGGGCGACCCACAGATGCGCTGGGCGCTGAACCATGCAATGGACCGCAACCAGATCGTCGCCATCGCTTATGAAGGCACGACGATTGCGTCCCGCAGCCTCTACGTGGAATATGGTGGTCTCATCGATCCGTACATCAACCTGGTGGTTGACAATGGTTGGGACATGAACTTCGCTGCCGACCTGGACGGTGCCGCAGCCATCATTGAAGGCGCTGGTTATGCCAAGAATGGTAACGGCATCTACGAATTAGACGGTCAGGAACTGAGTCTGGAAATCCAGGTCCATGAAGGCTTCATCGAAAAACGACGAATTGCTGAGAACCTGGTTGAGCAGTACCGTCAGTTCGGTATCGCCGCCACCCAGCAAAACGTGGCCGGTGGTACCTGGAGCGATAACAAGAGCCTGGGCAACTTCGAAGGTGTGTTGGACTGGGATTCCTGCGGTTCGATCAACGAACCCTGGGCCTCACTGGACCGTTACACCAACAAGTGGTATGACCCAATTGGTGAAGCGGCTGGTGGTAACAACTATGTCCGCTGGACCGGCGCAGGCAATGACCGCTTCAGCGAACTGGTCGATCAAATCGGCGTGCTGCCGTTGGGCGATCCCGAAATTCTGCCGCTGTTCACCGAAGCCTATGAGATCTGGTACAACGAGCTGCCATTTATCCCCGTCACCCAGGCCAAGAAGTTGATCCCCTTCAACTACACCTACTGGGAGAATTGGCCCAGCGCTGAGAACAACTATCAGCACCCGGCAACCTGGTGGCACAACACGCATCAGCTTGTTCACGCCATCACCAAAGCTGGTTCCTAACGTTTAAGTGAGTGGGTCAGGGCCTTCCCTGGCCCACTTGTTTACTGAGTCAATTGTTTGGAGGTATTTCTATGGGTGGTCTTACGCTCAATTACATCATTCGACGTCTCGGAATTTTTGTGCTCACGGTTTGGGTGGCAGCCACCATCATCTTCCTGGTTCCGCGCCTGGCGCCGGGCGACCCGATCTCAGCCATGGTGTCCCAATTGCTGGTGACGCAGGGCACAGTCGAGGGTTCAGAGCAAATTATTGAAGGCTGGAAAGAAAAATTTGGCCTGAACGATGACGTCTTTACACAATATATCCGTTATTTAGGCAATCTGATGCGCCTGGATTTTGGCGTCTCGCTGGCCCGGTTTCCGACCACAGTCGGTGAGATGGTCGCGCGGTCCTTGCCCTGGTCAATTGGGCTGGGGGTTATCTCGCTGTTCTTAACCTTCACGATAGGGAACTTCCTGGGCGCAGTAATGGCCTGGCGCCGCACGCCCCGCGCCGTTAAAACCCTTATTCCCTTCACCATGATCTTTACATCGTTGCCATCGGTGCTGGCCGCGCTGGTATTTATATATTTGTTTGCGTTCAACTTTAAGTGGTTTCCCTTGCAAGCCCCCTATGGTCGCGGGCTAGAACCGGGGCTGAACCTCGAATTTATCGGCAGCGTCATTCATCATGGGGTGCTGCCGGTCGCCTCGCTGGTAATCGTATCATTCGGGTTCTGGACGCTGGGGATGCGCGGGATGATGGTGACGATCCAGGGTGAGGACTATATGACCCTGGCCGAAGCGAAAGGCCTGCGCCCCTTTTATGTGCTCTATCGTTACCAGATCCGCAACGCCATCTTGCCTCAAATTACGGCGCTGGCATTGTCGATCAGTGGTCTGGTCGGTGGACAAATCCTGGTGGAGGCGATTTTTTCCTATCGCGGCATGGGCACGGTGATTTTTACCGCCATCCGCAACCAGGACTATAACGTGATTCAGGGGACGGTATTCCTTACCATTCTGGTTAGCGCCTTCTCGGTGCTGATTATTGACCTCATCTACCCGCTGATTGACCCACGCATTTCTTTGGAGGGCAGATAATATGGCATCAGTCGACACACAACAACCTGCAGAAACAACGGTAGTTGAGGACGTCTCCAGTCGTCAGGGGGTCATGGGCCGCTTTAATCAGTGGGATACACCCTGGCTGAACATCAAATTGATCGGCGGCAGCATATTGGTCGGTATCATTCTACTGGTCGGCATTGTCGGCCCTCTTCTCTGGGATACCGACCTGGCCTTTGTCGCCAGTTCCCCGCCCAATCTGTCACCGGTCGGCGTCGAATATCGCGGCCAGGTGGGCACCACCGAGCATCCACTAGGCACCGACAACAGTGGCCGCGATATGCTGGCGGCTATCATCGTCGGCGCACCCAACTCGCTGATGGTCGGCTTTATCGCGGCCTTTGTCGGAATGGGAGTCGGTATTTTGCTGGGCTTTACCGCCGGGTTCATCGGCGGCTGGGTGGATGATGTCATCCGATTGGCGGCTGACATTTCGATTACGATCCCCAGCCTGATGGTGCTGATCGTGATTCAATCCATCGTCCCGGTGGATAGTCTGGTGGTCATGGCCTTGCTGATTTCGCTATTTGCCTGGCCGGGGCCGACGCGCTTGATTCGGGCACAGGTGCTGAGTATGCGCGAGAGCGGTTACGTCAAGATGGCGTCGCTTTCTGGTGTACCGACGTTTAACATCATGTTCCGCGAGATGATGCCCAACCTGCTCCCCTACCTGGCGGCCAGCTTCATCGGCAACACCGCTGGTTCAATTTTGGCAGCAGTTGGCCTGGAGATTTTGGGGCTGGGGCCACAACGCCTGCCCACTTTGGGGCGTCTCATCCAGAGCGCCATTGATAACGCCGGGTTGCTGCGCGGGATGTGGTGGTGGTGGGGTCTGCCCACAGTCATCCTGATCGTTATTTTCATCGGTCTCTTACTGATCAACCTGGGCCTGGACGAGATAGCCAACCCGCGCCTGCGGGGAGCGTCGAAGGAATAGATGTTATGACGACAACACAACCAACAACCCAACAAAGTAGCAATGGGGTCGACAAAGACCGCCGCGTGCTGGAAGTTCATAATCTGCGCATCCATTACGAAACCCCAACCGGCGATGTCATCGCAGTTGCCGATATTGACTTTAGCCTGTACGAAGGCGAAACACTGGGGCTGGTAGGCGAATCTGGCTCCGGCAAATCGACCGCCGCCTATGGCATTTTGCAACTGGTGCAACCGCCGGGACGCATCGTCAACGGCCAGGTTACGCTTGATGGTACGGACTTAATCGGCCTGCCGGACCGCGAATTTCGCCAATTGCGCTGGGACAAACTGGCGCTGATTCCACAGGGCGCGATGAACTCGCTCAATCCCACCATGCGGATTTGGGCGCAGATCGCTGATGTGATTGAGGCGCACGAAGGTCAGCAAAAGCGCGACCAGCTCAAGCAGCGCATCCTGGACCTGTTCCACACGGTGGGTCTACCGGCCCGCGTTTATGATATGTACCCCCATGAACTCAGTGGCGGCATGAAACAGCGCGTCTGCATCGCGATGGGCATCGCGCTCAATCCAACAGTGGTGATCGCTGATGAGTCGACCAGTGCCCTCGACGTGGTGGTACAACGCGTTGTGGCCCAAACCATGCTCAAGGTGAAAGAGCTGCTGGGCGTGTCGATGATTATGATCGGTCACGACATGGGCCTGATGGCGCAAATGGTGGACCGCATCGCCGTGATGTACGCCGGAAATCTGGTGGAGATTGCGCCAGTCGAAAGCCTGTATAGCGAACCGATGCATCCCTATTCACAGGTGCTCATCGACTCGATTCCATCCCTCAAAGAACGGAAGCCACTCAAGATCACCGAGGGCATCACGCACGACCCGCGCAACCCACCGCCGGGATGCATTTTCCAATTGCGGTGTCCATTCGTCATGGATCACTGTCGAACGGACAAACCCGAACTGCGCGAATTGCAGCCGCGTCACCGCATTGCGTGCCATCTTTATGAAAAAGCCGAAGACGGAAGGATCATCAATGTCGCAGCCAGTGCTGGAAATTCGTAACGCTACCAAAGTCTACCGCACCGGCGGGGGCTTGTTCGGGAAACCTAAAGAGGTGGTCGCACTCCAGGATTTTAACCTGAACATCATGGAGAACCCGGCCACCATTACCACGATTGCCGGGGAAAGCGGCAGCGGTAAGACGACCCTGGCGAATGTGGTGCTGGGTTTTACGCCTATTTCCGCCGGTCAGATCGTCTATCGGGGCAAAGACCTGGCAACTATGACAAACCAGGAGGTCCTCAACTATCGCCGCAATGTACAGGCGGTCTTTCAGGACCCGTTTGGTGTCTACAACCCTTACTACCGCATTGAGCATGTGTTCAACCTGGTGGTTAATCATTTTAACCTGGCCGACAACAAAACCATGGCCGCAGACATGATCGAAGAATCGCTCAACGTGGTCGGGTTATATGGCGATGATGTGCTGCGCAAATATCCGCATCAACTGAGCGGTGGGCAACGGCAACGCATCATGATGGCCCGGGCCTATCTCATCAAGCCCGAAGTCATCGTGGCGGATGAACCGGTGTCGATGGTTGATGCGTCATTGCGGGCGGCGATTCTGGAAGCCATGTTGCGGCTGCGTGATGAAGCTGGAATTTCGTTCCTGTACATTACGCATGACCTCAGCACCGCCTATCAGGTGGGCGACCAGATCTTCATCTTATATCAGGGTTCAATTGCCGAGGCGGGTTCGACTGTCAACGTCATTGATGAACCGCACCATCCCTATGTGCAGTTGCTGGTCGATTCGGTACCAGAGCCAGACCCCACGGAAAAATGGGATACGGACATTGAACTCCCGGATGAGGAAGTATTGCGGGCATCAACCGCCACTGGCTGTCGCTTCTACCCGCGTTGCCCACAGCGGATGGATCGCTGCTTGACCGCCGCCCCACCGCTGTATAAGATTGATGACATTGACCATGTGGCGTCATGTTATCTCTATGATGAAAAAGAAGTTGCACAACCTGGTTAACGGAATATAGGGGGGGCGATGCTGCTCACGTGGAAATTATGGCGAGCGCTACGCAATCCCCCTACTTCGGGTCACGCGGTCTTTCGCCGCATCGCGATGACCCCACTGTTTTTTATACCGCGCTGGTCCTTCAAGATTACCGACCGAATGATCTGGCTGGCGGCTATTCCGGTCACATTATTCTTCATGCATCACTTCGGCCTGAGCGGGATCTTGATCGTCTTTTTTGGCGTGCCCGCAACCATCATTGTTATCATCCTGACGACACCGTTAGCACTGCCGGTGGTGGTGGGCATCATGAGCGGCTTCTGGGCGGCCAGTATCAGCCACGCGTTGGTCCGTGAACGTCAAACCCATACGTATGATCTGCTGTGTGCAACGCCAGACGGGATGCTCGGTGCGAACTGGGCCATTGCCAGCGGCAGTCTGCATCAGGGAAACATCTTCTCAGCGTTGCGGGCCTTGATGGTTGGTGCTCTGCTGCTGGGCGGGTTGTTATTGAGCTTGTTGCTGTTGGTCACGGTGATACTGGCACTGCGATCAAGCCCGGCTTCGACCATCATTGTCGCCGTGCGCACGATTTGCGACATTATTGTTATCCTCATCCTCTTTTACGCCCATTTCGCCCAGTCAATCGTAATGGGTGTCCTGGTTGGGGTCCTCATCCCGACCCAATTGCGCAATCGGGTTGATGCACCCTGGATCGCGTTTGCACTGACGACCGCGTTGCAAGTCGGCACCCTGTTGATCTTCTATCTGTTCATGACGACGATCGGACCCGTGTTGGGCACCCTGACCCCGGCGACACCGCTGCCCTTTATCGGCGTGCCGTTTGTCTTCCTGTTGTTCTTTCTGCTGCTGCGCGACGCAGTGGTGTTAGGGTTGTGGGAAGCGATCACAGCGCGTTTGAACACCAACGCTTCTGAGCGCGAGTTTTTGATTCGGCAGTTTAGTTAATGCCTACGCGGTCTGCAACGACACAAAATCACGTACCATTGTGCAATGGGTCAGCAATCGCCCGCCGGTCAGCTTCCACCTGCTCGAACCAGGTGTCGAGTTCGTTCAGTAATTGCCGCACGCGCGCCGGTTGCGCCGCTGCCAGGTCATGCTGTTCGCCAGGGTCTTCAGCCAGATTATAGAGTTGCGGAGCCTCCGGTTCGAGTTCTTTGAGTTGCGGCACCGGCAGGAGATCCATCACGGCGGCGGGATTTTCTTTGTGTTTGATGTCGGCTTCAATAAACGCGGCGGCGCGGTCGGCATCAACAGCGGAAACGAACAGATCCCGATTCAAGTAAAAGCGTGAACCGGCAATCATGGGGCGCACGAGTTTCCAGTCACCGTCTCGGACGGCGGCATTGGTGGCAATATTGGGATAATAGAAATTCCATTGCCAGAAGCGCCGGGGCACTGATTGGGGTTGCTCGCCCCGAAGTTGCGCCGTCAGATCATAGCCATCCAGCCACCGATCATCAATCATATCGATGTCGCACAGCGCGGCTAACGTCGGCAGCCAATCGGTAAAGTGGGTCAAGTCGTAGTTGACCGCATTCTTCGGCAGCCCATCCGGCCAGCGAATGACCAGCGGCACCTTGATTCCCCCTTCATAGACCCAGCCCTTACTGCCCCGTAAACCGGCGTTGAAGCGTTCATTGAACGTTTTTTCGCCGGGATCCAGCATAAACGCGGGGTTAAAGAACGCGGGACCATTATCGCTGGTAAACATGACAATCGTATTCTGGTCAAGGCCCGCAGCCGTCAATTGATCCAGCACCCGACCGATGCCCGTGTCCATTGATTCGATCATAGCATAGGTCGTCGCCGTAATGCGATCAAAGCCTTTGCCGAGATAATAGTCAATCAGGGATTGGGGAGCCTGGAACGGGGAATGCGGCGCACTATACGTCAACATGAGCAAAAACGGTTCAGCTTGATGCCGCTGGATGAAGTCACAGGCCTGAGTCGTCAACACATCGGTCAGGTACTCACCGGTTCCGGGCGTGAGGCGGTCATTGTAACGCAAATGCCATTGATAATAATCGGACCAGCCGCCACAAAAACCGACGAATTCAGCAAAGCCCCGGGCATTGGGTTCATAGCGCCGGTCCAGTGAGCCATTATGCCATTTACCGATCAGACCAGTTGCATAGCCTGCATGGTGAAAAGTGTCGGCCAACGTCACCTCACGCAACGCAATGCGGTCCAACCCAAACAGATCGTACTGCGTAATCGCGCCCGTTCGGTGTGGATAGCGCCCGGTCAAGAGTCCGGCCCGCGCGGGTGAGCAGATAGGCGATGCAGAGTAATGTTGTTGCAGGCAGATTCCCTCGCCAACCAACCGATCAAGCTGCGGGGTCCTGACACGGCCTTCGCTGAAGATACCAAAATCGCCATAGCCCATATCATCGGCGACGATCAACACGACATTCGGTTTTGTTGTACTCACTGGCATTACCTTATTTTATGTATTCAACGCGCTAATTTGATCGCATAATCCAACGCGGCGGCCAGACTGCCCGGATCGGCGATGCCTTGTCCGGCAATGTCAAATGCGGTGCCGTGGGCGGTCGTGGCCCCAATCACCGGCAACCCCATCCATAACGTAGCAATTTGCTCACGGGCCTGTAGCTTACGGGCAATGTTCAATTGGTCGTGATACATGCACACAACGCCATCGAACTCACCATCAAAAGCCCGTTTGAAGACAATATCCGCTGGAACTGGTCCCTGCGCCTGAATGCCTTCGGCTACCGCGCATGCGATCGCAGGCTCAATTTCATCAATTTCCTCGCGACCAAACAGGCCACCCTCGCCAGCGTGTGGATTGAGGGCGGCAACGGCGATGCGTGGTGCGTCATAACCAATGCGCTGTAGAACATGGTGCAGGTGCTGGATACGACGCTGGATAGTCGGTGTTTTGATGTAGCCGACGATCTCTTTGAAGGCGATATGTTCAGTAACGGCGACACCCCAGACAGCGCCAACCGCACCGAGAATAAACGGTTCCGGGCTGTTGGTGATGTCAGCCAGAAATTCGAGTTCATCGAAATAATCATAACCAGCGAGGTGAAACGCTTCTTTGTTCATCGGAGCGGCCACGACGCCGTTGACCAACCCCTGCTGCGCGAGGTCATAGGCCGTTTCCAGGTATAATGCCGCGGCCTTGCCAAACTGAGGATCAACAACGCTGTACCGGGTAGCCCCTAATTCAAATCCTCGCGGACGCAGCACCGCAATCGTCGCCGGGTCAAATTGAGCCTCAGCGCAATCGTTAATCGCTACAAATCCGCAGTCAGCATTGAGCAGCATGGCCTGATCGCGCAGCACGGTTACATCACCAATGATGAATGGACGGCAACGATCGAAAATGGTTGCATCCCCCAGCAGCTTGACAATCAGTTCAGGACCGATTCCCGCCGCATCACCCATCGTGATCGCAATGATTGGTTTATGCATTTCATTACCTCGGCGCTAATGGCTAACCACCTAGCTGTTTATATCCTATCTGCGGTTGGTTGTCGAAAGCGGGATTGCGCCATTATAATCCGGGCAGTGATGCTAAAAAACTGGGGGCAAAATGAAATTAGAATATACGATTCGCACCTTAACGCACGGCCCGGCGCACCACTTTTTTGGTTATTACAGCGTCTGCAACTGGAATCAAGCGCAGACCCATCTCATTTGCCTGGAAAGTCCGTTTCAGGATCATCTACCGGAACCGCATGAAGCGGCGACGGTTGGTCTGGTGGATGCCCAAACCGGCCAGTTTGAACCGGTGGCGCAAACCCATGCCTGGAACCTGCAACAAGGGGCCTGGCTATACTGGAACCCCCTGGCTCCCGATTCCGAAATCATGTTCAATGATCGGGCCGCTGGCGAACTGGTTTCCGTAATTGTGAACATTAACACGGGCGCACGGCGCACCCTCCCCCGCCCGATTAATGCGGTGAGCAGAGATGGCAAGTTAGCGTTGTGTCTGTCCTATGGTCGCATGGGACGTTTGCGTAAAGTGGTGGGTTATAAAGGCGCTGCCGACCCCAACCCCAAAGACCCGCACCCGGCGAATGATGGCGTCTATGTCATGGACATGCAGACCGGGGACGTGAAGTTGATTGTCTCGATTCAGGAAGTGTACGATCGACTCGCACCCCACCATCCCATCGTGCGCGACAACCATATGTGGTTTAATCATGTCAACTTTAATCCCAGCGGCACCCGGCTCTATTTCCTGGCCCGTTGCTGGGAAGATGGTCAATTACAAACCGGAACCTATACGGTCAATGTGGATGGCAGCGACCTGCGCGAGGTGATTCCATTTGGCACGCGCTCTTCCCATGCGGACTGGCGCAGCGACACCGAGTTTGCCGCCACCTACGATGTTCGGGGCCGGGGTCGGGAGCATATGCTGGTGACGGATGAAGGGGTAACGGCCAGTCGCTTCATCGCGGAAGGGCGGCTGAATTTCGATGGACACATGACCTATTCGCCCGACCGCGAATGGATGGTGACGGACCAGAACATTGGCGACCCGCTGCAAAAATGGCTACTCATTATGCGCGTCGCCGATGAAGCAGTCAGTGTGTTGCACCAGTTCGACATGTACGAACCCCGGTTCTTATTTGGTGATCTGCGTTGTGACCTGCACCCGCGCTGGAATCGCACCGGCGATGCCGTCTGTGTCGATGCGCTGGCAGCGGATGGCACGCGGCAACTGCATGTCGTGGAATTTACCGCACCGTTGCCTGCGCAATGAGATTGCCAAACTCGGCACTGATGAATCCACTCCGATCAATGCACATTTTTTGCCTACACAGCTTGCCCCCGATTCTTAGCCAACTACCCAACCAGTGCACATTAGAACCGTTGAAAGCAATTTACTTTCGCCTTCAACGAACGCATGCTCGTGATTGTCGCAGGCCGTATGAATTTTTTAGCAGATAATTCAACCTGAAGTTGCCGGGCATATAGCTCAATGATATACTTTTGAAGGAATAAATATTATAGACTTCAGAAAAATACTGACCTGTTATAGGTTACAACAAACAGGCCAGAGTAGAAAAACAAATCGGATTATTGTCGTTAAACCTATCTTGCTCTGGACAAATCCATTCGAGTGAAACTTCTTGTACACCAGTTGCGGAATCAACGAATTATTGATCTATTCCGATAAAGGATTCAAGATATGTCTTCCTCATACGATCAATCATCAAGTTCGCTTGGACGTAATGCTGTTTACGCCAAAGGCAATCTTTCTCGATACTCTCGTTTGATTGAGCATTTTGATGCTTTAACGCATAAGTTAAGGGCGGCTGAAACAGATTCAGATAGTCAACTGAAATCATGGTACGCTGAATATTTGGCAGCGCTTGAGACACGAGCTAATCTGTTGGCAGCGGAGCCTACAGATCAGGAAAATGTGGATTGTCCAAACTGGGTGTGGGCTAATGAGGATGTTCCGGCCCTTCCCCTACATACCAGTCCATTTGGCCCGCCTCCATTCGTCGTGCCCGGTACCTTTAGTGGATATGCACCGTTTACGATGTCTGAAGGCAGCAACGAGTTCCCTAATGGTGCTCAGCCCCTTTCGAGTACGTTATATGATAAGTCGTTGGTCTTTGGTGGTAAACTTATCGACACAACGAATAGCTCCCACTGGTACCGTGATTGGCAATTTGTTGCTCAATTGCCACCCGCTCCCGCAGCAGGTGAAATGGCCTACAGTTTCTATTTGACATGCCATACTAGCTGGTGGGCGAATAGTGGAATGTTGGATGGCTGGATTCAGTTGTTCTTCACGCCATTGAGACCGCCGTTTTCAGGCCGCGAAGGCATTTGTGGAACAGAATTTATTCTTGAGATTGGTTGGCCCGGCAATCGAAATGTTGGTCGGGAGGGGGCGCGTGTCTTCATCTTCGGCAAACGAACCGTGAAGGCTGGTGAAAGCGCTAAAATTGCCTTAAACACACATCTGTATGCTGGGGTTAACCTGGGAGAGGCCACTTTTGGGGGTGGATATGCTGTCCCATGGTGATGACCCAGTACCTTTCGAGCACGAGCCGCCACAACATTTCGGTGAAGCTCATTTTGTATTCACTCCCCGACAAGAAGTAACGTTCGGTTAGATATATTTGCGTCTACTTTTGATCTGTCGTCCTGCCGACAAAACCGTAGTGTGCAGGCATTAGCTGAGGTAATTAGTGCTCAATTTGGCGTAGGAGTCTGGCGATTCAAAATCGAATTTAGACTTTATTCCCTCACTTTGAGCAGAGTCCGCAGCCCATTGACGAACGTCCGCGCGACAATCGAACTGTGGATTTCCCCGGCCATAAATTCATACTGTAAATCGAGTCCGGGGTAGTCGCGTGACTTCAGTTGAGCCACCAATGCGGCGGCATCACTGAGAATGCCTAGTTCGTCAGTGCCAGCACACAGGTAGACGGTTCGTGTCAAATCGCTATGGGTTTCAGCATACGCTTGTTCGTGCTTCAGGATTATCCTGTCATCCCACCAGATTGATGGACTGGCAGCAATATAACGCTGAAACGTATCCGGTCGGTTGAAGAGCGTATAGAGCATGAACAGTCCACCAAATGAATGCCCATGTCCGATGCGCATGGTCGGGTCGGTACGATACGTGGAATCGATAAACGGTATCACGTCATCGCGGATAAAGCTGAGAAAGTCAGCCGCCTCGCCCGACGTGTTTTCGATTTCAGCCCAGGGCAGGATGGCCCGCATGGATGCCACCAGTTCATCATTCACGGAAGGCGTATAATCACGCGACCGGAGGCCGGTTTGTAACGCGACGTCGGTGGTCTCATAGCCGATCCCAACAATAATCATCTCTTGAACATATTGCGTGGCCGGAATAATCATCATCGTCTGGACGATGGCGGTGACCATCGGGAAATACCAGTTGCTGTCCATGATATAAAGCACCGGATAGCGCTGGTCCGATGTGCCGTAGCTCAGGGGAACGCTAACATCAATGCGATAGTCATAGCCACTGCCAGTTGCCTTCATCGCATGAACATGGGTATTGGGAAGCGTAACGGGTTGCATCATGCGATGGTCCTTGTTTTCAGTCCAGCAGGTTCGCTTTTAAGGCTCTAATGGTGTCAGCATCTACGTCGGCCTTTTCGGCGAGGTAGTTTTCAACGGAGCCGTAATGCTCGCGAACGTAGTCCAAAGTCACCTGCAGATTGTGCGGCGGCGCGGTCAGCAACGGTTGAATGTCATCGACATTGATGCCCAAAATGAACGACTGCACCGGCTTGAACTTGCCCTGCATGAATGTGCGAAAGTGTGCGAAATAATGATTGCTCAGGCTGTAGTCGGCGATAACGACGTCATCGGGCACCCCCAGCGCTGCCAGCAACAACGCGATGGTAATGCCGGTGCGATCTTTACCAGCGGTGCAGTGAATCGCGATGGGCAGGTTGGCAGGGTCAGCCATTGCCCGCAACATCTCACCGATGATTGGCCCATTCTCGTCGATCATATGCCGGGTATAGGCCTCAACCATCAACTCGGTTAAATGGCTGGGATTGAACAGGACGGCCCGGACTCGCTCACGCGTCTGGCTCCCGGCGCTGATGGGCAGGCGGCGATATTCAGGTGCGGGGTTGGTCGGCAGCCGGTTGGGGTCTTCGGCCACTTCATCCTCGGAGCGCAAATCACACACCAGCTTGAGGCCGATGTGCTTTAGCCATTCCAGATCTGTATCGGTCGCCCCAGCAAATGAACCCGTGCGATACACCTGCCCCCAGCGGGTATGCTTTCCATCAATCGTACGATAGCCGCCAATATCACGCGCATTGGCAACCCCTTCCAGTGGAATAATTCGCTCGGCAACCCTTAACGGCGGTTGGTCGTCAATGCGCAGTTCGAAATACGGTCGCGGGATATGATCGAGGCGGGGCGTCACAGCGCGGTCGGTGTTGGTGGCTACCGCAATCGGGGTATTACGACTGATTTTGTGCTGTGCCGGTCCGACATAGACTTGCGCTTTGTGAACTGTCCCCTGCCAGCGAATCTCAAACGTATTATCCGGTTGACGGGTGACAATGGCATCCACCGCCGGTTCGATCACTAATGATTCCGGGTCGGGATAGAGTGTGCGCTGTCGACGACGCCGGGATGCAGATAGATAGCGCGGCACCCCAATCAGTGTCCCAACTACCGCAATCACTAATCCACCCCACAAAAGCGTCATGTCAATTCCAATCTGCTGTCAGATTGACATATTATACCGGAAGCTCATGAATGAGCGTTTAATGTGAGGGGGAATCATTTAATGCAATCTAGCAAGTTGAAATCAACTTATCAGCCGCTAGAGGATAGCGTGAGTTCAACCGCCTCAAAAATATCTCTCATATAAGCCTCAAGTTCTCGCAGGGCTTCTTCGGCTCGTTCTCGGCATTCATCGGAAACGTCTCCATGCTTCCAAATCCCAAATAGATAATCAAGACTATCACGATATTCACGAACTACCTCTACCCCAATCGAGGTGTCTTCGTTTTCACGAAAGTATATTGCAAGCTGATGCCAAGCCTCAATATATTCATACAAATGCTGTTCATCAAAGCAGTGGGTTTCTGCATCTAGAGCAATAAATTTTGCCCGCTTGATAATCTCGCTTTCAAGTGCCGCCCTCATTTTGCCTTCAGTCATAATGAACTCAACATTTGATGTAAGAAAGGAGTCTCACGAAAGTTATTTTTCTCCTCGACAATATCCCTGGCTGTTTTGAACACTCACCGCCGTCAGCTTATTAGTGGATTAGGATCAATTACGGAGCATCTGAATGCGTTCCAGCACGGCGCGGGTATTGGCAGTGAGGGTAGCGAAATCCTGTGATTCTATAATGGCGTTGCTGACTAACCCGCTGCCCATCCCCACACAGGCGACACCGGCATCAAACCACGCCCGCAGGTTGTCTTCATCCGCCGTGACGCCGCCGGTGGGCATGATGCGCATCCAGGGGCGAGGTCCCAGTGCGGCCTTGACGAAACTCGGACCACCAACGGCACTGCCGGGAAACGACTTGACGATCTCGACGCCCCATTCTTCAGCGGTGGCGATTTCATTCAGCGAGCCGCAGCCTGGCATATAAGCGATCTTGCGCCGGTTACAGAGACGGGCGACCTCTTCATTGAAGGTGGGACCAACGACGAAATTAGCCCCATGCGCAATAAACAACGCAGCGGTGGGCGCATCTTCAACTGAGCCGATGCCGATAATCAATTGCGGAAAATGCTCAGCGGCATGTTTGACCAGGGCGCTAAACACCTCAATCGCAAAATCCCCGCGATTGGTAAACTCCAGGACGCGACTGCCCCCGGCAGCTAAGGCTCCGGCAGTTTGTATTACGATGTCGCTGTCGGGGTGAAAAAAGAGCGGGACCATGCCATCAGCAATAATGGTATTGAGTACGGTGAGGCGGTCAAAACGGGCCATGTTGAGTCCTCAAGACGTCAGTTTTCGGTCAGCAGTTGACAATGTTAGCATACCCAACATTCGCACTGGCGTAAACTGAACAATGTACCACATGGATGCGTAATTGCATGTAGAATGAAACGCGCACCATCTGCCCACTGATGTGATAACGAGGCCCACTTATGGAATCGTTCGTCCCCACTATTGACAGCTTGATTGAACTCGCCACCCCGGCGGACCCACAAATCGCACCGGATGGTTCGGCCATCGCCTATGTCATCAGCCAGCCGGATTGGGAAGAAGATCGGTACGTCAACCAGATCTGGCTGGTGGCTAATGCAGCGGAAGCTGAACCCCGGCAACTCACATTCACGAAGAACGGCAGCGCAACCCCCCACTGGTCGCCAGATGGGCAGTATCTGGCGTTTCTCAGTGAGCGTGACGGCGATAAGGGTGCCCAGATTTATCGCCTGGCTATTAACGGCGGTGAAGCAGAACGTCTCACTGAACTGGAAACCAGCATCCAGAACTTGCAATGGTCGCCAGATGGACAGACCATCGCCTTTACCGCCGTCCCACCGGAATCCGCAGCGGATAAAGCCCGAACCGAAAAATATGGTGAATACGTCGAAGACAATGTGGATTACCAGCGGTCACAACTCTGGCTGTTGACGCTGGATGGCAAAAAAGTGCGTCAACTCACCGCCGGTGATGATTTGCATATTATGGACCTGCGCTGGCATCCGGATAGTCAACTACTGGCTTTCACGGCTGCGCCCACGCCGGATATGGATCAATATCTGCACACGCGCAATTACTTACTGGATGTCAACTCGCTGGAAATGCACCCAATCACTGCGGCCTTCTCTAACTCACCCCGCTGGTCCCCGGACGGTAGTAAACTGGTTTATGTTCAGCGGACGACCGGTCCCGGTGCATTTTTCAACAACAACTGGCTAGAAATCTTGACAGTAGACGATGAAAGCAGCGAACGTATCACCTTGACGTTTGATGAAGATGTATCGCCACTCATTTGGTCCGCAGCTGGCATTTATTTCTGGGCTTTCCAGCGCACGACGGCACATCTGTTCCGGGTGCCAGCGACGGGTGGCGCGGCGGTGCAAGTAACGCCGGATGATTTGCCAGGATTTGTCGCAACGGATTACAGTTTCAGTCGCGATGATGCCCAGTGCGGCCTGGTCTACACGGATGTCGATACCGGTGCCGAAGTCGCCACGCTGGATTTAGCCACCGGCGACCTTGAACGGCGCACAACTTATGATATGCAAACGGCTGAATGGGATTTGCCACGCCATGAACTCTACACCTGGACCAGCCTGGATGGCACCGAAATTGAAGGCGTCCTGACGCGCCCACACAATTTTGACCCTGAACAGCAGTATCCGCTGCTGGTCATGATACACGGTGGGCCAACCGGTATTTCGCTATGGGCCAAAGCAGGTCGCGCAGAGCGGCGTATGTATCCGGTATATCAGTGGGTTCAACAGGGCACAATCGTTTTGCAACCCAATTATCGCGGCAGTGCGGGCTACGGTGAAGCCTTTCGCAGCCTGAACGTGCGCGACCTGGGGACGGGTGATTATGCCGATGTTATTTCCGGCGTGGATGCGCTCATCGCTGAAGGTTGGGTGGATGCAGACCGGGTGGGCGCAATGGGCTGGTCACAGGGCGGCTATATTTCGGCTTTCATCACGACCTATAGCGACCGCTTTAAAGCAGTTTCGGTGGGCGCAGGCATCTCGAACTGGATGACCTACTATGTCAACACCGATGTTCACCCCTTCACACTGCAATATCTGGAAGCAACGCCCTGGGATGACCCCGACATCTACGCCAAAACGTCGCCGATGACTTACATCAAGCAAGCGCAAACGCCGACGCTGATTCAGCATGGGGAGAAAGATGCGCGGGTGCCGATTCCTAATGCCTTTGAACTGCATCAAGGCTTGCTCGATCAGGGAGTCGAGTCGAAGCTGGTGGTTTATCCGGGGATGCCGCACGGTCCAACCAGGCCCAAACAGAACCGGCACATCATGAACGATAATTACGCCTGGTTCAACCGCCGCATTTTCGGGATTGAAGCGGACGAAGTTGACCCGGCTCCGTTATACATCGTCGTACCGGGCGCTGATGAAAATAGTACGCTCACGGCTGATGTTACCAACATTGCCCGGCGCGATCATGCAATGGTTAAGGTGTTTACAACCGACGGCACGCTCAGCGATGATATATCGACGGCGGCAACAACCCCCACAATTGATGATGCTACCGCAATCGTCAAGCAACTGACGGCACAATTTGCCGAAATAGGCATGAAGCAAATCATCGTCTACACAGAAAGAATTGAAGACAACAGCAGTGTGTTGATTCCGTTAGGCTGTGTACAGATCGCGGCGGGAAGCATCGGCGGCATCACCGTTGAACATCGTGCAGGTATAAGCGAATGACGGCTTCAGTGACCTGCTTGACAGCGCGGAACATTGGTGCTAATCTTGCATACATCTAAAGACAGGTGTGCTGTGACCCGGATGTCCAGCGCATAATGGGGGAAGCCCGGTTCAAGTCCGGCACTGTCCCGCAACGGTAACGCGTTCGTCGCGAAGTCCGAATACCCGCCTGCGCTTTAGCTCGTAAAGAACCTTCGTGGAGAAAGGGAGCGAGCGTGGCACCACTTTCACGCACCCGCCGCCCGGCGGTGTTTTTGTTTCAAGAGCATAGCCTCCGGTTTCCCTGGACCACGATTCAGCCAAAGGGAGACTGCAATATGCCACTTCAACATCTAAATTCATGCCCAACATTTTTTCTCAACCTCACCCCCGCCAGCCTGTTGACTGACTCCCCCTCTCCAACTATGGAGAGGGGGTTGGGGGGTGAGGTAAATTCAGCCAATGATCGTCAGAAGACCCTATTGTTAATGAGAATAATCTCATTAGCAATTCTTGCATTCTGCACACTCAACTTCAATCCTACCTTCGCCCAGGACACCAACCTGACAAACGGCTGTGTCGAGAATTATGACGAGACGGTCGATTACTTCCCGGACAAAATCGACCTGACACATGCTACCGGCATTGAGGTCGAGTATTTCAATCACTACAAAGTCGTGCGCACGCTGACGCCCTACCCTGGCGCAGAAACCCCGTTTGAATATGTGCTGGTGCAGTGTGGCACCCCTGCGCCCGACGGTTACGAAGATGCGCAGATGGTCGAAGTACCGGTGAACAGTTTCGCCGCTCTATCGACGACGCAACTCCCCCACCTCAATGATCTGGGGCGGTTGGATAGTCTGGTCGCGGTCGACTCGTTCCTGTACATCAACACACCTGCCGTGCGCGAGATGATCGCGGCGGACCAACTGGTCGAACTGGGCAGTGGGGCCGATATTAATGTTGAAGTGGCGCTGGACCTGGGACCCGATGTGGTGATGGCGAACGGCTTTAACCCCGAAACCGATGCCCACCCGGTCCTGATGAATGCGGGCATTTTCACAGCGATCAATTCCGAATGGCTGGAAGCGACGCTGTTGGGTCGCGCCGAGTGGATTAAGTTCACCGGGCTGTTCTTCAATGAGGAAGCGCAGGCAACTGCCGTGTTTGACAACATCGTTGCCGAATATGAAGCGGTCGCGGACATCGCGAGTTCGGTTCCGGCAGACGAACGGGTAATGATCCTGTGGAATAGCTTCTCGACCTACAGCGATTCGTGGATTATCCCCGGCCAAAACACCTGGGTCGGCGAACTGCTGGCGGATGCTGGGGTGGATTATGTGCTGATGGATGAAGCGATTGACAGCCAACCGTTTGACTTTGAAGCGGTGTTCGAAGCCGGGGCCGAGGCACCAATCTGGATTACCAATGCGTTTCTGGTCAACACAGCCGCGGATTTACTGGGGCAGGATGAACGTTATGCCGGGTTTGCTGCCTTCGCCAACGGCAGGGTCTATAACGACACGGGGCGGGTCAACGCCAACGGCGGCAATGACTGGTGGGAAACGGGCGTGACCAACCCGCATCTGCTGTTGCAGGATCTGGTGAGCATCTTTTATCCCGACCTGCTGCCCAATCATGAACTGGTGTTTTATAGGGTGCTGTCGTAATTGACGCTTATCTCATCCCGTATTGTTGCCTTTGAGTTCCCTCACGGCCTGTGGGGGAAAGGAGCCATTATTGATGGGACTTCGGATTTCAGAAAAGGCCAGTCGCAAGTCAATAGCAATATTGATCCTGCTGTATTTCGCTTTTGTTCAATCTGCCTATGTAGAAGTACAGCCAGCCGATGAGCTTTTGGCCGAGGAGCAACCATTTATTTATGGTGGGTTGGCCTGGAGTCCTGACGGCAAATTCTTGGCTGCGGGAACAAGCAACGGGGTGAGGTTACACTCAGTCGATGATTTAGCGACTGTTACGCGGTTAGGAAGCCAAGAATTCGTCACGGCATTAGCTTGGAGTCCCGATGGAAGGAATGTTGTTAGCGGCAATTTTGACGGAGAAATACAAATCTGGGATGTCGGTACTCATCAACTTCTTGTCAGCATTGAAGGGCATACCCGCGCAATCACATCAATTGCGTGGAGTCCAGACGGACTATTTTTTGCAAGTGGTAGCCTGGATGACACAATCAGAATTTGGAACGCCGTTACTTTTGAACCCTCTCAGATTATCGAAGTTGATGCCGAAATAACAATAAATTATTCGGTAACCTGGAGTCCAGGTGGGGAGCAAATTGCCGCATATGGGGCTGATAAGGGACGTGGAGGAATTACTGTTTGGAATGCCACTACGGGAGTACGGCGATCCTTCTGGCGGCACAATCGAGAGACATCTGTGGTCAAATGGAGTCCAAACGGCGACGTCATCGCAGTTGGCAGCTTTGGGGGACAGGTAAGATTCTTTGACGCGAATACTGGAGAGGTTTTAACAACATTAGAAGCTGATAGTTACACTGTACATGCTCTGGCCTGGAGTCCCGATGGGACCTATTTAGCAAGTAATGGCGGTTACGGTACTGTGGGAGACCGCAAGTTGCGGGTTTGGGATGCCGAAAATGGAACACTCATCACTGAATTTTTTGGGGGAATTATGACAGGCGACGGCTTTTATAGTAACGCGCTGGCATGGAGTCCTGATGGGACTCGTTTAGCAAGCACGAGTGATGGTGGGAAAATCTATATTTGGGAAACCGAAACTTTTCAAACCCTAGCTGTTTACGATGAATACCTGTCTATCGTTAGGAGCAGTTAGTATGACTGACGCTCAAGTTGGACTACATCTGTAATGCACATGGGTGTAATAGCCTTAATATTTTTCCCGATTGATTTATCTGAACAGAAATTTCCGGTGGAACCCGATGACTCAATCCCGACTCAAACCGATCCCGCGCGATATTCCGGCATCAGCGACCATTGAATGGCCCCGATTGGGGATACGGCGCATGGCGCTGGTCGGACTGCTGGCGCTGCTGGCGACGATTTTCCTTGTAGCGCTGGCGGTTGGCTCGGTCAGCATTCCGCTGGACGATATTGTCCGCGTGCTGCTTGGTGGTGAAGCCAGCAAAGCCGCCTGGACAACCATCGTGCTGCAATTCCGCCTGCCCAAAGCTGTGACCGCGATTCTGGTTGGCGCGGCGCTGGGCATCAGCGGCCTGATGATGCAGACCCTCTTTCGCAATCCACTGGCTGGACCTTACGTACTGGGGGTCAGTTCCGGGGCGAGTCTGGGGGTGGCGCTGGTGGTGCTATCAGTCGGCAGCGTTGGCGGCACTTTACTGGCTGGCGTGAGCATATTGGGCGATTTGAGTCTGGCAACAGCAGCGATGGTGGGTGCCGCGCTGGTCATGATGCTGGTCATGCTGGTGGCACGGGTTGTCCAGAGCAGTATGACGCTGCTGGTGCTGGGCGTCATGATCGGCTTTTTGACAAGTGCCCTGGTGAGCCTGCTCATGTTCTTCAGTATCCCGGAGCAAATTCAGGCGTTTGTGAACTGGACCTTTGGCAGCTTTAGCGCCGTTACCTGGACTGAATTGCGTATCATGGCCCCGGCGGTCATCATCGGTTTGCTGCTGGCGGTCAGCCAGACCAAAGCGCTCAACGCCCTGCTACTGGGTGAAGCCTATGCCCGCAGCCTGGGGGTAAACGTTCGGCAAGCGCGGTTGTGGCTGCTACTGGCGACCGCGATCCTCGCCGGGGTGGTGACGGCCTTCGCGGGGCCGATTGGATTTATCGGCATCGCCGTGCCCCATCTGTGTCGCAGCCTGTTTGGAACCTCCGATCAGCGCATTCTGGTGCCGGGCACCCTCATCGTCGGCGCAATCGTCGCCTTGATCGCCGCGATTATCGCTGAAGTGCCGGGCAGCAATCTGGTGCTCCCACTCAACGCGGTTACGGCAGTGATTGGTGCGCCAGTGGTTATTAGCGTGATTCTGCGCCGCCGCAACCTGGGCCGATCCTTCGCGGAGTGATGGATGGAAAACGACCTCACCCTCTTGGCCCACAACCTGAGCATCGGTTATACCGCGCCGCGCAAGCAACCCATTGTGGTCGCTGCGAAGCTAAACGTGGCATTGCACGCAGGCGAAATGGTTTGCCTGATCGGTCCCAACGGGGTCGGCAAAACGACTTTGATGCGCACCATCGCCGGGCTACAGCCGCCCCTCGCTGGTGAAATCACGTTGGCCGGGACTGATTTGACACGCTTGAGCGCTGCCGAACGCGCGCAGCGACTGAGTCTGGTACTGACCGAGCGAATTGACGTGGGAATGCTATCAGCTTATGGACTGGTCGCACTGGGCCGCCATCCGTATACCAATTGGGCGGGACGTTTGACCGAAAACGATGAGGCGGTGGTACGCGGTGCCCTGACAGCAGTGGATGCGTTAGCACTGGCGCGGCGGCAGGTCAACGAATTAAGCGATGGCGAACGCCAGAAAATCATGATCGCCCGTGCGCTGGCGCAGGAGCCAGATCTCATGCTGTTGGATGAACCGACGGCTTTTTTGGACCTGCCGCGGCGCGTCGAGGTAATGAGTTTATTACGCGAACTGGCCCATAAAACGGGCCGGGCGATTCTGCTCTCGACCCATGATCTGGACCTGGCGTTGCGCAGTGCCGACCGCATCTGGTTGATGGCGACAGATGGCACATTGCAGGTTGGCGCACCGGAAGATCTGGTGTTGAGTGGCGCATTTGCCGGTGTGTTTCAAAGTGAGGGCGTCACCTTCAACCCGCACACCGGTTCATTTGTCGTCAGTTCGCAACAGCGGGGTTCCATTGCGTTGACCGGTTCGGGTCTACCGTTGATCTGGACCCGGCGGGCGCTAGAACGGGCGGGCTTCAGTGTCGCGTCCAATGGCGCTGCGCCGCAGGCTCAAATCGCGGTTCATGACGATCATTGGATACTGACCCAATTGGGTATGTTGACAACTTTTTCATCATTGTATGACTTGATACAAGCACTGACGACTATGCAGGAAAAGCAGCCATGACGAACAAAAGGGCGGCCAAGCGCGGTCTGGTGCTGGTGAATACTGGCGATGGCAAGGGCAAGACAACGGCGGCGCTCGGCGTTGTGTTTCGCGCCTGGGGACGCGGCATGAAGGTGTGTGTGGTGCAGTTCCTCAAACATGAAACCGGTAGCTGGGGTGAGGTGCGGGCCGCCGCTAAACTGGATATTGATTGGGTGAAAACGGGCGATGGCTTCACCTGGACCTCGAAAGACCTGGACGAAACCGCCGCTAAAGCGCTGCATGGCTGGACCATCGCGCAGGAAAAAATTCGCAGCGGTGACTATGATCTGGTGCTACTGGACGAATTCACCTACCTGCTGAAATTTGGCTGGCTGGATACAACTGAAGCATTGGATTGGCTGAAGGCCAACAAGCCTGCCGCAATGCATCTCATCATCACCGGGCGCGATGCCCCGTCGGAACTCATCGACTATGCTGATACCGTCACCGCGATGACCAACATCAAACACGCCTATGATGCCGGGATTTCGGCCACTGCCGGAATCGAATTTTGATGGGCTATTGCGGCTCAATATAGATTATGTCACAATCAACACGTGAATAAGGGAGTGTATCTGATGGCGATTGCACCATCCCCCACCTACGATGAAGTGCTTGAATTTTTGGTGTCTGCTCCGACGCCTGAGCAAATTATTGCTTTTCATGCTTCCGACTTGACTCAGGCGCAGGTCCGTGACTTGCTAGAAGCCAACCAGAACAACGTCTTGACGCCCGAACAAGCCGCTGAGCTGGATCAATTTGAGCAGGTCAATCACCTCGTTAGCCTGCTCAAAATCTATGCCCGGCAGCGATTAAAAGCCCAAAAATGATAATTCTCCCATCAGACGCCAGCATCTAATTGAGCTTGATTGCTATCTGTGTACCGGCAAAGTGGAGTAATCAGCCCCTAAAAGCGATGAGAGTTCGTCAGGCTTCAATTCCAAGTCAAACACTCTAAGTCATTGGTCGTTAGTCCCTGGTCAATAGTCGGGACATACGAGTTGTGAGTTCTGCTCAATGGGCAAAGTTTCTGTCCTTTGACTATGGACTGTAGACTAAAGACTTTCGACTACTGGCATAGTTGAATGAACTTATACTCATTTAAGGAACAATCATGCTGACCTATAGCAAACAAATACCGATGATCGCCGAACCAGACGTGCTGGTGTGTGGCGCGGGCTTAGCTGGCATCGGAGCCGCAGTCGCTGCTGCGCGAACGGGTGCCAAAACCATGATTGTCGAGCGACTGGGTTTCGCCGGTGGCTTTTTTACGGCAATCATGGGGTCAGCGTTTGATGGCTTTGTCGATGAGCGGTCTGGCACGCCGGTGGTGGGCGGCATCGTCTTTGAGATGTTGGAGCGGATGGGGGTTATTCAACCGGGTCAGGGCCCGACATTACGCTATAACGTCAATGGCGATCTGTCCTTTGTAGAGATGCACCCCGACCGGGTGATTCCGCGTTGTGACCCGGAGCGCTTCAAACATGCGGCTGACGCGATCCTGTTAGAAGCCGGAGTCGACATCCTCTATCACACCCAGGTGGCAGATGTCATCGCCAATAACGGTCGGGTGGAAGCCGTGATTGTCAGCAATAAAGCCGGGCTGGTGGCGATTAAGCCGAAGATCGTCGTGGATTGCACCGGTGATGGTGATGTCGCGGCCTGGGCCGGTGCGGCTTATGAACAAGCGGAAACCCTGCAACCAATGAGTCTGCATTTTCGGCTGGCGTTTATTGAACCGAGTTTTGAACTCCGCCGCAAATGTGCTGCTGTATTGGATGCAGCGCAGACACGGAGCGAGATGGGCTTATATGGCGGACCTTATCCGGCGACGTTTTCGGGTCGTGATTTATATTTTAATGCCACGCGGTTTCCGGGCAATAGCACCGACCCCAATGATTGGACCAATGCCGAGATTCAGGGTCGGCGGGATGCCTGGACGATGTTCGAGTTGTGGCAAGCCGAATTGCCGGAATTCAAAGATGCTTATTTCATAGGCAGCGGGCCGACAGCGGGGGCGCGGGAATCACGGCGGATTGTGGGCGATTATGTGCTCACTGGCGGCGATGTACGGGAAGGTCGACGTCATGATGATGTGATTGTGCTGGGCGCATGGCGCTTAGATCATCACCCTGCCGCCGCCTCGGGCTATCACGACATTTCGTGGATTCCACCCTATGATATTCCTTATCGCACCCTGTTACCGCAACACATGGATAATTTGCTGGTCGCCGGACGTTGCCACTCGGCATCTTCCGAAGCCCTCGCTTCCAGCCGTGTGACGGCGACGGCAATGGGCATGGGGCAAGCTGCCGGGACCGCCGCGGCATTGGCGATCACCGCTCAAGTTGCGCCACGTGCAGTGCCAATTGCCGACCTACAAAACCGGTTGGTGCAAACCGGTGCTATCTTAGAACCGCCGGATATGGCAACTGATGTCGTACCCGGCAATCCACACTGGTAAGCCGATTCATCTACGGAGAATCAATGACAGACGTTCAGTCTTCAGTCAACCGTGAAGACATCATAAGCGGCTTGCGCACTCTGGGCCTGGCGAGCGGGGATGCTGTTGAGGTGCATAGTTCGCTCAGCCGTTTTGGACGAGTCGCAGGCGGTGCCGACACGGTGATAGCAGCGCTGATGGAGGTGGTCGGTCCAACCGGCGCACTCGTCATGTCCGCCTATCCTTTAAGTCCGGCTATCCCCCTCACCGACGCCGAACGAGCGCGGGGCATCACCTGGAAGGTGCGAAAGCTGCCAGAAAACACGACCGAGAAAACGGGAATGGGTGCAATCGTTGATGCCTTCCGCCAGCGACCGGATGTCGTTTGTGGGTCCGGTACGCACCGGGTCTGCGCCTGGGGACATGACGCGGTAGCCCACAGCAAAGGGTATCGCCATTTACTCGATATTGATGGCCGGGCACTCTTGCTGGGCGTCAACATCCATAGTTGTTCCAGCCTGCACCAGGCCGAAAACCGTCCCGCTGCCCGAAGTCATCCAACGAGTCTGGCAGGTCCCGGATGACATCCGCCACGATTATCCTGCCGACGAATGGGACGTGGGTTATGGTGAAACACCCAACGATGCCTGGATGACGGTGTGGACAGCCGCCCAGGAACAGGGTTTGATCCGGCACCACATGATTGGTCAGGCTGATTGCTGGCTGTTTCGCGCCAGAGCGGTCGTCACCATCTATGAAGCGATGCGGTGCAGCGACCCCTTTGGCCTGTTCGGCATCGACCCAGATACGGCTTAAAACAGTTATTCACGTTGTCATGATAACCGTTGTAGAGGACAGGTAGAAACCTGCCCCTACTTCATCCGGTTAAGCGTTGATTATGAGCAGATTTACTCGCCCTGTGGGATCGAGCGCAGCCGAATGTTCACCAGAACCTGTTGGCCGACACACCGCCCCTGCCGCAAGCCATTCTCAATCGCCGCCCGGTAATGGATGCCCCCATATAGCCGGGAGATCGCCGCTTCGGAAGCTGCCGCCTCAAACGACGTAAAGGAACGCTCGAATGTTTCATGACCGTTGATGATGGGCGTGCGGTCGGTAAAGGCCGTTTGTCCGAACATCACCGTCAGCACTTCCGCCGCCGCACCAGATACCACCGAATGACCCGACGGATATTCGGGGAATGGTGGCGTTTCGACATACGGACTCCAGCTACGGCGAATATTTTCCTGAATATATGTCACCGGGCGCACCAGATTCTGATCGTACTTGAGCACCCACGCGGAGATAAAGGCATCGGCAATCGCTGAATTCAGCAGCATAAACATTTCCGACGTGCGGCTTAACGGCAAGTTATATTGCTCCGCCAGTTGCACGCCGATCATGACCCAGTGCCCGGACGGAGCACCGGTGATCCCCGGTGTATCAATCCAAAACAAAGAAATCTCGCGCTGCTCATCGGTATTGTTATCAACTGTTTCGACGATTTCCAGCGCCTGCTTATAGAAGGTCGAGTCCGGGTCGGTGGAAAAGTCCATGCGCATGAGGATGTTGCAGCGTTCGGCATAATCCAGGCCCAGCGGGCGCATCAACCCCCAGAATGGCTCCATCGGTTCGCTGTTCTCGTCGGTCAACACCCAGAAGGCCGGGTCGCCGGTGGGTAATTCGTACTCCATTGCGCTGACCTCAGCATAGCCATCGGTGGCAATCCATTCCACCAGCATGTCGCCGATCTCATCACCGAAGGCCAGCGAACGGTCGGCAATTTCTTCACCGACTGCTGTCGTCCGTTCTTCGATGTATTGTTCGCGCAGCGCAGCAATCCGTTCATGCGACTCGTCCATACCACCCTCGAACAAACTGTGCAGGACAGTTGACAGTGAGCCATTAGCAACGGCAGACCAGTCATAATCAAGGTCGTCTTCGGGGAATGGCAGCATCGGTAAGCGTTCGAGTTGGCCGCCGACCGAGAAATTGCCCGGTATGCCCGAATAGACCGCCTCATAGAGCGCAACCCCGGCATAACCATACAGCCGCGCGGCTTCGGGCGCATTGGCATTTTCATCGCGCACCAGATCGTAGGTCAAACGCATCCAGTCCAGCGCGACATCTGGCGGCAGGTCCTCGGCGAGTTGCTGGGCAGTAGTAATCGTCGCCCCCAGTGAAAGCAACAGGAACAATAAACCCGTCGCCAGCATGTGAGTTTTTAGGCGCATCATTCAATCAACTTTCTATCATGCAAATATGCAATGTGTTCTCATTTATATTATAGCGCTGTGTCGGGGAATCGAAATATGGCCCTGTAAAGCTCGTTGAACTAAGCCTTATGTTACAATAGCATTTGTCGGTATATCTATATTCGCTTGATAGTACATCTTTCAAGGAATGTTCGCATGGCTGATGTGTTTGTCTCCTATTCGCGAAAAGACGCCAAATTCGCCCGCAAATTGGTGCAGGCGCTGGCCGACACCGGGCGTGAAATGTGGGTCGATTGGAGCAGCATCCCCTACTCAGAGGATTGGTGGCAGGAAATCTGTACCGGCATTGATGAGGCCGACAACTTTCTGTTCATCATCAGCCCGGATTCATTGATGTCGATGATCTGCAACAAGGAAGTGGCCTACGCTCGCGAACACAATAAACGCATTATTCCCCTCCTGCACCGCGACGTTCTTTATGAAGGCAAATTTACGACAGCATTTGACGAACTCATCACCACCACCGAACAAAATCCCGAACACGTCAAGACACACACCCGCTTGCTACTCTGGGCACGGGAATGGGAACGCCAGGAACGTAATCCCAGTAACTTGCTGAAAGGTGATGACCTCATCAACGCTGAAACCTGGCTGGCGACCAGTACAGCGAAAAACCCACTACCACTTGCATTGCATCAGGAATACATTGAAGCCAGTCGTCGATTTGAAGACGAACTCGCAACAGAAACGGCGCAGCGTGAGCAACGCATTCGCCAGTTTCGGTTCGCATCAATTGTGTTGCTGGCAATCGGGGGATTGGCGGTCGTTGCGGCTGTTGGTTCACTGGTCACCAGCCAGAACGCACAGCTAAAGGCCGACATGGCTGCGACCCAGGCTGCCGCTGCCCACAACCAGGAACAGACCGCTGTGGCCCAGGTTGTTGTTGCGAACGCGGCGCTAACCAGTGTACCCGTTACGCTGACACCGCTTGATGCCACTGTACAGGCGGGAATCACGCAAATTGCATTGGCGGATCAGCGGTTAGCGACAGCCACCAATGCGCAGGGTGCAGCCGAACAACGCGAAGCAGACGCCGTAACTGCTGTAGCCATTGCCAACGCCACGCTGACCCCCATACCGCCTACGCTCACTCAGGCAGCAGTCTTGCGCGAGGATGCAGAGGTGAATAGTCAAATCATGAGCGGGTTTGCGAATTTGCTATTGAGGGAAGATGATTCGACAGTCCCGCTGATCCAATCAATGGATGAGTTGGTCGCCCGATATCCTGAGCACGCGACAGCGTACATTACGCGAGCAATTGTCTATAGCAACCAGGAAGACTATGACGCGGCCATCAACGACCTGACCCTTGCCCTTGAACTTGATCCCCAATCATCCACAGCCTATCAAAACCGCGCTAATCTCTATGCCAATGCCGGTGAAAATGATAAGGCGATTGCCGATTTTGATCGTGCAATCGAGGTTGATCCGCAATCTTATGTCGGTTATCTATATCGGGCGAACTACTATAACAGCCGACGACAATTCGAAGCAGCCCTCGCTGACATGACACAGGCGATTGAATTTGAACCTCAGAACTTTGGCCTTTATACGAGTCGGGCGGAGGTCAACGAGGGTTTAAGCCGACATGATGCTGCAATTGCAGACTTCGCCTATGCCATAGAGCTTGATCCACAAAACGCTGAGCTATACAATGCCCGGGGTCAATTTTTTCAGCGAATCGAGCAATACGAGGACGCGATTGCCGACTTCACACGAGCAATTGAACTCGACCCCGCGCATATGATCGCTCGGTCTAACCGGGCTTCGGCCTATGACGCTCTGGATCTATTTGAAACTGCATTGGAGGAAATCAACACAGCCATCGAAATGGCCCCCGAGGATTCACAGATGTACAATACGCGGGGCAGTCTCTACCATAATCGTGAACAGATTGATGCGGCCCTCGCCGACTTTGAACGCGCAATTGAACTGGATCCCACCAACATGATCGCTCATTCTAATCGCGTTATTGTCCTGCGAAATCTTGACAAAATGGAAGCTGTGCTGGAAGCAATTAATACAGCCCTTGAAATTGATCCCCAAAATACCGTAATGTACAATCATCGCGGAAGTTATTATTTTGAGCGAAGAGCTTATCGGCAGGCTATAGCAGATTACTCGCGTACAATTGAACTTAACCCTAACAATTTTTCGGCTTTGTTTAGCCGAGCCGCGGCCTATAATAATATGGGCCTATATGGTTCGGCCATTGGCGACTACAATCGACTTATTGAACTTGACCCTCACCCGACGGTCTATCACAATCGGGGTTATTCTTACGATAAGCTGGGCAAAGATGACGCAGCCCTTGCTAATTTTTCGCACGCACTCAGTCTGGACCCGGAAGGCGCAACCAGTCGTCGACTTCGTGCAGCGATCTATATACGACAGGGCCAGTTTGCAAATGCTATCGATGATTTCACTTACTTGATTGATTTGGATCCGCAGTCTTGGGAAGATTATGTTAGGCGAGCCGACTTGTATAATGATCTTGGCCTGCACACGAAGGCGATTGCCGACTATACCAACGCGTACAGACAATCTGCCCATTTGCTGCCTTTGGCCCGCCGTGGCCTCATCTTTAGTCGCCTGAATCAACATCAAGAAGCCTTTGCAGCAATAAAACGCGCTATTCTTTTCAGTAATCTGCATCCATTTTTCTACACTTATCGTGGGTTGCTGTACGAAGATCTGGGGTTGCACGATCGAGCAATTCGGGATTACACGCACGGCCTTGAAGCCGGTCTGGAAGAGCGTGACATCCACTTGTATCGGGCAAGGGCCTATTTACAATTGGCGCAATGGGAAAACGCCAAACGCGATCTGGTAAAGTATGTTCAAAATGGCGGCACGCTCGATCATGCAACCCAACAATTCTTCAAGGATGCTGATGTCGCTATCCCCACGTGGAGCCAGTTATACGACAACGCAAATGACGTAAATTGACGGAGCAGAGGTGTTATTGGACTTGATGGGCCTCCAATATCACCGGTTCAACCGGCACGAAGTCGACGTTGACCCGAGATTCCACCCGCAGCTCATCGTGGACAAACTGGAGATTCAGCGTGTGGTAGAATGGCGTTTCATTCAGCCGGACGATCAACGTGAAGATATTGTCGGCGGTCCAGGCACCGCTGGTTGCCGTTCGATTCTCACCCACAGTCCAGCGATCATTAAACAGGCGCGTTTGCCCCGGTTGCCACGCACCATAACCAAAGGGAATTGTCTCCTCAGCCGCCGCAGTTTTTACGATCATATGTTGGTCAGGTCCCGCAAAATTCAGGGTGATCGCTTCAATGTTGCGCTCGTTGGCCTCAACCCGGTACGTTTGACCCGAAACCTGGGCAGCGACTGGCGACGAATCCTGACCGTCTACCGGCGGCATGTTCAAATTGGATAGCTTCTGGGTCAGGGCAGCATGGGCGGCAGCATCTTCCGGCAGTGCATTCGGTCTTAGCGCAGGCAGCAACATGTCCCAGATGATGTTCAAAGGCTGCTGCAAATCGCCCGTGCCGCTCGTCAGTGCCAGGACCACATCGTGGGCGGGCATGACGACGCAATACTGCCCAAACGCCCCATCACCCCGGTAGTTCCCATAGCGACTGCGCCAGAACTGATACCCATAGCCCTGCGTCCAGTCACTGGCCGGGTCATTACCATTCGAAACCTGGGCGGTGGTGGCGGCCTCTACCCACGCTTCCGGCAAAATTTGCTGATCCTGCCAGCGGCCCTTTTGTAAATAGAGTTGACCGAAGCGCGCGATGTCCTCGGTCTTGAGACTCAGACCGGTGCCGCCAAGATTAATGCCCTGCGGTGATTCCTGCCAGGTGGGATGCTCAATCCCCAGCGGGTCAAACAGGCGCGGTTGCAGATAATCAACGACCTTCATGCCGGTTGTTTGCTGCACGATGGCTGACAGCATGTAGGTCGCACCGGTGTTGTACAGAAAGTGCGTGCCCGGCTCGTGCTGAACCGGCACTTCAAAAAAGGCATTTGTCCAAATTGAGTCGGATCGCTCAAACATGGGTGGAAAGGTATCATCGGCGTGCCCGGTAGACATGGACAGCAGATGGCGAATTTGCATACGTGACAGGAAGCCATTCGCTTCGGCAGGCGTCACATCCGGGAAGAACGACAGCACCGGGTCATTAAGGCTGAAGTAGCCTTCGGCCACCGCCAGACCCACCGCCGTCGCGGCAAAGCTCTTGCTAAGCGAAAATAGCAGGTGGGGATAGGCAGGCGCATACGGCGACCACCACCCTTCAGCCACCACGTTACCATGTCGCAGCAACATCAAGCTGTGAACCTCGTCAACCTGGTTTTCCAGCGCCTCGATAAATTCCAATAATGCGGCGGATGCAATGCCCTGGCTTTCGGGCGTGGTACGCGGTAACTCAATCTGTGTGCTCATCGGCTTTACAGTGCCTCCATAGGTAGCGGTAGCCACGGCAGCGCCTGCCATCGCAGCTATTTTCAAGAAATCCCGACGACTTAAGTTTTCCGACATCATAACATCCTAAATTGCATCCGACAGTAGTGCCTCTCAACCACGAGTCAGAGACAATTCAACGGCTTCTTCCTAATGACCGCCTAAAAAACAATAGCGATCATTTTTGCGCCGGGACCCATCGCATAGAGATAAAAAGGACATCATCAGGTATGATAATTTTTGATAAGTCCGATAGAACCATGCCGCTGGGATAGATGAGAATCGATCTCAACGGGACGGCTCTACCAGACAAACAAATTCAAATGAAAAAAACAAGAGGAATCTAACATGGAGCTGACGTTTCTGGGCGGCGCGGATGAAGTCGGGGCCAGCAGCACGATTATTCGTATGGGCGGCAAGACGCTGCTGGTGGATGCCGGGATACGTATCTCGCCCAAAACAAGCCGGGGCATCCAGACCGATCAACTGCCTGATCTGAGCCTCATTACCGAGGCGGGCGGCCCGGATTATATCCTCGTTACCCACGCCCACACCGATCATACCGGCGCGCTGGCGCTGGTCGTCGAACAGTATCCGCATGTACCCGTGCTGGCGACTCGCCCTACTGTTGACCTGACGCGCATTTTGCAGGCTGATGCCCAGCGTATCATGCAAAGCCGTCAGGAAGCTGAGGGCGAACTGCCCATCTTTGACGAGATCGCCTCAACGCGACTGATGGATGCCTTTCAAGCCGTTGATTTCCGACAGGCGATTCGGCTGGGGGACGGCTTGCAAGTCACCTATCATCCATCGGGCCACATCGCCGGTGCGGGGTCGCTGGTGCTGGAAGGCGAAGAAGGCACGCTGGTGATGTCAGGCGATGTGTCGCTGGGGGCCAATCGCGCGGTAGTGAGCGCCGACCCACCCCGTGTCAAAGCCGATGCGCTGGTCCTTGAAAGCACTTACGGTGGCAAGCTGCACGCCATGCGAGCCTCGGAAGAACGGCGTATGATCGAGACGATTAAAGCCGTGACAGATCGCGGCGGCAAAGTCTTGATTCCGGCGTTTGCACTCGGTCGGGCGCAGGAAGTGCTGCAAATCATCATGGCGTTTCGCGATCAACTGGATGTACCGGTGTATGCCGATGGCATGGTGCGGTCGGTGTGTAATGCCTATTTCGGCTTCCGCGACTGGCTGCCAGAAAAAACAGTCGCAGCAGCGGGCGAAGAGCACCTGTTCTTTCGTGGCAAGATCAAACCGATCAGCAGCGGCGCGATGCGCGAACAGGTCATCCACAGCGAAGGTCCCGCAGTGGTGGTCGCCAGCAGCGGCATGCTCACCGGTGGGGCTTCAGTCGCCTATGCCAAAAACTGGGTTGGGGATGAACGCAATGGCCTGTTCCTGACCGGATATCAGGATGAAGAAGCGCCGGGTCGCTTTTTACAAAATATGCTGCGGAAGCGCGAATCCGGGGAGGCGTTTACCTGGAAGATTGATGACTCGATGGTGAGTGTACGAGCCGAAGTCGGGACCTATTCGCTGTCGGCCCACGCCGATGAAAATGAACTGGTGCAATATGCGCAGGCACTGGGCGCGGAAGAAATCATGCTGGTACATGGCGATCCGGGCGCACGCCACAGCCTCGCCAGCGCGTTGCGGCAACGCGTTCGCCGGGTGCAAACCCCGCGCATCGGCCAGACGATTACCTTCGCCTTTGCCAAACGACCCTGGGCGTTAGGGCAGATCAAAAGCGGGCAAGAAACGCGTCCGCTCGACCCGGCAGAACTTTGGAACGCGCTCAACGATCAGGCCGGGAGCTTCTTCAGCGCCCGCGAACTCGCCCAGATGTGGTGGGGCGATAGCGACCGCCATGCTGAGGTCATTTCAGCCCTGGCGGAGGACATTCATTTTGCGGCGGACTGGCGGCAGCGCAATACGTATCAGGTCCACAGCGCGGAACAGGTCGCCCGCAAACAGCGCCAACTGGCGATCATGCTGGCAAACCCGACCATCGTCGGCCAACTGGTCGTCCTGCGGGATAGCAATGGTCGTCCCCGCGTCGGCGTGGTGACAGACGCCAGCGCCGATGCCTTTGAAGCGCGGGTGCATAATGCCAAAGGCCGCCATTACCCGGCGGATGCCCTGCTGTGGGTCATCGCTGAATTTGAAAAAGTCGATGACGAGCAGGGTTTGCTGGCGAATATCAAACTGATGATCGAAACGGCCCAGCAACTCCAGGATCAACTGCTGCCATTCAGTAAACGGCAAGAACTGGCGCAGGCTGGCGCAGCCGTGAATCCGGCGGATTTATTGCCAACGCCCCTACCTGAAGATGTGAACCAAGCGCAAGCACTGCTGACAATTGTGCTGGCTCTGGCAAAAGATGGGGCCGTGCTGGAACCCGGTGGTCTGGTGCCCCAACGGGCACTCAAGGATGGCCCGCTGGAACAAAATCAAGCCCGTGAGATCGCGCTGGCGGCCTTCCCGCCTGAAGCACGACTGCGCAAAGTTGGCATGGAGATTCACCGGTCACGACTCACGCTCTCTTTCGACTTCCCGGCGCGGGCGCAAACGGTCTACGCGGCGGAGATTGAGCAACTGGCAGAACAAACTGGTTGGGATGTGCAGGTGAACCCCAGTATTAACCAGCAAGCATTGGGCTTTGCGGTGAATGAGTTGTTGGCCGATGGTGGGCGCATCGTCAAAGGGCCATCGTTCTTTATGGACCGGGGCGAGGTTGCGGTTGAAGTCGCCGACGTAGAAGATGTGGAAGCGCTGGCGGCGGCCTTCCTGGATTTAACCGGATTCCGCTTGCTGATCGGCGGAAACAAAGCGGAGGGATCGTCTAGCCCGGCAGCAAGTGGCATGACCGAACCCATTGCCCCCGCGACGACGGATCAGATGGAGATCAATGCGGCTTACGGATTGGTTCGGCAGGCGTTGGAACCGCTGGGCTTACACAAAGTGGGCCTCAAGCAAGGCACATTGGTATTAACGTTTATTTCGCCGCAGGTGGGCGACCGGCATCAGACAATCATTCAGGATTTAGCGGAGCAAACCGGCTACCCGATGCGCATTCATCCGCATCCCAACCAGCAGCAGATTCAGCAGATCGCCGGACAACTGGCGCGTGAAGCGGGCTGGCAAGTCGTCAAAGGACCGGGCATCCATGTGGACCGGGGCGAAATCTCGATGAAGTTACTGCATGAAGCGGACACAACGGTGCTGGAATCGGTGCAGGACCGTTTAGTCGAACAGACCGGGTATACGCTGGTGGTTGGGGTATAATGAGACCAACGAACAGTGGGATTTGAACGATGACGGACCAACTTAAAACGCCTCCCACCCTCGAGGCATTACGCGCCCGCCGCGAAGAGATCATCGCCCTAGCCGAGTCATACGGGGCGTCGAATGTGCGCGTCTTCGGCAGCGTCGCGCGGGGCGAAGCGCACCATGACAGCGATGTTGACTTCCTCATCAACTTTCCAAAACACAAGAGCGTTTTTGAACTGGTCGGTTTGTGGTTGGATATGCAGGAATTGCTCGATTGTGATGTCAGCCTTGTTCCTGATTCAACCGAGGCCTCGGCCTTCTTTGAATCGGCCCATTCAGATGCTATTGCACTATGAGCAAGAAAACACCGGCAGATTATTTGCGCGATTTGTTACACGAAATTGAAGATGTAACTGCTTTCACGATAGCTGGATGAGCCTATCCGTCGTAATTGTTAGTAGGCCAGGGGTTCATATTCCAGCGGATAGAAACCCCTGCCTACAACTAAATCGGGTTGGCTGAAGATCATTTAAACAAGAGATCGACCCTACTCCACAATATCTACCCGTTCCAGTAGCCAATCACTCACGAGGGGCAGAAATTCAGCGTTGAATGCTTTCGGCAGTTCCGAGTATTCCGTCAAACCGCCGGTTATGGCATCTTGAAACAGGTGGTTGGCGTTCTCGATGACCACAATCGTGAAGTCCTCGTTCCCGGCAGCCGTTAATGCGGCCTCCATTTGGCTGGCATTCGATTCTGGTGGCACCTGGATGTCCAGTTCGCCGAAAATGCCCAGCACGGGCACCGTCGTCTGTGCCCAATCATCGGCTGGATTATAGTCAAGCAACGTTGCAAACGACTCGTTTCCATAACCTTGAATGAAGGCATCCGCGCTTTGTCGGGCTTGCCGTTCGATGTCCACAATCCCGGCCTCGGCTAGCTCCGCTTCACTGAGCGAAGACAAAAGGTCAACCGTATTCTGGTAAGCTAAGTCAGCAACCGTCTCCCAATCCCGCTCATCAATCAGCGGGAAAATCGTATTGAGAAAATCAAGTTGCGTTTGAACTTGCTCGTCAGTCGCATCATCGTCGCGCAGGATCAACTCGTTTTGTATCAACAGCAAGTCACGCCCATCAATCGCCGTGCCCGCCATCGAGATGATGAATGCCACGCCACTGTCGGGATTAGCGCCTAAAATCGCAGCGTAGATGCCACCCTCACTGTGTCCCAAAACGCCGACTTGCTCGGTATTGATGTCGTCGCGGGTTTTCAGATAGGCGACCCCAGCCTGTCCATCCGACGCGAAATCGTAGATGCTGGTGTCATCATAATTGCCGGTTGATGCCCCTACGCCCCGGTCATCATAACGGAGGACCGCAATGCCCTGTCGAGTCAAATAATCAGCAATTAGTTGGAAGATGCGGAAGCCGGGGACGACCATTTCATCCCGATCTTGCGGACCGGTGCCGGTCATCAGGACGACAGCCGGATGCTGACCTGCGCCTTCAGGTAACGTCAGCGTCCCAGCGAGCATCACATCACCATTTTGAAATGTAACTTCTTCAACAAGATACGGAACTGGCTCTTCGTCAACCAGCAGCGTCAACGACTCCAGAACCGGTAGGAAGACCGCTTCGTGCAACGTTTCATACTCAGCGACTGGTGATTGCAGGAGCACCAGCTGGGTCGTGCCGTCGGCTTCCGCCATCCCGACATCAACCCGAACATTTAGGCCACCGGCAGCAACATCCACTACGTATAGGGTCCAATTGAAAGCTGCTGTCTCCAGTGACTCGCTGCTCTCCGGTGCAGCATCCAGCAGAAGCTGGGGCAGCAAGGCCCCCCACATAGCGTCGCTCGACACTGGCGCATTCTGCACTGCGATGAGGGCGCTATCGGTTGGCGAACTTTGTCGCGCATAGATCCCCGGCGCAATGCTCTCCCACCCGTCAGGAATCACGCCCTGAAGACCATAGGCATCATCAGCGAAATCAACCAGGGTCGGGGTTTCTTGCGCCATTACGCTGCTGGAAAAAACAATCGCTACCAGCAAAACAACAACGCTACTCATCAGTCTGCGCATGATCGCTCCTGTCAAAAATAACAATCGACAGCCGTTGTTAAACTGTCGATACATTCTATCTGTCATACGCAAAGAGTAGCGATTCGGTTGCAATTATTAGACGGTCGATGAAAATAAGAAACCGCAGAAATCGAATCCGCTTAGCACAGAAGCGTTTCTTGACGGGGCGTCAGGGCTTGGTCGAGATTGCCGGTTGATCGCTATCAGGTTCGTCAACGCCGGTATGCTCGGTGCGAATCCACTCCACTTTCTGCCTGCCGAAACGGGCGGAAAGCACCAGCCAAGTACGCCAGAAAATAAATAGCGGACCACTCAACATGGCGAGGTAAGCACGCAACGGCGCTTTCTCCAGCAGCAAGCCAAACAATGGATAAACCAGCAAGATCAGAACAACCGCTACCCAACCGAAGAAAACAGCCGACAACGGCACCAACCCCAGCAGTGCCAGAAGCAAATGGAGCACGACCATAAAGCCACTGATGAGCGTCAAGGTGGAAAAAGACGGCAGGTAGACCTGCAAAGCACCATCAATCAGGGCTTTTGCCCGCCGCCGCAGCGCCTGCTTCAGCAAGTCCTGCCCCAGGCTTTTGCCCGCATCAATTGTCCCTTGAAGCCAGCGTTTGCGCTGGGCTTTGGCCTGTTGCCAGGTCAGGGCGGCTTCGCCATAGCCTTTGGCCCGGGGTGCATAATAAATTTTGATATTTTCCAGTAGCAAGCGCTGCCGCAGTTGATAATCTTCGGTTAACCCTTCACCCCAGCCAAACCGGCGCAGGATGTCGGCCCGAAAACAAATCGAATCGCCCATATGTTTGGCCGACAGACCCAGGTTTGAGCGTCCGAGGTTCTGGTAACGGTTATCGACCAGGAACATCGCCCAGGTCAGAGCCGGGAACCAGCCCGCTTCAGGATTACTGATAATATGTTGTCCCTGGATAACCTGATGGCCTTCGGCTAAACGCGCATCCATGACCTTGAGAAAATCAGGGGCGACGCGTGTATCGGCGTCAAAGATAATCACCGCATCACCACTATTGGGATCTGCTAACACTTGTTCAAACAACCAGCTCAGCGCCGCGCCTTTACCGGTGCGCGGTCCACTGTTTCGCTCGTGGACAGTTGCACCCGCTGCCCGCGCCTTTGCTGCTGTAGCATCCGAGCAATGATCGGCCACAATATGTACGCTAAACAGATCAGCGGGATAATCGAGCGCCAGCAAACGCTCAACCGTCGCCGCGATAACTGCTTCCTCGTCGTGCGCCGGGAGCGTGATGATGAAACGATTGGTTGGCGGGCGCAATGTGGGTGGTGGCAGAAAACGGATTGACCCCAGTGCGAGGACCGCCCAGTACGTTAATGCACCCAAAACCAAAACCAGCAAAATCGCTGAAATCACAAACATGAAAATTCTCCATAAAATTATGCTGCTCTATAATTTGTCGGTTCGTGCAAGTTGCATGATTTCAAAGAATATTTTGATGGCGCTGTTTGAACTTGCACCCGGCGACTTACCTACCCCCCATAGCGCAGCCCTTCCGCACCATTGCGCATTTGGCGCAACGTGAGTAAGGAATCTATATAAAACTTGGTCGCCCAATTGGGATATTTGAGGCGTTCATATTTGCCATAGCGCGGATATGAACCGGCAATAGCCCCGCAAATTTCAGTATTGTTGGCATTGAGATTTTGTGTCTGGGTCACAAAGTTAATGGCGTTTTCGGCGGCGGTCAGATCAGCCTCACGCTGTTCCAGTTCATAAAAACGCAGCCATAAGCGCCCCATCTGACAATTACCGGTCAAACAACTGGAACGGCTCGTCTCTACCCAACCAGGGCCATAGGTGCTGGCAAGTCGGCCATCAGGATACTGCCGCTTCAATAAGGCGTCGGCAGTCAACCGCGCATGCTGCACATACCGTTCATCACCCAGCAAGCGCCCACATTCAAACAAGCCTTCAGCCGTATATGCCAGCGTATGCGTAAACGGATCTTCCTGGGGGGTAAACGCACATTTGCGGAACCAGCCATCTGCAGCCTGCTGGTCACAGGCCCAATCCAGATTGCGGCGGGCGGCTTCAACCAAATCAGGTTGATTGGTGTGACGGTGTAACTCCAGCATGGCCCACACCACCCGCGTATCAATCACCTTTTCCACATCCAGATGTTGATGCCGTCGCCAGGAACCGGATTCATCTTGAATCGAAACCAGCCAGTCTCCGGCGCGAACGGATGCTTGCAGATACCGTTCATCTCCGCTGGCAACATAGGCAGCCAGCCAGCCAAACATCACCTGCCCGGTATCAAAGACGATGGGGTACGGGTCGGTGGCGGACCAGTGGGCAACCCCGCCTTCTGGCGTCGCGGCCTCTAAAAGAAATTCACCCAGATCCAGGGCCAGCGCTTGCCATTCGGGTTGCTGATAGACTGCGGCGGCATTGAGCAACGTGGTAATGGTATAGCCAGTTGTTTCCGGGTAAGCTGGTGCCCACGTTTGGCGAACCAGATCATAGCCTTTGGAAATACCCTGCTGATTGGCTTGCTGGTGCGCGTGTCTGATCCAGGCCAGCGCTGCCTGGACATGTTGATCAATGGCTGTTTCAGTGGCGACTAAATTGCTGGCTTCACCGGGGTTATTGACAATTTCACCGAAAATTGTTTTAACATCCATGCTTATTTATCTATGCTTCCTTGAGTATCAGATGGAGTAGATTGTCTCATCACCTGTTCTGTAAAATATATCACATATCGACCTTGCGCCCGCATTAACCAACCACGACAAATGTGATGCGCAAACGAAGTATAAACATTCACGGAATGTAATCTAGGATTTAGCCGATTCCGCCAGTAACCGGGCGTAAATATCGAGATAACAACGTGCTGTCCGGTCCCAGGAGAATTCAGCCGCCCGCGCATAGCCTAACTCACGCAGCCGTTGCGCCTCGGCAGGGTCACCCAACACCCGCTCCAGATTGCGGGCAAAACCTTCGATGTCATCCACATCGGTCATCAAGCCTGCATTGCCGATAACCTCCGGGATTGAACCGCGATCCGATGCCACCACCGGGGTACCGCAGGTCATGGCCTCCAACGGCGGTAAGCCCAGCCCTTCAATCCACGACGGGAATGCGAACACATCGGCCAGCGTAAACAGCGCCATCAGGTCTTTGTTAGACGGGCGCACCAATAAATGCCCATAACCAGCCGACACCGTGTCGAAGACGGCGGCAGGCGGATTGGGAATGCGGGAAAAGAAGACGATTTCATATTGGTCGCGGAGGTTAGCGGGCAGTAATTTCCAGGCATGAACCAATGCCGCTGGATTCTTGATGCCGTCCGCTAAGATAAACGGCTTGCGCAAGCCATGTCGTTCTCGAACCTCGTCGAGCATGACTTGATCGTCAATACGATGGAAATCAGGTGATGGTGGGTAGAGTAAGGCAACGATTTGATCCGTTCGCAGTTGCGCGTGTTCCAGAATGCGTGCTCTGGAATACTCCGAAATCGTAATCACCAGATCAACCTCATGCATGGCCCGCGTGGACGCCAGATGGAGATAGACCATCATTGCCATTGTACCGGGGCGTTTGGGATTGCCACGGATTAGCTCTGGTAACGGCATGAGGTTAATCTGATCGTGGAGGGTGATGACCGTCCGGGCGTTGTCCGGGCCGAAACCATAATTGGCCGGGAAATGGGCAATATCCAGCCGATCTTTTTCCATCTCACGTTTCATGAATAAATCATGGTACATCGTGGAGAGTTGATTCTTGTAGGGTAACAGGCGCAGGTCCACATAATCCGGCAAATCGGTCAGTTCAAACGGGCGCTTAGTATCCGCGTACAGGACAAATTCGTGCTCTGGTCCGGCCTGAATAAGGGCTGTGGTCAATGTAGCGATATAGTTGCGAACACCGCCTACAATGCCATGAGATAGGTAGCGAACATCGATTCCAATGCGCATCTATAAGGTGGACCTTTTCGGCAATTGAAGTAACGCCAGCAAGTTAGCAAACGCACCTTACACAAGAATAACACTTCAAACCGGCAACGCTTCAGCGAAAATTAACTGCCGAACTCAAAGGTATAAAATTTGACTGACATCACCAGCTTGCCAAGCCGAAGTTCATCCCCATTGCGGAGCACACGGATCTCGTTGCGGTGCAGGTGTTGACCGTTTACATAGGTCCCATTGGCACTGCCTCGATCAACCGCCCGCAGCACTTTATCGTTATGATCGTAGTGGAGGCTCAGATGCCGCCGGGAAACGCCGCGTTCTTCAGCACTATGGTCGGTCAAGTCAATGGTGGGGACTTCTTCGCTATTTTTGTTCTTGCGACCAATCGTGATCTCCCCTACTTTCTGGGGGCGGATTTCATAGGTGTTATTGCGATCGACATCGTTTGCGCCGCGTACTTTGAGCGAGAGCACAAAATCCTCGCCAAAGAATTCATCGCTGTAAAAGAGATCAGTGGTCTGACGTAGCAGTCGGGTGCTACAATCAATGGTCGCGTTTTGTTCGAGAATTCGTCCGCACGCATAACACATTTCCTCGCCGACCCGGTTCAGGCGCCCACAAAAAAGACAGATGACGTCGACAATGGTTTCATTTTGCTCTTCATCGGCTGACTCAATGGTAATCCGACGCACGGATGGTTCATCAACAGTATTGGGTGTCGGCGGTTCCGGCATATTCGCCGGTACGGGCATGTACTCAGCTTCCCAGGTACGAATGCGCTGCTTCAATAGCTCACGCTGCTGATTACTCAAACCTTTTATACTAGGAGCTAATTCTTGAACAATCTCTTTGGCGGTTAACCCACGTTTGCGCCGACGGGAATATTGGACGAAGAGATTCTCAACATCATACATTTGTGGGGGACTCTCCAAGCTTAAATAAATATAATATTACAGTGATTATAGGTTCAGCAAAGTAAATAAAATCAATTTTTCACGCACTTTTCACGTTCCTCTGCCCATCGCAGAATAGGTGGTGAGCGCAATGAACAATTTGAACTGTCCAAGATAGATGCAATCTCCATCCTGGATGGCGTAAGGCTGGTGGGGTGTTAGACGCTGGTCGTTAAGCCAGGTTCCGTTCGGGCTGCCAGTATCGATCAGAAAGAGAGCGTTATTTTCGCGGATCAGGCTGGCATGAAATCGGGAAACACCGCTTTCCTGGGCACCAAACGCCGCCAGGTCAATATCAGGCCGCTTACCAGTTTCTGTATCCAAGCGACCGAGTGTGAGCCGATCAATCCGATTAATCTCAAATTCGAAAGACTGTGTGCTGTGCCGGGGTAGCATCAGTTGCAGGACTTTACCCGTCAGATCGGTCTGGGAATCCAGGGTGCCCACCGTGCCAAACCCGGAACTCACCGCTGCTGCTTCGGCCAGCGCCGGTTTTAGGGCTGTGTGCATTTGCTCCATAAAGTGCTGGCAGCAAGCGCTTACCCGGGCACCTATTTTTTCGTCACGGATAATGATTGCAACAACCGGTGGCTCCTGGTGATTGTCACAAATCGTGGCGTGATGATCCTGGTCAATCTTCAGGGCCATCTGCTTCAGCGCGCGGGCTTGCAGTGGATTGTTGAGATGGGCGGTGAGATCGTCAATAACGACTAATGAACCGTTGATGTCAAATTGAATGTCCAGCATAAAAAATGCCTGTCCAATAAGGTGTTTGCCAATATTCATGGAACAGAATGTCATAGCTACATTACAAGAACCTTGAATGTTGTTAGGTTTGTAATTCGTTCTGGTTTTTTCTCAATTTGGAATTAGATTGATTCGGGTTGGTGGGTGTGGATTACGGTTAGGGAAGCGGGGATTCTTGCATGATTCAAGGATTATGCTTGAATGCAGCAGCCCATTTCAGGGAAAATGCGCATGAGTTGCTTGCGAGCAGGCAGGATCTGGTATACAATGCATAACAGTAGTTTAACAAAAGCAAAGTGGGCACGGTTGCCCGTACCCACTTTTATACCTAATCGAGCCCGCGCCAACAGGATTCGATAGGAAGTGAACTCAGGGTGAGTTCGTCTCCTAGTATAGCACAAAGTAGACGATACACAAAATTTGAGGAACTTTCTTATAAATCACTGGCGGGGTCCCAGTGAGGTTTATTATGGGTCCATAATATATTTGTGAAATTTAGCACAAATTTGATCGCTTAGCGTCTTCAGTGGTTTTTATATAAACGCAAAAGCCCCATTTCTCCGTGAAGGTTTGAGCAGCCAGATCAGAGAAAAAGGGCCCCATTGAGGAGATGCCGAAGCATCAAAATTTGCGTTTCTGCTCATAGTATAACGCAAGTTTTTTTGCAATGCAACAGGCAAATCCTCAAGAAAGGTTTGCTTTGCCTGTTGCCGGAAAGCCTCCCGCGTGTGAGGCATGGTATTCGTATTGTCTACAGCAAAATTGGTCTTTTATGCCGTTAATCGGTGGTTCTGATGTACAGCGTGGCAAACGACCGTTGCTACGCTGGGAATCATTTACCCGTTGCCGCCCTACTCGTTCAGACCTCCAGGAATGGTCAGAAACATCGGCCTATGGCGTGATTTGTGGCTCCATCTCCGGGCTGGTAGTGCTTGACCTGGATGATGCAGTGCTGGCGGAGCGCTTTTTCCAGCGATTCCCCCACTTGATTGATACGTTCATCGTTCAATCAGGTACCAGGTCTACCCCCCATATCTATTGGCGAGTTGACTTTCCGGTTAAGACGCGCCAATTCCCTGGTGCGGACCTGAAAGCTGAGGGTGGCTATGTGGTAGGTCCTGGTTCACAGATTGCGGATGCCCGGTGGCAAGTGCTCGTTCAGCAACCGGTACGCTCCATTACGCGTGACGAGCTTGAGACGGTCATTCAATTCTTGCGACCCGAGGCACCGCTGGCAGCACCGTTGCCCGCATCAGCTACAACCGTTGCCCCGGCTAAGGATTATCCAGCCATTTATCGTTTTCTGGTAGAACGTGTGGGAGGCCGTAATCAGGCATTGTTCACGACAGCGCGGTATATGCGTGATGCGGGTCATATAGCGGCGCAAGCGACTCTTCAGCTAGCGGACCTGCATGCGCGACAATCGGCGGTGGATTCGGCCTGTAAGGAACCTTATAGCCGTCGTTACGCTGAAGCGCTGCGCACAATAGCCAGCGTATACTCACGCCCGGCCCAACATCAGAATCCAATAGAAGACGATAATGTCAGTTATTATCCGAATCAGGTTCGGGAGGCGTTGCTCAGTCGCCCGGATGGAGCCGCCATTGGTCGCACCCTGGAAGGCGCAGTTTTACGCGGTGTGCAGCCTGGTGCGCTGGTAACGGAACCGTTGCTATGCCGATTGCTCTCCGGCCTTGTCAGTCGGGAAACCATACGTAAGGCATTGCGGGCGCTGGATGAAAACGGTGTGGCATTCTTTTGTCCCCCTGAGAACCCCCCGGCGGATGCTGAAATCCCTGACGGGATGGCAAGCCAAAAAGATGCCTTTTTGTCAGGTGGACAAAAGCAGACAACCTGTGCCCGGCAGTATCAATTGCCAACACCGTCCCGGTTGTGTCAACGACTGGGCATATCGAATAAAGGTAGTGATCCGATTACGTTGGCTGATATTCGGAGTTCACGCTTATATCGGCAAGCCTTACATCGGGGCTTATTGAAGCGGCGTCCGGGCACTTATGCGCAACGGGTGCTGGCTAAACGGCTGGGCATCAGTCCGCGGTCAGTGCGGCGTTATAACCGGGACATGCCCATCCAATCGACGCCGACTTACCGGGAAACGCCGATCCTGTGGCTCAATCTCAGTCAGATTCCTCAGGCATGTGACCTCATCCGGCATCAGCTTGACACGCGCGGTCAGTTTCTGCTGGATGAGACCGGCAAGCGTTGGCCGGTCAAACGGGAGATTGCGGCCCAGCTTTTGCAACGTGGCCTGCGCGTTTCGCATATGCATCAGCGGCCAAATTACTACTGGTATGGTGAACTGGAGGCGCAGTCGGCTATAGCTGAGCACGATGCACCGCATGCTAAGTGTCGGCACGCCGACACTTACGACGCAATCCAGGCTGCTGATGTGACTGGTAAAGAAGTGGCTGATCGGTTGAATCAACCATATCTGGCAAATGACGTGGAACCAGTTGTTCACGATAGCCCGGATTCGGTGCGAGAAGGCCGATTGACGCGCTCGGCGGATACAGAGGCGGTAGTTCCAGCCAAAACGCTGCCAGCTCGCCATAAACGCCGATTTAAGCGACCGTTGGTCAATGCAGTGGCGGAGCAATTAGCACAACGGGCGTTTACCGCCATTGGGAATTTGAGCTTGCCGAACGCACGGCGGCTGGTTGAGACGTATGGCAATGAGGCGGTACAGGCAGCGCTGCGCAAACTAAGCTGGCTGCGGGAAAATTATGGAATCAGCAATCCAGTCGGGATGCTCGTAACGTTGACACGCACCAGCTGGCGTTCGCGTCACCAACAGCCTGCGCCAGGCTATCACACGGAGCCATTGCGTAAGCCGCGCCATGTGAAGTATGTTGCGCCACCGGCTGATCCGCTGTGGGAATCAACGGCGTATCAGGCATGGCGGACAGCATTCTTTGGCCTGGACGATTATGCGACGGCGCTGCCGCTTGAGGAGATGAGTTTCTGATGCTGGAAACGATTGGGCGCTGGACCGTAACCTGGCGGCGACGATCTTTAGGAAATCCAACAACCAAAAACTTGCGCCCAGGTCAATTCGACGATATAGTTGTATATGTAAGCATTATGCATAAGTAAGAGAAAATATGAAAACACTGGATTCTGATTACAAAGCACCACCGATCACTGAACAGGCAATTCGACTTTTAGGGGTTCTGCGCGACAAACCAGACCATTGGCTGAAGCGTAAGGAAATCGCGGTGGCTTTGGGCAAAAATCGCCTGACGCCGTATGATATAGAATTATTGCAACGGTTGTGTGATGAAGGTCTGGCCGAGATTGGCAAGCGACCTAATCCGACGCCGATTGGTTTTGAATATGCCTATCGTGCGCTGGCACAGGATTAACAGGAAATCAAACTGATGAAGATCATTACGCTATTGAATGAAAAAGGTGGCGTTGGTAAGACGACTGTCGCCTGCCATCTGGCAGCGGGATTGGCGATCAAGGGTCAGCGTGTGCTCCTGGTAGATGCCGATCCGCAGGGTCATGCAACGGTAATGTTTGGGATGGCAAAGGAACCCGGCCTCTATGATTTGCTGGTGCGTAACGCGCCCTATCAACAGGTCCTGCGTCCCATCTCCCCGGAAGTTTTTGAACTGTCCAATACGCCGGTTACGGGTAAATTGTTCTTGCTGCCATCGAATATTGAGACGCGCAACATCGCCAATAGCATTAACAATATCCTGGCGTTTCGTGACCGGTTTTTGCCCCTGGAAGGCTCGTTTGATACGGTGATTGTCGATACGTCGCCAACACCATCGATGTTGCATGGCGCGATTGCGCTGAGTACCGATGGCATCATTATTCCGACTTTGTGTGAGATGCTGGCGTTTGATGGTGTGCGCGAGAGTCTGCTGCATCGCGATAGCTTTGTGAATAAGAAGCAGTCATTGGGCCTGGGCGGTGTCGCCTTATTGGGGATTGTGCCGACCCGTTACAAGGGCAAAACGCTCGAACACTCGGAAATGCTGCAACAGTTGATCGATGCCTTTGGCGATACCGTGTGGCCGCCATTGCACGATCGCATTATCTGGAGCGAGGCGGCCCGAGCTTACCGACCGACATTCAGTTATGCGCCAGGTTCGCGGGCTGCGGACGATGCCTGGAGCCTGGTCAATCGAGCAGAAGAGGCGATCGCTAATGTCACGACGTGACCGCTCTAAGCTGAACAAAGGTTTTGGCGCGATGCCCGAACCGGTCAGCAAAGAAGAGATTGATTTAACGCTTTATGGCGCGGGCGATATTGCGGCGCTGGATTCGTCGCGCCGAGATGCAGTGCCGCAGGATATATTTACGATCTACCCGGATATGACGCAACCCCGCCGCGTGGTGCCCAGCGAGATTCGCCATCGCTGGGATGGTAATCCCGCCGGAATTAGCGATGTGTTTGCGGCCTGGGTGGAGGCAATTACGCTGGAACGGGCCAGTCGTCTACCAAAGTCACTGCCTGATGACGAACGGCAGGCGTTGGCGTTCATGGACGTCGGTGCCTATCTGGAAGGGACGTATCTCAATCAAGTTGATGACGACGAAGCTGAATTTGTGCCGGGGCCGATTGAAGCCGGGTTTCAGCAGGTGCTCCAATTGGCGGCAACCATCCGGCGCGATGGGTTAATTAACCCGATTACCATTGCTCATGCCGGGGTTGATTATCGATTGGAGACCGGCGAACGGCGCTGGTTGGCGTATCATCTGCTCTACGCCTTTTATGATGGGTCGGATGGACGTCCCGATGAACAAAAACAGTGGCAGCGGATTCCGGCTTATGTGGTTGACGAAGCCAGCGTGTGGCGAATGGCCCATGAGAACAACGTGCGCGATGATCTCAACGCGATTGGCAAGGCCCGCCAATTCGCCTTGCTGTTGATGACGCTGTACGCCGATCAATACGCATTTACGCCGTTTCAAGATCTGGTGGAGCCGGGTGATTGTGATCGGATGTATTACGCGCAGGTGGCTGACGGCAAGCAGTTCCCGATGCCAAGAGGGGAGTCGGAAAAGCTGCTCAACGCGATGGGTTTTACCAGCAAGAGTCAATTGCGTGAGCACCGATCATTGCTGGCGCTGCCGGATGAAGTCTGGCAATGGGCGGATGATTTAAACTGGGCACAGCGCCGCATCCGCGACATGCGCCGCCAGGCCAATGGCGACGACGAATTGCTCGTCAGGCTTGCCCAGCGCGAAGCGGCTAAGGCCGGACTAAGTGTCGGCACGCCGACACATACGCATATCCCAGGTAACCCAAATGCCACCCCCGCCCTACCACCCGATGGTCCCCACCGTCGCGGCAAAATCCTGATTTCGCGCCAAAATCGTGCAAAAATACGTCATTTAATGGCGTTGCGGGGTGGGGCAGGGCAGTTGGGAAAAAAGGAGAAGCGCAAGCTGCGCGACGATATTGCCATCGCCCGCAACTGGTTAGAGCAGTTGGAACAGACACTGGCTGAAGATGAATAGATTACTTGGCGATTACTTATCACTTGGCTGATAAGTGGGTTCCAGTGTCAGTGCAATGTGGTCGGTGGGGGAGTGGGGTCTGGTCTGGTGCGACGTCGCCAACTGTCAATTTGCTATGGATTAAAAGCCGTTTGAATACGATTTAAAATGCGATAGAATGCTGATCCGATTTCATCATTCATACTGCTTGGCAACTGATTGTGCAAACATCAATTCCATTTCGTTGATTGCTGATTCTGTCAGCTGGATGCCATTATGATCTTTTGTTTCGGAGCCAGATCTGAAATCATAATTTTGCCAGCTTGATAGACAAATTTGCGCCTCTTGCAACGTTAAGTTGTACTGTTCACGCTATTCAAGTTAGCATAAATAGATGCTCATTCGACGTAATGCTCACAGTTATTGTTTCGTGTAGTCATTATAAGATTAAGTACGATAACGATTTGAGGGCATATCCGTTCCTTTGCTCCTTTCTGCGTTTGCGTTAACGTGCTTGCCAGGTCACGCCAATGACCAGCGTGCGCCCATCGGAAATATTCAACACGACCACATTGGCCTGACCCGGCGCACTATAACTTTCCAGCTTCGTGCTGAAGCTGCTTTCGTTATTGGTTGCCCAACCAACGCGATTACGAATGCCAGGCTCATTCACCCACACTTTGCCGAAGCCACGGGCCGGCAAGATCAAGCCAGCCGGTGGCGTTTCGCCGCTATCAACCGGCTGGTCGGGCGTCCAGTTGTCTGCGAATGTGTCATAGGAACCATCGTTGTACAGCACATAAATCTGCCGGGTATCGCCGCGCCAGACCATTGACCCATTCTCAAACGTTTGGAACGCGGCCTCGCTAGTGACCTGGGTAAGGGGGCATTCGCCTGATATGAGCGTATCGCGGTGCGGGCAGGTGACACGAACGGTCAGGCTCTGACTTTGAACCTGGGTTCGATTCGGGCTATAGGCGCTGAGGACAAAGCTGAGTTGGGAAGGGGAATCGGCAGGCACTGCGTAATTGAGCGTGCCCACCAATGGCTGGTTAGCATAGACTTGATTAATTTGACCATTGCCACCGCTGACCTGGATCGCTGTCGTGCTGGCCTGCGCCACATTCCAGGCCAGGGCCACTGCGCCGCCCGGTTGCGCGGTGGTTGGGTTGGCACTGAAGCTGTTGATGATCGGGACCTGATCCACATCACCTGGAATTTCCTCGATGTAATACTCAAAGCGACCGCCATCAATGACAAAGCGATATTCCTCCACCCAGGCCTCCAGATTGTGCTGGTGGGTGCGGATGCGCCAGACGCGGAAGTCGGATTGACCGGGCGCGACGGTCTGGATAGTCCAGCAGGCCGGGCCTTCGATAATGTCAAACGTCGTACCCAGTGCCATTGTCTCGACGAAATCGCCCTGCGGCAGATTGCGCACCCGCAAGCCATTGGCCGCATCACCCATAGCGACCCGCGCTTGATCGCCGACCTGAAAGCCGCGATTGGGGCCATAGGGCGACCCAAAACAGGCCGCGCTATATTGCACGCCCGAACCTTCAGTTCCGACAATTGGCAACGTCAGTTCTGCTGAGTCCAGGGTGGCATTGGTGTTTAGATTAATCAGACGCATGACCAGCACGACGAATTGGGCTTGATCGCCGGGCCAGACCGGGGCGACCACACCCGAACCGCGCGCTGGCACAAGCAGATTGGGGCGGGGGAGTTCGATGTTGCGCAATGCACCGTTGAGCAGCCGTTGCTCAAAAACCATATTCGTGTTGGGCGGTCGCTGATTCAAGGCCCATGTCACCGAAACCCGTTCCATGCCACTCAGGATGCGGCCCATGTTGACATTGGGCGCTACTGAACTGAAGTGGGTGATAAAAAAGTCCGGTTGCGGTTGGCCGATAATCGGTAACACGATCTCGGCTCGATCATAGATCGCACCACTGCCCAGATCAATCAGCCGAAGCTGGAAGCGCACTTGCGTAGCGTTATCGCCGGGCCAGCGCGGATTCAACATCCCCAGGCCGCTATCGGGTACGAGTGGATTGGGGCGGGGAAGTTCGACATTCACCACCGTGCCACTTGTGAAAATTTGCTCAAAAACCAGATTGGAATTTGGCGGACGATTCAGCACGGCCCAGTTCACAGGGGTACGTTCATTGCCCTGTTGCAGACGCTGGGCATCAACGCTGGTCACGCCGGTGATGAAACTCTGTATGATCGCCGGTTGTGGCCGATCGACGATGGTGATAAACAGATCGCGCTGATCGTGAACACGCCCATTGAGCCGGTCCAGAAAGCGCAGCCGCAACCACACCTGATCGCTGCGATTACCCGGGTTAATCGGAGCGACAACGCCGTTGCCGGATGTATTCACCCAGGGATTGGGGCGGGGGAGTTCGACGTTGATGCGGTTGTCCGGTGCTAAAACCTGCTCAAACACCAGCGTTGTGGTCACGGGCCGGTTAATCGTTTGCCATGTGACACCAATTCGAGCGGTTCCATCCAGCAGTTCGTGGCGGGGGATCGTTGTTGTGCTAGCGGTGAAGCGGGTGATCGTCGGCACAAAACCCGCATCCGAGCCGGGATCGCCGGTGTTGCCGATGGGCAGGGTGATTCGACGTTCGCTATAGACGCGCTGGCTGAATACATCGCGCAGGACGACACGCAGCACGATTTCGTTGACACCTGTCGGGGGTTCAATCGGAGCCGCGATGCCAGCGCCCGACGATGACACCCAGGGAAACAGGCGCGGGAGTTCGACATTGATCGCGCTGCCATCAGGCAAGACCGGCTCAAAAACCAGGTTGGCAGTCAATGGTCGGTTGATCGCTTGCCACGTCACCGGCAGCCGCACCAACCGCTGGCGCAAGGTGGCGCGATTGACCACCGTGACCGCCGTCGAAAAGTCAATAATCGCCGGACTCTTATTCTGAGAGAGCGGGGCGGCCTGCGCGTTCCCAACAATGAATGACAATAGCACCGCAAGTATGATGAGTTGGCGCATTATAACTTCCCTCAAGGTGGTGATCTTATGCCTTAAATGTAGTCGATTCAGTCGATTCTTACTGGACGGCCAGATGACGACTGACTGACGCTAGAATCGTGGACAGGTTTGATTTTGCTAATAAATCACGCCAATTGCCTCTGGGCAAGGGCGGTTTTTACGCCATAATGTCGCCATACGAGATTAGGAAACCCTCATATGGCTTATCAGAATGTGAAAATCATCATCAATCCGGCGGCTGGTCGAGATGAGCCGATCCTCAATACGCTGGAAACGGTGTTCCGCGACCATGATCTACAATGGCGTGTGGATATTACGCATGATCTGGGTGATGGCAAGCGGCTGGCCCAGGCTGCGATTCAGGACGGTTGTGATCTGATCGCAGCCTATGGCGGTGATGGCACATTGATGGATGTCGCCAATGGGGTGGTGGGCAGTGATGTGCCATTGGCGTTGCTGCCGGGCGGCACGGGCAATGCACTTATCGCAAAACTGGGCATTCCGGGGACGCTCAAGGACGCGGCGCAGCTTATCGTTGAAGCGGGGCGTGAGCAGACGATTGATGTCGGTTATGTCGAAGAGGCCGACTGGTACTTTTTACTGCGGATGGATTTCGGTATCGCCGGCGAGATGTTTCAAAAGGCCACCCGTGAACAAAAAGATCAGTACGGGATTGCCGCCTACGTCATTTCAGCCATCGAAAGCTGGCGTGACAAACAGGAAGTTCACTACCAACTGACGATTGATGGTGAAACCATTGCAGCCGAGGGGATGGTCTGTTTGATCGCCAACATGGGGAGCATCCTGGGTGATCTTGATCTCAGCTTTGCGCCGGTTGCGCAGACGGATGATGGCTTGCTGGATGTTTATGTGGTCAAGAAAAATGTGGCGTCACTGAATACAATCGCCTCGCTGGTATTTAATCAACAGGTGTTTGCCGAGGTCTTGCAGCACTGGCGCGGTGAATCCATTCGAGTTGAAACTGACCCACTCCAGCAGGCAGGGGTAGATGGCGATGATTTTCTGCCCACGCCGCTGACCTGTCGGGCGATTCGTGCTGGGTTAAAGGTGCTCGTGCCCTGAAATAACACATTATGGATAACTGGATGTCTACTGAATGGTAAAGGAGTCAAACGAGTCAGTCGCCGTTTGCCATTCAATGTCCACAGCGGTGACATGGGCCGCCGGGGAGCCAGTCCGCAGGAATTGCACGAATTCGTTCAGTGTAACCTGATCGCCCACCGCCACCACTTCGACCGTGCCGTCGGGTTGATTGCGCACCCAGCCGACGAGCTTCAATTGTTGGGCCATGAGACGCGTGTAGTAGCGAAAACTGACACCCTGGACCCGACCGTGAATAATGGCATGAAGTTGCTTTTGCATGGAATTAGATTCTGTTAATTTCGATTATGAATGTTAGTTTTTTCAACCTGATATAGCACAAAAGGGCTAACCACCAGAGGAATCAACCAGGGCCAATTGAAAACTAAGCTAACAGGATTATTAAGACTACCGAGGAGTACGACAGAAACTAATAATATCAGAAAACCGTTGCTTTGAATGAAGAAATAAATGGTATCTGGAGATCTATGTTTTGGGGTAACTTCAAACCGAAAATTCTTGTTGGTTATACGATTGATTATAGCCTGGACTGTTGGTGATATTAGCCCAAATGCCACACAAGCGGCAGTAAAAGAAGATTTGATGTATGTAAACAGGTTTATGCCGCAAGATTTGACCTGTGGCAAGGGGGTGATGATGAGATATAGGATATAGATTGTAAAAATGAGAAACGTAGCGAAAACTTGAGGACTCTGGTATCCGCCATAAATTGTCAGATATTTCAGAACTCCTATTAGCTCAGACCATGTTGTTGATGATGTCCACAAGATTAAGAACATTATGAGAGTACTGGGAATCCATAACAAATGTAGAAATGCATGAAGAAACAGCTGGTATTGAAGCAACAGCGAAACATTAAGCCAGGAATGTTGCAACAATTGTAAGTCGTTACGAACCCAGCGCCGCATTCGTTGTTTCATTGAATGGAGGTCGACAGGTGATATTTCGTAAGTTTCGACATCTACTATCTTGCACTTCCAGTTGTTCGCGATAAGATTTAAAGCTGTAGCATGATCCTCACTAATGAAACGCTCATCAAAGCCACCGACATCTTGTATAGCTTCAGTACGGCATAGATTATTATGTCCGTTTGAAAGTGTTGTTTCGAGTCGGTTGTTCAAACGAGACGATGATTCATTAGCAATTCGAAGTTGGATTGCCATCGCTTTTTGTAACTCGTTGACCGGTTGCCAAATCTGACTTCGGCTTTCAAACAATGCAATTTGCTGATTGTGAGGGTGTTCTGCGTAGAGCAGCATACATTCAACAAAGTCAGGAGGGAGAATTGAATCAGCATCGACAATCACAAAATAGTCAAAATGCTGCCCCCAGTTTAATAACCAATGATTGAGGTTTCCTGCCTTGTATCCTGATCGATTAGGTCTTCGAATAATCTGGTAGCCACTTTGGTCAAGCATCCAGAGGTATGTTGTTGTTTGGGAGTCGTCAAGGATAAACACCTCTACATTGGGATATGTTTGAGAATCTAATCTCATCACACATTCAGCGATTGCATCGTCGCATGTACAATAGAGTAGTGCCACACGAGGTTGAGAAGTGAGTTGCGAAAGCATTGGTGGTATGGTGGGTTGGCGAATTGCAATAAACATGATCATTTGAGTAAATCGGTCAGCAATCGGAATACCAGTAACTAGAGCATAGATAGTCCAAAGGAGCGTGACAAAAGTAGGGTATGTCGATGCAGTGATATATGTAATCAAGCTGACATATAAAAGGTGAATGACTATTGTTATAACCAGATAACTTGTTGCCCAATTCGCTGAATAGATAAACTTTCTCATGGAATTATGCTTCAGCTAAAAAAACCAGGGCCGAAACATAATTGTGGGAGTAACTGGGAGCGTGCCATCAAATCTCTGGATGTCACCAAGAAAAACAAATGCCTGTTCAGGGGTTGAAGCTTGACCATCAATATCTATGGTGGCCCAATTATTTGTTAGCTCTTGAAGGACGCAAATGATCTCCGCACGAGTATATGTAGTGACATAAACTGATCGAGGACGAGTGTCAATGTACGCTCTAGTTTGTGGAACACTGACAATATAATCCTTGCAGTTCGGATGCATGACGAATGATCTATCAGGTCGAGTTAAACGACTATAAACGTAAACTTCTTTTCCTTCAAAAAAAATGCGTCGCCACTGATTATCACCTTCAATGGATTCACCTTCCACAGTTTCAATTACAGTTACTGATTGGCCTGGTGAGAAAGTAGTCAGCACATTGCATCGCGTTTCAGGACATAATCTTGCATTCGCATTTTGATTGGCAGTAATGATGTGGGGAGATGGGCGAGATTCAAGAGATTGAGCAACTACCGAATTGAGAATTACTATTGTGCCAAAATTCATCAAAATCATTATAGATAGAAAAAGTAATAATTTACGCTTGTTACCAAACATACCGCTTCCTCAGATATCAAACTTAATCCAAATGTAGTTCTGCCACATCAATCGAGGTTGTAGGATAAAGTGTATAATCAGCATCAATGAAAAATGAAATCAAATCTAGCTGTTCCACTTGAATTCCTTGAAATTCAGAGAATGGTATGCGAACTGCTTGCCATTGTGTCGAAATAGTCTTTTGCTCGCTGACAATGTAGTCGGCAATACTAAATATACGAGATTCAACCTGGAGGTTATCCTTCAAGCTCAGGCCTACAATCTCATTGCCTAATTCACCACGTATTTTAAACACCAACTCCTCCACAAGCGGATTACTTACCCCGGTCAAGTTTCCTAAAATAATTCCTGCATCACATCGCGTAATTTCATCAATGCATTGCAGTTGAAGTTTGAAATGCAGAAACTGATCAACATTTGGCGGGGGATTGTTACCTGCCATCCGAATATCTAATGCTTGAGCGTTTGAGCCATAAGATGCGATCGTCGGTAAATGATTACCATAGCTTACAAGTTCAGGGGCTAAAATGCGAACAGGGTTGGACACAAAATAGAAGGAATACGTCGCAAATGTCAGAATAGCGATTAACATCAGCGGAACAAAGAAATACGCAACAGTTCGCCAGGGCCATCGCACAGGTCGGATCCATTCGTTTATTGCCAGCATCATGAGGATAATGATAGTGTTTACGGCAACAACAAATCCCAATTGTAAGTCGGCGTTAGGAACAACCAGCCGTGATAGTAGTAACAAGATTGGCAGCATGAAAACCAGGATAAAGAGACTCCACTGAGGTAAATCTCTGTTGAATTCTTTTTTGAGGTGATTTACAAGCTTGTCCGCCCCAATAAGTTCGACCTCATCGGAGAGGACGATTCTTAGGGCCTGTTTTTGAGTTAATGGCTCCAATTCATTGAGCGCCTGAGCGGTTGCGGGGGGCATTGGTGCGTGATTGATAACGATTGGGATAATGGGAATATCATTTGCTAATGCTGTCTGTATTTCTATTCGGACAAAATCAGGCTCGGAACCTTTGGTGCGTTCTTGCAAGATCGGAAGCCAATTATCGCCAATTAGTGCTAAGAACACATCACAGGTTTTGACAGATCGCTCAATTGCTTGCTGAAAATCTTCGCCTGGTCGAATTGCATGAGTATCTTTAAATATGTTTTCGGGATTAAAGTGATCTCTCAAGTAATTATATAAATGTTCAGCAAAGTCTCCAGAATCAGTGCGACGGTAATTGATAAAAATGTGTAACTTGGGTCTACGAGCCATTAAGTGGACCTTTGGATACAAACTTGAATAATTATTATTGCAAACTAAATATACCATATAGAAACTACTATATCCTATTTCAATTTGATTTCTTATTACCAAGCAAGTGCATTTTTTAGAATAGCATATTGCGGCGCGGGTGCGTACAATATTGCGGGGAGGCAGTCACACAGAACACAGGGGGTATTTTGGCCCAGACGGTATCCGTTGTTATCCCGGCCTATAACGAAGAAGAAAATATCGGCGACGTGCTGGAGCAGCTCCAATCCATGCACCAGATTAATGAAATCCTGGTGGTGGATGATGCTTCAGACGACCAAACGGCCAGCATTGCCACCGATTATGAGAAGGTGCGGCTCGTGCAGCATCCCTATAATATGGGCAATGGCGCGGCCATTAAATCCGGGGTACGGCAGGCGCGGGGCGATATAATTGTGCTGATGGACTCCGACGGGCAGCATCCGCCAAAAGAACTGCCGCGATTGCTGAGTTACATGGACCATTATGATATGGTTGTTGGTGCCCGCACGATGGCAACCCAGGCAACCATTGGCCGCCGAATCGCCAACACAGTGTTTAACTGGTACGCAACCTACATCGTTAGCCACCGGGTTGAAGACCTGACCTCGGGTTTTCGCGTTTTAAAAGCCAGCATCGCTCGTAATTTTGTTTACCTGCTGCCCAACGGATTTTCCTACCCAACGACCCTGACCATTGCCTTTTTTCGCGCCGGTTATGCGGTGAAATATTGTACATTTGATGCTGAACAACGCGCCGGGCAGAGTAGCATTCGGCCCCTGAAAGACGGCTTCCGCTTTTTGCTGACGCTGACACGTCTCGCCGTGTTGTTTGTGCCGCTGAAGATTTTCTTGCCAGTGAGCGCTTTTTTGACCATCTCCGGCCTTGGCTATGTGATCTCGCAACTGGTGCTTGACCGGCGGTTCAGCGGCTTTGGCGGGCTGGTGGCGACGATTGGTATCTTCATCTTCATGATGGGCCTCATCTCGGAACAGATCGCGCTGCTGCGGCTGGTGAACAGCGACCGATGAATTACGATATTTGCATGGTTGTTCATGATGATGTGCTTCATGACAGCCGCATCTGGCGGGAGGCGCGGAGCCTGGATGCTGCTGGCTGGCGTGTCGTTGTTGTGTGCATCTCGTTGGGCACGAAACGGTTGCCCGCGGTTCAGCCCGTTGATGGCTTCACCATTTGGCGCGTGTCGCCCGGCATCTTTCGCAATCAATCAACGGTCAAAACGACCCGAAAGCTCATCCAATTATTACTGGCATTGCCCATCGCCTGTTGGCGTATTCGACAGTCTGAGGCCCGAGTCTTCCATGCCAATGATTTTACCGGGTTGGTGATGGTGGCTTTGGCGGGTATCTGGCGGCGCCCAGTCGTTTACGATTCGCATGAACTTTTTTTTGACCGGGCGTTTCGGGGTATCCCACGCTGGATCATTTTGCTCCTCAACAGCTTGCGACCATTGGAGAAATTTCTTGCGCAACGGTCCGCCGCTTTTCTGGCAACATCGGAGAGTCATGCTGATCGATTAGTCGAAAACCTCGATATGCCACGTCCGATTATTGTACGCAATGCAGTTGACCTGAGACGATTGGGCGAATGTGCCGCTGCCTATCCACAGACAGGTCAGCGGTTGGTGGCCCACAGCGGCAGCCTGCTGGATGGTCGGCACCTGCCCGAACTGGTCGAAGCGCTAAAATTTTTGCCCGATGACGTGGCGCTGGTCTTGATGGGGCAGGGCGTACTCCGAGGGCGCTTGCAACACCTGGCAGAATCGTTGCAAGTCGCTGATCGGTTACATTTCATCCCGGCGGTGCAGCCCGATGATGTGGCGCCGACACTGGCTCAGGCGGCTGTCGCCGTTGTATTGATTACTGGGGATAGTTTGAGTTATCAATTCTCGCTGCCTAATAAATTCTTTGAGGCAGTTGCTGCCGGGCTGCCGCTTGTCGTCAGTAGCATACCCGAACTGGCGCATATGGTTGAGCAATACGACATCGGCCTCATTTGTGATCCGACCAACCCGGCAGACATCGCTGAGAAAATAATGATTCTGTTACAGCCAGAGCACCTGACACAGTATCGGGCGAATGTTGAAAAGGCACGGGCTGAACTCAACTGGGAGCAGGAAGAGCAAAAACTGATTGAAGTGTATCGTCCGCTATTTGAGCAAAGCCACGCATAAATATGGGTCGGATTCTATTTGATGTCGGGCATCCGGCGCATGTACACCTCTTTCGACCCCTAGCCAGTGAATTGGCCGCGAAGGGCCATGAAGTATTGTTCACGGCGCTGGACCGCGAAATCATCCTATACCTGCTAGATCAATATGACTTACGTTATCGCGTCACTTATAAGCGGCGCAAAGGCAGGCTGAGCCTAATCGCGGAACTCTTGCTGCGCACGCTAGCAACCTGGCGCATTGCCCGCCGGTTTGAAGCCGATTTGCTGATGAGTTTTGGCAATCCGACCGTTGGGGTTCCGGCGCGATTGCAGGGTAAACCGTATATCGCGTTGACTGATACGGAACACGCCACCGAACAACACGCACTGTTCAAACCCTGGGCGACGACGATTGCTACACCCGCTGTGTTTAGGCGTGATCTGGGGCCAAAGCAAATACGCTACAGCGGTTATCATGAACTGGCGTACCTACATCCCGATCACTTTACGCCGGACCCGAAGATTCTGGCTTCGCTAGAGCTTCAACTGGATGATCCATTCTTTATCGTGCGGTTTGTCGCCTGGCGTGCTACCCATGATGTAGGTCACCATGGCTTCACGTTGGCGCATAAGCGTCAGCTTATCCAGGCTCTTGCTGAACATGGTCGTGTCTTTCTGTCGGTTGAAGATGAAGTTGACCCCGAATTTGCTGACTACTTAACACAGTTTCCCCCTGAGATCATTCATCACTTATTGGCTTATGCCACGCTCTATGTAGGGGAAGGCGCGAGTATGGCCTCAGAAGCGGCGGTGCTGGGAACGCCTTCAGTTTATGTGAATACGCTGACGATGGGTTATATCGAAGACCTCGAAAAAAACTATGAGTTGTTATTCCGCTTTACCGATGGAGCGGCAGCATTGACGAAGGTCCAAGAAATGCTGGCAATGCCCAATCGTGACCAGATCTTTGCCGAGCGCCGTGCCCGGATGCTCGCTGACAAGATCAATGTGACTGGGTGGCTGGTTGACCTCGCTGAACAAACATTGCCACAAAAGGTCAGTGATCCACCAGGATAAATAAATCTTTTCTCAAGAAGTCTATTGTCAAAAAACCGGTTCGCGTACCGTCACTTTGCTATTGGCTCCAGCGAGGGGGTGGGATAGTTAGGTGACAGTATCGGTTCGACAGTGAGATCGTGACTGGCGATGAATTGATCGACAAACGGATTCGCAATAACCGGCATCGTGAGCGTGGCGTCATCGGTGTAAAGTTCGAAGAAATAAACTCTGATTTGGCAACTCCGCCGGTCGTGCGTTTCAAACAGCACTGTGCCCTGAACCGACCAGCCGGCATTGATGGCTGCCAATAAGTTATCGCCACCAGCAAACGGTTGCGATTGGGGATTCCAATGAATGGGGGCCACTTCACGAGTTGACTTCATTGGTGACAGCCTCAAGCTACAGGTATTGTGTATCTTATTATTTGTGATTGTATTCACAAAGTCGGTTGGGTGCAATTCATTTAGCCCCTAAACTGAAAAATAGTGACAAAAATGATGTTTTGGCGTGTCAAGTGTCCAGGAAAACTTCGTCAGAGTTGCAATAGGCGTGACCGGGGAAACGTGTTATAATCGGGTTGCAATGTGGGTTTATTGTGAGGTAATTTAGCCTCATCCACATCGGTGCAGTGGTTATGCACCCATTAGACCCCAAAGAGAAAACGGTTGATTGACGACTCAACTCTCTGTTTGGTACGCAAGTCACAAGTTTCTCTACATGTACTGCATAGGTTTGCTCTACTAATTGGCAAATGTGTGAGTACCCGAGGCGATGGCAAAACCCAATTATGATGGAGTGAAGACAAAATGGCAGCACGTGTACGCGGTACCGTTAAATGGTTCAATGCTGAAAAGGGTTATGGTTTCATTTCCCAGGAAGGCGGCGAAGATCTGTTTGTGCATTATTCCGAAATTCAGGGCGGTGGCTTCCGTTCATTGGAAGAGGGCGCCCAGGTTGAGTTTGAAGTGACCGAAGGCAAGAAGGGGCAGCAGGCGAGTTCGGTTACTGTCGTCGCCTAAACCCGATCCCTATACTGCTCAATTGATGATCAGACTGAGGAGCAGGTTTGAGAAACGGTCTCGAACCTGCTCGACTTTTTTCTAAGGGTATCGCCAGTAAGTAGCGAACGAGCGAAAGCAAAATAAACGATGGATCTCGAAACGGTCTCTGACAAAAATCTACATGAACTGGAACAGTTATCCAGAGATTTACTGGCGGTAATGCGTAAATCCAAGCTGCTGGATTCGCCCCTGGCGAAACTTCTCTATGCAATGGAAAGTCAGGCAGGGGAAGTCCGTCGGGCACGCTTCGATGCCGACGACTCAGCCTACAGCGGATTTTGATGCTCCATCAATTTGGCAAGGCTGGAATGAAATTCATGGCCCCGGTGCGGACCCGTGTGTTGGCGGTTTAAAACTCGACTCCAGTTTCCCCTGAGTGACTACTCAATTTAGCCAACTTGCCTGAAAATTTCCGATGTATTATAGTAATCTTAACATTTAGCCTGTTCGACCGTTTCACAACGTCCGTAAATAGCGGCAAAACGGGACCAATAGGACAAATGGGTACATGAAATTGATAATATTGCGTTATAATATTATCAGAGCTATAAGGAAAGGAACTGTAAATGGCTAAAGTTGAGTTCTACGATGTTAAGATCCGTTCTAAGGTTAAGGTGGACGACAAAGATATTCAGAAGACCACCTATACCAGCAAGAACAACCAGGTTCGGTATGCTATTCGTGGCAAGACCGACGATGGTCGGATGTTAACAAAGTTCGTCAGCAAGACGGACTGGGAGAAAATGACTTATCCTGAAGAGAAGAAATAAACGCTTCTCGTCACAGGATGTTATTGGATTTTAGCATCCTGATGCATGCTGATAGCAAACGCGCCTCGTCTGTGGGGCGCGTTTGCTGTAATTTCGCTGGCTACCACAACGAATAACCGGTCAGGCATACTGCTTTTCAAGATCGGCGATTTTCCCCTCAACATCCCGCAACAACTTCTGGGTCATATCCAGGCCAAACTGCTGACCACTTGGTTTGGCTTCGATGGTTGCGATCTTCTGCCGATAAAGATCGGCGGCAGCATGGAGTTCACGGAGCTTGCTGGCAACCTTCGCTGGAACCCCGGTTGGGATTTCAGGTTCTTCAAGTGAAGTATCATTCGGAGCCGGGGCCGGCGGTGGTGCTGATTCGTGGGCGCCATTCGGTTTGCTTTCCGTCGCCTGACGCTTTTCGATCTCCGTCAGCTTGGTCGTCACCCGGTTGGCATACACGGCAATGCCCGAAATTTCCGGGTCAAACGCGCACGTCCCTTCAACGATGAGCATATCTTCTGGCTCAGCCAACGCGGGGGCGATCTTATGCCATTGTTTGGCGCTGATATAAACGGTATAAAGCGTTGGGGTGGTGGGCAAAGCCGGGACACCACGCGGCATGGTCGGTGCGCCCGCCTCGTGCCTCATGGTGGTGATAATCAGTTCCTGACGAGTTTCAATTTCACCGGGACGCCCAATTAATGTGATCTTCACGGCGCTTATCTCTCCTGGCTTGTCTAACAAAAGCCGCAATACATCCAGGCGTTCATCCCATACAAACCTGGGCAGATGGGCCTCGGCAGCTTCGGTCTTGCGCCGGTTACGGACATTACGCGCCGGGAACACGGCATTGCGGGCTGCGTCGGACATGCGCCCGCGAGCGATATAAAAGAACACGCCGCCTTTCGTCCGCAGCCGATCAGCCGCCGCCGTTAACATCCCCCCCGCTGCCTGTACTGCCTCGGTATCGCGCAGTATTTCTCTGGCAAAGTCAACACCGCACTGTTCGATTACGCCCAAAACCAGCTTGCGGGGACCATGCTGAGTTTCCCCCAACAGGTCAGCAATTTCATCAGCGGCTTTTTTGATGTCTTCCGAGGCCAAAGGGTTTCCCTGACACATTGATATGAATATTAAGATACCACATTCATCCACAAGCGCAAGCAAGGTTTAGTCCATTACTCATTATTCGGCAAACCCGGAACAACCTGCCAAATTTGTTGAGAAGGGCAGGGCGATTGCATCAAAATCCGAATCAAGGTTATGCGCGGTTAGGACGATTCGTAGGGACGGCTTCTGCACGTCCGGCGCGGCGGACAGCCAGTAGGCAGCACCATCTTGAACTGTTGCACTTTATACGATTGCCTACCGGATGACAGGATGGTGATAATGGGTCCTGAAAAAGCGGTATACTCAGGCCAAATTTCATTGTGGAGAACTAAAATCATGATGACAGATGAGCAACGGTACTTATTCGACTTGCAGGGGTTTCTGGTGTTGAAGGGCGTATTAGGTGATGCCACGCTGCAACAGATGCACGCCGACATGGCTGCACACGGCGTCACCAACCCGGAAAACGACCCGACGAAATCGCGCTTTGGCGGCTTTCTGGCCTGGGGCGAAGTCTGGCGCAATTTGATTGACCATCCCACCGTGATGCCCATCCTCACCGAAATCCTGGGCGAACGCTTCCGTATGGATCACGCTTATGGCATGGCGGCACGTGTCGATGGTGACGCCGGAAATTTTGGGATGCATCATCAAGCCGGGATGTTTCATCACGGGTGTTATTATGTATCGCATGGTGACAAAATGCACAATGGTCTGATTGTTGTCAGTTATGCGCTGTCGGACACGCCACCGGGGGCGGGAGGCTTCGGCTGTATCCCTGGTTCGCACAAAGCGCTTTATCCGACGCCCGCAGGGTATTACGACGCCGATAATCCGCTCATTCAGCAGGTGCCAGCTCAGGCCGGTGACGCCATTATCTTCACCGAAGCGCTGACACATGGGACCCTGCGCTGGACGAATGCAGCCCAGGAGCGGCGGCAGATTCTCTTGAAATATTGCCCGCATTATATGCAGTGGGCCGGTAAGCCGATGGAGGCTAACATTGAGGGCCTGACAGAACGCCAGCGCCTCATCTTGCAAGGGCCATATGTGCATAAACGGGAGCGGGTCGAGGATGTGGTTTGATTCCGGCAGCTATTGCGGAAGCGGTTGCCTAGATCACAGGGCGACTTTGGCATCAACCTGCAACCGGGCGAAAGACACCGCTGCTTCCATACTGGTAAAGACCACAGCGACCGTTTCATCAAACCAGGATTGCATGGTGGAAGTGCCGACAAATACCGCCGCTAAACTGGGATAAATCTTAGCGCCAGTGGCATCCTGAATACACTGTATCAGGGCAGTCGCGATTGTCACATAATTTGATTGGGCCTGACGTAGATCATAAATTCGGTAGACTGGCCCAGCCAGCGTTCGGGCTAGCTCGATACTTTGCGCGTAAGCCGCGAAAATCGCTGATTTACTCACTTCATCGGAAAAAGTGAAAACAATGATCGATTCATTGCCATATTGCTCAACCAGTACACTCATAACAGTTTTCCTTGATTTCCCTGCATATATTGTGGGTGCGGAAAATTGTCTGGTGCCTGAAGTTATGTGAATTTTGTCGAAAAACCGTCTGAAACGGCCTATTTGTGAGGCATCAAAAAGTCGTTTTTGCCAGATTATCTGCTCTGGCGTTGACACAACTTCAGGTTCGAGATGGGGAATTTGCTATTTGTTGGTGGTGATGATTGTCTACTATGCTTGAATGCAATGAGTTATGAATTCAACAGAACGCGTAAAAAGCCCTCTGGCCTCATCGTGGATTTCGGGCGGGCGCGACATGACGAGGCCACGCGCCGCCAACAGTTAGTAAAATGAAACCGTTGAGGGACGATTAAGCTGCTACGTGCTAAATACAAAAACCTCAAGCATTTGCCTGAAAGAACGGCGCTAAGATTCAAATATTGTAAGGTACGCAATATTCTTGGGACATACATAAACGTTACATGGACCTTCGATCTTATTTGCTATTACTCCGACGCTGGTGGTGGTGGTTGCTGATGGCCGCGATAATTGGGGGTGGACTCGGCTTTATTCGTAGCAGCAATCAGCCAATCGTCTACAAGTCAACGACGACGGTATCCATCGGCAATTTTATTCAAATGGCGAATCCGACCGTTGCCGCGATTGATACTGGGCTGTGGCTGGCGCCGACCTATGCCCACCTGGTCACGACTGAGGGCGTGCTGCAAGGGACGGCGGATGCGCTGGACTTGCCGTTCGGAGCGGAAACGTTGCATGGTATGGTCAGCACAAGAATCTTGCTTGATACCACCTTGCTGATGATTGATGTAAAGGGCGATGATCCCGTGCTGGTCGCCGATATTTCTGATGAAGTTGCCCGGCAACTTATTGACCATAGTCCCTCCAACATTACCGATCAGCAACAGATTCAGCTTGATCTGGCAAACCAGCAAACTGTACGCCTCAACGCGCAACTGGAAGACCTGTACCAGGATTTGGCTGAAATTGATGACCAGATGACAGCTAACCTCACCGAAGCCGCCACGAATGATCTGGAAGCAGAACGGCTTGTGCTGGTTGATAACGTGAATTATGTCACGAGTGTCATGGCAGATTATATCGCGTCGATTGCTTACATTCAGCAGCAAACGAATTCTCTGGAAATCGTCGAACATGCTCAAGTATCGCAGACCGGCGGGCGGAGCAAAATCATTCCAATTATCATGAGCATGGCTGCCGGGGGCATATTGGCCTTTGCCGGGGTGGTCGCATTTGAATACATTGACGATCACATCCGCACCGTCGATCAAGCGGTTAATGGCCTCAATCTGCCATTTCTGGGCGCGATCAGGCTGGTTAAGCAGCCCAAACGGTCGGATGCTGATGCACGGGTCGTCTGGCATGACCCGATTGGTCCGGTGACGGAAACCTACCATGCTGTGCGGACTAATCTGCTGGCTGCCGGGGGTGGGCAAAAGGCGCAAACCTTTATGGTTGTCAGCGCGGGTCCGGGCGAAGGGAAAAGCATGACAGCGACCAATCTGGCAATCTCGCTGGCGATGGCCGACTTTCGGACGGTATTGATTGATGCTGATCTCCGACGACCAACCATTCATGAGATTTTCCAGCTCCCCAATCAGATTGGCATGTCGACGCTCCTCAAACCAGCGGGTGATGCCGTGGTCGCCGAGCAACAGCGCCATCACATCTTGCAACACTGCCTGCAAGCGACGGGAATTCCGAACTTGAGCGTAATAACGAGTGGCCCGCCGCCCAATGCGAATCCATCTGCTCTGCTGTCATCGCCGACGATGCAGGCCTGGCACGAGGTGTTTCAGCAAGCTGACAGCATGGATTACATTATCTTTGATACGCCACCCAGTTTGGCAGTGGCCGACAGTGTTGCGCTGACCTCCGCCATTGATGCCCGGAGTCTGCTGGTGGTGGAAGCCGGGCGTACTCGCCGTGCCGAAGCGCTGCGGGTCAAACAGCAATTTGAGGCGGTTGGCAAACCCTTGACCGGGGTTATTTTGAATAAGGCGCGGCAGCAAGACAGCAACTATTATAGCTATGATTACATGTATTATCCGCAGGACGATCGGTCAAATACTGCCTAAACACCCGCGTATCCGACGCTTCAGGCACCAGTTGCGGGAGCTGCTTTAGGATCATGTTTGGCGCACGGTTTGGCATCAACGGCTGTGATACTGGGTAAGCCCTGAGCTGCCTGACCACCCGAATGCCCGGCATCAACGACGATCATGTCAGCCTCACCATTCATCCGGCGCAATGCCCAGGCCAGCGGCACACACACTAGCGTCAAGGCCCCGCCGATCACGTAGCCGGTACTGATGTTAGCGTTCAAGGCAACCTGTCCGAGCGCCGTTTGCGTGACAATGCCGCCGGCGCTGCCAAACATGCTATCCACTGATAGCACGGAAGCCCGCTGCTGGGTTGGGATGACATGGTGGATATAGCTCTGCCGGACCGGACCTAATGCGCCGACTGATCCCATACCGACCAGCAAAAAGGCCACCGCCAGATAGAAATCATTCACCAGACCGACTCCGATCATGGCGAAGGCAAAGACCAAAATTGCGCCGATCATCAGCGTGGTTCGGCGACCGTCGTGCCGCGTGTACCAGTCGACAAAGGTGTTGCCGATAATGGTGGCGAGTGAGAGCAGAGCGGTCACAATCCCGGCAATCCAAACGGCGTCCGGGTCGCCGAAGAGTTCCAGGAAATAGGGCTGCCAGGCATAAAAGGCCCAGCCCATGAAGCCAAACTGAATGAAGGCCATAATCATGAGCAGGCGCAGTTGGCGTTCCTGCCAGCCGAAACGGATGCTATCGCGCGTGAGTTTGCGCATTTCAACCGGGATCGTGCGCAGCGAAAGTGGTTTGGGTTTGTAGCCAATATCATGCATCCCCCGGAAGGCCACCACAAAAACAATCCCCAGCATGACCGCTCTCAAGACGAACGGAATGGCAATGTTCAGCGTGCCGATGAAGCCACCGCCGACAGAACCGATCAACATGGCGAGGCCGGTCAGTTGCGCACTCCGGGCAAAAACCTGATCTAAGTTACCCGCGTAATTGGTCGCTGCCAGTGCATCCACCAGCCAGGCTTCCACCGCGCCGGAATAAAACGTAAAGCCCAGGCCGAGCAAGATCGAGAAGCCCGCAAACCAGACGAGATCAGCCCCGATGAGTGACCCCAGCACATATCCGAGCGTTGCCAGCATCAATACAACCGCGCTCAGCAAAAATGATACGCGCCGGCCCAACGTATCAGCCACGACGCCGGTTGGAATCTCGAAAACGACCATGCCCAGCGTATAAAACGCGTTGGCGATGAAAACTTCCGCGATGTTCAGCCCGGCTTCCAACAGGAATAGCGTGTTTACGCCCCAGATGAGGGACGCCGACAAAGTATACAACCCCGCAATCCAGAAGTAATTGCGGATGACGCGCTGAGAAGTCATCACTTGGCCTGACGCTCGTTGGTCGAGGCCGCGATTGTAACGAACCGGATGCGACTCTGGCTAGCGGTTCTCATTTGGCGCACATGGTCTAGCAATTCGCTAAGCATCCACCCTGAAGATAGGCTATACTGCTGAGGGGAGGAAAAGCATTGTGAGTGACAGCGGCCATATCTTCATTAGCTACGCCCGTCGCGACGGACGCGACCTTGCTGAGCGCTTGTATCAGGCGTTGACGGTACGTGGCATCCGGGCCTGGCGCGACGAACGTGATCTGAATCCGTATCAGGATTTCAGCGTCGCGATTGAGCGGGCAATCCGAGCAGCCCGGCAGGTTGTTGTGTTACTAACGCCGGAGATCGCTGAGCGGGAAGATAGCTTTGTCCGCCGCGAGATTATGGAGGCCCAAGCCCGCGAAAAACTAATCATTCCGCTACTTGGCCCAGACTTTGACGCCAAAGATGTTCCAGTCCACATCAAGCATCTGACGTGGCTACCATTTACTGCTTTTGACGACCATCTGCCCGGATTACTGGAGCGGCTTGATAATCCTCCAGAGGGCTACACTCCGCCGTCTTTGCCACACGACCCATTCCGCGAATATGTCCAACAACTCCGCGATTTCGTCAACAGCGAATTGGAAGTCAGCCTGCTTAATATCCATGACTTGATTTTGTTACAGGCCAAAGATACGCCAGATGCAGTTCCTTCTTCTGCACCCGCGCCGCTTCCAGCGGCATTCAAATCACGGGCTTTTCGTGCTAATGAAATAGAACCCGCGCCTCCACTTGAGCGCGACTTTGACAACTTCAATGAGGGTTTCGCTGCTCATGAGGGCCGTGTCCTGTTACTGGGGGAACCGGGCGCAGGGAAGACCACGACCCTGCTAGCCTTCACACGTCAAAAAGCCATTGACCGCCTGACGCATCCTGCCAACCCGCTGCCGGTTTACGCGCCGTTGGCGAGTTGGGATAGTAAAGGTGATTTGGTAGAGTGGCTTGTGCAGGCGACCGGGTTGGACTCTGCTGCTCTTAGAACCGAAATTGTTGCCAATCGCGCCTTGCTCGTTCTGGATGGTCTGGATGAGATGGCTGCCAATTGGAGTGACCCAAAGAAGCCAAATGAGCCGTCGCGCGATTTTCGCCTCGAATTGCTGGAGACTCTCAAGCCGCTGACAACCAGTGTATTGGTATCCTGCCGCATCAAAGACTATGATAAGATCGTTGAGAAGCGTGGGGCGAAGATTGCCCTAAATGGTGCGATCACACTGCAACCCCTGAGCGATGAACAAATTGAGGCCTACCTGCTAGATCAGCCTGAATTGTATGATGCTCTGCAATTTGATGATGCACTGCTGGATATGGCTCGCACACCATTACTGTTAACGCTGCTGGCGATTGGCTACCGCGACTCAACGCCTGAAGAACGTGCCCAACTGCGTGATTTGAGCCACAGTCCGGGTGACTTACGGGATAAGATCTTTGCGACTTATGTCAAGAAACGGTACGAACATGAGCAGACTCGTAGCCTCGAACCCTTGCCCTACACACTAGGGGAGATGGATGAGAAATTGGGCCGTGCGGCTGTAAGCGCCGTCTCAGACATTCTCCGCGATAATTCCGGGCTAATTGCAGAGCAGGATTTCAAAGAGGCCGATCAGTATGCATTGGTCAAGTTTGCTATTCAATTAAGCCTCCTGCGACCTGCTGGTATGCACTACACCTTTAATTTGGGGGATTTAGGCGATTTAGAAGGATTGTTTGCCGGTCAAAAGAAACAACAACACTGGCAATTTCAGCACACATTACTACGCGACTACTTTTGGTTCCGACAAGCCATTGCAGATTTATCCGACCCCAATGTGGAGTTCCGCCTTCACGCGATCTGGGCTTTGGAATGGACTCACGACAGTCGTTGTGTCGAAGCACTGATAAATGCTTTGGCGGACACTGACTTTTCTATACGCAAAAACGCTGCTAGGAAATTAGGTGCTATACGTGATAAACGCGCTGTCAAACCTCTCATCGACACTTTAGGTGTAGCTGATTTAGCCGTTCGTAGTGAAGTAGCCTATGCGCTGGGTGAGTTAGGTGATAAACGCGCTGTCGAACCTCTCATCGATGCTCTAGATGAGACCGATGTGGCGGTTCGTTGTGGAGCAGCCCATGCGCTGGGCGAGTTACGCGATGAACGTGCTACGACATCATTAATATTTTTATTGTCAGACAACAGATGGGACTTTGATGTGCGAGTTTGCGATGTTGCTGTTTATGCACTCGAAAACATCGGCACGCCCGAAGCGTTGGATGCAGTCGCGCAATGGCGGTTGGCGCAGAAGAATATTGACGAAAGTTAAGAGTGTTATGTTAGCTACATCCGAGTATTTCCTGTGATTTTTCAGCCCATCCATTTGTACACTTGCTCAACAAAAACCCGACAAATTTATTCGCGTGACACGCAAAGCGACCAGCTATCCTGCTGCTGCGGATTATTCACGGTCAGGATGATGCGATACAAGCGTGGCCCCCACGTACTCAGCAGACGGGCATCGTCAATGGCGATTTCCTCTACAGTAGCGGCGAAGGTCGCTGCATCATAAGTAAGGACACCCGAACCGGATTCACGGCCATCGGTCAATGGCATCGAACTTAGTTTAACGGTGCCCGCTGTCGTCAGATCAACCGTACAGGCCGTAATGAGGCTCAACGTCAGGCTGTCAGGTGGGGCGCTCAATTCGTAGCGATCCGTGATGTCGATATGTTGACCGCGTTGCAATATAATAGTGCGCTGCCAGGATTTTAACCCCAGCGATTCCGGATAGGCCGGGGCAATATCCAGCGAGAAGGTGGCGCTGGCATCATCAGCGTGGTAGCTGACGTTGCGGGCGTTGAATTGTTCGCCGGGGCTTTGCATCACGCCGTTGATAGTGGGCAGGTTATGATAGCCGGATTGCATGGTCCAGATGTCGTAGCGATTTGGGCCGAAGGTCCTGGCGGTATAAGTTTCGACCCCAGCATCCACCAGCAGCGGCAAGCCATCCATATAGACGACGAATTGACCGATGTCGTTGTGGTTATGGCTCTCGGCATTGTGGCCGCCTTTGGCCGCGACATAGAAGCCAGCGGCTGATCCCGCTTGATCACGAGCGATCATCACTTCGATTACCGGCAGCCAGGCATCGCGGGGCAGGGGAGCATAGGCTTCGGCATCCAGCATGTCGTTGAGCGTGAAGATGGTGGACAGTTGCCGGGGCATGCTGCGGGACGATCCGCCGCGATAGGGCGCGGGGGGCGTGGGCGGGTCAAAAAGTTGCTGGCGCTGTGCCAGCCACCCACCAATTGCCTGCATATTCGCGTCACCAATCGCCTTGCCATAGCGGTGCACCAGGGCTGCTGCCGGGGTGACGATGCCCGGTGCATCGGCGAAGTTGACATAATAATCGTCGGCGATATGCGCCCGATACAGGAAGCGTCCCATCTCCTGCACTAATTGTTCCGCGCAGAGGTCAACCTGGCCGCTGGTTGCCATGTGCAGCAGTTCGAGGCAGTCAAACATCGACGCTGCAGCGCGGCCCCAGTAGCTCGGCCCTTCATCGCAGCCGCCATCAGTGGGGTAGGGGTCAATGAACATATCCAGTGAGCGCATAATTTTGTGGACTGCGGCCTGGCGCTGATCGTCATTTGGCTCGACCGCCAGCACACACGCCAGCCAGTTGGAGTTTATCCAGGGGTTCCAGTTATTGGGGCGATGGTCCGGGTCGGCGAAGCCCATCCAGAAAAAATCATCCCGCCTGAAATTAGGTTCCAGCACGCGACGTTGAATCTCGGCCTCCATGCGTGGGCGGATCACCGACGATACTGCATCCAATTTTTCGCCCAACAAATAGCCAACATAAGCGACCAGGCTAGCGGTTTCTGCCGCGAACAGGTCAACAATCGGTTCGTCGACATCGGGGAGCGTATTGCCAGCTTTTTGCCGCCGGATATGTGCCGGGACACCCCAGAAACTTTCTTCCAGGATGAGCCACAGGCCGTTGATGATGGGGTCCATGAAGCGGCCTTGATTTTCAATGCATTCCGCCAGTGTGAGATCAACCACTGCGCCGCGCCGCTCGAAATGCACGTCCTGATACCGCGACCGATTGCCATTGCGGGAGAAATCAAGGAAGCGTTCGGCCAGCAGCGACGGCCAGTCATAATGTTGTGCCTGTTCGCCGAGGGCAACTTGATAATCGCGCACCGCAGCGGGCAGCGCGTCCCAGTCGGCTCGATCGTCGATGGTGGGGTAGGGGTGCCAGTCGGCTTTGCTGACCAGTTGCAGGCTGTCAGCGGCGTATTTTTGAGCAAGCATCGTTGGTCCTCCGGGTGATTGTGCGCATGACCAGACGATAGCGTGTTCAATCCGTTTTGGCGAGGGACATTCAGACCGCTTAGAGGAGTTGGCCGCCCAACCAGGCGAGAATCAGGGAGCGCAGCGTCTTGCCCAAAAATGTCGCGAGGATAAATTTCACCACCGGGTAGTGCGCGACTCCCGCCACCAGCCCGACCATATCAAACAGCGGGTTGGGGATGACCGCCAGCCCGAAGATCGCCAGCCCGCCATAGCGTTGAAACCATTGCTCAATGCGCGGATACCATTGGGCATTGGTTGCCAGTTCGCCGCCACCATGACCGATGATGTAGCCCACCGTTTCGCCAATCGCCGACCCTAATCCGGCCACCAGCGCGACGCCCACCGGGTTCAGAAATGCCCCGGCTGCGAACACCGCCGCGATGCCCGGCACCGGGAGGAACAACGTCGCATTACCCAGCGCCGTCACCAGAAACACGCCGACATAACCCAGCGATGCGAACTGCTCAAAGTCAATGCCAGAGCGGGCCAGCGCCACACTGCCGCTGACCATCAGCACCGCGACGATGATGGATAGGTAAATGGAACGTCTACCAGAATTCAAACTAATACTATTTTCCGTGTTTAAGGTGTCAGTGTCACCTTGATCGACTCGGTGCCGGAGGCGACCATGTTCATCCCGGCGTGAAAGTCGCTCAAAGGCAGGTCGTGGGTCATGATCTGGTCCATCGGCAGCAGGCCCTGTTCCAGCATCCGAATCGCAATCGGGTAGCAATAGGGGCTAAGGTGCGACCCATGAATATTGAGTTCTTTGGTATCGCCAATGATGGTCCAGTCCACCGTAACCGGTTCGCGCATGACGCTGAACTCGACAAATGTGCCCAGCTTACGGATCATTTGCAGGCCCTGCATCACAGCCGGGGGATAGCCGGTCGCCTCGATGTAGACATCACAGCCATAGCCGTCGGTCAACTTGAGCACTTCATCAATCACATCAATCTGGTTGGGATTAAGCGTCAAATCAGCCCCGCAGGCCCGTGCAATATCCAGGCGGTGTTTGTTCAAATCAAGCACAATCAGCAGGCGCGGATTCTTCAAGCGGGCGGCGGCGACCATGCCTAAACCCAGCGGCCCGGCTCCCGCGATCACGACCACATCATCCAGCTTGATCTCGCCGCGCTGCACCGCATGAATGGCGCACCCCAGCGGTTCGATAAAGGCGGCGTGCGCGACCGGGATGGATTTGGGCACTTTGTAATTGAGCGCCCCCTGCGGGAACTTCATGTATTCGGCCATAGCACCAAAAACGCTCTGCCGGAAGCCATAAACATCATGCTTATCCTGGCACATCCAGTATTCACCGCGCTGACAGAAGCGGCATTGCCAGCAGGGGACGATCTGCTCACTGACCGCCATATCGCCCAGCGCCAGGCCATATTTTTCACCGGCGCCGGTGCCCAATGCGACGACCTCGCCGACGAACTCATGGCCGGGGATGACCGGTGGCTGACAGTAGCCCTCACGGAATTCATCGCCCCAGAACAGCCCCGCGCCTTGATAACACTTCAGATCACTGGCGCAGATGCCGACTGACTTGACGCGAGTCACGACCTCTTCCGGGCCGGGTTCCGGTACGTTCCATTCCTGCACACGGTAATCTTCCGGGCCATAGGTGACGACGGCCTGCATGGTCTTAGGGAGGGGTTCATGAGCAGTGTAATTCATGGGTTATTTCCAATACAATTGTTATATTTTGTTGCTGATAATTTTAGTCTATTTCGAAACCCATCGCCGGTTATTGGTCATATTCACTTCGCATTTAATGGCTCAAACGAGCAATAGCACCCCCATCACGACCAGCGCGATATACAGGATACGCTCGAACAGCGGTACGGGAATGTGGGTGTTGATGCGGTTGCCCACCCAGAAACTGAGCGCGATCGCCGGGAGTGCAAACGCATATAACTGTAACACCGTCGGCGTCCATAAACCGGCACTAATGTGGCTAATAATAATTACCGCATCCAGCACAATGAAGAAGCCTTGCAAGTTGCTGCGAAACTGCTCCGGCGACCAGCGGCGCAGCGTGCCATGAATCAGCAACGGTGGCCCGGCAATGTTGTAGGCACCACCCAGCAATCCGGCCAGGAAGCCAAAAAGATAGGTCCAATAGGTTTCGTTGCGGGCGGGCAGAGTCGGGCGGCGCAAATAATACAGGCCAATGATAATCAGCAGGATGCCCAGAAAGGTGGTCAGCCAGACTTCAGGTAACTGTTTGAGGCCCCACACGCCCAGCGGAATGCCGATGACCGCTGCCAGCAGCAAGCGCCAGACCGCGTTGAACTCCACATTATGCCAGTGCTTGATGAGCATAAAACATGATACTGAAAAGGCCATCAGCATCGACACCGGGGCCGCTGTTTGGAGGCCGACGGCTAATGTAAGCAATGGAATCGCCACCAAAACATCGCCAAAGCCCAACACAACTTTGGTTACAGCCCCCAGGAACAGGCAGGTGACGGCGACAGCGATTAATTCCGGTGGCATGAACAGGGTTCCTTACCCGCGTTCTACACGCTGATTGCGCATAAATTAAATCAGTGAAATACTCGGTTAATCTGTTCAGACGAACGTAGCCAGATCGCGAGTGTAGTCTATTCTTTTCGACTGTGCCACCCGACTGGGCATTAATCGCGCTGGATACTTCCGTAGATGACTTTTATATATAAAGGACGCTCTATGTCGAATTATATTTTATCGAGTGATGACGAAATGGCCCGCTTGCAACTTCAGGCGCGCGTCTGGGAACCAGCCGCTGAGGCTTTACTTGAACTCATTGGCGTTCAACCGGGGTGGTCATGTGTTGATCTGGGCTGTGGGGCAATGGGAGTTCTTGGTCCCTTGTCACGGCGGGTTGGAGCGCAGGGTCATGTCATTGGGCTGGATCAGGACGACTCATTATTGGCGGCGGCCCGCACCTATGTCGACCAAGAGCCGCTGGATAATGTCGAATTAATTGCGGGCGATATTCATGCAACCGGGTTGCCCAAAGCCGCCTTCGACCTGGTTCATGAACGGTTTGTTCTGCCCTATGTGCGCGTGAAAGATGTTGTGGGTGAAATGATTTCGTTGACAAAGCCGGGCGGCATCGTGGTTGTTGAGGAGCCAGATCATTATTCCTGGAACTATTTTCCAGAGAGTGATACCTGGCCGCGTTTCAGACAGGTGCTTGAAGCAACCTTCGGCATCAATGGTAACATCAATGCGGGACGAGAGACATTTAGTCTGCTGCGGGCCGCCGGTCTGGAAGATGTAACGATCCATGCAGCGGTGGTCGCGCTGCAAAATAGCCATCCCTATATGCGCTTGCCGATTATTGCCTTAGGCGCTTTGAGGCCGCGCATCCTGGCCGCTGGGCTGGCGACCGATGCCGAACTCGATGACTGGATAGCAGACCTCGAAGCCCGCGTGAGTGATCCCAATACTTATGCGATCATGTTCACCCTGACCCAGGTTTGGGGACGGAAACCGGGGGAGTGAACCTCGAAAGATCATCAACTATCAGGCGAAGTGATCTCCAGCACAAGCGCGGCATGGTCGCTCAATTGCCGCAAGCCAGCGGCCTGTCCCCAGATATAGCGGCAGCTTTGCACCCGGTCGATCAGGTCGGCATTGACAAACGCCTGGTCAAGCCGAAAACCGTTCCTGCCATTGGGTGAATACCAGCTATAGGCACGTCGTCGCCCATGCAATCGGCGAAACGCATCATGCCAGTCGGCGGATTCCATGCCGTTCATGAACGCCGCTTCTTTAGCGGTAAACGCCGGTGCTTCCTCATCAATTTCGGGGAGGCCGGAATTGGTATCGCCGATGAGCAGGCCTGCGCCTTGATCCCACGTGTTGACCAGCGACAAAACCGCGTCATGATAGGGTGTTTTCAAGCCGGTATGCATGTTCGGGATATGCATCACGCCGAGGTAAAAGGGCAGGGGGGCATCGACTTGTGACAATAACCAGCGATGGGCCGGGGCCGGTGATGATGCGCGGACAATTGGCATGAGTGGATACCGTGACGCCAGGAGCAGGGCGTTGCGGGCGCGGGCGGTAGCGTTCGCCGTTGTGAGTTGGTGCGATAGTCCATTTACCGCCAGGTTATGAGCAATTGCTTGACTGGGCGGTGTTCCACGAAACTCAGCTAGCGCGACGATTGCTGGCTCCCAGGCTAAAATCTGCGTGGCAATCGCGTCGGCCCGTTTGCCACCACCGGCCATAATGTTCCAGAATACGATTCGGATCAAGAGTCATTTCCACAAATGGCGGATTCTGTTCCTGGAAGTGATTATCTCACAGCAGATGGATTTTAGTGCGCTTCCGCAATGGCGCAAGTGGAAGTGATGTAGCGACTCCAGCCGGAGTAAATTCTAGACTATACATTGAATGTGACGTGGCGAATCTTTCCTCGTCATAGTGATTTTGGGGGCAGGGCGGTTTTGCAGTCGAATGAATAACCCGGTACGCTTTTGTATTCTGGATAAACGAATTGGGTCCAATCCGTTTCGAGCACTGATCGCGGTGTTCGATCAGTGGACCTCTTCTCGCCTTATGCTCTATTATGAGAAGGGGTCGCGTAAAATCAGCCCGTTCAATGCGTCACAATATTGTGCAGCCAATGGATTCTTATCGGAACAACATCTTATCATGAGTTATTTGTGAGACTCCACTGCCCGATAGAGGTCGGACAGCGTCATGGCATTCGAGCGTTGGGCTGCTTTTATCATGCTGGCAAGTTTGCCAGTCTTTATACAAACTTCACGCGTATTGCTTTATACTAAAGTTTGAAAACGGTTTGTTGATAGTCGTCTAGCTTAGCTGCGGGTGATACGGGGAGAAATTGCAATGCCGCTGACAATGAACTGGCATGATGATGAGAAGACAATCTTCAACAATATTTTTACCGGCGTTGTGACCACTGAAGATTTGTACAAAGGCAATGATGCCATTATCAATAGTGCGCGTAGTGTCGATCATACGATTCATGTTGTGCTGGATACGGTTGAAGTGACACGCTTTCAGGCGAATATGCTGGCCGCGGCCCGCAATTTGAACAAACGTTTACCCGAAAATGTGGGACTGGTCGTTCTCGTCCGGGGTCAGCAGTCAGCTTTCCTGGAAATTATTGATCGGGTGATGCGCCCGATGATGGAGCGCTTGATGAAAAATAAACGGGCGGCCTCTTCGTTAGCGGAAGCCTATTCCATGATCGAGGAATTTCGCGCCGTTAAGCAATCGCGTTAAATCATATTGGCAGGAATTTCAATCACGACTTTGCCGAAATGGTCGCCGGTTTCCAGCAGGCGGTGGCCTTCGCGAATCTGGTCGAGCGGCAGCACGGTATCCACTATCGGACTGACATGACCCGCCGCAACCAGTGCCAGCGCGTTTATGAGATCGTGAAAAGTGCCGCCATTGGAGCCAAGAATACGCAGTTGACGGTGATAGATCTGCGGAATCGCCAGTTCGAAAGTTGAGCCGGAATGTGATCCACAGGGCACGAGTCGACCGTTGCGGGCCAGCGCCGTTAGCGCCAGCGGCCAGGTGGCAGCGCCCACATTATCCTGCACCAGATCAACCCCACGTCCGCCAGTATAATCGATTACCTGTTGTACCCAATCGGCATCGTGATAATTAAAAACCGCCTCAGCGCCCAGTTCCTTTGCCTTCGCTATTTTTTCGGGTGTCGATGTAGTGGCTAACACCCTGGCTCCAGCATAGTTGGCGATCTGAATCCCCAGCGTCGCGACGCCACCCCCTGCCCCCTGGATCAATGCCCATTCGCCGACCTGCAGTTGGCCGACGGTGATGAGCATGTGCCAGGCGGTCATCGCCACCACCGGCAGCGCGGCGGCCTCAATGAAAGACAGGTTCGCCGGTTTACGAATCAGATTTGCGGCGGGCACGACGGTATAAGTCGCCAATCCTCCATTCACGTGTTCGCCGATGATTTGATGATCCGGGCAGGTCGTCGGCTCACCACGACGGCAAAACTCACACTCACCACAGGTAATCAGCGGGTAAACAATGACCGCATCACCGGGCTGCCAGCCGGACACGCCCGGACCCAACGCATCAATCTCACCGGCAATATCCCCCCCACCAATCAGCGGGAGCGGAATCGCGCCGAATTTCGGTCCCATGCGAATGCCCACGTCCAGCCAGTTGAGCGCACAGGCCCGCACTTTAATCCGTACGTCGCCATAGCCCGGTTCCGGCACGGCCACCTGCTCCAGATTGAGTTGCTCCCGCCCTCCATGTGCCCGCAGCATCACCGCCGTCATCGTGCTCATGACACCACCGCCTGCAAGTCGAGTTTGGGCGATTGTGCGTGATCGCCATACAGGTGACAAAGCGCCTCATGGTTGTCGTCAATGGTGACGTTGGGCGGGAAGATGTGCTGGCAGGCTTCCATCGCCTCCGGGCAGCGGTCGACAAACGGACAACCCTGCCGAATCTCAGTCGGACGCGGCACCCCTTCGCGTACTTGCAGCGGTGGATTCTCATAGGTCGGGTCGGGGACCGGGACTGCCGAAATGAGTGCCCGCGTATACGGATGTTGCGGATTGTTGATGATCTCCTGGCTGGGGCCGATCTCGACGATGTGGCCCAGGTACATGACCGCGATGCGATCACACGTATATTGCAATAACGACAGATCGTGCGAGATATAGACCGTTGTCAGGCCCATCTCCTTCGCCAGCCGTTTCATCGTGTTGAGAATTCCGGCGCGAACGGATACATCCAGCATCGAGACCGGCTCGTCTGCCACCAGAAAATCAGGCCGCAGGATGAGCGCACGGGCCAACACGACCCGCTGCAACTGCCCACCCGATAGTTGGTGCGGGTATTTATCGAGGAAGGCAGCGGCTGGACGCAAATTGACCTGATCGAGCGTCTCCAGGATGCGTTCGCGTCTTGCAGCTTCGTCTTTCCAGCCGTGAATCAACAAGGGTTCTACCAGCGACCGATAGAGCGTGAACCGGGGGCTAAGGGCCTCAAACGGATTCTGAAACATCAACTGCACGCGGCGCCGAAATTGTTTGAGATCAGCACCGTTCATCGTGGTCACATCTTGCCCATCAACGCGGATCTGACCATCACTGGCATCCAGCAATTTGACCAGTAACTTACCGGTGGTTGATTTGCCGCAGCCCGACTCCCCGGCCAAACCCAGACTTTCGCCGCTTTTGAGCGTGAACGCTACATCATTGACGGCATAGACCGTTTGCAGTTTGGCCCCACGCACCAGCCCGGCGATGCCCCCACCGATCTGATAGCGTTTGGATACGTTATGAACCTCAATAAATGATTCGTCAATTGGTGGTGATGATTGATCTAACAGGGAGGTTGGCTGACCATTCTGACTATACTGGCGGGCGGCGTCGGTTTGCTGCCAGCTTGCCGCTTGCATCACTTCGGCGCGCAAAGCCGCCATCTCATCGGCGCGTAAACACGCCGCCAAATGGCCTGGCCCCACCGGGTCGAGCGCGGGGTCAATCTCCCGACAGCGCGGTTGGACCAACGGGCAGCGCTCGGCAAATCGACAACCGGGCGGCGGCTCGTGCAGATCGGGTGGATACCCTTCAATCGAGATCAGGACATCTTTAGGTCGCACCATCGTCGGAAACGCCTGCTGTAAGCCGAGGCTATACGGATGGTAAGGGGCACTGAAAAAAGGTTCCGACGCGCATTGTTCGACCAGTTTCCCGGCGTACATCACAGCAATCGAATTACAGGCCTGGGCCACCACCGAAATATCATGTGTGACCAGCATCACCGTCAGGTTGAGTTCGTTCTCTAACCGCTTGAACACCTCCAACACTTGATGCTGCACGATCACATCGAGGGCGGTAAGCGGTTCGTCGCCAATCAGCAAGCTAGGGCCGAGCGCCAACGCCATCGCGATGACCGCCCGTTGTTTCATGCCACCCGAAAATTCATGTGGATAGTGCTGCAAACACGCCGTATCCAGCCCTACCAGGTCGAACAAATCGACCGCCCGTCGTTTGGCGGCCTGCCGGTCCTGCCCGCCGCGCACGGTGAGGATATTTTCCAACTGCTGCCCTACCCGCTGCACCGGATCAAGCGCATCCATTGACGCCTGCGGTACGGTTGCGATCTCCCGCCAGCGCAGTTCGCGCATGTCATGGGCCGACAGTTCGACCAGATTACGCCCCTTGAACAGGATCTCTCCGGCGGCGATTTCGCCGTTACGGGGTAGCACCCGGACCAGCGCCCGAATGAGGGTTGTCTTGCCACAGCCTGACTCGCCGATAATGCCCAGATGTTCGGCGGCTTCAACATCCAGCGAGACACCATCGACAGCGCGTACAGGTCCCTGTGCTGTATGATAAACGACGTCCAGGTCGCGTATTTTTAGGAGCGACATGAGCTATGAGTCTCCGGTTAGCGACATCAATAATTGCGCGTCAAGGCCGAGCCAAAGTAGCCGCGCAGATGACCTGGTTTCGCCAATAGACACCCAGAAGGGTGTCTCCAAATGCGGAGATTGTGTTGTAGGGACAGGCTTTTGTCTGTCCGTTATACGGTGCGCTGCCAACATAAACATCTCCATCTCGCTACATTCGCCGCAGGCGGGGGAACAAGACTTCCTCATAGCCCCGCCCAATAAAGAAGCCCGCCATCACTGTCAGCATGATGCAAACCCCCGGCGGGATAATCCAATAAAACGCCCCCCGTGAAAGTGCCTGTGAGTTAAACGCATCTTGCAGCATGAAACCCCAACTGACGACCTCGGGGTCGCCAAAGCCCAGAAAGCTGACACTGGCTTCTGTCAAAATTGACCAGCCGATTGCCAATGACCCATACAAAAAGGTCAGCGGCAGGATGCTGGGTGCGATGTACATAAAAATGATGCGGAAATCCGTCGCGCCAGAAACACGGGCCGCGCTGACAAAGGCCTGCTCTTTAATCACCAGCACCTGCGACCGAATCACGCGGCTGGTATCGCGCCACAGCAATACCGACATCGCGATCACCACATTCCAGATGTTGGGTTCCATAAACGCCGCCAGCACGATAATGAATGGCAAGAACGGAATCCCGAAGGCGACATCGGCCAGACGCATCAGAATCATATCGACCCAGCCGCCGAAATAGCCCGCCAGCAACCCGATCACCGTGCCGATGATGGCGACGGCAATTGCTGCCGAAAAGCCGACCATTAACGCGGCCCGTGAGCCAAACACCAGTTGCGAGAAGATGTCGCGGCCCAGGTTGGTCGTACCCAGTGGATATTCGGCCGATGGTTTCTCATTCGACAACCAGATGCCATCCTCTTGAATCACCTCCAGCGGGTCGTAGGGAGCGATCAGCGGGGCGAAGATTGCAATCAAAATAAACACAACCAGGATAATTAATCCGGTCAAGGCCAGCGAATCACGCTGGAATACTTCTAGATTGGTTCGCAAAAACTGCGTCAGAAACGCGTCTTTTTGGCCTTCGTAGACCGGCAGCGCCGCAGTGGACTCTTCGATGTTTTTGACTTGAGGTAACATCTTGTCTCTCCTACCCTATCCGGCCCGGGCCTGGTCCGATGCGCCGACACGCGGATCAAGCAGGCCATACAACACGTCCGCGACGAAATTCAACCCGACGATGACGACGGCTATGATAAAAAAAGCGCCCTGTGCCAGCGGATAATCGGACGCCGTGACTGACCGCACGAGCAAGCGCCCCAAACCGGGCCAGCCAAACACGTTCTCGATGACCACATTGCCGCCAATCGAATAACCAATACCCAGCGTGAGCGCCGTCATCACCGGCAGCAAAGCGTTGCGGGCCGCGTGGCGAATCATCAAGCGCCGTTCGGAATAACCGGCTAACCGCCCCATCGTGATAAAGTCCTGATCGAGAATCTCCAGCATATTGGAGCGCATCAGCAACAGCGGCAAGCCATGCAGGTAAAGCGCTAATGTGAACGTCGGCAGCAGCATGTGTCGCCAAAAATGGGGCGAGAGCAGTTTCTCAATTTCCGAGGCATAAATCACACCCGCCGGGGCTGTGCCCGATGACGGGAGCCAGCGCAGCTTAAACGCAAACACGGTCAGCAAGATCATGCCAATCCAGAACTCCGGGGCCGCCCGCGTCATGAGCGTAAAGACAATCCCACCTTTTTCGATCCGGGTTCCCCGACGGGCCGCCATGAAGATGCCACCAATGATGCCGACGATATAGGCCAGCAGCAGCGAAAAGAAGGTTAAGTACAGGGTGTTCGGCAGCACTTCCAAAATTTCTTCAACGACGGTGCCACCATAGCGGAACGAGTCGCCCAGGTCGCCGCGCAGAATGTTTCCCAAATAAACGAAATATTGTTCGATCAGCGGACGGTCCAGCCCGAAACGCGCCATCAGTTCGGCTTCTTGTTCCGCCGTGAACGTGGTGTCGATGTAGGCGGTTAGCGGATTGCCAGGCGCTAAGCGAAATAACAGAAATAAGATCGTGATAATGACCCACAAAACCAGCAGACTTTGTAGCAATCGCCCGCCGATGTAGGTTATCAAGCCTCTGCGCATGTGGCCCTCCTCACGGGAATAATTTGTCTGAGGTGAAGTCGTCAGGGTGTAGGCTCAATGTACCCTCTGGTTATCTCCCGCCCGATGCTATCGGACAGGCAATACCAGCATCGCCCTGCCACTATTCTGAACACCCCCTCCCGGCCTCCCCCATTGCGATGGGGGAGGTGGCAGCCATCGGCTGACGGAGGGGGTAAAAGATCTATTGAATCTATGATTCGTTGTGAAAACTTACATCGCCGGGTAAAGCAGATTACCATCTGCATCCCAGGTGAAACCCGCTTCTTCCAGCAGCGCACGGGCATCATCAATGCTAAACGCGTACTGCGGCAGCTCGGGATTATGCCAGTAATCGATTGCCAGCGACACATACGAATCGGCGGGAACGGCGAAGCCCTTGAAGATGTTGTTCACGATGGATTCTTTAGGAATCACGTGGGCAACGGCCTGCCGCAGGGTCGTGTTGTCAAACGGCGCGAACCGATTGTTGAAGGCGAAGAAACGGAAACCCAGGTCCGGGCTGGCGTACAGCGAAATGTTGGGATCACCCTCAGCGATTTCGGACAGAATGCCGGAATCACCTTCCCATTCACGCAGGAAGTTCAGTTCGCCGGTGCCGATTTGCCCCAGTGCCGATTCGGCATTGGGCAGAATGCGGATGACCCAACCCTCGGCGGCGGGTGGCGCGAAGTGATCGGGGTTGGCTTCCAGAATCGCGGTTTCACCTACTTCCCAGGCCACGAACTTGAACGGACCAGAGCCAATCGGCGGGGCCGACACCGGGTCGGTCAGGCTTTCGGCGTTGGCGTCTTCCTGGGTCATCAGGTCTTCAATAATTGGTTCCCAGATATGTTTGGGGATGATGTTGAGCTTCGCCAGCGCAGCGATCTCAAACGCTACCCAGGGTTCCGTGAGCGTGAAGCGCAACGAACTGTCGTCCACGATTTCGATGTTGGCGATGCGGCTCACGAACGGCGCATACATCGGTGACTCGCCAGTGGTGGGGACTTCGAAGGAATACTTCACATCTTCCACTGTGACCGGTTCGCCATCATGCCACAGCATGCCGTCCCGCAATGTCACGAGCACATTCACATCGTCTTCCCACACGACCGATTCAGCGGCCCAGGGTTGCGCGAGACCATCGGGACCAATCCGCATCACGCGGTCCCAGATGAGTTCGGTAATGCGCGATGGTGCGTCGCCGGAGATATACAGTGGGTTGATCGCCAGCAGGTCATCGCTGGTATTGGTTACGATTGTTTTCTGGTCACCCAGCGGGGTCAGGCTCGTCCAGGTCCAGAAGTTTTGGATGCCGATACCCTGCGCATCAACCACCGATTCCGGGTCCCACACGTCGGTGCGGACCAGTTGCGGCAGGCTGGGATGAGCAATGTAGACATACGGCACATCTTCAGCGACCAGGGCCTGTGCCTGGAAGATCATATCGCGGCGGGCTTCGGGGTCGGTTTCGGCGCGTTGTGACTCGGCCAGCGCGTCATATTCCGGGTTGTTATAACCAACGAAGTTGTAGCCCGCTTCCGCCGTTGATGAGTGGAACAGGTTGAAGACGAATTCATCCGGGTCCATCCGTTCCGGGCGAGCGACCATGCGCCAGGCAGTCATCTGCCAGCCTTCGCCGCCGAGCGCTTCGGGTTCGGCCAGGCGGTTAAACCAGACCGTGTTCGAATATTGTGCCCAGGGCACGGCCTTATGTTCGACATCCAGCCCTAACTGGCGCATATTTTCGACCAGCAGCCGGGTCGACTCAAATTCGATGGGGTCTTCCGCTTGCGTGTTGGACAGCACAATGATCGATTCGACCGGCGTGCCCTCCTGCGCGACCGCGACACTGGTCAATAGCACCAGCACCAGGATGGCGATCAGGGTCTTCAGTGAGAATTGCCACTTCTTCATCAAATTTCCTCCCAATTACGATGTTATTTATTCTAACGTTCGGTAACGCTGTTGGCAGTTGTAGATCAAACGATAGATGTTGACCTCCCTTCGTAACAATTAACTGAAAGAGACGGCAGTGCCGCCCTGATAAACGGTATCGATGGCGCGGACATTGCCGATGTCCGCCAATGGATCGGCGCTCAGCACGACGAGATCCGCCAGTTTCCCGGCTTCCAAAGTGCCCAGATCATCATCCCAGCGCAGAATCTGCGCGTTATTGCGCGTCGCAATCGTCAGCGCTTCCAGGGTCGTAAAGCCACTGTTGACCAGATGCTCCAGTTCACGCGACAGACTAAAATCATGGGGTGCGAGTGGATTGCCCCCGGCATCAGTCCCAATGCCGATCAAGACATTGTGCTGGCGGGCAGCAGCGATCGCATGTTGGCATTGTTCGCTCAGTTTGGCAAGTATGGGTGCCAGGCGGTCGAACTCAGCCTGCTCACCGGGCGGGACTTTATCGAGGTCGGGTTGCGCGACACCCAGCGTCAACACCAGCGCCGCACCATGGTCCGCCATGAGCGCGGCGGTGTCGTCATCGAGGTAGGTGCCATGTTCAATCGTATCCACCCCGGCCACCACCGAGTTACGGATGCCTTCGGTCCCATGACAATGTGTTGCCACTGTCCGCCCCATTGCATGCGCCGCTCCAACCGCCGCCCGTAATTCATCGACGGTCAGTTGACTCGCCATCACATCCTGACCGGGTGTCGCCGCGCCGCCGGTCGCCATCAATTTGATGGTATCCGCCCCGGCTTTGATCTGTTCCCGCGCCGCTTTGCGAATTTCGTCCGGGCCATCCGCCTCAATCGAAATGTAGTGACCGTGACCGCCGGTCATGGTGATGATTCTGCCGGAGACCCGCATGCGTGGTCCCACAAACCAGCCAGCCTGAATGCCCTTGCGGATGCTCATCTCAATATGGTGTTGCCCGCCAATATCGCGGATAGTGGTCGTGCCTGATTGCAATATCCGACGCACGGTCTGCACCGCTTCCAGCAGCAGCAAATCCCGGTCTCGCTTGACCAGATCCATGACGCTCTCACGACCATTCCAGGAAATGTGGACATGCGCATCAATGAGGCCAGGAATCAGCCATTTGCCACTAACATCGCGGGTTGGCAACCCGTGCGCGGCAGCGGGCAAGTCTGATGCCGGACCCACCCACGCGATGCGCTCACCCTGAATCTGCAAGGCAGCATCAGGCATAGGCGCAGCGCCCGTGCCATCAATGAGCGTGGCCCCGGTCAGGACCAGGCCATCATCAGGCATGGAACAGGTCCAGCGCCGATTGCACCTTGCCTTCTGCCAGCTTGGGCGGGACATGATAGGCCCGGCGTGAATGGGTCAAGCCCGCGCCCACCGTCGCCTCGGCAAACTTGAGCGACACTTTGGCCGGGTTCAGAAACGGCACGCCCAGTTCTGCGCCGGCGGCTTCGGCAATCTCTAAAAAGCCCATGCTCATGCAGCCCACGATTAATGAGTCAGCACGATCTTCTTTGATGGCTTTCCAACCCTGCTCAACCGTTGCCGCAATGGTGCGTTCGCGATCATGGTGCAATTCCAGCACCGGAATGCCGACGACGCGCACGCTTGCCAGCTTGTCACCGACACCCACATTGCGAATTTGCCGCTCGGTTGGTGCGATGACGCTCTCCGTAATCGTGATGATCGAAAAACGGTGTCCCAGTGAAGCCGCCATTAACGCCGTCGCCTCGCCCGGCCCGACGATGGGCAGCGAGACCATTTCACGCAGGGCATCCAGACCCGGGTCGCCATAGCAACCCAGAATCAATGCGTCCCACTCGCCGGTTTGTTCCAATTCAACCGCCCGCCGGACCGTCGCGGGGATCGATAGGTATTCTTCGTACATGCTCTCAATCGAGGCCGGGCCTTCGGGTACATCCTCAATCCCGACATGCGTTCCCGGCGCGGCATAATCTTGCAACAAACCGCCTCGCCGTTGAACTTCGACACGTCCTTCCGGTGTGCGCCCCATCGGTCCGGGCACCAGATATAAAATGTTCATATTTGTCGCCTCCCAAATCCTTTTCAACAATGCGTATACCTCCCCCTCATCCAAATTGGAGAGGGGGTTGGGGGGTGAGGTAAAATTAAATCAGCGCCACCGTGCGTTCCACCGAATTGGCAGCGGATTCGAATGCCCATGTCACCCGGTTGATGCCGCGCTGCAAGTGCGTTTTCAACACATTGCGCTCATGACCGCTGGTTTGGGCTGTCCCCAGTGCGGGTGCCAGGTCAGGCAGCGGCGGAACTTTGACGGCGGGTTCGGTACGGAAACGACCATGCCGGGTGTAATTAATCAGTACCAGTTCCCGCGCCAGTTCCAGAATGACCGCGTTATAGGCCTGCACCGCCGGGTCCGTCACGGCATTATTCAGCAGGCCCGCGCCTTTGGCATACAGCGCAACCAGCGCCGTCGTGAGCCGGTTCAGCGCAGCAAAAGCCGGTGAGAAATCGGCAGCATCGCCCGCAGCATTAGCATAGGTCGTCAACGTGTCATGGAACTCAGCCGTCAACCGCCGAAAATCGAAGGGGTGCAGCGGATTGTTCGCCACCCGCTGGATGGTCGCGACGTAGACGCGCAAGTCACGCATGAGATTGTCGATGTCGGCGATTTCGAGTTGATCATTTTCGGTGTGCCAGGCGATGTTGGCCCCGCAGCCACCGACCGGGTAATAGCCCTTTTCTGCCTTTAGATCTTCCGGCATGGTCGAGAGCAGCATGAAGAAACTGGAGATGCCGATGTTGTTAAACGAATAATCTCCGGCCTGATGTGGGCGTTCACCCTGCGCCGGTTTTCCAGTAACGTCGTTGATAGCCTGCACACAAAAATCTTCGGTCTCGGTCATCCATGAGATGTCATAATATTCAGTGGCCCAGCGGCAACCCGGCGAGTCGATATTGACCTGGGCGATGCAATTACGGGCCAGATCGAGGCCAAATTGATCGACAAACCAGGTGGACCCACCATAGCGTCCGGTTGAATGGCCCGACCACCAGGCAATGCGCACGCTGCGGGCCAGTTGATCGCGATTGTTGTGGAAGACGCGGGCCAGTTCGAGCAAGGTGGCATCACCAACGGCGTTATCGCCAATGCCCACATCCCACGAATCATAATGTCCATGCACCATCACAAAGCGATCTGGCTCGGCTTGACCTTGAATATCGGCTACGACGACCGGGCACGGCATCCAGCCTTCATTTAGCTCGGTGTGCAGCGTCACCTCAACCGGGCCTTGCTCCAGCAGTTTGATGAGGGCTTCACCGTCGGGCTTGTTGATGGAGACCACCGGTGTGCCGGGCTGGTCCTGATAATTATCAAGGTCCGGTGCACCCCAGATGGTCGTGCAAATGCCCCAATGAATGTCGACGCCAGGATTAATATAAATCTGGCCGATGGCACCCTTCTTCTCGAACGCGCTCACCGGCGGTGGCCCGCCATAGCCATGAATAACTGCGATCTTACCGGCCACATCGACATCAACCATCGGTGACACATCAAGTAAATCCAATGCGGCGGACGACGCGCTTGGTACATAGACGGCTTCACCGGTGAGGCCCCCTGGCCCGGTCGAAAGCGAAAAAGCCGGGCTTTTCGCGCGGATGGTCTCGCCGTTGACGACCAACGATGATTTTACCGGGACGCTCAAGAAGAGTTCCGGCTCATAAACCGTGTGCGGCACGCCCAGTGCTTCCAGTCGACTGGCGATGTAACGGGCGGCTTCGCGCTCATCCTCACTGCCCGATTCGCGGACCAGTGTGGTAAAGCGTTGAATGAGGGCCTCTGGCTCATCACGCGCAAGTTCTGCCAGTAGCGTGTCTTCCAGTGAAGCTTTTGCAGCCTCGTAAAGGGCAACCATATGCAATCTTCCTCCTGAGTGGTTAAGGTTATACGAGTTCTAAATCAGCACGGCGGACGGTGGCTTTATAACCCAGCGCCTGCGAAATTTCTGCGGCAGTTGCTACGACCAGATCAACATAGGTGGCGATGACGGATGGCGGAAACCGGTGCGATGGCCCGGCCACTGAAACCGCCGCGATCACCTTGCCCGCCGCGTTATAGATCGGCGCGGCGATGGAGTGCGCACCCACATCTAACTCATCCACGACCACCACATAGCCTTGCTCCCGAATCTGAGCGAGTTTGGCATCAAGTTTGGACCGGGTGCCGGGGTCGTCCCTGTAGAAATGATCCAGCACCGCTTCCCGGTCCGCCGCTGGCAAAAACGCGAACAGAATTTTCGGAACGCCCCCACTGTGCAGCGGTGCCCGACGGCCCAGTTCGGCATATAGCCGCACCGACTGCGGTGATTCCCGCACGGCGATACACAGCGCATCGGTCGCGCTGACGATTCCCAGGAAAATCGACTCCCCGGTCTGGTCAACCAGGCGATCTAACATCATGTCGCTGGCGGCGAGCAGCGTCGTCTGTTGTTGGACATGTTCGCCAAATTCGAGAAAGCGCATCCCCAGCCGAAAGGCTCCGTTTGCATCCCGTTCGACCAGGTGGTGCTTTTCCAACGTGTACAAAATGCGAAAGACCTTATTCTTGACAAAACCCGATTTGGCGGTGATGTCCGCCAGCGACAGACCCGGCTCATGATGTTGCAACAATTCAAGTATGCTAATGGCATCTTCCAGCACGGCGACAGTGTAATCAGTCAAGTGTATTCCTCAGCAGGTTATAGTGAATATAACGCCATTATATTTGCGGGCGATTGTAGCCAGTGCGGGTTCAGTTGTCAAAAAGAAGTCACACTCAGGCTGGTCTTGGCGATCAGCTTGGGCGAGATGATGGTATGGGAGTTATGCTCTGTGTGAAGCATACTATTTATTGCGACTTTATTGTGTGAAAAATTACATAAACGAAGTCTTACTGTTTCGATTGAGCCGTAACCGTTATATTTTGTAACCATCTGTAATTGAGAGCGCCTAGCTCCCAACCAATCTGGCTGCGCTACAACTAATAAGTCAAATCATGAAGCAATGGAGAAAAGACTAGATATGGAAACCAACGCCAACCAACCTGCCCAGAACGATTGGCCCTGGCCTGATTCACTTGATGCTCTCATCGCATCGCCTGAACATCATAGCCTGCTTTTTGAAAACGAATCAGTCCGTGTTCTGGACACGCGTATCCGTCCAGGAGAAACGACCGCGATTCATACCCATCAGTGGGCCAGTGTTTTTTATGTTCAATCGTGGAGTGACTTTATTCGTCGGGATGACAAAGGGAACATTGTGCTTGATTCGCGGCAGGTCGAGTCCCTGGCAACTCCACCTAAAGCATTTTGGTCGAATTCGAGTCCGCCCCATAGTCTGGAGAATGTTGGAAACGCCGACCTCTGGGTCATTGCTGTCGAGGTGAAGGACGAAACAACCGCAGCAGCAAAAATCGATCTGAACAAACTATCGGTTCAAAAATGAGTGTAAAAGCCGTTTTGATGCTTTCTCACGCTCATCTGCGTTGATTTTCAAGATTCTGCTGCGAAAGGTGATGAGAATCTAACGGGAGGTTATATTGTCTCTTCCCAATGTTTCATCGGGCCAATCCTGTTCCAAGTTGGTTCGCAAACTACACGAATGCTCGATTGTCATCATCAGCAAATGAAGATTATGCAGTTGTATTAGGAGCGACTCTAATCGTTAGCGTCACCGCATCCTTAAGTGTGTTGGCGACGATGCAGCTTCGTTCAGCGATGATGACCAGTTTTTCGAGCGTGTCACGGTCCACATCGTCCTCATTCACCACCATATCGATGGCTGTATAGCGCGGGGGTGTACCTTCAAGCTGACCTGTAATGTCAATGCGAATGTTCGCAATTGATAGCTGCCGGGCTTTGATGGCCGCGAGTAAATTGCTATTGAAACAACCGCCCAGTGCCAGCAGGAACAATTCGCCACCCATCGCGCCTTGATCGTGGCCGCCCTTTTCCGGTGGACGATCAATCAGGACCTGATGGTTGCGGGCCTGACCGGCGGAGGTTGCATCATTGACGGCATGTAGGCTAACGGAAATAGCTGGCATTTATTTCTCTTCTTCAAGAATAATCGACAAAATTTGTAAACCACTGGCGTAACGTAATCACCACCCGCCCCACTTTACCAGATCATCTCGTTCGCAACGAAATTTGGCAATCAACCAGCACAGTTAAAGCTACCTGGCTTAACCGTTTCGGATCCTGGCAGATTAGGCTGCACAGAAAAACTGGTGTCTAGAATATGATTCCGGCATCCCGCAGGGACGTTTTTCATAATCGGGACTGGAGTTTCGCCAAAATACGGTATGGGCCAACGGCGTTTTGCATGGTGACGAAGCGTGTGTCCCGTTCTAATAAACAAGCCCGAATCACCAGGCGGGCTCGAAATCAGCAAAATCTGGTGAAATTGTAATATTTACGATGACACCTGAGCTGACATTGACGATGCAGATGTCCCTGTGTCCATCCCGACCACACATAAAAGCTATACTGTCCCCGTCAGGGGACCACCTGGGATGAGTGTCACTGGCTGGGTGATTAGAGATATTGTGCAGCCTGCCGGTCTTCAAATCTGCCACATAGATTTCGTTGTTTGCATCACGTCCAGATACAAATGCGATCTGGTTGCTATCAGGAGACCAGTCTGGGTCCCGATCTGCTCTAGGGTGATTGGAGACGTTACGCGTCGACCCTGTTTGCACATCAACCACATAGATCTCATTGTTTCCACTTAGCATCGAAACAAAAGCGATACGGGTGCCATCCGGCGACCATAGCAGCCTCCGGTCATCACTGGTAAGGTTAGTCAATTTGCGGGAACGGCCACCGTTTATCGCGTTCAGGTACAAAGCGGGCTGACCATCACGCGTTGAGATGAAGGCAATCTGGTGACCATCAGGGGAGCGCACACCAGCGCCGTCGTATAATGGATGACGGGTAAGATTGTGGCGCATCCCACTGTTGATATCGACGAGATATAACTCCGTATTCACACCACGGCGTGACTGAAACAATATGGTTGAGCCTTGTGATGTCAGCTTGCCGACCAGCGTCGTCCCCCCTATCATGACTACGCTCGTTATCAAAAGAACAAGACCGTAGCGCAGCAATAATCGCATTGTGCCACCCTCCCTCGTAGCTTGCCACGTAAGTCTACGGTAGCAAGTCACAGGCTAAACCGTCATCTGACTGGCAGTTGGATTGAGGGTTTATTTGAATGTGATGAACGCTCAGAAGGTGTTGAAGGGCAAGTAGCTTGCGCTTACAGGAGGCCCAATTCTGTGGCCCGGCTGACCACCTCGAAACGATTGGATGCGGCAAGTTTAGCGCAGATATTGTAAACATGCGTTTTGACTGTGCCGACAGCGATAATCAGTTCATCGGCGATTTCCTGATTGGTGCGCCGGGCGGCGAGAAACTGTAACACCTCTAACTCACGGGGGCTCAACGGTTCAGGTAGATCGCGATTGGCCCTGAGTTGGGGTGTATTGTGAACAACCTGTGGTGCGTCCAGTAGGTCAGCGACTGCTCCCCCTAGCTCAAGTTTCAATCCACGTTTCCAGGCTGCTTCAAAAGCTTCTTCACCAAGTAGTTCACTTAAATGGTCATGTAACTGTTTCAAAAGCGGCCACGTTGCCATCCATCCATCTGCATTTGTGGGATGGTTGAAGGCAAGGGCCAGTAGTTCGGTTGCACGTGTGTGTTCACCGTTGTGCGCCAGAAGCGCAGCATAGACGGGCAAGCATTGTGCCATCCGGTGAGGTTCCGGCGATTCCATTGTCCAATACCACAATGCGCGTTGAATCAGCTCCCGAGCGTCTTCAAAACACTGCAACCCACAGGCTATTAAGCTGCCCAGCCAGTCACCGTAGGCCGGAGGCAACCACGGCCAGGGGGACAATTTGAGGATTGGCAAAAGCTGCCTGTGCAGTTGTGCCGCTTTCTCATAATTCGGCTCCAAAAAGGCTACCCACTGCAGTTTGTCAAGAGCAGCCCCAACTTTGTGAATGTAATTATGATTGAGTGCAATATTCAGTGCTTGCTGGGCGAACTCTGTTGCTTGATCTAACTTGCCCTGTTTGATCGATAGCCAGCTCAATTCTGAATTGAAGATCGAATCGCCGTGGGGATAGCCCCCTGCCTCGCGCCAAAGGCTGAGGGCTTGCTGGCAGTAATTCTCAGCTTCAGCATAACGGCCACTGGCGTGGGCCATTTCATTCAAGTAAGCGAGCGGCCAGGCACCCAGCATCCGATTACCGGCTTTTATGTGAAAATCATATCCTTGCTGAAGAAAGTCGCCGGCCAAATCAAGCGCGCCTTCTCGCAGGAAGGCCACGCCTATTGCAACCAGATATTCGGCTACAAATGATGAGTCATCCACGCTGCGAAAATCGGCCAGCCGCTCCTCCGCCAGATGCCGCCCCTTGGTCATTTGTTTGCCCTGGTCGATCAGGTACCACGCCAGTAATACGACACAAAAGGCAATCTCTTGTTCATCGGCGTGTTTCCTGGCACTCTCCAGGGCTTGTTCGATATCTGCGTTCATTGCATGACGGTACTCGGCGATTCGGATAAAGACCTTCATTGCTATCCGATGTGGCTCTTCACCGTCTACTGGGGCCATCCGATCCCAGGCAACCTGGAAAACCTCCTGGTACAATCCGCGAAAATTGCGAAACCAGTAGAAACCCTCCATCATCTGGTCGAGGGTCGCATAATCTCGCTGGCTCACAGCACGTTCCCAGACCGTCCGCAGGTTTTCGAGATCGGCTTCGATCTCTTCGAGACCCTCGCGCTGTCTCCGCCCCTTGATGTCAATAGCATGTTCACACATGAAAGCAGCGTAGTACGCACTGTGGGCAATCTGTGTCGCTTCAAACTCTCTGGCAGCTTCCAGTTGAGCTTCGGCATACTGACGCAGCAATTCGTGTATGTCATAGCGTGCAGAAGCCAGACGTCGCAGCAGCGATTGATCGACCAGCCGCGCCAGAATGTTGACAGTTGCATCCGCGACCTGTTCCGCTGCCTCCAGTGTGAAACCGCCACGAAACACCGACAGACGCTGGAACACGGCGCGCTCTTCAGGCGACAGCAGCCCCCACGACCAGTCGAACACTGCCTGCATACTGCGATGATGTTCTGGGGCATCGCGGCGCGGGTCGGCTAGAAACCCCTGGCTGCGTTGAATCTCAGCGGCGATGTCGGCGCAGGGCAGCATCTTGACCCAGGTCGCAGCCAATTCGATTGCCAGCGGATTGCCTTCGGTCAGCCGACATATCTCGACTACACAAGTTTGCTCATCAGCCAGCGTAAAGTCCCGCTGCACCTGCCGTGCTCGTTCTGCAAACAGCCTGATCGCGCTGTATTCGTCGAGATTCTCTCCCATATCATCTGTTGGGATCGCCATCCCCCTAACATGCCAGATCCACTCCGCTTGCAGATTGAGCGGCTCCCGCGAGGTGACCAGAATCGAGCATTCCGGCGCATCGGCGACCATTTCGGCTATCAGATCAGCGCCCGCCAGTAGGTGCTCGAAGTTGTCCATGATGAGCAGCAACTGGCGATGGCTCAAGTAGTTGTGGAGTTGCCGTCGAGGCGGGTCGCCCTCGTAGAACTGGAAGTTGAGCACGCCGGCGATAGTTGAGATGATGCTTTCTGCGGACTCCAGCGGCTGTAGCGGGACGAAGTGGACACCATCGGCGAAATAGTCGGCCAGATGAGACGCGACCTCAACCGCCAGGCGCGTTTTGCCGATCCCACCAGGGCCGACCAGTGTCAACAGGCGGCAAGCATCGTCCGCCAGCAGGGTAGTGATCTCACCAAGTTCGGTCTCTCTGCCGACGAATGAGGCTACATATGGTAGGAGATTGCGGCCAGCCGCGCCATGCTGCGGTGCCATGCGAATGCCTCCTCTACAGCTTCGGTTAGGATTATAGCAGGAGGGTGTTCTGGAGCGCGAAAATCATACAAGGATCTAGATTTTCGCCTAAAGAATAGCGATTTCAGAGCAGCCTGGCAAACAAGGTAGACTGGTGTCCAGGGTAATCGCATCAAAGTTAAAGGTGGTGCTGTAGGGACAGCATTTTAGGCTTGTCCGTAGAAGAAAGAGGAAGGTATCCAAGAGCAGGTTACAATCCTAAGCTCTAACCCAAAGGGAGCAACCGATGGACCTGGATACCTTCATGACAGCATTATATGTGTGGATTGATGATTGGTACAAAGCGGAAATGGCAGAACACATGGCAAGACACCATGGACCGCAACCGAAAATGAGTGACAGCGAGGTGCTGACGGTGGCAATCGCGGGACAATGGCGCTACGGCGTGCCCTGGCAATCGGAGCGGGGAGTAGTCCGATATATGCTAGGAGCTGGACGGTGCTGGTTTCCACAGATGCTGGAACGCAGTCGCTACAATGAACGGGTGCGACATTTGTGGGCAGCGATTATCAAACTCCAACAGGCGCTGGCAGCGGCCCTGGCAGCCGCAGCACCGCTATATGAGGTCGTGGATTGTCTACCGCTGCCCGGTTGTGCTAACGCGCAGGTAAACCAATCCGGGCATTGGCTGTGGTGGGGAACGTGGGGCCATGGCGGAACGCATGGACAAAAGTATTGGGGGGATCAATTGCTGCTGAGCGTGACCACCGATCATGTAATCACTGGTTGGCTAATCGGTCCGGCGAATGTGGATGATCGGGGCATGTTACAAGCCTTGATCGCCCAGCGGCAGGGGGACTATCAATTTTTATCACCCGATCCCTGGCGACCCTGGCGGCAGATGCAACGTCCAAGCCTCGTTTATCCATTGCTGGCAGGTGGCGAACGGTGTGCAACCTATCTGGCAGACAAAGGCTTCAACGGTTTCCGGTGGCACAATCACTGGCGCTCCACCTACGCAGTCCAGGTACTTACCGAACCATCCGGTAAAGCGCAATCCGCTGGGTTACCCCGTAGTTGGTGCCACTGGTTTCGCGGCATGCGCCAGGCCGTTGAGACGACCTTTGCTGTCCTATGTGAGGTGTTTGCCGTGAAACGCTTGCGCCCGCATTCTCGTCTGGGGCAATACACTCGCGTTGCGCTGGCTACCGCCGCTTTTAATTGGGGGATATGGCTCAATCGCCTCAGTGGTCGACCCGCTCTATCCCATGCAACTTTACTTTGTTAACTACGGACAAGCCTTTTTGGCTGTCCGCCGCGCTGGACGTGCAGAAGCACTTACCTACGAATCATTGTGACCTCTCATGACCCTGATACGGATTTTGGTGCAATCGCCCTGCTGATGTCGAGAATATGATTGACATATTCACACCGATTGAGTATATTCTGCATACGTATGCAAAACGTCTTGAATTGATTTCAGCAAGGGGAATTTACAATGGCTGTGCGTTATTTGAAACGTGGGAAGACCGTCGACGAGAAAGCCGCTGCTGCGGCACAGGTGGCAGACTCGGTGAAAAGCATTCTGGCCGATATTGAGCAGCGCCGCGATGTGGCAGTGCGTGAACTCTCGGCGAAATTTGACGGCTGGACCCCGGCTGATTTTAAACTGTCGTCTGCCGAGATTGAAGCGATTGTGTCATCCTTGCCGCAGCAGGTCATTGATGATATTCAGTTTGCGCAGGTACAGGTCCGCAACTTCGCTCAGGCTCAACGCGCCGCTTTGCAGGATATTGAAGTCGAAACATTGCCCGGCGTGTTCCTCGGCCACAAGAATATCCCCGTCAGTCGCGTGGGCTGCTATGTGCCGGGTGGTCGTTATCCGATGGTCGCTTCGGCGCACATGAGTGTGCTAACCGCCAAAACTGCTGGCGTGGGCTATGTCGTCGCCTGTACCCCGCCGATCAATGGCGAACTCCCGGCTGCGACGATTGCCGCGATGCACTTTGGGGGTGCCGACGACATTTACATTCTCGGAGGTATTCAGGCGATGGCGGCGATGGCTTACGGCGCGGTTGGTATCGAACCGGTTGATATGATCGTGGGTCCCGGCAATGCCTATGTTGCCGAAGCCAAGCGGCAATTGTTTGGCACCGTTGGCATTGATCTGTTGGCCGGTCCCACCGAAGTGCTGGTCATCGCCGACGAGACCGCCGATGTGGAGATGTGTGCGACGGATTTACTGGGTCAGGCTGAACATGGCCCTACCTCTCCTGCCGTATTCCTCACCACCAGCCCGGCCCTGGCGGAAAATATTGAAGCCGAAATCGGACGCCAGCTTGAACAACTCTCCACTGCCGATTTGGCGGGTGTTGCGTGGCAGGATTATGGCGAAATCATCCTGGCGGATAGCGCCGCGGACATGATTCGCATCGCCGATGAAATCGCCAGCGAACACGTCGAGATTCTGACTCAGGATCCCCAGTATTTTCTGGATAACCTGACCAATTACGGCGCACTGTTTTTGGGGCCGCGCACCAATGTAGCCTATGGTGATAAAATCATCGGGACGAATCATACGCTGCCAACGAAAAAGGCCGCTCGCTACACCGGTGGATTGTGGGTCGGTAAGTTTATCAAGACCGTAACCTATCAGCGCGTGACGACCGACGAAGCCAGCGCCCTGATCGGTGAATATGGGTCACGCCTGTGCGACCTGGAAGGCTTTATGGGCCACAAGGAACAATGTGACCTGCGCGTGCGGCGCTATGGAAACGCTATTGTTCCGTAGCTCGCGTTTTGGAGAATCAGCTGCTCGAAAAGCAATTAGATTGCCTATTTCTTGACCTCACCCCGCCAGCCTGGCGGCTGACTCCCCTCTCCAAGCTGGAGAGAGGTCGGGGGTGAGGTGACCACACTTTGACTGAACAGTAACAGTCTATACAATTTGTTGTGTTATTGCTTCGGAGCAATCGACATCCTGATTTAAACAGGTTCTTGATGGCAAAACCGATTACATCATTTGAAGTCGCCGAACGAGCGGGGGTCTCTCAATCAACTGTCTCGCGGGTGTTTAGCGCCAACAGTCCTAACGTGGCCGAGACCACCCGGCAGCGCGTGTTGCAGGCAGCGGCTGAATTGGGCTACCGGCCCAACATCATCGCCCGCATGATGAGCACGCGCCAGACGAATATCATCGGCATTGTGATGGCGAACATCACGAGTCCGTTTTACCCCTATGTGCTGGAGAAATTTCTGCAACAGGTGCAGGCCATTGGTCGTCAGGCCTTGCTGTTCACCCCCGCACCCGATCAGGATGTTGATGCGCTGCTGCCATTGATTTTGCAATATCAGGTTGATGCGCTGATTGTCACCTCAGCCACCGTGTCATCGGCGATGGCAGCCGAATGTGCCCGGTCAGGAACGCCGGTCATTTTGTTCAATCGCACGGTGCCGGACGCCAACGTGAGCGCGGTCTGTGCTGATAATGTCGGCGGTGGGCGACAGGTGGCCGATCTCTTGCTGGACACCGGGCATCAACGCATCGCCTACATTGCGGGTCCGGCCAACACGTCAACCAACATCGACCGGGAACAGGGCTTCAGCGCCCAGCTTCAGACGCGAGGATACGTGTCGTTGCAGCGCGAACCAGCCACCTACACCTACGAATCCGGTTTTGCCGCGGCCCACAAGCTGCTCTCCCAGCCGGTGCCGCCTGATGCGCTGTTCTGTGCCAATGACATCATGGCGCTAGGTGCGATGGACGCCGCCCGGCGGTTAAATATTGCCATCCCCGACGCTGTGAGCATCATTGGTTTTGATGACATCCCGATGGCAAGTTGGGATGCCTATCATCTGACCACCATCAGTCAAGAAGTTGATGTCATGATCGACCGGACGATGCAATTATTGCTCAGCAAAATTGACAACCCCTACTCCCCCGCCACCCTCGAACTGGTTCCGGGCAGATTGTGTGTTCGCGGGTCGGTTCGCGGTTTACGGTAGCTGATTTAGCCGGTCTTGTATCGAGGATATTGTGAGCGAAAGTCCAGCAAGCAAGGAGTAGTTATTATGGCGCGGCTATTTGTGGCAATCGACTTTTCAGATTCAATTAAAGATCAGTTACAGGCGCTTCAAACTGATCTTCATATTCCAGTCGACCATTGGTGGACGAATCCTCAGCTATTTCATCTGACACTGAGTTTTATCGGTGAAACGGAGAAAATGGAGGTCGTGAAAGCAGCACTTGCCGACGTGCAGGCTCCCGCATTTGAACTGCGACTGGCGGGAGTCGGGCATTTCTTCACACGAGCAGAACCTCCAGCCCAAGTGTTATATGCTGGAGTTGAAACCCAGGCAGCGCTGACCGGGCTGCAGCAGCAAATTGCAACGGCGCTGGCAGGCAACGGTTTTGTAGTGGATACTCGTCCATTCCTGCCGCATGTAACTTTGGCCTACATGAACACCAGCGACCAGTTGCCAATTATTCAGCAGTTTATAGAATCGAATCAGGCATTTCAAACTGACCGTTTTACGGTGTCGAAGTTTATTCTTTATTCCAGTGATCTGGAGACGGTAGACTTTGGGCATGAAGCTGTTTTCGCACTACGTTCAGTTTGACCTCCCAAATTCCAGAAAATCTTGACCAGTGCTTTGTCAAGTCAGCCTGATTGTTGATGAATAGTTGGCGACCGGTTATCAGTCTTCGAGAATACGTTCTTCCCCTGAAGCTGGTTCTGGCTGGCTTGCACCAGGCTGAACATGCCCCAAAACATAAACGCGAACATCGTACTACAGGCCTGTTTGCTGTGCCTCGTGGCAGAGATTTTATGAATTACACTGTATTACTTATGGCAAATGTAAGGTTACGAATTATAAGCTGATGATACAATGAATATGAATATGATTTTAATCTTTGTAATGTCTAAAATATCCCAAAATAGAGCCAGTCGGTTTTAGAAAATGAAGCGTACATAGGTCGCAGAAAAAATGTCTACCAAAGAGCGATTAATTGCCATTGCCAGCTTTGTGCTGGTGCTTGGTATTTGGGCATTCGTACTCCTGGTTGTGAGCAGTTCCAGCATCTCACCGACCCGATTAGCCGAATTGCCAACCCAGGCCAAACTCCCCCCACCCATTACGAGCGAAGTCCCGACTGAACCGGTTGCATCCGATTATCAAGCGACTGACCCGCTGTCTGCTGTGTTCCCAGTGCCTGAAATACCTCATCGTCAACAGGCTGGGGATATTGTGAGCAACCAGCTGATTGTGCGCTTTGCACCCCAAACCGCGCCATCCGAACGCGCAGATTATGTCGCTGCGCTCGGCGGCACGATTCAACAGGAAATTTTGGCATTGGATACTGCGGTTATTACGGTACCGGACACCCTGACAACCACGAACCTGCCGGATTCACCGCTGTTGCTTGCCACTGAGCCGGATTATTTCGTCTCCGCTCAGATTGATGTGCCGACCAGCGATCCGCACTATGCTGAACAATGGGCGCTCCCGGTGATTAATGCACCCGTTGCCTGGGCAACGCTCCCGGCAACTACTCCCACGATGACCATTGCCGTTATCGACAGTGGCATCTGTGCCGATCATCCCGATCTGCAAGGTCGGATTTTGCCCGGCTACGATTTCGTTGAGAATGACAGCACGCCGCAGGATGACATGGGGCATGGCTGCAGCGTCGCTGGTGTGATTGCGGCCAATGCCGACAATGGGATTGGCATCGCCGGTGTTGCGCCCAATACCGCGATCTTGCCGTTGCGCGTGCTGGATGAGCAAGGTATCGGAACCTATTCCGATGTGGCGGCGGCGATTGTTCGGGCCACTGATGACGGGGCACAGATCATTAACCTCAGTCTGGGCGGTCCGCACCAATCACAGCTACTGACCGATGCAGTCGATTACGCGCTGGAACGCGATGTGCTGGTGATTGCGGCAGCGGGGAACACCGGTACAACGCAACTCTTGTATCCAGCGGCTTATGCCCCGGTGATCGCGGTCGGCGCGATCAATGCGCAACTACAAACCAGCACGTTTAGCAGCCAGGGGTCCGGGTTGGATACGCTGGCCCCCGGCGAGGCGATTTTGACGCTTGCTTCCGCTGGTGATTATACGACCGTCAGCGGCACATCGCTGGCCGCGCCCCACGTTGCTGGTGTCGCCGCCCTCGAAATGGCTCAGGGGAATGCATTGACCCTGGACGGTGGCATCATCGCTGTTGGTGCTGCCCAGCAACCACCGCCGACTCCCCCAATTGTCAATTTGCCACCCGCATATGATGATTTGTTGGCGAAGGCGACCCAAGTCGGCACCGTGCGCGTGATCGTTGGCCTGAATGTTGCCTACCAACCGGAGAGTCAGCTTTCCAACGCGCAGACGCAAGCCCAACGCGTGACGGTGGCGCAGGCCCAGCAGTCCGTCATCAATCGCCTGGCAGCCACGAACGCCGAGTTAATTAAACCGTCCGACCAATGGATTATTCCCGCCGTAGCGTTTACGGTGGATGCGGCGGCGTTGGCCCAACTCGCCAATGACCCCGCCGTCAACCGCATTACCGAAGACCGCATTCTGCGACCATCACTGGATGCTAGCGTACCGCATCTCGGCACCCAGAACGTCTGGAATCTGAATTTTGATGGGACGGGCACCGCCATCGCGATTATCGACTCCGGTGTTAATAGCCAGCACGAATTTCTCGATGATGGCAAAGTGATTCACGAGGCCTGTTTCTCGACCAATTATGCGCCACTGGGGGCCACATCGCTATGTCCATCGGGATCGTCTTCCACGATGGGCGTAAATGACCCCGGATCGGCCCAGCCAACGCTGTGTGCGGCGCTTGACGGCTGTTTTCATGGGACGCATGTCGCCGGGATTGCCGCCGGTGCCGCGGGCAGCCACCCCAACGCGCCCAACGGCATGGCGCCCGGCGCGGCCATCGTCGCCATTCAGATTTTTACCCGCTTTCCACCAGCAGAATGTGATGGTATTTCACCGTGCATCGCGGCCTTCCTGTTTGACCAGATCAACGCGTTGAATCATCTGACATTGATTAATGGCGATCTGGAGACGGCGGGCTATGATCTGGCGTCGGTGAATATGAGTCTGGGTGGGATTGATCGCTATACCAGTGCCTGCGACAGTATTGACCCGGATTCCAGCACATTTGTTGCCAATTTGAAGAGCATGGGCATCGCAACCATTGCCTCCGCTGGCAATTATGCGGAGATCAACTCCACCTATGTGGATGGCATCGAGGACCCGGCGTGTTTAGCTGATGTCATCAGCGTGGGTTCCAGCAGCGTGCCGGGCGACGTGATTACCGAATGGTCCCAGAGCGCACCGATATTGGATCTGTATGCGCCGGGCGAAAACATCGTTTCATCCACCAGTGGCATTGCCGGCTATGGCCTTGCCTCCGGCACATCCATGTCAGCACCCCATGTCGCCGGAGCCTGGGCCTTGCTCAAGCAGGCGAATCCCACCGCCACCGTCGATGAAATTCTGGCGATCGTCAAATCAACCGGTGTGCCTCTGGATGACACGCGCTCCGGGTCGTTGCGTACAACCCCGCGCATTCAGGTGGATGAAGCCCTGTACGCTATGATCGGACCACAACTGGTGGTCAACACGGCATCTGACATCATTGATGACGGTATCTGTAACGCGGTGACTTGTAGTTTGCGCGAGGCGCTTAATCTTGCCAACACAACCACGACGACGACCGAACGCATTACGTTTAACATTGGTGGTGGCGGTCAGCAAACCATCGTGCTGGACGGGGCACTGGGTCCCCTGCCGGAAGTCACCAATCCGGTTTTTATAGATGGCGCATCGCAACCGGGCTACAGCGGTACCCCGCTGATCGAGATTGATGGCACCAATGTCAACGACCCCCTGCCCCCGCGCAATCTGGGCCTGTATATTACGGCGGGGCATAGCCTCGTGCGCGGGCTGGTCATCAACAACTTCAGCTATGGCGGCATTGGCCTGAATGAAGTGGGCGAGAATCTGGTCATCGGCAACTACATCGGCACCGAACCCGATGGCGTCACCGCCGCCCCCAATCTTTATGGCGTGATTATCTGTTCGTCGGATAACAACCAGATCGGCGGCGTGAACACGATTGACCGCAACCTGATCTCCGGTAACGACGACGACGGCATCAACATCTGCCAGCTACCCGGCGGCGTTTATCCGGTGGCCGATGGCAACGTCATCCAGGGTAACATCATTGGTTTAGACATCACGGGTGATGCCATGCTTGGCAACGGCGACGACGGCATCAAAATCGAAGATGCCATCAACACCCTCATCGGCGGCACAGCCAGCGGCGCAGGCAACGTTATTTCAGGCCAAAGTGTTGGCGGCAGTGGTGCTGGAATCAACATTATTGGCCCGGTTGCGACGGGAACGACCATCCAGGGCAACATCATTGGGCCAAATTTCGCAGGCACTCAAGGGATGAATTATCCTGGAGGCAGCAATTATTACGGTGTCTTGATTGATGGCGCATCCAATACCCTGGTCGGAGGGACGACCAGTGCTGCACGTAACTTGATTTCTGGAAATTCCAAAGCGATTGTTTTCATAAACTCGGCTACCAACAATGTTGTGCAGGGCAATTTCATCGGCACGGATATTAGCGGTACAATTGGTTTGCCTAATCAAAACCAACTAGGTATAGAACTCAACTCGTCGGCCAATGGCAATCTAATCGGCGGCACCGAACCCGGTGCAGGCAATGTTGTTTCTGGACACCAGTTTGCTGGAATTTTTGTCGATAGTGATGACAACATCATTCAAGGCAACTTTATTGGTACGGACATCACGGGTACCATTGCAATAGGTAATGGTGTGGCTTCCGGTATTACTCTAGCTGGCAACAACAATTTTGTGGGTGGTACCGAAAACGGCGCAGGTAACATAATTGCCTATAATGATAGTCTCGGTGTCGCGGTAGGCTATCCTATAGTTGGTGTTACTCAAACTGGCAACGCTGTTCTCGGCAATCGAATTTTTAACAATTTGAGCGGTGCAGTAAGCGTTGGTCTGGGAATTGATTTATATGATGCAAGTTCTGGATATGGCCTATCCGTAAACGATGAAGGCGATCTTGATTCTGGTAGTAATAACCTGCAAAATTTCCCGGTGCTGACCGCCGTAAGTGCGACGGTGAATACAGCGGAGATCAGTGGCACGCTCAACAGCACACCCAACGAGACGTTCCGGGTTGAATTGTTCTCGAATGACGCCTGTGACCCCACCGGCTATGGTGAAGGTCAATATTTCCTGGCGGGCTTCGACGGGGTTACGACCGATGCCAGTGGCGATGCTGCGTTCACATTTGAGACGTTTGGCAGCTTCGCCGTTGGGACCGGGATTACGGCGACGGCTACCGATTCCGGCAACAACACCTCCGAATTTTCGGCCTGCCTGACTATCGCCAGCGTCGATGAAAACGTGCTGGTGGTCAACAACACGGACGGTGGGGCGTCGGACGGTACTTGTAATACGCATTGCAGCCTGCAGGATGCTCTGGCGCGGGCGGCCACCCTCAGCGGCGTGCAGACCATCGCGTTCAACATTCCAGGCGCGGCTCCGCATACGATTGTCCCGACGGTGGCGGTCAATGCCAGCGACGTCCTAATCGATGGTACGACGCAACCGGGTTACAGCGGGTCGCCGATCATTGTGCTGGATGGATCATTGGCTGGTAATGGTGTCAGCGGTATCAGCCTCACCACCAATGCGACCGTGCGGGGTCTCGTGCTACACAGCTTTGATGGCTGGGGCATTGAATTCAACGGTGTCAACAATGTCATTGAGGGCAACTATATCGGCACCGACTACACCGGCACGGTGGCAATGGGGAATTACGAGGGCGGCGTCGGCGCAGCCTATAATAACAACCAGATTGGGGGCACTGCGCCCGGTGCGGGCAATCTGATTTCCGGTAATGATCGTTACGGCGTCTACGTCGGCGGCCATGCCACTCAGACCCACTCCATCACGATTCTGGGCAACAAAATCGGCACCAACGCCGCTGGTACGGCGGCCTTGCCCAACGGTCGTTATGGGATACACGTGCGCCATGCCGACAACATTATCGGCAGTCCGGTCAACACCACGCCGGGCGGTCCGTGTATGGGCGGTTGTAACCTCATCTCCGGGAATGGTTGGGATGGTATCTATATCGTCGACAATACCGCCAATCCCGGCATCGAGGCCGATGACAACATCATTCAGAGCAACTATATTGGCACGGACATCATGGGCACTGTTGCGATTCCGAATGGTTACAGCGGTATCCATCTATATGAAGACACCAGCGGCAACCTGATTGGTGGGCCGAATGCGGGCGAAGGCAACCTCATCTCTGGCAACACCCGTTACGGCATCCGATCCGAGGGCGATAATCTGACCCGCAACAACACGATTCAGGGTAACGCTATCGGCACCGATGTCACCGGCACGGCAGCACTTGGCAACCAGTGGGATGGTGTCTTCGTAGGCGATGATTCAAATGACAACATCATCCTGGACAATCTGATCTCCGGCAATGTCGGCAATGGTCTGACATTTTATCGGGCCGAACGGAACACAATTCAAGGCAACACGGTCGGGGCGAATGCGGCGGGCACGGGAGCGCTGGCGAACAGCGGCTACGGTCTGTTTTTCGAGGACGGCTATGAACATCAGATCGGTGGGGCCGGGGTCGGTGAAGGCAATCTGATCTCCGGTAATATCAGCACTGGCCTGCATCTCGATGATTCCGATGACAATATCATCGAAGGCAACCTGATTGGAACCAATGTCAGCGGCACGGCAGCTATTCCCAATGGCGAAGATGGTTTAGAAATCGTCAACACAGCGGATCGAACGACGATTGGTGGCACAGCAAGTGGTTCTGGCAATTTGATTTCTGGCAACGCTCGTCATGGCGTGCGCCTGCATGGTAGCGAAACCATGGTGTTGGGCAACCTTATCGGTACGACGCTGAACGGCCTGAATGCATTAGGTAATGCGGAACATGGCGTTATCATCACGGCCTACCAGCAGTACGTTGGGTCAACCGATCCCGGTGGTGCCAATGTTATATCGGGTAATGGCAGCAGCGGCATCTATGTGGATACAACCGGTGGCACGAACACTGAAATCGCTGGTAACTTGATTGGGACCAATATCGATGGTGACAGTGCCCTGGGTAATGGTCAGCATGGTATCGAACTGAGTGGTACCGCTCGAGTTTATATTTTTGACAATACGCTGTCCAGCAACGTACTGAATGGTGTACTGATTGATGATGCCAGTTTTAACACAATTGACGGCAACCTGATTGGCACGGATAGTACGGGCACGAATCCGCTGGGTAATGGCAGTCATGGCATCGAGGTTGTCAATACGTCTGGTGACAACACGATTGGTGTGACCACGCCGAACATCATCGCGCATAATGGCGGTACAGGTGTTATGCTGGCGGATGATGATTTAGTCACGATCTCGCAAAACAGCATCTATGCGAATGCCGGTCTGGGTATCGATCTCAACCCGGTTGGCGTGACTGCCAATGATGAAGGCGATGCTGATGGTGGCGCTAACCAGTTACAGAATTTCCCGCTGGTTGATGATGTGGTCGCTACCCTCACCGATGTGAGCATCACGGGTACGCTGAATAGTACCGCTAACACGGATTTCCGCATCGAGTTCTTTAATAATGAAACATGTGACCCATCCGGTCATGGTGAGGGGGAAACCTACCTCGGCTTTGTGGATGTTCAAACCGACGCCAGTGGGAACACACCGGTCGCTCAGGCGTTCGCGGTAGCGCTGGATTCAGGCACCTATATCACCACAACTGCTACCCATGAAAACGGCAATACGTCAGAATTTTCGCCCTGTGCCGAGGTCATTTTGTACGCTGGGCAGCCGGTGAATTTCCAGGTGCAGGTGCAGTCCGAGATCGACATTCAAATCGATTGGCAGGATGCGTCAATTGATGAAACCCATTTCGTGCTCGAACGCTCGCTCAGCGGTGCAGATGAATGGACCGAAATCGCCAGTGTGCCGACCAATGATGAACCCGGCACGGGTGAGGATTACACCTATCACGATACGAACTTCCTGTGCGGCAACGTGTTCGACTATCGGCTGCGGGCCTATAACGAACCGGGCGCGTACTATTCGATCTACACCCCGATTCTGACGGCTGATCCGGTATGTCCGCCGCTGAATCCGCCCGGTACATTCGTCGCCACTGCGAGCGCGCATAATCAGGTGGATTTGACCTGGATGGATGATAACACCACCGAGACGGCCTATGTGATTGAACAGTCCGTCAATAGTGGTGCGACCTGGACCATGCTGTTCACGCTGGATGAGGATACCGAGGCCGTGACGCATGACCAGCTGCAATGTGGCAGTACCCGTCACTATCGGGCACGGGCCGTGCGCGATCATGACAGTGCATTCAGTCCCTACACGCCGGTGGGAATGGTGACGACGCCCGGTTGCCCCACAGCCGAGCCACCGCTAAACGTTGCGGCGACCGCCATGAACGGCAATACAATGGCGGTAAACTGGCAGGTCACCGCGCCGGGTGAGGTCACGACGTTCCATATCGAACGCTCACATACTGGTTCCAATTGGTCCGAAATTTTTGTGGCCCCGCGCAACGTCACCAGCTTCAATGACCAGAATCTGCGCTGCAACACCCTGTACAACTATCGTGTGCGCTCCTACCGGCAGGCCGATGGCATCTACTCGGACTACTCCAATGTCGCCAGTACGACCACCGCTACTTGTCCTGCTGCGGTAATCAATACCGTTGGCCTGACCAGGAATGGCCGCTGGCACTTCTGGGACTCAAATGCACCCGGCAGCCCCAATGCGAGTTTTAACTTTGGCCCGACTCAACCCGGCTGGCAACCGATCAGCGGAGATTGGGATGGCGATGGCATTGATGGCATCGGCTTGTATCAGAACGGCATCTGGCTACTGCGTCAGGCCAGCGATGGCGGCCCCAGCGAACAACAGGTGAACTTTGGGCCAACTGAACCCGGCTGGCAGCCGATTGCGGGGGATTGGAACGGCAATGGCACCGCCGGTATCGGTGTATACAAAGCCGGTCGCTTCATGCTGCGCCACACAGCCACCAGCGGACCGGTCGAGATGGTCTTCAGCTTCGGCCCAACCGAACCCGGCTGGCAACCGGTCGCCGGGGATTGGAACGGTAGCGGTAATCGGACCATCGGCGTTTACAAAGACGGTCTGTGGCTGCTGAGTAATTCATTGCCCGCGCTGGCCGATATGCCGCCGATCACGTTTGGTCAACCCGGCTGGCGACCCGTCACCGGCGATTGGAATGAGGATGGCACCAGCACCATCGGGGTCTTCAAGGAGGGTGTCTGGCACCTGCGCAACAGCAACAGCACCGGCGTGTCCGATATTGCCTATAACATCGGGGCGGGTGCAGCGGGCTGGCTGCCGCTTGCCAACTATCGCGGGCCAGTTGCGCCGTTGATGGCCGACATCAACCTGCCGCCGGTCGCGGTCATCGACATCCTAAATCCAGGTTGCAATGATCCGAATAATTGCACCGAGATCAATATCACCGCAGCGCAAGCTGCCGACGGCCTCCATGAAATCTTCTTCGATGGCGCGAACAGTTCTGATCCGGATGCTGACGGTCAGATCGTCTCGTGGGAATGGACGCTGGACTTGCCGGGCGGTGCGGTGCTGGTACTGGCAAGTGGGGGCGATGGCTCCGATGGACAGCCAGCGGCGGATACACCGTCGCCGGTTGATTTCCCGCTCTTGAACATGGCTGTCGATGTCGAACATCGCGTGATACTGCGGGTAGTGGATAACGAAGGGGCTGAAGGTGAGACAACGGTTATATTCACAATCGCAGCGCCAGCCAACACCCTGCCCAGCGCCCAGCTTGACATTCTTAACACTATTTATCTGTCGGGTAGCCGCACCGTTTATGCGCCCAATGGCAGCACATCCCTGCCCATTGAGTTCACCGCAGCGGGCAGCAACGATCCTGATGGTTCAATCACCAACTATCGTTTTATCCGGGTCTACCCTGATAGCAGCACCGACGTGATCTATGATGGCCCACTCGCGGCGCCGGATGCGGCAACCTACTTTGATCTACCGCTGGGTATCCACGAGGTCCATTTGGAATTGACCGATGATGACGGCGGTATAACAGTGTTGCCCTTTGAGTTCACCATCCTGGAACTGCCGCTGGGCACGCCAACGCACACACCGAATGATCTGAATCCGCCGGTGGCAGTTGCAAAAATCAACAATCCAACCTGCAATGACCCGGATAACTGTACCGAAATCACCGTGCCAGCGGGGACAACTGCATTCGAAGTGCTGTTCGATGGCAGCGACAGCTATGATCCAGATGCCAACGGGCATATCGTCCGCTATAGCTGGGATCTAAGACTGACCGAAACGACGTTTTTGGAACTGGCGGATGGTTCGGAAGCCCAGAACGCCCATCTCCCACGCGCTGCCCGGTTCCCGAATGTGGTCATGGCCGTTGGCGTCCTGCATGAGGTGACGCTGACCGTCTTTGATAGTGGTGGTTCGCGCCATTCGACGACGTTCTCATTTACGCTGGTTGAGGAGGCGTCGGGCAGTGCGCTTCAGGTGGAGCCGCCGACTGCGACCTTCACGCCATCACCGACTTTGATGCCAACTGTGGTACCAGTCACGGCGACATACCCACCCAGCCCGACGCCCACGGCCACGCCAACCGCTGAAAACACGGCAACTGGTACACCCACGCCAACGTTGACGCCGACGAGTACGTCATCACCGACGCATACCCCCAGCCCGACGCCCACAGCCACGGTCACGCTGGCACCTACGATAACGCCGCTTGCCGAGACGACCGAAGCTGTCACTGGCGAATAATCAACCAGGTACAGGTAAACGCCTGTGCCTGGTTATGATCTTTCAGCTCAATCGGTTTGAATTAACCTGGCGCTGGAAAGCAACCCCGTTAAGGAAACTTGAAAGATTAGATTTATTACGTTAACATTACGCCATATTCAGAATATATCAATAAATTGAAAATATAGTTGTTTGGGAGATTAGATCATGCCCGATATGTATTCAACGATCGCTGAGATCGATCCAGCCATTGTTGAGCAAATTGCAAATGCCATGGAAGTCAGAGCCGCTAATCCACAACAGCGCAATATGCTCGATAGCTATCTTAGCCAGATAAACTTTCCCGATGCGGCGCAGGTGTTGGAAGTGGGTTGTGGCACTGGCCCAGTCGTGCGACGACTGGCGAGTTGGCCTCGAGTGGGTCGGGTGACTGGTCTGGATCCTTCACCGATACTTTTATCTAAGGCAATGTCCTTAAGTGATGGCGTGCCCAATCTCATCTTCAAAGAAGGTGATGGTCGCGCCCTACCATTTGATGATGAAGTTTTTGATGTGGTTATTTTTCACACGACGCTCTGCCATGTTCCCCAACCCGAAAAAGCCTTAGCAGAAGCCTATCGCGTGCTTCGTTCCGCTGGTCAACTGGTCATCTTTGATGGTGACTATGCCACGATTACAGTAGCGAATGGCGAAAACGATCTCTTGCAGCAGTGTGTCGAATACTTTATGGCGAACTTCATTCATGATATATGGCTTATGCGCCGTTTGCCGAAGATCGTCAGTGAAATAGGATTTTCATTAAGCCAGTTCCAAAGTTTCGGATATTTAGAAAATTCGGATCCAACCTACATGTTGACACTGGTTGACCGGGGCGCAGATACGCTCGTTGCCCACCATAAAATTAGTGAAACGCTGGCTTCAGAGTTGAAAGCCGAAGCACGGCGGCGCGTCGAAGCCAATGAGTTCTTCGGATATATTGCTTACGCTAGCTTGATTGCTCAAAAATAGTCACACTAGAGTTGGGTTCACGTTCTTATTTACAGAATCGAAATACATACTGAAGCATAAATTCAATTCAATATAGGGTGCTGATTGCGGAAAAGCGCAATCCTGCGCCACCGTTTTTAGTCACTTTTTGGAACAATAGCATATGGAGAGTTTTCATGACGACGATGAGTTATGACGATGATATGGGACGTATTCAGCGCACACTGTCACAATGTCACGATTTGGTGATGCGCCGAACGCGGGTTATCCAGGAATTGAATTTGCGAAGCGGGTTATCCGTGTTGGAAGTCGGCTGTGGTGGCGGATTCTACGCCGCAGAAAGTGCGCGAAGTGTAGGTTCTTCGGGACGGGTCTGTGCGATAGATTTGAGTGCTGATCAGATTGCCGCGGCAACCGAAAGGTGTGCTGAGTTTCCCTGGGTGGAGTTAACGGTTGGGACCGTCACGGAAATGCCATATGAAGATGGGCAATTTGATGTCGTCTATGGAACGCAGGTAATTGAGTATGTTGCTGAATTAGATGAAGCGCTTCATGAAATTTGTCGGGTGCTTCGTCCGGGAGGGAGAGTTGTCATTTTGGCAACCAATTGGCGTTCAGTCGTGTGGCACTCGAATAAGCCTGAGAGAATGGCAGAGATATTAGAAGCCTGGGATACCCACTCCCCGTATCCCTATTTGCCTTCAATTCTTCCGGCACGGCTCAGACAAGCAGGGATAGAAACTCTGTACCAGACACCGGTTCCAATCATTAATCTTTCATACAACGAAAATGCATTTAGCTATTGGGCAGCAAGGCTGATGAGACACTTCCTGATCGGCAAAAATCTGATTGACGAGGCGGTGCTCAACCTGTGGATTGATGAGTTTGATGAACTGGAGAAACAGGGGGCATACGCATTTTATTCGACCCCAATCATAACGGTAGGCATAAAATCTGCTTGAATTCAAGAAGCGAGAATCTCAGCTAGCTCTCGTTCGCATTAACCAAGCATGTTGTTGTTCCTGCGAGTAATCGAACGGTTATTTCTGCTAGCTTCAATGATAAATTTGATAGAGGGGTTTCATCACCAGCAGTGGGACGCTCACATGCGCCGGAAGACCCGCTAAATAAGCGACCGTGTTAGCAACATCTTCCGGTTGTAGCATGTCGGCGCGACGCTCAGCACTGACCGTCACCGGACGTTGATCGAGGATGGGGGTGTTGACTTCGCCGGGACAGATCACACTGGCGCGAATGCCATTTTGCCATTCTTCTTCGTTCAGGTTATGCGTTAACGCCACCATGCCATGTTTCGAGGCCGAGTAAGCCGCACCAGCGGATGCTTTGGGTCGTAAACCGGAGATTGACGCGATGTTGATGATAACCCCGGCCTGTTGTTGGCGCATCATCGGGAGTACGGCGCGGGTCAGGTTGAATGCGCCGGTCAGGTTCACCGTGATAACTTGATCCCAGTCAGCGGGGTCAATGTCACCAACGGTCCGATCATGCGTATTGATGCCGGCGTTATTCACGAGGACATCTACCCGCCCCCACCGGTCAATCACTTGCTGCACCACCCCCTGTACCCGCTCACGGTCGGCAACATCAGCAGCAAATGATTGTACTTGTTGATCTGGCAGGTCTGCCGTTGCCGATTGAAGGGGTTCTAGCCGTCGCCCCATGAGCGCAACCCTGGCTCCTGCCTGCACGAAATCAGTCGCAACCGCCCGCCCGATACCGGTGCCCGCGCCGGTGACGATCACGACCTTATTTTCAAATTGCGTCATCTATTTTCCTTGTTATCAATGAAGCTACCATGCATTGTGCAGCCAGACGAGATTCTTTATATTTTACGCAGAGGCGATGTGCAACTGCGAATCCGCCTGTTCAAGTGCCTGGGCCAATTCAATGGGCGGGGCGGCATCGGTAATGATCTGCTGCACCGCTTGCAATCCACAGGCAGTCACCAGCGCCGTCTGCCCCAGTTTGCTATTATCCGCCAGCACGGTTGTGCGGCGCGATTGCTGAACCATCGTGTGGATGATGTGGGCCAGTTCGATGCGGTAATCCATGTAACCCTGCGTGGCGCTGACCGTCCCGACGGTTAAAAAAGCCTGATCGGCATGAAACTGGTGCAGTTGGTCCACCACTGCCGCGCCAGTTGTGTCCATTTCTTTGCCATCATATTGTCCGCCCAGCAACCAGATGCGATTGTTGCTCTGGCCGTTGTTCCAGATCTCATTGGCAATGAATGGTGAATTGGTGATAATGACTAGATCGTCAAATTGGCGGGTGAGTGCTCTGGCAAAAGCACTGGTCGTTGTGCCGCCATTGATAAACAGGCTGTCGCCGCTGTTGACAAACCGGGTCGCATATTCGGCGATCAGGGCTTTCTCGACCAGATTGTGCTGGGTACGGGCCGTGAACGAGCTTTCCTGTGCAGTCTGGAATTTGACCGCCCCGCCATGCACTTTACGGAGCAGGGCTTGCTCCGACAGCGTGGATAGGTCGCGCCGCACCGTTTCGGGCGAGACATCAAAATAGACAGCCAGTTCGTCGACATCCACCTGCCCTTTATCATCAAGCAGGGTTAACGTGGCCTGTAAGCGTTCTTCACGTTTCATGGGTATATTATCTAAAGTCGGTTAATCGTCAGTCAATATTAACAAAATACCTGCGACAAGAGAATTGTCATTATCCCGGAGTACATAAATGGACTATCACATCACGAAAACCCTGACTGAGCATGACAACCACCAGCATATTGACCATCCATTTACGGTGCTTGAAGGCGCGACTCGGCTCAACATTGATTTTGAATATACCCCCAAGCGAACCGGGCGCTATGGCAATTTATTGACCCTGAGCCTCTTTGACCCCCAGCGCGAACGGGGAACCGGACATCGCGGTCAGCCGACACAACACATCTCGATCAGTCGTACCAACGCGACGCCGGGTTATCACTGCGGTGTCTTGCAACCGGGTGAGTGGAATCTGATGGTGAATACCAACCTCATCCTGCCAGAGGCCGTTGTGACGTATGAAATTCACATCACGTTTGCCGATGCCGATGATGACGCAGGGATAACACCCCAGTGGACACCTGGCACAACTAACCCGCGCGGTCCCGGCTGGTATCGCGGCGATCTGCATGGGCATACGTTGCATTCCGACGGTAGCTGGGATGTTGATGGGCTGGCGAGTTTTGCCAGGGCGCACCAGCTTGATTTTGTGACGTTGACCGACCACAATACCGTGTCGGCCCTGGACCAGATGCTGAGTCTGGCGCGTGATGATTTGCTGGTGCTGGGCGGCTTCGAACTGACGACGTTTTACGGCCATGCCCTGGCATTGGGGGTGCGGGAACTGATTGATTGGCGTGTGCGAACCGGTCAGCGCTCGATGACCGACATTAAGCAAGCGATCGAAGCTGGGGGCGGCTTGTTTGTTATTGCACACCCGGCGGCCCCCGGCGACCCGGTCTGCACCGGCTGTCATTGGGATTACCATGATCTTATGCCGGGCAGTGCGCAGGTGGTTGAGGTCTGGAATGAGCACTGGGATAGTAGCAGCAATAATGAGGCCGCCGTGCAATTGTGGTATTCATGGCTGAATCAGGGTCAGCGATTGATCGCCACTGTCGGGACGGATATTCATGGTGAGCCGAATCCGCCGCGTCAATTTGGTTTTAATGTGGTTTATGCCGCTGAACTAACGGAAGTCGCGTTGCACGCCGCTATCCGCCAGGGCCATCTCTACCTCAGTAGTGGACCCAAAATTGAATTTACCGCCGCATCGAACAACGGACAAACGGCCATTATGGGTGACAGCATCACTGGTGAAACGGTAACTTTAACCGCCAGTTGGTCGCAATGTGCCGCGAATGACCGGGTTCGCTTGATCGTTGATGGCGATGTCGTTGACGAGTGTGCTGCCGAATCCACGGACGATAAATCGTGGACCCGGCAAGGCTCACATTGGAGCGTCATCGAAATACGGGATCAACAGGATCACCTGTTGGCGCTGACGAATCCGATCTACATCAATTAGGCACCGTCAGCAACTTTCTGGGCAGGTTGCGTTGGTTTGGCGGGCGCCAGCGTAAACGCATAGGCGATGACCAGCAGCACCGCGAAAACAATCAGCGGCACCAGATCACGCATCGTCGCGGCAGGTGACAGTTCCGCCAGCACCAGGTCGCCATAGGCATGATTGGCGGTATGGATCAGCGTGCCCACCACACCGGCGATCAGCATCACCCGGTTACGCAGCGGTTCACGAGCGGCCAACAGCAATCCAATCCCAATTGCCAGCGAAAAGCTGCCCGCATCGCCCATGTAATGGCGGTTAAATGGCGCGAACGGCCCGACGGTTTCCAGAAACCAGACCGGTGCGACTAGCAGCGCGATCCCCGCCAGAATATAAAACACGCCACCTGCTGCCAATGTACCCTGTACAAAGGCGATTCGAAACCAGTTGTCGGCTCGCATGATTTTCTCCTGATTACATGTTTTGGTTGTAAAAAGGTAGACGAACAACCGGTCGGCGCTGTGACAACCTGTGAGACTGGCGCGGCAAGATAAATTTTTCTCAACTATGGCAACTC
>CBDCXQ010000001.1:4800000-6247952 GCA_965223835.1 Phototrophicaceae bacterium
CGGTGAACATTTTGGTGTGAGAGGCGATGCGATATAGCGTTTTGGTTGTTGCCGGTGTTTGAGTATCCAGGTCGGCGAAGCCAAACCCTCGCGCCCAGATCAACTCCTGGTCATAGACGATACCCAGCGACAGGCCCGGCACCCGATTATCACGCATGTGGACCGGTATCCACTTTTGAAGAACATCAATGGCAGCGGCGACATCCGGTTGCTGTGCTAATGACATGGTGCCTGGCATGATACTTCCCCCATAATGTGGTCCGTCCATTCTGATTATGACTTAACCAGCGCTGCCCGGCAACGGCGGTTCATACAACAACAGCAGATACTGTTTTTCCAGCGGGACGTTAAAGGGGCTGGTTGCACTGGGGTCATCAAACCCCAGCTTTTCGCGCAAGTAATCCTGCGTCACCCGGTCATTGCGCTCGACGAAAAAGGCATGGCGCTCGCCCCACCACAGATCATCCAGCGTCGTCCAGTCGGTCACACCATACGGGTGCATTAGCTCCAACTCAAAATCGCCGTGCCCCCAATAGCGATTCATTATCGTCAGTAGCGGCAGGTAGAGATCCGTGTCGTCAGTCACCAGATAAGCCCGCGTATTGTCTGGCAGTTCAGCCACTCGAAACGCGATGTCTTGCTGGTCATGTTCCGAGCGCACCTGGACCTGATAGGCGTCTAGATGCGGCCCGAAGTAGTATACGATTTGCCCAATGGCGATGCTCAACAGCAAGACAAACCCTAATTGACGGTATGCTCTCGCTATTGTTTGAGGGGGAATGTGAGAAAAACTCATCGTTCTAACTTTTTTGGTGGGATTGACATTTTTGACAGACCTCACCCCTTCCGAACCTTCGGTTCTCCCTCCCCTCTCCAAGTTGGAGAGGGGAAGGCAAGCGTAGCGAGCAGGGGTGAGGTAGATTCCACCAAATTCGCTCGAATCAGAAAAACTCCCCCTCGCCATAGATGGAGAGGGGGCTGGGGGGTGAGGTAATAAACGTGACACAAAATCAACTATGGTCACCAACCCTACCGCCAGCAGCACCGCTACCGCCGGCAGCGCGACGACATAACGCGAGGTCCATACGGAATCCTGCACGAGACTGTTGCCCAGTACCGTGAACGCCAGCCACAGGCTCAACAGACTCCCGGCCAGCCATTGACGGCGCAAGGCGGCAATAATGCCGACCAGAAACGCCGGGACCAGCGGCGGCAGAATCAAGGCCGTATGCCCGCCGTAGAAGAATGCACCTTGATCGGGCACGCTAATAAAATGTAACAATGGCAACAAGACTTTTTCGCGCAAATGGGTTGCCAGCAGCCCATCGTTCGCATTGGAGAGCAGCAACCGCGTCCAATATTCCAGTGTCACCCCCTGCCGATTCAAGCGCGTCGTCAGCGCGACATCCCAGGCCACCCACGCATAATAAACCGGGGCGCTCACGATCACCGCGACCAGCGCAGTTAACAGCAGCCCTCGCAACCGGGGCCGTAGCGCAACATAAGCGATGACCGCCCACGTAAACAGCAAAGGCGGATAGAGCAAACGCCCGCCCTCATAAAAATATTGCGTCAGCCCCAACATCAAACCCGCCAGCGCATAATCACGCCGTTGTCCTTGTTGCAATGCTCGCACCAGATAGGCCAACGCCAGCGTGCCGACCAGCGGGTCCGCAATATTGTTGAGACCTAACCGGCTAAAGTGAACATGTGGTGGCAGCACGGCAAGCAACAACGCCGCCAGCAGACCAATCCGCCGGTCATAGAGCAATCGTCCCAGTTGGTAGACGGCTGGAATCGTCAACGTGCCAAATACGACGCTGATGATCCGCAGGCTGAGGAGATTTGGCCCCAGAATAGTGGTCGCGCCATGCTGCAAGACGGGATATACCCAGGTAAAAGCTGCCACAAAATCGAAGGGTTTCAGCAGCTTCAGATAGGGCTGTTCGCGGATATGCAGGATGCCCTCGGCAAAATTCCCCTCATCCACAAAAAAATGAATCGCATTTTCCAGATTCCACACGCGGACCGCAAACGCCAGCAGCGTTATCAACACCAGCCAACCGCCTGGTCGCGGCCATGTGTGGCGCGGCAATAATTCCGCACCGCCCAATCCCCATGCCAGCAAGCCACTACCCGCCACCAGCAGGGCCAATTGCGCCGGATACGTTACCGTGCCCAGCCAGTAAATCTGAAAGACCTCACCGTTGACCTCTGCCAGCACTAACAAACACGCCAGCCCAACCAACGCCGCCAGCCAGTGACTGATATTCAAAGGGGAAAGTCGGCTTCGTCTCGTCATTTAATGCAACCGGTGTGTAGCCTGCGGTTTGAGTCCCAGCGGGACTTGAATACAGAGACCGTGATTTTAATCGCTGGCAGCCTCACCACTTAGAGGGCTGATGATGATGGGCTGGACGAACGTTTTCTAACTTACTCCAATAGCGGTCGGAGAATTCGCCGAGGTAGGGTGCATAATAGAGTGGGAACTGCTGGTACACTTCCAGGTCAGCATGAGGCGTATTTTGCGGCGGCAGCAGATAATAATACGTTTCCAGCATTTCCAGGACGTGATCCTTGCCCGGCTCGACAAAAAACGCATGATCCACCCCGCGATCTAATTCTGCCAGGTACTCGCGTGTGACATCACGGGGCTGAATACTCTCCAGCCAGCCCATATCATCGCGCATAAAACTCAATACGCCCCGTGTGTAATTGGGGTCCGGTGGAATCTCACTGATGATAATCACCCGTGTATTTGATGGAAAATCCAGCGAACGAAAGGCTGCATCCTGCCCATCACGGTGGGCTTGCTGCACTCGTACCTGATCGTTGTACACCGGCAAATGCGTGTTGAAATAAAAATCAGTTTGGACCAGGGCCAGCGTCACGACCACCGCCGCCAGCAGTACGGCCCGTACCCGACCGAACAGCTCACCCGGCCACAGCAACCCCAATGTATAGCGCAGGCCGACCGCAATCAGCAACGTCAACACCGGAAACGCCACCACGTAGCGCGGCGCATGATTAGCCGCGACCAGCAGACTATTGCCCACTGTGGTACCCGCAAACCATAGCAGCAATAAGAGCGGACCGGGTCGGCGCAAACGCGCCACCGCAAACCCAATGCCCAGAAAAAACAGCGGCGTTAACAGCGGGATGATGAACCCCTGCACCCCACGATAGAAATAACTGCCTTCAACCCGGATAAAATAGGTGAGCAGCGGAATCACCACCCGCAGTTTGAGATGAAGTTCTAAATTATTGGCCTCGCTGAGATTCTGCCAGTATTCAGTTTTCAAGCCTGTGTTATTAAACACCAGCCGGGTTGCGACCGAGCTATTGATCGCCGCCAATGCATAATAGATGGGCGCGATGACCAGTACCAGCATAACCACAACCAGCACGACTGACCGCCACTGAATGCGGGGCCGCCACAGCAGCAGCAAGCCGATTAACCACGCCAGTGCCAGCGGCGTGAATAGCAAGCGGCCACCTTCATAGAAATAATGGGTTAGCCCCAGCAGCGCCCCACCCAGCACATAATCTACCCGCCGCTGATGCACAATACCCCGCGCCAAAAACGCCAGCGCCAGCGTTCCCACGAGCGGATCCGCAATATTGTTCAAACCCAGTCGACTGAAATGCAAATGGGGCGGAAAGGTTGCCAGCAGTAGAATCGCAATCAAGGCGGTGGTGCGATCAAAAAGGGTGCGGGCCAGGACATACAGTGCCGGAATCGTTAACGCGCCGATAATGGCGCTGGTGGCTCGCAGGCCGACCAGGTTGCGCCCAAACACCTCAACCATGTTCGCCTGCCAGTACGGGTAGAGGTAAGGAAACGCCGCGATACTGCTCATCGGTTGCAGCAACGGCAAATCCGGCGTTTTCCAGAAATGTTGAACCACTGCCGCGAAGTTCAATTCATCGACAAACTGCCGCAACGCCAGTTCCAGATGAAAAAAGCGCAGGAATAATGCCAGGCCTGTCACCGCCAACACCACCAGGGCCGTCCCCCGCTCCAGGCGCGGCCAACCAAAACCACCATAGCCAATGACCAACAACGCCAGCGTCACCAGTAACAGTACGAATTGCACATGGACGTGCATGTCCTCAAGCAGTGGAATCTTTAACAAGCGACCATTCGTCTCCGCCATGATCGCCAGCATGACCAATCCCGCGCCGAACACCCAGCGCTGCCAGTTTTCGATATAGGTCGGCGTGATTGCGGTTGCAGCCGGCAACGGCAGGTCTATCTTAACCACCGTTTTCAGATTGATATGCACAGCCAGTATGAGCGCGATCAAACCCAGGCCCAACAGCAGCAACGCATCATCGTAGTCATAGAGGCGTGAACCGACAATATCGTGGTAGGCCAGTGTCGTCAGCAGCACAGCCGCCAGCGTCAGGCCGCGCACTAATCCCACCCGGTCATCAGTTGCCCCCCGCACTCGCGCATACACCACCGGCAGGGTCGCGAGTAAAAGAGTGCCGATCAGCCAGGCTGGATAGGGCGGTGTCAGCCGGTTGATTACGGTGTATAGGCCCAGCGCCACCAATCCGAAAATCAGCCAGCGCAAGAGCGGCAAGTGCAGCCACTGCCGTAACCGCAGGATCGCCGCTGAATCCCACCAGCCAGTCCAGCGGTTCGCCAGTTGCCAGGCCACCAGCCCGCCCCAACCCGTCACAATCACCAGCAGCACACCGACCGCATAACGCCGGGGCACCAATAGCGATATGACGATGAGCGCCACAAAAACGCAGCCAAAGAACAGCCAGCGTCCACGCCGGGTATCGAGCCAGTCGCGCAGCCGTTGCCACAGTCCGGCTCGCCACCCGGCAACCCCAACGCCGACCGCCAGCACACTGCCCATGCCAAGAATGGCATACGCCCGGCCCAATGCTAGCAGCACCACCGCTAGCGTTATTGCCGCACCAAAGTACAACAACCAGCGCAATGGCGCCGCCGACAGGGGATGAACCGGTTTGGCCCCCGGTGGCTTACTCCCGGGACCAGGCCGTAGTGTCAGGTGGGGGGTAGATGTGGGTCGGGCAGAATCCATTAGGATAGTCGTCAGCCAACAGTTCTCAGATCACAGTCACTCGCCAATTAGTTGCTACCCCTGCACGACAATAAGCAACGGCTATAGCTGGTCGCTCTCAAACCGACTCCCAGCGTGCGTTGCCGCAGCAATGATGGGCACATTGAGGGATAACATATAAGGTGAGAAACCATCGTCCTGTTTCGGTTTGTCATTAACCTCAAGCTACTGGGCACTGAGCACCAGCGCTCAGCAATTAATCCACTTTCCATCATACGCTAGAGCAGGCGATTTGACACTTAAAAATTGTTCAAATTGCCAGACAACCGCAACCCGCTGGCGCGTTTGGCGTACAGGGCTATAGTAATCATGCAGACCTGCATCATACTTTTTACTGGTTGAATGAAAGGACGAGCGCACCATCATGAAGAAATTATTACTCCTTGTGTTGACAGCGGCGCTGTTGCTCAGTGTTATGCCGGTTTTCGCAACCCCCACCGCCCAATTGAACGATCTGGCCCGTTATTTTCCGGCGGACACCCCCATCTTTATCGCTACTCGCTTTGATGATGCTTATTTCCAAACGCTTGACGCCCTGGTTGACCGGGTTCGAGCCGTCGTACCCGAAGGCGAGATCCCACCGCTGACCATTGACCAGGCCCTGGATATGGCGCTCAGCGAAATCGATTCTGATCTCAGCTTCCAGGGTGATGTTCGTTCCTGGCTGGGGGATACCATTGCCGCCGGTATCATGGACATTCAGGACACCAACACATCCCGCCTTTTGCGCGGACGCATGGATAATGATGCGACGTTCGCCCTGGCCGCAGCGATCACTGATAAAACAGCAGCGACCACTTTTTTCACCGACATGATTACCCGTAGTGGTTCGGAATTCGAACAAGCTGAAGTCGGGGATTTCACCGTATTGACCGACCCGGACGATCCCGATGCGCGGGTAATGATCGGCACAGATGTATTGCTCTTAACGAATGTCAGTGACTACGCGACGGAAATGCCTGCCGATAATCTGGCGACCAACAGCGTTTTCACCGATGCGTTTGACCGCTTGCCCGAAACCGACTATAACGCAACCGTTTATATCAACTTGCCCGATCTCTTGAATCGCGCCATGGAATCTGACCCGGACTTCGCGGAGATGCCAGAACAACTGGGCGGGATTTTTAACGCTGTTGGTTCGCAGGCCTGGGGTTTGACTATCCTCGATGATGTGCATCTCACCATTGATATTGCCCAGATTCTGGGCGACATGAGTGCGCTGACGGCGTTCGGCTTACCCGGTGTTGACAGCATGACACCGATTGATCCGGCCTTTGCGGTACATGTCCCGGCGGATGCGCCTTTAGTCGCTCACAGCGCCAATCTCAGTGCCTCTTTCCTGAGCATACTCGACCTCTTTGGCGAGGATTCTGCCTTCCTGGATTCGCTGGGGACGGATGCGGCTGAACTGGCCGAGGCGCAAGCAGGGATCGGTGAGTTAGAAGCCGCCTTTACCCGCTTTACCGAACTGGACCTGCGTGAGGATGTTTTAAGCTGGATGACGGGTGATTATGCAGTGTTTTTGGCGCTGAACCCGGACGCCAACTTCAATTCAATTTTCGGTCTCATGCAGATGCTGCCCGTTGATTTCGGCCTGGCGATTGAAGTCACCGACGCTGCCGCTGCGGCTAATACAGTTGCTGGCCTGACCACGGGCTTTGATCGACTGGGCGCTCTGGTCGCGGTTGACGAAGATACTGATGAAGATGTGAGTTTTGAAATCACCTCAGAAACCATCGTCGGTACCGACGTCACCGTTCTGACACTCGAAACCGCTGACATGCCCTGGCCGGTTGAACTGCTCATGGGCGCGAACGACGAGGTGTTTGCACTGGGTACCCGCAATGCGGTCCAGGCGATTCTGGCCCGCGATGGCGGCCTGCCTTCCAACCCGGCCTATGCCAACGCCCAGAGCCTGACGCTGGAAAACACGTATTCACAATTGTACCTGGGCATGGACGGCCTGTTGCCCCTGGTGGGTCTGGCTGAGAGTATGGCTGATGAAGATGACGAGGCCGACGTGGAAGCCCTGCGGGGTGTGCTGGGCCTCATCAGTGGTGGCATCATCACCCAGAGCATTGATGCCGATGGTAACGGTCTATCGCGGGTCGTGCTTTCCTTATCAGAATAACACGTGCCAATCCCGGCATGGCGTCTGTGGGCACTGCGCTCACAGGCGCTTTTTCGGGTTGTGACTTAACCTTTATTTTTGTTCATGCCAAGGGTGTTAGCGTTGCATAAAATGGACTAGTTGACTGGTAGACATCCACAAAAACTGCACTATAATATGAGTGAGCAAACAATAACCATAACGTCATGTGCAGCAGGTCAATCCAAAAGTGATTGGCCTCTTTTTATGGGAGTGTCTACATGGACCCAACAATGATGAAGGAAGAAGAAGCTGAACCCCCCGATTGTAGCGCAGGCCCTGCATTAACCACGACTCGCCCCCGGCTGTGGGCTGATGTCCCCGACGAAAAATGGAATGATTGGCGCTGGCAACTGGCGCACCGCATGAGTTCGCTGGCCGAACTCGCGCAGGTTATTAATCTAACACCAGAAGAAATTCAGGGCCTCACCGCGGACGGGCGTTTTCGTGTGGACATTACGCCCTACTTCGCCTCACTCATGGACCCCGACGACCCACTATGTCCGGTGCGGCGTCAGGTAATCCCGCTGGGGCGTGAGATGCAAGCGTTCGAAGGCATGATGGAAGACAGCCTGGCGGAAGATCGTCACAGCCCGGTCCCCGGCCTCGTCCATCGCTACCCGGACCGTGTCCTGATGCTCATTACAACCCAGTGTGCCAGTTACTGTCGCTACTGCACGCGCAGCCGTATCGTCGGTCATGCTGATATGAACTTCAGTAAAAGCGATTTCGAACGACAACTTGAATATCTGCGCAACACCCCGCAGGTTCGGGATGTCTTGCTCAGTGGTGGCGACCCGCTGACGATTGCACCTAAGACGCTGGAATACATCCTGTCCAGCTTGCGGGCGATCGAGCATATCGAGATCATCCGCATTGGCAGTCGCGTGCCGGTCTTTTTGCCACAGCGCATCACCGACGAATTTTGTCACATGCTCCGCCGCTATCATCCCTTATGGCTCAATATCCATGTCAATCACCCCAAAGAAATCACGCCAGAACTAAGCACTGCCCTCGAAAAACTGGCCTTTGCCGGTGTGCCGTTGGGCAATCAAAGTGTGCTGCTAGCTGGAATCAACGACAGCGTCAATATCCAGCGCGAACTGGTCCATAAACTGGTGCGCAACCGCGTCCGTCCCTACTATCTTTACCAGTGCGACATGGTCGCGGGCGCGGGGCATTTCCGCACGACTATTGCTAGAGGCATCGAGATTATCGAAGGGCTGCGCGGCCACACCAGCGGATATGCCGTGCCAACCTATGTGGTTGATGCGCCCGGCGGTGGCGGCAAGATTCCGGTCATGCCCCAGTATGTCATCAGCCAGGCTCCGAGCAAAGTCGTACTGCGCAATTACGAGGGTTATATCACGACCTACGCCGAACCCGAAGACTACAACCCGCATCTGATTGACCATTTGGACCGGCGCGCCTCGCGACATAGCGAAACCGGTCAGGGCGGGGTGTATGGGTTGCTGGCCGGTGAGGCTGACGCAATCAAGCCCGAAGGCTTCGACCATACCCATCAGCGCAATGGCAGCACTCACCGTCTCAATGAAAATGCTGCCAAATGGCAACGCTATCACAACGTCCCTAACAAAGGCAGCGACCGATGACACCCCAGAAGCGTGTTGCGCAACGTAGGGCCGTGGCGTGGTAAGGACAGATTTTTACCAGCCTGTTCGCACACCAGTGTTCCTGTTGTCGCTTAATTTACGGTGCAAGATGATCTGAAAATCGCCCTGAAGCACGATCCCATTTAGAGAGGCTCATGATGAGTCGAATTCTGATCACGGATGATAATTCCGAATACCGGCAAAGCGTTATCGAAATTCTACGGCTCGAAGGCTATGAAGTTGTGGAAGCGGCGGAAGGCAGACAAGCCCTAGACCTGATTCGCACTCAATCGCCCGATTTGATTCTTTGCGACATCGATATGCCGGTGATGAATGGCTTCGATACCTTGCAGCAGGTCAAGGCTGATCCGACCCTGGCAACCATTCCGTTTATTCTGGTCACAGCGCGGGCTGATGCTGCATCAATTGCCAGAGGCAAGCAACTGGGCGCAGCTGATTATATAGTCAAACCCATGAACATTGATCTGCTTTTCAGCAAAATCAATGACTATCTAGTGCCTCGTACCTGAACGCCACCCATTAACAACGAAAGCGATAAATTTTCATGCGCATTGCTGTCCTTGCTAACCTGAAACAAAATGCCCCAACCTGGGCGGACATGTCACCAGACCAGTGGGATGACCTCGACAGCCCCAAAACGATTGACTCACTGGTCGATGCCCTTACCGCTAACGGTCACGATGCTGTGTTTTTTGAAGCCAGTTTGCGGCACAACCTCATCGAAAACCTGCAAACCTACCGCCCGGACCTGTGCCTTAATATCGCCGAAAGTCATGTTGGTGACGGTCGTGAGGCCCAGATTCCAGCGCTACTGGAAATGCTGCGCCTGCCTTATACCGGCAGCCAGGTGCTAACGCTGGCCCTGGCGCTGGATAAGCCGATGACCAAGCGCATCCTGGCCTATCACAACCTGCCTACACCCGAATTCCAGGTGTTTGACCACCCGGACGATGCAATTAACGACGATTTGTTACAGGACAATGGTGAACTACGTTATGCGCTATTCATCAAACCCAGTCGTGAAGGCACTGGTATGGGCGTCAGCAAAGCGAGTATTGTTCATACCGTCGCCGAGTTGCGGACGCAGGTTACCGAGCAGTTGCGCCGGTACCAGCAACCCATCCTGTGTGAGCGCTATATTCAGGGCCGGGAAGTCACTGTTGGTTTAATCGGCAATCTACGTTCTAGCGTTGCCCGCCGACTGAATGAGCGCACTGCGCCCCACACATTGCCGACTGAATTGACCTTTTTCCCACCGCTGGAAGTCAACCTTGATGCCTACCCTACAACCGAAGGCGGCCTCTATACCAATCGTGTAAAAGTCGAACTGGCCGACACGTTCCATTATTTATGTCCCGCACCACTGGAACCTGAATTGCTTGAGCGGTTAAACGGGTTAACAGCAGCGGTGTTTCGCGTGCTGGGCTGCAAAGATGTAGCCCGCGTTGATTTTCGGCTGGATGCCAGCGCTAACAATGATCCCTATATTCTCGAAATTAATCCATTGCCTGGCCTGAACCCCGGCTATAGTGACATCTGCATCGAAGCGGCTGCGCTGGGCTGGACCTATGAGCAGTTAATCGGCAAAATTGTTGATCTGGCTGCTGAACGTTACAGTCTGTTGGAGCCAGCCACCAATTGACCCTGCTACGCGTACAATGTTATAATTAAGGTACGAACTGGCTAAATGGATACACATCCATGCGAAATGTACATAATTACCTGTTTTTGTCACCCGATAATGCGGATTCAGAACTGAAGCAAATCATTGACCGCACGCTCAATGGGCTGGGCTTAACCGGTATACCCTTTACCGAAAAAATTGACAACGGCATCTCCCGGCTGTTGGACAAAGCTGATCTGGTGATTGCCGATGTTTCGGGCAGTGACCCGGATGTCATGTATATGGTCGGCGTCGCGCAGGGGGGCGGCAAAGTCGTCCTGCCGATTGTAGGCCGCGACGAGAAAGAACTCCCCTCCAGCCTGGGCCGCGTTCAATATCTGGTTTACGATCCCATCCAGCCAGAAAGCTTCCAAAAACCGCTGAAATTCTGGGCACAGCACCTGTTGCCCGCCAGCAACGAACGCGCCTAAATGCCCCAGCGCTGCTTCTTCATCATGCCCTTTGGGGCGGGTTCACATTTCTTCTATCGCTATCTCAAAGAACACATCGAGGCCCATCATGATCTGGAATGCCACCGGGTTGATGATGTGCCGCATTTTACCCAGGCGATCATCGAGCAGATCAAAGACGAGATTCGCGCTGCCGACATCATCATTGCCGATATTTCCGGTGGCAATCCCAACGTTTTTTATGAACTCGGCCTCGCCCATGCCCAGGGAAAATATACGTTGCTGGTCACGCAGGACGATTACAGTCAACTCCCTTTCGACATCGAGAGTTTCCGCGTGATGTCCTACCAGAACCCGGACACCTTTATCGCCGAAATCGACCAGATCTTGATCGGACGCTTTTCGCCGCTGTACTATCAAGCCCTCCATGCCCAGGCGATGGACCTCTACCAGCAGATGCAGGCCGCCCTCGCGCTGGATACCACGCCCGTATCCCGCGATGAATTCATCGTCACGTTGCAAGACCTCGAACGGCGCAATCTGTGGTCCTATGCCACTGTGCAGGACGATGACATCCGCCTGGCCGATTTTCTATTGTCGTTGATTATCGAAGAATACCGCGTCTCCGCCATCCGGGAGCGCGTCACCCAATGGCTGCTCGAACGCTATGGAGGGGATGGGTAACTCGGTTTACAGTTGCCAGTCGTTGGTCGCCAGCGATTTAAATCACTGTCTAGCTCTCAAGTCCCTCTGGGACTAAACTTGTGTGAGTGTAATCATACTTTGGGAGAAGTCTCAAATGCCTCACGCCAAACCTGAGCGACGTATTTTATTCAAGTTGTTTGGAGTACCCTTCACAGTAGATGGCAAATCCTGGCAATTTGTACCACCTAAGTTGATAATCGGTCTACTCATTGCTTTCATTACGCTTCCTGAAGAAATGATCGCCACACGTATATTTATGGGTCTGAATTATGGTTTTCTTTTACTTCTTGCTTTGTTCGTACATATCATCGGACATGTTCTAAGCAGTCGAGAGATCAAGGCACCAGTGCGGGAGGCATACATTACCCCGGTGCTGATTCAAGTATTGCACCATGATGAGTCGGAAGTATCATCACGTGTGCATCTCATTCGAGCGATAGGTGGCCCGCTATATAATCTATTCATATTTGTTGTGAGTTATATCCTATGGTTAATCATGCCTGAAGCATACATTGTGCAGGCCTTCGCCATTGCAAACATTGTTGTAGTCTGCATTACGTTGCTTCCTTTCCCAAGTTTAGATGGTGAGGTCATCTGGCGCGAATTGAGAAATATGCGTCTGGATCAACGTGGCTGATCTTCAAAAACTTGTACATAAGCGAGGCCGAAAACCCCGACCAATAAACCTACAGAGTCACGTGCACAGAGTAACCGCTCACGTCAGCGTCGAAGTTGATGAACGCCTGCGGCACCTCACGGTCAGATGATAGCTGTCATAGGAGGGTAGGTAATCCACGCTAACCACAATCCAGCCCGGTATTTTATATTTTTGGAGAAGCATCAATCGATATCATCAACCTCTCATCAAGGCATAGAAACTGCACTGATTGTGAATCTTGACTATGCCCCTAACACGCTCTGGTCGTCACGGTTTCGGTGTGAATCCAGTCGCCGTTGACGGTGGAAACGACGACCTCAACAGTAATTTCCGCCGCTGCGTTGTTGCTGCTGGGCCGAATAATAAACTCATTGGTGCCACTGGGCCGCGTCCTGAAATAGCCAGATTGACCATCCCCGGCAATCCAGCTTACCCCTAGCTCAAATGGATTGGGGTTGACCGTCCGCACACTCCGGGGATTGCCCGCGTTATAACAACCCGCACCGGATACCTGGAGGTATTGAATATTGCTGCCCCCGACTGTCGCCTGACCACCGCCACCCGTTGTACCGCCCGGCGAGTTCGGTGAAATGCGAATAATCGGCGGCGCGTTCGTGTCGGTGACGGCATCGCAATCACCCGTAGCTACCACATCATCCGACGAAATCCACGCTTCGAGTATCTGTTTTCCGGGTGCTGCCTGGTCTTTATCAAGTTGATACCACACCGTTTGATTCGCAGTTGTTTTGCCCTGCACGAGAAACTCTGCGCCTGGGGGCAAGAAGGCGACTGCTGTGCGATTCAAGCCGGGACCAACCCGCACCTGAACGGTATCATTGGCTTGCGCGACAACCACACAGGCGACCAGTTGCGGCGCAGCGGTCACAACCACATCGACCACCACCCGATTACCGAGCAGGTCGCTGAGGTCCAATTGATCGACATTGAACGATGTCTCACCAGAACCCAGCGCGGTGAGATGCACCCGCAGCAGGCCGGTTGCGTCCGTCGGGGGCAGATCACCCAGCGCGGATGCTGCCAACCGTAACGCACCGGTAATGGTATCGACATCATCAACGACGACATAAAAATTATCGCCCAGATAGGGGCCAACTTCCAGATCGTCAATTTGCAGCATCGTCGGGTCGAAAAGCAGGCGAATATCAAATGCAGCACAGCCATCCACCAGACAGTCAATCACAATCTCATACACCAGACTATCACCCGCTGCGAGTTCAAGGCGCGGGACGGTGAGGGTCGTGATCTCGCTATCCTGAGCCACTGCGCCCCCAGCCAGCGTCGTAGCAATCATGATTACAATAAGCCAGCGCTGAATCAATTGTTGTTCTCCGTAATCATCGAACTGAACGAAAGCCTTTACCCCAATTCGCGTCACCCGCATTCAAGCTGAGTATATCATAATGCGGGTTAGCGTGATGCAGCACCGGCAGGGCGATCATCGGCGACCGCCCTGAGTCAATCCGCTACACCGTTACGTTATACAAGGCCGACGCGACATCAGCATCAAAGTTGATGAAAGCCAGTCGCACCGTCGCGGTTAGTTGATAGCTGTCGTAGTAGGGCAGGTAATCGACACTCACCGCAATCCGGCGGCGATAGCCCACAAACCAGCCCGGACGATAGACGCATAGCGCCGTGCCTTTGGTGTTATTGGCCGGGGTCGCATCATTGACCTTGCCATCCGCCCCATCAGTCAGCGGCATTTCGGCGCTGACGATCACCGGTGCACCATCCGCAAAGCCAATCTGACCGGTTTGCGCCGTCGCCAGTGGACCAGCTTTTTCCATCGTCAGGAACTCGCTCATGCCCAGAAATGTCGCGTAAGTCCCGCCGTCAACAATCCAGGCCAGATCACTCGGACGGGCCGCATATTTCGGGGCCATCGTGAAGCGTGTCTGGCGCAGCAGGGCCAGTGTCGGTGCGCCCGCCGCATCCACACTATTCGCTGTGGTCGTCACCAGGGGCAACTTGCGTAAGCCATCGAACGCCATGTAACGATCGGTCGCATCCGGTGTGCCGCCATCTTTGTTGATGTTACCGCTCGTCTGCGTATCACCATTCAGCAGCACATAATCAATGCTGTCGGTGATCGCTCGCATGGCCTGTTCGCGGTAGATGTTCAGCACCGGCACTATGGCATCTTCCACCAGTTCCGAACTGAACCCCACGCGCAGCGCCAGTTTCTTGGCCGCCAGTTGCACTTTACCCGTACCGACTTTGCTATCAGGAATCGGGTTGCCCGAACCCAGTGAGAGTTGGGATTCGTCGGTGGTCTCTGGCACAAAGTACACCGTCGGATCGGTGCCTTCAATCGGCAGTTCAAATGGATTGCTCGGCATCTCGACCGACTGAAACAGCGGCAGAATCGCGTTCTCCAGCCGCGCCCTGTGCCAGATTTGCTGGCTCCACAGGTCGGGCACCCATTCATCGCCGAAATTGGCCTGCGTACTATAGCTCAATTCATCGGCCTTGATCGCGCTTAGTCCGGCCTGATTGACCTTGTGCGCCAGCGCGTTGGCATAGCGTTCGCTCACACCATGAAAATGCTTGGTCGACCGCAGCAACATATAGCCGTGCAGCATATCCATCGCATCCAGCGTATCGTACTGACTGCCAACCGTGATGTGTTTTAGCGCATCCTCGCTGCTCGCCACCGGCAGGCGTTTACGCGGTAGCTGAATGATTTTCTCGTCTTGCATTGTTGTTCCTTTTCCCAATCGAGTCATGGATTCATCACCCGCTTCCCGATCATCGTCATCAATTCCCAGCCGCCCGGTATCCAGACCCAGCGCGTCATACACGCTCTTGATGGTATGGACATCCGTCCGGCGTGGTTCCGCCGGGGCCGGGGTGAGGCTGCCTTCGACGACCGGCCAGCGTTTGATCTGCCCATCGTCGGCCACCTCAACCAGATGCGGCAGGCTGCCTGACGACCAGCCCAGTATCCCCTGATCCACCAGATTCTGAACGGCGCGGACATAGCGCTCGCGCATATCCAGCTGCGCCTCGGCCCACACGCCGGTTGCATCCGCCACCAGCGTATCAATCGTGCCGATCACCGCCGCCTTCAAATTACCGTCCAGCCCATGATGGTAGAGTACCGGGCGCTGGTGATACCAGTTCAGCCCCAGTTCCGTCTCCGGTGTAAAATACTCGCCCTGCAGGTCGCGTTGGTCCGGGCCACCCCACACAATCAGGTACCCGCCCACACGCCCCTCGGCGATAGTTTTTAACGTCGTTTGCATTTCCGTGTTCCCTCTGAGAACTTGTTGCGGTAGGTCGTGCTGAGTGCCTGGTGCTGAGTGCCGAGTTTCGCATTACAGCAATTCAGCATGATAGAGTAGTATCGACAGAATCTGAGCCAAAGAGAACCGAAAACATAGAGAAAGGTATGAAAAGGCGCATCATTTCGCCTCAAATTTCAACCGCTCTGTGTTCTCCGTGACCTTTGTGGTTCAAAACCTGACTCAGCACTCAGCACTCGGAACTCAGAACTTTTTCGATTACCTCAGCCCATCCACACGCGGTTGGCTCTCGTGGTGCAGACGCGGGCAATCATGCAGGCGCGGGCCAACCCCACCGTGCGCCCATGAGCGCGGCGGCGTTCATGCCAGCAGCCATTGTCAGAGTAGGGGCACGCGGCACCATAGTGTACGCCGTACCCGGCCATGTTGATGACTCGGCTACACCGTTTACACTAGCACATAAGTTCTATAATGAGGTGTACGTATGTACCGTTTTTGGGGAATTAGCCGCCAGTACTCAACCGCCACCAGCGATAATAGTCTGCTGGAGCAGACTGCTTAAAGCACTTTGTCCAGTGAAATTTTTCTTGGGTCCGCATATCGCCAGAGTAACAGCGTGAATGATGCAGTGGTCGACTAGGTGTCAGTCGATTTGCAGGGCAGCGTGGAGGTCGTCGTTCAGATCATAGCCGATAAATGCTTGTAGGTCAGACGCGGTGCGGCCCCAACCATCAAACATCGCTAAAGCACGATGATATTGTTCATAGATTTCTCGATCAAGGGCCTTGAGATGCGTTATCAAGTCATCAACGGTCTGCGCGAGAATTGGATAGTGAGATTGATGATTTCCCTGCAATGCCCGGCGCAATTCCTGCCGCTCGATTAACATCCCTAGAAGCTGGTAATGAGGCTTGAGTATGCTGCGCCGGTTAATCATTGTCACCACACCTTGCTAAAAACGCTTATTCTATTAGAACATATGTTCCCAAAAAGCGCAACCCATATATGGATTAGATGCAAGCGCCCTAAACGTTACATTTTGTATTTACGATTCCAACCTTTCACAAACATAAATGCATAGATTCTTTGACAAGCCTGAGAAACTTGGCGGACTTGCTTATGCGGATGTTGGTCGCTTCATCTGACCGCGAACATAGCAGAATACCCCAATCATAGTTGGAACAAAGACCAGCGCATTGTAAATAAAGTGGAGTTCCAGTCGGGGCAGCACCAGTTCCCCGATGCCAGACTGTCTGGTGGCATCAAAAAGAAATATGCCGGTCAGCCACTGTGATTGCAAAAGGAAATGCTCGAAAAAATGCCACAGTTGCATCACAATGGCGATGCGCCACCAGACCCGCGCCCGTCCAGTTACCTGGTAAGACAATGCCAGCAGGCCGACCAGTTGCATCAGATTGTAGCTAAAATGTAGCGACTCATTGGTAAGCAGTTGGGGCGTCCACAAGCCGAGCAGACCACCGGCTTCGGCACGCGGCCAGCCCAGAATACCGGCTTGAATAATCTGAAGCACATGTTCGGCAAAGTGCCCAACAATCAGCACCAGATAAAGCAACAGCAAACGTCGGAACCAGACTTCGTTAAAAGGTCGAAAAGACTTGCGGGGTTTCGTTGTGGAATGACTGTGTGACGCGGCCATGTTTATTTCCTCCTGGGTTCTCGTCAAAACGCGGAAAACTGCGATGTCTTCATGAACTTTGGCTGTCAAGGGGTTCAACAAGGACGTTTCTTTTACGTTAACGAAACGCCCTTAATGGATGATGTCGAGCAACTAGGGTAGATGGACCGCGAATTGTACATCCTGGCAAGGGGCATGCGGCCATTCGCTGGCACAACCGCCGTTGAACGCGATAATTTGTGCATCAAGTGCACCGGTTACCATCGTGCCATGCGTCCGCAAAACAAGGTGAATTTCAGCGGACATTGGGCTGAGCAATGCGGGGCCAAACACCAAATTGGGGTTATCGCCAGCACTCAGGACCGCACTGAAGTGCCCCGAGCCATCATCAGGGATGACATTCCCGGTTGCACCCATCAAAGCGATCTGAGCGGCCTCAATCTGTTCCATATTCAGTTCGGCCCCATTTTCACCAATAAGCATTTCCGCGCCATCAAAGAGAAAGATGTCATCTTCGCCACAAGCATCGCTACAATTTTCTGGCTCATTGAAAACGACCCACCACATGGTTACAACATCGTTAGGTGTCAGGGCGCTGGTGTGGAGCGTGGCAATCACACCAGATTCATAGCGCTCCAGGGAAGACCATGCACCTTCAACCAATGAGCCATCTGCAAAAAGATGGACTGTGGTTTCGGAGTTCATTTCGTCCTGGGCACTAACGCCGGTAGACATCATCAAAGCCAGTGCAAGACACAGAATCAATAGAATAGAAAACCGAGTTTTGAAAATCATCTGTACAAACCTCTTAAGTTATGTTGTCGTTATCTTAAGCTTAATTTGCAGCAGGTAAGGTTGTCTCCTAACTTTAGTTAGGAATCAAGATAGGAATCGTTGTTGGTTTTGGCAAATGACTGTCATACAATAGCTTTATCGGGAGGAAATACATAAAGGGGTTTCATATGGCGAAAATTAATCAATCGCCACATCCTGGAACACTCACCGATCGTGAACACGAAATTTTATTGCTGATCTGCAAGGGGCACTCCAACCAAAAGATTGCTGAGAAACTTTATCTGACTCATGGCACAATCAAATGGTACTGCTCACAAATTTATAGCAAATTGGGAGTCAAAAATCGTACTGGCGCTATGGCACAAGCACAGCAACTCGGCCTGTTAAAGAGTACAGCCGAGGCAGAGGACAAAATCTTGCGCTTTGCTGTCAACCGCCGGCAACCCGTACAGCGTATTCACTTTACGACCAGTTTTGACGGTACGCAGATTGCCTATGCTGTAGCAGGTGAAGGCCCCCCTTTTATCAAAACAGCCGCCTATATGTCTCATCTGGAATACGATTGGAACAGCCGGATCTTTGGTCACTGGTTAGCAGCATTTTGCCATCACCACACTTTGATTCGCTATGATGAACGTGGCACAGGCTTATCTGACTGGGATGTGGAAGATTTTTCGTTTGAAGCCTGGGTCCATGATCTTGAAGCCGTTGTGCACGCAACGGGTGCTGAGCGATTTCCGCTGTTTGCACAGTCACAGGGAGGAACCGTTGCCATCGCCTATGCCGCCCGTTATCCAGAAAAAGTTAGCCACCTGATTCTCTTTGGCGCATATGCACGGGGTTGGCTCAATCGAGATTTGACGCCGGAGCAAATGGAAGAAGAACGCACATTAATGTCATTGATGAAAATTGGCTGGGGGCGCGATAATCCGGCCTTTCGGCAGGTGTTTGCAACCCAGATAATCCCCGACGGACCGCCAGAATTGATTCGTGAGCTTGAAAAACTTATGCGCGTCTCCACTACAGCGGAAAACGCAGTCCGATTGGAGACCACGATGCACCATACCGATGTGCGCGAACTTGCTCAGACAATCAAAGTTCCTACCTTGATATGCCACCCAACGGGCGATCTGGGCATACCCTTTGAGGAGGGGCGTATCCTGGCTTCACTGATTCCAGATGCACAGTTTGTTCCGCTCGATTCCAGGAATCATCTGCTGCGCGACGATGAACCTGCCTGGACAAAATTTGTAGAAGCGCTGCGTCGATTCCTGCGCGATTGACTCACCCGCGCCGGTTTGTGGTCAGGATGTTAGAGCAAGAGTAGACACTATTGTGGGTATCGGGAACGATACCCACAAACTATTTAGTATCTGGATAGCACAATTTTTGCTAGGTGTCCGAGTGTGTCAACATTTGTCGCGCTTCCTGGAACACGGCCTGTGCTTCGTCTTCATTGGTCGCCACCAGCAATTTTGCGGAGACTTCAAACGCCACTGCCTCCGGCAGCTCACGCACCTCAAACGCCCGGTTGGGAGTCTGCCCCCAGCGTTTGATCGTAAACCGTTCCCAGCGCTTCAATTCCACCAGCGCGGCATGTGGTTCAGTCACTGCGGATACTGCTTCAGCCGATTCGTCCGCGTCACCCGCATCCATCCCCACGGGCAACGCACTCCACTTGACAGCGGGCAGTTGATAGTAGCGTTCCCGAATCTCGTTGATGCTCAGCACCCGATACGCCGCGCGAATATCATCCAGTCGCGCCTGTTCATCGGTTGGGCGAATGTCTTCAAACACCGCTTCATACTCGCCGGGCCAGAAGGGGAGTAATTCCTGTGTGATTTTCTGGCTGATGCGCACCAGCTTGGGCCACAGTGTCCGTTCGATAAACAGTCGTTCCGCAACCTTCGCGTTAGCCTCCGTCGCGTTCTCGCTCAACAGCCCCATTGGAATTCCGAACAGGTTCAGAATCTCTTGACGATGAGCCTCGCGCCCTTTGAGAAAGTCCAGGTCATGATGATTCAGGCCGATGTTCTGCCACTCGATGCCCCCACCGCGCAGAAACGCCGTGCGCCGTTGCGGTCCGCCATAGCTTTGCCGCCATTCCCGTTTGATACGCTCAAAATCCGCGTCTGACACAAAATCCTTCACATTGACGATCCCCGCCGGGACGCCGTTGTCCTTGCCAAATGTATTGCGATTCCATTCGGCCATCGCCCGATCACTCGCCACCACAACCCGGCCCGCTTCCAATGCGGACAGACCGTAATAATCATTGGTCGGATGCCAGCGCCGAAAATGCACGACTTCCACTGCGTCCAGCGGAATCTGTTGCCCATCAATCTCATAGATATACCCACGTACATAGGCGTCTGTATCCGGCACTATCCGCACCCGATCCGAGCGCAGCGGCCAAATTTTTGTCGGCACCCCACGCTCCCCAGCCAGGAACCAATAGGCATTGCCCGTCAGCTCCAACATGCCAACCGTTTGCTCCAACAGTTCAAATCGGCTGAGGTGTGGGTTCGGCGCATTGAGCAGATCTTCCAGCGGATGCCGCTCAACCTGCAATCGCTGTTCGCCCACCACTTGCAAAACCTGGAGCGGAACCAGCGCGGCGGCCTCGGCGACACGATTGATCGAGACATAGACCCAGGGTGACTGCTGGTATACCCGCGCCTGTGCCCCACCATCAGCCAGTTCCGGCCAGAGATTATGCTGGGCCACCGCCGCTATATGCGGCGCCGGTCGCAGCCCGGTTCGTCGCTGCCAGCGGCGCATCAACCATTCAAACATTTTTCATCCTTTCTTACGAACATTAAACGGACACTGGTAAAAATGCCTGTATAATTAAATAACAATTGAGATTTAGTGCGTAAAAACCAAAAAATTATGCTGAAATCAATGCAATCAACCTTACATCGCTATTTCCAACGGCTAACAGCGCCGCCGACTTTTGTGGAAGCCGAAGCCGCATACAGCGCAACCTTGCTCACCAGCATCCTGAACCTCATCCTGGTACTGCTGGTCATATTCGCCATAGTCAGTGTGCTCACTGCCCACCTGATCGCCCTGGCATTTGTCGCGCTGGCAACGCTGCTATGTGTCGCAACCCATGAACTGCTACACCGGGGCCATTTGCAGACGGCCCGGATTGTATTTGTCAGCGCTATCTGGTTCTTAATCACCATCGCCAGCTTGTACTTCGGTGGCGTTAACGGACCGGCTTTTTCGGCCTATCTGGTACTGTTGTTGATTATTGCGATGGCTCTGACAGGCCAGGTTCAGCGCTGGTTTTTTTTGCTAACACTGGGGTCGGGCTTGGTGATCTTCGCCCTGCATTGCCTGCATTGCCTGCCGGTGCAGACGCATCCACCGATGCCGCTTTTCGACGGCGTTGTGCGCCTCTCCATTATGGTATTTTTTGCCTTGATCCTCTACCGGATATCGGGCCGTCTGCTGGCCGCGCTGGAATCCGCCCGGCAGAACGAACAATCTGCCCGGCGCTTGCTGGACGATCTGGTGCAGACCAGCATTTCTGAAGCTTACCTTGACAAAATCCTGCGCGAACTCAGCGACTCCCTGATCGTTCTGGGGCCAGATTTACGCATTGAGCGCACCAACAAGGCCACGCAGACCTTGTTGGGATATAGCGAAGCCGAATTAATCCACCAGCCGGCTGACGAAATACTGACTCCCAACGCATTGCACTGGCTGATAACAACCCGAGTCGAAGCGGTTTCGGGCGTTGAAACTGAATATCTCAACCGCGAGGGCGTTACCATTCCGGTCTCATTTTCGGGTTCGGTGATCCACAATGATGAAGGCGAAATTCTGGGAATCGTCTGTGTGGCTCAGGACATCACCGACCGTCAGCGAAATGCCGATGAACTGCGGCAGCGCGAAGAACTGTATCGCACATTAGCCCGCAATCTCCCCGACATGGGCGCACTGCTATACGATCATGACCTCAATGTGCTTATTGCGGAAGGCAGCGCCCTGATCGAAAATCAAATCAGCGCTAATAACAGTGAGGGCCAGCCCCTGCAAAAGATCATCCCCCCCGAAATGGTTGATCGTCTGACACATATCTGCCAGCAAGCCCTGGCAGGTGATCCAGTCACCTATGAATGGCCCTATCAATCGCGGACCTTACTCGTTCATGCACTCCCAGTTCAAAATGTGGCGGAAGGCATTTTTGGCGGCCTGCTATTGATGCAGGACATCACAGCACTTAAGCAGGTGGAAGCCAATCTGGTACAGCATTTAGAAAATATGACCAGTTTGCATCACATTGATAACCTGTTGAGCCACAAATTGGATGTTCCCTATGTGTTAGAAACGGCTCTCGAAACCGCCGTCCAGTCGAGCGCCGTCCAGGCCGGTGCCCTGCTGGTGTACGATGAGGCCCGCCAGCTCAGCATTCAGCAGCAAATCGGTTATTGTTCGGCAGCCAGCGATCTACCCATCATCCGGCAGGCTGTAGCCGCCAGCAAGACCATCACTCGACCCAATTGTTACATCATTCCGCTCCTGTCAAACGACAAGCCGTTGGGAGCGATCTATCTGCAGAGCGAAAATGCGTTTGGCAAAGAGGTGCTGCCGTTTGTTGAATCACTGGCAATCCGGGTAGCAACTGCGCTGGACAACGCCCGGCTATATGAAATCTCACAGGGGCAACTCGTCGAACTACGCCAGCTTTACGAGCGTCTCTCCCACCTGGAACAACTCAAAACTGATATGATCCGTATGGCCGCGCATGATCTCCGCAGTCCACTCGGCATCATCACCGGCTTTTCGGAGTTATTGCTGGAAACGGCTGATCTCCCCCCACGGGCGGCGGAACAGGCCGAACACATTCATCGTGCTGGCGACCGGATGCACCAGTTAATCACCAACATCCTGTCGCTGGATCGCATCGAGCAACTGGATAATCCGGCTGAATACCACAAACTTGAGCTGGTGGATCTGGTGAAAGTGGTCTTCGACGATCATCGCCTCCTGGCAACCGAGCGCCAGCTTAACCTGCACCTCCAAACGAGCCGCGCCCGCATCAAGGCCGATACGCCCCAGATCCGGGAAGCCATCGCCAACCTGCTCACCAATGCCATCAAGTACACCCCCGACAATGGCGAAATCACTGTCAGCCTGTACGTCACCGATCAAGACGCTATCTTCGAGGTCACGGACAACGGTTATGGTATCCCACCTGAATTACAGGCTGACATCTTCAAACCCTTTTTCCGGGTGCAGAGTGCCGAAACACGGGCAATTGACGGAACGGGCCTGGGGCTGCATCTGGTCAAAAGCATTATCGAACGGCATAATGGCACCCTGCATTTTCAGAGTACCTATGGTCAGGGCAGCACCTTTGGTTTCCGGCTGCCACTGATTAATGCCGATACCGATGAATTAGTTCCCGTGAGCGCCGCTGGATGACCCCACCTGACAAGCCCAATCTTGACCTGATTAGCCGCGTCCAACAAGCCAGAATGCAACATGACCAAACCGCCCGGCCCTCCCAGGTCAGTGGTGTTTATTGGATTGAAGCCAAACGGCCACCGGGTCCCGACCCTGGCCCCACGCCCCGCGCCGGTTATTGGCGGCTCGTCACGACGGTTGAGCAGGTTGACGAGCAGTGGGCCAAAATCAAAAGCGCCACCGAAGCCGGTCAACTCGGCTACAAATCCAAAGTCGCCACCGCCACCCACGATGCCCACCCCGCGTCCCGCCAGATTCATGTCCTCACCTATGACAGCGCCGACGAAGCCGATGTCAAGCGCGTCCGGGCTGCCATCCCGGTCCCCGGCAATTGGGTCTACCATACCGATTGATTGAACATTATTTATCCATTAACCTTGCCAAACATCCGCAAAATGCGTATGCTGGAATCAAGTTTCAGCTAAATCATCTACCCTGACGATCTCCATAAATCTTTGCGCCTCTGCGCCTTTGCGTTGATATTTTTCGTTGTAACTCTGGCATTCAAAAGAGGTAAAACATGTCCAACATTTACTACATTGATGGTGAATTTGTCAGCAGCGACGATGCTTTGCTCCCAGCGGATGACCTGGCGGTTCTACGTGGCTATGGCATCTTTGATTTCATGCGTACCTACGGCGGCAAACCCTTTCACCTGGACCAACACCTAAAACGATTGGAACGTTCTGCTGGATTGATTGGACTCGATCTACCGTTGTCAATCGATCAAATTCACGCCATTACGTTGGAGACTCTTGCTCGCAATGATCACGCCGAATCGTCGATCCGCATTATCGTGACCGGAGGTACCAGCCTGGATAACATCACCCCACTGGGACAATCGCGTCTCCTGGTACTGGTCACACCCTTCAAACCAAATCCGACCGCGTGGTTCACCGATGGTGTCAAGGTCATCACCAACCAGACCGACCGTTACCTGCCCGAAGCCAAAACCCTCAACTATATCCCGGCGATAATTGCCCTCAAAAAAGCGCGGCAAGCCGAGGCGGTGGACGCACTCTATGTCGATCAGCAGGGGCATGCTTTAGAAGGCACGACCACCAATCTCTTCGCGTTTTTTGGCGAACGCCTCGTCACACCAGGTACGGGAATTTTAATGGGCATCACTCGTCAGGCCGTGATCGAATTGGCATCTGAGCATTATCAGGTCGAAACGAGCGATCTATCCCTTGCCGATCTTCTGCAAGCCGATGAAGTCTTCATCTGTTCATCGAATAAAGAAATTTGCCCCGTGCGCCAGGTCGATAATCAGATCATTGGCAATGGCAAACCCGGCCCGCACACTCGCTTTTTAATGGAACAGTTCTCCAAGATGACCCACGCCTATGCAACACTTCAACCCCACACAAAATAGCTACTCACAATTACGAAAGTCTGGACGATCCCAACCCGTCCATAGTTGAGGTACTAATTAAGGGAGTATCTCATGTCTTTAGCGCTACCACGCTATGCTGACTGGCAAGCTGCCAGACCGATCTTACAGCAAGCGGCACAAATCCTGAACGTTGTCCGCGTGGCGGACCTTGACCCATTGCCCAACGCCCTGCGCCACAGCCTCCAGCCCATTCCAATCGGCGCAACCACTGGCACCCTCAAATCAGGCATGAAGCTGACCCTGGATTATACGCAACAGGTCATTATTCTGGATCGCAATCAACCCCATGAAACCTTGCGTCTGCCCCTTGCCGATCATACGCAAGCGTCGCTTTTCGCGGCGGTACTCGCCGGTATCCGCGACGTTGGACACAATCTGGCACCGGATCGTTCCAACATCACCGGGACAACGCCGCTGAAACTTGACCCGAGTCCGGGAGAGATTTATGCAGCGGTCCAGTGGCGGATGTTTCAGGTTCTCGCGTTGGTCAAGGCCCAGATGTTCGGCGTGCAAAATCCACTGGTCCTGTGGCCGCATGGCTATGATCTATCCACACTCTGGTTTGCTAAGGGGATGGACGAACACGAAGATCCACACATCAACGTTGGCTTCTCGCCCGGCACGCCTGACATCGGTCAACCTTTCTTTTATGTCTATGCCTGGCCGCTGCCGCCTGGCCTGAGTGCTGAGATCAAAGCCCCGCTCCAATGGCATACCGCATGGAGCACGCCGGGTGCCGTCCTGACCTATGACCATCTCGTCAAAGAAAGTAACCCGGAAGCGGTTGCGGTTGATCTATTGGTTGCGGTCTATCACCTTGCTGTCAACCGGCTCCAATCGGGTACTTTTTGACTCCCAACAACCAATGCAAGTTAGCGTTTTGGGATAATCAAGCCGCATCAAACCAATAATGACCCTACCGCGTAATGAACCTGGGGTTAAATCCATTTTTGTCGAAACGCGGTGAGTCCGCTTTGCCAGTGACCCCCGGTTTAAATGCGTGTTAAAATTCGTTGTTTGATAGTGACGAGGGTGAGCCATTGATCGAGTCCCTCTCGGATCGAGAATTTGAGATTTTGAAACTGATGAGTGCCGGTCTTACCAACCGGGAAATTGGAGATAAGCTGAGCCTCTCGCATAAAACAGTTAAATGGCATAACACGCGGATTTTCCGAAAATTGGGCGTGCGGAATCGGCGTGAAGCGGTGGCGATATTCCGTGCAGCGCGTGAACAGGGACGGCATTCGAACCTGCCAGTCTCCACCAGCCGGTTCATTGGACGAAAACGCGAAAAGGCTGAGCTTATCCGTTGGCTAACCCAACCTGCATGTCGGTTGGTAACATTATTGGGACCGGGTGGCATGGGCAAAACCTGGTTGGCCCAGGCGGTCGCCGCCGAACTGCATGACCACTTCCCAAATGGCGTTTATTATGTGCAAGCCGATGAAATCAAAACAGCCGATGAACTGGCGCGTGCCATCATCAAGCAACTCGACTACATGGAGCCTCAAGCCAATGACCTCCAACGACAATTGATCGAACACCTTCGCCCGCAAACGATGCTGTTCGTATTCGATAGCTGCGAAGACGCGTTAGACTGTGTGCCCTTCATTACCAACCTGTTGCAAGCAGCCGGTCGCATCAAGATACTGGTGACATCACGCCGCCGCCTGAGCCTGCATGCCGAAACTGTTTATCCGCTCTTCGGGATGCGCTATCCAACCGATAGCAACCTGGGAGCAATCGACACCTATGATGCCGTTCAACTCTTTGAGGACACGGCCCGCCGGTTGCAGCCCGACTGGCAGCGAACCCCGGCCAATAGCCAGGCCATTATTGAACTTTGCCGCTTAACCGATGGCATGCCGTTAGGCATCGTATTGGCGGCAAACTGGCTCAATGTGGCCGATGTCGCCCGTATCAGTGCCGAAGTCCAGCAGGATGTCAACTTTCTAAACCGCGACCTGGCCGACATCCCCCCACGCCAACATAGCATTCGCGTCATTTTCGACGAAACCTGGAAGTATCTTTCCCCGGATGAACAGCAAACCTTTATGGCGCTTTCTATTTTTCGCGGTGGGTTTACGCTCGCGGCAGCCGAAGCCGTCACCGGGACCAGCCTCGCCACCTTGCAAAACCTCGTGAACAAAGCCCTGCTATATCGTGACACTGCCAACCGCTTCAATATTCATAATTTGCTGCGTCAATACGGTGAAGAATATTTGCGGCAACAGCCCAATATAGCCGACATAGCAGCCGCTCACGCCCGTTTTTTTACCGATTGCATCCGTGCCGCACTGGCAGATTTTCAGGCCACCGAACAAAGAGAAGCCCTGGATGCGATGGAAACCGACTACGACAACATCTGCCTGGCCTGGAATTGGGCCATTCACCACCGCGATTACACGCTATTACAGGACCTGATTGAAGGCCTCTATATCTTTGGCTTTACCCGTCTCCATCATGGGAAATTATTCCTTGACGGTCTCGCTGTGCTCGGATCGGAACCAGATCTTGCCTGGGCACACTTGACTGTGCGCTCCTGGGACTCGATTGACCAACCCCAACGAGCGTTGCGGCGGGTCCTTCCCATGTTGCACGATCATGGTGATTCGCGCCTGACAGCCGCCTGTCTGCAAGCCCTCGCCTGGCTGAGTTATGATCTCGATCACGATCCGACAGCGGCGATTGCCTATCATCAGCAAACCCTGGCAATATTCCGTGAACTGGACGATAAAGTGGGGCAGCTCAATGTCCTGTGCAATCTGGGGCTGTGCAGCGCGCGCCTCGGCGATTTATCAGCAGCCGATGATTACTATCAACAGGGTCGCCTTTTGCACCAAACCGAAACACTGGATTACACTTTTTTACTGGCATTGACCGCCGAGCACGCGCTCTTCAACAGCGATTTTGGCCTCGCTGCCAGGCGCTATGAGCGTGCACTCAATCATGCGCGCAAAATCAAAGTGCCCTGGGGTGAACTCTGGAACGCCGGTTGTCTGGGGCTGGTCAAATTGTTATGTGGTGATCTTGATGCTGCCCGTGAAATGGCAGCCGGGTCGGAGCTAGCACATGGTCGGCGGCACAGTGACCAGCTTCCAGCCCGCGTGCTCCTGGGAATGTTAGCCAGTCTGGAAGCCGACTATGAAACGGCCTGGCGTTATTGTGACACCACTTCGATGCGGGAAAATATACATGGGTATAGCGTGCTGTTTCTCGGTCAAATCGGCAGGTCCATCGCCGCTTGTGGGCTGGAAGTCCCGACGACTGCTCGTGAGCTTATCCACACAGTCTGGCATACCGTCGATTATAGCCCCGCGTTGCGTGTCCTGTGTTTACAGGTGATCGCGTGGTTGTATAACGACTGTGAACAGCCTGATGTCGCCGTCGAAGTGCTCAGCCTGGCGACCCATCATCCACAGGCAATCCCCGGTTGGTTGGATGAGTGGCCGTTGTTCACCACCCTGCATGCTGATCTAAAAATGCGTTTGCCGCCGGTTGCGCACCAGGCTGCCTGGGAACGTGGAAAAGTGTTGACTTTGGACGCGGTAGAATTGCCGTAATCGAAAAACGTCCCCGCGGCAAGGACGTTTTTTGAGTATGGGTACGATTATTATTTAAGCTGGTTGCCCACAAACCGGCACCAACCGAATAGCGTGTTTTCCAATTGGTGTTCCCATACATTTGTGAACCAATTGGTTGAAAGAACCTTACACACTATAATCGGTTTGTGCATGAGCGTCATCCGCATAAAGGTCGGGAAAAGGTCGGGACCCTTCAATACCCTCTACTACGAGCGGGGGCTGGCAAAACGGGCTACCGTTGCTAAAATGAAAGGCGATGCCGCATGATGGATTGCGCAAATGACTCCTTATGAACTTTCCGAAAAGGAATATCGGGTGGCGTTGAAAGCCGCGCTGGTAATTGAAGCCGTGCCTGATGTGCTGGATGCGATGACTGGTATCGCGGTCCGTTGGCTGGAACAGCCCGATCGTTTACAAGCGGCGGCTAATCTGCTGGCCTTTGTGATCAATCACCCGGATGTTGACCACACCACCTTCGACTACGCTGATGAACGCTTTATGGAACTGGAAAGCAGCATCTGCCCCCGCGTCATCCACGACGCCCGCGAGTTCATTCTCAGCAAGTCACTGAACACGATGGCGAACTATATCGACACGCTGGCACCGGGCAAGTAAGCGACTGGTGAGCAGCAACACACCACTAAGAAAGCAACCCCATGACCCAATTTCAACGCCTCACTGAGCACGTCTACTGGATGTCTCCCGGTAAACCTGACCGACCATCCTTAGCGGCTGTCGTCGGCAACCAGTCGACACTAATGTTGGATGCGGGCGCATCTGCCGCTCATGCAAATTTGTTTCTCGAACAACTGAAGGAGATTAGCAAACCAGATTTTGTGGCGCTCACCCACTGGCATTGGGATCATGTCTTCGGTGCTGCCGCTATCGGTGTACCAGTGATCGCTCATCGTGAAACCGCCCAAAAACTCACGGTGTTGGCAGATTATGAATGGAGCGACACCGCGTTGGATGCACGAGTACAAAACGGTGCGGAAATCGAAGCCTGTGCTGCGGACATCAAAGTCGAGTTACCCGCCCCCCGGCACGTACAAATCGCTCCGGTGGACATCTTGTTTGATGAGATAATCGAACTGTCATTAGGCGAAATCACGTGCCAAATCAAGCATGTCGGCGGGGACCATGCCAGCGATTCGTGCGTCATGTACATCCCGGAAGTACGAGTCCTCTTTCTCGGTGATTGCCTGTATGATGCTATCTATGCACCGGTTCGTCATTATACCCGTCGGCATCTGTTGCCACTGTTAATAACCCTGCGAACGTTTACGGCGGATTATGTTATCGAAGGTCACAACGAACAGATCATGAATCAGACCGAATTTAGCGCGTTGTTGGATAAATTTGATCAAGCGCTAGAATTCATTGACCAGCACGGCCCGGAAACAAACGACAAACTTAAACAGACTGACCTCGACGAAGATACCGAGTATTTCATCCGCACCCTCGTGGCGGGCCAGTCATTTGAAACAAGCGATTGACAACTAACTAATCGTATCCAGATAATTCAGGTAATCCTGTTCAAACGTCGTCACATCCAGCGCGGCCAAAATCCGCAACACCTGCGACCGATGATCCGTGCTATGATTCGCCACCTGCAAGATCGCTTGCCAGGCGATGACAGGTGCTTCATCCTCATCCCAGTGGGGTGGCTTGACCTCGCGCTTCAGGTCAGCATCCGTAACACTTTCTAGATAAGCCAATACAGTATCCCGATTCGCGGCCCACTGCGTCCGTAGCCAATCCAGTGTTTCCTCACCGGCCTCCCAACTTGTCGGCATCTCACCAATGCGCAAGAACAAAAACCACCAGTATTCCACCATATACATATGCAAACACTGTGCCCAGACCGACCCCTGCGAATAGGGATGATCCGCTTTCAGTTGTTCCTCGCTCAATTCAGCGATACATTCAAACAGCTTACCATCAGCCCAGAACGTATATTGGAAATGTGACAACAATAAATCTTTCATGGTGTGGTTCCTCCGCGTAACAATCCTCCGCTATAATAGCGACAACAATCGCTATTTGGAAACCGGCAATGGCTGTTCATCACAGTGAATTTCTGGCAGCGGGCTACTTTTTACTCCAGGCTACTGGTCGGGATGAAATGCGTTCCCCCGATTTGTTGCCTGATCGCCTGCTTAGTTTATCGACCTGCATATGCCCATCGGTTCACGTTTACTGGGGTTGGGATGAAGACGAAGCCCAACGGCAATTCGGCTTCCCTATCGAACGCTGGTCAGAACTGGCAGCCTGGGAGTCTGACCGCCTGGAATGGCCTAATGTCTTCCACAGCCTGGCCCACGCCCGCGACTTCTGCCGAATGTTCGACCTGACACATGAACATTTGCACCTGATCGGCGTGGGGCTACCAAAAACGCTTTATCCCGCTTTTGCCAACAGGCGTGCCCCACTGCAAAGTTATAACCCCGTCACTGATGAATATGTCGACCAGGCCGATGGCATCCAGACGATGCTCCAACAACAAGACCTGCTGGCAACAGGTGGCGAGATGTTAGGCTTTGAGGTCGTCAGTTATTACAGTGGACTGAGTCATTCCTGGTTGTGTGCCAGCCTCGAAAATACCATGCATACGAAATTCAATATTCGCCCCAATTCACACGGCCTCATCGCCACCTATGAACAAGCAATGCAGGTTTACGAATGGATTGCTGCTGATGAGCAAAAGGGCCACCGGGCCGAACCAGAACCTTATTTTCCCTGGCTGATTATAGATTACCCATTGGAGACCGTTGATGATGAAGCGTAATCTGATCCTATTGTTCTTAGTTACCATTGGGCTGCTGGTCACGCCGATGTCTGCCCAAACTGAAAATCCCATCACGCCAGCCAATGCCAATCAGCTCACTGAACTGGGCCGCACAAGTTTTCTATTGGATCCGCCACTGGCAACCGTTGGTCTGGACCTCAGCCCCGATGGTGAGCAACTGGCAATGGCAACAGCTAGCGGTGTCTACCTGGTGGACATCGGTGACTTTGTGCGCAGCGGTAGTCACAATGGTTTCATCGGCAGCACAGCGACCATTCTCGAACCCACGCTCCGCGTTCAGCAACCGACTTTCAGCCCGGATGGAAGTTATCTTGTCGCTATGGAAGACGCGCGGCGACCCGCAGTACTCTTCATCTGGGACCTGGCAACGCTCGAAACCACTTACGGTCCAGCGATTCCGCCCGGTCACTATCAATCGTTTGCCTTCCGTCCGCAGACGCATGAAGTCTATTACAGCCACTTTGTTGACCCCGTCCGCTTCAACGACCCTGAGAGCATCATCCCAACTGGCATACTGGATTACTTCGACCTCGGCGTGCCAGCAAACGTCGCGTTCAACGACTTTGAACAGCCTGATCAACAGTTTGTGATTCGCGGTTTCAATCCCGCTGGCTCCCAGATGCATTACCTCGTCCATGATCTGAACACCAATGAGACCACCCATCATTTCTGGGATTTTGCGTCCAGCGCCGCAAACGAACCACTATTTACCGGCAATACAGAAGCGACACTCAGCCCAGATTGGACCACTGCTGCTGAGATCGACACCAGCGCGGAACCGGCGTATTTCCTGCATGATCTTGCCGCCAAAACCACAACCCGCATCATCGTTGAAGCCGACACCCTCAGCCAGACCCTGACCTTTAGCCCCGATAGTCAACTCATCGTCGGCACGACCTTCACCGGCGAAACCGCCAGCTTACGCCTGTGGGATGCAACTACTGGCACTGAAGTTGCCCACATCAGCCTCGGCGAGTTCGACGTGATTGATGTGTTTTTCACTGCCGACATGACTCGTCTCATCGCCCGCGTCGCCCGGTCCATGCCGCTGGCACCAGAGCCAGAGCAGTTGGTCGTGTGGTCAATTCCCTGAACCCAACAAGTTCCCCAAATCCCGCTAAACGCGCTATACTGCTGCCTATCAGTCAATGGTGAGAAGTACAAACTTATGAAAACATTTATGCAATTTTTCATGTGGATCCATGTCACGCTTTACCGCTTGACCAACGGCAGCCTGGGCGGTCACATGAGCGGTGGTGATGTTCTTTTGCTCACCACAACCGGACGCAAAAGCGGCAAAACCCGCGCAACGCCCCTCATGTATCTCCGGGATGGCGAAAATTATCTGATAAGCGCCAGCGCCGCCGGTGCGCCCAAACATCCCGGTTGGTATTACAACGCCGCCAGAGGAAGCCATCCGGTGCAAATCCAGGTTGACGAGAAAGTGATGAACGTCGAAGTCGAGGAAGCGACGGGCGACCAGCGTGATGAACTCTATCAGCGCTTCATTAACATGAGTGACCGGTTCGCTGGCTACGAACAAAAGACCAGCCGCACGATCCCGGTGCTGATTCTGAAACCGACTGGCTGATGACCGGCCAGCCCGGCGGAGGCCAACATGGCGAACACTAACCAACGTATCCACCTGATTCAGCCCGACGAAGCGCCTGCCGAGTTGCAGCCGATCTACAAACGCGCTGATGCTGCGCTGCAAAATGGCGACTTACCTAGCCCGACACTTTTTGGCAATCAGATTCGCGCCCTGGCTCATAACCCGGCCCTGCTGCAATCGCTTCTTGGCGTTTATGAGACCTTCGCTGCCACCGCGTCGGTAGATCGCAAGCTGATCGAACTCGGCATCCTGGTTGTCTCGCGGGTCAATGCCTGTACCTACTGCATCCAGCACCATACGCCCCTCGCGCACGACTCCGGCTTGACCGTCGAACAGCTACAATGCATCGAAGCGGGCACCTGGCACGACCACCGCGACCGGTTCGCCACTGATGAATGGCTGGTGATTCAATACACTGAGCAGATGACCGCCGCCCCCTACAAAATCCGCGACGCCTTTTTCGACGAATTGCACCAGCACTTCACCGACCGTCAGATTGTCGATATGACGATGCGCTTTGCCCTGTGTTCCGCCTGGAACAAATTAAACGATGCGCTAGGCCTCGATACCGAATCCGCCTTCCAGCACGCCTTCGCCGACATCATGGATCAGTCGTGAGGGTCCACAGAGTAACCTATAATAAAAATCGTTTTCATTATCCGTACTTCATTTTTGTTCCAGCTTTCGGGCATCTGGATAGTCCCTGCTCTATCGTTCGGATATATCCAGTGGGTTAAATCGACTGCATTAATGCCAATGCCTCATCACCAAGATCAAACAGTATATTGTGCATTTGCGACCATTGTTCCTCAATATCATTCATCGGATGACCAACTATTGTTTCAACGACATCGCTTCCAACTTCTTTGAGATCTTCCATCCATGCACATGTTCCCGCTATGCCGATAAACAATCCCGCAATTGCAGCATATCCAAAACGCACGAAAGCAACATCGCCTTGCCATCCAACATCACGCAAGCCTGCACAGTAGCCTTCAAAGACAGCCGTGTCGAGTTCATGTGCCTTCCTTCCATCAACCTCCATAAACCGAAGACTTCCAACCAGTGTAACCGCTACCTCCGCTCCCAACTTGCCATGACCAAGCATAGACCAGTCAAGAGCGACAGTTTCCTTCGTGCCGTCTTCGCGCACTCTAAGCATCAGATTTCGGCGAAAAGCATCCCGATGACAGAAGCAATCTGGTAGCTGATCGATTTTTGCCAATAAAGTGTGTCGATTTTCCCATAAATTTGTTATGCGTTTGATATTTTTTTCAGTAAATATCGCCCTTCCAAGCGGCAATTTTGAGTATTCAGTCAGTTTATCAGGTGATGCACAATGCCTTTCCAACCATCGACGAACTTGCCATGGAAACAGCCACAAATATTGTGGAAGGCGATACCTGGTTAGATATGCCCCGTTGAATTGACCTAAATGGCGTGCTATCAATCGGTAATCTTCCATCGTCCAAATTGGACGAGCTTCTTGAATATCCTCAAGCCAAAGGTAAATCAACCCATTGTCTGTTTCTTGGATGCGATAACAATGTGCCGCAATAACGTTACCAGGTAGTTCGTCCAATATCCCGGACTGATAAGCCATCATCTCGCGCTTCCAATAGCTCCAATGACTTGGCTCGTTTTGAGTATCATCATCAGACGCCCGAAAGCCCTTCACAACCACAGACCACGATAACACATCTCTATCATTCCGTGCTGTTCCTGCTATGCGATTGACACCGATACCTGTCCCGACATGTTCTGCTGCACCACCACTCAGCGATTGGATTGACCATGTAAGGAGTTTGACGTTTGACTGATTGAGTATCTTGCAAACAACCTGTTCTAAATCAGCCTTTGTGACAGAATGAGGCAATTGATAAATACGGTTTGTCATGGAGATGAATCCAACAATAGACTTCATTTAACGTGCGTAATGGCTAATGTGGGACAACTTTCAAAGAAAGGGGATCCTGTTCGTAGCCAAATTCAAAAAAGAGGTTCCCCTCATGAGTTGACTGGAACCGTTCTGTCATGTCGATGATCTATGTCAAGCCTTTAAAACGCACTGGCAGTGAGAACTGGTGAAGTAAACAGCGCCAGCGCAATCCGGAAAACTTTATATTCGCTCTAATCACGGGTTGGATTGCTTACTGTGCTTGGAGTCATCGCGTAACCATTACTCACGTTATTGTAGCATAATAAACTAGTAGACGACCACGTGAAAGTAGACGCATAACAAGAAATGGGGCATAGTCGGAAAAAAGGAGCGTACCAGAACATGCCCAAGAAGATCTACCATGTAAGGCTGACAGCGGACGAACAAGCATATCTGCAAGGTCTCATTCGCAAAGGTAAAGAGTCAACACGCAAGCTGACCCGCGTCCGTATTTTGTTGTTAGCCCATGCAGGCCAAAAAGATCATGAAATCATGGCGAGTTTGCAAACGACCCGTTCCACTGTGGAACGCACCCGTAAGAAGTTCATTGATGGCGGTGTCGATTGGGCCATCAATGAAAAGCCCCGTCCAGGTGGTAAATTCAAGCTGGATGAGAAGGCTGAAGCAACGTTGATCGCCCTGGCGTGTAGCGATGCCCCCGATGGTCGGGCCGAGTGGACGATGCAATTGTTGGCTGACAAACTGGTCGAATTAGGCATGGTTGACAGCATTTCAGACGAAACGGTGCGCCGCTATCTGAAAAAAACACACTGAAGCCCTGGCAGAAAGCCCAATGGTGCATTCCCAAAGTGGATTATGAATTTGTGGCCCGAATGGAGGACATTCTTGATCTGTATGCTGAGGCACACGACCCCTATTATCCGGTCATCTGTTTCGATGAACAGCCCATGCAACTGATTGACCATGTTCAACAACCGCTGCCAGCCCAACCCGGACGACCCGCACGCTACGATTACCATTACAAGCGACGGGGCACCTGTAACCTGTTCATCTGTTTTGCGCCCCGACTGGCATGGCGTCATCTTCAGATTACCCAACGCCGAACCATCACCGACTTTGCCCACCAGATGAGGTGGTTGGTCGATGAAGCCTTTCCCGAAGCACTCCGGCTCCGCATTGTGCTTGACAACCTCAATACCCACAAGATTGCCAGTCTGTACAAAACCTTTCCGCCTGACGAAGCTCGCCGTATTGCTCGCAAACTTGAGTTTCATTTCACGCCCGTTCATGGCAGTTGGCTCAACATGGCTGAAATTGAACTGGCGGTGCTGTCCAAGCAGTGTCTCAATCGCCGTATTCCGACACTTGCGAAGCTGCGGCACCAACTCTCTATGTGGCAGGCTGAACGCAACACCAACAAGCATACTGTCCAATGGCTTTTCACTTGTCAGAAAGCACGCCAAACTATGGCCCGATTATATCCGTCTTAATCCATATGCTGGTCTACTAGGGGATTATCCCCTAATTGCACGTATATAGGGATAACTGTTGAGGGAATAATCGCCATTAATTACCCATTCTTCCTGGACCCCAAGTGAATGGATAATCCCCTTTTTCCATGAACGAGCCTCATTGATACTGACTGTTGGTGCTATATGATCGCCTATAATTTCTATTGGAGGATGGGTTGCTCAATAAATTCCACACCTGAGAAATCTTCCAATAACTGTTGATACTGTTTTCGCGCCTGCACTTTCCAATATTTCTTACTGGCCTCTGCCAGACGTTGTTCCAGTTCTTCATTCATCTTTGCTTGATTTCAGGGTTTGCTAACAACAATAGTATACTACATCAAATCTTAATCGACTCCATCTACCACCTTTAGGCCATACTCTGCTACAATAAGTTCGAAAGGGCGCGCATCTCTGCCGCGTCTCTTTTTATGCCAATCAGTCAACAGGAAATGCAACGTGCTGCAACGCGACGATATTCGAAACATCGCCATCATCGCTCATGTCGATCATGGTAAAACCACCCTGGTCGATGGGATGCTCAAACAGGCCAAAGTCTTCCGCGAGAATCAACAGACCGAGGAGCGCATCCTCGATTCTAACGATCTCGAACGCGAACGCGGGATCACCATTCTGGCGAAGAACACCGCCGTCACCTACAACGACGTCAAGATCAACATCGTCGATACCCCCGGCCATGCCGATTTCGGCGGTGAAGTCGAGCGCGTGCTCAACATGGTTGATGGTGCCCTCCTGCTGATTGATGCCGTTGAAGGCCCCATGCCGCAAACGCGCTTTGTCCTGCGCAAGGCGCTGTCACTGGGCCTGCGCATCATCGTCGTCATCAACAAAGTGGACCGGCCTCATGCCCGCCCGGAAGCCGCCCTCAACGAGACGTTTGACTTATTCGTCGAACTCGGCGCATCCGATGAGCAGGCCGATTTCCCGGTGGTCTATGCCATCGGCCTCAGCGCCCAGGCCGGTTATGAAGCGGATGCGTTAACACCCAATCTGGCCCCGCTGTTCGAGACCATCATCAACGAAGTCGCACCGCCACAGGTCGATCCCGCTGCGCCGCCGCAATTGCTGGTGACAACGCTGGAATATGACAACTACAAGGGTCAGATCGGCGTCGGAAGGTTGCAATCCGGTACGCTAAAACGTGGGATGCCCGTCGCCCGCATCACCCCGCAGGGCGACAAATTAACCGGACGGCTGGAATACCTGTTCACGTTTCACAACCTGGAACGCCAGGAAGTCGATTCAGTGGCCGCCGGGGAGATCGTGGCCTTCGCCGGCTTCGATCAAATCAATATCAGCGACACCATCGCCGACCCCAGCGTTGATGTGGGCCTGCCGCCCATCAGCGTCGAAGAACCCACCGTCCGCATGACCTTTGGCGTGAATACCTCGCCGTTTGCCGGGCGCGAGGGCAAAACCGGCTGGGGCACGTCGCGGCGACTGCGCGAACGCCTGTACAACGAGACTCGCAGCAACGTTGCCCTGCGCGTACAGGATGGCGAAACGGCAGATCGCTTTATCGTCAGCGGGCGCGGTGAACTGCATCTCGGCATTCTCATCGAGAACATGCGCCGCGAAGGCTACGAATTCGACGTGAGCAAGCCCGAAGTCATCTTCCGTGACGACCCCGAAACCGGCGAAATGTTGGAACCGGTCGAAGAAGTCCATATCGAAGTAGCCGATGACATGGCCGGGACCGTCTTCGAACTCATGGGCGAACGGCACGGCACCATGACCAATATGTCCAGCGAGAGCGGCACGACCTATATCACCTATCTGATTCCGACGCGCCTGTTGATCGGTTTTCAATCACAATTTGTCCGCGCCACCAGTGGTCTCGGTCAGGTGCACAGCCTGTTTCATGGCTACGAACCGGTTGCACGGCATCCCTCACCGGAGCGGCAGTTCGGTAGTCTGGTTGCCGATCAAAACGGTGTCAGCACCAGCTATGCTTTGCTCAATGCCCAGCAGCGTGGCGCGTTCTTCATCCCGCCCGGCACCGAAGTTTATGAAGGCATGGTCGTCGGCGAACACATTCGGCGTGGTGATCTGTCCATCAACGTCGCCAAAGCCAAGCACGTCACCAATCATCGCGGCAAGCCCAGCGAAACCGTTGATGGCCTCACGCCCGCCCGCAACCTGAGCCTGGATGACTGCATCGAATTTCTGGCCGATGACGAACTGCTGGAAGTCACGCCCACCAGCCTGCGCCTGCGCAAACGCATCCTTAACAATCACGACCGGCAGAAAGCGGAAAAGCGCAAGCGAGATCTCGTCGCCGGGTAAATTTGCCGTGTTGCGGAGGGATAGGCTGCTGCCCGTCTGCTATTGCTCGATTTGACAGAAGGTGTTGCTGATGCCAGCGAAGTATGATTATGTTGCCGCTCAGGTTTACGTCTGGATGCAATCATTCAGAAGTCAGGGCTTGCAACTGGAAGACTATCTGGAAGCCGTCTTTGATGAAATTAAAGCCGCGAATATTGACCACATCGAGGGTTGGCTGCACTGGTTTGAGGACGCGGCGCAAACCACCCGCATCCGCACCGCCCTGACACAGCGCGGCATGACGCTGCCCAGCGTCTACTGTAACGCCCGGCTGCACGACCCAGCAGCAACTTCTGCCAGCATCGAAAGGGTGATAAAGCTGGCGGCACGGGTGCGAGATGTCGGCTGCGAGATGATCGTCCTCAACCCGGAACCGCTGGATTGGAACCACCCGCTGGAGAAATCTGACGCTGAATTGCAGACGCAGGCGGCGGCCCTCAATACAATAGGTGAGGCCTTGCAGCAGGCCGGGATGCGGCTAGTGGTCCACCACCATGACTCGGAAATGCGGCACAACGCCCGCGAGTTTTATCATGTTCTGGAACACACGGACGCCAAAACCGTCGGCATTTGCCTCGATTTCGATTGGATTCTGCGTGGTGGGCAGTCCCCGTTAACCGTGCTTCAAGCCGTTGGTAGCTGTTTGGCGAACATCCATTTGCGCAATGGTCGTGATGGTCGCTGGACTCATGCCCTCGGCCCCGGTGACATTGATTACCACGCCATCCATACCTCGCTCAATAACCTGAACTATCAAGGGCCGCTCGTGATTGAACTGGTGTATGAGCCGGATATTTTGCCCGCCACGTCTATCGGCGATCATCTGCAAACATCCAGAGATTATGTGCAGTCCGTATTTGGCGTTTAACCCCGAAAGCCAGAATGACAAGAAGCAAAAGAAAGCCCTCGTTACGGGGAAAATTCGCGGTGTACTGTAGGGATGGGCTACTGCCCGTCTGCTAATCGAATCATTGGCATCGTTTCGTCGGGGTTGGCATGAGGCGATAACCAATCAAACATATCCCGTTTCAACCTTATGGAAATCTCTCGATGACGAGTGAGCAACTAATCCGTGTTGATTACTCTGCACAATTCCAGAAAGACCTAAATAAACTTCACCGGAAATATCAACCACAACACACACGTTTATCCCCCACCGACGCCCTTTGGCTTTCCAACCGCCATCCAAGCGATTTCGCTATGGCTATATATTCCGCCGTAAATAGTGGTTCTTGTAACACACCCTACGATAAGTGCTCTTTGTCTTAAACTCTGTAACGATTCGGCCCTTATTGGCTTCCGCATTGTCCTAACAAATGGTGGCAGGTCTATTTCACTTCCCGCTTCTTCAGCAAAAACTCGCTGAACGGCATAAGCCAAATCGCCATCGACCTCAGACTGATGCTCTGACAACCACTCCATTCCACGTCGAACCATAGATTGATGATCGCCGCTTATAGACGTATGACCGGCACGGATGAGGCACAACAGCGCCGCCGCTGTGCGATCAAGATCATCGGCCCAACTGCCATTCTCAGTCTGTGTCCGTAACAGCCACTGGAATCGATCCTCGATAGTCGGCAGGTCCAGACCATCCGGCATATCATCAGGCCAACAGCCAATTGCTTTCAACGCATCCACAGCCTCAAGAAGGTATTCTTCAAGATAATTTCGTAATTGGATACCCTCACGCCCCCGCCTAAATAATGCGATCAATTCGCCAACAGTAGATATTTCGGCACGCCGAATAGAATTATAATGTCTGGTGTATAAATCCAGTTCCTCGATTGGCGTGACATTTTCCATATCGGTGAGTTGCCGCCGTACAGCCAACCCAATCTTATTCATCGCCGCTTCACTCACCCGTTCCGCTTCCGACACGCCCAGATATTTAAAAATATCCGGCCCGCGATAATCGTTCGGCAGGTCCGCCATGCGCGGCACCACATGAAAATGCACATGTCCATGACCCGCCGCCTCCGCGAACTGTACGACATACGTTTTCTCGCAGCCCGTTGCTGCCTGCAACGCCATCGACACTCGCCGAAGCAATGGCCCCAGTTCCGCCGCTTCTCCCGCCGACAGATCCGCAATCGCCGCCCGATGAAACCGTGCAATCAGTACCAGCCAGCCGGGGAGCGACGTGTTATACGCATGAGCCACATCCCAGTGTTCGATCCGGTAGATGTTGTCCCACAACGGCGCAGTTCCCGCGTCACGTCGCCGGGTGAGTTCGCAGGTAAGACAGTCAGTCATGTGATTTTCTCTTTCTCAAACAAGTGCGGCGCATAGTGCAGCAGGTCTTTGCCCAGCGGCGTTTGCTTGAATTTTTCGCGGTCCATTTCGAGGTTGAAGTTCGATTGGCGCGGGATGATGGCCCAGTATTGCAGCGGCAGCCAGCGTTCCATCACATGGTCGAACCCGGTGATCTTCATAAAGGGGTGCGCATTCACATCTACGCGCTCGGTATAGCGAATGACGTTCTCGCGGTTGCGCTCAATCGCCACAAACGCGAACGCGTCTAGATTATCCCATGTTGTCCGCCCGTGGACGCCCGACGCATAATACTCTACGCCAGCTTCACTGATGATCAACCGGTCCACGAACACCATATGGCCGACCCACCACAAGCTGATTCCCGCCAGCGCGACCAGAATCATGCCGCCAAAGATCAGCAACACATTCTGCAACGACGTTAGCGAGTCGAGTTCTGTACGGATGCCTTCCTCAGCAATCCAAACGAATATCAACGCCAGCGCCGATTCACCGACCAGGAGCAAGCCTCTTACCCACACCGGCAGCCGGTAAACCCGTTCCCCCCGCTTATGTCGCGCCGCCATCATGCGCCCTTATTGACAACCGGTATTGCACCTATTGTAACAGGACTTGATCTGGCTGCGGCTGCCCTAAAGATTGGGTCGTGTCAGACCTTAATCACCCCGGCCACGAGCACCACGCCATAGGCCAGCAACAACCAGGCCCCAAATGGTCCAGCAGCAACGGCTGGCATATTCGGGAACACATCAACAAAGGCGTTGACGACGAGCCCATCAATCAATTGTCCCGGCAGCACCAGCAAAATCGCCGCCAGATAACGTTCGTTTTGCGGCAAATTGCGCCAGCGAAAGATGGCCTGCGCGACGATGAAGAGCGCCACCGCCGTTAAAGCCCAGATCACGATCATCACCACCGAATTGTCGGTCAAGAAAAAGCGTTGACCCGCCAGCCGCACCACAATCGTCGCCACCAGCCAGATGGCGAACCCAATTCCCAGAAACAAACGCCGATTCATGCACCGATCTCTTGCTTATTAGACAGTAATAACCTATTCAAAAGCGCTGTTGGCGAACGCATCTGAGCACTATTTCTGTATATATCAACTCCCTCCTTCCCTTCGGGACACCTCCCCCAATGCGTCTGCGAAGCGTGCCTGTGGCATGGGGGAGGCTGGGAGGGGGTGACGCGCAACAATGGTTCACCAAAAACGAATCGACCAACAGTATCATTCTGCCAGCTGACCCGCTGCCATGCCCAGATTATTCGCTGCCATTTACTGCCAGTTCAACTACAATAGACAAACACTCAGGAGATTGTGTTAATGCACGACCAGCCCAGCCCCTATCGGCAGCGGCAAATCGCCCAACATGCTAATGATTTGTTTGAACGAGTCTATTTCCGCGGACAGCTCAAACAATGGATCGCCCGCTTCATGCGGCAATCGCGTGACTTGCCGCTACTCAGCAAAGTCGAGGGAAAGTATCCGGCTGTCCCGATAGTAGAACTGGGCGACCAACCGGTACGACTGGAGAACATTATTGGCACCACGGCTCGCCGCAACTTTGATCGCGATTTTTACCCCTTGCAACGGCGCAGCAAAAACCGCTGGACCAGCATTGCTCAGGCCATGATGACCGATCAAACCAGTCTACCACTGATTGAGGTGGTTCAGGTGGGGACAGATTATTTCGTCACCGATGGCAATCATCGCGTTTCCGTCGCCAAAGCCCTTAACCACCTCTACATTGATGGCAATGTCACCCGCTGGGAGATTGACTAAGGTTCCAGCAATTGACCAAAGGCCGGGTCATTATTCACAATCAATATTTCAACAATCTTCCCGTCAGCCACCCGCAAATATTCCGCGCCGACAAACATACCGCCATTCTCAGCGGTCCATTCCAGAATGACAAACGCTTCATTATCGGCATAAATTCGCTTTAGAAAACGCACACCGACCAATCCCGCACCATACGACCAGCACACCTGGAACATTTCATCCGCACTATTCGCCTGATCCTGGGGGCTGCGAAAGCGGACATCAGCTGCCAGTACCGCCTGTGCCAGCGACCAATCCCGGCGGACCCATGCCGTATAGTACCGCGCAATAATCCCGGCAATTTCACTCATAAATTATCCCCTCTTACCCTGCGAATAAGTGTAGATTCATTTATTACGATTTGCCAACCGGTGCAATTCAGGTTACAACCTGCTAAATCTCGTAACAGTCGTAGGCAAATTGATATGGACCTGGACCGCGACCAACTCCAAAAAGATATTCATGCTCTCTACGCCCGTGAACATGCCGCTGTCAACACGCTTGAGCATCAGGAACGCGCTGAACAATGGGATCTATCGGGCACCCTGAATGCCGGGGGCGTACTGGTGTTCCCGCATGCCGGGGTACAAGACTGTGGCTATCAGATCGCCGCCTGTGTACAAGCTGCGCTTAGCAGTGGTGCCGACCGCGTCATCGTCATCAGCGTGCTGCACGCCTTCACCGACGCGATGGAGCAGGCCCGCCAGCGTGTAGCCGCCGGCGGTGATCCGGCACAAGAAGAATTCTGGGGCATTCAGGGACCGGGCATTGCTGGTCGTCAAGAGTGGCGTGGCGATCATGCCCTGATTAGCTGGCGTCATTTCTGGAGAGCCGAAGTCGAGCGGCGTGGCCTGGCCCAGCCGCCACAGGTGATCGAGCGCTATCCCTATCTGGCCGGTGGCAAACCAGAACTGCTCCCCGGCATTGATGCTCTGGCGGAACTCGCCCGTGATGCGGTCATCGTCTCCACTGCCGATGCCTTTCATCATGGCATTGGCTATGGCGACCCGCCCGAAAAGGCCATGCAGCCTGATGCCGCTGGACTAGCCCACGCCCAAAAGGTCATCGAAGACGGCATGAAGATTCTCGGTGGGGGGGATTACTGGGGCTACAACCAACACTGCGTCGAAGCCAAGAGCGATGCCCGCGACGCCGGGCAGGTCTTTCGTTACCTGCGTGGCCCCATGACGGGGAGCGTCCGCGACATCACCTATTCCGACGCCTCCGAACTCTACAACCAGCCACCACCCACCTGGGTCGCTGGCGCACTCATGGAATGGACGCTGGATAAATAGTAGCCGAGCACGTTGTAGACATGAATCATTTGATGGATAAGCTCAGAAAGACGCTGGCAGGCTATACTGGCGAGGCGCTGAACGGTTACAGCTATTTGACCGAGAGCAAAGATGGCACCGCATTCACCGTCGTTTCGGTTGGCTACCTGCCTGATAAGCGCATTGTCGATGCGGGATTGATTGTACGACTGCTGGACGACCACATCATCATTGAGCACGATGTAAACAACAAACCATTGGTTGATGCGCTCCTCCAGAGGGGTGTTCCCCGCGACCAGATTATCCTGGCCTATGCGGGCGAACCCGTAAACGAGCCAGTCGCTTAAATATCAATCTTCAAGTTGAGCGCCATACCAGTCCTCACGACTGAATGAGAAATCGGAAGGCACTGGCCCTAGATCTACAATCATCGCCTCAAATAGAGCCAGCCGTTCGTCAACCTCTAACTGCCGCTGCTGCGCCAATTCCTGCAAATGCTCCGCCAGCGCGATTTGCTCATCAGCGTTCAACCGCTCGGCTAACTTAATGACTTCCGAATAGGTAACATCTAACATTTTGCCTGCCTCTTCATCTTGCCAATCGCTTACTATTAGTATACGCCAAAATCATACCAACTCTCACACCCAATTCCGTGCTACCATCAGCGCATGAACGAGACACAAAATAGCGCATCACAATCGGACATCAATACCTATATTGATAATTGGTGGTTAGTTTGGCTGGGTGTTATTTCGCTGGGACTTTCGGCATCAACTTGCGTTTTGAGTATTGTAGGTGCTCGGATCGACCATCAGGAAGTGATTTATCCACTGGTTACAAATATTAGTGGCTTAGCCCTGACTTCGTTCGGGCTGGCGAGTGTTTGTTCTGTTCCCTGGGTATTTCTGATGGCCTTATTCGCTGTGTTTGATTGCAGGATGAAACGATGTTATCGTCAAAGCCTGTTGACATTAGTCTGCACAGTTGTTGGAGCGATATTCATTGTCATTAGTTTTTCTCTATTTTTTGCCAGCCGGATATTAACCCACATTGAGACCGTCCAGTTTAATAACCACATATATAATTTGGCTTCTTTCCACGAGTATGATGATTTGGCAATCAACTACCTTCTTTACAACTGTTCTGAAGGGTTGTATTGCCAGCTAGTTCATCAATATCAAGGTTATTCTTATGACGGGAATCCTGTTGCAGGCTTGCAGGCTGATACTGACGCTAACATGCTTTCCATCATTGTAGAAGATGAAATTCTCTACACCTGCACACCCTAATTAATCAGCCCAACCCTGACGCCCGATTCCATGCTACCATGAGCGCATGGATGAGATACAAAACACGCCACAACAACAAACCAGCCCTATGTATCGAGATCGTGCGCTATGGGTCTCGGTTTTGCTCCTACTCGCTTCAATCACCTTTTTCTGGGTCGCACCATTTACAGGTTTTTACTGGTACAAACGGATTGGCAGTGCCTTTATTGCCGGCTGGGAGTCGGGCCAAAGTGCCATAGCACTTATGTTTGTTGGTGGATCATGGCTTTTAATAATCAGATATTTGGTTATCAGGGCAAAAGGTTTTAATGCACGTGCTGTGATAGTCATCCTTACCACCCTAAATATCTTTTTCAATATCATCGGTGCAGCTATGGGTCTCTTCTTGATCGCTGGTATAAGACCTCTAGACAGCGCTACCCTCAACAACAACCATTACCATCTGGAAAGTTGGGGCGGTTTTGATGGCACGAATTATTACCTTATTAAGTGTAACCGCTTCGAATTCGCATGTAACCAAATCACCAGTATTCCGAATGAGGTTTTCACGAGTTTGCTTGACATACAACTCATAGCTGATCCTGATACCAACACACTACTCATTGTAGATGATAGCAACACCATCTACACTTACACACCCGAATAAAACAGCCCACTTCGAGTGGGCTTGTCTTCTGATTCTAGCTGTGGGATTTGATCCCCTGGCGGTAGCTTGCGGGAAGGGCCAGGGTGGGGTCTCTACCGCGTCAGCGCGTCCAGCTTATCGACGTAATCCGCCAGGATGCCAAAGGTCGTCTCCACCGCTTCCGGCCCGGTCATGTCCACCCCCGCCTCGCGCAGCACATCTACCGGATACTTTGAACTCCCGGCTTTGAGGAAACTCAGGTATGCCTCGGCGACTTCCGGTCCACCATCCAGCACCTTCTGCGACAGTGCATGCGCAGCAGAGATTCCCGTCGCATACTGGAACACATAGAAATTGGCGTACAGGTGCCCGAACTCCGCCCAGGTGATGCCCACCCGATCGCGGTCCACGTGCAATTCGCTGCCATAACCCTCGCTGAACAGGTCCGCCATCAGGTCGATGAGCGAATCGGCAGTCAGCGCTTCACCTTTTTCGGCGCGTTCATGCGCTTCCAGTTCGAAGCGGGCCAGCGTCGGCATGATGAAGAAGTAGCGGTGCAGATTGTCCATCGCTTCCTCGATCATGGCGATCTGGAATTGGGGATCGTCATTGTTGCGGAACAGATAATCACGCACCATCGCCTGATTGAAATTCGACGCGACTTCGGCCACAAACATCGAGTAATCGGCGTACACAATCGGCTGGTGCTTACGGCTCAGGTAGGAATGCATCGAATGGCCCAATTCGTGCGCCAGCGTACTCAACGCGCCAATGCCGTCATCATAGCTCATCAGAATGAACGGGTGGGTATCATATGCGCCATACGAGAACGCGCCCTGCGTCTTGCCCTGATTCACCGCCCGGTCCACCCAGCGCTGTTCCAGGCAGCCTTTGCGCAGCACATTCACATACTCGACGCCCAGCGGGGCCATCCCTTCGCCAATCCAATCCACCGCTTGCGCAAACGACACCTGCGTTTTTTGGGTAGCAATCGGTGCCCAGATGTCATAAGGATGCAGCGTCTCAACGCCCAGCGCCCGCCGCCGCACTGCCCAATATTTATGCCAGGTGGGGATATGCTTCTTATAGGTGTCGATCAGGTTGTGAAACACTGCCGGGTCAATATTGTTGGGGAACAGCGCCGCTTCCAGCGATGAGTTGTAGCGTCGCGCCCGCGCATAAAATACGTCGCGTTTGACGATGGCGCTGTAGTTGCTTGCCAGCGTGTTCTTCAGCGCCAGATAGCCATCGGAGTAATTCTCAAAAGCCGTGCGCCGCGCTTCCCGGTCCACCCCATGATAAATTGTGTCAATCGTTCCCTGCGCAACGGCCACTTCCTCACCCACGCTGTTAATCGCCGGTTTAAATTGCATATCCGCGCTGGTGAGCATCTGTTCCGTATTGCCGACATCCGCAAACGCATCACTCGCCAGTGCCAGCACCTCTTCGACTTCGCCGGACCGCACATGGGCTTGCTGCCGGAACAGATTGCGAAAGTAATGGTCATAACTTGTCAGGCGTGGTTCGGCCTGCACCCATTGCATGACGGTATCTTCACCAATCGCCAGCATCTCTGGCTCGGCAAATGAACAGGCCGCGTCCAACCGGCTCCACAGACTACCCGCTTGTCCGGTCATTGCAGTGGCTTTCTGATTGGTCGTCTCCACCGCCTGCGACATCGCGGCATAAAAATATAGACGCTCAATCCGCTGCATAATACTGGCGTAGAACTCCAGCCAATCGGCCAGTGCCGTTGCGCTATTGCTCAATGTACCGGGAAATTGGTCCAGGCTCGGCAGGGTGTCCACAATCGCCTGCCGTTCAGTTTCCCAGGCAGCGGTTGATTCAAAAACACTCTCGGCGTTCCAGGTTTCTTCCAGTTTGACTTCACTGCGGGGGGTAAGGGTGGTCATCTTGGCTCCTCTAATGCACGTCTACGCATTGACCAAGTATACCCGTTGCGCCGAAACATTTAATAGACCCTATGCGAACTGTGATAGTAAGTCTCGCACTGCCGCGACCACTCGTTGCACACAATCTGCCGTAAAGTCATCCAGAATCGTTGCGCTGACGCCGTTTGCCGCCTGATCAGCCTGCAATACCTGCGCTAATTGGGCCGCGAAATTGCGTTCCAGCGCGTCGAATTTTGCTCTCACGATGCGATTACGCTCAGGGTAAAGGCCGGGTATGCTCCGAATAGCATCACCTTTAACCCGGTCATTGAGTTCACGAAATAGCCACCAGTATGAAACCGGCGCAAAGCTATCCGGAACAGCATCCGGTGGCGCTGTCACCTGTTTGCCTGCTGTACCCGCCTGCGAGACGATTGGTGGTAACGTATCGCCCTGCACAAAAAACGGCACATAACAGCCATTGCAGGGCGGTCCCGGCGTCCACCAGAAGACCGGCACATCAGCCAGCACTGCCACACACGAACTCGCGGTGTTGCCCCACGTAAAATCCGCCGGTGACACATGCATACAGATCGACAAAAAGTCCGGGTCGGCAGCATCGAAATACGGGCCGTTGAGAAACGTGTCCTCGTAGTGGTCACGGGCTATCCGCATCATCCAATCTGGCGTGATGTCACCCAGCCGATTCGCCAGCAGTTGGCGCGATCGCATGAGCCGTAAATGGGAAACTTGCCGGGGCGTCCTGTCATCAATGTAAGCGCGGGCGAACTCAAACGGCACCCCAGTGGACCACCAGCCCTGTTCATGCGCGTAGTCTTGCACATCCTGGCTGCCCACATCCCATTCATGGCGAACAGTTGGTTCATTAGAGATGGCACAATAGCCGTCTGTTGACCGGCGGGCAACCCAGCGGCATCCCACCGCTTCCAGTACCCAGGCCTCCCGGTGATCGGCAATGATGAACGAGTTATCATAGCCACCCCTGGCATGATCCTCACCCGGCACACCGGAGCCATATTGGCCGTACTGCTCGATTAAATCGCCCATCACCTGGACCGCCTGCGCCGCCGTTTGACCCCGCTCCAGGCCCAGCCGAACCAGATCCATTCCCAGCAGCCCTGGTTGCGGAGGACTTTGCACTGCTTGCCGAAACGTCTTTGTATAAATCGCTTCATTGCCAATCACCACGCCATACTCGTTGATTCCTTCTTCGTAACCCCAGCACCAGTACGGGCTGGAACCAAGCGTCGCAAAGGTTGTCTCCGGCTGAGGTAAGTCGACATATTCCAACTGCACCCGACTTCCTGCAGGCCAGGTTTGTCGCGCATATTTGACGAGCGGTTGACAGTCAAAAATGGGTCGGTCACTATTCTTGGCAAAAATCACCTGCCCGCTGGTCGTTACATTCCCCAACGCCACCCATGTGTCACACATCATGCATACTCCACTTTTCCCGACCATACCCCTAAACAAAAATGCCCGCCATAGTTGACGAGCATCAGTCATTCTGTAGGTGCACGCTACGGTGTGCCTGTCTGTTTACGGCAGCAACACCACGTCACACATGCCTGCATTTGCTTCGCAGGTCGCCAGGGTCGCGCCATTGCGCCGCACTTCAAAATCACCCAGCGCCCAGAAGAGACGATCCGGTTGCAGTTGAATCAGACTGCGCACCCAACTGCACGTTTCAGGCACTTCGACCGCACCGGTGATCGTCGTGGACCGAATCTGCAGGCAATGGTTAGCGGGAAACTCGCCCAATGGGAAGACCGTCACCCGTTCCCATTGCGTAAACGGATAATCAATCGTCCCCACGAACTCCAGCACCCGCCAATCGGCTACCTCACCCGATACATTAATCACGTCCAGCGTATCCGAGTTATACAAAATTCGTAGCGATGGCTCAGCTTCTACAGGAGGTTCCTCGACCGTTTCAGTGTCGGTCGCTGGCGGGGATGCGGTGTCCGCCGGTGTCTCGGTCGTTGTATCGCCGCTATCAACGGGCATTTCAGTCGGAACCGCCGTTGGCTCACTCGTGGGTTCCTGGGCGACGGTCGCCATGAGTGCCGCCGGTAAAACGACCAGATCTTCATCCAGGTCGATTGGGCTGATCACGGTATGGTCATCGGCATCGTTTAACAACAGATAAATTTCATTCCCGGCGTTCGTCGGCACTGCCAGTTTCTCAGTCCAGTCCAACGCTTCCTCATGCACCGGACGCCCATCAGCATCAAAGAGTTGGACCTCGGCGGCAGTTTGCATCGCATCATAAAACTGGGCATATTCGAAGACTTCATTCGAGAGGTAGATCGTCTGATTATCCCGAGGATCAACCAGCGCTGGTAAGACGTTGGGCCGCGCCCCAAACACCGCAATGAAGACAAAACTCCCCTTGTACGGCAAAACCGCCACACCCACTTCTCGATAAGCGGGGTTCAGGGCCGTTGTCTTATGCAGTTCCGAGTTCCGCCAGAAGTTCATCGCGAAATTGACGTTGCCCCGCGCCGCGTTCTCGCCAATCGCTACCTGACCGGGCAAGCTATAGTGCGGCCACGAAAAAGGTTCCTCAATCGCCCGGACTCGGGGTTCGCGCCCCTGTGGGCCAATGTGTAAATCATCAGGCAACGACGGCAGCGAGACCAGATAATTTGCTTGATACAGCGCCAGTTCAGTCAACGTGGCGTTGGGCTTCAACGGCCACACGCCTTCTTCCAGTCGCCACGCGTTCAAGCGCCCGATCACTTCCTGCGCCATCGAATCATTTTGTTCCAGATCTTGCGCCTGGGAAAAGGCAAAAACGCTAAAAAGTAAAACAGGTACGATAACAACAAATTTCCGCATCGATCATCCCAACTGACTGGCCTACATCATCAGTTATAACGTTTCTGTATCATCATACACCCCTTTATCCATGATGGGAAACACTAAGCGTTCGAAATACGGTAACATGAAGCAGTTTTCTGTTATATCGCTGGCCTGATGGACTCATTGCCAGTCCTCGTTCCATCCCGAATAATGAGGTCTGGATTCATCAAGGAACGCAATCATGCAACCTGCTGACCAACATCCCTTTTTACGGGCGCCGCGCCGCACCATTCTCGCGCTATCATTGCCCGTCATGCTGTCATTAGTGGCCGAACCCGTCACCGGCATGGTCGATACCGCCTTTGTCGCCCAACTGGGGTCTAACCCCTTAGCCGCGCTCGGTATCGGCGCGAGTGTGCTGTCCAGCGTCTTGTGGATTTTCACCTTTCTCGGCATCAGCGCCCAAACCGAAGTCGCCCAGGCAATGGGCAACAATCAACCACAGCGGGCAACTGAGATCAGCAGTCTGGCGTTGATCTTGAGCGTCATTTTTGGCATTGGCCTGATGCTCATTGCGCTCCCCGGTGCGGGTCTGCTCAGTGCCTTGCTCGGTGCTGAGGGTGAGGTGCAGACCATCGCCATCGAGTACACCCGCATTCGCCTGCTGGCGGTACCTGCTGTGATGCTCACGATGACTGGTTTTGGCGTCTTACGTGGTTTGCAAGACATGCGCACGCCGCTATATATTGCCGTCACGGTCAACATCCTCAACATCATCCTTGATATACTGCTGATTAACGGTTGGCGTTTCATCCCACCGATGGGCGTCAGCGGGGCCGCGCTTGCCAGCAGCATCAGCCAATACATCGGTGCGGTCTGGTTGTTTATCAGTGTGACGCGGGCGATAGGCTTTATCCCGCATATTGATTGGGGCGATGTGCGACGGTTTTTGCGCGTTGGCGGCGACCTGTTTATCCGCACTGGCCTGTTGACGTTTTTTCTGCTGTATGCAACCCGCAGCGCCAATCAGATCAGCGCCGAAGCCGGGGCGGCCCATCAGGCGATTCGCACCGTCTGGTTTTTCCTGGCCTTTGTGATGGAGGGTTATGCGATGGCCGGGCAGAGTCTCGTGGGCTATTTTCTGGGAGCCGCGAAGATTCCCGTTGCCCGCCGTGCCGCCGCCCTCACCAACCAACTCAGCTTTTTGACCGGCCTCGCTCTCACCGCCTTGATGCTCCTGACAACCCGGCTTGTCCAGAGTGTTTTCGTACCCGGTGAAGCGCTGCTCGTATTCGGTCCTGGCTGGATCATTGCTGCCATTGCCATCCCATTGGCCGGAGTCGCCTTCGCTACCGATGGCATACTCTGGGGTTCCGGCGATTATACGTACATGCGCAATGGCATGATCGTCGCCACCCTCGGCGGAACCATCGCCTTGCTGCTGATTGATCTCACCGCGCCATCGGCATTTATGCAGGTCTGGATTGCCATCGGCCTATGGGTCGGCATCCGCGCCCTGTGGGGAACACTGCGCATCTGGCCCGGCATCGGCCAGCACGATTTACGCCTATCGGAACCGGTGTCTTCTGGATAAAATTTGTTCACCATAAAAAAATCCAACATGAAATATTGGTAGGGGAAGCGCTACTGCGCGTCCGCCGAACTGCTCACTCATATCCCACATCGTCGATATACCATTCGAACTCCAATGACTCCGCCAACCGCTGCGACGCCAGGTTGTCTATCACGTGACTGTAAAACGGCACCCGCCCACTGGCTCGCACCCGTTGTGCCCAGGCTTGTGTCACTCGTTTGCCAAAGCCCTGCCGCTGATACCGTTCGTCAGTAAAGACATACGCCTCGGCAGCATGTTGATTCCGGCGGACAGAACTACACGCTGCCACAACCGCATTGTCTATCACGATCTGGCACAGGTCGTTTTCCGGCCATAAGTCAATCGCTGCATCAGCAACCAACTCAAAATCTTCAGGAAACACATAGCTTTTGCCGACATGCATACCCAGACAGGGCACGCCGTAGTCCGCAAAAACCTGCTGAACGTGGGCATGATCGCTGAACAGGCTTTCCACCGGCATTTGTTGTAATCGTGCTCGTAGATCAACCGGTACATCATCTCGAAAATACCGATTGTATCCTGCCGCATGGCGCACGATATATAACCGATGAATGTCATCCGGGTCCGGGCAGGGGAAGCGGGCCAGGTCCCCAGCCGCATTCACCCTGATACATTCCAGTTCCATATGCAGACGCAGCATCTCAAAAACATTCATAATGGAAGTTTATGCTTTCGGTATTAAACAAACATAAAAAGCCCCTCGCTATGAGGGGACATGACTTCTATGATTGAATTACGATAGTCGGTTACGAGCGATCTTCCAAAACTACCTGAAACTCCGAGACCCACTCTGAAACCGGCGCATTATGCATCGGCCCTTTATAATGAATGGTCCGCATCTCGTTACAAAATGCGTAATCATTTTCAATTGCCCACCGCTTCAGTAACGTCTGTGTTTCCAGATACGCCATAGCACTTGTACCCTGTTTCATAATGGTGGCAGCTAAGACCGCCGGTAGCTCAGAAACCACCATGGTTCCAAAAGATGCTAATCTGAGCGAATCAATCTGCTCATCTTCAATACTTAGTGCAAAAGCATATTCCATTTCTTGGTCTGGATTGAGTTCATCCCCATAAACGATACCAATATTATGGATATACGCAACGCCCTGTGCGTTAATTGCGTCCATTATTTCCTGCCCAACATCCGACGCCTTCGTATTTGTATCTTTCATTCTCAATACCAGCACCCGAATTGGAGCTATTTGCTTGACAACAACTTTTAGTTCAGACATTTTGTCCTCTGCCTTTATCATATTGATGTGAAATTCGATCATAGCAACACGTCGTTGATCTTCACGCACACGCTGTTCAAGCTCAGACTGTTTTAAGCGAAACATCCCCTGTAATTCATCCACACCCAGTTCGTAATTGAGCATCAAACCAATCTGCTCGAGCGATAATCCCATTTCCTTGAGTGCCATGATACGATGAGCACGTGGCAATTGTTGCAATGTGTAATAGCGATAGCCGGTAAATTTATCGACTTGACTGGGCTGAAGCAATCCAAGATTTTCGTAGTGCCGTAGGGCATGAATACTGATCTGACTGAGTTGTGAAAACTCGCCTATCTTGAGCATGTTGATCTCCGAAAGGTGACTTGCTATCTGTCTTTGAAGGCTACCTTCTTCACTTCATTATGGAGTCTCGCATAGGCCGAGAGTCAAGTAATTCGTTAAAATTGCTACAGATGAAAAGCGTTTTGGAATTTCTTCAGCATTGGGCACACGAATTGACAGGAGTTTCTATAAGAAATCACCGTGATAGATTCCGTATCATCTGCAGGCATAGCAAATCAACGCGTTCACAGCATATCCCTGATTAAGCACTTGTTGGGATTGGGGGGAAATAATAAGTCCAACCATAACCATATGACAAGCAAATTCTTCACAATTCTGTGCTAAGCTAAGCCAAGATCGCGGCATCGTGGGTAGCGATCACTCATCAAAGTCATGCCCACTCATCAGGATAACATCAATGCTCAGATTAGCATTTGCTTACCGCGATCATGAGCCGCAGCGTCTGGTTGCCTTGCAGTTTATCAGCATCGCTGCGCTGGGGATGGTCGTCCCTTTCTTCAACGTCTATCTGACCGAAGTCGGGTTCTCGGCCACCCTCATCGGCACGCTACTCAGTGTGGGTGCACTACTGGCACTGATTCTCACGCCCTTACTCAACAATCTGGCAGACCGCATTGGCATTCACCGCCGCCTGTATATGGGCTATGTGCTGCTGTTTGCCCTGGCAAACGGGCTGTTTATGGCGTCGCAATCGACCCTCATCCTGATGCTGGCTTTCTTACTCGTCCAGATCACGTCGGGTCCCAGCGTCATGCTGGGGATGCAACTCACCATGACCAAACTCCAGCAACAGGGGCGGGCCACGCTGGGCCGCTTGCGCTCATTTTCGGCGCTGGGCTTCAGCCTCGCCAGTCTGTTGTCGGGTCAACTCTTCAATCTGGGGGGTTATGCGCTGGTTTTTGGTGCGGGTGGCGTATTGGCTGGTCTGTCAGCGCAATTGGCAACCATCCTTCCAGAGCGGACCGCCAACCAAAAACGCCCAACCAAGCTCGAACCACGCCGTCGGGGATTCTACGTGTTGGTTCTGGCTCAATTCTTTAGTGCGATGGGCCTTCGCGCCGGGTTTGATTTCCTGTTCATCCACTTCAATCAGGATCTGGGCATCCCGATGAACCAGCTGGGACTGTGGGCAGCGCTACTGGCCGGTGTCGAGATTCCCTTTTTCGTGATGTTGGACCCGCTGCTCAAACGCTTCGATGCGCGGCTGCTCTATCTGGTCGGCGCGGTCGGGATGGGCGGTGTCATGATCGGCTTTGGCATCGTCCCGAACCTGACCTGGCTCGTGTTGCTCCTGCTGATTCGCGGGCTGGTCTGGCCGTTGTATTATTTACCGGTCTTTCTCGTCATCTCCCAGGCCAGTAATCCCCATAATGTCGCCACCAATCAGGCCATTCTTCAAATCACGGTTCCCGGTATCGCCGCGTTGCTCACTGGCTCCCTTGCTGGCTGGATGTTTGATAACCTGGGCGCAACCACCCTCTACATGGCCTGTGCTGGGGCTTGTTTTGTCGGTGCGCTCATCACCTTACTGGGCTATCGCACCTTGAAACGTAGCCGGTAATTACTCATCTGACGTGTCATCAGTCCACATAGTTTACAAGTCAGGTTTAATGAACATAAATTCTGTCAGCCGCTGCGACCAATGCGTATTTGGTTGGTAGGTTATCGTGATTTAACACAAAAATAAAAGTGGCGATAGCTATGTGGCTCAAAGTGCGCGGATATTCAGGAAAAACCAACTCGATATGTGTTCAACTATATCGAGTTGGTCATAATAGGATTAATGAGCTGGTGTTACGACATCTTCTGGTGAACCGATCCAACCGCCGGCACCACCAGCAAAGGCACCCAGCACCATCGCTGCAAAAATCGCACCGGCAATCGCGGCCAGGGTATCAGCAACCGATTGACCAGCTTCACGAGCAGCTTCCTCGGCATTGACACGGAACTCGGCAAATGTCTGCTCCCAACGATTGAGCGTATCACGGGCTTCGGCCTCGCTAAGTTCAGTACGAGCCACAATCACCTGTACTACTGCGTCACGATCTTCTTCCGTGATGTTTTCACCCATCATCAGCAACCGAGTGACTGCAGCATCCAACTCGCGTTGAGCAGCGTCAGGTTGCCGCGCAATTTCACTGGCGGTGTCCTGTATGACGTCGGCAGCCGCTTCACCCTCAGTTTCCAGATTCTGCGGCTGCAAATCGGCCTGGCCGGTTTGTTGCAACAGGGTCCGGCCTTCTTCAAGAACAGTCTGTAAAGAGACCTCCTGTAAGTTTAAGGCATCGGCCACTTCGGGTGAAACATCAGCTAGAGCTTGACCAGCAAGATTAAATCCCTGAGCAATCGCGCTCGTTGCTGAATTCACCACATTACCAATAGAAGTTGTAAGCAGCAAAACCGAGACCACGCCAGCCAATGCCCAGGCCAAAATACCATGCAAGATGCCATCAATAGTGTCCGGCATCCCGGCCAGGCGTCCGGCCACATAACCCCCACAAAGGAAAGCAATAAGGCCACTGGCCGCGAACCAGATCACAGCCGCACTGCCAAGTCCTGGTTCAACCGGATTAACCTCAGTCGCCGGATTAACTGTATTGACACCAATGCTGAAGCCAAGCATGTTCAGCGCCAGTTGAATAATCAGAGCAATCAATGCGCCTGCGATTACAGCGCCCCAGGAGATACGTCTCACCGGACCTGCTACCAAATTAGTCTGGTGCTTTTCCAGAATAACAGGCGGTTCTACAACATCAACCATTTTATTGTTGCTCCCAGTATGGTTTATGCCCGTAATAGCTGTGAATTTCGCGGCCCCATTGTTCGTTTGCCATATCCGGCCAATTGTCCTGGTCGAATCCGGGTGCATTTTCGAGGCGTTCCTTTTGGACATCGAAGACAAACTTTTTGTTATCGGTGTCAATGGTCAGCGCTTTCCAGGGAACGGCGAAAAGCTTATCGCCAAGGCCTAGAAAACCACCAAATGATAGCACCGCATAGGCGATATGTCCGGTATTTATATCGACCATCAGCTCTGTGATTCCGCCGAGGTCTTCCCCGGCCCGATTGGTTACACCGTCCCCGATCAACGAGGAAGCAGATAGTAACAAGGTCATGTCAATTCTCCTTAAAGTGACTGATTGTGTTGAAAAGGTAAAATGCTTCGCTAGAGGGCACTGCGACCAAAGATGAGCGCAGCGATGAATAGCACAAGAAACACCAGAAACAGAATTTGGGCGATCCCGGCGGCAGCACCAGCGATGCCACCAAAGCCGAACACCGCAGCTAAAACCGCGACCACCAAGAATATCAGCGCCAATCGTAACATGTGATATTTTCCTATCCATTGAAAACTTACAATTAATCTAACATGCGAAATATATATTGGAATGCCCGTACTGACCCTAATTTATATAGGACATATGGCGGACTAGTATTTAGCCAACCAGGTCATATATTGACCTGCCTTGGTAAATATCTGCTAGATCCAGACAAAACAAAAGAGACAGTGTCCCATCATCACTGTCTCTCACCATGACTGCGATATTATGTTTAATTTACGCTCCTATCGGCACCTTTTCTGCCATCCACTGTGCCATCACATCCAGCGCCAGCCCGATATTGCCCACTTGGCAGTGATTGTGTCCCTGCTCCGCCTCGGTGAATATCCGCTCAGTGATCGACCGGGCATTCGTCAACGCCGCCACCTGTAAATGATGTAGCTTCATCGGGATAAAATGGTCCTGCTCACCCGTTAAAATCAGCACGTCCTGCGTCACCAAATCTGACCGGAGATTTTCTTTGTTGTGTTCGAGCATCCGCTGCGAACCTTCCAGCAGCGTATCGGCCTGCATGATGTACATCATGTTCTCGGCCCCCCAGCGTTCCTGGGGCATCCGCTTCATCTTCATCTCGGCCATTGTGTTCATCAGGCCGGGATATTTCATCAGCCAGCGGGCGAAAGCAGCGACGGGTTTTGGCGGAATTTCCATATAATCATAGGCGATGCTCGAGGCAATCACGCGCTTGATACGTGGTTCGTAGGCCGCCGCCCGGAAGCATAACCAACCGCCCATCGAAATCCCCAGCCACGTCACCTGATCCAGCTTGAAATAATCCAGCACCGCTTTGGCTGGTTTTTCCCAGTTATAGCGCATCGGCAACTGCGAATATTTCAGCGCACCACCCTGACCCGGCCCATCGAACAGATAGACATCATAGCCAAGACGGGCGAAAAAGGTCGCCGGTGAGTACCATTCCTCGATGAACGAATCGAACCCACCATGAATAACCAGTGAACCGTGCGGGAGTGCTGTCTGCGCCGGGACCTTCAGCGCCGGGAGATAACCGCTCTGATAAGGAATTTGATGACGCTCAATCGGCTCATCAACGCACAATTCCTTGTAGAACAGGTCAATGAATTGATCATACAGCGCCACTTTGTCCGGGTCAGTATGATGCGTGAAAAATTCCGCTGCGCGATAATGGAACGTACCATTCATCAAGCGCCCCTGAGTCAACGCCTTCTCCGCCTGCCGGATATGCTCTGCTTTCCAGTCCGCCAGCCCGGTGATATTCGCCCCGGCCTCACGCATGTCTTCCAATCGACAGAAACCCAACGAATGCCAGCGGTTTAACTGGTAGTCGATAATTTTTGTCTTGTGCAGCGTATGATACCCTACCGGAAATTCAAACGTTTTCATGACTTATCCCTCCTTATGGAGAAGTGAATCCAAATGTATAGGATCTGATAGTAGACAGCGGGCTTCAGTCCGTTCTAATGGGCTAAAGCCACATTGTCTATCCGCTGAATTCGTTTTCGTTTCTCCATTAGTACCGGACTCTCCGATACGCCTTATTTGCTATAGGAGCGATGGCTTGCCTCACCCATTGGTGTTCAGTTGCCAACGAAAGCATCTCGTCAATTTGTACAGCCCAGATCTTAAGCCTGCGCAATAAGCTGTTGACTGATCGCCAACGGCTAGCTCCGCCCCAGCCCGCTTTTCAGAAACGTGATCAGATAATCAAGATTCGCTTCTAGCGCGTCGAAATCACCAAGATCAGTCAGGTCAGCTGCATGGGTCAACATGTAGCCGATCACTTTCTGGATAAACGCCGGGGGCAGATCATCGCGGAAATCGCCCCGTGCAAACGCTGCCGCCAATAACTGTCCCATCGCCGCGTTGTCCTCAAAGTTGTACGTCGTCAGCGCTCTGTCATAGATCGCATTACCTTGTTCCCGTACAAAACTCGCGGCGAACCGGTTAATCGCTGGATATTCCTGGGCAAACGCCATGCCATAGCGAATTTGCGTGCGCAGCACCTCAAAAATATCCTGCTGGAAATCTTCCGCACGCATCGTGCGCTCCAGAAATTCACGTTTGCGGTCGATCAACACCCCGATCAGCGCCAGGTACAGGTCTTCCTTGGTCTTAAAGTGATAGTAGAACTGGCCTTTACTCATCCCAGCCATTTGCAAAATGGTGTTGATTGACGCCTGTTCATACCCCTTGTCAATGAAAACTTCTAATGCCGCGTCGAAGAGTTCATCACGATGTTCGAATCCATTTTCAAAGCTCATTGCAATCGCTTCCATGTTAACAAATACAGTATAGACCAGAAGGTCTAGACCGTCAAGTCTAATTTCAAAATATTGCAACAGCCCAGGTGTCATGTGGTTGACGAACCCCTATCCGCCGACTATGATGGGCCGTCGTTTTGAAGTCAGGTAGATATGAACCTCAGACATCACTGGCCGCTACTGCTCATCGTTGCCATCTTTCTCGCGGCCACCTTTGCTCAGAGTCGGCTACTTCCTCTCATGGAAGGTGGGGATGAAATTCTCCATACCGCCTATGTCGAGCACCTGCGAACGACGTTCCAGCTACCGGACCGCACGACTAACGCCACCAATTGCACCCGCCAGGAAAGCGGCCAACCACCCCTGACTTACGTCCTGGCCGCGCTGTTGCTCAACGCCGCCCAGCGCCCCCACATTAACTGTGACCAACTGCGGGCTGACTACGACAATCGTCAGAATCCCTGGCTCAGTCAGCCAGATCAATGGCTGCGCGGCGACAACGCCCGTGTTTCCATTCCCCCGGACACCAATTTGCCGCCAGCGTACCGGACCAATGTTTATCTGATGCGCGCAACTGCGCCCGTGTGGGGATTGCTGGCAGTTGTTGGTGCCTACGCCGCCGGGTTAACCGTCTTTCACCGCCGCCGGTTGGCCCTGCTGACAGCCACCGTCTTCGCTTTCACGCCCCAGTTTATCCACCTCAGCAGCTACTTCAATAACGACATCAGTTCGATTGCATTTGCCACGTTGCTGCTGTGGCGTACCTTGCTCGTATTACGCCGACCCGTCACCACAACCGATCCTATCCTGCTAGGGATACTCAGCGGTCTCGGCGCTCTTGCCAAAATGAGCGTTGGGCTGCTGTTGCCAGCCGTTGGCCTGGCGTTGCTATTCGAAGCCCTGCGCCACTTGCAGCCTCTCCGTCGCTTATTACGCAGCGGGTTGATTTATAGCGTCACCTTGCTAGTCGTACTCGGTCCCTGGTTGCTCTTCGGACTGCTGACCTATGGCGACCCACTCGGCACCAACACGCACTTCAACCCGGCGTATTACCATGACCCGCCCCGACCGCTAATGGCAGTGATGGCCGACCTGGACAAAATCTTCCTGACCTATCTGGGTAATTTTGGCCTCAGCAAAGTTCTGCTCCAACCCTTCACCTACTTTGTGCTCGGCATCGCGGCAGCTACCGCGGTTCTCGGCCATATCGTCGGCATCAGGCGACGGACGCTTCAAGCCAATTATCTCCAGATTGCAGTGCTATTGGTCGCTGTGCTGGTTTTTGTCGCCGGATTTTACCGCTGGTATACGACTGTTTTCTTCGTCACCGGGCGCTTGCTGCACCCCATCCACCTCATTTTTGCCCTCTTTCTAGTCGCTGGCTGGCAGCAACTTAATGGTCGTTGGTGGCTTCTGGCTTGGGGCGCGGCCCTGTTCATGACAAGTGGTGCCCTGTTGACGCCGCTGGCGATTCACGATGCGTACCAGCGACCAGTCTACGTGGCTGCCCCCATTGTCACTGGCCCCCAGTACGACTTCGACAACACCATTCGCTTTCTCGGTTATGATCTCAAGCAGGAGCGTATCGCCAGAGGCGGTTTGGCAATGGACCTGTGCTGGGAAATCTTGAAATCGCCGGAGCGCCGTGCCGCATTCTCAGTCAAACTCGTCCGCGATGGTGAGATCCTCGCCGACCGCACCTCACTCTTTGGCCTGGGCAATTACGATAGCACGCTCTGGAATCCCGACCATCGCTTCTGCGATCATGTCTATATACCGGTTAACGACCCCGATGTCCCCGCTGCGCAGGAAGCACCTTTTCGCCGGGATACCGTATATGACATCCTGATCGTCGTGCTCGATGCCGATACGTTTGCTGTTGATTGGCAGGCCACGCACCTCGACGGCACCCCGGTTCAATTCCCATTCGTGGGCCAGGTATCAACGATTCCCTGAGTAACGCTTTGGGACTATTTGCGCTACAATTGTAGGCGTTGATTATAAGTTGTCCCCATGTTCATAAATGTATGTCCGATCGCGTGCGCGCAACAAAGATGATAATCAACTTCAATCTGTAAATTGAACTCATGTTGTAAGGAGGTGCGATCAGCCAGGATTAGGTACAATATTCAAGTAATTAAAATCGTGCCATTTGCAAATATCTTTTTATAAGGAGACCATATGTCTGGTAAAAACTTGAGTCGTCGTGATTTCCTCCGTGCTGCCAGCACATCCGCTGCTGCCGCTTCCTTTGCCGCCCTCCCGACCTTCGCTGCGGCCAAAGCCCCGTCTGTCCAGGGTGAAGCAATCACCGTAACGATGTGGGCCTTCGCCACCAATCGTGTCAACTGGATGGAAGACCTCATCGAACAGCTGTGGGCACCAGCTAATCCCAACGTCACGATCGATATCGAAGTCACCCCCTTTGCTGACCTGTGGCCCAAATTGCAGGCCACTTTTGTCGCTGACGCTGGTGTGCCTGATATTGTTGATGTCGCGTTTGGGCAACTGGGCCAGTACATGCGTTCAGAAGGAAATGAGCCGTTTATCCAGCTTGATGACATCATTGGTGACGAAATTAATGACCTGTCAATTCCGTCGGCAGCCTCTACCTGGACCGTGCGCGGCAATATCTATGGTATTGGCAATGAAGTGAACCCGGTGCTGTTGTACTATCGTCATGACATTTTTGACGAACTGGGTTTGGATGCTGAAGCACCACAGAATTGGCAAGAATTCGTCGACACGCTGGGTGGCCCAGTGATGGAATCAGGGCATGGCCTGTTCCCATTGCTGACCAATTGGTCCGATTTCTACATCCAGTACCATCAAGCGGGCGGTCAATTCTTCGATGCCGAGGGTAACGTTACCGTCTTGAATGACCTGGCGGCAGAAATCCTCGCGTGGCAGAAAGCGCAGTTGGATAGTGGCGTTTATATCGAACAGGGCACTGGCGATGCACAGTACGCTCTGATGAATGACGATGCCTACATCACCGTCTGGGGTGCGCCCTGGTATCAGGGTTTCATGAAGATCAACGCGCCTGATCTGGAAGGCAAATGGAAAATGCGCTATTTGCCCACCTGGAGTGACGATAGCTTCCTGACGGTACCGCGTGGTGGCACCGGTATGTGTATCACAGCCGCCAGCGAAAACCCCGAAGCGGCCTGGGATTTCATCCATATGGGCAATCTCACCATTGAAGGCTCCATGTTGGCTTTTGCCGAGATGAACTTGTTCCCATCATATATCCCAACCTGGGATCAAGAAGATTTGCTGCGGACTGACGACTACTTTAGCGGTCAGAAACCCGGCGAATTCATTTCAACGGCGGCGGCAGGCATGGCTGAAATCAATGTTGATCCTTTCTGGTCGCTGTTTATCGATTCGATTGGTCGTTTGGCGGTTGCGCCGGTCATGATTGATGGTGCTGATCCTATGACAGCCCTCCAGGAAGCTGTCGACGAATTCGAATTCAATAAGTAATTGATGTTACGCAGATTCACTTGAGTTTGTACCCAAACAGTGGGTTTAAACCCACTGCCTACAAGCACAAGGTGCGTAAGGTCAGTAAGTAAATTGATTTCGGGTTATCACCAGTCGTATCAGGCGGAGGCGGGCACAGGCTGGCCTCCGCCATTTTCATTAATCGCCATGACTTTCGCTAAACATCAAATCGGCTCAAATCCTGGTTAGTCACAACTCAACCTGCCGAGCGAAGGTCTGATTGTTTTCAGTCGCTAGCCGTTTGAGATTCTGGAGCAAATTGCATGGGAACCACAACCACCTCAGCGGGGTCAGCCACAATCGGTTTACAAATATCTGACTGGTGGTCGCGCAACGAACGAAAATTGATCCCCTATATTTTTCTTGCCCCTTTCTTAATCACCCTTATCATCTTTACCGCCAAACCAGTTGTCGATTCGTTCGTGCTCAGTTTCCAACGGGTACGCAGCCTGGACGAACGAGAATATATCGGGTTTGCCAATTACGAGCGGTTACTGACCAAAGATAAACGTTTCCAAACGGCAATTGTCAATGGCGCCGAGTTCGCTGCCGGTACGGTGTTGCTTCAGATTCCGTTGGCTTTGGGAGTTGCGCTGGCCCTCAACTCGCCGGTCGTCCGATTTAAGACATTCGCCCGTTTGGCATTTTTTGCCCCCTATATAACCTCGGCGATTGTGGTTGGCTGGATATTTACGCTGGTCTATGAAGAAAGGTACGGTTTGCTCAATGCCTTGTTGGGGCAGGTCGGCATCGAGCCACAGGCCTGGTTACGCAACAAAGATCTGGTCATGCCAGCGCTGATTATTCTCGGCTTATGGACCTGGGTGGGCCATCATTCCCTGTTCTTCCTGGCTGGACTGCAAAATGTGCCGGAGGAACTTAAAGAAGCGGCTCGCATCGACGGCGCCAATGCAGTTCAAATCTTCTTCAATGTTATCTTGCCCTTTCTCCGACCGGTGTTCGTCTTCGTGGTCATTACCGGGCTGATCGGTTCTTTCAGTCTATTCTCGCAACCCTTTTTACTATTTGATAGTGGCTCCGGCCCGCAGGATTCGGGCCTCTTCCCACTCATGTACCTCTATTTCATGGGCTTCCAGAATTTCCGCATGGGCTATGCTTCAGCCATCGGCTACCTCCTGACGATCATCATTCTTATCATTACCGGTATCCAGTTGCTGATATTCCGGTTGTGGAAGGTTTAGGAGCCAACTCATGACCATCACCCAACGCATCTTCGGTTCCCAAACCTACAGCGGCGACATTCGCCCCAACCGCATCAGTGTCATGAGCTTGAACACCCTCGTGCTGATTGGTGTCCTCTTGACCGCGATCCCCTACATTTACATGATTACAGCCTCGGTCCGCACGCAAGGCGAACTCTATTCGCTACCGGTGACGATCTTTCCCCGCGAATTTACCAATAATAATTACATTAAACTGTTTGCCGATACCGACTTTGTGATCTGGTATGGCAACACCATCCTGACGGCGGGGCTGCGCACCACACTCGGCGTATATTTTGCGGCCCTGGCCGGTTATGCCTTCGCCAAGTTTCAATTCCGCTTGAAACGCTTTTTCTTCTTCCTGGTGTTGGCGACTCTGACGTTACCGTTCCATGTGTTGTTAATACCATTATTCATCATGATGCGTGATTTTGGCTGGATTAATAGCTATCTTGCCATCATCGTACCGGGTATCGTCGGCGCCTTTAATATTTTCCTGATGCGCCAGTACATCGAATCCGTTCCCGACGAATTGTTGGATGCCGCTCGCATTGATGGCGCCCATGAATTTGGCATCTTCCATCGTATCGTGATTCCGCTGGTCCGGCCTGCGCTTGGTGTCGTCGCTATCCTGACCTTCGTCGGCACCTGGAATGACTTCCTGTGGCCGCTCATCGTCCTTCAGGATTCCAGCAAGTACCTGCTGTCAATTGGCATCGCCACAATGGATGGTCCGTTTGATGTGGAAATTGGCGCGATCATGGCCGCCTCCTTCCTTAGCACGGTGCCCATCTTGCTTATCTTCGTGCTGATGCAACGCAACATCATCGCCGGCCTCACGCAAGGTGCCATCCGCGGCTAAACGTAAAAGGGTCGGATTCCCTCCGACCCTGATGTCTCTTTCCAAGAGAAAAAAATGCGGGTAACTTTAGTTGTCGCTTAAACCCAAATGTTTGCGAATCGAATTAGCTAGCTTTTCAATACCAACATCATAATTATGCCGAATATCCACCCACTGATGGGAAATCAACCGAATTGGTATAGCACTCCGATTGTCACCGGCCACCATTATGGGAAAAATTCGCAAACCCAAAACCTCAGCCATTGCAATTTCACGGCCTACCCATTCAGAGCTTTCTGAGGCTGGAGAAAAAATGACGACTACGCAATTTGCCTTTTTCATTGCTTCAACTACTTCCCGCTCCCAGTTAGGTGTTCCTGGTTCTAAATTTTCATCACTCCAAACACTTAAATGATTTTTCTCCAAATCATTCTTAATTTTCCTCATTATTTTCGTATCAAGGTGACTATAACTTAAAAATATGTGAAATTCTTTACTAACATAAGCGACTGTATTTTGAAGATCAGCTCTGATCCGCTGCTTGAAAAACACGGCCTTTACAGCAGAGATTAATTGGTTACGGTCAAAAGGTTTTCCTAGATAGTCATCTGCAGTAGCATTCATTCCCTTTCGAAAATCTTCTGGCCTATTTTCAACCGTTAAAAAAACAAAAGGAGTTGCTGCTATGTTAGGATCGTTTCGTAAGGTATTTAGCACCTCATAACCATTAACTTCTGTCATTCTTATATCACAAATAATTAAGTCAGGATGATGTTGTCGAATGATCTTGATACCATTATTCCCGTTATTTGCAGTAATAACGCTGAACCCTTCCATTTCTAAAACCGTTTGTGTTAAAGACTTTATAGATTCATCATCGTCAATAACTAAGATAGTCTTCATTGAACACCTGAGAAAACAAGGCTGGCAAAAATCATAGTGATGTGTTTAGTTATAGATAGGTTAGTCAAGCCTAACCAATATTAGCATAATTTACTACACAACCACAAACATATTTTGCGCTGAGTTTGCGGTACAATACCCCCTTGAAATACATTGATCGCAAAGGAATTCATAATGGCAGACTCACCCGAAATCCGTGATCGCGTCATGAACGCCAACAGCCGCACGCTGGTCGGCGGCGTCAACCGGGCCGGAGCGCGCGCGATGTTCAAAGCCAATGGCCTCACCGACGATGACCTGCAAAAACCGCTCATCGCCATTGCCAACACCTGGACCGAGATCGGCCCCTGCAATTTTCACCTGCGCCGTCTCGCTGCCAAAGTCAAAGAGGGCATCCGCGCTGCCGGGGGCACACCACTGGAATTCAACACCATCACCATCAACGACGGCATCACGATGGGCACCGAAGGCATGAAAGCCTCGCTCATCAGCCGTGAGATGATCGCCGATTCGATTGAACTGGTCACGCGCGCCAATTATTTCGACGGCATTGTTGCGCTGTGCTCCTGTGACAAAACCATCCCCGGTACGATTATGGGCCTCATTCGGCTGAATATCCCCGGTCTCGTCCTCTACGGCGGCACGATTCTCCCTGGTGATCTCGATGGCGAACCCCAGGACATCGTGAGTGTTTATGAGGCGATTGGGGCTTACAGCGCGGGAAAAATCTCTGCGGAACGCCTGAAAGCCGTTGAAAACACCGCCTGTCCGGGACCGGGTGCCTGCGGCGGCCAATACACCGCCAACACAATGGCGAACCTCTCGCAGATTTTGGGCCTGTGCCCGATGGGTTTCGCCGATATTCCGGCGGTTGATTCGGAAAAAGATGAAGTCGCCCGTCAGGCCGGTGAAATTGTGATGCGGCTCGTCGCCGAGGACTTGCGCCCGGACCAACTGGTCACGCGCCAGAGCCTGGAAAATTGCATCGCCGCCTCGACCTCGACCGTCGGCAGCACCAACAGCATCCTGCACACACTGGCCTTTGCCCGCGAAGCCGGAATTGAGTTTACCCTGGACGACATCGAATCCATCAGTAAACGCGTGCCCGTCATCGCCGATATGCGGCCCACCGGCAGATATGTCGCGCTCGATATGTACAGAGCCGGTGGCTTGCGCCTCCTTGCCCAACGTCTGATCGAAGGCGGTTACATCAACGGCAATACTCCGACTGTCACTGGCAAAACGCTCGGTGAAGAAGCTGCGGCAGCCGTTGAGACCCCCGGTCAGGACGTGATCGTGCCGCTCGATAGGCCGCTCAAGGCAACCGGCGGGTTGGTCGTGCTCAAAGGCAATCTGGCCCCGGATGGCGCGGCGGTCAAGCTCAAGGGCATCGAACCCATGCATCATCGTGGCCCCGCCCGCGTGTTCGAATGTGAAGAAGATGCCTTCGATGCGGTAGACCGGCAAGAGATTAAAGCCGGTGATGTGGTTGTCATTCGTTATGAAGGTCCGGTCGGCGGCCCCGGTATGCGTGAGATGCTACAAACGACTGCTGCGATTGTGGGGCAGGGATTAGGCCAGGAAGTCATGATGGTGACGGATGGTCGCTTTTCCGGTGGTACGCGCGGCCTCATGATCGGACATGTTGCGCCGGAAGCCATGCTCGGCGGCCCGTTAGCGTTGGTGCAAGAAGGCGACATCATCGAAGTCGATATTGAAAAACGCAGCCTCAACGTTGAGGTCAGCGATGAAGAACTCGAACGTCGCCGGGCAGCCTGGCAACCACCCGCGCCGCATTTCCCCACCGGCGTCATGATGAAATACGCTAAAACTACTGCTCAGGCCAACGACGGGGCCGCCACCAACATCGTCCCGGTGAAGGCGTAAAAATACATAAATGGGGCGTGCTAATCTTCAGTATTGGTTGGCACGCCCAGCAATTCTTTCAGCGCCAACTTAAATCCCGGCAGCACCGTTCCACCATCCAGCACATCGTTGATCGTCAATATCTGATCGTCCACGCCCGGCTGGTACACTTCGATAATCTGCTTCTCAGCGAACATCAGAATCACCATCTTCGTGCCCAGTTCGATATACCGTTGGGCCTTGGCTCGCTGATCTTTGAACGTATTCGAGTCGGACTTAATCTCGACGGCAACCAGCGGCGGAGTCGTCACTATCTCATCATCGCCTTTGCGATCAATCGACACATCCGGTTGACAGATCCAGCCTTCGATCTCATGCAGGCACTCTGTCAACACTTCATAGTCATCAGCTAATGAACTGTTTGTCAAAAATTCATCAAACACCACTGCAAATTTGACCTGAAGTCGACTGTGAACACGCTTGGGCGACACTTCAATCACCTCCCCCTCGGCTGTAATATCGAACTGCTTTGTTGGGTTATTCGCCTCTAACTCCAGAAAAGCCTCGACTGATATTGGTGTTTTTGTAACCATCGGTTTCACCTTGTGTCTTTTGCGCTATTATACGCGCGAAGTTCATGATAATCAGCCACCATTTCCTGTAGCAATATCGCGTTACGTGTTATTATTATCGCCGCTGGAGTAGTAACGACTTCCAGATTTATAGTGAGGAGAAACTCATGCAAAGAAGATCGTATTCGTTTCTTGTAATTTTAAGCATTATGTCGATGTTGCTGATCGCCCTGACCGGCGTGACCAGCGCCCAGGACGAAAAAGTGGTCCGCATTGGGCTGGCCGAAGAACCGGCAACACTCGACCATCGTAACTACTCGCTGACCCCCAGCACCTTCGCCGTCGTCTGGCAGATTTATGAACCGCTGGTCTATCACGATACCCGTGACGATTCACTCCTGCCCGGCCTGGCAGAATCCTGGGAACAACTTAGCGAAACCTCCTACCAGTTCAACCTGCGGCAGGGTGTCACCTGGCACGATGGTGAACCTTTTACTGCTGATGATGTCGTTTGGTCCTATACCCGCACGCCCAACCGAGTCGCCCAATATGGCCTGGACCCCGAAAATGCGGTAGAAGTCATTGACGATCACACCATCATCGTTAACACCAACGGCCCCCAGGGTCCTTTCCTGCGGCAAAATCTGGCCCTGAACATGTACATCCTGCCGGAACATGTCCTCGAACCCTACTATACGGAGGCCCGCAACGCCGAGTATGAAGCCGGGACCGATGCTGACGGCAATGAACTGACCGTCGAACAGGTCAAAGCCAACACGCTGTTCTCCATTGACCGCGGCGATGATTGGCAGGAACCGGAAACCTTCATCGGTACCGGGCCATTCAAATATGTCAGTTGGGAACGCGGCACCGAAATCGTCCTGGCAGCAAATGACGATTATTGGGGTGGTCGCCCGAACATTGACCAATTAGTTTACAGCTTTGTCGAAGAGCAGACCTCGCGAGTCATCGGTCTGGAATCAGGTGACTTTGACCTGATCCTCGATGTCACGGCTTCCGATGTCGAGCGGCTTCAGGCGGTTGATGATGTCGAAGTGCTGGTTAGCCCTGGCCTGGGTTATATGATGCTCACCATGAACCAGTCCGTGCCTGAACTGCAAGATGCACGGGTACGCCAGGCCATTAACTACGCCGTCGATCAAGATGAAATCGTAACGCTGTTCGATGGTCTGGCCGACCGTACCTGTGGCCCGCTCAGCACCAAATCCGGCTACTACAACGCCAATGTCAATTGCTATACCTACGATCCTGATGCTGCCAGTGCTTTGCTGGCCGATGCCGGGTGGGATGGCAGCAAGACGCTGACACTGACCACCATCTCCGCTAACGCCGATACCGCGCTTCTGGTCCAGCAATATCTGGGCGATGTTGGCATTAACGTCGAAATTAATGAGGTTGATGCTGCAACCTTCCGCACCACAGTACGCGGCACTGAATCCGAACTGGCCTTGCAGGGTTTTGGTAACGTGGTGGACCCCGATCACATGTATTGGGTCTTCCACACCGACACCCTCGGTGGCAGCATTTTCAGTTATCAAAATGACCGGGTAAACGAACTGCTGTTCGGTGCGCAGGGTCTGGCAGATCCCGACGTCCGCCTGCCGATGTATACCGAAGCGCAGGAACTCATTGTCGATACTGATGCCGCTGCCGTGTTCCTGTATAGCTCAGCCGATCTGCGTGCCTACCGCACGGACCGTCTCACTGGCATCGAACCGATGGCGCGGCCCACCGATGTATTCTTCTGGCTCCGCAGCGCCGATGTCGTGGGTTAGGCTCTGATTCGGTTATCGAGCGGATAGTAAGCAGAAGCGTTTTTAGCTAAACCTCACCCCCAACCCCTCTCCATGCATGGGGAGGAATTGTCAAAGACAAGGAGGGGTGAGGTAAATCCAGAATGTCCGCACTGATCGTTGACCGAACACAAGCCCATCCTATAACCTCATTCTGTCGAAGGCAGGTTCATGCTCGCCAAGCAGATTTTGCTCCGCTTCCTGCAACTCATCATTACGATGTGGACGGTGGTCACGGTTGTCTTTTTCTTGTTGCGTGTCACCGGCGACCCCGTTGACATGTTATACGCCGGCGACCCGCGCCCGGAAGCGGTTGAAGAAGCGGCAGCCCTGCGCCAGAATCTCGGTCTTGATCGTCCGTTACCCATACAATACGTCAGCTATCTGGTTGATGTGATTACGCTCGACTTTGGCAATTCCATCGCGCTCAAACGCCCGGTCATTGACCTGATCCAGGTTGAACTACCCCACACCTTGCGCCTCACGCTCTCAGCATTTATCGTTGCCTATTGTCTGGCCGTGCCGCTGGGCGTGCTGATCGCCGTTTTCAAGAATTCACCACTGGATTACATCGTGCAAACCATCAGCATGGCCGGGATATCAATTCCGTCATTCTGGCTGGGCATTATGTTGATTCTGCTGTTCGCCGTCCAATTGGAATGGTTGCCAGCTTTGGGTGTCGGCGATGGCAATGTCCGCTATTTGGTGTTGCCAGTCCTGACGATTGTGATTCCGCGTGTCGCCTTCATGTCCCGTTTTGTGCGCGGCACCATGCTGGATGTCCTCAATGAAGATTATCTACGCACGGCCCGCTCGAAGGGTCTGTCAGAACGGACGGTCGTGTTTGGTCACGGCTTGAAAAACGCCTTCATCCCCATCCTGACCATTGCCGGTGTGCAGTTGGGTTATCTGGTCAGCGGTTCCGTTATCATTGAGCGGGTATTCGGCCTCCCCGGTATCGGCGACCTGCTGGTGGATTCAATCAGCGCCCGTGATTTCCCCGTAACCCAGGCGATGGTCTTGATTATCGCCTTTTCAATTGTGTTTATGAACCTGTTGGTAGATATTTTGTATGTCTTCATTGACCCGCGTGTGAGAACCGAATAATCATGGCACAAACCAGCACGACGCTCCCCGTTACCGCACTGGACAACACCCGCCCACCCGGCTTCCTGACTCGTTTCGTGCGTAACCCACAGGCCGTCGTTGGCCTGCTAATGGTCAGCCTCATGTTGTTTATGGCACTCGGCGCTGAACTCATCACCACTGCCGACCCGACCCGCCTCTCGCCGCGTGATCGCTACATCGAACCCGGCAGTGAACACGTTTTTGGCACCGATCATCTGGGCCGCGACATCTTCACGCGCATGATTTATGGGGCACGCGTCTCGCTGTCGGTTGGCCTGGCCGCCGTTACGCTATCCGCCCTCATCGGAACGCTGCTGGGGGCGATTGCCGGCTACTTCGGCGGTTGGGCCGATGTGATTATTTCGCGCCTGATCGACACCTTTCTCGCCATTCCCGGATTAGTGCTAACGATTGCGCTGGTCTCGATTCTCGGGTCTGGCCTCGACAAAATGGTCATGGCGATCGGCATCTCCAGTTGGCCGCTGTATGCCCGGCTGGTGCGCAGCAGTTACATCACGCTCAAAGAAATGGAATATGTGCAGGCCGCCCGTAGCATCGGTGCCCGCACCCCGCGCATCATTCTGCGCCACATTCTCCCCAACGCTATTGGCCCGATTCTGGTCGTCATGACCATCGGGACCGCCGGGGCCATCCTCACCGAAGCGGGCTTGAGCTTCCTCGGCATCGGCCTGGAACCCCGCATCCCTACCTGGGGTCGGATGCTGGCCGAAGCGCAGGAATTTATCCGCCAGTATCCCTATATGTCCATCTTCCCCGGCATCGGCATCATGTTATTCACGCTGGGTTTCAACTTGTTTGGCGAAGGTCTCCGCGACCTGCTGGACCCCAAAATCCGCCAGCGCTAACAACATTTTTGCGTTAAGATAAGCATGAATCCTGTCGAATATAATCTTATTCTGAATAGCTTATGCAACTTCAAGAATCGCTTTCTGAGCGTGAACACGAAATTTTGGCACTCCTGGCAGCGGGCTTCACCAACCGTGAAATTGCCCAACGCCTGCACCTCGCCTACAAGACGGTCAAGTGGCACAACACCCAGATGTACAGCAAACTCGGCGTTAGCAACCGCGATCAAGCGATAGAACAGGCGCAGCAACTTGGATTGCTTAAAAATCCTGAAGATACCCAATCTACGACGAAAACCCGCCACAATTTACCCCACCAGCGTACGCCGTTCATCGGGCGGCAGGCGGAACTTGCTGACCTCTCCCGCCTTATCGCTAACCCTGATGCCCAGCTTATCACTATCCTGGCTCCCGGCGGTATGGGTAAGACTCGCCTGGCGCTGAGGGCTGCCGAGCAACAGCTAGCCAACTTTTCCGATGGCGTATTTTTTGTGCCGCTGGCGCCACTGAGTTCAACCAATGATATTGTGACCGCGATTGCGGAGAATATCGGCCTTGTCTTTCATGGAGAAAGCAAAACGCTACAACAACTGGTCGATTTTCTCAAAGAACGTTCGATGTTGTTGATCCTGGATAACTTTGAGCATATGCTGGAAGGGGCAGCAATAGTAACCGACATCATCCAGACCGCAGCCCATATCAAAATACTCGTTACATCGCGTGAACGCCTGAATGTATATGGCGAATATGTCTACTATTTGAGTGGACTGGTTTTTCCGATACGGGCGACGCCCCAGGATGTCCTCGAATTCGATGCTGCCAAACTCTTTGTGCAGAACGCAAAACGAACCCATAGCGATTTTGAGTTGCACCTGGACGAATTCGATTTTCTGGCACGAATCTGTAAATTAACCGCCGGGATGCCACTTGGCATTGAATTGGCAGCCGGCTGGATTGATGTGCTATCACTGGAGCAAATCTCCGGCGAGATTCAGCGGGGTATTGATATTTTAGAAACGGAGCTGCACGATATTCCCGCACGACACCGGAGTTTGCATGCTACATTTGAACGTACTTGGATTCGTCTTACCGAGAATGAACAACAAGTCTTCATGAAATTGTCGGTCTTTCGCGGTGGATTTACGTTGGAAGCAGCGCAAACAGTTGTGGGGGCGAGTGTTCGTCAACTCCGAAAATTGGCCCAAAAAGCGCTTATCCAGTCTGACGGCAATGAACGCTATACTATTCATGAACTGTTACGTCAATTTGGTGCGAGCAAGCTAGAAGAAAATCAGGAACTGGCGCCGGTCCAGGCGAAGCATGCTGCCTACTTCACTGACTTCATGGTTGAGCAGGAACATAATTTGAAAAACGGTGATCAGTTAACCGGCTTGACCCTTATCGACCATGACTTCGAGAATGTACGTCTCGCATGGCGCCATCTGGTAAAGCATCATGCATGGGAACAATTGCCCAGGTTTCGATATGGTTTATGGTTTTACTGTGACATGCGTTCACTTAGTCACGATGTGCTTGCGATGTTCGACCAGGCGCTACAGATTTTGAACACATTGCCCTCCTCAGGACCGGTACAGGTGACAACCGGACGCATGATTGCCTGGTCAAGCTGGTTCTATCATAATCTGGGATTCAGGGAACGGGCGAGAAATCTTGCAGAAGAAGCCATCGGTATTCTGCAGCCCGTCGAGGCCAACCTGGCAGATCTGATCATCGCGTATCATTCGATTGTGGGCATCAGTTTCTACGCGGAAGACAGGGCACCCGGTCTATCCTTTGCCAAACATAATTATGAGTTGGCACAGAGATTAGAAGACCCTACCTGGCTCGGACAAACGGCAACATTTCTCGCATTCGTTGGCGATCCTATACAAGAAGCCGACACCTTCGATCAAGCGAAACTAATGTTTGAAGCGACCGGTGATCGACATGGCTTGTGGATGTGTTGTCTACTGGAAGGAGAAGTGCTGCTAAAACAACACAAGGTACAAGCAGCCTACGCCATGTTGAAGCATGGAGAAAGTCTCATAGCACCATTCAATAGTGCCTGGCATCTTGCCAACACCAACAGAATTATGGGGATTATCGCCTTATTACAGAACGACAACGAGCGTGCCAAACAACATTTTTTATTAGCACTGAAACTCTTGTGGCAAGTAGGCGATACTTTCAACATCTATGCTTACCTGCTGCGCATCGCCCAGGTTCATGTCTACGAAAACAGGCTTTCTACGGCTGCTACAATTATGTCGATATTAACCGATGTTGCACAGACATTGCGTGACCTCTATTATGAGATGGATAAATCCTATTTTGGGGTGCATAAATCGGCTTATGCCCGGATAAGCTATGATGACTTGCGCTACGAACTTACGCAGAAACTAACAGGAGCGCAGCGTGAGCATCTGGTTGAACCGGTCGAGAAACCGACCCTGAGCGAATTGATATCTGAATTGCTTGCCGATCTCAAGGAAGCCTGAAGCAGAAATGTCCGGCGTGTTTATTTTTCACACCGGACATCTTACAGCCACAACCTGCTAACCTAGCTTAATTGGGTGTCAACACGGCTCGATAGCGGACATTGCCCGCCCGCAGCCGGTCATGCACCGCATTCACCTCGTCCAGCGCATAGGTTTCGGTCATCGGACGAATATTATTTTGCACTGCCAGTTGCATCAGTTCTTGATAGTCGCGGCGAGAGCCAATCGCACTGCCTATGACACGCTGTTCAGTGAACAACAGTTGCAGCGGGACAACGGGCACGGGTTCGGTGGTCAGGGCGGTCAGCACCAAGGCTCCCTGTGGTCGCAAGCCCTGCATGGCCCCAATAATCGCCTCGGTGTTGAGTGTCGTTGACAATACGACGTCAGCCCCGCCCATCGCCAATAATTTCTTCCCGGCTTCGGCTCCAGCACCATTGATCGTATGGTCTGCGCCCAGTTTTCTGGCAACGGCCTGCTTGGATTCAGTTGACGTAATGGCAATAACCTCAGCGCCCAGCGCTTTGGCAATGGGGATCGCCATGTGCCCCAGGCCACCAATGCCCAGGACGGCAGCTCGCTGACCAGGGCGTAGCGCGGCATTTTTGAAGCCGCCATACATCGTCAATCCAGCACAGAGAAATGGCGCGGCATCAACGAATTCCAGATCATCGGGCAAGGGTATGGCGTATTCGCCGCCGATCGTGACATACTCCGCATAGCCGCCGGGCAATGTGATCCCTGCCTGTCGAGGCCCATTGGTCAGGTTGGTAATGCAGGTCTGCTCTTTACCAGACGGCAATACCGGCAATAGGCAGTGTCCGCAACCGAACTGCCAGTAAGCCCCGACGCGATCACCGGGCTTTACATGCGTAACTTCCGCGCCCACCTGTTCAATTTCGCCCACGATTTCGTGTCCCATAATTAACGGGAATGGGTTAAGGCCAAAAGCCTCTAGTATCCCGTCGGCAATATGAATGTCGGAGTGGCAAACGCCCGCCGCCCGCACCTTAATCAGCACATCGTTAACGCCCATTGTAGGATCAGGCATATCCTTAATCACCATCGGTTGATTGGCTTGCTCAAGTACTGCTGCTTTCATCAGTAAGGCTCCTTAAGAATTTTCAATACGTAAAATTAGATGGATCGGTTCGGAACTATATAAGGTTTGGCACTACCGGTTAGCGCGGTCAACTGTCAGTCCGTGCTGTGGTCGCCAACGCTGATACGCATGAGCGATGGGCCAGCACCACCCGGCGGGTTGACCGCAATCGAGAAATTAGCAATATAAATTGCTGCTGCATCGCCATCTTCAACATAAATCACACTGGCCGGGGCATCCACCCCATCAGCTTCGGTCGCTACAGTGTCGAGGGTGCCATCGGCATGTGCCAAAAAGACGGTGTTGGTTGTCGGTGTCACAACGTAGATGTTGCCATCGTTGTCGAGCGCAATCCCGTCAACGTAATTGCCTTCGGGCAATGTGGCCCACACGCTGGCTTCCCCGGCTGTGCCATCATCCAGAATCGGTATCGCGACAATGGTCGTGGCTTCCATCGAACCGACATAAACGGTATCGTCTGCGACATCGATACCATTCGCCCCGATAGGGATACCAAAGCCGATGCTTTCGTCACCTTCTAGCAACGGGTCCTGGATCCAAACTTCAGCCGACCCGCCAGCTTCAACCGTCCAAACCGCCCCCATGACTGTGTCGGTGATATACATGACACCGTCAGCATCAAACGCCACTGCATTCGGCAAGAGGATGGCCTCAGACCCCGGCACCCGTTCAACCTCACCGGTCATGCCATCAAAAACCCACACACCGTTTACATCGGGATTACTGGAAGACAGCGCGCCATAAACATCACCGGCTTCGCTGACTGCCAGACCCAGTAACCCGATATCACCTTCCGCAAGACCTTCAACCACGCCGAATGGCTCGACGGTATCTGATCCAGCGGCCAGCTTGACGACCGCGCCCAGCGGACTCACGCTCACATAAATGTTGCCGTCAGCATCGATCGCCACACCTTCAGTCAACTCATTCGCATCGATGTCGAAAGGCACCAGGGTTTCGACGTGCCCATCCCCCAATAAGGTGCCGATCAATACCCCGCAAACAAACAAAACAACTAAAACACATTTTAAGAAGTTCATATATGCCTCCATCATGGTTGGATACGTTGTCTCAATGTAAAATTAAAGTGGTCTGATCGTCACCGGACTGGCGGTCTAGTATGGGTCCGGTATGGTCGAGTCAATCTCACTCAAAATGCCAGAATGCATCTTGATATACGTTTGGGGTAAGATAGGGTTAGTCCTGGCAAAAAAATCACTTTTTATGAGTCATTCGATGGGCCTACAGGAATCCCTATCTGAGCGCGAACTCGAGATTTTGACACTGCTGGCGGCGGGCTATACCAACCGCGAAATCGCCCAGCGCCTACACCTGACCTACAACACGGTCAAATGGTATAACACCCAGCTTTACGGGAAACTCGGCGTCAGCAACCGCGACCAGGCCATCAATCAAGCCCATCAACTCGGTTTATTCGCAACACCCACCAGCGAACAGGCTTCATCAACACCCCGGCACAATTTGCCGCATCAAACTACGCCGTTTATCGGGCGCGAACAAGAACTAGCTGATCTATCATTGCTTATGGCCGACCTGGCAACCCGGCTCATCACGATTCTGGCCCCCGGTGGCATGGGCAAAACCCGACTCGCCCTGGCCGCAGCCGAGCAACTGTTACCAAATTTCCCAGATGGGGTCTTCTTCGTGCCCCTGGCCCCGTTGAGTTCTGCCAATGACATTGTTACGACCATCGCTGAGAATGTCGGCTTCAGCTTCTATGGCACCGATTCCCCCTCCGAACAATTGTTGGATTACTTTCGCGAACGCCATGTGTTGCTGGTGCTGGACAACTTCGAGCATCTCCTCGACGGTGCGCCGCTGGTAACCGACATCTTGCAAGTCGCACCCCAGGTCAAGGTGCTAACCACCTCCCGCGAGAAACTCAATCTGAGTGGGGAGACGATCTACTCGTTATCTGGCCTGGATTTTCCAACCTGGGAGACGCCAGAAGATGCGTTAGCGTACGACGCAGTTAAACTATTTATGCAAAGCGCCCAGCGTGCCCGACCTACTTTTGAACTTCTGACGCAGGACCTGAATTTCCTGGCACGCATCTGCCGTCTAACCGAAGGTTTACCATTGGGTCTCGAACTGGCCGCCGGGTGGGTGGATGTACTCTCGCTGGAACAGATCGCGACCGAGTTGCAGCAGGGCATCGACATCCTTGAAACGGAGATGCGCGACATCCCCGAACGTCACCGCAGCATCCGCGCTACCTTCGAAAGCACCTGGCAGCGCCTGACCGGTGGCGAACGGGCCGTTTTCAGCCGGTTGTCGGTCTTTCGCGGCGGGTTCACCCTGGCTGCGGCCCAGAATATCGCCGGGGCCAACGCCATAATGTTTCGCCGACTGGCCCAAAAAGCCCTGATTCAAACGGCTGAGAATGAGCGCTTCAACATTCACGAACTACTGCGGCAGTTCGCGGCCAGCAAACTGGAAGCATCCAGTGAAACGGAGAATGTGCAGCAGGCCCATAGTACCTACTACATGCATTTCATGGCGGAACGTGATTCTGACATAAAGGGGCACCGACAGCAAGCAGGGCTTCGAGAAATCCGAGCAGATTTCGAGAATATCCGGCAGGCCTGGCTTTGGGCTGTCGATCACCAGCAGTATGACGCGATTAGCCGGGCACTGGACTGCCTGACCAATTACGCTGAGCGGACGTTTAGTCTGCAAGAAGTGCTGACCCTGTTGCAGCGAACTGTGTCTTCACTGCAACCGGCAACCGGGGAGCTGCCATCGCTTGTGTGGGATCAGGCCACAATCCGCTACGAACATATAAACTGGTTAATTGGTGCGAAGATTGATAGCGATCTGATAGAGAGCATATTACCCCGTATGCGCTCACGTGAGGCATACCCCGATGTAGCCCACTGTCTGAATGTCCTGGGCCACGCAGCGGAGCGAAACTCCAATGCTGTGAAAAGTCAGGAGTATCGTGAAGAATGTCTGGCGTTGTGGCACATCGTGGGCGATACCTACTACATCGCGCCAGCCACCTTAGAAATGTTTCATGTTTACAAGCGGCGTGGACAGATTGAAAGAGGCCTGGACTGTGTGCGCGAATGCGTGCGCATCCATCGGCGGCTTGGTGTTGGTAACAACCTGTGCGCCTCGTTATCCGTCCTGGGTTGGATGTTAACCTTCGTCGGCGAATTTACAGAGGCCGAAGCACTACAAGATGAAGCGCTGGCGATGCAGGACCAGATCGGTAAAGTCCCGTACTATGTGTTTGTGGTGGGGCAAAAAGCAAATCTGGCGTTCTGGCGAGGCGACTTCGAGACTGCTGTTCAATGGATACACGAGGGGCAGGATTTCGCTGATGGTCGTGACTATCTGGGCGTGCAACCCTCGTATTTTGCTATGTTGAGCTGGATCGTCAGCGTTAAAGGCGATTATCAAGGCGGCTATGATCTGGTCGAACCAGCACTGACCAACCTATTGCCCAATACTATTATGTATATTCTGGCGGCGCTGGCATTGGCCCAACTGGGTCTGGGGGATTACCCGGCAGCATGGCAAGCGCTGCGTGGGTCTTTGACAAGTGCTCGTGATTACACCCGAGGACCAACACAGCAGCAAATCTGCCTGCCGCTGGCGGCGGTTCTGGAAGCCCAAACCGGCGATATACATCGGGCGGTCCAGCTCATTGGCCTAACGCAGGCTGCACCACGCGAGTTGATGGGCTGGCTGGCAAAATGGCAACTTTATCAAACCACGTGCGCACAACTCGAAAATCAACTGGGCATGGCTGTCTATGCTAAATTGATTGCAACCGGCGCAAACCTGAATCTGGATGCAGTAGTAGTCGACTTGCTGGCTGAGTCGGCGGATACTCAGACCGAGCAGAAATAGCCACGAGCGCAAACAGCATGCACTCGTGGCAAGTTTTTTGTTTCTGACTAAGCCCTGCCCATTTTCAAGCCACCAGAGCAATCATTAGAGTAAGAACCAAAATTCGACCGAGAATTCCCCAGATTATGGCTGGGCCAACGTGTCGCCAAACGCCGTAAACATGACCTCAAGATCCGCCGGTAAATATGAGAGAACCTTAAAATCATAGGTTCCTGGCTCCACAACGTAGTTTTTGATTTGCCACCAATTAAATTCATGCACACGCCTGAAGCCGCCACCGCGTTTCACAACTTCGATCCGCGTTTTAGGAAATCCTGGATAATGCGGTTTCCGCACGAAGTAGCTGAGACGCCCGGCGACAGGAACCTCATAGGTAAAGGTTTGCAGACCAGCAATATCGCTCTCAAACTCAAAGTAATGCTCACTTTCTGCCAAATCAGCGGCGGGAACCACCGAGAAAATCGCCGCACACGACCCAGATGAGCCTTCAATGAAACGGATAAATCGCCCCACTTTGTAATGGTTTGCTATGGCGTAGTGTGTACTTCGAGCATCAATAACCGTATCATCGCCATCTGCGCCCAGCAACATGGTGAATATTTCAACCGCTCCCTCAGTAATCTTTTTCGCAGCATCGCCACCAGCGCCACCCGTATAGGCCTCAACAGCCCGCTTCACAGCCTCACCCAGGAAGGGGCCACCTTGCTCCAGAATCTTTATTGCCGTTGATCGATCATCGCTTTCAAATAATCGAAACTGAAGCGTGAATTCTTTCGCTGGCGGTCCCCCATCTGACACATGTATGGGTAGTCGGCGTCGAACAGGCAACCATTGTCCAGACGAGATATTGCCTGTTGGACGATCCCCACTACTCATAGCCGAAACCTTGCGCCCATCAGCCACTTCACTGGTCCAGTAAAATTCGCCATGGGGAGATGTAGGGTCATGATCATCAGCGATGTAGATTCCGTTGAGCAGCACGGCAACAGGAATATCAGGCGGGTTGAAAACAAGTCCCACCACGCCCTCTGGCAGTGCCATCGCTGGCTCAAGCACAATTTTTGGGGTCTTAAATGTTTTCGTTGGCTTAATTTGATCGAGTTCTGGTAGTTTAAAACGTGTCATAGATTGCTCCCTTTTCTTATCTGATGGTAGATCAACCTTGACCCCGGTGGGTTGGAGTCGATCTGCTGACTGAAATCGCCTACGAATGAAGTAGTCCTATTTGCGGCAAATGTAGTAATTGTTGAAGATGTCGCCGTCAACCTGCTTGACTTCAACGCTGCTGAAGCCCGCTTCGTCCAGCAGTTCCAGCGCTTTTTGCTCGCCCCAGACCGTGCCCAGCCCCTCGCCATCGAAAGCCAGTGAGACCGTCATGCAGTGCATCGTCGAGATCGTGTACAGCAAAGGCGCAACCGGATGTTCCATATTTTCCTGTAATTCACTCGATGCTCGAATGTCCACCATCAGGAACGTTCCGTCCGGTTTGAGCGCATTATGCACTGCTTTTAACACAGCGCGTGGTTTGGCCTGATCATGGATAACGTCGAAACCGGTGATCAGATCGTATGCTTGCGTTTCATCCATCGTAATGATGTCTTTCTGGATGAACTGCACATTATCCAGGCCCATTTCCTGCGTCTCCGCACGGGCTACTGCCAGCGCTTTCTCGCGAAATTCGTAGCCCGTAAACTGGCTATTGGGGAAGGCCTGCGCCATCAAATTGGTGGAGTGACCGGTACCACAGCCAATGTCTAAAACCGTTCCGCCGCTTTCCAATGTTGCGACAACTGCTGGCATCTGCGGCAGGACATTAGTGAGAAGCAACCGGTCAAAAACTTGTCCATTATAGGTTCCAAAGACTGTTAACAGTTCGTGGTGATGATCGTAGTGAACGCCGCCGCCGTCGCGGAAACTCTCGACAATGCCCGCCTCTACTGAGGCCAGATTGGGTATCGTCTGGGCAAACGCCGCCATATTATCCGGCCCAGCCGCACTGGTGAGCATGACCGCATGTTCCGGCGGTAATACAAAAGTCTTCGCGGCAGGATCATAATCGATGACGCCCCCGGTGACCATTGCACCCAGCCATTCGCGCACGTATCGTTCGTTGAGTCCGGCTTCATTGGCGATCTCGGCGCTGGTTGCCGGGGCCATATCAGCCATGGTGTCAAATAATTCAACTTTGTGACCAATGCTCGCCATTAAAGCGAGGGAACCGCTATTCATGACGTTCACCATCTTTCCGGCGAACGCATCGACTTTACTCTGATCTAATTCGCGTGCAACCATCTTAAGTTCTTCTCCCGAAAAAATTTCTGTATTTTTGCGATGATCTCATCGTATAGTGAGCATGTCCGGTTTGTCACCTCACTACCAGTGAGGTTCTGGTGAGGTTGCAGTGGGGCAAATCGTCTTTCCACCTTGCCACGTGCCACAAACCAACGCATAATTGTTATGTTTCCATAATTCTTTAACCAGCAATTAAGGACGTTAAATTCTATGCAATCCAAACTCATTCTCATTATCATCGACGGTTGCCGCCCTGACGGCCTCGCCCAGGCCACCACGCCGCACCTGGATTCGCTCTGGCAAAACGGCGCGTATAGCTGGCAGGGTCAATCCGTCCTGCCCAGCATCAGCCTGCCGTGTCACACCTCCATGTTCCGCAGCGTCCCGCCCCAGGTTCACGGCATCCACGAAAATGTCTATTCGCCCAGCGCCGCCCAATTTCCCAGCATTCTCGAAGTCGCGGCGCATGGCGATCTACATAATGCGTTTTTCGCCAGCTGGGAGGAACTCCGTGATCTCGCCCGCCCCGGCAGCCTGGAAATGGGTTATTACCGCCACTACCGTCCGGGCCGCGACAATGACACCCTCGTGATGAATCAGGCTGTTGACTACATCATCAACGAACAGCCCGATTTCATCACCATCTATCTGGGCGATGTCGATATGACCGGCCACGCCTACCAATGGATGTCGCCGGAATATATTCGCAATATCGAAGCCAATGACAAAAATGTCGGGGATTTATTGCAGGCGCTGGCAGAAAATAACCTGCGCGATCAATACACCATCATGGTGCTGTCCGATCATGGGGGCATCGAGCATCGGCATGGCGGCGATTCACCAGAGGAGATGACCATCATCTGGTTCCTGAACGGTCCTGGCATTAAGCACGGGCATGAGGTGCAGTCGCCGTTCTCATTACTGGACATCGCGCCCACCATCGCCCACATCCTGAATCGACCCCGCCCGCAAATCTGGCAAGGCCAACCCATCCTCGACGCCTTTCTAGATTGATCGTGTGCCGGTATTTTCAATGTATCCTATATAGGGTGAGAAGTTGGGGGATAAAAAAGACCGTCATATGAAGCAAACACGACGGTCTTTCGATGAAGCATTTACCCCTGATGACGGGGGTCAAGATCAGTTAGTTAAGGAAGCTGTAGATCCAGGCTTGATCGTCAGCAGTGTCAACGCGATAGCCGCCACCGGTCCCGGCGCAGTTCGCGTTCAAGCCATAAGACGTAACAGCGGCAATGATATTGCTGTTGCTATGGAAGATCGGCCCACCGGAGTCACCGAAACAGGTGCCGCCCTGACCATTGCCCTGACCTGGGTTATTGGTGAAGCTGGCTGATGTACCACGCGGGATTCCGGCAGTACCATTCACGCTAATCAACTTAACCGTACCCTGATAGCGCACGCGGTCCGCCTGCAATGACGGCACAACGCTCTGCAAGCCATAGCCAACAACCGTAAACGACTGATCCTGTTGGCCGCGTCGCGTTGACAGATCATCCAGCAGACCAACATTTGACAGCACACCGTAGGTCGAAGTATTAACCGGCTGGCTGAGAATCACCACACCGGCATCATGTAAGAAGAACGCATTATCAACATAATCGGGATGGGTGTGAATGGACGCAAATTCAATGCTGGTGCCACCGCCAAAGGGGTAGCCATTGCCCGGAATACCCGATTCTACGTCCGGCTCAAACCACACCCGGCCACCTGACGTGCCAAAGGTGCAATGGCCCGCCGTGAGCATCACTGTTGGCGAGAGCAGGGTCCCACTGCAACGGTGTGACGGTGAACCATCGGTATCAAAGACCAGCAACCCCACATGCGGATGACCATTGCCGTCTGGCACACCAAAATTGACTGCCAGTGCCGGGATTACGGTTGCTAGGAGCAACGCCACCACGGTGATGCCAACCAAAATAGTTGGTTTTCGGCCTAACGATTTTACAAAATGCATTTTTTCCTCCTATATGCACAAATGCAAAATAGATTGTAACAACAATCCTAAGTCCTGTACAGAATGACTATGGTCCTTTGTATGAATAAGCCAATTTGTTTAATTTTTGTAATGCTTTCAGTTTTGCATTATGCGTTCTAAGTCAGGATTTGCTTGCCGTATAAGCCCGTGCACATTGATCCTCGATAGCATTGCTCCAGGGATCAACCGCGGTCCAGCCCGGGCCATATTCGGCTGCTTTATCGCCGTCACGCTCACCCGGCAACCGCAAGAAGAAGCCGCTCGTACCCGTCGCCAAACCATAGATAATACCGGTCTCCGAGTTCACCAGCCCCGGACGGCGACACACAACCCATTTGACGTTAACTTCATCGGCTGCGCCTGCCTGACCAACCCGGTAAAAATGCTCAACCAGATCAGGATGGGTCCCCAATTGCCAGGTATCCCCAATCACATCCGTCACCGTTGGTGCATCGCCACACCAGGCCGCCAGCACCTGGGCATTCGTCGGATGTTCCAGAATCATTTGCTGAGTTGCATCCACTTGACCGCCTCCCAAGTTCACAACCTGTGACACAATAATTAGCATTGGTATCAGCACCAGGCCGATCGACAACAAAATAATACCCGGTAAGATAGATCGTCGCATGATATCTTGCTCAGGGGTGATCGCAGATTAGAAAATCTCCAACTCACCATAGCGCAGCGGTGGTGGACACAGTATAGCGTTTTTGCTGTAGAGGGGCCGGGGGTGAGGTAAAATTGTTACGCCAATTTTATTGCTATTGGAGTCCCCATGCGCCGCTTGTTGCTCATCGTACTGTTGTTAGCCTTAACCCTTATTACCCACGCTCAAGACACCCCGGAACTGGCCTATGCCTACACCTATCATCAACCCACCGGCAACCGCTTTGTGGCAGGGCAGGGCACATTTCCCAATGTACGTACAGTGGACATACCCCTTGAAGGCACCGCGGCCTGGGTTCTCATGTTTCCGCCAAAAAAATCTGCGTTTGATGTGGGCTTCCTCATAATTATGGATAACGGGCAGGATCAATATCTAGAACTGCAAGAAATTGGATACCAGATAACTCCATCAGGGCCACTACCGTCATTTGACTATCCCATGCCGCCTGTTTCTCGACAGGGTGGAGTCGTTGGCATTGACATATGGCTCCCATTCAAGCGGGAACTTTTGTCTCCGTATACGCACATCATACGAATGAATGACGACTTTATATATATTGAAGCCAACACCCGTGATTTAGTATTTTGGCTTGAGCATGAAGAAGTTTCTCGTCTCCCCCTCAATGTCCTCCCCGATGCGCGGATTGTCGTCAACGCCGCTGGTCAAATCGCGGTCTACACTGGTGCGAACGATCAAATCTACCGGCATGGCGTCCTCGGTGATCCTATCGAAGCAACATCGGTCTCCGTGCTCGAAGTCGTTGACGATCAACTCCAGGTCATCACCACCATTACGCTGCCGGAAACCGATGTCTTCGAAGGTATTTCACCGCTGTGGGCCGATATTGATGAAGATGGCGTGGACGATCTCGTGGTTACTGTCAGTAATGCCCAGGCTGGGGCGCAAGTTCATGCCTATCGCGTGGATGGTTCGCTGCTGGCAACTGGCCCGGCCATTGGACGCGGGGGACGGTGGCGGCATCAACTGGCCTTCGGTCCCTTTGGTCCCAACGGTGAGAATGAACTGGTCGATGTCCTGACTCCGCACATCGGCGGCGTAGTCGAATTCTACCGTCTGAATGGCGACCAGCTTGAGATCGTTGCCACGTTACCCGGCTACACCTCGCACATTATCGGTTCCCGCAATCTTGACATGGCGGTTGCCGGGGATTTCAATGGTGATGGTCAGCCCGAAATCGTCCTCCCGACTCAGGACCGCCTCAATATCGCGGGTTTACAACACTCTGCCGATGGCGTAACCGAAGTCTGGCGTCTACCGCTTGCTGCCCAGCTAAGCAGCAATCTATCCGCCGTGACGCTACCCGACAACACCCTGGCTCTCGCCGCCGGGACGGTTGCTGGCACTTTACATATCTGGTTGCCCGGAAGTTAGTTGAGAGATGGTCATAATTCCTGGAAGCGTGATTTTGCAACCCCCTCCGTCCCTTCGGGACACCTCCCCCGCCAGCAGAGGAGACTTAACCATTCAGTGACTCGGTTCCCGCCCCGTTGGCTGCGAGGCGTGCCTGTGTTACGGGGAGGGTTAGGGAGGGGTTAAAAAGGTGTCTACGATTTATGACTACCCCTCAGTTAAGTAACAGATGTTACGCAGCGGGTGTCATCATCTGCTCAAAGCATCCGGCTATGCGGGTAGAAGTGTCTGAAGTTGGCTATTACGCAGGGCGCTTCAGCGTCCTTTCCTGGTCCGGTAGCCGTTGGCTTCCAGCCAATGGCGGCAGATGCGTAGGTGTGTAAAGTCAGGTAGGTAAGTTACCACATCAGGCTGGCTCAGATAACCCGACCATCTGGGCACTGATGTCCCACAATCTGCGGGCCGCTTCATCATCTTGGGCCAGAGCAGATGTCGCGGCTTCCGCACGACTGGCGAAATATTTACCGGTCACGCCATCGACTGTGGCGGCTGTCGACAAATAGATCAGGGTTTCTGCGCCTTGTTCTGGTGACTTCAAAAACGGTTTAAAGAGCGTGAGTAGCACCTTAATCAACAGATTATTGTTGTTTTGACCGAATCCCGTCGCCACCGTCCCCGGATGCAGCGAATTCGCTGTAACCCCGGTGCCATCCAATCGCCGTGCCAGTTCGCGGGTAAAGAGAATGTTCGCCAGCTTCGATAACCCATAGGCCTGGAAGCCCGCCATCCCATAGGATTGCTTGCCATCTAGATTATCCCAGTTGATCTCCCGGACACCTTGATGGGCTTCTGATGACACGTTCACAATCCGGGCCGGTGAACTGGCTTTCAGCATATCAAGCAGCAAGTTGGTCAACAGAAAGTAATTCAGATGATTGAGAGCGAATGTCAGTTCAAACCCATCGGCTGATTCGCGCCGATCACTGAAAAACGCCCCGGCATTGTTTAATAGCACATCCAACCGATCATACTTGGCCTTGAATGCAGCGGTCACTGACCGCACTTGCTCCATGACCGACAGGTCCGCCAGCAGCATATCAATTTGCTCGTTGCCGCTCTGCTGCTTTAATTCCGCCAGTACCTGTTCCGTCTTTTCAGGATTGCGCCCAACAATGACGACCGTCGCCCCGATCTTCGCAATCTCCAGCGCCGCCATTTTGCCAATGCCATTGGTCGCGCCGGTTATCAGCACCACTTTGCCCGTCATATCTGCCATCATGATTCTCCCGCACCATATCCTGCCGCTCATCTTATCGGTACGACGTAGGCAGCGCATGAGAACAATGTTAGCGTCACACAAGAATCGCTAATATATCGCTCCTGAGATCAAAAAATCTTGCGCCATCCGGTCGTGGTAGCGTAATGTTCCAGGCCAACCGCGGCATAGAATTTCCCGGCGTCTGCTGTGCCCCAATTCGCCACGTAAACCACGTCGGCAGTTCCCAACGCCTGTAAACGGCGCAATCCTTCAAACATCACGGCCTGTGCCAATCCTTTGCGTCGGTGGTTGGGATGGGTGCCGACTGGCTCGAAGGTTGCATAGCGATTGGTCGCCTCAACGGTTAAGCCGGCGAACGCTGCGAACGTGCCATCAGGCGCTTCGGCAATGATATGCAAATCATAATCATGCGAAGGCGAATAAAGCTGGAAATTACGATGCAACGCTGGCAAGAAGGACTGACCAAACGTGGCATTAGAACAGTTAACCCAGCGCTGTACATCGGCTTCAGTGGCTTGCACACTGCGGATCATATACCCATCGGCAACTTGAACATCAGCTACCGCCTCATTCACGGCGCGACGCCGATTCTCCCAAAATCGGTCACTGCATGCCACATAGCCCCGGCTGGTAAGTCGTGATTGACGTGCCGCATCCCAATCAAAAGCCCACGCCATCAATTCACGCTGACCATCCGCCTTTCTCTCCGCCAGGTGTTGCTCCGCCCAATCAAGCATGTCGTCTTCCAGGTCGCGGTAATGCGGGTGAATTTGCAGGGCTATATCACCTGGTCCATCGGGGATTACCGCACCAATGATCGCACCTTCAGCCGTTTCCCAGATGTGTGTATGCGCGCCCCAGGCTGGATCTGCCCGCTCGCTGTCGGTGGTACACCAGTAATTGCCTTCCCACCGCCGGGTTTCCCAATTGAATTCCCGGCCCATGATGCCATAACTGTCAATCAATAATTGCCGCAGACGCATCGCATCCGCTTCACCGCGAAGTGGACGGTTTGTCACACCAACAAGCGCTTCGGTCGTCATTTACCGCCTCCAATGAACAGACAGTCAACCCATCATATTATCTCAAATCACCCGCCAGTTTGGTCATTGAGGCATCACTTGATATCGGTTACAAACGACATCAATGCATTCTACAGGTCGGTCAACACCTGAATTGGTGAAACTCAACGCGGTTGCCTCGCGCACCGTCCACACGCGGTTGGCTCTCATGGTGCAGACGCGGACAACCATGTAGGTCACTAGCTTCGCACACCCCGGCCCGTAAGCAGGGGAGTCTACTACCCCGCGACCATTTTAATCGGAGATTTGCATATCAATTACTGATAAGTCAAGCTTTTCAAGCCTACTTACCCTGCAAATTGCTCAACGGGTCAGAGGGCTTATACAAAATCGACCCGAATACCGCCATGTTGGACACCGTGCCACGCCAGTGCCGTCGCGATCACCGTATCATCATGCAGACCCGACGGTGCACCATACCGAAACCCACCACTCGGCAGGCGTTCCAATGAATACGCCGCCAGTTCGTTGAGCAGGGTCTCATCAGGTAGCAGGGCAATAACCTCGTTTTCAATTGCTAGCGCCAGCGCATCAATCAATGGGCGTTTGCTCTGCACCGTCATCTGAAACGCCCGCACCGGCAACCCCTCGGCCTGTAAGGCTTCGATATTCGGTGCACCAATGCTGTTGGCCTCAGCCCAGATCAGCGCGGGTCGCCACCGTTCATATAAGGCGATCAAACGCCCCCGCTGCAACGCCCAGTTAATCTGGTTAAAGCGGTCCAGTGCCACCATAGCGCGGCTTTCGGCATCAATAATCGCAATCACGGTATAGTCGTTATCCCGGCCCCAATCAACGCCCGCGACATACTGGTGACCTGGCTGCGGTTGGGCATCCAAATCGGCGTTCGCCGCGCCGCGAATCCCCCGGAATACCTGCCCGGCATCATCGACAAACTCAGCCAGATACTCCTCGCGGAAAACCCGTTCCGGTGTAATCTGGCGTATATCATCCAGTTCATCCCGCGCAATCAGCGGATTATCCAGCGTACTAAACTGGAACGCCGCCCACTGTGCCTGTACCGGATCCTGCGCTAATTGGAACAAATCCCAGAACCAATTATGCCCATTCGGACTGCTCAAAAACAATGCATCACCACTGCGGTCCAGCAGCATCGGACGCACAATCTCCGGCCAAACCGCCGCTGCCATAAATGCCGCCTCATCCAGCACCGCAAAATCTAAACCAGCGCCGCGCAGATTATCCGCGTGCCAGGTGCTCCGAATCGCCAGCATCCCACCGTTCGCCAGATCCAGCCGCCGTTCGGCTTCGCTAATCTTCAATCCATATGCCGGTAGGCATTGCTGCTTCAAATCACGCCACACCTGACTGGCCGTCATATAGGTCGGAGCCAGCCACCAGCAGCGTTGACCCTGCATAAAACGAGTCACTACGTCCAGTTTGCCAGCTTCCGTCTTGCCAAAACGCCGACCACAGGCCACCACCTTAAACCGCGCCTTATTCGTCAGGATCGTTTCTTGACCAGTATGGGGTTTCATGAGCCGTATCGTCGCAGTCAATGAATTCTACTCGGGTTACATTCTCTTCAATTGGTGGTAGTAGCGCCATCAACTTCATGATGTTGCCCAACAGTTGATTGAGGGCGGCGGACCGTTGATTGAGTGGTGCGTCGTCAATCACCTCATCAATCGAATCTGCCAACCGGATCGCGTCATCCATCAAAATTACCAGAACCTTCTCGGCGAATTGCAGTCGGGGATCTTCATGTCGGGTTGTCGACTCCTGAGACCGAAACGCCGCCAGTTGCACGCGGAGTTGTCGCAATTCATCGCCTGACGTGGCTTCCTGCTGTGCCCAGCGCTTCAATGTCTTGACCGAGATGCCGGTCTGCTTGCTCGTCTGCGCATAATTCCCCTCATTCGCCGCCAGACAATCCAGCGCCGCCTGTCGTTCCTCATCCGAATAACGCATGAAATTCACTCCACTCTAAAATAAGGACGATGCAAGTAGTCGAAATTCATAAATCTACAGTCCAAAAAAACATTTCTATTGAACGTCCCGCAATTTTCACGGTCTCGACTGAAGACCGGTGGCTAACGACCCATGACTTAGAAACCAGAGGCGAGTCATTGCTAGCACTCGCCCCTGATTCTCGGTTGGCAGTCTCACCCTCCGGTTGCATTGGCGGTGTACCGGCTGCCTGGTTGTTTTTGCCGTCCGCGCTGCCAACTGCTATTCAATTTAGCACATATGTTCCATTACCGGGTGTACATATCATCCTTTTTCATCAGGTCCATCTCACGGCTTTTCGCGATCCAACAAACTGATACTGCGGGGCTTCCGCGGTTCTCGGCTGATGCGCCCCCAGGCTTCCAGCTTATCTAGATAGCGAATCACATTGGTCGCGCTCATAAAACAACCTTCCGATATTTCGCGGATGGTGGGGGCATATCCGTGGGCCGCCACATACTGCCGAATAAATTGATAAACATCCTCGCTCGTCTCCTCGGTATGCATGAAGTCACCTGTGTTACAAGATCCATACGGACGTTCTATAGTAGCACATGATAGAACATTTGAGCGTATTTTAAAGTTGTATTTCGGATAGAGTTTGGCTAAACACCAATTTCTGGGGGATTTTGAATCTCGTTTTCGGCGGATAATAGAAGGAGAAGTGATTTCAAAAAACAATCACATCCTGATAAACAACGCTCAGGCCATAAGCCCAGAAACATTTATGGGCCAAAATTATCAATGTTGCTGAAACGCTGAATTGCTGACCAGCGAACACGCTATTCTGCTAAAAGGCTAACCCGCTATGCTCACGGATAAACCCAAAGCCAAAGAATCCACCACCAACATCCCGGCCTGGCTGGACCCCATCATCGGCCCGCTACATGTTGATTTTATCGCGCCCTTCCCGCTCGAAACCGCGCTCAAGGTCATCAAACGCCAGGAGACCAGCGGCTTCTTCCGCCTGCGCAAAGTCAGCGTTGATCTCATCCCCGACGATGCCGATACCTTCGATTTTTATCTCAAAAAGTGGGGCAACAAATACGCCACGACCGAAGCGCATGGCCTGCTCAAACGCTGGAACAAAAACAGCACGCTCGTTAAAGCACGAGTCAACGTTGCGATGGGATACTATCTACTCTACGCGGTGCTGGCGGTCTTTTTCATGTTCATGGGCACCTTCATGTTCCGGGGCATCCCCTACTTTGGCCTGATCTTCGTCGGCGTTATGATTCTCAACTGGTATCTCATCCGGCGTAATCGCCATGAAGTCGCCACCATGATCGAGAACGCCCTCCTCGCCGACCTCGAAGACGAGTTCGATCTATGACCCCGTCCAAGCAGAAGCGCAAACGCAACGAAAACATGTCATCTTCTATACCTGCATGGCTCCACCCACTCATCGGGCCACTGCACGTTGATTTTATCGCGCCCTTAACCCTTGAATCCGCGCTTGAATCTCTTAAGAGTCAACAGACCAGCGGCTACTTTCGTTTAAGCAAAGTCAGGGTTGATTTGATCCCAGACGACGATGATACCTTTAGCTTTGTACTCAAAAAATGGGGCAGTCAATATAGCAGAACTGAAGCACATGGCAGGCTACAACGTTGGAACTCGAACGACACACATGTCATTGCACAGATAAATACTCCATTGTTTAGCCTTCTGGTGTATGGTGTATTTACTTTAATTTGTGTTTTGGTAGGGGTATTTGCATTTCTTCCACGTTTCCCTACCTTTAGCCTGATCTTTATAGGTATCATGCTATTCAATTGGATTTATACGCGCGACCAGCGCTTTGAAGTCCATAGAGTGATCCAACGTGCCCTGCTTACAAATCTCGAAGACGAAGAATTGTAGGGGCGAATTGACATGTCCGCCCACTGAATGCTTTATTTTGCCCCATTCATATGCGGCTTCAGCACAGCATAGATGAAATCATTGGCCGGAGTCGGCACCTTCAGCTCCTTGCCTATTTGCGACACGAAACCATAGATCGCCTGGGCTTCCACCCGCCGACCATTCTCCAGGTCAACCAGCAGCGACGGTTTATAAGTTCCTGGCAACGTACCCGCAATTTTTACCAGGTCATCGGGCAAGCTCTCCGTCACCGGAATCTGCTGGGCGTGCGCTACTGCCACCACTTCCGCCACCACTTGACGTATAAGCGCTTCTATTTCTGGCATCCATACCGTGTCTTTATCGCCCCGAGCCGCCGCAAATACGCCGCCACCACAGATCGCGCCGAGCTTCCACCACATCCGCTCGACAATGTTGTCGATAGCGACCGCGTGAACATCGGCCTGTTCCCACAGTTGTTGGACCTGTTGACAACGGGCTGAAATCGGCCCGTCCCATTCACCGAACTCCAGTTGATACTGTCCGGCATCGGCGACATGATGAAACGTGCCCGGTTCGCCTTTATGCGCGTTAACCATGGTCAGCCCGCCGAGAACATGTTCCTTGCCGAGAGCGTCTTGTAGGCGATCAATATGCCCCACACCGTTCAAGACCGGAATCAGGATTGTCTCCGGGCCGATCAGCGGTCGCACGGCTTCAATCGCATTATCAAGATCGTAGCTTTTGACGCAGAAAAGCACCTGATCGACCGGGCCGACATCGCCGGGATTATCAGTGGCCTGAACGGAGGCAACAGCAAAGTCACCATGCGGGCTATGTACCTGTATCCCGTTCGCCCGCATGGCCTGCAACGCCTCGCCTCTGACAATGAACGTCACATCCTTACCAGCATGAGCTAACTTCGCGCCGAAATACCCGCCCAAGCCGCCGGTTCCCATGATCGCAGTTCGCATAATATTTTCCCCCAATGGTGAGTTGCATAATTTGCTGATAGTAAGCGCTACGATGAGGAAACGCAAATACTCTGTAAACAGCCGTAAACGTATAACCGAAGACTTGACATACTCTCTGAAGTACGCCTTGCTCGGTTCAGCCTCCAAAGGTGAAGCAAAAATGCAGGTGCAAACCATGCAAGCCAACCTATCAAGATAGCTGGACTCCTTCTCTGATCTACTATGCAAAAAAACATCCCCCCAAGCCAACATAGTCGAGGGGATGCCAAACATCATGGATGTAAAATTGGGTCTTCTTCGGCCCTAAGTCACATAGAAGGGTCCACAGTCTGGCAGCCCCTGGCGAGTAGCCGACCATTTCAGGAAAATGTCTTCGCTCGGATTATCCAAAAATTCATCCGGGCTTTCCCACACATCGAAACCCACACCTACATGGATGCCATCATAACTTGCAAAGCCAAAGGAACCAAGATCAACGACACAATCGCCACTGACCGACGTTGATGATGACTGTTGTCTATCCCTTGATACTGGCGCGTTGACCGGCGCATAATTTGGGTGGAACGGCATCTCATTCTGTTTGCCATGTTCGTCATAACCAATGAGCTTCAGCATTGAGCCATTTGCGCTGTAGCAGTTCACTTCCAGAATCATCGACCCATAAGTACCCTGTCCGGCTTCGATATTTTGCGCCACGCCGCTTTCACAGGCTGCTGCCATCGCGGAATCAATGGTTTCCTGGTCAACTTCCCACAGCAGATCGCCATCCATGTTCAGCAACCGACAGCCGGTTTCCAGATTACAAAACAGGGCATCTCCACCAAAGTGATGGGCCATATTAATCCGACCACCAGCTCTAACATTGCCCACCATTATAGCGAGTAACAACCCAACCACGAGTAAAACAAAATGTTTCCGTGTCACGTCATTCCCTAACATACATTGCCATTGCATTAACAACAATTTAGCATGCACGTCAAAAATCAATGATTAATTTATAAAAATCTTAGGAAAGAATTCATAAATAAAAAATCCCCTGCATAAGCAAGGGATCACTTGACAGTGATAGCTCAGTTTAAGCCCGCGCGGGGCGCAACATTTTCAGTGGTTCAAACTGCCGCCAGGTGGCTGCCAGCGGAATGGCAAACAACACCAGAAACACCAGATTAATAATCACGTTCTGGGCAAATCCATTCTGCACCGAGATGATGCTATCCAGCACAAACCACGCCAGCAGACTCGAATCCAGCGCCAGCCAGGCCCAGCGTTCGCCGCGCCGGAACGGAATGAGCGCCAGCCACGCGATCAGCATAAACCAGCCGATCATCACCGCGCTCATAATGCCGTACAACAATCGTTGATTCGCCAGTTGCCCCGCTGTCAACTCAGCATAGGCCCCCGGTCCCGCTAGCGCATCATAGGCCCATTGTGCCAGCACCGTCTGCAACCCGCCCGGTAGCAGCAACACCACCCCAAACACAATACCGAATATGCTCACCCCAACTAACCAGTTCGACCAGAATTTCATGATGAATTAACTCCCGTACATCAAAACGTTGCATTCAGCATACGGGTCAAACCGCTGCCATCACCACGAAAATTACTGCCAGTTACTGCCAGATTTGTGATTTTTTTCACTTGCAGGGTGTTTCACAAGAGGAGTTAGCCGGGAGGATGGATACCAGCGAGAATCCATACGGAGCGGGCTTCAACAATCCGAGGTCGATTCATGCGGAGGCGGACAATCGTTGCGCGGCCTGTGGGCGTCAAACCTTGAATCATCGCGCCATCTTGTACCCACTCAAAATGTGCTGACCAGATTTGTGTACGCGGATTAAACAGAGCAACGGTTTCGGCAGTCACGGGGTCGATTGCAGAAGTTGCCAATGCTTTGCTGAGATTACAGTTGGCACACGCAAGGCAGAGGTTAGCCAGCGCGTCATCGTTGCCCGGTTGAATATGTTCCACATGCATGGCTTGCCCAATGGCGCGCTGAGCTGTTTGGCAATATTCGCAGCGATTAGCCGCCCGTTGATGGACAAGGCGAATAATCTCAGCCCATGATAGCTCAGCCATCAATTGGCTTCAGAGCATCCAGATCAACCGTATGACCGCGCCCAATTAGGAGTTTTATTGCCTGCGCCTTACGCAGCATTAACTGCTCACCCCGCTCTACCAGCCCTGTTAATTCCTGGTACTCATGATCGCCAATGGTTCCGCGCGAAAGCTTTTCTTGTAGCTGCGACAGGCGTGCTTGCAAGTTTGATTGCATTTGTTCCTGGGCAATGGTCCACAAGGTATCGTCAGATAAATAAGAGAGCGCTCTCAACTCGGCTTGTTCACCTATGGGCAAATCGAGCATAGGTTGGTCCAATGCCCCCGCGAGTCGTGTCCTTATGACCACATCAATTGGCTGCGCCGTTTGTTCGGCTAACCGTTGCGCTTTGTCATACAGGCTATCAGGAATCGAAATTGTATAGTCACTCATTGTGGTCTCCAGCAAAGCTTATGCCCATTGTACCACTGGCTAGTCCGTTGCCTGCCCCGTCTTTTGCACCAGCACCTTATCCACGCGCCGCCGGTCCATATCGATAACTTCGAACCGGTAGCCCTGCCAGATAAACTGATCCCCTTCTTTGGGAATCCGCCCCAACCGCCGCATAACAAAACCGCTGACGATCTCGTACTCCCGACGTTCCTCGTCCGGGAAAATATCTGCGTCCAGGACGGTTTCCAGATCAGCAACGTTATAGGTGCCATCAACCAACCATGATCCATCGTCACGTTGTAATGCCTGGGGTGATTCAGTTTCTGGCAAATCCCCTACCACGATTTCCAGAATATCCAGCGCCGTCACCAGCCCCACAATGCTCCCATACTCATCAATCACCAGCGCCGTGTGTAGGTTCGGTTCACGGAAAAATTCTAGTGCCTGTAATGCGGGTGTTGTCTCCGGGACATACACTGCCGGTTGCACTATGGGTTGCAAATTCAGTGGCTGACCGGCAGCCAGTTGTCCCCACAAATCTTTGAGTGCCACCACGCCGACAACATTTCGTAGCTCATCCGCATACACCGGATAGACCGCGTGTTGATCGGCCTGAATCGCGGCCATATTTTCCGCTACTGAAGCGGCTAAATCCAACCAGGTGATCGCCGGATAAGGTGTCATCAATGCGCTGACCGGCGCATCGGCCAGCCGAAATACCTGCTCCGCCATCTGTTGTTCAGCGGCTTCAAACACCCCGGCTTCTGCCCCTGCTTCCAACATGATGCGGACCTCATCCTCCGTGACTGGTGGTTCATCCGATGCCTGAACACGCAACAACCACAGCGCCAGATTGGTGGAGAGGGTGAGCAGCGTCACCAGCGGTCCCGCCAACCGCGAGAGCCACAGCATGGGCCGGGCTATGAACGCCGCAATACCCTCCGCATTATTCAAAGCCAGTTGTTTAGGGACCAGCTCACCCACCAGCAGCGAGAGATACGTAATGCCCAGCACCACAATACCGACGCTCAGCGCATCAGCATAATCTGCGAATGCGGGCACCGCCGCGATCGTTGGTTGTATTCGCTGCGCCAGGGTGGAGCCACCAATGGCCCCGGACAGAATGCCCACCAACGTGATTCCGACCTGGATGGTCGAAAGAAACCGGGTCGGCTCCTCAGCAATCGCCAACGCCACCACTGCTCCTGCATCACCATCTTCAGCCCGCTGTTGCAACCGTGCCCGTCGGGCGGCGATCATTGCCGCTTCCGACATGGCAAACACGCCATTGCCGATGATCAACAGTAGCAGGAAGAGCAGTTCAAGGGCCATTACGCACCGGCGGTAGCACCCTGTACCGCACGCAATGCCTTATCGACGCTCTCTTGGGGACCCACCCCAATTTGCATATCAATAATCATCCCTTCCTCATCAACGACCCAGTATGAGCGTTTGGCAAAAGGCATGCGCACCAGACCCAACAGGGATGCGCCACCCGCGTTCCACTCATCAATCACCGCCTGGGTGGGGTCAGAGAGTAGATCATACTGCAAATTCTGATTCGTGTGCCAGCGTTTCAAATCATCAGGCCGGTCCGTGCTGAGGCCCAGCACAACCGCGTTGTGTGCCTGTATATCCGGGAAGGTATCGCGAAAGCTACAGGCTTGCATCGTACATCCAGCGGTCCCAGCTTTAGGAAACGCAAAGATAATCACCTTTTGACCGCGAAATTGACTCAACTTCACCTGTTGCCCGTTCTGGTTGGGCAGGGTGAAATCTGGGGCTTGCTTACCAGGTTCAATCATCACTACATCCTTCACTCTCATACATTGTCTCGCTTCAATCGTAGAAGCACAAGCGCATGTGTGCTTCCAATACTTTATTTTATATAGCCTGTATGAGCACACCATAAATAATGCACGAGATTTCTGCTACAATCGCGCCCATGTCCCTCACCACTTCGCGCCCCCAAAGCTGGTTTGTACACCGTGTTGATACCGGTTTGATTGCCACATTGCTCTTCTGCCTGTTTACGCTCTGGCCCCTGCTGCAACAACCGGGTCTGCCCAACGGCACTGATACGCTCTATCACACCTATCGCGTGGCTGAGATGGATCGTGCCTGGTCTCATGGCTTGCTCATCCCCACCTGGGCTGAGGCCTTTTACTATGGCTATGGCTCGCCGGTGTTTCATTATTATGCCAGCCTGACCTATTATGTCACCAGCTTACTGTCACGTCTCTTTGGCTTTTCGGCATTGGATAGCCTGCGGGCGCTGATCGTGCTGTGCATGTTGTTGGCGGGTGGCGGCATGTATCTGTTCCTACGAGACGAAATGGGCAGCCCCCTGAGCGGCATTCTTGCAGCACTGGTTTACGTCTACAGCCCCTACATCCTCTTCACCGAACCTTATACGCGCGGCGCTTTTCCAGAACTACTCGCTCTGGCGTGGTTTCCGCTGGTCATGTGGCGCTACAGTCGCCTGTTGCAGACCGGGCGAGGCCTCGCCCTGGCAGCAGTCAGCGGTGGCATCTTAATTATTACCCATAATCTGATGGCATTAGTCCTGACTGGACTGCTAGCAGCCTGGCTTGGCTGGCAACTAATCACCCGTCAGGTTAAATGGCAACGGTTTATAGCAGGGAGTGCAGCACTGATCGCCGGCATCGGTTTGGCTGCCTATTTCTGGTTGCCGGTTATCCTGGAGCAGGACGGCGTCCGGCTTGGTAATCTAACCGCCATCGCCCAATTGGATTATCGCAACTTTTTTGTACCGCTCGGCGAACTGCTGGCCTTCTCACCTCGCCCTGATGCTGGGGCCATCAACGGCTTGCTCCACCAGCTCAACCTCGGCGTCGCCCAATGGACACTCGCCCTCATCGGCATCATCGGAATTATTGGTACCCTCATAAGTGAACATTTACATCAGATCACCCCGACAAACCAAATTGATGGTGTCGGGGGAGCATCACAAAACAATCCTGACCGCGTTGTGCCCCCTCTCCAGGCTGTGGAGAGGGGGTTGGGGGGTGAGGTAAATATAAAAAGGATGAAGGTCTCAACGATCTTCTTCTCCCTTATGACGCTTATAATTATTTTGCTCATGCTCCCCCAGGCCGAGATCGTCTGGCAGGCCGCTGCTCCGCTTGCATTCTTACAATTTCCCTGGCGCTTTCTGGGGCCAACCGCATTTTGCCTGGCAGTTCTGGCTGGATACAATGCCCATTGGCTGGAGAAGTTGCCATCACCATTTCGTAATCTACTCACCGTTGTCATGCTCTTGCTGCCGATCACATTGGCCCTGCCAACACTGTATGTCGATGAATGGGAGCACGTGACCGTTGATACCTCAGTCGCTGGCTATCATGCCGTTGAATTACAGGGTCTGCAACGGGCAACGACCTTCTCCGACGAATACCTGCCAACAACAGTGGTGGCTGAACCCAGCGCCAATGCCGACCTCCTGGCCGACTTCGCCGATGGCTACCCGTTGGACCGCGCCAATCGCGCTGCTTTACCTGCTGGAACCGAACTCACATTACTCGATAACGGCCCGCAACATGCAACATGGCAAGTATCCACCATAACAGGCTTCACCTTCGAAGCGCTGACCTATTATTTCCCCGGCTGGCAGGCTACGATTGATGGCGAAGCCGCCACCGTTCAACCATCTAACCCACACGGCCTCATCACATTTGAGATCCCGGCTGGCGATCATGTAGTTCACCTGTTTCTGGGGGCCACCCCGCCGCGACAGATCGGCATTGGCTTATCACTCGTCACAGTATTGGGGCTAATCATCACAGCCCGATTTGCTCGACGACAAACCACAAATATGAATAACACTGCCGACACAAAATCTATACACGGATACTACCGCCCCCTTATCATCGCCGGAATCCTGCAACTGGTCATCATGATCGGGTTGATGCGCGAGGGTCTGGCCTGGGTAAATTCGCCGCCGGGAACGGCCCAGATCGCACAGCATCAAATCACTTATAATCTTGGCGAACAGATCCAATTGCTCGGCTACGATCTCAACACCGCCACACTGCGCCCCGGCGACCGCCTTGAACTCGTTGTATACTGGTATGGGCGTGAGCCGATTGATTATGGTTATGCGACGTTCGTCCACGTTTCGACCGGAGGCCCACCAGTCGCCCAGGCCGATAAACAGAATCCTGCCGGACGCCCCACCCTGGAATGGACACCTGATGGGTATATTCGCGATGAATATACGATTGACTTACCTGCTGACCTCGCGCCGGGTGAATATCAGTTGATGGTCGGCCTGTACACCTGTGAGACACGTCCACCCGGTGAATGTGGCAATGGCGATCGTCTGCCCGTAACCAATGCGGCGGGCGAATCGCTGGGGGATACGGTCCCGCTGACAATGCTCACGGTGCGCTGATGCGGAGTCTATTGCGTTCGCGCCACTTACCATTGTTGATTGTGCTGTTGCTTCTGGTGCTAATCTACCTCAGCACGCTCCAAACGATTCCCAACGGTTCTGATCATTATTTCATGATTGATGTGGGTGAAACCCAGATCGTCCTCAATGTATGGGGGTCGCTGCACTTCACTGGCTATCCGCAATATGTAATCAGCGGCAATTTATTGGTGGCGCTGTTGCGATTGCTGGGCATCAAGGCGGTCACAGCCCCGGCAGTCGTTTCATTCGTGTGGGGCCTGCTGGCCTTAATCACCCTTTATATCCTGAGCACGCGCCTCACCCGTCAACCGCTGGCCGCCGCGTTGCTGGTCCTGCTATTTGGCCTCACCCGCACCGTCTGGATTCATCACAACATTGCCGAGATTTACACATTCGGCCTGTTGCTGGTCATCATCCTCTACGCCCTCGCCCTCTGGCCTTCTCCACTCCCCCTCTCCACAGCAAGCGACGAGTTAGCTGCTTCGCCAAATCAACCATTCAGTTTCGCGCAGCGGATTTGGAGCGGCCCCTACGGGAGGCTTCGCACGGGTTGGGGGGTGAGGTTTCTTGATGGGGGTATTATCTACTATCTCGCCTTCATCGGTGGCATCGCCGTCGCCCATCACCGCGCTGTCGTGACGCTCATCCCCGCGTTACTCTTCGCCGTCTGGCCGGAACTCACATCCAATCTGCGTCGTCTGCCGCGTCAGGTGATAATCAGTCTCCTCTTGGGACTCATCGGCTTCATCCCCTATATCTATCTGCCACTACGGGCCAACGCCGGGGCCATCTGGGTTTATGGCGAACCAGGCACATTACCCGGCCTCTGGACCCAGTTCATGGGCGCGGAAGGCGTGCGCTTCGTCGGCTTGCCGCAGTCGTGGGCCGCACTGCTGGCGAATGTGCAACTCGTGAACGGCGTCCTGCTGACTGACCTCACCGCGCCGGGTATCGTACTCGGCCTTTTGGGGTTGTTACTTGCAACGCGCTCAGCCCGTCATCGCACCGCCGCCATAACATTCATTCTCGGTGGACTCGGCGCCTATTTATTCCACGCCCTGCTCTACAGCGATGTGCTCTCGGCACTGATCCTACAGGTCACGCTTAGTATCGCTGTTGGCTGGCTGTTCCTCATGGATTGGCTGTTGGTCAATGCAGTGCAGCGGGCAGATACAGCGGCACCTTCCCCAATGGATCAGAATCATCCAGTCAAGTCCCCTCTCTATGTATGGAGAGGGGATTTAGGGGTGAGGTTTCAAACACTCCGCACCGCTCGCATCCTCATTACCCTCGTCGCCACGCTCATGGCCCTGCTCCTCTGGGCGCAGAACTACCCCTTCATTCGCGCCTTGACCACCGACCCCGCTGGACTGGAAACGATTGCGCTGCTGCCCGACGTTCCACCCAATTCAACCTTGATGTTGCCCTGGGGCACCCGCCATTTTGCGGTTGGGCTGGCCCGTGATGTCTGGGGTCAACGCCCTGATATAACGCTGGTCGATCACAAAGCCGATTTCCGGTCAGCAACTGAACCATTGGTCACGCCGGATTATGTGTTTTACAATTATCCTGTCGATTGGTGGCAAACGCAGCTAAACGTGCCAGTGTATTTACGCGCAGCCGGACCGAATCTAGTCGCGATCGCCCGTGAGCCGCGCGTGACTAACCATGATCTGCCGGAGCTAATCAATGTACTGGATGCAAAGATAACCTGTACGTCGGATCACATCACCTTAAACGTTGATTGGGCCGCCAATACACCACCAGATGCAGATTACAGCGTCTACGTCCATCTGTTAGATGATGCTAGTAATCTGGTTGCCCAGGCTGACCAGAATGCACCGGTCTATGGCTGGCGTCCGCTGACCAGTTGGCTGGCAAACGAGGCCATCCATGATGTCTACCGCCTTCCTCGTGTCACCGACATCGGCAGCATTCGTTATGGTCTCTACCGCCAATTACCCGATGGTACTTTTCAGAACGATTATGAATATGAACTGTCTGTCAATTGTTAACTGCCTTTGCTCCCCTCCCCATTGCGACTGCGAAGCGTCCCTGTGGGATGGGGAGGGGCTGGGGATTGAAAACACACTATGAAAAACCCTATTCTCCTCGACATCCCCGACCATTACGAAACCGAACGGTTGCATATTCGTGTGATGCAGCCGGGCGACTCTGCCATCACCCATCCCGCCATCGTCGAATCTGCCGCCGAGGTAGGTCGCTGGCTGTCCTGGGCCAACCCGGTGCAGACGCTGGATGAAACTGAAGCCTTCAATCGGGGGGCATTCGCTGCGTTTATGGCGCGCGACTATTTTCATTTTCATATCTTCCGCCGGGCTGATAACCAGTTCGCTGGTAGCATCAGCCTCGGCCCGGTGAATTGGCAGGTGCCGACATTCGAAATCGGTTATTGGCTGCGTACCAGCTTGACGGGCAACGGCTATATGACCGAAGCCGTCAGGGGCCTCATGCAATTTGCGCTGGAACATTTACAAGCCTGCCGCCTGGAGATTATGTGTGATGTGAACAACCGGGCCAGCGCTGTTGTTGCGGAGCGTTGCGGCTTCACCCTGGAAGCGCGAACGCATAACGATTTCCGCGATACAGCAGGCCAGTTAACTGATTCGCTACTCTATGGTTGGAATACCGCTGAACCTGACTCCGGTCGCCCGCCAGAACCTCGGCAACCCGCCTCGACTCACCCCATTTTGCTGGACATCCCGGATCAACTCGAAAGCGAACGGCTCATTTTGCGCCCACCCCAACCCGGTGATGGCCTGGTCATCAATGCGGCTGTTCAAGCCACAGCCGAAAGCCTGCACCGCTGGATGCCCTGGATGAAGCATGGGCAATCAATCGACGATAGCGAAAGCTTTGCCCGCCGTACTGCTATCGCCTTTCAACGCCGTGAAAGTTTCGGTTTTGGCCTCATCCATAAAACCAGTGGTGACTACCTCGGTTCAACGGGCCTGTTTAATCTGGACTGGGACATCCCCAGCGGCGAGATCGGTTACTGGCTCCACGTTGATTACCAGGGCCAGGGCTACATGACCGAAGCCGTCAATCGACTGACCGCTTTCGCTTTTGACGATCTGAAGTTAGAGCGCGTCGAAATCCGCTGTGATGCCCGCAATCAGGCCAGCGCCAGTGTCGCCCGACGCAGCGACTATACGCAAGAAGCCCATCTCCACCATCACCGGCGCGGCGTGAATGGCGAACTCGTCAACACATTGATATTCGCCAAACTGCGCGGAGATAACGATGCATAAAAACATATTGTGCAGGGACAGGCAACTGACCGCTCGAAAAGAAGATCACTCCCCCTCTCGATCGCTATGGAGAGGGGGCTGGGGGGTGAGGTTAGCTACAATCCTCCTCCTCGCCGCCTGCCAGACCGCGACTCCCGCTCCGGCGGATAACTTGCAGCCTGATGTCCAGGCCAAAGTGCTGGCAACAGTCTTCATGTCGCCCACACCCAACGAAGCGGAACAGCAAGCGACTCGCCGCGCCATCGAGCCAACGCTCACCGCGCCGCCCACTGCTGCCCCACCTACTGCTACCGTTTATGTTGGCGTGTTTCTGGAACCCGCCGAAAGCGGCGATGATGTCCCCATTCTGGATGCGACGCAAGCCCTGGCGTTTGCACCCCAGATTCCCACTGTGCGTCCCTCGCGCTGCCAGATTCCAGTCGCCGCGCAATTGGGTGAAACGTGGCGTGATGACCCGACGGCGGGGCCTGCGCTGGGCTGTGCGATTGAGCCGGTTGTCACGTTTGATGGAGTGGTGCAGATCTTCGAAAACGGCGTGATGTACTTCCAGAGCAACGGTCCCATCTGGGCCATCGAAACCACCAACGACGGCTTCCCCAACCAGCATTGGACCGTGACCACGACGCTCCCGCCAGTGGACGAAGCGTCCAGCATCACCGCGCCGCCCGGTTTGCAGGTGCCGCAATTAGGCTTCGGCTCCGTCTGGTTCAATATTGACCGCGTGCGCGAGACACTCGGTTTTGCCCGCACCGACGAACAACGCGCCAGTCTCGCCTTTCAGCGCTTCGATAACGGCACGCTCTTCGGCGACATCAACAGCGGCCTGGTCTACGTCCTGCTTTCCGATGGCACCGCGTTTGGGCCGTTTTAAATTAACTCAAAATCACCAGATAGGAATCCTTGAAACTCAGGAACTAAACAAAATGGCAGAATCCGATATTACTCAAGCATTGAATAGACTTTGGGAAACCGCACCGAGTGTAATGGAATCTCTCGGCGAGGAATTTACCTATCGTCAATTTCTACGCTGTTTGATGGACCAATCAAAACATGCCTATATTGATCTACTTCAAGCAAATTATCATCGAGATGATCCATTTGATGCCGCTCAACAGCAGATTGGTAAGCGGCTAAAGAAAATGGCAACTGAGGCAGGTCTTAAGCGTCGTGAAGTAGGAAAGGATCTAAGTATTTTTGACCGTGAAACACTGAAGATCATCTACCGACGCTAACACACATCACTTTTCAATAATGAGTCCCGTAGACAGTTTAGTCCCTGCTGACTAAATGCCTCCAGTCTAGCAATTTATATCTGCCCCAGAAGCGCCGCCACACGCTCGACGATGACCTCGCTCACTGCTGTTTTGGTCGTGAGGTCCAGCGCTTGCTGACCGCCCCGTGTATCGAGGATGGTCACGCGGTTCGTATCGACTGCGAACCCGGCATCCGTCGCGCTGATGTCGTTCGCCACCAGTAAATCCAGCCCCTTGCGTTCCAGTTTGCCTTGCGCGTTCGCCAGCAGATTCTCGCTCTCCGCCGCGAACCCGACCGCGACTCGCGGCCAACCCGTTTTTTGACGCTGTTCCCGCACCTGCACCAAAATGTCAGGATTGCGTGCCAATTCCAGTGGTAGACCAGCGCCATCATCTTTCTTCTTGATTTTCTGCTCAGCCACCATCGCCGGGCGAAAATCAGCCACTGCTGCTGCCATGATGAGCGCATCAGCTTCGACCACCGCTGTCAGCACCGCCGCCGCTAACTGTTCCGCCGTTCCGATGGGGATAATCTCGGCTCCAATCGGTGTTGGCAGTTGATCGCTCACGCTGCTGATGAGTGTGACCTGTGCCCCGGCATCCAGCGCCGCCTGTGCTAATGCATAGCCCTGTTTTCCGCTGGATCGATTGGTGATAAAGCGCACCGGATCGAGTGGCTCGTGCGTTCCGCCCGCCGTCACAATCACCCGCCGCCCGGCCAGGCAACCATTTTGTCCGAGCACCCGCCGGATATGGCCCATGAGCATCGGCGTTTCCGGCAAACGACCTTTGCCAACCAGACCAGATGCAAACCGGCCTTCATCAGGTTCGATCAACTGCACGCCCCGTGCTAACAACGTCTGCAAATTGGCCTGCGTCGCCGCGTGTTCATACATCCCGCCATCCATCGCGGGCGCAATCACCAGCGGACAGCGGGCCGACAATGCCGTCACCGTGAGTAAATTATCGGCCATACCTTGCGCCAGTTTCGCCATCGTCTGCGCGGTAATCGGTGCGATCACCAGCAAGTCCGCGCCCTCGCCCAGCCCAACATGCGCAATATGAGTCGGCAGTCCGCCGCTGTTATCCGCCTGCCACAAATCGTTGTACACCGGACGCCCGGTCACAGCCTGGAATGTCAGGGGCGTGACGAACTGCTGCGCCGCTTCCGTCATGATGACATCAACCTGCGCCCCGGCCTGGGTCAACTTGCTGGCGAGGTCCACCGCTTTGTAAACGGCGATACTACCGGTTACACCAAGAATGATGCGCTTGTTATCGAGAATCGTTATGGGGGTCATAAGAGGCATTGTTCCATCTAGAGTTGTTGGCTGCTATGCCCCAGCAGTTTATGCAGAGTTAGGGCTGGGCAATGGGTTTATACAAGTTAAAGATCTAATTAGGTAACAGATGATTATTGTCACCAGTTTTCATCTCATCTTTGATTATACCCAACTAGATAGAGTATCCTTATCGGCAAAAAATCCAAAGGGAAAGACAATGCTCAAACATATTTTGGTGCCGCTTGACCAATCAAGCCTGGCGGAAAACGCCCTGGAACATCTTCCCGAGCTGGTGAGTTCAGAAACCCGGGTGACGCTGCTGGCCGTCATCGTGCCGCCCGATCTATCGCCGGGTACGTGGTATACCGACGACCCGGTGGAGATCATGCCCGAAGCTGGTGATATGTATGAGGGGCTGGCCCGCCAGATGGTCGTTCAAGCCGAGGCTTATCTGCGTCAGATAAGTGATCGCCTCAATGAATCTGGTATCAAAACCGATATTTTAGTTCAAACTGGTAAAGCAGACGCCACCATTGTCAGCACCGCGACTGACCTGGACATTAATGCCATTGTCATGGCAACGCATGGCCGGTCGGGTTTAAGTCGCTGGCTGTTGGGCAGTGTCACCCAAAAAGTCCTCAGTGCCGCGCCATGCCCGGTCTATGTGATTCCCGCTCAATCATCAACTGCCTGACCCGCGGCATTCGCCTCAGCGTAGGTTGGTGCCGTAAACGGAATAATCCACGATTTGTGCCAGATGTCGCGGGGTTGCCGGGCCAGGTTAACTGCCGGGTCAATGAACAGCTGCCAGACATGATCGTTTAGTGCGGCTCGTGAATCAACATAAATGCCGAAATTGGTTCGGCCATCAACCGCCAAATCAGCGTAGACATCATGCGCAAATTGCAAAATCATATCCGGTCTGGTCGCCATCTTATCGATCTGGCGATCATTTAGGTAGTCGTGAAGGTCTATTGCTTCGCGCGCTCGCGTGGCATGGTCAACGGCGTAAAACGTAATATCACCGGCCTTACCTCGCAGTTTCATGTGCCAGGCATAGTTGTGGCCTTCTTCTGACCAACTAACATAGCTGGGATACAGGAAGTGCCGCAGCGGAAACAAGACCTGAAACGCTACATATCCCACCAGCATCATGCTGATCAAGCGCTGCCACCGATGGGACACGGTTGGTGCTGGGTCGTCAACAGCAGACACACTACCTAAACGCCATAATCGGGTGCGCGTTAACCAATCGGGCGCGAACAGAATCCAGGTAACAGCCATCATCATCCAGGGAAAGATGCCGATGTTAAACAGGCGATAATTGGTCAGATGAAATAGCGTCATAACGATTAACGCCGGTGTGCGCGTGCGCCGCCACAATAGCAAGGGCACCACCAGCAGATCGAAAAATAGACCGCCATAGCTGAAAATATAGGCCATCCAGCGCTCGGAAAACCACTGACCGATCACCGGAAAATCAGCGCGATCTGCCAACCAGAAAAACATTGGACTGCCGCGTAGCCAGTCTGGATTAATCTTCGCGATACCGCCAAAAAAGTAGGGCACACCTACCTGAAATCGCAACAACCACACGGTCCAGGCGGGCACGGTACTTGACCGGATATTGCGGCGCACTCGGCTGTCGATTGCCAGATAACGATTCGCCGGGACGAAGATGAGCAACAAACTCAGTAACGAAACCAGATAAAAATGATTCAGATATTGCGTCTGGTCGAGCAGAAAAACATAGGTGAAGCCCAGGAAAAACAGGGCGGCGCTGAGCCGATAAAACAGGCCAGCCGCGATCATCAGTCCCAGCACAGCTAGGCCCAGGAAATGAATGACCATGCCCTCGCCCGGCCAGGGCTGTACCCAGCCAAACCCTGGATAAGTAAAATGATAAGCTGGGACAATATAATAGCGATGAACCCAACCATAATTGAAATAGCGCCAGACTTCCCACACCATAATCAGCCCGAAGGCGATGCGGAAATAGACCAGCGGGGCGATTGCAGTTGGAGCAAATAAACGCGACCACCAGACCGCTTGATCTTCAACTACTCGCGATTGGGAGCGTTCCAGTTTAAGTGATTGGGTCATGCTGATTTCCTGCATATCTTACCCGTTGTCGATGATTTCACTACCACTCAGTTCAACACCATCTTATTATAAGACTGCAAAATGTCAGTCGAGTTGCGACCTGCCTGAAGCAAATTTGGTGAAAACTCACAATTTATCGGCACGATCGCTGTCTTTTTGCTACCTTAATTGCTTGATGATCTAGTATTAATCAAACCTAAATGCAAAAAACCTGAAAAAAGTGCTTGCTTTTCGCAAATATTCTGTACAATATTCATAATCACGTTTGTAGTTTGTAATGATTTGGTAAACAATAGGGTTAAATCACGGCGGCAGTTCAAGCGCTTTTGTGAGTAATTGGTCTAATCTACTTTTTATTATAATTTAGTGTAGATAATCAACCTGCCGTGATCTGCTTGAGTGGTAGGTGCCAGAGTAGTTAACAGGTGGTTTATTACAAATTTAATTAATGAACCATAGATAAGGCGGGGGGCCTGAAACTATATGATAGGAGTGAATACCATGATGACGGAGACGCCGAACACCGCGATTCGTTTGAACCCGCCGACCAACTATATTGACGGGCAGAATTTCACCCCGCTGCGCAAACTATCTGCATCTATCAGTAATCCCAACACCCACGAGCCGTTACACCCCCAGCGCTCAACTGATGAGGCCGCTCTCGACCAGGCTCTGGCCGCCGCGACCCGTGTCCATCAAACCGGTATCTGGCGGCGAGTTGTGATCGAAGATCGTGCAACTTTACTGGATCAAATAGCCGATGAACTGGATCAATACCTCGAAGAAATTGCTAACATCGAAGCCCTGACTACCGGTATCGTCATTAAACAAACCCGCAGCCTGGCGCGCATGATACCCTTGATGTTCCGCTATGCGGCCCAGAGTCTGCGTCAAACATCGCTGACAAATCACCTGGGCAATGCTCAGGTACAGCGATTACCCTGGGGACCAGCAGCCATCATCACATCATGGAGTGGTGGTGCCATTATCGCCGCTCACAAAGTCGCCAGTGCGCTGGCTGTCGGCGCACCCGTCATCCTCAAACCATCGGAATGGTACCCTTTTTCCGGCGATGTTCTGGCACGAGCGATTGCAACGACCCAACTACCAGCAGGCGTGTTTCAACTGGTTCATGGAGGTGCCGATGTCGGGACCCAATTGGTGACAGACCCGCGCATCAAGGTAGTCTCATTTACTGGTAGCCGTGAAGTCGGGCACACCATCGCGCAAATCTGTGCGACTGAACTCAAACCCCTGCAACTCGAATTAGGTGGCGTCAACGCCCTCATTGTATTGGAAGATGCTGACCTGGACCATGCTGCCGATCACATCGTCACCGCGCTGACCGCCCGCAACGGCGAATGGTGCCAGGCGCTGGGGCGCTTGCTCGTGCATCACAAATGCTATCATCAGTTGCTGAGCAAGGTATTGCGCCGCCTGGAGGATCTCATCATAGGGGATTCAATGTCGCCCGATTCAGATATGGGGCCGTTGGTTCATCTGGAGCAAAAGCAGTTGATTGATGATACCGTCAATCGACTCATGTGGAACGGTGGCATTGTTCATCAAGCCGGTACCCTGCCCGACTTGCCCGGCTATTTCATCCAGCCGACGTTAATCACCAACTGCCAACCTGATGACACGATCTTCGAGATTTTCGGGCCGGTGGCGGCGGTCCATCTATTTAGAGATGATGAAGAGGCCATTTTCCTGGCGAATCAACCCGAATCCGGCTGGGCAGGCTATATCTTCAGCGCTGATGAAAACCATGCCCGTCAGATTGCCGCCGAACTCCAGGTTACGGCTGTGACCATCAACAGCGTGAGTCTTTATGGTCAACATCCCAATGTGCCGCGCTCAGCCTGGGGCTACAGTGGCCTGGGTGAAGCTGGTATCGCCGAATCGATACGCTTCTTTGGTGGCAGCCGCGCCATCACCGTCGCCAAATCATAATTGCTCGCCACCATTCACCGCAAACGGCAGCTTATTCTCCGGCGGGGCCAGCGGACAGACCCAGCGGACATCATAAGCACAAGAAGGGTGGTAGGCGAAGTTGAAGTCCAGCACGATTTCCGTCGCGGTTGCGCCTAAATCCGCCCCCTTGATCGTGTCATAAAGATAGCGCCCGGCACCATAAGTCGTTTTACCATTGGTCGCGTCACCAAACGGGATAAACATCCCACCGCCATAGCCCATAATCCAGAATAAGGACAACGTGCCAGTACCGGTGGGCAATGTAAATTTGACCTGCGCAAACCGCTGGTAAGCGAGCCGGCCATCAGCGCCAATCTCCCCGCTGTAGATTTTTTCCGCCACGTCATAATCGACAGGAACCACCACCCGCAACGCCGGATCGTAATCGAAATACTTCAGGCCGCGAAACGTTGCCCGCTGCTCAGCCGTGAGCGCCGATTGCGTATGCGTGCCGAACAGGTCATCACGAGTCCGTCGCCACTGCTGCCACGCCGCCTGCGGATCGTCCAGCACCCGCACCTGCGCATACAACTCAAACACGCGCCGCCGATAATCCAACAAGTCCAGCATCTTGCCCGCCCCTACAAGTAATCGAACACCTTATCCTGCGGCGCATACCCCAGATAATCGCGGGCTTCATCCAGGCTCCATTTCATGTCGGTGTTATTCGAGTTGCCGTTGACGATGATGAACGGCCCCGGCCAGTTGCTCGAGTCAGCTTGCAACGCCCGGTCAAACAGGTGGACGAAATCGCGGTTGGAGAGCCACATGCTTTTATACCAGATGTCAGCACGGGCCATGTCGGGGTCATCTGCCAGCGCTTGATGTTCCAGCGTGGGCGTGCCCGCCGCGTTCAACGTGCGTGGATGATTCTCGCCGGGTTGGCACCAGCCAATGCGCACACACACGCCTTCGAGTGCGCCATTCGTCTGCGCCGCCGTCGCCTGCAGCAGCCATTCCGTCGCCACGCGCGGCACCGCATACGTCGTGGAATCGATCAGTTCGACGCCCGTATGCCACACCGTCCCGACACCCGCTTCCAGATCAGGCCGCAATTCACCCGGACCAACTTGCGACGCCAGCGGTTCATCTTTGTAGCGACCCATGACATGATTGCTGGACGCGAACACAAAGCGCTGCACACCGCTCTCGGCAGCCGCCCGCGCCAGATTGAGCGTCATGGCATAGGTGACGGCAGCATCAGTCCAGGTCGCTTCGGGAAACGGATTCTGTGCCGCGAAATGCACCACCGCATCCACCCCGGCCACCACGTCCCGCCAGCGCCGATCCTGCCAATCCGTCAGATCGCAGGCTTGCAGCGTGATCTCCGCGCCATGTTGTACATGTTCTTGAATAGCCGCCAGATCATCCACCGTCGGCGGACGCAGGTCCAGCCCCACCAGCCGTGTGTACGCCGGTTGCGCCGCCAGGTAGCGCATCAACTTGCCGCCCAGGTTGCCCAGCACGCCCGTAATCGCCACCCGCTGGATACGTCGTTCCGTCATGTGAGTCCCTCGCAGTTTTAGACAATGGGTCTAAACCCACTGTACTGCAATGATAACGCGCCTGACCCCAGCCGACGATTCACAGCCCCTATTCCGCACCCATCATCAGCCGCCGCAGCGTCGGGTTAGGCCGCAGGATATGCACCACGCCGCCACGATCCCCAACCGCGATATGCAGTGCTAGCGCGACGCCACTGCTGTAAACAGTCCCGTCCGTCGCGAAAGCAAACAACCGCTGCTCCCCTCGCCGGATTTCGACGGCGTTACCTGAACCAAGCAGCAGCAAATCCCACTCAGGCAATACCGGGTCTAGCGACACGCCATACTGCCGGTACAGCGCGGCGCGATTGGCGGGTGTATCTGGCTGATCCTGCAATATTTGCCCACTTACTACATCCCATAGCTTGAGCGTGTTGTCCAATGACTCGAAGAGGGCGATGCTGCCATCCGGCGCAAACGCCACCGCCCTCACCCAATTGGTATGGCCGGTGAAGGTGCGGAGTTCCTGCCCGCTATGGACATCCCACAGCTTGAGCGTTTGATCATTAGACGCGGAGAGCGCGGTGCTGCCATCCGGCGCAAACGCCACCCCATTCACCCAATTGGTATGGCCGGTGAAGGTGCGGATTTCCTGCCCGGTCGCCACATCCCACAGCTTGAGCGTTTGATCATTAGACGCGGAGAGCGCGGTGCTGCCATCCGGCGCAAACGCCACCCCAGTCACCCTGTCGGTATGGCCGGTGAAGGTGCGGAGTTCCTGCCCGCTATGGACATCCCACAGCTTGAGCGTGTTGTCTTCAGACGCCGAGAGCGCGGTGCTGCCATCCGGCGCAAACGCCACCGCCCTCACCCAATTGGTATGGCCGGTGAAGGTGCGTAGTTCCTGCCCGGTCGCCACGTCCCACAGCTTGAGCGTCTTGTCCCTTGACGCCGAGAGCGCGGTGCTGCCATCCGGCGCAAACGCCACCCCATTCACCCAATTGGTATGGCCGGTGAAGGTGCGGATTTCCTGCCCGGTCGCCACATCCCACAGCTTGAGCATTTGATCATTAGACGCGGAGAGCGCGGTGCTGCCATCCGGCGCAAACGCCACCCCATTCACCCAATTGGTATGGCCGGTGAAGGTGCGTAGTTCCTGCCCGGTCGCCACGTCCCACAGCTTGAGCGTCTTGTCCCCTGACGCCGAGAGCGCGGTGCTGCCATCCGGCGCAAACGCCACCCCATTCACACTGGCTGTATGCCCGGCGAAGGTCCGTAGTTCCTGCCCGGTCGCCACGTCCCACAGCTTGAGGGTGCCATCATTGCTGGCGGAGATAATGGTGTTGCCGTCGGGGGCAAAGGCCGCCGCTTTCACATAACTCGTATGCCCGGTGAAGGTCCGCAGCAATGGCCCGCCCGCTTGCTGCAAAGTCGGTTGGGCGGTCAACAGTGCCGGGTGGGTCTTGTGGTTAGCAATGGCATCCAGCAGTTCGGCAATTTCGGGATAGTCATCGTGGTAACTCAGCAAGCGCCCGTAGATATGTGTCAGGCCCTGTTCGGGATATTCGGACAGGATGTGGCTGCTGATGCTCAGGGCGGATTTCACCAGTCGAATAGCATTATTATTAGTGCTGTGCGCATCACAATCGGCGATAAGCGTATTCGGGTCAGCGGTAGCGTTCAGCTTGTTTTGCAGATAATCGGTGGTCAACAGCAGGTTGCGTAGCGTATCGCGCTGGTCAGCGGCAATAAGATGGTAGGCGATGTTGTTCCAGGCGTAATCATCCGGGAGTTGCGTCAGGTCACCGTAGTTATCGATCAAGCCACGATGCACAGCGGCAGGGTCGTCCAGTTTGTCGGCCAGCACCTCGCGCACCACATCATGCAGCCGAATGGTGCCAAGTTCGGCATCCAGCCGCACAAACGACAGGTCATCGAACAGGTCCAGCAGTTCTTCAGTGTCGAATGCGTCTATGTCCCACAGTGCCATGACCGAGGTCGTATCAATGTCGCTGTCCTCGGCGAAGATCGCCAGTTCGTACAAACGTCGCTGCTGGTCCGCCGCCAGCAGGTCAATGCTCGTGTCCAGCACCTGTACCGCCGCGTCGCTCGTGCCGCGTTTCAAACCGCCCACGCCGCGTTTGGTCAGCGCCGTGTTGACGTATTCCAGCGCCGCGTCAAGACTTGCGCCCTTTTCGATGCGTTTGCGCAGCGTACCGTTGGTCACTTCCAGCAGCAGCGCCCACTCGCCCAGCCGTTCCGCCAGCGCCGCGAAGGGGGTTACATCGTCTGGTTGTGGGTCTATTCCCGCCAGCAACAGCCTGACCGATTCGTCCGTCGTCATCTCGTCCACGTCGATGCGTTGCGCGTTGGCCTCAACCGCGACATCCAGCAGGCGCGTCGTCACCAGCCGGGCACAGCGTTCCCCACCGCGCAAAAACGGCTTGAGGTGCACCGGATTCCACACGTCGTCAATCACCATCAAGCAATCATGATCTGCCAGTCGTTCCGCCAGTTTGGTCGCGCCCTCTTCCACGTCGACAAAGCCCGGATTCTCATCAGTCAGCGCTCGGTACAGCTTGGTCAACGCATCCACCAGATTCGGCTTTTCGCCCAGCGTCACCCACAGCACCCCATCGTCAAACGCCTGCTGCACGTCCTCGTCATGACACAGCGCTGCCGCCAGCGTCGTTTTGCCAAAGCCGCCCGCTCCCCGCAGCGCCGTCGTAATCGCTACCGGATTGTCGCGTTCGCTGTCCAACAGCAGGTTCACCAGCGCGTCAAACTCGCGGGGCCGCTCCACAAAATGCGTCGGCAAATCGGGCGCCATAAACGCCACCCGCGGCGCATTGCAAGGACTTTGCAGGTAGTTAACGAACGTGTCCCATTCTTTGTCGAGGTCGTAAAAATGGCTGTCCCGCATCCAGCGGGGCATCGCGGCGAAATCCAGCGCCAGACCCGGCACCTGCACCGGGTAGACGCACACGCCCTGCTGCCGCGCATAGCGCCACTCCTTGCGCACAATGGCCGATTCCATCGCGGCGGGGGTGGCGACCAACACCATAAACTGCACATTGTCCAGCGCCTCGGTGATCTGGTTCCACCACGCGACACCACCCTCCATGCGGTCCCGGTCGCGCCATAGCGCTACCTCGCCAACGATGTCAATCAGCTTGCGCCGCAAATCAGCGGCAAAGGCTTCACCATCCTTGCGCGAATACGAGATGAAAATGCGTGGTTTGTTCGAAAAATCGCTGGACATCGGCGCTCTCGGCTGTCATATCAGTCACACATACCCCGATTATAACGCGAAGTGGAACCGTATAGGCCGGGTCAGTACGCCACAGCAGCGAAAGCGTTATAATCTCAACCTATGTACTTAAATATTGCTAAAGGAACATGACATGCAACTGCAAATCAGTGATGCGGAACACAATCAACGCTGCGACCAACTGCGCGATTATCTCGAACGCGAAAATCTGAACGGCGTGGTGCTGTTCGACCGCGATTACGTGCTGTACTATGCCGGCTTTTCGTTCATCCCCACTGAACGGCCCATCGGCTTTGTGATGAATCGTCAGGGTGAACGCGCCCTGTTTGTGCCCCGCCTCGAACTGGAACATGCGCAGGGCAATGCGCTCATCAACCACGTCGCCCATTATCAAGAGTATCCTGATAATCCCCATCCCATGCACATTCTGGTGGACTTATTGAACGACCTGCATATCAGCCAGGACATCGGTGGGGATAGCGATGGTTATCCCTGGATTTTCGGCTATCGCGGGCCGCTGCTCTCCGAAATTATGGACGTAACCGTCAAGCCGGTGCGTGGCTTCATCGAAGATCAGATGGCGATCAAATCCGAAGCCGAGTTGAATTGCCTGCGCGAAAGTTGCAAGTGGGGCAATCTGGCCCACATGCTCCTGCAAAACTATACCGAAGTCGGCGCTTCGGAGACGGAAGTTGCCCAACGAGCCACCAACGAAGCGACGCTGGCGATGTACAACACCATCGGCCCCATCTATCGCGCCCAGTCGGGCATGATGGGACGCGGCGCTTATGCTGGCTATCGCGGTCAGATTGGCCGCAACGCAGCCATTCCCCATGCGCTGGCGAATAATCTTCGCTTTCAGGCCGGGGACGTGCTGGTCACGGGGGCATCCGCGCCGGTCTGGGGTTATGGCTCGGAGCTGGAGCGGACGATGTTTATGGGGCCGCCGACCGATGCGCAAAAGCGCATGTTCGACCACATGGTCGCGCTGCAGGATACCGCCCTCAACGCAATGGAACCCGGCAAACCCTGTTCTGATGTCGACAAAGCGGTGCGGGCCTACTTTGATCAACACGATCTGATGGACAACTGGCGCCATCACACCGGTCATACGATTGGCCTGCGCTACCACGAAGGGCCGTTTATGGACATTGCCGACCACACGCCGATGCAACCCGGCATGGTGTTCACCGTTGAACCCGGATTGTATTCCCCGGAACTGGGTGGATTCCGGCACTCCGACACGGTAGCGATCGCCGAAGAGGGTATCGAGATGATGACCTATTATCCGCGTGATCTGGAAAGCCTGACGATTCCGTTATAAGTGGGCACAAAATCACCCCCCCAATCGAAACTTCTTAACTTGCTTGTCGCCCGGAGTCACCCTAAAGTGAGTTACAGATGTCAGGCAAATAATCCGGCTTTTTGGGTACAGTCCGCCGATTGTCTGAGGCGTTTTGGCTCAGCGATGTAAGGTGCGTTAGTTAGGTTTCGTTTTAGGACTGTTTTAGTTTTGCCTTGCTATCCTGAATCGAATTTAAACCCACCCAACTCTTGAGGTTTATTTCGTAGTGATTGGGGAAATCCATTGAAAAATCAGTATCAGTGCTCACTTGTCGGCAATGGATCGCTGTTGATTACCTGTGCCACGCTGCTGCTGGAACGCGGCCACACGATTAAGCATGTGGTTTCACAGAATGAAGCGATTATCGAATGGGGCCAGGCCCAGAATGTCGCCACTTTCAGGCGGCTGGATGAACTGGAAGCTGCTTTGCAGGCTGAACCTGTTGATTACCTGTTTAGCATCGCCAACCTGTCGATCATCCCGGACGAAATTCTCGCATTACCCCGGCAGGGTAGCATCAATTTTCATGATGGCCCGCTGCCGCGCTATGCCGGTTTGTATGCTACAAGCTGGGCCTTGCTCAATGACGAACAAGAGCATGGCGTGACCTGGCATGAGATGCTAGCGGCTGTTGATACCGGAGTTATCTATAAACAACGTCGCTTCGCGGTCAGCGCAGACGAAACTGCCTTCACGCTGAATGCGCGGTGCTATGATATCGGGGTCGATACGTTTGGCGAACTGCTGGACGATCTGGAAAAAGGTCCGCTCCCGCGAATTGAACAGGATTTTTCGCAAAAAACCTACTTCTCCAAATATCAACGACCACCAGCAGCCCAGGTTATTTCATTGAACAGCCCCGCCGAAGCCATTGATTCGCTCGTCAGGGCACTCAATTTTGGGTCGCAGTACGAAAATCCACTGGGGATGCCCAAACTCAAGATCGGGCAGCGCTGGGTGCTGGTGCCCCAGGTCGAGGTGCTGGATGAGCAATCGGGTGCCCTGCCCGGTACCGTGTTAGAAACCTCGCCAGAATCGATCACGGCAGCGACGGCAACCCAGGATATTCGGCTAACTCAACTGCTGGCGCTTGACGGTGAGCCGATTCCGTTAACCGAATTCGCTGGCATCGCAGGCTGGCAAATCAGCGACCTGGACCCCACCTCGGCCCAGCGGTTGACCGATCTGCATGATACGGTCGTCCGCAACGAAAGGTTTTGGGCGCGGCGGCTGGCGCAGTTGGAACCAGTCGAAATTCCGTATGTTAATCGCACCCGCACCGATGCACCCACCTTTGAGACCCACTCGCTGTCCGTACCAGATTTCAACTTTAACACTGATGAAATCGCCCAGGCTGACTTTCTGGCAGCGGTGTTTAGTCTATATCTGGCCCGCATTACTGAAACCGAAACTCACTTTGATGTTGGCTTCCAGTCAGTTCCTGACCATGCTGAATTTCGTGGCTTCGAAGCGCTCTATGGCGAACTGGTCCCGTTGCGGGTCAAGCTGGATAAAACCATCACCGCTAATGCAGCCCTGCAAACCTTGCTAGAACAGGTTGCCAAAACGCAGTCTCGTGGCACCTACGTCCGCGATGTAGTCGCCCGCTTCCCTGAACTGAAAAAGCTGAGTGCACCCAACGGCCAGCCGGTTTACCCGGTCACGATTGAGATCGTCGCTGATGTGGACAAGTATAAGCCGAACTCTGATAGCGAACTGACCCTGGTGATTGCCGCTGACGGTTCCCAGTGGCAACTGGTATACCGCCAACCGGTTTTTGATACGGAGCGCGTCGCCGCGCTGGGCCAGGGTATCTTGACCTTTATTGACAATGTGATGGCCGACCCTGATGTACCGCTGGGGCAGGTCTCGTTGCATACGGCAGCCGAACTGGAACATCTGCTGGTCACGCTCAATGCGACGGCAGCCGATTACCCGGCAGTCTGTATTCACGATGAAATTGCGACCCAGGCCGCACAACGCCCGGAAGACATCGCGGTCGTGTTCGAAGATCAGGCGCTGACCTACCAACAATTGAACGCTCAGGCCAACCAACTGGGGCAGCACTTACGCGAACTGGGCGTTGGCCCCGATGTCCCGGTAGGCCTGTATGCTGAACGGTCGCTGGATCTGATGATCGGCTTGTTGGGTATTCTCAAAGCTGGTGGTGCCTACCTCCCGCTGGACCCAACCTATCCTGAAGATCGCATTGCCTTTATGGTCGAAAATGCTCAGGTGCCGGTCCTCGTAACCCAGCGCAAACTGGTTGACCAGTTGCCACCGCATCAAGCGCAGGTCGTGTGTGTCGATGATGACAGCTATCGCGCTCAGCCCACTACCGATTTTGACAGTGGCGTCCAGCCCCACAACCTGAGCTATATCATCTATACCTCCGGCTCGACGGGCCTGCCCAAAGGCGTCATGATCGAACACCGCAATGTGATTAACTTCTTCGCCGGGATGGACAACGATATTCATCACGACCCGCCTGGCGCGTGGCTGGCGGTAACCAGCCTGTCCTTTGATATTTCCGTACTGGAACTCTTGTGGACGCTCACGCGCGGCTTCAAGGTCGTGCTCTATGCCGATAGCATGAAGACGCAGCAATATGCCCACGCGGATAAAAATATCGACTTCAGTCTGTACTATTTCGCCAGCGACGAAGGCGAACATGCCGAAGACAAGTATCAACTGCTGATCGAAGGTGCAAAATTCGCCGATAAAAACAGTTTCTACGCTGTATGGACGCCTGAGCGGCATTTCCATGCCTTCGGTGGTTTATATCCCAACCCATCCGTTGCCAGTGCTGCGTTAGCGATGGTCACCGATAACGTCAAGCTTTTGGCCGGAAGCTGCGTGAGTCCGCTGCATAGCCCGATCCGTATCGCCGAGGAATGGTCACTGGTTGATAACCTCTCCAAAGGCCGGGTGGGAATCTCGTTTGCAGCCGGCTGGCAACCGAATGACTTTGTGCTGAAGCCGGAAACCTTCGCCGACCGCAAGAATCAGATGTTCCGCGATATTGAGGATGTCCAACAATTGTGGCAGGGCCATACGCTGACCTTCCCCGGCGCAACTGGCAATGACGTTGAAGTCCGCACCTTACCCCGCCCCGTTCAAGCAACGTTGCCAGTATGGATTACCGCCGCCGGTAACCCGGAAACGTTCCGCCTGGCAGGTGAAAAGGGCTACAATCTACTGACTCATCTGCTGGGTCAGACACCACAGGAAGTCGGTGAGAAGATTGCGATTTACCGGCAGGCCCGGCGAGATGCCGGTCACGACGGCCCCGGTCATGTGACCATCATGCTCCACACGTTTGTCGGTGATGACTATGACGTCGTGCGCGAACTGGTGCGCGAACCAATGAAAGATTACCTGCGCAGTTCAGTGGGCCTCATCAAAGCAGCGGCCTGGAGTTTCCCGACCTTTAAGCAAAAAGCCGAAGCCACCGGCAAGAACCCGATGGAGGTTTTCGAATCGGAAGACCTGACGGATGAGGATCTGGAAGCGTTACTGGACCACGCTTTTGAACGCTATTTCGAAACCAGTGGTCTTTTCGGAACAATCGAGACTTGCCTGGACATCGTTGATGAGATGAAAGCCATTGACATTGACGAAATCGCTTGTTTGATCGACTATGGCGTGGCAACGGACACCGTGCTGGAACAACTCCATAACCTGAATCGCGTGCGCGAACTATCCAATCTGGGTGGTGATTTCTCGCTGGCGGGTCAGGTCAAGCGGCACAATGTCACGCACTTGCAGTGTACACCGTCTATGGCCGACATGATGCTGGAAAGTCCCGAAAATCGGGAAGCACTGGGGAACCTCAAGCAGATGTTCGTGGGTGGTGAGGCGTTCCCACCGACCCTGGCTGCCACCCTGCGCGAGATCGTACCCGGCGACGTCCTGAACATGTACGGTCCCACCGAAACTACTATCTGGTCGGCGACGCATAAACTCAATGGCGAGACTGACAGCATTCCGCTGGGTCGTCCCATCACCAATACGTCGATTTACATTCTGGACTCGAACCTGCAGCCGACGCCAGTGGGCGTGCCCGGTGAACTCTACATCGGTGGGCATGGTGTGGTGCGTGGCTATCTGCACCGCCCCGAATTGACCGCTGAACGCTTCGTCACCGACCCCTTTATTCCCGATGCCCGCATGTATCGCACCGGCGACCTGGCCCGCTGGGGCACCGATGGCAAGCTGGAATTCCTGGGCCGTGTCGATCATCAGGTGAAACTGCGCGGTTATCGCATCGAACTGGGTGAAATTGAAGCCCGCCTCAACGAACACCCAACGGTAGAGAAAGCCGTCGTGATCGCTCGTGAAGATGTACCCGGCGACAAACGTCTGGTGGCCTATCTCATTCCAAATTCTGGACAGGCCATTAACGCCGCCACGTTACGCGATTTTCTGAAAGAGCGGTTGCCGGAATTCATGGTCCCATCGCATTTCCTACCGATAGCAGCGTTCCCGCTAACACCGAATGCCAAAATTGATCGCAAGGCCCTGCCATCGCCGGCTGAAGCCCAGCAATTCGCGCCACCAGTAACCGCAACCGCCGTCCCCGCCCAAAACGAGACGGAAACCCGGGTGACACAAATCTGGTGCGAGATTCTGAACGTGCCCCAGGTTGGCCTGAATGAAAACTTCTTTGACCTCGGTGGGCATTCACTGCTGGCTGTGCGCCTGCACCGGCAGCTTTGCGACGCGTTCGAGCTTGATCTGGCGATTACCGATATTTTCCGGTTCCCCACAGTCAAGTCGCTCGCGGCCCACATCAGTGACAAGCAACAACCGGCATCGACTGACGACAAAAAACTGTCCCGTGCCGAACGCCGCGCCCAGATGCGCCTGCAACGGCAGCGGCGTTAAGCAATTGCAAGGTCAAACCACGTAATATTATGTAAGGGGTACACGTTGGTGTGCCCCTTCACAATCCCAATCGTCGTATCATATGCCAACCAACGTGTGGCACTACATGCAATGCACACCTGATCTGCAAAAATCCGAGGTACAGATAGACAATGACGCAAGATTATGAATTGAATGGCTCGGAAGTCGCCGTCGTGGGTATGGCGGCCCGCCTCCCCGGTGCCCGCAATGTCGATGAATTCTGGCGCAATTTGCGTGACGGCGTTGAGGCGGTTCAATTTTACACTGATGACCAGCTGCGTGAAATGGGCGTTGAGGAAGCCTTACTGCGCCACCCGAATTATGTGCGGGCCGGTGCGCCGCTGGCTGATGTCGCCATGTTTGATGCGGCCTTCTTCGGCTTTTCGCCGCAGGAAGCCACCATCATGGACCCACAGCATCGTCATTTTCTCGAGGTCGCCTGGGAAGCGCTGGAACACGCCGGGTATGATTCGGCTCGTTATGATGGTGCGATTGGCTTGTATGGTGGGTCGGGGATGAATGCCTATATGCCCTTCAACCTGTTCACCAACCCCCAGTTGATGAAAGACCTGGGGTTGTTCTGGGTGCGGCACACCGGCAACGATAAAGACTTCCTCACAACGCGGGTGTCCTACTTGCTGGATCTCAAAGGTCCCAGCGTGAACGTACAGACCGCCTGCTCAACCTCGCTGGTCGCAACCCATCTGGCAGTCCAGGCGCTGGCAATGGGCGAAGTCGATATGGCGCTGGCCGGTGGCGTGACCATTGAACAACCGCACGGACAGGGCTATCTTTATCGCGAAGGTGAAGTGTTGTCGCCCGATGGTCATTGCCGGGCGTTTGATATTCGCTCACAGGGAACCGTGTTCGGCAGCGGCGCGGGCGTCATCGTCCTCAAACGGCTGGACGATGCCCTGGAAGATGGCGATACGATTCACGCGCTGATAAAAGGCTCTGCGATCAATAACGATGGCTCGGGTAAGGTAAATTACTTTGCGCCCAGCGTTGATGGTCAGGCCGACGTAATTGCTGAAGCCCTGGCAGTCGCTCAGGTCGAACCGGAGACTATCAGCTATGTTGAAGCGCATGGCACCGGCACCCCCATCGGCGACCCAATTGAGATCGCGGCGTTAAAAGAAGCCTTCAATACGCCCGAACGCCAATACTGTGCGATTGGCTCCGTCAAGACCAACATCGGCCATCTCGACACTGCTGCCGGGGTCGCGGGTATGGTCAAGACGATACTCACATTGAAAAATCGTCAGATTCCGCCCAGTCTTAATTTTCAGGCTCCGAATCCAGCGCTGGGTCTGGAGAACAGCCCCTTCTACGTAAATGCCACCCTCCAGAACTGGACTCCGCCCAACGGCACCCCCCGCCGCGCGGGCATCAGTTCGCTGGGCGTCGGCGGCACCAATGCCCATATTGTGTTCGAAGAAGCGCCGCCCGTCGAACCGTCGAGTCCAGCCAGCCGGTCGTGGCAGGTGTTTGCGCTGTCGGCCCGCACCGAAACCGCGCTTAATACCATGACCGATAATCTGGTGCAGCACCTGCAAGCTAACCCGGATGTCAACCTGGCCGATGTCGCCTATACCTTGCAGGTCGGTCGCCATGAATTTGAGCACCGCCGCGTTTTCGCGGGTGAGACCATTGACGACATCGTTGCGACCGTACAGGCGACAGATCGCAAACACGTTGCCACCGGCAAACCCCAATCCGATAATCCGCAAATCGCGTTTATGTTCCCCGGTGGTGGTGCCCATTACATCAACATGGGCCGCGACCTGTACGATCAGGAGCCAGTTTATCGCGAAGTCGTGGACGATTGTTTACAACGGCTCAAAGCTATTCACAACATTGACTTGCAAAGCTTGATGTTCCCCGCCGCGACTGCCAATATGGAGGCCGTCACGCAGGAATTTGCCCGCATCACCAACTGGCTGCCTGCCATGTTTATCACCAACTATGCACTGGCCCAACTCTGGCGGCACTGGGGCCTGGAACCGGTTGCCATGATCGGTCATAGTCTGGGCGAATATGTCGCTGCTTGCCTGGCCGGGGTGCTAACGCTGGATGATGCGTTGCGCGTTGTCCAGGTGCGGGCACAACTCATGGAGACCATGCCCGAAGGCGCGATGCTCAGTGTGCCGCTGTCTGAAGCAGCGGTACGCCCCTATCTAAACGACAACCTCTCATTGGGCGCGGTCAATGGCCCGGAATTGTGCGCCATCTCCGGCGAACCCTGGGCGATTGAAGACCTGCAAGCGCGGCTGGAAGCGGACGAGATTGAAGCGCGGCGGCTCGTGATTAACGTCGCTGCCCACTCGCACATGTTCGATCCCATTCTGGACGATTTTCTCGCTGGGGTACAGCAGGTGAATTTGCAGCCGCCCACCATGCCCTATGTGAGCAATATCACCGGTGACTGGATCACGCCGCAGCAGGCGACTGACCCGGCTTACTGGGTACAGCATTTGCGCCAAACCGTGCGCTTTAGCGATTGTGTCGCTACCCTGACCGAAGCCTACCCGGATGTGGTGCTATTAGAAGTGGGGCCGGGCACAACGCTGTCGTCACTGGCCCGAATGCGCGTCTCCCAACCAACGGTCTCATCGCTGCGCCACCCCCGTGATACCGTCTCCGATATGCAGTTTTTCCTGACTGCTTTTGGCCGGTTGTGGGTCGCGGGCGTGGCAGTGGACTGGTCACTGCTATACGAGGGCGAACGTCGCTACCGCATTCCACTGCCCACCTATGCGTTTGACCATAAACGTTACTGGATAGAACCCGGCAAATCGCTGGTGGCCGACCGTGATCTCACCAAGAGCGCTGACCTGGACGACTGGTTCTATACCACGCGCTGGGATACCAACCCGTTGCACCCCAAACAACCGGAGATAGGCACCCGCTGGCTGGTGTTTGTGGATGATTATGGCCTGGGTTCGCGCGTCGTCGATCAACTCCAGAAGTTAAACCAGGATGTCACCATCGTCACCCGCGCTATTCAGTCAGGCAAACGTGACGACCACCATTACACCCTCGATCCCAAAGATCGTGAAGGCTGCCTGTCGCTGATCGGTGATTTGAGCGAGGCGGAACGGTTGCCGCATAAAGTGTTGTATTTCTGGCCCATAACCGATGGCGCCCTGCCCAACACACGCCAGGCATTTTATGAGGAAAAGCACGATCTGTTCTTCGATAGCCTGCTGTATCTGGCCCAGGCGTTGAGCGAAGAAATCCTGCCACAGCCACTGGAACTCAATATTATCTCCAATAACATGCATACATTCCTGGATGACGGCCCTTCGTATCCTGAAAAAGCCGTTCTGCTGGGCCTGAACCGCGTAATCCCGCACGAACTGCCTGACATCACCTGCCGCAGTATCGATGTGGACTTGCCGAAGCTGGATTTTCAGACCCGATTGCGCAACGCATTCACGCATGACATCAGCCATGTGGTCGATCAATTACTGACGGAAGTGATTGCACCAGCCGATGCAGCCGTCGTCGCCTATCGCCGTGACATGCGCTGGACCCAGAGCATTCAAAAACGCGCACCCGCAGGCGATACCACGCGACTGCGTGAAGGCGGTGTCTATCTTATTACGGGCGGTCTGGGTGGCATTGGCCTCATCATGGCGGAATCCCTCGCGCAAAATTATCAGGCCAAACTGGTGCTGGTCAGTCGCCGCGCCCTCCCGCCCGAAAATGAGTGGGATGAATGGGTGACAACCCACCCCGCGAATAACGCCACCAGCAAAACGATTGTGAAGGTCCGCAACTTACAGCACCTGGGCGCGGACGTGCTGGTCGTCAAGGCTGATGTGACCCAACTATCAACCATGCGGACGGCACTGTCCCAAACCCATGAGCGCTTCGGTCCCGTTAATGGCGTGATTCATGCAGCGGGCGTGATTGATGATGCCTTGATCGCCGAGAAAACGCTCGAATCGGCTTTGTCGGTTCTGAATCCCAAAGTTGTCGGCACCCTGGTGCTGGCCGATGTTTTTGCTAATGAGCCGCTCGATTTTATGGTGCTGTTCTCGTCCACCAGCGCCTTGCTGGGCCTGGGCGGACAGGCCGATTATGCCGGGGCGAATGCCTTCCTGGATGCCTTCGCCCACAGTCGCGCCGGTGAGCCAGGACCCTACATCGTCGCGCTTAACTGGGGCACCTGGAGCCAGGTTGGCATGACGGCACCCGCTGAGACGACTTACGAACCCGATGAAGCACTGCAGGGTTATCCTGACAGCGGTCATCCGTTGCTGGGTAAAGTGGCGTTCCATTCAGCAGATCGCAGCGTCTATATGACCCAATATACCGAAGCCGATTGGTTCATTGATGAACACCGTCTGCTGGATGACTCAGCTTTGTTGCCCGGCACGGGGTATCTGGAAATCGCCCGTGCCGCACTGGCGACCCATCAGCCACCAACCGATGGCACGGTGATGATTGAGGACCTGTATTTTCTACTACCGCTCGGCGTCTCCGATCAAGCCCCACAACCAGTCCATGTCACGCTGGAACAACAGACGGAAGCCTGTCGTTTTGTGGTCAGCACACCCCAGGGCAACAGCCAGAAGGAATATGCAGTTGGCAAGGTGAGTTACAGCACGTTTGACCCGCCACCGCAGCGCAACCTCGACAAAATCCGCAGTGCGTGCCGGGTGGATGAACGCGCCATTACCGACCTGGCGCAGGTCAACGGACAGGCATTGCACCTTAAATTTGGCCCCCGCTGGCAAAATATTCGGCATGTTTATGTTGGCGAATCGGAAGCCCTGGCCGCGCTGGAATTACCCAGCCCGTATGTCACCGATCTGGGTGATTTCCTGATTCACCCGGCGCTGCTTGATATGGCAACCGGCTTTGGCTTGATGCTCGTGCCAGACTATGACGCAAATACCCAATTCTTCGTTCCGCTATCGTACAAGCGGGTACGCTATTATGCGCCGGTGCCCCAGCGCATCTGGAGCCATATCCGATACCTGGACTACGCCAATCACCCCACCGATGTCCAGACCTTTGACATCACGCTCATGGATGAGCAGGGCAACGTGCTGTTGGAAATTGATGACTTCACCGTGAAGCGCGTGGACCAGGCCGACCTGCAACTCACATCCGATTTGGGTTCGGCCCATCAAGGCGGTGACGCCGACGAACTGGCAGATTCGCCCATGCTGGCCCTGGCACAAACCGAGGGCATCACGCCTGAAGAGGGCGTAGAAGTGTTCCAGCGGGTGCTGGCGGGTGGGACTGCACCACAGGTCATTGCTTCTTCACTCGATATGCATGGCCTCGCCAAATTTGTGGCAACGATGAACGAGCCGCCGGAACCGACGATTACGGTGGAACGGTCAGATGATAACGGCAGTTACATCGCGCCGCGCAACCCGGTTGAGCAGCAACTGGCTGACATCTGGTCGAGTTTGCTCGGAATCAAACAGATTAGCGTTGATGATAACTTCTTCGATCTTGGCGGCCACTCCCTGCTGGCGGTGCGCCTGTTCGCGCAGATTCGAAAAGCCTACAATCTGAGTTTCTCGCTGGCGGTCCTCTATGAAGCCGGAACCATCGCCCAACTGGCTGACATGATTATCGCCGAAGTGGGCCTGACATCCGATCAAGCCAGTAGTGCGCCCCGCGCCGTGAAGAAGGGCTGGTCGTCGCTGGTGACGATTAATAAGGGCAACCCGGACCGACCCAAATTCTTCTGCGTCCACGACCTCAACGGGCATGTTCTCTACTATCGTGATCTGGCGAAAGCGCTGGGGACCGACCAACCATTCTATGCCTTGCAAGCGCGAGGCCAGGATGGTAAAGAAGATCTGGATACCAGCATTGACGTCATGGCAACCCGCTACCTGAAAGATATTCGCAAAGAACAGCCGACCGGCCCCTACTATCTCGGTGGATCGTCGCTGGGCGGCATGGTCGCCTTCGAGATTGCCCAACAATTGCGGGCCGCGGGTGAGCGCGTGAGTCTGGTGGCGATGTTCGATAGCTGGACGCCCGATTATCGGGCGGAGGTGGTTTCCTGGGAAGAGCGGACGCTTTCGCAGAAGATCGCTCACCACCTGGACCAAATCAAAACACAGGGAGTCGCCTATTTCGCTGACCGCGCCCGCAGCCGGGTGGAATGGCTCCAATACAAGGTAGAAGCCACCCGCCAGCGCGGGATTCGGTTGGTGAAAAACGTCTGGCTCCGAACCGGCCAGCCCCTGCCGGAATATCTACTCACATTCCACCGGGAAGAAACCTATGGCAACATGTACGATGCCTATCAGCCCCAGCCCTATGACGGCAAACTCACGTTGTTCCGGGCAACCGAACGCTCGGCTAAAGATCAATTTGATCCGACGCTGGGTTGGAATGATATTGGTGTTGGCGAGATCGAGGTGATTGAATCGCCGGGCGAACACGGCTGGATGGTGCGCGAACCCCATGCCGAGGTTCTGGCAGTTGCATTGCGCGATTGCATTGACCGTGCCGCCGGAATCTCACAACCAACTGAAGCGGGGCAATAGCAAGCACACATGTATTTCCACCCATTTCGAATGATGATGAGGTTTTAATGGACCTCCACACCAAAGGACAAACCATACGATGCTGGCGCGATGGCGCGAAATCATAATCTTACTGGTGCTGGCGGGAACGGCAGTATCGGCCCTAGCGGTCTGGCAGCGGGCCAATCTGGGGATTACAGGTCGCTGGCGCTGGCTGGCGGTGCTGCCGCTGCTGGGTGGCATTGGGTTGGCGGTACTGCTGGTAGCCTACGTTTCATCCCAGCAGGCCAGTCAATGGATTCATCCAGTTCGGGATACGAACATTGGCATGCCCGAATCAGTTGGCATTAACCAGTGGGAAGATGTGGAACTGGAAACCAGCGATGGCCTAAAATTAGTCGGGTGGTTTATCCCGGCGACTGATGGTGACGGCGCAACCGTGATTCATGTACACGGCCTCAGCGGGAATCGTAGTGCCAACTTATCAGCAGCGGCGACCCTGGCCGCCGCCGGTTACAACAGCTTGCTATTCGACTTGCGCAATCACGGCGCAAGCGACGGTGATGTCACGACGCTGGGCTACTCAGAAATTGAAGACGTGCGGGCCGCCCTGGACTATGTGCTGGCCCGGCCCGATGTGGATGCCGAAAAAATTGTTATCAAAGGGCACTCGCTGGGCGCGGTCGTCGCCATCCGGGCCGCTGCCACCATGTCCGAATTTAAGGCACTGATTTCAGAAAGCGGCTTTGCCAGCATTGAATCCAGTTGGGAAGAAATTATCCGCGCTTTAACTGGTGGTATGCAACCCGCGCCGCTGGTGAACATGTTTGTCGATCAACAGACTGGTGTCCCCGTCAGTCAGCTCAGCTTCATTGACGAACTGGCCCAGGTCGCGCCCCGTCCGGTCCTGTTCGTGCATGGGGAAATTGACGACGTTATCAACGTGAGTCACAGTCAACGGATGTACGAGGCCGCCAGCGAACCAAAAACCCTGTGCCTGATACCGAACGCCGGTCATATCGATTACAATACGGTTGACCCGGAACGTTACAACACGTGTGTGTTGGACTTTCTCGATACCCATCTGCAGGGTTAATGGTCAGTGTATGTCCATTGAAATTGTTCCAGTTCCCAATGGGGGTGTGTCACGACAGCAGCGGCGGCATATTCGCCCGGCACATCAAATGTTGCATAGCGCCATTGGTCTACTGCCTCCGGTTGGGCATCAACCCGCAGTAATCGCGCCGGAATATCCGGGGCCAGCGTGACCGCGAAGGCATCTAACGGATAGCGCAGGCCTTCACCCACCGCTTTAATAAACGCCTCTTTCCGTGACCAGCACTGGATAAAGGCCGTAACCTGCTGGTCGCGGGGCAGGCTGAAGAGACTGGTCCTTTCTTCAGCGGCGAAATAATAACGCGCCACATCTTCCAGATCAGCCAGCGGGCGCTCAAACTCAATATCGACGCCGATTGCATGGTCCAGCATAAAGCCGTACAACGCCAGATGCTGTGATTGCGACATGTTGAATTGCAGTTGCGGGTTGGCCGCCAGCGCCGGTTTCCCCGCCGCGCCAAATACGAACTGCACCGCCGTGCCGCCAGTCCCAATATAACGGCCTAATAAATCGCGCAGAATGCCCTGCCGAGTTAGATAATTGCGGCGTAAATGCGGGAAGCGAAAGCGATTAGCGCGGTCTAACTCACCGGGGGCCAATGTCTGGGTCAGCCGCTCAACACATGCATCCGATTGATTCAGGTCCGCCAACCAGACATGCACCACGCCCGGCGGCAAATTCAGGTTTTGCGGGCTGATCTTCCAGATGTTCGGGTCAATCGACAACAGTTCGATCTCCCGCCAAGCTTATGGTTACCATTGGACAAGGGTATGTTCCTAACTTTATTAGGAGCGCACGCTCCGCCAATCGTTCTGGGATATTGAAACGTAGAAGTGAGGCGGAAACACGACCATTGGCTGTTAAAGGCTTGATATGTGTACCCGCTAATTTGAAATGCGTTGACCACACTTGTGTGCGGGGATTATATAGCTGAATGACTTGTCCCGATTGAGGATCAACAGAAGTTATGTCGCTACCCTTATAGGTATTGCATATATAACAACTTAAACAAAGATTTTCAGGTACGGTTTCGCCATGATGCTTTTCAGCAATTACATGGTCAACATGAAAAGAAAACTCATCATCATCCTGACTCAACCGGCAATATTCACAACAATTTTCGGCTCGCTCAATGACTAGACGGCGTAGCGCAGCCGGAATATAAGTCATGCCTTATCAGCCAGTTTGAGACGCGCTTTGGCCTTGAGCATTCGCAGAATATGCCCAATACGCAGAAATTCGTCGAGTTCGGCGCGTTCTTCGAGTTGCAAAGTATCCTGGTTGTTGCGATCAAGCAAATAGTGTAATCGTTGGTCAAGTTCTTTTGGAACCTCGTAAGCAATGATTTCTTCCAAAGTGGGACGTGCCAGGATAAATTCCAACATATCGTCCAATAAATTTGTAGTTGGAGCCACATCCATTGTTGTTACGCTTTCTCTATCATGCTACCGTAATCATAGCAGAAAATGGGAGCAACCGCGCATCTGCATTATGCTATACTGAGCACAAGAGTGGATGAGGTGTGATGCATGTCGGCGTTACAACACGAAGTCATGAGCGAGGCGGAATACCTGGCAATGGAACGCGCCAGCGACATCAAACATGAATACCTGAACGGTTATGCCTATTCGATGGCGGGGGCCAGTGATGCGCATAATATTATCTGTGCTAATTCGATTATCGTCATTGGCAGTCAACTGCGGGGCGGTCCCTGCACAATCCGTCCCAGTGATATGCGGGTCAAGATTGCGGCGACGGGCCTGCACACCTACCCGGACATCAGCGTCGTGTGTGGCGAGTCGCAGTTTGCGGATGGCGAATTTGATACGCTCCTCAACCCCATACTGGTTATCGAAGTGCTGTCGCCTTCAACCGAGAAATTTGATCGGGGCACCAAGTTCCAGCATTATCGCCAGCTTGAGTCGCTGCACGAATACCTCTTGATTGCTCAGGATGCCCCGCGCATTGAACGATACTTAAAACAGGCTGATAACACCTGGAATCTCGCGGATGTCACTGGCCTGCATGCCACGTTTGATCTGCCGTCTATTGGCTGCACGCTGGCTCTGGCGGACGTCTATGAAAAGGTGATGTTCCCAGAAGATAATCAGCCATCCACTGTAACGACAGCAGACAAAGCCTGAAGGTAGCATTGCCAACAAAGAGTCCTATGTGACTTCTTAAGCTCAACCGATAATCACCAACCTAATTCAAACCCCGAAGTTGTTTCCGATTTGCATGCCATGCGCTATGCTCGTAGATAGTAGAAGACTCAAGGGGTGGATGATGGAGCGCGACCTGCGGCAGGCAGTTCTGATTATTCACGGCATTGGCGAACAACGTCCGATGGAGATGTTGCGGGCCTTTGCCGGGGTGGTGTTGCCAAAAGCACGTGACGGCTTGCCCCCATTCTGGACCAAGCCCGACACGATCTCCGACTCGTTTGAACTGGGGCGGCTGGTCTCAACCGGCTTGCCCATCCAGACGGACTTCTACGAATTCTACTGGGCGCATTACATGCAGGGTACCAATTTTTGGCATGTGGCGGCCTGGTTCCGTTATCTACTTTTCCGCGACCCGCGCAATGTGCCCGTCAAAATACGGGTGATCTGGTTTGTGATCTGGGCGCTGTTGCTGAGCGGCATCGCGTTATTCCTGCTGCAAAACGAACCTGGCCCTAATTGGGGTTCTAGCGACATCCGCCTCATGGCTCTGCTGGTCGGCCTGCTGTTCGTCATCATCAATGTTACCGTGCTGCGCTTTGTGGGTGATGCCGCCCGCTATCTGTATCCCGCACCTACCAACATCGCCCAGCGGCAGCAGATCCGTGCTGCCGGCACCCGCATCATACGGAGGTTACACGACAGCGGCAAATATGATCGTATCATCGTGGTCGGCCACAGTCTGGGCAGCATCATCGCCTATGACATTGTTAGACATGCCTGGGTGGAATATAACGCCACCCATCACGAACCCGACGGCCTGCGCCAGACCGCACTCGAACACCTGGAGTTTACCGGGTTAGCGCTGGATCAACAGGTGGATGACACCGCGCTGGAAACATTTCGCGCTGCCCAGGAACAACTCTGGCTGGAAAACCGGCGGGCGGGCAATCGCTGGTTGGTGACGGATCTGATTACACTGGGCAGTCCGCTGGCCTATGCCCAACCACTTTTGGCATCAACGAAACGACAACTGCAAGATTTGATTCGGCAGCGCGAATTACCCACTTGTCCACCACATCCCGAACAGCAGGGCAATCAGCGCCGCTATGCCTACTTCAGGACCTATCAAACCCGTCGCGGTACACAAGCGATCGCCGTGCTACATCACGCGGCGGTCTTCGCCTGCACCCGCTGGACCAATCTGTATTATCCCGGCGATTATGTCGGCGGGCCATTGTCCGGGATTTTTGGGCCGGGCATAAAAGATGTGCGTATTGACACGAACTGGCGCCATCGCTTGCCAGTGCTGCCGCACGTCTGGTATTGGACGCTACGCAAGTCCAATGATGTCGCGATTGAAGCCTTAAAAACCGCGCTATCGTTGCCTGCTGAAGACTGGCAAACCGCCATGAAGAAACTTATGCAGGAACTATCACAGGTTCAACCAGGGGAAGTACTGACGCACCCGACGCCGCCAGTTGACGATAACGCGCACCCGCCCCGTGAAGTAGGTGAGTTCCGGGGGTAGCAAACGGGCCGGAACTCGGTCGGTCACAATCGTTTGTGATGTGACGAAGCGCCGCAAACCTTCGGGTCCACCGCGTCGCCCCAGACCACTGGCTTTTTGCCCGCCCATCGGGGCTGCGCTCGCCCCCCAGATCAATGAAGGCCGGTTGATCGCGATATCCCCGCTATCAATCTGCCGGGCAATCTGTTCGCCGCGGCGCACGTCACGTGTATAAATCGTACCCGACAGGCCATAGTCGTTATCGTTCGCCAGCCGCAGCGCTTCAGCAACGTTACTGACCCGCATGATGGGAATAACAGGGCCGAACGTTTCATCTTTCATCACGTTCATGGAATGATCGGCATCAGCCAACAACGTTGGCTCGAAATAAAATGGCCCCAGTTCCAACCGGCGCTGTCCACCGAAAATAAGGCGTGCACCTTTCTGGACCGCATCGGCAATCTGCTGTTCGACGCGCTGGACTTCGCGCTCATGAGTCAGGCTGCCAAGATGCGCATCCCAGCCGGAACCCATCACCAGATCCTGCGCCCGTTGCTGCAAACGTTCGACAAAGCGGTCATATATACCTGTTTCGACGTAAACCCGCTCGGTACTCGTACACATCTGGCCCGCGTTTTCCAACCCGCCCAGCAACACGCCGTTCACCGCAAATTCAAGGTCTGCATCATTCAGGACCAGCGTTGGATCCTTGCCGCCGAGTTCCACACTAAACGGAATCAATCGTTCACCGGCACGGGCAGCCACCTGCCGACCCACTGCTGTGCTACCGGTGAAGCCGATGTAATCTACCCGGTCAACCAGCGCCGCGCCCACCTCACCCGCACCGTCAACAATCTGGACCACATCATCTGGAACCCCGGCTTGACGCAGTTTTTCCAGGCCATAATGGGCACTAAAGGGTGTGATCTCACTCGGTTTCAGGACCACCGTGTTTCCCGCCAGCAATGCTGGAATCAAATCGACAAATGCCAGAAAAAATGGGTAATTCCAGGGGGTGATGAGGCCAACGACACCGTGCGCCTTGTAATAGACTCGCGCTTGCTGGAAGAAGGGAATATAGGCCAGGCGATGATTCGGTTTCAGAATGCGCGGTGCATGTTGGGTATAATACGCTAATACCTGATCGTTGATGGCGATTTCATTGTACGCCCCCACCGGTGGCTTGCCGGTCTCGGCGCAGATGACGTCAATCAGTCGCTGTTGGTCGGCCCACAATAAATTACCCCAGCGCCGCAGCAATCGAATGCGCTCGGTCAGGCCGCGTGCCGACCAGTCCGGTTGTGCCAATCGTGCCCGTTCGACCACCGCCTGCACCTCGTCGTTATTTGCAGCAGTAATTTTGCCAATCGTGGCACCAGTGACCGGATTCATAACGGGGATTTCGTGAACGCTTTCGGGCGTATCAATGTTCATCCCGCCATTATAGCGCACATTCTGCCTGATCTATGGCGTAAGTAATTGATAGCACGAATGTTCTTTATATACCTTGACAGTTATATAACTAATATGGTATATTTGTTCTATGACGATATTTGAAGCGTTAGCCGACCCAACCCGCAGGCAAATCCTTGAATTGCTCTGTGAGCGGCCCTATTTAGTCGGGGAATTAGCGAAGGCGTTGGCGATCAGTCAACCCGGCACATCGAAGCAATTGCGGGTCTTGCGCGAGGTCGGGTTAGTCACCGTCCGTCAGGATGCCCAGCGGCGCTGGTATGAATTACGCCCAGAACCATTGGTCGAACTTGACGACTGGCTCGCGCCCTATCGTCAAATGCTAGAAGCGCGCTTCGATCGGTTAGACAATCTGCTGGATGAACTGCAAACAAAGGATGCAAAAAACGATGAGTAAAATTAAGCTGATCGCTGAACCCGGCAAACATGAACTGAGCCTGTCGCGCGACTTTGCTGCGCCACGTGAACTGGTTTTCAAAGCGCTGACCGACCCCGAACTGGTCGCGCAATGGTGGGGACTCAACAGCACCACAACCACTGTCGATAAACTGGAACTGAAGCCGGGCGGCCTGTGGCGCTATGTCGAGCGCGATGCGGAGGGCAATGAGTACGGTTTTCATGGCGTGTATCATGACATTTCGGCACCAGAACGCATCGTGAATACGTTCGAATTTGAAGGCATGCCGGGCCATGTCTTGCTGGCAACGCTGACATTGGAGGAACACGGTGGCATCACCACTATGACAGAATCCTCAGTGTTCCAGAGCGTTGCAGATCGCGATAGCATGATTCAATCAGGCATGGAAACCGGGGCGAATGAGTCCTGGGATAGCCTGGAGGCATTAGTAAAAACGCTTTAACTTTAGTCAACAGACCATCAACAGCGGGCGTGCCAAAATCAGGTACGCTCGTTGGTCATGCCGCTACTTTAATTGGGCCAGCAGCTTCAGCGCGTCGTCGAATGTAGGCACAGCCAGCAGTAAATTCTTGTCGCCGGGATTCAGGCGATTGACCATGTTGAGTAACGCTTCGATCATGCGATTGGTGCCGATCAGGATAATCGGTTTGCCGCGGGGATGGGCACGCTTGAGAAGATTGCGCCCTTGCGTTAGCGCACCTGCCGGGATTTTGGCGGTGTCGGCCATGTCAAAGAGCAACACAACATCGTGGTCACAGTCATCCAGCAAAGCGTCGGCTTCCGCTTTAACCCGATAGAAATCGTCCCAGGTCCAGTTTGGTGGGAATTGATAATGGAGTGCGTTGTTTTCGTCGTTCACCCATGCCAGTTCGATTGCCATTTGGGACTCCTATGGAATAAAGAGCGCTGTTTAGGCTGAGTTGATGCTGCTTGAACTTACATGTCCAGTGCGTCAAAAACCTTTGGCGCAAGCAACCAGACCAGATGGCCGCGCAGGGACGGTTCGCGGTAAAGAATGTCCACGCGGGCCAGGCCGCCAACTTTCATCTCGACATTGGCCCCGGTGAGCGCCTGCACAACATCGGACATACTGGGGTTGTGCCCGACGAACATCACCTGGGCATCGGTGGGCAGGTCCTGCGTCAGCGTGAGCACCGCAGCGCTATCAAAACCAAAATTCATCGCCTCATTGACTTCGACTTCCATACCCAATGCCCGGGCGATAATCGCTGCCGTCTGACGTGCCCGCACCCGCGGGCTACTATAAATATGCGCCGGACGAATGCCCAAACGTTTGATGACCCGTGCTTCGGATGCCAAGCGTTTGGCACCAACCGCAGTTAAACGTCGCTCATGGTCTGCACCGGTGCCAGTTTCGGCTTTGCCATGCCGCATAAGATAGAGTTGCATGAGAAATTTACTCCATTTCCCCGGCCCAGATTGTACCGCAGCGGTTGTGTGCTATGCTAGTCACGTATCCCATCTAAACGACCTGTACCAGGAGGATTATGACCATGCAACCGGGCCGCTTATGGCAAATCGACTCCAATGGAATTATCCAGAACGATGCCCACCATGAAGCCATTCAACCGCCGTATGCGGCACTGGTCAATGCAGCAGTCCAATCGTATGTCGATCATATCGGCAATGATCTCGATAGTATTTATGTGACCGGCTCTGTGGCGCGGGGAATGACCGTCGCCGGTGAGTCCGATCTGAATATGGTTGCGGTAACGGGTGAGAACATTGACCCTGACCTGGTGCTGCAGGACTGGATTGAACCAGCCGAACGCGCTATAGAGGCCAACCATTCGGTCGTGCGCAGAGTTGAACTGGAAATCTGGCCCTATCACTATGTATTCACCGATCCTACTCGATTTTCAATTGGCGCGTTCATCCTCAAGACAAACAGCGTTTGCCGGTGGGGCAGCGATCTCGCGCTCAGCCTACCCGATTATAAAATCACGCCCGGAATTGCTAATGATGATCTGGTCCAGATTGCCGAGGATGTGGCCGCTGCTCAGACGGCGATTAGTGCTGACCCCGGTGCCAACAATGTCCGTAACTGGTCAAGGTCAATTGCGAAGAGTCTATTGTGGGCTGGCTTTGGCCTGGTGCAAATGCAGACAGGCGTACATACGCGCGATGTTGATATGTGCTATCGTTATTTCGCCCAACATTACCCCGGCCATGCGGCTGACCTGCGCCGGATGTTGGACTATGTAACCACTCCAACCGACGATGTTCAAACGTTACAGGCCGACCTGGAGCGCTGCGGTGGTTGGCTGATCGCCCAGGCCGATAAGTGGCTGGACCAGTATAATCCTGCGCGTGATCTGGCGCTGTTGATTGATGATGTTGAGGCAATTGAATGACTTAGCTTACGCCATGCTGAAAATGGGCAGGGGAGTTGACCCTTGAATTCCGCTTATTGCGAATAACATCAGAGAGCAACGCGATCATAGCAAATGCGGAACACGCTGAGCAGAAAGTCGTGACTGTCCGGTCACGAGAAGCATTTGTACGTTCTAACGCTTCAAACGGTCACCAGTCATAGGTTACGCCTGTGCTGTTGTTATTCGTTCTACTAATGGCATTCAGTATGGGTTGTGTAGTGATTAACCACGATTTCACCATTGGCGTTTTGTGTGACATGATCAGTGGAATGCACAACCAGATTGTTGTCTGGCCCTGGCGCAACCAGGGTCCAGGTATACTCCCAGGTTTCTTCCCACTGGCGGCCATTAGTGTTGAAGACAAACAGTCTGCCATGTTCGTTGAACTGGTACTTGAGGCCGCTAGTCAGGCCCAGACCGGTGCCTTTTTCGTTTACCTGAATAAAGTAATGTTCACCGCCGCTGCTGTCCATATGCCCATAGATGATCCAATGGCGATCACCATCAATCTGAACCGCTTCGCCGTTGCACGAAAAGATCGTGCGCTGAATGGTATCACGGTAGTGGGTAACACCTTCAGCAGCCAAAGATACACTGGCGGCTAAGGCAACCAACAGCGTGAGCGCCAACAGCACCCAAAATACTTTCCTCATCGTAATACCTCCGTGTGTCACAAATAAACAAACTGCCGAATGCACTCCTCCATAAAAGTTGAAGTAATACGTCCGGCAGCTTATGAGCAACTCGTATGTATTATGCCGCTGCAAAATAGACAACAGCGATGTATCACTACTTTATATAATACACTGGGCCATACCGTTAGCGGTCATATTATTGATATGACTACTGACTGCTTTCCCCAACACACGGACCGCCACTGGTATCTGTGGGGTTCTTGACGACCTGGCACTAATTCGCGTTGGGGCCAATGATCGGGCCGCCAAGCGTGATAATTGGCTGGTCCAACGGTGATTGCCATTGTGTCCAGTTCGCACTCCGAAAGAAATAGTCTTCATTGGGCGGAAACTTCCCAATAATGTTGGAACGCATGGCTTCAGGCATGAGGAGCAGCGGGTTGACGATCCAGCGGTTTTTATAACGCACTTCCAAGTGTAAGTGATTTTGTCCACCATACTCCAGTTCACCAAGCACTGTATCCGGGTGAATGGCATGACCAACCCGGAACAGCCGGGGATTCGCCAGATGTCCATAGATCACTGTATAGTCGCCCACCTGCACCCACAAACCATGAGGTCGGGTATAGATGCGGTCATGAAATTGAAATGTCCCTGTCACCCCGGCGACAATCTGAACGCCACGATCACGCGAATTACCGAAGTCCAGCCCACCGTGCAAACTCTGTGAATATTTGTACCACCGTTTACCTTGCAGCCAGATGCGCCGCGCATAATCATTGTTGCCAAAATATTGCCACCACAGCGTCTGGGCCAACGGCAATGGCAAGCGTTCAAACAGGGCGTTACGCTGGGGCAGGCTGGCGACCGTCGGCGTATCACCAGTGACCGGTACCTCAACGATTGTCGTGGGTTCCACCAGGTAAACCTCACTCCCGGCTAGATTGCGTTCCGCACTCCAGCCCTCGTTATGTCGCCACCAGACATAGCCATCGGCTTCCGTCCGCGAACCACCGTCTACGGTTAACAACGTCCCGGCATTGATCCACTTGAGCATGTCACCCCGCAGGTGGGGGTCACGGCGGACACGCAATTTGATGCTTCCAACCCGGAACTGCTTTTCCGGTGGCGGCGGTTGCGATTCAGTGGGGGCGGCTGGCGCAGGCGTTGGCGTTGGGGGAGACGGCACGGGTATCGTCGGCGTGGGGGCAACGGTGGGCGTCGGTGGTACATCAATCATGTAAACTTGTTCACCGGTGACGCTGCGTTCAGCGCTCCACCCGGCGACATGATGCCACCAGATTTGACCGTCCGCTTCCGTGCGTGACCCGGCACTCACTTCCACAATATCGCCCGGCTCGATCCAGCTTAATGTTGCGCCTCGCAGATGGGGTTCGCTGCGCACTCGGACCGAAAAACTGCCAGCGCGAAACAATTTTTTGTCAGGTGCCGACGGTGTTGGTGCTGGAACGGCAGCAAACAAATAAACTGGATTACCACTCAAATGACGCTCTGCCGTCCAACCTTCAGCATGTTGCCACCAGATGTGCCCATCAACCTCGGTCCGTGAATCAGGAGTCACTTCTAACTGAGTGCCCGGTTCCAACCAACGAATCATCGTTCCCTTTAACCCGGGTCCGCTGCGCACCCGCACTTGATTTGGCCCCACCTGAAAAACTTTTTTCTCGACCATCAGAACAAATCCTTTTGCGGTCCATCACGTTCCATTACAGGTACCCCTACCGGCGTTTGCATGGTTCCGTCTCCCAAACAATAGCATAATTTTCGCCAACTTCTCGCTAAACGTGAAAAGTTTAAAGCCTGTTATTAATTACAAGGTAAATTACTAGCACCGTATCTGTTTCCAAAATGCTGTATATTCTTGGCTAGACTCCTGCCTGCCAACGCGCTAGACTTCTAACAGATGTTCTAGTATCGCTCAGTGAGTAGAGTCTATGCTGCCGATTCGCCTCGAAATCCGGAATTTTCTCCCCTATCGTGCCCCGGATCCCATTATTTTTGATGGTGTTCATCTGGCCTGTTTGACCGGAGCCAACGGTGCCGGTAAATCATCCCTGCTGGATGCCATTACGTGGGCCTTGTGGGGCAAAGCGCGGGCTAAGCGCGATGAAGATCTGATTCACCTGGGCCAGGGTGACATGTACATACAGCTTGACTTTGAGCAAGAAGACCAGATTTACCGGGTTATTCGCCGCCGGTCGCGGCGTCAGCGCAGCACCGGCACGCTCGATTTGCTGGTGCAGGATGCTGAAGGGCAATTTAATCTCATCAGCGAAGCCGCCATGCGATCCACACAGGAGCGGATCAATCAACTCTTACGGCTGGACTATGAGACATTCATCAACTCGGCGTTTCTGCAACAGGGTCGGGCCGATGCCTTCACCACCAAGACGCCTAAAGAGCGCAAACAAATCCTATCCGACATCCTGGGGCTGGCGCTGTGGGAACGCTATGAAGACGCTGTTAAAGAGCATCTGCGCAACCTGACCAATCAACTGGAAGTCTATGATTTGCGCGTGCGTGAAATTGATGCGGAACTGGCAAAAGAACCGGGATTACGTGCGGCGCATGATGAAGCAGAACAAGTCCAGAAAGAAGCGCAGGCAACATTAACTGGAGCAGAAGCCCGGCTGAAAGAAGTTGAACATGTACCCCATGAACTGCAAAACACGCGGGCACAGATCGCTGAATCAGTCACTCGGTTGCGTGAGCGTGAGGGCGACATTGCGGCGGTTACTGGCGAAATTGAACGCCACCAACAGCGCTTGCAAACCTATGACGACGTGATTGCCGACCAGTCCGAGATCGAAGCCGGGTATGCGACGCTGCAAGCCGCCCGCGAAACCAACCAGGCGCTGGCGGATAAGCTGGTCTTGCTCAGCGATTTTAATACACAGCAAAGCGAACTCGAACGCCAGTTGCAGGCCGTGCAAAGCGAACTCGAACGCCAGGCCAGCGAACATCGGGCGCGCATCGTTGAGTTGGAACGCACGCAGGCCCAAAACGCCGATAACGACCTCGATGTCGTGCAGGCTGATCTGCTTATCTTGCAGCAATTGGACGCTGAGCGAGGGACGCTGCAAACGACAATCGCCGACCTGGGTGCCGAACGGGCAGAGAAAGAGGCAATAAATCGCACGTTGCGCGATGAGATGTTTGCTATCAAAGAGCGGCTCAACCAGCTTGAAAAGGCCGAGGGCGCGTTGTGTCCCCTCTGTGGGCAAACGTTGGATGACCAGCATCGTCGGGAGATCATTACCCGGCTTACCACCGAAGGCACCCAACACGGTGATACCTACCGCGCCCATGAAAGCCGGGTCAGCTCGATTGTCGCTGAAATCAACGCCCATAAGCAGCGTGTGACCGTGATTGACGGCGAACTGAAGCAAATGCAACCGCTACTAGAACGCGTCGGTGTTTTACAGGCCCTGGCAGATGCTGCCAGCGAAGCCGCCGCGCGTGAACATGATGAACGAGCGGCGTTGGCAGCGGTACAAACATTGTTGGATGAGGAGTCGTTCGCCCAGGACATCCGTGCCCAATTAGCTGATCTACTGGAACAGCGTGAAACCATCGGCTATGATCGCGCGTCGCACGAGACGGCACGTGAACAATTGAACGTCTATCAGGAATTTGAGCGGCGGCAGAACGAACTGGACAATGCGCTGAACTCACGCCCCGATATTGAGGAATCGCTGGCAGCGGCGCAAAAGCGACTGAAACGCACCGAGACCGCGCTCCAGGCCGAACAGCAAAAAATGGACGATCTCAACAGCGAAATCGCCCGATTAGACGTGCTGTTGGAAGAATTTCGCGCCCGCGAGAACGAGGTCAATGCCCTGCGCACGGCGGAACGGGTAGCTTACCAACGGCTGGTGAATGCCCAGCAAGAACTCAAAGCGCTGGCGAGTCAGCGGGAACGCAAGGCGGAATTGGAAAAACGGGCCGAAGCCGCCCGCTATGAGGAAAACATCTATAAGGAATTGCGTACTGCCTTTGGCAAGAACGGGATTCCGGCGATGATTATCGAGACGGCGATTCCTGAACTGGAGGCGGCAGCCAACGAATTGCTGCGGCGCATGACCGATGGCCGCATGAGCCTGAACTTCAGCACGCAGCGTGAGAAGAAAACCGGCGGCATCGCAGAGACGCTGGATATTCAAATTGCCGATGAACTGGGCACTCGCGATTATGAAATGTACAGCGGCGGCGAGTCATTCCGCATCGACTTCGCCATCCGCGTGGCACTTTCGCAAATGCTGGCGCGGCGGGCGGGGGCACATCTGCGGACACTGTTTGTGGATGAGGGCTTCGGCACCCAGGATGCCGATGGGCGTGACCGCCTAATCGAGGCCATCACCGCGATTCAGGACGATTTCGACCTCATTCTGGTGATCACACACATCGACGAACTGCGCGATTCCTTCCCCGTGCATGTCGTCGTCGAAAAGCTGCCCGGCGGCAGTCGCGTGATGGTGCGATGAGATTGCGCTCGATCGCTACAACACATACCGTTCTAAAGCCCAGGCGACGCCATCATGATCGTTGTCCGGTGCAGTGTGATCGGCCTGCTGTTTGATGTTATCCAGGGCGTTGCCCATCGCCACCGCAGTACCCGCTACCCGAAACATCGGCAGATCATTATTGTTATCCCCAATCGCCAGCATATTGTTGGGATCAATCTTTAGCTTTTCGAGGACCAATTGTAGCGCTGTACCTTTGTCCGCATTGACGGCCACAACCGCAATTGCGTCGGCAACGCCCTGTGGATTGTAGAAAATTTCCGTTCGACAATCGCCACTGAATTGCTGCTGACACCGATCATGTATCGTCTTGATCGCTTCGGGTTCCCAGGCCAATATGCGTACCGGTTCCCCTTGCAAACCAGCTATATTGGTATCGACAATGGTAACGTCCTTCTCCAGCAGACCCAATGCTTGCCCAGACCGTTGCCGCCAGTAACGCATCGTTCCTACAGTTGTACTTAAATACCAATCGTGTGCATCGGCAAGGTACACAATTGCCTGGGCAACGGCTAACGGGATCGTATGATACGCCCAGACCGGACCGATGGGTGTCGCGAGCACTTCAGCCCCGGTTGAGCAAACGATGGGATCATGCAATTCAAGCAGGTCGCATATCCGCCGAACGTAACCGCGCCCCCGGGTTGTGGCGATGACGATGCGAATATCCTGAGCCGCACATTGTTTGATCGCATCGATGTTCCGCGCCGATAACGATTTGTCGGTGGTTAACAGGGTGCCATCCAGATCAATTGCGACCAGCTTGATCGAACTCATTTTGCAGTCATTCCCGTACCAGCACGCCGAGGTGGGTTGATAATTGAAAGCAAAGCCGACAACATGATACCATGCCAGTGTGTTGGCTAAATCGGCTGAGTGATGTTTGAGTCCATTGGGTACGTATGAAGCACTGGCAACTGCTAATGTTACTGGTGGTTGGTCTGGTCATCACTGCGTTTGTGCTTCGGACGCGGGTGCTGCCGGTGCTGGGCTGTGGCAAAGCACTACCCGACATCCCCGATGAAATTATGGCAACCGTCGGGCAGGATGTCTATGAGACGAGCCTATCGGGTCGTGTGCTGGTCGCCAATCTTAATCAACCAGTGGCCGGCGCAGCAGTACATCTGCGCACAACTGAAGATGATGTACTGGCCTGTCCCAACTACAAGGTGATTCGTGACTTTCATCTGGTGAGCGATGAAGCTGGGAATTTCCGCTTGTCAGCGCCGATTCTTCTCGGCATGCGCCCGGAAATAGCCTATATGCGCGGCGTCCATATGGAGTTGGAAATCGTGGCGGTTGAAGCGTCAGATTGTATGATTATCCCGGCACAACAGCGGGTCTACGCAGCAGCGGATTTTGGCTATGCCGGTCGCGCCTTCGAGAACATCCGCGTGCATGTGGTCTGCGAATAGATCATGCTACAATAGAAGCGTGGTAAGTGTGGAGGTGAAGATGGACGCCCCGACTATTCGAGAACAAGTCGTGTCAAAACTTGAGAACTTGCGGGATGATGAGGTTCAGTGGATTCTCGACTACATCAAAGCAATGGAGTCCAACCGCCTGCCAGAAGATTACAACCCGGAGAATGATCCGGCCATTGGTTTTCTATCGGGTTCCACTGATCTGGCTCAGAATGCCAAAAAAATTCTGAATGAGGAGATCACTGCTCACAGTGGGTGGACCCAGAAGAAAGATTAACGCTGATGTTAGCCGTTGCAGATTCTGGCTTTGTCGTCGCTGTGGCACTGGCAACCGATCAAACGCATGAACAATGTGTGTCGGTCTATCGACAGCAACAAAACAAGATCTACTTGCCACAAAGCACGCTGGCAGAAACAGCTTATCTGATTACTCGTGAGGGAGGGAATCGAGCGACTGCTGCTTTTCTGCGCCGGTTGCCAGAGACAAAATACCAGATTGTCCCTTTGGAAGGGGAAGACTTCCTGCGCATTTCCCTGTTACTGGAACAATACGCGGACTCACGGGTTGATTTTATCGATGCATCAATTGTGGCTGTTGCCGAGCGCACCAAAGCAACACGCATTTTCACAATTGACCAGCGTGATTTTCGGATTGTAAGGCCTAATCACATCCCCCATTTTGAAATCCTCCCCTGACCATAGGCAGAACCTCGCCCTCGGCGCTATACTGGAACAAAAATCGGACTATTAGCAGAGATACATGAATAATCTTCGCTTTCTGGCGTTTATGCGTTTTAGAATCGTGCTCATCCCGTTCGCGCTGCTCATCAGCGGCTGTGGGGCAACGGCAGTGCAGATCATTCCGACGGACCCGCCGACGTTTACGCCGACCTTTACGCCCTCACCGTCGCGGACACCGGGCATTAATGACACGCCGACGATTACTCCCACGCCAATACCCGTTTCACCAACTGGAGGACCCTCACCGACGGCATTGTTTGGTCCGACGCGTACCCCGGCGGCCAGTGATCCTACGCCGACACGGGTCGTCAACCCCAACGCACCGCGCATTGAATTTTTTACGTCCGATGTCATCGCCGCTGCACCGGGTAGCAATATCACGCTGTTCTGGTCCACCCGCAACAGCAACGATGCCAGCATTTACCAGTTGGACCGCAATGGCAACCGCAGTCAGGTCTGGAACGTGCCCGCCGATGGGCAATTGGTGGTGCCAACGCGCCGCAGCGACCGGGGTGAAGTCCGCTTTGTGCTGAGCATTGACGCTGGGCCACAGACAGTCGATCAACCGCTGAACATTCCGCTCTCGTGTCCGGACCAATGGTTCTTTATCCCCGCTCCAACCGAGTGTCCGACTGGCCCACCGGATGAATCCATTTTGATTGAAGAGAGCTTTGAGCGGGGCCGTATGGTCTACGTTGGTGGCACCAACCAGGTTTATGTGCTGTTCAACGACGGCTTTGAACCGGCCTGGGTGACATTCGAGAATCGCTATGATCCCGCTATTCATCCCGAATTTGAAGAAAGTTTCTTGCCCCCACCCGGCTTCTCACAGCCGATTGCGATTCTCGGCTTTGTCTGGCGGCGCGACCTGGTGCGTAATCGGCTGGGCCTCGCGCTGGAACCGGAAGTACGCTACGACGGCACCTACCAGACGGCCACCACCGCCGCCAATGATGAAAACCTGTACATCAGTAGCGTTGATGGCACCGTGCTGCAACTCCTCCCAGAAGGTGCGGCCTGGCAGATTATCACGCCCCCCTAAGCCAAACACCGGGTTGGGTAGGGTATAATTCGAGGCAATGTAATCCAAATTGTAGTTCAGTTGTCGGAGTAACCCTATGTTACATGAGGCCGCCTCATCGCGCGATCATCGTCCCCAGGTCCCCAGCTATGAAGTCGAGACTAACCCTCAGGACGAATTGCGCGATAACCTGCAATATGCGGTGGCGGCGGTCATGGACATCGAATCCGCAACGTTTATCGAGTCGGCTGAAACCGAGACCGATGTTCCTGCTTTACTAAAAGCAATGGGCAGCGAACCCACCGCCCGCTTTGTCGGCCAACTCAAAATTGATTCCGAGACGGCTTACGAGCAACTCGACAAAGCCTTCGCCGCGCATAATCACCTCCCCCTGTTTCGCATCGAAGGTGGCAAACATTTGATTGTTGCCATGCACGGACGCGTACAGCCGGAGCCGCGCCCCTGGTGGCCCAATCTCATTCTATTTATCCTCACGCTGGGTAGTGTGCTATTGGTCGGAACCTTCTTAGCGATTTCCGAAATCGAACGGGTGAATCCAATTGAGGCTGTGCGAATCGCCGAAAACCTGATCCCCAATTTATGGAGAGGCTTGCCTTATGCCCTGAGTATTATGCTGATTCTGGGCGGGCATGAATTGGGTCATTATTTCGCGGCGCGGCGGCATGGGTTGGCGGTGACATTACCCTACTTTATTCCACTGCCGTTTCTGAGTCCCTTCGGCACGATGGGGGCGTTTATCCAGTTGCGCCAGCCGATCCGCAATCGCAAAGTGCTGCTGGACGTTGGTGCAGCCGGGCCACTGGTGGGCCTCGTGTTCGCGGTTCCGCTGCTGTTCATCGGGTTAGCCGGTGCCCGCACCATCCCCATCACTCCCGGCGGATTGTATGAGGGTGATTCGCTGTTGTATGCGCTGGCGAAAATCGTCACCTTTGGCGAATTCCTGCCCAATGGCAGCATTGACGTGGCGATTGATAGCAGTCAACTGGCGTGGGCGGGCTGGACAGGGTTGCTGGTGAGCGCCTTGAATCTCATCCCGGTCGGTCAACTGGATGGCGGGCACATTTTGTATGCGTTGATCGGTGAACGAGCGCGGCGGCTCTATTACCCGCTGATCTTCATCATGGTCGGGCTGGTGTTCCTGACGCAGGTATGGTTCCTGTGGGTCATTCTGCTGGCGATATTCGGGCGCATGTACGCGACACCGCTGGACATGATTACGCCGTTGGGTCGCCCGCGTCAGGGCATCGCGATTCTGGCGATGGTGCTGTTTCTGGTGATTTTCGTCCCCATGCCGCTGACGCCCAACAATGCCGGACCAGCCAACCGCCAACCACCGCGCAGCACGGCCATGATTCGTGAGTTGCTGGATAGCCCAACCATTCTCGAAACGCTGCGCATCCCGGCAATCTTTGGCGACCCGTCACGAGAATAGCAGACATGAACAACCCGGCCTTCTGGCGGGCATTGCACAGCCTGGCCCATCCGCTGACGATCATCAGTGTAGTGGCACTGGTGGTCAACGATCACTGGCTGCGCTGGACACTGCCCTCGTGGTGGACTGGCAAGCTGGGTGATTTTGCGTGGTTGCTGTTCGCGCCGTTTATATGTACGTTGGCGTTGTCGTGGCTCATCCCCAAACGCTGGCAACAGCAAGAACGCATGGTCGGCATCGTCTCAATCACCTTCATCGGAGCGTGGTTCGCGCTGGCGAAAACGGTCCCCACCGTTCATGCCCTCACCGTCAACACGCTGGACAGCATCGTCGGTTGGCAGGGTGGCCTGCGGATGGATGCCACCGACTTGCTCACCTTACCGGCATTGCTCATGAGCTGGCACATCTGGCGAACCGTGCGCAACACCCCGCCGCGTGTCCCAGTGGGCTATGTCGTCACGGCGCTGGGAATAATGGGTACGCTGGCGACGTCGTGTATTGTAGATCGTGGAATCGTTGCATTTTGTCAATTGAATGACACACTTTATGCCTTTACTGAAGATATGATAATAGGTGGCATCTACAGGAGTGAGGATAGAGGTCTGATCTGGAGCCAGATTGAAAATTATGATCGGGAGTTGGTAGAAAGTTGTTCTGAGAGCATATATTGGAAATCAGGAGTTGGGATTTTTGGTCCCTATGAGATTGTCGCTGGCGAAGGCGTCTACCGCTTACCGAATACCCTTCTCCTCGATCTGTCAGCTCGGTATCATGATTCCTATAAAATGCTCCGTCAAGCAGGTCAGCCAATAGGAATTCCTTGTGGCAACCCAAAACCCTATTCATCCGGCCCTATAGACGCCGTGTATGATGAACAGACTGACACCCTGCTGCTAGCGATGGGGCAGGAAGGTATTCTGGTTGTAAATGCAAACGATGATTGGCAGTGGATCACAATTGGCAACTATGAGCATATTGGCATCGATTGGCCTTCGTCAACCGGGACAGTATTACAGCCCGTGTTTATCACAGCGCTATGGTTAGCGCTTCTCGCTGTTACGACCCTTGCACTAACGGGTAGACAAATGCGATGGTATGAGACCGTCGGTTTGAATGCAGGGTGGCTATTTTGGCTACTGCTTTGGTGGCTTAGCTCAAGTATTTTACACTATATACTTGTGCGAATCGGAATGCCATTATTAGTGATTGTGATGCTGTTTGCAATTTTTGGTGTAATCAAAATTTTTCAACGACGTTCCTCTGGTGCCAACATCATGCTCATGGTGCTGGCATTAGGTATAGCGATGCTCTATCTGTTGCCTTATGTGTTGTGGGTGCGGCGCACCGTTCCCAATCACGGTACAGCGTCACTTTTTGCGCTGATTCTGGTGGGCGGGGCGATGTTTTCCGCTGTGCCGTATTATCGGTGGCGCTTCCCGGCCCGTAAAAAGAAGAAACAACCAGATGAAGGCGACAGCTTGCCCCCACCTAATGAGCTTGTCGATACCTATATTGTGGAAGACGCCGCCGACTAGCGCACTAGAATGTCGTAGTGCGCTGAAACTCAAGCAAAAATGTCGCCGTTTACTCCCCAATTTGAGGAAAGGACCAGGGGTGAGGTAAATATTATATCTACGATCGACCTATCTACTCATCCAATCCACGTTGGGAACAGGCCCGGCAGGTCTTTATCCAACGCCCGCAGGTACAGGCTGGCTTTGGCGTAGAAGATCAGCAGCGCTTCCCGGTAGATGTGATAATGCACCTCAATCGGCGTGGTGAAGTGGACGCGATCAATCAGCTTGTTTTGAAGATCGTCATCGCTCAGTCCGCGCAACGCGGCGTCCAACTGCTCGTCTAACGCCTTAAACCACGCGGTAAGCTGCTCGACGCTGGTTGCCAGCCCCGGTTCAAGATTGCGATAGCTGAGGTCCAGCTTGAATGTTTTGAACGACTCGATATAGACGTGTTCGACTTCACCCATTTCCCGGCACAATTCGCCCAGCGTGATGTTCTTCCCCGGCAGGCGATAATGCAGGTCCTCATCGGTCAGGATGTTCATCAGGTCGTTGCGCATGGATTGTGTCTGGTGCAGCACCTCAAGTTGATTTTGAACAAGGCGGTTCATGATTTACCCTATATGCTTACTTCGACACTTTCAGTGTAGCAACAATGCCTGACAGCCAATGTCAGGTATTAATATGGTGGTCAGATCAGGCAATATTGCATACAATCACCCGGAGACTTACCATGAGTATTGGGAATGATGACAGCACTCAAATCGCTCAAAAATGTTGGACCGAAGACCATTGATTGGCTGGAAACGGTGGGGATTGAGACCGTTGAAGACCTTGAGGCGCTGGGCGCAGCCGCTGCTTATATGCGTCTGAAAGCTGCCTTTCCGCACAAAGTCACCCGCAATGCGCTGTGGGGCATTCAAGGTGCGCTGCTTGGCATCCCCTGGAACCAGCTCCCGGCATCCATGAAAGCCGACTTACTGACACAGGTTGAAGAATTGGAACGTTCATGACCCAGCGCCCCTCACCCATCCGCACCGATGACAGCAATTTTTTTGCCCACAACACGATCGCGGTGCGGCTGCCGCGCATCATCGAAGAAACGATTGACCTGAACCCCACGTTCCCGGAGCCAATTTACCGAGCACTGCGGGAACTCCAAACGGCGCTGGCAGATAATCGACCCATTGCTATGCTGGACTTACCGGCCCCCGATTACGACGCGTGGTGGGCGGCCTATGTGCAGCACGAAGGCCAGCACTGGCAGGCAACGGACTGGTTCTACGCCGAGGTCTATTTCTACCGGCTGTTTATGCAGGCGGTACGCTGGTGGGAAACCGAGCACGATCCATTCTGGCCTAAAAAGGCCGAAGAACTCGCCAGTGCTTCGTTGTGGGGCTTGCTGGAACAGGCGCTGGCGGTGTCTGGCACTGTGGAAGATAAACTGCATGCCTTAATTGAGTTTGCGCTGTGGGGCAACCGCATGGACCTCAGCTATGCAGTGGCATCTTCTCATGGCAACGACATTCAGGCCGATGATCTGCTGGTGGATGAACGCGATCTGGTGATTGAGCGGCTATTGAGCGGCGGTGGGCCGGTCCATCTCATTGCTGATAACGCGGGCACTGAACTGACGATGGATCTGGTATTGCTGGATGCCATTTTGAGCGACGGTATTGCTGAGCAGGCGATTCTACACCTCAAACTGCACCCCACCTTCGTCAGTGATGCGACGGTCGCCGATGTGCTGGAATTTATCGAGCGTGTGACGACCGATCAACATGGCAGTGCGGCTCAGGGCTTAGGCCACCGGCTGCGGCAATGGCTCGAAACCGGACAATTGCGACTGGCCCCCGACCCTTACTGGAACAGCAGCCATTTTTTGTGGGAGCTACCGCCGCGATTGTCACGTCTGTTCCAGCAATCTCGATTGGCAATTATCAAAGGGGATGCCAATTATCGGCGAATGGTGGGCGATGCGTTGTGGCCTACCGATACGCGCCTGTCGGCAGTGGCGGGCTTTTTCCCCTGTCCCCTGCTGGCCCTGCGCACCCTCAAAAGCGACCCGGTGGTTGGGCTAGCGACGGGATTGGACGCCCGGCTCGATACCCTTGACGACCAGTGGCGGGTCAACGGTCGGCGCGGCGTTCTGCAAACAACCCTGGAGCGGGCAAGATGAGTCAACGATATTCTGAACATTATGTCGCCGTCTGTCATGAAGTCGAGGCCCACATCGCCGAACGGCTCGGACGTCCGCTGACTGCACCCGAAAAGCACGCGATCTGGGGCGCGGGGACATTGCCCTGGCTGGAAATGCGTGTGCAAGTACCAATACAACAGGTATCCAATGCCGACGACCTATCCGCGCTGCTGGTAAATGCGGCGGCAGACCTGGACGGGCGTTTGGCGGAAATGATAGACAGCCTGGATGGAATGCTGTGTGCGTTGCTGGAACGCGACCTGTCGAATCAAGAACGTCAACAACTGAACCAATTGTCCGATGTGATTGCGGTGATGCATGTTGGCGAAGAAGTTGCCATTGCCGTACCCGACGTTCGGGAGGCTGTTCTGCGTGATCTACTGTCGAGGTTATAAAAGGTGATGGTCTACTCTGTAGTTGTGGATTGCCAAACAACTGATTAGCAGGAAGTTGGCAAAGTGAAATAAAAGCAACAACCGCCCTGAGGGTTAGTTTCCACCCCCACTTCGCCCCCAAGGTTGGAAACAATGCGCTGAACAATCGACAACCCTAAACCATGCCCGGTCGCGTCAGTCTGGTTGAGGCGGGTAAAAGGCGTGAAAAGCCGTGCCTGATCTTCGGGTAGCAGGCCAACCCCATTGTCTTTCACCCAATACCGAATCGTGCCGTCTTGCGGTTCATCGGCACCAATCTCTACAGCGGGCGGCGCACCACCATAATTCAAAGCGTTTTCAATATAATTCATCCAGACTTCTTCAATCCAGGGGGCATAGCCCAGGGCGGCTGGGAGACGATATGGGATGATTATTTGCACGTTGCAATCTACGATTTTCTCAGCCAACCGTTGTTGGGCAGCAGCAACGACCTGTGCCATATCCAGCGGCCTGATAGGGATGTCATCCGGGTTGCGAATACTGGCAAGCAAGAGCAAGGCATCAACAATCGCCGCCATCTTATCTGCCATTTCCTGGATTGATAGCAGATCACTTTGACGCTTTTCCACTGGCATCTTCTCAAAAAACATTGACAGTTTCTGGCTCTTGAGTGATAGGGCCGCCAGCGGGTTCTTAAGATCATGGGCGACCGTATGGGCAAAGGCATCCAACTCGCCGATTAATCGCTCCCGCTCCGCTTCGATACGCTTTCGATCACTAATATCGCGGCCAATGCTCTGGAAACCTTTGATGTAGTCGCCCTCCATGAGCAAAGTGGTTGTTTGTTCAATCCAGTGTTCATCACCAGTATGGATAATGACGGGGAACTCAAGTCGTGTCTCGCGCACCCGATCTTGAAATTGCTTCCGATAGAACTGTACAACCTGCTTACAGTACCGCTCAGGGATTAAGCTGGTAAAATGTTTGCCGATGATATCGCCGACTTCATAGCCAGCCATACGTGCACCGATATCATTGATATACGTAAAAAAACCATTCACATCGGTTGTGTACACTACATCAATCGCATTTTCGATTAACAGCCGATACCGTTGTTCACTCTCGCTTAACGCGGCTTCCAATTGCTTGCGCTCGGTAACGTCTTGAACGACACCGATGATCCGCGTGGGTTCACCCTGTTCATTGTAAACAACCTCGGCCTCACTATAAGCGTGTTTAACCGTCTTATCCTGCAAAACAATCCGGTATTCCAGCGGTTTGGCTGACTTATCGACTAAGGATTGTTGCTGCGTTTTGACAACGAGATCAACATCATCCGGGTGAATCCATTGCAAAATATCCGACATCATCAGTGCCCCGGCTTTGTTCGGGTCCAGGTCAAATAACGAATACATAGCATCGGATACTGTCACACGATCAGCAGCAATGTCCCATTCAAAACTGCCCATATGCGCGATGTGCTGTGCTTTAGAAAGCTGCTTCTGACTCTTATGCAACGCTTCCTGCATCTGCCGGGATTCAGTAATATCTCGACAAATACACTGAAATCCTTCGACATGATCACCATCGCGCAGCAGGATTGTGGATTGCTCAACCCACTTCTCTTCACCGTCTGGTGTCACGATCAAAAATGTATACCGCGTTTCGGGGATGCATTGGTGTAATTGTTGCGAGTAAAATTCATATACTCGTTCTTGCCACGAGTCCGCAATAACTTTGGTAAAGCGCTCACCGAGCAAGGTTTCAGGAGGATAGCCGGTGATGCGTTCACACATCGGATTGAGATAAGTGAAAAAACCACGGGCATCAGTGGTGTAGACTAGGTCGCTAGCATTTTCAATAATTTGTCGGTAGCGGTTTTCACTCGCTTGCAGGGCATCTTGTAAACGGTTTCGTTCAGTAATATCCTGCGAAATCCCAAATAACCGAAGCGGAGTGCCCGCGTCGTCAACGATTAACTGGCCGCGTGAATAAAGAAACCGGGTCTCGCCATCTGAGCGGTGAATGCGGTAAGAAAAATCGACCATTTCTTGCGACTGCACACGATCTTCATACACCTGTTGTGCCAGATCGCGGTCATCAGAATGAACAAATTCCAGAAATCCGTTAGGCGTGGGTTGATAGGTTTGCGCATCAAGACCATAGATCCGGTACAGTTCATCTGACCATACGACAACATCCGTTTGCAAATCCCAATCCCAGTTACCGACGTGAGCCAGTTGTTGAGCCTCAGCTAACAGGGCTTCATTTCTACTAAGCGCCGATTGCGTGACTTGATGACGGGCGATTTCGGCCTGCAACTGAGTGTTTTGAAGTTCGAGCCGCTGTTTGGCGTCCGTGAGTGACAAATGCGTTTCAATGCGGGCGATCAACTCTTCAATAGCAAAGGGCTTGACGATATAGTCTACGCCTCCAACCTGAAGGCCTTTGACTTTATCGACCGGATCATCAATTGCACTGAGGAAGATGACGGGAATATCCCGGAAACGATCATCATTCTTAAACTGCTGACAGACTGCATACCCATTGGCTCCCGGCATAAAAACATCGAGGATAATCAGGTCAATGGAATTATGTTCTGCGGCCTGAATTGCTTCCGTACCATTGGCTGCGGTCTTCGCGATGTATCCCTTATGCTCCAGAACCTGTACAACCGCCTTCAAAATGGCTGGATCGTCATCAACGGCGAGTATACATGGCTGGTGTTTCATCGGATTTTCACCAATCTATCAAAACAAAGTAAAGTAAAGTGCCAATCAAATCGATTGAAGCGTTTACATCTACATTTTAACCTTTAAGAAATTTTCTAGCATAAAGATAAAAGATAGAAGAACAGTGAACATATCTCTGAGGATGAAGGCACATCCCGCTTTACAGAGACAGCGCAACGAAAGGAGAATTCAAACATGAAGCCAGATTCAAGCTATCCGACTATCCGCACCCACTTGATCGCCATCTCTGTTTTTCTGCTGGGCATATATGTCTATGGCGGTTTCCTGGCCTGTTGCACGGTAGACCCCTCATCATGGCTGTGTCTTGGTGCTGTTTTCATTGCTTTCTTTAGCTACTTGATCGCTGATAAGCTGGCGCAACGGCTACATCGAGGGCGTTTTATCCGAGTTCCCCGTTATTCGGAACCCGATGTTAACGAAAAACCCAAATGCGACTGATGTCAGGGGATTCCTCGGCAAACATTAAGTTGTATCAGGCACGGTCATGCCCTACAATCAGACTGAACCCGAAATACAGAGTTAATATCCACAATGCCTAACGACGACACCCCACAATTTGAGGATGCCGAAAATAACGAGGAAGAACCACGCCCGATTCCCGCGTCGGTCACGTTTATGGAGATCATGCGGCAGGCCGCTGCTGCTGCCAATCCTGAACCCATCGAAGATCCTGATGAACCTGACGATCAATTCGAACCCCCACAGGTCCAACTGCCACCCAATCCACTCAAGCCAGAAAACAGCGTCGATCGTCAGCGCAAGAATGCCGCTGCATTAGAAGTTCAGCGCATCAAACGCGTCGAACGGCGTCGCGCCCAACGGCGTCACCGCACCGTCGGCATGTTGGGGGGCATGTTGCGCTCGTTTATCGTCGTCAGTGTGGCCGCTGGTTTGATGGCGACCATCTTCGTCTGGTGGACGCCCTCACAATTTCTATCCAGTGAAGTCCGGGCTGAACTTGGGCAGGTGCAGGCGATTGATCGCTCTACGCCGATTCCGACAGTGCAGCCCACCCCTAACTGGTTGCGCAAAATTGGCATCGTCTCTGGACATCGTGGCCCTGAACTCGACCCCGGTGCAGTTTGTCCCGATGGTCTTACCGAAGCGGAGATCAACTTTGATGTAGCCCAGCGCGTCGTCCGGGATCTGCGGGGGCAGGGCTACTCGGTTGACCTGCTCGATGAGTTCGACCCACGACTGGAAAATTATCAGGCGATGGCACTGGTGTCCATTCATGCTAACACCTGTGCCACGTTTTCCGAGCGAGTCTCTGGTTATCTGGTGGCCGCCGCTGCCGCCCGCGTGACTGCTCGCTTGGACGATACACTCCTGGTCGATTGCATCGCCGAATATTATCAGCAGGAGACGGGCCTGGATCGTCACAGCGGCCTCACCGAAGACATGACCAATTACCACACCTTCCGCGAGATTCACCCACTGACCCCAGCGGCAATTGTTGAGCTGGGCTTTATGCTGGCTGACCGCGACTTACTGACCAATCGCCCGGATGTCGCCGCCCGCGGCATTGCTAATGGTGTACTCTGCTATCTGCAACCCGGCGACGAACCGTCGTTGGGTGATGACGAAGGGGCTTAATTATTTATGCAACCCCCTAAAGGGAGGAGCCGCACAGACAGGGATTTCAATCTCAGGTGTTGGGATTGCCACGAAACGTTACAAACTACTCATTCGTGCCACAATCGGCTTGATGCTACAATAGCGAGAGATTTGCGTACAGGAAGGAGTCACGCAGATGTCGGACTGGGACACGTTTGAGGCGTTTCTGGCAGAAGTGCAAACTGAGGATGATGCCAAAGGACGCCAGGATTTAGTGAATGCCTTACTGCGCCAGCGCCCCGAATGGCCCTGGATTAATGGGCGACGGGCGACGTTTATTCATAATCAATCTGGCACCCAGAGCGCCGCGCTTAATCTGGATACCATCAAAAACGACCCCCCATTTGCCCCGATGACCAATGTTGAGGGCACCTCATTGTGGTACGTCAATTACGAATTCGAACTGGATGACTTGCTGGATTATCTGATCGCGGTTGATGACCCGCTGACGCCGCTAGCGGGTGACCCCAACATCCTCCAGCGGGTGACACAGCATTGGCAAGCCGACGCGCTGAACCCCACCCAGATGAAAACCGCACAGATCGATGTCTCGGTACTGCGAATGCCCAGAGCGCGACCATTCCCCGATTGGTCGGCGATGCGGGCCGTGCCCCGCGGTATGGTGATGGAACACCCACTGAGCAGCCGCCAACTAGATTTTGCTGATCGACGCTCATGGGTCTATACCCCACCGGATTATAATGACAATGTCGAATATCCCTTACTGATTCTGATGGATGCGTTATGGGCCAATGGCCCGCTGCAAGTGCCCTATATTGCCGATACACTGATTAAACATGGCCGGATGCAACCCACGATTATCGCTATGGTCCAGAGTCCCCCGCAGGAGCAAAAAGCCGCCGAGATGATTAGCAATGATCGGCACGGTCTTTTCCTGCTTTCCGAGCTGGTACCCTTTGTGAAGAGCCATTATAGCGTCAATCCGTTAGACATCGGTATTGGTGGCGTGGGGTTAGGTGCAGTAGCGGCAGCCTATGCCACATTAATTAACCCGACCGCTTTCAAGCACCTCATCATGATTTCACCACCCCTCGCGCCCCAGACCAAAGGCGAAGAATCGCTGGCAAATTATCGCCGTCGTTTTGAAACGGCAGGCATCCTGCCAGAGCGCATCTTCCAGGCCGTTGGTCGCTACGAGACCTTTGCCCGCTTTTTGAAGCCCGGTCGTCGCCTGGCCGAAGTCATCCAACGCCGCAATGATGTCCACTTCCGCTTTGTCGAACATGGCAGCGGCCATGGACTGGTCGCCTTCAAAGGCATCTTCCCCGAAGCATTGGCCTGGACTTACCCTGCTAAGGAGTCGTCGTTTTGACGTACACCTTCGATCACGCCATTATCGCCGTCGCTGATCTGGATGTCGCCACCGCTGATTTCCAGGCACTGGGATTCAACGCCTTTTATGGGGGTCAACACGCCGATGGTAAAACCCATAACGCGCTGATTGTGTTTGCCGATGGTGGCTATCTGGAACTGCTGGCACCCGTCAACGTTGATTTTTTGAATACCATGGAAACGGTCGACCTGACCAGTTTTCTGGACTTCGTTGCCAAAGGCGATGGCTGGGCCGGGTATGCCCTGCTGGCGGATGATCTGGAAGCCGCCGCTGCCGGAATGCGGGATCGGGGCATCGCGATCGGCAGGCCTGCGGCCAACAGCCGCCAGCGCCCGGATGGTGAGACGCTGGCCTGGCGAACGGTTGCGGTCGATAATAGCCGCACCCCGTTTTTCATCAGTGACGAGACCGATCGCGTCCTGCGTGTGCCAGATGATACCGACAAATTTACCCAGCCCAATGGCGTGATCGGCGTCGCTGGACTGGTAGTGGCGGTACAAAAACTGGACAAAGCCATCGAACACTACCGCGCCTTGCTGAATCTGCAACCCCAACGGCCTGGTGTAGCGGTCAACGATGCCGAAACCGCCGATTTCAAGCTGGGCGATTTTACGCTCACGCTGGCCGCGCCCGAAGATTTTGGCGGACCATTACACATCTATATCAAAGAACGCGGCGAAGTCCCCTACCTGATTCGTCTCAAAACCACCGATTCCAGCCGGGCCGGACTGCTGAACCTGAAGCAAGCTCACGGCGCGCGAATTGAATTGGTTGAGTAATAGTCGGCTGAAAAACCATTCGATAAATTCCAGGACATGATTGTCGTTGCAATTGTTGACAACGTGTCCCGACTCCGTTATTGTTTTGCCATCGGATACACATAGAGTTCAGGAGGTGTTCAAGTGCTTAACCTCAACAACATCCTCCATCAGACCTCATTGGGCCGGTGTTGGATTAACCGGTAACGCCTCTGGTCTTGACTTGATTGGTTGGCTAGCGTGCCAACTGCGCCGCTGTATTGGCGATATTGTGTGTATTTGAGGAAACCTTAATTTGTCTACAACTGAATCGAAACGTCGACTCGATGCCTATCGAGTCTACTTGCTCATGGTTGGTGGGGCGTCCCTATTTATGTCGCTCTCTTTCACCATTAACCTGATTTATCAGGCCACAACGGTTGGTTTGGACCCGCTGCAACTGGTGCTGGTGGGCACCACGTTGGAGATCACCGCCTTTTTGTTCGAAATACCCACTGGCGTGGTGGCCGATGTTTACAGCCGCCGTCTATCACTCATCATCGGCGATGTACTCATCGGCATCGGTTTTCTGATCGAAGGGCTGTTCCCGGTGTTCAGTGCGATTCTGCTGGCGCAAGTTGTTTGGGGCATCGGCGCAACTTTTACCAGCGGGGCCAGTGAAGCGTGGATTACCGACGAAATTGGCGAAGAACGGGCCGCCCAGGCCTTCCTACGTGGCTCCCAGGTCAGTCAGGTTGCGGGCATTGTCGGCGTCATTTTGAGCGTCACGTTGGCAAGTATTCAGATCAATCTGCCGATTGTCGTTGGTGGCATCATGATGCTCGGACTGGCTGTTTTCCTGATGCTATTCATGCCGGAAAATGGCTTTCAGCGTACCCCGACAGCAAAACGAGAAACCTGGCAGCAAACGCTGAATCAACTCCGAGCCGGCATCCGCCTGATACGAATTCGCCCGGTACTGCTGACATTTATGCTAACCTCGCTGGTGTATGGCCTGTATAGCGAAGGCTTTGACCGTTTGTGGCAGCTTCACCTGTTAAGCAATTTTACCCTGCCCGGCCTCGGTGCGTTGCAACCGATTGTCTGGTTCGGCATCATCAGTATTGCTGCCAGCCTGTTGGGCATAGGCCTGACAGAAATGGTTCGTCGCCGGGCGAACCTCGTCAATCCAGGCCGGACACTGGGCATCATCTATGGGTTAATGGCCCTGTCGCTGATTGTTTTCAGCCAGGCTCAGGGTTTCGGGTTGGCGCTGGTAGCTTTCCTGCTAATGGCGGCTCTGCGCTCCACTGGTGGACCGGTCGTGAGTGCGTGGATGAATCGGCACATTGATTCATCGGTACGGGCAACCGTCTTTTCAATGGGTACCCAGATGAACGCCATCGGGCAAATTGCCGGTGGGCCGCCAGTTGGGATGATCGGTAATCGAATTTCAGTACGAGCCGCGCTGGCCGTTAGCGGTTTGATTCTGTCGCTGAACCTGCCATTGGTCATGCTCGCCAGCCGTCAGCAAGCAGCGATCACCATTTCCGAGGCTCGTGCCGATTAACGAACCCATCTTTGCTTATGTGGGGACGGGCCTCAGACCTGTCCTCGCATTACGTTTGCCAATCCGCAGTATTCGATTCGTGTGTTTCCCTGAACACAATCCGCAAAAGCGGTACAATAGATTCAAGCAGGGAGAAGATACATGAGTGTTGTGTGCTTTGGCGAATTGTTGATTGATTTCGTGGCGTTGGAAAGTGGTGTCACGGTTGGCGAAGCATCCGGCTTCCAGAAAGCACCCGGCGGCGCACCGGCTAATGTCGCAGTGGCCGTCAGCCGGTTGGGGCATCCCAGCACCTTTCTGGGGCAGGTCGGTGATGACCCCTTTGGGCACCACCTGGCGGGGGTGCTGGCGGCGGAAAACATTGACATCAGTGGTTTGAAATTCTCTGCTGACGCCCGGACTGCATTGGCGTTTGTGTCGCTGGCGGCAGGTGGCGAACGCAGCTTTAGCTTCTACCGGCACCCCAGCGCCGACATGCTCATGACGCCAGCCGATGTCGATTTGCAAGTGATAGAACGTGCCCGGATCTTCCATTTTGGCTCCATCACCATGATTGGTGAACCCTCACGCTCGGCAACACTGGCGGCGGCCCAACATGCGCTGGAACATGGCTTGACCATCTCCTATGATCCAAATTTGCGTTTGGCCCTGTGGCCCGACGCTGACGCGGCCCAAGTAGGCATGCTGCGCGGGCTGGATTACGCCAATATCGTGAAGATCAGCGCTGAAGAAGTCGAATTCCTGACCGGTGGTGATGACATTCAGTCCTTGTGGCGCGACCGAACCCAAATCATCGTCGTCACACACGGGGCCGATGGTGCAACGCTCCATACCCCTAGCGACAGTCAGCATGTACCGGGCTTTGTCGTCGAGTCGGTGGATACAACTGGCGCGGGCGATGGCTTTGTCGCCGGATTACTCGTCGGCTTGCTGGAGTATGGCGCTGATTATCGGGCACATATCCGCGAGATGTTGCGATTTGCCAATGCAGTCGGCGCGCTCGTCACCACCCAGCGCGGTGCGATCTTCGGCATGCCAACGCGGACGGCAGTGGCGACGTTTTTGGAAAATGCGCAATAGGACATAATGCATGGGGGTCAGTTAGACATCACTCAACGCCGATAACCTAGAATTTTTTCGGGGGAAACATGCTTTATTATGGCTGTGACTGGTTGGTGCGACCAGGGGCGGATTATGACCTGATGATGCGCACAGCAACCGCGCTGGGCTGTGACCTGGTGCAAATTGATACGCGAACGGATGCGGCGGGCTGCCTCTATTATGTCCTGGCATTAAACGTCCCGAATGAGAGCATGTTGGCGGATTATGTTCACCATGCGGGGCAACAGGTGGGCCTGACGGACTGGTATCCGCTGGAACAGGCCGATTATCAGCGCGGCGAACTTTTTCTGGACCTCGATGCCTTGGCGAGTACGCCCGATTTGCTGCAAAATATCTTGAATCGGCTGGATGAAGAAGGTTATCAAAATCAGCAGATTTGCCCGGACTTGCTGTGAAGGAAATCATCACCATGGAATACTACGCCTGCGACTGGATTGTACGTGCCGACGCTCCCTATGGACATTTTGCGACGACGGCGCTGGAACTGGGGTGTGTACTGATGCAGGTTAAACCCGAACGAGTGGATGATAACGGCTGTATCTACCTGCATTTTGTCATCAACGTGCCCGACGACACAATTTTAACTGAATTTATGGACCGCATCGGCACGCATTGGGGCCTCACAAGCTGGTATTTGGTGAGCGAAGCCCAATATCAACGCGGCGCACCCTTTTTTGCCGACCCCGCACTGAAGATCAATCCACTCCTCGGCCTCGTGTGGGCACAGCAGTTCAATGAAATGGGCCGCAAAAACCAGCAACAATGCCCCGATCAGGTATAAAAAACTGGCAAAATCCGACCACAACTCAACCCTCTGGCTCTTCATTCCCCTTTATAATGATTACAGGGTGTATTTATAACAATCATTATCGAACGCTGTGCTGGACAGTTAGAAACCTGTCCCTACTAACAGTATCAGTAGTAGTGACGCCCTTCTGGGTGTCCATTGTGAGCGATTTTGATTGTAATAGCTAACTCGTCCAACATGTGAAAATTGAGCATAGATTTACCAAACCTCATGGATGAACTGATCTGCCCCCACTGTGGCAAACGGATGCGCTACGATTTCAGCGCCGAGAAAATCAGGTGCAAGCCCTGCGACTATTCATCGCTGGATGCCCGCAGCGAGGCTATCAAAGCGCAAGCGCCCCGCAAACAGGTCAAACTCACGCACCGGGGTGAGGTTAATCGCAGCGCGTTGGCGGCCTTTAATTCCGGCCAGGATTATCTGCACAAAGGCGATCCGATCAAAGCGCTGGAAGCGTTCAAACGATCAGCCTTTCTGCAACGTGATTTTGTGGATGCTCACATTGCGATTGCCGATTTGGTGGACGATGACGAGCAAAAGCGCGAACATCTCAGCGTGGTGCTGGCAATTGATGGCAGCAATCCCGAAGCCCTGCGCCGCATGATGGTCCTCAATGGTCGGTTGACCGCCGACGATGTTGACCATACCTATCATCACGACGATCAACAGATTGCCGCGATTGATGCTGTCACCGGGGCGGGCGAATCGCTGCTATGCCCGGTCTGCGGCGGCAATCTCACCGTGCATGATGCCAGCGGTCAGGTGGAGTGTAAGTTCTGTGGACATGTCGAAGTGCGCACCCCGTCGCGCCAGGTGGGGGCGGATTCACTCGCGATGGCGTTGATCGAACGCAAAGCCCAGCCCGTGCGCTGGGTGATCGGCAAGCGCATTTTACATTGCAACGAGTGCGATTCCGAGCGTACCATCCCCGCCACCAAACTCACGCATGAATGTCCCTTCTGCGGCTCCCAGCATGTGGTGCAACAGGATGCCGTCGAGTCGCTGGAACAACCGGATGGCCTGGTCCGCTTTCAGATTTCGAAGCAGGCAGCAGTCACGGCGATTCAGAGCGAACTGCAAAATTTCCGCCATCGCATCGCTAACCTGTTTGATAACAACCGCATTGCTGGCGGCGTATTGCAGGGCGTATACCTGCCATTCTGGATGTTCGACGCCTATACACAAATCACGGTGACGAAGACCTACACGGGTTCCAGTCGCGACGGTCATTTTGCCATGAAGCAAAGCCAGAGCCGCGAGACCTTTACGGACGCGCTCAACAACGTGCCCGTTTGCGGCGTCACCACGCCCGTGCCCACCCTGACACGCAAGCTGGGCAAATATGACCTCGATAAGATGGTCGCGTATGAGTCCAAGCTGCTGGCGAAGTATCCGGCTGAACTCTACACCATTGACTTTGACGCCGCCTCGCTGGAAGCCCGTGAGATCGTTGCCAAAACGATGCGCGACAAACACAATCAACGCGAAGTCGGCGACGAACAGATGCAGATCAGCGTCTTCAGCAACATTCAAAACATGAACTTCCGCTTGCTGCTGTTACCCGTCTGGGTCGCTACCCTCACCGAAGCTGATGGCGATACCCGGGCCGCCCTCGTCAACGGCCAGACAGGCACGGTTGTCCTGGGCAAACCGCAAAAGCCATGAGCGCCAGCTACAAGCTACTGATTTTCAGCGATCTATAGCGATCCTCAGCCCCTAAAGGAATAGGGCATCAGGGTAGCTATGGTTAATTTAGATTGATAGTTCTCATAGCAGTGTCACTTTTATTACAGTAAAATTTATTCTGATAAGTTGAAATAATTATATAAATGCGGTAATGTCCCGTAATTGGGACGGTGCCGCACACTGCTCCATCGAATTTATGTCCAATAAATCGAGTAAAGGAAGGAGTTCAGGAATCCATCGGATAGCCCCCAAACTGTTGCCGTTATCACACCGAACAGTCACCTTTTTATTCCTTAAAATTCGCTTTTGGAAGGATGTCCCATGAAAGAATTTCGCGACAAGGTAGCCGTCATCACTGGCGCAGGCCGTGGCATTGGTCGTGGTATCGCTGAGCGCTGCGCTCAGGAAGGTATGAAGGTCGTCCTGGCGGGGATCGGCATGGAATCGCTAGGCCGCACTGAAGCTGATCTTAGGGCGCAAGGCGCGACCGTCATGAGCGTTCAGACCGATGTCTCAAAGGTCACCGATGTAGAACGACTGGCTGAGCAAACATTGAGTGCCTTTGGTGGAGTGCATTTGCTGGTCAACAATGCCGGAGTGGGCGGTTCAACAACCACCGTCTGGGAAAGTACTTTAGCTGATTGGGAGTGGACAATAAACGTCAATCTGTGGGGTGTGATTTACGGTATCAAGGTCTTCACGCCGCTGATGATTGAGCAAGATACCGACTGCCATATTGTGAATGTGTCATCGATTGCCGGCTTGCTCGCTGGCGGTGGGATCGGCGTTTATAAAGTGACCAAGCATAGCGTCGTTTCGCTATCGGAGACTTTGTATTACGAACTGGCAAATCGGAACACGAAAGTTGGCGTATCCGTTCTGTGTCCCGGATTCGTCAAAACCGACATTATATCCTGGGAGCGCAACCGACCGGCTGAGCTAAAAAATGACCCGAATGAAGAGGTCGTTAACGCCGAATCGGAAGGATTACGGGCGTTTTTAACAGAAGGCGTTGAGTCGGGCATATCAATCGAGCAAGTTGCAGACGATACGTTTGCAGCGCTGCGCGAAAACCGCCTCTACATCCTGACTCACCCTGAATCCAAAGACGGTGTGATGGCGCGGGCTGAAAATATCAGTCACGAACGTAATCCTACCCTGGATGACTGATCGCGACTTAGCTTCCTAAAAATCATGCTAACCGTCGGGCGTGTTGTTGGTTACAATGAAGGCCTGATAGCGATTAAGTGGTCAGCATATCGGGACAACGACGGCATGAAACAGCAACACACAATTCTGGTGGTGGATGATGAACCGACGATTCGGGAGGTGGTGCGCCGCTATCTCGAACGGGACGGTTTTCAAGTATCAGAAGCTGCGGATGGCGATTCCGCGTTAGCATTGTTGGAAAAACAGTCACCCGATTTACTCATTCTTGACATTATGCTGCCGGGCATTGATGGGCTGAGCATCACCCGCCGGTTGCGCGATACCGATGGGTTGGGCGTGTTGATTTCGGAGCGTGAAGTGCCCATTATCATCCTGACCGCCCGCACCGGTGAACATGATCGCATCCAGGGTTTGGAACTGGGCGCAGATGATTATGTGACCAAACCCTTCAGCCCGCAGGAATTAGTGGCGCGGGTTCGGGCCGTCCTCCGCCGCACCTATCCCGCCCAGGCCAGCGAAGAGCGCCCATTGGAATTCGATACACTGCATATTGACCCGCGTACCCGTGAAGTGTTGGTCAAGGGCAAGTCAATTATGTTGACTGCCAAAGAGTTCGACCTGCTGTGGTTCTTCGCCAGCCATGCCCGTCAGGTATTTAATCGCGATCAACTCCTCGATCAGGTGTGGGGCTATGAGTTCTATGGCGACCCCAGCACGGTGACGGTCCATGTGCGCCGTTTACGCGAAAAGATCGAACCTGACCCGGCCAAACCGGCGTTTATACAGACCGTGTGGGGCGTGGGCTATAAATTTGAGGCGTGACAGGTAGGTGTATGCAAATTTGAAATATAAACACCTGTCTTGAGGCAAAACATCATGCCCCGAACAATCGTCTTTGATGTCAATGAGACCCTGCTCGATCTGCAAGCGCTCAACCCCCATTTTGCGCGTATCTTCGGTGATGCCGATGTGCGCCGTTTATGGTTCGGGCAGGTTTTGCAGAATGCGCTGGTCATGGCCGTGACTCATACCTACACCGATTTTGGTACTGTCGGCGGGGCAGCCCTGGCAATGGTTGCCGAACAACAGGGCCTGACGCTGACCGACACAGACCGCACTGCGATCCGCGATGGCATGTTAAATTTGCCGCCGCACCCGGAAGTCAGCGACAGTCTGCACCGGCTCAAAGACGCGGGCTTACGCTTGGTCGCGCTCACCAATTCGGCACAACAGGCCGCCGAAACGCAACTGACCAACGCTGGTATTGCCAACTTCTTCGAACGCATCATGTCCGTAGAGGGCGTGCAACGCTTCAAACCCGCCGCCGAAGTCTATCAGATGGCCGCCGACCAACTGGGCATCACGACCGCGCAGATGCGGATGGTCGCGGCGCACAACTGGGACATCACGGGAGCCATGCGTGCCGGTTGTGCTGGCGCCTTTGTGGCGCGACCCGGTATGGTCATCGGCCCATTAGATCAAGTCCCCGACATCATCGGCCCGGATTTAGCGAGTGTTGCTACACAGATTATTGAACGAGAAGTCGAACTGGATTGAGTGAAGAAGTGTGTGGGTAGTCACAGAAGAGCGAACATTCCAATTCGTCGTTCTCTGCATTCCTTCAAATACTTTTTGCGGTCTCACGATTTTCAAGACACTGCCTCCACCCGTTGCAAACCGGCACCCTCTGCCAGCAAATCCAGGTACAGGTTCATGAAGCGGCCCGGACAGACGCTTTCGGGGTTCAGTTCGCCGTGCCCTGCCAGGTACGTCAGGTCATACGTCTCGGCGAGGTGGTTGACCCAGGTCTGCAACGTCTTTAGCTGGCTGATACGCGGTGCCTCCCATTGAAAATGGCCCATGACCATCACACCGATAACGCCCTGATTTTTGCCCGCGACGGATGCGCCCCGCGCTCCAATGTCCCGCCCGGCATACAGGTTTCCCGCGGCGTCAATGACATAATGATAGCCAATATCGGCCCAGCCGCGCCCATCCATGTGCAGCGCCTGAATCGTCGCCATCGACTGCTCGTTGCGCCTGCCAAAAGCGCTGTGATGAATCACGACGGTGTGATAGACATCGCGTAAATCACTATCATAATCCAGCCAGCCATAGGGATTAGTGTCGCTGGCAAAGCCTTTTTCCCACCGGGCGTCATGATTGGGCGCACGCGCTTCCCAATCGTCGCGGCTGATCGGATCCGGTAGCTTGGCATGAACTGGCAGTCGGCTCATGGCGGCGGCCTGCTGTTGCACCTGCCAGAAATCCAGATAGCGCCCGGCCAAAAAGACTCCACCGCCGGTCATTGCCCCCAATGCCGTCAGCTTTAGAAAACGACGGCGTTTCATGGTGCCCTTATAACTTCAATGGAAAAGGCATCGGCAGAATAACTGATCTGCTGGTATACGCCTGGTTGTTGGCGGCGTTTCATCACCCGCACCGTCCAATGGAACCAGCCCGGTTCCTGCAACCGAAACCATTCGGTCACATCCACACCATTCGACTGCGAATAAGTAACGTGTTCCAGCACACCACCCTCGCGTCCGACCCGTACCTCAAACACCTCACCTCGTTCCACGGGGCGTGTATAAATCCAGGCCAGGCGAATCGCTTCAACCTCAAGATTCACAAGAGTCTGGTGATCTGGGTGACGCAGTTCAGGCGGGCTTTCCAGTTCAGCAATAGGCGTCGGGGTGTCGGTGGGGCGAGGAGCATTCGTCGCCGTGAGGGGGAGCACTTCGGGTGGTGGAGTGTCCGAAACCGCACAGGCTGTTAGCAACAGGGTCCAAAGCAAAACAAGTCGCAGCATCAGTTACGAAGTTCCTTTCTGCTCATATTAATTGTACACGCAAGCGCCATGTCTGCCTTGTTCGAGCATGATTGCAGGGTAAACTGTTGCAATTGCTTATGGAAGATAAATTAATCTATGACGACCTATGATGTGATTGTGGTGGGCGGCGGCCCGGCGGGTTCTACTGTTGCGACGCTGGTCAAGAAGTATTCGCCCCAATTGAAGGTGCTATTGCTGGAAAAAGCGACGTTTCCGCGCCACCATGTTGGTGAATCATTGCTGGCCGGGGCCAGTCCAGTCCTGCGTGATATGGGCGTTTATGACCGTATCAATAACTATGGTTTCATCGAAAAATCGGGGGCGACTTATATCTGGGGTCACGAACGCCAGCCCTGGGGCTTCGATTTTGACCAGGCACTCAAACCGCTGCTGAATCAAGAGCTGCCGTTACCTGAAATGTATACCAAAGGCTGGCAGGTACGCCGCGCCGAATACGATCACGAACTGCTCAAACATGCAGTGGAAATGGGTGTTGCGGTCCGGGAAGGGGCGCGTGTCACTCGTGTCATGCGCGACGCAGGTGATCCCCTCACCGCCCGCCTAACCGGGGTCGAATACCGCGATGACCGGGGCACGTACACCGTCAATTGCCAGTGGCTGATGGATTGTACCGGGCAGGCGGCCCTTATCGGTCATGATCTCAACCTGCGTGAATATGACGCCGCCATGAACAATTATGCGCTGTATGGCTACTGGCGCGATTTTAACTGGAACGAAGACTGGCTGGGCCACCGCGACTTTACGCGCATCTTTCTGGCGACCAGCCCGCACGGTTGGTTCTGGTGTATTCCGGCCAGCCCTGATCTGATGAGCATTGGTCTGGTGACAAACCGGGAGACACTCGCCACCAGTCGCCTTGATCCCTTTGCCCTCTACTACCGCGAGATTCAAGCCTGCCCGGAGATCGCCGCTATTCTCGCTGGCGCAACTATTACTCGACTGAGTGCTGACCAATCGCGTGATGTGCTGGCGACGCAGGATTGGTCCTATAGCAGCCGCCAGTTAACCGGGCCAGGTTGGGCTTTAGCCGGGGACGCCGCCGGGTTCGTTGATCCGATTCTGTCGTCCGGCGTCATGATCGCGCATGAGCTGGGGCAAAAAGCGGCCTACACCATCAACACCATGTTCCAGTCCAGCAGCGACGCTGCGATTGACCGCCTGTGGGACCATTATGCCCGGACTTACCGCACCTTTCTACGCGCCTACCAGGCGATGGCAGCGTTCTGGTATCGTAATAATTTCGTGATGGAAGGCTGGTGGTGGCAAGCGCAGCGCCTGGCCCCGCCCAACACCCTGGCTGAGGCCGATAGCAGCGCCTTCATGCGCCTGGCATCCGGCTATGCCAACCGTGCTGAATCATTGAGTCTGTTCGGCAGTTACCCCATTCAGGAAGCACGCCAACTGGTCAACGGACTTTTTGGGGTTCCCCTAACGGATCGTCAACTGGCCGATGATTATACGGAGCGATCATTGCGATTGACCGAAAACGCCCGGCTCGAATCCGGCATGTATTATTTCCAGGGCTTTGTGCGCCAGACAGGACGCATCTGCAATACTCAGACCGGCGATTCGCTTGACCTGCACCCCGCCGAACAATCGCTTTTACGCCTGTTTGACGGTCAGCACACGCTGGCGGACCTCGACCAGCAAATAAGCATCGTCCGTGCCAATGGAAACCATATGTCCGTGCGCAGCGGCCTCGAACTGCTCGTCCAACTCGATAGCATTGGGGTTTTGGAATAATCGAGTCGCCTTAACCAGACCAAAGCGATTGATCTATGCCGGGCCGGTGGAGTCGCGCACGATGAGCTGGCCGGTCAGGGTTTCGTGCTGGGGCGGCAGGTTAGGGTCGTGCAAGCGCTGGAAGATCATGCGGGCCGCGGTTCGCCCGACCAGGGTTGCATCCACGCCAACCGTGGTGAGCCGGGGTTGCGTGTACAGCGCCAGGCTGATGTCATCAAAGCTGCTAATGGACAGATCTGCCGGAACACGCAGCCCACAATCGACAGCGGCTCGGAGCGCGCCAATGGCGAGTACGTCATTGACAACCATGAGCGCGGTCGGGCGTGGTTTCTGTGTGATTAGACGACACGTCGCCTGATACCCCTCTTCAATAGATGTGCCACAGTGAACGATTAAATCCTCGTCAACTTGCAGGCTGGCAGCCGTCAATGAGTCACGGTAGGTCGTCAAGCGCCGACTGGCGAGTTCGTGGCTGGCGACGCCAAAGACAAAGCCAATCCGACGATGACCGTGTGCCAACAAATGTTGCATCGCCTGGCTTGCACCACTACCGAGGTCGGTTTCCACATAATCCACATTGTCTAGCTCCCGATTCAGCAAAACCAATGGACGTTGCTGCTGCATCAAGCGCTGAATAGCCGGGCGCACCTGCTCAAAAAAGCTGATAATTAAGATCAAGCCATCCACGCGCCGCCGCGAGAGCGCTTTGATACTATTCAATTCGCGGTCTACATCCAGCGCGGAGCTAATGAGCATTAGATCATAGCCATGTTGCTGCGTCTCCTGCTCAACGCCTTTGGCGATGTGCCAGTAATGCGGATTGTCCATGTCCGGTATGAGGAGACCCAACGTATTGGTTGAACCAGAGCGTAGAGACTGCGCCATCGCGTCGGGCTGATAGCCCAATTCCTGGACTGCTGCCAGCACCCGCGTCCGGGTTTCCGCTGAGACCTGATTATCCTCCACGTCATTGATCACATATGACACCGTTGCGCGGGATACCCCGGCGAGTCGGGCGACATCGGCCTGTGTGGGTCGCTTTTTCATATGGCAAAAACTCCGATCTGGACGCCCGCAGTGTAGCAAACGCTGCCCGGACGGTCAAATCAGCGGCGTGCCGGGTGTCATAATCAACCTGAATGGACTCAGATGACTGGCAACCCCTGGCAATCTGATGCTATTATCTGGGAATGCTGATTTGATTTCATGGCAGCTACAAAATTTGACAGAAACTGGCTACGCGGGGTATATGTTATAGTGTCTTACACGTGTAAGCCGCAGAAAGGAGGTCAACCCGGCGTCATTGGTTAAACCGCAACCTTTAAAAATAAGTTTGGTTTAGATGAGGGCATGATACATGTTAAAACGCTTGCAGTTTTTTGCAACTCTTTTCTGTCTAAGTTTGCTCATTCTCGCGATTAGTGGTGCTGTCGTCGCCCAAGACGTGGTCGAAATCGAGACCGAAGACGAAGGCGAAATGGGCGAACTCTCCGGGAAAATTGTTATCAGTTTCCAGGATACCGATACCCAAACCTGGGGGGCGATGTGCGGTGCCTACATGGATTTGCATCCAGGGGTTGAATGCGTGGTCGAGCTGAAACCCAGTGAAGGTTATCAAGAGTTCATCCGCACCCAGTTCGCCGCCGGAGAACCCGAATTCTCACTCGTAAACGGCAACGTCGTGGCTGATCTGGTCAACGAAAAGGTATTCCTCGATATGAGTGCCTATCTGGATCGGGAAAGCCCTTATACCGGCGCACCTTGGAGCGAAGATTTTGACGCTACTGCGCTGTCGAACATGCAAAATCCGCTGACCGGCGAACTCTATACACTGAACCTGGAAACGGTGCAAACGCTGTGGTTCTACAACAAAGATGCGTTTGCCGACGCCGGTATCCTGGAAGATGCCGAAACGCTGGCGATGGAAAATCCACGTAATCAGCCAACCTGGGAACAGTTCCTGGGCTGGTGTGATGCGCTGACCGAAGCTGGCTATATTCCGGTGTCAATCTCCGGCGATTTCCGGTCATTCTGGCAGGTCTGGTTCGGCTGGCTGGCCCGCATTTATGCCGACCAGTACACCCGTGATGAAGCCGAAATCGTGCGTTGTCAGGAAGGGGACTGGTGCTTCCGCGAAGGGATTGACGACCAGTGGGTATACGATCCGACTGATCCATCCAATGACGACCGCAACCAGGTGACGTTTAACGTGGTGCGCAAGATGATCGCGCTGCGCGATGGTGTTCAGACGGTTAATGGGGATGCCTGGCGCGAGATGTATACGAACTTCAAGGCCTTTGGCGATCAATGTGCACCGCCTGGTTGGATCGGCACCAGCGATGCCTATCCGCTGTTCCTCCAGGGTCGCGCGGCCATCCGCTTGGACGGGGCCTGGTTGCTGTCCACATTCGAAAAAGATATTCGCAGCCTCGCTGAAGGCACCTATAATTACACCGCTGCCGAAGAAGGTGCCCCCACACCTGAGCCATCAGATGAAGATCTGGCTGCCACTGTCTTTGAAATTGGGTCATTCAATAACCCGACGATGGAAGGCCCCGAAGTCGATGCCCCGGTCCGTACCATTGAAGTCAATATCGGCTTCTATAGCGTGCCCAAGAAAGATCAGGCCCAGAACGATCTGGAAATCGACTTCCTACAATTCCTGACCAGCCCCGAAGGTTACGGCCTCTATTTGCAAAACAAGCTTGACCCCAATAATCCAGCTGGACGTATTAATGGTCCGCCAGTGGTTCAGGGTGTTGAATTGCCGCCGGAATTCGCCGAACGGTTTGAAGGTTTGCGCTTGATCGGTAACACCGAAAAAGACAATGCCGGTAGCTACCGTTCACGCGGCGTGGCCGATTATCAGCCGTCGGTGCGCGATTGGGTGGATTTGGCCCAACGGTACTTCACGGATGAGATCACGATTGATGAGTTCCTGGACCAGTATCAGGCCTCACTCATGAGCCACTTCGATGATCTACTCGATCATATGAACCTCACCCCAGAAGATCTGGAAGACCCGACCAAGCGTCCGGCCAATTTCTAGGCTTTACACTTCACCCCCTCTTCACAACCTGGAGAGGGGGCGTTGTTTGACCAAGAGTCCTCACTTTATGTACCAATTATTTTCAGGGTATCCCGCGGGATGCCTTTATCGCAACCTGATTTTCGGTTATCATCCCCTCACCATAACCAGGGTGAAAGGAGTCGCACGATGCACAACCGCTGGCGTTTGATTGGCGGGTTGCTCATCAGTTTGCTATTCACGTTCACGGCGCTGGCCCAGACCGGTGACTGGTCGGCTGCGCTGGGCGATGTCGTTTATGGGACCGCACTAACCGCTGATGGCAATGTGCAGATTGTCGGCAGCCGCAACAATCGGGTCGCCGCCTACGATCCCCAGGCAAATGTGCTTTGGGAATTCCAACCTGATGGCACGGTCTGGGGCATCGGCGTCTCCGACGATGGTCAGTGGACCGCCGTCGCCAGTGAAGATCGGCATGTATACCTGCTGGATGCGGCGGGCGAGGAAGTCTGGAAGTATCGGTCATCGCGCATCTTTTTGGATGCCGTCGTTTCCAGCGATGGATCGCGCGTATTTGCAGCAGATGAAGGGCGCACGGTTTATTATTTTGATCGCGAAACGGGCGAGTTATTGTGGGAAAATCGGCTGCGGAATATCGCCGATACCCTCACCATCTACGGTGAAAGTACGATACGCCCCATCGTCGGTACCCGTGACTCCGAGGTGCTGCTGTTCAGCCCGGAAGGCAAACAACTGTGGCAAGCACAATTTGCCGATGAGATCGTCAGCGTCAGTGTCACCAGCAACGGCGGACAGGTGCTGGTCGGTTCGCTGGATGGTACGGTCACACTATTCAACGGTGCCAATACCGACATCATCTGGCAGGTCACATTACCCAATCCAGTGACGTGTAACACCCGGCAACGCACCTACTGCCTGAGTGTAGACATGAGTGCCGATGGCAGTTCCATGATCGTTGGCACGCGACGGGGTGATGTCTATTTACTGGACCCGGCTGATGGCACAGTGCTGCAACAGAATCATTATGGCGATTCAGTTTCGTCAATTTCGCTATCCGCTGATGGCAGTACCTGGCTCATCGGGATGCGCAGCGGTCAGGTTCAGGCCACGACCGCGACAACAGCGGCGGCAGCTTTCAACGCGGCTCAGGCCACGCGCCGCAATATTACGATTGCGATTCCCAGCGCGATCATTTTGCTGATAATCGGCGCGACCTTCTGGATTCAGCGGACCGAATCCGGGCATTATTTCTGGACCGAGACCTCCAAACCGGCGCGCCGCACGTTGCGCCTGATGTGGCGGTCCCGCGTCTCCTATATGCTGATTGTTCCGACGTTAGCGTTGCTGCTGATCTTCAACTATTATCCGGCAGCTTCTGGCTTGTATCACTCGTTTACCGACTGGAATCCCGGTGCGGAGACGACCTGGGTCGGGTTGGAACAATTTGAAGCGATGCTCGACAGCCCCTATTTCTGGGTGGGGATGAAAAATGCGGTGGTGCTGGCGGCTTCGGCCTTCCTCAAGCTGGTGATTCCGCTGCTCGTGGCCGAGTTGATCTTTCATATTCGGCACGGCGCACTGCAATATGCCATGCGGACGATGTTTATCGTGCCGCTGGTGGTGCCGAGTGTGGTGGGGATTCTGCTTTGGGTTAATATCTACGATCCCAACATCGGCTTGCTGAATCAAAGCCTGAATGCGCTCGGCCTGGAGAGTTTAACCCGCGCCTGGCTGGGTGATAAAAACACCGCGATGTCGGCTATCGTCGCCATTGGCTTCCCCTGGATTAGCCCGTTTGCGTTGCTGATATTTTATGGCGGGTTGATCTCGATTCCGCAAGAGTTATTTGACGCCGCGAAAGTCGACGGCGCGAACTGGTGGAAACGCTTCACACGTATTGACCTGCCGATGATCCTACCGCAGATCAAACTGCTGCTCATTCTGGCATTCATCGGCAGCATTCAGGAATTCCAGCTCATTTTCCTGACAACCGGCGGTGGGCCGGGTAATGTCACTTATACCCCGGCGCTGGAACTGTATTACAACGCAACGCTGTTCACCAACTTCGGCCTGGCATCAGCCATGGGCACCTTCCTGTTTATCATTATCCTGGGCGGCACAATCATCAACCTGCGCTATGTCCGCTCTCAGGTCGAGTACGAGGCTTAACGGTATGGTTTCAACAACTCTCAAACAAGATCGGCAGATCAGCAAACGGCAGGCCCAACGGCGCGAAGGCTTCTATCAATCACTGATTCTCCTGAGTCTGATCGCCCTGCTATTCTTCACACTGGTGCCCATCATCCTGATGGTCTTCTTGTCGCTGAAAGACAACGGTCAGATTTTTGGACGGTTCTGGGCCGCGCCCAACCCCATCCGCTGGGAGAATTACCCATCCGGCTTTGAGGCCATGCAGGGGTACATCACCAACTCGCTCATGTACTCCGGCGTATCGGTGCTGGGTGTGGTGTTCCTGGCGTCGCTGACCGGTTACGTGTTTGCCCGCCATCGCTTCCCGTTTAAAGAAGTCTTGTATATGGCGATTCTGGCATTGCTGATGATTCCCGGTGTACTCACGCTGATTCCGTCGTTTGTGCTGGTGCGACAACTCGGCCTCATCAACACCCCCTGGGCATTGATCTTACCCTGGACATCCGGTGGGCAGGTGTTCGGCATCTTATTGTGTCGCACCTTCTTTGCAACTTTACCCCAGGAATTATTCGACTCCGGCAAGATTGATGGCGCGAATGAGTTCCAACTGTATTATCGGATTGCGGTGCCACTGTCGTGGCCGATTATCGTCACCGTTGCGATTATGCATCTGGTAGCGACTTACAACGACTTTATCTGGCCGCTGCTGACGATCACCAACTCGAATATTCAAGTGGTCTCGGTAGGCCTGACCGAATTCACCTCGCAGTATGGCATCACCGATTGGGGGCCGCGTATGGCCGCCTACACTGTGGCGACTATTCCGTTGCTGATTCTGTTCATGTTTGGGATGCGCTATTATATTCGCGGCATCACCAGCGGGGCGGTGAAAGCGTAAAGTCACGAGGCTAGAGTCTTTAGTTATTAGTTGCCAGTTCTCGTTTGCGGAACAACGGGATTGAAATCCGATCCAGATTCCTCAATTCCCGTTGTGACTCAAAGCAAGAATTCTGACACCATAAATTAGGACCGGTGGATAGATCAAATCTCAGTACGCAGCACGCGGCACATGCGTTACTTTCCCTAAATCGGTTGTCCCGGCGGATGCAGTTGAGCCGTGACACCACCATCAATGTAAAGAATCTGCCCGACGATGTAGGCTGCATCGGGTGAAGCCAGAAACGCGACGCCAGCGGCCAATTCTAACACGCTGACCGGACGTCCCATCGGCACCCGGGCGGCGACCTCGGCGGCTTTGCCGGTGATCTCAGCATCATCGGCCTGCCAGGTATTGGCCCAGCCGGGCGCGATGGCATTCACGCGCACGCCATCATGAATATATTCTACGGCCAACGCCCGCGTCATGGCGTCAATCGCACCTTTGGTCGCGTCGTAAGGCATGCCCGGTAGATGACCGCGCACGGCACCGGGAGTCGTCACGTTGATGATGCTGCCGCTGTGTTTGGCACGGAGGATTTCCCCCACTTTTTGCGCCAGCAGCATTGGCGCTTTGACGTTCACGGTTAGTTGGTAATCCATCAGGTCTTCACTGACCTGCGGAAATGGCATCCGACGCAGGTCGGCAGCATTATTGACCAGCACGTCCACTGTCCCGAAGGCGGCGATGGTTTGATCCAGCAAGTTATCAATCGCAGCGGTTGTATCCAGATTGACCGTGACCGGCAACACATCGGCACCCTGAACTTTAAGAGCCTGCGCCGTGCTGTTGACTTCAGCCGCGTCTAAACCGGTGATGACGACCTTCATGCCTTCGCGCGCGAGACGGGTAACGATGCCCTGACCAATACCCCGGCTCGATCCGGTAACAACGGCGACCTGTCCGGCAAGTTCAGGATAGCGGGCGGGAATAGTTGCAAATTTGCTGGCGATGTCCATAATAGTTCCTGATGTGCGTTGAACAAATTGTAAGTCACTGATCGTTAGTCCCCGGTCAATAGTCGGGACCATACGAGTTGTGAGTTCGTTCGCTGGGCAAAGTTTTCTGTCTTTTGCCGATGGACTATTGACTAAAGACTTTCGACTACTTGCATAGAGTATAGCGATTTCGGACCGGATTGATAATATTCATTCAAGCACAATTGGCAATTAGGTCGGAGCAATGCTAATGGACACAATATCGAGTAAACCACGTATCAAGTGGTATCGCTCACCAATAGCGGCGGATGATCTCGCCCGGTTAAATCAACGCAGCGATTGGCAAGGGCTGCTGCAAAGTGTCGGGCATCTCGGTTTACTGGCGTTGACTGGTGGATTGGCCTGGTATGCTGTCGGACGGTTGCCGCTGGTAGTGGTGATCGCTCTGTTGTTCCTGCATGGTACCTTCTATGCTTTTCTCGTCAACGGCTTTCATGAATTATGTCACCAGACCGTGTTTAAGACCCGCTGGCTAAACATCGCGTTTCGCAACATCTATAGCTTTCTCGGCTGGTATAATCACGTATTCTTCTGGGCCAGCCACCAGGAACACCATAAATACACGCTGCATCCACCCGATGACCTCGAAGTGGTGTTGCCGGTCAAACTCACCCTGCGGTCCTATTTGAGTTTTGCATTTATCAATCCAAAGGGCCTCTATAATCGAATCAAGGGGGTGATCCGCTTGAGTCTCGGCCATGTTGATGGCGAGTGGGCCAATGCGCTGTTTCCACCAGAAGCAACGGCAAAGCGGCGTGAATTGTTCAACTGGGCACGGATTCTGCTGGTAGGGCATGGCTTGATCGTGGTTATTTCACTGGCCGCTGGGTTGTGGATGATCCCGATTATTTTAACGCTGGCCCCGTTCTATGGGGCGGGCATTCAGTACCTGCTTAACGAAGCCCAACACATCGGCCTCTCAGATAATGTGAGTGACTATCGCCTGAACACGCGCACAATCGTGATCAACCCGTTGCTGCGCTTTTTATACTGGCACATGAATTACCATATCGAACATCATATGTACGCGGCGGTACCCTGTTATCATCTGGGTGAATTACACGACCTGATTAAAGACGATTTACCCCACTGTCCATATGGCCTCGTGGCAACCTGGACTACTATCATCCCCATTCTGCGCCAGCAACAGGTTGATCACGATTATCAATTCGTCCCGGATTTGCCATAGAGTCCAGATAGAGGTATCTGCAATTGCCAGCGCGAAGCCTACTCACTGCGCAGCGCCCGTGCGGTGACAAGCTGCATCAAACGCCACGCGGGGTACACACCGGCGGCCAGCGCTGCCAATACCGCTACCGCAAACGCCTGAGCGAATTCCCCCGGCAACAAAGCCAGTTCCATCGTCCAGCCGAACGAGCGCACATTGATGACATAGATCAAGACCAGTGCCAGCACCAGCCCAATCGGCAACGCCAGCAAGCCAGCAGTCGTCCCCATCAAGCCCGTTTGAATGAGCGTATAGTTCCACAACTGGCGCGGGGTCATGCCAGTCGCCCGCATCACGCCATACTCGCGGGTATGTTCCAGTTGCAACGCCATCAACGCGCTCAGGATGCCGATAAATGCCACAACCGTCGCCAGCAACTGTAAGGCCCCGGTTATGGCGAAGGCCCGTTCAAATACGTCGAAGACCCCGGCGCGTAAATCCCGGTTGCCCTGCGCATTCAAATCGGTGCCGACCAGTGTTTCAGTTTGCAGCGTATCAATGATGTCGGCCAGCGCGGTCTCATTATCCAGAAACAGCGCGATTGATGAGATGTACGGGTCGTCGTACAGTTCCCGATAGACGCTATCCGCCATGAACACGGACCCCTGGTCAGTCGAGTAATCATAAAAGACCCCGGCAACGGTAAACGTCTGTTCACCCTGATCGGTCAGCAGTGTGAGTTGATTGTTCTCTGGCGTGATGTTGCGGCGGAAGGCGAAGGGTTCGCTCACCACGATCTGACCGTCCGCCAACGCAGTCCAGTAATCCGATACGTTCAACCAGGTGAATTGGCGGGGATTAGCGGTAATGTCGCCGGTCCCGGCATTCAGCAATACCGGTGGTAAATCCGGGTAATCAGGCGAAATCACTTCCACCGAACGCCCGGCTTCGATGCGTTCAACACCGTCGAGTTGGGCCAATTCGTCCAGAATAGCGGCGTCCACATCTACCGTTGATCGTGTCGCCGTAATCAGCGGCGGCGAAATGTAGATGTCGGCCCCCAGCGTCGTATCCAGCCAACTGGCAACCGTACTGCGAAAACTGCCGATCATCACGCTCACGCCCACAATTACACTCACAGCAACGGTCAGCGCAGCCACCGCAATCGAGGTGCGACTGAGCGACCGAATCACGGCGCGGGGTGCCATGCGCCCCAGCACCCCAAAAAGCCGATTGGTCAAGGGTGTCGCCAGGCGCATGAACAGCAGCAGGATGATCGGCGTAAACAGCGCACCACCCAGCACAAATGAGAAGAGCGCGACAAAAGACACGATGATATTTTGTGTCTGGATTTGTAGGAGCAGGTAGCCGAAGCCATTGAGCGCGAATGCTCCAATGGTGATGAGCGGTAACAGCCGTAACGCCCGTTGTTCGACATCAGAGCGGCGCAACGTACCCACTGGCGGGGTGCGGGTGGCATCAATCGCGGGTAACAACGCCGCGCCGACACTTGCCAGCAAGCCGATAAAAGCGCCTTTGAGCAGCGTCAACGGTGCGACCGCAACGCCCTGCACATTGACCGTGAAATACAGATCGCTGATGGTCTGTGAGACCAGGCCAACCGCGCCGCGTCCGAAGATAATGCCCAGGCCCAGGCCGAAAATTGTACCGACGAGTCCCAGCAAAAAGGCTTCACCCAGAATGAGCAAGAAGATTTGCCGCCGCGTCGCCCCCAATGCCCGCAACGTCCCGATCAAAGGTCGCCGCTGCACCACACTGAATGTCACCGTGTTATAGATCAAAAAGACACCGACCGTCAGTGCCAGCAAGCTCAATGCCTGGAGATTAAGCTCGAAGGCGGCGGTCATTTGTGCCAGCGTGCCGTTGGCTTCCTGGGTGCTGGTGAGTGTGACACCAGGGGGCAGCAGTGCGGTGATCTGACTCATATCGTAATCCGGCTCGAGAATCAGGTCGATGCGCGTGATAAAACCGGGCCGTCCGATAATTTCCTGGGCAGTCGCAACATCGGTGAGCAGCAAATCATCCAGCGCCTGTTCGCTCACCCGATCCGCCGGTTGCAGCAAACCGATGACTTTGACATCAACCCGTGAATCACCAGGACGCAGGGCAATCGTTGCGCCGGATTCAATACCAAAACGCTGGGCCAGCGTCTCGCTCATGAGGACCGTGTTCGGTTCGGCAATGAAGGTGTTGAGCGCTTCAAACGCATTTTGATCGTCACCCGCAACTTGAATGTCGCTCAAGTAGTTGCGGAATGGCGGCTCCGCAAATGGCTCCACCCCCAGCACGCGTAGCGGTTGATCGCCCAAATCTACACCGCGCACAAACGCCGTGACAACCGGCGCGGCATCCCGCAGACCGAGATCTAGCCGCAGTTGCGTATACACACTCGTTGGCAGACCCGTTGGACCGCCGACAACCTGATGGGTCGCCCGCCCGGTTACGCTCTCGGTGCTCAGGCTAAATGCCCGACTCGCGGAGTTATTCGCCAGATCAATCGCGATCATCATCGCGACGCCCAATGCGACACCGATGACAAACAGCAAACTTTGCAGGAAGCGCCGCGCAATATACCGGCGCGCCAGTCGGAAAATGGCAACCATAATCTTTTCCCATGGTAGTCAATTGTGGGATCGTGCGGGGGATCAATTGTGATGAAGGACCAACCAGCGATTAGTTCGCTTCGGTGTCCGTGAATTCCTGATGTTGTGAATAGCCCAGGCGTTCCAGCGATTCCAGCGCGGCATTGCGCAGCTTGTCGTCGGGCGAACTCGCCAGGTCGAGCAGCGGTTGGACCGCCCGGCCATCGCCCAATTTACCCAGTGCCTGGGCGGCGTGGAACGGTGTCTGCAGCCCCGGCGCATCCAGCGCTTTAATGAGCGGCAGTACGGCACGGGTGTCACCCAGCTTGCCCAGCATGAGCGCCGCCCGCCCCCGCACAATTAAATCTTCATTCCGATTCTGGACTGCCATAATCAGGGCATTGATGGCAAGGTCGCCACCGGCTAGGCCCAATTTCATTACAGCAGTACGCCGTTTCTCTTTGTTAAAGTCACGCAACTCGGCCAGAAATTGTTTGATGTCGGCAGAATCAGGCTCTGACATTGGATTGCCTCTTTTTCTTTTGCGTTGCTACACTCCAGAATCAACACTCTAATTATGAAGTCCCTGCCTATCAAGTAACTAACGCCTCATGGCTTATTATACCACGTCGTTCGTCAGTTGTGATTAAGAGGTTACCCTCCTGGATGCGCCCGACGCGGTCCGCCAGGGGGACGATCTCCGGGTTATGCGTCGCCATAATGAGCGTTTTACCTGCATCACGCGTTAATTCTAACAGCAGTTGCAGGATCTTTTCACCGGTGTCTGAGTCCAGATTGCCAGTCGGTTCATCGGCCAGCACCAGCGTTGGTTCCTGCACCAATGCCCGCGCAATGGCAACCCGTTGCTGCTCACCCCCACTGAGCTTATCCGGGAACGCGGCTGCCCGATCCGCCAGGCCGACCCGTTCTAACAACGTGCGCCCCCGTTGTTCGACCTGTCGTCGCTGCACCCCTTTGAGTTCACCGGGTAGTGTAATATTTTCCAGTACTGTCAGGGTAGGAATGAGATTGAAAAATTGGAACACGATGCCAATATGATCGCGCCGGAACAGCGTTTGTTGCCGTTCGTCAAGTTGCGTGATGTCCGTGCCATCAATAATGATTTGCCCGCTATCCGGTTTGTCGATGCCACTTAACATATTCAAGAGCGTGCTTTTTCCGCTGCCGCTTTTGCCCAGAATCACGAAGAACTCACCAGCAACAATTTCCAGATCAGCTTGATTCAGCACCGCCCGCCGCCGCTCACCTTCAGTGTAGCTTTTGGTTAACCCGTTGATCTGGATAATGGTCATACAGTACCCCCGCACTGTTTGTTCCCAATTTCACATAAGTGTAGCACAAAGCCGGTTTTTATATGCTAGCATCGTCTAAATATTCGCTGAGCGTCTGGTGAGAGGGTCAGCTAAATGACGATAGCCAACCCCCGCCACCCTGGCTGTAACCACCTAGAGTAGCTATTCTGCTTGGTAGATTGCGTAATAATCACAACATGTATATGATTATAGGGAAAGTGGCATATGCTTTACAAACGCATCCTTACTATTTGGAGGTAAAAATGCACCGAGTTATTTTAGCCCTTTTGTTGGTCATCGCTATCCTGGTCGGCCCCAGCCTGAGCATCGTGGCTGCTGCACCGACTTACGACCACACCGAGTGCCGCTACTCATATCCTAGTAATTTCCACCCAACTCATGGACCCATGCGCACCGACGGCAGTATCGGGGATTATTTCAGTACACTACGTGAGTACCCCGGTGCTCCCAGCACGACTGTCGTTTTCAGAGACGCATCGTTTAGTGTTACCCCTGACACAACATCGCCTCTTGCTAGCCCATACTATAATCAGACTGTAGCGTGTGTTGGTGGGTTCTGGTGGGTACATATCACATACGACAGCGGTGAGTACTGTGATTTCCCCAGCTGGTACGGTCACCATCCGAATCGAATCAGCCCTTATTGTTTACTTATGCCCGCAGCGGGTCTTGAAGGGTGGGCATTGGAAAGTCAGATCTGGTTTGACGGCTGGTATGGGCCAGACCGATGGCTGGATTATCCGTAATCAAGTTTGAGTAACCAGAAAAGAGCAGGCTGTTATTGGTCTGCTCTTTTTATTTCATGAGCATGAGCATTTGTTGTTCATCGGCCAGAAGCTAGCCGGGCGAACACCATCCAAAATTGACCTATTCTTGCGAACCCCGATTTTTGCATAAGTCTGCCGGTATTCCGTAAAATATACACGCGACGGTGTTTCCAGGCGGTTTCAAGTGCCCATGTTTAAGTCCATCCGGTGGCTGATGCTGGTCCTCGTGAGTGTGCTGTGTATACCCATCGCCATCATCAACGTCCAGGCCTATGACGACAGTGACTTGCGTGCCTTGCTTACCTCATCCGTAGATTGTCCTGAACCGTGTTTTTTGGGAATCCGCCCCGGCGTGACATCGTTTGATCGGGCGATCCGTATTCTGGAAACGCATGATTGGGTTGACCAGCTTGATCTGACCGACCGTTACAACAATCGCTGGACCTTTGCCCTGTGGCAGTGGAATGGGTCCCAGGCATTATTGCCGCATACCAGCGACCAGAATAGCCTCTCAGCGGGAATCGAAGCCAGCGGCGATCTGTCGGTTTACACGGCCATTACGCCAGTAGAAGTCTGGTGGCTGTATGGGCCGCCCAAGTGGGTACAGCAGGTGAAGATCAATGGCGGGCGTGAACAATACATCTTTGGCTATCCTGACCACAAATTATTGTTGCTGGTAGAAGTCAACGATTGCACCAACCGCCTCCGGGTGTTGACCAGCGCGGCGCGGCTGACTTTCGCCCGCTGGATTCTCGACCTGCCCGAACGTTTTCCCAATGACTATATTATTGCACCGGAACTGAGCGACTTCAGCAACGTCAATCCCTGTACCAGTGGTCAACAGTCATGACGCTCTATACCCGCATAATGCTCGTGCTCACGATGGTATGGTTGCTGCCCATCTTGCTGATTCGTGCCCAGCCCTATGACGACAACAAACTCCGCGCCTTCCTGATACCGCCCGAAGGTTGCCCCGCACCATGTTTCATGGGCATTCGTCCCGGCGTAACCACCGAGCATGAAGCGATTGCGCTCTTGGAAGACCATCAATGGGTGTCGGCCACCAGCCTGTCGGAATTTACCAACGAGCGCCATCTCCTGTGGGATGATCCAACCCATCCGATTATCGATGCACAGCAATCGGGATCGTTACGACTCAGAAATCAGGTCGTACAGAATATCACACTGTCCACGAATTTGAAGCTGAGCGATGTACTCACGGTTTATGGACCACCCGCCAGCGGTCATGCCACGCCTGTATATGGCAGCAGTCGTCGCCTGGGTGTCACCTATCAAATCGCCTACCAACCCGATTGGCCGCTATTCGAATTCTTTGTGCCGGCAGGCAGATGGCCGGGCAAATTACACACCGTTCTCGACTCGAATATCATCATCTATTATGGGCTTGAAGTGGTCGCTGATAGTGTTGCCAATCCTTATCTGCTGGATTTCATCCGTGTCGAATAGGCCATGATACCCTACCTGTCGCGCTTAATGCTTTCTCTCAGTGGCCTGTTCCTTGTCTTCATCATGCTGATTCATAGCCAGGAATATACCGCTGCAAATTTGGATAATGTATTTCAATCAGACGACTGCCTGCTTCCCTGTGCTTTTGGCATCATGCCTGGCACAACGCAGTATGATGACGCCAAAGATGTCATTGCGAACAGCGAATGGACCAGCAAAATGCGGGTGATTGACTATCGGCAGAGCCATTATTCAAATTATGCCGAATGGTCGCTGATCTGGACTTGGAACGTTAACCGCCCCATATACATTGACGACAGCCGTCATGGAACGATCTTTGTCAATCGGTCTGAGCTGCTAGACCCACCACTTGTTGAGCGCATTGTTTTACCGACACAGCTACGAATGGATGCGTTTCGCCAGTGGCTCGGTCCACCTGCATCGACAGAAGCTTTCATCGACAATGAAGGTCTTCTTAAGTACTCGATAATTTATCCTGATGTGCATATTATGGTTTCGACCTACCTTGATTGTCCTGCTAGACTATTAGACTATTGGAATGGTCGGGCGGAACTTACGTTGAGTACCCAATTGGCTATTCGACCGCTTATTTCAGTGCAAGATGCAGTTCGTCTTTGTTAGTCAAACGATCTTCTCCGCTTACCTGGAGCTACCTTTACCGATGATGTCTCATTTGATCCGCTGGATGTTGATCTTGAGCGGCCTGTTCCTGCTGCCCGTGCTGTTAATTCGCGCCCAGCCGTATGACGACGGCGAACTCCGCGCCTTCCTGACACCGCCGGATGGTTGTCCCGCGCCGTGTTTCATGGGCATTCGTCCTGGAGTGACGACGGTTGAGGCGGCATCGAAAATCCTGGAAGGGCATGTTTGGGTGAGTCAAGTGAAATATTCAAATTACTTTGAGGCAACGGATGCTCAAGGTCATCGGTCTGACCATCAAATCATTGAATGGTATTGGAGCAACCAACAGCCTGATTGGATCAACCCTGACCGCGAAGCGACCCTCTGGCTAACCAATGACTTGGCAACGCGAATGGATATACTATTTGATGTATCGCTGGGAGAATTATTACTGAGCATGGGACCGCCTGACCAGCATAGCATTTTTTCAACGGCTCAAACATCCTTCTTTGGCTGGACCTACAGGGGAAAGTATCTGGATAGGGGAATTGAGGTTAACATCATGAGCATTTGCCCGATACCGCATCGTGATTTATTTTTAGATCAGATCTGGTTACACTTCCAAAATATTGAATCGGCGCCTGCCGAATCCATAGCACTCCCCGCAGTGTGTAAAGCATAATCTATGTGTGGAAGCTGCTACAGCATCAACTCATGATACCGTACCTGCTGCGCTGGATGTTGATCTTGAGCGGCCTGTTCCTGCTGCCCGTGCTGTTAATTCGCGCCCAACCCTATGACGACGGCGAACTCCGCGCCTTCCTGACACCGCCCGACGGTTGCCCCGCGCCGTGTTTTATGGGCATTCGTCCCGGCGTGACAACGGTTGAGGAGGTTCTCGATCTTCTGGCAAAACAATCTATAGTAGTGGACTACCATGACACGAATGGCATTCATTTTCATGCTAGTCATCCTCAAGGTTTAATTGATGATACAACCACCAGCTCTTTGTCTTTCGAAAACAATCAAGTTCAATTTATGAAAATATATTCCAATATCACACTTGGCGAACTATGGGCGGCCTATGGTCAGGCTGATTGGAGTTCTAGACATCCTTTAGGTTCATTAGGTCAAGAAATACCCCATATACACTATGATTTTGGATATAACGAACATGGGTTAACCTTTATGCTTTACACACAAAGGCAATGTGGACATAACAAATTTCAATATTTACTTCAGGCCAAATTAAATCTCATTTGGGAAGCACACTTGAAATTCAATACCAATCTACATCCAACTTTGCAATTATTTGCCTGTGAAGAATATCAATAGGCCAAACTATGTGCGGAATCTGTGGCATCATTGATCTGACTCAACAAAATCGCGCGGACCCGGCAATCGTCCAGCGCATGGCGAATTTGATTCAGCATCGCGGGCCAGATGGCGTTGGCTTTTACACAGCACCCAACGTCGCGCTGGGGATGCGCCGCCTCAGTATTATTGACGTAGCGGGCAGCGATCAACCCCTGTATAACGAAGATCGCAGCATTTCATTGCTGTTCAACGGCGAGATTTATAATTACCGTGAACTACGTAATGATCTCATTAAACGCGGGCACCAACCGCATACCGAAGGTGATGGCGAAACGATCATTCACCTCTATGAGGAACACGACCTCGATTTTTTTCGCTATCTGCGGGGGATGTACGCCTTCGCCCTGTGGGATAACAATGCCGGACGGCTGGTGCTGGCGGTCGATCACATTGGGATGAAGCCGCTGTATCTGCACGAACGCGACGGCAAGCTGCTGTTCGCCAGCGAGGTCAAGGCCCTGTTCGCTGAGGATGCGACACCCCGCGCCATGAACCTCAATGTGCTGGATACCTATCTCGGCTTTGGCTACATGATCGGCGCGGAAACCCTGTTCGCCGACATCAAGCGCCTGCTGCCGGGCCATGCGCTGGTGGCGGAAAATGGTCAAACCCGACTGCATCCGTACTGGGAGTTTCCCGATTTTCTCTACGAAAATGGTCGTAGGGGAGGGTCTGAGACCCTCCTCTACAATGAACAATCGCAAGGGGAGGGGTTAATAAAACACGCCCGCGACCTGCTCACCGAAGCGGTCAATATTCACCTGCGCAGCGACGTGCCGCTGGGGTTATTCCTGAGCGGGGGCATCGATTCGGCGGCGGTGCTGGGATTGATGGCAAAGCAGGCCAGCGGGCGCATCAAGACCTACACCATCGGTTACGATATGCAAACACCCGATAACGAACTGGTAGCAGCGCAACGCATCGCCGGACATTTCGCAACCGATCATCACGAACGCGTCATCAATGCGACCGACTGGTGGGGCGGTTTGCTGCGCTATGTTTACGCGCATGACGAGCCGAATGCTAATCCGTCAGCGGTGTCACTGCTGCTGCTCAGCGAAGAAACGGCCAAACACGTCAAGGTGGTGTTGACCGGTCTGGGTGGCGATGAACTATTTGGTGGTTATCCCTTTCATCACATGATTCCGCAACTTCTGCGCCAACAACAAACCTGGGGCCGATGGTTCGCGCCGCTACAGGGGCTATTGGCCGCCACCGAATCCTACTACCCAACCATGAAACGCTATCGCTACATCGGGGCGCTGCCGACTTATTTACCGCGCTTTCGGCAAGCCTTGCTCCCGCGTGACGAGGCCCTTATGCGGATGCAGTCGTTTGATGGGATGGTCTTCAGCGATTCGTTGCGCCGCCAGCTTTACGGCCCAGATTTGTGTGCGGCCTGGCAGCAAGGACAACATCGGCAGCAAACTTATAGCGCGATCGTGCAACGCAGTTGGCAGGCCGATGCGTATGACACGGCGCAGGCGCTGGTCGTCAATACGTGGCTAACCGGGAATGCGCTGCTGTCGCAAGATAAAACGGCGATGGCCCATTCGCTCGAAGCCCGCGTGCCCTTCTTTGATCCGCAGCTTCTCAATTATGCCGCAAGTGTGCCCCCGGCAGTGCGGATGCAGCGTAATAAATATGTGCTGCGCGAAGCGGTTCGACCTTACTTACCCAACTTTGCTTTGCAACGTCCCAAACAACCCTTCAGCACGCCAATTATGCACTGGTTCGAAAACGATCTCAGCCAGCAAATTCAGGCAGTGCTCCGTGACTCCGCCACACGCTCACGAGCCTTATTCAACGCAGCAGCCTTCGACCAATTGCTGGACGCGCACTTCACGGGTAGGGCACGACATACTGAAGTTATCTTTCGTCTGCTGCTGCTGGAGCTGTGGCTGCGAGAATTTAAGATTGGTTGATGCGTTTCGGCGTGTCGCGAAAATCGGGTAGACTTGATACGTAGATCAATAAATTCTAGGGGGTTGCAAATGGCCGATAACTACAGTCAATTCTCACGCGTTGTCGAAAACTACCAGCGCTATCGCCCCCACTATCCGCCGCGCGTCATTGAGCTGCTGACCGCCGCGTGTGGCCTCACACCAGAGCACATCATTGCCGATGTCGGGTGCGGCACCGGTCTGCTGGCGGAACGATTTTTGAAACACGGCAATCGCGTTTATGGGGTTGAGCCGAATCCCGAAATGCGGACAGCAGCGGAAGACTATCTGCGGGGCTACGCGACGTTCACCAGCATCAATGGCACGGCTGAATCAACCACACTCGACGTTCATAGTGTTGACATGATTACCGTCGGCCAGGCATTTCACTGGTTCGAGCCAGCAGCTACCCGCCGGGAATTCGAGCGCATTCTCCAGCCCGGTGGGTGGGTGGTTTTGGTCTATAACCTTGAGCATGATGATGGCACACCTTTTGCTGCTGCCTATGGCAAACTCTGGCTGCAGATTGATCCGAGTGTGGACATTTATGCTCGTAAACGCCCGGACTCGATCGATCAATTTTATGGCAAGGATGCCTGCACTGAACACATCATGCCCAACGAGCAAGTGTGTGACCTTGATGGGCTACGAGGCCGAATCTTGTCTGCCAGCCGATCAATACCGCCCGACGATCCGCACTATCCAGCGATGCTGGCGGACATCGAAGCGGTGTTTAACCAATATCATGCGGATGGCAGGGTGACTTTGGCCTACACCACCCGCGTATTATATGGACAGTTGGCGGCGTAACCTAGCGATTATTCGTATACTGGGAGCCAGGAGGATTTGTTATGGAAGCACTACGCAATATCTCAGCCCTGGTACTGCTGTTTGTCCTGTTGGCCTACATCTGTGGATTAATTTCGTTTGGTGCCCTGAGTGACTACATTCGAGAACGGACTGAACCCCAATTAGTCAGTTTCGAGGGCCAGAGCGCTGCTGCTGCCGTCGCGTCAGAATTTCGCAGTAGCCTGCCTGGTTCGGCAACCGACATCTTTCAGAGTCGTGAAGGCGACCGTTACCTGTGGCTGCGCTTTACGGTCGCCCGCGCCGATGCCAACAATCTGTTCGCCGGGTCGCAATTCATCACCTGTCAGTTCCCGCTGCAAGATCAATATCGTCCCATCTTTGAATTTAGCCGCGTGCTCACTGCTGAAGAGCAAGCCGCGCTGACCTGGTGGACCCCCGAAAGCGATACCATCCGCAACTATATCGGCGGTGAATGCACTGGGTCAGACTATCGTTTCTTTCGCATGTTCATGGATTTAACTCGGTCGGGGCAAGTCACTGTTTACATGGAAGTGGCGCAGATTCCTGAACGGTAAATACATTCGTACCGTCAAGAACTCATAAATCGGAATCAAAAAGGGGCGACATCCGCCGCCCCTCTCGGTGTTTCGGTGTTGAAATTTAGTACATGCCGCCCATGCCACCATCAGGTGCTGGCATCGGTTTTTCTTCTTCAGGAATGTCAGTAATGAGCGCTTCAGTCGTCAGGATCATCGCGGCAATTGAGGCGGCGTTCTCCACTGCACCACGCGTCACTTTAGCGGGGTCGGGGAAACCGGCTTCAACGGTATCGACGAATTCATTCGACATGACATTATAACCCACGCGGGGGTTCTTGCGGCTCTTCTGCAAGCGGCGGACGTTCTCGATAATGACCGCGCCATCTTCGCCAGCGTTAGCAGCGATTTTGCGCATCGGAACTTCCAGCGCCTTGCGCACGATTGCCACACCGGTGTTGACATCGGCATGATCGAATTTCAGGCCGTCCAGTGCGGCGACCGCGTTGAGAAGTGTCACACCGCCACCAGGGACAATGCCTTCTTCAACGGCGGCACGGGTGGCGCTGAGCGCATCTTCCACGCGATGTTTCTTTTCTTTCAGTTCGGTTTCCGTCGCGGCACCAACCCGGATCACCGCCACACCACCGCTCAATTTCGCCAGACGTTCCTGGAGTTTCTCCCGGTCATAGTCGCTGGTGCTGTTGTCGATCTCACGGCGGATTTCTTCGATACGCCCGTGAATGGCCGCTTCTTCACCGGCACCATCAACAATGGTGGTGTCATCTTTGGTGCTGACGACTTTGCCGGCACGGCCCAGATCATCCAGGGTCGCGCTTTCCAGCTTGCGACCGGTCTCTTCACTGATAACCGTACCACCGGTCAGAATTGCGATGTCCTGGAGCATAGCTTTACGGCGATCCCCAAAGCCAGGGGCTTTGACGGCCAACACGTTGAGCATACCGCGCAGTTTATTCAGCACCATGGTTGCCAGCGCTTCACCATCAACATCTTCGGCGATGATGACCAGATCGCGCTTGCCCAGCTGAACGATTTTTTCCAGCAGGGGCACAACATCCTGCGCCGCGCTGATTTTCTTATCGTGAATGAGAATGTAGGGTTCTTCGATGTTGGCTTCCATCGAATCGGGGTTGCTGATGAAGTACGGGCTGATGTAGCCACGATCGAACTGCATACCTTCGACATATTCAGTTTCGAATTCCAGGCCGCGACTCTCTTCAACGGTCACAACACCGTCTTTGCCAACTTTGTCCATCACTTCGGCGATCAGCGCACCGATTTCGGAGTCCTGGGCAGAGGTGCTGGCAACGCTGGCGATTTCTTCAGCAGTTTCGATGGGCGTAGCCTGTTCGAGAATATGGGCTGTAATCGCGGAGGTTGCAGCTTCAATACCGCGTTTGAGCAGCATGGGGTTCGCCCCCGCCGCCACATTCTTCAGACCTTCATTGACAATTGCCTGGGCCAGCACGGTTGCGGTGGTGGTGCCATCACCGGCGATGTCGTTGGTTTTGGTGGCGGCTTCTTTCAAAAGCTGCGCACCCATGTTTTCATACGGGTCTTCGAGTTCAATTTCTTTCGCAACCGTCACACCATCATGGGTAACGGTCGGCGCACCGAATTTTTTATCCAGCGCCACGTTGCGGCCCTTCGGCCCCAGGGTGGTGCTCACAGCGTCGGCCAGTTTGTCGACGCCACGCTTCAGGCTATTGCGCGCACCTTCGTTAAAAACAAGCTGTTTAGGCATTCTTATCGTCCTCCAAATTGACGTGTACGTACAGAAAAATCCAGGGCTATTCCACGATGCCCAGGATGTCGCTTTCCTTCATGATGAGCAGCTTCTTGCCATCAAGTTTGATCTCGGTCCCGGCATATTTGGCGAACAATACGCGGTCGCCAACTTTCACATCCATATCGATGCGTTTGCCGTCGTCATCGCGGCGGCCTTCACCAGCAGCGATCACATTCCCTTGCTGCGGTTTTTCCTTTGCAGTTTCGGGCAGCACGAGCTGACCACCAGCGAAAGTCTCTTCCTGTTCAGCAGGTTCAATCAGGAGACGATCACCGAGCGGACGTAGATTGATAGCCATAGTCCCTCCAAGTAATTAGGCATGAGTTAAACGGATTTGTTGAAATTTTGTTGCTGATTTTAGCACTCATGTAAAAGAGTGCTAACTTTCACGCGCACAATATAGCAGAACCTCACAAAGCCGTCAAGGATTTCTAGCAAAGTTCTTATAGAAGTGCTAGAAAGGTGGTTATGCGTATCATCAAGGTAAGAAAAATCTATCCCAACGACGATGATTCAGCGGGTTCGAGGCGGGGTTGTAGCTTGTGTTTGATAATGCGATTGGCAGGATGCAGGCTCAAGAGCCAATCGCTGAGAATGTAGGCCGCGCCATGCACGCCCGCCGTTGGTCGCGGATGACCGAGTGTATTGAGTTGCAGCGTAAATTGATTGGGCAGATCATCGTGGGTCACAATCGTGAACGCCACCCGCTGATCAATGGTCGGCTCTTTAATGTAGACTTCGAATAACAGGCTGTGGTCGCCGCTATAGGCCGCCCGTGGGCTGATGTGTGCCGGGCCATATTGATGTTCGCTGGACTGAAATTGCTCACGGATGGCGGCCAAGGTTAACGGGGTTTCAAACACGACATGGGGCATGGCAAACTCCTTAATGACTGGAATCGGCGGCGCGGTTACTTGATTGCGTTGATAGGCAAAATAATAACAATCACGTCCTTCGCGGCGGGCACGCTGTTCATACTTGGTTACAACCCGCCCTGGCAGCGCTGCCGCCCAGGGAGTCGATAGCTGATTATCCAGCGCTGGTGTGGCAGTAAGCAAGTCATGACTCATCTCGGCATATTCGATAATGTCTGTCGCGAGATAGAGTTTGCCGCCTGTTTGCAAGCGGCTGACCAGCGCATCCACCGTAGCCCGCTGCATCAGTCGACGATGGCCGTGTCGGTTCTTGAACCAGGGATCAGGAAAATTAATGTACACCGCCGTCAGGGTCGCAGGTTCAAACAGATGATGCAAAGCCGTCTCGGCAGTAGAGTGAACCACACGGACATGATCCAACGCCTGGCGTTCAATCGCATTTTCAGCTTTGGTCAGACATCGATTGGAGATCTCCAGGCCGATAATGTTGGCTTCAGGATACTCCCGCGCCAGATGCAACAGAAACTGTCCTTGCCCAAACCCGATTTCGATGATGAGCGGACGGGCGGCACCAAATAGTTCGGACCAGTTCGTCGGCCAGGGCAAATTATTGCGATTGAGTTTTTTGAGCATAAACCGGTTCAGACTGTTTCCATATATTGCGTCCGATTGTACTGGATGGTGCGCTGATTTTTAAGCGTTGGGTGTTGCCGCCTGTAAAATGCTGTACTGGTTCATGGTTCCGCTGGCACCATCGGCGCGATAAGTCGCCACCGGACGCAAACCACTGGCTTGAATCAGAGCGGCGTGTTCCGCATCATCCACATAATGACAATAACGCAGCGCCGTCGCGCCCCGCCGCCAGTCCAGCAAATAATCATGTTCCTCCACCACGAGGTCAGCCGGCCAGGGGACGATCCGCTGGCGAAAGCGTTCGAACTCATAAAACCGCCAGCAGGCAAACGCCAACAAACCACCCGGCTTCACTCGATCGGCCAACTGCTGCATGAAGTTCAGGCGCTGTTGGGCACCGGGAATATGGTGCATCACGCCAAACAGTACCACCAGATCATAGGTTCCTGTTGTGAGCGGAACTTCAACAATATCACGTGTCTCGAAAGTCGCGGTGGGCAATGCGTTGCGGGCACGGTCCAATAGGGTAGGATTACTGTCGATACCATGATACATCACAGCCTGTAGCTGTTCAGTCAAAAACACCCCAAAGCGCCCATTACCACAGCCCACATCCAGCACCGTTAGCGGCACCGTGAGATAACCTGACAGTTTTTCCCACCCGGGCCAGGGTTGGCTCCGGGTCTGATCAAACGCGGCGGCGGTTGTTTGATAAAACGCCCGGTTGATGGCGTTTAGGCGGGCAACAGTGGTTGGATTCATCGCAAGCCCTCTTTAAATCTTTGCAATATTTCTATAATTAAGGATGATTCAAACTATTTTTAGGGGTCTGTTAAGTGAAATTCGGCACATTATAAGCAAGGCTGCCAGCAAATTTGGAATTTTTGGGGAAGCTTACGTCTCACAAACGCCAATCTCCAATATATTAAAGAGTGTAGCAAGAATCAAGGATAGGTTGTGATGCTGACGATCAAACGGATCGGCCTGAATTCTGCGTTTAAGATTGGTGCAATGGTGGGCCTGATTACTGCCGCTGTGTTCGGTTTGTTCTTTGTCGGCTTGCAGGGGTTATTTGTGAGCGCCATCCTGGGATTGGAATCCTTGTACTCTGGCTCAGGCTCAGGTTTTGATTCATTCAGCACCGGCGGGACCGATATGATAGCCGCGTTTGGTCTGGCCGGGCTGTGCTTCTTCTACATAATCTACGTCGTTGCATCGGGCATCGGTGGCGGCATCGGCGGCATCATCACGGCGTTGGCCTACAATCTGGCTGCCCGTTGGGTTGGTGGGCTGGAACTGGAAATTGAGCAGGAACCGGGTAAAAGCAAGCGCAGCTACGACTTCGACGACATTTATGAGTAGTTGTGGTTGCGGCCCAAACATCATTATTCAGGTATCATAATTGAGGTAAATATGGATCCGGAGTTGTATCAAGAACTGACCGAACTACTCACACGCTGGAATGAATTGGCTCAGCACGCCCGTGTTCGTGCCCAATCGCAGCCCAACAGCACCTACGACGGCTATATGCTGGGCCTGGAAATTGCTGCCGATGATCTTACCCGCGTGATGGGGCAGCTACTCAAAGAAAAGAATCTGCAACGCGTTCGCGAATTTGACAACTAGCCAACTCCAACGCCGGGGCCATCTGCTACAATAGGCGCATCGCTATTGAATACCTGGTTAACCTGTGATGCGACGCAAGCATACCCTGACCCTGGAAATCGATGATCGCCACCGTGCCCAACTCATCCCACTGTTACAGGCGATCATCGCGGGCGAGCAACTCTCACCAAAACAACTGAATACGCTGCAGCGCCGCTATCCCCGCCCGGATGGTGGCGGCATGTACAGTCGCAGCGATCTCATTCATGCCTATCGTCAACTGGCGGGTGACGATGGCTTACCCGCATTTAACGAAGCGGTCCTCTCCCGGTTGCGCCGTAAACCGGTGCGCACCAGTTCGGGCGTGACACCGGTGACGATTCTGACTAAGCCCTTTCCCTGTCCGGGCACCTGCATTTTTTGCCCCAACGACGTGCGGATGCCGAAAAGTTATCTGGCGGATGAACCTGGTGCCCAACGTGCTGAACAAAACGGCTTTGACCCCTATCTGCAAACCTATACCCGGTTGCTCACCTATTACAGTACCGGCCACCCCACTGACAAGATCGAACTCATTATCCTGGGTGGCACCTGGTCCTTTTACCCGGAGAGTTACCAGATCTGGTTTATCAAGCGGGCGTTTGACGCCTTACACGATTTTGGCAAGGAGATTGACCGCCGGGCCGAGGTTGAAGCCGCGCTGAAGGCGCAATCGCAGTTTCACCCCGACGGACCGATCACGAATGTGGTGCTGGCCGGCAGTGATCTGCAACAGAGTTATAACCAGGTCGTCCAGTCGATTTATCGGGACGAGATGCACCGTTCATTTGAGATGGCCCAGGCCATTGGTCGTGGCGAACATCCGCGTTCTCCCATTGATGAATATGCCACCTGGGATGAACTGGCAGCGGTCCAACGCGAAAACGAAACCGCCGCGTGCCGCAGTGTCGGCCTGGTGATCGAAACCCGCCCCGATCATATCAGCGCGGAAGAGGTGCTCCGCGTCCGGCGTCTGGGCTGCACCAAAGTGCAAATCGGCTTTCAGAGTCTCAATGATGCGGTGCTGGCAGCCAACAAACGCGGGCACGATGTCGCGGCGACCCGGCGGGCGGTGAAGCTGTTGCGGCAGGCCGGGTTCAAGATTCATGCTCACTGGATGCCCAATTTGTATGGCTCGACACCAGCTGACGACATCGCCGATTATGAGCGGCTGTTTGGCGACCCGGATTTCCGCCCAGATGAACTCAAAATCTACCCCTGCTCACTTATTGAAAGCGCCGAATTGATGCAGCGCTATGCAGATGGCTCCTGGCGACCATACACACATGATGAACTCTTGAATGTGCTGACCGAATGTTTCAAACTGACACCAGAATATTGTCGGCTGACCCGCGTGATTCGTGACATTCCCTCAACCGACATCGTGGCCGGCAATCAATTGACCAACTTCCGTCAGATCGCCGAGGATGAACTCAAACGGCAAGGCGTCCGCAGCGCCGATATTCGCGCCCGTGAAATTCGCCACCAGCAGATTGACCCGGCGACGCTGCGGCAGGATGAAAGCAGTTATGCCAGTAGTTGCGGCGAAGAAATCTTCTTGCAATACATCACGCCCGACCGTTTAATCGCGGGGTTCTTGCGGCTTTCGCTGCCCACCACGCCCGCCATCACACCCGAATTGGACGGCGCAGCGATGATCCGCGAAGTACATGTGTATGGACAGGCCCAGGATTTAGGCGAATCGACACCCGGCATGGCCCAGCACGCGGGCCTCGGCACACGGTTGATTGAGCGGGCGGTCGAAATCGCTACGGTGCACGGCTATGAACGGTTGGCCGTGATCTCGGCCATTGGCACCCGCGAGTATTATCGCAAACGGGGCTTTGACACAGGCGATCTATATCAATTGCGCGACTTGAGTGTATAAATCGCTTTACGTCGGCTGTGCAGTGGGTCCATGGTCTTAGAAAATGGAGCGACAACCAATGCCAGACCTCACTCCTCCTTACCTGCGGTAATTCCTCCCCTGTCCAGTTTGGAGAGGGGTTGGGGGTGAGGTTTGAGAAAAGTCAGAATCGTGAAACGTTATCAAAACTAAGTTTGCCAATCGCCTACTAATAATAGCGATGCTGCCCACTAATCACATTCCCGGCAAACACCAACAGACAGAAAGACGAACCAAACGTGCTGCTAGCGCCAACCCTCACCGCAAATAATCTACTCCAGCCGCTGACGATCGGCGACATCTCCGTTGACCCACCGTTGCTGCTGGCACCGATGGCCGGGCAGACCAATCATGCATTTCGGATGCTGTGCCGCGAGGTGGGTGATTGCGGGCTGGTCTGTACCGAACTCATCAGCAGCACCGCCCTGCAATACAAAGGCTCGCGTGAAAAAACATTCCAGCGTTTTGACTGGTCAGAGCATGAAAGTCCGTTCGCCGTTCAGCTATTCGGCAACGATCAGCAGGTGATGGCGGACGCGGCGCAGGTGGTGGTCGATCATGGTGCCGACATCGTGGACATCAATATGGGCTGCTGGGTGCCCAAAGTGGCAAAAAAAGGTGGCGGCGCGGCCCTGCTCAAAGATGTTCGCACAGCAGCGACGGTCGTTGAAGCGGTGGTTAACGCGGTCAGCGTACCGGTCACTGTCAAAGTGCGGAGTGGGTGGGATGCTGAACATCCAACAGCGGTCGAGTTCGCCCGTGTCGCCGAGCAATTGGGCGTCAAGGCAGTCGCGGTGCATGGCCGCTATGCGCAACAAGGATTTAGCGGGACCGCCGACTGGGACAGCATTCGACAGGTAAAAGCCGCTGTACAGTCAATCCCGGTCATCGGCAATGGGGATGTGTTCAACGCCGCTGATGCCCGGCGTATGTTAACTGAAACCGGTTGCGACGGCGTGATGATTGGCCGCGCCGCGCTGGGCAATCCCTGGATGTTCCGCGAGATCGCCCATGAATTGCGGACGGGCGCGGTATTAGCAAAACCGACGATTGCTGAACGGGCACACATGGCATTGCGGCAGGCCGAACTCACATTGGCGACCACCAAACTCAAGCCGATTGTCGCCATCCGTGAACTCCGCGGGCAGTTGATTAAGTACATCTACGAAATGCCGGACGCGACTACCGTCCGCGAACACATTGTGCAGGCCGAGTCGCTGGCGGATATTGAAAACGCGTTACGCCCTTTACTTTAAATCGTCGCCATAATCAAACTGCTACCCGCCTTGATAAGGTTCTTCCGCCGAACATCTTTAAAACCTGCCGTCTGCAACCAATCAGCAATATCTTCATAGGGGTAAATCTGCCCGCCCAGCACATGAAAATAGCTGGCGCTCAGCAGTTGGCCGATGGTTTTCATGATTGGCAGCGGCGCACTATCCGGCAATTGTTCGACAATGGCGATCATACCGCCGGGATTGAGTGCTCGTGCCGTTTTTTGAAACAGGTCAATGTTCGCGTCGGGCTTAAAGCCGTGAATGATGTTGAAGACCAGCGCCACATCATAACCACTACCCAGTTCTTCGGTCAGGAAACTGCCCTCCTGGAACGTCACCCGGTCTTGCAGGTGTGCCGCCGCGACGTTTTCCCGTCCGGTGACAAGTGCCTGTGGCGAATCGAAAATGGTAGCTTCCAGTTGGGGATGCTGGTGCAGAAGCGCCAGGCTATAGGTGGCATGCCCGCCGCCGATGTCTAATAATCGTTTGGCAGAAGTGGGCAACGCCAGCATCCGGGCGATGTCATCCGCGACATATTGGGCGATGGCGATCATCCCCTGTTGAAAATAGCGTGAGGCATCTGGCTGGTTCTCAATCCACTCGTACATGTTGACCGGTGCATCGCCGCTGCGGAATGATTCCTCGACATTGCCCCACAGCTTATCCAGCACCTCACCCCAGAATTGGTAATAGGGTGAAAAATTGATTTGCCCGCTATTGACCAGCCACTTGCTCGTCATTGGTGAGTTGCGAAACCGGGTGCCTGTCTGCTGGACATAACCCAGCGGCGTCAGCGCATCGAGCAAAATCCGAATCCCACGCGCATCCGCGTCAAGCGCCGCTGCCAGTTCTTCCGGCGTGCAGGTACGTTGATCAAGGGTTTCAAACACATTCAGCCGAATCGCCGCCAGCACGATATGAAAGGCCGGACCACCCCACAGGTCAAAGGTAACACCCGGTCCCTGATTAAGTGTCAAAAATATGAATTGTTCGACTGCGTTGGGAACGATGGGCATCGAAACCTCTTGCTAATTTTATGCTGTCACGGACTGTGATTGCGACAATCTATCTTTGAATATACCGTATCCCAGCGTCGCCCAGCAAAGCCCGATGCTCGCAATGATCACAAAGTCACCCCACAACACACCAAAACCACGATTCTCACCCGCCGCCTGGACCACTGCGAAGAATACCAACGGCACAGCGCCAATGAATAATGGCAGAAAATTCCAGCGGGGTAGAAGGCTACGACGCATCGCGACAATACCGAATAGGATGCTGCTAAAAAAGTGGATGAGGGCGCTGATGCCAAAGATCGCCCATCCAGTTTCACCTATGATCGGCATCGAAACCCAGCCCAATCCACTACCTACCGCGCCACTTGTCATGAGTATGAGCGTTAAGCGTGCCAGTAAATTGAAACGCGGCTGATAGCGCCGATAAACACCAAACAGCCCGCAACCAATAAGCAGGAAACCAGGAATGAGGGCGCTGATAGACAATTGATAGATGCCCCAGAAATTGTAATGCGACCCTGGCTGCAACTGGCTGATACCCGACAGGGCGAATAACACACCGCCTAGCATCAGAAAACGACCGCTAAATCGGGAAAAGATTGTTGTGTTCATTGTCAATATCCTTTGTCGACGTTCCTCGATCACCGTGATAGCGAGATCGCCCAACAGGGGTAACCACATCGTCAGTACACCGATTGCCCCGGTTTGCTGGTAGGTGGCGCGGCACTGATCGCGGAATACCTGGGCCATCAACGGTCCATAAACTCGTCGATGTTCCACCGGGTAGAGCCACAGCAGCAGTTGGTATAAGCGCACGGACCAGTTGATTGCTTCATCGGATTGAGTCGCCATCAGCCGATTCCTCCAACAAGCCTTTTCGACTGGGCCACTTTGACCAGATTTGACAACCGCTGCACCTCGGCTTGAACAACGCGCTCACCAAACCGGGTGAGCCGGTAGTAACGGCGGCGCTCATCGTCCATTGCTGGGTCAGGTCGTTCGTCACTTTCCTCGATCAGACCGCCACTCAGCATCCGCTTAATGGAGCCATAGAGTGTGCCCGGTCCCATTTTTACCTGGCCGTCAGATATGATGATAACTTCTTGCATGATGCTATATCCATGCTTCTCACCATCTGCCAACGCCAGCAAGATATGGAAGACTGCTGGCGTTAGCGGGAGTAGTTCACCTGGGTTAGGCTGAATTTTTGCCATCACATTTTACCTTTTTTCTGGATGCATCCATTTGAGATATATCGTTAACAGATATAATAGACAGGATTCCTGGCGATGTCAAGCATTTCATGCTAGTTTCTGGTGAAGTTGATCACAGTTACACTTGTGAAAATCTATTGCAGGAGGCCAGAATGACAATCGGAAAACCCGTTCGGAGCCGCCCTTTTATCGAGGGTTATGGCATCCCGAAAAGCAATAGTGGCATGAAGTCGTGGGATTGGGTGATGGAACAGGTCACAGCGCCGCGCAATTACTGGATCAGCACGGTTAAGCCTGATAGTAAACCGCACGACATTCCCGTGTGGGGGGTCTGGGTAGATGACGTCTTTTATCATGGTGGTGGCCCGCGTACTCGTCGCAGACGTAACCTGGATCAGAACCCCAATGTGGTGATGCACCTGGAAAGTGGTGACAAAGTTGTCATTATCGAGGGGACAGCAGAAATCCTCACCAAAGATAATATTGATCCTGATCTGGCGATTCGCATTGATGAGGCCTACCTGAAGAAATATGACATGAAACACGGACTACCGGTCTGGCGACTGCATCCGCATAAGGTTTTTGCCTGGCATGAATATCCCAAAACGGCCACTCGCTGGGTGTTTGAAACTGAAGACCAATAAGGCGTTGTAGTTGAACGATAATTAAAAAGGGGTAGTTACTGAGGGGAATGACGAAACGCCGGACCGACTCAACCGATCACAGCAAGCTTTCATGAAGCGCTATCGTCGGCGATGGCCCGCCGCAAGGCAGCCAGCTCTGCATCCAATTTTTGATACCTAAACCGACGTTGCTTTGAGCGATACCGCCAGCCACCAACACAGACTCCACCCACAATCACCATGAGGATTAGCCCAGCCATGTTTACCTCCTTTCCACTGTAGCATCATCACTTATAGGGTAAACCAAAAACAAACCTGCCAATCCCCCAGAGTATGGGGGAAACGGCGGCACCTCCGAGTTGCTTCAGGCCTGATAAGCACCATCCACTAGACGGGGCATGGTATTACTAACGTTGAGCTGGGCGGCGAGTTCGACATCTTCAGCAAACCCCGCCGCCCTCAGTTCGATGCCAGAGCCGATCTGGTTCAGGACGGTCGGCAAATTGGCTTGATGCGCCCGAAACGCCTGGGCAGCGGGTGCGCTTCGGGCGATCGACTGCCTGCCAGCTCGCTAATTACCGCCCCGGTCCCCAGCCAGTCCTCTAACGCGGGCCGTAATATATTCTCCGGCCACCAGCGCTCTCCCGCCGGAATCACCGCGATACGAGAGCCGATCTGCTGCGCTGCCTGGGCCACCGTCTGCGCATTACTCAAACACGCGGCAAACGTGGGTCGGTCGCCGGTTGCAGTAGACAGCGCAGAGCCATTGGGCGAGGGGAGTACAATCCTGGTTCCGCTGGGGATCTTTAACAAGCTGTGCGGTGACAGCGTGTATTCTGCTTCGCGATCACGACTGGCAAGAATCGCGCCATGTTCCTGGGCAAACTGGGCCGCAGACTCGCCTTTGTAGGGATAGACTACTGCACCTCGCGTGGTTGCAATGTCCACACAGGTCGTAAACGACAGCACATCAATGATAATCACCACATCGCTGATCGGCGCGAGTGCCTGTAAGCCGCGCAGCCCCCACTCACAGCGAATATCGAAACGAGATTGGTCAAAATGGCTGTGCATTAATTCCTCCTGATGATGGACTCTGGTCCAATGCAGACTGCTGCGGTCTGGGTTACACTCCATCCACTTGCAGGTATCTTTAGTACAAAAAGGAAAGCATTATATGCGCGCAAACAACGTAAAAACAATCTGGGAACAGGGCGGGGCCGTGGTCAATGGCTGGCTGCACATTCCAACCAGTTGGTCCGCCGAAGCAATGGCGCACCTGGATTGGGACAGCCTGACGATTGATATGCAACATGGCATCGCCGACCTGGATGCCTGTCTGCACATGATGCAGGCTATCTCAACGACGGATACCGTGCCGATGGTGCGCGTCCCCTGGAACATCCCGGATACAATTCAACGGGTGCTGGATCTGGGTGCCTACGGCATCATCTGCCCCATGATTAATTCACGGGCAGAATGTGAAGCTTTTGTCGGGGCATGCCGTTATCACCCTGCCGGGTATCGCAGTTCGGGACCGGTCCGCGCCCGCATGTATGGCGGCGCTGATTACATGTCGAAAGCGAACGAAACCATTATCACGATGGCGATGATTGAAACGCGCCAGGCGATAGAAAATCTCGATGACATCCTGAGCACACCGGGCCTGGATAGCATCTATGTGGGTCCCAGTGACCTGAGCCTGAGCCTGTTTGAGTCGCCAGGGGTTGATCTGGACAAGCCGGAGTTCGTCGATGCGCTGGATACCATCTTCGGCACCGCGAAAAAACACGGCATTTACATTGGCATTCATACCGGTTCCGTCGCAATGGCCCAATGGTGCATCGACAAAGGCGCCCAATTCGTCACCATGATGTCGGATACGTCGATTATGACCAGCGCGTCGGCCCAGATCATCGCTGATGTGAAGGGTCATCAGGTGCAGACCGCTAAGAAAACGGATGCGTATTAGGCATTTTCTGCGATCTAATCCCCTCTCTTGAAATTCGCTGACGAGGGGATTAGACTCCGCGCTTTTCTCCCAACCGCTTGACAATTCAGATGCAGTTTGCTACAGTATATGCATTTTACCCGTTTATTCGGGTAAATGGATAAAGGAGCGACCGGTGACCGATCAGGGATTGATCCTGGCCCCACCCACCGTGAAGGTGAAGTTTGCAATCGAGCCAGTCCTGAACGCGACGGATACGTTGTTATTGCTAAGCAGTTTCGATAATCAATCCGGGTTCCCGGCGTGGGTCACAACGACGCATGCCCAGCTTTCATCTGAACGACGGCAGCGTCAGGAACTGCTGGTCAACGGCCTGAAAATCCTCGATCATGAAACACGTTGGCCGAACTTTCCCGCTTATATCGACTATCTGGCCGGGATGGACCCGGTTGAATTGCGGGACAAAGCCATCGAATGGTTGACCGACACCGATCACATCACGAAGATGGGCATTGAACCGGTGACACCGGCAACGCTGTTGGGTGATGTCCAGGTCTATTTGGATATTCAGGCGCAAATTGCTGCGTATTACCAGCGGGAGTACGGTAAAGATGAGACCGGCCTGAGTGAAGAACTCTATCGGACGATTCACGACCTGCTCAACGACCCGGCACGCTTTCACACGCAGGCTGTCGATCACCTGCGCGATATGTGGACACATATTCTGGAACCGGAATGGAACCGGGTTCTGCCCATGTTGCAAGAATCGGTGCGGGCCTTTCAACAGCTTGATTTCAGCGGCTTGACCGCGCTGGAAGCCATCCGCCTCGTCACCGGGCGTGACTTGAGTGGGCGCTGGGATGAAGACCTGCGCGAGGTGCGCGACCTGACATTTGTGCCTTCCGCCCATATCGGGCCGTACGTCCGGCTGTTCACCCACAAAGATTCGACCCAGGCCCATCTGATGTTCGGGGCACGGCTGCCCGAAGGGGCCAGGGTTCATTCGCCTGCCCTCGACCGGTCGGAAATGTTGGTCCGGCTCAACGCGCTGGCCGATGATACCCGGTTGCAAATCCTGGAACTCTTAACCGAGCAGGATGAGTTATGTGCCCAGGACATCATCAATGCGCTGGACCTCAGTCAGTCGAGTGCCTCGCGGCACCTGCGGCAATTAACGGCATCCGGCTATTTGATCGAACGTCGCCGCGAAGTCGCCAAATGTTATAGCTTAAGTCGAGATCGGGTTGAGGACACTCTGGCCGCGCTGCGGCGCTTCCTCAAGGCAAATTAATTCATCCCGTTCGCCAACACATCAGTTTGACTAACCACAAGCATTTTGGGGGTCTATTCATCATGCAACATGACTGGCAATCTATGCACTATACACGTTTGCGCCAACGTGATTTACACCATGAAGCTGACCAGCATCGGCTGGCTCAGGCAATACGCCACCACCGTCGGGCACCCATCACTCGTGTTTATGGCCCGGCGCTCTATCGCATCGGCAGCGTCATGACGACCTGGGGCCAACGCCTGCAAACCACCTACGACGACCCGGCTCCGCTCCGGTTGGATAAGGGGAAATTGCGGGGGCGCTAAGTCAGGCCTCTCGGCGTTTTTGCATCTCGACCAGGCATAAGTCGGCCAGATCAACACCCAATTGGTCGTCAATCTCGCTGGCGTACCTTTGGAGTAAATGCGCCAATTCTGTAATCGTGTCGGTATATGGTGGGAAATGTCGATATTGATTATGCGCATCGTCGCGGGGCGTCAGGTACAGGTTGAGTTCCTCCTCCGGGTCGTTGACCAGATCGTACAGTAGATGGTTGCCCATGTAACCACGCAGACCCTCAACCGGTCGCGACAGAATCAATTTCCATTCGGCTGTGCGAATGCATCGCTGGTCAATGAACGGATGGCGTGTGATATTCTGGGTGTAAAAGGCGTCACGCCAGTCATCCAACCCAGCACCGGATAGCAGTGGCACCATGCTCTTGCCGTGCAGATAATCAGGAATGTCCAGCCCCGCCCACTCCAGTATGGTCGGCATCAGATCCTGCAAGCCAACAAACGCATTAATTTCTAGCCCGGCCTCGATCGTGCCCGGCCAACTGATGACCATTGGGACTTTGATCGAATCTTCATGACAGGTGAATTTGTGGTCTGGCCCCCGGTACAGGAACGTATCGCCATGATCGGAGTAGTACACCACAATTGTATTCTCAGTCAGGTCGAGTTCGTCCAGCGCGGCGACCAGGCGGCCCACATTATAGTCGAGGGCGCTGACGGCGGCGTAATACCCGGCAAACGGCACCCCTTTGTCCCGATAGGGTTCATAGAAGCGCCGGGGCGCGGTGTAGGGATCGTGCGGCGGATAATAGCCGTTGACCGCGAAAAATGGCTGTCCAGTGCGGGCCTGCTCGGTGATGAACTCGATCATCTGATCAGTCTGCAAATCGGGTTTATAAATGCCATCACGTTTATCATCGACCCAGTGACCACCCAGCGAGTTAAACCCGCGCCAGACATCAAACATGCCCGGATCTTGATCGCCCAGATGCCACTTGCCAAAATAGGCCGTCGTGTAACCGGCAGACTGCATCGACTCGAAAACCGTGCGCTGCTCATGTGAGGTTTCTTTGAGCAGATTATCCATCTGGTAGGTGTTGTAGATGATCTGATGCTGATGGGGATACACGCCCGTCCACATGGTCGCCCGCACCGGCGTACACACCGGCCAGGGAGTAAAGCTGTTCGTGCAGTTCGCGCCCCCCGCCGCCAAACGATCTACGTTAGGTGTCGAAACAAATTGATTGCCGTTACAGCCCAGGCTGTCCCAGCGTTGTTGATCGGTCATCAGTAGAATGATATTCGGCCTGGTCATGGGCAATCCCTTTGCTTAATTTCGTAATTCATTGCCTGAAATATATGTGTCGCAATATGCGTAGTTTTCAACAATGAGTATGCTTTTCTGGCTCCGAAAACGCAACCGCGATAGGATTCCATCAGGCAGGGCTTGCGTTTCAGGAATGTAGATTGCCGTTTAAGATGTTCTTTCTGCTGGCCTGGATATTTCAACAGCTTACTTGAACATCCAGGGAAAGTTGCCAGTATATGGTTGTTGTGGTCGTCGGTGGTGAAAGGTGTGGGTGATGACCGGTGCGGTAAACTGGCGTAGGGACGATTGACCCCTGTATTTTTTGCCGTCGGGCATAATCGTGGACCGATCAAAGTAAGTTCGCCTAAACTGCGCGTTCGTAAGCTTTGCACCGGTCAGATCCGCCCCCGACAGGTCAGCGCCAATGACTTCAGCGAAAGACAGATCGGCTTCGACGAGACTCGCTTTTTCCAATATCGTCTGGTGGAGTTGTGCCCCAGACAAGTTCGCTCCTCCTAGTTCGGCCCTGCCAAGATTAGCGTTCGTCAGGTTCGCAGCATATAAATCAGCCGCCACCAGCTTGGCCCTGCGCATATCCGTGTGCATCAATTTCGTCTGTTGCAAATCTGCCCCTTTTAAATCAACATTCTGCAGAGTCGCACCAACCAGGTCAGCATCGCTAATAATCGCCTTGTGCAGACAGGCTCCTGTCAAGATTGCGCCCGCGAGATTCACCCCGCGCAGATCAAGGTTTGCCAGATTAATTCCCTTGAGCAATCCCGCCGTATTCATCTCACCAATGATAAACGCGATCTGCGTCGGTTCAGCCGCTTTCATAATACGCGCCCGGTAGAGTTGCTGAAGCTGTTGATAGCTTTCCTGTTTCTCACGCCCCCCAACAAATAGTTCAATCAGAATGAAGGTGGCAATCGCGCCCAGAAATTCTGAACCAAGATTCTGAAACATCCCGGAGAACCATTCAGAATTCATTCGGGTAGGATGTTCAAGGCCAAATGAAAACACTGATGAGAACAGACAGCCGAAAATAAAAATAAAGACCACAATAAAATTTACTGGATTCCGCAAAAATGGCACCATGCAAACACTCCCCATACTACAATCACTCCCTTATATAACTTTAATAAGGTTTATAGCTGGTTACGCCCACCAACTTTGCGGGGTATTTGGGGGTTAAAAGTATAAATGGCTAGCAGAATCTATGATTTATTGACTGACCTTACGCACCTTGTGCTTGTAGGGAGTGAATCTGCGTAACATCAGTTACTGAATTTGTGAACCGATGGGGATTGCCGACGCTACGGGGATTGAACGCGAAAAAAGCCTCCTCCGATGTGGTGGAGGCCGATGTGATTGCCAGTGTGCAGGCAAAACTACACTGTATATTCGCCCGGTGCGGCCTGATTCCCACGCTTGCCATCCGGCCAGACCGTGTTCTGATTGAACTTGACGCCGTTGACATTGGCCCCCTTCATGATGGCCCCCAGCAGGTTGGCGTCGTTGAGGTTGACGCTGTTCATGTTGGTTCCCGCCAGGTTTGCATTCTGCAAATTAGTGGCGGTCATGTTTGCGCCCTGAAGATTGGCAGTGTTCAGGTCCGCGCCGGGTAGCTGGGCCAGCGTCAGGTCGGCGAAGAATAAGTTGGCGGACCGCAGGTTGGCCTCACGCAGTTTGGCGGCGGTCATCGCGGCTTGTTTGAGGCTGGCACCATTCAGATCGAGCCGTGACATATCCAGCTCTTGCAGGTTCACACCTGCCAGGCGCGGATTGGGGCCTGCCCCGATTAAAGCCAGAACCAGTTGTTGACGGGTAATTTCAGGCATGATTGGATTCCTCCCGATAATAAGCGATAATCTGGTCTATCGTATCGTTGAGTGAGGTCGTTGGTTCCCACTCAATCGTCTGTCTTATTTTATCCAGACTGGGGATTCTGCGCCGGAAATCCTCAAAACCGGATTCATAGGCTTTTTCGTAAGAGATCAATTCAATCTCCGATGAACTGCCGCTACGCGCCCGCACCCGCTCTGCCAGCGCCATAATCGTGATTTCTTCATTGCTGCCAATGTTGAATACTTGCCCGACAGCCGCCGGAGCCTCGGCCAGGTCCTGAATCGCCGCAACGACATCATGCACATTGCCAAAACACCGCTGCTGTTGTCCATCACCATAAACCGGAATCGGTTGATTCGCCAATGCCGCTTGCACAAACCGGGGAACGACCATGCCATACTGCCCAGTTTGCCGGGGGCCAACCGTGTTGAACAGCCGGAAAATCGTCACTGGCAAGCCCACTTCACGATGGTAGGCCAGCGCCAGGAATTCATCAATCGCTTTTGATGCCGCATAGCTCCACCGGCTGCGAATCGTCGGTCCCAGCAGACTATCATCATCTTCCTGAAAAGGAAACCGGACCCCTTTGCCATAGACCTCAGACGTTGACGCGATTAACACTTTTTTGCGATAACGTCGCGCCGTGCGCAGAACAACCTCCGTGCCGCCGATATTGACTTCAATCGTTTCAATCGGCTGGCTGATAATCTTATTCACCCCCACTGCCGCTGCCAGATGATAGATAACATCGCACTCGCTGACCAGACGATCCAGTACATGAATGTTGCGGATGTCCTCGATCGCGTAGTGCAACCGGGGATGACCATCCAGATGGGCAATGTTTTTAAATTGACCCGAACTCAGGTTATCGATGATGGTGACCGTTTGTCCGGCGTCAATTAAACGATCGGCGAGATGGCTGCCGATAAAGCCGGCCCCGCCCGTAATTAAGGCATGGGTCATAGGCGTTACTCCTGTGTGTGACTTCCCGCTGAATTGTATAATGGTTTGTCTAATTGGCAACCACACCCTAACCAAACGGTGGGCGGACGTTGTGTTATCGTTTGGCGTGAGACGGGTTTATATATCGTATGAATATATAACGTGGCGATTGTATCGTATGGATTCCGTATAGCAAGAGTAGGCCAGGAAGGCTATTGGGCACGGTTTGTTTGGCCTTAAGATAGTTTATATAAAGGTTTTCTAACCATTATAAACATTAAATCAACACCCCAAATATTAAGTGATGGTGTTGCGCAAACAAACCATTCGGGTTTACACTGGGTTTATAAATTGTAATGTAGCGGGAGCAAGACAATGCCTGAAAAAATTCTGGTCATTGATGATGAAGAAACCACCGTGCAGTTGATCGCCATTTTGCTAGAGCGGCGCGGCTATGAAGTGATTAAGGCCCACCGCGCCGATGAAGGACTGCGCAAAGCCTATCGCAACCAGCCCGACCTGGTGCTGCTGGACATTATGATGCCCGATATGGATGGTTGGGATGTCTGCAAACGGATGCGGGAAATGTCGGATGTGCCGATCATCTTCCTTACAGCGCGGGGCGAAACCCGTGACGTGGTGCGCGGATTGGAGATGGGGGCAGATGATTACGTCATCAAACCCTACGATAATGATGAACTCGTCGCCAGGGTACGAGCGCATCTGCGACGTTCACCCCGCCCCAACATGAGCGAAGAACTGGTCTTCAACAACGGCGAGTTCCGCATCAACTTCATGAACCGGGAAGTGCGCGTGCGCAACGAAGTCAAACATTTGACACCCAAAGAATTTAACCTGCTGGGCGTGCTGGTGCGCAATGCGGGCCGCGTCGTCACCCGCAACGAACTCGTCACCGAAGCGTGGGGCGAGGAATATGGCGACGCGATTGACAGCCTCAAGCTGTACATTCACTACCTGCGCCAGAAGCTGGAATCCGACGCCAATCACCCCGAATACATCCTGACCCTGCGCGGCGTGGGCTACCGCTTCATTGACCGCTAGTCCTCAAGAAATCGTCGAATCGCCGATAAGAAAAGGCCTTGAGTGTGTGTATTCATGGCCTTCGAGTTTTCGCAACCCATCCTCAAACTAAACCCGTCATCATACCCCCAGTAATTCAGGGATGATGGTTAAAACCCTTGTAACCTGGAGCATAAACTATAAAATCAGGCCACTCTGAAAATGGGGAGGTCGGGTTTGCGACGCAATTGGATCTTACTCTTTAGCCTGATTGTCGCGGTAATCATCATCGATCAAGTGACCAAGCAGTGGATCATCAATAACCTGTTTGTCTATGAGAATTTACAACCCATCCCCGCGCTGGTGCCCTTTTTCCAGATCACCTACAGTCAGAACACCGGGGCCGCCTTCGGGTTTCTGCCCCAGGTCGGCAACATCTTCATGATCGTAGCGGTTGTGGTAGTGGCCGCGATGCTCTACTTTTATCCCCGCGTCCCGGCCAACAGCCGCGTGACTCGTTTCGCCATCGGCCTGATCTGTGGTGGCGCACTGGGCAATGCCCTGGACCGCCTGCAACATGGTTTCGTCGTCGATTTTATCCATTACCAGATCCCAGGTCTCATCTCTAATGTATCCAATCTGGCCGACCACGCGATTATCGGCGGGGTGCTACTCATCTTCATCGAAAGCTGGCTGCTCGACCGCCAGAAAGCTGCCACCAGCTCAGTCTCGCTGGAGGCTGATACACCAGACGAAAGTTAAACGTATAATAGTATAGTCGACAGTGAACCGTTGCCAGTTGCCAGAATAGGTGCCGATTGGTAACAACAGTTCCTGTCCAATGAACTGACTGATTACATAATTTTTCACCTCATCAGGAGGATTAATCATGATGAAACCGCACACGAGTATATTATGGGCCGTGCTGCTTGCGGCTTTGATTGCCGGCTGTAGTTTTAATACCGGGCCAACCGGTGATACGGCGAATCAGTCCACTTCAGCCCAAACCTTCCTGCCCAACATTCAGGGCTATACGCGCAGCGACGCCGATAGCATCATTGATGCGATCACCAGCGTTGGCGGCGGCGCATCCCTCATTTCGGGGAATCCGGCCCTGGCAGCGGGCATCGCCAAGCTGGACAACATGATCCAGTGTTATCAGAATGTCGGTGCCGTTGCCGCCCAGATCTATACACAGACCGATATTGGCAGCGTGCTTCAGGGCGAGATTCCGAGTGTAGGTGCGCTGGCGGTCATCAATCAAGATCGACTGAGCCGTAATTTCCTGGATTGCGCGTTGAGTGGCAGCAGCGCTTTCTCTGCCCAATCAGCAACCATCGAACCCTGCTTCGGCTCTGGCTCGATGACGGTGAATAACGAGACGATTCATTACCTCTTTGCTGCCACCTATCCCCCGCTGTGCAGCACGTTCCAGACGCACTTCAATAATCTGGCGAGTTAGGAGCGCAGCCCATGACAGAGCGGCGACTGATGATCATGCCGGAGAAGCGACTTGCCCTGCCGAAACGGGCGTGGCAGGTTGTCCCGGTCGTGGGCGCGGCCCTGGCGCTGACCTGGGGCATTAGCCGGGCAGTCAGGCAGCGACGACGGCGACGCGCAGCGACATTACAACCCAATTTTATTCGACGGCGACGAATTCTGATTATGCGTTATCGTGTCCAATGATCTCATCGAGTCGCTTATGAGCGCCATTGAACGGTTACAAAGCCTGGGCATTGACCTGATCGTCGCGCTGCCGGGTCTCATCGTGGGCATCATCACGTTTGTGATCTTTTATGTGTTGTCACGTCCGGTGAAATCCAGCGTTGTCTTGCTGGTGCGCCGCAGCCGCCGCACCGTCTATGTCAGCCTGTTGATGGGACGGTTGGCCCACACCGCCTTTTTGATCTTCGGCTTGCTGGTCGCGCTGACGATTGCCCTGCCCTCGTTTCAACCGGCACAATTAATTAGCCTGCTGGGTATCGCCAGCGTCGCCATTGGGTTTGCCTTTCGGGATATTTTGCTGGACGTGGTTTCCGGGATTTTGCTGCTGTTGACCAGCCCGTTTGAGATCGGCGATGAAATTGAGTTCAACGGCGACGAAGGTATCATCGAAGAAATCCACACCAGCTTTACGTATGTGCGCACCCATGACAATCGGCGGTTGGTGATTCCCAATGGTGATCTGTTCACCAACCCGTTTATGGTCGAAACGGCCTTTGAAAAACGCCGGTCAGAGTTTGACATCAGCATTCATTACGATGCCAATGTTGAGCGGGCGCAGGCCATTATCCTGGATGTCCTGGAAAAAACACCGGGCGTGCTGGACAAACCCGAACCGGACACGTTGGTGACGCAAATCACGGAAAACGCGCAGGTGATACGGGTTCGCTGGTGGACATACCCCAAACGGTCCAACGTATTGGGGGTCCAGAACACCGTGCTGCGGGCAATCAAACAAGCCTTAGCGGCAGAAGATTTTATTCAACCTGCCGACCGCATTGCGTTAGATCAGGCCCGCATCGCCATCGAAAAAGAATGAGATATTTAGCTCGTGGTCTCACCACCATATTCTGCTGCCTGACAATCACGACCACCTTCGTCGTGCTCCATGCCCAGGTGCCGCTGCCGACCACGCCTGTCACCCGCGATGGTTATGTCCGAGCGCCGCAACTGGGTATTACATTTATCAACTCCACCGATGCGCCCATCAAGCCCGAACGTTATCAGCAAGCGTTGTTCCTCGGCACGGGTTGGAATCGCTGGCCGCTTTACTGGGATCGGGTGGAATACAGCCCCGGTCAGTTCAATTGGACGGCTTATGATTTGCTGGTGGCGAGTGACATCAGCAATGGCCTGCGCACCAATGCTATACTGCTGGGTCGGCCCAGTTTTCACCAGAATGGCGCCAGCATTGAAGGCCTGAACGCATCCATCTTCAGCGATGGCAGCGACATGCCTGGCCCCGGCAAGGCGATCAATCCGGCCAATGGCTGGGCAACCTTCGTTTATGGCGCGGTCCAACGGTACCGACCAGAAGGCATACTGGCACAACAGCAGAACTGGCCGCCGGGCACCGGTATTCGCATCTGGGAGGCGTGGAACGAGCCGGATTTTCCACTGTTTTGGACGGCCAGTGCGCAGGACTATGCCCGCCTGTTGAAAGTGACCTATCTGGCAGCGCATCAGGCCGACCCCGGTGCACAGGTCATGTTTGGCGGACTGGCAGCGGCGGATAGCACCGATTGGTTACGCCAAACCCTGGCTGTGATCGCTCAAGACCCGCAGGCTCCCCACCACAACTGGTATATGGATCTGGTCGGCGTTCACAGCTACACCTATGCCCGCCGCAGCGCCACCGTCGTCGAATCAGTCCGCGATACGCTGGCGGTGTTTGGGCTGGAACGACGCATCTGGCTCAACGAAAATGGGGTGCCCGTCTGGAACGATTATCCGGGGCCGGTGTGGGCCGGTAACGATCCTGATGCGCGGGTGTTGCGGGCGACGATGCAGCAACAGGCCGCGTTTGTGATTCAGAGTGCGGCCTATGCCTGGTCCGCCGGAGCCGAAGTCGTGATGCTGCACCAGCTTTATGATGATTGTGGCAATCAACCGGGAGGTACGAATTTTCCACCCCACAATGGCAATCTGTGTGGTGGTGGCGGCATCTGTTCCGGCGATGCCCACGGTCTGTTTCGCAACACCATCGATTCATCCTGCTTCAGTCAACATCCTGATCCGGGTTCGCCGCGTCCCGCCGCGTTGGCCTATCGCGTGTTGGCAAATGTTTTTGGGCGCGGGCCATTTCAACCGGAAGGAATCCAACTCTACAATCAAACTGGTGTAGTCATCACGTTCAATCGCCCGGCAGCGCGCGAACGCATTTATGTGGCGTGGAACCGTAGCCTGCAACCAGTCGTGTTGGACCTGCCCGCCAACGGTCAATTGGCGACGCTATACGCGATGGATGGTGCCGAACTGACATTGCAACCGGCAGACGACCATTACCAGATTACGCTGCCCCCGGCGACCCGTGACGATTTCCCATTTCTGGATGCCGGCGATGGCGCAGCAGTCGGCGGCCCGCCATTTATCATCGTTGAGCAGGCTGTGCGTCCGTCAATCAATCCCGCCCTGCCGCAATTCGATGTCCCCGGCGTAACACCGCGTCCGGCTATCGTGCCAACGACAGGCCCCATTGTTGAGGTAGTGCGGCCCACTGTTGATCCCGCACAGGACACGACCCCACCGACCGTGACCATGACGCCATTACCCGTCATCAGCGCCGCAGAATTCACGGTGTCATGGAGCGGGCAGGATGATAGTGGAATTGCCAATTATCTGGTGTGGGTGCGGATCAATGGCGGCGAATGGGAACCCTGGCAAGATACCATCGAGACGAGCGCGACCTACACCGGCAGCAGTGGCAATCGTTATGAATTCGCGGCGTGGGCAGTTGACCTGGCCGGGAACTGGTCAGCCAATACCGAGTTAGCTCCGCAAACGGCGACAAGTGTGGAGTAGCATTTTAGCATTTCCGCGAAATTTGCACCCTGAGCATTACGGCTGAGATGCTGACTAACTGCCTGGCTCCAAGCGAAAATCCACCAGCAGCGGTTCCAACCGATCAGGATAGCCCGCTGCTTCATAGGCAATAACAAAGCCGCTGAGACTCGGCACGTTGAACGGCCAGGGATCAACCCGAATGAGTCCATCAGACTCAATGTGCGAGGTGATTTCAAGCTTCTCATCCGCCGCTTGCGATACCTGATGCGTCACGGTGCAGATATTCTCGAAGCTGAAGTGAAACGCCAGGTCATCACAAAAACGAGTAATTCGATCTGCCGCGACAAACTGTACTCGCGTATACGGCACTTGGGACAACCGCGCTTCGATTCGTTCATCGGCCAGCCCCATCAACGCCTGCCGCTCCGGTGTTGAGTCCAGATTCAGCAAGCGCCGGATGTGCAACAATGCCACAATATCAGCCACTGCGTCAGCATAACGCAGGTCAATGCCTGCTTTTTGAATCGCCAGCCATGCTTCCACCGGCACGCCATCAATCGGCGCGTTATCGATCAAACCATAACCGCGATCATGGAAGGTCACCCCCTTGACGAACGAAGCAAAATCTATGGCTGGTCTGGCGAAACGATCATTGCCCCAATGCGCAGCCAGAATCCCGGATAATCGCCCATGTTCATACTGGGTAATCACGATGTCACGTTGTTTTGATTTGAACATGTTGGCCTCGTTGTTTTGTTCAGATAGGCCTACAGAAGCAAGGCCCGACAAAAAACGAAAGGTGAAATGTAGCGACAGCCTTCTGGCTGTCTGCTTTACGGTTAACGCACTGCTTACCCCCATACCGTCGAATCTTGCAGCCGACGGAGTTGCAACACAAACGAGTCTTCATTGAGGTCAACCATATCATAGCTAATCGCCTCACCAGCGGCGACATCATGCTTGAGTTTAGCGCCTACTGATACGCCCAGCGGCAGAAAATTCTCAGCCCGCGCAATGGTTGCTTTTTCGCAAATACCATTCACCGTATAGCCTCCACCGCCATCAATGACCTCGCCTTCTTCGAGGTTCCGCTTGGCAACGGTAATCACCTCTGTTGTCGGCGTCGGCAGTGGCGACCCGGTAGGTTGTCCATACAGCACCGCTTTGGCAATCGAAATCGGCGCTTCAACGGCTACCAGATGATAGGGTCGGTACAGTAGGAAATTATGATCGTTGCCGCCAGGAGCCAGGTAATAATCTTTCAGATCTTCCTGGGTGAAGGGATGGTCGGTGCGAATGACGACAAACACGCCCATTCTGAGGCCATCAGGCAGCAGTGTTTTTCCGTCCTTTGCCACGCTGTTCGCCAGTTCAATCACGCCATGTTGGCTCAACAGACCGCCCTCGGCTTGCAAACTGAATGCTTGCGCAATTTCACGAATGTTGACCGATGGTTCGTGCATCCCGCGCACGTCAGGTACGAGGCCAACCATGTTCCCCAGTGCGCACATTTCAACCTGCGCTTTGGTGCCATCGCGGAACGAGTTATACATCTTGAGATTTATATTACGCCGCGCCAGCATTTCATCGGAGAAACCGAAGCGTTCCGGCACCGTATCAGGAATCCCGCTGGGGTCATCGGCATAATAAATCGTGCCGCGTCCGGCGGCGACGATCTCGAAGCCCAGTGTCTCCGCCCAATCCACCATGTTCATGGTACAGCCCGGTTGGTCGCCATCGACCGCCGTGTAGACGACGCCCGCCGCGTCTGCTAATCGTCGCAGCAGTGGGCCAATGGTCACATCCGTCTCGACATTCACCATGACCACATGTTTGCGATTGTGCAACGCCTGATGCGCCATGCGTGCCCCGACTTCCGGTAGACCGGTTGCTTCGACCACGACATCCACCAGATCGGACTCCGTAATGAGACGACCATCTTCAACTACCACCGGCTTGCTGGCTCTAATCGCATCATCAATTGCGTTGGCGCCGCCCGCCACTTGAACGGATTCGGCAGGAATCCCCCCGGCAACCGCATAAGTTTCACGCGCCCGGTCCAGGTCAATATCGGCAATGACCGCCGTCTCCATCCCGCGCATCTGCGAAATTTGCGCGACCAAACCACCACCGAATTTACCCGCGCCGATAATGCCCACCCGAATTGGCTCGTTAGCGGCAGCCCGCTGCGCCAATAATCGACTTAACATGTTGCTGTTTCTCCTTATAAAATCTCTAAGCTTAATGGCTAACCCTTGTCGCGGGCAGGCACTTCTGGCAGTTCAAGAAGCATGGCTTTCGATCACTGTCGCTATAAACAGATTGGCCTGCCGCCGCAGAAATTCAATATCATTGATGTTAGCATCGCTATTGATTAAAGCGGTTAATAACGTCTGTGCGGACTCCCGGCTATTTACCGAACCACCTTTCAACTCGACCAGTAGCACTCGCAGCCCGGCTTGAAATGCTTCCTGATCGGCGGCGGGTAGCGCTTGTATCCGTGCAAGGATGACATCAATCTCGCCTTGCAGTGCATCGTATTCCGCCGTCATTAACCACCCCTGGCGCACATGTTGAATAGCGCTGACCACCTCCTCGCGTTGATCTGGTTTGATGGGTTCGGCTGAGCGTGGAACTGTATTCTCCCGCGCGTCTAGCTGCCCCGCTAACTGATCCTGCATCAAATCCCAGAATGACGGAAATACTTCCGCTCCGGGGATATTGTCAGTGTAAAACCAGGCTTCCCATTCTCCGTCAGGCGCAATCTTCATTGGATTGAGTAACAGGATCGCCATATCCGTGCGCTCACTGATTTGAATCGTGTACGCTATATCCGTAACCTGTGCTGCTGCTGCGTCAGCCCGGTTCTCCCAGTTCAAGATCAAATCCGGGTCGGTGTTGCGGGTAAAATCAATTTTTTCTACTGGAAACACCGCGTCCATATAAGGGTTGCACACCCGCCACCCATTCGAGACCTGCAAAAATTCCCGATATGAAGGGGGCAAGGCCAACCCCAATCGTGCCTCTGCCGCCGTGATCTGTTCCTCCGTTGCCGGCTCATAACCAATCCACCCCGTCTGGATCACTTCTGATGGTAAGGCAAAGTCCTCCACCAGGGGGTCGGTCAAGATCGCATTATTCATCTGCCCTAACAAGCCACGCCAATCCGCGACCATCAACTGCTCCATTTGCTAATCGCTCACGACCAATTGCACCAAGCGTAGATTTTAGCGCGAAATGCTGTCCAGGCCGAAATCTTAAGAACCCCAAGTTGATTGCCTGATGGTAAAATGGCATAATGGTCACTTATTCTTGAGAAAAGAGAAAGCAGGTGAGCCAGATGCAGGAAACGCCAGCATTGAGTGTGTATCTTACCGGGGCAACGACGGATCTGGGCCGGGCTGTACTGCGGGAGTTGGTTGCGCAGGGTCATAAAGTGGCTGGGAACGCCAGTACCCTTGATGAAGCGAATGAAATTCGGGCTTTAGGTGGTCTACCTGTTTACAGTGATCTGTTCCGCGCTTCCGAGATTGCCAGCACACTGCGGCTACTAGAAGCCGATGTCATCGTCAACACTGCACCCCAATATATTAATGCGTTGCCGCTGCATAATCCTGATTGGGAGCTTTATACCCGCATCGCACATGAAACTGCTGACGCCTGTGCCGAGGCAGCGGTGCAAGCGGATATTCAGTATGTCGTTCATACCAGCTATACATTCCTGTATGGTGACACGCACGGTGAAGCTGCCACAGAAGATCACCGTCTGGCCTCCAGCGACCCGCTCTTTGCGGCGGCAATCGCCGGTGAGGAAGCGGTACTGGATGGAGAAGTAACGGCATGTGTATTGCGTGCTGGTTTCAACTATGGCCCTGATAATGCCAGCATTCACGCGCTGAACCGGGCACTTATCAGCCAGGGATCGGTCAATACCGGCGATTCCCCCCATGCATCATGGATTCATACGGTTGATCTGGCGAATGCAATTGTGCTGGCCGTTACCCAACAGCCGGAGAATGCAGTCTTCAATATCATCGATGATGACGCCATCGCCCCAACTGCGTTTGTCGGCAACTTTGCTGATCAACTGGGGGTGGCGCGTCCTGGCAAGCGTCGCATTCCGGCGCAATTGGCACAGTTTATGACGCAACCGGGCGAACGGGCGCTACTGGCAACATCCGTAAAGGCCAACAACACCAGCGCCAAAGCACAACTCGGTTGGGAATTACAATATCCGACCAGCGAAGCAGGTATTGAGCAGACGCTACTCGCGTGGCGTGCTGAAACAACGACCTAGAGTGTCCATGCTAAAAGCTGTTATTTTTGATCTGGATGATACGCTCATCGATTGGAGCCATGTCGAGGGCGATTGGGAGTCGCGCGATCGCCAGCACCTGCGCGGTGTGTTCGATCACATCAACCAGAATGGTGCCATACTGCCAGATTTTGATGCCCTGGTCCATGCATTTCGGCAAGGAATGCGCGATGCCTGGGAAGCGGGCCGGGCCAGTCTACGTGCACCTCACCTGGGCCGTATTTTGACCGATGCCCTGGTCACAGCCGGGGCCGGTGATGTGGAACTGGATGAACTCGCCTGTCTGGAAGCGTATAACTGGCGGGCAGCGCCCGGCGTGGTGCTGTTCCCCGATGTTCCCGCCATATTGCGCCTGCTCATTGAAAATGATGTTCGAGTGGGCATCGTCACCAATGCGCACCAACCGATGTGGATGCGTGACATCGAACTGGAGTATTTTGGCTTGCTGGCGTTCTTCCCGACCTGCCGGTTATCAGCAGCGGATGCAGGCTATCTCAAACCACATCCCAGGATCTTCCAACAGGCTTTAGATTGTCTGGATGTCAACGCTAATGAAGCCGTATTCGTGGGCGATAATCCAGTGGCCGATGTGGCTGGGGCACAGGGCGCGGGCCTGCAAGCTGTGCTGCGCGTGCGCCAACCGGCCCCGGATATGCTCAGTGGCCTGATTGTACCCGATCACGCCATCAATTCATTACAAGAGCTACCGGATATATTGGATAATTGGTTTCCGGGGTGGCGGGCATGACCCTGCGCTACATCCCGGTTGCTGATCGTAACCTGATTTTGACGGGCTATACTGGTCCGGGCCAACCAGCAATTGGTCGTGAGATCGCGGCGCTGCTGCACAAGCCGTTTGTCAACATCAACATGCAAATCGAAGAACGTCATGGTTTGACATCTGAAGAGATTCGTAATCGCTTTGGCGCATCACGCTTAAAAACGTTGGAAACTGAAGTTGTGCAGGAAGCCCTGTTACATCGTAATGCTGTAATCCGGGTAGATGGTCAGACCCTGCTCCATGGCAAACACTTTGAACGTTTTCAGGAAACAGGTCCGGTGATCTGCCTGACCGCCTCGTTGGATTCGGTGTTACAGAGTCTGCACCTCACGCTGGGCGCGCGCTATCACAACCCGGAGGAACGGGCACTGGCACTGGGCCATGTACAGCGCGAATGGGCGGTGCGCAAGCTGAGCGGCATCTACGAGATTGATACCACTTACATGACCGAGACAGAAATTGTCGAGGCCGTCATTAATCAGTGGCAAGCTGTTGTTGTATAAAGAGGTAGTCTACGATGCCCAAATTGTCAATTAGTCTGGCACAGATGCACATCGCGCTGGGGGAAACCGGGCGCAATTTTCAACGCATGGAAAATCTGGCAGTGGAAGCCGCCCGTCGTGGTTCCCATCTGGTGGTTTTCCCAGAACTCTGGTCCACCGGCTATGCGCTGGAACAAAGTAAAGAACTTGCCAGTCAGTTGAACAGCGGGATGTTCAATCAGGTATCAACGGTGGCGACGCAGAACAAAATCGCGATTGTGGGGTCTATCCTGGAAAAACGCGGCCTGGAAGTTTCCAACAGTGCGACGTTCTGTGCGCCTAACGGTCACACCATGGGCGTTTACCGCAAGATACATCTATTTGGCCTGATGGACGAGGATCAATGGCTGGCCGCTGGTTCGTCACCACTGAGCATGGGCCTGCCCTGGGGTGAAACCGCGTTGGCAATTTGTTATGATCTGCGCTTCCCCGAACTGTTTCGCCGTTATGCCGCCAACGGCGCGAAAGTCATCATCATTCCGGCGGAGTGGCCGCTGGTGCGGGTTGAACACTGGCGGGCGTTGCTGGTCGCCCGCGCCATCGAGAATCAGTGCTATATCATTGCAACCAACGCCGCTGGCGAAACCGGCGATACCGTCTTTGGCGGCCATTCAATGATCGTTGATCCCTGGGGCAAGATCGTGGTTGAAGGCGGCGAAGACCCGATGCTGCTGACGGCAGATATTGATATTGATCTGGTAGACGAAGTGCGCGACCGCATCCCCATATTCGCGGACCGCAGGCCGGAATTGTATTAAGACGCCCGCCAATAGCAACCCAATCGCAGCCGATTCAGTGGGTAACCGTACCGTACCGCTAGACCACCCATGATAAGATCGTCGCGCACAAGGAGGAAATTCGATGGCGAGTATTGGCGCTGGCGTGGCGATAATCGAAAATGACCGGGTGTTGCTGACGAAACGCGAAGATTTTGCCGTATGGTGTTTGCCCGGCGGTCAGGTCGAGGCGGGCGAAACCTTTGCGGCCACGGCGATCCGCGAAGCCCGCGAAGAAATCGGTCTGGACGTGAAACTTTCTCGTTTAGTGGGGACCTATTCCCGGGCGAACTGGACTAACGGCCTGTATCATGTACAAATATTTGCGGCATCGGCGATTGGTGGCGACCTGCGCCCTCAGAATGGCGAAGTGACCGACATCGCCTACTTTGGTAAGGATGAACTTCCCGATGCGATGCTGGTCGGTCAACGCCACCGTGTACTGGATGCGCTCAACAACGTAACCGGCGTGGTCAAAACCGAGTATATCGAGTGGCCGTTTCCGGGACTCAGCCGCTGGGATGTCTATGCCCTGAAGGACCAGTCCCACCTGACCCCACTGGAATTTTACCAGCAGCATTTTCCGCCGCTGCGCCCCGACCAGATCGTGATCGAAGTGGCCGGGAGCGTCGCAACGCAAATCTAATTATAGCCCCAGGTGATGCTGTGATATTCCGGGTGCTGCCGCACATAGGCCGCCACATAAGGGCACAGCGCCTGCACTTTGTAACCCTCATTTTTGGCATATTCCAACGCGACATGCGCTAGCTTCCCGGCGATGCCCTGACCTTCATATTCAACCGGGACTTCCGTATGCGTGAAAATGATGTTCTTGCCTGCGATTTGATACTCCAAAATGGCAATCGCAGCATCACCGAGCGTGACTTCAAATCGATTCGCCAGCACGTTCAGTCGAATATCGGATTCTTCGATTGACATTAATCAGCGTCGCTTTCGTCAGATTTGGTCACTGGCAAAGCCATTGGTTTTGTGGGTGCCATCGCAGAACGGTTTGCGTGCGGAGCCACCACAGCGACAGAGCCACGTCTTATCGCCGGCAAACAACGTTTCGTTGTCGGCATTGATAATGGAAAAATCGCCGGAAAGTTCGAGTGGGCCATTGGCATGGGCAACGATTGTTAACTTGCCGCCGTTGGTTGTCACCGCCGTCCGGGTGGTGATCGGGTCAATCTCGGTGGCGCTGAACTCGATATTTTTGTGCGCGTTATCACAGAAAGGTTTGTTCGCCGATGCGCCACAGCGACACAACGTCACGCGAAATTCATCGGCAATCGCCACGCCCGCTGCTTCAAGGGCGATGTCACCATGTATTTCCAGCGGGCCATCGGCTTGTACAGTGACGGTATTGGTGTCCGGGGCCGTCTCATCGGCACCACCATCTTTGCGCTCCGTATGCAATGCACCCGATGGACATTGACCCACAACCGCCACCAATTCATCGGCGACCGCGCCATCGGCATTGATCCAGGGGCGTTTATCCACATCAAACACCGTCGCCAGCCGATTAACACACACGGCGGCATGGATGCACCGTTTTATATTGTAGGTAATATCGACGGCGGTCCCTTCATAGCGACGATCCTGTGCTCTTCCGGTATAATTTTCTGACATCTTCACCTCATCCATTCCAGTAAACGGACTTGAGTCCGTCTACAGTATAGTGAATTTCACGCGCTTTGCCAGCAGGAATTTGATGGAGTTGAGCCGCATATCAGGTTGAATCAAAAAAGCCCGTGCAAGGACAGGCTTCTGGTGCCGAGGCCCAGACTTGAACTGGGGACACCCGCATTTTCAGTGCGATGCTCTACCAACTGAGCTACCTCGGCGTGCCCAATAATATAGCATAGCGCAGGAGTGGCTGGCAAGGGTTAAAGTTCGCTCAATACATTAAGGGCCACAGACCTCAATATAAGCTATTTGATTGCGCCAAAATGGTGCATAAGGCAGAATATAAGTAGTTGCTAATTCGTTTTTTAAAGTGCCGTTATGAAAAAGATTTTTATCTCCTATCGTCGGTCCGATAGTGCCCTGATGAGTCGTCGCTTGTATGATGTGTTGGTCGAGCGTGTTGGGGCCAAACGCGTTTTTCGAGATGTCGACAGCTTGCTAAAAGGGAAAGATTTCCGGGCGGGTATTGAACGCTACATTTTCGAGAGTGACGTGATGTTGGTGTTGATCGGTAATAAGTGGCTGGATATGCCCGATGATATCACTGGACAGCCACGGCTGGACAACCCACAAGACTTCGTGCGTATTGAGGTCGATATGGGGTTGCGGCATGTACAAACGGTGATACCTGTGCTAGTCAATGACGCGTCCATGCCCGGTGTAAATGACCTGCCACCTACACTGGCGCAATTATCCTTTATGAATGCGGTTCAACTCCGCGATGATAGCTTTGACCATGATCGGGATGTGATACTTCAGGCCATAGGTATCCGCAAACGCCGCCAATGGCAAATCGTATTGGCGGCTGTATTGCTCTTGCTGACTGCGATAGCTGGTGCGGTCGCGCTGACAATCGGGAAGGACGCGACTCAGGAAACCTTGCCGAACATCAGCGGCGCAGATTGTGTTCACGTTGTGCAACGAGGTGAAAATATTTTTAGAATTTCTCTAAGATATGGAGTATCCGTTATCGATATTGCGGCGGCAAACGGAATATCAAACTTACAACTACTAATTGTAAATCAGCCCTTGGTAATTCCAGGTTGTGGTAACCTCCCCCCAGAGAATATAAACTTGCCCAAAGTTGATATTTCACTACCCAGCTGTACAAATAGTTTATCTAATAATGACCGAGCCTGTGCTCACATTGTACAGCAAGAAGATGAAACGTTTGACAGCCTTGCCAAACGATATGGTGTGTCGGCAAACGATATTGCTATTTTAAATGGGTTATCAGACTCCGCATTCATCTCTATTGACCAAAAGCTAATAATTCCGCCAAAAAATATTAGTGGTTCCTCTACTAATTAAGGTTGTCTCATACGTAATTCTCGACTTTACCCGCAGGCATTCAATTGTTTACATAACTACTTCCCTATTGCACATGACCTCACTACCCATTACGCTAGACGACTTGGTTTTGTCTAGGGTTGGGTATGGCACGCGGGTTATGGTTGGCGCTGTTGATATTGCTGGTAGCGGCGGGGTTGCGCCTGTGGCAGCTTGCCGCTTATCCGCCCGGCCCACATTACGATGAAGCCGCCAACGTCCTCATCACGCGCAGCATCGCTTTTGGCGGGGCCAACCATTTCCCCATTGTCAACAACTATCAGGGCCGCGAAGCCCTCTACTACTACCTGACCGCGCCGCTGTTCCAGTGGATTCACGACGGGCGCTTCAGCCTGCAACTCGCCAATGCGTTTATGGGCCTGCTGACCGTCGCAGCGACCATCGCGCTGGGCCGTGCCATGTTCAGCGGCAGGCGCGGTCTCATCATCGGCCTGACGGCTGGGGCATTGCTGGCGTTCTCCTTCCCGCAGATTTTGCTGGCGCGACAGGCATTCCGCGCACCGACGTTACCACTGCTGCAAGCGCTGGCGTTGCTCTTTCTCTGGCGGGGATTAAGACGTGAGCGAAAACTGTGGCTGCTGCTGGGCGGAGTCTGCGCCGGGGCGACGCTCTACACCTATATGGCTTCACGTTTGTTTCCGGGCTGGCTGCTGCTGGCGGGACTGTTCCTCATTTTGATCGACAGCGGCAATCGACTCCGGCGCTTGCGTCAGGGCGTGTTGTTCTTCGGTGTGCTGGCGATCACTGCTACGCCGATGCTGATCTTCGCCCTGCAAAACCCGGACATCTTCCTGGGCCGTTTGTATGAAGTAACACAGGCGGAGCAGTCAATCACGCTCTCTGAGAGTATCACGCGCCATGTGCGGATGTTCTTCATCGAGGGCGAGGCGCTGCTGCGCTATAACCTGCCCGGTAGATCTTATTTCACGTGGCCGGAAGGGATGCTGCTGCTGGTCGGCCTGCTGGTGTGTGGCTGGCGGGCGCTGCGTCCCGGACGACCAACCGAACGGGCTGCCTATGTCCTGGCGTTGCTGTCACCTTTGATGATAATTCCCAGCGTGATTTCCGTCGGCGGCTTCCCGCCCAATCACATGCGCTCAATTGGCATGGTCCCACTCATATTCATCCTGATTGGGGTAGGGGTGGAGGGGGTGATCCGTTTACTGCTTAACCTTTCCCCTCCCCTCAATCCCCTCCCCAACGCATTCTGAGGAGCGGACAGGTTGGGAGGTAAAGGTTTGAAAACGAGCGGTTCATCGGCAACACTAAGCGTTGACGAAAACGCGAAAGGTGGACAACCGATGAACCCAGATATACTTTATCAATGGACGGCGGAATTGGCGATGCAATTACCCGGATTAAATAGCTGGCAAGTGACCAATCTGGGGCTATTCAGCTATGGGGTGATTGAGGCGGAGAGCAGCCAGCAGATGCAAATTGCGCGTAAAGTAGCCTGTGGGGAACAGGCAGCCTCGGCGGAGAAGCGCTTGCGGCGGTTCATCGCCAATGAGCGGCTGTCGCTCACGCGCTTTTTCGAAGAGTGGACAGCGTGGGTGCTGCGCTGTTTGGAAGGGCCAGGGGTGGTGTTGCTGGTCGATGAGACCAAACTGGCGGATCGCCTGGCCTTGATGGTGGTGGGTGTGGCTTTTGAAGGCCGTTGTATTCGGCTGGCCTGGCGCTGCTACCGGGCTAATGATGCCAGCGCCTACCCGGCTGAAGGGCAGGTTGAGATGATTGCTCGGTTGCTGGCGATTGTGAAGCAGGGAATGCCGCCGCGCACAGCGGTTTTGGTGCTGGCAGATCGCGGGATTGGGACATCACCCGACTTGTGCCAACGGGTCGCTGATTTAGAGTGGCACTACCTGTTTCGGGTGACTAAACAAAGCAAGATCATCACGGCGGATGGCGACTACACCATTTATGAGCAAGTCACCGCGGGTCACACCTGGGCTGCCAGTGGCTTGATCTTCAAAAAACGGGGGCGTATCCCGGCGCATGCCCGCGCGGTGTGGCAGGATGGCTATGATGAACCCTGGGCCTTAGTCACCAATGATGCCCAGTTGACGGGTTGGGAATATGCCCAGCGGAATTGGCAAGAGCAAAGTTTCCGTGATCTGAAAAGTGGCGGTTGGCAGTGGTCGTCCAGTCGGGTGCGTTGCCCAGATCATATGGCGCGCTTGATGCTCATCCTCGTGGTGGCCTATGGCTGGATACTCGGCCTGGGCAGCTACGCGGTGCATTGGCATCAAGCCCGCGGTTTGATCCGCCAGGCTGATGGTCAACTACGTCGTCAGTGGAGTTTATTCAAGGAGGGATTACAATTCTTTACCGACTACGTTGCCAAGCACGGCGTGTGTCTGAAACCCTGTTTCGTCTCAGACAAACGCTTACTTTGAAACGTGTCCGCTCCTCAGCCAACGCATTGGGGAGGGGAAGAAAAGGGGTGGGGTTTATTTTTCTAACCCTCGCCCTCCTCATCGCCACGCTCTGGGTCGGCAACGTCTATTTCACCTGGGCAGAACGGGCCGACTTATTCTATGATACCGATGCCGATCTCGCGGTAGCGACGAACTGGATTCCGGCCCATGCCGACGGTACTTCACCGGTCTACATTGCCGCGCAGGACCGCGACCATCCGACGGTGATGATCGCTGATTTGCCCAACGTGACCTGGCTGGGGACGGAGATGTTGTTTCTGCCGCCACCGGGTCAGACCGGGCTGGTGATTTTCCCGCGCAGTGCCCCGCCATCGGCTGATTGGGCGGATTGGCTGCAACCCTATGCGCTGACGGATATGCCGCTGGCACCCGATGGTCGCCCCGCGTTCGTGGCTTATCGTCTGAGCGCCGACACGCCATTGCCCGACTTGCAATCCCCATCCACACCGGTCCAGACCACAGTGTTGAACCTGCTTGGCATCCGCGCCAATCCGATTTTCCCCAACAGCAGCGGCGAGATCACGCTGGTCTGGGAGGTGCGCCAGTCTCCGGCCCAGGCTGACCTGACCCCGGTGTTGGAAATTTATGATCGCGGCTACCAACTCTCCCGTGATGAGACACCTTTTCGCCATACCGCTGCGTGGCGGCCCGGTGAAGTGCTGCTGCATCGCCTGAACGTCAAGATTCCCGCTGCGACTCCGCCCGGAAAGTACCCTATCCGTCTGACGTGGGTCGCGCGCGACACCGAAACGTATCAGCCATTTGTGACTTCTAGCGGCCAACCCACTGGATTATGGGCGACGGTCGGTGAGATCGAGGTGTTGCCGCCGGTGAATTTTCCCGACCCCGCTGATCTGGACATCAGCAACCGCGCCGACATCGATGTTGCGCCGGGGATAAAATTACTTGGTTGGAGCACGCTGCCCGACTCGCGCCGCCCCGGTGAGTGGCTTGATCTGGTGCTGTTCTGGCAGGCAACGATGGCGACCCCGGCGGACATAGATCGTGAAGTGCTGTTCCAGCGTGATGACACTGAAATCACGCTATCTGAAACACCATTCCGCTATCCACCTTCGCAGTGGCGGGCGGGCGAAATCGTACGTGAGGTCGGGCGCTGGTCCCTGGCACGCGATCTCGCAAATGGCGACTATACGCTGGCGCTGCGCAGCGGTGATACACGGGTCGAACTCGGTACGCTGACCATCGCCGGGATCCCGCGTGTTTTTGAACCGCCTGCAGACATCACGCAAACTGACATTGCGTTAGGCGATTCATTGAGCTTGCATGGCTACGATGTTGAAGCTGCCAATACCGGATTCCGCCTGCTGTTGGTGTGGGCTACGCAACAACCGGTAACGACGGATTACACGGTGTTTGTGCATGTGCTGGATGATGCCGGGAACATCGTGGCGCAGCGTGACGTGATGCCGCTGGACAATACCTACCCGACCTCGTTGTGGGCCGCTGGTGCATATGTGCTGGACTGGCACGAGTTCCGTGAGCTACCGGACGGCAACTACGCTGTTCGTGTGGGCCTCTACGATCAAGCCACCGGCACCCGCCTCAAGCGCGGCAATGGTGAAGATTTCATTGATCTGGGGAGCATCCCGGTTCCCTGCCAACCTTGCAAACCTGGTAAATGATACCAGGGCACAACAGCGACTAGAGATCATTTCGGTGCCAATCATAGACGTTGGTTGAATGGAACTTTGTAAATTTTTCGAAATATTGATGCGTCGGCTGCCCCGAATCGCCAAAACCAGATTAGAATGTAAGGTATGTAATGAAAGGTGGGGCCATGCCATTTAACATCGCCATGATGACGTTGAGCTTGACCGCCGTGTTGTGCTTTGTGCTCATGGTGCGGGTCTGGCAACAGCGACGGACTGCGGGCGCGATTGCCATTGCGATTGCGGCCTTGATGGCAAGCGTGACCTGGTGGACGATTATCTACACGCTAGAGATTGGCGCAGCCGGAATCGCTGTCAAAGAAATCGCCAGTTCCGCCAAATTCCTCGGCATCGTCACCGTGCCGATTTTCTGGTTTGCGCTGGCGGTTTATTATACCGGACGCGGCGCCTGGTTAACCCGGCGCAACCTGCTCTTGCTCAGTGCACTGCCCACCGTGACAACCATCTTGATCTGGACGAACTCACTGCATGGCATGATGTGGTCCAGTCGTGAACTTTTGCAACTGCGTGATTTTACCGTGCTAGTAGGAAATTCGAGCACCTGGTTCTGGGTTCATTCAGCCTACTCCTATGTGTTGATTATGGGCGGGTCCTACTTACTCTTCCGGCAGTTCATCGCTGCGCCCCGACTCTATCGTCGTCAATTAGGCGCGTTGTTTGTGGCCGTAACAGTGCCCATGATCGCCAATGTCGTCACGATTTTCGGCCCCGGTGTTGATTTAGACTATACGCCATTCGCCTTTGCCGTCACCGGATTGGCTTTCTCGCTGGGTCTGCTCCGCTACAATCTGCTGGATATTACGCCTATCGCCCGCGAGGCCGTGATTAACAGCATGTCAGATGGCATGATCGTCCTGGACCCCGCCGAGCGCATCGTTGACCTCAACCCGGCGGCCCGCAAGATTTTCGCCCGGCAAGCCGTCGATGTCATCGGCCAACCAATCACCGATGTTTTGCCCTTGTTGAAAACCCGTCCCGAACTGGCCGAACGCTTTCGGGCTGAAGACTCGCTGCAAACCGAACTGCTTATTCCGCAGGGGCAGAACGAGCGCTATTTTGATGTGCGCCTGGCAACACTACGCGATAATCAGACCCAAACCAGCGGACGGCTGATTACGTTCCGGGATATTACGGAACGCAAGCAGGCTGAGCAGCAGATTCAGGCTCAGAATGAGGCATTGCTGGAGGCCCGCAAGCAAGCCGAACACGCGACCCAGTTGAAAAGCCAGTTTCTGGCGACCATGTCCCACGAATTACGCACACCGTTGAACGCCATTATCGGCTATACCGAAATCCAGTTAGCTGGTATGACCGGTGAATTGAATCAGGAACAGGCCGACTATCAGGAACGGGTGCTGGCGAATGCTGAACATCTATTGGGTCTCATTAACGATGTGCTCGATCTGTCGAAAATCGAAGCCGGACGGATGGAGCTGGCGCAGCGCCCATTTGATGTACGCGATTGGATGAACGATATTGTGCTGCAAAATCGCGTGCTGGCGGAGAACAAAAAGCTGCAATTCAACGTTGATATTGATCCCCAGCTGCCTGAAACACTGGTTGGCGACAGCGCCCGCCTCAAACAGGTGGTCATCAATTTATTGTCTAATGCTATCAAGTTCACAGATACCGGGTCCGTATCGCTGACGGTTGATTGTCAAGATCAGGACACGTGGCGGTTGGTTGTCGCCGACACGGGCATGGGCATCCCAGCCCATTCGCAGGAAACTATCTTCGATGAGTTCCGGCAGGTCGATGGCACCTCGCGCCGTCAGCACAGTGGGACTGGCCTGGGGTTGGCGATTGTGCGGAAATTGGTCCTGATTATGGGCGGCAACATTCGCCTCAAGAGTGATATTGGTCAGGGGACAACCTTCACGGTGACGCTGCCGCTGGTTACTGAAGCTGAACCCCTGCTGTTCGATCAGACAAGTAGTTAAGGAAGATATTGCATGGCACATCGGAAAATTATGCCGGAATTGCGTACCCTCGCCACCGGCGATTTCACCAACTGGATTGTGTTGATCGTTGATGATGAGCCGGATAATCTGGCCGTTGCCAAAAAAGTGTTGGAGTTCAGCGGCGCAACCGTCCACACCGCCGCCAACGGGATTGAGGGACTGAAAGTTACGCGCGACATTGATCCAACCTTTATCCTGCTGGACCTGTCGATGCCCGAGATGGATGGCTGGGAGATGCAACAAGCGCTGCGCAATGATCCGACGACTGATCATATCCCGGTGATTGCCCTGACCGCGCACGCCATGACCGGCGACCGGCATAAGGTCATGGAAGCGGGCTTTGACGGTTACATCGCCAAACCGTTCCGGCTGAGCACGTTCATGTCCGAGATTGTCCGCTGCTTTCGTGAACTGGCAGGCCAATCGTGAGCGACGCCAACCCGTATTCAGATTGGCGGATCCTCGTGGTTGAGGACGAGTATGACAGCGTGCAGATGGTTTCCAAGGTTCTCAGCTATCATGGTATCATGGTAGAAGTAGCCCAGAACGGCAGTGAATGTCTGGAGCGGTTGCACGATTTTGAGCCGACGATCATTGTGACTGATCTGGCGATGCCGGGGATGGATGGTTGGGAAACATTAGCGGCGATTCGGGCCAACCCCGCCACCCAACATATCCCGGTGGTGGCATTGACCGCGTACCATTCAGTCGATGTGGCCGAGGAAGCCCGCCATGCCGGGTTCGACGCCTTTTTCCCCAAACCGGTTGACCCGCGCTCGTTCGTGCAAAGTTTAGCCGATCTGGTAGGGGTTTAGGAGTAAACGATGAGCAACCGTCAAAACATCGGTACCGGGACGCCCTGGGAGACGTTGTATGGTTACTCACGAGCGGTGCGCATCGGCCAGGTTGTCTACGTCGCCGGAACGGTTGCCAGCGACGCCGATGGTAATGTCGTGGGCCTGAATGACCCGGAAGCGCAGACTCGTTACATCTTCCAGAAGATTGAACGGGCGTTGACCGACGCCGGGACCAGCTTGCAGGCTGTTGTGCGCACCCGCATGTTCGTGACCGACATCTCCCAATCCGACGCCATTGGGCGAGTCCATGGCGAGTTCTTCGCCGACATCCGTCCCGTGACGACGATGGTCGAGGTCAGTAAATTGATCGCCCCGGAGTTCCTCATCGAAATCGAGGTCGAGGCGGTAATCTCGTAACACCGCACCGCTAAAATCTACTACGCGGCATTTCTTGCCAGTGTGCCATCATTAATTTACCCCCTATCCGCGAATGATTTAGCGCGATAGTGTGACGCCGTCCCATATGGTGCTTTTGTTTCGAGCATGTAATGGTTATCATCTTTGGCAGTTGATCAGTATCGCGACTGTGAAGGCGAGGGCTATTGATGACCGCTGCACCGCGAATCGACCTGTGGTATGGAAAACACCAGACATTCAATCATCAGCCTCAGCGGTGGCTCAATGTGCTGGGTCGTGTATCGGGGCCGGAAGCGATCCAATCGTTGGTATATACACTCAATGGCGGCGCAGCGCACACGCTTTCCATCGGTCCCGACCGGCGGCGACTGATTGCCAAAGGAGATTTCAATATTGACCTCGATGGACGCGATCTGAATTCAGGTCACAACACACTGGAAATTACTGCGATCGATCAAGCACATCAAACCACGACCGAGCAAGTTGTGTTGGACTTAGCTTCACAACCCTGTCCATTGCCCTATACCATTGATTGGCGCACCGTAACGAGCATTCAGGCTGTAGCGCAGGTCGTTGATGGTCAATGGTCGATCAACAACGGCACGATCAGCCCCGATGAAATTGGTTATGATCGCCTGGTGGCAATTGGCGACATGCAGTGGCGTGATTATGAGGTGACGGTCCCAATCACGGTGCATGGCATCAATGGCAATTGTTATGAATATCCCAGTGTCCACGCTGGAGTCGGCATCGTCATGCGCTGGAAAGGTCATTCCAACTGGGGGGCCGATCAGTGGGCCAGCGGCCAACCCTATTTTGGCCCCAGCCCTTATGGTGCGATTTGCTGGTATTGTGTCTTTCATGAGACTGGTCCCGAACTCAACTTTTTCGATCCCGATTTCCAGCGCCCAGTGCGCCAACCGCGCCAGTTAACGCTGCATGTGCCGTACATCTTTAAGGTACAGGTGACGACACAAGCCGCTGAACTGAGTCGGTACAAGATGAAAGTGTGGCAAGCCGATCAACCCGAGCCGATAGCCTGGGATTTGACCGCGCCGGGAACTGCCATGAGTCTGCAATCCGGGTCAATTGTGCTGGGTGCGCATCATGTCGCCGCCAGCTTTGGCAACGTCAGCATCACGCCAATCGGGTGAGGATGTGGTAAACTGAGTAGGGATTTCTATGTATATGAAGCATGCTGGCGAATAAATTATGACCTCATCACGTGATCGTATTTTACAAAAACTGCGCAAGACTGCCGCCCCGTTCCCGGATGCGCCGCCCCGTCCCAAACAATATGTTCCCGTTACCCGACTGGACCCGGACGAAGACCTGCTGGCGCGTTTTACGGCGGAACTCGAACGGTTAGATGGCGAGGTGTTCCTGGTTAAGAATGATGAGGCCGCTTGCAAGAAAGTGGTTGAATTGTTACGGGGCCACGCTGCCGAGACGGTGCTGGCCTGGGATTTCAAATATATCCCGGTGGACAATCTGGAAACCGACCTGAAAGCCGCCGGAATCACCGCCCAATTCCCGGATATTCATACGGAGGAGCGGGCTGATCTGTTGGAACAGTTGGCTGCTGTCCCGGTTGGTCTCACCGGGGCTGACGCTGCTGCCGCCACCACCGGTTCACTCGTCGTGAGCACCGCCGCCGGTAAAGGCCGCATTCCGACTGTGTTACCCCGCGTGCATATTGCCATCATCCACCAGGAGCAAATCGTGCCCCGGCTGGAAGATTGGGTGGCCCAACAGCGGATTGAAGGCCTGACCAATTTACAGGCCGCAGCCAACTGGTGCTTCATCTCCGGCCCCAGCCGCACCGCCGATATTGAGAAAAATCTGGTGCTGGGGATGCACGGGCCGGAGCAATTACAGGTCATTATCAAACAATCATAGCGCTAAGATGGGTAGCAAACCGTGCAGATCATCGAGCAGATAATCGGGTGTCGCTGCGACCAGTTCTTCCCGCGCGGTAAAACCCGTAGCGACGGCGATGGCCTGCGCCCCAACGGCACGCGCACATTCAATATCCGCCAGCGTGTCACCGATAATCGTCACTTGTTGAGCTGTTATAGCGACCGCAAGATGCTGACTGGCTCGCTCCATTGCCAATATGGGGAGATCGTTGCGACTCAGGGCTTCGCTGCCGAACGCGCCAATCGGAAACCATGCCGGGTCAAAACCGGCAGCCTGGAGTTTTACCGGGGCGGTCATGGCGACATTACCGGTGACGATACCGATGAGCACGGCGTCATGCTGCCGCAGATGATTGACAACATCCAACGCACCGGGCAGCGCATTCACCTCAAAATCCACAATTAATTCTGCCATGTGTTGGGCCAGGACGCGCTCGTAACGTGGCATGTACCCACCAATGTCGTCTGCCGTGTAGCCCAAGCTCGCCAGCACTTCGCTCAATGTGAGCCAGTCAGTTTTGCCACCAAATTGATGGGATTGGAGGGTGCCCTCACTGCCAAACACCTCCAGCATGGCCCGCCGGGTCGCTTCGCGGCCAATGCCCTTGCCCATTAACAGTGTGCCATCAATATCAAACAGAATGAGTCGGGTCATGTTAGCGTTCGCTTCAGGTATCAACACTATGGCCCATTCTACGGATTTATCCCGAAACCGGAACCACCAGTTGATACCTGTTTTGATTGGGGCTTACTCAGGAATCAATTCCATTGAGAGCAATTTGTCGCTATTCTCGGCAAGATAAAAACGGTAGGGCGCATTCTTGCCATGATGAATGTGAATAGGTCGCAGACGGTCAAACTGCTGCTTGGTGAGAGTATATACTTTGCCGCTGGTTCGTAATTCATAGTGTTTGATAAAATTCCGGCGGTTGCGATAGGAGACCAAAGAGAAATCACTCATAAAGCTACGCACACTTCGCTGTCGCAAGTCGGTCAGAGTAGTAAGTGAGTAGACAATGATGCTAATCATGAAAAGAGGCACAACAATCGCACCAACGCAGACCGCTGAATTGATAAATCTCATCACTTCCGGGTGGAGCTCAACCGTCCGTGCCAGCAATCCAACTGCAAAAACTGCGCCAAAAATAATGACGAGACTAATGCTCCCAAAAGATACATCAACTAGACTTGACCGCAATTTCTGAATCTGTCTTTTAGTCATTTGACCGCGCCGGTTCGCAAGCAAATCATCGGCGGTGAAATCAAAGATTGACATCAATTCAGCTTGCGGGGATTTGGCATCAGGCACGGTCACAGCCTTTCAGTTTGAGACCAGTTTACCTAATTTTCCTCAATGGTAGATGCCTAATTTCTGGGGATTTCAGTTAGGAAAACCGGGACACACCGGCAGGGCGCATCCCGGTATTGGGTGGCTAACGCATGGTTTCGTCGTCTTCAACGAAGGCGATGTCCAGCGTATCGCGGGCCACTACCGCTCCGCCCGACCCAATCGCGAAGGCATGCAAACGGCCAGTCGTATCGGGTTCAACCGCGACCAGATTCAACGTCGCGCCCCAGATACCATCAGCACTGACGGCAGCCGTGGTAGAAACCAGAATGTTGCCCGCGCTGTCAATCACCTGCACCGTGACATTCGGTGTCGGCAAGCCAACCGCATACCCGCCGACACTGATCGGGCGTATAGCCGGAAAGTGCGAGTTGGGCAGTGGGCTAACGACCGTGACGAATGACTCTGCTGTCCGGGGATCGCCAAAGATGACATCAACAGTGGTCACGACTACATCATTATTCGCCAGGGCGACCAGTGTTCCGCGTGTGCCCGGCTCAACGTCTTCAAGATTGAAGCTGACTTCCCAATCCCCTTCACCACTGGTCTGGTTAAAGAACGGGATGACGCTTGTCTCAGCAAGAATGTTGCCCAGACCATCCAGCGCACGTACTGTGATGTCATTCGTGATCTCGCCGAAAGCGCGACCACTAACCGGTACGGCTTCTAGATCTTCGATTGTGGTGTACGGCAGCGGGTCAACAATGGTCAAATAGGGATCAATGACTGTTGAGCCAAAGACCACATTGACCGCTGCTCTTGCGACCAATGCACCGTCACGGGGCGATGTGGAATATACAAAAATGGTCCCCGGCGTTCCCGGTTCAACATCATTGAGTTCCAGTTCCAACGACCAGTCGCCCAATTCACCCACGTCAGCAGCGGTCAGGGTAGTCGGTTCCTCGGCCAGCACATTGCCCAGATTATCCAGCAGGCGCACGATCACATTGCCTTCGAACAAGCCACGTCCCATACCACTGATACTGATCGGCGTGATCGTATCAAGCACGGTATCGGGCACGGGCGCGTCAATCGTGAGCATGGCGGCAGTAGAATCCGGTTCGCCGTAAAATACATTGACCGAATCCGAGGCAACAATGCTGCCATCCTGGGCCGAAGTCGAAAAGGCTACAATCCGGCCTGTGGTGCCTGCCAACGCATTCACCGTTAAGGCCACCTGCCAGTTGCCGGACCCACCGACCTGGGTGGTGTTGAGCGTCGTTGGCAGCACCGCCAGTACATTATCATTGGCGTCCAGCGCCTGGACGACCACATTGCCCTCGAATAAAGCGCCACCAGAACCAAAGATATTGATGGGGATAGCCGTGTTCAGTGTGGTGCCTTCTACCGGGGCGTTAATCACGACGAACGGTTGTCCAGCAACCGGGGTGACGGTTGGCGGGACTGTCGGCGGGATAACGGTAACGGGCAGTTGTGGCACCCGCAGTTGCTGTCCGACTTCAATCACATTGATATTGTTGAGGCAATTCGCCTGGGCCAGCGCCGACGTTGTACTGCCGGTTAAGCGGGCAATTGACGAGAGCGTGTTGCCGCGCACGACCACGTAAATCGGCCAATCAGACCGAATAGCACAGTTCGCCTGGAACGTCACCGGGATCGTCGCCGTCAGGGACTGTCCGCCATCACCAACATCCGGCGTAAAGGCCACCACCGAACCCGCTGTATTGACCGTAAAGAACGCGGCCAGCGTTGTTTGCCAGTTGCCAGCAGCAGTCGACTGAATCGTGCGCTGGGCGATGATGCGATTACCAATGTCTCTGAACTGAACGACGACATCGGTCGCTGCGCCCAGATTGCTGATATTGCCGGTGATGCCCAGACCGTTGATCGTGTTCACGGTTGCATTCGCTATCGGGGCCGTGATCGTGAGATTGATGTCCGGGGGAGGCTCGTCCGACCCATACTGAATGTTAACGATGTCCTCAGCGACCACACTGCCGTCCATCGCCGATGTCGCATAAGCCCGAATGCTACCCGGTGTACCTGCCGGAACATCCACACTCATACCGATTTCCCAATTACCCGTGCCACCCAGCGCGGCCCCCGGTGCGGTCGTCGGCTGTTCGATCAGCACCGCACCCCCTCCGTCACGTAACTGAACGCTCAATCCACCTTCAAACAGGTTGGTTGCGCTGCCCTGAATGGTGAATGAACCGTTATTCGGCACGACCGCATCTGCAACTGGCGCGGTAATGATAATTTCCGACGGCGCGGGCGCGACACCATAGGTGACATTCACCACCGCTTCGGCAACTACACTACCGTCGTCCGGGCTGGTGGAGTAAGCGCGAATCGAGCCAGTACTACCGAGTTCGACCGACGCGCTCAACGTCACTTGCCAGGTGCCGGCCTCACCGGGATCGCCGCTGTTATTGACCGTCTGTTCCGTCAGCACAGCGCCGCTGTTATCCAGCGCCTGAACGCTGACCGCCGCCACCGGTAAGCCGCTGCCTGTGCCATTGACAACAATGTCAGCGGGGTTTTCGATGAGCGCACCGTTGGCCGGGGTGGTGATCGTCAAAACCGGACCTTCCTGTGCCATTGCAACACTCACCAGCACAAGCAATACTAGCGTAATCACAAAAATTCGAGTTCGCATTGTCCCTCCTGTTCAACTAACAGATCTACCCTTATTATCGTTAGATTCATTGTAAGTTTCCAGGTCCAGAGGTCAATCGTCGGTTTGACGTGGGTCAATCAGTAGCGGCCCCAGGCGTATAACCCCATCGCCGCCATCCGTGCGGGCAATTCGCTCGACAGCGGGCAGGGTATAGTGTCCAATATCAACCCATGATTCAGCGACATCATCAACAAAAAAATCACCCATCACAATCAGGTGGTCACCAACCCGCCAGTGGTGGGCTGCGATGGGCACGTCCGCGATTTGTAATGGCGCAGTCGAATCTGCTGTGGCATAGAGATGATGAAATTGCTGGTAGACACCCGGCGAGGGCGTGTGGACAACTTTCCACAATGTTGATAGGCGCAGGCGCCGCCCCACCCAGCGTACTTGCCAGCCCAGCAATTGTGCCCCATCCGCCAACAATATGGGATCATCAAGTAGTGTAAAACCGGCGGGTGCCTGTTCACCAGCGTAATCTGTAGCGACAAATGATTGTGTTCCTTCCCGTCGTGGGACGGTCCATTCATCCGCGACCAAATTGGCATTTTCCAGTTCTTCCCAGGCCTGAATATAGCGGAGTGTCGCCATCAAATAGGCTGGTTCATCCGGCAGAACCAACAGCGATCCGCCGGGGACAATCTGATGCTCACGGTCCCACCATAGCGCCTTAAAAACCGCCGCTTCGCCATCAACATTGGGATCGTCGCCATGCGTGAAAAACCAGACTGGCGCATCCGTCGGCACGGACCGAGCCGCCTGCCGTGTAACCTTCAGCGGTGTACCCAGGCCATTGGGGGTTGCGACCGTACCTGCCAGTGTCAAGCCCTGTGCCAGCAGCCCCGTCCATCCGCTGGCGATTAGAAGCATCAAAACACCATTTATCCCCAATGGAATATAGGCACGAAAGGGGCCACCCATCACATGATTACCTGTTTGAGCATGGCTCACTCTCTTTAATTTCAGCGGATCACGATTAGGGTAGTTGATTGTTGATCTGACCCCCTCCGTCAACCTGCGGTTGCCACCTCCCCCAATGCGTTGGGGGAGGCCGGGAGGGGGTGTTGCAGTAACAGCTGAGGTCGAAAACCAAACATTCATCGCCCAATCCATCCATTGCGTACTGGCCCCGGCCAGCAGCGCCAGTGCGGGCAACGCCACCAGTTGATAATGGATAAATACCGAGGTTGAATGACGTACAAAAAACAACGGCGGCAGCAGTAGCCAGGCCAACAAGATTTCTGCTACAATAGACTGATGGCGGGTTTGAGCAACGGTTTCCTGTGCTCGGTTCGCGGCCCGTAGTATCGTTATGACGATGGCACCCAACCCCGCCGCCAGAAGCAAGCCAGTGGCGATGGGCAACACGGGTGTGACCGGCGGCTGTAAGTCACCTGTCAGCAAAAAGCGCCAGTCCAGCGCCAGTCCCAGGCGCAACATCTCAACATAACTTTGCAGATCGTAGCGCGTGTCACTACCCAGCGCTGCCGCATATTGTTCCAGCACATCCGGGCGACAGCAGACGATCTCAGTGATAAATGGCAGCAATATCACGCTCGCCAGCGCACCACCCAACAATACCGCGCCCCAATTGCGCCACCAGCGGAAGCGCGCGAAGTAGTAGATGGACGGTAAGATGAGGGTGACACCGGCAAAATGCACCTGCCAGATGAAGCCGGTCAGGAAGACGTGGGCACTGATGGCCCAACGACGCTGCTTTATGCTACCCAACAGGGCGGTCCACCCCCACATAAGCGCCAGCACCGGCAATAAATTCTGCGCCCAGATACTCCGCGAGTACAACACCGCGAACGGTGAAGCGGCCAGGTACAGCGCTGCCACCAATCCAGCCCCTATGCCCCAGGTTCGACGTGCCCACCACCAGACACCCCCCACCGCTGCCATTCCTAACAGGCCCACAAACTGTGTCGCGACCAGAGGGTCCGTTGAAAAAAGATAGGGAATGCTGAAAATCCAGGCAGCAGCCGGTAAGTTGGGCACGCCGGCGGACGAGGGCATCCCGACCCGCGCCAGTTCGCCGCCCCGCGCCATCTCCAGGGCGATTAAACTCAAATGGGCTTCATCAAACGCGAAGGAGTTGACACCCGGCCAGCCCAGGCGCAACCCGGCTGCCAGCAGCAATATCGCAGCAACCGCAACGATTTCCAGCAGGCGCGGCGTTGAAAGCTTCACGAGATCAGGCGCACTCAGGGAACTGGGTGAGGTCAATCAGCCACAGACCGCCGTTAACGCCGTTTGCACCCAACGCCAGCGTCTGATTATCGGGGGACAACCACAGCCAACCACGTTCGTCGGTATTCAGATCAAGCGGTAAGGCGGTATAATCGTGAAGCTGTTGGCTATCGGGGTTAAAACACTGTAACCGCGCCTGACCATCAACCGGACGCGCGATGTAAATCCAGCGCTGGCCCTCGTCGGTGATCTCGTAAAATGGCGCGGGCCAGTTGTTGCCGGGTGGTTCTGCTTCAAACATCGGTAAGGTGAAATCGGTCGTAGTCGCTTTTAGAAAGTAGCCCGTAACATCGTCAATCGTCGCAGCGATAACGACACCACGCCCGTTGGCAGCAAAACCGGGCACGATTCGCGAGGGCAGGCTGACCGCCGGAGGCTGGCTAAACTGACGCCCATCGGCGTTCGCCACCAGATACAAGACATCATCACCATAGCCACCATGATAATAGGCCAGAAAGGTGCCGCTGTCTTTGTGCCAGTTGATGCCTTGCAACGAGATGTTAAACAACTGGTCATAGAGGACCCGCCTGAAGCTGCCATCCGCCTCAACCGTGACCAGGGTATTGAGTCGGGTCTGATAAGCCGCCCGCCGACCCCCCGGCGCAAAGCTCAAAAACGAGCGGTTTAGCAACAACGGGTCAGTTAGTTCGATCAGGCCCAGCATCTGCTCGGTGAGCGCTTCAACGCGGGGATGGGTAATGGCTGCTTCCGTCCCGTTTGCCAGATTATAGTCGTACCAGTCGCGGTTGCTGAAGACATCGCGCCAGCAGCCCGAACTGTAACGCAAATTTTGCTCATCAAGCCATTCTAGCGCCACCACCTCGCGTTCAGTAACCTGTGTGATTCCGGGTAATGTATCGGCCTCCACACCAATTGCCGCTTCGGTTGTCGTCCCCTGGGGAAAGATTTCCACGCGGCCCACTTCAGCGTCCGGGATAAACAGATCAAGCTGCAGGCTGAACATTTGTCGGGCATTGGGGGCCAAGGTGAAGTCTGCCAGGAGCGCCTCGCCACAGGCATTCACCAGAAAGCCCAGCCCCTCACCGATCAAAGCGTCCGATGTATCGAACACCTCGGCTAACAGGCTGACATTCTCATAGGAGTCGTTACTCTGGTTGACGATCACACCATCAGCAAAGGGCTGCTCCAGGCCATACGCATCCAACCGGGTCACGACCTCGACGCTTTCAACCTGTAAATCAACGTCCTGGGCGGTGACTGAACCCACCCATAACCATAACAACACCATGCTTACAATAATCCGCATACTGTACTCACTCTAATCCATTCGCCAACGGGCCGATTCTAAACTGCCCCCGCCGTTTGTCGAGGGCAATTCTGAAATCAGGTACACTCAGGTCATGTATTGTACCGGCTTAGCGGAGGCAACATGTTACGCTGTGGCATTGACCTGATCGAAATTCAGCGCATGGAAGATGGCATTAATCGACTCGGTGAGCGTTTTCTCAATCGCTTTTTTACGCCCGGCGAACGGACCGATTGCGACGATAAACCGCACCGACTGGCCGCCCGCTTCGCTGCCAAAGAGGCCGTCGCCAAAGCGCTGGGCACGGGCATCGGTGATGTCGGTTGGCGTGATATTGAGATTCGCTGCAATAATGACCGTGGTCGCCCCACCTTGCACTTACACGGCCCAGCCGCGACCTTAGCCGCCGAGATGGGCCTGACGCAGTGGGATGTCAGCCTGACCCACACCGCCGATCACGCCTCAGCCATAGCAGTGGCCCTATAGTTGATAGGGATTATCATGCGCATCACGATCATGGCACTGGGTTCACAGGGCGATGTACAACCCTATGTAGCGTTAGGATGTGCCTTGCAACAGTGTGGACATGACGTTTTGGTGACGTCCTTTGAGAACTTCGAATCGCTCATTACCGGGCAGGGGTTAGATTTTCATCCCGTCAAAGGTGATGCACAGGCGTTGCTGAATAGTATGGGCGGGCAGGCGCTAGCGCAGTCAGGTAAAAATCCCATCGCTGCCACCTTTAATTCACTCAAGGTCTTTGGCTCTATTGCTGATAATTATATTGAGGCCTTCAGCGCTGATATCCTGATGGACAGCGAAGCGATTATCAATCAACTACCGCTGTCGCTGTTCGGCATTGATCTGGCGGAGAAATTGCAGGTACCGTATATCATCGCGTCCGTTATCCCGCTCATGCCCACCAGCGCGTGGGCGATGCCACTGGTGCGTCCCCTGCCGTTCGGTCGATTGACCAACTGGTTCACCTATCGCGCCCCGGAGCAAGCTGGCTGGCAGTTCTTTCGCCGGGCCATCAATCGCTATCGCAACCTTTTGGACCTGCCGCCTGCGCCTTTTTGGGGGAATAGCCGACGAATACGTGAACAACGGATTCCCGTCATCAACGGATTTAGCCCCGAAGTGGTCCCGCCACCGCCCGATTGGGATAACCACATTCATACCACCGGCTACTGGCAACTCCCCGAACCGGATTGGGATCCGGACGTTGCATTGCTCAACTTTCTGGATGCTGGCCCAGCCCCGGTCTTTATCGGCTTCGGCAGTATGAGTCTCGCGGACCCGGCTGGAATGACCGACCTGCTGCTGGAAGCGTTGAACCGCAGCGGTCAACGCGGCATTCTCCACATGGGTTGGGCGGGGCTAGCGGATCGCGATTTGCCCGATACAGTGTACAAAATTGACTATGCGCCGTATCACTGGCTGTTCCCGCGCATGGCGGCAGTCGTGCATCATGGCGGGTCAGGTACAACCGGCCTGGCACTCAGCAGCGGCCGCCCCTCGCTGGTGGTACCCTTCGCGGTCGATCAATATTTTTGGGGCGCGCGCACAACCGCTTTAGGTGTGGGGCCACCACCCGTGCCGCGCAACCAGCTTACTGCCAACAAACTCGCCGCTGCTTTTCAAACCATGACCACCCACCAACCGATGCAGGAACGCGCCGCTGAATTGGGCGAGAAGTTGCAAGCCGAAGATGGTCTGACACCGGCAGTTCAACTGATCGAGCGTTATCTAAAATCAACGCTTAACTGACGATTGTGGTTTGTTCGTCTAGAATAGAGAAACAGCAATCATCAATTTATTGTGCGATTAACAGGAGCCAAGCGCATGCAGAATTGGGAATATCTGGTGGTATTTTTACGCGATGCCGATCTGGAGGATACGAGTAAAGAAGCCGATACTTATGCCGATGCTGACATGTTTACCGACCGCCTGAATACTTATGGCAAGGCCGGTTGGGAACTCGTCAGCTTTGAATGGACCGAGAAGGGTGCTAAAGCCGCTTTGAAACGCCCACAAGGTTGACTACTGCATACAGTTAACTCGAAAGCCGGTTGAACAGGCCAACCGGCTTAATCGTAAATGACCAGCGGCTATCTTGCGCCACTGGTTCGACGTGAAAGCGGTAGCTACCAGCATTTTCGACCGTAAAATCACTCACACCGATACCACTTTTTAACAACACCAGGCCACTGTTGCCGGTGTTAATTTCCACCAGTTCGATTTTCACCAGCACGTCATCAGGAAATCGAAAATCCAACCGATATTGGGCGCTTAACAATTCACCAGCGGTAACGGATGAATCGCCCTGTCCCCGAAATTCGCGCGTTTGGGTTTCATCAAAGCGAACCGCCTGTCTCCCCATCGGGCGTTGCCGTGAATGTCGGGCGGCCCACAGACCCAGGATGCTAAAAATCACCAGAAAGGTCACGATCACCACAACCAGATTAACGACCTCACTCAGCGTTTCGTTCATCTGAGTTCCTCGCATTAGCTGAGCACAAGCAATCCTATTTGCCTGAAATCGGTCATCGTTACAGCAGGCGCTTCGCCGCCGTCACCATCGCCGCCGCCGTGATCCCCAGTTTTTCGTAAATCACCTCATACGGTGCGCTGGCTCCAAAACGATCCAGACCGATGGTAATGCCATTGCTGCCAACATATTTATGCCAGCCCTGCGTTACACCAGCTTCGATACTCACGCGGGCTGTAACCGCTGCTGGCAACACACTTTCCTTATAATCATCCGCTTGCGCATCAAACAATTCCCACGAGGGCAACGAGACAACCCGGGCCTTGATGCCGTCGGCGGTAAGCTGCTGATAGGCGTCGTGCGCGATATGGACCTCGCTGCCGCTGCTCAGCAGAATCACGTCGGGCGTTCCTTCGCTATCCGCCAGCACATACCCCCCCCGTGCAACCCCGGCATGAATAGCCTCTACGTCGTCCAGTACCGGCAAATTCTGGCGCGTAAAAATCAACGTCACCGGCCCTGATGTTTCCATTGCCGTTTTCCAGGCTGCCACCGTTTCGTTGGCATCAGCCGGACGAAAAACCGTCAAATTAGGGATAGCCCGCAGCGCCGCGAAATGCTCAACTGGCTGGTGCGTCGGGCCATCTTCACCCAGTCCGATACTATCATGGGTGAAGACGTACAACGTATTGATATTCATCAACGCGCCCAGTCGCATGGCCGGACGCATGTAATCGCTAAAGGTCAGAAAAGTCGCGGAGTAGGGCTTGGTGATGCCACCGTGCAGCGCCAACCCATTCACAATCGCGCCCATCGCATGTTCGCGCACGCCAAAGCGTACATTCCGCGCGGTTGGATTCCCCGGTCCGGTGTTTGGCTCTCCCTTAATCAATGTTTTGGTGCTACCTGCCAGGTCGGCGTCGCCGCCGATCATCGTGGGGAGATGCTGGGCGATCGCGTTTAAGGCGTCACCAGAGACGTTCCGGGTGGCAACCGCTTTATCGGCCCTGGAAAAAGTGGGCAAGTCAGCATCCCAACCGGCAGGCAAGTCGCCGCTCATGACCTGTTCCCACTCTGCTGCTAATTCGGGATAGGCAGCGGCCCACTGATCGTAAACCTGTTGCCAGGTCCGTTCCTGAACTTCACCTTTGTCCAGCGATTCACGGAAATGTTCCAGCACCTCACCCGGAATATAAAATGCTTCCTGCGGCCAATCTAGCGCCTCTTTCGTTAGCTTAACTTCGTCCGCGCCCAGCGGCGACCCATGCGAACTGCTGGTCCCGGCCTTGTTGGGGCTGCCATAGCCAATCGTCGTGCGAATAGCGATCAACGTGGGCCGATCCTTGACATTGCGGGCTTCGATCAGTGCTGCGCTGACCATTTCCGCATCATTGCCTGCTTCAACCTCAATCGTGTGCCAGCCATAAGCTGCATACCGTTGGCGCACATCCTCACCAAACACCATCTCAGTCGGGCCGTCAAGCTGAATCTGGTTATCATCATACAGAAAAACCAGCTTGCCTAACCCCCATAAACCGGCCAACGCACTGGCCTCAGCCGAGATGCCTTCTTGTAAGTCGCCATCACTCACCAGCGCATAGGTATAATGATCGACGACATTGTAGCCATCGCGGTTAAAGTAATTCGCCAGGAACGCCTCAGCCAGCGCCAGCCCCACCGCATTGGCTGCGCCCTGTCCCAATGGCCCCGTTGTCGTTTCCACGCCGGGCGTTTCATGATACTCAGGATGACCGGGGGTTTTGCTGCCCCACTGCCGAAAGTTTTGCAATTCTTCCAGCGGCAGATCATAGCCCGTCAGATGCAACAGGGAATAGAGCAACATAGAGCCGTGTCCCGCGCTCAGGACAAAACGGTCCCGGTTGGCCCACTGTGGATTGGCTGGATTGTGGCGCAGGTGGCGCATCCACAGCGCGTAAGCCATTGGCGCAGCGCCCATCGGCAGGCCGGGATGTCCACTGTTTGCTTTTTGCACCGCATCCATTGATAGGGTGCGAATCGTATTGATGGCGAGGGTTTGCAAATCGGTGCTCAAGGTATACCTCCAGGGTTGATTATCGAGAATCAAACGCACACAATACTACCCCAGATTAGCGAATTGGGCAGGTTGTCGGTGCTTCATCACAGAGTAATCGCATCAAATTTCCAAATGGGTTGCAAAAGTTCAAAATGGTTCTTTAGGGACAGTATTTTGGCTGTCCACCGCGCTGGACTTGCAGAAGCCCGTCCCTCCGAATCGTTCTGATCGCTCATGACCCTGATACGGATTTTGGTGCAATCGCCCTGTGCTTCATCAGAGCCAGCGCAGACACGCCAGACAATCTCGGTTACAATGGAGCTAGGCGCAATGTGAAGGCGTCTAGCCCAACAAGACCTGGAGAGCATGGCAATGATAGAGCGATTAGCCCGGTTTTCGCAACCGATACTCGATGTTCCGGCAGTACGGCGCACCCGGCGCAATCATGGGCTGGAACACGCGACCGTCCATATCCTGTCTAAAAAATTCCGCGGATCACCGATGATGGGACGTAGTTCGGACCGGGGGTTCATTCTGTTTGCGAATGTACCGCAGGGTGAAGTTGAAGCAGCGGTCAACGAAGCGCTCCAGCGCATGAAACGTGGTGAGCAAAACCTGGCGATTCATCCCGGTTGTGGGACCAGTCGCCTGACCACCGGTATCCTCACGAGTCTGGCCGCCATCGGCACCGTCAGCGGGGTCAGTCGCCGCGATGCGTTCAACCGGCTACCGTACATGATGTTGCTCATGATGCTCACCATTCTGGTCAGCGAACCATTGGGACTGGCCTTACAGCGCTACTTCACCACCGACGGCGACCCGGGCGATATGGACGTGTTGGAGATCACCAGTCGTGATTCACGGATGCCGCTCACATTTCAGCCCATCAAACTGTACACCATTCGAACTCATTCGACATAAGGTGAGTTGCGGAACGATGGCCGACAATCACTATGATGTTATTATCATCGGGGGACGCTGTGCCGGGGCAAGCCTCGCGTTAAGGCTAGCAGATAACAACCTCAAAATTTTGCTGGTTGACCGGGCGACTTTCCCCAGCGTGCCTAGCGTGCCTTCTGCGCCCTTTGTGCATCCTGGCACCATGCGCCTTTTGGATGAACTTGGCTTTGATGAAGCGCAATATACTCATACTGGCAGCAAAGTTGAACGTTTTGTGGTGCGCTATGCTGATTTTTTTGAGGCCGAAATGTCCACAGCCGATATAGGGTTGGATCGAAATTACTTTTATGGCATTGACCGGCAACAGTTTGACAGTATGCTGTGGGACCATGCAGCACATGCGCCAGGGGTAAGAGCGCGGGTGGGCTTTGCAGTGACGCAGATCGTCAAAGATGCAGGTGGCGCGGTCTCTGGCATCATAGGCAAGGTAGTTGATGGCGTAGAGGAATCGTTTTCTGCTGATTTAGTGGTTGGTGCCGATGGCCGCTTTAGCTTTGCAGCCCGACAATTCGGTGCGCAGGTCATTGAGGAAAAAAATGATCAAACCAGCACGGTTTATTTTGCAGAGTGGGAAAATGTCGAAGATCACTCGCCAGCCTGGCCGAATGCCATTAGCTCTTACCACACCGGGCGTGGATTTATGATTCTCGCTATTCCGATTGCGGAGCGTAAATATCATATTGGCACAGCGATGCGGTCTGCAGATGCGAATTTTGGTACGCGCGGTTTTGCGCAAGCTTATCTTGATTCAATTAAACGCACACCCCACCTCTGGCAGCGTCTTGAAAATGCCCGGCAGGCAAGCGAAGTGGTCGGGATCCGTCCGATTGAAAACGGTTATCGGGAAGCTGCGGGCGCGAACTGGGCACTGGTTGGCGATGCGGTTCACTACAAAGATCCGTCTGACGGTCAGGGGATCTACGATGCACTACTGGAGGCGAAGTTACTTGCCAAGATCATTATCGACTGGAAGCGGGGCGATTTGTCATGGGCACAAGCAGGCCCATTATATCAACAACGACTGCTGGATGAAACGCACGCGGTTTTTAAACAGACCGTTGCCAACGTGAAGCAAAACCTGTACTTTGAGCCACCGGTCTTCCTCATGAAGACAGTCATGCGCTACATGATGAGTGACCAAAATTTTCATAACCACTTTTTACGCTATTTGAGTCGCGAGGTTGACCCGGCAGATTTTATGCGTCAGGCGGTTTCCCCAACAATGTTCATAAAGGGTGTTGCCAGGGATATTCATCAGCGCTTCCGGGGCAATTAAACGTTAACAGGGCAATAAGTTACTGATGGCAACCAAAACATTTTACATTCTGCACGGCACCGATAATCTGCGGATTGAGGAAGAAGTTCGCAAGTTTCGTGAGCAGATGGGGGATGACCCCAACGCGGCGATGAACATTGCGGAGTTCGATGGCGAAGCGACCCGCCTCGCTGAGATCATGAACGCGGCCACCTCGTTCCCCTTTCTGGCCGATAAACGCCTGATTATCGTGCGTGGCTTGATTGGCTGGATCACGCGCAAAGGCGCAGGCGAAACCGGCAAAAAAGCGGTTGAGCAGCTTATCAACGAATTGCCACAACTACCGGAATGGTCACGGGTTGTCCTCGTTGAGCGAGAAAAGCTGAAGGCCAATAGTAAACTGGTCAAGCTGGCACAACAAACAGAAACTGGTTATGAAAAAGCCTTTACCGCACCCAAAGACAGCACCTCGTGGATTATCCAGCGGGCCAAAGAACAATATGCAGCCGAAATCGAACCGCGGGCGGCACAGGCCCTGGCTAGCGTCACCGGGGAGGATTTGCGGCGAGCGGATAATGAACTTATCAAGCTGATCAGTTTTGTCAACGCTGAGCGTCCAATCACCGAAGACGATGTTGCCGAGTTAACGCCCTATGTGGCCGAGGCCAACATCTTCGCGATGGTTGATGCAATGGCAGTGGGCAATGCTGAGGTCGCGTTGCGCTTGCTGCACCGCCTGCTGGAAGATGATCCTCGCGATGCCAGTTTCGGCCTGTTTGCCATGATCGTCCGTCAGTTTCGGCTGCTGCTGATTGCCAAAGAACATCTGCTGTTACATGGTGGACGCCAGGGGTTGCCCGAAGCGTTAGGCACCAAATCGCAGTTCGTAGCGAACAAAGCGGCGGAACAGTCGCGCAATTTTACGCTAGCCCAACTGGAAGAAATCTACCGCGTGTTACAGGACTATGACCTGAAGATGAAGACCGGGCGGATTGAACCGGATCTGGCGCTTGACTTGCTGGTGGCGGGTCTGTCGCGTTAGCCAACCCTCTTAAAATAGGATGTTTGCTCGGAGCGTATGCATGCGGCTTAGTTTGTCGGTTCTGATTGTGTTCATCGCTGCTGCCTGCAACCTGACGACCTCGGCGCCGACTCCCATACCCTCGCCCACGCCTCGTCCACTGGCGGCGTCAGCCCCCATCGCTACGATCACAGTTACAGAACGTGATTCTCAACCGACCTCACTGCCATTGCCGGGCTTACCACCAACGAGCTTTCCCGTGACCAGTGTGCCGAGCCTGGGGACCATTTGCCAGGTTTATACGACCTATTCCGGGGTACGGGCTGATAACAAACTAAGCCTGCGCTCAGCACCCAGCGTTGACGCCCAACAGATCTTTCGCGTCCCCAACCAGGTAGAGGTCTTCCAGGTGCCCGGTTCGTCAGAGATCGAGGCTGATGGCTATCACTGGCTCAATATGATTTATGTGGACTCACCGCAGATGCGCTATCAGGGCTGGATCGCGCGCGATTCGTTTGAGACCAATGGGGTACGTGATCCTGCAGTTGCCACACTGCGGGAGAGCAACACCCAGCGGGCTTGTTAGTCGTACTAGAATTAATGCTTTGAAGATTCTTCATTTGTGATGGACATCCCCCGGAAATTAGGGTGCGACTTTGGGCGTAACCATGCCGTATAAGTTGTTATACACAGTCAAATGAAGGAGATTTTCTGATGGGTCCTATTGCCCTGATTATCATTATTCTGGTCGCGCTGATTCTGGTTGGGCCAGTTTTGAAGCTGGTGGCCGGGTTAACATTGGCCGTGATTATCCCGGTACTGGTCGCCATGTTGACCGGTATGTTCGCGGGACGCCTGATTCGCGGGCGTGGCTATGGCCCAATGGGTGACATTCTGCTGGGATTAGCGGGCTGGTTCGCCGGCTCGATTGTCCTGGGTATGCTGGGGCTGGGCGGTATTGGCTCGATTCCGCTGATTGGCGGGATTCTAGCGGGCATCGTGGGTGCGGTGCTGCTGGTCGGCCTGGTGCGGTTGCTGGGTGACAAAGATTTCGCCAGCTAACGCCAACAAGCCGAAAATTTACATACCGCAGAGAAAGGTTTCTGCGGTATTTTGCATTCATATCGCGCTTACATTGTGGTTAAACCTAATTTGGCAAATGTGATTACCATTTACCTGACCCCTGTTCGCCGGTTACATTGATGGACCAATTTTGCATGCAACAGCTTATTGCCGACATTTTTCAGGAACAAGCAGGTCGCGTGACGGCGCTGTTGTATGCCCACATTCGCGATTTTGAACTCGTCGAGGATGCCGTGCAAGATGCATTCGTCGTCGCGCTGGAACGCTGGCCGACCGCTGGTATTCCAGGCAACCCGGGTGGCTGGATCGCGACTGTCGCTCGGAATAAGGCGATTGATCGGCTGCGCCGCGACAAGAATCTAGAACGTAAAACCGCTATTCTCAAAGCACTCGTTGAATTGGAGGGCGAATCGTCGATGGACCTTGATGAAATTCCTGATGAACGCCTGAAACTGATTTTTATCTGCTGCCATCCGGCGCTGGCGAAAGAAGCTCAGGTTGCGCTGACGCTGCAGACGCTGGGCGGGCTGACGACGACAGAAATCGCGAGGGCGTTTCTGGTCCCGCTGCCAACCATGGCACAACGGTTGGTCCGCGCCAAACGCAAAATTCGAGATGCGGGGATTCCCTACCAGGTCCCCGCGCTGGATACAATCCGCGAACGGCTTGACTCGGTGTTGACCGTATTGTATTTGATCTTCAACGCGGGTTATACCGCGCCAACTGGTGGAGAGCTGATTCGGCATGATCTGTGCGCCGAAGCCACCCGCCTTACCCGCATCCTGTTGACGTTGTTGCAAAAAGAATCCGCATTGACGACCGACCCGGAGGTGCTGGGGCTGCTGGCGCTGATCCTGTTGCACGATTCGCGTTCAGCCGCGCGGGTGAATGCCGCTGGTGACTTGATCCCGTTGGAAGAACAGGACCGCAAACTATGGGATCAGGCAAAAATCACTGAAGGGTTGGTGCTGGTGGAACAGGCACTGGCAATGCAGCAGGCCGGACCCTATCAGATTCAGGCGGCGATCAGCGCGTTACATGCGCAGGCTGCTTCCCCCGACGACACGGATTGGGCACAAATCGCAGTACTGTATCGGCTGCTCTATCGCATGTCGCCGTCGCCAGTCATCGAACTTAATCGAGCAGTGGCAGTGGCGATGGCCGAGGGGCTGCAGACCGGCCTCGCGCTGCTAGATACACTGGCTGACACATTGGATAGCTATTATCTGTACCATGCGGCGCGGGCGGATTTGCTCCGTCGTTCGGCGTCATGGCAGTCTGCAGCGGCGGCCTATCAGGAGGCGCTGGACCGGTGTGAAAATACGCGCGAACGAGCATTCTTACTGCGGCGATTAGACGAAGTTGCCGCTAAAGGTTGACATCATGATTTGTAAAACAAACTAATGGAAGGATAACCCCACATGTTGAGCTACAGTGCAACCACCACGATCAACGCAGCTCTGGCAAATTTTGACCGACGCCCCCAATTATCCCCAATGAGAGCCGGGTGTTGACCGCATCGTCGGGACCATCGCCGCCGGGCAACAGGTTACGGCTTATGCCAAACGCGCTCCCAATCGTGCTTTTCCCGCTACTGTGACCGAGTTCACACCCAGCAAAAAGATGGTCTAGCCCGGGGGGATGCCCTTTGGTCTGTTCAAAGGGGTGCGAACATTTACGCTGACGCCTAAAAACGACGCGGTGGAATTCACGATTCGTGAGGAATTCAGTGGGCCGCTGCTGCCGCTCATTGGGCGCTCGATCCCCGATATGACGCAGGATTTTGAAAACTTCACTGCTGGTCTCAAGGCCTATGCTGAGCAAGGATAACGATCAGCGATTCATAATCAACAATGTATCACGGGCGGGGATAAGGTCAATGTAAGTTTAAAAATTGTATAATGACATTGTGGGCGGTGTAAAAAATTGAAGACCCAATCCGCCGATTTGTTATAATGCCATGATGACAGGATAAGCTAACAGGGCCAGTTGTTATGCTCAGGTTCGCGTTGACGTACATCGTGTTGTTGCTGTTGCTCTTGTCGCTACCGATTGCGATCATTCGTGCCCAGCCTTACAATGACGGTGAATTGCGCTCATTTCTCACGGCGGACGGTGAGTGTGCCGGGGTCTGTTTTATGGGAATTGAACCTGGACAAACAACGGCGGCGGCGGCGATGTCTCAGCTGGCAGTGCACAATTGGGTTGGAGAAATTGAGGTCGTGGGGCTACGTAACGAAGCATTGACGGACCTGCCACATTTTGGGGGATTGAGCTGGGCATGGACCGGCCAGCAGCCCGCATTGATTGATGCAGAACAGCGGGGTTACATCGAGATATATGCCAGCCGTGCAGGGCGCGGTCGGTTACCGACGCATATCACGCTGGGTGATCTGTGGCTGGTGTTGGGCCAACCTGACCGGCGTTTTCTATTTCTGCTCAAAGATCAGGTAGCGCAGCTTGAAGCTGTCTACGCAGATCTGGGATTGGTCGTCACCGCAACCTGGCAATGCCCGGCCAATGCGTGGACCATCTGGCACACGGGGCTGACGGTTGGCGCGTCGACTGCGGGCGTTGAATCACTGCCGTTCCGCCCCATCCAGCGGTTGGCTTGTTAAGATGTCGCTGCTCCGTAAATACGATTTTGAATTGGCGCACCTCAGCACAGCAAGTGTCTGGCGACGCTTTCGACTGCCATTGCTGCTGCGGCTGGCGGTTAGCTTGACGTTCATCTTCCTGCTACCGCTGCTGGTCATTGTAGTTTGGCCGACTGATAACGGCAATCTGCAGGCGTTTTTGCAGATGTCACCGGACTGTTCTGGTCCCTGCTTTATGGGTATTCGTCCCGGTGTGACATTGGGTGCGGAAGCCTTCGCCGTTTTGGAAAATCATGAATGGGTGACGAATATTCAACTGGAGACCTATACGGTCAGTCCAACCTATGGCAAAGTCACCTGGGATTGGACCGCCGCCGCGCCTGAGTTTGTGGATCATACCCAACCGGGGGCGTTGAACTTGATGCGGCAGGGCATCGCTAACGATTTCGCCAGTACGCTGGTGGAGTCCATCGCCATTCCGACGACGGCTCGCCTGCATTTGGCCGAACAAGTCCTGGGGGAACCCGATGCCCGCAGTGTAGGTATTCGCGCGGGTGGGCTGACTTATGGTGTCGCCTATGCTGGTGACTCAGCCAAAACGATTCTGGCGACCGAGTTGCCGTGCCCGGCCAATATGCTCACTTACTGGGAAGGCCGGGCCACGCTGTACCTGACGATCTGGACAGGCCCTGACCATTATGTGCAACCGCAAACGGTTGTCGGCATGTGCTGAGTCGATGCTCACCCTGTTGCTGCGATTAATCTTGCTGTTGAGCGCAGGCTGGTTGCTACCGATCGCCATTATTCGCGCCCAGCCCTATGACGATCGCGACCTGCGCACCTTACTCACCCCGCCCGATTGTCCCGTCCCCTGTTTTTTGGGTATTCAGCCCGGCGTATCTTCATCTGCCGACGCGCTCACGATTTTGAGCCAGCGGCCCGACGTGCATTCAGTCCGCAACGAATTGAATTATTCGCGACCTGAATTGACCGAATCGATTTATTGGGAGTGGGACAACACCGAATCAAACCGGTTTGAACCCAATACCACCGGCGAGATCCATATTGCGGGTGATCGAGTACGTCGAATTGGGGTCGATTCCCGCATTGCGCTGGGCGATCTCTGGCAGACGTTTGGTCCGCCGCAAACGACGACATTGTTATTTAGTCCACGTTTAGCCAACGGCATCGTGTTTTACGAGGGGGTTTATCCTGATGAGCGGCTCCGTCTGGCCCTGTTGATTCCCTGTCCACCCCGCGATTTTTGGTGGCACACTGTCATCTTCACCTGGAGTGATGCGCTGGCAGTAAATGTCGAGCCAGCGGCGGATGATCTAGCCCATCAGGTTCAGGCCATGTGCCAGCAATGAGTCGAATATGGTTACGCTGGAGCCTCATATTAAGCCTGACATTTGCCCTACCGCTGTTGCTGCTGCGTCTCCAACCTTATAATCCACAAGCGATTCAAAACCTGCTCACCACACCGGGTTGTCCTGCGCCCTGTTTTATGGGCATCCAGCCCGGCGTCACGAGCCTGGATGCGGCGTTCACCCGCTTAAACGCCCATCGCTGGGTGGCACGAGTGGGTGAGGATTATCGCCGGTTTACGGTGACAACACCGGCCACTGATTTATCGATGTTGCGTTTTGTCTCAGGTTGGTATTGGTCGCAGGCCGCGCCGGACTGGATCGACTCCACCCAGCGCACGGTTATGGAAGTCCAGGGCGGTGAGATCAGCAATTTGAGTTTTTCGACTACCTTGCCAGTGGGTATGATCTTAGTAACTTATGGAGTACCAGATCAGCAAATTCGCTTTGATGCCGGGCTTAATCAGGCTGGTCGCCAGTATGTCGAGCAATTATTTTACGCTGACCATTGTATGTGGGTGCAGACTCAGCTTTCACCGCTGGTCGCTAACCGTTATCAATGGCCCACCCGGATCATGTTGCAAGCGCCGAACCCGCAGACCGGGCACTGTCGCGAAACCACCACCCAATAAAGTATGGTGATCGCTTCGACATCCAATTGTCGAACCAGCATTCTGGGGTGATGGTCCCGCTGACGGATGTGGCACGAGCGTGTCAGCAAACATGGTTTGGACGATTAACCCCACCTCAAAACGCCATTTCCAAAAATACACTATAATGACTGCACTGTGGGGCCTACCGCCCAGATTATCTATTCATCGTGGAGAGTTTAAGATGTTCAAAAAGTTAGTGATATTCGCGTTGTTAGCCCTGGTACTGATCCCAATCGCCGCTGCGGACGATGGCGGCGTTGTCTGTAATGATTCGCCGGCGACCCGGCTGGTTAATGAAACCGAGGGGCAGGTCGCCCGGGTGTTCAGCACCCTGCGGGCCGGTATTAACAGCAGCGAAATCATTAGAATTATGCCGGGTGGTGCCGTCTTCGACATCATTGATGGTCCCTTCTGTAATGACGGAACCGTTCAACTGACCTGGTGGGAAGTCGAATACGATGGTGATACCGGTTACGCCAGCGAAGGTGCCAACCTGAGTATCTGGGGGGTTAATCAATACTGGCTGCAACCGGTGGATGAAACCGAACCCGATCCCGACCCTGAAACCTGCGATGCATCGCCTGAAACGCGCCTTGACGGTGAAGCACAGGGCCAGGTCGCCCAGGTGTTCAGCAGCATTCGCGAGGGAGTCGGCAGCCCGAACATTCTGGCGACGATGTACGCCCCCGCTGTGTTTGATATCCTGGACGGGCCGGTCTGCGCTGGACCGCACTACTGGTATCAAGTGAGCTATGATGGCACCACCGGCTGGGCCACCGAGGGTTATCTTGAGGACTACTGGTTGGAACCGGTCGAAGCTGAGTAAAAAGTCGTCATTGATGGTAGAGGCAGATCCTGCGGTCTGCCTTTTTTGTTTGACATTTGACCGATTGTATGAAATTCTGTCACTAAAGTCTGACTTCGAGATTAAATATTATGCAGACAATCCATCCAATTAATTTGATTGCTACCAACCCGCAAATTCGTAATGGCCGACCCTATATCATTGGTACTACTATAACCGTTGCCGATGTCGCCATTGCAAGAATCTTTCATGCGCAGGAGCCAGACGGTATTGCGGACTGGTATGGTCTCTCGTTGCCCCAGGTCTTTGCGGCACTAGCCTACTATTACGACAACAAAGCCGACCTGGACGATCAGATTCACCACCAATTGCGCAAAGCCAGAGAGTTGAAAGCCAAAAGAGTGGGCAATGAAGGTTCGCTATTATCTGGATGAAAATGTTCAGATCGTCGTCGCTGAGCAATTACAACGCCGGAATATTGAGGTTGTCACAGTACATAGTCTGGGACTGCTCGGCGATGAAGACATCAATCATCTGGAAAGAGCAACCACCATGGGTTATGTCTTATGTACCCACGACTCTGATTATATTGAATTGGCAACTGCTGGATTTGAACATGCCGGTATCATCTTAGGTCAGCAAGACAAACATACTATTGGCGACTGGATTCGTTTCCTTGAACTTGTTCATGGTGTTTACACAGCCGAAGAAATGAAAAATATGGTGGAGTACTTGTAAACCTACCGCTAGGTTAACATAACCTCTATTTTATCCAGTGCTGAGGCGAAATGTTGCCGACGCTGTTCACGAGCGGTGGCATCGGGCAGGTGCTCCTGATGAAACACGATCACGGTTCTGTCGCCGCTGGGCATCACCCGTACTTGAATTGTTGACGCCCGTTCCCAATCAGCAGGGTGCCAGGTGATGCGCACATGAGATTCCGGCTTGAAGACGCGCACCTCACCGGTGCTACCATCCACCAGTTCGTATTGTGCGCCTTTAGTCCATTCAACGCCAGCGGATTCACCCAGCCACAGATTCACGCCCTCGGTTGAGATCAAGAATTGCCACGCCACTGTCAGCGGAATATCCAGGGTGCGCCGCACGCCGATTTGCCATCCGACATCTTTGGTCAAGCCAACGGGTTTATTGTATACTTCAGTCATGATTCTCACTTATGGAATGCGCGGAAAGCCTGCGCTATTCATCTTCTGCTGCTTGATGATCCGCTCCCCGATAATGGAACGTGATGTAATAAACATTGGTCCCTTTGCCATGCTTGGCAGTCTTCAACAAATCCATCACACTATCAAACCTCGACTGGCGAGCCAATTCTGGGGTTATATCATTGATCGTAATCTGCTGCATCGATTCGACGACGACCTCTCCAGCGCCAAGCTTATAGCTTCCGCCAACTTTGACACGCGGTCGTTGCCAGATACGGATACTGCATGTTATCTCGCCGGCGCGAATGCCGTCATGAAGACGCCGCGTAAATTGCATGAGAACACCTCATCGAATTTTTCTAAGCCATTTTCAGAAGCGTTGTTTATGCCTTGTCACCCGATCACATATAATATTTTCGCTTGTTTTGACGCAGAATACAATCTTTCGAACATTTATTCTTGACATGTTAGCGATGTCTAACATATAATAATCGCGACATGTCATGTGGAATTCCACAGTAGGACCTACGATGAGCAAGAAGACCGTTCACAGCGCCGATGTGGACGTGTTCACCGCCATTGCGCATCCGGTCCGGCGCCAACTCTTGACCCGGTTGATGCCCGGTGAACTGACGGCGAATGAACTGGCCGAACCCTTCGGGATTTCGCGGTCAGCGGTGTCGCAACACCTGAGCATCTTGACCGAGGCGGGGCTGGTGAGCCGGACCAAGCGCGGGCGGGAACGCGTTTATCAGCTGCGGCTAGAAGGGTTGAGTGAAGTGCAGCGCTGGATGGACCAGTTTGCGCAGATGTGGCCGGAAAAGCTTGATGCACTGGAATCGCTGCTTGATGAGCTAGAAGCTGAAGAGGCTGACAGCGATGAAGCGTGATCCCAGCTACGAGCGTTTTTTGCCGCATCCACCGGAACGCGTCTGGCGGGCGCTGACCGAGAGCGATCTGATGGGCCGCTGGATGATGGCGACCGATTTCCAACCGGTTGTGGGTCATCGCTTTCAGTTTCGGACTGATCCGGGGCCGACGTTTGATGGCGTCCTGTATGGCGAGGTGCTGGAGGTTGATCCACCCCATCGCGTGGTGTACACGTTCATTGGTGGCATCATGCAATATGAAACCACCGTGACGTGGACCCTGGTTCCTCAGCCGAACGGTACGCTGCTCAAACTCGAGCATACCGGCTTTACCGGGCTGAAAGATGTAATTATCAGTCACGTGATCGGTTTCGGTTGGAACCGGATGCTCAATGATCTGCCAGATGTTCTGGCCCAAATCGAAATGACCACATGAACATGAGGATATAAATCCAATGATTAACCGCATTCAAGTTACCACTGTATTTGTCAGCGATCAGGACCAAGCCAAAGCATTCTATGTCGATAAGCTGGGGATGACGTTGAAGATCGATACGCCGATGGGGCCTGATTTTCGCTGGGTGGAAGTGATCCCGGCCAATGGTGAGGCGTCGATTTCGCTGTCATTGCCCTATCCGGGGATGGCAACCGGCGGGCCAACCGGCATCATCTTCGATACCAGTGATATGAAAGCCACTCACGCCCAATTGACGGCCAATGGCGTCACCTTCACCGAGGAACCAAAAGAACAACCCTGGGGCGGCATTCAAGCGCAGTTTAGCGACCCGGATGGCAATGTGTTTAGTCTGGCGGAACGCACCCAGTAAATGACAACTGAATAATCGAATATCAGCCCTCGGCCAGGACCGGGGGCTTTTCATCGATAGCGGCTAATGGGTCGCATCACAGACATAAACCGCCAGGATGCCATTGTAGATGCGTTGCCAATGGGATAGCTGTAGTCCGGCCCGATGAATCATCGACTTAAGATCGTAATCCAGGAACGTCCCGATATGTACCGACTCGTCCAGAATCTCGGCAATGAGTTTAAACAACGGAGTCAGCCAGCGATTGTCGGGAGACTTCGGCTCAATGATGATAACTTTGCGACAGGCAATGCGCTGGAACTCGGCCAACACCTGTACGATGTCAGTTTCCAGCATGTCATGTAACGCGAGGCTAATCGTGATGACATCAAATGAATTATCGGCGAAGGGTAAGTTGGCGGCATCACCAGCACACCATTGCAAGGCCACCGTCCCCTGCTGTTCGCGGGCAAGGACCGCCCGATCATGGACATAATCGATGCCAACGGTAATGTGTCCTCGTTGTGAAAACGCCGCCGCCTGATAACCGCCGCCGGTGGCAACATCCAGCACGGTATCACCGCTTTCAAGCCGGGCCAGGTCACACACCAGCGGGCGGATACTTGCGAAGGCATCGCCATACGTTTCAACGTGGGGCGTTTCGTCCCGATTATAAAACCGTTTGAGATAGTGTGTATAATGCCGGTCTTCAGTACCAGCACGAAACTGGAATTTCAAGCATGCGGTTCTGAACACCAGTTTCCAAAAACGCGGATAGAGCAATGGTAACGGATCTCGTCCCGGCATTGCTAAGTCTCCATTGTAGTCGAACGGACCCGTTCTGAAAATCAAATTGTCCTGAAGATAAATGATAATGCGATTCCGTTGATCAGGAAAATCCTCGCGTGAGAATTATCGATTTAAGATACGCTGCACGAAGACATGAAATGGGAACGCCAGCTTGGCGGCGGCGGGCGCGACCGGTTGTTTGAGTAATAAGCGGTTTGCCAGCTCGAAATCGTGATGCAAGCGCTGAATCTCGCGGATTTGCATCGGCGATGGCTCGTTTTTGAAGAGGGTGCTGACCGTCGTGTAAGGTTCCGCCGCGAACAACAGCCAGCGCTTGTCGGCCAGCTTTTGCGCTCGTGGGCGAATCAGCTTGTCATCCAGGAACATCTGGCGCAGTTCAGCCAGTACCGGTGATACCGTGAAGGCCGAAACGTCAAAATTCCCCAGCGTTTCGATCTTCACCCCGGTTTGATTATGATAAATGACCAACCCCAGCGCTTTGCCCATGTGTTGCTCTTTGATGCCCAGCGTCGATTGGTCGTCGTGTGCGCCTTGTAACACAGCGGCGTCACCGGTCAACATGGCTTGCTGGGCGATCAACCGCTGGGCCGCATACCGCTCATAAATGATGTGGAATTGTTCGCTATTGAGTTTGCCCTCGGAAAATTCTTTGAGCAGGTTACGAATCTTACGCTCAACTTCGGTCATGAAGGCTTCGGCCCGGTTGCTGTCTTCTGAAGCCATGCCCGTCTCTCCACATAATTTTGAGGAAATCATCGTCTGTTCCTTATCATACCGCATTAACCCTATATGGGCAGATTGAGGCCATAGAATCAGCACATTTTAACAAGGAACTTAACTTTATTATTGGCAGTAGCAATGTTATTATTGTGCAGCATATCACAAAAACCACCCGTTGAGGAGAATACCCAATATGACTCATCTGCGTCTGGTGATCCCTGGACCTGTTGAGGTGCGCCCCGAAATCCTGGAAGCGCAAACTGAATGGATGATTGGTCACCGTTCCACCACATTTGCGGAATTATTTGCCCGCCTGCAACCCAAGCTGCGGCAAGTGTTTTTGACGAAAAGTCGGGTATTTCTCTGCGGCGCTTCGGGCACCGGCTTCTGGGAAGGTGCATCACGGAATTGTATTCGCGATGGTCATAAAGCCCTGCACCTCGTGGGTGGCGCATTCAGCGAACGCTGGGCCGAAATCAGCGAGATGAACGGCAAGATGGTTGATCGGGTGGCGGTTGAATGGGGGCAGGCCCATACTCCGCAAATGGTTGCCGCTGCGCTGGCAAACAACGCCTATGATGCCGTGTGTATAGTCCACAATGAGACCAGCACCGGCGTGACCAACCCGGTTCAAGCAATTGCGGCGGTCGTTCATGAACTGGCCCCGGAGACACTGGTATTGGTCGACACTGTAAGCGGCATTCTGGGGACTGAATTGCGCGTGGATGATTGGGGTATTGATGTTGCGCTGACCTCCTCACAGAAAGCCTTCGCCTTGCCGCCCGGCATCGCGTTTGCGTCAGTGAGTGATCGCGTGCTGGAGCGTGCCAGAGAAATCCCCTACCGTGGCTACTATTTTGATTTCCTCACGATGGAAAAAAGCGCACTCAAAAACAACACACCTTCAACGCCCCCGATTGCGCTGATGTACGCAGCGGATAAGCAATTGGATGATATACTGGCAGAAGGGCTGGAAAATCGCTGGGCGCGTCATCAGCACATGCGGGATGTCACCCATCAGTGGGCGCAGGAGCGCCAATTTGGACTGTACGCGCAGGCCGGGTATCGCTCCAATACCGTAACCGCAGTCGCCAACACCATCGAGATGGATGTCAACGCAATGGCGATCTTCATGGCCGATAAAGGCTTTGCGATGGACAAAGGGTATGGCAAGATCAAAGGGGAAACCTTCCGCATCGCGCACATGGGTGATATGCAACCGGCTGAACTAGAAAGTGTCCTGGCGGGTCTCGATGAGTTTATTGGAGCGTAGCACACAATGGAAACGCTGATGACCTATCACGTCTTGATTCCTGACAACGTTGATGAAGCCGCACTGGACATTCTGAACCAGTCGGACATGCTACACATCACAGCCGGACGTGGGATGAAACGCCCGCAGACTCTCCGTGCCATCGCCGATGCGCATGCCTTGATTATCCGCAGTGCGACAACGGCTGATGCCGAACTGCTGGCGGCGGCACCCCAGCTCAAAGTCATTGCCCGCGCCGGGGTCGGTGTTGATAACGTTGATCTGGCCGCTGCCACTGCGCAGGGTGTTGTGGTGATGAATACGCCCAGTGGCAATACCTACTCAACCGCTGAACACACCTTTGGCCTGATGTTGGCATTGGCACGGCATTTGCCCCAGGGCGATGCTTCGCTGCGGGCGGGGCGCTGGGATCGCAAACTGTTTACCGGTATCGAATTGCGCGGCAAGACGCTGGGATTGATCGGCCTGGGTCGGATTGGGCGGGAAGTGGGCAAACGCGCCCGCGCATTTGATATGAACGTGATCGGTAGTGATCCGTATGTCACGCAAGCCCAGGTTGATGCTCTCGGTATTCAAGTTGTCAGCCGGGAAGAACTGTATGCTCGGTCGGATTTCATCTCGCTGCACGCGCTCATCACTGACGAGACACGGGGTATGATAAACGCCAACAGCATCCGCGAAATGAAAACCGGCGTGCGCATCATTAATGCGGCACGGGGCGCACTGATTAACGATTACGATCTGGCGAAGGCAATTAACGATGGCAAGGTGGCCGGGGCTGCGTTGGATGTGTATGAAAAAGAACCGCCCGCGCCCGATCATCCGCTAATCGGCCTCAAGAGCGTGATTACCACGCCACATCTGGCTGCCAGCACGAGTGATGCGCAAGTCAATGTTGCGATTGAAGCGGCAGAACTGGTCATTGATGCGCTGACCACCCAAACCTACCAGAATGTGTGCAACCCGGCGGTGTTGAACCCATAATCTGCGAACAATTAAGAACTTCTATCTTACCAAAACCGGACGCAGGGCGCGTCTGGTTTTTTTGATTCAATAATTTCAAGCATAGCCAGTGTTATTTTCATCTCAAATGGAAAATAGTATTTGTAGCTTTGTTTTGCAATCGAACAAGTCAGGCATCTCGCAATCTCTGACTCACACTGGAGTGTACAGTATAATAATTTATCCTGGCTAGCAATGAGGTCGATCACATGGTCACACCCCGTCTGATCCGAATTTTTTTATCCTCACCCGGCGATGTCGCCGATGAACGCGCACTGGCGCTCAAGGTGATCGACGAGCTGGCCTATGACCCGTTGCTGCGGGGCAAGGTGGTGTTTGATGTCGTAGCGTGGGACAAGCCCGGTGCGGATGCGCCGATGCTGGTGACGCTGACGCCGCAGGAAGCGATCAATCAGCAGTTGGCTACCCCTGCCGCATGCGACATCGTGATTGTCATCTTCTGGTCGCGGATGGGGACGCCGCTACCGCATCCTGAGTATCAGAAGCCGGATGACAGCCCCTATCTGTCAGGTACCGAGTGGGAGTTTGAGGATGCACGGCAGGCGGCGCTCAAAACCGGGAAGCCCTATGTCGTGGTTTATCGGCGGATGGAAGAACCGGTCATCGGCTTGCGAGATACCCAGCGAGCCGCCAAGATCGAACAATGGGAGCGGGTTGAGACGTTCTTTACCCAATTTACGGATGCTGAGACCGGTGCAATCTACGGTGGCATCAACCCCTATGAACAGCCCGACGATTTCCGTGATAAGCTGGAAACGCACCTGAAGGCCCTGATCCAGCGGATTTTAGAAGCACCTGAAGTAGCGACGGTCGCCGCGCCTGAGGCCGAAGCACCGTTGTGGACCGGTTCGCCCTTCCCCGGTCTGCGGGCCTTCACATCGGCAGATGCCCCTATCTTCTTTGGGCGCGGTGCCGAGACCGATGCGCTAATCGAACGTCTCCAAGATGATGCCCCGCGCTTTATCGCAGTCGTGGGGGCGTCGGGGTCAGGGAAGTCGTCGCTGGTGGGGGCTGGGCTGATTCCACGCCTGTTAGACAATGCTATTGCGGGCAGCCGCGATTGGCAATGGATTAGGTTTACACCGGGCAGCGCGCGCAGCGGCGATCCATTTGCGGCCCTGGGAAACGCATTGCGGGCCAGCTTCCCAATCGGTGAGAGCGTCATCGGCCAACTGCCGGACAACCTGGAACCCATCGTGACTGAAGTGCTGCAAGATGCACCGCAGTGGGCCGAGTTGGTGGTGGTCATTGATCAGTTCGAGGAGTTGTTCTCGCTGGTGACGCCGCGCTTCGTGGAACCGTTTATCGACTTTCTGGTGAGCGCATCACAGACCCCACGCTTGCGGGTGGTTGCAACGTTACGGGCGGACTTCTACGCGGCCTGTGTCGAACATCATGGCCTGGCGGCATTGCTCAAGACGGGCACATTTCCGCTATCGGCACCCGGATCCGGTGCGCTATATGAGATGATCACCCGTCCGGCGGCGCGGGCCGGGGTGGCGTATGAAGAAGGTTTGGCCCAACGCATCCTGGATGATACCGGCAATGACCCCGGTGCGCTGGCGTTGCTGGCTTATACCCTGGATGAGTTGTACCGGGTCAGTCAGGATGATCGGATCCTCAACATCAGTGATTATGAAGCGCTGGGCGGGGTACAGGGCGCAATAGGTGAACGTGCCGAGAATATCTTCCAGCGCCTGGACGCCGCGGCGCAGGCGACTCTCCCAACGGTCTTTCAAGAATTGGCGGAGGTCGATGAACGCGGCATCGCCATCCGCAGCCGAGCGTTGCACAGCAGGGTAGCATCAACCGAAGCGGCAGCCCAATTGGTTGATGCGCTAACCGATGCGCGTTTACTGGTACAGAGCCGGGGCGAGATCGATGAGCCGGTGGTCGAGGTGGCGCACGAGGCATTGCTGCGCGGTTGGGGGCGATTGGCGCAGTGGATTGACGAGACGCAGGATGTTTTGAAGCTGCGGCGGCAGGTACGTATCGGGGCGGAGGAGTGGGAACGCAACACGCGCCATGAAGATTTTCTGCTGCGCGGTATTCAACTGGTGCGGGTGCGGCAGTCGATTAAACATGAAGGGCTAAGCCAGTCAGAGCAGACGTTCATCGAAGCCAGCGAAGTTCATGAAGCCTACTTGATTAATCAGGAAGAGCAGCGCAAGCGGGAACTCCAAGAGGCCGCCGAGCGGGCCGAGCAGGCGAGCCAGCAAGCAGCGCAAACGGCGGAACACGCTGAGCGAGCGCAGAGTCGTGCGCGTCGGATTACCCGGTGGGCCGGGGTGGCAATAGGGGTACTCCTAATCGTGGCGGTTGGAGCAGGGGCGTTGACCATGAATGCAAATAATCAAAGTAATGCGGTGCAAACTGAGCGCGAACTGTTAGTCTTGGAACAGGGGCGGATCGGGACGCTGGCGTCAGGCGGGGCTGTTGTCGGCGATGTGCGTGGGACACAATCACCGGATGACTTCAGGGCGACGGTGACGGCAATTGCGGTCTTGAATGCGTGGCAGCCGGTGATCCAGGATTTCGACGGGGTCGAGATGGTGCAAGTCCCGGCAGGCTGTTTTTATATGGGCAGCATTCTTGAATTAGATGAGCAACCGGTACATGAACAGTGCTTTGACGAGCCATTCTGGTTTGACCGCTATGAAGTAACGAATGCCCAGTATGGGTCCATAGGCTGTGAAGACACCTCAAGCCGACCAAATCAGCCACGCAACTGTGTGGACTGGTATGATGCCCAAGCACATTGCGAAAGTCGTGGGGCACGTTTGCCGACGGAAGCGGAATGGGAATACGCGGCGCGGGGGCCAGACAGCCTCGTGTATCCATGGGGAAACGAATTTGTCGGGGAGAATGTAGTCTATTTGAGGAATGCCAGCGAAATGGCGGTAGTTGGCAGCCGACCGGCGGGCGCCTCCTGGGTAGGGGCAATGGACATGAGCGGAAATGTATGGGAGTGGGTGAGTACGATCCACGACAATGGCGAATTCACTGGTGAGTTCCCATATCCGTACAATCCCATTGATGGGCGGGAAGACCGGGAAAGAACTGATGGTCTGCGCGTGTTGCGTGGGGGCGGTTGGAACTACATCGTGGGCTTCCTGCGGGTCGCGAGCCGCTTCAGGAACGTTCCCGAGAATGGCGACATCGACCTTGGGTTTCGATGCGCCCGATCGTAATAACTCTGTTTCCTGTGTGTTGTTTTTATAGCGGATTCCGATTTAAAGTAGTCATTGTCCCCAGATCAGAATTCGTATTCGTCGCCGTCTTCAGCCCGAATGACCAGGCCATCGAAGGTTTCCTGCGCCTGGCCCACCAGCGGGCTGGGGTCTTTGTCGTAGACTTCGTAGTGAATGAGATAGAGTGATTTGGCGTTAACCCGTGTGGCCGTTTCGCCAGCCTGCCGCGCACTGGAATGACCAGCACCGGTCCCGGCAGCTTCGTGAATCAGGATGTCAGCGTCCTGACCCAGTTCGTAAATCGCGTCGGTGGGTTCGGTATCGCAGGTATAGGCCAGTACTTTGCCCGTCACTTTATTCTCAATACGCAGGCCGATGGTGGGGATAAAGTGCTTCACCGGCCAGGCCGTGATACGGAAATCGGCGTTCTCCAGCACCGGCGCAGCAAATCGTTCGCGCACGCGATGAAACGTCACCGGGAAGAAATCCGGCCAGGTCTCCCAGGCGAACATGCCCATCAGGTCTTCGGTGCGGTTGATACAGTGCGGCAGTCCATACACGCGCAGGGGGGCCTGCCGCCCCAGTTGCCACATCGCCATCAGCATGTTGGGCACACCCGATACATGGTCGGCATGAAAGTGCGTCAGGATCACATCTTGCAATCCGTCATCACTGATGACGAGATCTTTGATTTTGCCCAACGGGTTTGAACCACAATCCACCAGCACCGGCGAATCGCGTTCGCCGATCAGGACAAAATGCGTGTTATCGTGGGTAGCGTCGGGGACAACTGCCGCCGAACCAAGGATGACAATGCGAGCCATAATGAGCCTTGTTTACATAATAGCGAATAATCATATTACCAGTATAACGGAATGTCCGGGATTTGGCGGTAGAATTTTCGAACTTTTTATCAGTTGGCCCCCACCTTTAATGCTTAATGGCCCGGTATTCCGCGTGCTCCGCCGTCAGATAGTTGCTTTCTATAATCGTGAATCCTGCTCGTTGCAACAAGCCTTCGATAATCCAATGATAGGTGCTGTACTCTTCACGGACATGCATGGCAAATTCGGCAGCGGTGAAGCCTTCGCTGGCTGGTTGGGCGACGCGCTCGATCCAACCGTTGATACTCGCTTCATAGGTAGCGGGTGGAAAAGAGAAAATGACATCTCGTAGATACAATGTGCCTCCTGGCGACAGCATCGCAGCAATGCGTTGGAGCGCGACCATCTTCCAGAAGTCGGGCAGGTGGTGCAACACGTATTTACTGACAACAAAATCGGCGGCTGGCCCCGCGTGTTCATAGCTCAAAAAGCCCGCGTGAACGGTCGTCAAATTGGTGATGTTGCGCTGCTGCGCCCTGTCCCGCACATAATCCAGCATGGCCGGAGACACATCCACCGCGTACAGATGCTGGCAAACCGCTGTGGCTTCGAGCGCAAAAACACCGGTGCCACAGCCGAATTCAATCACCGTATGATTCGGTCCGATCCCCAGACGTTCGATCAGTGCCTGCTCATCTACTGGGCGGGTACCTTGATTTTGGGTGTAACGCTCGACCTGCTCACGATTGGCAAAGTCAACGCCAATTTGCTGAAACTCGTCATAGGTCCAATTCAGTTGTGTCGTTGACATCCCGGTCAGTCTTCCCGCGCAATCAATTGTAACGTGTATTTTCAAACTGAGAGTATAACGCACGCGCCAACTTTTGCCGGGACAATCCGCACGCGGCTTGAAGCACGTTATACTTTGTTGCTAGAAAGTGTCTGTTAGAAAGGCTATGGAGGGGAAATGCTCATCGGAGAACGAGTTATATTGCGGGCGGTCCGGCGCGTAGACTTACCCTTGCTACACCAGTTCAACAACGATTTAGCAGTGGAACTGGCGGGCGGCGGTGATCCGCCCATGCCGCAGCCATTACCCATGCTCGAAGCCGAGTACGAAGAGTCGTGGTCCAAAGGGGGGCGTGATAACGGCGGCTTTGTTATTGAGGTTGATAACGAGTGTATTGGCGGTTGTGCGTTGTTCAGCTTCGATCATGTCGCCCGGAACTGCGAACTGGGCATCACGATTGGCAACAAAGATTACTGGGGCCGGGGCTATGGTCGTGAAGCGGTGCGCCTGCTGGTGCATTATGCGTTTCAATTTCGCAACCTGCATAAGGTTCATCTACAAGTTCACGCCAAAAACGAACGAGCCATCAAAGCGTATCAGGCAGTGGGCTTTGTCGAAGAGGGCCGCCTGCGCCAGCATGTGTGGTCCGACGGTGACTATGATGATCTGGTTTTGATGGGAATCTTATGCGCTGATTGGTTGGGTAATGGGAACTCCTGAGCGTTTTTCAACGTCTATTGAGCGTATCTATCTGCCAATAGGAGGCAAGATGTTTCGCTTGATTATTGTAAGTTTCGTATTGATCGTGCTGGTAACTGGCGCAGCCCTGGCCCAGGATGCTGCTGAAGAACGCAGATTATATGTGGGGCCAAATCGTGTAATTTGCACGGGCGTGGGACCGCAGTTGTGCTTACAGGTTAAAGACAGCCCTGAAGGCGAATATACGCTTTTCTACAGCATGATTGAGGGCTTTGATTATCAACCTGGCTTCGATTACGAACTGCTTGTGTCCGTGACTGAAGTCGAGAATCCTCCAGCTGATGCATCCAGCCTGGAATACACGCTGGTCGAAGTTATCAGTATGAGCCGCTCGTTGGAGCACAATCAATGGCTGCTCGACAGCTATGTGAACGCGGATGGTGAAACGGTGATGGTGTTGCCTGATGATGTAGCCATTACACTGGCTATCCGCGGGAACGAGGTTAGCGGAAGCGCTGGTTGTAATTTTTATTTTGGCGTCGCGACCATAGACGGAACGGCTATCAACATCAGTGAGATTGGCTCAACGCTCATGCTATGTGCCCCCGATGCGCTCATGAATCAGGAAACTGATTATCTGGCTATATTGGCGACGGTTGCAACTTATGAAATCGAAGACGATCAACTTCATTTGTCCAATGCGGCGGGGGATATTGTTTTGACCTTTGCGGTAAATGAACCTGAAGCCCTCGTTGGGACAACCTGGGTGCTGACCAGCTATCTGGTGGGAGGCGATGCGGTTGCCCCGGCGTTGCCGGACGTAGAGGTTACAGCCCAATTTGATGCTGAGGGTAGCCTGAAAGGATCGGCAGGTTGCAACACCTATTCCGCCAGTGTGACCATCGGCGACGGCTTCCTAAGCATCGGACCAGCGGTCAGTACCCGGATGGCCTGTGCCCCGGAAAGCGTCATGGGGCAGGAGTCTGCCTACTTGACAGCGCTGGAAAACATCATTTTTTACCAGATTCGTGCTGATGAGCTACATCTGTTGGATGCTAATGGCAATGTTCTGCTCAGCTTTCAGGCTAAGATGCTAGAAAACGAGTAAAAAAGTGAAGTTAGCGGGGCGTGCTCGTGTGCCCTTCCCGCTCGAATTAACTACAGTACAGGTCATTATGATCGTCACTTTGCCGACAACAAAACAGCCCAATGACCAGATCGCCCTGGGCGGGATGAACGCGATTTTGCATGACACCAGCCGCCGATATTACTGGCAGGGCACTGGATCGCTGTCGATCAAGGCGTTTTTTGGCGGACAAGCGCTCTATAACAACGGTCAGGGTTATTATGCCGTCGGCGACGACACCTATCTGGTATTGAATAATGGTCAAGCTTATGCGATCAACATCGAAGCCGCCCAGCCGATCGAATCATTTTGTCTCTTTTTCGAGCCAGGGTTCGAAGAACAAGTTTATGCCAGCCTGACCAACACACCGGAGACGCTACTTGACGGACCCACGCTGCTGCCAATCAACTTTTACGAGAAGACTTATCAGCATGACGATTGGTTGCTGCCGGACCTGCTACAACTAAAGTCACAACTGGCACCGCGACGGCATGATCGTGTCTGGCTGGAAGAACGGCTGCATCGCATCATGCAGCGCTTGTTACAGGTCCATTTTCAGGCTTATCGACAGGTTGAGCAGTTGCCGGGAATTCGCGCCACGACCCGCGATGAACTGTACCGTCGCCTGCATCTGGCCCGCGACTATGCCCATGCGTTGTACGCGACACCGCTCACCCTCGATCAACTGGCCGGAGTCGCCTGCCTCGCGCCAAATTACTTCTTACGCATGTTCCGCAGTGTTTTTGGTCAAACCCCACATCAATACCTGACAACCGTGCGGTTGGAACATGCCTGCCGCTTGCTGCGCGAGACCGAGACACCCATCACTGAGATTTGTTATATGGTAGGCTATGCCAGTCCGGGGTCATTCAGCACTCTATTTCGCCAGCACAGGGGCATGTCGCCACGACAATACCGCATCCAAAACGCTGCAAAAAGGTGATTTCCGAGAAGTTTTCCGCGTCGCCCGGCCCTATAATTCCGCCTGGAGTTCAATTAGCAGGAGCCAAACACGATGACCAACACCGATTTTCGCCTGGCAAAAGTGCGGCAGATCGCGCTACCCGCTTACGATCAGGACCGGGCGGTGGCATTTTACCGGGATAAACTCGGCTTATCACATCAATTCAGCGTGCCAAACCTGGCCTTTTTCGATTGCGATGGGCTGACGCTGTTGCTCAGCAAACCGGAGAGCGCGGCGTTCGAACACCCGGGTTCAATCATTTACTTTGACGTCGCCGATATCCAAATGGCCTACCAGACGCTCAAAGCGCGGGGCGTTGAGTTTGAAGGCGAACCTCACGTGATTGCGGAGATGGCGGCGCACGTGGTCTGGATGGCGTTTTTTCGCGATACGGAAGGCAATCTGCTCAGCCTCATGAGTCAAGTCGCCCGCTGAGTTACATGTCTGCCAATCTATGAAGTGGCTTAAGAATCCGACTAAATGCCAGAAACTCCGGTAAACTGGAGGCAGTTTATATCCAAACAATGAGGCAACACTTGAATACATTACGCCGGATTACTTCAGTCATATTCACGTTGAGCCTACTGGCGATTTCGCTGGCGACCATTGCCCAGGACATCAGCCCGGAATTGCAAGAACAGGTCGAAGCGCTGGAAACCATCACTGCGAATATTCGCGATCTGGAGCCGTTGCAGCCCGTAATTCGCCGGTTCCCGACCAAAGCTGAAGCGCTTGAACAGGTAGCGATGATTCTGGCAGATGAGCTGCCGCCAGACGAAGCCGCCCGGCAAACACGCTTTTATGTTGCGTTCGATTTTATCGAACCCGGAACCGATTACATCGCCGCCTATCTGGATGCGTTGGAAGCCCAACTTGGTGGGTTCTATGACCCCATCACCAAAGAGATGAACACCCTGCTGCTCAACGGTGATGAACTGGGCGACGAACTGCCGCTGTTGGAGCAAATCACCTATGTCCATGAATATGCCCACGCGCTGCAAGATCAGCATTTTGACCTCAATGCGCTGGACAAACTGACTCGAGATAATCGCGATCAGTATCAGGCGTTACGGGCACTGATCGAAGGCGATGCGACGCTGGTCATGAACGTCTACACCCAGGAAATCTCAGCACGTAATCCAATCGGCACGACGTTGCAACTGCTGGCACAGGGATTCCAGGCCGGTGCCTTAAGCCTGCCGCCGGACTTGCCCGATATTGTGGCGGCTGAATTGCTCACGGCTTATACCAATGGTGCGACCTTCGTGAGCGCGATACAAGCTGATGGTGGGTGGGATGCGGTGAACGCCGCCTTCTTACCGGAGAATTTGCCGCTATCCTCTGAACAATTTCTGCACCCGGAAAAATATCTGGCGGGTGAAGCGCCGCTGCCGGTGACGCTCAACACGCCCCAGTTAAACGCTGAATGGGCCGTGATCTGGGATACGACCTTTGGCGAGTTTTACCTGCGCGAGTATCTCAAAACGCAATTGCCAAATCGGGATGCGATCCAGGCGGCGGCGGGCTGGGGCGGCGACCATTACCAGATTTATCATAACACTGCTACTGATGAACTCGCCTGGCTGCTGCGTCTGGAGTGGGATTCAGCCGACGATCATGCCGAATTTACCAGCGCCTATGTGACATTCATCACCGACCGTTTTGCCGATGTTCCCGGAGCCAAGTCGTGCTGGACCACCGCCACCGAGAGTCTGTGTCTGGTCGAAGCCAATGGGATGCACCTGATCGCTTACGCGCCGACATTGACGATGGCGCAGGAACTGTTGGCGGCGCAATAGTTGATTCCCACCCGTGTCCGAATTCAGGAGATGTCCGCATGCCATGCATTTTCTGCGAGATTATCAAAGGTAATGCGCCCGGTAGCATCATGTATGCTGATGAAACGGTCATCGTTCTGATGGATATTAATCCGGTAACGGTGGGACACATGATGGTCATTCCCAAAACCCATACAGCTTCACTGGCAGAACTGGACGAAGCGACCGGATGCACCTCTTCAAGATCGCTCAACGGACGGCGGCGGCCTTGCGCGTTGCTGAACTCCGCTGCGAGGGTGTCAATCTGTTTCTAGCCGATGGCGAGGCGGCGTTTCAAGAAGTATTTCATGTCCATCTCCATGTATTCCCGCGCTACAAAGGGGATAGCTTTGTTGTCGAAGCCGACTGGAATATTAAGCCACCGCGCCATGAACTTGATGCAACTGCCGCCAGCATCGGCACCGCTTACAAACAGCTATGGGGTGCGCAGACGGATAGTAATTGATTGCCTGACCAAAAGATAACTGATGTTAGCCTGCCAGTGTTTCCGTTGGCTGAACCAGGATTTTTTACAAAACTTCCTGCACGCCGGGCCACTCACGCCAAATATCGGTATAAGCGTCGTGACCAATCGTGTCGACATCTTTGTGTTGCAGCCGCGAAATGACTGCATGGCGCACGTTCGGCGATGCGTTGGGGCCGCCGGTATGGAAAATTTGATGATGGGCCAGGATAAGATCACCGGCCTTCGCGGTGAGCATAATCGGCGGTTCCGGCCAATCCAGATGCGGTACCCCCTCGCGTAACACCTCATGACCAACTTCTTGAAAATAAGCCTCATAAGTGCGGTGCGATTTGGGCCAGACAGTGAAATTGCCACAGTTGGGTTCCAGCACATCTGCCAGGTAAACCACCGCAAAGGCCGTGAACCCGCGCTTGTAATCGCCTTTGGCGGTGCCATTGGTGCCGCTGCCAATGCCATCCAGATGACCACGCGGTTCCGGCGCATCTTCGCCCAACGGCAATGGAAAACGGGGATAAGGTTTGGCGCGAGCTACGGGCCGAACGTTGCCTGCGCCCATTAACGACTCGGCAATTTCGATAATCGGACTTTTGTTGAACAGGTCTAGAATAACCGGGGCATCTAGCAACTCACTGCAAAAGAAGGCCCCACGATTATTTTCCAGGTTTTCCCCGCCCTGCCCAACATGCCCAATTGAATGATTGACCGCCCGCAGGGCCGCATCAATCAATACTTGGGGGACAACCCCCGGAACCTTTAAATAACCGTCTTCAACAAATTGTCGTTTTTGGGCCGTGCTTAACATAAAAAACTCCTCTAAATCCACCATGCAGGGAAGACCGGCACGCCTTCCCCACATAATTGTATGACAGGATGTTGCGCGAGACCACACACCATTACCCTTTATCGTAACGCGATTTCGCGCCCTTAGCGATAACCAGCCGGAACAACTGCCGGATCGAACCGCAGGCTGATAGGTGTATTTTCACAGCCCCAGAAGATTTCCGGGTCGGCCTGGGAAAGATCATGAATATTGGTGACGTGGGGTAGGCCTGCATCCAGTTGGAACACGGGGTCAACCGTCATTTCTTCCGGCGACATGCGCCCGAAAAAGCGCGTGACATAATCATAGCGGCGCGTCAGTTCAATCACCAGATCATCGCGCACCCCGGCTTTAATCAGTTCGCTGGTCGGCTGCGCATACTCGGTGATGAAGGCGCGACCATCGTATAAATCAATCGTCTGGTCAACCAGATTCAGGTAATTTGTGCCGCCAAACTGGGTGAAATCGCCGCGCAAATCCGCGTCTTTGATGGTGGGCCGGGCATAGTTGATGGTTTCGGCCTGCGCATCGGCGAAGATCCACGTCAGGACGGTCATGTTGGGATTCGCCGCCACTGCTGTCAATCGCAGCGGGATCATCGGCTGCGTGGATTCATAGGTCATCTTCACGGGCTGGATGTCCTGTGCGCCCTGATCGGGCTGTAACTTCATCGCCAGGAAGACCATTTCTTCATCCGTATAGACATGTACCAGCGGTTCCATCTGTTCGGTGATGCGATAGCTATTATCGCGCAGCCAGAGAATCAAGGCATTGGGGTCGGGGCTGGTCACGACATCAAACGCATACGGTCCGGCGGTCCCGGTCGCCAGCACTTCGACACCACCATCTTCTAGTGAACGAGCAGATTCAGCGACAGCCATCGCCGGTATCGGAATCGGCGCACAATCCGGCATCAAGGGCGGGAAGAAGATCGGTGCGGTGATGTTGCTCAGTTCGTTGAAGCTGCTCATCTCGGCCACGTCCACTTCGGGGACAGAGGGGACCGGCACGACCCAGGAGAAATCCGGCGCGGAACCCGTATAGTTGATCTGGACATAAGCGGAGATCGTATCGTCGCCGTTGATGGTGAAGATGATCCGTTCGCCCTGCTGATCGACCGGGATATTCTGGCAGAACAACCCGCCACACGCCGCCGCTACTGAAACACTCATTACCAAAAAAATCAAAACACCCAACATTATTAGCTTGTGCCGCATACGATTGCCTCCTCATTTGGGATTGCAGATATTGGGTAGACGTTCACCCAGGTTATCTGGTTCCATTGTAATGGAGACACTTCTTCCCAAGACTTAACGCTGCTGGTCATAGGCAGTAACGAGTCGTTTTGGGGCAACCCGCCGCCAGGCCTGTTCCAACAAGCGAGTCAAATCGTCACGATGGATTTTTGTCAGCCGAATCAAGACATAGGGATAGCCTGAATAATGGTCGGTAACATAATAAATATCTGGTTCAGCTAGTAGCAGCAGATCGCGTTCATTCTCGTCAATTTTCAGCACCAGCGATTCGCCATCTTCATGCAAACGCGCGATGAATTTGCCTCTGACCCTTAGCGCAGGTGTGCCATAAGACAACCCTTCTTCGATCCCTGGAAGGGCTAGGGCCGCGTGTCGCACCATATCGAATACAGCTTGAGGTTGCTGTTCAGCCATATCACTCATTACCCTCACTTGTTTATGTCACCATTCTATCAGAAAATATGTTCGCTTCTAAACAGCGTTGCACATCAATCGTTGCCTGTTGTAAACTGGGAAATGTCCGGGTTGCAATCCACAAGGAATAGACACTGCGCACCATCGACATTGCACGGGCGGCGGGCATCGCGGTCAACACCGTGCGCCAGTACGAACAATCGGGCTATCTGCCACCCGTTCCCCGTGCGCCCAACGGCTACCGTCAATTTCATGAACTTCATCTGCGTCACATTCAGCTGATTCGCCAGGGGATGCAGTGTACCTGGTTGGGTGGATCAATCCGGCAGATGATTCTGGATACGTTCGTGCTGGCGGCTGACGGTGATTTTGCTGAAGCCACGATCACCATTCAGTGTGCTTTGAGTCACTTGCAGCAGGCCAAAGCGCGGGCGGAAGCGGCGGTTGCGATTCTGGAACGCTGGGCAACGGTTGAACCGCTGTCAGTAGATCAACCGCACTTGCAAATTGGGGAAGTAGCGGCATATCTGGCGGTGTCAGTGGATAAGCTACGTGATTGGGAACGCAACGGCTTGCTGATGGTCCCGCGGGCTGCCAATGGCTATCGGACCTATGGCCCGGCTGAAATCGAGCGACTGACCGTCATTCATGCCTTGCGCCAGGCCCGCTACAGTACGTTGTCGATCTTGCGTATGTTTCACAAGCTGGAGACGGACGATACGCTGGACTTGCGGACTGCTTTGGATACCCCTCAGCCTGATGATGATATTATCTATGCTACCGATCACTGGTTGTCGACGCTGGTTGAAATGATCGCGGCGGTTCGTGCAATGCAAGTTACGCTATCGGAAATCGAAACCCTCCATTAGCCCACCAGGGTTGTATGATGATAGATGAGTGTGCGCACCTTCATCGTATTTGAGTTGGAGGTTTCTCATCGTGATTCAACCCATGCAACATCTACAGAAGCTGGTGACAGAGATCGGCGAACGCCCGGCGGGTTCCACCGGTCATCAGCAGGCGGCGGATTATATTCGGCATATTTTTTCGCAAACGGGTCTGGTAATTGAAGACCAGGTTGTTGATTTTCCCAGTTGGGCTTGCACTGACGGTATACTGACCATTGATGGTCAAGCACTGGCGGTGGATATTAATCCCTTCTCAAGGGCCTGTGATGTGTCAGCTTCGGTCGTCGCGGTTGGGACCATTGCTGAACTGGAAGCGGCAACGTTGGCAGGAAAGATCGCCCTCTTATATGGCGAAATCTCCAGCGCCCCGCTGTTCCCAATCGGGTTTACCATTTACAACCCGGACCGCGACAAAACAATCAATCGACGGCTGATTGAGAAGCAACCGCTGGCAGTATTGACAACCAACCCCATGCCTTTTCGACAACAACATATCATTGAAGACCCGGATATGCCGCCTCCCTCGGCGACGATCTCGGCTGAGGTCAGTTTACAGTTAATGCAACATCTGGATGCGCCGGTGCATTTGCGCATCGTGAGTGAGCAGGAACCGGGGACGATCACAACTTTTATCGCCCGCCAATCACGGCGCAATCGCCACAAGCTGGTCCTGTGTGCGCATTATGACACCAAATTCGGCACGCCGGGCGCTTACGATAATGGCTCCGGCAGCGCCGTTTTGCTCACCTTGATTGAACAGTTGGCCGGGCAACACCTGGCGGTTGACCTGGAGTTCATTGCATGGGGGGATGAGGAATACGGCGGCAACAGCGATCAGGCATATGCGGAAAAGGCAGACTTCGATGAAATCCTGTGCGTCATCAACGTGGATGGCGTCGGGCAGTACACCGGCACCAACACGATTACCATGCTGGCACAGAGCGATACTTTTCAGCAGCAGGTGGCGACGGTCGCGGCGGATTACCCTGGCCTGGCGTGGGTTGATCCCTGGTTCGCCAGCAATCATTACACCTTTTTTGCACGGGGCGTGCCCTGTATTGCGCTGGGCGCGATTGGCACCAACACGGTTCATCAAGTTAACGATACGATTGACTGGATCAGCCCGGCTAAGCTGGATGAAGTTGTGACGCTCGTCAGCACTCTGGTGGAGCGGGTCCAGCATGAGGCTGCCGCTGCGGCTCGCGCTCCGGCGGAATAGTTGTTATCAACAACAGTGGGACTAACCGTTACTGGTACCACTGCCAGGCCCATCTAAGGTCACATTTTCTTATTTGAACCCGGTTGTTCGCATCACGCCTGATCGTTCTGTTTATTGAAACCCAATAGCATCATCACGCCGGGCACAATCAGGAAAAGCGGCCACAACGTACCCCATTGCCCGGTCAGCGCGATAATGGCAACCGTTCCGATAATTGCACCGCCGGAAATATTGCGACGTACTTCACCCGTAACCTCGCCGGCTTTTTGATAGCTGGAATAGGCATTGTAGAGCATAACAACCGCTGGTAGCGCGATAAATATGGCCCACCAATTGCCAGATAGAGATAGGAGTCCCGTCTGCGCCAGCAAGAAAACGACACCCAACCCGATCAACACGAGCGCACTGGTGACACGGTTCGTTTGATTATTCATGAATTCACCTCCAAATATTTGGGTTGCCTCTTCTTCGAATGATTCGTCGGTCGCACCGGATCGTTTGGCGACTTCCTGTCGCTGCTGACCGGGCCTGACGATGAAATAAAACACGAAGACGATAATGATGATTGGCAATATGAGGATTCGACCAATGATGTTGGTGATGACATTTCCATTGAAGCCGGTATCTTCCGTGAATATGTCACCATCGACACGTGCGCCTTCCGCCCGCCGAAAATCGCCAGACGTCGTGGTAATATCACCATGCACATAGGCATCCGCACCCAGGTTAATGTCCCCGGAGGTCATGACGACATCGCCCTCGACTTCACCATCAATTTCTAGATCGCCACTGGTCATAAGGATCGAGCCGGTGACACGTGAGCCAGCCTCCAGGACAGCATTGCCCGAGGTCATAGTCAAGTCACCATTCAGAGTTTCGCCGCTTCTGAGCGTATAGTTGCCGCTCGTGACGATCCGACCTGAACAAGCTGAAATGAATCCGGTAAGCGCGATGAGCAGAATGATCATTACGAGTCGCTTCATTGTCCCCCCTCCTTAATTTATAAAATTATATCATGCGAATTATTTTATGCGAATATATACCCATTCATAAGTGATTAGACTTACAAAACGTCACCTGGAATCTCAAGAGAACCTTCATTTCAGCCGGTTCAGCCCATTCACTGGCGGATGCCAATTGGTTTGAATCAAGCTCATTTGTTTTCTTTGCGCCGATACAACTTCATATTGTAAACTTCCCCTCCAATGGGAGGATTAACCATGAAAATTCTATTCATCGGCGGGACGGGCAATATCAGTGTGGCGGTTAGCAGGCTGGCGGTGCAACGGGGCTTTGATCTCTACCTGCTCAATCGCGGCACACAGGACGTATCGATTGATGGCGCCCACACGATTATCGGCGACATCACGCAACCCGAACTGGTCACGGCGGCGTTGGGCGACATGCATTTTGATGCAGTTGTGAACTGGATTGCGTTCACCGAGCAGGATGTTGAGCGTGATCTGGCGTTATTTTCCGGGAAATGCGATCAGTATATTTTCATCAGTTCGGCCTCCGTCTATCAGAAGCCGCTGACGTTCCCCATCATCACTGAATCAACCCCGGCGGCCAATCCTTACTGGCAGTATTCACAGAACAAAATCGCCTGTGAAGAGCGGTTGCTGCGGGCCTATCGCGAAGCCGGTTTCCCGATGACGATTGTCCGCCCTTCCCACACCTATGATACCCGCATTCCGATTGCGGTGGGCAACTGGGCCAGTTATGTCGTGCCCCAGCGGATGCTGGCAGGCAAGCCAATCATCGTACATGGAGATGGCACCTCGTTGTGGACGCTGACGCACAGTGAAGACTTCGCGCTGGGCTTCGTGGGTTTGCTGGGTAATCCCCACGCGGTTGGGCATACGTTTCACATCACGTCCGACTTTGTGCTCAACTGGAATCAGGTTTACGAGCAAGTCGGTGCGGCGCTGGGCGTCAAACCAAATTTAGTGCATATCGCGTCAGATTTTATCAACAGCATTGATCCTGGAACCGGGGCGGGTCTCATTGGGGATAAGATGTGGAGCGCCGTGTTCGACAACAGCAAGATCAAGCAGTTTGTGCCAGATTACGTCGCCAGCATTCCGTTTCATCTGGGCATCCGCCGCACACTGGCCTGGTTTCAGGCCGATGAACGCCGGATGCAGGTCAGCGCTGAGGATGAGGCCCGCATGGACCGCATTCTGGATGCATATCATCAATAATGGTAGGCTGAAATTTAAAGGAATCATACGTTGCTTGCTTTTGTCGATATTGAAGCCCGCTGGAATGTTGAAGATCCGGTGAAGGGACCCCGCCATAATCAGGAAGCCCAACAACGTGCTCAGAACATCGCGGCTGCGGTGGGCCGCCCGTGTCGGAAGGTCAATTACTGGGATTTCAGCATCGACTGGCTGCGGCAAAATCACATCCAGGGCTTTTTCATCAGTGGCAATACGCCCGATTGGGAAGAATATGATTGGGATTTGTTTAAGCCATTGCAAGCTGCCATCACCACTGGCGAATACCCGGTGCTGGCGTTCTGCGGCGGCCATCAGTTGATTGGCCTGACTTATGGCGCGGCCTGTGGTGATATGGGACCGCTGCAACCGGGCGAAGTGGACCCGATGCCCGACTATCATCCCGGCATGCGTAAGGAAACTGGTTGGCTACCGCTGCGCCCCTTGCAGCCCGATCATCCGCTGTTTCAGGGGTTTACCGATATTGGGCCGGTGCTGATGGAAAGCCACTATTGGGAGATCAAAGAAGTCCCGGAAAATTTTGACCTGCTGGCCTCAACGGAATGGAGCCGGATACAGGTTATTCAGCACCGTGAACTCCCGATCTTTGGCACACAGGGCCATCCCGAAGCCTATACCGCCCAATATCCCGATGGCAGGCGGTTTATACGCAATTTCGCAGTGGCTACCGGCTTGATTGCCGGGTAAATATTTGGGTCGCCGCTTTACGCAGATGAAGTGCGGACATTTTGGCTGGACAGGGTTTATTGACAAGTTTCGCCGACTCCCAAACCAAGCAATTTTATTGACGACGTATCGCTAAATATGCTATGCTCTAACAAATTTGGGAGTGAGAGATGAGGCTGATATGACACAGGTCTTTATTAGCTACTCCAGAAAAGACGTAGAATATGTCAGTGAGCTTCGTAATGCCTTAGAAGCTGCTCTAAAAGCCCAAGATGTGTGTATCTGGATGGATAAATTCAACATCCGGGCTGGGGAAGATTGGATTGATGAGGTTGAAACAGCGCTTCGCCAGTCGTCTTATATGATCTATGTACATACCAGTTCATCTGCGACTTCTTCGCAAGTTAGGAAAGAGTGGAGCTACTTTCTAAATCGTGGTAAGCACGTGATTCCACTGATTGTGGAAAATGTTGAACTCCCCTTCCTTCTGGAAACAATACAATTCTTAGATTTTTGCACGCAAGATTTTCAAATTGCCGTTAAACAATTGGTGGCGGAAATTCTCAAGCTCGATCCTACGCCTCCAGATAACAATACAGGCGTTAACAAACTTCCACTTGAAATAGAACTTCAGCCCGAAGCAAAAGCAGTTCGGGTTGAAAATCATAATCAGAACCCTAGAACCATAGCGTTTGTCTCCTATTCATCTGATGATTTGCACAAGGTGCGGCAACTTAGCCTTCAGATACTGTTGTCTAGACTTTCCCAGACAACCAATATTTTTGCGAGTACTTCTGCTGAGACATATCCACAAAGTCAGTTTAGTAATGTATTTTATCAATCGTTCATTCAAGCCATTCAAGACGATACTGTACGTGCTTGGAATCAACACAGCAGAAATTGTAGGATTACCAAATCTGACTGGGTACTATACGAGGTTATGCAGGCGCAGAAGCTTAAGACAGCGCTAATACCGCTATATTTGATAGGCGATATAAAACAATCTACCTGGTCAATTACATGTAATCAGATTCTTGAGAACAGATATTGTTCGAGGGGGATACGTAACTGGTTACTTCAAATAGCTAAACATCAAATTGCGGAAAGTCATCGATATTTTGTCAACAATCGAAATGATCTAGAAACCATTAGTCATGTTGATGACGAACAAAACACGAGGATACTTGTCGATAGGACGCTAACTTCAGATGACAATCACTTAATGGAACAGATAGAATCTATAGTTGAGCGCGAATTCAATAAGTACGTTGGGCTATTGCCGATTCCTTATCTTGAAAGACAACGCATAGCCTCTCGTGGAAACGTTATCCATCCCGAGAATAACATCCCCGCATGTCAAGATTTTTGTGAGACCTATCAAACAGATGGAGAAAGACAAAAGCTTCAAGACTGAGCTAAATCATGGAGTTCGCGCTGCCCGTATCGTAGTGTAACCTAAGGAATAAAAGCTAAAAAGATCACCTGCTTGTTAATGGTGATCTTTTATTTTGAGTTTTTGGCTCAAGAAATCGCTAGCTTGGTTCGACTGTAGTAAGTCGCCTCCTACGGCAACGACAGTCGCTCGGACCAAACCCAGCCCGTGATATTATTCGCCTGTACTTGATACCAGTTGCCTTGAGTCGGTGTATCAAAGCGGATTGCCCCCAGCACCGGCCCACCGAGAATCGTCACGTTTTGACCAACTGGCAAGGTGGTCAGTAGTTGCCCACTGCGGACATCCGGTTGACTCCAGACTCGCGCATTGGCTAAGGCGGTCGGACCGTCAGCGGGCTGAGGATAATCTGTCAGCCGTTCGGCCCAGATCCAGCCACTCAGCGTCCCCTGCTTCACTGGATACCAGAGGCCCGTATCAGCCGTATCGAAGCGAATGGGACCCGGCACTGGATTGCCAATAATGTTCACGCTGGAGCCAGGTTGCAAAGTCGCCAATAGTTGTCCATTTTTTACGTCAGGCTGTGACCATAGGCGGGCGTTAGCCAGGGCATAAACGTTGCGGGTAACACAACCGCCGCTCAGGCTACCGCTGCCTGCGCTGACCCATGCGCCTGTAGCATGATCGAGCAACAGATAGTGTGCGGCTGCGGTTTGCTCCACAACTGGCAATGATTGCTGCGCCGGAATGTTGCCGAATGGCATCGTCATTTGCTCATCCAGAAAAGCTGGAACTGCTACTGCAGCTGAATACAGACATACGGTTGGAAAGTCGCTCAAGGGCGTGGTATCCACCGGGATGCTGGCACAATCGCCGCTGAGCCGGCCACTGCGCCGGTCGACCCAACCGCCATAAGCATGATCGATTGCGATCAGGTAATGTTCGCCGTGCTGCCGCTGCACGCTATAGGCTACGCCACCGGGGAGTTCGGCTTTCAATTGGGTGGCATGGGTAAGTGGCGCGTGGTGTAAGGCCAGGGTGTCGAGCGACCCAGCAAAAAAGCATTCGTTAACCTGTGCCTGTGCACCGCTGCTTACTATCAGCAACAGGAACAGCAGGCCACCAATCAGGCTGCGCATGGTGGTTATTCCTCTCCATTTTGAAATTTAGAGCGCTATTGTATAACGAATTGTGTTTCGCGTAGGCTGGACGTAGGGAAAGCGGCAGCGGGGCGTTATACTCAGGCTAAGATTGTTTTGCTGCGAAAGGATTTTTAGATGTCTCCCTATACGCTCCCAACGATTACATCCCCGTCACCATCCGCGCCGAATACCGTCGTGCTGGTTGCCAGTGGTGATCTGCGGTTATCGGCTAATCAGGTGTGCTGGCCCGCCCAGGCCGCGATGGAAGCCAGCGTAATCGCCGCATTTGAAGCTGAAGGTGTGACCGTCCAGCGCGGTCATGATTACGACCCCGAACTCCAGCATGGCTTTATCTGGAATCAGCGCATGGGCATGGATGTCTTCCAGACCATTCATCCCGATACACCCCTGATCGTCGCCGAAGCCGTCTGGCAATACAGCCATCATGTGCTGGCCGGACTTCGTAATCATCGTGGGCCGATTCTCACGGTTGCCAATTGGAGTGGGCAGTGGCCGGGCCTCGTTGGCTTGCTCAACCTCAATGGTTCATTGACCAAAATGGGGGTGCAGTACAGCACCATCTGGAGTGAGGATTTTACTGACGATTATTTCCGTAACGCCATCCGTGAATGGATTGCTACCGGGGCGATCACTCACGATATGAGCCACGTCCGCGATTTGAATCCAGGTAACTTGCCTGCTGATGAAGCCGAACTAGGACGAGTGCTGGCACAGCAATTGCAACATGAAAAGGCGATTCTGGGCATCTTCGATGAAGGCTGCATGGGGATGTATAACGCGATAATCGACGATGAGCTGCTCAATCCCACTGGCATCTACAAAGAACGCCTCAGCCAATCAGGCCTCGTCGCCGCCATGCATACCGTAAGTGACAGCGAAGCCCAGCAGATCCGCGACTGGTTGGATAATGCCGGGATGACATTCGTGACCGGGCCAGACGATGCGACGGACCTCACCGACGCACAAATCCTGGAACAATGCAAGATGTATATCGCGGCGGTTCGTATCGCGCACGAATTCGGTTGCGCGGCTATCGGCATCCAATATCAACAGGGTCTCAAGGACATGGCCCCCGCGTCTGACCTAGTGGAGGGCTTGCTTAATAATGTGGAACGTCCGGCAGTTTATCACGCTGAAACCGGTGATGAACTGTTCGCAGGTCAGGCGATTCCGCACTTTAACGAAGTCGATGAAGGCGCGGCGGTGGATGCGCTGGTGACGAATCGGGTCTGGAACGCCCTGGGTTACGACCCGGCCACGACGCTGCACGACATTCGCTGGGGCGAACATTATAGCGGCAACGGCGTTGATGATTACGTGTGGGTGTTTTTGATCTCCGGGGCGGCGCCAGCGTCGCATTTCATTGATGGCTATGCCGGGGCTTCCAGCGAGCGCCAGCCACCGATGTATTTTCGCCTGGGCGGCGGCACCCTCAAAGGCATCAGTAAGCCGGGCGAGATCGTCTGGAGTCGAGTGTATGTGATGGGTGGGACACTGCACGCCGACATCGGACGGGCGACGGTGGTCGAACTGCCGCACGAAGAGACCGAACGGCGCTGGCAGAAATCCAGCCCGCAATGGCCGATCATGCACGCGGTATTGCATGGTGTGACCCGTGACCAGATGATGGCCCGCCACAAAGCCAATCATCTCAATGTCGTTTATGCGCCGACGGCGGCTGAGACGGATAAGGCGCTGGCGGCGAAAGCGGCCATGTTCGCGGCGATGGGCATCCAGGTCCACCTGTGCGGAACGGTTAACCTATAGTTTTCAGTTGCGAGTTGTCAGTTTTTAAAGTGGGTTGACTGGTGGGAGAAGCTATCTTTTGCCAGTCTATCGCTTCATTGTGAATGTAAAAAGGAACGTATATGCAACGATTGCGGGATTTTGGTGTGACACCCGGACATTTACCACCTGGAAGATACAACGCGATGACTGATGTCAACGGCGTCAAGGTGGGACACACCACTATCATTGACGGTGAGGGCCAGTGGGCTGAAGGCGAAGGACCGATTCGTACCGGGGTGACGGCGGTCCTGCCGCATGATGGCAATATCTTCCGCGAGAAGGTTCCGGCGGCGGTGTATTCGATCAATGGCTTTGGCAAAGTCATGGGCTTCGAGCAAATCCGCGAACGAGGCACACTGGAAACGCCGATCATCCTCACCAGCAACTTGAGTGTGGCTCGCGCCGGTGACGCCCTGATGACCTATATGTTGCGCCAGAACCCGGATATTGCCTTGACGACCGGGACGGTCAATTGTGTGGTGGGTGAATGCAATGATGGCCTGTTGAATGATGCGCGGGGACGTCACATCAAGCAGGAATATGTCTGGAACGCGATTGATTCTGCCAGCGGTGGCCCCGTGCCTGAAGGTTGTGTCGGCGGCGGGACCGGCACGACCTGCTATCAATTCAAAGGTGGCATCGGCACCGCTTCCCGCGTGGTCGTGGATGGTCGCTACAACGTTGGCGCACTGGTGCAGACCAACATGGGCACCCGCGACGAACTCATGGTGCTGGGCGTTCCGGTTGGAGAGCAGTTGTGGGATGAATATATGCCACAGTCCAATCCCGGCTCAATCATGATCGTGGTGGCAACCGATGCGCCGTTGTCGTCACAGCAGCTTGAACGGATGGCGAAACGGGCGGCGTTCGGACTGGCGCGGACTGGCACCATTAGCAGCGACCAAAGCGGCGATTTCGTGATCGCGTTTTCCACTGCAAACCGCATCCAGCATTACCCGGATGCGGCGTTCGATTCCATAAACATTTTGACTGACGATGGTTCCACGATTGATCAATTTTTCCTGGCGACCATCGAGTCGGTTGAAGAAGCGATTCTCAATTCCATGATCGCGGCGCAGACCATGACCGGGCGTGATAACCTGACCGTACACGCGCTGCCGCATGATCGGTTGGAAGCGCTGTTGCGGCAGTATGGGCGGGTTGATTAGAAACCCTATGAACGAGCATACAAGCTATGGTTAACCGAGAAACCCATCTTAAGTTCTATTTCGATACACACATCCCAAAAGCGGTTGCAATTCAATTACGAAGCCGCGGTATTGAAGTCGTCCGTTGTGAAGAGGTTGATCTCGCCGAAGCCGATGATGTAGAGCATCTTGAGTATGCAACAGCACGAGGGCTGACACTTGTTTCCCATGATTTAGATTTTCCAAATATTCATGCAGAATGGTCACATCAAGGATTACATCATGCTGGTATTGTCAAGTTTAGCCGCCAATTTCATGGCAATGTTGGCAAACTGGTCACGGAGCTACTTGATTGGTATGAATTGATAGTTGAAGGGGCAGGGACTGTCTCAGAAGATGTGTATAATAAGCTCATTGAGATCAACAGGTGATATCATGCAACAAGTCGATTTTCCACCAACCTATCACATTGAGATTCGCAATGGGCAAGCACGGATTGCGGGCCGTAATGTCAAGGTAAAAATGATTATCAATCGGCTAATTCATGGCGCACCGACGACGATTGAAGAAGTGATGGAACAGTACAATTTGAGTCGGTCTGAAGTTCTAGCTTGTCTGGTTTATTATTACGATCATCAGGCTGCCATTGAGCAGCATTTCCGTGAACAAGATGAATTTTCCCATGCGCTGGCAATACCACTGGACGAACTAAAGGCTCGCATTCGCCAACGGCATGAGAAGCCGTAAGAATAACCTCACGTTTTTTGCGCTGCATCCAGCAATTTTTGATGCGCACGAATGAGCGCCTGCAAATCCGTCATTTTAGCCGTGACGCCCTGGGCTTGCCCAGTGGTATCCGGGCGTGGCTGGCCCAGTTGACTGTCAACCGTTGGCGCAGGGGGGCGATCCTCACGGGCAGTAGCGCGGTTGAGCACTGCACTGAGATCATTGGCGCTGGCGACGCGTGGTCCCATGTCCACTTCGGTCTTGCCAAAGCGCGTGAGAATCGTCTTGATAATTGATGTATGGTCAAATACTGTGTGCGATACGGTCCCTGCATCAATCCAGGGCGAGGCTAGCAGCGCCGGTACGCGCACGCCATATTGATTCGCCGGACCAGCGCCACCACCGTTATCGACAATTCCGAACAGGCTCAAAAACAGGCCCCACAAGATTTTGATGATTTGCCCAATGCCGCTGTCTGCGGCGGTTGCACTGGCCTGTGTGTCTGATGGATTAGCCGGGTCAAACCCACGTGGATCAACATGATCGTAAAAGCCGCCATGTTCATCATAGGTAACGATCAGCAGCGTTTTTTCCCAGAGGTTATCGCCCCCATTCAATAAAGCATTGTAAACATCCGCCACCAATTGTTGACCGTTGCGAATATCTGCCGGGGGATGGTCATCGTTGCCCTGCAAATGAATCGCTTCAACGCTATAACGCGGATCAATCCAACAGACAGCAGGCAAATCGCCCGCCTGAGCGCATTCATAAAACTGGCTGATATGGCGGGTATGGCCCAGTGGATTGACCAGATCGAAGGCGTACTTGCGAATCGTGGACAACATCGGGAAATCATCATAGTAATAAGCCCAGTCCACACCATCGCGTAGCTGGTCGAACACCGTCAGCAGGTCATAAAAACGAATATCGTTATCCACTTCGTTGTCGGATGTGCCCGTGAGTGAGAATAAACGGTTGGGCCAGGTGGGGCCGGGCAGCGAACAAAACCAGCGATCACACACCCCGTACTCCGTCGCTAGCAGATCAAAGACCGGCACCTCATCAGCGGTATAGTATCCCATCACCATGCCGTTGTGCGCGGAGTCTGGTCGGGCATAATCAACAAAGGTGCTGACGAAGCCGCCCGCGCGATCATTGATTTGTGCGTGGACGGCAGTGGAGCCATGCGGCGGATCATAGATGATGCTGGTTGCCGGGTAGGTCACACCACCACGATCATAGTCTTGCAGGTGAAACACCGGGTAGGGTTGACCCTGAAAGGTATTCGTTTCGTTGCCGGTTAGCCCGTCAACATCATTGCGGCCTCGTCCACCTTGTTCCGGTGGCAAACTCAGATACCCCAGCATGTGGTCGAATGAGCGATTTTCCAGCATCAGCACCACAATATGTTCAATCTTGTCCAGCGCGTCCATTGGCGTACCCCGGTTCCCCAATGATCTTGTTCGCTAATCGTAGCGTTTTTTATGTGGCAATCAAAAAAGTGACCCCACATTGAGGCCACTTTGCTGATCTATTCGCTAAGCGAAAGGTTCTACCGCGACATCAATCTGTCTTTGGCATGTCACTGTCGCGTAACACTTCGAGATCAATCACAATCTCCACAGTGTTACCGTCAACGATCCTGCCCTTATCCATTGGTGAGCCAATTTCTGATGACCGCTTCACTGAGGCAAGTGTTCATTACGTGAGACCAGATTCTGGCATATGGAGTTCACCATTCATGTTCCAGCAGCCCAAAGATGAGCGTGTTCCACCACCGGCCTTTGAACCACCGGTTCTTGCGTAAATGGGCTTCCTGGGTCATGTTTAATTTTTGCAACACGCGAATGGATCCGATATTTTCCGGGCGACATTCCGCCCAGATCCGATGCACGGCCATTTCATGAAAGCCGTATGCGACCAGTGCTTGCGCCGCTTCGGTCATGTAGCCCTGACCCCAGAAATCTTGATGTAACGCGTAACCGAGTTCCACCTCATGGCGATTATCGTCGCCAAATTGCAGCCCACAATAGCCAATCACCCGCCCGTCGGCGGGCAAGGTTAATGCCAGATGGTAAAAATTGCGCGGGGTGGCCTGTTGATGCGCAACATGCCAATCGAGATCGCGGCGGCACTCGTCCGACGTATATGGCCCATAAGCTACATATTGCACCACCGCGGGGTCGGACTCATAGCGGTACACATCGGCGAAATCGTCATTCACAAATTCACGGAGGTGCAGACGTGGCGTGTTGAGGGTAATCATGGTCGCAGCAAGGCCAGGACATGCGACAGCCGTTTTAGGTCGTTGGAGAGCAAGCGCGAGATGTGGCGACCACTGCGTACCATAAAGTCATAGCGGGCATCATCCGGGAATTGCCAGGCCGCATAGCGCAGGGCTGCTGCCAGCAAATCATCGGATGGTACTTCCGGGGCGTTCATCACCAGCCGGAAATAATCGCTTTTGGCGTTGAAATCGACAACTTCTTGTGGCGTACAGGGCTTGACATCGGACAGACTCATCGGTGGGCGGGGCGGTAGACTGTGGATGACATAATTGTTGTCGCTATAACCAACGTTTAACACCCGCACCGTCACTGGAATCATGCGGTTATTGCGATGATCCAGCAGAATATTGACATCGACGCCCTCCGCCATGACCATTTCCGTCACCAGTTGATCGCTTTCGATCTCGACGGCGAAGATAAGACCAAAGACCGTCAGGCCGGGGCTGTTGGCAACCGGGGCTTTGACCAGCGCGCCGAAGTCATGTTGCATATCAATGGAGGTGCTGTGGGTGCCACAATCGAACCCGGTTGTGCTGGCCCGCAAAATGCGTCCAACGATTTTTGGTGGTACGGCATCTAGCATAGAAGGCTCCTACGATTTCATTTCAAAGCGTTGCTTGTCGCTGCGGGCCAATTCTTTGCCCCGTACTTTAGCGGAATATTCAGGTCGGTCAATTTGCAAATCGGTCGTGTGGCGAATCTGCACCTTAATCAACTCATCGACTTTGAGCTTATCGCGGCCATTAACCACCGCCAGTTCATCGGCCCGCGTCAGGGCGTAGGGATAGGGGTTGCGCCCCTGCATCCGGCATTGTTCCAGCAACAGCGCGTGCAGGTCAGCCACCAGCTGCGGGTCACGGGCCACCCAAACCGGTATATCAACCCGGACGACATGCGGCTGATAATCACTGCCTACATTGAGGTAAAAAAACGCAATTTCCAGACTCACGCCCTTTTGCCGGAATTCCAGATTGCGGGGCGAGTTCTGTACCATAATGGCAGACCGCTCACCGGGTTGCAGGATCATCTTAAAAAACTGCCAGTCGTGCAGTCCATCCAGATCACCGCCCTGTGCCAGTTGCATTTGCTTCTCTTTGACTTCAGCCTCATCTTCCAGGCTCAGCAGGTACAGCAATTGGATAAAGCGTTTGCTCAGGCGCGGATTGTCAATATAACCCGCCAGGATGGCCCCGGCGTCCTGAATGCGCACCAGGGCCGCCATAAATTCGCGGAAGCTTTCGCGATTATCGGTGCCATCGCCGCTGGATTGAAACATGAGCCGATTATCATAGAGGGCGATCAAAGGCCGGGCCGCCCCGCGCTGTTCCCACGCTTTCTCCGCCAGAAAATGCATTTCAGCAATGGTTCGCCGGTCATCGACCATGCGATTGCGGATGACCCGACCATAGCGGTCATGCACATGGTCTTTATGATAGTAGAGCGTGGGTACCGTAAACTGCTCCGGCGTCTGCTCGACACCATAATGATAAACAAACGCGCCCAGATTAATCAGGTAATAATGCACCGGGTTTTGCTCATCAGGGTAGACCTGTGACCCATCAACGGCCACGATAGTCGCACTGGGCGGTGGTACGGGTGGTGGCGCGATATGATTGATCGGTTCTGCTTCCGGCGAGTCCAGCGGCCCCGCGCCGCGATAACCACTAACATCCGACTGGCGCACCCAGTTAATCCGCTCCCACACCGCGTCCAAATCCGACGCGGCTGCGAACCGATCCTGGGCGGCGCGCAGGCGGGCACTCAGATCAAAATCTAATTGCTCAAGCATGGACCCCATCCGCTTAATCTGGGGGACCAGTTCTTTAAATTCGACGGCCATGCAAACCTCCTGATGTACTATCCAGATTAGTACGAATGTTCTAAAAGGTCAAGTCTGAGGGTAAGAGCATAGATCCGGGCACGCAATATTGTTGATTCTTATGGCAACCTTATGGGACGTTCGTACCATTTGTACATATTATTGAACTTACATTTTGTTAAAAAATGTGCAATAATGGCAGCACACTGTTATACTGGTTGTGGATTTGTCATAACTCCATCTTAAAAATTTATTCTGATAGACCTTGTTTGCGATGTTTCCTCTTCAATCATTCGGGTTAGTCAGTACACAGGATATGGAGTAGCTATGACAGCGAGTCGCGTTTTGGAGAACTCATCGGCAACCGACAGCATCAATGGTCTGGTCTTTGCTGGGGATGATGTTCGTTTATACGGACAGATTGATTATCCAGATTCTCCCCCACCCGACGACGGGTATCCCCTGATTTTCATTCTTCATCATGCAGGTTGTAATAGCTTAAGCTGGTACGCACCTTTTGCGCGCATTGGTCTGCAAAATGACTACGCCGTCTTCCGCTGGGATAAGCGAGGCACCGGGCGCAGTGGCGCGGGGGGACGCGGTTCAGCAACCCAGGATGCCGTGAATGCCTACGAAATTGCGCTGGAACAGCCCCACGTGAACCGCAAACGGACGATCATTCTGGCGCAGGATGCGGGAACGGGCTTGTTAGGTAATTCATTCGGGTTATTTGCCCGACTACAAAAACCCCATGCCGTGATTCTGGCAAGTAATATGTTGGACCCGGACGACGTGCTGGCGCTGGATACCCGCTTGCACATTATCATGAGCGAAACCGATTGGAACCCCTGGCAGCGTTTTGCCGACGCGGCCTGTAAAGCCCATAACACAGCCTATCACCTGGACTCCAGTTTTTATGTGGTCCCCGGCAAGGTAGATCGTACCCTGATTGAAGCGGACAGTCTGCCGCCGACCGCCAGCAGCATTCTCACCGATTGGTTGCAGGATTTGTGCCATCCTTCAACGTTGATCTAAAACAACAGACCGCGATTGTTACCGGCGCGGGAGCCGATGTGGGGCGAGCCATTGCGTTCGCCCTGGCTGATTCTGGGGCCAATGTCGTGGTGAACGACCTGAACCCGGACCGCGTGGACCAGGTGGTTGCCGACATCATGGCGGCGGGCGGTACGGCCTTCGGCTGGCAGGGCGATGTGACGAATCGCTTTCAAGCGAGCGCCATGATCGAACGAGCACGGGACCATTTTGGCCGTATCCAGATTCTGGTGAATGCAGCGGGTGCTCGTTCTTTGACAACACCGTTGCTCGAACTCGATGAGTGGGATTGGCGGCGGGTCAACGAGGTTAACCTGACTGGTACATTCTTTTGCACGCAGTTATTGGGGCGGGTGATGGCCGATGAAGGCGGCGGCGTGATCGTCAATATCGTGTCTACTGCCGGTCATCCGCAGCCACTGACGCAGGGTGTAGCCTATGTCGCCAGTAAAGCCGGGGTTGTCGGCCTGACAAAACAAGCGGCCCAGGAACTCGCGGCAGCCGGGGTTCGGGTCAATGCAGTGTGTCCGGGCAATATTTATGACGACGCGCCCATCCAGAACGCCCAGAATCGTGCCGGTACATTTGCCGAGATCGCCAGCGTAGTCCTGTTTTTGTGCTCGGATGCTGCCAGCTTCGTTACCGGACAGGCGATCAATGTCGATGGCGGCGGCAGTATGCTTTAAGCGGGTTTACGCTTGGGCTTGAACGCGCCTTCAATTAACTCCGCTTCAAAGAACTCACCCACATCACCTTCAACGGCATATTGATAGAGCGCCGCCTGATAAATGCCATTGAGCGTTGATGAAACCAGGCTGATGACGATAATGCTGATGACCAGCACGATCACCGCTAGAATGATGAACAGCGGCGACTCCAGCGCTGCGCCGATCAAAATCAGCGGCAAGCCGATCAGGAAGATGACACCGAGCGTAATCAGGAAAAAGATGCCGCCGATGCTGAAGCTGCCGACAATCTGCTCCCCCCAGGTCTGCTTGAGTAATTCTGCGCTGCGTTTGACCGCATCAATCGGCCCGACATCTTCCGCCACCAGCACCGGAATGGTCAGGAATGTCACGATGTTCCAGGCAGCACCGATCAACCCAATCACAATCTGACCGATGAAACCCGCGCGTTCTGAGAGTGCCCGCAAGATCATGCCGACCGTCGCTGCGATCAAGGCATAACCGATAATTATTCCGGCGCGTTCAGAGGCGATGCGGAAGCCATCGCGCAGGGTGGGGTCGCCACCTGACAGGCGAATCATGGCCGCGCCGACCAGCGCCGAATTGGCGAAAATCATGACGGTGTAGGTGATGACGTAGAAGATGAACAACACGACATAACTGAAAAAGCCGCCATCATTGGCACCGACGAGGCTGTCCATTAACCCTGCCGCAAACATCGGCACCAGGAAGGCGGCGCTCACCAGGATGAGAGCGATTGACGACGCAATCGGAAACACCAGCAATTCTTTGTCGGCGCGAAGCACGGCATAACTGGCCTTGACCAGCCGCCAACTATTGGAAAACCGAGAAAACATGAATCAACCTTTCTCGACAAATGGTCAATATTTTACTGACACGCCTATTCTACCCTATTGCTGTGCTCGGCGCTGAAGGTTGTGTGCGGATGCAAGCCACCCGTCAACGAGTTGCGGCTCAACATCTTTACGGTTTGTTAAACAGGGAATAGTTTAGACTGAAAGTAATCGGTCTAACGAAGTGACTTGGAATCATGTATGCCTCACAATCACCAATGGCTCATTGAAAATCGTGTTTTCTATAATGAATATAACGGTGATGTAAGCGCCGACGATCTTCGGAGGATGGCGACGGCGAATTTAAAATATTTGGAAAGCAGTGATGCCCCACTGGTTCATTGTTTCGTCAATGCCGAGAATCTCAGTAAAATGCCCGTTAATCTCACTGCACTGCGAGATAGCACACTACCAACACTACAGCACCCCAGGATGGGTTGGGTTATCGCTTATGGCACGAATAATCCATTACTTTCCTTTCTGGGATCGACGGTCACCCAGTTGTTTCAAACCCGTTACCGATTATTCGACAGCTATGAACGAGCGGTGGAGTTTTTGCAATCGGTTGATGAGACCTTGCCAGATTTATCCCGGTTTGATCTTCCCAGTCAGATGTAAACAGGTGGCTTCTTTCCGTATCGGTCAGGGCAACCAACCGCATGATGTTATTCGCTAATCGTTCAGGTTCGACCAGGTGGGGAAGCGGTCATCGGTGCGACTGGTGGTCATCTGGATAGTATCACCGCTTTCAAAGTCGAACACATAAACCTCGGAGTTACCGGTGTTGCCGGTGACATACGCCAACCGCGTGCCATCCGGGGACCAGGCCGGGTCCAGATCGCCGCTGTCGGGATTATTGGAGATATTCTCCGAGCTATTGGCACACGACACCGGACCATCATCCAGACAACTGACATCCACCAGGTAGATTTCCGGGTCGCGGCCTTGATTTGAGACATAAGCCAGCACATTGCTGTCTTCATCGGGCGACCAGGTAGGACTATAATCGGCGATGCCCTCGTTGGCGATCAGCGGGCGGGATTCGCCCCCCCGTGTCGAAATCACATGGATGTCGCGATTGTTATCCCGGTCAAAAACGTAAGCGATAAAACGACCATCGGGCGACCAGGCCGGGTTGCCGCTGTAGAAGTCTTCGTTGGTCAAGCGTTGCTGCCGCGAACCATCCGCCTGCATCGTATAGACTTCCCATGCGCCGTCACGGTTGGTGGTGAAGGCGATTTGTTCGCCATCCGGCGACCAGGCGGGATGCAGATCGTCAATGCGATTGTTGGTGAGATTCAGGACGCGGCTGCCTTCGGAATCCGTCAGATAAATGTCCCAATCACCGTCCAGATTCGACATAAACACGATCTGATCAGCCACTGGTGACCATTGCGGCGATACATCATCACTGTCATTGAAGGTAATGGGATAGGGGACACCACGCGGATTGTCAATGTCCAGCAGGTAAATATCCCAATCGCCATCCCGATTCGAGGCAAAGGCCATCAAGTTCGGCTTCTCATCCTGTGCCATTACGCCCGCACTGACCAGGCTCAGCAGCAGCGGCAACACCAGGAGCAGGTGGCAGATATTTATGTGGAAGCGCGGCATCATCATGCGATCTATCTTTTTCTCTATTGCAGGCCCAGTAACGGCCATGCCGGATCAATGTTGCGTTCGTTAAAGAATGTCAGGCGGCGCGCGTTATCGCTGGTGCAGCCACTCAGGCCCACATACAGGCACTGTGATACGTCGAGGACATAGATTTGTTCGCGGCCACTGCTGTTGGACACAAAGGCAATCTCACCACCGTCGGGCGACCAGGTTGGATCGTTATCGTTGGCGATGCCGTTGTTGGTGATGTTGGTGGGGTCGGCACTGCTCGGCACCAATGCACCGGTATCGCTTACATCCAGATTCATAACATAAATATCATACTGCCCCGCCAGTCGGTCTGAAGCAAACGCGATCTGGGTGCCATCCGGCGACCAGGTGGGACGGACATTGTTGGCACTTGGGTCATTGGTCAGGTCGATAATCAACTGCGTTTCGATCTCGACGATATGAATCTGCCAGGTGCCTCGTTCCACTGGCCCCAGAAAGTCGCCGCTACCAATTGACCGCGACTGAAACGCGATATAGCGACCATCGGGCGACCACGCCGGGTACTGATCGTCAAAACCGGTCCGCGTACTGGTCAGACTTGTCGGTTGCCCACCCTGCGCATTCATGACGAAAATATCGTAATCGTCGCCGGGCGTGCTGGCGAACGCGATGCGGTCCCCGGCGGCGGACCACACCGGTGCGATGCCATTTTGCAAGGATTGGGGGATGATCTCGCCATTGGGTCGCGTGCGATAAATGGTCGGTTGGTCGCCTTCGCCGTTGACATTAAATACCAGTCGTCCATCGCCGGACCAGGCGGGTAACGTATTCAACAGGCCGTCCTGCGTCACATTGCGCGGATTTAAGCCCGTAAACTGTGACTTCACAAAACCCCACAAGCCACCCTCATAAACGTAGATTTCGGACTGTCCACCTTCATATGATGTAAAGGCAATTGCACCGCTACGAAGTGGTAAGGTATCGTTGATGCGGATGCCGAGCAGCACAAAAACCAGTGCCAGCAGCGCAATCAAACCGACCCATTTACGCCGCCGCACTGCCCCCATATTCTGGCGAATGGCGGTGTAAATTTCGGTAATATCTTTGGCGGAAATATCAGCACCAACCTCATGCTGATCGTCAGCGACGATATTTACCCAGTTAATGTGTTTGAGACTTTGCCAGCGTTTGCCATGTTCATCAATATGGGCCTGCGTCTGGTCGGTAATAATGACCGGAATAATATGTTTAAATAGCCGCCGTGCCCGCTGATATTCCTGATAACAAATATCGGACCGCAGCGAGTGCGGCGAGGTCACAAACAAGAAAATATCGCAACGCCCAATTTGGTATGCGATACTACGCCACCAGCGGTCACCACCGGTAATCTCGTGGTCAAACCAGACATCATCCCGCGTGCGCCGCAACAGACTTACCAGATTGACGGTAAACGCTTCGTCTATGCGACTGTATGATACAAAAATGCGGCTCATAAGATTGACACTTTTTGCTTCAAAGAAGCATTTCCTGGCACGTTCATCTTCATATCCCTATGATAGGGAAAAGCATAGGCTGCGGTCAACCCCACGATATGCGGGGGAAGGTCAAGCGCCGGGTAAGCGCCCACTATTTTCGCTGTTCCCAATGAGCAACAAAGGCGTTAAGCTAGAGTGGCTAAATTTAATGGACGATTCAGCATTTTCCGATAAGTTTCTAACAAAACCACGTTAATCTCACGCGGGTTTTCAACAATCTGTGCTGCACAGAATGAGGGAAATTTTATGATAGAAGTCGATCAACTGACGAAACGCTATGGCCCGGTGACGGCGGTCGATGCGATCTCGTTTTCAGCCCAACCCGGTCAGGTGACGGGATTTCTGGGGCCAAACGGCGCTGGCAAAACCACCACCATGCGCATGTTAACCGGGTTTATGCCGCCCACAGCCGGCACAGCGATCGTTGCCGGTCATGATGTCTTTGATAACAGCCTGGAAGTGCGCCAGCGGGTAGGTTATCTGCCGGAGAACGTTCCCCTGTACCGCGACATGACCGCGCTGAATTACCTCAAATTCATCGGCGAGATTCGCGGCGTGCCCCAGCGCCACAAGAAAGCCCAGGCAGTGCTGGAACGTGTCGGCCTATCCGACCGCGCCCACAGTCGAATTCGAACATTGTCAAAGGGTATGCGCCAGCGGGTCGGCGTGGCTCAGGCGCTACTGCATGACCCGGAAGTATTGATTCTTGATGAACCCACCATCGGCCTGGACCCCTTCCAGGTGTTGGAACTACGTAGCCTGGTGCAGGAATTGGGCCGCGACCATACCGTTTTATTCAGCACTCACATTCTCTCGGAGGCTGACCAGGTGTGTGATCGTGTGGTGATTATTAACAGAGGCAAGATCATCGCTGCCGGTTCGCCCAGTGAATTGCGCAGCGAGTTGGAAAGTGGCCGACCGGTGATCGTGCGCGTGGATACCGATCTTGAAGCGGCCCTGCCCGTGATTGCAGCTTTACCCAGTGTGGCCGGGGCTGAAATCACGCAGGATGGCATCACCGTTACCCCAGCGCGGGCTGATGTTGACCCACGACCCGACATTGCACGGGCGGTGAATGCGCAGGGTTGGGATTTGACAGAACTACGCTCAGTCGTTGTCAGCCTGGAAGAGATCTTCTTACAAATGGCTGGTGAAAGCGCCGATCTGCAAACTGAACTGACTGTTGAAGCTGAAGAAAGGGAAGCGGAGGGCGTACATGAATAGTATTCTGGCCGTCTTTAAACGCGAGGTGGTTCTCTATTTCCGGTCGCCGATTGCCTATGCGATTGCCTTCGCGCTGTTGATGTTTATCAGCGTGTTGTTCAACGGCTATATGGCCCAGGCATCGCTGGCCTTGCAGCAGGGTGGCATCCCGGCAGATGCCAGTTTTGCACCCAACCTGATTACCTTTTTGATGTTCTTGATCGGGCCGTTGCTCACCATGCGTCTGATCGCGGAAGAAAGCCGGGAAGGCACGCTCGAAGTATTGATGACGCTACCGATGAGTGAGAGCAGCTTTATCATCGGCAAATTTCTGGCAGCCTGGGCCTATTACACCGTCCTGCTGCTGCTGACCAGCGTGTACTATATTTTGCTGACCTTTGTGGGCGTCCCCGATCAGGGGGTCGCATTGGGCGCGTATTTGGGTGCGTGGCTGTATGGGGGTGCGGTGCTGGCGATCAGTATGATCTGGTCGGCTGTCACCGAGGATCAGATCGTCGCTGCATTTTTGGGGGCCGCCACCATTCTGGTGCTCTATCTGGCTGAAGCAGCTGCCATCTCGATCGGCAGTGGGCAGGGATCGTCCGGCCTGGCTGATTTTGTGCGTGAACTGGGTCTGCAAGCCCACTTTTCAGTCACAATGGTCCAGGGTGTAATCCGGGGTGAGGACGTGGCCTACTTTGTACTTGTCATCATTGCCGCGTTGTTTATCACCACCCGCCTGGTCGAAACCCGCCGCTGGAGGGCTTAAAGAAGATGACTGACCAACAACATACATCTGAGCAAAACGAAGCACTGGCGATCATCCCCCCCTATTATCTACTGATTCTGGGGCTGGTGGGCATCGTCGTCGCCATCATTGTTGGCTTTACCCAACCGACATTTACTGTCGTCGGTTGGGGCGGATTAGGCGTAGCGCTTTTGTCGTTTGTCGCCTGGGTTCTGATGGCCCCTGATGAAGCGCGGGCGGTTGTAACCGGTCGCACGGTGCGCTATGGCGGGACGAGCATCGTCATAACTGCCATCGTGCTGTTTGCCTTGATCGCGCTCTATGTCGTTATTCGCGAACAAAACTGGCAGTTCGACCTGACCGAACGCGATACCTTCTCGTTGACCGCTGAAGTTGAAGCGGCGATGATTGCAATGGGCGCAGATCCCACGTTACCAGAGGTCCGGGTCCTGGCGTTTTATAGCGGCACGATGGCTGGTCGTCGCGATCAGGACACGTTGCTGCTGGACGATTACCAGCGGGCAAGTGCCGGCAAAATCTCGTATGAGTTCGTTGACCCGGATCGTAACCCACTGCTGGCCGAGAACCTGGGTGTGCGTCCCGGTGGGCTATATGTCAGTACGCTAGAGGAAAACGGCGAAATCGATACCGAGAATGGTGAGGCGCTGACGTTTCTTAATCAGGAGCAACTGACCAATGCGATTTTGCGTGTCTCGGTGGCGGGTGACTTTCGCGCTTACATCCTCGATGTCAACAATGGGTTACGCCCGTTTGGTGCCGACCAGGATGGCATGATTAACGTCACCAACATATTGGAACAGCAATATGACTGGGGCGTGCGCAGCGTGACTCCGTTTGAGTTAACGGCAGCCGAGAGCGGCGTCACCTTGAATAGTGATGACCTTGATGGTGAAGTTCTGGTTATTCCGGGGGGTGATACCGCCCTGACCACTGCCGAAGTTGATCTGATTATTGACTATCTGGACAATGGCGGGAAAGTCGCCATCTTCGCGACCCCCAGCACGAACCCCGATAGTACATCGCTGGCGACCACGCCCGAACTGAATAACTACCTGTGGGAAAATTTCGGTGTGCGTTTCAATGACCAGATTGTGCTGGACTTAACCCAGAATCTCGGTTCGCCGCTCTTGCCCGTCACGTCAAATGTGAGCCGGACTAACGTCGCGACCAGCAGTTTGCCGAGTGGCGGTGGGCTGGTGTTTAATGCGCCTAATAGTATCGAAATCGCCGAGACTTTACCGGCTAATGTGACTGTCGAACCATTGGCGACTTCAACCAACGATGCCTACGCTAAACCGCTTGACGACCTGCTCAACGAAATTGTTGACCGGTCCGAGACCGACCCCGTCGGCCCGTTTGTGCTGATGGCGGCGGTCGAGAACAGTGAAACCGGTGCTCGTCTGATTCTCAGCGGCAGCACGTCATTGTTGTCAAATGCGTTTTCCATTGGCAACCTGATCTACAATGGCGAAGTTTCTGCCATTAGCCTCGCCTGGATTACGGGCTTCGATGAATATGTCTCGCAGGTGACGGTTCAGAGCGCCCAGCGGCCCCAGGACACGCCGATCGTCGTTGACCAGCAGACCAGTGGCACCATCAATCTGATTACCACATTCCTGCTGCCCTTTGGCGTATTGGCGATTGGCTTGCTGGTGTGGCTCAATAACCGGGAAACCGCACTCTAAAGGAGGTTATGATACGATGCGTTTGAATCGTGGAACTCTTATCATCCTCGCGGTGAGTCTCATCGTGATCGTGGGTGCCCTATTGATAACCAGTAATCCATCGTCACAAACAGCTGAGGCCTCGCCGACGCCGGCAGGTGGTGGCCCGTTTTTCCCGGATATGACGGCGGATAGCGTGGTCGGCTTTACGGTTGGCGAGAATGCCAGCGACGCCTTTATGCGACTGGCACGGGACGATGCGGAATCAGATTGGACCATTAGCGGATCAGTTGATGCCGAGACCCGCGAACTCGACCTGGAAGCGGTCGCCGCTGCGATTGATAATGTCGTCGCGCTGGCGGCGGAAACACAGTTTGAGGTCGAAAATCTGGCAGAATTTGGTCTGGATGAACCGGCTTTTACGCTTGAGATTGATAGCGGTGAGGCGGTGGATATTGTGCTGGTCGGTAATCCGAATCCCGGAGAGACGCGTTACTATGTGCAACAACGGCAGGTTGCTCTGGGGAACGAGGATACAGCCGAGGCAGACAACACCGTTTATCTGGTGATGAACAGTGCGGTTGAGGCGCTGACAAATCTCGTTGCCAGCCCGCCATTCCAACCCTTGCCGACAGCAACACCCTCGCCGACGGCGACCCTGAATCCGCTGAGCGAAGTCGAGCAGGCCACCGCCACCGCCGATGCGCTAGCGACTGCCACTTCGATATTTGCCACCCTCGCCGCCGAAGCCGAAGCGACGGCTGAGACGACGGTGGAAGCCACCGCAGAACCAACCGCAGAATAACATCGTACCAACTTTTTACCGCCCAAATCCCGACTGTAGCAGCAACCTGGTCGGGATTTGGTTTGGTGCTTCACGCGCTTTGGATTAAGATAGAGCTAGAGAATATCTGTTATCGTGAGCAGGTACTATGCCAACTTTGACAATCCGCCGGGGTCCTCAGGCAGGAACCGTATACCAGTTTGAACAAGATATTATTTCGATTGGACGTGGCGCTAAGAATGACATCGTGATTGACGATAATGATGTCAGCCGTGACCATTGTCGGTTGGTCCGCATGGTTGCCGATTATGAGATTCATGACCTGGATTCGAAAAATGGCACGTTTATTAATGGCCTGCGCTTGACCAGCAATCGGGTTTTGAAGAGCGGGCAGATCGTTGAACTGGGCGATACGATCACGATTGAGTATGAACGGGGACCGCTGGCGACGGGTTCACTCCGGGAGGAAGCACCGGTTCCCAAAGTGACGCCGCTGGGCGATAATGAGTCACATAATTTTGCGCTGGTGGTACAAATTGGCCCGAATCCCCGGCGTATATACTCCCTCAGCGACGACAATATTACATTGGGTCGCGACCTGTCGAATGATGTGGTTGTGCAGGACCCGGAAGTCAGTCGGTGGCACCTCCAACTCATCCGCAATGCTGATGGTTATAGCATTAAGGATATGAACTCCACCAATGGTTCAGTACTCAATGGGATGCGGTTGACCGGCTCTAAGCCTTTGAAAGTATTCGATGCAGTGGAAATTGGGACGGCGGTGCGCCTGCACTTCATCTACGACACGGAGGAAGATCGTCAGCGCATCCTGGAAGACCGGGATGAGGCCGATGTCGAGCGCTCCAAAGACAGCACCGAACAACGCAAAGACACCAAAGAACTCCAATTGCCGTTTGCCCGTCGCCGCAAAACATCACGTCTGGGCACCGGGATGAAACGAGGTGCGTTAGTCGGGCACATTTTTATCGCCTATGCGCGCGAAGATTGGGAAGATATGATTGCCCCGCTGACGGTTGCGTTGCAAGACGCGGGCATGGAAATCTGGGTCGATCAATATTTGAATCAGGGCGGCGATGACTGGCAGTTGGCAATCGAACAGGCGCTGCATGAATGCTGGCTGATGTTGTTGATCGTCTCGCCGGAAGCGCTGGAATCGAGTTATGTGCGGTTGGCGTATCGTTATTTCATCAATCGTGAAAAGCCGGTGATGCCCGTTCTTTACAAGCCGGTCAGCCAATTGCCGCAAGAACTGGGCAATATCGAAACGTTACCCTTTGATGCCGCTGACGCCCGGCGTAGTTTTCAGCGGCTTATTCACACCATCATCGACCGACGTTCCTGAGTTGTCTGTCTGATTTGCGGCGATCATCAGATCAGTCACAGCATCAGCACTAGCGCAATATCAGGCATAATTCAGCGCATGGCGGACGATCTTCAACAATACTGCAACTTCGAAGGGTTTTGAGACATAACCAAAAACGCCTTCTGGGGTGGGCTGGTCAAAGATCATGGTTGCTTCTTGACCGGAGATGAAGACAAAGGGGATTTTAATTTCCGGCAGTAGTCCCCGTGTTTGCTGCAGCAGTTCGTAGCCATTTATCTCTGGCATGAGAATATCTGCCAGGATCAACTGTGGCAGTTGCTCAGCGCCTTGAAGGTAATCCAGTGCTACCTGCCCGTTGGCGACGCCCTGCACCTGATAACCTTCAAATTCCAAAACGTCCTGAAGGACCTGCCGCAATAAATATTCATCGTCAACGATCAAAATCGTGGGCGTGTCGGCTGTACTAGACCCCATGATTTCAAATTACCTTCTTCTTGAGAATGCCTATCTATAGACTAATTGATATAGTCAATTTTGACGGTTAATGTTTGCCGCAACAATCATGACTTCTTGTACCATAATTGACCGGTGGTTGGTCGTCTGCTAAGCGGATGATAGCATTCTGGCAGGCCAGTGCTAGACTTAAATTAAAGAAGCAATCTGAATTCTGATGAGGAGTGAATTTGCGATGCGGAGCAAATTATTCGCATTTATTTTGATGAGCAGCATGCTGCTTGGCGGACAAACGATGACTGCCCAATCGGGCGTCGTCTGGAAGGGCGAGTTTTATAATACCGCCTTCTTTCTGGGCGGCGTTGTTTATGAAGAACAGTCCAGCGCTATTGCCTTCGACTGGGGGGCGGGGTCGCCGGATGCTGCCGTGAACGATGATAATTTCAGTGTTCGCTGGGGGACCGATGTCTTTTTTCCAGCGGGGACTTATCGCTTCTGGGCACTGGCAGACGATCAGGTCAAGGTCAATGTCAATTTTGCCATCAATCCGCTCATCAACACCTTTGATACTGAAGGCAATGTCGGGCAGATCATCAGCGGGGACATCACGCTCAACGCTGGAACCCATCATATTCAGGTAGATTATCGCGAGTTCGGCGGCAATGCCCGTGTATTCGTCACCTGGGCGAACCTGGCAACTAATCCCACTGGCCCCAATTTCCCCACGCCTGAACCGCAACCTGTTCCGATCAATATCGGTCCCTGGACCGCGCAATATTATAGTAATCAGACATTAACCGGCAGCCCGACGGCGATTCTGGCGGAAACAACGCTGGACCATGATTGGGGCAGTGGTACACCGGCTAACAATCTACCGGCTGATGGCTTTTCGGCGCGCTGGACAGCGCTGACTGCGCTCAATGCCGGGGATTATCGACTGCGGGTAAGGGCCGATGACGGGGTGCGCGTCACGATTAATGGCACGCGCTGGCTGGATGAATGGCACGGCGCAACCGGAGAAACGTATACGCGGGATCTCACACTGGCATTTGGCAACCAGAACTTCATGGTGGAATACTATGAAGGCAGCGGTAACGCCTTTATCGAAGTTGAATTGCTACAGTTACCAACAGCTTCAGCCCCACCCACGCCGACTTTGCCAGCCAGTGGGGTACCCAGCGTGATTGACCTGACCGGTAGCTGGGTGGCGAGTTACTATAATAATCGCACGTTGAGCGGAACCCCGGCGGCGATTTTGACCGAAGCGTTGCCCAACCATGATTGGGGATCGGGCGCACCGATTGCCAGCGTGTTCCCTGACAATTTTTCCGCCCGCTGGACCAGTACGCAAACCATTGATGCCGGGCAGTATGTGCTGGAGGTCGACGCCGACGATGGCGTGCGCGTTTACATAGACAATGTGCTTGTGCTGGATGAATGGCATAGCGCAACGGCCACCACCTATACCCGTGATGTGAACTTGAGTACGACCGGGCCACACACGTTCACGATTGATTACTATGAAGCGGAAGGGCGGGCGTTCATTGATGTCAGCCTGAGATTGCCCACCGCGCCGACGCCTTCGGCTTCCGGTGTGGCGCGGGTGACGGCTTTCCGGTTAAATGTTCGGGCAGAACCCAATACGAATGCAGCCATTGTCACCAAGATCGACCGGGATACCACCTATCCAGTGGTTGGGTGCAGTGCCGACCAGACCTGGTGGCAATTGGATGTCAATGGTGCGCGCGGCTGGGCCTTTGGTTCATTCCTGGATACCACCGGTGCAACCTGTGTGCCCAATGCCAGCATTGACCCGGTGCCGGATTTGCCGCCTACTGGCTTTACGGTTACGGCGTCAACCACTGTCAATATTCGCAGCCGGCCAACGTCCAGCGGCGCGATTTTAGGCTCATTACGTGACGGCCAATCGGCAGCGGTGGTGGGTCGCAACAACAGCGCGACCTGGTGGCAAATCAACATCAATGGCATTGTGGGCTGGGTGAGTAATAGTTTCGCGCCCATTCAAGCGGGTGCAGACTTAAATCGTATTCCGGTGAATGGGTAGGATCGGTGCCAGGCTTTGGTTGATTATGCCGCAAACCAACTGTGGCACTTCACGGTAAACCTTGCAATGCTATGTCTGAGTCACGTATCCCAAAACCGCCTTCCTGCTAATGACTGGTGGGAAGGCGGCCTTGCGTCTACGATGACTGTTCGTCGTTAGGTCCAGTGAATTGTTGTGGGCGATAGTCAGCTACTATCGCTGGATCGACAACGCGCTCGAAAAAATCAATCGCCATCATAATCAGCAGGGCGTCCTCAAGCTGTCCCAAAACGGGAATTGCCAACGTCAGAAAATTGAAAGGGGACAAAATGTAAATGAATGGTAGAAAGGGAATCGCTTTCTGCCAAATGGGAACTCGCTTGTCGGTTAATAGACTCAAGGTTAATCTGAGCCGATTGCGTACTGACCAGAGCAGCAATATCCAGCGACGTAGCATGGGCTATCGTGTCCTTTCTTGTTTAATGGAGTGTGGTCTAATCGAATTAGAACGAGTTGTTAAATGCAAACGTTCTCCGCGATTGAGTCGGTCAATCAATCGGTCAACATAGGGGTTGGCAATTACTCGCATAACAATCGTCTCATCACCCGACTGTAATTCAAAAACATGAAGTGTTACCCGCTGAGTGAGACAATGCTGCGTAGTATCCAGCGAGTATTGCGTGATGTGCCAACCGCGTTCAAGTGCGGTGAGCAAACAGTCGCCACCGGCATATGGCTCACTTCGTGGACACCAATGGCGATTTAAGCATTGCTCAAAAAATTCTAAATGTTTAATTGATCTCATAAACGCCTTATATCAACATACATCGTTTAAACTTTAGCCCGGCTATGGGGATAATGGTTGAGCCGATTGACCTATTAGTGAATAGGAATGAGGTATGAATCAGAGGCGTGAATCAAACGACACCATTAAACACCGACATCGCGGCGCTGGAACAACCACAACGATGCGATCAGCAGCAGTGCGGCGACGATCAGCAGCCCGAAAAAATGCGGCCAGATCAAGCCCGTTTGCACGATGGCGGTGACATCAAAATAGCTGAATACCGAGACCGCCGCCAGTACGTTGGAGATGCTTGCGCCGTGTATCATATTAGCGACGGTATCCAGTACGAAACTTCCGACCACGAACACGGTGGCAACCGCCAGCGCGGGACGACGGCGCGGAATCAAGGCGGCGCTAAAGGCTGTGAATGCCAGCAACGTCACCAGTAGTGGAATCGACGCGAACAGGGCGATGGCAATCCGTGTCAGGTCTAGCTCAATCTCGATTAATTGTGCACCGACCCACAACCCGGCAAAGACCATGAGTGTGATAACGATGATCGTCACGACATAAGCCAGAAAACGCTCCAGAATCACCCGCCAGCGCGGCACCGGTAACGCGAGTAGAACATCCAGGATGCCATCGTCTTCTTCATTGGCGGTGATGCGCAGGCCCATCACCACCGGGTAGGCCGCAAAAATGATTGAGAAACGCGTGAAGAAAGCGACTGCCAGAATACCCTCCGGCGTTGCCAGGATCGTCATTTGTTCATCAATGCCTGCCAGCGCCAGAATCACCGGCGGCAGGGTCTGTAACACCTCCGCCAGTTGCAGCGCGTCAAACAAGGGAATGAGCATCGACATCAACAGACCCAGTATACCGAGACCCAGGCCCCAGTAGAGCATTTGCCAGGCCGTCCGTCGTAGTGTTTCGTTGAAGATCACCCCGAGCATAGTCTCGAATTATGCCTCTTTACTGGGCTGGGCAGCTTGCAACCGGGCGGTTGATACTGCCTTCGAGGCGAATTCAGTAGTGATTTCAAACGGATTTTCGATGTGAGCGGATGCTGGACGAATAGAAATCTGAATGACGTGACCATCATCATCGGTATAGATCATCACGCTCTCATCGACAGTATGCGATTTGCTGGGTTTGCGGTCAGAAAATTCAATGACCAAACCATCGGCTAGCTCGTCATAAAGGATTTTCATCGACTATCTCCTGTGTTTTCAAGCATAGGTTACGATAACATCACTGATATACAAATCGATGTGATTAACTTCGACTTTAATATAGATATCATCTATGATGAGGGAGTGAATTGCTCTCGTCAAGTCATCATTAACCGGATCAGTTTGAATGACCTGTGCAATTACATCAAGACTGATCTCATGGCGGATCATTTTCGCAAATGCCATTTTGAGAATAAGATAGTCATTGCCAAAAACTCGAATATAAATCTTTCACCCCCTCAGATGTCAAACGCCGATGTCGCGCCGATCAAACAGCCAAACCGCGCCCCACAGCAGGTAGATCATCAGGCCGAAAAGGACGATCAGATTCGTCACACGCAACCCATTTGCCAGTACACCCGCCCCGTCATAATAGGTAAACAGCGAGAGGCGGCTGATGGTATTGGTTACGGAATGGGTGACCGCCGCTGCAATAAAATCCATAAAGTAGCTGCCCACCAGATAGGCCAGTGCGAGGCCGAGCGCTAAGGTTCGCCGTCGCGCCAGTGCGCCCATACACACGGTAAACGCCATTAGCATCAGGGTCGCCGGGACGAGATTAAAGGCGGTCAGCACTAATCGCCCTTGATCCAAATCAGGCGCGTTCACACTCGACCCGATGAGCAACCCCAGCGCGACGATACTCGCGATGCCGACCGTCATTACTGCATAAGCGGTGAAGCGCTCCAGAATCACCTGTGACCGCGCCGCGGGGAGGCTGAGCACCACATCGAGAATACCTGCATCTTCTTCGTTAGCCGTGATATTTAAACCAGCGAGAATCGCGTAGATGGCGAGCACCAGGATGGCATAAGTGGCAAAGCCTAAGCCAATAAACCCGGTAGGCGTCCCCAGCGTAGCCAGATCATTCACTCCAAACGCTTGCAGTACGGTAGGCGGCAGCGTCGTCAACAGGTCGGCGTACTGTTGCATATTTTCGGCGGGAATCACGACGATGACATAGTAACCATAGAACCCCAGGCCAATGCCCCAGTACAGTATTTGCCGCCAGTGGTGGCGCAGTATTGCTTTGAAAAAGCTGCCGGTCATGAAGTTATCTCGCGGTTGTTGCCATAGTATGCCAGGAAAATCTCTTCAAGCGAGGGGTCCTGAACCCGAATGTCGATTACATAGACGTCATTGAGGGCACGGAGTAGGGGGTCGAAATCGCCGCTTAAGCGCAGCCGGATGGTTGAGCCGGTGAGGCTGACATCGCTAACAACGGCGACCTGCGCCAACTGGTTTGCGAGTGAGCCAACCTCGCGCACCTGCAAAGTCACCCAGCTAAATTCAGCGTGCGTCAGTTCGCTGATACGTTCAACTGCCTTGAGTTGACCGTTGCGCAAAATGCCAACCCGGTCACAGATAGCCTGAACCTCGCTGAGGACGTGCGACGACAGGAACACCGTGCGACCCTCGTCTTTCACCTCGCGCACCATCTCGTTGAAGGTTTGCTGCATCAACGGATCAAGACCGCCCGTCGGCTCGTCTAGAATCAACAAGTCCGGCTTGTTCATCCAGGCCAGCACCAGCCCCAGTTTGCGGCGGTTGCCACTGGAATAGCTGCGGACTTTGAGTGTCAGGTCCAGTTGCAAGCGGTCTGCCAATTGCCGAACGTAGGCATCATCCAGGCTGCCTCGCACCCGACCGACAAAGTTCACAACCTGCTGTCCGGTCAGGTTTTTCCAGAGACTGAGTTCGCCCGGCAAGAAGCCAATCCGCTGATGCAATGCCACGCTGTCGGCCTGGGCATCCAACCCCAGGATAGTGGCGCTGCCGGTGGTGGGGCGAATGAGGTCCAGCAGCAGGCGAATGGTCGTTGTTTTACCCGCGCCATTGGGACCCAGATAGCCGAAGATTTCGCCCGGTTCGACTTCCAATGTGAGGTTATCCAGCGCCCGAACATCGCCACTGTAAACTTTGCTGAGGTTATTGATCTGAATTGCGGGTGCTGCCATGTTCGCCCCCTTTGCGATAGACGCCCCGTTATTCTAGCACGTGGCAGCCACCTGTTCGACACAAATCGCACCGTTCTGATAAAGCCAGCACAAAGTAGATAGTCTTATAATTTAGTTTACCTTTCCACTTATATTTTTTGTTAGTGGTTGAAGCAAGCTGTTTTGCTTATGTAGAATCGTTTTGAACTATAGAACAAGTCAGGTATCCATATCTCGGATAGGTAAACTAACAATGTGCCCCACTCGCAAATCCCCACGCCTGGCAAACTATGATTATGCGCAGCGCGGCGGCTATTTCGTTACTATTTGCACAGACAATCGACAACATCTATTTGGTCAGATTGTAGGAGACCAAATGAAGTTAAATTCTTATGGCGAAATTGTATGGGACGGCTGGCATGATTTGACAACACATTACATCAACCTGGAACTCGATTCATTCGTCGTAATGCCTAATCACGTGCATGGAATTATCCTCCTAATCGATCCAATACAGGTCGTAGGGGAGGGTCTCAGACCCTCCTCTACCAAGAAACACGGTTTGACTGAAATCGTCCGCGCATTGAAATCTTTTTCTGCAAGACGCATCAATGAAAAACGTAATGCCGTTGGGAAGCCGGTTTGGCAGCGCAGTTTTCACGACCGCATCATTCGCAATGAACGGGAACTGAACAAGTTGCGGAACTATGTGAATAATAATCCGGCAAAATGGGCGGAAGATACATTTTATGCACGAGGGTAGTAGTTATGCTTTAAACCGATGGCAAGGGCTTTCGATAAGGTTATAATTCAGCAAAATGATACCCGTTAACGACATAAGGATTCCCCCATGAGAAGTGAAGTCACCCCCGAAGAAATTGCGTTTTATCAGGACAATGGTTATGTTGTGATCGAAGATTTTCTCACACCGGATGAACTGGAGACCTGGCGACAGTACGTTGATGAAGCAGTAGCGCAACGCGATGATCGCAAGCTGGCCGATGGTCGCATGAAATCCGGCGATAGCTATTACGATAACGTGTTCGTGCAGCGCATCAATCTGTGGACCGATCACGACGGGATGCGTCAATTGATGCTGGACCCACGCCTCGGCAAGATGGCAACTGATCTGGCCCAGGTGGATGGCGTTCGCATCTGGCACGATCAGGCGCTGCTCAAAGGTCCCTGGGGCAATCCCACTGGCTGGCATTTGGACAATCCGTACTGGTCTTTTTCCAACCGCGCCGCGCTCAGCCTGTGGGTCGCGCTGGATGATGCCACGCTGGAAAACGGTTGTCTCTATTTCGTGCCCGGCACGCATAAAACGGCGACATTTGATAATGTGGGTATTGGCGCGAACATCGGTGATCTGTTCCGGGCTTACCCGGCCTGGGCCACTCAAGAAGCTGTCCCCGCACCGATGAAAGCCGGTTCATGTTCGTTCCATAACGGTTTGCTGGCACACGGGGCCGGGGCGAATATGACTCCGGGCTGGCGGCGGGCGATGACCTGTGGCTACATGCCTGATGGTAGCACCTTCAACGGCACGCAGAACATTCTGCCGCCGGATGTTATCGAAAAACTGACCATCGGCGATGTGCTGGAAGATGATGCGATCAACCCGTTGATCTATCATCGCACGAAAGCCTACGTGACGGCTTGAGTCGCGGTGGTTGGGTACACGAATTCACATGTATACGCGTTGGCAGAGTGGAGACGAATCTCATGAAACTCATTAATGTGGGACTGGGTCGTACCGGCACAACATCCTTGAAAGCGGCGTTGGAGATCATTGGGTTTGCACCCACGTTCCATACTACTGACTTAATCAAGAATGCCAGGCAGATGGATGTGTGGGAAGCAGCAGTCGAAGGCCAACCTGCCGATTGGCGGGCATTCTTTGCCGATTATGCAGTGGCTGATTGGCCGGCTGCACTCTTCTATGAGGAAATCATCACTGCCCACCCGGAAGCCAAAGTCATGCTTACCGTCCGTGATCCTGAGCAATGGCAAGCGAGTATCAGTGGAACGCTAAACCAGGTGATGGGAATGAATCTGCCGATACCACGTTTCCAACGGCTTAAAAAGATCCTGGAAACGCACGCCATCAACGGATTGTTCGACGGTAAGATGAATGACAAAGCCCATATGGTGCGTTTTTTCGAGCAGCATGTGGCGGCGGTTAAAGCCTTTGTGCCAGCCGATAATCTGTTGGTCTATAACGTGACCGAAGGCTGGGAGCCATTGTGCGACTTCCTGGAAGTTTCGGTTCCTGATGAACCATTTCCACGGGTGAACACGCGGGGCGGTTTTAAAGCGCTGGTCACACGATTATTTATGGGTTCGAACAGTTGATTTGGTGCCAGTCCTGGCGTTCTGTGCGACCGTATTTTAAGTGTATCGCTGGTGAGCGTGCTGCTCGTGCCTTTTTCGGTTTGAGCAAGACGTTTTTGGGCCAACCAACGCGTCGGTGATTATTATCGGGCTGAAAATTATAATTTTGGCAGGAGACCGTTGACCATGTTAAACTAATATCTCAGGTGCAATAATCCTGCATCTCAAATTACATTTATCAATTAAATTGTGAGGCATAAAATGAAAAAAGCACGTTCCATTTTGTTAGTCACCGTGTTAGTGTTCCTGACCTTGCTGGCCTTTGGGGTCGGCATCTCCGCGCAAGAGGCGGGTGAACTGGAGATCTTCTCCTGGTGGACCTCTGGTGGCGAAGTCGAGGCGCTCAACGCCTTGTACGAAATCTTCAACCGTGAATATCCCGATGTTGAGATCGTGAACGCAGCACTGGCCGGTGGTCAGGGTCAGGGCGGTAACATGAAAGCCCTGCTGGAAACCCGGATGCTCGGTGGCGAACCGCCGGATTCATTCCAGGTTCATATAGGTCGTGAATTGATCGACAGCCATGTGATTGCGGGCCGTATGGAACCGCTGGGCTGGTTATATGAAGAACTGGGTCTGTATGACGTTATCCCCGCAGAAGTGGTCGAGATTGCTTCTTACGAAGGCGAACCCTACTCGGTGCCAGTGAATATCCATCGCTCCAACGTCATGTGGTATCGTCCCAGCCGGTTGGCCGAAGTCGGCGTCGAAACACCCCCGGCAACCTGGGAAGAATTCTTTGAAGTTGCTGAGATGCTGTCTGAAGCGGGCATTCCGGCCATTGCAATTGCGGAACAGGGCAATGGTGGCGGGTTCTCCGGCCATGTTTTCGAAAACATCCTGGTCTCCGTGATGGGCGCAGAAAAGTATAATGGTTTGTTCGATGGTTCCACCGGCTGGGATGACCCTGATGTCACCGAGTCGCTGGAAATCATGAACCGGCTCTACGACTACGCCAACCAGGATTATTTGAGCACGAGTTGGGGCGACATCAATGATCGCTTCGTGGCCGACGATGGCCCGGCAATGATGGTCATGGGTGATTGGACGCATGGCGTCATGCTTTCCAAAGGCTTCGAGGACTATCACTGGACCACTTCCCCGGGCACTGAGGGTCTGTACATGGTCCTCTCCGACTCCTTCGGCCTGCCGCTAAACGCACCCAACCGTGATAATACAATCGCTTTCCTGAAAGTGATCGCCTCGGTTGAAGGCCAGGATGCGTTTAACGTCGTGAAAGGCTCCATCCCGGCGCGCGTCGACACCGACCGCAGCATCTATGATGAATACCTGACCGGAAGCATCGAGGCATTTGAAGCGGATGTGTCGGTTCCCAGTATTCAGCATGGCGCGGCAGCCAAGCAATCCTTCCTCGTTGACTACGATATTGCGATGGCGGATCTCGGCACCAACCGCAATGTGGCCCAGGCGCAGGCGTTGTTAGTCTCCGCGGCAGAGGTCGCAGAATTTGGACAATAGAGTAACGGATAGCAGTTCGATTTCACAATGGGAGGGCGGGCAATCCGCCCCCTCATTCATCCCCGGCGTTATCCGGCGACGCGTTCCCTGGCTGCGCGGCGATACGGCGCTGGCGGTTTTGATTCTGAGTCCCTCTATTATCGCCACCGCCATTTTTATCTATGGCTTCATCGCCTGGACGGGTGTGATTTCTCTGGTGAAGTGGAACACCGCTATCGAGGATTATACGTTCGTCGGCCTCGATAACTGGATCAAGCTGTTCAACATGAATCGGTTCCACTGGGACCTGCGTAACTTAGTGCTGTTTGGTGCTGGCTTCATGATTCAGTGCATCGTCCTGGGGTTTATCATTGCCGTCCTGCTCAATCAACGCATCAAAGCCGAAGCGCTGTTCCGCACCATTGTCGTGTTGCCGTTTGCCGTTTCCGGCATTGTGACCGGGGTCGCCTGGCGCTGGCTGATGCAACCAACGACGGGCATCAACCTGCTGTTCCAGCAACTGGGTTGGACTGATTTCTATTTTGAATGGAATTCCCATCCTGAGCTAGGGATCCTGTCGATCTCAATTGCGGCGTCGTGGCAGTTCACCGGTTATGTGATGGCACTTTATCTGGCGGGGTTGCGCGGTATTCCCGAAGAGGTGATTGAAGCCGCACGGGTTGATGGTGCTAATACGTTTAATCTGTACTGGAAAGTCATCATACCGCTGCTGATGCCGGTCACATTCACCGCCATTGTGTTGACCGGTATGGGCGCAATTCGTAACTTTGATCTGGTGACGGTGCTGGCCGGGCCTTCTTTCTCGACCGATACGTTAGCTTTTCATATGTATCAGGCAATCTTTGGACAATATCGTTTTTCACTGGCGGCGGCTATCGGTTTCTTCATGGTGTTCTTATCGCTTTTCCTGGTTATCCCCTACCTGCGCAGCATGCGAGATGAGGTAGAACGATGACATTTGATTTACAACGACTATGGTCCCGTAGCGCCATTTATCTGGTCCTAATAGCTTTTTGTGCGTTCTACCTGCTACCTTTTTACTTAATGTTCATTACGGGTTTGAAACCCTATGAAGATGTCAATGTCACTCGCATGTGGGAGTTGCCAACCGGCATTTTCCTGGGGGCCTTCGTTGAAGCCTGGAATCAGGTATCGCCCAACTTTTTCAACACGCTGCAAATTACGATTCCGGCAGCGCTGATTTCGGCATTCATCGGCTCGATCAATGGCTACATCTTCGCCAAGTGGCGGTTCCCCGGCTCGGATACGATCTTCATTCTGTTCCTCGTGGGCATGTTCTTACCCTATCAAGGGGTACTCATCCCGCTGGTGAGAACACTGCAATTTGTGGGACTGTACGGCAAGCCTGTCGGCCTGATAATGGTGCATTGTATTTTCGGCATCGCCATCACGGCGATGTTGTTTCGCAGTTATTACGCCAACGTTCCGACTGAGTTGGTGGATGCGGGTAAAATTGATGGTTGTGGATTCTTCGGCATCTATCGCTACATCCTGCTGCCGATCTCGATGCCCGCGTTTGGTGTGGTGTTGCTGTGGCAATTCACCAGTATCTGGAACGATTATCTCATTGGGTTGGTGGTATTAAGTAACCCCAGCCGCGCCCCGATCAATGTCGCGGTGCAGAACATCGCGGGAAGCTGGAGCGTGGAGTGGAATGTGCAGATGTCGGCGGCCTTGATCGCGGCGTTACCAACCGTCGTCGTGTACCTGTTGTTAGGCAAGCTGTTCATGCGTGGCCTGCTATCCGGTGCGTTGAAGGGCTGAGTTCACCCAACGGCTGCGCTGTGGTTGAACCGCTGCGTACCATTTATATTTAAAGTCAATGATCTTCGGTTATAATCGCTGCCTGTTGTAAACCGACAGGTAGGCGATTATTTTTTATAGGAGCAAAAATGACTGACGTACCAGATTTTGAACGGCCCCCAAAAAACATTACAGATACTCTGGCCGAAATAGGTAGTGCGACGGTATCGGGCGTGCTGGCGAAGAAGGGGATTCGTAATCCGCACTTTGCTGGCCTGACACCCTATACCGCCGACAAAAAAATTTGCGGCCCGGCGGTGACGCTGCAATTTATGCCCAAGCGCGAGGATGTCCACTGGGGGGATGAATATTCCGCCTCGCCCGACCGCGAACTGCATCGCACATCCATGATTGTGGCCCATCCTGGCGACATTATCGTGGTGGATGCGCGCGGCGATATGAACAGCGGTGTCTTTGGTGAGATGATGTTGACGTACTTCAAAGGCAAAGGCGGCCTCGGCGTGGTGATTGATGGCTGCATCCGCGACTACCCGGAGGTGAAGCCGCTGGATATGGGCCTGTGGTTGCGCGGCGTGACACCGAATTATCACACACAGACCAATATTTTCCCCCACGCCGTGAATGTACCGATTGCCTGTGCGGGAGTCTTCGTCCGTCCCGGCGATTTGATTGTTGCCGATGATGATGGCGCTGTGGTCGTACCGATTGAAATGGCAGCGGAAATCGCGGAACAGGCGGGCACTAAATCAGAGTGGGAAGTGTTCACCCGGATGAAACTGCTGCAAGGCGGTGACCTGCGCAAGTATTATCCGCTGAATGATGAGGCCCAGCTTGAATATGAAGCGTGGCAGAAAGAACAATAAGCTATGTTAAGCGCTGACCAGATTGCGCAATTTCACAAGAATGGTTTCTTAAACGGTGGTGTCGTGCTGGATGATGCTACCGTCGAAACATTGCGGGCCGAGGTCATGCGGGTGATCGAAGCGCGAGATCGCGACGACATCCCGCAGCCAGTACTGGTGCGGAATCTCACGGAAGATGCGGCTCCCGTGTGGCAGATCGTCAATATCTGGCAAGCCAGCGAACCATTTAAGGCGTTGATGAGCCATCCAAAAATCACGACAGGCATCGCGCAACTAACAGATGCAACCGAATTACGAATCTGGCATGACCAGATCCAGTACAAACCACCCACAACGGGCGGCGTCAACATGTGGCACCAGGATGCCCCCTACTGGCCGATCATTGCGCCGATGACCGAGGTTACGGCCTGGGTCGCGCTGGATGATGCCGATGAGACCAACGGCTGCATGAGCATGATTCCAGGCACGCATCAGTGGGGCAACAATATTGACTTCTTGCATACGCTCGAATCATATGAGGCTATGCCCGACACATTTGCAGGCCGACCGCTGGAAATCGTGCGGTGTCCGGTCAAAACGGGCGAGGTCCACTTTCACCACGCGCTCACCTGGCACGGGTCGCATGCGAACACCAGTGGGCGCCCGCGCCGCGCCATCGCGCTGCATTATATGACACAGGAGACGCGCTATGTCGCCAGCGGCGATCATGTCATGAAGCGTTATGTTGAAGTGAGCGATGGTGATCTGTTAAAAGGTGCGTACTTCCCACAGGTGTACCCGGCCTGAACGGGGTTAGAAATGCATTAATCCACCGATCAATGCGCAAATAATTGACGATTCAGACACCATGGCCGTAAAACCACACCCCTCCTTACCTTTGGTAATTCCTCCCCTTGTATGTTGGAAAGACGGGTGATGGTAGGATAAGAAAACCAACATTCGAGGGCGTGGCAGCGATCGTGGAGAAGGGGGGCGGGGGTTGAGGTTAGACACAGCCCCCCACAACATCCATATTCATTATTCGTGTAGGCTTCTCAGCACTAGGAATACTTCTGCAACACCGGACGAATCTCAATCGCGCCATACTGCGCATCGGGCATTTTTCGGGCCAGCGCAATCGCTTCGTCCAGGTCCGGGCATTCCAGCACATAAAATCCGGCCAGTTGCTCTTTGGTTTCCGCAAACGGCCCATCGGTAATCAGCGGTTTACCCTCACGAATGCGCACGGTGGTGGCTGTGCTCACGGGCTGTAATGGTTGGCCACCGGTTTTGATGCCCCGCTGCTGCACATCGCCCTCGAACGCGCCCCAGTTCTGGAAATAGTCCCGGCGTTCTTCATCTGCCAGATTGTTGGTGACCTCTTCACCGACGTAGATTAAAAGTACATATTGCATGGTGTTTTCCTTTCGTCTGCTACAAGCTGCTTCTACTGTACTGGACATTCACCTTTTTGGTGCGATTGTTATGTTGATCGCCAATTGTACTGCGATCAATCACGGACTCCGATCATTCGCTCTCAGCGAACTCAACGGCAACGATCTGGAATTTATCCGCCGGGGGCTGCGCGTTGAGGTAGGCGATGACAACGAATGGCTCACCAGCAACGAGGGCGGCGGTCGTGGCATCGGGAATCGACGCAGTCGCGATCACGGTAGCCGACATCCAGTCGTCTTCGCTCCGCAGCTTAAGGGTCGAGCCGGTGCCATCAACTACGATCAGGTCGCTGTTTTCGTCGAATATAATCCCGTCACCGAAGATTGGCAGCCCGGTTTCCACAATGGTGTATGCTTCCGGGTCATCCAATGGCACGCGGACAAGTTGTTGCCCGCCCAGGTGAGCGGCAATTAAGTAGCCATCCGGGTGATAGGCGATCCCATTGAAGGTAAAGATAAACGGACCATCACCGAAATCAACCTCCGTGAGAAATTCATCAGCATCCTCCAGCAACACCTCAGCATTGCCATCGGGATCAACCTTATAAATGAGCGGTAAGGCGGTATCGGTCACATAGGCATTGCCAGCGGCGTCAACGGCCACATCGTTGACAAAATGGTTTTCTTCCGGTCGGAGCGCCAGTAAATCAGCCATGAAGAGACGTTCGCCGGTTGCCAAATCATAAGCACCCAGCCCTGCAACCGGTTCGCCTTGACCGGCGAAAAATGCGAAGAAACTCGTGTTGGTCACCAGCAGCCGATTGGTTGCCGCATCAACCTCAATCCCGATGGTTGAGACCAGATCCTCATCGGTGATAATTTGATTGAGTTCACCATTGTTGGCTACGCTGTACACGCCGCCTTGAGTCATGGAACCGACGATGAATTGTTCCCGAATGGGATCATATTCGATACCCTCAGGCAACATGCCGGGATTCTCGAACTCAATGGTGCTCGGCAGTGCCTCGTCTTGAGCGGATGCAACGTGAACGACTACCATCAGCCCAATCACGAGCAATGTCGCCAACTTCATGCCGTATTTTGGCAACTTGCGTCCCCAGATTGGGAGATGAGTGAATCTTTTGACCATCGTTGTTTTTCTTTCTCGAAACATTTGATTGTAAGCTCCTTCACTCCTGCTTAACCTTCATTCACTTGTAAACGAGGATTATTTACCCTCTACATCTATGACGAATGGAAAACCTTAAAATCGACACCCCAATCTGCTGTTATTGGCCTTTGCCGGAGTCCTGTAGAAGGGGTACAGTAGAGGCTGTTCGCCCAATAGCATCATTTTGAGGAGACTTATTATGGATTTTGCAGCGATCAGCGCCGCGCTAAAAACCGTCGTGGCGATTCCGATTACACCGTTTCATGAGGATGGCAGCGTCGATTACGATCTGTTCAGCCGCCTGACGACGCGCATGGTTGACGAAGGCATCACCTGTGTAACACCCAACGGCAACACCAGCGAATATTTCTCGCTCTCGCCGCAGGAACGCGCTGATGTGATTCAGGCCGTGGTTGCCGGGGCGCAAGGCCGGGCTATTGTCGTGAGTGGCGTTGGGGTGAGTATTCCCGAATCGATTGAACTGGGTGAGGTTGCCGCCAATGCTGGAGCCGTCGCCGTGATGATTCATCAGCCGCCGCACCCCTACCAATCCGAGGAAGGCTGGCTAGCGTATCATCAGGAAATCGCCCGCGGATTGCCCAACCTCGGCATCATCCCCTACGTCCGCAACCCGGCCATTACGGGCGATCTCATCAGCGAATTGGCCGATACGTGCCCCAATTTTGTCGGCATCAAATATGCTGTAACCAACGCAATTCTTTTTGCTGAAATCGTCCGCCAGGTGGGCCAAGACCGCGTGACATGGGTCAACGGCCTGGCCGAATCCTGGACGCCATATTACTGGCTGGGCGGCGCTCAGGGCTTTACGTCCGGCCTGGTCAACATCATGCCGTCAATGGCCCTGGCGATGCTCCACGCACTGCAAGCCAATGACTATCCCCGCGCAATGGAACTGTGGCATTTGCTGCGCCCGGTGGAAGAGATGCGGCAGCGTCGTGGTAACGCCCTCAACGTGTCGGTCGTCAAAGAAGCGATGGTGATGCTGGACCTGTGTGGGCGCACGGTGCGGCCTCCGGTCTCGGATCTGACCGCTGACGAGCGGGAGCAGGTCGCCGCGATTCTGGAAACCTGGAAACAGGAAGTCGCCGCAGTATGAAAATCAAGCGGATTAAGCTCCATCCGGTAACGATCCCACGCCGCACCGGAATCGCCAATCAGCATATTGTCGTGCGGCTGGAAACCGACAACGCTTATACTGGCTGGGGCGAGATGAGCGATCTCTCGCACCTGCCGCTGTTTCAGTTCGACATTGAAAATCTGGAAAGCGCCCTCAATCAACTGCTGGTCGGCCAGGATGCCCGCGACTTTAACGTCATCGAAGGGTTGATGGACCGCTTCTACCCTAATGAAGGTCATAAATACAGCCGGTCCGGGTTGGTGCGGGAAGGCATTGATCTGGCACTGCACGACTTGCTGGCGCGGCAGCAGGGCGTCTCAGTGTCGACGCTGCTGGGTGGGGCGCTGCGTGACCGCATCAAGGTCTGCTATCCCATCTTTCGGATGCGCTCGACCAACGAGATTGGGCCGAATTTGGCGCGGATCCAAGAGATGCTCTCGCGCGGCTTTGACCTGATCCGGGTCTATGTGGGCGCAAATGTCGAGGCTGATGTCGAGTTTTTCCAGCAGTTTGCCGAACGTTTTGGCGACACGGTTAAGATTAAGTCGCTGGATTTCTCTAACCTGCTGGATTGGCGGCGTTCACTGGCTGCGGTCGAACGCTTTGCTGAATTTGCGGATTGGATGCTGATCGAAAGCGTTGCACTGGAAAATGACTATGAGGGCATGGTTGAGTTTCGCCGCCGCAGTAGCTGGCCCATATCTGAGCATGTCAATAACATCCATCATGCCTGGCATTTTACCCACTACGGCTGCGTCGATATTCTCAACGTGTCACCCTATGTTCTGGGTGGGATTCGCGCCACGCAGCGGGTCATCGCGCTGGCAGAAGCCTCACATACCAGCGTACTGATCGGCACGACCCAGGAACTCAATCTCGGCACGGCAGCGGTCGCGCATCTGGGCGCAACAGCGCGGGTGCTGGATTATCCATCGGATAACACCGGCCCCGAATTGTATACGGGTGATGTCGTTAAGGAACCGCTGCGTTATGAGCAGGGTCATCTGGTGGTGCCGGACGGTATCGGCCTGGGCGTGGAGATTGACGAAAATTTACTACATGAACGCACGACGACCATCACCAGCACGTTTGGCACCGATCTGGTTGGTTTGCTGGACCGCACGGCGCAGGAAGAGCGTGAGGAGCAATAACCTTTTCGAGACCGATAGCAGCCTGGTCTGCCGAATGATACTGACTGTAGGGTTGTCAAATATCCATTTTTATCTAAAGGCTCCATAAAATGAAAATTACTGATCTCAAGTGTGCCATTATCGGCAATGACCCGGTGGTGCGCATCGTCACCGACGAAGGCATCGACGGCTATGGACAGGGTGAGCATTACAAGCCCTATCTCAAGCCGTTCGTGCTGTTTTACAAAGACGCCATCATCGGCCAGGATCCGACTGATGTCGAGCGGGTCATGAATCGCATTCGGCGGATGGGCAGTTTCAAACCCTGGGGCACTGCCGTCAGCGCCATCGAAATGGCCCTGTGGGACATCGCGGGCAAGGCTGCCGGGCTGCCGGTGTATAAGCTGTTGGGTGGCAAAGTGCGCGACAAAGTGCGCGTCTATAACGGCGCGGTACGCTTCAAACTGGAATCGTACACGCCGCAGGGCTTCGCCGACATCATGACCAAGATGAAAAACTCGCCAGAGAATTTCTCAATCATCAAGCAGGGGATCGGTTTTCACGGCAACATGCCCAACCGGGTGCCTGATTTTTTCTATGGCGACATCCATGAAGGCTTCCGTCATCCTAATCGGGGCCTGCTGACCGAAAAGGGCCTCAATTTCGTGGTGGAATGTGTCGAAGCCATGAAGGACGTACTGGGCGATGAAGTTGGGCTGGCGCTGGATTGTGGGCCGGGTTGGACCGTGCCGGATTCGATTCGACTGGCGAAGGCGCTGGAACACCTGCACATCATGTGGTTGGAAGACCTGATTACCGGCGATTATACGCCGTATGTGTTGGCGGATGTCTACCGTGAGGTCACGCAGGCTACGTCCATCCCCATCCACACCGGCGAACAAATCTACCTGCGCCAGAACTTCCGCGAATTGATCGAAGGCCACGCCGTCAATATCATCGGCCCCGACCCGGCGGATATTGGGGGCATCGCCGAACTCAAATGGGTCGCGGAATATGCCGATCTGCACGGCATTCTGATGGCCCCGCACGGCACCGGTGATGGCCTGCTGGGATTGGCGGCTCTGGTGCAGGTGGCAGCGACCCTGCCGGAGAATTACATCGCCTTTGAGTATCCGACGGGCGACCCGGCGTGGTGGTACGATATTGTCGAGGGCCTGCCTGACCCGATTGTGAAAGACAGCTACATCGAGGTGTGGGACCGGCCCGGCATGGGCGTGGACCTTATCCCGGAAAAAGCCCAGCAATATCTCAAAGATGACGACAAAGATTTCTTTGAGTAGCTGAACTATCGCTCAGTCTTGTTGGGCAGCATGAATGATAACCAGATACAGCACCAGATCGTCCACACGAACCATTGGTGTACTGCCATATACCGTGCGACATTCGACATGTGCCATTGGAGCATCCTCGCATTTTTCCTTGACGCAACCGGTCTATGCTAATTGCGAACATTTCCTGCGAAAGAATCACCACTTTCTAATGAATCTTGCGTATAATAGGCTAGAATAGGCATCTCGTTAACGAGTAATTGAAAGAGGGATAACTATGGCGTTTGGAGTCAATCCGGTTTCGCAAACGGCAGCCGTCCAACCTCGCGTCGAAATTCGCCCCTTGATGCGGCAAGTGTACATGTGGATGGCGTTGGGCCTGTTACTGACGACGGCGGTAAGTGTGGTCACGATCTCAGTACCGGCTTTGCTGCAACTGGCGCTCAACCCGGTCATCCTGATCGGCGCGATTATCGCTGAGTTAGGGCTGGTGATTGCATTGAGCTGGGGCATCAAGCGGATGTCCACTGAAATGGCGATAGGCGGTTTCTTCTTATACGCGGGCCTCAATGGCTTCACCCTGTCGCTGATCTTCCTGGCCTATAATCTAGGGTCGATTGCGCTGGCCTTTGGCACCACGGTGATTCTGTTCTTCGTGATGACCATGATCGCCATGACCACCAGCGTTGACCTGTCGAAATATGGCAGCTACCTGATGATGGGCGTTATTGGTCTGGTGATTGCGATGGTCGTGAACATGTTCGCCCAGAGCGGCCCGCTGGATTACATCATTAGCTGTGCCGGTGTGCTCATCTTCACCGCGTTGACCGCCTATGATACGCAAAAGTTGCACCGCATGGCGGCTGACCCGGAAATTCAAGCCGAGGGCGCAGCGTTGCTCACCAAAATCTCGGTGCTGGGTGCACTCACGCTGTACCTCGATTTCATCAACCTGTTCCTGTTCATCCTACGCCTGGTGGGTGGACGCGACTAATCCCCACCAGCGCTTCACAAATAAGGAGGCAGTGGATAGACGATGATCTGTCCCTGTCTCTTTTGTTTTGTCACGGTCAATAACACGCTCAGCGCATACGCCCCCTGATAACGACTTTTTACTGATGCTGCCGTCGTCAAATCAAGACGACCGGGACCAGTTGTCGGATAAGGCATCAACACAGACCAGATTACAAACACATTTAAAGCCAGTATACTCGATGCAACCATCCCTTTAGAAAGGTGACAATCATGTCTCAACCGAATATCATTTACATCATGGCGGATGATATGGGCTATGGTGATGTCGCCTGGTACAACGCCAAGACGAAAATTCCCACACCGAACATGGATCGCATCGCCCGCGAAGGTGTTTACTGCACGGATGCGCACTCCGCTTCCGCTGTTTGCTCGCCCAGCCGCTATGCCGTAATGACCGGAAAATTTGGTTGGCGCTCCAGCCTGAAACGGGGTGTCTTGAATGGTTTTGGTGCGCCCCTGATCGAACATGACCAGTTAACCGTTGCAAGGCTGCTCAAAGAGCAAGGCTATGCAACCGCTGCTATCGGGAAATGGCATCTTGGCCTGAACTGGTCAACCGATTCTGGCGAGCGCATCCCCAGCCCAAATGGGTCGCATTTTTGGTCCGAGGATGGCTTTGATATTGATTACACCCGGCCAGTCACTGGTGGCCCCAACGAGCTGGGCTTTGATTACTCGTTTTGCATCGCTGGCTCACTCGATATGCCACCCTATTGTTTTATCGAAAATGGTCAGACCGTCGGCATCCCCGACCAGGAAAAACAACCGTACTACAACCAGCAGCGCCGCGGGCTGATGACCCCAGGCTGGAAAGATGAAGCTGTCGATACCACCTTCGCCAGCAAATCGGTGGCCTTCATCGAACAGCATACCGCGTCACACCCGGACCAGCCCTTTTTCTTATATCTCACACCGTCAGCGCCACACCGCCCATGTGATATTCGCCCCGCTTTCGTTATCGATAAAAGTCAGGCTGGCGACCGGGGTGATATGGTCTATTTGTTCGATTGGGTTGTAGGGCAAGTGTTAGATGCATTAGATCGTCTCGATATTGCGGATGACACTTTTATTATGTTGACAAGCGACAATGGCGCCCGTCTGGTTTGTGCCGATGGCAATGACTATGGGCACAAATCCAACGGCAACCTGCGCGGTCAAAAAGCCGACATCTGGGAGGGCGGTCATCGGGAGCCGTTTCTGGCACGCTGGCCGGGACATATCGATCCGGGTACAGCAACCGACGCACTGATCTGCCTATCCGATGTGATGGCAACCTGTGCGGCGATCACCGGTGCAGATTTGGCGGCAGATACTGATAGCTTCAATATGTTACCGCATCTAACCAACCAAAAAGCTGAGACGCCGGTCCGCGAAACGCTGGTTCATCACTCGGCTGCCGGGATGTTCTCGATTCGAGCGGATCAATGGAAACTCATCCTGGGGTTGGGGTCAGGCGGTTTCAGTGAGCCGAAATCAGTTGAACCAACCCCCGGTCAAGCCCGCGGTCAACTCTATGATTTGAGCAATGACCTGGCTGAGACGAATAATCTATGGACAGAGCGACCAGACATTGTTCAAGCGTTAACCCGTAAACTGCAAGCCTTTGTACAAAATGATGCAGAAATTGGCTTGATCTAGATTTTGTTCAGCTGGCTTATTCCATAACGGCCTGGCCTTACCCTAGAGTGAGGTCTGTAGATACATTAATCAGGATAGGCCGCGATAATATCATCACAAAACTGATAGATTGAGTCGGCGACCTGTCTGGCCCGATTGGCGCGGTCGGCCCAATCTGCAGCGGATGTCAATCCTAATTGACTCAGCGCTGGTCGAAATCCGTTATTCACGAATTGTTCTCTTTCGTCATCAGAACCATCAGCGCTAATGGTAAGTGCCGAAATCGCGTAAGTCACCATAATCCAGGGAACCGCCTCACGGTGATCACCGGCATCAATCATCGCCTGGGTAGCGTCTGCAAAATAGGGGCGCAGATAGGGTTTGAGCTTAAAATCACCGATATGGGGTGTTTGGTGAATTTGGACTGCCAAATCGAAGGCTGCCATCGCTCCTTGCAGGCAGTTTTTGACCTGTACTTTGTCCCAGGCAGCGCAGCCATAAAGATCAAGTAGCGCGTCTTGCAGGTGCAGCGCTTGTTTTGCTTCTAAAATATTCCGGGACCGAATCAAGGCTTTACGATGCGTTGGGCGCTGCAGCGTCGCCACCGCCAGATAACCCGCCAGGGCCGTACATGTAAACCATAAGTTTGCCCCCACATCATTTGGATCCATTGCCGCAATGTACGGTTCAATTCGGTTGCGTTTCTCGTCGTCGCACCGTGCCTGCACCCAGCGTCGGCGTTTGAACGCTTTCGCGATGAACGCATGGGCCTTTGTGAGCACTTGCTGCGGATCAACCAGAATACTATCCATGACCAAATTGGGAGCCAGGCTGGGATTGGTGATGAGTGTCTCTACTGATCGGTAATCATCAGCGGATTCAAATCCATATTCCAGCATCAACCCACGATGATGCATGTCGCTCGGCCAACGAGTCCCTTCACCTTCAATAACAACGCTCATATCGACATCACTGTAGGTGGGAAATTCTGCCTCAGGTGGTAACTCGTTTATGCCGCCCATGAGATGTGCTCCGACAAACTCAGGACGATCAGCAAACTGCTCTTCGACCCAGGCACGACTAATATCGCGTATTTCATAGACTTTCATAAATTGCACTTCCCAGTGATCTGGCCTCTAAATGGTGTTCCATATTATTATAGACAATAAGCGCATGAGCTACACGAAAGCCCAATTATGAGCTTTGACGACCTGTTTCCAACCGGCGATGCCGAACGCCGCCAATTCCTCGCGGGTTTGTTTAACCTGTTCAGCACCGACATCATCCGCTGCTGGGCGACGGACAGGCAAGCCCGCTATTCGATGACTGGTACGCCGATCCTGCGGTCGGTGCGGGGCAATCGGGGATATACGCTGGATTACGCGCTGCAAACGGGTAAACGACTGTATGCCACCGTCATGAAATGTGACCCAGTGGTTGATGGTCCGCTGCACCATGCTGATCAGATTGAAGCCTATACCACGACCAAAGCCTTCGCCGCCTTCCTGGATGCCGCCCGCAACCCCAACCAGTATGTAGCAGTGATTGATGGTGAAGCGTCGCCAATCGCGGGGTCAATCTTAATCTGGGGCAGCGCCACAGTGCGGGCACAACGCGCAGTCAAAAAGGCGTATGGCCTGCACGCTATTCTAACCATGGAAAGCATCGTGGGCGATCTAGTGCAGTGGAATAATCGTGAATTCCAGATTTTGCTGGATCGCCGTGTCGCCTGGAGTCACGATTTTTATCGTGGTCTACGACAGATCAAATAGGTATTGATGTCGCAACCGCCAGAATCAACAGAGGCGCGCCGCCGCACGCCCCTGCTCCTTCCCCCTTGTGGTGTTGGTTAGTTCTGGATGTAGAACATGACATCCGGCGGAATGGTGTTCGCGGGATCGTTCAAATCACCATCGGTGAGCATCCGGCGCGTACTGAGCGAAATGCGATAGGTGCAGGACGGCCAACCGGCAATCGATACTGGCTCGGTTCCGGCAGCGCCGCGCGGGGTGTTGCCACTTGGCAGCGTGGGCGTGGTCCAACCCGGCGCTGAGCTAACCATCCCCAGCGACCAGGCCGCCAGCAGTTCATGATCGGTCGTGTACTGGATGTTGATGGTATCGGTCGAGATTTCCGCACAGGCATCGGCGGCCAGCTCTTGCAGGGCCAGCAACGAGACTTCGCGCCAGTTGTTGATGTATGCCGGGTACGCTGGGCTGGAAAGTACTGCCGCTACTTCGCCCAGATCAACCGCTTCCATCTTCAGGAAAATCGTTTGCCCGTTCTGCGGCATCGTGACCGCGTTGCCCGCGCCATTGTGGGGCGGATTATTGCCGCCGGGCACGACCTTGCGCGTATTGAAGCGCAGCAGGTTGCCATTGAAGAAAAATGCAGGTTGGTCGACCGGCACCCAGCCATTGGCATCCGGCACGTATTTCACATCGTAGCCCGGTGTGCTCATGTCAGGCACTACACCCACTGACTCAGTGATGATAGGTCCCCCAATACCGCCGCCACCCAGACTGATGCGTGTCGCCACATGAATCCCCTCGATCATGTCAGCGGTAATCGGGCTATAGGTGCCCATTTCGGTCTCGCTGAACAGGAAGCGATATTTCAGCGGCTGATTGTTGGCGGGATGCACTTTGGGCATGTAACCGATCAGGCGCACATCGTTCATAAAGCCCCAGCCGTTGCCACCGATATTGTTCGCACCACTTGGGCGAGATTTGTTCAGCTTGCCATCCGGGTGCAGATCGTTGGCGACTTCGAACAGGCCAATGTGCGTGAAGTAGGGATACTTGTTGAGGATCTGTTCCTCAATGCACAGCTCGACGCAGAAGCAGGGACCGCGATTGGTCCGGTCGGGCTGCGTGCCGCGATTGGGATCTTCCTCCAGGACGGGCGCACCATCGCTGCGATACACATTGAAATAAATATCGGGGCCGCTGCTCCCCAGTGTTTCGACGTTCACCCAGGGCGACAGGAACGTTTGTTTAAAATCAATCTCCAGGTAGTCAATGCGGAAGTAGCCATTGGCATCCGACACCGCCGACCCCAGTGGATCATCCTCAATCCAGTCTTTATCGAAGGCGCGAACCGTATACCCGACCAGCGGCTGACGCTCCTGGGTTTGTTCATCACAGGCCAACAGTCGCCCGACAATCACCCAGGCACCCAACCGCGCCCGCAACGCACACCAAAACCGCTGGGGTATGCAGAAGTCGAACACGGCCAGGAAATTGTTCTCGGTCTGCCGCCATTTGGGTTGCAGTACGGTAACGGTGAACTGAATGGGCGTCGGCTCGGCTGGTCCTTTTTTCTGCTGGGGCGCACGTTCCAGGTAGACATCCATCTCGAACGCTTCGCCATCATAATTGTCGCCAAACGTAACGGAGAAATGTCCGCTCTCGTTGGTGGTGGCTTCAGCCAGCAATCGCTCCTGCTTGGCAGCGACCTGTTCAGGACTGACCACCGCTATGGTATCTTTCGCTTCGGCAACCACCCGGCGCATGGTATCCGAGTCGTTTGCTACGCGATACAGGCGCACCCGTGCATTCGACAGGTTTTCCTGATACTCGAGCGTGTCACAAATAACACCGCACAAATGACCGCGTAAAATGTATGGCATGTCTGATCTCCCTCACTGCATCCACGAAAGGCATTAATTAATCATGTAATATTCAGTCTAATCAGATTACGCCGCTGAACCTGACGGAAACCCTACGCGCAGCCTACCGGGAAATGGTTTTTATTGCTCTTATATGTTTGGGTAAGAAATCGGTTTGAGAATACCCGAAACGCGGGTTAACTCAGGGTTTGTCAACCACGACAGATCGTCTCTGGTAGCTGTGATTATAGAAATTGGCGAGCTTTTACCCGCATCATGATGCAAATGTGACGACTATAAATGCGTCTGGAAAAAGAGCACGGTGCGGCGCATCGCCTCGTCGAAAAATGGCGAACTGATGTTGTGCCCGCCACCATCGTATTGATAGAGTTCGTGATATTTTTCGCTGGCAGCCAGCGCTGCGCTCAAGTCATAGGAATAGCCAATATTCACGACATTATCGTCCAGGGCGTGATGGAGTTGTATTGGATGTTCCAGTAGGTCGATGTGTTCCGTTAGTGAGACAGCCTGCCAGAAGGGTTCAGCGGTGTTGGGCTGTCCATAGGCTTCGCGCAGAATCGTCCCCATACGGCGGCGTGGAAATTGCTGCGCAACATTGGGCGTGAATGATGGGTCGGATATGGAGTATTTCACAAAATCATCATAGCTGTAGACCGCCCCGGCCCAGATCACCCCGGCTTGAATAGCAGGTTCAATCAGCATCGCCCGCAGCACGAGATTACCTGCCATGCTGTGGCCCCACATGCCAATGCCATCCGGGTCAACATAATCGAGCCGTTGCAGGCTTTTCAGGGCGGCGATAGCATCAATCGTATAGCCGGGTGAGAAATACGACCCCTGCGGTTCGCCTTCCGAATCGCCATGACCGCGCATATCGATCTTGAAAACGACAAAACCGTTGCTGGCGAGGGTGCCGACATAAGCCAGATAGCGTTCGGTGGTGACATAGGTCGCGGGTGGGATAAAACCGTGATTGAAGACGATGGCCTTGAAACCACCTTCCGGTACATCACCAAATGGAATGGTCAGCAGACCATAAATTTTATTGCCTTCGGAGGTGTAACTGGCGATGTACTGTGAATAGTTAAAGCCATTTTCCAGCGTTTCCTCGATTACGATGTCGCTGCCCACAATCTCCAATTCGCGCAGCGCCGCGATGGTGAGTTCTTCACCAGGGTCAAAAATCGGAGTCGGTGTGAGTTCTGGTATGGCCGTTGGCGTTTCCTGAGCCGTGAGCAGGCCAGAGAAACTCAACAGGGTGAGCACAACCAGAACCAGTCTGTGACGAAATTTCATCCCAATCATCGCGACATCCTTATGACAACAATCTGCCGTATCGTAGCATAGGTGTGGGGAGTCGCCACTAACTTTCTAAACAACTTCACATGATTGGGTCAGATAACGTACACAGGTCTTTAGGCGGGAAGCCTTTTCGCCGACTGTAAATGCTGTTGGTTGCCGGTGGCTATGTTGTGGGCTTTGTAAGCCGGGTATTTTGTCAGCAAGAACATGTAGATGAGATTCATGGCCGTCACCAGGATGCCCGTAGCATAGTAGATGGGCGTAACAAAGGCGTTCGACAGCAGCGGTAGAAACAGAAAGAAGAAGCCAATATTCGACCCCAGCAGCAACCCCCAGGCGAGCAGGAATGACTGCCCTTTGCGGTTGCGGCGTCGGCGCAACAGCGAGATGTTGAACACATTGGAGATGATCTCCGTCGTGGCAATACTGATCAGAAATAGTGGATCGTCCAGATGGCTGTAAATGAAAATGAACAAGCCGAGAATAGCGACTTGCAGGGCGACATAAACGATGATGTATTGCCGCCGGTTGAGATCAGGGAATAATTCCTGGCGACTGAACTTGATCGTCTGATAATGAACGATGCATTCCAGCAGGGTAAAGATCAAGATGCCGAACCAGAACAGCTTGAACAGCCAGTGATCGACCTCGACAAACCAGTGGGTGAACAAACCCACAAACACCAGATCGTGCGCGAAGAAGTACATATTGGCGAACGCCGGAATCGCATGCGTTCTGTCGCGAAACCCCAGCCGGATGCCTTCGAGATACTGAATAAACGCCCCGACAAAGATCATGCCCCCGGCCAGCAACACCGCCGCCAGCCGCGAATCAATATTATTAAGCACTTCAGGAATGGTATAGGTAATCATGATTCTCACTCGTCTCTGTGTTGTAATCTGAATTACAACATGAGCAGCCGGTGAGCGTCACCCCCCAAAGGGGTAGTTTCGCGCAAGCGTCTAATTCAGCATGTCAATGAGCGACTCGACAACCGTTCGCAGATCAAGCGCCGCACCCTGTTGCCGTGCCACCGCAAATTGTTCAGGGCCGAGTTCAGTTTCAAGCAGCTGACATAGACGCCGGTAGGCGGGCCACTTGCCTGCCCAGCGGACCGCACTCTCCGCCGGATGCGAAGCCATCAGCCCCATAATGGAAGCGGCGTATTCAGCCTGACCCTGGTGCTCAAGCCAGAACAATGCCAATGGTAGCGACGTTATTAAATGACCAGGCTGGCGCTTGTTTGGTAACAAGGCAGTTGCTAACAAAACGAATAAATGTGTCTTCAAAGCTGCATAACCATTCTGGCCCGCGGCAATTATAGCAAGTGGGCGATGAGTGATTTCCTTTTCCCACTCGACTGTGCTGCCCATCAGAGATTGTGATTTTGTCGCATACTCAGATGCTTGATTATAGGTTTCGTCCATGCTGTGTGTGAGGCTAAAATACTGCAAGAAGCGAGCCTCAAGCAATCTCTCGTTGATTTCTCGTGCGATTGGCAGCAACTCCTGGGCAATATGCTGGGCTTCTTTGAACCGTCCCAGTGACCATAAAACATAACATAAGGATGCGCCATTACACGATACCAAATACAGGTCGCCAGCCTCACGAGCGATATACTGTACCTCTTTAATTTGTTGCAATGCCAATTCAAAATTGCCTTGAGCAATGGTATCAAAATTAGTAAGGGTTGAAAGGGTTTCGCCGCTGCCAATGACATCCCCGCTGTTACGGCGAATCTCAAGGCTTTCGTGGATTGCAGCCAATCCTTTTTCGCGCATGTCAGCTAAAAAATAGAGCCAGGCAATTTTATATCTTGCCAGGCCAATATAAAAATCATCGCCAATCTCAGCAAATACCTGGTTACTATGCTCCATTAATTGCTGTGCTTGCTGGTAATTTCCAGTGTCACCATGCGAAATGCCCGCCAGAACTGCATCTTGTTCGATCTTACCGCGGACCAGCTCGTAGAATGCGATGTCCGCCATGTTACCTTGTTGCTGAAGTATTGGCTGGCACGGTTCAATTAGCGCCCGGAGTTCTTGCAGATGCTGAGAGCGATCATCCGGTAACTGGGACCAGAAGTTGGTCTCATCGCGTGCATGATGGGTCCGAAGACGTGCCCAGATTGTTGGAAACTTTTCGGCGTCAAGATTTTTCCAGGCATGGTGCAACAGATCGCGGCTCTGCGAAAAGCGTGCACGAAAACCACAGAACCAGTACAGGCTTTCCAGCATGGCATCCAGCGCATCAACATCCTGTCGCTCGACAGCATGGAGCCAGGCCATGCGCACATTATCAAAATCTGCTTCGATTTCATCGAGTGCGGGCAATTGACGGCGGCCCTTAATATCCGCGTCACGCTCGGCCATAAAGGTGGTGAAGAAAGCACAATGCGCCGCCAGAATGGTTGGCTGCTCCTCATCAAGACGATCTTCAGCATACTGGCGCAGCAGTTCGTGCATCCCATAACGCTCGTTGCCTTCCAGCCGAATCAACGATTTTTCCACCAGACTGGCGAGGTCGGCCCAGGTGGCCTGGGATACAGCCAGGGCCGCTTCCCGCGTGAAGCCACCGCGAAACACCGCCAAGCGCGGCAAGATTTGCTGTTCGTGTTTAGTCAGCAAATTCCAGGAGTGATCGAATACCGCCCGCATACTATGATGACGCGCCGGCATATCCTGAAAGCGATTGGCGAGAAAATCCAGGCCGGATTGGATTTCTGTCGCAATGCTGTTACAGGCGGCCACTTTGGTCCAACTGGCCGCGATTTCGAGCGCTAAAGGCAGCCCTTCGACCAACCGACAAATGTCAACCACCGCCTCAGTTTCAGTAGCGATGGTAAAATCTGAACGGACACGTTGAACCCGTTCGGCAAACAACTGGACGGCAGGCGCATCCTGTACGGTCTCAATATCAAAATGTGCCGGGTACGCCAGCCCATTGAGCGACAGCAGCCATTCGTCCCGCACATTGAGCGCCCCACGCGACGTAACGAGGACCCACAGTCCAGGTGCAGCCGCCAGCAGGTCGGTAACAAAATTGACCCCATCCAGCAAATGTTCGAAGTTATCCAGAATGAGGAGCAGGTGTTTTTCTTTGAAATAGGCCTTTAATTGCGCGAGTTGGTCACCACCATCCTGACTCTGCAGGGGCAGGGCATCTACTATGGCGTTGAGCATATCTTTTGAAGTGCGCAGTGGTTGCAACGCCACCAGATAGGCCCCATTCGCAAAAACCTGCCGATTAACCCAGGCAGCTTCCAGCGCTAACCGTGTCTTGCCGATGCCACCCGGCCCCAGCAACGTAACGAGGCGGGTCGTGGGATCGACCAGTCGCTCAGCAAGGATGTCCAGTTCGGGTTGCCGACCAATGAGAGGCGACCCAATTGCCGGGAGATTGTGATTGGTGGTTGTCGGCGAAAAGTTATCATCAAGTAAGCCCAGCGCTTCAATTTTGTCGACCGCTTCATCAGCGCCATGTACATCCAACTTGCTATACAGATCACGCTGATAGGACCGGACCGTACTATAGGCCAGCACCAATTCCTCGGCTATTTCACGGGGTTTCAGGCCCGCAACCATAAGCCGCGCAATATCTTGTTCGCGAGCCGTGAGTTGGTAGAGCACGCTATCGGCGATCATCGGATTACTCCTACAATCTCAAGCCAATTATATCGTAGTTCGACCATATGAATCGAGGTGGCCCCAGTGCAGCGCACCAGGGCCGGAGCAAAGTAGTAACAGGGTAGCGATGGTTATGAGCCATCGGCATTGACAACGATTTGCACATGACCAACATCGCCCGACCACAGGGGATCATTCGTTAACCCGGCGATGTTGTAGGTGTTCAGGTAGGCCATATCGGAAATCATAATCAAGCGAACCGTCCCGGCATCGCGCCAGAGCGGATCCAGTTCCAGGCCCTCGATATTATAGGTTGTCAGGTAAGCTAATTCTTGCGCGGGTTCCTGGGCAAAGGTCGGCCCCACCAGGACGATGAGTAGCAAAGCACCGATTAACACGTATTTGGTGAAGTTGGTAAACATTTTATCGCTCCTGTACATCGAACTTGTTATTTTCAATGTACAGGTCAGTTGAGGATATTGTCCCCCTCAACATGAGGTGAGTTTGTGGGGGACTTTTGCTACCAATCAAGAGATTCCTGATCGGTTACTGGATACTAAAGGGAAAATCGCCGAAATTGATCTATCTCGCTACGAAAGCCGGATGATGTCGCTGTGAGCGAAAAGCGGCCCGACTGATAGATTGAGCGCCGGTTCAGCATATAATTCCGGCGGAACACTGATGTCGGCCAGATACAACTCCCCAACCTGGTCGTCAACGCCGGGTGCCCGTAAACCTGCTTTGGGCAAGGCGAGGGTCATCGTCGCCGCTGCTTTAATCGCCGGATCATAAACCGTTCCGGTCGTCGTATCCATACCGGATGGCGCATCCAGCGCAAGTATCGGGGCGGTTGATGTATTGGCCAACTGAATCAGGTCAGCAGCGGTACCTCTGGGCGCACCATTCAGGCTGTAGCCGATGATGCCGTCAATAATTAACGCGATGTTTTCCATATCACCGGTTGGCTGGCCCAGGTTTATGGGAATCCCCATTCGTCGCACTATGCTGAGTTGATGGTGCGGAATCGGCGTAAACTTTTCTTCTGGTTGCGTCGTATAAACCTGAACCTGTGCCCCATAATTATGCAGGCGCCGGGCACAAACCAGTGCGCCACCCCCATTCCCGCCGGTTCCGGCCAGGACAACGACGGCTTTACCTTGCGGCTCACCATCTAAGAAACGATCACGCGCCAGGTGGGCCAGGTTGCGTCCAGCATTCTCCATCATCTGGATCAATTCAATTTTGTAATCTTCGATCATGGCCCGGTCAACTTCACGCATTTGATCGGTTGTCAGGTAGGGGACGGCCTGTTGATAGATTGGATATTTCGTCACGCTACAGTCTCCGGTTCCCAGCAGCATACTCCATCACGTATCCAGAACATTGTGAACATCGGGGCCGCTATTCAGGTTATAGCCTGGCACCCGGCACAGCGCCCCGGCAAGGTGAGATGATCGACATTGACGCGGAAGGCGTATTCGGTGCGAATCGTATCGAGCAACGGGGCTAAAACGGCATGCGGCACGGTAATGATGGCTCCACACGACTGGCATACCAGATGATGATGATCCGAAACCCCAGCAATCTTGTAAACTTTGCCTTCATCACCAATTTCCGATTCAACCACCAGCCCGACCGCGCATAGCACGTCTAATGCCCGATAAATGGTTGAACGGTCAATCGTCGGGTCCATGTCGATAACATTCGCTTGAATGTCGGCTAAGGTGGCATGACCCGTCTGGGCACACACCGCATCCAGCACGATGAGACGCTGCGGTGTTACGCGATAACCACTGGCACGTAATGCCTGGATATAGTCTTTGTCTTCATGGGTCATACGAGAATTCCGGCAAGATGTCGCCTGAAATAATAACTGACCTTACGCACCTTGTGCTTGTAGGTCGAGTGAATCTGCGTAACATCAAATAATAAAACAGATGACTTTGCAAAACAACTCCATTTCGTGTAGTTGCAAATCGTCGCAATAAGCAATCTTGTTGGTAATTTCCGCTAAAGTAAAATTGGGGCAATATCCAGGAGAGACAGGTTCATGAGTCGCACACAACACCAGCATAATCAGGGAATCATCGGGACTATCGGCAGTATCCTGCATCTACCGGGTTTTGATCATGACCATGGCGATACTGACAGCGTGGTGGTTGATGAGGCTGTGCGTGATAATAATATGGGCATTATCACCATCTGGGTATCGCTCGGTCTCCTGTGGGTTACGACACTTTTCCAGGCCATAATTTATTATTACAGTAACAGCGTGGCCCTGTTGGCCGACACGGGCCATAATTTTGTTGACGCCTTAAATTCAATCCCCTTGTTGATTGCATTTTATCTGGCACGCCGGGTTGCAACCCGGAGATTCACCTATGGATTTGGACGGGCAGAGGATATTGCTGGCATATTCATTGTGCTATCCATTGTCGTCAGTGCGGCCCACATTTTCATTGAATCCTTCAATCGCTTTTTTAATCCCTTGCCGCTACAAAATCTGGGGTGGCTCGCCCTTACCGCCCTAATTGGCTTCCTGGGTAATGAGGCTGTTGCAATTTTACAGATCCGTGTCGGCAAGCGCATCGGCTCGGATGCCATGGTTGCCGATGGTCAGCATGCGCGCATTGATGGCGTGACGTCGCTAGCCGTGCTGGTTGCAGCGATCGGTAGCTGGCTAAATGTTCCTATTCTTGATCCCATCGTCGGCATTTTGATCGGCATAACAATTTTAGGCATTGCGATACAGGCCATCAAAAAAGTCTTCTACAGATTGATGGACGCCGTTGATCCGGCGATCGTTAATCGCATTGAGCACTTTGCAGAAACGGTGGATGGTGTGGAAGACATCGTCCGGCTGCGTGTTCACTGGGTTGGTCATCGCCTATTTACCGAAATTACAGCGACGATGGAGGCGGACCGGTCGCTAGTGGAGAGTCATAGTATTGCCAACAAGATTGAGCAGTCGCTTCGTGATTCCATTGCCGCAATGGGCGAAGTCGTCGTTCACATGGAACCCGATTATTTATATAAACCTCATGTGGATGATGGACCTGCGCAAGATTCGCCATTGCTGGACATTCTGCCACCGCGTTATCAAAGTCAGCTTCCCAGTGCAGCGCCAATGGGGGCAGCGGGACTGAAATTCGCCGATGATGGCAGCGTCGCCTGGGATGAAATTTGGACCGATTTCTGTGATCTGGCATTGGCAGGTGGTCCGCCGCATCGGGGTAATCTGCTCGAGCCGATCAATCCCGCAACGATTGAGGCCAATCCCGAAGGCTACGAAAAAACACTAACGGAACTGGAACGCGGGCTGGCGATGGTGACAGGTCTCCCCATCGTTCAAAGTGAAAATCCGGGTTGGATTGGCATCGCCTGTGACAGTGAAGAGATGGCGCTGTGGCTGCTGCGGGCCATCGTGGTCGAGAATATCACCGTGCGCCGGGAAGCCAACGTGCTCTACTTCCCCGCTGGGCCTGATTTCCGGCTGGAGAGAGAAATCAAAAACGTCGTGACGGTCGTCGCCAAAACAACCCACTACTGGCAGGAACATATTGCCGGGCAACAACCCGCCTAAGTCATTGGTCGTTAGTCCCTGGTCTCCAGTCGGTGCCGTATACGCTGCGGGTCCGTTCGCTGGGCGGTTTTCTGTCTTTTAGCTTTGGACTGTAGACTAAAGTCTTTCGACTATCTGCATAACTTTACCCTTAATTTTTGTGAACATTCGTTAATTGGGAGCGTTTGCGCCTTAAATTTGTTAACCTTTACAAGAACTCTTAGACACTTGAAAAGAGGAAAATCATGGGTGTAGCAAATAAGGGCACGCTCCATCACACTGCATTTATCGTCAGTGACATCGAGAAATCAGCTCAAGCGCTTGCAGACTCACTGTCGATCCAGTGGAACCTGTGGACCATTGAACCGATCGCTTCAACGGTACATGGTCGAGACGTGCCTTTCACATTCCGAGCTGCTATCGCTCAAGTTGGGGATTCCAATCTCGAACTTGTTGCACCTCACACCGGTGAGAGCGTTTACGTCAATCATTTGAAAACGAAGGGCGAAGGTTTTCATCACACCTGTGTTGCTTATCCGAGTTTTGATGCACTGATTGCGGCCCGTGATGAGCTTTTAAAACAGGGCCGAACGATGATCCAGAGTGCCAGTCTTGGAGACATTGGCGCATTCTACTACTTCGATATGATTGAAACTGGAGCAGTCCTCGAATTGCTTTACCTGAAAGCATTGCTGCCCCCAGAGAAAACCATAGGTTAATTGGGAAAAAATTAGTTTCGAGGCAGACTTACCTTGACGATGCTTTACTTATCGCCGCGAATGTGTCGTTGCAGGATAATTGCGTATTCTTTGGGCATCTTTGGAAAGGTAAAAGGCTGATGGAAACTGGCATTTATGATCTTTGGTGTACTGATTCGACCTTCTGATGATCCGCACTTAACGGGCTTCATCGAACGCCTTAAGCGTACCTTTGCTATCACCGAATCCGGTGATGGATAGGATGTATTGAGACATCGGGTTATCGCGGTCAAATAACGCTTGCGCCGCCGGGCAACAGCCTGCCCGATTCGCCTGGTTTGAGACTGGACAGGTAACTATAGGTGGGCCGCATATTCAGGTGAACGGGCACTCATGCCCCCATCAACCGTCAAAGTGGCTCCATTGATAAATTGGGCTGCGTCACTAACCAGGAACAGAACCGCTTCGGCAATGTCGGCGGTGGTCGCAACCCGGTTGAGCGGATAAAACGTGCTCAATCCCTGTGCCCATTCCGGCAGTACACCCCTTTCATCAGGATCAGCAGTTGCACCCGGAACCAGCGTGTTACAACGAATATTGTATTGTCCATAATCGGCGGCAATCGATCGCGTAAGGGCCAGCAAGCCCGCTTTGGCGACATCGTAGGCAACTTCATGAGGATAGGCGTAGAAAGCATGGGGGGATGATAGGTTAATAATGACCCCATGTTGGTTTGTCACCATGACGGGCAAGGCATATTTTGCGCCTAAGAACGCCCCGGTTAAGGAGACATCAAGCATTGTTGTCCAGGTTTCAAGCGGCATATCGGTTAAGGCCATTTTCGCATCAATATTGGCTTTGGCGTTATTGACCCAGATATCCAGGCGACCATATGCTTCAACAGCAAATTGAACCAGCTTTTCTACCTGAGACGGTTGACTGATGTCGGTCAGTCGATAGATGATCGTGCCGTTTTCACCTGTTTGTGTGCTCGGAGCATCAACAATGTCGGCAACAATAACGGTTGCTCCGGCGTTTGCTAATGTTTGAACAATGCGCTTGCCAATACCCTGTGCACCGCCCGTAACGACTGCTACATTGTTAGCCAATTCCGAATTCTGAACCATGACTATCTTCTTGTTCGATTTCTTTAGCTGCGATCAGCGATTGCGCAACCGGGGATTGAGGACCTGTTCCAGGGCAAAGCCGATCAGCGCGAAACCGAGCGTTGAGAAACTAATCAGCAGGCCGGGCGGCAGCACCCACCAGACCCAGGCCGGTGACAAAAACGCGCCGCGCACCTGTGCCCAGTACAAAATCGTGCCCCAGCTTTTCGCCAGCGGGTCACCCAACCCCAGGAAACTCAGGGAGGCCTCCAACAATATCGCCTGGCCCGTGACCTGAACAAACTCGCCAACCGCCAGCAACACCACCTGTGGCAGGACATGCTGCCGGATGATGTGGCGGTTGCGTGCGCCAAGTCCCCGCGCTGCGGTCACGTAGTCCTGCTTCGCCATAATGAGCACCTGGGAGCGGATCACTCGCGCCGTGCTGGCCCACACCAGCAAGCCAATAATCATGACGGTGTTAAACAGGCTGCGGCCCAGATACGCTGCCAGGATAATCAGCAGGGGCAAGAACGGCAGCACCAGGATGATGTCCGTGAAACGCATCAAAATCGGCCCCAAACGCGCAAAATACCCCGCCAGCACACCAACTGTGGTGCCAATCACGACTGTCACCAGCCCGGCAGTCACGCCAACCAGCAACGAGATGCGCGCACCAAAGATCAGTTCACTCAAAATGTCCTGACCGATGTCGTTCGTTCCCAGCGCATGTTCGGCAGAGGGGGGTGAAAAGGGCCGCCCAACACGTTCAATTGGATCATAGGGGCTTAGCTGCACCGCAAAGATGGCTGTCAACACCAGGGCACTAACCAGAAAAAGCCCGATACCCGCCGTGACCTGCGTGGTCGTGAAGCGAACGCGCCGCGTCGGGTGACCTTTCACGGATAAGCGGGGCAGGCTCGTGGCCTGTGCTTCAGCGGTGGTTGACATAGACTATCGAAGTAACCCTTCTAATACAAAGACGCCCTCGCGCCGGTAGGCTTCACCAAGCACCGCCCCCGAATGACCGGCAAGGCCACTGACTAAGGCCAATGAACGGTCAAACTGTTGGTGCAGTGCCAGCCCCAACGCCACTTTGTCGTCTTTGATCTCATCATAATCGGGCACGACGAAGCGCAGGGTCTCTGGCCGGGTTTTCTGCTCGATCATTTGCGCACTGAAGGCCATCTGCGTACCCAACACCGCCAGCGCCTGCTGTTTGAGTGCGAAGGTCTGGCTGATCTCAACCACACAATTAGGATGCTCCGGCGTCATATAATAAATTGCCCCCACCAGATGCGGGGCGTGACCGCCACAGGCTTCAACGTCCCAGTCGCGTCCGGCCAGCGCAAACGCTTCAGTGTACAGCAACGCGATCAAACGCCGGTCGGGGTCCAGGTCGTGTTGCGCATGATGGGGATCTTGGGTAATGACAATATCTGGTCGTACCCGGCGCACCAGTTCAACTATCCTCCGCTTCCAGTCAACGTCGACCGTCCAACCACCATAGGGGAAATCGAGAAATTCCACCCCGCCGATGCCCAAAATGTTCGCTGCTTCGGTGACCTGGGGGCGGCTTTCGGGTCGGCTGAGCAAGACAGCCGCGTGAACGTCATCACCCGCCTGCACGTGCAATGCCAGCGTACCGCCACATTCCACGATCTCCAAGCCAAAACTCGCCAGCATCAAAACCCGCATGATTATTCCCTTTCGTCGTTGTCTCTAGTGCTGTCTGGCCCGTGGGTCCAGGCGCGGATAGAGCCAGTCTGCTAGAATATTGGAAAATAAAACTGCAATGGTAAACAGCAAAAAGGCCGCTTGCATAACGGGATAGTCGCGCCCGCTTACGGCCTCGAAGATCAGGCGACCTAACCCCGGATACGAAAAGACGGTTTCGATCACCACCGTGCCACCAAACGCGAAGCCGAAACGCAAGGCCAATACGGTTGTCACCGGGCACAACGCATTCGGAATCATGTGGCGCAGCAGAATGCCATTTTCATTAACGCCTTTGGCCCGTGCCGTGCGGATAAAATCCTCACCGAGGACGCCGATCATGGTATACCGCATGGTCAGGTAGATGCGCGGCACGCTCAAAATGGACAGTGTGGCAATGGGCATGATGGCATGCAGCACCACATCCATGATCTGCTCACTACCCGTAAAACGGGCCGCTGGTGTGACCGCCCCCTGCGAGGGCAACCAGCGTAATTGCACGGCAAAAATGGCGATGAACAGCATCCCAATCCAGAAGGATGGCAGCGAATCCGTCGCAATCATGCCATTGAGTAATGCCAGATCAAGCTTGCTGCCGCGCCGCCAGGCGGACAGCGCCCCGACCAGAATGCCGACGATTGCCGAGATAATCAGCGAACTGAAGGCCAGGAGCAGCGTCCAGGGCAGCCGTTCCGCGATGATGTCGCCGATGGGTCGATTTTGCCGAAATGAATAGCCAAAGTCGCCCTGGGCGAGGTTGACCAGATAATCAGCATACTGAACCGGTAACGGACGATCCAGCCCCGCCGCCTCAATGATCTCCTGCCGCTCTTCGGGTGTCAGCAATCCGACATCCACCCCGGCCAGAATCACCAGCGGATTACCCGGCATGAGGCGCGGCAACAGAAAATTCAGCGTAATGGCGATGAACAAGACGCCAATATACTGCAGGACTGTATTACTCTGTCTGGAGGACATGAAAAAAGGCGAATTCCTGTTGATTTACTTACGATACGCGCCTTGTGCTTGCAGGTCAATTATTTATTCTCGACTCTTCAGTAACGCTGTTGAAGCACCACCCCCACCCGGCCTCCCCCATCCCAAAGGGACGCTTCCCAGTCGCAATGGGGGAGGTGCTGAGCATAGCACAGCAGAGCGGGTAATATGACTACGGTCGACCTTCTTCTGGCAGGAAGGACAGCTTATGGAAAACGCCCTGCCCACTCATAAACAGCCAGTTATCAAACACGGCAGGCCGGTACGCATAAACCGCATCCGGGTAGAGCAGCATGATGAATGGCAGTTCCTCAGCAATGATCGCCTGAATATCCTGCATCAGTTCGGTGCGCCGGTCCACATCCAGCGTCGTGATTAACTCCTCGGTGAGTGCATCAAGCTCTTCATTGCCATAGCCGGTCAGGTTCAGCGAACCAATCGATGTTTCAGAGTGTACCAACGACGCGATGCGCACCGGGTCCGCCTGTACCGGCGCCGACCAGCCCCACATGGACATATCATAATTACGCCCCTGATTGACATCGAAGCCCGGCCAGACCGCCTCTTCCCAGGTCGTTTGCTCCACCACCGCCACCTGCGCATCAATGCCGATTTCTAACAACATCTCGCGTACCAGTTCGGCGATGCGAATGCGCAGCGCATTGTTGCTGGGCGTCAGGAATTCGAACGATAGCGGATTGCCGTCCAGTTCGCGGATGCCATCACCATCGGAGTCGGTGATACCGGCATCTTCAAGCAAGGCCGCCGCACCTTCCAGATCGAAGTCCACCATAATGCTGTCGTTGTAATAAACCGACGCAGGGTGCGTCCAGCCAGTGTTACCGACCGTACCCGTTCCCAGGTATACGGTATCAATAATGTCCTGCCGATTGATTGCCAGCGACATCGCCTGGCGCACAGCCAGCTGATCGAATGGTGCCCGGTCTATATCATAGGTAATCATGTCGGTGGTGAACAACGGTCCCTGAATTACCTCAATATCGCCCATTCCGGTCAACAGTGTGGCCTGCTCCGGCGGCACGGAATTCACCAGCATGTCGACCTCGCCCGCTTGCAGTGCGGCGATGCTGCCGGTGGTATCCGCATAGCGCACGAAAACTAGTTCCGACACCAGCGGCGCACCGGCCCAATAATTGGTATTGGCTTCAAAACGATAAAACTGATCCGGTTGATACTCGGTCAGCATATAGGGGCCGGTCCCAATATTGGTCTCGATGCCCGGATTGGTTTCATCGGGATCAACAATCTCCGACCAGATATGCTGGGGCATGATGGGGACATCGGCCAATGTGCCGATTTCCAGCGAGGGTGCTGGCGCGGTCAGCGTGAATGTCACCTGATAGTCACCGGTCACAGCGGCGGCTTCGACCGGTCGCAGATCGCGGCTGAAGCGCCCCTGGGGAAATTCCTTGAAATAATCAACCGTAAACTTCACATCTTCGGCGTTAAATGCCTCGCCATCATGCCAGACGACATCATCGCGCAGGTCCAGCGTCACAGTCAAGCCATCGTCGCTAACCGTAGTGCTCGTTGCCAACCAGGGCTGGGGGACACCGCTGCCATCGAGTTGATAAAGCGTGTCATATTGCAGCAGCAGCATATTCCAACCGGGATTGCCAGTAACATACGAGTAGGGGTTCAGGGTGGATTCATCACCAATAATTCCCATCCGCAGTTGTTCGGCAGGTTGGGCCGCCGGGCCAGCCTGCACACTGAACGGCAGCATCAGCGCCAGAATTAGAAAAGATAGTATCCATAACTTGCGTTGCTTCACGGCCATTTTCGCGTTCCTCTCACATTGTTTAGCCTATGAAGCTACGTTTATACCCAATCTTCGTCAACAAAACGACTTCAAAATTCCACAACGAATCGCAAGGTTTTTCGCCAATTCTGCCGGAATCTTTTGTTAACCCCCTGTGGAATCAAAAACTTCCCCTGCCAGTGTGTTGACAGCGGAAGTTTGATGCCTGGTCCAGATTGACCTGAGTAATCTAGTCGCCGGCTTCGGCGAGTGGCTGGGCTTCCAGCGGTTGCAGTTGATCCTCCCGATCATCCAGCCAGTTGATTGTAGTCAGCGCGGCGGCACAGCCGTCACCCGCAGCAGTGATCGCCTGCCGAAAGATCTGATCGTGAATCTCGCCCGCCGCGAAGATGCCCTCAACATTGGTACGATACAACTGGTCGATCAACACATATCCCGCTTCATCGGTCGCCAGTTGCCCGTTGAAGACATCGCTGTTCGGGTCGTAACCGATGAAGATAAACACACCATCAACCGCACGTTCACTGACCTCATTGGTCTTGACATTGCGCGTCACAATCCCGTTGACGGCTCCGTTTTCATTGGCCTTGACTTCCTCGACCACTGTGTCCCACGTAAAGCTGATCTTCTCATGCTCAAACGCACGGGTTTGCAAGGCAACGCTGGCCCGCAGTTCATCTCGACGATGGATAACATCAACATGCGAGGCGAACTTGGTCAGGAACAGGGCTTCCTGGAGCGCCGAATCTCCACCACCGACGACCACGACGTCTTTATTCCGGAAGAAAAACCCATCACAGGTGGCACAGTAGCTGACACCGTGACCGACATACTCCGCCTCACCGGGGACACCCAGCGACCGGGGATTCGCACCGATGGTGACGATCACTGCATCAGCAACAAACACCTCACCACCCGCCGTTTCGACCCGGAAGGGGGTGCCATTCGCGAAATCGACACTGCTGACCGAATCGTACACATACTGGGTGCCGAACTTTTCGGCCTGGGCACGCATCGCCTCAACCAGTTCCGGGCCAGTCGTGCCATCGGGGAAGCCCGGATAATTCTCAACTTCGTGGGTGGTCGCGATTTGTCCACCCAGCAAGGGGCCGGTAATAACCACTGTATCCAGTTGAGCACGTGAAGTATACAGTGCTGCCGTCAGCCCCGCCGGACCAGACCCAATAATGACAACTCGCGTTTTCGTGATATTCATATAAATTTTACCTCTGTTAGCCTATCGCCCGTTACATTCGATGATGGGAGGAAAAAGGAGATTGAAGCCCCATTGCGCATAGCTGACTATCCGCTGGTTTGATTCTCAGCCTGCAAAATTGTAACCAGTGCGTCGTATTCTTCACGACAATCCGCACAACAATCAATGTGAGCCGCGACCTGTGGGAGGATAAAATGAATGTCTGCGCCCAAAACAGCTTGTTCGGCCAGGCACTCAAACTCTTTACCGGCTGCACCACAGTCAATGCCACCGTCCTCATGCACTGAACTCAGACACTCTATAAGTTTTTGGAACCGATCTAAAGCCATTGCTGCGCTGCTCCACCGATTTGCATGTCTACACTTTATTCGGACGATTTTCTGGTTAACGATCTTACGCCGGATTCTATCAAAATTATGTTAATCTTGAAACAGATTGAGCATGTACTCAATTGAGAGGCCTTGCGCTTCCAGATGGCTGCGTAATTTGCGCCGCGCATCATGCACCAGTTTGTATAAGGCGTTGCGGTTCGTTCCCATCTGTTCCGCTACCACTTCCAGCGGCACCCCTTTCACCGCAACCGCATTCAGCGCCTCATATTGACGGTCGGTCAACGCCTCGCGCAGGGCGGCATCAATTTTTTCCATCACATCCTGGCGTTCGGCGGCATTTTCCGGGGTTGGCGACGCACTCTGCGTAACTGAAGGTGCGCTGCTGGTTGTGGGCAAAAGTTCATCATCAGCAGTTACATCGTCCAGCCGAAAATCTTTGTAACGCGCCCGCCGTAAATCACTAATGGCAACGCGCACGGCGATTTTCGTGGCCCAGGTGGTAAAGCGGCTATCACCCCGAAAGCTATTCAGATTGTCGAGCACGCGCAGTACCGCATCCTGCGCCAGGTCTTCGGCCATCTGGGTGATTTCCTGAGCGGAATATTGAGATAAATCGCTGCGTTCGCGGCTGAGGTAATAATAAATGCCCCGTTGGAGGCGCGTGTTCAGGGCTTTTAGGGCCGGTTCTTGTACATTGACAGGCCCAGTGAGGTCGGCCAGCCATTCCTGATTGGTACGTTCACTCATGTAGTTTGCGGTTTCGCTGCTCACAGTCATGGGGCTTAGTATAGCATACAGCAAGCAGGGTGGCTGAGAATCTGATTAAACCCGGTCAAAGGTAATGCGCAACACCAGATAACCCAGTCGGACCTCATCGCCGTCACGCAACACCCGCGCCTGATGGGCGACCAGGCGCTGTCCATTGAGGTAGGTGCCATTAGGGGTGTTGTGATCGACAATGTTCAGATTATTGTCACTGCGGACAATGGCAGCATGGCGGCGCGAAACCCCTTTTTCAGCCGCGTTGTAGGGAGTCAGGTCGATTTCCGGGTATTCTCCCGTATCGGGATCGTAGCGGCCCAAAAAGAGTTCTTCAATTTCATCAAAATAAAAAATTTGCTGGTCTTTCGAATCGCGCTCATTAACAATTAGGCGCATCCGTTGATTAAATCGTGCCGTGCCCCATTGAGGCCGACCCTCTTCAAAATCGGTATCACCGAACGTGCGGGTAGAGTTCACGACGAGCGGATCAACATCAACCGGCATCCCACAATAGGCACACAGTTTGGTTCCGTCTTTATTATCACGACCACAATTTTGACAGGTACTCACACTGCATCTCCGTTAAGCGATTTCCCCAAAATCAACTATTATTGTATCACTTATTGTAGAAAGTCATACCGATTGAATGCTACAACGTTTGCAAGTTTTAACATTACACATCCCCACGCTTCTGGTTTATACTCAGCATGGTGTTGGAATATTTGCAGCTTGAAGCATCCCATCCACTCTATGATAATTCTTATTTGACCTTGTTGCAATCAATTATTATGATTAGACCATCAGTTTAAGCGGAGTACATGCGTGTGAATAACAGACCACCGCAAGATAACAACAACGACAATAATAATTCGCCCTTCTCCAACCGCAATGCCCAGCGCTTGTGGATTATTATGGGAGTGGTGGTTTTATTGCTCTTTGTGTTGACCTTTGGCAGCCCTGGTAATTTCCAGAACAGCAATCGCATCAACCTTAACCAGCTTGCCCAGTGGGTGCAGCGCGGCAATGTTGAGGAAATCATCGTGCGTGGCGGGCAAGATGTGGTTGTTCAGTTGAGCAACGGCACCACTGCCACCTATTATAAAGAACGGGAAACCGACCTGTTTGAATCGTTGAAAACCTTCGGCGTGACCGAGGGCGAGCTCCAGCGCGTGAACTATTCTGAGCAGCAGGGTGATAACACCAGTGGCCTGCTCTTCCAATTGTTGATCGCGGTCGTACCAACGCTCATCATCATCTGGATTTTGTGGCGGATGATGCGGTCAGTGCGCTCTGGGCAAGATCAGGCGATGAGCTTTGGCCGCAGCCGTGCCCGTGTCACGCGGGATATGGAGCGTCCGCAGGTCACATTCTCCGATGTCGCCGGCGCGGAAGAAGCGAAAGAAGAACTATCCGAAATTGTGGAGTTCCTCAAAGAGCCGGAGAAATTTATCCGCCTCGGTGCCCGCATTCCGAAAGGTGTGTTGATGATCGGCCCGCCCGGTACGGGTAAGACGCTGATGGCGCGAGCAGTTGCTGGTGAAGCCGGGGTGCCCTTTTTCAGTATTTCAGGTTCGGAGTTTGTGGAGATGTTCGTGGGTGTTGGCGCGAGCCGGGTGCGCGATCTGTTTGAACGCGCCAAAGCCGAATCGCCCTCCATTATCTTCATTGACGAAATTGATGCAGTCGGTCGCCATCGCGGGGCCGGGCTGGGGGGTGGTCATGACGAACGTGAACAGACCCTGAACCAGATTCTGGTGGAGATGGATGGCTTCGAGCAGGGCACCAATGTCATCATTATCGCGGCGACCAACCGACCTGACATCCTTGATCCGGCGTTGCTGCGTCCGGGCCGGTTTGACCGCAAGGTGACGATGGATAACCCGGATGTTGCGGGTCGCCTCGAAATCTTGAAGGTTCATGCCAAAGGCAAACCGCTGGCACCTGATGCCGATTTGCAAGCCATGTCGAAGATTACCCCCGGTTTTTCGGGCGCTGACCTGGAAAATTTGATCAATGAAGCAGCGATTTTGACCGCCCGGCGCAATAAGAAGACCATCGGCATGAGCGAACTCCAGGAAAGTATGGAGCGCGTGATTATGGGGCCGGAGCGCAAAACCCGCGTGATCTCGGAGAAAGAGAAACGGTCGGTCGCCTATCACGAGGCCGGGCACGCCATCATGCGCTATGCGCTGGACTCAGCGGATCCGGTTCACAAAATCACGATCATCCCCCGTGGTCGGGCCGGTGGTTATGTCATGTCGCTGCCCGAAGATGAACACTTCCAACGTACCCGTGAGCAATTTGAAGATTACATCGCGGTGGCGATGGGCGGTCGGGCGGCGGAGGAAATCGTCTTCAACCAGTTTACGACCGGGGCTAGCATGGATTTGCAGCAGGCTACTGCTGAGGCACGGAACATGGTGACCCGTTATGGCATGAGCGAACTGTTGGGGCCACGTACCTTTGGTAGTTCATCTTCGTCGGTGTTCCTGGGCCGCGAAATTGGTGAACAGCGCGATTATAGTGAAGAAATCGCTGAGCAGATCGACCAGGAAGTAAAGCGCATCGTCGAAACCGCCTATAACCGTGCAAAAAGTTATCTGGGCGAAAATCGGATGAAACTCGACCAGTTGGCGGAAATCCTGATCGAACGTGAGACGCTGGACCGCGAAAGCTTCGAAAGCATCATGAACGAGACCGGGACACCCAACAACATCGGTGACACGGCGCCGGCTCTGGGCGACTAAACCAACCTCTTAACACCATCAAGCAAGCAGCAGGCTGGCATTAGATGTCGGCCTGTTTTTATTTGTCAGCAGATACCCAAAGAAAAGAGCCGGGCATTTCGCACCCGGCTCAGCATAAGCCTTATAGCAGCAGTGTAGGATGTGGGTTGTTGCTGGATTAACCGAAGAACAGGGCGAAGAGTAGCCGCAGGATCCACATGATGATGCGGCGCAGCCAGCCAGGCAGACTGTCCCAGATGGTCGCATTTCCTGGCGGATCGTCGCAGAATAGTCCCCAGTCATTATACGGGCCAATTGCTGGAATCGTTTGACCAGCCCCCGGCCCTGATACGATATTGATTTCCTCGATGAAGAAATCTTCTGGTGTTACCAGATTCAGTACCAAATCGACCTGGATTTGCGCCCGGCGTTCACCGCTATTGCCCATGAATACCGGCCAATTGTCAACTGGCGGGTATTGTATCGTCAGGTCAATGTCCCCGTTCTGATCAATTGGATAGGTGGTGATTTCCTGAAAGCCGCTGTCCGTAACCGCCTGAACGATAACACCACCAACCAACCGCCAGTCGGATGGCACGCCACTGGTGGAAATTTGATCGGTTGTGGCGGTTTCAGGACACGCTTCGTAAGTGTCCGGAGTGGAAAAAGTGACTTGCACGCCGTTAACTGGCTCCTCGAGCACTTGCTCCCCCGCCGAGACCATCGTCGTCGCCAACGATAATAGTAAAACTGTAATTAAAATTTTAATTCTCTGTTTCATGTTACCTCCCGGGTTGTTATGATGGTTGCTATAAGTCTGATCCTATGCCAGCTAATTATTTACATAAATTAAAATAATTCCCTGTCACGTAACTAAACACAGCGAATTGTAAGGGTTGCAACATTTTGGTTTAGAATCGAGAGGGATTGGGTATGAATAGGCAGAAGCGCTGTTTTAGGATCTGGCTCGGCGGGAATTTCTGAGTTGCTACAGTCAGATGAAAGGAGGGCAGCGTCCCGCGCAAATTGTTAGGAGGACGCTGCGTAGGGGTGAGATTGGATGCTTAGGCTACGCCAAATTTATAGGTGGTGGTGGATTCGTAGGTTTCACCAGGGCGCAACACAGTTGATGGGAAATCCGGCTGATTGGGCGAATCCGGGAAATGTTGCGTTTCCAGCGCAAAGCCATCACTTTGCCGGTAGAGGCGACCACTGGGACCTACCAGCGTCGCATCCAGGAAATTACCGCAGTAGAATTGAATCCCCGGTTCAGTCGTCCATACTTCCAACCAGCGCCCGGATTGCGGTTCATAGGCGCGGGCCGCCAGCACGCTGGATTGATCGTCAGGGCGATTGAGCACAAAATTATGGTCATAGCCATGTCCATAAACAATCTGTTGATGATTCGAACGCTGCCCGGCGGCGATAAGTTTTGGCAGGCGAAAATCAAACGGCGTCCCAGCAACCGGGGCCAGTTCGCCAGTGGGAATCGCGGTTTCATCAACCGGCGTATAGCGGTCGGCATTAATCATCATCAGATGATCGTGTATGCTGCCACTGCCCTCGCCCGCCAGATTAAACAGTGAGTGATCGGTCAGGTTAATGACGGTGGGTTTGTCGGTCGTGGCGGTATAAGTCATCTGCAAGCCATTATCGTCGTTGAGTGTATAGGCCACTGTGACGTCAAGATTGCCCGGATAACCTTCATCGTTGTCCGGGCTGAGATGGTGCAAGGTGACGCTGTTGGCGTTGCTGCTGGTCACGGCCCACACCTGTTTATCAAGGGCGTTTAAGCCGCCATGTAATGAGTTGGGACCATCATTGGCGGCCAGCATGTAGGTTTCGCCGTCCAGCGTGAAGGTCGCGCCCGCGATGCGGTTGGCATAACGTCCGGTGATCGCGCCGAAGTAGGGATTCGCTGTTTCGTAAGTTGCCAGGTTATCAAAACCGAGGGCGACATTGGCAAAAACACCGTCGCGGTCGGGTACGCGAATCGATGTGATGATGCCGCCATAGGTGATGATGGTCACTTCCATGCCATTGGCGTTCGTCAGCGGATAAGCTTCAATCGGTAGCCCGGTCGTGGTGGTGCCATAGGGTTGCATGAGAATCTCCCCATATAGTCCAATCAATTTAATGGCAAATCATAGCATGTAGACGCCGTTTATAACACTATTCGCAGGATGCGGTCGTGACCGGCGTAATCTGGCAGGATTCTAGCGTGCAGGGGCTGAAGTGCTGCAGCGATCTTCAGGGCTAATTGGCCTTGATCGGCACCGATTTCCAACAAAGCGAGGGTACCAGCATGACTCACCTGACGTAGATCAGCAACCAACCGCCGCACCAGGTCGAGGCCATCGGGACCACCATCCAGCGCCAGCTGTGGTTCGTAAGCGCTAACCGCCAGTTGCGGAAGTTCACTACTGGCAATATAGGGCAGATTCGCCATGACAATATCAAGCCCTATACCACGCTCGATCAGGGGGACCAGTAAGTCACCCTCAAAAAACGTCACGTTGACCGCGTGTTGCTGTGCATTATAGCGGGCGACGTGCAAAGCCTGGGGGCTGATGTCGGTTGCATAGACCTCGGCCTGGGGGCAATTGGCAGCAAACGTCACGGCCAAAGCCCCGCTGCCGGTCCCAATATCAGCCACGACCGGTTGCTTCAAATCCGCCGCATGGGTTAAGGCGGCTTCAAGCAGCAGCTCAGTTTCTGGGCGCGGAATCAAGACATGCGGTGTAACGAGCAGATCCCGGTCATAAAATCCGCGCTGGCCCAGGATATAGGCGATCGGCTCACCAGCGGCCCGCCGCTCGACCCAGGTAATAAAGTGCGTGTGCTGGTCAGGCGTGAGGCTTTCGTCATCATGAGCCAGCAGCCAGGCCCGTTCTACGTCCAGTATCCCCATCAACAGCAGTTGGGCATCCAGGCCCGGCGATTCGGAAATGGTCCGAAAACGTTCTCGAGCAGCGTTCAGCGCCGCACGGATGGTGGTCATTAGAATTCCAGGTCATGATTCATGAACGGAATTAAAGCCAGGACCACCGCCTGCTGGTAGTACGTGGTGCGCGTAATGACATCATGGGTCAGAATGCCCACCGAGCCAGTGTGCTGCTTGGAGTTGGTACGCTGAAACACGATGTCATCCGCATGGCCCAGTTCATAACCCTGCCGAATCAACCTTGCAACTGCCAGCGGTAGGATAAAGGTTGCGGTGCGGCTTTGCCCGCTGCGGTCGCGCCCCTCGATGGCAACCCAGGCAAAGACGACAAACCGGCCATCTGCCGCTTCATCCAAACCACCTTCGATTCCCACCCAAAAATCGGCGTCAGGCTGCGCCAGGTGGGCCTGATGCGCCCGATTCTGTGCACCTTGCAAGGTTTCACTATCCGACAGGGGCTGATCGCTCACCCCCGATGGTACGCTGATGCCCGTGACCGTCAAAGATGCGCCGGGGAACATCTGCTCAAAGCCCAGGCGCGTCGCCGCAACTTTGACTGGATTGGTGGAAGCAACAATAATCGTGGCGGTTGAAGATAACATATCCCCGACTGTACCTTTTGATTCCATCCTGACTTAAGCAATCGTACCACGTCGAACACAGTTCCCAAATAACTTAGCGTGGACACCTTGCCCTTGTATCAATGATCGAATTCGTGCATCAAGAAACGAACTAGGCGTTAAGTGCGGGCAATACGTCACGCGCCAGTGTTTCGACAGTTGTCAGATCGGGGAATCCACCACAATCGAGCATAAAGTAATCCACCCCCAGTTCGATAAACGGCTGCATCTGCTCGATAATCTCTGGTGGCGTACCCACAAAGTCCTCGCCAACCTGAAGCCGTTCATGACTGAGCGCCAACACCTGCGCCGAAGTGGGCGCACAGGCACAACCGCCACACCACGTTCGCCGGATTGTCTGCGGATCGCGATCAACGGCCTCACACGCGCCCTCGAATTCATGGACATAGCGCCGATAATCGTCAATGCTCGTCGATGAAACATTCCACCAATCCGCGTGTTTGGCTGCCAGCCGCAACATCTTTGGCTTAAATGCGCCGACCATAATCGTCGGTAACGGGTCAGGTTTTGGCTCACAATATGCGTTCGCAATGTGATGATATTGACCCGCAAAAGTGGACTTTTCCTGTGACCACAGAGTTTTGATGATGTGGAGTGCCTCGTCCAGAGCTTCGACCCTGACGCCTGGTCCTGCAAAATCATAGCCATAGGCCAGGTGTTCAACGGCATGCCAGCCAGCACCGATACCCAGAATATAACGGCCTGAAGACATAAATTGGAGCGTTGCGGCCATTTTAGCGAGGAGGGCTGGATTGCGGAACGATTGACAAAGCACGGCATGACCCCACCGAAGTTCAGGATGCCGGGCTGCAAGATAAGTGAGTGCTGTCCATCCTTCTAACACATCCTGATTATCGAACATCAGATGATCGATAAACCACGCAGAATCATAATGACCTTTCACAGTATGAAGCAGGGCATTGACATCATCCAGGTAGCGATGACGCCGTGACTGATGTAAAGCATCGCCCGGCACGACCAGGCCAAACTGGATTTTTGTCATCCCATCTCATTCCACCGATTGCTGATTGTGAATGCTTTCACAGGGGGAGCGCCAGCAGTTTGATAATGGCGAAGATCCCAAAGCCCATATGGGCGACAATCGCGGCCCCGGTCGAACGTGTGTAGGCCCGCACCCCACCGATAAACAAGCCCGCCAACAGCGGCGTCACCAGCGTAAACCAGAGGGTCGCCGGGCCAGATGTATATAAGATGAGGTGGAAAACCGCATAGACCAGCCCGTTGAGCAACCAGCCGAGCCAGCCCCCAAATAAGGAGCGAGCCGTTGGGAAAACGACGCCGCGAAAAACCAGTTCCTCGGCGACCGGCTGAATAACGATCATGAACAACGCCGCCATCAGCCAGCCAGCCACCCCCGGATCGGTAAACAACAAACTCACCAATTCTGGTGCGGGGAAAAATTGCTGACTCAGGGCCAGAATTAGAGTGTCGATGACGATTGCCATGCCAACGGCAAACAAGAGGACGATAAAGAGACGGGCATTGGCCGGTCCCAGCCGCAGTGCTGTCCGCTGATGCCGGCGACTCAGCCACACATAAACCGTCGTGACCAGACCACCCACTGACCAGGCCAATAGCGGTGCGAGGCTGTTGCCCTCCAACAAAGTCAAGGTGAGAATGCTGCCCGCGATAAACGCGATGATGGCAACCACCACTGTAACTCCCGCCGCAACCGGCCTCCAGGGTGGAGCCGCCGCTTCGGGATTGGCAATGCTACGGATTATTCGTGAAATCATGCGCAATATTTTAGCGTAACTCCGGCTGGTTGTCAGGGCTGCGTACCAGCAGCAAATTGATGAGCAACCGCGCGCTATTCCAGGCATCATCGTCACCCCGATGATGACGACCTTCCAATTCATAACCACACATAGTCAGCGCCCGCGCCATGCCAATCTCATAGGGCAGGGCATGCATGATGCCAAAGAGACTTTTCACATTGATGTGGCTGGGGCTAAAGGGATAGTTTACGGCCCGCGCCGCACACTGCCGCTGGAACAGCGTCCGGTCATAATCGCCATAGCTGGCCCAGACGCGTTTCTTCGAACCATACTCGCGCTCCAACAAGGCACAGGCCGCCGCAAATGTCATCCCTTTATTGACTTGATTCTGGGTGAGTGAAGTTAATTGGGTGCAGAATTCACTCACTCTGGATTGCTCTGGCTTGACGATCAGACTACGTTTTTCCAGGCGTTCACCGCTGACAACATCGACGGGACAAATACCAATTTCGATGATCTCACTTACCTGGCCTTCGGGTGGACTGCCCGGCCAGCAGGTTGCCTCAACATCAATTACCAGGATTTGATCTAATTTACGCGCCACAACACTTCTCTTTGCTACATCATTGACCGGAAAATCCTCACAGATTTTGGGAGGATTCACTAAAGATGTCCCAGTTTACCGACATTTTGTTAAGAGACCAATGCGGAAGCGTGAAATTTTGTGGATACAAATTTCGTGGTGACGATTAATTACTCATAGCGCAACACCTGTGACACGCGCTCATTGACTGTCACGCGGGCGCTAAAAAACGTCGCCCCCCAGGCAATAAGCAACGATGCCACCAGCAACCCCACCACCAGCAGGCGACCCTCGGTGGGCAGTGGAATCGGAATCCCGGTGCCCAGTGCAGTCATCACCGTCACCAGCACACCGCTGATGGCGATTCCCAGCACGCCGCCCAACAACCCGATGAGCGTATTTTCCAGCAGCAGCACACGTAGCACCCGCTCCCGCCGCAGGCCCATCGCCTTGAGGACACCAATCTGCTGACGGCGTTCCAGCGTTGCCAGCGACACCGTGTTACCCATAATCACGGCTGCCGCCATGAGTGACAGGATGCCGACAATCGACGGAATCGCGCTCATCTGGTCAATGAGACGCGTCATCAAACTGTCAACAAACGACACATCTACCGCCAGAATCAGCGGAATCGTTGAGAGATTCAACAGCACGTCATCGACATTTTCCGGGGAAACGTCCAGCACATTGAAGGTGACAAAACCCTGCTCCATCGGAATCACCCCCGGCGGTAAAAACACCCCGCCAAAGTTCGGCACGATGCCATTGGCGCTGGTCACAATGCCGATGACCTCAAAATCATAGCGTTCGCCCCTGATGCTCAAGCGCACGGTGGAGCCAATGGCAACACCCAGATCGGCCAGCGTAAACTCACGCACGGTCGATTCAACCAGTGACTGCTCGGACAGCACGACGACCCGCTGCCCAAAATCATCCGGTTGCAGGTCACGCCCGGCTAACAAGACGCCGCTGCGCAGGTCGGACTTTTCCGATTCGCGCACCACCAGCGGCAATGTCACGCCGGGGCGATTCTGTCCTTCCAATTGAATGGGATTGCCATCGACCAGTTCGAGCCGGGAAAAATAGGTCCCCATCCGCGTGTTGTAATTGATGTCATCCTGCACGGCCAGCAGCACATCAACCAGGCGTTGTGCCAATCCCTGCCGGACCAGGGGCACGACCATAACATTGCCGCCCAACGTCTCGGCAAATTGGAACTGGACAATCTGGCGTGCGCCCAGACCGAAAAAGCTAATGCTGCTGAGGGCGAACATCCCGGCACTGAGCGCTAACAGGGTCGTGGCGGTTCGGGTACGACGAGCAGTCATATTGCGCAGCGCCAGCCGCATATCGACATTGCCAAAGGCGGGCAAGCGGCTAATCAACCACACCAGCAGCCAAAGAACACCGACCAATCCGGCCAGAAAGACGAGTGTTGCCGTAACCAGCAACACGCCCGTAATGATGAAATGCGGCGTACGGTCGCCCAGTGCTTGTTCAAATAATGGACCGACAATTTGCCCGGCAATCGTCCCCAGCACCAAAATGAGAATCGCCAACGACACGCCGACTTCATTGATACTGGTTCGGGGAATATGTGTCTGATTAGGCCGCAAGATAATCGCTGGTCGCACCCGCGCCGCGATCAACACTGGCAGCACACCAAAAACCAGCGTCACGACCATGCCCAATCCAAAGCCGAAGATCACCGCTTCAGGATAAAACCGCCACGTTAATTCTTGTTGAATCAATGCTTCGCCATAGGCATTGACCACCAGACTGAGGACGAGGCCAAAAACCATCCCCAGCGCACTCCCTAGCAACCCTAACAATAGCGCTTCAGTCGTGAAGAGCAGGCCAATTTCATGGCGCTTAAGGCCAAACGTCTTCAGCGAGGCGATTTCCAGCGTGCGCCGCCCTACCATCACCAGCATCGTGTTGACGATGCCAACGCCGCCAATCAACAACGCGCCCAAACCCAGGACGACGATAAACCGCCCGATCATGTCAGCGATCTCGGTGTTGCGTTCCAGGAGGTCCGGCGTGGTATCCATCGAAAAAATACCCGCCCGCGTGCGCCACAGTTGCAGGCCGAATTCGCGGATCGTGTTCGCAGATGTGCCATCGGGCAGCACGATGCTGATGGCGTTGGGGGCGGCGTTTAATTGCATCACCGGCGCGAGTTCTGCCGGGAAATAGGCGAATCCAAAAAATGAGGCGGTGACATTGCGGATATTGGCTTCGGTATCGGTGGGCACGATGCCCACGACGGTAAACGTTTCGGTTGTCCCGGTCACGCGTACCGGATCACCGACGCGCAGGCCTTCGTCCTCGGCCAAATTGGCGCTGATAACCACCTGCAAGCCACCGGTAAATACAGCCGCCAATGGCACATCCGGCGGGTCAATCATGCGAATGTCACGCGCAATCGCAAACGTCTGGGGGTCAATGAACAAGGTGTTGATAAATTGCGGGCGACCGTTGCCACTGGCATCCGCCGCTGTCACCTGAACATTGTTATAGGAACTATATAGCGTCAACCGACCGTCATAACGATTGGTGATCTCGGTAATCTGGTCGATTTGCCAGGGCAAAAAAATGCGACCTTCAGCCGCGCCCTGATTCACCGTAAAACTGAAAAAGCCACCGCCGACCGTCCTTACCGTGACATCGCCTCGATTCAACTCACGCAGATTGACCAATAACGAATCGCCAACGGCCAGCCCCAGACTGCGCAAGGCCACCACGGTAGCGACCCCGGCAGCAACACTCAAAATGGCAAACGTGGTCCAGCGACGATTGCCGCGCAGGTTGCGCCACGCATAGTGTAGATAAAAAAATAATCGCTTCAAACGTTAATCCTGAGACAAGAACAACAACAATGAAACCAAGACCATATGAAACTCGTTGCGCCTAACGTCGAGCTAAAGGGTCAGGTATCAACAAAAACTTGAAAATTGACCCCAGGCGGGGGCATAATAGCAATGAAAATGGCTAAAGGATAGTGTCGCATGTTAACTTCAGAACAGATCGCTTCTTATCACGAAAATGGATTTTTGCATATTCCAGCAGTATTCACCCCCGCCGAAGCCGATGAACTGGCCGATGAACTGGACCGCCTGGTGCAGGATTGGTCGTTTACCAGCCCCGGCTGGTCTGGCCCCTGGCGGCAGGCCTACATGGACCCGGAAGTCGAGAAACAATCCAAGTTGACCGCCATGCATGACCTGCATTTATATTCATCGGCGTGGATGCGCTGCGTGACGAATCCCCGGCTGGTCAGCGCCCTGTCGCAGTTGATCGGCCCCAATGTCGAACTGCACCATTCCACCATGCATATCAAGCCGCCGCAAACCGGGCATCCCTTCCCCATGCATCAGGATGATCCTTTTTACGGGCATACCAATGAGCGCTTTATCGACGTGCTGGTGCATCTGGATGATACCTGTCATGAGAACGGTGAAATTCGCTTTTTAGCCGGGTCGCACAAAATGGGGGCGCTCAAGCACATTACCGAAACCGAAGATGGCCCGTGTACCCCACACCTGCCTACCGATCAATACAAACTGGAAGATACGGTCCCGGTCCCGGCCAAACGCGGCGATGTCGTGTTGTTCTGTTACTACACCATTCACGGCTCATACATCAACCAGACCAAGCAACCGCGCCGTATGGTGCGCGTCGGCTATCGCGACCCGCATAATGACCAGGTATATGGGCAGAGCATGGGCCGCCCCGGTCTGCTGGTGGCCGGTTATCGTGAGCGTCGACCGGAAGAGGAATTGCTCAAACAGACTTAGTTTCCCCCCAACCGGGTGATGGCAACTCAGTGACTGATTCTAATTGGGGAGGCCGGGTGGGCTGGCAGCAATGGCGCCCAAAAATGAGTTGACCAACAGCACCATAAGTGCCGAGAACTGACTGTCTCGGCACTTTCTGTTTTTTTAGGACGAAGCTTAGCCGCCCGCTGACTGCTGATGCGCCGGGGCGAAGAACACCAGCAATTCTAAATCAGCCTCAATCTCGATAAAGCGATGCTGCGCCTGTGCCACGACGAAAATCAATGTGCCAGGTTCAACGGTTTGCACCTTGCCCTCAATCTCGATTTTGGCTCGACCTTCAACCACGTAATAGGCTTCGTCTTCAGCGTGGGGCGTTTGTTCATCCACCCCACCAGCAGGCAGTTTATAAATGCCCAGGCTCATCGCCGGAATGCTTAGAAATTCAGCATAGGCGGCTGACTGCGCCGCTATCAGTTCAGCGATATTCCAGACCTGGCCGAGCGGTTTACCGGTTTGATCTGCCATTTGCATCAACCACGCTCAAACATAATGAGCGGATCGACCAAACCATTGCGAATGCTGGCCCAACCGGGGAAATTTGGACGCGAATCGGCGCGGAGTTCCAGGTGCAGATGCGGCCCATTGGAATTGCCGCTATTGCCACACGCTGTAAACACCTGATTACCTTCCAACACCGTGCCCACTTCTATATCGGGGTTGATGTCTATCCCTTGTAGGTGGGCATACATCGCATAGATATGCTGGCCCGAACGGCCTACATTCGCCAGTGACTGTTTCGTTTGCGGCGGCAGCTGTTTGTGCAAGTAGCGCACGATGATGTAATGGCCGAAACCGAAATTCCAGCCTTTGTCAGTGAACACATTCGGATCGCCGAGGCCCAGACCCTGAAGTTTGGTGCTGGGTTTGCCAGGGACGTTGCAGCGGGTGCATTCCTCTACCGCGACGACCAACCCGCCAACTGGACCGGCCAGCATGGGTTCGCCCTCATCACCACCATAATCCACACCGGGATGGTTCGGTTGGTGGCCGGTAAACCCCCGCACAAAGCGGGCGTTGTTCATGGGCACCGGGTACAGAGCAGTGCCGGTGTAGTCGGCATACTCCACCGCAACTTCTGCCGTCGTGGATGTCACCGCCAAATTGAAACGGGCGCAATCACCGCTGTAGCTCAACAAATCTTCCCGCGTCCAGCCTTCGGTACCATCGGCGTTCAACCGCACCCAGCGAAAGCGCTGGCCCGCAATGCTTCTCACTTCCAGGATTTCCACAATCATGTCAAACGGCAGAATCGTGATCTGGTTCCCGGTCACGGGCGCTTGCCGCAGTTTCGCACCACGACCAGCAGTCACCTTTCCGGCACACAAATCGCTGGCAACAGGCGCGACTGGTGCCACCGGTGCAGGCATAGTGGGGGTTGGAGCGGCAATGGGCGTGGGGGCCGGGGTAACTTCACTGGCAGTTGTCGGTGCCGTTGGGGCTGGAGTCGTTGTTGTCGTAACTTCACTGGCAGCCGTCGGCGCTGGTGTCGTGGTAACTTCACTGGCGGTTGTCGGCGCCGTTGGGGCTGGTGTTGGTGCGGGCGCTGCTGTCGGGATCACGCGATTGAGTTTATAGGCATATACGGCTGGCGAAATCGTCCCATATCCGAATTGTGTGAGATCGCCCTCAATCGTTAAGACATGCCCGCGTAACCAGCCTTCCTGACCATTGGCGAATTTGAGCTTGAACCACTGATAAACTTGTCCATCCGGGCGCGTCGTGCCCTGGTTATCCGCCTCAACCGCTAGAATTTCGAGTCCAACTTCCCCTTTTTGCGCCTTAAAAAGAACCTCGTTGGGCACAGTGCCGGGCGCAGGCCGCACATTAAACTCAATCGTCGTTGATTCATAGTCTAATCCGGCAATATTCGCACGGGCCATGAGCTACTCCTTCAGTAACCAGTTTCCGAAAACAATGCATGAAATTGCTGTATTATAAGTGGATTTTCGCGGCCAGAAACCAATGGCGAAAAACAGTCAACTGCCAATCTGATGTTATTGTACTCGGGCTGCGGATTTCAGGCCATTTCCCGGCGGAAGATGCGGCGTACACGGGTCATGAATGAGTAGGATACAGTGGTCGATTGCAACGGGACCATTGCGGCCAGCGCGTCGCGAGCACGTTCATGATTGGGGTCAAGGTTGAGCACTTTTTCTAACAGACTGCGCCGCTGCTGGGGGGTGCGGGCAACCAGGGCAGCCAGGTACCAGACCTCGATTGTAGGCTGCTGGCGGATTAATTCGCGGATACGTTCACGGGCATAAGCCAGGTCGCCGGTACGAATAGCGGCTTCAATATCATAATAGTCATCCTGCGAATGAAAATCCATTGCCCCCCCATAGATTGCATAACTTTTTATCAGTATAAGGGCAAATTTGTATGTCAAAAAAATAAAGAATGTAGATCTGTTTGAGGCCAGGTTTAGATTTATAAACGGATTTGTAACACTAAAATCAGGTTAACACATATCAATAATTCAGAAAAATGATGCTTTGCAAAGAAAATAACATACGGATTCCGCTGGATGGTATAATGATCGCTTGTTCGTAAAGAGAGTGTTGTTGTTCATGGTTCAACCCAATATCCTGTTGATAATTCTCGATACCCAGCGTCGTGATCGGCTGTCAACCTATGGCTATCACCGGGAAACATCCCCGGCATTGGATCAGTTCGCGGCCCATGCAACCCAATTCGAGCGGGCCATTGCCCCGGCGCAGTGGACGGTCCCGTCACATGTTTCCATGTTCACCGGCCTCTACACCAGCAGTCATCAAGTAACCCAGGCCTACAGCCAGATTTCTCGAATGAATCCCGTATTACCCGAAATACTACAGCACGCCGGTTATCACACGGTCGGCTTCTGCAATAACCCACTGGTCGGCGTTTTGAACAACGGCTTGCAACGTGGATTCGATGCCTTCTACAATTATGCGGGGGCTTCGGTCCAACGCCCTTTCCGGCAGCCGCGCGGTCCCATCCGCCGTGCCGTGCGGCAGCGCTGGCAACGGTTCGCCCGACCCACCCAGAATCGCTTTGCCCATTCTGACTGGCTCTTTCGCATTTCGCTAAATCCGCTGTTGGTGCCGCTGTGGACGCGCTTCGTCAATTACAAAGGTCACACACCTAATTCCGTTGATGATGTGATCGCCTACATGCGACAGCACCGGGCCGGGAATACGGGCCAACCGCTGTTTACGTTTTTAAACTTGATGGGGACCCATTTGCCCTATCGCCCACCCCAGGATTACCTGGACCGCGTGAATCCAGGTTTGCGTGAGAACCGCCATGCGTACCGCTTTATGCAACGTTTTAATGCTGAAGCTGCGCGCTGGGCCAGCCCAACCGACCCGCCCCTGGCGGACTGGGAACAACGCGTCCTCAATGATTTTTACGATGCTGAAACCCTGCACCAGGATTATCATCTGGGGCGGTTACTCGCTTATCTGCGGTCAGCGAATGTGCTGGAAGATACAATCGTCATTATCACTGCCGATCATGGCGAGGCGCACGGCGATCATAACTTTGTCGGCCACAGCTTCGTGGTTTACCAAGAGCTGGTGCATGTGCCGTTGATTATCCACGACCCGGCTGGTTGCTTTCCCCGCAGCCACCACGTTAAAACGAATGTCTCGACCCGCCGCATCTTCCATACCGCGTTAGATCTCGCTGGTGTACCGGCACCGCTCCCTGAAGGTGATCCCAACGCGAATATGCAGGCGTTATCGCTGGCGCGGACGACCAATGGTCAACCTGACTCTGAGGGCGGGGTTGCTTTCGCCGAAGCGTATCCCCCATCAACCTTCATCAGTGTGCTGGAACATCGTAACCCACAGGTCATAGAACAGATGCAACTGCGTCAGGTGCGGCGCGGCGTGTACGATGGCGACCATAAGCTGGCGATGGTCCATGATCGAGTCGAGGCACTTTATGATACGCAGGCAGACCCGACTGAGATTCGTGACATCGCTGCTCAGCAACCCGGCATTGCCCAGCGATTGAAGACGCATCTCACCGATTTTGTCAAAGCCAAAACAGCGCAGCGTTCCCCGACGAACGGGGTTGGCGCGGTTAACGACGTGATTGAAGATAACCTGCGGGCATTGGGTTACATTGATTAGTTTTCTGCCCGTTTCGGGTCCTATTCCGCCAACAGCCAGCGATAGCCATAGGCGGGAAGGGTGATGCTGTGCCCGTTGATAGCATTGGCAGTGTGCAACGCATCACGGTAGATATGGCCCGGTGGCAGGTAGAGATCAAACGAACTGTCCGCGAGATTATGCAAGGCCAGCAGGCTCTGGTCCGCTGCGTGTCGCCAGAAGCACAGGGCTTCAGGTGGCAGGTCGTCCAGCCATTCCAGCGTGCCCTTCGCCAGCACCGGCAGCCCTTTGCGTTTGTCAATCATGCGGCGCACCGTATGCAGCAGGGAGTCACCTGCCGCCTGTTGCTGGAGCACGTTGACCTGATGGTAACTAAATTCACCCGCATCAATTACTGGCGCATACAGTTGGTCAGCCGGTGCGATTGAGAAGCCCGCATTCGCCGTCGCTGACCACTGCATTGGGGTGCGCACCCCGTTCCGATCAAACAGATCAACATTATCGCCCATGCCGATCTCATCCCCATAATAGAGCACTGGCGCACCCGGCAGAGTAAATAGCATTGAGTTGAGCAATTCGATCTTACGGCGATCATTATCTAACAGCGGGGCTAATCGGCGGCGAATACCCTGGTTTAGACGCTGGCGCGACTGCGGGGCATAATGCTCCCACATAAATTGACGGTCGGCCTCCGTGACCATTTCCAGCGTAAGTTCATCATGATTGCGCAAGAACGTTGCCCACTGCGAATTCGGCGGAATGCTCGGTGTATCCGCTAAAATGTCAACGACGCTGCGGCGGTCCCCTTTTGCCAGCGCCATGTACAGGCGGGGCATCACCGGAAAATGAAAACACATGTGAAATTCGTCGTCATCGCCGAAGTAAGGACGCAAATCCTGCGGCCATTGGTTCGCTTCGCCCAGCAGAATCGCACCTGGATAACGCTGGTCAATCATCTGGCGCAGGTCCCGGAGAAACGCGTGCGTCTCCGGCAGATTTTCGCAACTTGTGCCTTCCCGCTCAAATAAATAGGGCACCGCATCCACCCGAAAACCATCCAGCCCCATATCCATCCAGAAGCTGACAATATCCAGCATCGCCTGGCGCACCGCCGGATTATCATAGTTCAGGTCCGGCTGACTGCTGTAAAAGCGATGCCAGTAATATTCGCCGGAACCTTCATCATAGGCCCAGTTCGATTCTTCAGTATCGAGAAAGATGATTCGCGCATCCGAATAGGGTTCAGGGGTCGGACTCCAGACATAATAATCGCGCAGGGGGGAATCCTTGCTGCGGCGCGATTCGACAAACCAGGGATGTTGATCGGATGTGTGATTAACCACCAGGTCGGCGATAATACGCATCCCCCGCCGGTGAATCGCGTCAACAGTCATCTGGAAATCTTCCATCAGACCAAAGGTCGGGTTCAGGCCGAAAAAGCTGGCAATGTCATAACCATCATCTTTGAGCGGGGAGGGGTAAAATGGCAGGAGCCAGATGCAATCCACGCCCAGCCATTGCAGATAATCCAGCTTGTCACGCAAGCCCGCGAAATCACCATGCCCATCGCCATTCCCATCAGCAAAAGCCCGTAAATACAGTTCATAAAAAATCGCGTTGGTATGCCAGCTCATGAGTTCACCACCTGGATGCTCGTTTTCAAAAGACTATAGCAAATCTAACGCCTTGGCACACAACCTTTGGTTAATCTGCCCACGTTGCTTCTCATAAGGCTCTCATCAGCGGGCAATCCGTCCAATGTTATTCTTGCGTAGTCAATTACTGAGCGTCTGCTCACAAACATTTATTTCGCAGGAGGTTTAAGGATGATTCGTCAGTTAGCTATAGTGCTTTTGCTGCTCACTATTGTGCTGCCCGCCGCCGCCCAGGAAGTCGTGGTTGATGGCTTGCTCAACCCGCGCGGTATGGCGTTTGATGGTGACGGCAATCTGTATGTGATCGAAGCTGGTAACGGTGGCGACTTTGAGCTTGAAGGTGGTCGTGCGCCGATCCCGGTGGGGGCTTCTGGTCAGATCACCCGCGTGTCTCCCGAAGGTGATGTGGAAATAGTTGCGATGGGTTTTGGTAGCCAGAACGCCAGCAACTCGCGCGGTGCCTCGGATATTCTCGTCACCGATGAGTCGATCTGGCTGGCATTGGGTGAAACACCCAACATTCTGCCGTTCAGTATGGGCCTGGTCGAACTCAGCCGCGACACCCTGCGGATCAAGACCTTCGTCGACCTGTATTCACTGGAAGCCGCCGAGAATCCCGACGGTGACATTATCGCTGCCAACCCGGTTGATTTTGCTGTTGCCGACGATGGCACGGTTTATATCGTGGATGCCAGTGGTAACTCCCTGTATAGTTGGACGCCCGAAGACGGGGCGCAGATCGCCGTCGCCTGGGAACTTGGCGACAGTTCACCCGTCCCCACCAGCGTTGATGTTGGCCCGGATGGTGACCTGTACGTTGGTTTTCTCTCTGGCTTCCCATTCGCTGAAGGCAGTGCCCGGATTGAGCGCTGGTCCGGTGGCGAACTGGTTGAGACCTATGACGGACTCACGGCCATCACCGATGTGCTCGTGACCGACGATGGTACAATTTATGCAGTGCAGTATGGCGTCTTCGACCAGGGCTGGGGTCCGGGTCAGGTGCTGACCGTTTCCGCCGATGGAGCCGAAACGGTGCTCGGCGACCTGTCAACACCTTATGCGCTGGCGATGGATGCTGACGGCAACCTGTATGTTTCGGTGAACTCAGCCACCGACGGTGACGGTCAGGTGATCGTCGTCGGGATGTAAGTTTGCGGCGAGAAGCCAACTGAGAGGCGGACCCCGGTTCGCCTCTTTTATATTTTGCTGTATGTGTAGGAGGAACGATGGGACAACGAGCAACCATCATTATTGTGGGCCTGGTCATGCTGGGGATTGGCGCAGCAGCCGGGACATTCGGCTACATCTGGTTTGTAGGTGGTTCGGGCGAGGCCAGCCAGCCAATCAGCGCCCCCACCCTTTCTTTGGACGCAACCGCCGCGCCTGATCCGGTCGCTACCCAAATTGCGCAACTGGATACCAAACTGGATGCCATTCTGGCTCAATTGGAATCCGGTGACACCGGTTCAGACATCAGCGCACTCAGCGAACAAATCACGGGGCTGGAGGCCCAAGTCGCGGCCTTGAATGCTGCCGTTTCCGGTATTGAGGTCGATCCAGTCATCGTCACCGCGACGCCGGTACCGCCAACCGTCGCCCCGGAACCTACTGTTGCACCCACGGCTGAGGCGGCGGCCAGCGCGGCGGATGCCCTTACTGGACGCGGCCTGTTCCGAATTGATACGGAACGCACTACTGTACGGTTCATCATTGACGAAGAACTGGAGGGTGCGCCAGTAACCGTCGTCGGCGTCACTGACCAGGTTGCCGGTGACATCATCGTTGATTTTGATAACCCGGCTGCCTCCCAGGTCGGTGAAATTGTCATCAATGTCCGCACACTGCACACCGACAACGAATTCCGTGACCGCGCTTTGCGGACTGAAATTTTAGAATCGCGCCTGGATGAATATGAGTTCGCCAATTTTGTTCCAACCGCGGTCGTTGGCTTACCGGCAACGGTCAGCGTAGATCAAGAAATTAGCTTCCAGATTATTGGCGATTTCACCGTCCGCAACATTACCCGGTCGATCACGTTTGATGTCACCGGCAGGATGGTCACACCAGAACGGCTGGATGGGTTGGGCACAACCATGATAACCCGCGATATGTATGATCTGAACATCCCCTCAGTGCCGGGGGTTGCCAACGTCGCGAACGATGTGGGGTTGGAGATCGAATTTACGGCCCGGCTGGTCGACGAAGCGTAACCAGCCTTAAAACGAAACGACCACCGGCTCAAGCGAGTATCGGTGGTCGAATCCTGTTGGCGCGGGAACCGCTATTCAGAAAGTTGCGGTGTCCGTTTTTGGCGACGAGCGAGTTCCGCTTCCAATTCGGCGCGGCGCTGCATGTTCGCCTGTCGAGCTTCTTCCAGGGTGGCGTTCCAGCCCTGTTTGAACTGGGCGATAATGTCTGGGCCAGATGCAGGTGCAAAGAGCATAACCAACAGCACACTAACTGTAGCTCCCAGCCCAATCCCCAGCATCCAACTCAGCAATTTTCGCACATCACCCTCAGTAGAGACTGACATTCGGTACTATTATACCGCTTTCTGGCCGAACTTGCATTCTTTTGCGGTAAAATAGTCAAAACTCGTATGCATTTGCGATGAGTTTAGTTAGTTTGACCCCTGTTGAACCGGTGGTTTGGTTGTATTTTGTAAATTTATGTTATAGATGGAGTCAATTATGTCAAAGATAACTGTTACTGCCCCGCTTGCCCCACCCGCTGTTGGCCCCTATTCGCATGCGGTCGTCGCGAATGGCATGGTTTTCACGGCTGGACAGGTTGGGCTAATCTCCGGCACGAAGACGCTGGCCCCTGGCGGCATCGAAGCCCAGACAGCGCAGGCGCTGGAAAACGTCAAAGCCGTGCTGCAAGCCGCTGGCTCCGGCATGGGGCGGGTGGTCAAGACGACGGTGTTCCTGGCCGACATGAACGATTATGCTGCCATGAACGAGGTCTACGCGAAATATTTCTGGCGCAATCAACCGGCTCGTTCGGCGGTCCAGGTGGCCGCGCTGCCACTGGGCGCATTGGTCGAGATCGAAGCCATTGCGACACTTAACAAAGATTATCGCGATTCCGAGTAATCGGGCTGTAGACTGCCCAACCCATCGCCATTGGTCCGCCAGTGGCGATTTTGGCATTTAGCTAGCCGCAGTTCAACCTTGCATGAACTAATCGTATCTATTCACAAAGTTTCGCCATTATTCGTAAGATCAACCATAATTGGTAAGCTCCGAGTTATTGTTCGAAATAACGTCAAAAATGAGTCATAACAATCAGTATTTTTGAGGCCAATTTTCGATTGGGCAAGGGGAAATCTATGCAAATCTCAATCAGCGTTGAGGCACAGAACGGTTTGACATGGGCAAAGTGGGAGCGTTATGTTAAAGAGGTTGAAGCTTTGGGTTACGCCGGACTGTATCGTTCTGATCATTTTCCGAATGAACATGCCTCATTAGAACTGGTGACGTCGTTAACCTATTTGGCCCAAAACACGGAACGTATTCACTTTAGTCCATTGGTCACACCGTTGTCATTTCAGCATCCCGTAATGCTAGCCCGGCAAGCGGCTGCGATTGATGATCTCAGCCAGGGACGCTTGATATTGGGGCTTGGCGCAGGGTGGGAACCGAATGAGCATGAACAATGGGGCTATCCTCTAGGTGATAAAGCGACACGACTACATCGGTTTGAAGAAGGATTGGAGATAATCACCCGGTTGCTACGGAGTGACGAACCGGTGACATTCGAAGGACAATATTTCCAACTCAAAGCAGCTCGATTGCTCCCACGACCTCAACGTTCTGGCGGTCCGCCAATCATGATCGGCGGCAATGGCAGAAAACGTACCTTACCGCTTACTGCCCGGTTCGCGGACATCCATAACAGTTTCCATCAGACACCCGAATCAATAAGGGAATATTCAGCGCATTTGGATGCATTATTGCTCACACAAGGTCGCCAGCCAGAGAATGTTAAACGTACAGTGATGTTGCTGGTCTATTGTGGGCAGGACGATGCTGAAATCAAAGCGCGGGCAAGGTCTGCTTATGAGACATGGGCACCACAGGTTGCCAATGAGCCTTTTGACCGAATACTTGAAACCCTTCAGTCGGGGCTTAGTGGCTTCTTGGCGACCATCGGCGCAACATTTTGCCCGGTTGTGGGGACACCTGAGGAAGTTGTGGCGCAGTTACAAGCCTATGCCGATGTTGGGATTGAGGAAGTCATTATGCAATGGTTCGACGTGGACGACTTTGAAGGCATTCATAAATACGCTGAGTATATCTTGCCATACATATAATCTAAATTGTCAGTTAAATTAGCCTGTCTTCCTAAACGCTTTATCAAGACTGACATATTGGCCTGTGCTACCAATCACGGGAGTATTCTACAATGCAGCAAGCAACATTGGTTTTTGTTCTGTTCGGATTGATCGGTGGATTAGCGGTGGGCTTGCAATCACCGCTGGCGAGTTTGTTGGGGCAGCGCCTGGGTCCGTTGGAAAGCGTGTTCATTATTCACATCGGCGGCGGCATCGCCGCTGGCATCCCGTTATTGCTGCTGCGGGGTGGTGCACTTGAATCATGGCGTTCAGTCCCCTGGTATGCGCTGGTGGCCGGTATTTTTGGCTTGGTCGTGGTGATCGCTGTCACCTTTACGATCCCGCGATTGGGGACCACCGCGACAGCCGTATTAATCGTCGCCGGTCAGTTAATCGCTGGCCTGGTAATCGATCACTTTGGCCTGTTTGATACACTGGTCCGCCCCATAGACCTCACTCGCATTCTGGGTATCTTGATTATGTTCGTGGGTGTCTACCTGGTTGTACGCTGATACAGCCTGATCGTTTGCTGAATCAAGTCCTCTCCATTACAATAGCACAGGTGTTCCATCACGCGGGAGACTAACTGATGACTACTTTCCCGACAATTCCACTGGCTGCCAGCCGCGCGCTGGCGCTGTATGCCCAGCATTTACATCGTCCGCCCACTGGTTCGGTCACAGCCGATACCATTTACGATCTGGTTGAACGGGTTGGCTGGGTACAGATTGACACGCTGCACATGGTCGCCCGCAGTCACTACCTGGTCCTATGGAGTCGCCTGGGCCAGTATGATCCAGCGGTATTCGATGCACTGGTATATGCCCCGGAGCAACGGCGCTTGTTTGAATACTGGAAAAAAGCCGCGTGCATCATCCCGCTGCAAACCTATCCGTATAGCCGGGCGCGGATGGAAGCGGCGCAAAAACATCTCAGGAAAGGCTGGAGTGAGTGGCTCAAAAAGGCTGAAAATCAACGGGTGCTGGAGCAGGTGCGTGAACGCATTCGCGCAGACGGCGCGATGCGGGGCGCAGACTTTGAATATGATGGGCCGAAGCGCGGGGCCTGGTGGGATTGGAAACCAACGAAAAGTGCGCTGGAATACCTGTTTCTGATCGGCGAGTTGATGATTACCAATCGCGTCAAATTTCAGCGAGTCTATGACCTGCGCGAACGGGTGCTACCCGATTGGGTCGATCAAACGGCGGTAACGGTAGACGAGGCCAATCGTTACGATGTTGAACAGGCCGTGCGCAAGCTGGGCATATGTGAACCGTTGCAGGCGGCGCAATATGCATATATGGGTCTTACTACCGCCCGAGCTGCACTTAAAAAGCTTTTAGCCGATGGCATTTTGTTGGAAGTCGCTGGGGAATTGACAACCGGCGACACTCGGACATTGATTATTCATCGGGACCGCACCGCCGATCTACAGCGAGCCTTAGATGGTGAGCTAAAATCGCAGCATACTACCTTCCTCAGTCCATTCGACAGTCTGTTCTGGGCACGTGGACGGGATGAAGCGTTCTGGAATTTCGACCACAAACTGGAATTTTATAAGCCAGCAGCCGACCGCATTTACGGCTACTTCTCAATGCCGATCTTACATCATGACCGCCTCGTCGGGCGCTTTGACCCTAAACTGGACCGCAAAACCGGCACGCTCTATCTACGGGCGCTCCATTTGGAACCCGGCATCGAACCCGATGAACACCTGGTCACTGACGTCGCAGCGGCCCTGCGCGATTTCATGGCGTTTCACAGTGCAACCGAACTGGTAATCGAACCCAGAGGCCATGCCGATTTTCGCAGCAAATTGCTAGCACAATTTTGAGTAACACAGGGGGCACATCGCTGGTGCCCCGATGTAGTCACCGTAATCCTAACGACGACGCGACAATTGCGGTGGTGGCATGGGCTTGATCTGGCTGCGTTGACCGCTTTGCAGGGCGCGAATGATCTGGGCAGTATCTGGTGAAATATGGTTTGGAATGGGTCGGGATACTAGGGGTTGGGGACGGAAAAACGACCAGGGACGATTTTGTTGCATGAGAACCTCCAATTCATTGTGAATGTTTGTTCCCATCAATCCCGAAGATAGCATAAACGAAGTTGCCCATTTTGGCAATAAACATGGCAGCATTTGAATAGGCTTAATCACTTCGCTCGATTTTATAAAAAATCAATCATATGTTAAGGCCATTAGGTCCACTACGGTTGACAGACCCTTTACGGGCACGGTTTAATATAAGTTCGTAACGATTGCAAAAGTCGTTCAATCTTCTAACCCGTCCCAAACACTTTAGAACAGGAGGTAGCCTCACAATTTTGGCTGGTTCGTGACCATATGCAAGATGATGACTGTAAACCACTCAGTACACACCAACTAACCTTTGGGCAGCGTTGCACAGGAGGTGTCCCGTGAATATCCCCAAACTAGCACAGTACCGGGACGTACTCTTTACCTATCTCAAACCCCAACGGACCCGCGTAGCCATATTGGCGATACTCTTATTTAGCAGTATCGGAATGCAACTCATTAACCCGCAGTTTTTGCGTTTTTTCATTGACACCGCGCTGCAAAATAACCTGCAACCAAGCTTATCCACAACATCACTCGCTTACCCGGTCCCGGTTGACCCTGTACAAACCCAACTGATTGTCGCGGCGATTGCATTTATTATCATCGCCCTCAGTCAACAAGTGATCACGGTCGCCGCCGTTTATTTTAGCGAGAATGTCGGCTGGACCGCGACCAACATGCTGCGGGCGGACCTGGCAATGCATTGCATGAAGCTGGATATGACGTTTCACCATGTCCATACGCCCGGCGAAATGATTGAACGTGTTGATAGTGATGTCACCCAGGTTGCCAACTTTTTCTCGCAGTTCGTGATTATGGTCATGGCGAATGTGTTGCTGCTGGTTGGTGTGCTGGTCTTGCTCTTCCGTGAACATCCAATCATCGGCATCGGCATGGGGTTGTTTTCGTTGGCGACCATGTATGGCCTCAATCGCGTGCGCAGCTTTGCGATTCCAGCCTGGGGTGCGGCGCGCGAAGCCAGTGCGCAATTTTACGGCTTCCTGGAGGAACAACTTTCGGGGACCGAAGATACCCGTTCCAGCGGCGCGGTGCCCTACACCCTGCGCAATTTTTATGAGCTGCTGGCTGATCGGTTGCGGCGCGAACAAAAAGCCGCGATCATGAACGCGACGATTTTTGCCCTGGTGGTGGCCTGTGTGATTACCGGGATGATTCTATCATTTGTTCTGGGCGCCTTTTTGTTCCAGCGCGGTCTGGTAACGCTGGGGACCGTGTTCTTGTTTATGCAGTACACCAGTATGCTGTTCCGGCCCATGCGCGAAATTACGATGCAGATTCAGGAACTGCAAAAAGCGGGTGCTGGTATCGGACGCGTCTATGAATTATTTAGCATCGAAACCAAAATTGAAGATGGACCCGGCAAACCGATACCGTCCAACCAACCGCTCAACGTGCACTTCGACGACGTGATGTTTGCCTATAACGAAGAAGAGACGGTGCTGGATAATCTGAGTTTCACGCTGGAGCCGGGCAAAGTCTTGGGCTTGTTGGGCCGCACCGGCAGCGGCAAAACGACCATCACCCGCCTGCTATTCCGGCTTTACGATGTGACCGGTGGGTCCATTAGTCTGAGCGGGACCGATATTCGCGATGCCAAACTACAAGAACTCCGGCAGCGAGTCGGCATCGTGATGCAGGACGTACAATTGTTCCGGGCATCGGTGCGCGACAACCTGACGTTTTTTGATAACCGCATTCCCGATGAGAAGATTCTGGAAGCGATCTACGACCTGGGCCTGGGCACATGGTTCGAAGAACTGCCCGAAGGCCTGGATACGCGGATGCAATCGGGCGGTAAAGGTCTCTCAGCAGGCGAGGCACAATTACTCGCTTTTACCCGTGTTTTCCTCAAAGATCCGGGCGTGGTTATTCTGGATGAAGCATCGTCACGCCTGGACCCGGTGACGGAGCAGCACATTGAACGGGCGATTGATAAGTTGTTACATAATCGCACTGGCATCATTGTTGCGCATCGTTTAGCAACGGTCCAGCGGGCCGATGAAATCATGATTATCGACAAGGGCCAGTTATTAGAGCATGACGAACGGGTTAAGCTGGTCAATGATCCCGACTCGCATTTTCATCACCTGTTACAAACCGGGTTGGAGGAGGCGCTGGCATGAAAGACTGGCAGATTTTATGGCGTCTGGTGAAATTTCGGCCCTGGCTCTTTGTTGCCAGTGCTTTATTCGCAACCCTCAGTCAGGTTGCCCAGCAAGCGCCAGCCCTCCTGACCCGCGAGTATTTCAACTTTCTCACCCATGATGCGCAGGCCCAGTTCGACCTGTGGGCGCTGATTGCACTGCTGGTGATGTCCGGGCTGGCCGAAATTTCGGTGCGCTTTGGCAATATGTGGTCGCGGGTGACATTCCACTTCACGGCGATGGCACTCATGCGCAAGAACGTTTTCAAATATGTGCTCAGCCAACCCGGCGCACGGCCCATGCCCACCTCACCGGGCGAATCAATTAGCCGCTTTGGCGGTGATCTGGATGAACTCGGCCAGTTTTTCCGCTGGATTGAGATGCTTCTGGGATTCGCTATTTCAACAGCGATCGCCATTTATTTCATGGTGCGCATCAATCCGCTCATTACCCTGGTGGCGTTCACCCCACTAATCCTGGTGGCATTTATCGCCAATTTTACCCATCAGCGGGTTCAACGTTACCGCGATGCCCGGCGGCGGGCGGCCTCACGCGTGGTGGGGTTTGTGGCTGAAACTTTTGGTGCGGCGCAAGCCATCAAAGTTGCAACGGCAGAAGACACGGTCATTAACGAATTCAAGCGCCTCAACGAAGTCCGGCGTCAGGCAGCCCTCAAAGACCGCGTGTTGGAAGAAGTGCTGCGGTCCATTTACTTCAATGCCGTTAATCTGGGCACCGGCGTGATCCTCATCCTGTCGGCTCAGTCGATGCGGGCTGGAACTTTTACCGTCGGCGACTTTGCCCTGTTTGTCTTCTATCTGGAACGTATCACCATGTTTATGCGCGTCTTTGGCATGGCGCTGTCCAAGTACAAGCAAATCGGCATCTCGATTGAGCGCGTTGAATATCTGCTGGGGGGCGCACCGCGTGAAGTCATGGTCGAACATGGCGAGGTCTACCTGGATGGCAAGCTACCGGATGTGCCTTATGTACCCAAGCAGGCGACTGACCGGTTGGATGCGTTGGAGGTAACCGGCCTCACCTATATTCATCCTGAATCGGGCCGGGGCATCCAGGACATAGATCTAAAGGTCCAGCGTGGCTCCTTCACGGTGATTACCGGGCGCATTGGCTCTGGCAAAACAACGTTTTTGCGGACCTTGCAGGGTCTGTTGCCGGCTGATCGCGGCGAGATTCGCTGGAATGGTGAAACAATCACCGACCCCGGCGACTTTTTTGTGCCGCCGCATACAGCCTATACACCGCAGGTACCGCGCCTGTTCAGCGACCCGCTGCGGGATAACATCCTGATGGGTATCCCGGAAGAAAAGGCCGATGTCAACGATGCGATTAAATCGGCAGTGATGGAGCGCGATCTTAAAGAACTCGATCATGGATTAGACACCCTGGTTGGTCCACGCGGCGTGCGGCTCTCTGGCGGGCAGATGCAACGCACCGCGGCGTCGCGGATGTTTGTGCGCGACCCTGAACTGCTGATTTTTGACGATCTTTCCAGTGCGCTGGATGTCGAAACCGAGCAGAAGTTGTGGAAACGGGTCTTCTCGAAAGAGGGCGCAACCTGCCTGGCAGTGTCCCACCGCAAAGCGGCGCTGCGGCGGGCCGATCAGATCATCGTGATGAAAGATGGACAGATCCTGGCAACCGGAAAACTGGAGGAATTGCTGGAAAACTGTGAAGAAATGCAACACCTCTGGCAAGGTGATTCGGGCGAGGACGAACTCGAAACCATCGAGCAGTCACAAGCATAATCCTAAAGACAGGGGCACCGGGCGGTGTCCCTGTTTTCAAACATTAAGCCCCTGTTGCACAATCTGATGTTACACTGAAAATATTGGTTGATAGCAAGCCATTGTCGATTAAAGATTTGGTCAGTAAAATGGCGTCCTCTGTTAACCAGACAGAAAACTTGTTGATCGAGGGGGTGCCGTTTGGCCGATACACTCCAGTCACCGCGGCTGCATAAAGATATAGTTCGTAAGCATGTGCCCTGTAATCTTTGCGGCAGTGATGAGCGTCATTCCTACTGTCCCGAAAATGGACTGGGGCTGGTGCAATGTCAGACCTGTGGCTTTGTCTACGTTAGCCCCCGGCCAGCGGCTGATGAACTTTACGCCTTATATGGCGAAACCTATTTTCACAACAACGAATCGGGTGTGGTCGGCTATACCGATTACATCAAAGATGAAAACAATATCCGTAAAACTTCTCAGCGTCGGCTACGGCATCTGGAGCAATATGTTCAACCGGGCCAACTGCTGGATGTGGGCTGCGCGACCGGTTTCTTTATGGATGAGGCCTGCCAGCGGGGTTGGGAAGTAACCGGCCTGGATGTGTCCTCCTTTGGCGTTAAGTACGCGCAACAACACTTCGGCTTGAACACGATTCACAGCACACTGACTGAACTTGATGTTGCGCCAGCCAGTTATGACGTGGTAACCATGTGGGATGTGATCGAACATGTACCAGACCCCACGGCCTATATTCACAAAGCGGCGGACCTGCTTCGGCCCGGCGGCATCGTGTCGCTGGCAACACCGGATGTCGATAGTATCCCGGCGCGGTTAGCCGGTAAACGCTGGGTCGGTTACAAGCTATCTGAAGAACACGTCTATTATTTCTCCGTCAAGACGTTGACCCGAATGCTGAATGATGCCGGGTTCGCTGTGGTGAAGGTCCAGCATATCGGGAAATATGTACCGCTGAGCCTGTTTCGTGATCGCCTGGGCATGTATTTCCCCTGGCTGGCGCGCATTCTGCAAACCGGCGAAAATTTACTGGGTCTGTCTGAATTAGCCCTGTATATTAACCCCTTTGATATTATGCAAATCACGGCGCGCAAACGCTAATTGACGTTGTGGTTTGAATGCCTTCAATCAACATGAATACATTACCACGCCGGTTGAACAGCCTATTGCTGGTGGTCAGTCTTCTGCCCATTCTCGCCGTAGTAATTTTTGCATCGAACCATGTTTTCCCGTTCCCCACTAGCGATCAATGGACCTCATTTTTCCCCGATAACGATCAAAGTAGTATCGATATTGCGAACAAGGCCGTTGAGGGCAACTTGACCTTTTCTGACCTGGTTTATCAACACACGGGGCACCGCATCTTCTTCAGCAAGCTCATTACCGCCGGGTTGGCCCGAACCACGCAATGGTCCCACACCGCCGAACTCTATGTCAGTATAGCGATTGCAATTGTCAATTTACTGCTGCTGCTGACGTTGTTCCGCCCGCAAATGCCCCCGGCATCTGGTTGGGCGTTGGTCCTGTTTGCGTTTATTGTTTTTTCGCTGCGGCAGGACCATATCTGGAAAACCGGCTTCCTCAATGTCTGGCAGGTTGTTCATTTCTTTCTGCTAGCGGCGGTTTTGGTTCTGCACCAATTCCCAATTGGCTGGCGTGCTTTGTTGGTTGCCGCCGCCCTGTCAGTTGGTGCCAGCTATTCCTTATTTTCTGGCTTATTGGCCTGGCCGCTGCTGTTGTTTTACCTGGGGGCACGCGGGTATCGTCAGCGGCGTTATTATGTCATGTGGCTGGTCATGTCCGCCTTATGGGTCATCGCCTATTTTGGAGATTATACCCTTTCCCGTAACCGCATCTGGCTCGCATCAATTTTCGAACGTGGAGCTTTTGTCCTGGTCAGTTTGGGTGCGCCGCTCGTTCGATATGATAGTGAGGCGACTTTCGCAGTGCTGGCTGCCGGGTTGGGCCTGCTCGGGTTAGTTTGTCTGGCGGCGAATTCGTTTTTTCTACGGCGCGTTGGGTTCACCTGGCGCGTTCTCGGTGTATGGTGGGTGCTGCCGTTCTATGCCATCGGTGTCGGCGGATTGACGAGTATTACCCGGTTTGCCAGTTACGCCGACGCCTTGCTTGACCGGTACGTAACCGCTGCTAATTTTCTGTGGGTGGCTGTTATTGCGCTGGCTTTGATGGTTATCTGGACAAGCTACCAGCGACCCAAACAGGCAATGATCTGGGTATATGGCAATCTTTTGGTGCTGGTAATCATGAGCCTATCTTATGTGTTTGCAAATACCCAAAATGAGCCGCAATCATTTTATCCAGCGGATAACACTGAGGTACAAGATTGGGCAACCTGCTTACTGAATTATCCAATAGACCGTAACGATGACTGCTTGTATCAACTCGCCCCCCGGCGCGATGAGCCACGCTGGTACCTGGATCGCATCAATCGCCTAGCGTATAATCGTTTGGGGATATTTGCCCATCTTCCAATGAGCACCCAATTGGAGGCTCATGTTCCGGGGGAGCCGGTACTGATTGAGGCGGCTGATAGCTGGCAACATTTTCATGTGAGTGCACGCTTGCCCATTGTCCCAGCCGCGATTGTACACATTATGGAGCAGCAAGATACTGACACACAGCCATTGGGAGCAACGGCCCGGATAGTCAGAGCAACTGATGTACGGGCCATTGACAACCTTATCATGGATGCTGACCGTATCTGGTATATCTCTGTGGACAGCACCGCTCTGGCTGATTATCTTAACGATAAGATGACAATCATGGCGGAATATCCAGCCTATACCGATCCCCAACAACCCTATACGATAATGGTCTACGAACGATCCTGAAAGAGAAGGGCAGCCGTCAATTACGCGTGCAACATTATTGATTCAAGTAATTCTCCAGAAACTGCTCCAACGGAAACTGCTTTTCATTCTCACACTTACCTTCGTGATTCGGCTGGGCGTGTTGGTCGCATTCCCGGACATCTTTGCCTTCGATCAAACGGGCGCGGTTCATGGCTCCGATGCTTATGATGTTTATGCGCAGAATCTGCTCGATACGGGTGTGTATGGTCGCACAGCAGGTGTGCCGGACGCGGCGATTCCACCACTCTATAGTTATGCTTTAGCCGCTGCGTATGCGCTCATCGGACGCGGCTATCTGCAAGTTGGCTTGTTTCACATCTTGCTGGATATGGCATCTATAACGATGCTCTACCACATCGGCAAACGGTTGCTGCCACAAGGCGATTGGGTCGGTGCGGTGGCCGGTCTGTTCTATGCTTGCTATCCCTATCTCGTCTTCCAGAATTTGACGCTGATCGACACGCCGTTTTTCATGTTCTTGCTGCACACCTTGGTGCTGCTGGTGGTGCTCCTACGCCAACGCGCAACACTGGATCGGCGCACCTGGTTACTGGCGCTGTCGGGTGGTGTTGTGCTGGGATTATCCATGCTGGCGCGACCGATCACCGCCCCATTGGCATTGTTGGTCGCATTGTGGTTCCTGTTCCGCCTCAGCTTCTGGCAGACGATATTGCGCCTGTTGCCGGTTGCGGTCATCAGTGCGCTGGTTCTGCTGCCCTGGATTGTCCGCAATTTCACGGTTTTCGACGCCTTTGTTCCCATGACCACGACATCGGGCGCAAACTTCTGGCAGGGCAACAGTGAGTTCACCGTGCGCTATTTTCGCGCCGGGTATGATGTCCAATGGACTTCACCGGAATTGACGACCGCAGATCGCAACAGCCGCGAAGCCGATGCTGAACGCTTTGCACTGGCAGCACAGTGGTTGCGGGAGAATCCCGATAAGATTCCTGAACTGCTGTGGGTGAAATTCCTGGTCTATTGGAGCATCGACATCACCCCACGTTTTAACCCGGTTGAAGGTCAACTCCCTCGGTTGGATTATGAAGGCAACGTCATCCCGGAAGAAGACCCGGACGGAGATTTAGAATTGGGCGGACTACCACCGGGCGATCCGGTGGGTGCCTATTCCACGCCGTTGTTCGATCAGATTGGCCGCTGGTTGCATCGCCTGTACTGGGGGCCGCTTTTTTTACTGGGTTTGGTGGGAATCGTGCTCAGCCGACGTTACTGGCGTGAAGTATCGCTGCTATGGTTCGTGCAGATCAGCATGACGTTCATCTACGTGGTCTTTCATCCCTCCACGCGCTATCGTGTCCCAACCGATCCGCTCTTCTTTCTGTTCTCAGCCTATACGCTGCTGTGGTTATATGGATGGTGGCAGGCACGGCGGAATGTAATCCCCGAATGATTTGCCGCAGCAACCACTTGTCGACTCAGTTTGACGGGGCAATTTGCAGTAGTTCTTGCAGATCGTACTGTAGATGATAGTGTTGCTCATTGGAGCTAACACGAAAGATGGTCCACACAAAAGCAATCAGAAGAGGAGCAACGAGACAGAACAGTGAAAAGTCTTGAACACTGGAAGCAATCCAAACACAAACAACCACAGCTATTAGAAAAGAGATCAGTTGCAGTACAACATATGACTCAGGCATTACATTGATTAGCGTTGTATTCTGCTCCCAGCGTTTTAGATAGCCCGTTACCGACATTCTATTCGACCGCATATAGGCCACTGTAAACTGCAAACGTTGGGTGTCGTCATCGATTTGCTGTAGCTTCACCCATATTTTGGGATTTGCGAAGAAACGAGTATCGTGCTGTTGGTTGAGCAGCGCAACACATTGTTCCAGCGAATACGGCGAGACAAACGCAATCCGCCGCGTGCCGAATAAAACGTTGAGCCAGGTGCGGGGACTCAGTTTGCGTTTGGCGATCTGCGGCTGTTTGGAGGGCATATGCCGTGAATTTCCACTAACTCTCCCTATTTTACCAGCTTGATGCCGCACCTGAATTGTCAAATCGGGCAAAGTAGTTCATCATATAAAGGACTTGGTCCACACTGAAGGAGAGGGCTTAATGAATTTTCCACGTTTGTTGCTTGTGAGTACCTTGCTTTTCATGCTGGCGCTGGCTGGCGGAGTCAGTGCAGGCGATGGCGACCCCGGCTTCATACTCGATTGTCAGGGCTTCGAAAGTACCGGCGGCAGCCTGGCGCTCAACCGGGACAACACCGGTGCCCAGGCCGAAGCGTTTATCATTAGTGCAATTGATGGCGGTGGCAATTCAATTTTTGCGCCGGATTATGATGTCTTTTTCGTTGGTACAACCGTGACCGTTGAAGCGGGCGCTGGCGAAAGCTGGACCCGCACGCCGCGCTACAATCCGCTGGTATTGCAGATCGTCAGCCCGGCGGGGAATGGTCTGGATGAGCAAGTCATCGCCCAGGTGATCGGGAGTTGTGAGGGCTTGCCGCGCTTTGGTCCCATCAACATCTTGGAAGCCTTTGGTCGCGTAACGCTACGCACCCTCACCGGCGAAGCCTTTGTGCTGCAACCCGCCGATGGCGAAACCAGTGATCCAATTGAACTCAACGAAATCCCGCCCCGACCCATCAACCCACCGGGTATGCCCAGGATGCAACCGGGCTATGCGGTTGTCAACACCGATAATCTGTACTTACGCAGTGGCGACAGCCCGCGGTATGAGGTGATTGGCATTATTGATGGTGGCACCGAATTGGTCGTGCTGGGGCGCAATGACGATCGCTCCTGGTGGTATGTGCAGGTGGGTGGACTGCGCGGTTGGTCGTCTTCGGAATTCCTGATCTTACGCGGTGATTTAACCTCGGTCCCCGAAGTCCCGGTTTTGGGTAATTTCACCCAGCCAAGTTTGTACGTCGGCTTCACCGGTACCCCGGTCAACACCTTGCCCCGCGTGGGTGCCGAAACGCTCTGCCTCGTTACTGGCAATATGAATTACGCGGTTGTTGGGCGCACCTCAAACTCAACCTGGTACGAGGTTGCTGTAACCTGCGACGAGGGCGAAGATGCCGAAGCCATCACCGGCTGGATCCTGGCAGAGCGGGGAATCTTGCGCAATCCGGCCAGTGTTTTAATACCGGTAACATTTAACTAGCATTCTGTTTGGCGGAATACAGGATAACACCGTAATCCGTTGACGACTTGAAAGTACTTTCTCATAGCACTGTGGGGAGGTCCAACCGGGCTTCCCCTTTTGCTGTCGCCGCGTGCCTTGCAGCGCCAAGTCTTTGACTGTCAGCATAACACGGTTAGTGAGTTTCGGTCGGGTTTACGACCGTTCAAAGCATACCTCCAGGCTGGGCTATTTTTGTCCCCCATGACCAACCATTATGTTGAAAACTGTGCCTCCCCAAAAAAGACATCCCCATGAATTAATGAAATTCGAAATCTGGCAAACGTCATGTGAAAATGGTTATCAATGGGGTTGTCAAATAAAATTAACCTGTGTTAAAATTAGAAAATGTGTTCCTGTCATGGAGTTAAATTATGGGTATCTTGGCTTCATTGGATAACCCTAAGCAAAGTGAAAATAAAACCAATGCTGGGCCAAAATTGACTCAGGCCTGGCTAGAACCCCGTCTGGTCGCGATCACCGGCCTGGCAATTGTCTTGAGTGTTGTTAGCGAACAGGTGGGTGCGCCGGACTGGCTGACTTTGCTGTTGAACCTGACCGCTTATGTCGCCGGCGGTTTGTTTGGCGCGAAGACGGCACTTGAGAGTTTGCTACAGCGCACAATTGATGTCGATATGCTGATGGTGCTGGCTGCATTAGGCGCGGCCACTATCGGCCAATGGCACGAAGGCGCCATCTTACTGTTTCTGTTTTCGCTCAGCAACGTGCTCCAGGATTACGCCATTGGGCGCAGCCGGCAGGCGATCAAGAGCCTGCTCAAAGTGTATCCTGAAGAGGCCAAAGTGCGTCGTGGTGACACTGTAGCCGTTGTCCCTGCCAGCGACATTGAAGTTGGCGAGATCGTGTTGATTGAGCCGGGCGAGCGGATCCCGGTGGATGGCATGATTGTGCAGGGGCGGTCGGCCTTGGATGAGGCCAGTATCACCGGCGAATCGATGCCAGTGGAGAAGTCGCGCGGCGATCAGGTGTTTGCCGGGACGCTTAATCAGCAAGGTGTATTAGATGTCCGGGCGACACAACCGCCCTCCAATACGACGCTGGCCCGGATTATCAAGCTGGTCGAGAATGCACAGGATACAAAAGCGCCAACTGAGCGTTTTTTGGAGCGCTTCGAGCAAGTTTATGCCACCTTCATCATTGCTTCGATTCTGATCTTCATCGTCGTCCCGCCGCTGGCCGGTTGGGTTGATGATTTCACCGCGCATTTTTACCTGGCGATGGTGCTCATGACAGTGGCCTCGCCCTGTGCCCTGGTCATCAGCACCCCGGCGGCCTTTATTTCCGCCATTGCGTCGGCAGCCCGGGGTGGCATCCTGTTTAAGGGCGGTGCCTACATCGAGCAGATGGCCGGGATTAAAGCCATCACGTTCGATAAAACCGGGACGCTGACCGTTGGGAAACCACAGGTCACCGATGTGATTTCGTGCTGTGAACTCGGCGAAGACGATCTCCTCACGGTTGCGGCGACCGTCGAGTTGCGCTCGGAACATCCATTAGCAAAGGCGGTGGTTGCCGAGGCGGAACGGCGCGATCTTCATCTGGGCGAAGTGCAGGACTTTGAAGCCGTCACCGGGATGGGCGTAGTCTCTAAAGTCGATAATCGCGTGGTGCGATTGGGCAGCATCAAATATCTGCGCACCAAAAATCCGCTACCACCCCAACTTGATGATGCCTATGCCGCGCTGGAAGCCCAGGGGAAAACCGTGATTGGCGTGGTGCGCGAAGGCCAATGTGAAGATTGCGGCGGGTGTGAGTTTGGTCGCACCGATTGCGATTGGATGGGTATAGTCGCGCTGGCCGATCAACTGCGCCCGGAAGCTAAACAGGTGATCGCGGATTTGAAGGCCGCTGGCATTGAGCAGGTGGCGATGTTGACCGGCGACAATGAGCGCGTGGCACAGACGATTGCCGCTGAACTGGGTATTGATGCGGTGTATGCGGGACTGTTGCCCGAAGATAAAGTGCGTGTGCTGCAAGAGATTCAGGCAGAAGTTGGTCCGACGGCGATGGTCGGCGACGGCATCAACGATGCGCCAGCGCTGGCGACGGCGGCGGTCGGCATTGCGATGGGCGTTGCCGGGACCGATGTCGCGCTGGAAACCGCCGATGTGGTGTTAATGGGTGACAAGCTGGAATTGATCGAACAGGCCATGACGCTCAGCCAGAAGGCCCGCCGTGTTGTCTGGCAGAATATCACCTTTTCGATTGCGGTGATTATCATGCTGATCGCCGGTGCGTTGTTTATCAGCCTGCCACTGCCATTGGGCGTGCTGGGCCATGAAGGGAGCACGGTGATCGTTGTGCTCAACGGGTTGATTGCCCTGTTGCTGTGGCCGGAACTCAAGCGCCGTCGCGCCCAAGCATAGATCATGGCTGGCTGCGGTGTTTTAGAACATTGGCACCCTACCGGCTTCCCAGTATCGTGTCTTGGAAGAAAAGGGCATGATTAGTCAGCAAAACAACTGCTCCATGTAAGCGATGCCTGTCATTATTTCAGGTTAAGATGAGGACAGTGGCGGAGCACCAGAAAGGCACATAGAATGGATTACCCACAAGTAGTCTTATTCGGGTCCATATGGGGTGGCTGGCGCGAGACACATATTATTCCGGTGTTGGAAGCCTTGGGGGTCAGCTACTTCAACCCGATACCACCGTCGGGCGAATGGGATAAGACCCGTGGTGAGCTTGAGGCTGAGGTTATGGCGCACTGCGAAACCATCGTCATGATGTTCAATTGCAGCTCACCTGGCTTTGGCGGCTTGGCCGAGACGGGCTGGGCAGCGCTGGGTGCCATGCAAAGAGGCCAGCACTTTATTCTACAGATCGACCAGGACTGTGATTATGAGCTATCAGATACTATTCTTGCTGTCGCCGGCGGTCAGGACTTACAGCGGCAACTGCAGCACTACATAACGGCGACTCGCCATCTGGTATACCACCATGCGCAGCACTTCCAACTGGACAAGCTGCATCTTGTGGATGATCTGGATGGTGTGATCGCCAAATTGCGCGAGATTTACGATTGAAACTACACCCCATATTTCTCAAGACTCTGATGTTGTGTTGATGGGCGACAAACTGGAATTGATCGAACAGGCCATGACGCTCAGCCAGAAGGCCCGCCGCGTTGTCTGGCAAAATATCGCCTTTTCGATTGCGGTGATTATCATGTTGATTGCGGGCGCGTTGTTTATCAGCCTGCCGCTGCCATTGGGGGTACTGGGTCATGAAGGCAGTACCGTCATCGTCGTACTCAATGGGTTGATTGCCCTGTTGCTGTGGCCGGAACTCAAGCGTCGTCGCGCCAAAATATAGATCAAGACGGGTTGTGGGGATTATTGTTCAGCAGAGACCGTAATTGCCCGGTAGCCGCTGCGAGGGCGTCGCGGTAAATGTTCAGGTCACTGCTCATCGAAACCACATTCAGGCCCATCGCCAACCATTCCTGGGCCTGCTCGATGCTGCGGGGTTGAGCGCCGATGCCAAGTCGATGGTAGTGGGCGACATCAATGACGCGCTGGAAGGCAGCCAGGAAATGTTCATGGTGGAACTGGCCCGGTATGCCCAGTGCCTGGCTGAGGTCATTCTGACCAACCCACAGGACATCCACACCGGGGGTGCTGGCAATCGCTTCCAGATTATCTAACCCGGCCTGACTCTCGATCTGGCAAATGATGGTGATGTTTTCATTGGCCTGCGCTTGGTATTCAGCCGCATCGACTTTCTGATAATCGGTGTGGGCGATTCCGGCAACAAGGCCGCGAGTGCCCAGCGGTGGATATTTGGCAGAGGCTACAATTTCACGCGCGGCGGCGGCGGTCTGGACATCCGGCATCATCAAGCCCAGCGCACCGGCATCCATCAAACGGGCGATAAAATGATGCTCAATTTGTGGGATACGGACAAAGGGCGCAATCGGCGTCGCCCGAAACCAGGCTACCAGATCCGCGACCTGGGCCGTGGTAATGGCTGTGTGCTCCATGTCGATCAGCACAAAGTCCACCCCCGCCGTGTTTAAGATGCCAGCGATACCGCGTGTGTTGAACTCCATTAGCATGTGGCCTACCGGTACACTGCCAGCAGCGCGAATTTCAGCAAAGCGATTGATCTTCATTAATTCAGTCCTTCATCACTGACCATGTGCCGAAACTGACTGTGGTACAGGTCGTGGTAAAAGCCCTGTTGCGCCAGCAATTCATCATGAGAGCCGCGCTCGATAATACGGTGCTCGTTGACCACCAGCACGAGATCGGCATTCCGAATCGTGCTAAGCCGGTGGGCGATTACGAACGCCGTGCGCCCTTCCAACAACCGTAACAATGCCTCTTGAATGTGAATCTCAGTACGTGTATCAACGCTACTGGTGGCTTCATCCAGAATGAGGATGCGCGGATCCGCCAGAATCGCCCGTGCGATGGCGATTAGCTGACGTTGGCCCTGGCTGAAATTATGCCCCTGTTCCGAGACCCGCGTGGCATAACCCTCCGGCAGCAGGCGGATAAAGCGGTCAGCGTTGGCGAGCTTCGCGGCGGCGACCACCTCATCATCACTGGCATCTAACCGACCATAGCGAATATTGTCTATGACGGTACTGGAGAACAAGAAGGTGTCCTGCAAAACGATGCCCAGTTGCGCCCGCAGTGAGTGCTGCTGGATAGTGCGAATATCGTACCCATCTACACTGATGGTGCCGGTGGTGACATCGTAAAAGCGGCTGAGTAGGCTGATAATCGTGGTCTTGCCCGCGCCGGTTGGCCCCACTAACGCAATGGTCTGCCCCGGCTGCACTTCCAGGTTGACATCCAGCAGGACAGGCTTTTCCGGTTGATAGCTAAAACTCACATTATCGAATTTGACATGACCCTGCAGCGCCGCCAGCGGCTGGGCATCGGGCAAATCCGGCACTGAGGGATCAGCATCCAGGACCTGGAAGATACGTTCGGCTCCGGCCAATGATGATTGCAACTGATTGTAAAGCATCGCAATCGCCCGCATGGGCCGGAAGAAAACGCGAATGTAAATGATGAACGTCGCGATCACCCCGACTTTCACCACGTCTTGCAAGGCCAACCAGCCGCCGAGTAAAGCGGTTGCCGCAATCGTCAGGATCATCATCGTGGAGAACATCGGCCCCAGGGCGGCGGTGATGATATCGGCCTGGGTTCCGGCAGCGCGATATTTCGCGTTCACCGCCCGAAATTGCTCAAATGTGTCCGCTTCACGTGCAAACGCCTTGACCACCCGCAGCCCGGCGATATTTTCTTCCATAACGCCGTTGAGTGCGCCCAGATGCCCCTGCACCTGGCGGAAGGCCTTGCGACTGCGCTTCGTCACCAGAATGGTGATATACAACATAATCGGCAAGATGGTCACCGTGCCCAACGCCAACTGCCAGTTAAGAAAAAACATAGCGACCATGATGCCGCCCAGCAGCAAAATATTGGTCGTGAACTCGATTAAACCATTTGACAGCGCCTGATTGATGGCATCCGTATCGTTCGTAACTCGGCTCATCAGATCGCCGACGCTATGCCGGTCATGATAGGCCATCGAGAGCGCCTGAATATGGTTAAAGAGTCGGGTGCGCAATTGAGCAACGAACTTTTGCCCGATGCTCACCATCATCACCCCTTGAATTACCGTACCAATGCCATAAGCGCCGTACACCAGCAACAAGATCACGACCGTATTCAACAGGCCATCCGGGTCAAGGCCCGCAATATGAATATCAATCGCCTGACCAATTAAGATGGGGCCAGCCAGTCCCAGTAATGTACTGAAGATCGCCAAAATCGCTACGATCGTCAGCGATCGCCAATAGGGTTTGAGAAACGCAAACAAGCGCCGCAAGGTGGACCGGGTATCGCGGGCTGCTTCGCCAGTCAACGGGATGCCACCACCGGACCCTAAGCGAACTGCTGGACGTTCTGAGCGTGAGGTTGACATAGGTGTTTTACTCGTAACGTTTACGCAGTAATCATGCCTTGAATTGGGTCAGGTTACAAATCCGCCGTGCGAAAATGGTTCTAACTACCTTACGCACCTTGAGCTTGCAGGCATGAGTCATCCCAAATTTTATGAGATGACAAAAAAGACCTCAGTCGGTAAAGTGAGATTTCCACAAATCACAACCGAAAGGGGTCTTTTTCAATGGTAGATTGTGCAACAAATCAAGATCAATCACAAGAATTAGCCAACGGCTTAGAAGGATTTGTGTCGCCGTTGCTGGTGACATTAGATAAACGTCTCGACAAACGTCTTGTACGGACATTTCTACGCACATTGCTGGCGATGCTAACATTTCGCCACAGTCAATATGGCTTGTTGTTGAGTGAGTTAGGTGGCTATATTCTCAGTCCAGATAAAGCACCAGCAGGGACAAAACGCTTGAGCAACTTGTTACGAAGTGCAAGCTGGTCAAGCTGGATCATAGGTCGTTTTTTGTGGCAAGGAGCAAGTGAGTTCATAGCCAGTCAGATCGGACAGGGTCAAACGGCATTGGTGTTGTGGGATGAGAGTGTTATTGAGAAGCCAGAAAGTATTGCGGTTGAAGGTTTATGTGCTGTCAGGTCAAGCAAAGCAGCCCGTCTGAAACGAATTAAACCGGGGTATTTCAATCCACCGGGAGGTCGTCCAATTTTTGTTCCGGGCATGGAATGGATGACATTAGTCGTTGTTGGTATGTCAGGCCATCCGGTGTTAGCAGCAATGAAGTGGTGGACAAGACGTGGTAAATTTGCCACACGTAAACGTCCGACAGCGACGCAACTGCTTCATCGCTGTGCTTACTTCTGGAAGAGGCAAGTCATTCATGTTTGGGATCGTGGTTATGCCAGTAGTCCCTGGCTCAAACAAGCCTTTCGCTTTGATGTGCGTTTTGTTTTGCGCTGGCAGACAAAATATCACCTCGTTGATGCAAACGGCAAACGCTGTGCCTGGAAAATCACACGGGGTAAACGGAGTATGGATCACCGCTTGATTTGGGATGCCAGACGACAGTGTTGGCGCAAGACAGGTATTATTTATGTGCCGGTGACCCATGCAGACTATCCTGACCAGCCTCTATTTCTAGTGGTATCACGTCCAGGGAAAAGCAAAAAACCCTGGTATTTGCTCACCAATGAACCTATTCATTCTCTTGATGATGCCTGGCGCATGGTCTTTATTTACGCACGTCGCTGGCAAATCGAAATGACCTATCGTTATGCCAAAACTGAACTCGCACTTGAAAGTCCTCGCCTGTGGTCATGGCAAAACCGCATCAAACTCATGATGATGGTTGCTCTTGTCTATGCTTTTTTGCTATCTCTCTTGCATTCTAACTTTGAGGCACTCAAAAACTGGCTTCTGCGACACTGGTGTCACCGCACTGGCAAACGACTTCGTGAGGTCTCTTTGCCTCTTTACCGTTTGCGCTCTGCTCTCAGTCGCTTGTGGATGAGCCATCCACCTACTTTACAATTTCTTTGGCAAAGTTCGGGATGACTCATGTTTACGAACAAATTCGAGTCGATCTGCGCAACATCAGTTCTAAGAATGAAAACGTTGCTCCGGCCCATAATCGACCGCGAAGGCCAGCGCATCAAAGTTTTTCAGCAGCAGTTCGAAGCGCACCTCGACATAATCCGGGTCATCCCACAGGTTGTTGTACTCGCCGGGGTCAATCGCCAGATCGAACAGTTCGCCCACTTCATGTCCATGATACACGACCAGCTTAAAGCGTTCATCGCGTATCATCGTGGCATAGGAGCCTTCAAAGTCGTCAGCCAGCAGCGTCCGATAATATTCGCAGCGGACATAGTCGCGGTGTTCCTGGGGGTCAACCTTGCCAGTCAGCAACGGCCATAGCGAACGCCCCATCATCTTATAGGGATGTTCCAACTCGCAAATATCCAGCAGCGTGGGCACGATGTCGGTGAGTTCCGCCAGCGCATTGCTGACCACCCCCTGTGCAATCTGGCCGGGCCAGGTCCAGATCATCGGCACCCGCACCAGGCCCTCATAAAAACGGCAGCCTTTGTACAGCAGACCATGATCGCCCAGCGTTTCGCCGTGATCGCTCATAAACAGAATCAGCGTATTATCACGTTGACCACTGCGGTCCAGCGCCGCCAGCAACTCCGCCAGCAGATCGTCTAATTGCTCGATCATCGCGTAGTAGGCGGCCTTGATACGCCGGGCATCGAATTCATCCGGGCGGCGAGCCTTGCTCTGGAAGTCGATGTCTTCCAATGCTTCCTGCGCTTCCAGATCGCTTTCCCGAAACAGCGGGTCGGGCATATCCGCCGGGTCGTACCGATCCAGATATTCTTGAGGTGGGTCAAACGGTGGGTGGGGTGAATAATAATTGATGGTCATCAGCCAGGGTTGGTCCGCCTGGCGTTCTTCCTCCATAAACGCAATGGCGCGGTCGGTACACCAGGCGGCGCGATGCAGTTCGGGTGGCATCGCGGTAGGATTCTTGCGCAGTTCGGCGAGATCATAACCTTTTTCAGCCAGCCAGTCTTTGTAAGCATGCCCAGTCGGCCAGTCATCACGTGGCGCATGGCTCCATTCGAACACACGGTAGCCATCGTCTTTGGGACGTGGTTCCAGGCGTTTAAACCCGCCCGCGAGATGAAACTTACCGACCAATCCACAATCGTAACCGGCATCGGCCAGCAGCTTGGTGATGAGCGGTGCGCCTTCGCCCCATTCAACATTACCGTTGGTAGTGCCATGCACGGTGCTCGGATACAGGCCGGTCAGAAAACTGGCGCGGCTGGGCGTGCAGATGGGACTCTGGCAGAAGGCAGCATCAAACGCCACCCCCTCACGCACCAGTTTGTCGATATTCGGCGTGCGAATGTGTTCATTGCCCAGCGCGGCTATCGTATCCCAGCGTTGTTGGTCAGTACAAATCCAGAGGATGTTGGGGCGCATCGGCTTCTCTTCTGATTATCAATAGGTATTGGCGCAATATTTAACCCATTGCACGATATTCTGCCAGCACAGTCCGTTATCAAGTCAGGCGAATCGTCTGACCAGTGCGGGCGGAGTCGCGGGCGGCATCCAGAATCTGCATCACGATCAGGTTGTTGGCAAGCGACGAGAGATCAGTATCGGCTATCGTCACGGTGCCCCGCACAACAGCGGCCAGGTAAGCAAATGGGTCGGTAAAGGGTATGGGCAACGGCTCCACCGTACGGGTTTCTTCGGCACTACCTTGAGAAACGCGATACCGTAATCGATTACCATCCAGCGCATGGACATACCCGGTCTGCCCATAAACTTCCAGATCTTTGCGGCTAATTGCCCAATTCCACGACCCCTGTACAATTGCCTGGGCGTGGGGATAGGTCAGGATGATCGTTGCTTCATCGTCAACATGTGGGTAAATCTCCGGCTTCAGGGTTTGTGTGATGCCGGTCACGGTGTCTGGCAGTGCGTTGTGCATCAGCCATGTCATCAGATTGACGCCGTAGCAGCCAAAGTCAATGATCGCGCCACCACCATTTTGTACCGGGTCGGTCAACCATGCCAAAAATTCTTGCCCAACGCCGATCTCCTGCGGTCCCTTGTGCCCATCATGCACCACCACTTTGCGAATATCCCCAATCATCCGATCACCATGCACCATGTTAAACAGTGCCTCATGGCTGGCATACCACGTGGTTTCATAATTCGTCAACAATTGGATATCGTTTTGCCGGGCCAATGCCGCCATCTGTTGGGCATGGTCGAGGTTTACAGCCAGCGGCTTTTCCACCATCACGTGAATCCCGCACGGCGCACAGGCCTGCACTACGCGCAGATGATCGAAAATCGAACCAAACGCGGTGACGACTTCGGGTTGGGTACGGTCAAGCATCTGGTCCAGATCGTCAAACACCAGCTCATTGTTGAAGCCGAATCGTTGCTGGTAGCGCTTCACCACGTCCCGATCGGCTTCATAAATACCGACAACTTCAATATCGGTTCGGTCCAGGTCGCGCAATAGCCAGCCGACGTGTCCATGTACCAGCCCCGCTACCCCCACGCGCACCCGTTCCGTGTTCTGATCGGACATTGTTATTCTCCATTCGAATCAAATGACTGCTATGTCAACCCATCTCTGATCTTGACATTGGTGCCCATGTAAACTATTATGATTTCTCAAAGGTTCATAAAGGTCCATATTGGTCAATCAATGACCGTCACGCGATTCGGCGGTTCCTGGCGGCACGATCTTCTCCGTGCGACCGCTAGGCCAGCGTTGATGTGATTTCAATAAACGCGGTTCCTGACGATCCCAGGTCGCGCTGACATCATCGCGATGAAATTGAATAGCATAACCGATGCGCGGTTTAGCGGTCTCGTTGGGACCCGAGCCATGCAGCGTCAGGCGGGTAAAAGCAACCGCATCGCCGGGCATCATGCGCACGGGCAGGAAATCCTCCGGTTCAATGGCGATCATCCGGTGCGTATCGCCATCACTGCTCTGCACCGAATCAATCGTGCCGCGCAGATGCGAACGCGGTGCCATCATCAAGCAGCCATTCTCCGGGGTCATCTCCTGGAGCGCAAACCAGATGTTGTTGCCGGGGCCATCGAAGCGGGTATACATATTGTCCTGGTGGAAATGGAACTTGCCACCGCCACCACCATTCTTGACAGCGGTAAAGGACATGTAAAGCGTACTGGGACCCCCCATCAGTTGTCCGGCGAGATTGACGAGGTTAGGGCTGTTGACCAACGCGTCCAGCTTGCTCCCGGCCAGATATTGGGGTGATTGCCGCAGCTTATCCCCGGTAGTGGCAGCCTGACACAACCGCTCATATGACACGCCCAATCCGTTCATAATCGCCAGCACTTCGTCATGCATCGCAGTGGCAACGTCACGGCTGAGCAAGCCAGGGAGATAAAGATAGCCTTCTGCCTGATAGAAACGCACTTCATTGGGTGTCAAATGTAACAATTTCACAACGTCGCCCATGATTTTATCTTTCTGCAAACATAAAGAAATAAATTGTACCCCAAACATTAGGGGAGTAAGGCTGATTGGTTTGGGCACGTTTAAAAAAGCGCTACAATACGACAACACATGGGTAGCAACACATCATGACGGGGAACACTTACTTCAACCTTGAACTCAAGAACATCTTACTCGCCATCATTCGCGATTATGGTTTGTCGTCCCAGTTTGTAGGTTGGGAAACGGTCCATGATCTGCCCCATCCACCCCATCAACTCATCGACATTCTACTCACTGAAGGCCGACTGCTGATCGTCGTAACCGATACGGTTGAGGACGAGACTGCGCGCATTGAAGGCCTGCGGGAGTGCTATAACCTGATCGCCGCGCTGTATGATTACCTGGTGCAGGCGCTGTATCCCAATTTCGCCGATCAAGCGCTTGATTTTAGTTTCTACGAGACGGACACCTTTCTGGTGCTGGTCTTCACCGGCCCGGTTCCGATGGTCATTGAGGCGATTGGGCGGCAGGTGCTGCCCTGGGTCTATCATTATTACCAGTATCCGCCGCCCAATGAAATCATCATGAACAACCTGGCCGTTGCGGTGCTAAAGGTGGCACTGGGCGAAATTCATGATTCTGATCTGCGTCAGGGTATTATTGAGCGGATACTCCCGCTGCGGCTCACCTATTTGCAGCCGCTGGATTTGATGGCATTTGTCGAACCAACCGATGCACCACTCAGCGGCCAGTCAGATGACTCGGCGCAAGTACAAGATAATGGTAGCGGACCGCAGGAGCCGGAGGAAACCCAGCCATTCGAACCGCCGCAGCCAACTAATCGGGCGCAAAACGGACATAAGCCTAACACCGCCCCCCTTCCCGGCTACTTCGGGGACCCGGCAGAAACTTGATCTCGCTGTGGGCTGCGGTGCAAACCTGTGGCCCATTTTATGCAGATCGGCGATTGAACTTCGACACCGATTACACGCTCAGGCCATTAGGTTCAAATATAATCATGCCGAATTGATAATAGCGTGTGGATGCTGAGGCAAAACGCATGAATGAAAAGAATTATGATGAACAATTTGACCGCATTTTAGATCAAATCGTCGGTGACTTTGCAGTCGATCTCGAAGACACTACCTGGTCAACTAGACTGCCCCATGAAAAAATCGACCGGCTGCTAGTCGAACATCACTTACTCGTCGTTGTCACCAGCAAACCGGATGAATTTGTGCATGCCGTTCGTGAATGCTATACGAATGTTGCGGCGCTCTATGAGTATCTGGTGCTCAATTTATATACCAGCGTGATCAATGAATCGCTGGAATTCAGTTATTATGAAGCGGAAGATTTTTTGGTACTGATCTTCAATGGCGCCGCCGCCCCGGTCGTTGAAGCCATTGGGCAGGTGGTTATGCCCTTCGTAACTGAACACTTTCATCAGGACCTGCCTGATCGTCAACAAAATCAAGTGGTGGCGAATCGCGTACTCCAACAGCTCATTGCCGATCAAGCGGACGCCACATTGCGGACGGGAATCATCGACCGTGTGAATCCTTTGCGCATCCAGCAGTTACAACCGTTGGCATTGACCAGGATGAATCAAATTCTGTCCGATACTCCAGACGGAAGTGAAAAAGAAATGCCAGAAGATCAGGCAACAGAATCGACACCCACAACTGCAACGCTCAATAGAGAAGCCCAATCCGATGAGGCGGTGAGTGCAACTGATAAGCTGGAATCAGAACCAACCGCACCCACCAATGAGGCTGCTCGGTCACCTGATGAGGTCTTGCTTGGACGGCAACCATCGCAACGCCGCACCGCACCCCTTCCCGGTTATTTCGACCGTGATTCTGAGTCTTAATCCAGCGGTTGAACTTTATGACAATCATTGCCACACTAACTGCCATCTTTGGCTGGGCGTTCTTTTCATTTTGGAGCGCGATTCCGGCAGGGCTTGCCTTACAGGTTACGCCGCTGCTGGTGCTGGCAACGGTGACGTTGAGTTATGCCAGCGGGGTGGTGTTGATCGTGGCGGCGGGCGTCCCCTTGCGCCAGCGAATTCAGCGCCATTTTTTGAAAAACAGTGACCCGCTCACCGATTCGGATGCCGCAACCCACAGCAATCGGGGTATTCGCTGGGCAAAACAGGCATGGGACCGCTTCGGCCTGATCGGGTTGGCGCTGCTGGCTCCGATGACGCTCGGTTCGCAGTTGGGGGCGGTGGTTGGGCTGGCATTTGGCGCACGTCCGTTACGCCTCATTGTCACCATGACGCTCGGTGCCGCGCTGTGGGCCACCGTCATTATTGCCGCCATCGGTGCTGGAATGATCGCAATTCGCTAATCGCCCGCCAGTGCTTCACCAGCGAATGTTGGTTGTTCCCGGCGATCGAAAATGACCAGGCCCTCGTGAATTAAAAATGATAGCAGCGCGATCAGGAACAGATAGGCACCGATGGTTTCAAGGCCCACACGTTCCGCGACATAGGCCGCCGCGCCGGGCAACGTCGCCAGACCCACCCCCGCCGCCGCAATTTGCAAACCAACCGTGTTGGCGACATGATTCAGACCAACCCGCCGGGTAGTATCCGCTAATAGCGTGGGCAACACCGGCCCCAACGTAAACCCGATCAACGCGATGCCAGCGAACGTAAAAATATCGCCCAGATTGGACCACAGCAGCAGCGTACCGATCACCGTTGCGAACATGTTCAGGCGCATAAACCGGTTATTGCCGATACGCTCTACCACCAGCCCGGTGAAGATGCGCCCGGTTGTTAGGCCGCCCCAGTAGATGCTAATCCACACCCCCGCTACGCCTGGATCAATTCCGCGACTATCAATCATTAAACTGTTGGTCAGTTGGCCGGTCCCGGCTTGAATGCCGCCATGTAGCGCAAACAACAAAATACCATACCAGACACCCATTAGCCGCAGCGAGGCGCTCAGCGGCGCTTTGGGCCGTTCGGCTGGCTGCTGTTCAACGCGAGAATCAATTTGCCAGGCCGAGCGGGTGATCGCCAGAACGACGATGAGCAGGCTTTGCAGGATGATGAAAAAGCCGTAGCTCCACTGCCAGGCCAACCCCAACCGGATGACCACAATCGTCACCGTCAGCGGTCCCAGCGCCGACCCCAGGCCAAACCACGCGTGCAACCAGTTCATTCGCCCTGACGTGTAATGGGCCGCCGCATGGGTATTGATGCCCGTATTGAGGAAGGTCACGCCAAAGCCGAAAATCACCGCCGCCAGCACCAGCATGGGGAATGATGGGGCAATCACATAGCCCACGAGACCAAGTATCATCACAACACTGCCGCCCAGCATATAATTCCCCACACCCCACCAGCCGATTAACCGCCCGCTATAAACGCTGAGCAACAGCCGCCCAAGCGTTACGGCGGCCAGGAGAATGCCGAGGCGGTCCAGCGAGACGCCAAAGGTTTCCTGCATGTGAACCCAGGCAACGCCGAGCGCCGCGCCCGGCATGCCGACCATGATAAAACCAAAGAAGCCAATGTAGAGCAATTTACGGGGGCTTTGCGGCATCAGTTGTGCATCCTTTCCACCGCGATTCTATCATGGCTCGCTGCGACCAAATACATCCAGAATCATTGCGATGTGTTGTTTTCTGATCTATGCTTGCCCGCAAAAGGAGTGAAAAATTGATGCCGAAGCATGAGACTCATATGCTACCCGCCCAGGCGGTGACACAGGGAAAACATCATTTTTTTGGTTATTACGACAAGTTTTGCTGGAATCAAAGCGGACGTTATATCGGCGCGTTGGAGTCTGATTTTATGGATCACGAGCCAGCGGCTGCTGAAAAGGCAGTTGTCGGCATCGTTGACATGGCAAATGATTGTCAGTGGACGCCTCTGGACGAAACCTTTGCCTGGAACTGGCAGCAGGGGTGTATGCTGCACTGGTTGCCGAACTCCGCAGAAGATACGGTAATCTATAACCAGCGTGAAAATGGGCGATTAGTGTCGGTCGTGCGGAATGTCGCAACCGGTGCAACCCGGACACTGCCGCTGCCGATCTATGACGTGACGCAGGATGGCAAACAGGTGGTGACGGCCAATTTTGCCCGCATTCACCACACCCGGCCCGGTTATGGCTATGCCGGTGTGCCTGATGTTGGCGAAGCCGTGCCGACACCTGCCGATGATGGTATCTTCTGGATGGATGTGCAAACCGGTAACCAGCGCCTGATTATCTCCATTGAACAGATGGCTCACTTCCAGCCCCGCGATGATTTCCAGGGCGGCAAGCACTGGTTTAATCATCTGCTGGTCAATCCCGATAGTACCCGGTTTGCGTTCCTGCATCGCTGGCAGCAGCCCGGCGGCAAGTGGTTTACGCGCTTGCTCACTGCCAATCTAGATGGCAGCGATATTCACATCATGGCGGACGATCATTATGCGTCGCACTATGACTGGTTCTCGCCGACACAACTGTTGGCGTGGTCCAATCATCATGATCTGGGCATACATTACAATCTGTACACCGACCGCAGCGCCGAGGTTAGCATCCTGGGTGAGGATGTTTTCAGCGTGGATGGGCATTGCTCATTTTCCCCGAACCGCCAGTGGCTGATGACCGATACTTACCCGGACGACGAACAGAATCGCACCTTGATACTGTATCATCTTGAGTCGGAGACGCGTTTCGACATCGGCAAATTCTATGCACCACCGGAACTGACGGGTCCGATTCGTTGCGACCTCCATCCCCGCTGGCGGCAGGATGGCAAAGCGGTCTGCATCGATTCGGCGCATGAAGGGCATCGTCAGATTTATGTGCTGGATGTATCACCGATCTTGGATTCAATATAGATACATTTTGAAACGCAAAGATACGGTATTAATCATAATTCCGCATTTGAAGGAGATATCAAAGCTTATGACTGAGACTCAACATCCCAAAGTCGTCGTGATTGGCGCGGGCAGCCTGTTTTTTGGACGTCAGGCCATCTGGCAAATGGTCCACTCCCCGCATTTGCAGACCGGTACGCTGGCACTGGTTGACAATAATGCGGAGCGCCTGGACAAAATGGCGACGCTGGCCGAGATGGTAATTGCCGCGAACAATTCACCGCTCAAGCTGGAAGCCGCGACCGACTGGAAAGACGTGTTGCCGGGTGCCGATTTCGTCGTGCTGAGCTTTGCCGAGAAGACCGTGTACTATCGCGGTGTAGATTGCACCATTTCCGAAAAGTACGGCATTCGCATGTGTTCTGGCGACACCATTGGGCCGGGTGGCATCTTCCGGGCCATGCGCGAACTCCCGGTGATTATGGACTGTGTGCGCGACATTGAAACCCTGTGTCCCGATGCCTGGGTGATTAATTACATCAATCCGTCAGCCGTCAACGGCATGGCGCTGGCCCGCTATGCGCCGCAGATCAAGAGTTTCGCCCTGTGCGACAGCCTCCATATGCCCCGCGTGAAACGGCGTTACGCCGCGCGGGCCGGCATTATTCCGACAGAAAGCCTGGACGATTTTACGCCCGACGTAGATGCCGCTTTTGATATGCGCATCGCGGGCGTGAATCACTTTACCTGGATGCTCAAGGCGGAATACAACGGCCAGGATGTGATGCCCAACATCGCCGACTCTATCCGCGAATTAGCCGCGACCGAAGATACCGGCGGCGACAAAGGCGCAAAGGCCATCCACAACAACGCGATTGCCTACAAATTGTGGGATATTTTTGGTTGTGTACCCGTGTGCGTATCCCATACCAAAGAATACGTCGCGTACTTTCAGGGCAAAGGCAATCTACCCGACGATATTCCCCCGTTGTCGATCTGGGAAACGGAAGACCGCTATGAGCGTCATGCCGCGATGTGGTCACAGGTAGATGACTTCGTTTCAGGCAATATCCCGATTGCCAGCTACATGGATACCTTTGGCCCCGACCATGCAACCGACATTATCGAAAATATGGTAGGCGGCCTCGGGAAACCGTTTTATATCAACGTGCCCAATGAAGGTGCCGTCACCAATATGAGCGACGATGCTTTTCTGGAACTGTTGTGTGACATCGACCTGAACGGGCCGACGCCGCGTCCAGTGGGGGACATGCCGCGTGGCCTGCGGGGGATGCAGGAGGTCGTGCTGGATACGCACGAACTGACTGCCGAAGCCGTTGTCAAAGGCGATTACAGGCTGTTACGCCGGGCCATGATGACCGACCCGCTGGTAACGTCAATTGCTGACGCCGACAATATCCTCAAAGAATTGCTAGAGTTGGAAAAAGATGTGATTCCGGCGGGTTGGTACGCCTAATGTTGAAAGACCGCCTTGTGCACTTAGACACCCAGTCAGCATCAATAAAGGAGCTAAACTCATGAAAGTCGCCATTCTCAGGAATACCCGAACAATTCAGATTGAGGACGTTGATTATCGCAAACCGGACACAGGTTATCTCATTATTGATACTCAATCGACGGGTATTTGCGGCAGCGATTTACACAGTTACCACAAAACGGAAGGCTTCCATAATCGGGCAGAGGGACATGAAATCGCAGGTATTGTGCGGGAAGTTGGGGAAGGTGTGACCCGATTTCAACCCCGTGATCGGGTTGTTGTGGAAGTGGTTCATGGTTGTGGCAAGTGCATCTATTGCAAACAGGGATTTTACAACGTATGTCAGAATCGGCAGTGGTTTCTCGGTCAGGGTCATGGGGGCTTTGCCGAATACACAACTGCTCATGAATCAACAGTTTACAAGTTGCCTGATAATATGACATTCGAGCAGGGATCGTTGGTTGAGCCAATGGCAGTTTGCTATCGCTCCATGATGCTCTTCGGTGCAACATCACAGAGCCATATTGCTATCATAGGTGGCGGTACAATCGGACTGTTGAATTTGGCTGTTGCAAAAGCAATTGGTGTCAAGGAAACGCTAGTTGTGGTGAAGTATCCACAGCAGGCAGAAATAGCACGATCCTATGGTGCAGATCATATTATCAATATTGGTGATGTCGATGTGCAGGAATATAGTCGTGACATAACGAGTGGCATTGGTTTTGATGCAGTTATTGAAACGACCAGCAGCGAATCAGGCTTTGAAGACGCGGTACAAATCGTGCGTCATCGCGGAACAGTTGTACTGGTAGGTGTCTATACAAAACCCATATCGGCGCATTTGGGGCGGATTGTGGGTCAAGAAATCAAGTTACAGGGATCAATGTGCTACAGTCACAGTGGCACAATTGATGATGTTGCTCAGACGATTGATTGGATTGCAACGGGCAAAGTTGACCCAACCAAGATCATTACGCACCGTTTTTCCCTGGATGAGATTGTAGAGGCGTTTAAGATTGCGGATGATAAAACAACAGGTTCTATAAAAGTCAACATTTATCAAGAAAAGTAGCAAGCGATTCGTCCGTAAAAATACGCTTGGAATAGGTATTATGACAATTCAACATGCTCTTTATCTGTCATGTCCGGTTTCGCGGACCGCTCACTCTTCGGGCGATCCACGTTACCTTCCAAGCGCTCTGCTACTCAGCGATGATGTGATAACGATTTCCAAATGCTCATTACTCAGTGTGAAATTTAATCGCCCTATCATTGCCTGAGCATAATATTTAATAAGATTGATTTTGAAAACTTGCTTTAGCAGTCTGCCATCAAACAATAAAGGACGACAATAGCGAAACAGTGGGTATGGTTGCGTTCATCGGGAGCCAATCACGCAAGTGGCCCAGCCACGTTCGAAATCCATGTAATTGGCGAATATCTGCTTGAATTCGACCTCGAACAATGCCTGCATAATCGCCTCGCCTCGTGATTGAATCTGGCTTTTTTCGGTGGCCTGATTGGGTGGTGGCGGTTGTTCCATCACCGCGATCTTGCCGCCCGGTTTCAATACGCGATGAATTTCCCGCAATCCCGCATCACCATCCAGCCAGAGATGATAGGAGTTGATGGTGAGCACCTTGTCGAAGCGATTGGCAGTAAACGGCAACGCGGTGGCTGACCCCTGACGTAGTTCAACCCGGCCCGCCGCAATCGCCGCCCGGTTACGCTGACTGGCTTGCTGGAGCATCAGTTTTGAGAGTTCGATTCCGGCAACATGCCCACTGGTTATTTGTCTGGTCGCTGCCTGGATCGCCAATCCGGGACCAAAGCCAACTTCCAGCAGGTGATCTTCAGGCTGCAAGTCCAGATTCTGAATCGCCCAGGCGACCCGTTCGCCATATCGAGACAGAACCATGCCAACGAACACCCCGATGGGACCACGCGGGTGGGAAAACTGCGATTTGAGATAGTTCATGTTCCTACCTATTCCCAGTTTTTGCACAATATATATTCGGAATACGCAGGTCGATAGGATGCGGTTGCAGCTAAGGTGTCAAAATGTGGCGTTTATTGTTAGTCGGCGATGACTGGCAGGCTGAAAAAGAAGCGTCCGCCGGGACCAGCTTCGGCCCAGATGCGCCCCCGATGCAGTTCAATAATGCTGCGGGCAACCGCGAGTCCCAGCCCGGTGCCTTCGATCTGTTTCTGCCGTGCCCAGTTCGTGCGAAAAAAAGGGGTAAAAATCTCACTCACATCTGCCGCCGCGATGCCTTCACCTTCATCCCAAACATAAGCCAGAACACCCGGCAGCGGGACATCGGGCGGCGCACTGTCCGGCAAATCGGCAGCGGTCAACAGCGGCAGAGTGCCGACTTCGATAACGCTACCTGGCGCTGAGAATTTGATCGCGTTGGTCAGCAGATTGGCAAGGACCTGCGTAATGCGGTCGACATCAATATTAACCGACGGCACTTCATCATCGAGTTGGAGCAGCACCGTCTGGTCACGCGACTTATACTGAAATTCAAGCTGAGCCGTCGTATTAATCACGACATCGGGCAGGTGTGCCGGGCGCATGTTCAATTGAAGTTCACCCGCATCGGCTTGAGTCAACTCAATCATGTCATTGAAGATCGTGCGCAGTTGGCGGGCGCTACCCAGGATAATTTCGGTGTATTCACGTGCCAGCGGCGGCAGGTCATTGCCCACAACTTCGAGTATAAATTCGGCAAATCCATGAATCGAGGTCAGTGGGGTGCGCAGTTCGTGTGATACACGGGAGAGGAAATCGGAACGCACGCGCACGGCAGTCCGCTCGGCGGTAACATCGTGGAAGGTATAGATGCGCCCCAGCACATGCTGGTCCCGATAAACCGGCGCACTGTACCATTCAATATCGAGTGGATAGCCTTCGTGGTGAATCATGTGAAACTCACCGTTCAGTCGCACCGAATCGCGGACCAGAATGCCTAACCAGCGGTCGCGCAGGCTGTCATGAACGCGTTGGGGAATCTGCATTTTGTCGAGCAGTTCCGGCAAGAGCAACCCCCGTGCAGTCTGCTCATCCAGCCCAAACATGTTTGTAAACAGTTTATTGACTGTCAGAACGCGTGCCCCGGCAGCATCCGGTAGCACCATCACGACGCCATCGTTGACCGCATCCAGCAATGCCGCCCGCGCTTGCTGTACCAGATCATGCTGCTGCTGCAAAATTTGGGACATCGCACCGATACCCAGAAATTCACCCACCATCTGGTAGGTAGCCATTTCTTGTTGAGTAAAGACATGCGGACGATCGGCCCCCAATAGCAAGACACCGATCTTACGCGGTCCGGCATGAAGTGGCAGCATCGTCAGGGCACGCAATCGTTCCACCCGTAGGATCGACCGGACAAACGGATCCTGCCGTGCAATAAAATCAGGCAGGTCGTTGGCGAACATGAGCGTTTCGCGCTTATCCAGCCGTTGCAAATATTCCGAATTTTGGTCCAGATAGATTTTTGTGCCCAGCGCAATCCCACTACCGCGTCGACGTGACCACGACCCGGCCATTTCGAGATAATCGAAGGGGCCATAAGGGCGGTCCTCGCTCGTTGGACCATACAGCAAAATCGCGCAACTGGTGATGTGCGAGTCAAACAACTGCTCGCGGAGGATGTCGATCACTTTTTGGGGCGACGGATTGTCGACGATCGTTTGGGCGGTGATCAAAATCAGTTGTGAGATAATGATATTCTGCGCCAGCGCATCATACAGGTAAAGATTTTCCAGTACCGTATGAATCATGCTCAGCGGTTCGCTAATCCGCTGCAGATCGTTCAATGCAAAAGCATCCGACCGACGCGCATAGAGCGCCAGAACCCCGGTAATCTCGTCATGAACCCACAACGGCACGATCAGCCCGGCGGCAAATTCAGCAGCCTCTGATGGGGGCGGTAACATTTGCGGCCCGGTTGAATCTGCGGCCAGCACAGCAATAATCTGCTGCTCTAGCGCCGACTTGAGCTGGGAGGTTGCCAGTTTGGGGTAATCAAGCACCGGTTCTAATTCGGTGGCTTCGGACCGGTAGGCGGCAACAAACACCTGATCGACATCGAGTTCGGCAATGATCAGTTTGACAACAAAGCGCAAAACCTGGGTTGGGCTGGTCTGATACGGTTGCGCCATCATGACATCAACGCACTAGCCAGCGGCTGCGGCATTATCCGGTGCATCAGTTTCCTGTGGGCGTATGGTGAACATATAGCCTATGCCGCGCTCGGTGCGAATGTAATGCGGATGGTGCGAATCGGCCTCAAGTTTGCGGCGCAGACGATGCATGTGAACCCGCAGCGTGTCTTCAAAAACCTCATCTGACGGCCACACCCGCGCGATCAGCAGCCGATTTTCGACCACGCGTCCGGCGTTACGCAGCAGGACATGCAGCAAGATCGACTCGGTGGGCGTGAGGTTGTGGTGTTTGTTGTTGATCGTAATCCGGTTGTGGGCAAAATCAATGCTCAGGTGCTCATCAACGCGAATGACGGGCTGGCTGGCATAATCGAGGCTGGGCATCCGCGACAGGACGGTTTGCACCCGCGCCTCTAATTCACGCAGATCAAATGGCTTGACAATGAAATCATCAGCATAACGTTTCAAGCCCTGAACAATGGTTTCGGTATCACCAGACGATGTGACGAAGATAATGGGGACATCGCCCATCGTCTTGAGTTTGTTGCTCAGTTCAAAACCGTGCATCGTTGGCAGGCCCAGGTCAATGAGCGCAATATGGGGTAGCCCTTCCTGCTTCACATATTTGAGCGCGTCTGGACCATCCGCAAACGACACGACATCATAACCATGGGTTGACATATAGTCGGTGATGAGCTTACTAATGTTGGCATCATCCTCAACGGCAAGGATTTTGGTTTTGTTCACGACGGCTTCTCCGTTTAACAAAATTGGTGATTCTGTAACGATGATACACCAGATGTAACATTAACGCCAACATTTCTTTCGTTAGAAATTGGACAAAAGCATACAATGATAGGCGCTATGCGTGGTCGTTGGTAAGCACTATCATAAGTGTGGTTTTGGGGTCAGCGTACCGGTTCCACCCGTTGAGCTGAACTATTTTCTATTTTACACGCCTTGTAACGAATTTGTTTCATAGCGATGGGGAATCATGACGACACACATCCACTCTCACATGCTATCAAAGTTGATGCCGTCAGTTGGATGTTACCGTAGATGAATCTGAATCCATCCGTCCTCAATTGAAACGGGAAAACGCCGCAGCTTACGCCGGTCAGTTAGACAGGTACCGGTCAGCAAATTGAATTCCCAGCCATGCCAGGGACAGCGGATAATTTCACCTACATGACCCCATTTGAATGGCTCGCCCGGCAGCGAGGGCAACGTTGTCCCACTAACCTGGCCCTGACAAACCGGGGCCAACTCGTGCGGACACAGGTTGAGGATGGCGACCACCTCTCCCTGCACATTAAACAGCCCAATGGACTGGTCGTTGAGGGAGATGATTTTGCGCGACCCAACCGGCAATTCATCCAATTGCATCACCGCATGTTTATGTAGCTCAGGCATTTTGCGCCACCGGCAACTTATATAATTTCGAAGCGGTCTCCCACATCACCGCTGACCGCAACGAATCAGGTAACATGCGCAAAGAAAAGTCCGGCGTATCACCATCCCAGTGGGGAAAATCGGTTGAGAACATCAGCATTTTGTCCGCGGGAAACATCGCCAGCATTTGATGCAGATAATTCAGATTAGCGGGTTCCTCAATCGGTTGGGTGGTGAGGAGAATATGGTCATAGACAATTTCACTGGGCGGACGGTCCAGCCAGGGAACGGTCATGCGCAATGCCTTCCAGTTTTTATCAAAGCGCCATAAAATCGGCGGCAACCAGGAGACACCCCCTTCGATCAAGACGAACTTGAGGGCTGGGAATTTCTGGAACGTCCCCTCAGCCACCAGACTAATGAGATGGGCCATGTAGCTGCCCGCCAGATTGGTATGCCATTCGAAGTAACTACCAGGATAACCGGCGACCGATGGCTTCCCGGACACCCCCCGACCTTCAGAACCCGGGTGAATGGCAACCGGTAAATCATGGGCGACGGCGGCAGCATAAATCGGGTGATAGTAGCGGTGCCCATAACCAAAAATCGCACCACTCGCCATCAGCACCTGGACAACGCCTGGATGATCGCCATGCTTATGAATTTCTTCAGCGGCCTGGGCTGGGTCGGCGGTAGAAACAATCAGTGAGTAACGAAAGCGCGCATCACCCGGCAGCCAATCCTCAATAAATACTTGATTGATTGCTGCACAATAGGCGGCGGCAAAGTCTGGCTCCGGTGACAGACCGACATAAATTCCGCCGGGATTTAAAACCCCATAGGTAATGCCATACTGGTCTAAATGGTATTTGGCAAGCGTTGTCGGCTGGCTGGCGATATTCGTTCCGTCAGGTGTCACCGCATCGCGCCGGTTGACTCCGTTGGGATTCCAATAGCCAAGATGCCCCGGCCCCGTGTTACCATCTGCGACTCGCGTTCGCCAGGGTTCGGGCAAGAAATCCAGAATGCGTTCGCGGCTGGCACCCGGATGAATGTCGGTATCAATAATCATCTTTTGTTTTGCCACTCAAATTAAAGCGCACACGCCCAATAGTAGCGCAAAATATGCAGTTTGCCGACAAAGACTTTTGCAAACTTTCATTTTTTTGACAATTTGACAAAAAATCGCAAGCGCAGTATGCTCTCGCAAGATATTTTCTACCCTTTAGATTACGGATTTTGCAATAGTTTGTTGGGCATTCTTTGTTATCAAACTCACTTTTGGATTCAATTCGTAATCACAACGACATTTTTCATGGGCAGCTAACAACAAGTCGGCGTTTGTTGTCTGGGCAGTGATGTTGGGGCAACCGCAAGAACCGAAGCACTTGCCCGTTTGTGGAGTTTTTTGTGAACGAATCGATCACCTTACATGATCGCCAGCGGGAAATCATCAAGATTCTCAGGCAGCAGTCCAGTGCTAAAGTCACGGATTTAGCCGGTTCGCTGGGTGTCTCGCAGGTAACGATTCGGAGTGATCTGGACGCGCTGGAAACAGCCGGTTATATTGAGCGAATGCGCGGCGGCGCGGTCCTTAAAGACGCCTACCAGATCCTCACACCAGCATTGGCGGAACGGGCCAGAGTCAACGAAACGGCCAAACAGCGCATTGCCCGCCGGGCGGCTGAGATGGTCCATGATGGCGATCTCATATTGCTGGATGACAGCACCACGACGATTCATATGGTGCCCTATTTGAAGAAGCACAAAAATTTGACAATCGTCACCAACGGGGTTGAAACGGCGTTGGCGCTCAGCCAGGACAACCTGCACACGGTCATCTTGCTGGGTGGCATGATGCATAATAATGGAGCCTCGGTTGTCGGCCCAATCGGTGAGGGCAACCTGGACAATTTGCGCTGTCAAACCGCCTTTCTCTCGTGTACCGGCTTTTCGCTGGAACTCGGTTTGACGCAAAGTGACCTGCATGATGCCCAGATCAAACGGCAGATGGTCAAAGCAACCCAACAGGTGATTGCGCTGGTTGACGCCAGCAAATTTGACAAGACCGATTTAACGCCGTTTGCTGCAATCGAGCACATTGCGCATCTGATTACAGACCGCGAGGTTGAACCAGTTTTTATTGACACCTTACACGCGGCTGGAGCGACCATCACCGTTTGTGGTGAGACAACAATCTCGACCCTTGCTCCCAGTTATCAAAGCGATCAACATTATCGCATTGGGTTTGCCAATCTCGGCGAAGACCAGAGTGAATTTGCACTGGATGTACGTCAAGGGTTAGAAAAAGCGGCCCGCGACGTTGGCAATATCGACCTGGTGATGGCGGATAATCGCCTGGATGCCGAGATCGCCCTGGCGGTGGCGGACCAGCTTGTGACCAATGGCGTTGACCTTGCCATCGAATATCAAATCAATGAACAGATCGGTAGTATGGTTTCCAGCAAATTTAACGAAGCCCAAATCCCGGTTATAGCAGTTGATATACCGATGGTCGGCGCGACCTATTTTGGCGTGGATAATTATCGCTCCGGCTATCTAGCGGGTACTGCTCTGGGCACGTGGATCCACCAACACTGGGACGGCCATGTCGATAACGTGCTGGTGCTGCAACATGCGCAGGCGGGACAGTTAACCGCTGCTCGAACGCGGGGACAGGTCGCAGGCCTGGAAGCCCAACTGGGCGAGTTACCTACAGCCGTTTTGCAGTATGTTGCTGGCGGAACAACTGCCAACTCGTTTGCCGCGCTGGTCGCCGATGTGTTCCTGGATATTCCATCAGCTAATCAGGTTGCACTGCTGGCGTTTAATGACAATGCTTTGAAGGGCGCCTTACAGGCGATCCGCAGTCTCAGGCGTGAAGACCATCTGGTCATCGTCGGTCAGGGGGCCGATCGTCAAGTCCGGGCCGAAATTCGTCAGCAAGCTTCACCGGTGATGGGAGCCACCGCTTTTTGGCCCGAACGTTATGGCGAAAAACTCATTGAGCTGGCAACCAGCATTGTCGAGGGCCGTTCGGTGCCCCCCGCCGTTTATATTGACCATGTGTTTCTCGATGCGGACAACATCGACGATTATTACCCGGAAGATGAGCGTGACGCATGACCAACGCCAAGCAGCCTAACATCATTTTCATTTTCACCGATCAACAAAGTGCAACCATGCTGAGTTGCGTCGGCAATCGTTATGTCAACACGCCGGCATTGGATCAGATTGCCAGTCAGGGCGTGCGCTTCGAACGGGCCTACTGCATGAATCCGATGTGTGTGCCCTCCCGCTTCAGCCTGTTGACCGGGCGCATGGGCAGTGAAATTGGCTTACTCAATAACACCGATCAACACATTGATCAGATTCCCCCTGAAATTCAGGAAAATGGCATGGGTTGGCACCTGCGCCGGGCAGGTTATCAGACGGTCTATGGCGGTAAGGTCCATTTGCCCAAAGGCCTGACGCCTGAAGATCTCGGTTTCGACACCCTCACGGCTGATGAACGGGACGAACTGGCCGACACCTGTGCTGATTTCATTATGCAGGACCATGACCAACCTTTCTTGCTGGTCGCGTCGTTTATTAACCCGCACGATATTTGTTATATGGCGATTCGGGATTTTGCGGAAACGGATTCCGAAAAAGCCATTGTCCAACATGGTCGCATCGAATTACAGGAAGTGGATGCGGCTTTGCATTGGCCCGAAAACATGAGCCGAGCAGAATTTTTTGCGTCGCTCTGCCCGCCGTTGCCCGCCAATTTTGAAATCCAAACCGACGAACCCGAAGCCATCCGGCTCATGCAAGCCCGTAGCCCATTCAAACGCAAAGCCCGCGAACACTATAGTGCGGAGCAGTGGCGTCTCCATCGCTGGGCCTATGCCCGCCTGACCGAACGGGTTGATGAACAGATTGGGCGGATATTGGCTGCGCTTGAAGCCAGTGGACAGGCCGAAAATACATTGATCGTTTTTAGCAGCGATCATGGCGACATGGATGCCAGCCACCGTATGGAACATAAGACCGCTTTTTATGAACAGGCGGCCCGCATTCCGCTGTTGATCGCCGGGGCCAGTGTCCAGCATCGCGGCGTGGTGGATACCCATCTGGTATCAAACGGGCTGGACCTCTTGCCAACCTTTTGCGATTTTGCCGGAGTCGACCCATCGCCTGCCTTGACTGGTCATAGCCTGCGACCATTGCTGGAAGGTCAAACAGAGTCGCAGTGGCGCGATGTCCTGCCAGTCGAGAGTGAACTGGGCCGCATGATCGTCAGTGACCGCTACAAGTATATGCAACACAATGCCGGGGCACAGGCGGAACAACTCATTGATTTGCTGACGGACCCCGGTGAAATGCGCAATGCACTTGACGACCCGGAAAACCGAGCATTGCTGGAACACCTGCGTCACGCAATGACCGCTGCTTTTCCTGACTCTGCCGAATGAGTAAAAGAGGAGGTGATAATTTACCATTCAAACCACATCAATTCTTTAATCCGAATTTTATGAGGAGATAAAATGTCTAAGTTAATCCGACTCATCTTACTGACTGGATTGTTACTCACATTGGCCGCGCTGGGCGGCACGCTGGCGGCCCAGGGTGCTCAGTTAGACCCGTTGCAGCCTCTGGTTGACGCCGGTGAATTGCCACCTTTGGCAGAACGGCTCCCCACCAATCCGCTCGTCGTTGGCCCGGGTTTGCTTTTAACCGAGGCAGACTTACCCGACTGGGAACCGGGCGTGCATGGCGGCACCCTGCGCACCGCCTTTACCAGCGCCTTTGGCCTCTCTGGTGAGCTGCTCGTGATGAATCTGGAACCGATCATTGCGGCACCCGGCATCGACGTTGATGGTTTCTACGGCAACCTGGCCGAGAGTTTTGAAGTCAGCGACGATGCCACCGTGTTTACCTTCACGTTGCGTGAGGGGCTGAAATGGTCCGATGGCGAACTGGTTACGACCGACGATGTGGCCTTTACCTTCAATGACCTGTATCACAATGAAGGCTACGGTGCATTCCCCAACAAGTTTAAATCTGCTACGGGAACGCCCGCCCAGGTAGAAGTGGTTGATGACCACACCTTCCGGTTGATCTTTGATGTGCCATCAGGTGGTATTTTACGCGATCTCGCGATCACGGGCTGGCCCTCCTATGACGACATCCTGAAGCCGATGCATCATCTGGTTGATTATCATCCTGACTATGCGGACGCCGATGAACTGAGCGCCAAACTCGAAGCTGAGGGGTTTTCTGCTGAAGAGTGGCCGACACTGTTTGCGAATGCGGATTGCACCAACCGGCAGATGATGCAGGAAAAGTGTATCGGCTTCCCGCAGCTTCATCCCTGGCTGGTCACTGAAGTCAGCGAATCTGGCACCATCATGGAACGCAACCCGTACTACTGGAAGGTGGATACCGAAGCCAAGCAACTCCCGTACCTTGATCGCCTCGTGGCGCAGGTATTCGGCGATGGTGAGATGGTCAATCTGGGTGCGATTGCCGGTGATATTGACTTCCTCTATGGTACCCAGTACAGCAATTTCCCACTCTACAAAGAGAATGAAGTGGCGGGCAATTATGTGACCATCCCCTTGATCTTGCACGCAGACCCTACGGCGCTCTATGTGCAGACGTGCAATTCTGACCCGGCTTATACCGCAATTGCCGATGATGTTCGTTTCCGCCTCGCCTTAAGTCATGCGATTGACCGCGAAGAGATCATTGATGTGATTTACCTGGGCTTAGGCGATGTACCGACCTGGGTTCCGGCTGAATTTGACCCTGAACTGGCGAATGCACTGCTCGATGAAATGGGCATGGATCAACGCGATGCTGACGGGATGCGGTTGGCCCCGGATGGTAGTGACTTCACCTTCTTCATTGAGGTGTCGCCAGTGCGCCCGGACATGATCCCAACCGGTGAATTAATCATTGACCATCTGGCAACTTACGCCGACATCCGGGCGGAACTACGCCAGGAAGATCCGAACGTCAAAGATGAACGTATTCTAAACAACGAAACCCAGGCGTCGATCTTCTGGATCCAGACTTATCAGTGGCGACCGGGCATGAACCAAGAATATGCGGGTAGCAGTCAGTGGTGTGCGTCCTGGCGCGAGTGGTTGGATACCGGTGGGGCATCCGGCACCGAGCCACCCACCGAACTCAAGCGGCTGTACGAAATCGTGACGGAGCGCAAGTCAACGCTGCCCTATTCGGATGCTGATCTGGCGCTGGTCGATGAACTGTTCGAACTGCACTACAACAACGTCTGGATTTTGCCGATGATCGAGAATGTGTTGCGTCCGACCATCTTTAATGCGGACTTTGGCAATATCGCCACCAGCGGCACCCAGATGGGGGCATCACGGGCGGGTGAACAATTCTTCTATCGCCAGATGCAACAATAAAGGTTATGTATGGGGTCAATAGCGTGGCCTGATCGTTGTTAACTCCCTCGCCTTAAATCCCCTCTCCAACGCATTGGGGAGGGGAAAGCGAAGCTAGGGTGGGGACAAAAGGCACATCTATTTCGTATCCTCATTTTCAGTTATTGACCCCAATTCGTCATCAATCGAGTTCGTCGCGTCTCAGCCAGGAGATAAACCAGTGGAAATCTACATCCTCAAACGCCTGTTGACCATGATTCCACTCTGGTTGCTGCTGTCATTGGTCATGTTTTTTCTGATCGAGTTACCACCGGGCGATATTGTGACGAACGAAGTTATCGCTTTGCGGGCACAAAACCTGGAGGTGGATGAGGCAACGATTGCGCGGATGCGGATTCAATGGGGCCTGGACGATGCCTTTTTGGTGCGTTATGTGCGCTGGCTGGAAAATATCATGCTTCGCGGCGACCTGGGCAGCACCGTTGATGGTCGCGAAAATATTGATGTCCTGCTGGAAACGATTCCCTATACTGCCATTATTGGCGTTGCCGCAATCACGCTTGCGCTGGGGACCGCTATCCCGATCGGCATCTATTCGGCCACCCATCAATATTCAGTTCTCGATTATGTAATCACCTTCCTGGCGTTTATCGGGCTGGGCGCACCGGGTTGGCTGCTGGCGATCATTATCGCCTGGGCCAGCCTGTACTTCTTCGATTTTGTGCCATTGGGCATCAATTCGCTGGAATTTTTGGATGCCCCCTGGAGCATGGCAAAAGCAATCGACACCGCCAAACACCTGTGGGCACCGATTCTACTGACCGCTTTACCGGCATTGGGCGCGACGATTCGCATTGTGCGCAATAATCTCCTCGATCAACTGGGACAACAGTATGTGGTTACGGCACGGGCCAAAGGCTTAACCGAACCCCGACTGGTCCGCAAGTATCCCGTCAAAATCGCCATCAACCCGCTCATCAGCGACCTGGGACTACTCGTCTATGGCATCGTATCACAACAGGGTCTCATTGGCATTGTGCTGGGATTACCCACACTGGGACCGCTCTTGCTCAACTCACTACTGGCGCAAGACATGATTCTCTCTGGAACAATCCTGCTGATTTATGCCACGTTAATCTGGGTAACGACCCTGGCATCGGATGTGTTACTGGCCTACTTCGACCCGCGCATCCGGTTTGAAGGGAGCGGGCGATGAGTGAACGGATTGATTTAGAGCAGCGCCGCGAACTGATTCGCGCCAAATATGGCGTAACCAGCACCCAGGCTCCGGTGGGGCTGAAAATAGATGGCCCACAGGAAAATGTCGACGAACAATATTATTACGCCACTCAATGGCAACTGATGTGGTGGCGCTTTCGTCGCCATCGCATGGCCTTGCTGTCCGGGTTCTTGCTCATTCTGCTCTATCTGGTTGCCGCGCTGACGGAATTTGTGGCACCTTATGCCGCGACCGAGCGCTTTCGGCGTTTCCAACAAGCACCGCCCTCAACCGTCTATTGGACTGACGAGAACGGCTTCCGGGGTCCATTTATTTATGGCCTTGAACAAGAGCGTGATCCGGTGACACTGCGCATGACGTTTGTCGAAAACCGGGAAGAGATCTATCCAATTCGTTTGTTTGTGGAAACCGAACCCTATAAGTTATGGGGGCTGATTGAGGTGCAGCATCGGCTCTTTGGGCTGGGTGATGCGGACGATGCCCGGATTGGCATCTGGTTATTCGGCCTCGATTCGCTGGCGCGGGATGTGTTTTCGCGCACAGTGCATGGGGCACGTATTTCGTTGACAATTGGACTGGTGAGCGTCGTGGTGACGTTTGTTCTCGGCACCCTGTTGGGCGGCATATCCGGCTATTTTGGCGGCGTAATTGATAACATCATCCAGCGCATCATTGAGTTTTTGCGGGCGATTCCACAACTGCCACTCTGGATGACGCTGGCCGCCGCCGTCCCGAAGGAATGGCCGCCCATCTATGTCTACTTTGCCATTACGTTGATTCTGGCATTGCTCAACTGGGTGGGGCTGGCACGGGTGGTGCGCGGACGGTTACTCTCGATGCGCGAAGAAGATTATGCGCTGGCTGCGCGTTCTTCCGGGGCCAGTGACCGCCGCATCATTATCACCCATCTCCTGCCGGGGTTCACCAGTCATTTGATCCTGTCGGTGACGCTCATGATTCCGCAGATGATTTTGTACGAAACGGCGTTGAGTTTTCTCGGTCTGGGCATGCAACCCCCGGCTGTCAGTTGGGGCGTACTCCTCCAGGACTTTCGCGATATTTTGGCGATTTTCCACACTCCCTGGCTGCTCCTCCCGGCCATCTGCGTGTTAATCACCGTGCTGCTGTTCAACTTTGTGGGTGATGGCCTGCGCGATGCGGCGGACCCCTATTCAAACATCTGATGCCGGATAAGGAAGCCACGATGCAAACTGATCAGCCGCCCATGAAAGCAAACGACAAACTGCATGATGAAGTATTGCTTGAAGTTCGTGATCTTCAAGTGGAGTTTAAACTGCGCGAAGGTCCGGTTCAGGCGGTCAACGGGGTTAGCTTTGCGGTGCAACGCGGCCAGACGCTGGGCATCATTGGCGAAAGCGGCAGCGGCAAATCGGTGACGGCTCAGGCTATCATGCGCCTCACCCCACCGCCCGGCGCAGTCACGGCTGGTGAAATCTTATTACACCGCGAAACGGGTGGTGGTCGGCAGACCATTGATCTGGCACAAATCTCACCATCCGGTGACGCCATCCGCGACGTGCGCTGGAACGATATTAGCATGATCTTCCAGGAACCGATGACCTCTTTCAGCCCGGTGCATACGATTGAAGATCAGATTACCGAAGCCATGTTGCTGCACATCGCCAACATCAACCGGCAAGGGGCACGCACCAAAGCGATTGAACTGCTCAATCATGTGGGCATTCCCAATGCTGAAAAGCTGATCGATTCGTACTCGTTTCAATTCAGTGGCGGGATGCGCCAAAGGGCCATGATCGCAATGGCACTGGCTTGCAACCCGCAACTCTTGATTGCTGATGAACCAACAACCGCACTGGATGTTACGATTGAAGCCCAGATTCTGGCGCTCATCAAGAGTTTGCAGGCTGAGTACAACATGGCGGTCATTTTCATCACGCATGATATTGCCGTCATCGGCGAGATGTCCGATGAGGTCGTGGTGATGTACCTGGGGCAGGTGATGGAACGCGGCAGTGTGGACCAGATTTTTGCCGAACCGCTGCATCCTTATACGCGTGCCCTGTGGCGGTCGATACCCACCGTCGACGGCGACCTGGAACGCTTGCAGCCGATTGCCGGAACCTTGCCCAGTCCCTATGAAGTCCAAACCGGTTGTCCGTTTTTCTCGCGTTGTGATCTGAACATCCCCGGTGTTTGCGATCACATCCAACCGCAACTGATTGAGGTGGCACCGGGCCATACTGTGCGCTGTGTCTTGTACGAAGACCTGGAGGGCTAAGATGGCAACCACACCTACAACCATTCTTGAGGTCAACAATCTCAAAAAATACTTCCCGCTCCAGGGAAAGGGGTTGTTGCGGCGCACCGTCGGTTATATCAAAGCCGTCGATGATGTCAGTTTTACGGTGCAACGCGGCGAGACGTTAGGCGTCATTGGCGAAAGTGGTTGCGGCAAGACCACGCTGGGGCGCTGTGTCTCCTACCTGTATGAGCGCACTGACGGCGAGATTATCGTGCGCGATGATGAGCATGAGTTTCGCCTGGATAATCTGGAACGGGGCAACAACAGCGACTTTCGCAAGATCGTTCAGGTCATCTTTCAAGATCCGTTTGCTTCGTTGAACCCGCGCCTGAGCGTGCTGCGCAGTGTGGGCGAACCCTTGCTGGTGAATGGGATTGCGAGTGGGCGCGAACTCGAAGAACGCGTGGCTGATATGATTCAACGCGTCGGGTTGGATGTTGGTCATTTGCAGCGTTTTCCGCACAGTTTCAGCGGCGGCCAACGCCAGCGCATTAGCATCGCCCGCGCGCTGGTCATTAACCCCAAACTGGTGGTCGCCGACGAACCAGTGTCCGCGCTGGATGTCTCGATTCAAGCGCAAATGCTCAACTTGCTCAAAGATTTACAGCAGGAATTTGAATTATCCTATTTGTTTATTTCGCACAGCATGAGCGTCATCCGCTACATGAGCGATCGCATTCTGGTGATGTATGCCGGCAAGGTCGTTGAAACCGGTTTACGCGATGACATCCTGCGGCAACCGCTGCATCCGTATACCGAGATGTTGCTCAAAGCCGTCCCCAAAGTGACTAAACGCCAGAGCGCCCGGTTAACGCAGGCCACCATTGGCGAACCGCCCAATCTGCTCGATCTACCCCAGGGCTGTGTTTTTCATCCGCGTTGTCCCTATGCCAAAGCCGTTTGCAAAGAAGAGCGCCCCGAACTGCGCACGATCAATGACAATCGGCAGGTCAGTTGTCATCTGGCCGAAGAACTCGTGCTGCAAGGCGTCTTTGATTAGATGCTGTTATGTCCAAACCAACTCGTACACTAAATGTCAGACAGCGGTCACCAGAATCGGCTTGCCCTGCGTGATAATCACCGTATGTTCATATTGCGCTGCCAGACTGCCATCGGTCGTGCGCAACGTCCAACCGTCGGGCTGCGTCTTGACATGAATCGCCCCGGTCGTCAGGAACGGTTCCAGCGTCATGACCATGCCTTCGCGCAGTTTCTGGCGGGCACTGCGATTAAAGAAATGCGGTACCGCGTGCGGCGGCTCGTGTAAACTCCGCCCCACACCATGCCCGCCCAATTCCCGGATGATCTTATAACCGGCGGGCTTGGCGATTTTTTCCACCGCTTTGCCGATCACGTTGAGCGGTCGCCCGGCGCGGGCGGCGCCAATCGCTGCTTCGAGGGCCTGACAGGTCGTATCCAGCAGATGTTGCTTTTTGGGGTCAATCGGCGGCACATGGAAACTGCCACCGGTGTCGGCATAATAGCCATCGAGTTCCGCTGATACATCAATATTCACCAGATCGCCGGGCTGTATCTCGCGCTTACTGGGAATGCCATGCGCGGCTTCATCATTGATGCTGATACAGGTGTGACCGGGGAACTTGTACGTCAAAATGGGTGCGGACCGTGCGCCGTGCCGGGCCATAAACTCCGCCCCAAGCTGGTCGAGGTCCTCGGTCTTCATGCCCGGTTCCAGTTTCTCACCCATATATTGCAGTGTCAGGCCAACGATCCGCCCGATTTTCATCAACCCGACAATATCTTGTTCGTTATCAATTGACATGGTGCTTTTCCTGATGAGTCCATACTATGTGCCTCCAAACTATAACGGCAATGGTGTCTGCAAGGCAAGACACAGCGCTGAATCGAATGCATTCGTAGACATGACAATTGTGAGGAAGACGCGAAGGTCGCCCCACCGCCAATGGCAAATGATCGCGTGCAATGACTCAGCACACAGTACGATGCACTTCAGAACTTTTACAAATGGCGCAGTTTATCCGGGTTTGCCAGCGCGTGAATCTCGACGATCTGACCTTGATGGACCTCAATCGTAATCGCGGCAAAAGGCTGACCGGCAGCGGTGTGAACCAATAAGGCCGGTTTGCCGTTGAGTTCGACGATATTCATTCGCAGCCCCGGCGGATAAAAGCGGTTGAGTTGGGTGATAAAGACCGCGACTGCCGACCGGCCCTGGACAATCCGCGTGGCTCGTCCCCGCGCTGTGCCGCCATCAGGCACGAACTGTACATCAACCGCCAGCAGACTCATCAGAGCGTTGACATCGCCGGTCTGTGAGGCCTGTACAAAACTGTCCAGCAGCCGGGCATGATCCTCCGGTGAAGCCTCAAAACGCGGGCGATTATCTTTGATATGCTTTTTGGCACGTGTCCCCAGCTTCCGACAGGCCGCCTCAGACTTGCCGAGTATGGTCGCGATTTCGTCGTAGCGATAATCGAACACTTCACGGAGTAAGAAAACGGCCCGTTCTGCCGGCGATAACTTTTCCAGCAGAGTCATGAACGACAAGGATAACGTCTCTATCGCATTGAGATGATCGGCTGGACTGACAACCGCCTGATTGTCGGCGGTGAGGATCGGTTCCGGCAGCCAGGGACCCAGGTGCGTCTCCCGCTGAACCCGCGCTGAATTCAGATGATTGATGGCAAGGCGTGTGATGATCGTCGTCAGGAATGCCTGTGGCGACCGGATCGTTTGCTGGTTGGCAGCTTGATAGCGTAAATAAGTTTCCTGCACCAGGTCTTCAGCCTCCATCGCACTGCCGGTCATGCGATAGGCGATGGAGAACAGTTTCGAGCGGTGCGCTTCAAATTCATCAAGCATCAGGCCGGTCCCTTTGACATCCTCTCGTCATTATTATAGACCGGCGAGAACTTCATTTTGGGACATGCTGGCTCAATCACGCGTGAGAATGAGGTGACTATCGCCAAATTCATGCCACAGATAGCCCGCCTGTACTGCTTCGGCATAGGCGTCTTTTATCATTTTTTTACCGGCCAGCGTATACAGCATCGCCAGATGACTGGTCACGGGATCGTGTAAGCCGGTAATCAATCCATCAACCACCTGCAAGCCACGCGCTGGTTGAATATAGAGTCGAGTGAAGCCTTGCATGGGTTTGATGCTGCCCTTTTCCCAGGCCGACTCAACGGCGCGAATCACTGTGGTGCCAACGGCAATCACCCGGCGGTGCTCCGCTTTAGCCGCATTAATCGCGGTAGCAGTGGCGGCGGGGATGGCAAATGGTTCCGGGTACAGTGGATGATTTTCGATGTCGTCCACCTCGACTTCCAGGCTGGATACACCGGTGTGCAGCGTGATGTCTGCGATTTGAACGCCCCTTTGCTGCAAGTGTTCCATCACGCGCATGGTGAACGGATAACTGGCCGAAGGCATTTCGGCGCTGCCGGGTTGGGTCGCAAAGATGGTCTGATACATCGACAGCGGAAAGGCACCATCGAGATAACCATAACGAATCGGCTGACCCACGTGCGCCATCGCGTTGTCGAGTTCACTGGCAAATTGAATAAACCACAAGCGAGGCAAACCTGGAAACTGCGCAACCAATCGACCGGGAATATTATCGACGCAGATCATATCACCCGCTTGCAACGGCAGCGGGCCGGGTTCCGCCGCCGACCAGCGCGGCTCTGCTAACCACATCCCATGCCCATAACGGGTAGACAGGTTGAGAGTAAAATCGCCGATGTGACTCTGGGCCGGTAGACTGGCGGGTAAGGTGCCACTGCGATTAATCACCAGCAAATCGCCGGGACGCAAGTAACTCGCTAAATCGTAGAATATCGCATGTTGATGTCCCGCCGGTGAGCTGACTAGCAACTGCACTTCATCCCGCGCCATGCCCCGCACCTCGGTCGGCAATGTTGCTGCCAGCGCACCAGGCCGTTCAAACATCAATGCCGAACGTTTCATGCCTGCGCCTCCCATAATTCGGCCTGTGCTTGAAAACGCTGACCACTAACCACTAAGGGATCTTGACCCAACAACCACGCCCAGAACGGCAGGGTGACAGTGGACAGGGGCCGGTCAGTGATGTCTTCGCCGGGAAAAGCCGCCTCATGCATCGCGGTTCGCATGTCACCGGGATCAACACTGACGACCCCAACATGCTCGGCCCGCAGTTCATTCGCCAGCGTGACGGTCATCAAGTCCAGCGCGGCTTTACTCGCTCCATAACCACCCCAGCCTGCATAGCCACCGAGCGCGGCATCACTGCTGATATTGACCACTAACCCCTGACTGGCCCGGAGCAGCGGCCATAAATCCTGGATGAATGCGAGTGGTGCAATCGTGTTGACTTGAAAGACCTCGGCTAACCCGGCCAGCGGATAATCTTTCAGAACCGGCATGGGTAATGGGCCGAGCGACGACGCGTTGTTAACCAGTAAATCTAATCGACCCAGACCGTGAACCGCCGTTGCGACTGCCTGACGATGGGCCGCATTGCTCACATCGCTAGCGATTGATTTGACTCTGACTCCATGTTTCGAAAATTCAGTTGCCGCAGCGTTTAGACGGTTCTCATCGCGGGCCGTGATCACCAGGTCAACTTGTTGCGCCGCGAGAAATTGGGCCAGCGTATAGCCCAGGCCCTGACTGGCACCGGTAATCAGCGCAGTGCGGTGTGTGGCTAACATAATTATCTCCTATCATTGACAATTTTGAGTGTAAAGTAGCGGGCAGCTTTTCACATCAGGCAGAGGATATATTTGTCGCTGTACCAAAGGACAGGAACCACTCACCAGATATTGCGCTGTCGCTGATACAACTTTTGTCCTATTATTATTTTTCAGGCTGTGCTGAAATAGATAAAATAGGTCTGTGTGTTGGTGATGATTGTGATGTATTGGTATGCGTGATAAACGAACAGTTGATGAACTCAGTATTGAAGAACTGGAACAAGCGCTGGCGATCAAGCGGCGGGCCGACCGCCAAAAGAAGCTGGAACGCATGCAGCGCACCGGGCGCACCGTTGATGTGCCGGTTGCTAAACAACATCCACCTCAGGCTGCTATCCTGACGGCAACTACATCGGCTCCGGCCCAGACGATCATTCCCGTCCCAGCCAAAGCAGTCGATTCGCTGCCGCGCTTTGAAGATGCGCCAGTGGATGAACGGGTGGCCGACCCGGAACGTGAGCAGTTTTGGAAGAGTTTCGTCAATAAAGCGCTGTTATTGGTCGAACTGGCGGCAGTGGTGGCGCTGGTCTATATCGGCTATATCATGATTCAATCAATTGGTGGGCTAGAACGCGAAACCGCCGAAGCGCAGCGTCTCGCCGAAGCCCAACGCGTTGCCGCCTTACCGACGATTGCGCCGACACCAGCCGTCCGCATCGAAAATGTGGTGCTACCCAGCGGTCACACACCGCCTAACTCACCCCACGGTGCCCAGCCCAACCTCAATGAAATTCCAGAGAATTTACAACCCCTGGTACAGGGTCAGTTATTCCAACCGGTTATCAATCGCACACCGCCCACCGATCAATCGGCGTTGCGTCTCATTATCCCCAAGCTGAATCTTGACCAGACCATTGTGCAGGGGACAGATTGGGAAGCCCTCAAGCAGGGGGTGGGCCAATTACAGAACGGCGTCAATCCGGGCGATGAGCGGGGCAATGTGGTATTTTCCGCCCATAATGACATTTACGGCGAGTTATTCCGCCACCTCGATCAATTGGAAGCGGGTGACCAGTTTCAGGTACAAACCCAGACCAAAATCTTTACTTACCAGATTACGGGTTGGGAAGTGGTCGAACCGACCGCCGTTCATGTCCTGGAATCATCAGCCGACCCTACCGCTACGCTAATCTCCTGTTATCCTTATCAGGTTGATAACAAGCGGATTGTCGTCTTTGCTAATCGTGTCGATAGTGTATAGTCCACAGTAACGGACCACGCCCAATCTGAACCTGGACATGCGTAATCTGCATTTCAAACCCGTTCGCGGTGGAACCCAAACATCTGCCAATGGCTCCACCTGGCATATTTATTAAGGAAATAACGTGGCGAAACGACGTCGGCGGAAAAGCCAAAACCAACCCAATTTGCCGGAAGCAACGCTGGCCCGTGCCCGCCGCGAGGCTGGTTTGATCGAGGATGATGAACCCGTCGCTGAGGCGGCAACGCCTGAACCTGAGCAAGCGACGCCGGTACCAGCGCGGCAGGAAAACTTACCGCCCGTCCAGAAACGTCGTCGCCGCGAGGTAACCCCGGAAGACCTCACACATGAGGAAATTGTGGAGCGCCTGGCGAATCCAACGCGGGTGGTCAGCGAGGACCAACTGCGTGAACAATATACCTATGTGATGGCTGATCTGCGCGGGATGGGCATGTTGGCGGGCTTATTGTTTGTCATCATGATTGTTGTCGCCAATTTTCTCTAGTGGTTGCTTGAGTAAACCGGTATGGATTTGAAGTGTATTCCCTATTTCGCCACGTTGGACACCGCCGGGTTGGCCCGGGTTGAACGAGCTGCACACCGGCACCGGTTTCAGGCCGGGGCGACGATCTTCGAAGAGCGGGGCGACTGTGCCGGTTTTCATGTGGTACTGGACGGCCTGGTGCGCATCTATCGCGTGAGTACGGAAGGCCGCCTGCACACGCTCAGCCTGTTGCGCCCCTATTCAACCTTCAACGAAGTGGCTGCCGTCGATGGTGGCCCCAATCCGTTTAACGCTGTCGCCGTGACCAGTGCCGAAATCTTGCAGATCAGTCACCGCCAATTGCTGAACTTAATGGCGAACGAGCCAGGTTTACTCAGCAATTATGTGCAATCGCTGGCGCGGGTGAACCGGGAATACATTGAACGGCTGGAAGATATGACCTTTCGCACCATTCCGTCACGACTGGCGAAGCTCTTCCTGCATGAAAGTACCTATGCCGACCAGATCGCCGAAACCCCGACTGCCCTCACTCAGGAGGAAATCGCCTCCATCCTCGGCACGACCCGCGAGGTTGTCGGGCGGGCACTGCGCGGTCTTTTGAACGCCGGGTTGCTGGTCAAAAAAGGACGCAACGTGTATGTCGGTGACCGCAATGGCCTGGAATATCTGGCTGAAACCAACACGATGCCCGAACCGCTCGCTCATGATGTACTCCGCACCTCAGTTTAACCGGCATTAAATCCTATCTTTCGGTTAAGTTGCGGCCCGAAACCCTCGTTTAAAATTGATTTTCTAATCCAACAAAAGTACCAGACACCAGCGATAAAGCAGGGTAAATTTGAGTTAAATGTGGACCCATCTAAGGAGTAAATAGTCATGACTCACATTATTACCAGCCTGTGCCTGCGGGATGGCGCATGTGTGGAAGTTTGCCCGGTTGAATGCATTATCCCCGGCCAGCCTGAAAGCGAATGGCCCTGGTACTTTATTGACCCGGATACCTGCATCGATTGCGGGGCCTGCATCCCGGAATGCCCCTTCGAAGCGATCTTTATCGAAGAAGAGGTGCCTGCCGATTACGTCGCTGATGGCGTACAGGAAGTGGTCCCCTGGGATACCAAAACCGTGTATACACCTGAAGAAGGCACGGTCCTTGACCTCACGGTTGATATTCAGCCGAACTACGACTTCTTCATTGATGGCCCGGGTTACGACGCACTCGGCTAAAATTTCGGCGAATACTTTCATGATCCCTCGGTGCCGCCGGGGGATTTTTGTTTACAAGGAGCATTCACGGAGATTATTGAGAACTTACCAGTCCCCGGCGTACTGCACTGAGAAGGGCTGATTGCGGAATACCGTATAGGCGTAATGGAGTTCGACCAATTGGCGACAGTGCAACAGGTCGTGTGCCAGCCACGCGGCGAACATGTCCCTGGCGCGGATGGTCCCACCCCAGGGCGCTGGACCCATTGCCTGCCAGTTTGGTGCAGTGAGCGACCGCAACCATTCCAGCGATTTTTCACGTTCTGCCAGAAAATTCTGAAGTGAAGCTTGCAAGTCACGGTCTTGATACCGCCGCTCGGTGACCCAGGCACCGGGGCGGATCGGCGGCCAATCAGCATGCGGACGATGCAGCAGAATATCCAGCCGCACCCGGAAATCCGCGCGTTCTTCATCGTAGAGGTGATTAATCACTTCGAGAATCGACCACGACTCAGCATCTGGTCGCCAACGGGCCTGGGTAACATCCACGCCAGCGGTTAAGCTGTGGATCGTTTCGGCCTGTTGGGCCATTTGCTGGATTGTCGCGTCAAGGTTCATGATTATTGAGCGGCCAGCTTACATAAAAAAGGCGTGTGGGGCAATCAGCCATGATCGCCCATGAATATTCCACATGTTCTGCATCTATGAGTGGTCTTCCAGCAGAGGCCAGCTTTCTTCGATGTCTTCATACTCAATCGTCAGCGTTTCTTCGATCATCTCGCTGGAACCACTGTTGAAGTCCGTATACTTGATCTCCGAAATCCAGGCGTCCTTCACCGTCCAGCGTCGAGTATGTACTTCATCATCAACGGCCAGGATCGTCAGGGTACGGGTGGGCCGCACGATGTCCTCACCGGCAGCGAAGGTATCCCGTATCCACTGATTAAAGATATTATTGGGGTCACGCTGCACCATCTTCGTAATCTTAAATGGCGATCGGAGCTTCTTGATGGATGTCGTAGTGCGAACATCCAGCTTAAATGACACCAGTTCTTGAACGCTAAAAACGCCAGTCACGGGTTGGCCGTCAATCTGGACTTCAAACTCGTTCGCCACCAGGCTGTCAACTGCCTGAATGTTATCTGCTGCTACGATTTCGCTTGCCATGATGCTACCTCCTGCACGTGGTCCAATCTGGACATATTATAGTCGAATTAATCATTCTGTGCGTGTTGCCAAAAACCGCAGCAAATCTGCCCAGGTTCATGTAAACTAGAGTAACGAAATATTTCAAGCATTTGAGCTTATCGGGTTTAGCTGATAGCGAGGTGAGTATTTAGTGAGTTATCGTTGGTTTTGGGGGTTGCTATTGGTCATGATGACCGCATGCAGTGCTGCCGGGGCACCCCAGGCGGTGATGGAGACGCTGCCAACCGTAGCGGTCTTGCCATCGCCCAGCCCGCCAAATTATACGCTCGAAGCTGCCGAACGGGTGGCGCGACGCTATCTGGAAGCCTGGCGCAGTGGTGACTTGGCACAAATGCACGGTCTGGTTACGTTTGCCGGGCAGGAAGCGACCAGCCTCACGGCCTTCACCGATCTCTATCAGCAAACCCACACCGCGATGTCCCTGCAAGCACTGGATTATGCGATAACCAGTCAACTGCTAAACCCCGGACGCATCATGATTTTCAACTATGATGTCACCTTTGAGACTGATCTACTCGGCACGTTTGCAGACCGGGGGCGCAGGCTGCGACTGGCGTTTGACGAACGAGCACAGGATTGGCGCGTCACCTGGACCCGTGCCGATATTTTCGCGGCGATGGGCACGGGCGGTACGCTGCGGCTGGAACCCCGCATTCCCAGCCGGGCCAACATCTACGATGCTGATGGGCGTGTACTGGCGGACCAGAATGGCCGGGTGATTACGGTCAGTGTAGTGAAACAAGACATCCCCGCGATTGAGACCTGTTTGAATCGTCTTGCCACCGCTATGAAAAAACCCGTGACTGACATCCAGGCCGTGCTCGATCAGCGGGCACCGGACTGGCTGGCAGAAGTTGGTACGATTGAACCCGTCACCTATGTGCAAATGCACGAACAATTGGAACTCGATTGCGCGGCGAGTTTCCGTGACCGACCCACCCGCCGTTATGCCGATGGCCCTATCTCGTCGCATCTGATCGGCTATGTCGGTTATCCTGATGAGGCCGAAATCCCGACCATTGAAGCGGCTGGTTTTCCACAGGATGCTATTCTGGGGCGCAGCGGCCTGGAAGCCAGTTGGGATGAAACACTGCGCGGGAAGCCCGGTGGTCGGCTGATCGTCGCACAGCCCGATGGCACCGAAGTGCTCATTGCCGAAGGCGCATCGCAACCCTCCGAAAGTCTGTGGCTTACGCTCGATAGCGACCTGCAAGCCTTCACCGAACGGGCGATTGCGCGTGCCTATGGTCGCGCGACGGCAGGTTGGGGCCAGACTTCGAAAGGCGCAGCAGCTGTTGTGCTCGATATGCATACTGGCGCGATTCTGGCGATGGTGAGTTACCCGACCTTCGATAACAACGCCTTTACCCCGTTCCCGACGATTGGCCGGGCGACTGCTGACCAGATTGTTGAGCAAGTTCAAAACGACGACCGTCGCCCCCAGATTAACCGGGCCACGCTGGGCATTTATCCGGCTGGTTCGATCTTTAAAGTGATTCCGGCGATTGCGGCTGCCGACAGCGGCGTTTATGCCCTCGATGAAAGGTTCAATTCGATTGGTGTGTGGAATCGCGATATTCCCCGCGTGGACTGGTTAGCCAGCGGACACGGCTTGCTGACCCTGCCCCAATTCCTTAAACATAGCTGCAATTCTTGTTTCTATGAGACGGGCTATGACCTCAACGAAGTTGATCCGTTCCTGCTGCCGTCGTATGCGCGGCGCATGGGCCTGGGTGATCTGACCGGGTTCCGCGATCTGCCCGAATCACCCGGCAACATCATTGATCCCGACATTCTGGCGGAACAGGGAGTCACCTGGACGTTCTCCGATGCCGTCAACATGTCCATTGGGCAGGGCGAAGTACAGGTCACGCCGCTGCAGATGGCGCGGCTATTTGCGACGATCGGCAATGATGGGGTGATTTATCGCCCGCAGTTGGTGCAGCGCGTCGGCATCTTTGGCGAAAATCCGAGCTATGTAATGGAACCGGAAGTATTGAGCGATACCAATATCAAGCCTGAAGTCCTGCAAATGGTCCAGCAAGCGCTGTGTACCGTGACCATTGAGCAGGGTGGCACCGCTGAACATATTTTCCGGGGATCGCCGTTGCAAGATCTGGTCGTCTGCGGCAAGACCGGCACCGCGCAGGCCACGGGTGATGTCCCGCCTCATGCCTGGTTCGCCGCCTATGCCCCGCAAACCGAACCCGAAGTGGCGATTGTGGTCCTGGTTGAAAACGCGGGTGATGGCTCAGCAGTGGCCGCCCCGCTCGTGAAAGACATCCTCGAATACTATTTCTTCGATCTAGATGTCACCGCGACTTCTTAGAAGCAAATGATCAAAATTTGTTGGGCTTTGAGGGACCAATCAGCATCCAACCGCCGCATACAACGCCACATAACGATCAACGACATGGGACCAGTTATAGCGCTTTTCAATTAATTCACGCCCGTTCGCCGACAATTTTTGTTGTAAGTCCGCATCCCGCAGCAAGCGAACGATTTGCTCAACTAATTCATCATCGTCCGCAATCAGCGCATCATGGTCGTGCGTCACGGCGACGCCATCCACGCTTAAGGGCGTCGCCACCAGCGGACAACCCATCGCCAACGCTTCCAGCACCTTGTTTTTGATGCCCGCGCCCAATCGCAGCGGACTGACAAACATCGTCGCTTGCGCCAGATAGGGACGCACATCAGGCACACGTCCCGTCACTTCTATGGTGTCACTCGCCAGCGCTTGCATGGTCGGTGTCGGCGCATTCCCTACTAACCACAATTTTGCAGTTGGAATCCTGGCCTGTACCTGGGGCAAGATGTTTTGAGCCAACCGCAGCGCAGCATCAACATTCGGCTCGTACTCATAATTGCCAGTGAACAAGAGTGTCACTTCATCGCGCTCCATCGGTTGCGGTTGAAAATAATCCAGGTCGATGCCGTTCGGGATCACATCAACTGGCAATGCCGGATTGATGTCCAGCAGTTCATCCCGATCTTTTTCCGAAACAACCACCGTTCGCGCATACGGGGCGAACATCCATGATTCAAAATGGCGGGCGACATGATATTGGATGCGATTCATCATACCGCCACCCGCCGCGATCAATCGTCGCAGGTACAGACTATACGACTCATAGGGCACGATAATCGCCGGTAAGTCGCCGACAGCGTGTCGATATTCATACACCTGCACGCCGCCAAAAAAATGCACAAGATCATACTGATTCTGCTGCACGTGTTGTTCAATCGCCTGCCACATGGCTGGCGACCAGGACTGACCGGCCTGCATTGGAAACCGGGAACCGGGTAGCAACACGCGACGGAGGTAGCTGATCTGTGATCGAGGCGATTCATCAATCAACATCACCTGGCGAAACAGCGCACGATAATTGTCAATTTCAGCGTGATCTTCAGGACGGTTGGCAAACGCCAGCAAATCAATCACATAACCACGCTGTTGTAATTCCCGCGCCAGATGCCAGATAATCAACCGATCACCCAGGTGCAGCGGGTAGGGTGGACAACGCGAAATCAGCAAAATGGTCTTCATAGTGCCTCATCATAATGATTGCGGCTCCCCCCGCCCAGAGCGATATATCCCAAGTTATCCCAAATTCGTTGGGATAAGCAGCAGATTGTAATCTCACTGTAAACTTCTGTTGAGTGTTGCCTGAGAAAGCCGACTGAATTTTCAGATTGCTCGTATTATAGGGAGGGTTATGATTTTCGGGGAGGATTCCGATGAAACGGGTAATTATCGTCATTGTTGCGTTGTTGATTATAGGCGGGACACTGGCAGCAGGGGCGTTTGTCATGCTGAACCTGACAGCGGGTAGCGGTGAGGCCAGTGAGGAAATCAGTGCGCCCGAACTGGAATCAACCACTGGCACAACCGTCTATCGTATTGTGCCCGCTGAGAGCGAAGTTCGTTTTCTGATAGATGAAGTCTTACGGGGCGAAGATTTCACCGCCGTCGGTGCGACCAATGAAGTCGCCGGTGACATCGCCGTTGATCTGGCAAACCCGGCCAACACCGAACTGGGACTGGTTCGGATCAATGTTCGGACGCTGGAAACCGACGCCGCCAACCGCAATCGGGCGCTGCGCAGTTTCATCTTGAATTCGTCTCAGGATGAGTTCGAATTCGCCGAGTTCCAGCCAACAGAATTGATTGACCTGCCAGCAAGCGCCGCCATCGGTGAGAGTTTTTCATTTCAGATTGTGGGTGATCTGACCGTGTCTGGCGTCACCAACTCAGTCACATTTGACTCCACCGTGACGCTGGACGCTGATAACCGGTTAAGCGGTCAGGCCGTAACGACCGTGCTATATCCCGACTTTGAACTCACGATTCCCAGTGTGCCCTTTGTTGCCAGCGTGGACGATGCGGTGCGACTGGAGATTGATTTCGTCGCCGAAGCGGTGAGCGAATAGCAACCGGTGAGATCGGGTTGGTGGGCGAATCTAACCCGGTCTTTCTGCTACAATAGTCGCGTTATTCGTTCGCGCCCAGAGGCTAACTTCATGCAATCAATTGCCGTTTTTTTGTTTTCACTGCTGCTCATCATCAACATCCCCGGCGCTTTGCTCCAGGAGCCAGAAGTTGAAAGGCTGGTGCCGGAGGTGTTAGCAGTCTTTCCACACGACCCCGGCGCGTTCACGCAAGGCCTCCTCATATATGATGGCCTGCTGTATGAAAGCACCGGCCAATATGGACGCTCCTCGCTGCGGCAAGTGGAACCAGAAACCGGTGAGGTACTGCTGCTACTGCCCTTGCCACAGCAACTATTCGCCGAAGGGCTGGCCCTGGTTGATGAAGAATACCTGTTCCAGATTACCTGGCGTGAGCAAGTCGCCCTGCGCTACAATTTGTCCGCGTTCACCGAAGATGCCGAACTGGAATTCACCCCGTTTGAATATGAAGGTGAGGGCTGGGGACTGTGTTATGATGGCGAATCGCTGGTCATGAGCAATGGCTCGGACACACTGGCTCGGCGCGATCCAGAAACATTCGAAATCGTTGAAGAAATTGTCGTGACCTTCGCTGACATCCCCCTCAGTCAATGGGCCTATGATGGTCAATGGATTGCGCCGTTTCCCCCGACGCCAGAATCCAGTACCACGCCGTCGCCGACGACACTGCAACGGGCTGATTTGCTCAACGAATTGGAATGCGTCGACGATGTGATCTATGCCAACATCTGGCAAACAGATCTGATTGTTCGCATTGATCAGGCAACCGGCGCTGTCACCGCTCAAATTGACGCCGCTGGCTTGCTGGAAGACGCCGATCTGCCCGGTTCCGATGTCCTCAACGGCATTGTCTACGTCCCCGAAACCGAAACCTTTCTGCTCACCGGCAAATATTGGCCGAAGCTGTTTGAGGTCGATTTCATCGCAGCCGAATAAGGCAGGTGATGTGGTAAATTCTAATCTAGCGCCGGGGAAAAGATGCTAAGATTAGGGCGGCTGGCAGAAAATTGAGAGTGATGGCTACGGCATGGCATCTTCTGTGGCAAATGATTCTACCTATTCGGTTAATCCCTGGTTTATTCGACTACCCGTCTTGTTCATTCTGGGTGGCTTATTGTTCGTTGGCGTGCTGGCAGCCTTCGTCACCGGCGTCCAGACGGTCTATGCCGATCGCATCTGGCCGGGCGTGTGGGCCAATGGCGTCAATCTCAGTGGGCTGACGCGTGAGGTCGCCATCGGCGCGTTGCACGAAGACTTCACTTATGACAATGAGGCGGTGTTTACGTTTCGCCATAACGACCAATTCTGGCAATTTACCGCTGAAGAACTGGGCGTGAACTTTGATGCTGAAGCAACGGTGGCACTGGCATTGGCTGCCGGGCGGGGTAATCATCCGCTGGCGAACCTGGCGGAACAGGCGAGTATCTGGCTGACCGGGCGGGCAATTGCACCGATTGTGCAATACGATCAAAATCGCGCACTTGAACACATCCTGGACATCGCGGCGGCGGTCAACCGGCCCGCGCAGGACGCCACCCTCACGATTAACGGCATTTTTATTGAAAGTTCAACCGCGACGTTGGGCCAGACGGTCGATGTCCAGGCCACGCTCAACAACCTCAATAATGTGGTGTTGCGGTTGGATACTGGCGCGGAACTACCGATTATCATCGAGGAAGACTTGCCGCTGGTGGTTGATACCGAAGCCGCTGCTGCCCGAGCCGCCGCCGCCATTTCGGGTCCCATTACCATCATTGCCGATGGGCCAGATGGTCAGCCGATGGGTCCCTGGACGGCCATGCCCAACGAGATTGGCAGCCTCCTGACGCAGACGCCGATCTATAACGGTGATGGCACCGTTGGCTATGCGGTGGGCATTAATGCCGATGCCTTCCGCGAATTCCTCGAAAATCTCGCGCCGAACCTCGCAACCGAACCGGAAAGTGGACGCTTCCATTTTAACGACGACACCCGCCAGCTTGAAATCTTTCAGTCAGCCATCAATGGTCGCCGCCTCAACGTGGATGAAACCATCAAGCGCATCGAAGCTGCCATCTTTAATCCTGACCCGGTCGCCCGACAAGTGCCGGTGGCTTTTAATTATGTGCTGCCGCCTTATCACAACGATTTGAGTGCGGTCGAACTGGGCATCACCGAACTGGTCTCCGAAGCGACCACCTATTACACCGGATCCACTGCCAACCGCATTCAGAACATTATCGAAGCCGCCAAGCGCTTTGATGGTGTGATTATCCCACCCGGCGGTGAGTTTTCGTATAACGAACTGCTGGGCGACATCAACCCGGAAGCGGGCTTTGTTGAAGGCTTTGTGATTGTGGGTGATCGCACGGTGAAGGGCGTCGGCGGTGGCGTTTGTCAGGTCAGCACAACCGCATTCCAGGCCGCCTTTTACGCTGGCTTCCCGATAACAGAACGCTGGACGCACGGTTATCGAGTGGGCTACTATGAGGCCGGTGAAGGCGTGGGCATGGATGCCGTGATCTATCAGGGCGACCCCGGTCAGACCAGCCTCGACCTGAAATTTGTCAATGACACACCCTATCATCTTTTGATTGAAACCTCAATTTTCCCTGGTGATGATGCGGTGCAGTTCCGCTATTACAGTACCAATCCAGGGCGGCAAGTGGTTAAAAATGGTCCGGTGATTAGTAATGTCACATCGGCCCCGGCAATCCGTTACACGCCCAACCCCGAACTGAGCGCCGGGCAGGAGCGTTGGCTGGAATGGCCGGCGGAAGGCTCTTATGTGGTGGTCAATCGCACCATCCTTGATGGCAGCGGCAACAAACTGGAGACACGCGATTTCCGCGCCAATTATCGGCCCTGGGGGGCACTGGTTGAGGTGCCGCCGGGCGACCCGCGCCTGGTGGGGTAGTTACCGCCGGGGAAAACAGCAAACAAATGTCTTTAAGCTGTCAAGGGAAAATAAAAGGTTATCTCGAACTAATGAAGAATATAAGTAGCCTAACACGCAGAAATCCCAAAGGTCGATGAACGGCTTGTCCACCGGCAATGGGAACATCGTATTGAATGCGGCAAGTACCGATTGTGTTACAGATGCGCCTTGAAAAAAGTGCTCACAACCGGCAACACCTTGTCAACCTCAGTGAACTCCTGGAAATGATCCAGCCCATCAACCAGTGCTAGCTGAACATCTTCTGCTTCCAGTGCCTGCCGATTGGCATCCAGCCATGCCATTACCGGCTCATTGGCGGTGCCGATAAGCAGCATAGTAGAGCAGTGAATGGTACCTGGTTCGACTACCGGCCAGTTAAACATTTCTGAGAACAATGCCGCCGTTGCGTGCGCCGCGCCCCTTTCGAGTGCTTGCCGATCTTCTTCGGCTGTGTCATCGGGAAGCGTACCGGCATCGGCAACCTCGATCAATGGCCGCCACTTGTCGATAATTGACTGGGCAACCGCCGCCCAGTCGACCACCGGTGTTTGAGGAATGCCCGGACCATATAGCGGCACACCGATCACCGCAATCGCGGCGACCCGCTCCGACCACCAGGCCGGATAGCGCGCCACATTGCCGCCAAGGCTGAAGCCCCAGATGCCAAATCGATCAACTGCGCAGGCATCAGCGACAGTGAGGATATCATCTGCAATTACTCTGATGGTATATGCGGCCTGGTTGCGTGGCTTATCGCTGTCGCCATTACCACGAATATCCACTGTGATGACAGTGAAATCATCTTTCAGACGGTCGACATAACCATTTTCATGCCATTTAGCTCGGTTATCGCCCCCCCCATGCAGAAGCACCAGCGCTGGGCCATGCCCCGTGACATCATACGCGATCTGTATCCCATCTTGTGTGGTGCAGAATTGAGTTGCCATGATAACCTCCATCTAGCGTTAGGTTCAGACCATTCTATCCTACCCCGCGTCAATCTTGCATAAGCTCGTCCCGCATGAAGACAGCGGGCTACACCGCAGCGGAGGAAGATCAGTGCCCCTTGCGCGAACGGTTGGCTACATGTCGAGCCTCATCATAATCTTCACGGCGCGACCAGATCGTACAAATGATACCTGCCCACCGATTGGCTAAGGCCCGCATCGCTCAGGGCTTGGCATGACCACGATCAAGCTGTCAAAGTAATAACTTCTTGCCCAACCGGATCGCGTAATACTGTTGCGCGAAAAGTCCATTAAGACCTTTCGGAGCGCTTTATCGCAGGCCCAACCTGCCTACACCGTTGCTTGAAGGGGCGTCTGGCGCAATCGCCGGTAGAGAATGTCCAAGCGTTTCATATATGGGTAACGTTCGATTGAGAAATTGCTCCAATTGCGTATATGCAGCTGTTGAGCATCCTGCGGGCCGGGATAGGTTTGCAAGAAAGCAAGTGAGATATTGGTAGCAACATCACTGAATAGTGACAACAACAACGGATAGTACTGCTTGACGATTTGACGCAGCTGATTGGCATTGCGTAACTGCTGGCGTTGGAGTTGCTCAAATGCTTGGAGCAGTTGACGCAAGTTTTCTACGGTGGCCCCATGGCGTTGCAGTCGTTGACACTCTTCATCACCTGTCGCAGTAGGTTCGCCAACAACCAGCATCCCCACGATCATCTTTGCTGCGACGTGGGCGACGGTGTGCGGCTATGCGAGGTGGTGTGACATAGACAGTGATGCCTGCTTCAAGCAGATAATCCACCAGTAGCCATCGGGACGCTCAATATTGACTGCAACGGGAGCCAGAACATCCAAATTGCGCACACAATTGCCGAATTGCTTCATCGGTATGATTGATAGTCCACTCGCTAACACAGCATCCTTCGGGAGTTAAAATAGCGAGTTGGTGCGACGTATCCGCCCAGTCAATGCCAACATAGTGCATGGTGCTTCTCCTTGTACTCAATCGTACAGAAGCTCGTGGGGTATGCTAAAACGTGTTTTTGTTATGGCGCTCGTAGCGCAATGTCTTTACGACGCTGGTAGCACACAAGTCTCATCGGGAAGCGATTTGATTGAGGCCCTCGCGGGGCGAAAACACCCTGGCTTTCTCCCATGTGCAGATCACTTCTGAGACGATAGCTGTCATTACCGCTATCTTGCTCATTCATCATCTGCGTGGCAACTTCGGGACTAAGGTAACAAAAAACGCCCAACATGTAAACAACATGCTGGGCGAATAAGTCCGATTGTAGAATGAATTAGCTCAAATAATCACGGAGTTGGCGACTTCGGCGGGGATGACGCAAGCGACGCAGTGCCCGGCCTTCGATCTGGCGGATGCGTTCACGGGTGAGGCCAAACTTCTGACCGACTTCTTCCAACGTGTAGGAACGACCATTCTGGAGGCCGAAGCGCAGTCGCAAAATTCGCGCTTCACGGGGGGTTAGCGTCGCCAGAACTTCTTCGATCTTGGCGCGTACCATATTATTCTCCGCCCATTCTGCTGGAGTGGGGCCATCTTCGTTCTCAATGAAGTTACCCAGTTCGCTATCTTCATCTTCGCCTACCGGATGTTCGAGGCTGAGTGGTTGCCAGGAAACCCGCAGCATCCACTGCACTTTACGCGGATCCATTTCCATCACTTTGGCGATTTCTTCCGCAGTTGGCTTGCGCCCATATTCCTGTTCGAGTTCACGGGCAACGCGATACAGGCGGCGAATGCGGTCGCTCATATGAACCGGCACGCGAATAGTGCGGCCTTGATCGGCAATGGCACGGGTAATCGTCTGCCGAATCCACCAGGTCGCATAGGTGCTGAAACGATAGCCCCGGCGATAATCAAATTTTTCAACGGCCTTCATCAGGCCCAGATTACCTTCTTGAATCAGATCTAGAAACGGTACGCCCCGGGACATGTAACGTTTAGCGATTGAGACGACCAACCGTGTATTAGCCTTAATCAAGTGTTCGCGCGCGGCCAAGCCATCATCAACCAGAAACCGCCATTCCACCACGCGCTTGCTGTTCGGGTTGCGGCGCAGCTTTTTCTTTGCTTCAAGGCCCGCCTCTAACCGCATTGCCAGATCAACTTCTTCTTCGGTGTTGAGCAGAGGGACTCTTGCCATTTCTTTAAGGTACAGACCAACCGTATCGTTAGAAACCAGCGCCCCCAGATCATAATCCTCTTCTTCCAGTTCGATTTCATCTTCCAGGTCATCATCAAATAGGGCGTCATCATCAAAAAACTGGTCGTCAAAATTATCATCATCATCGTTAGTCGAACGATATTCATCCGAGAAATCGATCATATCAAACTGCGGTTCGCGTGGACTATCGTAATCAATCAAAATATGTTCCCCTATCCCATAAAATTAAACACTTATTCGCGGTCAAGCAGTTCTTTCAGCCGAGCCAGACGCGGATCAATATCATCCAGGTTGCACGTACAAACCTCGTGATTCCGGTTCGCACCACACTCAGGGCACAGCCCCTGACAATCATCGCGGCACATGACACGCCGCGACTCAAAGATCATAGTTTCAGCCCGTAGCAGTGGACCAAGATCAAGGTTGCCGTCTTCCGTCACCGCAAATTCAATATCGGGCGACGCCGGATAACTGTATAATTCTTCAATCTCGATGGGCAGGGTTTGCAATACCGGGTCCAGACAGCGGCTGCATTCCGCCTCATAACCGATCTCAAGCTGCCCCTGTGCCAGGATGCCTTCTTTGGTGCGGCTTAACAGTAAGGGGCCTTTGATGAATGACAGGTTCAGATCATCAGACACCTGCACTGCCGGGACATTAAATTCGGTATGGTGGTTGTGGCCGGGACCGTCGCTAATGAGAAAGCCTACATTGAGCTTCAAAACCCGATTACTCACATAGTGCTTCGCCGACGGTTTCACAATTACAGAACCTTAAACAATTGAGCAAGTATTAATTGAATTTCGTAAACCTATCTTCGGATTATATGAGAAATCACGACGTTGTGTCAAGATGTGCGACATCAACTTAACTGAAAACAAACAAATTTTACGAATTTTTACAATTTGTGTCACACACTGTCATCTACTCTTAATAATATGTATTAACGGCCTATTTTAACATTAAAAAACCAACTGGTTTTATTACAAACCCACCTAACCCGGATACTACATGTTTTAATTCTCGTAACATTGATACTATGTAATAATAGTATAAAGACATAACTTGATTTGGTTTTGGTTTTGAGCGCAATGTTTATGGTAAGGGATGGGGCAATTTTCGATCATAAAGATCGTAATAGTGTGTTAGGTAATTAGTACCATTCACCTGCTGACAGTCATCAAAATAGCATATCGTCGCGGGCATCTAAAGCCGCGATCACCTGGCGATCTGCCTTGCCAAAGCTGTAACTTTCCAATTCATGCTGCTGAACCCAGGCAAAATCTGCTACCCCCAGCTTTTGCGGCGGACCGCTGCGATAGTCACAATGAAAGGCGTGTAGAGTGATCTTGAAATGGGTAAAGCCGTGTTGAACGACAACAAACAAGTCGTTGACTTGAACCTCAATCGCCAATTCTTCCCGCAATTCCCGCTGTAAACAGGCGGGCAGGCTTTCGCCATCTTCCTGCTTACCACCGGGAAACTCCCACAATCCACCGAGTAAGCCATCCATTGGTCGCTGCGCGATCAGCAATTTTCCATCTGCATTCCAGATTATCCCTGCCGCCACATCGTAATGGGGGACAGGCGCTTTGGGCGTCTTCACCGGACGTTCTGCCTGGGTGTTGTTGGCAAATGCCTGGCAGGTCGTTTGCAAGGGACATGCACCACATAGTGGATTGCGGGGCTTACAAACGGTACGCCCCAACTCCATCAACGCCTGATTGTAATCGCCGGTGCGCTGCGCCGGGAGCCAATCCTCAGCCCGTTGCCACAGCTTGTTTTTCGTTGCGGTCTGAGTGACGTCATCGGATAGATCAAGTAGACGGGCGAACACTCGAATGACATTGCCATCCAGCACGGGTACGTTTTCCCCAAAAGCGATGCTGGCGATGGCCCCGGCAGTATAGCGCCCGATGCCCGGCAGTTTCAGCAATTCAGCGGCGGTTGTCGGGAACTGTCCCGCATGCTCAGTTGACACAATCTGAGCAGCCCGGTGTAAATTGCGGGCACGGCTGTAGTAACCCAGACCTTCCCATAACTTGAGCACCGCGTCCAGCGGCGCAGTGGCGAGGTCATTCACGGTGGGAAACGCTGCCAGAAACCGCTCGTAATAGGGGATGACGGTCGCTACCTGCGTTTGTTGCAACATGATCTCAGATAGCCAGATGCGATAGGGATCAGTAGTTTGCCGCCAGGGTAAGTCAGCCGCTTCCCGATCATACCAGGCGAGCAAGTCGGTTTGAAAATTAGCGCCTGTCATAGTTTCACGCTTCTAACGGGTTCCGGGCAGCTATAAATCGAGTTTCATGCTGATGATTAGCCCAAACATTATAACGCAATCGCCAGCCAGACATGTTCGGTAAGCGTGACTTTACTGTCCGAATTGCCAACCAGCCCGGCGTTGCCGCCATTCGTGGGCCAGCAAGCCATAAAACGCCATATCATAGCGCCGCCCATCGCGCTCAATATGTTCGCGGTAGCTGCCTTCACGTTGGAAGCCAAGTTTCTGATAAACGTGAATCGCCCGCTCGTTGTAGCTAAAGACGCTCAAAAAGACGCGATGCAAGTTGATCTCGTTAAAGGCGAATTGTAGCATCAGATCGAGCGCTTCCGTGCCATAGCCCTGGCCCCAGAAATCGCGATTGCCGATGCCGATGCCAATATACGAGGTGCGGTGCTGCCAGTTCACGCCATCCAACTGGATCCAGCCGATGAGTTCATCACTCTGGAGCAGGCGAATGCCAAAGGTGAAATCGTTGGGCGATTTAGTGGCGGTGTCAATCCAGCGAACGATCATCTCTTCACTGCGGGGTTGGGCCGGGCTGGCATCCAACAGGCGCAGATATTCATTATCATATTCCCAGCGGGCCATCGTCGCCGCATCAGCGCGTTCCAACATGGTCAGCCACACGCGTTCGCCGCGCAGCAGATTTTTATCAATCACCAGCAGGTCTCCCATGTATCATTGTGTACCGGCATAGTATAATCGCGCGACTATGCCCAGATCAAAATCACGCCAACCCACACCCAATGGTGCCCGCTACCTGTGTGAAGCCGAAGTTGTCACCGGTTTGAATCCCATTGCCACCAACGAACTGCTGCAACGCTTTCGCCATGATATGCTGCTGCTCAAAAAAGAGCGTGAGGAAGAAATCCCCTTCCAGTACAACGGCAAGCTGGAAGACCTCAGCCAATTGACAAAATCCGTATCCGTCAATCTGGTGCAGCATTTTGCGATTCCCCGACCTCAGGCGCTGCTTGGTCATCAGCATTTTACACAGTTGGTCAAGCTCATCAACACCGTGCGCAGTATGCACCCGGCGGGCACGTTTAAGACCTTTCGCATCAGTGCGGCGGGCAGTCATTCCAGCGTGTTTATCCGTATCAAAGATGAACTGGTGCAGGCGACGGGACTCATTTATGACGAACATGAAGCCGATATGCTGCTGCGGGTGCGCAAGGCCGATATTCATCGCGAGGGCTGGGAGGTGCTGGTGCGGTTGACTCCCCGGCCACTGGTCGCCCGACAGTGGCGTGCCTGTAACATGGAGGGAGCGCTCAACGCAACGATAGCCAGCGCGATGATCGAGCTAACCGAGCCGCGCCCGGATGATCGCGTATTTAATGTCATGTGCGGCAGCGGCACGCTCTTGATTGAACGCCTGCAACGAGCCAAAGTCGAGGTCATTGGCGGCTGTGATACGAACCCGATAGCGCTGCGGTGTGCGACGGAGAACCTGCTGGCGGCCAACCTCACCGACGAAGCCGACCTGTTCGAGATGGACGTGACCGACCTACAACTGCCGGACGCCTGCATCGACATGATCTGCGGTGATTTGCCCTGGGGCCAACTGGTCGGATCGCATGAACATAACCGTGAACTTTACCCCAAAGTCATCGCCGAATGCGGACGTATTGCCGCGCCGGGCGCGCGGGCGGTGTTCATCACCCACGAAATCCGCCTGATGGAACACGTCCTCCGTGACTGTGCCGAAGTGTGGAACCTGCAACGGGAGATCAAGGTGTTTCAGGGCGGCCTGCATCCCCGCATTTATTTACTTGATCGGAAGTGATTAATTCTCCGGCGTAGGTGTGAGTTGGGCTTCGAGTTCCGCGACGCGATTGACAACAAAACTAGAAGCATTATCACCGGCCAGTTCCAGATATTGCCGGTAGCTTTCCAGTGCCTCGGCGTAGTTTTCTTGTTCATAAAATGCACTGCCCAGCGTCCAATAGGCGCTGGTAAATTGGGGGTTTAACCTGATTGCTTCCTGGGTATCAACCACAGCCTGCTCATACTCGCCAAGGTTACGATAAGCGAGGCTCCGGTTTCTGTAAGCATTGGCATACTCTGGGTCGAGTTGGAGCGCGCGGTCATAATCGGCAATCGCGGTTTCGTATTTGCCTAAATTAGCGTAGATATTCCCTCGATTGTTGTAGGCAAAGACGTATTCCGGGTCGAGTTGGAGCGCGCGGTCATAATCAGCAATCGCCGTTTCATACTGGCCTAAATTAGCGTAGGCATTTCCCCGATTGTCGTATGCAGAAGTATATTCAGGATTGAGTTCGATGGCCCGGTCGTAGTCGCCGATGGCTTTCTCATAGTGACCTAAATTAGCATAGGCATTTCCCCGATTGTGGTAAGCATCAGCATACTCGGGGTCGAGAGCCAGCGCTTGGTCATAGTTGGAAATCGCCATCTCGTTCTGGCCCAGCTTGATATAGGCAACCCCCCGATTGTTGTAGGCGAAGGTAAATTCTGGGTCCAATTCGTTGGCCCGATCATAGTCGCCGATGGCTCTCTCATACTGGCCTAAGTCATCGTAGGCAGACCCTCTTCCGTTATAGGCATGAACATACTCAGGATCGAGTTCGATGGCCCGATCATAGTCACCGATGGCTCTCTCATACTGGCCTAAATTAGCATAGGCATTCCCCCGATTGTTGTAAGCGAAGACTTCATCCGGGTCGAGTTGGAGGGCGCGGTCATAATCGGCAATCGCGGTTTCGTATTGGCCTAAATCGTAGTACGCAAAACCCCGGTTATTGTAGACGCTGGCGAATTGGGGGTCGAGTTGGAGGGCGCGGTCATAATCCGCAATCGCCGTTTCATACTGGTCTAAATCCTGATAGGCATTTCCCCGATTGTAGTAATATATCGCTTGAGGCTCAATTGCGATGGCGCGGTCATAATCCGCAATGGCCTCGGCAAATTTTTCTAGGTAATCATAAGCATTCCCTCGATAGCTGTATAAGATATTGGCCTCAACTGCTTGCAACCGACCAGCGTTGAGACTGTTTTCCGCCAGATCGAAAGCGGTGATAGCAGCAGTGTATTCCTCATTGAAATAATGTAGTTGACCAATTGACAGGCCGAGAATATACCGCGAATCCATTCCATCATAGATAAAAGCCTCGAAGTTCTCAATCTGTGCACTGGATACACGAAAGTCACCCTCGACTTGATAGCGCACTTCGCTAAACCGGGAGGTGATCTCATAGCGGGCGGTAACACCACCGGGGGCACTGCGACCGTAAACGACCATCGTCGCGTTATATAAATCGCTGATCTGCTGCGCTTCTTCTTCATCTTGAATAGTACGGTTGAGGGCAACGACACGCACGCCGGGTACTTCTTCAGCAGCGATGTTCATGACTTCCAGCATATCGATGTGGGGTTCAAACTCTGAGCCACTGGTCTGCGCAAATTCCGCGACAACGACGAGAATTTCACCCTCGGCAGCGGGTACGATGTCATCAGGTATGGATGCCAGTGTAATAAACGTACAGGTATTTTCACCAGCGGGACAAACCCATTGGTCGGAAGTTGTCGTGTTAATGAAGACAGACCGCTCAAGATTAGTCCCCGGATCGTACCAGAACGCATCGCCTGTGAACAATTGTTGCGTAGCCAAGAGCAAATCACGCTGGCATTTTATGGGTACAGGATTGGCGCTATTGGCACGCTCAAGTCGCAAACAGATCGGTGACTGCGGGTTGTCAAATAAGCCCCAAAATGCCTGATATTGGTCCAAGCGATATTCGATTCTGTCGCCGGTGCTGTTCGCATAACTAAGGTTCATCTCGGCCAAAGTGGCGGTGGGACTTCCCGCAACGAAGATCGTCAGACTGTCCTCGTCACGGTAAATGATGATTTCATTCTCATCTTGAGCAGCCAGGGGCCAACTCAACAACAGGATGATGATAGAGAAACTTAACTTTACAAGCCGCATTATTCACCTGACCAGATCAATCACTTCCTTTGGCAGGATGATAACACGGCGGTAAGTTGTTATGCCAAATTACGCATTGCGTTTGACTTCGACGGTTGTCTGGCTCTCGCCGATGGCGGATTCCAGGATCATGTTGATGATACTGATGATGATGCCGCCCAGAATCGCCGTGCCGAGACCTTCCACCGTGAAGATGTCACCCAGGATGTTGGCCGTGAGCATGAGCATCAGGCCGTTGATAACCAGCAAAAACAGGCCAAACGTCACGATCACCAGCGAACAGGTCAACAACGTCAGCAGCGGTTTGACCAATGCGTTGAGCACGCCAAACACCAGCCCGATCAGCAAGTAGGTTTCGAAAGCGTTGTTCACAACCATGATGCCGGGCAGCAGCCGGGCAATGACCGCGATAGACAGCGCGTTGACAAGCAAGCGCAGTAGAAGATGAGCCACAATTTTCCTCCTCGAATTGCCGTTTGATGATAACATTCGTAGCAAACGTTCTACAACCTTTTATACGTGGCTCACGTATTCAGGGTTGTGATGGGAAGCCAGTTAGCTATTAGCCGGTTAGCGTTTAGCGCTGAGCAATAAGAGATCGTGATTTATGCAACCACAATTGGTGAGATGTAAAAACTATATCTTACCCCGCTAATCTTGCGATTGACTCCCCCTCTCTATTGCGATGGCTGAGGAGCGGACAGGTTGGGAGGTAAAGGTTTGAAAACGAGCGGTTCATCGGCAACACTAAGCGTTGACGAAAACGCGAAAGGTGGACAACCGATGAACCCAGATATACTTTATCAATGGACGGCGGAATTGGCGATGCAATTACCCGGATTAAATAGCTGGCAAGTGACCAATCTGGGGCTATTCAGCTATGGGGTGATTGAGGCGGAGAGCAGCCAGCAGATGCAAATTGCGCGTAAAGTAGCCTGTGGGGAACAGGCAGCCTCGGCGGAGAAGCGCTTGCGGCGGTTCATCGCCAATGAGCGGCTGTCGCTCACGCGCTTTTTCGAAGAGTGGACAGCGTGGGTGCTGCGCTGTTTGGAAGGGCCAGGGGTGGTGTTGCTGGTCGATGAGACCAAACTGGCGGATCGCCTGGCCTTGATGGTGGTGGGTGTGGCTTTTGAAGGCCGTTGTATTCGGCTGGCCTGGCGCTGCTACCGGGCTAATGATGCCAGCGCCTACCCGGCTGAAGGGCAGGTTGAGATGATTGCTCGGTTGCTGGCGATTGTGAAGCAGGGAATGCCGCCGCGCACAGCGGTTTTGGTGCTGGCAGATCGCGGGATTGGGACATCACCCGACTTGTGCCAACGGGTCGCTGATTTAGAGTGGCACTACCTGTTTCGGGTGACTAAACAAAGCAAGATCATCACGGCGGATGGCGACTACACCATTTATGAGCAAGTCACCGCGGGTCACACCTGGGCTGCCAGTGGCTTGATCTTCAAAAAACGGGGGCGTATCCCGGCGCATGCCCGCGCGGTGTGGCAGGATGGCTATGATGAACCCTGGGCCTTAGTCACCAATGATGCCCAGTTGACGGGTTGGGAATATGCCCAGCGGAATTGGCAAGAGCAAAGTTTCCGTGATCTGAAAAGTGGCGGTTGGCAGTGGTCGTCCAGTCGGGTGCGTTGCCCAGATCATATGGCGCGCTTGATGCTCATCCTCGTGGTGGCCTATGGCTGGATACTCGGCCTGGGCAGCTACGCGGTGCATTGGCATCAAGCCCGCGGTTTGATCCGCCAGGCTGATGGTCAACTACGTCGTCAGTGGAGTTTATTCAAGGAGGGATTACAATTCTTTACCGACTACGTTGCCAAGCACGGCGTGTGTCTGAAACCCTGTTTCGTCTCAGACAAACGCTTACTTTGAAACGTGTCCGCTCCTCAGCCCAATTTGGAGAGGGGCGGGGGGTGAGGTTTATTGATGGCTTGCCACTCAATATTTGCGGCAATATCGCCCCTGAATTATATGATCTGCTTAATATCAATGAGGATAACTAATGTTTGACACACAACAGACCTACGACATTTTTTCCGATGATGTGCGGGCCAATCCGCAACCGTTATATGCAAGGATGCGGGCAGAAAGTCCCGTTCACCGCTACACGGGTTTTATGGGGGCAGATAACCCGTTGTGGGTGTTGACGCGCTATGAGGACTGCGTGCAATATCTCAAAGATCCACGCTTCGGCAAGCAAATTCACGATCATCTGTCGCCGGAGCAGGCCAACCGCTATTGGACGCAATCCGATTCCGATGATCCCTGGGTGGCGATCAACAAACACATGCTCAACCTCGACCCGCCCGATCACACCCGGCTGCGCACGCTGGTGCATAAGGCCTTTACCCCGCGCATGGTGGAGAATCTACGCCCGCGCATTCATAGCATCGCTGACGAATTGCTGGAGGAGATGGGGGCGCACGGCTCCGGCGATTTGATCGAGCAGTATGCTTTTCCGCTGCCGGTGACGGTGATTGCCGAAATGCTGGGGATTCCCCCCGCCGACCGCGATCAATTCCGCCGCTGGACCAAATTGCTGCTGTTTGGTGGCGACCCCGGCGAAGATTTTGACGCACTGATGGAATTCGGCGGTTATATGAACAACATGATTCACGAGCGCCGCGAAAATCCGAAAGAGGACATCATCAGCGCGTTGGTGCAGGCCGAAGAAGATGGTGACAAGCTCGACCACATGGAATTGTTGAGTATGTTGTTCCTGCTGCTGGTGGCCGGGCACGAGACAACCGTGAACCTGATCGGCAACGGCACGCTGGCCCTGCTGCAACACCCGGACCAACTGACAAAACTGCGGCAGAATCCTGAACTGATAAAATCCGCTGTGGAAGAAATTCTGCGCTACAACGGCCCGGTAGACATCACCACCACGCGCTGGACCTTCGAGGACGTGGAAATCGACGGTACGGTAATTCCCAAAGGCGAAGCGGTCTGGGCCTCGCTGCTGGCCGCCAATCGGGATCCCGCCCATTTCGAGCACGCGGATACATTCGACATCACCCGTGACCCGAACAAGCATATCGCTTTTGGCAACGGCATTCATTACTGTGTCGGCGCACCGTTGGCCCGTCTGGAAGGGACGATTGCGATCAATGCCCTGGTGCAGCGCTTGCCTGATCTGGAATTGGCGGTTGCGGTAGACGATTTGCAGTGGACCACCGGCATGTTGATTATACATGGGATGCTGGCAATGCCGGTGCGCTATTAATCCATTGCCGAAACGAAATGAGATGATCGTGTAAGCGGCCTGTGCCCGCATCATATCTGACTAAGCGAGCAGTTTCTGGGCCGACTGTTAACCAATCGGGCATAATCATTGCCTTTACGCGAGGCCGATTTATGGGCTATGATACGATAAAGAAAATGCTCAATCGTAGGCTGGGAGCATAAAAGGGATATGCCGGATATTCGTGTTGATTGGGATTCGGCAGCGAAAAATTATGTGTTGGCCGAATTCCGCGAAAGCTGGGAATGGGAAGACTTCTATGACGCCTTCCGCCGGATGCATGAATTAATTGTGACGGTCGATTATACGGTTGACCTGATTATCGTGCATCACGTCGCGCTGCCCGCCGGACCACCGGCACCGCATTTTAAAGCGGCGATGCGCGAACAACCCGCTAATGCTGGCACCGCCTTTGTCGTTCCGCGTGATACGTCGATGTCAACCTCAATTCTGATTCTGCTAGCGTCGGTTTTCCAGCGTTTGTATCCGCGCAAAAGCCCCATCATTCTCGTGCGCTCTTTAGAAGAAGCCCAACAACGCGTTACCCGTCACGCTGCCGCGTAATCCGTCGACCCACGAAGCCGATCATTGCCGCCCACATGGGCAGCAAGGTCACAAATCCCGCTGTACCGCCCGTAACAAACAATGACAGGCCAGCCGCTAATACCAGCCACTGCGCCGCCAGTACGCGCCGGGGTTGCAACGGTTCGCCAGTCAGATCGCCAACCGCCACCAATGCGGGTTGCGGCCTCCACAGCCAAGCCCCATAAATCACGCTGATGAACACCAGCGCCAATAGCACCGGAACGGTTGTCTCAAACTGCCAGAAATCCAACCCGGCAACCACACTTGCGATGATGGTCAGCACCAGCGTCACACCGGCATACATCAGGCTACGCGGCCCAGCGGGTTGGGGCAAGATGGAATCCAGGGCGAAGGCCAACGCGACCAGTGCACCGACGACCCAGTAGCCATCTAATGCGACGGTCACGCCTGCGCCAATCATGAGCATGAGGGCATCGGCTTGATGTGGCGCTAAGCCGGTACTACGATTGACCACCCGCAGCGCGGCCAGCAGAATGCCAACGGACAGCAATCGCGGTAACGGCCACGCAAAAAGCATCCCGACCATGACCCCGGCAGCAAGATACGCCGTGATGTCGTGATCTGGGTCCAGTTCACGCCCCACCGCCCACGCCAGAAACGTAAACACCCCTGCGCCCAGCGCATTGATCACGACATCGCCTAATGACATCCCGGTCAGTAACCGATATGCGCCTATCAGCGCCATCACGATCAACGAGAAGATTACGATATTGCGATTGGACGCCACATGAAAATCCACCGTTCGCCCGATGTTCGTGGGCATGGGTGGTGCTGATTGTTCAGGTTGAGTAGCCATACAATTCCCCCCCATCGGATCAGGCTATTCCCTACAGTGATTGTGGGTCAGATGGTTTTGTGTCAGATGATGAGGGCATGAAGAAAGCTTAAGTCTGACGCTGAAGATACAGCAGCGTGTAACCCGTGATTAAGCCAAAGGCGATTGGCCCAACTGAACAAAACAATGGCAACCGCAACGGATTCACGGTCATTGTCAGGCAACCACACAGCCCACCACCGATGACATTCGCAATAATCCACAGCATCGCCAGTTCGTCATAGGGTGTGCGCAAGATCACCCATTGCAACATGCCGAAAATGCCGCCATACAATGCCCCGATCACGAAATAGCCAATGGCTGGCCCGGCCACCAACGTTACCCCAGCCAGATAAGCCGGGAGCGTCGCCAGCGCGCCACCCAGCCCACTTAACAACACCCAACGTATATCTACCCGGTCGGTTTCAGATTGCAGCACCAGCCACTGCGCACCGCCAACCAGCATCCCGACCACTGCGCCACCCAGGATCACACCCAAAACGCCGCCGAATGCGTTCAATAGCAAGCCACCGAGAAAGAAACCCAGCGACCAACCGACCATATTCATCAGTGTCCACCGGACCAGAAAATGGCTAAAAAACGAAATGAGCGATTCAGGCATCGCCGCTTGATCTCATCATGGGTAAACTGGCAGAATTGTAACAGTGGCACGCTCACATCACTATGGAAGACCGTCATATGCAACTGAAATTTAGCACCGGACACGAAGCCATCGACAATACATTACGTGGACTCGTCAACATTTACGACCTGGTTTTTCCGCAGCGGATTCGCGCCTATTATCTGACTGGCAGCTATGCCGACCATAGCGCGACGCCGGACAGTGACCTCGACATCGTGCCGATTTTTGGGGACGCCTTGCAGCCGGGCGAAGCCGAACGCATCCGCGAACTGACGCGCTATTGTGAGCAACTGGCTCCAGTGTTGCTGGATTGCTCCCCAACCGATGAATCAATGCAACAAACAGGTGTCAAAACCACCCTTAAATCCGGCAAACTGCTTTATGGCGATCCAGTGCTGGACGTTTGGCCGGTGGAACCGCTGGCAGAGCATATGCAACGCTGCATGTTTATCGCCTTTCGCAGTATGTTCGTCTTACGGGGGAGGGTCTCCCCGGCTTACCCCCTGCGCTATCCTGATCCAGCGGGGCAATTCTATGGCTACGAACGGTATGGCAAATATCTTGGTGGTGATAAGTTTGGCCCTGGCTTACGAATAATCGTTAGCGCGGTAACGATGATGACAACGACGCTGCTGGCGTTGCATGACAGCGTTCAAGTGGGCAGCAAACAACAGAGTATCGAGCAGTATCACGGGCAATGGACGGCCCTTGCCACCACGATCTATCAGACTTGCAAGTTTGAGTGGCACTATCAAGTCCCGACTGATCCGGCTGACCAGCAACGTCTGCGCGAACTCTGCCAGCAGCTACTGGCGTTCGAAAATGATTTCATCGCCCAGTGCCAAGAGAATCTGCTTCAGAATCTTGAGCATGAACGCCGGTCGGTACGCGACTTTGCCCGGGCCAGTTTGTCCCACATTAACGTGAAATAGCAACAACTCGACAACAATTTTCAGGTAGAATTGGGTGACCTCGTGGCGTCAAAAACCATACAGCAATCATTCAGGATAAAGGAATAAACATGGCGAAATTGGACAACTTGCTGACTACTGACGATCAGGCATTTAAGCATGTGTTGCGGCAGGGCAGCCCGGTACTGGTCTATTTTTACGATGGTAACGAGAAGACCGACAAGCCGCTGGAAAATGCGCTGCAAAGTGTTGCCAAAAAGAATCGCGATGCGTTGCTGATTGCGAAGGTGGATATTGCGGCCAATGTGCAAACCCACCAGCGCTATGGCACCCCGACTGCCCCGGCGCTGGTTACCCTGACGAAAGGCTTTTTGGGACACAAAGTTAAATCGACTGCCGCCGAGATTCGCCCTAAAGATGTGCGCGCCCATGTTGATTATCTGTTGGACCAGGGGCCGGACCCGTGCGAGGCGATCGAAGAGGAAACCGCTATGACCCCAGCAAAGAATAGCGACACCAAAGAAGTCACCGACCGGACCTTCAAGCGCGATGTGCTCAAGGCCAAAACGCCGGTACTGGTTGATTTTTGGGCACCCTGGTGTGGCCCGTGTGTCGCCCTGGCCCCTTACATGGAAGCGATCGCCAGCGAGTACAAAGGGCGAGTCCGCATCGCCAAGCTGAATGTTGACCATAACCCGGCAGCGAAAATGACCTTCCAGGTTGAATCGATTCCCACATTGATTATGTTTAACAATGGTGAAGTGATCGAACGCCGCACCGGGGCCAATAAACAAACCATCCGCGACATGCTTGAGGAAGCGCTGCTGACATCTTGACGCTGCTGCGGCCTGACTGTATGCTCAAAGCGTTGCTGGTCGCAAACGCGGAGCCTAAATGTCTGAACAATCGATTCCTGACTATGCTGAGATTGTCATCGTCCCGGTCGCCAACCCGGCAACAGCCAATAGCTTACTCCAATTGGGGCTGGCCCTGGCGCATCCCGAAACCGGCCAGGTGATCGCCCTGACCATCTCGCTGGGCGATGTCGAGCGCGAAGCAAAAACACTGGATGAGATTGAACCCATCTGTAATCGCTTCATTGATGAGGGGCACAAAGTTGAACTCCAAACCCGGACTGCGCCCAGTGTCGCGCGGGGTATTCTGGATGCGGTCCGTGAAGAAAATGCTGATCTGGTGGTGCTGGGCCTCAAAAAACCCGATCATGGCAAGGTTGAGATCGGCGCGATTCCCGAAAGTGTGGCGGCAACTGCCCCCTGTGATGTCCTGATCTACCGCACCGGGAATTCATCGCAATTTAACCGCATTGTCGTCCCCGCCAACGGCAGCGACCATTCGCGCATTGCGGCGCGGGTGGGCATCCTCCTGGGCGATAGTTTTGATAAACCGGTTGAAGCGCTCTATGTACAAAGCCGCGCCAGTGTCCCCTGGGAGGGGCATGGTCGGCTGGAAACCGCCCTGCGCGATTTGCCCGGCCAGCAACGGGTGAAGCGCAGCGTCGTGACCGATAACGAGCCGGTCAGTGGCTTGCTTTCTCGCATTAATGAAGATGATCTGCTGGTGTTGGGTTACTCAAAACAGTCGGAATTACAACGCTGGCTCTATACCGACTTCTCCCGCGATTTACTCAACCGGGCGGCGGGTCCCGTGATTTTAACGTCGCGCTATGAAGAATCGGTCAACGAGGCCAACCCGCTGGTGCGGCTGGTACGCTGGGCACGACCCACCCTCACCCATTTCGAGCAGGATGAACTGGTACGCCAGGCCGGGAACATGGCAGCGGCCAGCCTGGACTACACTGTCCTGATTGTCGTATCGGCGCTGTTGGCGAGTTTTGGCTTGCTGATCAACAGCGGCGCAGTGATTATCGGAGCCATGCTGGTTGCACCCCTGATGTCCCCTCTGATCGCCTTCTCGGTGGGCATTACCACCGGTCGCATTCGTCTGGTGCGCCGGTCGGCCTTAAGCGTGTTCCAGGGCTTTGCGCTGGCGTTCCTCATTGCGTTGCTGATCGGCATCATCAGCCCCTCCGACATCATCACGCCAGAGATGGCCGGTCGCGGTAATCCCACGGTACTGGACATGGGCGTCGCGTTGGCGTCGGGCATTATCGGAGCCTATGCCACCGCCCGCAAAGATATTCCGGCGGCGCTGGCGGGAGTCGCGATTGCAGCAGCGCTGATGCCGCCAGTGTGTACGATTGCGCTGGGTGTGGCTTATGATGACATGGCGTTAGCCCGTGGGGCGACGCTGCTATTCACGACCAACATTGTGTCGATTATCCTGGCGGCGTGGGGCGTCTTCTTCTGGTTGGGGCTGCGCCCCCAAATGGTCGAAGAGTCACGGGTTCGGCAGTTCACCTCTGCGGCGCTGGTCATCCTGTTCGCGGCAGTGGCGAGCATCTTCTACCTGCGCGAGGTGAACCCCAACACCTTTGAGGCTGGGATTGAGCAGCAACTGCGTGCATCGTTCGAACAGGATGTACTGGTTGATTTCGAGATTCGGCGTAGCAACCCCTTGCAGGTGATCGCCATCGTCCGGCGTTCAGTAGATCGCGCCAACGATAATCAAGAGGTGCTGGCCGCCCGCGCCGCGTTGCAAGCCAACCTCCAGCAACCGGTTGATCTGGAGGTCGTCATTGAACCGTTTTACAGCGCCGAACAGATCCTCCTGCGCCAGCACCTTGATGCCGTGTTCCCTTACCGGCTAGATGTGGAAGTCGACATGGACAATCCGGTGCGCATCGTCGTCACTGTGCCCAGAGCTAAGCTGGCAACCGCCGAAACCGAGGCCGAAGCGCTGCGAACTGACCTGGAGCAGGCGTTGGCCCGTCCCGTCAATGTAATCGTGATCGAAGACGGCACGACCCCGCTCAACCCGCCCGTTGATCCCCTGCCCGAAGCCACCGCTGAGGCGACGGAAGCTATTCGGCAATAGAGTTGATACAACCACAACTGTTGATTGTGGAATAGTATTAGCTTATTAGTTAGGAAAAGGCCTACTCATTATCGCTGACGTAAAGCCTTAGCCTTACGATGCGTATTAACGGTTCTTGTGGTATGCTCATAAAAAGTAGGCTTCATTTAACCAGGTAGGTTATCATGACTGCCAGTGTACAGCGTGCGCCCATGAATCAAACAAATTATCGACAAATATTTGAATCGATTGGTGATTCCGTTCTGGTTATTGATGGTGATGGTTATATCGCCTTCACCAACAGCCGGGTACAAGCGTTGTTGGGGTTTACGCCCGACGCGATGATCGGCCAACATTATGAGAAATTTTTCCCGGCCCTGTGGGGCGATCAAGTACGCACGATCTATGCGCGTATTCTGCGACATCAGGAAGCCAGCCTGATTAGCGAGGTACCCCTGCTCAACACGGCGGGTGCCGAGGTGTGGGTCGAACAAATGGTGTCGCCCATGCGCAATGCGAACGGTGACATCAATGGGATCACGGCGGTGCTGCGTGAGCTAACCGGGCGCAGCAAAGCGGAAGCGGAACTGGAAAAGCACCTTAAGGAATTGGGCGTCTTGCGGCGCATTGATGCGGAGTTGACCCACCAGCTTGATGTCGGCTACGTCTTATCAATGGCGCTGGATGCAGCGGTACGCCTCAGTCTGGCCGATGCCGGGGGAATCGAACTTTTAAAGGACGGCGAAATCTACACTGGCACCATCATCGGCAATTATCCGGGCGAGTTCGTCAGCAATTATCCCAAAGCGCCCAGCGGAATCACCGGGCGGGTACTGCAGCGCCGCGAACCCGAACTGATTATGGATGTGACCAAAGACCGCGACTACATCCCTTACATCCCGACGACGACGGCTCAGATGACGATTCCGCTACTGTCACAGGAACGCGTCATGGGCGTGCTGTTTCTGGAAGCTCGGCGTGCTGATCGTTTTACCAAAGACGTCTTCCAATTTATCCAGATGATTGCGACCCGCATCGCGGTAGCGGTTGACAACGCCCAACTGTACACGACCACGCTGCAACAATTGGCCGAACTGCAAGATCTCTACTTGCAAATCAGCCAGCTTGAACAACTCAAAACCGATATGATTCGCATCGCCGCCCATGATCTCGGCAATCCGCTGACATCCATCTCCGGTTACATCGACCTGATGATCGAGGGCGGGCTAACGGAACAGCATCAGGAATATGCCAAAGTGATTCGGGAATCTTCTGCGCGTATGAAGAAGATTATCCGTGACATTCTCTCCTTACAGCGCATTGAAGAACTGGCCCAGGGCAATATGCAGGATATTGTGGATCTGAACGTGCTGGTCCGCGATGTTTTTGAGAGCCAGCGTTATCCCGCCACCCACAAAGGCCAGATCATGCGGTTGGAAGCCCCCGATTATCAGATGAATATCCAGGGTGATGGCGCACAACTGCGCGAAGCCATGTCGAACCTCATCAGCAATGCCATCAAATACACCCCCAATGGTGGCGAAATCACCATCTACCTGTGGGAAGAAAACGATTGGTTTATCTTTGATGTCGTCGATAATGGTTACGGCATCCCCGAAGATCAACAGGAGCGTCTGTTCCAGCCGTTTTTTCGGGCGAAAAGCCAGGAAACACACGACATCGAAGGCACTGGTCTGGGGCTGCATCTCGTCCAGAACATTGTCGAACGGCACAAAGGGCGGATGCGCTTCCAGAGCGTCTATGGTCAGGGGAGCACGTTTGGCTTCGAGTTCCGCATCCCTATGCCTTAGAAAATAACGTGGTTTAATAATATTGCGTTGTTCAATATCCCCTTAAACTTATCCGGTGACGACACCGTTTTATTAAACTCTTCAATTTTCGCGCTTCTGAATGGCGCGATTAATAGAACCATGCTTATATTATGACAACGCAATCAGGAGGAAATGTGCGATGTTAAAAGAGTTTCGTGATTTTGCAATGCGGGGCAATGTCGTTGATCTGGCGGTTGGTCTCATTCTGGGTGCAGCGTTCGGGGCCATCGTCAATTCGTTGGTCAACGACATTATCATGCCCCCAATCGGGTTGATTCTGGGCGGCGTTGATTTCTCAAACCTGTTCATCAACCTGTCTGGCGAGGAGTATGCCTCACTGGCGGCGGCGCAGGAGGCCGGGGCCGCAACCATCAATTATGGCGCATTCATCAATGTGCTGATTAACTTTATTGTGGTCGCATTTGCCATGTTCCTGCTCGTGCGGGCCATCAACCGACTGGCGCAGCAGGATGAGGAACCCGAAGCCCCGGCAGAACCCGACCCACAGGAGGTACTCAACGAAAAGCTGCTGGCTACTTTAGAGCGACTCAACCAGAATCTGGAGTCGCAGAATAACTGACAAAGGATGTCAGGCATTGACGGTTATGATAAGAACGTACCAATAAGTACGACTGCCTGAACGTACTGACCTGAATGGAAAAGGACCTCACCTGGTCCTTTTCTGCTTTTTAGTAATCGAACAGATTAGACGGAAACATACTTTTTCTTCTTCGCTTCATCCGCCACGACAACATAGGTGCTGGCAATTTTGTCGTGCCAGCCCTGGCTCTGGGCATCAAACGCCGCCCAGATGAACCCCAGGCCAAAAAATACACCGCTGACCCAGTAACCAATAAAACGCAGCACCACATCACCACCCACCAGCGGGGAACCATCGGTTTTGATGACCTTGATTTTCATCGCCATTTTGCCGGGAGTCTGCCCCTCGTGCTGGGTCCAGAAGTACCAGTAGTAGCCGAAGCTCAGCAGGGTACTCAAAGCAAAACTGCCGCCAGACCCGGTGGCTGCGCCGATGATGATCCCGCTGACAATGCTCATGATGACTCCATCAATGAAGTAGGCGACAAAGCGAGTACCCATACCAGCCAGTTCGAAGTTCAGCACATCCTCGTTTTTCAGTTTTTGATCTTCTTCATACATGGTTACATCCTGTTCACATTCTTGAATAGATCTTCGTCTGCTGTCACCCTCACTGCGCCAGGTAACTTTCGATTTGCAGCCCAGCCAATGGCAGGTGCGGTCTACACCAGGACAACCAGTTTGCCACTGGCTTGATTGGATTCCATATAACGATGGGCGGCAACAATGTCGTCAAATGCAAACACCCGATCAATACGTACCTGATAAATACCGTTTTCGACTCCCGTAATATAATCTTGCAACGCAGTAGCGGCGGTGCCGATATTCAGGCTTTCGCTTTGATAGGTCGTCAATTTTACGCTCGATGGAATGTGCACAAAGGGTTCGAAATTCGCCAGTGTCCATTCGTTGCCCAGAATGCCCGTCATACAAACAATACCTTTGGGCGCGACAGCCTGAAGTGAATCCAACAAGGTGCGTGTGCCGATAAGGTCCTGAACCCGATCTACGCCTGCAGGAACAATCGAACGCACTGCCTCGGCAATGCTACCCGTATCGAGGAGCACGTGGTCGGCACCAGCATCTAACAATGCCTGGCGTTTTGTCTCACTGCGGGTGGTTGCCAGCACGGTCAACCCCATATTTTTTGCCACCGCAATCGACGTCATGCCGATAGAAGAGGTCCCGCCCCGAACCAGCAACGTTTGTCCAGCCTCGATTTCCAGACTTTCGGTCAACGACGACCAGACCGTGAGGAACATCTCTGGAATCGCCCCCAGTACGTCCCAGGCCAGGTTGGTCGCAAGGGGCATCAACCGATCAACGGGCAACAGCGCATATTCAGCATAGCCACCATCATAGTGCCGCCCCATGCCACCCATGACTGCCGCAACTTTTTGCCCTCGTTGATAGCGTCCGCTGGGGTCCGCTTCAACTTCACCCACCGCCTCGATACCCAGAATCCGTGGAAACTCAACATCGGGGGACGCGCCCTGCCGGGTAAACATCTCCGAGCGGTTGAGACCGAAAGCACGTACCCGCACCAGCACCCAACCCTTCCGGGCTTCGGGCCGCTGTACCTGCTTAATCTGCAACACGTCAGGCGGTCCGCTCTGCTCAACAACAATCGCTCTCATCACACTCATAGTGAAAACCCTCTGTGGCGTACAACAAAGCTATACATCCTCAAAGCCTATACGCAGGGAAGCACGGTTGGTTGCTACCCGGACTTGCGGCGCATCCCGAAAACACCCTTCTCACCGCCCATGCGCGCAATCGCTCGTGTCCAACTGCTGCCCTCACTGGCGGTCAGTTCGTCCAGCCGCTCATAATTTTGCTTGCGCGCAAAACTTTCCACCTCGGTCTTGAGTTGGGTCCAGATGGTATGGTGGCTGGCGATAATATATTCGACGGCGGCAGCGTCCTGCGTAGTGCGAAGCAAATGGCGCAAATGCGGCAGACACAAGCCATCTGATTGGGTAAAGGCGGCCTGGAAGCGGCTGTCCAATGCATATTGACTGAAAATGCCGATATATTCAGCTTCGCGTTCGTCAATTCGCTCACAGATCATGCAGTCGGCTGTTGGTTCCAACTGTTCGGCCAGCCGCGCACTATCCACCCGCCGTTCACTGCTATTGAACAGACGGCTAAAGGTCGATTGTGGGACATCGGCCAACGCCGTTTGTTCCAGTACGCTCAAGACCTGTTCCAGTGTTGCAGCGTACAACTTCGCCACGCCCAGCACATTGCCAAACTTATTTTGTTTTAACAACCAGCCATGATCGCTACACAGGCCGCGTCCGGCGCTGAAGGCAGTGCGCATTTCCTCAGTATCCATGAAACCATACACCAGCCCATCAATCGCCTTGTCCGTATCACGCAGCAACAAATTGCACACCGCACACCCCGGCTTCGGGAAGGTCTCAATGAGTTCGAAGTAATCCATCGGCATCCGCAATGTCACATGTTTCTCCTGGTTGGCTGGCCTATTGCTACATTGTACCGCTGATGGGTGACTTGTTGGATGGATGATATAGACCGGCTTTTCATCACCTTCACGCTGGTGTCGCTGCCTGTTCTCCGCTAAGATGACGATCATGACACATGAATCCACCCCGCCCGAACGCTTACTTTCACCGGAAGCGACCCGGTTGGCGCTGGCAACGCCCTGGAAGGCCCGCAACGAAATCGAGCGCCTGCTGCTGGAGCCGCTGGCCCGGCTACAATTCGCGCTGGCGGGAGTGCAGTGGGATACGAACTGGCGCTTATATGGTCTGCCAATCATCCAGAAACATCGCGATAGTACCCTGACCATTGGGCCGGGTCTCTCGCTGCGCTCGACGGTGCGCAGCAATCCACTGGGACCGAATCATCCAGTCGTGTTGAGTACCCGCCAACCCGGCGCCATATTGTCGGTTGGCGCCGATTTTGGCATGACCGGTGGCAGCATCGTGGCTGAGGAGCATATCCGCATTGGCAACCGGGTGATTGTCGGCGCAAATACCATCATCACCGACACCGATTTTCACCCACTGGACCCTGCAACCCGCCAGCAGCAGCCAATGGCCGGTGTGACGGCACCGATTTCGATCGGCGATGATGTATTTGTCGGAATGCACTGCCTGATTCTCAAGGGGGTCACCATCGGCAACGGCAGTATCATCGGGGCCGGCAGCGTCGTGACGAAATCAATTCCGCCCGGTATGATCGCAGTCGGTAACCCGGCGGTTGTTATTCGAGAATTATAAAATAATCAGCTATATCCTGACTTTCCCCGGCAGCAGGAAATCAAGATACCAGGAATCCCTAATCCATGACCAATAACCCGACTCGTTCTCCCGAAATTCCCTTGCCCATTGCCTGGCTGGCGCGCCTCTTGCTGCGACTGGCGGGCTGGCAGATTGAAGGCCAGGTGCCCAACCTGCCTAAATTCGTCGTGATTGGTGCCCATCACACCAGTAACTGGGATGGCCTGCTAATGATGGTCGCGACACGGGCGCTGCGGGTGAAGCTGCACTGGATGGGGAAAGACACGCTCTTTCGCTTTCCGCTGGGCATCCTCCTGCGTGGGCTGGGCGGCATCCCAATTGATCGCAGCGCCAAACATGGGGTGGTTGAACAGATGGTCCAGGTCTTTGAGCAACGCGACCACCTGGTACTGGTCGTCGCCCCCGAAGGCACCCGTAAAAAAGTTGACCGCTGGAAAACCGGCTTTTATTACATCGCGCAGGGGGCTAATGTGCCGATCGTGCTGGCTTATCCTGATTATGAGCGCAAAGTCGTCGGCATTGGCCCCGTCATCTACCCAACCGGCAACGCTGACCTGGATATTGCGGAAATGCGGGCTTTCTACAACGACAAAATCGGGCGACATCCGGAGCGCATGAGTGTTACAATTTAGCGAAACGTGCTGGGCTAAAACCCAGTAAGTAAGTTGTCCGTCTTACAAGTTGAGTCTCCTAAGGAGACATGCAGATAAATAGGTTTATGTAAATTAACTTTCTATCAAATAATCGTCTTTACCTCACTTTCCAAGATACAAGGGGTTGGGGGTGAGGTTGATTAGGCATAAAGAAAATCAATCTCTAGCGATCCGGCATTTCGAAAGACAGTCACGGATGACACATATCTTCATCAGCTACAGCAAACAGGACATTGAATTTGCGCGATACCTGCGGGCGTTGCTGGAAGATGCTGGTTTCCCCGTGTGGCTGGATGAAGCGCGGTTGTCGCCCAGCACTCGCTGGTGGAAGGACATCGAACAGAGTATTAACGGCTGCGCAGCTTTTATGGTGATTATGTCGCCCGATGCCCAGGAATCAGACTGGGTTGAGCGCGAAATTTTACTGGCGGAAAATCTGCATAAGCCGATTTATCCGGTGTTGCTGGCGGAGAATCCCTGGTCACGCTTAGCCAACATCCAGTATGAAGACCTGCGGGCCGGGTTACATGCGACGTTATCGCCGCGCCTGGTGAACAGCTTACGCCAGTCAATTGCGCCGCGTCCGCCCGGCAGCATCGCCTTCACGATTGAAACCGACAACATCCTGACGGTGGCGGCGGATGTCATTGTGCTGAAACACGCCCAGGCATTTCGGGGAGCCGATGCGCAGGTGGCGAAAATGCTGGTGAAGGTGAGTGATGTTGAACGTGACTCGCTGCGCTTACAACCCGGCGACTCCCGGTTAGTTGAGACCAATGGCGCAGTCACCGCAGCACAGGCGCTGTTTCTGGGCACCGCACAAGTGCAAGAGTTTTCCTATGGAGAAGTTCGTGAATTCGCGCAACGAACGCTGGCGACACTCGCCCAGCTCGCCCCGGATATTCGCCATCTGGCAATGACTGTGCATGGCGTGCGCACCAGTCTCCGCCTTGACCAGACTGAGGTGCTCCGGTCGCAGATCGCCGGTTATTTTGATGCGTTGCAAGCCAGAACGTATCCCACTCAATTAGAGCATATCACGATTGTTGAATTCGATGAGGCGACAACGGCCCGACTGCGGCTGGGAGCGGAACAAATCTTTGCCAAATTGGACAATGCGACGGCGTTTGAGGCGGGTTGGGGTTATCATTTATTGGTGTCCGGTACCGATGCACCGGCGACTGTCATGGACGCTAACGTCCGTCCCCACGCCTATATCATCATGCCCGATGAAGCTGCATTGGAAGACGTATTTTATTTTGGTATTCAGCAACCAACCCATGCGCACGGGTTGTTATGTGAACGGACGCCTACGATATTCGCCGAAGCAGCGGTTCTTGAGCAAGTCAAGCAGCGCATCAGCGCCGCCAGTGTCGTCATTGCTGATGTTACCTACACTGATGACATGCTCTATCTGCAACTGGGCTATGCCTGGGGCCAACAGCGCCCGACGATTCTGATCGCGCAGGCCGGAACCACGGTCAACTTACCTGAAGCCACCTGCGTCTATTATAGTTCGATCAAGCAACTCGAGAATCTGCTCTCTGAACGCCTCAACGCGTTGCGCGATCAGGGTATTCTATGAGCGACCCCACCTATGAGCAAAAGCTGGCGGCAGAAGCGGCGCTCTGGGGGCAGGATGCCGTTGCCAAAGCCCAGTCTGTCCCGCCTGATTGGCGCTATCATCGCCACCTGCGCCACAACATTATTTACCATACCGCCGATATTGATGAATTTTTGGATCACATCCAACCGGGCATGTCTGCGCTGGAACTCGGTTGTGGTGGCGGCTGGCTGACGCTGGCAATGGCCCAACGGGGCGCAACCGCTACCGGGTTAGACATCAGCAAACCGGCACTCCAAATCGCCCGTGATTATTACGAGTCGATCAAAAGTGAAGTCAGCGGCAGTGTGACCTATACGGTCGCCGACCTGAATGTGCTGGAATTGCCAGCGAACCATTATGATGTGATCGCCGTGAAGGGGACGCTCCATCATCTGCTGCGCGTGGACCATGTGATTCGTGAGATGCACCGGGCGCTTAAACCGGGTGGCCTGTTGTGGGTGTCGGATTCGCATGGCGAAGAAGCACTGCAAACGGTTCTCGTCGCCAGTGGCTTGATGCTTGTGCTGCCGACCGTCGTCAGTTACCGGGACAAATTTGCCGGACTGTTAAAATTTGGAACCAGCGCACCGTCCCGCATCAAAGCCAGCATTGAAGCCGAGGGGCTGTCACCGTTTGAAGGAGCAGGGCGTGAGCACGATTGGGTTGAGCTAATCAACGCCACTTTTACGGTCAAGCGGCGAGTGGATGCCCCGGCCATCACCGGCTACATCACCCACCAGATCAAGCTGCCGGATTGGGTGGCGCTGCCCTTTTTGCGCGCGCTATGCCGGGTAGATCGGTTGCTGGTGCGCCTCAATCTACTGCGCAACACCGGTGTAATTCTGTATGCGTATAAAGCAGATTAACGACAAGGCCAAGGATTGAAATCCCTGCCTAGAGCCACAAGTCCCTACGAGACTAAATTCGCGCAGCAACAACCCCACTGGGGTTTGAATCATTAGCCGGGTAATTTATTGCCCGGCACAAATCGACAATTATTAATCCGCGAAGATATCCTCAATCTCGCTGAGGGTATCGGCGGCGCGGGTGAGGGCAACGATGATTTGCTGAAAGTAGCGCACATCAGCCCAGGTCAGCAGATAAGCCTCGCGGGCCACCAGCCACCTGTACATTCCAGACATCACGCTCCACACCGGTAAAATACTTCTGCCGGTTAATGAGGATACGTCCGCCCATCTCCCTAGCAGCACCACGCTGCCAATCCAGATTAATGCTTAGATCATTAGCCCTGAGAAGTTCATATAATACGCTGCTGATAATCATTGAAAAACATGGGTTTTAGGCTCTGAATGCGCTGCTTAATGATAGCATACTTGCCATTTCACGGTGTAAAATCAGCCTATAAATGCACGTAATGACTGTAACGCAAAAATGAATCCTCAATTCCAATCGGCTTTACGCACCATATATCAGCGGCTTGTCGGCCAATCCATCAATTGGGCGATCACCGGTAGCATTGGATTCAGGCTGCAAGGTGTGGCTGTTGCGGTACATGACATTGATCTACAAACAGACCGTGCGGGAGCCTTTGCCATCCAACAGTTGTTTGCGCCCGCGATGACCCGTGCAGTGGCCTTCGCCACAACTGACCGGATCCGTTCATATTTGGGCGCGTTTGAAATCGAAGGAATTACCGTCGAAATTATGGGTGACATTCAGAAAAAGCTGCCGGATGGGTCATGGGAAACGCCCGTTAACCTCCAGGACCATCGTGTATGGGTGACATTTGACGACATGCAGCTTCCGGTGCTGTCACTGCAATATGAGTATGAGGCCTATCTTAAGCTGGGGCGATTGGAGAAAGCCGCGCGATTGCGCCATCACATTGAAGCCGACCAGGGTTAACGACAACATTGATACCGCCGTTGCGATCAGCTGGCACCGGGATGTTTGGTAAAATTATCGAGTATCTCCTGACGGCGCAGTTGAAACTCTTCAGCAGTAATGAGGTCGTGGGTCAGGGCTGTGCGCAATTCTCGGAGTTTAGTATGGAGAGCGTGGTCGCTGGCTGCCTGGTCGCTGATTGTGGGTTCAGGTAAATTGATTTTCAGCGGCAGCATCGCCACAAAGATAACTACGAAGTATACGACCCAATTCGTGGCGATGACCAATAGCGACGGCACAGTCACCGTGTTTCCAAAAATGTCAGTACAGGTGGCCGCCAGCCCGCCGGTCGGCAGTGACTCATAAGCGATCGCTGACGTACCGCCATTGCACCAGATAAACGCTGTCAATTCCAGGGTGTTGACGCTCAGAATCACGCCCATAATCAGTACACTCGCCGCTGCGGCAATGGCTAACAACAATTTCCACAAATTGACCACATTGATTGCCTCAATTTTTCAAGAGTTACCATTATTACGCCGCGTTATACTGAAAGCCTACGGGCAAACGGGGTTTTTGGCAATTGTTTTTTTGACGTGATTCAAATTGGTTGAGAAATCCGCTGACAGAAAGGCTATTTGTCAGGGAAGATGCTGGTCATTTAACCTTTGTCATCGTCTTCGCCGAGCAAGCGTCGCCGCCGTTCGGCCAGGGCTGCCGCTGGATCATATTCGGCTTTCTTGCTGGCGAGTTCCGTCTCGCGTCGACGAGCTTCAGCCAGAATTTCTTCTTCGGTCTTGATCTCAAAGTCGGTGATTTCGGCGGGAGGTTCCGGTTCTGCTTGATCTGCCAACCGCGCCTTAATCGCTGCCGCCTCATCCGCGAGATCATCATCCGCCGTCGCTGTAGGTTCCGTGGCTTGCTCCACCGGTGTCTCCGAATCAGCTGTCTGGTCTCGCCGCAGGGCATTGCGGGCCGCTGCCACCAGATCAACACGACCGGATAAACGACCCAGGACCAATCCCGCGATAAGCGCGATCGTAATCGGGATGATTTGATTCAGCAACGTACTCAAGAAACCCAGCACCAGCAACGCGATAATTACCGCGCCCAGCAAAATGACTATGTTGCGCAAGCTGAGGTTATTCATGCTCCCACCTCACAGCTAAAATCCGCCGCTGATTATACCGCGAATCGTGCGCTGCGGTTTACTCCTCAATTGCCGCGCCAATTGAGCGCAAATGCTGCCGGAAGGTATACGTGGGGTCGGTGGAGCGCTTATGCAGATACATGGCGAAGTCGAACTGATCGTGCAGCGTTTTCCCCTGCTTGAGGGTCTCGGCCTGTCGCCGTTCGACCAGTTGAATCTTCAATGCGGTTTCAATCAAGGATTGCATGTCTTCCGCCGGGACGAATACTACGCCATCGGCATCCGCAAAGACAATATCATTTCGATCAACGGCAAAGCCGCCGAAGTTCGCTACTTTCAGTGCTTCAGCTTCCTGCCGATCAAGTCGCACCGGCCCAGACGGAAAAACGCCATAGCTGTAGACCGGGAAACCGATGCTGGCTAATTCAACCGTGTCGCGGTGCAGCCCCCAGATCACCACCCCGCCCAATTGATAGGCCTGCATTTCCAACACCATCAAGTCACCGATACAACCTTCGTCCTGACGACCACCGTTGTCGATCACCATGACGTCGCCGGGTTGTGATTGGCTGAGGGCTTCCAGGAAGACATCAACACTGCCGTAATGGCGGGCGGGTAGCGCTCGACCAGCGAAGCGCGTGCCGGGTATAAGCGCTTGAATTCCCGGTGGGGCAAAGCGTGCGGGCAGTTGCAAACGAACACACGCGTCCGCGATCAGTGGGGTTGAAAGTTCAGCAAAGGCCTGTGCCAGATCTTTATTATCCACATTGGTTCCCTTCTCCTAATAGATGCATTATGGCAGGGTCAACGGGCAAAAACGAGGGCGAAAGCGGTATAATCTGGCTATTGTCAGCCAACAAGGGAGCAGTGAATATGACCCGGCTTTATACGACACTCGGCCCCAGAACTGCCGACGCACTGGGACTAATTCTACCGCATGAACATATCTTCGTGGATTTGCGCACGCCGGATGTACCGGGTCAGGGCGAAGCCGACGCCGCCGCAGTGATTGCGATGATGGCCCCGGAAGTCGAGAAGGCCAAAGCCGTCGGCGTCACGGCCCTGGTGGAATGCAGCCCGGTTGGGGTGGCACGGCGGGCGGATATGGACAAAGCCGTTTCGGAAGCGACCGATTTCCCCATCGTGATGGCAACCGGCATCTATCGCGAACCCTGGGTCCCGCAATGGGCACAGCAGGCCAGCGAGGATGAACTTTATGAATGGATGCTCGGTGAACTCAACGGCGACATTGAGGGCAGTGGCGTGCGGGCCGCCTGGATTAAGCTCAGCGCCGGCGATGACGGCCTGACACCGCTGGAGACGAAAATTCTGCGGGCGGCGGCGCGGGCCGGGAAAGACACGAACGCCGTCATCGGTAGTCACACCATTCGCGGACAGGTGGTGAAAGATCAACTGGCGGTCATCGAGGAGATGGGCTACACGCCCGAACGTTATATCTGGATTCACACCCAGGCCGAGCCAGATTTTGACTTACACCTGGAACTGGCAGCCCGTGGCGTCTGGATTGAATATGATTCCATTGGCAACGTCGACCGGCACCCCGACGACCTGTTTATTGATCGCATCAAAACATTGCTGGACCGCGGGTACGACAAAATTCTGCTCAGTCATGATCGCGGCTGGTATGATCCCGGCACGCCCGACCGCATCCCACAGCCGTTTACCTATCTATCGGAGACGTTCATCCCGAAAATGCGGACTGCCGGTTTCGATGATGCGACCATCAAATTGCTGACAGAGACGAATCCGTTCAACGTGTATGCGCGTTAATCTGTCGAGCACAAAGGCACTCGGACAATCCCTACAGATCCTAGCTTTTCTGTAAGGATTGTCTGCTCCTTTAAATGACGGGGTTACTGAATCACGAAATCAATCGTCAACGAACCGAGTTCACTACCGCCCCCGCCACTTCCAGAATAGGCGGTAGCCGTGAGGGTATATTCTCCAGTAGCCAGCGATTGACCGGCAAAATCACCGGCATTATCGCCCCACAACGAATAAGGCGTAACATTCTCGACCCGGGTGTTGGAAACTGGACCGCTCAGCGACAGCCGCATACTGCCAACCTCTGGGCCATAGGTGCGAAACGACACATTGCCCGGCATATCGGCCAGCGCCAGGTTTTGTCCGCAAACCCATTGGATGTCACTGTCAGCCCCAGAGTCGACCAGCATGAAACCGCTGATGGGCGATCCACCCAGATTCTCCATGGTGATCGCCAGGCAGCGGTACGAACCATACAGTGATTCGCCAAATGCGGCCAGGCCAATGATCGCGACCAGCGCGACCAGCGCCAGCAACATGGCATATTCGACCAGTCCTTGCCCCCTTTCACGATGGGCGTTTTGATAAAACACAGGATAAGACCTTTCACTATGACAGTTACCTGTCACGGCAGCAGAATAATAAAGAAATGATAAATATCACTATATGTCAGATTCCGTAATTTGTCCCAAAAGAATCAAAAAATCTTATCAAGATAGCCGTGTGCAGTGAGCAAATTCCACTTTTCCAACCCACAGATAGTTGTCGTGGCAGTTGCTGAAGTTATTGTCTTAAGGGATGGTGGGGGTCGTCAATAGCATATCCAGCAGGCGTTGCATCCGCTGGTAATGGGCGCCTTTCCAGTAGATCTGATCGCACGCGGCGCACTGGTGGAACCGGTCATAGTAGCTGGCGGTCCCTGGCGGCAGTTGGTCAATGATTTGGGCCTTCGCCACCGGGTGCAACCGACCATTGCATTTCATACAGTGCTTAAACAGAGCCATCTGGTCCCGTAAATTATAACGGTCCGCCACTTCAATCAAGCGTTTTTGCGGCTTCAGCGTTCGCACATAGTAACCATAGATAACCAGACTGCGCTTGAGCAACCCCACATCGCGCGTCAGCAAAATGCGTTGTTCATGATGCGAGATGGCGGCCAGTTCATTATCGGGATAATCATTGCGGTAGAGCGTGTCATACCCCAGCATCCGCAAGTAAGCCGCCAGCCGCCCCAGGTGCGTATCCAGCACAAAGCGGGGACGGCCCGGAAACGGTGGTCGCAACTGACCACCGTTTAATTTGTCGGCAGGGTAATCCAAACCGTGAACCACAATACGATCATCGGGCTGCACCAGATAATCAAATAATACCGGCGCGTCATTGACGAGAATCAGGTGAATTTCGGCATGCGGAACGCCCAGCGCTTCGATCATGTCTTTGATCGAGGCCCGGCGATCATAAGCATGGGTGATGATGTTGTGGCGCTGCTGCTGGCGAGGCAAAAAGAAACGCAAACTGGCATCGAAGGTGAAATAGGCATAATTCATCAGAGATGGTCTTTATGGGCCAGTTGGCAGAAAGATTAATGACATTGCTCAGTCGCCGAATGATCTACCTCAGTATACGATGAGGGCAAAGAGAGGTGCAAATCATGTACGAGACAATCCTGGTTCCATTGGACGGTTCGGGTCGCGCTGAGGCGATTATTCCGCATGTGCGCGAATTGGCACAGGGTATGAAATCCCGCCTGGTGTTGCTGCGGATTGTAGATCCGGCAACATTCATCGCAGGCTTGGAAGGGTTGCCAGTTGACGTCTCGCGGAATTTGCTGCAACAAGAGGTCGAAACGGCCCAGAGTTACCTGAATGGCAAATGCAATGAACTGGCGGCAGAGCGCATTGAGGCCACTGCCCTTGTGCGTTCAGGTCCGATCGTCCAGGAGATTATCAATGCGGCGGAGGCCGAGGGCGCAGACCTTATCGCCATCGCCAGTCACGGACGCACCGGGTTGCCCCGACTGTTTTATGGCAGTGTCGCCGCCGGGGTACTGAACCGTATTGACCGTCCGCTGCTGGTGATTCGGGCGGATAGCTAAGCACGAGTCATCAGCAATAGGCTGACTGTCCATTGATTATAAGCGCTTCCCAAATTCGTCAACGAAGGCAACCGCCGTGCTAATACCGTCCTCACGCTGAATCTTTTGACCTAATTCATTCGCCCGCTGTAGCATTCCAGCGTTCGCGACCGCTTCAGTAATGGCTTCACTCAGGCGATTAGCCGTGAGTTTCTTGCGCGGGATAGGCATGGGACCAACCCCTAAATCGGCAACACGTCTTCCCCAGAATGGTTGATCGCCCATGAAAGGAATAACAATCGAGGGAATTCCGGCCCGCAGACCGGCAGCGGTAGTGCCCGCGCCCCCATGATGGACCACAGCGGCCATCTTCGGGAACAGCCAGGTATGAGGAATTGATGAAATAAGATGAACGGTTTCCGGCATATCGGTCGGCTTCAAACCGCCCCAGCCGGAAGCAAGGATACCCCGTTGGCCGGTGCGTTTTAGGGCTTCCAAAGCCAGCGTCCCAGCTTCTTCAGGATTGCGGCTGACCATGCTGCCAAAACCAATATAAACTGGCGGTCCACCCGCATTGAGAAAGTCAACGAGGTCGGGGGGTGGTGTCCAGTCGTCTGGCGCATCCAGATACCAATAGCCCGTCACTTGATGATTTTTCGGCCAATCATGCGGCTGCGGCAGGACATGGTGACTATAGCCATACAGCGCTGGTACCTGTCGTTGCTTCAGGAACGCAAATGGACCCCAGAATGATCCCTTTGCCATGCCTAGAAATTTACGAGTCATGACGTCGCCGACCCTGGTACTTTGCCACATCATGTGGCGTAGTATCTGAAATGAAAGACGATTGCCCACCCGACCCAAAGGAAGTTCGGGCACCAGCGGCGCGGGGAATTCGCTGGTTGGTGTAAAAGGCACCACATAGGCCTGGATAAGCGGTATATTGAGCATCTCTGCAATGGAAAAGACGCCGCCCATCCCGCCCATCCCGGTCAATATTAGATCACTCCCTGCCAGGAGAGATGGCATCTTTTGTGCCATGTCAGCGGCACGCCCTTTTAATTCGGATTGCATCTTTGCCAGAATAGACAAGAAATTGCCATTTTCCGTCGTCTTGCGCCATTCATCGCTTTGTATAATCGCTTCAACACTGTCACCGATTGAGCAAAACCCCAGTCCAGCTTCGGTAGTGAGTGACTCGAAATCTTCGCTGGCTAACACGCGAACACCGTAGCCCGCCATTTTCAAGCCCTGACCCAGTGCAACATAGGGTTGAACATCGCCCCGCGACCCGGACACAACAATGCTAATCTGCATCATGAATCCCCTGCTAATCCTTCCAGTAATAGATCGGTCAAAAAATCGGGCAGTTCATCCCATTGCGCTTCCAAAACCGGGTCGCCCAGAATATTTTGTATGATAAGCCCCTGCACCATTCCTGAGATGATACGAATCGTGAGCCGGGCATTCACCAAATCCTTGCCCTGTTTCTGCATATGCGCTTGCAAGTACGCTTCTCCCAGCTTTAGGGTAGGCTCAAGGATGTGTTCGACATACAGCGTTCTCAATTCATCGTTGATCAACATCTCTGAGGTAACGACTCGGAACAGCGCGAAGTTATCTTCTCTGAGTGCCGTCAATGGATGTGCTAAGAACATTTTTATGAAGCTACGCAAGTCAATATCAGCTACTGTTGGGTCATCATCTGGTTGGACCGCCGCTTTCATACGCTCAAAGATTCCCAATAGCAGGGTCGTTTTACTGTCAAAATAGTTGTAGATTGTGCCCTCTGAAATGCCCGCCTGCTTAGCAATATCCCTGGTCGTCGTCTGATGAAATCCTTTTTCGGCGAACATAACAGCGGCGGCATCAAGAATCTGATTCTTTCGGGCGATAATGAGCTGCTGCTGAATGGGGTCTGACATGTGCTAGGTCCTCGATTGTAACTTGCTCATCACAGATCATCTGCAAAAAACTTCTCCAGCAGGTGGATGATTGAGCAATCACTCATAATATTGAGTAACCACTCATTTCGATTTACTATATGAGAAAGCCGATTGCCTGTCAAGCCGCTACCGGACAAACATGAAACTCGCAAAACGGATATATTTTCTGCTCTGAAACTCCCCTGACAATTCCCCGTAATCATAATTAACGTTATCCTCCAGTTATTGGGGAACTCGCCACCAGAGAATGCGGTACACTTAAGCTATGTACATCCAACGACGGACCATCTTATGAGACGCGGAACCATCATTGTCATCATCTTTGCGCTGATCGCTGCTGGCATTGTCGGCGTGAGTCTATTTTTGCAAAATCAACCGCCCCAGGAATTTACGGTTGCGGTGAATCCGCTAGCGGAGGACTGGCTGCGGGAGGCAGTAAATCGCTTCAATGACTCGCAACCGGTGGTGAACTCGACCCAACGGGTGCAGTTCGCCGTGATTGTGCTCGATGATCTCAGTGTCTGGCAGGGTGGCACAACCACGTTCACGCCTGACGATCACCCGGCGGCCTGGGTGCCGACCTCGAGCGTTTCGGTTGACTATGCTGACCGTTACGACATCGTTGTGCCCTCAGTAGCCCGCACCCCGTTAGTGTGGGGCGGCTACGAATCGCGGGTGACGGTGGCAACCGGCGGTAACCCATTCGATTGGGCAGCAGTACAGAACGCGGCGGCAACGGAAAGTTGGGCTGCTCTGGATGGCGGCAATTCTGGCTGGGGCTTTGTCAACCTGGCCTTTGCCAAACCGGACATGACCATGAGCGGCCTGGGTACATTGTTCTCCGCCGCGGCCAGCTATCATCAAAATAGCGATATTTCGGGCGCGGCCACCCGCGACTCGGGCTTCCGGGATTGGCTGGAACCGGTGGTTGCCAGCGTAAATTTCCAGACACTGGGCAGTGATCCGGCGGCAGGCGTCGCGCGCAGCCCGGCAACGGCGGCAATGGGCCTCTTGCCAGAAAATTTGTGGCTGCAAAATCTCAACGGTCTCACTGATGAGGCTAACGATGGCTTTGTGTTTAGCTATCCAACCTATCAATTCGTGCTGGATTTCCCGGTTGCTGGCTGGAGCGATAGCAATCAAGCCACCGAGATTGAGCAATTAGCAGTACAAGCCCTCGGTGATTGGCTGAGCAGCACTGCCGAACAGGGGCAGGCGGTCGATCATGGTCTGCGTCCAGTAGACGGCGAACCAACAACCAGCGCCACGCGGTTTACCGCTGCCGAACCATTTGGCATTCTGCTGGAACCGGATTATGGTGAAAGCATCACACCACCAACCCGCAGCGAGGCATCGGGGCTGGCGCAGTGGTTTAGCCAGGCTAGCCGCTAGCAAATATTACATTTTTGAGCGCCTGGCACCGGTCCGAAGCCTGCGTTCCATCGGTCGTCGCTACTGCTAAAACAATGCCCCTAACAGCACGTTTTTGACTCAGCCCTCAGCACTTTTTAAGGGAGACAACATGGACCCCCAATGGCTTGATTTCGCCCAGCGCATCCAGGCAATCGCCCAAACCGGATTACATTATCAACCGCACAGCTTCGACGCCGAACGCTACGACAAACTGCTCGACATCGCGCGGGAGATGCTGGCGGCCTATTCGGACTCACCCCCTGAACACATCAACGGATTGTTTCAACAGCAGACCGGTCACGCCACGCCGAAAGTCGATGTACGTGGCGTCGTGTTTCGCGACCAGAAGCTGCTGCTGGTGCGGGAACATCTCGATGGTGATCGCTGGACATTGCCCGGCGGTTGGGCAGACATCAACGAAGCGCCCAGCATTGCCACCGCCCGCGAGGTCTATGAGGAGACCGGTTATCAAACCCAGGCGGTGAAGCTGTTAGCCTTTTATGACCGGCGGTTACACGGCCATCCGCCTCATATTTTCCACATCTACAAGGTGTTTTTCCGCTGTAACCTGCTCCATGACGAACCGGCGCAGGAACAGATTGATAATCAGAGTGCAGCCTTTGTCGAGACCAGCAACGCCACCTTTTTCGCCGAAGACGAGATCCCCGATGATCTATCATTGGGCCGCGTGACACCTTCCCAGATTAAGCGATTGTTTGCGCACCTGCGCAACCCCGACCTGCCGACGGATTTTGATTAAAACTTAGTGCCAGCGGAGAAGCAGAAACCTGTCCCGACAAAACCCTTCTGAGCGTCCGCCGAAATACATCACGGCAAGTGAATTTACGATGCCAGATCAGCGGGATCGAAGGGGCGCACGCACCGGAAACCATACCACTCGCTGCTGGCTTGCGCCGGTTTTGCCCGGGCTGCCCCGCGAGCCTCGGCAATAACCCAATTCCATGCACTACCCTTCAGGGTGCGCGGCGCGGTCTGATCACTAAGATCTTCATACCGCTGGGTGGGGTCTTCGGTGTAAATCGTCTGCGTCCATTCCCAGACATTCCCACCCATATCCTCCGCCCCGACCCATGACGTACCAGCCGGAAAGCTGCCCACCGGAGCCGGTATCGAAAAACCATCATCATGGTCCGCATCCTGCCAGCCAAATTCGCACGACGCGTCACAATAATTGAAATTAGGTCCCACATAACCGTCGCCCCAGGGGTAAGCCAGGCTATCGGGTCCGCGCGAAGCATACTCCCACTCGACTTCGGTGGGCAGGCTGCCATCACGTGCTTCACAGAAGGCCTGCGCTTCCTGCCACGTCACATCCGTGCGCGGCAACGCCTCATCGGGAAAGGTGCCATGAGACCCATACAACCCGTTGGTTACTTCATAGCGATCAATCCAGTAGGGCGACATCGCGTTGATTCTGACGGTCGGAGCTTCATCGTCAAACAGCCCGGTATTGGCGCAGTTTTCGATATAAGCGCGACAATCCTGATAAAGCTGGTCAAGTTCTGCCGGGTCAGTCCCCATCGCGAAACTGCCACTGGGAACCAATACCATCTCCACGCCATCAAACACGCGGCCAACCGGCGTCCAATCGCCGTTGTGTGCGACCGGATCATCAGGAGTCAGGCCTGGAATATAGATTCCCTCGTCGCACATGGTCCCATCGTCAGTTTCAGTGCGATCGTCAATGCCATCAGCATCACTATCAAAAGCTACTGGGCTGGTGCAACTGCCGACTTCATCGCCATCGGCCAGGCCGTCGCCATCTGTATCAGGGTCGTTGGGGTCGGTGAATATCCGATTAACCTCGTCGCCGTCGCTGAGGCCATCCTGATCCGTATCATGATTGTTGGGGTCGGTCCCGATGTCATTATGTTCAACGCTGTCAAACAGGCCATCGCCATCCGAATCGGCATTATTGGGGTCCGTCTGGAGTTCCAGCTCACTTGAATCATTGAGGCCATCATTATCCGCATCGGGCCGGAATGGATCGCTACCAAATTCCGCTTCTTGGGCGTCGGTGAGACCATCGCCATCGGTGTCGACATCCGTTTCAGTCTCCCGTGTAACAACCGTTTGAGTGGCGATCAGGGCATTGTTGGCCGTCACAGTCGCCTGATTGACCTGGGCCACTGCCGTTTCCCGCGCTGCCGCATCCGCTGTGCCCGTCAATTCCAGGTCGCTCAATCCCCCCGACCCTAGCGCTAACACGATTATCAACAAGATCACAATCACCGCCGCGCCCCCGCCCGCGGCCCACAGCAGCCAATTGCGACTACCGGCGGTTGCAGATTGTGCCGGTTGCGCTGTTGCTGGTTGAAATTGCTGCTGGCGCTTTTGCAATTCCGCCAGCCAGTGCTCAATCTCAGCCGGAGTCATGTTGTCAAAGTCAGGCATATCCTGGCTGGGCGTTTCGGCGGGCGGCTCTAATTGCAAGCCATTCGAGCGCAGTTCCGCGTACAGTTGTCCGATGGCCTGCCCATAATCCTGACCGTGAAAATCGATATACTGCAACCGGTTCAGTTGAAAATGGATTTTCGCTGGACGTAACAATACCGGGATAACCGGCTTGCCCTGGTCGAGATAATATTGCCATTCATCTTCAACATTGCGCGACGCCATTGAATCGGGAGAAATGACAACGATCAGGAGTTGCCCGGCATCCAGGCCCTGCTGGATCGCACTGCTCCATTTCATACCCACCGGAATATCTTCAATATCAATCCAAACATCCGCCCCCATGTTGGATAGCGACCCGGCCAATTGGCGACCAAAGGCTTCATCGCGGCGGCTGTAGCTGACGAAAATTCGTGCCATACCTGTTTCCATTATGCTGACACCTGAATGTGCATGGGTAGGGTAGCACCCCGTAAAGCTGTCTACGAATAATCAGTTCAATAGTAATGTGTTTTGGAAGGTAGCGCTAGCGCGGCAGTGAGGCAGGAACCAAGTTAGACTAGGCGAAAAGGGGTTAAGTTACAAGAAGAAATCACGGAGCGCGTCGCGTACTTCGTCGATAATCTCTTCCCAGGTATAGCCGGGGTCGCGGGTGATGAGCAAACTATCGGAGGTAATCGTGAGGGCCATAATTCCCGGCACGCCATGAAACAACATCTGGGCGATAGGGGAACCGGTGTCCCCCGTCTCGCCGTCTGCATAAACTTCAGTTTCGTCTGTCAGATGCTGGTTGGTGAAGATCTCCACCACATCCGGGTTGTTGGTTGGTTCGCTTTCAACCGTGACGTACTCAGACATGTTCCAATATTTTGATGGTATCCCCCAGCTTTATTGGTCCACTCTGGGTCACCCGACACATCATCCCCAACCGACCGGCGGCGCTGCTGGGCGGCAATTTCTGAATCGCTTCAAACCGATCACAGCCGGTGCGGGGTGACACAATTTCGACAACCGCCTCGTCACCGATTTGCAGGCGGCTGTCAGCAGCCAGGCTGTTGATGTCCAGTCCACTGATGATGATCTGTTCGCCCATCGAACCAGGTGCAGTCTGAAAACCTTCGGTTGCCAGTTGGTCGAGGGTTTCCTGACTCATGATATTCACCTGCCGGTCCGGGTGTCCGCCTTTGCGATCGCCTTCGATCCCATAGGCCGCCACCAATTGCACCGTTTCCAGCGCCACCCGGCTGAAATGATCGGCGGGTTTAGCTGGTACATTGTCAGGCCGGTATACAATACTGGTAATTGTCGCCATTAGTCTTGCCTTTCCTCGCTCCCGAAACAAAGATGATCTGCTACTGGTTGAACCATTTTGACCCCATTATAGGGGCGTTCCCGGACTCATGAAACCCGACCATAAGTCCAAAGCATCACGGAATGACGCGATGATTCAGCATCTCATTAACTGCTTTAACCAGCCGCCGTAGTTCTTTTTCGAGGTCGGGCGTAATGCCTTCCTGGATAGCGGCCTCACGAAACAAGTCCCGCGCTTCACGCAAATTCTCTTGCCCACTGCGCAACCGATTGATGCCAGCCCGCATCTGCGTTCGGGCATCACGACTGGCCGGACTGGTGTAATGATTGGGGAAATCCCAACCCAGTGCCGCCCCGGCTTCTTCCAGACCTTCCATAAAATCATCAATCGTCGCCAGTTCCATCGCAGCCCCAGCTTGCAGCAGGTTTTTGATCTCCTCGCTGAGAGTCGGTTCTACGCCAAAATCCAGCTCCTTAATGTCGCGATAGCGCTCTTCAACATCGCTCAACCGGCCCGGCTGTGGCCGTAACGCCGCTTTCTGGGGCGAGAGTCCGGTAAAAATCGGATACAGAATGCCAACGCACAGGTTGTGAATATCAAGGCGGAAATAATCATCCTGACTGTTGGCCTGGTCGTCCAGCAGACGGGAACTGTTGAAGTCAATAATTTGAAGGTGCGTACCATCCCAGTACACATGCTCCAATTTGTGATCGAGATAAACGATGTTTTGTTGGTGCGACAGCCGCAGCATGTTGGCGAACTGCAAGGCCAACGCGATGCCTTCTTCGCTGGGCAAACGCCAGCGTACCCCTGGTTGGTTGGGCTTCATCAAATAGAGCAGGTTACGCGTGCGCGGCAAATTGTCCAACGTCAGATAGGGTCGCCAGCCATAGGTCGCATATTCATCAACCGCATCAATAAACCCCAGCGTGTCCTGTTGGAACGACTCGATGTCGCCCGCATCGGGCACTTCACCCGGGCCAGAAACAAAGCCGCAATCCGCCAGATCAATCACGTGGGGGCTGTCCGCCAGCCGCATGAGCAGATTGGCCTCGTTGGCAAAAGCGCGAAATTCCCAGCGCACCTCGCCATTGGCGGCCAGATGTTCGGGACGCATGACCTTAAAGGCAACTGAGTGCCCGGTGCGACGGTCCAGCGCGTCCATCACCCTTGCATAATGCCCCAGCGCAAAGGTGTCATTGAAATTGTCAATGCGATAAACTTCAAGTAGATTTTTTGCCATAATAATCAATATATCTTAGGTATCCAGAATCATAAATAGGCAACTTTTAACAATATCACCCGGTCTCTTTGGCTACTTTTTTTCTCCCGGCAGTCGGGTCCTGGCCCCGGTCTCAGCCAGTCCGAGACATTGCGCGGAACGGGCGCGTACCGTACAATCTTTAAATAACTGCTTGCATCCCGGTGCGGCTTCAGTAGAATACTTATAGACCAAACGATTGTTAGGAGTCCCGTATGCCGAATTCGGGGGATGGTATTCGCCTGCGTAGCAGCGCGCGCACCAGTGTCGGCCAGGTACGCGAAAACAATGAAGACAGTGTGCATCTGTGGACTGGGGACCAGCATGTGTTAGCGGTTGTGGCTGATGGTATGGGCGGTGCAGCGGCGGGCGAAGAGGCCAGTCAACTCGCGATTGAGGCGATTCAAGTCGGCATGGCGCTGCGGACCCAGGATGGCAAGACGATGCTTGCCGGTCTCACCGATGATGCGCTGCGGACTAAATTGCGGGAGTCCATCCAGGAAGCCAATCTTTCGATCATTCAACGTGCCCTTGCAAAACCTGATATGAAAGGTATGGGCACCACCGTCACGCTGGCGTTGATTCGCGGCCAGCATGTATTGATCGCCCATGTTGGCGACAGCCGCGCCTACCAGATAAGCGCCCGTAATCAGAACATTCATCAGATCACATCGGACCACAGTTTTGTCGAAGCGCTGTTGGCCGCCGGGCACATCACCCCGGAGCAGGCCGACGAACACCCCATGCGTAATGTGCTCTATCGGGCATTAGGCCAGACTGAAGACGTAGATATTGATGTCTATGACAGCATTTTGCGGGTCGGCGATCGGTTGGTCCTGTGCTCCGATGGCCTGACACGCCATGTCAAGCCGCATGAAATTGCACAACTGGCGCTGGACGATGACAACCCCGATGTATCGAGCCAGAAACTCATTGACTTAGCAAATAATCGCGGTGGTGAAGATAACGTCAGTGTGATTGTTGTCACGGTCGAACAGGACGCTGCTACCCAACAGGGTGAGGCGGATATGCAATTCGCAGCTGAGGAAGATGAAGAAGATACGCTGGTCTTAAAAGATAACCCGATCCGCTCAGCTTTGAATATAGAAACCCCGCCGGTGGACTCAGACACGAACGATCATCTAGAACCGCCGCCAGCCTTGAGTAAACAAAAGATGCAGGCCGAGCGGATAAGTGATGGTGTCATTACCCCAATCGTGGATGAAGACCCCACGCCGTCCACGAATGGCCGGATTACGCCCGACCCCATGACGATTCCGGTTCGCCAGTTGGGTAAGTCGCGTGAAAGCGATGGAGAGGGGCATGACACCCGCGCCCCCGAACAATAATTGGCCCTGCGACCTGCAGCGGTTTGCCCCACGCCAGGCGGCCCAGGTTGATAATACCCTCCAAACAATCACAACGCTGTTCGAAGCACTTCCCACACGGGAGCGGGCCACCTTTACATCAATGTGGACATTGATCGCGCAAACAACCGTACCGGCTACGATTACCCCGCGCCAGTATGATGCCGATGTCGAGAAAATACTGCGGGATTTAACCATCAGTGGTCTGTTATGGTACGATCATGATCTCCATGCAGTCCTGCAATGTCCGCCTTTCTCAGCGCTCACCACCCATCACCACATCAAAGCGTTTGGCTGGAGCAAGACCTATGCCTGCACCTTTCTTGATATTCCGCTGACATTGCTGGTGTATGGCCCCAACACCTGGCTTAACGTCGAAAGTGCGTGTCAGCGCAGCGGCGAGATCCTGTCATTCCGGGTGATGGTTGACAATCATTATGGCATTCAGTTCGAGGCCCCGACGAATGCGACGGATTGGCGGATCTGGGTTCCAGAGAAATTGCCATTGGCGGCAGGCCCTGGAATCAAACCCGGCGGCGCGGTTGGTTTTTACACCCCGGTAGACTTCGAGACCTATCAGCATTATAACCCCGACCAACCAGGCGAAGTCTACGACCTGGAGGCCGCCCTGCATTTTGGCGCGTGTTTGTTACGAGTCTATCGGCAGGTGCTCGGCCTCTAATATACCGCCTATTAACCGCCATAAAATTGCTTTTTGACCAACCTCGCGTACAATAAAGAGGCGTAATAATAGTGACATTGTGCCAACACCACGCCTCCATCAGGGTCGGGGAAGCAAATTAAGAGTTCAACTATGTCTGATACTCAACCTAACCAATCACAAACTGACGACACGCCACAACTTAAAGGCGGTTGGAAAAAACCGGAAACGCCGGGTAGCTGGAAAATCCCCCAGCAGCAAACGGAAACTGAAACCGGCGGCTGGAAAAAATTGCCAGCGTTCGCGCCTGATCTGGCGGAGGAACCCGCAACTGAAGGGGAGTGGCATCGTCCTCGGCCCGAGGACACCATCTATGATTCTGACGATCAAATTGAGATTGGCACTACCGGGACGGTGACGCCCGTGCGCCCGGAAGATGTGCTTTTCCCCGCGACGACGGATGAAGAAGAAACGGCTGATGCGGCGGTTGCACCTGAAGATACGCCGACAGATTTTACTGAATCGCTGGAAGCCAGCACAGGTTTCAGCGAACTGGTGATGCAGTTGATGGATCAGGTTAACGACGAACCCAAGCCTGACATCATGCTGGAGGTGTTGGAAGAGGCGGTCGAGGAAGACACGGCGGAGGCAACCGAGGTAGCTGACGATTCCGAGGAACTTGAATTTACTGGCGCAACCGACGCGGCGCGGGCTGCTCTATCGCAGGCGGCGCTGGAAGAAGCGGCGGATAGTATTGGCGATCAATCGACTGAGGTCCACCCGGAAGACTACGCTCGCCGTCAACTTGATGAGTTATTAACCGAAGCCGACTCGCCGGATGAGGCCGATACGGAACCCGACACCAACGCCGAATCCTATGCCCAACAACGGCTGGCTGAATTGCTGGGCGATGATGAAGCGCAGATCCCGACCGTCATTGATGATTCACCACCAGCAGCAACCGGTGAGGCCGCCGATTATGCCCGCCAGCAAGTTGACGAATTAGCCGGCAGCGGTGAATCGGTTAGCACAGTTGACCCTGCCGAAGCAGAACTCACCGCACGGTTTGCCGAAACGCAGGCGAAGGTTCGTGCATTGCGGCAGCAACAGCGGAACGGCCTCATTACCCGCGATCAACTCCAGGAACAATTGCGCGAACACCTGATTCTCGACAACGAAAATCAGTGGTGGATGATGGGCGTGGAAAGCGATGTCTGGTATCGTTACGATAATGCGCTTAGTGACTGGGTAACGGACACGCCTCCCGTTCAATTGAGTGCGCCTGCTGCCCCGCCGACTGATACCTCCAACATTGACCCGTCAAATGTCATCGAGGGAAGCTTACCCTATCTGGAAGATGAACCGGCTTCGCCGACGGAATACACCGAGGATACGGCCTTCAGTGGTGAAGCGACCCAACGGTTCCCCTTCGACTCATCGCAACCGTTACCCCGGCCAGCGCCGATTAATGATTTTGACGCCACCGTCGTCAGTCCCAGTGCCGCCAATCTCGATGAGATGCGACCCTCTGAAGCCGTCACGATTCCCGGCCTGGATTATGGCGCGACGGTCGTTAACCCGGCAGTGAACGTGGATGATGCCCTGCAAGATGTTGATGCCGCACCGCCGAATGTCGATGACCTGAGCCAGGGTACTGAAGCTTATGCCGAAGCGGTCGAACGTCGCCAGCAATCGACACGCACGCGCCTCTTTTTGTTAGCAACGCTGGTTGTGGGCGGTTTTTTTGCGGTCCTGGCGCTGTTACTCGTTGTGGTTGTGATCTCTTATAATAATCGCGCCAACCAATTCCGTGATGAGGTCTTGGCGCTGGCAAATTATCAAGCCCAGTTCCAGACAGTGCGGATTCTGGACGTGAATGGCGACCCGTTGGCCGAACTCAATAACGAGGCCAGTGGCGGTACGCGTGAATCGATTCAGAGCTTAAACGAGGTTTCACCGGACGCGATCTATGCAATTGTTGGTGCCCAGGACCCGCGCTTCTTTGAGACATCCGGCTTTGACCCTGGTGCTATCCTCAGCGCGTTCGTCGCCAATGTCCAGGGCCAGCAGGTGCTGGATGCCGACAACCTGACGATTACCCAGCAGATTGCTGAAACATTCGTGATTGATGCCAGCGACAATGCCACGCCCTTAGATACCTTTGTGGTCGCATCAGAAATCGCGCAGGCACATTCCAAAGAATTTATCCTGCGCCTGTACCTGAATGAGCAATCGTTTGGCAACCAGACCTTTGGCATTCAGGCTGCCGCTGATTTTTACTTCGAGAAAGAGGCCAGTGAACTGAACCTGACCGAAGGTTCCCTGTTAGCCGCGATGCTGCGCGACCCATCCCTCGACCCGGTGCAAAGCGGGGTTCGCGACCTGGCATTTGGGGCGGCTGATAATGTGTTACGGGATCTGGCAGTCGTTGGCTGCCTCAATTTTGAGCATCCCGCCGTGCCTAACGGGCGCTATTGTAAGACCTCGGCAGACATTCTGCGTGCCAACAACAATTTTAGTGCTGATATCACGATTCAACGGGCGGAAATGCAAACACTGCCCTTCCGCCCCCGGTCGGGTGACGGCCTCTACCCCCACTTTGTCGCCTTTGTTCGGGCACAGTTAGCCGGTGCCTATGGCGAGGAGCGCATGTTCCAGGATGGCTTCGTCGTGCAAACCACGCTGGACCCGGCCATTCAAGAGGTTGCCCAGGACAACCTGCGGGCCAAGCTGAACGAACAAGCGACGTTTGGCTTGCAAACCGGCGCGGTCATGGTCATGAATCCACAAACCGGCGCGGTCATGGCGATGGTGGGCAGCCCCGATTATGATAACCTCGATCTTGACGGTCAAACCAATCAGGCACTGACCTGGCACCTGCCGGGCGCGACCATGCTGCCATTACTCTACACGGCGGCGCTCGAAGGCTTTGATTTCAACGCCAACGGTCAGCGCGACTTCAACGAATATCTAACTCCGGCAACCATCCTGTTTGATCTACCACCTGAATTTCAGAATCCGAATTTCCAAACAACCAATTCAAACAATGCCTTCAACGGGCCAGTCTCGCTGCGCGAGGCGCTGGCAAACAATTATGCACCCGCCGCCGTCAATGTTTATGATTTCGTGGGACGGGAACGCCTCATTCCCTACCTCCAGCAATTAGGTATCAATTTTAGAAGCGATCCGCCGGAAGTCACGCATGCGACGGCAGTAGGCGACCAGACGGCGGTGCGCCTGCGTGACCTGATGCAGGCTTACAGTGTGCTGGCAAGTAGCGGTCAGTATGTCCCGCTGCGCACCATTGCCTCAGTGGAGACCGCCAGTGGCGATCCGGTCGAGTTGCCCGAAGCATTGTCACCATCAAGTCCGCAACAGGTCGTCACGCCGCAGATCGCCTTTCTGACACAGAATATTCTCAGCAATCAGTCGTTCTATGAAGATCGCTTCCAGTCGATGTTCATGTCCAGTTTCCCGGATCGGCTTGGGGTCAAAATGAATTTCCTGGATGATAACCGCGATATGTGGGCAATCGGCTTTTCACGGAATGCTGTCGTGGGCGTCTGGATGGGGCGCATTGATGCCGAATCCACGATTGCCAACAGCCGCGATGCCGCCCTGCCTGTCTGGCGCGCCGTGATGGAAACAGTTCTGGCAGGCACCAATCCGATCCCCTACGACCGGCCCGGCGTAACGTTTATCCCCGAAGGTAGCCTGCGAACCGAGATCATTTGCCGCACGACCGGTGTCGCCAACAGTGCCAATTGTGCACAACAGGGATCCGAGATTTTTTCCACCAGCCATCCGCCGCAGGATGCCAGCCAAATGCCAGTTGTCCAGGCCGTCATTGATACCTGGACCCGCCTGCTGGTTTCCGATGCCTGCCGCACGAACACCACTCAGGCCGCCTTTGCGCGCTTTGTGCCGCGTGATCCCGGCGCGATTGCGTGGCTTAACACCACCACCGGTCAGGGCGTGGCCCGCACGATGGGATTGCCGATTCCGGTGCAGGAAGTACCAACGACCGCCTGTCCGTTGAACACAGATATTCCCAGTTTGCAATTCACCGGTCCAATTGAAGGGAGCGCAGTGCAGGGGACCGTGCAGATCACCGGCGTCGCGTCGGCTACCAATTTTGGCAGCTATCAACTCGAATATGCGCCCGTCGGCACTGAGAATTATCAACCGATCACGGGTGAAGTTAACACACCCCGCGCCGGGGACAATAATATCCTGGCCGATTGGAATACGGTCGGCGTTGCCAACGGTCAATATACCTTACGCTTGACGATGCGGTCCGCCAATCGGCTGGGTATCGTGCGTCGGACCATGACCTTATCAGTGGTTAATCCGACCCCCACTGCGCTGCCACCCACGGCGACGCTGCCCCCGGCAGCCACGCAGACCGCTGTGCCCATCTTCCCGACCAGTACGCCGATCCCCGAAGGGGGACCGACAGCCACCATCGTCATTGGTTAGCCATGCATAACAGGCGGTCCCCAGCGGATCGCCTTATTTTTTATGCTGTTCGGCGAACATCGCGGCTACGGTCGCTAGCAACGTTTGCGGATCATCCACAATCCAGCGGTCTTCCAATAACCGGGCAGCATGGATCTGGTCACGGGTAAATGGCGTCGTCACGGCGATGCACCACATCCCCGCGTTAAGAGCCGCCTGCACCCCCGCTGGCGAATCTTCGATCACTAGACATGCCGCCGCGTCAACCTGCAATTGGCGTGCCACCAACTGATAAATCTCCGGGTCGGGTTTACCGCGTTCGACATCATCGTGCGTCGCAACAAAATCAAACGCCTCGGTGAGGTCAAGTAGCTTGAGTATTCGCTCGACCTGAGCACAGTGCGACATGGTGGCGAGCGCAGTATAACATTGCTCCTGACGCGCCTTCTGCAATAGGGCGACAGTATGCGGCCATTGGCTCTGCCGGATAACCGCCGGGTCGGCCAACAACGCTTCATAATAGCCTAACCGCACCTGCACAAACGCCTGCCAGGGCGTGCTGACACCGAACTCAGCCATGCGACCGGTGGCTTTTCCGGCCAGTTCAAAATGCTCTACCAGAGCCACCGCGACTTCTTGTCGCGACAGTCCCACCAGTTGCTTGAAGTACGCGATAACTTCATCTTCGGTGATCGTGTACGGGCACAGCTCGACCGCAGCCTGGGCATAGGACTGGGCCTTCAACGCCTCCGTTTTCACTAGCGTGCCATCAAGATCAAAAATCATCATTGTCAGCATAGCATCACTCTCGATATGGTTATTGCTATTCTGATGCTGGTCATTACCTGAATCTCACGTCAGGTATTCGAATTTTTGGCAAGCCGTCGGTACGTGGCTTGAATGGTCAACGCATCGGCGGTATGAAACGGCTGCGGCGCTTCGACGGCGCAGGTGCCCGCAACGCCAAAATCTACCCACGCTTGCAGCAAATCGCGGTAGCGCAGGTCAGCCTCATTCAACGGCAGGTGTTCCTTCTCACCTTTAGCCGTATAGGCGATGCCGCTCAAATGAAAATGCAGATTGTGCAGGCCGGAGTCGCCAAGTAGATCGCGGACCAGAGTCAGGGCCTCAGCAAACTCGTCATAGCTGTTAAACGTCCCATCACCGGTGCGGGCATGCAGATGTGCCCAATCAATGCAGGGCGCAACCCCTGGCACATCATGGCTGAGCCGCACCACTTCTTCCAGATTGCCGAACATGGCCCCTTTACCCATCGTCTCCGGGCGCAACCTGACCTCAACCCCTTCAGCACGCAAAATATCCGTGAGTTCCAGCAGCTTGTCGCGGGCACGGGCATAAACCGTTTCTGGTGCCTGTTGATGGTAGCTGCCCGGATGAAACACAATATCCCGCGCCCCGGCGCGATAACCTTTGCGGGCCGCCGTGAGCAAACGTTCATCGCTCTTTGCCATCAGTTCCGTCGTCTGGCTGTTGAGGTTGATAAAGTAGGGAGCATGAATACTCAATGAAACCCCATGTTCGGTCGCCGCCGCTTTGATGGCAGCGCAGGTTGCATCACTGACGCGCACGCTGCGCACCCACGCAATTTCAAGATGATCCAGCCCCAACTGGCGACAGTGTTCAATGGCGGCGATGGTGCCGCTGCCGGGGGTCGTCTGGGGTGCACCAACGGTTCCAAACCGGATTTCCTTTTTTGTTTTCGTCATATGGCCTTTAGGCGCTTGTTTGTTCCAGAACGTATCCTTTATACTGAATGTAAGTACATTATTTCTCAAGCCTGAAGTTCATGGCCTGTTCATTGCATCAGGTTCATAAATTGTTTAATTAGAGCAAAGACGATGGAATATATAAAGGACCCTGTACGAACGGCGGTAGACTATAAAGCCCATCCCCATGCCGATCGGTTGCCTTATCCACAAGGGTTGGGAGTCTGGTTGCTGCGGTTGCCGTTGCTCTTTTATCGGTTGGGATTAGGCTGGTTGGCGAATAATTTCCGGCTGATGGTGCTCACCACCTGGGGGCGCAAAAGTGGTCTGCCCCGCCATACCCCGATTGAATATCGTGTTCACGGCAGCAAAATCTACGTCATCTCAGCCTGGGGATCGCGCCCTAACTGGTATCGCAATCTGGTCGCCCAACCGGTGGTCCGGGTACGGCAAGGTCGACGGACGTTCAGTGCCCAGGCACAGGTCGTGGATGATCCCAGCGAAGCCCTGCGCGTGCTATATCTGTTTCGTAAACGCGCCCCGGCGATCTATGACGTCATCATCGCCCACTTAAGCAACCGGGAATCAGTAACGCCCCGTACCCTGGCTGATATTTCCGATCTGTTTACCATTGTGCGCCTCCAACCAGCAGCCGATGTAGTTGGTCCGCCACCGCTTGAGAGCAATCTGAGATGGTTGTGGCTGCCTGTTGCCGCGCTGGGTGCGATTGTCTTAACGCTGCTGTTTAGACGAGATCATCACGCATAATGGAAGAGGCGCTGCAACTCCAACGACAACTACGCATCGCGCTGCAAGCCGACGATCATGAGACCGCCATCGACTGCCTGCAACGGGCGGCCCAACTCGCCCAGCAAGAAGGCGACCGGGCGGCACAGGGGCGTCATCTCGGCAATCTGGCATTGGTCTACAATCGGCTAGGCCAACCTGATAATGCATTGCAGTGCTTTGAACAGGCATTGGCACTGGTGCGGGCCGAAGGTGATCGCGTCACCGAGGATGGCTTGCTGGGCAACATGGGCAACATCTTGCGCGAACTCAAACGCTATGAAGAAGCTCGTGATTATCTCAATGCGGCGCTGGAACTGGCCCAAACCATTGGTGATGTGCGCGGGCGCGGCATCTGGTTGAGTAATCTGGGTCTGGTTTATGATGACCTGGGTGAGCCAGAAACCGCCATCGAATATCACAGCCAGGCCATAGGTGTCGCCCGTCAGTTGCGCGACCAACGCGGCCTTGCCCGGCGGCTGCGCACCTTAAGCGAGTCCTTTCTTGCCACCAACAACCCAACGGAAGCGCTCAAATGTTTGGGGGAAGCGCTCACCATTTATACCGCCATTGACGATCAGCACGAACTGCTCGATGGCCTGGTCGCCAGCGGCAATATTCACTACGAGCTAGGCCTGACCGCTGCCAACAGCGAAATCAGACGTTTATTTTTTAGTAACGCGCATGATTATTACCGCCATGCCCTGGCATTAGCCCACGCCCGCAACCATCAGCCGTTGGTCGCCTTCCTGTTCGCGATGCTGGGTAAGGTGTTGAGCAACTTGAATACGCCGGATGCGGCTCGGGAACACCTGACACAGGCTCAATCACTGTATGACCGGTTGGGCCAGCCGGAGCAGGTGGCAGTCCTCCAGGCCGAAGTTGAGGCCCTTGTCCGGCAAGAATCGAGATCAACCTGATGTATGGTGGCAGGATGTACCGGCGGCGTGGCGGCAGTGTTTCCATTCTACTGATCGCCATCTTCCTGGGCGTTGCTTTTGGGCTGGGTTATCTGGTTTATGACAACGCCTTCAATCGCCCCCGCAGCGAACCGTTGCCTACCGTCACCGTTCTACCAGATATGGTCAGTTCACCGGTTCGCGAACCGACTGTGATCGCGACAGCGGTTCCGGTTGCCCGCGAGATCACCTTTGGTGCGCACTTTTCAGCGCCAACTGCTGGTATATCTAGCAATATTGTCCAGACGTATCTCGACGGAACTAGCTGGGATGTCACCGAACTGGGGCCGAATGTGGGTCATTTGGAAGGCACTGCCTGGATGAGCCGCCCCGGCAACATTGTGCTGGCCGGGCATGTGGAGATGAGCGATGGTCGTCCCGGCATCTTTGCCAACATCAACGACCTGAACATCGGCGACCCCGTCTACCTCACCCAGGCCGGTGAGGAACGCGCCTATCAAGTCACCCAGAAGTTCAATACGGACCCCAATAATCTGGAAGTGCTTTACCCTTCAGCCAATGAGAAGGTCACGCTCATCACGTGCTCGAATTATGATTTTTTCAGCGATGTTTATCGGGAACGCGTTATCGTTATTGCGGAACGTGTGTACAGCTAACCACCATTAGTGTCATTCTTTCAGGCCGCGGGAAACTCAATTGAGCGCCTCAGTTTTTCATATCAACCCCCTCCGTCTGCCGACGGCAGCCACCCCCCCAATGCGTCTGCGCAGCGTCCCTTTGGGATGAGGGAGGCCGGGTGGGGGTGACGTGCAGACATAGCTCAGCAAAAAAATGAGTTTACCAACAAGATTATTTTGTTGGGCTACTCAACCGGCTCGGCACTTTCGGCGGGTGCATCTTCAGCCGCGCTTTCTTCCTCTTCAGGACAGTTCACCTCGAAGTCCATGTTAAACGGATCCAGGGCGTTGCTGGCAGCGATCACCGCGGCTTTGCGCCGGTCCCGTTCCGTTTCCATGATGGTCCGGGCACGCGAGTCAAGCTCTGACTGGGCTTGCGAATTACAGCAAGTGAATGACAACGGGTGCCGGGTGGTGCCATTATAAGCCTGGAACGCCGCGACATGCTGTTGTTCATGCGGTTCAAGCACGGTATCAATCCAGTTCTGGCACTGCTGTCTTTCACATTCGGTCAGGTCCATCGCATCGAGATTGGGGAGTCGGACGGAAATCGGCACCGAGAAAGTCGAAACGATGGTGGTGGTCACGCGCACACAGGGATCGCGGTCCCCACAACCATCACAACCTTCGGCCCGTGCCAGGTTGGTCCCTTCGGAGACAAACGTATTGGAACTCTGGGAGAATGATGCCGTGGTGAGGCCTTCCAGCCGAATAACGCGACCATGATCGATTTCATCGGGGCCATCCGCTGGTGCATCCCCGGCGATCTCTTGCACCGGTTCAATCGGCGCGGGTTCTTCCACCTCTTGTGCCGGGGTTTCCTCCCGTTGGACAACCGGCACGCGCCGCTGCGCCACTAACCGCTGGACAGCCTGATTGCCAACGGTCCGCTGTAAATACAAAATATGTTTATGGCTGGTATCAACCGGGCTAAAATATTCACCTTCAACCGCTGGTTGGCTCGTCGGCGCTGATGATTTTTTCTTGTCGGTGGATTCGTGTGCGTGGCGCTCAGTTGCCATAACAGACCTGCTAATAGCTGTTTACGCCGATTAAAGCATGGCTTACCGGGCGTGTCAAATCACGGCGACGGCAGTGCATTTATTGAACAAAGAATTGGAGTAATGGCAACGATAACACAGCGATGATAAGCAGTGCGCAGAATACTCTTACAACAAATCCCATCCATACTTGATGATCGCCCACAAACATGAGCATACTCCTGTTGGTTTTTTCCAACTTTCTATCTATTATAAGCCAAATTTGGACAATTCCGTTGACAAATTATGAAATTTTCCAGGATGAATGTCATAAAACCGCCTGATACTGCCCCGACATTCCCCATTAGCCCGTAAGTCCAATCATCTGTATACTTTTTCTTGTTGGGGCAATCAGGCATAACTCATTGGAGTCATCATGAATCCTTTTCTTGAACCGCCGGGCTTCCTGGGCACCGGAGCCAGTCTGCTGGCAGATCTAACCCTGCTGGCCTATATCTTGCTCATTGTTCCCGCGATGCTGGCCGGGTTCTTCCTGGCACGGGCCGGTAAACATCGTCCGGCACACAAGTGGGTCATGATTGGCGTTACACTCATCAACTGGGTGTTGATTATCTTTCTCATGGTCGCGGCTTATCTGACCGATGTCGGTCCGAACCTGGGAACGCAACCGACAAACCCGCGCTATCTACTGCCAGCGGTGCATGGGTTGCTGGGCGCACCGGCCCAATTGTTGGCGACCTATATTGTCGTACGTATGCTCTGGGAAGATACTCAGGTCAGCCGGGCCAAAGCGCGGGGCGAGACGGACCTGCGCAAGTATTGGATGAAGGGCGCGAAAACCATCATGCGGCTTACATTGCTGTTGTGGTTAATCACCGCTGCTTTTGGAATCGTCAGCTATCTCACCCGTTATAATGTGATTGCACTGGCGACCGCTGTGCCGCCACCTGTCGCGACACAGGAACTTGAACCGCCAGTTAACACCGAAGAGGCTCAACCCGAACCCTCGGTGCCAACTGAAGCGGCGACTCAACCAGCCGAAGCGCCAGCATCACCCGCTGTGACTGAGGAAGTGGTCAACCCACCAGCAGCAACTGAAGAACCGGAATAGATGGGATACGCCATACATCATGAAAAACGTTCTCATTGTTGAAAACAGTATTTCAACGTGCTGAATGTCCACCAATATCCTGGAACTGCCCGCCCCCGCCCTGTATCGCTGCCAGGTTTACCGCTACTTCAGTGGGCTATCACGTTTATATTTAAGCGTGTTCAAACCCCAGCAGAACGTGGCGGCATTTTATATTCTATTCTCGGATGTCGCCTATTTCGAGGGACCAATGAACTGGCAGAGCGCTGATTTTCATATTGCGCCCGATCAGGCGTGTGTCGATCTGTTGCTGACAACGGGCTTAATTGGTGAAGCAGTCTTGCAATTTCCTGATGCCTACGCGTCGATAACCGAAACAGCCCAACTATATATCGTCAACACCGGCCACACACCCGTCAAAATTATCGCCAGCAGCCTGTCGCGGTTAGACCAGGTTCCGGCGGATATTTAGAATCGGGACACGGTTGAGTCCAACGATAAAACCTGTGACGAACATGGAGCGAAAAATAATGACAACAGCCTGGATGTGGAATGATGACGGTGAGGTGTGGGGGCTGAATCTCAATCGGGACACCGGCATATTAGAATGGTCCGACAGCATTGGTTGTGCTTGCAGCGGCAGCTTTGCCGAACAGACCATTGCCGATTTTCTAAAGCATGGCCCACGCTATGGTCGGCCACCACAACACGTCCTGGATGAAGTCCAAACAGCCCTGTCCCACATTGCGGCTCAATAGTCCTAAAGTCCGGTGATTGTTTCGTTAGAATTTCATATTCATCTATATTCAAAATACGCTTTTTACATTATGCTGGTATTGACATGAGCAAATGGACGGGCTAGAATGCTGGTCACTCCGGGCCTATAGCTCAGCTGGGAGAGCGCTTCAATGGCATTGAAGAGGTCAAGGGTTCGAATCCCTTTAGGTCCACAACCCGGTGACACGAAGCAGACAGACCCTTTGTTTCTCATGAGACAAGGGGTTTTGTTTTTAAACAGCAGACCCCAACCAGAACGGAGAACTCAGGAAAGGTAGCGGTTATGGCGACGCCAAAGAAGAACGTTTTGGGCGAGCTGGAAAGACGTATCCGCCGGTGGCTAAAAGACCTCGATGATGTGTTGGCACCCAAAACACCCGAACGCGCCCGCGTCCCCATCCCGGTACGAATCCGCCCGGAAGACCGGCGTCCACGCTAGAAACCTGCGTAACATCCTGTTAAGAATTGCGTGCTAAAACAAAGCCATCCTGTCACCATTTTGAGGTGTGTTATGCAGAGATGGCTTATTATTGTTGGCGTCACATTGGTAGCTGTCACCACCGTTTTCGTCCCCTTTTTAACACTAAATGCCGCCCAATCCAGCTTGCCCGATTATGGCCCGGCCCCGGAACTACATGATAGTGTGTGGCTCAATACCGAGCGTGCCCTGCGGTTGCAGGATTTACGGGGGCAGGTGGTGTTGCTGGATATGTGGACATTTGGCTGCATCAACTGTATCCGCACCATTCCCCATCTGCGCACCTGGCACGACACCTACAGCGAACAGGGGCTGGTGGTCATTGGCAATCATTACCCCGAATTCACCTACGAGCACGACCTCAACAATCTGAAAGATGCGCTGGTGCGGTTGGATGTGCCTTATCCGGTGATACAGGATAATTCCCGCGAGACGTGGAGTGCCTATAACAATCGCTTCTGGCCGACGCTGTACCTCATCGATAAACAGGGGCGGTTGCGCTACCGGCACATTGGCGAAGGCCGCTATGCTGAAACTGAGTCCGCCATTCAAGCACTACTCAGCGAAGATTATGCCCCGGAATTCAGCGTCACCGACTTAACACCGGAACCGCTCATCAGCCTGACGCCAATTGATATATTGAATGTGCGGACTGGCCCCGGAATCGACCATGACCGCATCGGCAGCATTGCGCCGGGTGAGGTGTACGTCGCGCATACCGAGGAAGACGGTTGGTACACCATCAATTATCAGGGACAGACCGGCTACGTTTCCGGGGACTATGTGGAATTGTCATAACCGTCGCGTTAGAATGGCAGCAGTGTTTTGACAGGAATAATCCCCATGTTCCCCATTATCGACGGTCACAATGACGCCCTGATGAATTATGCGCCGGTGGGTGCGGATGCCATCGCCAGCTTCATCAGTGGACAACCAACCCATCAACTCGATTTGCCGACGATGCAAGCGGGTGGCGTGGCTGCCGCCTTTTTTGCGGTGTTCATCCCTGACGATGAAGCAGAGTACATGTTAGCCACCTTTGACCCAACGCAGGACTATGTGCTGCCCGCGCTGGAGTTCAACGATGCGCAGCAGATGACACAGGCAATGGTCGCCAATTTATTGCGCATCGAACGCCTGTCTGCCGGTCAATTCAAGATCGTGCGCACCGCTGCTGAATTGGAAACTTGCCTGCAAACCGGCGCGCTAGCGGGCATCCTGCACTTCGAAGGCGCGGAAGCCATCGACACCGATTTTCATGCGCTGGAAGTGTATTATCAAACTGGCCTGCGCTCATTGGGGCTGGTCTGGAGCCGTCCCACTCCCTACGCGGAAGGGGTGCCATTTAAATTCCCCCACTCGCCCGATACTGGACCGGGCCTGACCGATGCCGGTAAAGCGCTGGTTCGGGCCTGCAATCAACTGGGCATCCTGGTTGATCTATCACACCTCAACGAAAAAGGCTTCTGGGATGTCGCCCGCATTAGTGATGCGCCGCTGGTTGCCACCCATTCGAACGCCCACGCCCTGTGTCCACTGCCGCGCAATCTGACCGATGCCCAATTAGATGCCATCATGGAATCAGGTGGCATCGTCGGCGTGAATTTCGTCGTCATGCTGGTGCGCGCTGACGCCGCCAACAATGCGGATACGCCGCTGGCAGATGTGGTGCGCCATATCGACTATCTGGTGGACCGCATAGGTATTGACCATGTGGGTTTTGGGTCAGACTTCGGCGTGGCGACCGTGCCCAACGGCCTCAGCAGCGCGGCGCACTTCCCGGGGTTGATTGCCGCGTTACAGCAAGCCGGGTATGATGACAACGCGCTCAACAAACTCACGCATCAAAACTGGCTGCGGGTGCTTAAGCAGACATGGAAATGATCCATACATGACGATACCCTTCGAAGAGTCCTATCACGGCCAACTCCGCGCACTGGTGGGCAATCGCAAGCTGATTCTGCCCGCAGCCAGGGCGCTAATCATCAACGATGACGGCGCAGTGCTATTCGTCCGCCGCAGCGATAATCACGAATGGGTCATGCCTGCCGGTTCTCAGGAACTGGAAGAATCAATTTACGATTGTCTGGTGCGCGAGGTCAAAGAAGAAACCGGCTTAGACGTGCAGGCCGCCCAACTGATCGCTGTCTATTCCGAACCGCGTTTTGCCTTCACCAACGCTTATGGCGGTGAACATCAAATGCTGGCGTTCATGTTCGAAGTGACAGCGTGGACCGGTCAATTGCTGGCCGAAACCGACGAAACGCTGGATGCGCAGTTTTTTGCCCTGGACAGCCTCCCCGTAAATGTCCCCCACCTGTACCACGAAACATTGGCCGATTGGCAGGCCTTCGACGGCACGGTCATCCTAAAGTGACATCGAGTAATCCCTCATTCTTAACTCAATTCAGCAGTTGTATGGGATAGGATAGGGTTGCAGCCACTCCCCCAATTTCTGGGTGAGTTGTCCGTCATATAAAATGCGATAATAATAGTCAAAGAGCCTTTAAGGAGCTTAAAATGGAACTGCTCTTTCTGGCAATTATGGTCGCTGGGCTGGCCTACTTACTGCTGATGATTTTCGGCAGTGCTGGTGAAGTCTTTGATTTTGATGGTGTTTTGGAAAGCCTCGGCATCGACGCCCTGTTTGGCATGGATGTTGGCCCGGAAGGTGATGCCAGTGGCATCGGCTGCGGCGTGATTGCCGCTTTTCTGACCGGGTTTGGCGCGGTTGGCCTGACGGGATCGGTCAGTGACTGGAATCCATTCTTGATGCTGGCGGGTGCGGTGGTGTTCGGCTGGGTCCTGGGGCAGATCATGCTGCGCGTGTTGCGCTTCGTCTATGCCCAACAATCCAGCGCCGTCTTCAACAATGAAGATTTGATTGGGTCCAGCGCCCGTGTCACCATCAACAGCGGGGCCGGTAAAACAGGCGAGGCGATGGTCGAACTGGGTGAGATTCGCAAGTATCCCATTAAAGAAGTCAACGACGCGGCACTGCAACGCGGTGATGTCGTCGAGATTATCAATATTAATGGTCGCTTTCTTGAAGTCAAGAAGAAGCGGGTTTAGGGAGGGTACTGTTATGGATGTTATCGGGGCATTTGCCATTCCAATCGCACTGGTCGTTGTGGTGGTGGCGCTGGTGGCCTGGCTCACCCGTCAATATCATCGGGTCGCACCCAATGAAGTCATGGTCGTTTATGGGCGGGAAACCCGGCTTGTCACCAGCGGGGGGGTGTTCGTCGTGCCCATTTTGGAGACGTTCAAAAAGCTGGATGTCACCATTATGACCATCAAGACCGAGAAGGATGAAGTCTACACCGTGAGCGGCGTCCCCATCCAACTGGACTGGGTGGCCCAGGTTCAAATCGACAGCGAAGAAGAGGCGCTGCGTACCGCTGCTCGCGCTTTTCTGGATAAGAGTCGCGGCGAAATCCGGCAGGTCATTGAGGAAACTCTCAGCGCTAATTTTCGCGCAATCGTGGGCCAGATGTCGGTCGAGGCTATCCACCGTGACCGCGATGACTTCGTGCAGCGGGTGCAGGACCTGGCCTCGGATGATGTGGCCGCGATGGGCGTGCGCGTGATCTCAATGGGTATCGAGGAAATCACCGACAACGAGGGCTACCTCCAGGCGATGGCCGCGCCGCAGATCGCAGCGGTCAAACGCGATGCCTCCATTGCCGAAGCCGAGGCGGAACGCGAAGCCCGCGTCAAAGCAGCCACTGCCAAGCGCCTGGCCGAACAGGCTGAACTGGATGCCCAGCGCGAAATTTTGCAACAGCGTGAAGCGTTGCAACTGCGTGAGGTTGAGGTCCAGAAAAAGATCGACATCGATCAGGCCAATGCGGACCAGGAAGTGCAGCAAAAACGAGCGCTGGCGGTTGAACAACGGCAGGAAGCCGAGGTACTGGTCCCGGCACGGGCCGAGCGTGAGGCGACCGAAATCCGCGCGGAAGCGTCCCGCAAACGCATCGAGATTGAAGCCGAAGCCGAGCGCAATCGAATCACCATCACAGCCGATGCACAGGCGCAGGCCACCCGCAAACGGGCCGAAGCCGAAGCGTCAGCCATCGAACAAAAAGGTAAAGCCGATGCCAGCGCCGTCGAAGCGATGCGCCGCGCCGAAGCGGAAGGTGAAAAAGCGGAAGCAGATAGTACGCGGGCACGGTTACTGGCGGAAGCTGAGGGTGAAAAAGCCAAATTGCTGGCCGAAGCCGAAGGTCGCCGCGAACTGGCAGCAGCAACCGCCGCCGAGGATTCGATCAACCTGCGGCAATTCATTATCGAGGAAGTCACGAAGGCCGATGTCGCCAAAGTGCAGGCGATTTCGCAGGCACTGGCGGGGCTGGGCGACAATGTACGGATTGTGCAGTTTGGGCAAAATGGCAGCAACGGCAGCGCCACCGGCAACGCCTTTATGGACATGTTGCTGAATATCCCGGAAGTCGCCGAGATGTTCCGCACCAAAGTCGAAGCGCTCAGCGGTGAAGATTTTAATCACACGATTGCCAAAATGGCGCAGATGTTTGCCAGTCTGGAACATGTGGACCCGGATACGATTGCCAACCTGCAAGCACTTGAAGGTCAAACGGCAAATGGTGCTGCGGGTGATGAGTCGAGTTAATGGAGCAGCGAAATAGAACAGCATCTCCCCCCTGCCTCGCTGCGCTCATTTTGCCCTCCCCAAATGTGTTGGGGAGGGGTTAACAACAAAATCAAGCCTACTCTTTTTCGATCATCCTATTCACTTATTGAGACTGTGCAGTTCATGTCGCTGGCTGGTCACCGTGATAAAAGACGCTCTCCTGGAAGCATAATCAACCAGGAGAGCTTTTGGATTTATCAGGTTTTAGTCACGAGCAATCGGTAAACGGGTATGCGCCCCGCCCGAAAACTTAACCCATCACAACCGGCAGGTCAGCCGCGATCCAGGCTTTGATGCCGCCGGACATATTGCGCACATTTTCGTAATCAAGCAGGCCAAGCATCGTGGCAGCCACGCCCCCGCGATAGCTGCTGGCACAATAAACCACGATGTCCGCTGCCAGATCTTCGGGAAGCTGATCGAGGTTCGGCATCAATTCGTCAATCCAGATATGGGTTGCGCCTTCAATGTAGCCGGGGTCTTCCCATTCAGCAACGCTCCGCACATCCAGCAGCAGGTCCGGGGTCGATTCAAAGGTCTCCTCAAAGAAGTCAACTGGTTTGACGCCGCCCCAACCCTGCGGCAATTCCGCCAGGTAAGTCGCAACATGTTCGAGCAAAACGGGGTCAACCGCTTCGGGCACTGCCATTACCTCGACTTCAGCCGCAGCGTCCACCACGGGCAATTCCTCACCCAGCCAGGCATCGAACCCGCCGACCAGCACCTTAGCATTTTCGTAGCCCAGAACATGCAGCGCGGTCATGCCAATGGTGGCCCGAAAACCGCCCTTACAGATGACGACAATGGTCGCGTCAAGATCGGGCAGCAAGTCAAGATTCTCACCCAATGAGCGTAATGGTACATTGATCGCACCGTCAATAATGCCAAATTCCTCAATCTCGCCGGGTTCCCGGACATCTAACACGACGAGATCATCATTCTCGGCCAGCATCTCCAGAAACGCATCAACCGACACTGTCCCATAATGATCGGGCAGGTTGGCGTTGTAATCTTCTAGCCGGGGCAGTACCACGTCAGCGACGACATCAACCTCGGCAGTGTCTTGTGCAATGACGCCCGGCACACCGATCAACATAAGCACCAGGGTAAGGAGTAATAAACGGGTAAATCTAGTCATGATCTGATCCTTCAAACTTCGGTAAACCGTTACAAAACCCCGCCGGTGCGACGGGGTGAAATCACTTAAGCTATGGCTCCGGGGCCTCCACTAACATGACATCCTGGTTCGCGGCCCACTCATCAGATGCCACATCTTCTTGCATCAAAAAGACTTCTTCATTGGCATGACAGGTGCGGCAGCGGTCGGTCTGGGGCGTCAATAACTGGATGTTGTGGGGTGTCGCATAGACCCAGGTTGGCCGATTATCAAAATTCGGCAGGAGATTCTCACCATAAAAGCTGAATGAGTCGTGATCAATCGGGACGTGGCGCACCGGCACATACTTATAGGGACGCGCTGCGGTGATCTCAGGATTGCGCCCGACGAAGAACCCCATAAAGTTGTCTTCGACCGTGAAGAAGGGTACACCGTCTTCGGTCTGCTCCACATGACAATTCACACAGTTGATATACGAGGTGCTATGACATACTTGACAGGCCATCGTATCCGGTTCGTGTTTCGCATGTTCGAAAATCTCGGAATCGGGGTTAATCACATTCTCGTGGCAGCTTTCACAGCTCGGTTCCTGAGGGCCGTCATAGCGATGGTTGACTTCAGTCATGCCCATCCCGTGCATGTTATCCGCCGTATGGCAGTCCGCACAGTCCATCCGGGCGCGAAAATGTACATCACTGGGGATGCCTTCGTTGGACCCGTAATATTCATTCTTCACCCGGCTACCATGACAGGCTGTGCAATTCCGGCTCATCGAGGGTTCGCGGACAAAGGTGTGGCCTTCCAGCAAGCCACCACCCACCGAACTCGGTTGGCTCACATGGCAATCACCACAGGTTGCGTGGCACGAATTACAGTGATTGGCCTGCATCTCCTCAAGTACTGCATGGTTTTCCGGCACACTCCGCTCATAGAGGGCAGTATCATAACCCGCCAGCGTATTGTGCAGGCTGTTAAAAGCGGCTTCACCATTATCGACATGGCAGCGACCACAGACTTCCGGGCTGTTGACGACTTCGGTTACGAGTCCGTCGTGGGCTTGCTCGTAATCAGCAACCGCTTCACCACCATGACACTCGGTACAATTGATATAACTATGGACATCATCAGTGAACGTTTCGGCGTCAATCCAGACGCGCTCCCATGGCTCCACCGGAGCCACCGAGCCACCTCAACCAGGGCCTGATGACAGCGACTCGGCTTCGTCCGCAGTGGCTTCAACCGGCGCGAGTTCGGTCAGGCGCGTCCGGTCCGTGTGGCATTCCAGACAGGCAGTATCGGTAAAGGGGGTCGCGACCAGCGGCGGCATTGCCAGCGTCATATTCTGAGGTCCGCTTGAAAACAATGCCATCACACCAGCCAACAGGGTTGCGCCGAAGGTAAAGATGCCAATGCTCATAACTGTTTTCTTCAAAGTTAACGCCTTTCTTCGGCAATGTTCCAATACAACGATAGCCTGCCGGTCAATTTTGCGTTAGTGACAAATATCACAACCGGATATGACGTGTCACAAAATCACCTGAAATAGGTTCGATTTGGTCAACAGTCGCCAGAAAGTGGTAAGATCAATCGTGCTTATTAACGGAGGAAACCAATCATGATTCAAAAGGAATTTGGCAAACTGGGCTGGCCGATTTCGGTGGTGGGACTTGGTTGCTGGAATATCGGCAATCAGTGGGGTGATATTGATGATGTGACCGCCTGGGCGACGATTCGCGCCGCCTACGACAATGGCGTCACTCTGTTCGATACGGCGGAATCCTATGGCATTCCCAACGGTCTCTCCGAAATGCGGCTGGGAACCGGGCTGGCTGGTATCCGCCAGAACGTCGTTATTGTGAGCAAAATCGGCAACTGGGGCAAACGGACTGGTGAAGGCGTACCCAAAACCTCGGTTGATAATATTCGGCTGTGTGGTCATGCCATTCTGGGGCGGCTGCGCACCGATTATGTTGATGTTGTGCTGTGTCATGAAGGCAACGTTGCGGACCCAACGATCTACCTCGAAGGTTTTGAAGCCCTGCAAGCGGAGGGCAGTATTCGCGCTTATGGCATTTCAACCAACAGCCTGGACGTGCTCAAACGCTTCAACGTCAATGGCACTTGTAGTGTTGTGCAGGTCGATTATTCATTACTTAACCGTGCGCCCGAAGCTGAATTTTTACCCTATTGCCAGGAACATGGTATTGGCGTGATGGTGCGCGGTCCGCTGGCAATGGGCGTGCTCTCTGGACGTTACACCAAAGCAACCCAATTTACCGATACCGTCCGTTCCCGCTGGCATGAGGACCCGGCGCGACAGGCCGCTTTCGAAACCAAAATCGAGCAAGTCGCGCGGCTCAAAGGCGTAGTAGACCCCGGACCTGATATGGTCACCGCCGCGCTGCGCTACGTAATCTCCCACCCAGCAGTATCGGTCGTCATTCCCGGCGCGAAGTCGGCTGAACAGGCCGCCACCAATGCCCACGCTGGCACGCAATTGCTGACTGATGATGAGTTGGTGCAATATCAGAACGCAGTTGCGGTCTAATGGCTGATTAACTCATTTTAAGCCGATCGAAGCCGGACAGTGGGTTTATGTTTTTCAAGAATAATGATTAAGTAATGCTGACCTCACCCCTCCTTACCTGTGGTAATTCCTCCCCTCTCCAAATTGGAGAGGGGCTGGGGGTGAGGTTGTACGAAAACATCCTGAAGCCTAACATTATGATTAATTCTTAATTTAACCCCCCACTATTTTTCCTCTCAGGGGGCGTAACATCAGTGATTATGTTCGTTTCTTTTCCTTACAACGCCATGACTTGCTCATAGACCGCGAGGGTTTGTTGGGCGGTTTTGCGCCAGCTATAGTTTGTCACCTGCGCCAGACCCGCGTTGATCTGTGTCTGGCGCAGCGGCTCTTGAATCAACAGCGCGATCATCGCCCCGGCCATCGTACGAGCATTGCCCGGTTCCACCAGAAACGCACCGTCACCCACGATTTCCGGGAAGCAGGACATCTCATTCGCGACCACCGGCGTGCCACTCGCCATCGCTTCCATGATGGGCAAGCCAAAACCTTCATAGCGGCTGGGAAACACAAACAGGTCGGCTAACCGGTAGAGTGAGGGTTTATCGGCCTCGTCAATATAGCCCGGCCAGTGGATATGCTCCGTGATGCCGAGTTCCTGCGCATATTGGCGCAAATCGGGGAACATAGCGGTACCCCATTGCGGTTCGCGCCCGGCAATCACCAGCGGGCGGTCTGGCCCTTCAGCTTCTAACACATAAGTGTAGGCTAACAACAGTTGATTGACGTTCTTGCGGACATCAAAGCCGCCGATATACAGGATGAAGTTGTCCGGCAGGTCATATTTTTCGCGCACAGCCGCATCTTTTTCAGCCCCCATTCGCGGATGATACATCCCATCCGGCGCGAGGTAAGTGACCGTGATGTCATCTTCGCGGATCTTCAGATGGTCAACGATGTCGATTTTTGAGGCCTGCGTCAGCGTGATGATATGGGCTGAGCCTCGGGCCGTCGTGCTCACGAGTGACGTATACAACCGTGCTCCCAGCCCCAGTGAATAGTCGGGGATCACCAGCGGAATCACGTCCAATACCGATGTCACCAGCTTCGCGGGCGATGATAAGGGGGGCCCCCAGTAGGGCACGTGGGCAATATCCGCATCGACTTGAGCAACCTTTTGGGGAAAGATGCGCTGTTCAAACCAGACCTTGCCCAGATTACCGCCGGGACCGGTGGTGGTGATGGTGCTAACGGCGTCTGGGACATCATCTACTTGCTGCGCATGGGGTGGCAAAATCAGGGAAATACTGAGGTCGGGGTTCAAGCGACAGAGTTCGGGCACCAGATAGCGCAGGTACTGACCGCTGCCCACATGCGGCTGATTCCAGAACCAGCCGTTGATAGCAATGTGCATCAAGTTAATCCGGTGTACATGCCGGGCAAAGACCGTAGAATTCTAGCAGGTGGCCCGTAAGCTGTACATTGAATTTCTGTTTCAGGTCATGTTCCAGTTTTTCCAGATGGCAATCATCGAATTCAATCACGCGATCACACTCGGTACAGATGATGTGATGATGATGGCCGTTGGGGAGCAAAACATAGGTCGGGGTGCTGCTGTCGTTGATATAGGTCGGGCGGATAAACGACAACCGGGTGAACAAATCCAGCGCCCGAAACACACTCGCCCGGCCAATCTCCGGTGCAATCGCCTCCACTGCGGCCAATACATCCGCCGAGGTCATGTGGCCTTCATGTTCCTCCAACACATTCAAGATCCTGAGACGGGCGTTGGTGAGTTTGTACCCGGCATCTTGCAACCGCCGTGCCCGCATGCTCTGTGGTTTCGTCATAATTATTCCTTGACATCACTTGCTTATTGAGATAACGTATCAACATCATTAATGAGATTTAGTCTCAATAAGGAGATTCTATGAAACATCGCCTTTTGTACATTGTACTCCTGTTCATGCTGCCAATGGTAGGCTATGCTCAAGACTCGCCAATCCAGGTGATCGCCACGACGACAATTATCGCCGATGTGGCCGCCAACGTTGGGGGCGACTTCGTTGAGATCACCGCATTGGTTCCACCTGATGCCGATACCCATGCCTTCAACCCTGATCCGCAGGACGTCGCGCAGGTCAGCGCGGCGCAGGTCGTGCTGGTGAACGGTGCGAACCTGGAAGAGACCTTGCTGGAAGTCATTGAGAATGCAGCGACAGTAGAGTTAACCGTCGTGTCGCATGGGGTCGAAATGCTCGCCGTTGGCGCAAGTCACGCTGACGAAGACCATGAAGATGGGGCGAAGGCCGATGAACATGCTCACGAAGCAGCGGAGTTCATTGGTCAGCTGGGCGTTGACGCGGATTGCGGCGCTGACGAAGCGCATGATGATGAACACGGCGACCATGACGATGAAGATCACGACGACGAGCACGCTGACGAACATGCCGACGACGAGCACGCTGACGAAGACCATGACGATGAACACGGCGATGAAGCGCACGCTGAACATGCTCATGAGCACGGCAGTTGCGACCCCCATGTCTGGGGAAATCCGCAGAACGTTATGCACTGGGCCGATAACATTGCCGCCGCCTTCGCAGCAGTAGACCCGGATAACGCTGCGACCTATGCGTCAAATGCCGCCACCTATAAAGATCAACTCGCTGCGCTAGATGCGGAATTAGAAGTTTTGTTCGGCACGATCCCAGAAGCCGAACGCAAACTCGTGACGAACCATGAATTCCTGAGCTATTTAGCAGCACGCTACGATTTTGAGGTCGTCGGCGCGGTGATTCCCGGTGGATCAACCCTGGCGGAACCGGCTCCCCAGGAAATCGCCGCTTTGATGGAGACGATCGAAGCCGAAGGAGTCCCGGCAATCTTCGCTGAAGTAAGTGATGTTGGCGCGCTTACCACCATGATTGCCAGTGATTTAGGCGACGTCGCAGTTGTTACGCTTTACAGCGAATCACTCAGCGCTGCCGGTGGTCCCGCAGCCACCTACCTGGATTATATGCGCTACAATGCGAACGCGATTGCCACTGCATTAGGCGGTTAACGCTAGCGCGTATAGCTGTTGTCGTCAAAGATGCCAGTCGGATGACAGCCCCGGCTGGCATTGCGGGCCTGATCTTCTAATGAGCGGAAATAATCGAAATTGGCAGTATCGGGCGGGTAGGAGACGACTTCGGCAAAACCATCCTCTACCAACCGAGCATTGACGAACGTATCCCCCACATAGATATAGCGCAACAGGCGATCAAACCGGTCAGTCTCGCTCTGATCTTTCACCAACCGCACCGTCTGCCCATTGACCAGCGCGGCATTGGCATCCACCGCCTCTTTATAACAGGCTTCGTCTCGTTCTGGCGTGTTCATCCCAATGTAGCGCACCCGTACCACCTCACCGTTGAGATTCACATCAATCGTGTCGCCGTCAACCACCCGCGTCACCACGCCCTGTTCGCCATTCGTCGTTGGTGCGCCGGGTGCATTGGGATCAAAGCCGAAGGAACAAGCTGCGAGAAAGATGATAGCGATGAGATATTTTAGCACTCAGAAATCCTTTGCAGTGCGCTTCACAGAGATTTTACCCCAGGCCACGACCCGCCAGAAGAGGAGGCGATTTAAATAATGGTAATTATCCCTTGATTGTAGGTATACAAATGTGCTATGCTATTCTCACCGTATAAGCGTGAGGCTTGGCACATGGCTGAGAACAATCAGATTTTATTCTATCAAACAGAAGACGGCGAAACCAAGTTAGAGGTTCTGTATGAAGGCGAAACCGTTTGGTTGTCGCAGTCGGATATGGCAACCTTGTTCCAAAAAGCGCAGTCTACAATCAATGAGCATATCAAGAATATATACAACGAAGGTGAGTTAGTTGAAGATGAGACCATGCGTAAATTCGGAAATTCCGAATTTACTAAGCCAACATATCTATATAATCTTGATGTTATAATCTCTGTAGGGTATCGTGTTAAGTCTCTCAGGGGCACACAGTTTAGGATTTGGGCTACACAAAAATTGAGGGAATATGTTGTTAAGGGGTTTGTCATGGATGATAACCGCTTAGCAAATGGTGGCTCAAATTACTTCGATGAACTGTATGAACGTGTACGGCGTATCCGTACCTCTGAAGTTAATTTCTACAAGAAGGTGCGTTCAATCTTTGCGACAAGCATAGACTACAACAGAGGCTCAGAAGAAGCAAAGATGTTTTACGCAACCGTACAAAACAAATTCCATTATGCCATTCATGGGCACACCGCTGCTGAGCTAATTATGGAGCGTGTAAACAGCCGGAAGAATAATCTTGGCCTAACAACATGGTCTGGTAGTGTCGTCAATATGAAAGACGCTGTTATTGCAAAGAATTATCTAGAAGAACTGGAGATCAAACGACTTGAACTTCTAGTTGATCAATTCCTGTCTTTTGCAGAATTACAGAGCGTTGAAAAGAAGCCAATGTACATGAAAGACTGGACACGAAAGCTAGATGACTTCATACGCCTAAATGAAAAAGATGTACTGACAACCGCTGGTACAGTATCTCGAAAAGATATGGAATCCAAAGTCCGTAAAGAACTTGAAGATTATCGGGAGCGAGTTATAGCTGAAGAGGCTTTGCGTGAAGATGAGTTCAATCGCTGGCTTATGGAAGCTGAGCAAGAGATGTTACCCCCACCTGCTGATGATGTTGGCGACGACGGTATGATGAGTCGGGAACAATACATGAGTTTTCTTGAAAAAGCCAGCCGTCCGGGTAGCATGAAAGAAGAGGAAAACTAAGTGAAGCCCACACTAGCGGGCTTCATGTTTGGGTAAACTGCTAATCGTTACATGGTGGGCTATAGCTGGCTATCAAATCCTTCTCAATAGCCCGCCGGGTTGCTGCTGAACTTTCTACAAGCACACAAATGCGGTTTGCCCCATTCCGGTTAATGCAGACCATTTTGTGATGGTTTGGTGTGATACGATCTTGAAGACTGCCTGTTTCTCCGAAATAGATCATCTTGTGTGTGTAGCCACCACTTTGTTTAGCAGTAGCCTTTGTAAAGGCATATACTGCCCCAACAGCATTCCAAGATGTTGACGTGCTATATATCCCGAAGGTATACCGCTTGCCAGAGACACCTTGTAAGTCGATACTACCAAGCTTGCTCATAGATTGATTCTCCATCTAGCCCCATTGACAACCAGGTGTACAATGGGGCTTATACGATGGTAGGCGGCGACCTATAGCTATTCAGTTGTATTCGTATCCTCCTTTCAGGTGGGTTGGGGTAGGGGAATACCCCAATGCGAAAAAGTCAAGTCGCCGTCTACGTCTTAAATAAGTCCAATTCAAGAGGCGCTTGACTGTTCCGAATTTCACTAGTACAATAATGTTCTAGTTTATGCAAAGTTGCAACACCAATCTGCGTAATACTACGGTTTTGAACGTCCGCCCCACTCCGACATAGGGCGGACGTTCGCGTTATAAAACGGCTTGTTTGAATCTACCTTAAAGAAATGTTATAGTCAAGGCTTGATTAGTAAATCTGTTCTGGCGATAAATCACTTTCATTGATTATGTTAATTACGGGCAATTTCCCCGCACTGCATTTTTGATCTGTGCCCAAAAGCCTTCTATGGTATTGGTGTGAACATTGCCCATCACGTAAATTTTCAGCAAGTGCATAATGCGCTGTTGGCCGAAGCCTTTTGAAGCCAGTGTATCGTAGATATTGTATTCATCAGTATGAACCGTCGAACCTTCTTCAACAGTTTCTTGGATAATCGGTACGATGGTTTTCATCACACATTTGGAACCGCAACCGCTTTAATCCGGCCCTTGCGTTCCACCATTCCAATAACGGGTGCTATACCATCAGCGCCACGTCCGCCGTTGCCTTCACGCTTACCGCTGACGTAAGTTTCATCAATCTCAACGTCTTTACCATCGTCACCACCAAATGGGTCACTATCCTCATCAAGGCGGCTACGGATAAGTTTCGCCATGCGCCATGCTGTCTTATAGGTAACACCTAATTCACGTTCAAGCTGTTTGGCAGAGATATCTGTACGGGTTTGTGCGATAAGGTAGATAGCGTAGAACCACAGGGTTAACGGGGTAGATGACTTGTGGTAGATCGTACCAGCAGTTGGGTGAACATGGTTGCCACACTCCTGGCAGCTAAACGACTTGCGACTTGCGATATAATGATGCTTAGCATTCACAACACCGCATTTTTTGCAAGTGATACCATCGGGCCAACGGTAGTCAAACAGCCATTGCAAACAGGTTGCATCGTCAGGGAATTCGCGCTGAAAATCACGAATTGTGTAGCGTTGCATCGGAGATTTTTCTTGCTTGCGAGATTTCTTAGCCATTTGAGTACCTACTGTGCTTACCTAAATAAACATAGTAAAGCACAGATCTCACCTACAGCAAAGGGATAATCACCAACATAATACTAACCCATCGAGAGGTCACTGAAATAAGGGTGATCCGCAGCATGGTAGCCAATGAGTTGGAAGCGCTCGGCATCAAACGCATGGAGGGTGACATCGGCCACTTCAAAGCCATGCCGATAGAGATCGCCAAACTCGGCAGGGGTTAATTGCCGCAGGGTCGTCTCCATGTTTGCCAACTGGAGCGCTTTTTCTGCGGAGAAGTAATCTTCACAACATTTTTCGGCTTCTGATTGAGATTTGTATGATCGCCTCATCATCTGGACACAGAAGTTATCAATCTGGAAGTAACGCCCCGGTGGAAACTCATGCTCGTCCAGTTTGAAATAACCGATTAATGCGCGTGAACGCAGCGCCTGGATCTGGTCCTTCATCACATCCGCCAGCCGCATAAAACTGCGCGTCAGCCTGAACCGGACCGGGTACGTTTGCTTATTGAGCAGGCCTGACGAATCACTGACGATCAAAAAATCAATGCCTTCGCGAAATTCATAATGCCCGCTTTTGCTTGAATAGTTGGTGAGCGGTTCCAGCCCCAGGTTATCGTAGACACCGCCATCCCATAGATGAACCCGATCAAACTCAGGCTTAATGTTAATCGGGGGCTGACCACGTTGAAATTGCATCCACTCAAAACCATTGGTGTCGAATGCCAGTGGACCGATAATACCGGGCACTGCTGCCGAAGCCGCCAGCGCCTGACTCAGCGGCACATCAGGCTTAAAGCTATACCCGAGCAGATAATCGCCCATGCGCTCTTTATTGAAATACCATATCTTGCCAGATTCATAACATGTGGTCAGGATGTCCCAATGTGGCCCGTTGCCTGCCCCCGGCAGATCTTGCAGACTCGCCTCCATGCCCCACAATTGACGGATGAGGAACGCCATATCGTTGGCGCGATGGCGAAACAGACTCAACGGATCGCGTAAAATGCCCTGCAAATAGCGTCGCTGTAAGTTGGTCTGTGTAAGTAGCTGCGCGATCTCCGGAACGACCTGTTGCGTGAATTCATCAGGAGTGGGCCAGCGATATTGATTGGTGTGGTAAACCAATCCGGCGCACAAACTGCCGCCAGAGACCGTTGCTAAATGATCGACTTGTTGCAGTAAATCCTCAGCGGCCAGACGGCCCATAACCCCCAGATGAAAGACTGTCGCCCGGAACCCCCCGCCAGATAATGCCAGACCAATTTGCATGTCATCGCCCCTCGCTCATGACCCGTTCAGCGGGTTATACCGTAAATCGTGTGGCCTGTCGAAAGAAATGCACTTCACCTATGTTAATAATGGAAAACCACCTGGAGCCGAGCATCATATAATGTACACAACTCATGCAAAATTATCGAATTGACACACGCTCCAATGCGCAAATATCCCTTTCTTCCCCACCTTGCAGGCCCCTTGTTGGCTGTGTTACTGTTAGTCAGCGCAGAGACTGACGCTCAAGGAGACTTTGCATGGCCTTCTTCGCTCTCTATTACATTCCCCCGGCTGACCACCCATTTTATCAGCTTGGGTCACAAATCCTCGGTTACGATGTTCGCGCACGGCAGGTCTTGCCGATTGCCAACGCCGCTCGTGAGCGGTTACACCATTTTGATAATCAGTGGGTCGCCCGTTCGCAAGAATTTGGCTTCCACCTCACCATTGGCGATGCCATTGCCTTCGACCAAGCGCGAACAGCTGCTATTGAATTGGCAATTGAAAACATCCTCAACTGTTTTAATCCGGCGAATCCGTTCGTGCTCAAGCAAGCGGATGATATGCTCCTGTACCACGATGTCCCCCGGCAGAACATCACGGCGGTGCTGTTGCATTATGAAGCCAACGATCATCTCAAGGTGTTCCAGGCGGTGGTTGCCGCGTACCTGCACCGCCAGGGCGACGGTTCGTACTATACGGATGTGCCGGAAGCGCAGCTGGCGGACGTCTTCGCAGCAGAGCCATTTCGGGTCCATCGGGTGCGCCACTTCTACAGCCCCACACCGTTCGACAGTTTCACGCCCCATTTTACGCTGTTCAACCCTTATCCACTCCACGCCAATCGCACTGCCTTGAATGCTGATCTCAAGGCGATTTTTGGCGACTACCAGGAACTGCCTGTCGAGTCGGTATGTCTGTTAGTCAAGCCCGATCGGGCTGAGCATTATCATCTAGTCCGCGAATTTCATCGCAACGATTATCCGCAACCGCTTTGAGATACCTGACCTGTGATTTCGCTGATTGCCACCGTTCTGAATGAAGGCGACAACATCCATCGGCTGTTACAGTCCTTGCTGGCCCAGACACGACGCCCGGATGAAGTTGTCATTGTCGATGGCGGTAGCACCGACGACACGCTAGCGATCACCAGGAGTTATGCCGATCAACTGCCCCTGTGCGTTCTCTCCGAACCAGGATGTAACATCAGCCGGGGCCGCAACGTGGCGATTGCCGCGGCGCAAGGCGACATCATCGCGGTGACGGATGCCGGGGTTGTCTTGCCCACCGACTGGCTGGAACATCTGACGCAACCGCTGCTGGATAATCCTAAATGCCAGGTCGCCAGTGGCTTTTTTCGCGCTGACCCGCACACCATTTTCGAGGTGGCGATGGGCGCAACGGTGCTCCCTTTGCGCGACGAGATCAACCCCGACCAATTTTTACCCAGTAGCCGTAGCGTTGCCTTTCGCAAATCAGCCTGGAAAGCCGTTGGTGGCTATCCTGAATGGCTGGATTACAGCGAAGATCTGGTATTTGATCTCGAACTTAAAACCCGGTTCGCCCCGTTTGCCTTCGCGCCCGAAGCCCTGGTGCTATTTCGGCCCCGCGGGTCGCTTCGAGCCTTCTTCAAGCAATATTATTTATATGCACGCGGCGATGGGAAGGCCGACCTGTGGCGTAAGCGCCACGCTATCCGATATTTGACATATCTGCTGGTTATCCCGCTGATCGTGATTCTAGGGTTCGTGATCCACCCCTTATTATGGTTACTCTTCTTACCGGGCGCGGTAGTCTATTTGTGGCGACCCTACCGTCGTCTCCCGACCGTCTGGCGCTGGACATCAATCCCACAAACTGCACCGGCTTTGATCTATGCGGTCGGCCTCGTGCCCGTAATCCGGGTGGTCGGTGATGTCGCAAAAATGCTCGGCTACCCGGTGGGGGTCCGCTGGCGCTGGCGCAATCGTTAGCCAATCATCGGTGAAGCACTCAAAAATGGTTATAATAGAAAACAGTATTGCGTGCCGCCGGAGCGTGTTATGTCACTGGACTTTGCGAACATTAACCTCAAAGTGCTGATAATGGATACCGATTTCTACGCTATCCAGGCCGTCAACGGCTATCTGGCGTGGGACCGGCGCACCCGCGTGACTAACATGTCTGAATCGCCTGAAGAAATGTGGGAGTACATTAACACGACACCGCTGGCAGAGTTGCCCGATGTGGTCCTGCTCGATTCAGATCATTGGCTGGAGCACGAACAGGATTTGCACGACACCATTGTGGCCCTGTGTGAGCGGATTGACGGCGTGCGTGTGATTTGCCTGGGGCAGGTCGTACAGCCTGAGCTGGTCAAAGCTGCTGCCGAAGCTGGCGCTGCCGGTTTCTTGCTCAAAAATGATGTGCGCCTGCAGATCGCCTGGGCCATTGTTTATACGCTGGAACATGACTTTATCGTGACCGCTGATGTATCGCGTGTCAGCGAGGGCATGTTCCACCCGCGCATTTTCCGAGCGCGACGTTTGCCTGAACACCGCGAATATCCCGAATTAACGGCCCGCATCCGCCAGGCGATTCGGCTGGCCGTTGTGGAAGGGATGCCGGCACATCTGGCCGCTGATGAAATGGGCATCAGCCTGCACACGATTCGCGGCTACATCAAAGAAGGCTACCGCATTATGGAAGCCTATGACGAGTTTGAATATCCGGTCGATATGACGCCCCAGGAAAAAGCTTTTATGCGCTTTACCGCGTTTGCCGCCGAAAAAGCGGAAGCAGATCAGGACGAAACCCTGCCCACTGCGTCCGATCTTGATGAAGCCGCCGGTGAAGATGCAGTTGAAGCGGACGATTCGTAACCCTCATGCTGGAAAAGCCCAATCTACCCGATGCTGACATCATCGCCGCCCTCCGCACGGGCTATGACCTGGCAGTAACCGCCCTGGAATTTCTCCCCATCGGCTATGATTCCACCGCCTGGTTGTTCCGGGTACAAACAGAAACCCGTGTGACCTATTTTCTCAAGCTCAAAAAAGGCGAATTCTATGCGCCTGGTGTGACTGTGCCGCATTATCTAAAAGCCAATGGTGTCGAACCCGTCGTTGCCCCGCTGCCCACCATAACTGGCAACCTGTATCATCCGGTTAACCCAGCATACTCCCTCATCTTGTTCCCATATGTTGACGCCGAAAATGGCATGGAGGTCGGCCTGACCGCCGCGCAATGGACCGCGCTGGGCACGGCCTTACAGAAATTGCACGCGCTGACTCCGACAATCAAGGCACTGGAACCTGTTCGAGTGGAGACGTTTACACTCCCGGCGCAATGGCTGGAGACCATCCAACGAGCGCAGGCCACCATTGACCAGGATGAGTTTGCGCACACATTTGAACAGGAATTCGCCGCCTTCTGGCAAGCATGTCAAACTGAGATACACCAGATTGTGCAGCGGGCAGTGCAGTTGGGGAATTGGTTGCAAGCCGAACCACCGGAACTGGTTTTATGCCACACTGATATTCACACCGCCAATGTACTGGTAGTGGGAACGGAAACCATCCATATTGTCGATTGGGATGCGCCGCTTTTTGCCCCGCGTGAACGCGACCTCATGTTCATAGTTGAGCAGCCCGCCGACCACACCACCGCTTTTTTCGCGGGTTATGGGCAAAGGTCGATCAATCCGCTGGCGCTGGCCTACTATCGCTATGAGTGGATCGTGCAGGAGTTTAGTGATTTTGCCAATCGCATCTTTTTTCTGGATGATGTCGGTGACGAAACACGCTGGGACTCAGCACATGGCTTCCGGGAATTATTTGATCCCGATGATGTCGTCGCTGAAGCCTACAAAGTCGAAGCCGACTTGCCAGCAGCCTTCAAGGCATAGGCCATCGTCGCTAATCCGCGCCCAGGTGGTAGATTGCTAGTTGAGGGCCGTTCCGTGGACGTTCAATCGTTGCGATCAACTCACCAGGGATCTCACGCGGAATATAGCTCACTGCCTCAACAATCGCATACGTGCCATGCTCACGACTGTTTAACAAGAGATCACGCAGGTTATCGAGGTCAGTGCCATTGGGGTTGATGCGCGGGCAGGTCAGCGGCAACGTATCTTCATCCTGGACCATATATTCCAGTGCCCAGCAATTCGCCAGCAAACCCAGCACTGAGCCGGGTTCATACGGTTGCAACACGCGAATAACTTCTGCCAGTCCACTGCCAGACCCTTCCGAGCCAATGTACTGGTGGTAATCTTCATCCGAGATCGCCAATGCCGCCGGGTCAGTATAGATTGTGAACGTAAACGGCAGCCAGATCACAATCGCCCAGACTATGACACCCGCAACAATCCAACCCTGCCAGCGACGGGTTTTCATCCGCCATAAATCCGCTAATGCAATGGCTAAGCCCAGCAGCGCAATGCTGAAAGGAATAATCAGATGGCGCGTGTCGGGACGATTGTTCAGCCAGTAAACCGCCAGCGACCCGGCCACCAGCGCCGGTAAAAACCATTGACGCCGCCAGAGCAACCAGAGCAAGCCCGCCCCCAACAGCAGCAAACCGGGCAGCCCAATGAAGCCTTCCAGATTGACAGTGTTGCTGACGATATTGCGCGGAATCCGGGCCAGCAATAGCTCAAGCAGCGGACCATTATCGGTGTTGCGCAGTAGATAAAAAAATGGATTGTGGTCACGCCACACCAGCAGCAGCACGAAAGCGGCGATCAACACCCCGCCAATCCCGCTTGCCACTATCCCCCAGGCCATGCGCCGTCGCCAGGATTGATTGCCCGGTAACAGCACTGCCCCTGCCAGCGGCATCGCTAAAAAGGGCAACGACAACACCTTCGCTCCGAAGGAAATAAACAGTAGTACACCAACCAGCACCGCCTCACGCCAGATAACCCTTTTTGAGAGACGCAGGGTAAAAAAAAGGGCGACACTGAGGGCTGATGCGGATACCGGGTCGGCCAATGCCAGACGCTCAAAAAACAGGTGATAGACGCTAAACACGTATAAAGACCCGGCCAGCAGCCCGCCGCTGGTACCAGCCAGCAAGAAGCCGCTGGCAATGAACGCTGCAAAACCCGGCAGAACCGCCAGCAATGTGATGGTTCGCGCCGTGAAGATCATGGCATTTTGATCGGCCTGCACGGCGGTATATAACCAGATTGTCAGTTGCCGCCCTTCTTCAGCGTTCGATAAAATCCCTTTTTCAACTACGTTGCGAGCAAAACGCACATGAAAGGCCTCATCGGTAAAGATGGGGAACTGTTCAAGGGCGATCAAGCGGGTAAACCAGAAGGCCAGCAACAAGCTAACTGCAATGGTTAAATGAATGTGTCGCTGGTTGCTCAAATGTGCCGCCTCCGCTGGCTGAATTCGCCTGCCAGAGATCATAGCACAGGCCCCTGGCTCGTCGTCAGGACGAACTTCAGGTGCCAATCGGTGTGTGGTACAATGCCCGCCATGTTGCGACGCTGGTTGATTATCGGAAGCCTGTGCCTGTCATTGGTGGGCACTGCGACCCAGGCGCAGGACGTTGCCGGCGATCTGTTAGGTCGCATCAATAACCTGCGGGCCTCGCTGGGTCTACCCGGCTATCGCATCAATGGTGCGCTCAGTGCTGCGGCCCAGGCTCACGCCCAATGGATGGCGGACAATGCCTCGATCACCCATAATCGCCCCGATGGTTCCGGGCCACGGACTCGGGCGATCAACGCAGGGTATGGCACGACTGATGTCAGCGAAAATATCTATGGCGGTACCAACGCTAACGTAAATTCCGCCTGGACATTCTGGATAAATTCGTCGATTCATTATCGCGGCCTGACGAATACACGCTACCAGGAAGTCGGCATCGGCGCAGCCCGCTCCGGCTGGGGCGCAACCTATGTGCTGGTATTCGGCAATCCCGGTGGCCCGCCGCCGTTTGTTCCCCAGGCAGCCGCGGGTGCAAGTGGCTCCATTAGCGGTTTTGTCGAACCACCTTCCTATGTCATTGGTGTTGATCCGCGCGGCTTTATCATGCATGAAATCCAGCCCGAAGATACGCTGGGCGACATCGCACTGATTTATGGCTATACCTGGGATGACATTCCCTACATGATGGAGATTAACGAATTAGCGGACAATCGTTCCCTGCAAATCGGCGAGGTATTTCTGGTGCCACCCTATGATGGCACGTTTACGCCGACACCCGGCAATGCCGACGCCGATGAACTGGTCGAAGCCGAAATTACACCAATAGAAACCGGACCGCCACCTACAGCCACTCAACAACCGACTCTGACACCATCGCCCCGACCCACCCGTATGCTGGTGGCGACCGCCGCTGCCATGCCTGAAGTGCTGGCACTTGCCGTAGAACCATCGCCCACCCCGCAAACCGTCGCTTTGATACCGACACCAATGAGAAGTAGTATCACGACCGATGACCGCCCGTCGACCACCCTGATTATCGCGCTGGTGTTACAGGTTGGGTTATTGGTTATTGCGGGTGCTGAGTTTGTGCGCCGCACGCGCCGGAGATCATAATGCGCTATGTTCGCGCCTTTTTTACGGCGCTCAAATTAACATTGACCGGGGATGTTCCCCAGCCAACACCATTGGAATACTGGATAACCGTCGCTTTACAACAACTTGATACGCTCCAGCAAGTCGCCGACCAGCAGAACATTGACTCACAACAGATCACCGTAACCGTAGACCGCCGTGAGCAGTCAATGGCAACCCTGCTGGACATTGTACGCTTCCATCTAACCGAGGAATATCCCATCATGTTGCGGCACGGGACTCGCGACAGCCTAAATTTAATCTATGCGGCGAACCTGGACGATCATTTTCGTCTGACTCGCTTGGAAGCCGCGCTGGAATCGACAACGTTGCGCGAGGCCGTCCTGCAACTGAGTAATCACCTGGAAGCGATCCCTCAACCTGAAGAGAAATAAATAACGTAAAAATTTATCAAGACAAGCATGAAGATCCATTGACTCTTAATCCTAACTTATGCTATCTTTAGATCAGTTGCCAATGCAACCTCATTCATTTATAGGAGTAATTATCATGCTGTACATGCCCCGCGAAGAAGGTCAAGGTCTGGTAGAATATGCGTTGATCCTGGTTCTGGTCGCCGTTGTCGTGATCGTGATCCTGGCGCTGCTTGGCCCGGCCATCGGTAACATCTTCTCGAACCTCGTCAACACCCTGTAATTCGTTGATCTTCAACACCAAAAGGGGCGTCCACTGGGCGCTCTTTTTGATTCATCCACCAGCCAAAATCTCCAGATGTGTTCAGCGGCCTGGGCAAATTAAGACGCGAGCAGTGTTTTTAATGGCCTTTAGAACTATTTGGTATCAGGGTCATGAAGATCAATAGGCTGTTGCGAATCAATCTGAGTATCGGCCCGTCCAGGTTGCTCATCAGTTGAAGCAATAGTATCTGGCAACGGTTGCTGGCGAACCCGTTGAGGTGGTTGCCGGTTGACGAGAAGTTGAAATATATCGGGCCGTGAATAGTGTCCACCAGCGTCCATTACGATCTTAGCTTTTCGGACCTCTTTCATCGATATTCTTGCTGTGAGAATGGTCTCCCCTTCGGCTGGACCGGCAACAATCTCGCCCCGTGGATCAATGATGCAACTGTCGCCCGTTATTGGGAAATAGCTAATCTCACGAAAGCGCTCAGGGACACACTCAGGAAGACGCATACCGGCGGCTAGCAACACATAACAACTACCCTGCGATGCGAAGGCCCGCGAAAGGAGCAGCTGACGTTCCCAGATAGGGGTCGTTGGCGCTTGCTTAGGCTCCATACCCGGCCAGGTGGCGATATGAATTTGCGTGCCTTGCGCCATCAGTGCATAACCCGGCAGCACCATATTGTGCTCCCAGCAGTTCAAACCACTGATTCGACCATAGGGCCGCTCATAGACCTGGAGACCAACTGCATCTCCTTCACCCCAGACCGTTCGCTCGATAAATGTAGGTTTGAGTTTGCGATGGCGTCCAAGAATATGTCCCTCGCTACTGATGAAGAGCAGGGTACAGTAAACCGTTCCCTGAGTTTGCCGGTCGCGTTCAGCGATACCAATCACCACATCGATACCGGCCTGTTTTGCAGCAGCACACAATCGATCAGTGGTTTGGCTGGGGATTTCAACTGCATTCTCCAGATATAAAGCCGCAGCTTCCCACCAGAGTTCAGAGTGCCTCGCTCCAGCAAATGCAGGATACCCCGGCAGCCAGGTTTCGCCAAAGGCTACCAGCCGAGCGTCTTTCTGGGCTGCCGCGGTGATAAGTTGGCAGGCTTTATCAGTTGATGCTTCACGATTAAAGACAATCGGCGACGCCTGTGCCACTGCGACTGTAAATTCAGAGAATTGCACCATTTGATCTACCTTCCAAAATCAATATCAGCCAATAATATCTTGCGCTGATTGTACCGGCTGATGTCCCTACAACCCAACTTGATTGTTCGTGCAATTTTGATGTGATTGCCCTGGAGAAAGGTGTAGACAGGTTGACAAATCATAAACTGCCCTATATCTTTAGTAAGACGGCTGAATAAATTTGATGATTGCTTATGAGACCAAACCCCAAGCCAATCTCTGAAACGACTGGTTATATGATTGCGCGCGTTTGTATGGCTCACCATTATCGTGCCGGTAAATTTATGTCAGATATTGGATTGTACCTTGGTCAAGAAATGGTGCTTCAGAACCTGTGGCAAGAGGACAAGTTAACCCAATCCGAGCTGGCAAACCGTGTTGGTGTGCAGATACAGACAATCCATAAAATGATACGCAGAATGGAAAAAGCAGGATTGGTTACTAAACACGCGGATGAAAAGGATGGGCGGGTATCTCGCATACATCTCACGTCAACAGGTCGCGAACTACAAACGGTGACTGAACAAGCATGGGATCAACTTGAACAAGAGACACTGGCTGATTTTACTGTGGAGGAGCGATACATACTCAATCGTTTATTGTTGAGGCTGGAGCAGAATCTAGCCAGGAAAAATTGACGTTCTTTTTACTAAATTACTTAGCCGTCTGACTATTAGGCGGCAAGAATGAGATTAGGTATGTCTTCAATTACGTTTTCACCACAGCAATTGCATGCAGTCTCATACTCACATCAGGCCATTCCGAAGGAAAGGATCAGAAGATGAAACCAGCACACACAACATACGCCCAGGCCGATACGATTGAGTTACTTCCCGGTTTAACGATGAAAGTGTTGCTTGGTAGCAAGGAAACGAATGGTTTGCAGGCAATTTTTGAAGACATTGTTGATCCCGGTGTCGGATTAGCTCGACACATCCATCATCAGCAAGACGAAACATTCATTTTTCTTGAAGGAACGTTTGCTGTTGAAGTGAATGGCGAACGATATCGTATGACGGCAGGCGATGTCGCCTTTATTCCAAAAGGGGCAGTACATGCCTGGAAGAACGTCGGTACGAGTCAGGGTCGCTTGCGCTACATTTTTTCACCAGCCCTGAATATAGAAGCGATGTTTCGTGAATTAAATCAGTTGAGAAAGTCTGGAGAATTTACGGATGAACTGGCACAGGAGCTTGCCGCAAAATATCCAGAGCAAGAGACTGCAGGCCCACCATTGGAATGAGATTTATCTCATCACTTTGATTCGACGACAATGAGTTTCAGGCTCGACAAATTTCTATTGTTGGTAACGGGGATGAATATAAACTCAGAAAGGCAACGATATGGCAAGCAAACTGAAATTAGGACTGGTGGGGGCGGATGCCGCTGGCAGGAGCTGGGGACCAGTTTCTCATATTCCAGCATTGCGTGAAATAGAACAAATTGAATTGGCTGCACTCTGCACCAGTCGTCCCGAATCGGCTGCCGCTGCTGGTGAAGCATTTGGTATAGATCGTGCCTATCATGATGTAAATGAACTGGTGGCTCAACCCGACATCGACATTATTGCCGCTGTTGTAAATATACCGAGCCACTATCAAGTCGTGATGGCAACGCTAAATGCTGGTAAGCATGTCTATTGTGAGTGGCCGCTTGGTGCTAGCCTTGCCGAAACAGCAGCGATGGCAGCACTTGCACACACCAAAGGTGTCGTCACCGCAATTGGGCTTCAAGGGCGTCACGACCCGTCCCTCACCTACATCAAAGCGTTGTGTGATGAAGGCTGGTTAGGCAACATACATTCCATTCAGATGACATTTCTTGGAACGAGCGCCCCTGAACGCTCATCTCGGAAGGAATACGAGCGAGAGATTCGACGAGGTGCCCACTTGATGACAATCGTTGGTGGTCACACGCTTGATTACATAGCTTATTGCTTTGGGTCACTGGCTGAGGTTTCGGCAAAGGTGGCAACACGAGTGAAGCAGTTACGGATGACTGAAACTGGTGAGATGGTTGATGCAGAGGCCGCTGATAACGTCCTTATCAACGGCGTGCTCACCAATGGTGCACTTCTTTCTTACCAGTTATCGGCTGTTCCATTTCATGCAGACGGGTGGCGGATGGCTGTTTATGGTAGTAAGGGAACTATCATCGCAACGACCGCGGGCCTGCCCCAGATCACGCCCATCAAGCTGGTTGGTGCTCAGGGTAGCGAACCACTCATGGAATTAAAGGTTCCCAAACACCTGCGATTTGTGCCCCCGACAGTACCATTTGGTCCACCACAGAACGTGGCACAGGCTTATGTGCGCATGGCAGAAGCGATTCAAGCAGGAAAACCATTTGCCCCCAGCTTTGAGGATGCGTTAGAGGTGCACAGGCTTCTCGAAGCGATCCAGAAATCTTCGGACGAAGGTCGCGTTGTCAAGTTAGTCTAGTGCAGTATTGAGAACTTGATAACCTGCTCACATGGGTAGTTTCCGGTAAATATAGCAATCAGAATATCCGTTCAAATCCAATCTCCCTTATCACCTTGCCTGGACGCGCCGCTGCATCATCCTTTTCCACGACATCAAGAGCTACCACCTGGAATACAGCGTCGATTTTCTTAATAATCTAATAGTGTGCAAAGCGCAGTGATTGCGGTAACATCATCAGGTGCATTTTAAGGTTCCATTAAGCAAATGAGGAGGTATTAGCGCGTGTTCAATAAACGTATCGCACTCGCCCTGGCTTTACTGGTATTGCTGATCGGCATCCTGCCGGTTGCGGCCCAGGATCCGCTGATCGATTCAGTTTGTCTCGTAACGGATGTGGGTAAAGTCAATGACGGCACCTTTAACCAGTTCGCGTTTGAGGGCATGGTAGCGGCAGCCGAAGATTTTGATCTGGAATCGACCTTTATCGAAACCACCGCCCCCACCGACTATGAAGCCAACATCCAACGCTGCATCGACTCGGAATTCGATTCGGTAATTACCGTCGGCTTCCTTTTGACGGATGCCACGCTGGCCGCCGCTGAGGCCAACCCGGACGTCTATTTTATGGGCATTGATCAGGGTTTTGCCGAAGCGCCAGAAAATCTGGTCGGCATCCAGTTCCGTGAAGATCAGTCCGGCTTTCTCGCCGGGGCGCTGGCTGGGCTATTGAGCGAATCGGGCACTGTTGGCGGCGTCTACGGGATTCCCGTTCCTGCCGTTGTGAAATTCCGCAATGGCTTCGAGCAGGGCGCGAAATATGTCAACCCGGACATCTCGGTCCTCGGCGTTTACATTGATAGCTTCGTTGACTCAGCGCGCGGTGCAGAAACCGCCCTCCAATTGATTGACGAAGGGGCCGACGTAATTTTTGGTGCCGGTGGTCAGACGGGTTCCGGTGGCATTTTGGAAGCCGCCGCCCAGGGTGTCTACGTCATCGGCGTGGACCAGGACGAATACTTCTCAACCTTTGGCGGTGGTGAAACCCCCGGTGCCGAATTCCTGGCTTCCAGCGCGGTGAAACGTGTTGACCAGGGTGTTTACCTGTCGCTTGAATCACTGGTCAACGGTGATGCTGAAGGCTTCTACGATGAAGATGGCGGACGCGCTTTCTCGGCGGAAAATGAAGGCGTTGGCTTTGCGCCGCCGCACGATTCGGACGTTTCAGATGAGGTCATTGCTGAGCTGGAAGCGATTTATGCCGGGTTACAGGATGGCAGCATCGAAACCGGTGTAGACCCCGACACGGGCGACCTGCTGGACATGATGGACGAAGATATGGAAGAACCGGCTGAGACGGAAGAACCCAGCGAATAAACGCTTCGAGACCCACACATTGAGTCTCGAATATCAGATTATAGCGAAAGGTCGGGGACTCCCCGGCCTTTTTTGTACCCGGCAAATTGCCTCGCTCAGCATCCACTTCATCGTTGCGTTTGGCAATGGCCCCATTAGAATCATCTGATTAATTGAACCAAACCGCATATTTTGCAGTAAAATGTTATTAGGATCGAACACCCCAAGTGATAGTCTGGAAATAGTCATGCGCACATTAAAATTGACCTCGTTTTTATTGGTATTCCTCATCACAGCCTTACCAGCAGCGGCCCAAATCGAGCCAGGACAGGCACAACCAGCGGGTGCAGCAGTCGTACTTCCCAACATTCTCCAACGAGCCAATGACGCGGCTACCAGCGGCAATCTGGAGCAGGCTCTCATTGATTACAGCCTGTTTATCCTGCTGAACCCCACTTTCAGTGAAGGCTATTTCAGCCGTTCGCTGACCTATCAAGCGCTGGGTGATGACCGCCAGGCGTTACAGGACCTGGACCGCGCCTTGTCCTTTACCATGACCGACCCGCAATACACCGCCGCCGTCCTCTTCAACCGGGCGCAGCTTCACGTGGAAGCCAATAATCTCGATTCCGCTTTGGCCGACCTGGATAACTCCATCGCCGCCTATGACCGGGCAATCGACAGCCTGAACTTGCGTGCCCGCATCCATTTGTTTCAGGAAGACCTGGACCTGGCTCTGGCGGACTACAACACATTAGTTGAACTGGTTCCCGAAGAACCTACGTTTCTCATTCAACGCGCCTTTATCCAGGTGCAGGAAGGGGAATTTGAGGCGGCGTTGAGCGACTATTCGCGGGCCATCACCCTGAATCCAGATAATGCCCAGCCTTATCTTGAGCGCGGTTTTATTCTGGCGCAAACCGGCGACTTCGCTAGTGCCCTGGTGGATTACAACCGGGCGATTGAATTGAACCCGGATGACGACTCGTTTTACATGGAACGTGCCCTGTTGCACCGTGCCCAAAATAACAGCCGCGATGCCCTGTCAGATATGGACAGTGCTATTGAACTCAACCCCCAAAATAGCAGCTATTATCTGGTGCGGGGCACCCTGAATGCCTCGGTGGAGAATGTCACCGAAGCGGCAGGGGATTACCTGGCGTGGATGGTGCTCAACCGCACCCAGTCCTATGCAGCGCCGGAGCCGGTGACGGATAGTCAGGCCTTCACGGTTGAAATGGAGGCTGGCTGGGTTTACCAGATTCCGTTTACGGCATCTGCCGGGCAGACCATCAATATCGCGGCGAACGGCAGCCCCGGCGAACCACCGGTTGATCCCCTGTTGGTGATTCTGGATACTGGTGGCGATCCATTGGTCGGCGATGATGATAGTGGCGAAAATATGAACGCCGCCATCCTGGATTACACCATTCCAGCGGATGGTGAATATACCCTGTTAGTTGGTCATGCCGCCGGTGGTGGCGTGGGCAACATCAATGTACTGGTTGACCTGGGCGAGTAGGTTTTAATTAACACCTTCAACCGCATAATAGTCGTTGGCCCAGCGCATCAAAATGTGAAACGCCGCCGCACCCGCAAACCCATCATAGCGCTGGAGGGTTGTCTTGACACGCTGGGGCGACGCCCGACCTGCTTCATCGTAAAAATAATGATTGATCGCAGCTTGCAAGGCGACATCGTTTTCAGCCGCCGCGACATAATCGCCCGTTGTACGTATCGTAGCCCAGGTTGCGGTCCAGGGACCGACCCCTTTGATTTGTAGCAAGGTTTGCCGCACACTGGCCGGGGAAGTTGCTTCCGGCAGGTAAAAATCTAACGTATCGGCAACAACCTGTTGCGCACTATCAATGATGACCTGCATCCGCCGCCGCGTAATCTTCAAGGGCAGTAAATCCTCAACACTCGCCGCCGCTATTTGCGCTGGTCGTGGAAACGTATAATAGGGCGTCCCCGCATAGTCGATATGATTATTGGCCCAGCGAATCAACCAGTGTTCGGCCCGTTTTGCCAGCTTGAGCGCGATCTGTTGCTCGATAATCACCGTGATGAGCGCCTCAAACAGGCTGGCGGCCCGCACCGGCTTGAAGCCATACAATGGCTCGATAACCGACCAAAGTGGTTTATCCTGCCGTGCTCGATCATAAAAGGGTTGAAGGTTTAGATCGGCATTGAGCATGTGCTGCATTCGCTGCAACAGCACATCATCGGCGATTGGTCCGGTGGCAGCGACCCGGTAGACGGACAATTGTGGTTGGCTGATACTCCCCTGGTTAACGATTCGCACCAGCGTCCTGCGGTCACCGAAGTCCAGTGCCCGCCAATATTCGCCGTCCTGGGCAATGTCTAACACGCCACTGAGCCACATCAGTCGAACCGATAGATCAAAATCATAGGGCGCAAGCGGGTAAAGTTGGCCGATGTACTTCAATTATATTTCCCGTGATTGAATTACTGGCAAACGCACACAGATTAACTGGCACGTCGGTTTCTCTTTATAAACAGGGCGCACACCCCGGTACGCCCACACAGTTATTAACTGACCTTACGCACCTTGTGCTTGTAGGCAGTGGGTTTACTGTTTGGGTACAAACTCGAGTGAATCTGCGTAACATCAATTATTACGTTTAGCAGCTAGAGGCTGTACGATCCGCCGGGGTCTAGGACGATGGGCTGGGCATCGGTTTCACTACTGACTCGGTTCGCCCATCCGGCGACATCCACCGCAATGACCGGGAACGTATTATAATGCATCGGCACGACCAGTCGCGGCTTGATAATATTCACCGCCTTAAGCGCGTCATCGGGTCCCATCGTAAAATTATCACCGATTGGCAGGAAAGCAATGTCGATCCCGGCTTCACCAATGAGCTTCATGTCAGAAAAAAGGGCCGTATCACCGGCAAAATAAATCCGTTCTTTACTGGGGGTTGTGAACAAAAAGCCATTGGGGTCGCCGCCATAAGTCCCGTCGGGGAATGAAGAACTGTGAAACGCGATGGTCTGCCGGGCATGAATAAAATCAAAGTCATAACCGCCACCGGTGTTCATCCCGTGTGATTCAACGCCCTGCTGCCCAGCCCATCCGGCGATCTCCGCGTTGGAGACTACTTTAGCGCCGGTACGCTGCGCAATCGCAATGGTATCGCCAACATGATCGCCGTGTGCATGGGTCAGGAAGACGATTTCAGCGGCCACCTCATCCGCACTCGCTGCGGCTAATGGATTGCCCGTCAGGAACGGATCCAGCAGAAAATCATGTCCTTCAACTTTAAATGAAAATGCCGAATGGCCTAGCCATTTAAACTCGATGCTCATTGATGCTTGCTCCCTCATTGTACGTTCGCCGTCTTTATGTTTAGCTTATATTACATTATTTCGCCAGTGGTAACGCTAAAGTTATGGTGGTGCCCTGGCCTAACCCCGGACTGCTGGCCCAAATGCGACCACCATTGGCAGTTATCAAGGCGCGGGCAATACTCAAGCCGATGCCCATCCCACCATGTCGCCGCGTCATATAAGCTTCGACCTGATAGAAATCGTCGAAGATGCGTTCTAAATGGTCGGAGGCAACACCAACCCCATTGTCGGTGACACTAAGCCTGACCACACAGGGTTCGGACTGGTCACACTCAATTGTGATATGGCCGCCGTCCGGCGTAAAGCGAATCGCGTTATTCAGCACATTGGTTATCGCCATGCCCACTCGAATGGGATCGACATAAACGGTCAAGTCGGGCGGTGGATGTACCACAACCAGTTTATGGCTTTTGGTTTCGCCCAATGATCGCATGTCCGTCAACACATCGTCCAGCAGTTTTGCCAGCCGAATTGGCTCCTGTTTGATTTCGGCCTCGCCCTGTTTGAGATAACGCAGATTGGTCATGTCCTCGATGATGCGTCGCAGTTGTAAGGCGCTGTTCATCACTTTTCCGGCGTGTTCGTGGACCTGATTGTCGGCACTGTTTTTGAGAAAACTGGCGTACCCCAGAATCACGGCGAGTGGTGTTCGCAACTCGTGTGACGCGATGGCGATAAAGTCGTTTTTGAGGTTATCCAGTTCGCTGAGTTCACGGTTGGCTTTTTTGAGTTTTTCAACCAGTTGGGCCGACTCAATCGCTACCGCTGCCTGGGCCGCTAAAATCGATAAATAGGTACGGTCCTCCTCGGTCCAGGGCAGTGACCGCTTGTTTAGCACTTCCAGTACACCAATCGAACTTTCCCTGGCGGTCAGGGGCACGCCTAAAATCGAGCGAGTTTGGAAGCCGCTGGATGAATCGAGCTTGGTATAATGACGCGGGTCATGATGTGCATCATCAACTTGAAGCACCTGTAACGTTCGGAGAACTTCCCCGGCAATGCTTCCTTGTAACGGTACCGTACGCCCGACCAGATTCAAGTCCGCTGAAGCAGTCGTGGTTGCCGCAATGTAAAGTTCGTCACGGGTATCATCCCACAATAAAACCGACGCCGCCTCACTATCAGTAATCTCAGCCGCCGCATCCATCAAATATTCGAGGAGCGGTTTTAGTTGCAACGTCGAGTTTAAGATCGCGCTAATTTCAGCCAATTTGGTCAGATTAGCGACTTTTCGCTCAAGTATTTCCATACATTAAACCTCCCATGTTTTAGTTTAACAGCGACTGGGATTTCAGAGCGTAAACGATCGTTGCCAGCACCCAATGCAATACCTTCCTGCATAGTCACTGGAGATTGCGATTTTATGCAGGAGTCTTTGTTCAAAGATCATTTTTATAAGATAGTCGTATTAGTAGGGGCTGTCGAAACTGTCGAAAACTCTGTAATGTCTAACGCAATGTGGGATTTATTTCCCAACCTCTCAGGTTTATAACGCAAAATAACCCCAACTTAACCCAACTGGGGATAAGTGGTTGGGTTATGCGGGAAAAAAGTTATGCACAGGGACGTGTCGATAAGTACCAGATGTTATACACAGTTTGAACAGCTTGTCTTTTCTAACCTGTCGATAACCTGAGTTTTGCACAGATAACCCAAGAGTTTTGCACAGCCATGCACAGCTTTGGGATAAGTTATGCACAGGTTATGCACAGGTTGATTGGGATAACTGTTCAAAACTTCTGGGATAATTGGGAAAACTGGCGCACTTTAGCCCCGCTTTTGGGTTATATTAGCGGTCAATTGGGATAAGTATTTGGGATAAGATCTGGTGCCTTGATACTTGTGACGGCGATGATAACACGGTGTTATCCTGGATCAGCATCGCCGGTCAATGGCGTCCAGGGCGTGCGGCGCGGTAGCCAGCGGGGGACATGCTGCTTATAGTTACGGTAGTCATCACCAAATCGTCGTTCGAGGCCCGGCTCTTCGGATAGCGGGATATAAATCATGTTACCCACGATGAACAGCAGGCTCCAGCCCGCCAGTGTCCACGAGCCACTTAACAACCCTTCAGCTATCAAGATGGCGCAAACGCCGCTAATCATTGGATTGCGGACATAGCGATAGCTACCCACCACGACCAATCGTGTGGTCGCATCCCAGGGGGCAAGGGTGCCCTTGCCAACCGCCATAAACAGCCGAATCGTGCTGATGATTAACCAAAGACCGCCCCCTGCCAACACCAGCGCGACCATGAGTAACGCTAAATTAGAGGGAAGCGCTGTTCCCCACAACAGATTGAACGATTGAGTCAAACCGAGTAACGACGCCGGAATAATCACAGTAACGGTAAACGGCAGTAAGAGAATCGCCCGTAGCTGCTTCGCCATCAGCATGCGCTCCTGGTTACATTTTCGCTCGATATTACCCCAGAGTCTGAGGGGTTCAATACCCCCACACGCCAATTCGCACTACAATGTAGAGGTGACAGAGTGCAACAGGAAGATTGTTGATGCGTATATTGATTATGACCGATATGGAGGGTGTCAGCGGCATTGTCACCTGGGATCAGGTCACTGGCGGTGCGCCCCAATACGAGGCCGGGCGCGTGCTCTATACCGAAGAGATCAACGCGGCGGTGCGCGGGGCGAAAGCTGCCGGAGCAACCGAGATCGTCGTGGTGGATTGTCATGGCGCGGGTGGCGACTGGTCGTTCAATTCGCTGCTGCCGGAAATGCTGGACCCGGATTGTGAATGGGTGGCGCATCACCCCTGGTCGCGCTACACCGACATGCTTGAGACCGGCTGTGATGCCTGCCTGTTGGTCGGGATGCATGCCCGCAACAACACGCCTGATGGGGTTCTATGTCATACGATCTCGACAGTGCGCTGGCGTAATCTGTGGTTCAATGATGATCTCGTCGGCGAGTGTGGCATCAACGCCGCCCTGTGTGGGCACTACGGTGTCCCCATCGCGCTGGTGACTGGCGACACCGCTGTCGTGCGGGAATGCCGCGAATACCTCGGCGCTGGTTTCACCGGCGTGGCGGTCAAACAGGGGCTGTCGCGTTACTCGGCCCGTCAGATCCCACCGGTTCGTGCCCGCCAGATGATCGAGGCTGGTGCCAGCGAAGCATTGCAAAATCTGGACCGGATGCAGCCCTATGTACCGACATCACCGGTAACGCTAACGATTGAAGTAGATACCGTCGATCAAGTGGCGGCGTTTAAGGGCCGGGCGGGGGTTGAAATCGTTGAGCCGCTCAAGGTGGTCAGCCACGCCGCTGATTGGCTCACCGCCTGGAATCAGGTTTGGCACTGGTAACGCTCAGGTGCTGAAAACCTGGTGCCGAGTACAGCGTGAATTTCCGGTCAACTGGCGCATCCAGTTCAGCCCCGTAGCGGGCTTACCATCTTTTCAGATAGCCGGGCGGGTTTAACCCCCGTTAATAAACACGAATATGATTGAGGAGTATTTTATGAATCATTCCAGACAGATGTCCGCCTTAGCGCCTTTACGCCTGAGCATCTTAATGCTGCTGCTGGTGCTGGTCGCGTGTGAGCCGGGTGGTGGCGATTCCCAGACGGCAGGTGGCCGCCCCGACAACGCCATTGATGTGTCCATCATTTACGCACCTGAATCCGACCGTTACATGCCGCAGACGATTCAGGAGTTCAACGAAGCGTTTGCCAGTGGGCGCAACCCGGTCACGGGGCAAAATCTTGCCAGCGGTGAACGGCCCATCTGGGTGACGGGTGAACCGGGATCATCAGGTACGATCATGCAGGGGATCGTCAACGCGATCATTGCCCCCAACAACGCCAACGTCGCCCAACCGGTGATCTTCCAGCCTTCAGTGAGTCACTGGCTGGCGTTGGCGAATTCACAATCGGGACGTGAGATTTTTGATCTGGCGGATGTGCGCCCGACAGCCCTCGCCCCGGTCGTGATGGCGATCTGGGAAAGCCGCTTGCAGGCCATCCGCGATACCGTTGGCTATGACGAAATCGGCTGGGAAGAATTGCTCGGCGTGCTCAACAGCCCCGATGGCTGGCAGGATTATGGCTTCACTGGCCGCAAGACCGTCTATTATGGACATACCGATCCCTTTATCAGTTCCACCGCCTTATCAACGCTGATTGCCGAATTTTACGCAGCGGCGCGGGCCAATGGTTTTACCGGACGACGCATTGAATTGGAGCAGGTGAACGACCCGGCAGTCCAACAGGGCGTGCGTGAAATTGAGCAGTTGATTCGGCACTATTCGCGCCGGACCACCGAATTCATTCAATACATCGCGCAGGGGCCAGAGTATCTTGATTTCGTCGCGCTGGAAGAGAATGACTTGATCTTCATCAACCAGGGCAAGACGGAAGTGAAGCCGCCAGAACGCTTGGTTGCGCTCTATCCCAAAGAAGGCACCTTCTGGCACGAGCACCCGATGGGCATCGTCAACGCCGACTGGACCACCGAGGAACAGCGCGATGCAGCCCGCGTCTTTGCCGATTATGTGCTGACCGAAGCTGTGCAACTGCGCATCATGGAGCAGGGATTCCGCCCGGCGAACCCGGATGTTGAACTGGCGTTCCCGTTCGTTGAGGAAAATGGTGTGTCGCCTGCTGGTCCGCCCACCGTGCTGGATGTGCCCGCGCCCAATGTGATCGAGGCGATTCAACAAAGCTGGTCGTTCGTCAAGAAACAGGCCGACATCATGCTCTTGATTGATGTATCGGGCAGTATGGCCGATGAGGGCAAGCTGGAACAGGCCAAGATCGCCGCCGAAGCCTTCATCAACAACATGGAGCCGACCAATCGCGTCGGGCTAGCGCTGTTCAACGAGAGCATCGAAGTTCGGGTGGAATTGGATAACCTCGAAACCAACAGCAACCTGGTGATCTCGAATATCAAGAGTTTGAATGCCGACGGTGGGACCGCCCTGTATAACTCGGTGCAGGCCATCGTCGAGTTGATGAACGAATCCACGTCTGAGGACCGCATCCGGGCCGTTGTTTTGCTCAGCGACGGTGAGGATACCGCTGAAGGCGGCATCACGCTCAACGACGCGCTCCAAGCTGTGACCGCCAGCCGTGAGACCGCTAATCCGGTGATCGTCGTGCCCGTGGCCTATGGCGCGAACGCCGATATTCAAGCGCTGGGGAGCATCGCCCGGTCCAGCAACACGACCGTCCAATCTGGTGATCCTGATGACATTCTGGGCGTGCTGGAAGTGATTAGCAGCTTCTTTTAGCGTGCAGACCCACCTTAAAATTCCCTCCCTAACTCATTGGGGAGGGAAAGTTGAGCAGAGCGGAACAAGGGAGGGGTTTATGACCGTTACAAGCTGATCTCACGGGGCTGATAAATGGGCTAAATCGGCGTCGATGCGACTCAGAATGGTCAGTGCCTGCGCCATTGTATGGCAAACTCGATATTCCAGTCGCAGCGTTTGGAGCACGATACTCGCCATGAAATGCAACATGTGCGGCATATTAGGCGCGACTAGAATCGTCATGCCCTGTTTGTCGTCCTGTTCCTTGTTGGTGGCCGCCGTCAACAACCGCAGATTAGTGGATGTTGCGGTAAATTGGCTGACATCGGCGATGGCATGGACTTTGTGAGGCGATTGGGCGACGTAGGCAAAGGCTTCTTGATGCAGTTGCTCAAATTCGGCCAGCGCAATCGTGCCCTTGACCTCGATCAGCATCACCCGATTCTCGATATACCACGCAATATTATAGGGCATCATCTCACCTGCAACCAACATATCACCGAGTTCATGTCTACCAGCATAGCAGAAAATGAGCATGGGCGGGCGAGGGTGAATATTTACACCCCATAACAATTATCTTCAGCGGCCTATCCACACAGCATGAAGTCTATAATATAGGCAATATAATAGTCGGAGGAACGAATACGATGATTGATCACGTTCTGGTTCCCTTAGATCACTCGCAACTCGCTGAAACGGCCCTGCGCTATGCGCCGCACATCGTCAGCAAAGATGGACAGGTTACCTTGTTGAGCGTCGTGGATGACAGCATGCTGGACATTGACTACGGCGACGAAATTCTCACGACAGTTGGCGGCATCATCCGTCGTCCGGAAGAGCCACGACCGAATATACGGCAGCCCGCCGAGGATTATCTCAACCAGGTCGTTTACCGGCTGGAAGGACCGCACCTCAACGTAGAAACGTTGGTGCAAATCGGCAAACCGGCGGAGGTGATTGTCGATATGGCAACTGGCCTGGGGGTGGATGCTATCGTGATGTCCACGCATGGGCGCACCGGCGTCACCCGCTGGATGTATGGCAGTGTCACGCAGAAGGTCCTCAGTGCGGCCCCGTGCCCGGTCTTCGTGATTCCCAGCAAAATGGCCGCAAGCGAATAGACTAGCGCTTAAGCGGTTTCCTGGCGCGTGTAAGTCAGTGTCCAGGCGATCTCCCAGGTTTGACCCGCGTCGGCGGTGCGTTCATACTGCCACTGGAAGCGGTCGGCTTCGATGTCGAAGAATACTTCACGGGCCGCTTTTTCGCTGAGGGTGCCGTCAGCATTGCGACCGCGGTTGGCATAGCCGGTGAAGGTTCGCGCCGCCGCATCCCACTGACCGGTCCAGTCAGCAAAGCCACCCGGCGACGTATCGACCCAGCGCTGTTCCCACTGATCGGCCTGTGGGTTGAATTTGCGCAGGCTCCACGCCTCAAACGGTTCGCCGAATAATGGCCCAAAAAAATGCTCAAAGATCACGTGCCCGCCAAGGATGTAGGTGTGTTCCGCCGTGACTGTTTCTTCCAGCCAGGTACCATCGGCCTGCAACGACCGTGAGAGTACGTCCCATTGACCGATAAACCAATCAAGCTGCTGCATCGTGTCCGCTGCTGCGGGGAGTTGTTGGATTGGCATAAGCGTCTCCTATAATTTCTCCACCGGGAATTGCAATTCGGTGATCGTGGTTTCATCCGTCCGCGGCCCAATGTGATGAAAGATTTCGCGCCCCGGCCCAATGATCTGGTAGCCGTTGTCATCAATCCAGCGGCCCAGGCTCATATACCCCTGTGGCAAATCCAGCCAGGGACCGCGATGCACCGTGCAGGCCATCAGTTCCACCCCGGGCAAATGCGTTATCTTCAATTCTCGATGATCATTTACGGGAAGTTGCCGCTTATCAGTCGGTGCCGTGAACGCCAGTTCGATGTCGATGTCGGCATTGTCGAAGCCGCTGTCATGGAACACGCCGGTCACGGGACTCTGCGCCGCATCGGACACCCGGTCCCGCGCCGCATAGACCGCCAGAATCAAGTCAACCAGTTGGCGAAAATCGGGCGTGATCTCGCGCAGGGCCAGCACGCGCTGTGGCTCCACCACCTTGAGTTGTGCTTCGTAAGCCGGGCGCAGTTCGAGTTGTTGCAGCCGCGTTTCGATCTGAGCGAGTTTCGTCTGCCCCGCCTCGACTTGTTGCCGCAGTTCCGCCTGCTTGAGCCGCAACATGCCGCGAATCTCACTGGCGGTCAGGTCATCCGCCAGCAGCCGCGCCGTCTCCTTGAGCGAAAGCCCCATGCCGCGCAGCGCCTGAATGCGATTGACCTGTTCCAGTTGGTCGATGTGATAGTAACGATAGCCCGTTTGCGGGTCAGTGTAAGCCGGTTGCAACAGGCCGATGCGGTCCCAATGTCGCAGCGACTTGATCGACACCTGACAAACTTTGGAAAAATCCCCAATTTTGAACATACGCCCATTATCAACCCTCCCCCAGTAGGAGAGTCAAGGGGCTTAGTGTACATTTTTCACTGCCATTCTGTGCTAGGCGAATAAACCATAGCGGTATAGAATAGAAATTGTATCTGAGTCTATCAGGTGATAATATGAAGCTTTCTGGTCTGAAGATTCAAAACTACCGGAGTATTGGTAGTGAACCAGTTGTTCTTACTCCCTGGAAAAAATGCAATATTCTGATCGGGCAAAATAATGCAGGCAAGTCAAACATAATTCGTGCAATTAAAAAAATAGCAACTGCTTCTCACGAACGTGAGGCAAGAACACCTGCTTTGATCGCTTCTCTTCAACGTGATGAATTCCATAGACTTGATTCAAAGCATCAGTTTTCTTTTTCTCTGCGTTTTTCTGGTGAAAAGGAGAATGAAATCGACAAGGAGTTAATGGAATTAACGAATATAGAAAATTTTGATTATTATTTTTCAAATAGACAGGGGCACCAAGCTCTTGAGGTAGTTGATCATACGTTAGCCCAGATAGAAGACTTTAACATAGCAAATAGTTTAATAACGGAGGTTGAAGGACGTCATTGGACAAGTAAAGCTTCCACATCAACAATAAGAAAGCATTTTTTGAATGAGGCATATATTTATTTCTTCAGATACTTCCATAATGCCATTCTCCCAGTACAGATTATACCTGTATTCAGGCAAATTCGAGATGGAGAAATCTACGACTTTAACGGAACACGAGTTGTTCGATTACTTGGAGAATATCAGCATCCTCATACCGGTAAAGAACATGAACGAGTTAAGTTTGAAAAGATTCAAGATTTTGTGCGGCGATTATTGCATTTGCCTGAAGCCAACCTTGAAGTAACCCATGACAATCAACAAATTCTTATTGAAAATGATGGCATAAGATTAGAGCTTGATGCCTATGGTACAGGTGTACACGAAACAATTATATTAGCAACAGCCATTCTTTCTCTTGAAAACACAATATGCTGTATTGAAGAACCTGAAATCCATCTCCATCCGACGCTACAACGTGAATTCATTCGTTTTCTGGTTGAAGAAACATCCAATCAGTACCTTATCAGCACACACTCACCTACCTTTATCAATGCACACGTTAATATGCCCGCTGACATCGCAAATCAGATTCAGGTTTTCCATGTGCAATTGCAGGATGGAGCGACTGTCTGTGCGCCGGTTTTGGAGGATGATCATAGTTTGATTGCTCTAAATGATCTGGGTGTCCGAGCAAACGATCTTCTCCAGTCAAATTGTGTGATATGGGTAGAGGGTCCAAGTGATCGCATTTATCTGAATCATTGGCTAAAGCTAGAGGCTCCTGATCTCATTGAGGGTTTGCATTATTCGGTCATGTTTTATGGTGGTAGGCTGCTTTCGCATCTTTCAGTAATGCGCGAATCTGAAGATGAAAAAGTTCCCGAAGAATTGATTGATGTGCTTAAAGTTAATCAGAATGCTATTGTCTTAATTGATAGCGATCGCGCAGAAGCAGGTAAACACCTCAATGAAACCAAGAGACGAGTAAGAAATGAATGTGAAAAGAGTGGTGGCGTTTGCTGGGTTACTGATGGACGAGAGATAGAAAATTACTTACTAGCCCAGGTCATTGCTAGTGCATTGGGTGCTTCAGACGTGACACTCTTTTCAATTGGCAAATATGACAAAATTGAAGACGCCATCGTAAAAGGAATGCAGAAAAACAAACAAAAGCCAATAAACTATGCCTCAAACAAGGTTAAATTTTCGCGCCTATTTGTTGAGCATTTTGAGGAACAGCATATCGGTAAGGAACTCCAGCAACAACTGAATAAGGTTGTTGAGAGAATCTGCCTGTGGAATGATATGCCTATTTGAGGAATATGGTAAAATTCCCGCGTGCTACCCATCAAAACACAGGAATTTTTCGCATGAGTGATTGGAAACCCGTCATCGGCCTGGAAGTTCACGCCGAGATGTTGACCGCCAGCAAGATGTTCAGTGCCTGCCCGGTGGTCGATAGTGTCGAGGCCGCGCCCAACAGCGCCGTTGACCCCGTTTCGCTGGGCCTGCCGGGGACGCTGCCGGTGATTAATCAGCAGGCGATGGACTACGGTATGATGGTCGGGCTGGCGCTCAACTGTGAGATTCCGCCCATCAATCAGTTCGCCCGCAAGAGCTATTTTTATCCCGACCTGCCCAAAGGCTACCAGATCAGCCAGTATGATCGTCCGCTGGCGGTCAACGGCTACATCGACATCGAACTGGAAAACGGCGAGACCAAGCGCATCCGCGTGCGCCGGGCGCACATGGAAGAGGACACGGGCAAGCTCACCCATGTCGGGCACGGCGTCAGTCTGGTGGACTACAATCGAGCCGGTGTGCCCCTGCTGGAAATCGTCTCCGAGCCAGACCTCAACAGCGCCGCCGAGACCGAAGCCTATGGTCAGAAATTACGCGCCATCCTGCGCTATCTGGGCGTAAACACCGGCGATATGTCCAAAGGCATCCTGCGTTTCGAGGCCAACGTCAGTGTCCTCCATAAAGATGACACCGAACTCCGCACCCGCACCGAGATCAAGAATCTCAACAGCATTCGCAATATGGTTCGGGCCATCGAGTACGAGGTCAAGCGCCAGATTCGGCTGTACGAAAAAGGCGAAACCGTTGTCCAGGCCACGCTCGGCTGGGATGAGGCCGCGCAGAAGATCACCATTCAGCGGTATAAAGAACGCGCTGACGAGTATCGTTATTTCCCCGAACCCGATTTACCCATCGTTGAGGTCAGCCGTGAGTGGGTCGCCGAGTTGCAGGCCAGAATCCCCGAACTGCCCGACGCCAAACGTCAGCGCTTCATGGATGAACTCGGTTTGAGCGCCTATGACGCCGCCCAGTTGGTCGCCGAAAAGTCGATTGCTGACTTTTATGAAGGCGCACTGTCCGCCGGGGCCGATGCCAAAGCGACGGCCAACTGGATTACCGGCAGCCTTTTCGCGGTGATGAACGCCAATGAGGTCAGCCGCGAGGACATTGACCACATCAAAATTACCCCCGCCCAGTTTGGCGCACTGGTCAAGCTGGTGAGTGATGGCACGCTCAATAAAGGCACTGCGACGACGGTTCTCGAAGCCATGTGGGCCAGCGGCGACGACCCGGCGCAGATCGTGGACGAAAAGGGTCTGGCGCAGGTCTCCGATAGCAGCCTGATCGAAACCACGATTCAGGATGTGCTGGCGCGGAATGAGGCGATGGTCCAGCGTTATCGCGGCGGCGAGGAAAAACTATTCGGCGCGTTGATGGGCCAGTCGATGAAAGCGCTTAAGGGCCAGGGCAATCCACAGGTCGTGCGCGAAACGTTACAGAAGCTGCTGCGCGAAAATGGCTAATCGGCATCCGGGTGAGTGGTATAGTGGGTAATACACCAATCAGCCCAGCGCTCCGTGCTCAAACTCGAACTTGGTCAGGTGGTCAAGCCTGAACCGTTGATTACGCTGCGACCCATAAACGGCCTGCCCATGTAGGTGGAAAGGCAGGGGTAAGGGGCTTACTCGCCGCTTTCCTCAGTCGCTTCTGCTGAGTCGGCTTCGTCTTCACCGTCTGCCGACTCAGCGGTCTCAGCTTCGCCATTAGTTTCTTCGGCTTCATCAACCGCCATCTCGGCATTTTGTCCCCAGACCAGGGCCGTTTCGCTGGTCACGCCGATGCTATTCACAGCGAAAGGGCCGAAGTCGGCAGTGGTGAGGACTGCGACTCCGACCATGATTGTCAGGATGATGAGTAGTAGCGTTCCCAATCCAATTTCGCGCAACATAGAATCTTCCCTGTATAGGCGATGCGATACAGATGGGAGTCTACCATCCCACTATCAGCGCGGCAATATCATTGACCCCAGATCGTTGTTTCAGGCCGGAATGCTGCCCAGGCAAACCAGAAGTGCGGGAATGCCAGGTGCTGCCGGAGTTGCTTACCCTCCAGTTCACCCGAAAGCGCAGTGCCGAACACATTCCAAGTGCTACCCGTTTGATCGTCCACAACCGCGCCGCTGTCGTTCAGGCTAAAGGTCAACGTTTGTCCATCAACCGTGCGATCATACAACGCTGCCATCCCGACGTCTTTCGAAACATCAATCACCCGATCATGTAAGGCGCTGGCGGCTCCGGGTTGCCACAGGGCGACAACTTCGAAATCACCGACCTGGTCATTAATGACCGGATTTTTTTCCAGGGCCGGGAAGGGATAGGCCACGGCTTCGCCACCCAAAATGGTGCCCAGAACCCGCTCGGTTGCAAACAAGCGATCATCAACTACGCCGTCAAACAGGAAGGGACGCGCACTGAGATCATAGCCGACATAGGGGTTGGTGCCATAAGTCTGGCCGCCGGGTGAAAGTACAACGCCATCGGGGAATTGGTCAACAAACTCGCTATAGCCGACGACCAGTGACGGCAGAATCTCCAGTTGAACGCCGGCATGGACGCCCACAATCCCCTCACCCGTAAACTGCTGCCACCAGCTTTTGGTGACGTTATCCCACATAATCAAGTCGCTATTGCGGAGATTGCCCGACACGCCAAAGCGATAGACTTCACCATCGACCCGTCGGTCAAAGACGACTGCCGAATTGCACAGGGGACAGAATGTGACGGCAACCGGTATGTCGGTCACCTCATCATTGACGATCTCATGGCGGGTGAGGATTGCTAACGGGTAGGCTCTAGCTTCACCATCTAACTCAAAGGCGATGACCGGTGACTGATCTTGCAGCCACTCAGATGCTACTTCAATACTATCGAAAGTGGGATTATCAATCGGCGGAATACCATCGGGTGGTGGACCGCCAGACAAAATACTATCCAGATCAACGGTTGTTTGGCAGAAATCGGTTGTGTCCCAGAAGTTCAGGAAACTGACTCGTGCAGGCACGGGACAGGATTGACCATTTGCATTCTGGATCTGGGACGGGCGGAACAGGCCAGCACCGACAATTATCACGCCGAGAATGACCACACCCAGCCCTATGCGGAGCATCATATTCATAAGATTCGATCCTCTGAAATGTTCTTGATCGATACGTGTTACTTGTAGTTATAGATGAACCACAACCGCTGTTCTTTACCTGCGGGATAGGTGAACTTATGCGGTACTAATGCACAGACCACCCGATACCATTGCTGTTGACAGGGCACGGGTCGCCATGCATTATCCAGAGTGACTTTGATCACACAGGTAATCTTTGATGAATATTCCGCGTACCCGGTTGTTTTGGGCGGTGGCGCTGGGGCACATGACCAATGACACATTCATTAGCATGGCCCCGGTGCTACTCGCTTTTATTAGCGTCAACGTCCAGCCCCTGAGTATTGTTCAGATCGGTATCATTTTGAGTCTGATGCAATTGATGGGGGCCATCACGCAGCCGCTGTTTGGCTGGTTGGCGGACCGGAACGGCGGGCGCTGGTTAGGGGCCGGGGGCGTGGCCTGGACCGTCGGCATGGTCCTGCTGGCATTGATTGCAGCAGAACAAGGGATCATCGCCTTGATGGTTCTCGGCTTTGTCATTCCCGCGCTGGGCAGTGGTGCATTTCATCCGGTGGGATCGAAATATGCAGCGGAAAGTGATAAGTCCCACGCGGCAAGTAATATGGCTTATTTTTTTCTGTTCGGCCAACTGGGGCTGGCATTAGGACCCGCGCTGGCCGGTTTGCTGCTCAATCAAGCGGCTTCTTTCAATAATACCTTTACGGCAGCGCTTGGCCCGATGTTCGCCGGACAACTGGCTGAACAGGGAACGGTGGCGCCGGTGCTCTTCGTTGGGTTATTTGCCATTCCGCCTATCGTATTGATGTTTATGAACCTCCCCAATCGCCAGAAACACCGGACCGCCAAAGCGGCAGTGCTACCCGAAAGTAAGGATGTCCGCACGGTGTTCCCGGTGATGGCATTTGTGCTGTTGATCGTGATGGTGACGATTCGTAGTCTGGCGCAGCCGGGCGTGGTCAGTTTTATTCCGGTATTGTTTCAGGAAAAGGGGTGGTCGCCCGCCCAATATGGCCTCATCGCCAGTTCGTTCTGGGTGGGGTCTGGCTTGGCCGGGGTCTTCTTTGGCAATTTAGCCGATCATTTTGACCGGCGGCGGGTGATTGCGGTGAGCATGGTGGCCTCGGCACCGGCTTTCTTCTTTCTGCCCGTTGTGGATGGCCCGCTGGCTTTTACGCTGGCGATTGCGGCTGGTGCGCTGAGTGGGGCGTCGCACAGCATCATTGTCGTGATGGCTCAGGGTTTTCTGCCGGGTAGCAAAGCGTTGGCTTCAGGTTTAATTCTGGGGTTGATCTTTGGCATGGGCGCGTTGGGCAATTTCCTGATCGGCTGGATTTCAGATTTGATTGGGCTGGGAGTTGCCTTCCAACTGGTTGCCGGGGCGGTCGTGATTGCCAGCTTGCTGGCCCTGGCTTTACCAGGGGAACGCCAGGTAAAACGGCGCCCAACGCCGGACGCGGTGCCCACCCAGGCCTAACTCTTAAGGCATTGACAGTATTTCGTTTGCCGTTTGAATCAAAATCAAGCTACAATAGATAATGACATAACATCAGGAACGTTATTATCTGCGGGCAATTCATTATCTGGAGGTGCCACCGTGAGTCGTTGGCCTAACAAATATGTAATCGGCCTCACGGGAAATATCGCCGTTGGCAAGAGCATGGTTCGCCAGATGTTACAGCATCTGGGCGCGTACACGATTGATGCCGATGGTCTGACCCACCAGGCTATGCAGCCGGGCGCGCCGGCCTATAAACCGATTGTTGACACATTCGGTCAGTTTATTGTCGGGCCGGACAAAAAGATTAATCGGGCGATGCTGGGGCAACTCGCGTTTTCCAACCCCGAAGCCCTGGCAAAATTGGAAGCGATTACCCACCCGATTGTGCGCCAGGCGATCAATACCCTTGTGAGCCGTTCGAAGCAGCGGGTCGTGGCGATTGAGGCGATTAAGTTGCTGGAGGGCGACCTGGCGAGTGCAGTTGACACGGTTTGGGTGGTGGATGCATCGCCGCAAACGCAATATCGACGGCTACTGGAAAAGCGCAAACTCTCTGCTGATGGGGCCAAGCAGCGGATGCTGTCGCAGAATCCACAGGCTGCCAAACGCGAAAAGGCCAATGTTATCATTAAGAATGATGGCAATGTTGAAGAGACCTGGAAGCAGGTCCAGGATGCCTGGGGGCAAATCCGCCAGCAGTTGATTCAAGAAGCGCAGGCGGCTTCTGCCCAAACCGCGCCGTCCAAGCCAGCGGGGCTAGATCAAGCGGCGGCCATGGCGAAGAAAAGCACAGCACCGTTGACGGCACCCGCGGGTGCGCCCGGCATTGAAATTAAGCGCGGGATGCCCGGTAATGCTGAAGATATTGCCAATTTCATCAACAGCGTGACGGGGCAATCCATCAGCCGGATGGACATCATGATGGCCTTTGGGCAGAAAAGTTACCTGCTGGCGACCAGTGATGCGGGCAATCATATTGGCGTAATGGGCTGGCAGGTTGAAAATCTCATTACCCGTACTGATGAAATTCACCTGAAGTCCGAGATCACACCGGGGCCTGTCGTGGGCGCGTTAGTCAGCGCGATTGAAGAAGCATCAATGGATTTGCAGAGCGAAGTCAGCTTTATCTTTCTGAACCCCCAGACAGATGATGATATTATCCAGTCTTTTCTGGGTCATGGTTACAGCGCGACAACGGTGTCGGACATCAAGATTCCCGCGTGGCGGGAGGCGGTGCAGGAAACCATTACGGCCAGCGGCGGTGCCGAGTTCAAAATACTGACGAAGAAGTTGCGCGAAGACCGGGTGTTGCAACCGCTATAATCGATCCAGACTTGTCAAGCAACAGCAGGCACGCTATGATGCAGCCTGCTGTTTTGTTTCAGGTAGGTTGTGATGCTGAGGCGACTTGAAAAACTTCCCCCCGTCCAATGGGCCATGCGCCATCCCCGGTTAGCGGCCTGGATTGTCCTATCGGTGGGCATGGTTACGTTACTGGTGATCGAAGCCCGCGATGTTGGTTTGCTGCCCACACAATGGTTGTCGCTGATGGTCGCGGCGGTGCTGGTGGCAGGTGCCTGTGTGTGGATTATCAGCTGGGAAGATGAAGATGAGCTAGAAGCGATCGACGAAGCGACGGCGGAACCGCCCCAACCGGCCAAAACCGAAGAGTAGTTCAACCCTGATCTGCTATTTCATTGTCCCAGCAACTGCCGGGAAACATAATCTCACGCAAATACCCGTTTTGACGGGCATCTCGGAAGAAGATGTGATTTATCCCGTGATGATGCACCATCTCCATGCCCTGACTTGACATACCCTCGTTGAAACCTCTAAATCTGCCCCGGTTGATGTTAGACACGGTTCCCTAACAGTTCCCAACAATCCTTATACATCGTATTAGCGGGCAGCATTATAGAATAGAATTATGGAACGATTGCACACTTTTTATCGTTATTGTGGTGTGGACGTTTCACAATCATTATCATTGAGGGGCCATTATCATGTTATCCATTTCGCCCAACCAAAAGCATCCGACGGTCCCCCCAGGGAAACCGGACCGCCATGCAACCTGCCCGTCCTGCGGCTGCGAGACGAACTTTAGCCATGCCGGGGAGCAGCATTGGCCGGTGCCGGTGGCACAAGCCGTCGGCGTGGACCCCATCGTGCAACTGTGGAATTGTCAGGGGTGCCATTCCACCCTGAGCGAGCAAGATCTGCAGTAAACGAAGCCTCAACGCGGTCTGCTACAATACAGACAGCAGTTAATCAATTTGAGGACACGATGTTACGGCGTTTATTGCTTTATCTCTCGCAAGCGGGCTGGGCACGCAACATCGCGACCCATTGGGGCCTGGCACGACGGGTGGCGCTACGATTTGTCGCCGGCGAAACGCTCGATCAAGCGATACAAGTGACGAGACGGCTCAACCAACAGGGGCTGCTCGTCACTTTAAATTACCTGGGTGAGAGCATTACGCGGGCCGAGGATACGCAGGCAGTGGTCAACACCTATCAGCAGCTTGCCACCCAGATTCATGAACAGGATTTACAGGCCAGTATTTCGATCAAACCGACCCATCTCGGCTTAGACATCAGCGAAGACCTGTGCCTGACCAATCTGCGTCACATATTTATGACGGCCCAGCAGGTTGCGGTGCCGGTGACAATTGATATGGAGAGCAGCCAGCATGTTGCGGTGACTTTGCGCCTGTATCGCACACTACGCGACGAGTATGGTTTTGCTAATGCGGGCACGGTCATTCAGGCCTATCTCTATCGCAGCGCCGACGATATAGAACAATTGGCAGTAGAGAACGCCCATATCCGCCTCGTCAAAGGTGCTTACCTAGAACCCGAAGCTATTGCCTTCCCGGACAAAGCCGATGTTGATGCCAATTTTATTCAACTCACGCGGGATTTCCTGACCGATTCGGACACATCATACCTGTGTCTCGCGACGCATGATGAAAACATGCTGCAAGCGGCAGCCAACATTATCCAGGAAAACACCATTAGCGCGGACCGCTATGAGTATCAGATGTTGTTAGGCGTGCGGACCGACCGCCAAGTGGAACTGGCGGCAGCCGGGCAAAAAATGCGGGTGTATGTGCCGTTTGGTGATGCCTGGTATCCTTATTTTGTGCGGCGTCTGGCGGAACGTCCAGCGAATTTGTGGTTTTTTATGCGAATGTTGTTCGGAAAATAAGCTGGTCAGTATTTCAGCCCCACAGCCTGTCAGCTTATTCGAGAGGAAAATCATGCATGATTTAGTTTAGGCGGTTTAAGGTTTGGGAAAACCCTTCCAGTAACAATCAAAGTTCACCACGAATAGCCCACAAATCAGGAAAAAGCGGCATGAGTGTCGTCGCGAGGTACGCCACCCCAGACGAACCACCAGTGCCCGACTTACTCCCAATGGTACGTTCGACCATCTTCATATGGCGATAACGCCATTCTTGCAGACCTTCATCAAAATCGACCAGGCTTTCGCACACCCGGGTTAGTTGTGGGTTATGTCGATAGACTTCAATCAGCAACGCTTGTAAGTCAGGCGCGGGTTCAATCGGCTGGGTAACATCTCGCTCAAGTAAACGCCTCGGAACCTGTACCTCATTACGTTTCAGAAAATAGAGAAAAGCATCCCATAGGGTTGGTTCATGATACCGACGCTGCAACTCGTTATGATGAAATGCTTCCCCCGAAAAGTGTTTGAGAATCGTGGTGCGCTTGTGTCCCAACACAAATTCTAATTCACGGAACTGCACCGACTGAAAACCGCTGCCTGATTCCAGAAACGTGCGAAAAGAATTGAACTCTAAAGGCGTCATCGTTTCCAGGACATCGATCTGGGACACGATGGTTTTCAAAATCGTCAATATTCGCCGCAGGGTGTGCAACACACTGGCGATATTATTTGCGCGCAAACTGCTACAGAGGTAATCGATTTCGTGCAACAATTGTTTAAACCACAATTCGTACACCTGATGAATGATGATGAATAGCATCTCATCATGTTCTTGGGGTATCGAGTGCAGTTGTTGCAATTGGATAAGTTCATCAACTTTAAGGTAGTTGGTGTATGTTACCGGTTTGGACATGTCGATTCGAACCTTCTTCAATTAAAGAATGTGCGCTAAAATCCCCTGGCCGATTTATGCCGCCGAATACAGTCAATTGTACTTTGTATGATACTCGACTTCGACGCAAGATGATTAAACCGTTGCGCGGTAATCAGGTTGCTTACTGAAACACCGTCTTGCGATCACCCATTCCTTAAGAAATTTTCACAAAATTATTATGCTGCTGATAGGTGGTTGGCGCATAACATAACAGTTGGTGACATTGAAGACGAGACACTGCACGATGCGCTACAGCAAAGCTGACATTCACATGCACACCACCGAATCGGATGGATTGCAGACCCCCGAAGCAGTGGTGGAATACGCCGCCACGCAAACCGACCTGCGGGTGATAGCCATAACCGACCATGACAATATCAATGGTTCATATCTGGCGCGCGATTATGCGGCCCGTTATTATCCCGAGCTTGAGGTCATTATCAGCACAGAAATCACGACCGCTGATTGCGATATTTTGGCGCTCTATATTCAAGACGATATTCCGGCAGGATTAAGCGCCGCTGAGACGATTAACCGCATTCATCATCAGGGCGGGCTGGCGATTGCCGCGCATCCCTATGCCTATATCATGAAGATCCTACGACGTCCAGGGATGGAAGGCGCGGGTCATTTGATGAAGACCTTACCATTTGATGGGGTCGAAACGCGTAACGCCACCCCCAGCGAACTCATGAACAACTGGTTAGCGGCATTTAATAACCGGCGTTGGCAAAATCTGCCTGAAACCGGCGGCAGCGATTCGCATTATCTGTATACCGTCGGCAGCACCTATACGCTGTTCCCTGGCAAGACTGCTGCTGATTTCCGTATTGCGCTGGAAACGGGGCAGGTACGGGCCGGTGGTCGGGTCTACAGCCCACACCTGATTTTTAATGTAATCTATGACAAATTGCGGGGTCGCTTCCCGCTACGGGCCAGTCGGCAACCCATCGCACCGCGTCCCCGGCTGTCAGCCAGCATGGATTAGCGCGTGCGCACGCCGCCACGCAGGTAATCCGCTTCATCGCTGATTACAAATGCGATAACTTTGGCGACGCCTGGCGGCAGGCCATAATGCTGCTCGGCATAATCATAGGCTTCCTGCTCTGGCAGACCTTGCTGGCGTTTCTGCGCCACATCAACGCTCAACTTCATATCGGTGATGATGTTACCGGGCCAGATCGTGTTGACACGAATGCCGCGCGGTTCCAGATGGCGTTGCAATGTCATCGACAGACCGTTAGCCCCGCCTTTACTCGCACCATACGCCAGCGATGAACTGCCACCGAAGACCCCCGCGCCGGATGCGATCACCACAAACACGCCCTTGTCAGCTGCTTCCAGCATTGGCGTCGCATACTTCGAGCACAGGAACACACCGCGCACGTTGATCTCCAGCGTTTTGGTAAAGTCATCCACTGGAAACGCTTCGGGCTGTAAGTGCGGCCCCAGCAGCACGCCCGCCGCACACACGACCTTATCGAGTTTGCCATGTTGTTCGCGAATGACATCAAACAGGTGCTTGACCTGCTCGTCGCTGCGCACATCGGTCTGCACAAAGGTCGCCTGACCGCCATTATCGCGGATGGTCGCTGCCGTTTTTTCGCCATTCTCAGCATTGTAGTCGGCGATTACCACCGTGCCGCCGCGTTCTGCACACAGCGCTGCCGTTGCACCACCGATGCCCTGAGCACCACCTGTAATCAAGATTACATTGCCGGTTAAATCAAATGGGTTAGTCATGAAAAGTCCTTTCGAAAGTGGGAAAAAGCGATTCGGCATTTCAGCATTTCAGCTTATTGACCGCGTAATCGTTTGATAAACGGCGCTAGCATTCTTTTCACTTCAACCGTTTGCGTATTCAATGCCTGATAGGTTTGTGCATCTATATAGGATAAATCATGAGAAAGCAACAAGTGGTATTCTAACTCACTGGCTGATCCCATCGAGATTTGCATATAACGAGCCAGCTCTAGCTCAGTATTTTTACCACAACCTTCGGCAATATTTGCTGGAATCGAGGTTGCAGCCCGGCGTAGCTGACTTGTTAAACCATACAATTCCTCACGTGGAAACGTCACAGTCGTGCGACAGATGTCCAGTGTTAATTGATGAGATTTTCCCCAAACTTTCAGTTGTCGGAAATCACGCATTATTGCCTCGGCTAATGCTGACTGGCTGAATTGCTGAAATGCCTACTTCCTGATCTCAATGCCCAGTTCATCCAGTTTGCCAACGACGAAATCGCGGGCCTGAACGACTTGATTGTAATCGCTGAGGTGCTCAATCAGGGCGTAGCCATCGGGCAGCAGGGCCTCGAAGCGCCGCAACAGCGTCTCCCAGTCCAAAATGCCCTGACCTGGAACCGCTTCAGCAACACGGACATTATGCGTTGGTTCCAGCACCATATCTTTCAAATGTGCGGTGATGATGTAGGGTTCCAACACATCATAAAATTCGTTAATCAGCGCGGTATTATTGTAGGTAGTCGGGATATCTTTCGCAAAATTGGTGACATCGGCGTTGACCCGGATCCATTTTGATCCCGTGCGTTCGATAATCCGCCGAATTTTGGCAGCATCGGTCAACACTGTCGTAGCGGCACACTCCAGCGCAATCGGAATTTCAAAGTCCTCAGCCGTTGCCGCGATCTCCGTCAGACTTCTCACAAAGATGTCTTCGGTTGTGGACGAGAAGTTGTCCGGGTGTGGCCCCCATTGACTCGTGACATTGTGGCTGGTTGGTCGCAATGACGCGACCTGCGCCCCCAGTTCGGCGGCGCGTTGGACAATGTGCTGTCCAATTTGCACGGCTTCCTGCCGCACGGTTTCTTCAGCGGTCACCAGGCTGGGATATTGCCCCCAGAACTGCACGATTTCGATGCCATGTGCATCCAGAATCGCTTTGGTCTGGAGCGCATCGTCCAGGCTCTGGTCCAGCGGGTCGCCACGATAGTGCATCCCCAGGCCAGTAAACCCTAGAGCATTGACCTTACTGGCAATCTCATCGGTGAGGTTCAGCCAGCCGCCAAACCAATCATCAACCCCCCCTAAACGCATATAACCCCCTGTTGAAATTATAATTTATATTTACGCCGGGATTATATCACCCGGCAACCTGTGCCCATAGACCCACTTCCAATTGTGGTATCAGGGTTATGGCGTAGACCGTCGTGCCCGGTCCCTGAATATAGGTGGTATACGAGCGACTGCCGGCGGCTTGTCGTGCCGAATCGAAACCGGTTTCGGCGGCGAGTGCCCAACCGAGGGGGCTGTCGGGACCACCCAATATCTGCCATACTTTGCCAAAGCCACGTTCGGGCGTGAAGCGGTCAGCCGGTGCAGCATACTCAGGATTAGCCTCGCCTTCCACGAATGTATCTGCGAAAATCTGCACCCGCTGGTCAGTGTTGGTCAGCACCCAGATTTCGCTTGTGTCCGAAAACCATAACACGCTGCCACCCTCAAAGGGCTGCCAGGCCGCGAAGACTGCTCGCGGCGGTTCTGCCGGACAGGTTACCAATCCCGTCAATGGTCCCAGCCAGACCTGTGAACAAGTGATGGTAAAGGTCAGGTCTTCCGTGATAAGTGCATTGCCAGCCTGTACTTCCAGCCGATAGCGTTTTTCGCCAGCATAGCGATAATTACTGATGGTTATTTCGCCGCTGGCGGGGACCGGTTCTGCGAAAGCCGGTCGGGGGCAATCGTCTACACTGGCATCCGGGCAGGCATAAAAAAATGTCGTGCCGCCAGTCGTTTCCCAGCTTAGCGTGAACGTGTCCTGATTCTGAAAATTGGGCGAAGCCACAGTGAGTGAGCTAATTTCAGGTTCTGCTGAAGGGGCTGGTGAAATGGTTTTCGGTATTGTATGCGCGGGGATCCAGATGACGGCCCCAACGGGCAACGCCTGGGGATCATCCAGACAGTTGAGAGCGGCCAATTGTGTCACCGAGATGTTGGGCACTCCGCTCAGCAAATCCCCCAGGTGATCGCCGGGGCGGATGACATATGGTTCAAATCCGTCCAGAGTTGGTGCGGAGCATAATGCTAAACGTGGATCATCAACTGGAAGGAGGGTGGCCTCCGGGTTATTGGGAATCGCCGGGGTCGCGTTCTGAGCGATGACGGGAAGATAAAGCAGCAAAATCGTCACTAACAGGGCAATTGTGCGCAGCATAGAACTCCTTTTGGTGTTAAACAAACCGCTCTATACTACCACGCCAGCGGAAGGTCCAGATTGCCGATTCGTTATCAGGTTCGTTAAAATGACTGGCACATCAAAGGAGATTGACCTTGTTGAAAAAAGTGACCCTGTTTGTTCTCATAACTGTGGTGATTAGGTTGACCAATGCTCAGGATGTTCCCCCGTTACGCGAGTTAGCCGACCCACTGGACCTGTACATCGGTGCGGCGATCAACACCGATGCGCTCCGTCTCGAAAGCTATAGCGCAGTGGCGGCCCGTGAGTTTAACATCGTGACGCCAGAAAACGTGTTCAAGTATGGTTTGCTCAGCCCCCGGCAAGGTAGTTATCGCTGGCGTGATGCGGACCGGTTGGTGGATTTTGCCGAAGCTAACGCTATGCGCGTGCATGGGCATGTGCTGGTTTGGCACAATCAGCAACCCGGCTGGTTGATTGAAGACAATTTTACGCCTGAAGAACTGGCGGCTATCCTCGAGGACCATATTAAGACGACAGTCGGGCGCTATAAGGGGCGCATCCACGAATGGGATGTGGTCAACGAAGCGATTACTGATAACGGGCAGATGCGCAGCACCATCTGGTCACGAGCGCTGGGGCCAGATTACATCGCCAAAGCGTTCCAGTGGGCACATGAAGCTGACCCGGACGCGCTCCTGTATTACAACGATTACAACGCTGATGTGCCCGGACGCAAAACCGACGCGATCTATGAGATGGTCAGTGGGTTACTGGCTGACGGAGTGCCGATTCATGGCGTGGGCCTGCAAATGCACCTGACTCATACCCAGCGGCGGGCGATAGCTGCTGGCGGGGTGAGCGAGGTCATGGCAATGTGGGACGAGTTGGGCCTGCGGGTAGCCGTGACTGAGATGGATGTCCGCATTCATAATGATCTGAGTGACCGTGAGCGGATGCTGGCTCCCCAGGCCGAGATTTATACACATGTGGCTCAGGCCTGCGTGGCAGCACCCAATTGCGATACGTTCATTGTCTGGGGGGTGGGCGATGCCTATTCATGGATTCCGGACTTCACCGGCAACGACGACTGGCCTTTGTTGTTCGATGAAGACCTGCAACCCAAACCCGCCTATTTCGCGGTCGCCGATGTGCTGGCTGCTGCTGGTGCAGTGACTACCGATTAACTGCAATCAGCTACGCTCATGGCACTCTATACGGTGAAAGCCCCTCATGATTATCAAATGAGGGGCGAATCTATCTTCTTTTGCTTTTGCTTCTCGACGGTGCATCAGTCGGTTAAACCGGCAACGTCTCCAACGGGCGCACTGCCAGATCAAACGTATCGGCTACCGCGTCATGCGTGACATATCCCTGATGAACGTTCAGGCCGCGCATGAGTCCGGGGTCGCTGCGCAGGGCATCATCCAAACCCAGATTGGCAACCTTCAGAATGTAGGGGAGCGTCGCGTTTGCCAGCCCAAAGCTCGACGTGCGCGGCACGGCTCCCGGCATGTTCGCCACCCCGTAATGCAACACCCCATCAACCACGAACGTAGGATTGCTATGCGTGGTCGGGTGCGTTGTCTCGACACAACCGCCCTGATCGACAGCGACATCGGCAATCACGCTACCGTTCAGCATATCTGGCAGCATATCGCGGGTAATCAAATGGGGTGCGCGTGCGCCGGGAATCAGGACTGCACCAATCACGGCGTCGGCATTGCTGATGGCTTCGATGATATTGGTAGCATTCGAACTCAGCGTCGTCAGCCGCCCGGTCAAGACCTCGCTCAAATAGCGCAGCCGGTCCAGGTTAACGTCCAGCAATGTTACCCGTGCGCCCATACCCAGCGCAACCTGCGCCGCATGCGTGCCGACTGTGCCCGCACCCAGAATCACGATATGCGCTGGCCGCACACCGGGAACGCCGCCCATCAATATACCGCGTCCGCCATTGGGCTTCTCCAGGTAATGGGCGACGATCTGGGTTGCCATGCGCCCGGCAACCTCGCTCATCGGTTGCAAGAGCGGCAAACGGCCCTGACGGTCTTCGACGGTTTCGTAAGCTAATCCGGTCACGCCACTATCGAGTAGCGCATGCGTGAGGTCTTCTGATGCCGCCAGATGCAAATAGGTGAACAGGATCAAATCATCACGCAGGAAACCGTATTCGGCGGGTTGTGGTTCCTTGACCTTGAGGATCATATCGGACTGTTGCCAGACCGCTTCAGCGCTGTCCAGTAGTGTCGCGCCGGCGCTGATGTATTCGTCATCGTCAAATGAGCTACCGGCCCCGGCCCCCTGCTGGACATAAACTGTATGCTCGTAGCGGAGTAATTCACGCACGGCATGGGGCGGCAGAGCAACCCGATATTCATTGTCTTTGATTTCAGCCGGGATACCGATAATCATGATAGGTGTACCTTTTTAACGACCAACATTCAGTCCTCTCATTGTACACTTTGTTTGAAATATGAACAGTTGATTTGTACATTGTGTCTATATTCAATTCGTTACGGGTCCTGAGTCGCAAAATTTGCTTCACCGCGATTTTCCGGTTGGAAATGAAACCGTATGTAGGGGCTGTAGTCATGTTGATAATATGACCACCGGCTTCATGGCTTCGTATATTATGTAGACGAAGGAAATGTTGCCCGGATGGGAACGGCAGAGTCGGCGACCGCTGCATCCCAGCCGAAAGCAACAGCGATTTCAGGAGGAAGAGGTGGAAAAAATAGATTTACAAACAATGGAGGAACCCCTTCGCGAGCCGGTTTCAACGGAGCGACCTGCCCGGCTTTTCTTTATTGATCATTTGCGGGCAGCACTGGTTATCCTCGTCGTAATCCATCATATCGCGATGGTCTATGGCGGAATTCAACCATTTTATTATCTGGAACTCGATCCCGCTCCCCCATTTGTCGATCCGCTCGCTTTCACGGCGGCACTGGTGTTTGTGCTATTCAATCAGGCCTGGTTTATGGGCGCTTTTTTCTTGTTGACCGGCTATTTCACGCCAGGGTCATATGATCGAAAGGGGCCAGCGACGTTCCTCAAAGAGCGGTTACTACGTCTCGGCATTCCGCTCATCCTGTTTGTTTTCGTGCTCAACCCAATCGCATCCATTGGTTTTTACCAGATGCCACCGGGCCTGACCGGGATCACGACTCCGCTCACCTGGGCAACCTACCCCCACCTCATTGGCCTGGGGCCATTATGGTTTGTTGCGATGTTGCTCATCTTCAACTTTGGCTACGTCGCCTGGCGGTGGTTGACACGGAAACGGGTCTCATCCGTGCTGGGTAGACCTTCACGACCCAGCTATTTTCTGATTGGTGGCTTTGTGCTTGCTTTGGCGCTGACAAGCTTCTTGATAAGGCTGATTATCCCGTTAGGCGAATCAGTTAGCCTGTTCGTAGATGCCCTCAGCTTTCCCACGCTGGCCTACCTCCCGCAGTATCTCAGTTTCTTCATCCTGGGTATGGTTGCCTATCACCATGATTGGTTCCGAAAGCTGCCTGGCGCTATGGGTATCGTGGGTTTTGTGATGGCGTTGGGGGCGGGTGTCTTGTTGTTCCCGCTGGCGTTTAGCGGCCAACTATTTTCGTTGGCGGTTACGGAGCAAATCGTCAATGCGTATGGCAACGGGCACTGGCAGTCAGCGGTCTACGCGCTCTGGGATTCCATTTTCGCGGTTGGCATTTGTCTGGGTCTGATCCCGCTGTTCCGCCGCTTCTTCAATGCGCAGTCCGGGTTTGGAACGTTCCTGTCCCGCCACAGCTATGCAGTCTACGTCTTCCATGTTCCCATCTTGGTGCTGCTGGCGCTGGCGTTGCGGGGAGTCGATCTGGGTAATATACCAAAATTCGTACTGGCAGTTGTTATCATCGTCCCAATCTGCTTCGCTGCTGCCTATGTCATCCGTAAGCTACCAATGGGAGCACGGATTTTATGAACTAACTGGCGTTTTCCAATGGCGGCACCGTTTGATCCTGTTCCATCAGGAAAGCATAGGCTTCATCAAAGTCGGTAAACGCCCGAAAGCGGGCTTTGGCAACCTGATTCGCAATGCTACCCGCGAAGCGAATCAAGCGATTAGCGGTGACGAGCAGCGTCCAGCCGATGTATGGCTCCCGCAAATGCGTTAAGGCCTGGGATAATTCATGAACCCCGACCTGCATCTTCGTTGTTGCCCGCAGGTCCACCAGAATATGTACCATTGGCACTGCAGCTAGCTTGGACCGAATCATCTCAACCATTACTGCATCGGCTGCTTCAAGCTGTTGCAGGTCCAGATCACCCGCACCCTTTGCCAGGATAACATGCCCCTCAAATAACCATGAAATGTCGACGGTCATTCCAAATTTCCTGTACCCGCTGCTATACTCAGTATAAAATGGGAATTCTACAGTCAGGCGTTAAGGGGCAGCAAAAGCGGGCGTATAACCCGGACCAACAGATATAGATCCAACGGAATCAGGAGCGCAAAAACGGCCAATGGCAGCCACTGCGCGCGATCAATTTCAGGGATCAGCCAACGTCGCCACGCATCCAGTCCGTGCGCCATCAGTAAGCCAATGGGGATCAGTGCCGGGAAGAGGTAGCGACCTTGCAATTGGAGGAATTCGGTATTGTAGTAGATATAGGCCAGCAGCGTCAGTCCAATGGTCCCCAGCAACACGCCCCAGATCAATCGCTGGTGGGGTACTGTACTGGAATCCAGGCGGCGAATGACGAAAACCTTAAGCACCCAGCCAATGATGACCATGACAAGTAACACCAGAAAAACCAGATACATCCAGCCCTGCAACGGCAGCGCCATCCAGCCAAACTGACCCCAGAAGCTGTTGAAGGTTGTTTGCACGCTTTGCTGTAGATAAGCACGCCAACCAACCATCTGAATTTGGGTCGCAGTGCGCATTTGATCGGCGACAACGGCATCATGTGCGCCCAATCCCAAAAAGTCCGGGAATCCATAAACCAGCAGGTTGCGGAGCCACCACATTGCGCCGAGGATGACCGCTGGGATGAGAAAATACGCCAGCTTCCGACTGATTGCAACCCGGTTCATACGCTGCAGCGTCGTGGGTTTCAGGCGCTGACGTTCGTAGAAAACGATGACCAGTGGCACAATTCCGGCCAGAAAGTAACCAGTCGTCTTGGTAACGAAAATCATGCCCACCAGTATGCCCAGTAACCAGAGTTGCCAGGCCGCTGCAGCGGGACCCCGTTGCCACAGGACAACGCCGATCACCACCAGACCTAAAAAGAGGGTGCCCATGACGGTTGGCACGCGATGAAATGACAGCAATACCGGCAATCCGAAGAGCGTTATCAACAATAATACCCGGCCTAGCTGTCGATTCGGTTCGACCTGCCCCAATATATAGCGAACCAGCACCAGCAGCGTCAGGCCGATCAAAAGCTCGGTGAGGCTATCGTTGTTGACGGCGGCGGTCATGGCGATATGCTGCGGTAAAAAACCGACAAAAGCCGCTGTTCCCAACGCCACGCCAGGGCGATCCGGCCACAGGGTTTTGGCGATTGCATACGCACAATAGACGACACCGACGCCGAAAATAATGGAAAACAGGCGCATCAAGATCAGACGTGCGCTCTGCGTTTCGCCCAGGTTGTAAGCCAGTGAGACGATCTGATAATAGAGCGGCGGTTGATGATTCTCGTACTGAACTGCGTCCAGTTCAACTAACAAATCGGGAGCAAACCGTTGGCTGGTCAATTGCGCCAAATAGGCTTGATCCCAATCGCCGGGTTCGATCACCGGGCAACAATGCCGACTCGTGACTAATTGCCGCGCATAGTTAAAATGGGCGGGTTCATCGGGTATCTGCCAGTCGGGAGTGAGCAAGGCAAACAGGCTGGCGACGATCGCATAAATGACCAGCAACCCAATCAGCAATATTCTTTCCAGTGTAAGCGTCATCAGTAACCGCCTTTATTACCATCTGCCCTCGATTGTCGCTGGTGTCCGGCGATTTGGCAACAGCGTTAACCATTCGGTCTAGCAATGTCCATTATGATGGTAGAAACGTTCGTGAGGCGATTATGTTTGCAGATGAGAAACGGCGGCTCATGTTGCTGGTTGGTGGGCTGGTTGGCGTCAGTGTGCTACTCGTGGCAGCCATCATCGTCTTTGATGTGCGCTCTCTCGTACAAAATCGCCTGCCGGTGATTCAGGAAGCGGTTGATGATGCGGTCGAAGATGTGCTCCCGGTGCGCCCACCACCGATTGATGAAAATGGCGAGTATATCATCAGCGAGGATGAGTTCAGACTGCCGCGAAACCTGCGGCATATGGGGCAGGTCAAACGTGGGATGGTCGTGGGCGGTTTAATCGGGATGCAGCGGATTGAAGGCTGGTCGCTCGATGGTCGTGCGGGTGATACCTATTTGCTGGACTTTGACCCGATGGGCAGCGGGTTTCTATGGGAAATGGGTGTGTATGGACCGGACGAGATGTTGCTGCGGATGACGACGGACAGCGACGCGGGTTATGCCGATTTCACCCAGCTGGAAGTCACCTTGCCGACCGACGGAATCTATTATGTCGTGCTCAGCGCCTTTGGCCCCGATGGTAAATATGACCTCAAGATTGAATAGTAACAATTCCACAACAAACTTTAGCAATCAATCGCGTCGATTCTGTTCATAATAGCATTATAACTATTTCAACTTTTCTAACAAAATAATCTTTGGGGGCAAGATGATCAGAAAATATCTGTTCACATTATCGATTCTATTTTTGGCAGTATTGCTTGCAACCCCGGCAGTTGCCTCGGTTGTGTTACAGGAATGCCCGCCGGAGGAATGTCCGCCGGATGAAGATGAGGGCGGGGGTGAGTATTGCGAAGAATTCCCCGAACGCTGCGAAGGTGAGGAAGGCGGCAGTGGCGATGATGATGACGGCGGCGACAGCGGCCCGCCCTGGGATGGCTATACCGATGGTCGTATCAGCCCGGACCCAGCAGAATATTACACGATCTACTGCCACGAGGGAACCGATACCATTTATGTCGTCCGGGTGGTGCCCCAAACGGAAACGATCAAGGAAATTCCGCTGGCTGATGCCATTTCTCTGAATGTGGGCCAGGAGCAGGCGCTGGGCGATAATATGGTGATGGAGCGCAGCAGCGAGGAGATCATCACTATTTATGGCAGTAATGGCAACCTGGCACCGGCGGCTGGTTCAAAAGCCTTCAATTTGAATGATTGCATCACCAGCAACGGTGGCCCACCATCACAACAAGACACGGGTTCACCACCTGTTGATGATGACGATGATGGCGACGTTCCCGAAGCGGAAGAAGAATCCGAAGAGGAGCGCTTCCGGCGGCGGCGGCAGGAAGCACAGGAATCGCTAGATTTCTGCTATGAAGCCTACAGTTTCTTTGGTGGGGATTCTAATTTATTGGCCGATTGTCTTAATTCTGTATTGCAAACATATAACGATGTGCTGTCCGGTGAGGATGTCCTGACGCTGATTCTTATGGTATTCTGCTTGAATCTGATTGTCGGTAACGGTGTCCTGCCCATCGGGGTCGTGCTGTTCCTAGGCATCCACCGGCGTTGGCTGCGGAAACAGCAGACGCTGTAGCCCGCGCGGGAGATAGTAGAGTAACCAATAGCGGCGCAGAGGGAGACTTTTGCGCCGTTAATATAAGTGTTGAATGCTTAGGATAGATAGTTGATGTCGCTTCGAATTGATGTGTGGTCAGATTTTGTCTGACCCTGGTGTTACCTCGTCTCCTCCAGTTTGGAGAAGCTCAAACAGAGTCACGATGTAGAAATTCAATGGCGGTCATTTGAACTGCGACCCAGCGGCGGCCCGCCGATTACACCGGAATATCGCGCGCGGATTGAAGCCGGACGACCCCGCTTGTATGCTATCGCGCGGGAGCATTACGGCTTGGAATTGAATCCCGGCCCCTGGGGAATTGACAGTCGACCGGCGCTGGTGGGCGCGAAATATGCCGAAGTTGAGGGCGTCGGTGATGCCTATCACGAGGCAATATTCAGGACTTACTGGCTGAATGGGCGCTCGATTGCTGACATTGATGTGCTTCGCGAAGTGGCGGAATCTGTCGGCCTGGACGGCGACGCATTCCTGGTGGCGTTGACTTCTGGCGAACTCGATATGGCGGTCAGTGCGGATGTTACCCGGGCGCAGATGTACGGGTTGACGGGCGTCCCGGCGCTGGTGTTCGAGCAGAAATATCTGGTGAGCGGCGCCCAACCCTATGAGGCACTGGTGGATGTCGTGGCGCAAATAACAGCCGAAAGCGCTTAGTGCTTGGTGCTGAGTCAACATAAGCTAGAAGCCAACGAATTCAGTTCATTGACAGGACAATGTAGCCTGTCTTTGTCCAGGGCAAAGTATATTACCAGTTGTCGACGATTTCGCGGGCTAGAATAACGTACCCATTAGCCCAGGGTGAGCCTTCACCTAGACCTGGATCTCCGCCGGCTGCGCCCGATGCGACAACGTGCCAACCATCACTTAACAGTTCTGCTAGCAGCTTTTCAGCAGCGGGGAGATTGCTACCATGTGCATTCACGGTAACAAACGACACAATTTTCACTTGTTTTTCGGTCGTTAACTGTTGGATGAAGTGTTCTGGTTTCGTTTCCATAAATTATATTGCGACTAGCAACCCGACACCAAACAAAAGTTCGGACTGAATGCAATGGGGAAGGAAACATGCAAAGCCAAGCGGCGCTCAAGCCAACCCTATCCCAAGCGAAAAATGCTTAAATCTTGACGGTCAGTGCGGTCAACCTCGGTGTTGAACACCCTGCTCAAAGCATGGTCACCGAGGGTCACAAGCCAAACATAAAGGATGCAAACGGCAAGGGCAAACGCGATAAACGCTCAGGGGTGCGTAGGCGGCTCAATTCCAAGTCAAAACCATGCCCTTTGATGTCACCAAACATTGCTTCAATCCACATCCGGCGGTTGTATAAACGAACGGCAAGGGTTGGATCGATTGACCGAATACATGAATGAACAACTGCACATCCCCACATCACGCAGTCAAATCGCCAATGTGTTGGAAGCAGAAGGCATCCGTTGGTATCAGGAGAAGACCTATTTCACCGAGCGTCCTGATCCGCAGTTCGCGCAGAAAAGGGGGCGATTGTGAGGTTGTATCAAAGGCCGCCAAGCGATACCCACGTCCTGTGCCTGGATGAGATGGGCCAGTGAGCGCCAAAACCTATCCAGTAGCACGCTGGTGGGACAAGCGACCCCTTGTGGAAGCCGACTATGGACAGTGGGGCAAGGTGTGGGTGTTTGGCGCTTTTGAACCGGCGACTGGTCGAGCGCTGACCGTCTGTGGCTCACGCCGCGATACCACTGGTTTCATTCATCTACTGGATGCGGTGGTGCAAACCTGGTCAGCGGCGAATTGATCTTGATCCTGGATAACCTCAGCACGCACAAAACCATGAATGTGCGCCTGTGGGCACTGGCTCATCCCCATGTGCAGTTTCTGTTTCAACCCACCTATGCGCCCTGGTTGAACTTGATTGAACCCTGGTGGAAAACCTTGCGTTCATTGGCGCTCAAAGGGCGTTGCTTTCAGATCGTTGCTGAGATTGCAGACGCTATCGAGTGGGCAACACACCATTGGAATCAAAATAAGAAACCTTACGTCTGGCGCAAAGTCTTTACATAATTACTTATCGGATGGAGCACTTAGTGACCCAACGGCAAATAATCTCTAGCCACCTGAAATCAGGTTCACGGCTATGTGCTTGTCAGTTATATAGCTTCCGCACCTAAGACAAACCATTTACTCAACACCCAGTTCGGCCAAAGTCGATGCGATCAATTCAACCGCGTCGCGCAGCAGCGGTGCATCAAAGCCAAAGCGTGCCCCCGCCGTCGCGAACAGTTCGCGTAGTGGCTGTTGACTGCCTAACGCCAGCGCCTGACGATAATCAGCGACCGCCTGGGCTTGATCGGTCTGGGCATTGCGCCATACTTGCACCGCTCCCAGTTGCGCCAGGCCATAATCAACATAGTAAAACGGATAATTGAAGATATGTAATTTGCGTTGCCAACCGGTGGCCTGCATCGCGTCGAAGCCGGTCCAATCCACCGCCGGAACAAAACGGTTCCACAATTCGCGCCATTGCGCATCGCAATTTGCTGGATCAGCGGCCTCAGCTACGTGCGTATAGGCCCAGTGCTGGAAGGCATCCACCACCGCCATAAACGGCCAGAACACCAGAATCCCTTCCAGGTGTTGACGACGAGCATGAACGACATCTTCAGCCGAATAATAGCCACCTTCTGCTTTGGCCCAGTAAGGAGCCGAGAGCAATTCCATTGACATGGAGGCCACTTCGGCGAATTCGGCAGTGGGGGCGCGTTGCTGAATATAGGGCAACTGACCACATTCGAAAGCGTGAAACGCATGACCGCCCTCATGCAGCAACGTGCGCACATCGGTGGCCGAACCCACCGCATTCATAAAGATGAACGGACGCTGCGCCAGCATAAAGCGGGTGCAGTAGCCACCCGGACCCTTTCCCGGACGGTTGCCGAGGTCCAGCAGATTTTCGCGGCGCATGATGCCAAAATATTCACCGAGTTGCGGGTCAACCCGGTTAAAAATCGTCTCCGCGATACGTTCCAGATCGTCAATGGTTTCGTAAGCGTGCAGTGTGGGCATTGTCGGCGGATGCGCATGATCGCGCCGTAGATGCCAGGGCCGCAGCCTCTCCACTCCCAGCGTCGACCGCAGTCGATCATAAACCCGGCTGGCTGCAGGCACGACAACGTTGGCAATAGCGTCATGAAAGGTTTCACAATCCGCCGGGGTGTAATCAAACCGCCGCAGGTCTGCCCAACGATATTCTCGATAAGAATCGTAACCAGCATTGTGAGCGAGTTGTTGCCGCAACTCAAGTAACTGCTGCCATACGTCGTTGAGTACATCACGATCTTGCAAGTGGCGCTCGGCGATCTGTCGCCAGAGTTGTTCGCGCGGTTCTGGTTCCAGCGTTTCCAGTCGGGCATACGCCTGGGGCAAGGTTAATGCGTCGCCTGCCCAGGTGACGGATTGTGCACCGGAAATCCGGTTATATTCCAGTTGTAGCTTCTGCTCAGCCGTCAGCAACGGTGTATTTTCCTCGCGAAACAGGGCCGCTGCGGTCCGTAGATCACGTAGTGGAATCTCGAAGCTCACTGGTTCCAGACCGCTTGCCAATAACTTTGCCTTGAGATTCTGCTCGGCGCTGCGATAATGCGGTTGGATGTCATCCAGAAAGCGCTTATAGGCAACTTCGGCCGCGTCATCAGTCGTGTCTTGCGTCGTGGCGACCTGGAGCCGTGTACCTAATTCGCTCAACACTTCGGCGATGCGGGTCCAGTCTTTCAGCCAGTCAGCCACATTATCGGCGGTGAGATCCCGCGCTTCCAGATCGTCAAAATAAACGGCGAATTGGGGCCATTCCCAATCCAGCACCGGCTGAATGGTTGTGGGCAAGTCGTCGAAGTTCATTGTTAATCCACCAGCGCTTGATAGGTCACTGTATGAATGTCAGATTCGATGTTGCGGTGTTCAACCGGGCTACCGTCTTCATTCCAGTAAATGATTTGCGCCATCTTTATCAAGATAATGTCCTCCTGCGGGTCGATGCGAAAATAGGTGCTGGCGAGACCACCCCAGCCATAGGCACCGACCGAATGCAACACACTCGCCGCCGGTGGGTCCAGCATGACCTCAACCCCCAGCCCAAAACCGTAACCCGGATGCGGATTAGTGCCCACATTAAATGGCAGCAGGTCGGCGGGCAGATGATTGGTCGTCATGTAATCGACAGTTTTACGACCCAGGACGCGCTCACCGTCCAGTTCGCCGCCATTGAGCAACATCCGGCAGAAGCGCAAATAATCGGCGGTCGTGGAGAACAGGCCCGTATCGCCCGGCGCACGGATTGGTGGCACGGTAAGGGGTTGTTGCTCAATAATCCAATTGCCTGCCCCATAGAGCGTAGCAACCCGGTCTAGCTTGACTTCCGGGACATAAAAGGCGGTATCGACCATCTCCAACGGCTCAAAAATCCGCTGCTGCAAAAAGTCGGCAAAAGACAGCCCGCTGATGACCTCTACCAGATAGCTGGCAATCGACGGCGACAGGCTATAACGGAAGGCCGTTCCGGGCTGCGTTACCAGCGGCAATTGGCCCAGGCGGTCAGCCCACTGCGCATAAGTCAATGATGGATTACGCAGATCCGCCTCAGCATTGAGTTCATCAACCGGTGATGTGCCATTACTCTCGTAGGTAAAGCCACCGGTGTGCATCAAAACGTCTTTGATGGTGACGGGCCGTTCCAGGCTCGCGCGTTCGTTTTCATTGACGTAAACTGTCAAATCTTTGAAAGCAGGCAGATACAGCGCAATGGGGTCTTCAAGCTGGAACCAGCCTTCTTCCCACAACATGAGCGCGGCCACGCTGGCAATCGGTTTAGTCATGGAGTAAATACGGTAAATCGTATCCGGTTGAATCGGCTGCTGGCGGGCGACATCCTTCAGACCAAAAGTCTTATCATAGACGATCTCGCCCCGTCGCCACACCAGCAGATGGGTGCCGGGCATCGTCCCCGCGTCAATATGGCGCTGCAACATCTCATCCAGCCGGTTGAGCCGCGTTGTTGAAAAACCAGCGATTGCGGAAGTCATCAAATCAGTCCCTTTCAATCTACATTACAGAGTAGGCGTCGTAGACAAATGGCAAACAGAAGTGTAACATTTTTGTGGAAGCATAGCAGCAGAAAACTGGAGGGAAAATCCGCACTCATTCCTAATTGCGGCTACAGTTTTGAAAAAGTAATGGCGGAATTATGGCCTGTGAATTACTGCGGCGCAATGGACTACATATTGAAGAAAGATGCACGAGAGCTGTATAGCTTACCAAGAGAAAAATTTGACCATGCCAAGAATAAATGATGCTCACCTGAATTCAATTGTTTATCTTTATAACAGTGAAGAAGAAGCGAATAAAGGATCTGGCGATGCAGCGACAGGATTCTTACTCGGTTCGAATTATTGGTATCGAGAGCATCGTATGCCGCACTTATATGTCGTAACCAATGCTCATGTCATTGAGACAATGAGCGAGAAAGTTGCTAATTCTATCGACAAATGCATCGCAATACGGATTAATACCAGGGCCGATGATAAACCTCATTTTGTTTATAAGACCCAATCAGGTAATTGGAGCTACCATTCTAACAATGACGATATTGCAATCTGCTCTTTGCACATCGATTGGGACAATCAAAGTCAATTAGATGCTAGTTTTATTAGTAGAGATTTATTGGTTACAAAAGACTCGCTTCAAGATTATGACATAGGTGTTGGAACAGATGTGTACATGATAGGGCAATTCAAACTCTTCCCAGGAAAAACTATCAACAAGCCTACTGTTCGGATAGGCCATATTGCGCTTATGCCAGATGAAAATGAAAAAATAGAGCAAGATCGTAGGATAAAACACAGTCAGGAAAGTTTTATTCTAAATTGTCGTTCCGATAACGGATTCAGTGGGTCGCCAGTATTTATTGATTTATATGCGAGTGTTGATGGGGTCAAGTCTTATAATAAGTTTCTTCTGGCAATGCTGGCAGAGAAATTCAAACAACTTGAGCAACGTTCTATGTTACTAAACACGCTAATGAGCGGTCGTGTTACTAACCCTGAGGCTAAGGGGGCTATGGTTAATTTACTCTTCACCCCTCCAAAAAATGAGGAGATGATACAAAAGCAAGATGAATTAATTGATAAGTTCAAGCCGCGTCTACTCGGTGTTAATTGGGGACATTATCCTGCAAGAGCACAAGTTCGGGGCGGTGGTGGAGGAGAAGTTATTGATAATACTGATTTTTCTTGCACTGTACCTGCATGGAAACTGATTGACCTCCTAGACAAAGAACATATGGTTAATGAGCGTGATCGAAGAGAAGAGGAGTTCCGTAATCAAGTAGAACACCAATTACTTGAAAAAGGTGATGAATCCGATATGAGTTAAATGAATCTAATATCTACCTACAAAGTTTTAATAAACGTCTACAAACTGAGTCGATGGAGATTTGAAATATGCCGCATCAATTTTAACAATTGCCAATCAACCCATCGTAATCGTAGGCTATTAATCGAATTTGGCTAGCGCGGCACTTAAACTGTCTCCACATTGACAGTCATTTGCTTGTAGGGCAGATTGTGTTTAGTTGGTTGCTTCTAGTTCATGAATAAATAATCATCTTATCTTCGCTCACCCCAGCTATCCCAGTAGGTAACGTCTTGCGCCGGGCGGCGTTTCGCTGGCTTGAAATCGTCGCCAGTGTAGTAGGCCACCGGCAACAGTGCTGCCTGCGTCATATCGTCCGGGATGCCCACCACCTGCGCGACTTCCTGCGCATATTTTAAATGCAGTGTCGTCCACGCCGACCCCAGTCCACGTGCCCGCAATGCCAGCATCAGCGACCATGTTGCTGGCAAAATCGAGCCATAGAAACCGGCTTGCGCCTGTTGTCCGCTGGTTTCAACTCGCCCTTCATAGCAGGGAATAATCAGGATCGGCACATGTTGCATGTTCTCGGAAAGATAAGTGGCAGAATCCAACACACGATTCGTCTGGGCGTGACCGACATTGGCCTGCCGCGCCCCGCCTAAGTAGCCATCAAAGGATTGTTTATAATAGGCCGCGATCCGGGCACGTTTATCGGCATCGCTGATGACCACAAAATGCCATTTCTGCTGGTTACTGCCAGTGGGGGCCTGAATAGCGATTTGCAGGCACTCGGCAATGACTTCTCGCTCTACCGGGCGCGTCAGGTCGAGCCGTTTGCGCACGCTGCGGGTGGTGGTTAAGAGTTTGTCAACCGTTTGCAAGTCCATGAAAACTCCTTTTAATACTCAATTTGCCGGTGATTGTAGAAAAATCGGTGCTACTTGTCGAATTCTGGCTATTCCGTGAAAATAGTCGGAATTCCCATTGAGGTCGCTACGCTCGCGTGCCTATACTGATTATGTTGTAAAAAATCCCTGATGATACGTTGCGCATTTAGACACCCGTGTACCCTATCTACTTAGTCTGGCACATCTGTCGGTTGGCCGCACTGTTAACCGGCATTTTCCTCGTAGCTTTCGGGCTTATACGAGCGCAGCCCCTGCATACAACAGACATCCGGGCGCTGTTGTTGCCCCCGGCGGATTGTCCCGCGCCGTGTTTCCTGGGGGTGCAGCCCGGCCAGACCTCGCGGGCCGAGGCGATTGTCGTGCTGGAAGCCCATGACTGGATCGCGGGTGTCGAACCCAGCGCAGATTTTCTCGACCTCGTGTGGACCGGCACCCAACCCGCCTTTGTTGATACCGGGGCACCGAATTATCTCTATGTTGCCTGGCGCTCCATCGTCGAGATTCGACTGCGGACCACGCTGCGTCTGGGTGACATCTGGGTTGCGCTGGGCCAGCCAGCAGCGGGATTTGCCGTGCCGACGGCCAGCGGCAGCGGCTTTAATCAACATCTCATTTACCAGCACATCGGGGTTGAAGTCGGCACATTTGTGCGTTGCGCCGTCCGCCGACAGGATTTATGGCGGGCACCGGTAGACATTCGCTTGCACAGCCGCCCCCTGGACTACAGCGATTCTCAGCTTGATCTGGTACAGTTGTGGCGAATGCCATGTCCGTGAGAGAATGTTTTGAATGCCTCGATTGTTTGCCGGTTTTATTGTTAGCCTGATTTTGTTGTTTAGCACCGCTATCGGCCTAATCCGAGCACAACCCTATGTTCCCGCTGCGCTGGACCGCTTCCTGACGCCACCCCCTGGTTGCAAGGTGCCGTGTTTTATGGGTATCCAACCCGGCAAAACCACCGTCGAGCAAGCGCTGGCAATCTTGCGGGCAAACGAGGCCATTACGCAGGTACAGGTGCGCCGCCCCTATTACGCCCAGCATTCATTAAACTGGCGCTGGGTCGATGAACCACAAAACCGCTACGAATCCTATACTTTCCTCATCGAAGCTGGTCGGATTGATTGGCCGACCGTGCCCTGGCAGGCGTGGTATACCCTGCCGTCGGACATTACACTGGGCGACGTGCAATTGGTGCTGGGCGAACCGGCGCATGTCACCGCCACGCGCACCAATGATTATCTGGAACGGGCAACGTTTGTGCTGGAATACCCGGAGCGCGGCCTCTATTTGATCGTGCGGTTCCACCCCTGCATTATCAACCAGGAAGCGTTCTGGGATATGCGCCAGCAAAGTTATCATGATGGTAGTTTTATGTTGGGGCTGGGTGAACCCAATTATGCCTTTTCGGTGCCGGACGCCCGCATGGCGCTGAATCCGACAGCCTGGGCCACGCAACTTCGTGATTTTTGCCGGGATGGACGCTAACGATGATGCGACTGCTCGGTTCAGTAGCCCTACTGACGCTGGTATTTATTCTGCCTGTGTTCGTGATTCGGGCGCAACCCCTGGCGGCGGGACCACTGGACTGGCTGTTCATGTCCAGTGAGGATTGCGCCGCACCCTGTTTCCTGGGGGTACGCCCCCATGAATCGAATATCACGGAGGCGGTAAACCGGCTACGATCACACCCGGCGGTCAGCAAGGTGAATGTCAACATCCACAACGGTCGCTCTTTTATTGCCTGGGATTGGCAGACAGGAGCGACTGAGAATCACGCTTTCATGTTCACCGGCCTGGAAGATCGGGTCGAGTGGCTGGTACTGCCGCAACGAGTGACGCTGGGTGAATTGCGGTTGGTCCTGGGCGACCCCCAGCGTATCACCGCGACAACGAATGGCAGTTATGCGCCGCGCGTCGCTTTTGTGTTAGAGTACCCGGCACGGTCATTGCATATCTTCGCGGAATTCCACGTATGCGCTATTGACCAAAACACCTTTTGGCAGATGCGGCCCGATGGTAATAGTCAGGCCAGCTTTTTCCTGGGGCTTGGGCACCCGGACTACATTCGCGTTATGCCCAATCGTCCGGTGGATTTGGACCCATCAGCCTGGGCCAACCAGTTACGCGCTTTATGTGGGAGATAACGGTGTGTGGCGTCTGATCTGGCGCGGGGCCGCCAGCTTAATCACCATTTTGAGCGGACTGATTATCGTTATTCGGGCGCAACCGTATGATGATATCGGGGTTCGCCGGGTACTGGCCGAGACTCAGGAATGCCGCGTAACCTGCATTTTAGGGTTACAGCCGGGTCACACGACGCTGGAAGCGGCCATCACCCACTTAAGAACACATAACTGGGTACAGGATTTACGTTTTCAATATGATAGCGTCCGACAGGAAGGGACAATGCAATGGTTGTGGAGCGGTCAGCAACCGCCCATCATCAACGCCCAAATACCCGGTGCTGCCCAGATTCGGGACGGTCGCATCAGTTATGTCAAGCTGCCAACCCAGGCTGAACTCTGGCAATTTTTGCTCATTAGCGGCCCGCCAGATGCTTTTCATTTTCTCCGAGTGCATAGCAAAGCACAGCATACCCTCTATCACCGGGTCCGCTATGACGACGCCAATCTGATCCTGCTGGTTGATCGGGTAGCATGCCCGCTGTCACCCACTGCCCTGTATGGTAGTGGCATCGTACTGGAAACGTTTATCAATGCCGACGCGCTGATCGCTGACGAACAGGATTTCCATTATAGTGCGGCTCACCTGTTGGGCGATGTGTTGGATTGCTGATGATCCTGGCACGAGCGCTTGCCCGCTGGGTTCTGGTGATGACAGGGCTACTGCTCCTGCCGATATTTCTCATACGTGCTCAACCCTATGTTGCTGGCGACCTGCGTAACTTGCTGGTGCCCCCGCCCGATTGTGCTGCGCCCTGTTTCCTGGGGATACAACCTGGTGTGACTCCAGCGGCTGATGCCTTTCGCATCCTTGAGGCCCATCCCTGGATTGGGGCAGTCGTACCGTCGACCGTCAAAGATATTTACCGGGTTGATTTCATTAATTCGTTTCAATTAAACGCGCAAGCCATCCCCGCACCCCTGCTGCGCATTGACGATGATGTCGTGACCTGGATCTTCTGGCGGGCGACGCCGGTCTCACGCGGCGATTTATTTCTGGCGTTGGGACCGCCCACCACGTTGCGCGTCATTCACGACAATGTTGAAGGCACGTTGCCGCTTATGTTCATCTACCCGCAATTCAACCTGAGCGTGGTCACGCCGCTGTCAGTCTGCGACCTGACTCAAGCCGGTTTTTGGCACAGTGGCAGCGACTGGAATGGTGTGTATATTGGTGACATTGGCCCCGCGAGCTATTTTGCGCTATCAAATACTGGCCTACTGTTGCCTTCCAGTGAACTGGATTCTGAAATGTGGCTTCAGGAACTGCGGACTTATGAGGATTGTGTGGACTAATCATGCTACGGCTTATACACAAACGCATCTTCGTCGCATGGGGGCTATGCTTAATGCCCATCCTGCTTATCCGTGCCCAGCCCTTTGATGACAGCCACTTATACCGATTATTTGAGTCACCGCCAGATTGTGCCCAACCCTGCCTGCTGGGCATTCAACCGGGCGTCACCTCCATTACTGAAGCGCAGACCATCCTCGAAGCCCAGGCGCATGTCGCCCAGGTAGTTCGAGAACTGGGGGTTGTGGAACGCTATCAAGTCCGCTGGCACTGCGCTTCTGTTCCCTGTGAATGTTTTGCCGACGTGTTGTTGTTGCCGGATACCGACGATATTATTGAATGGTTGCGCGTTGACGATCACTGTTTGAGCCTCGGTGATCTGGTCAATTATCTGGGCGAACCGAAGAATGTTACCTACTTCAATCGCAACGATCCTTCCAGTCAACCGGTCATCTTTCCCTATCCGCAGGCGCACGTCGATTTATTTTTCCCGACCTGGTTCTGCCAGACCGAGCACGAGATTTTCTGGAATCAGCACCTCACCTTTGGCATCATTGTTTCCGCCGCCGATTTCAATGTTGTGCGCTGGTTCGAACGCTTTGACCGTGAACGCGGTATCTGGCATAGTACGCTCAAATTCAACCCGGCTGATTGGGCCTATCAGTTGCGTAAGCGGCGGCCCAAAGCCTGGCGCTCGATTTGTGGTTCGTGAAGGATCATGCTCAAAACGGTTATCCTCAAACTCACGTTATTATTGACAGTGCCGCTGGCACTCATGATTGTTATGGTGCAGGCGCAACCCGTTGTGGACGATGATCTGTGGACCGGCTTATTGGACTCGGCGGACTGTGCACCCCCGTGCTTTATTGGGATTCGCCCCGGCGACATGTCGGCTGGAACCGCGTTATCCCTGCTGGAAAGTCATTCGTGGGTCCGCAAATTGAATATTATGGATCATCCGATTAGCTGGGAATGGAGTGGGGCACAACCGGCCTGGATCGACGACGCGATACCAGGACATATCATCACAGCCCGGTTCATCGCAACCAATCGAGAGGATGGCTTGACCAACCTCTATTTTCAAGCACGGCTTACCCTGGCCGACATCTATATGCTGTTAGGCCAACCTGATCGGAGCTGGTTCCGGGTCGCCGATCCGCGATTGGGCATCCAACCGGAGCATACGGTATATTATGCAGACTATCATCTACAAGTTACCAGCCAACTGCGCTGTCCATTGCGTATGGCGACGGTCTGGCGGGCGCCCGCCATCATCAGCTTTGTTAATGTGCCGGCGCAGGCCTGGCAGCCCTACGAGCCGGCAGCGCCCTTCCCGGATTATCCGGTCGGTTGGTGGCATCAGTTTCCGGTGTGTTGAATGCAGCTTTTCTTACGACTAGTCCTCATCTTGAATGTGGTGCTGGCACTGCCCATTTTCATTATTCGTGCCCAACCGCGTCCCGAACAGGCGTCGCTGGATTTACCAGTATCCATCGAGGATTGTTTACAACCTTGTTTTCTGGGAATCCGGCCCGGTGTGACAACGGTTGATGAAGCCATGTCGATCTTGCAGTCTCACGAGTGGGTGCAGTCGGTACAGTTGCGGGCAGCCGGGAACGGCTACGGCCAGATTCGTTGGGGCTGGAGTGGCTTGCAGACTGCCTTGATTGACGACAGTTATGAGGGACGCATCACATTTTACTGGGAAGAAGATGATCCGATCAACAAACAACCAGGAACCGTTACGGTTGACACCTTATTGTTGCATACCCGATTGCGGATGCATGATGCCCAAACCTGGTTTGGTGCGCCCGATTCTGGGACAATCACGATTGATTACTTCGACGATCATTTGCAATATTCGGCGGCCTATCATCGACGAGCGGCGTCGCTGCGCCTTTCGACCACCGTTGCCTGCCCGGCAACCTGGATGTCATACTGGAATGCGCGGGTTGATCTGATGCTAACAATTGGGCACGGGAGCAGTACCTACCTGGAACCGCCGGATATTTTGCGTCTGTGTTAGCCTGTTACCCCAGAGCCATCGTATCAAATGTTAGAACTGTAATGTATGGACTACCCTGACCCTTTAACTCCCTCCCTGCTGGCGGAGTCAATTCAATTTGATTTGCCGGCGGCGGACGGTGGAAACAACAGTCGAAAATGGCTACCCTGGCCGAGGGTACTCTCAACTTCAATTTGCCCGCCGTGAAGTTCCACAACCCGCCTGACAATCGCCAACCCCAGACCGGTCCCGCCCGTGTATGTCGAGCGGGCACTATCGGCACGGTAAAAACGGTCAAATATAAAGGGTAAATCAGCCTCGGCAATCCCAATGCCAGTATCACCGATCTCAACCATAAGCTGTGTCGGTTGCTGGCAGGTGCGGAGCAAGATCGCGCCATTTTCCGTATAATGGACAGCATTCTCAAGCAAAATCATGAGTGCCCGTTCCAGTTGGTCGTAATTTGCCATCATCGCCGGAAAATCTGGACTGAGATTGAATTGAATAGTAACCGATTTTCGGTCAAGGTCCTGGCGAAAGCGGGCAGCGACCAGTTGCAATAATTCGTTTATTTGGACCGGTTGCAGGGTCTGCTCCTGACCATGATCTAACTGAGAAATTGTGAGTATAGCGTCGATCAGCTTATTGAGTTGCTGCGTTTGCTGCTCGATTTGTTCGATTTTTTCCCGCTGTTTCCGGGGATCGTGAACGCGCTTTAACAAATAGAGACTCGTATTAATGACCGTGAGCGGCGTCCGAAAATCATGTGACAGGTTGTTGATAAGCTGATTGAGCAAATCATTGCGCTCACGTTCAATCACCAACTGCTGGCGGTCTATCTCTAGCCGATTGCGATGGTGACTAACAAAGACGATAAACGCCTCCGTGAGAATAATAAACGTGAGCAGATCTTTCATGATGTCAAGTGGAATCTCATGGCGAAAAACGTAATTGAATAGGAGCAAAATGATAATGGTGGCGATCGTTATGACAAGCGTTTCTCGCAATGAGAGGAGCAACGTGGCAAATAAGGGTAGCATGATGAGGTAGGCAATTTCCACATGCGGTGGATCAGATGCAATGGCATTGGTCATTATGGCAATAAAACCAAGTGCTAACGTGAAATAGGAGGTGAAACGATAAAATCCAGCCCGGTTGAGCACATAGATTAAGGCCACAATCGCAATACCCATGGTGATCGCGCGGACCGTGCTAGAGGAGCCAGTATCTGTAACCGTCATAATGGTTTGCTGCACGATGAGAGTCAATATCGCCAGCGGTAAGAAGATCACCATCAAGCTATTCAACAACCGTGCCCGATGACGCAGAAGCGGATCTTTCAAGGTCGGAGCCGGTTCAATCGCCATTTGCCACAGACGCCGCAGACGTTTAAGCGTCCGGGATTGCTTTGGTTGGGGTTCGGTCACAATGAACTCACTGTATAATAAAGGATAAGGTATTTTGATGTGAGGTTCGGCGTCGATCGAACCAATGATTGTTAACCAATGAGCGTCAATGTAACAAACATTTTATCATATCCGTTGAATGCGTGCGGTTAAGATTACGTCAAGTTACGAACGGGCCGTAAGGGAGAGATTATTAAAGATCAGGATAAGAAAAACGACTCCCCAGCCTGGCAAGGGAGTCGCTGATGGCAGAAACGAAGTGAGCTATTCCGTCACGACTTCATAGACTACATCATCTACTACCACAATCACCCGTTCACCGATGGCGAAGTAAGCGCCAAGTTCGGGTTTTTCCAGCAGCAGGTCAAAGTAGGCGTCGCTGAGGAATGCTACTTTTTCGGTCTCCATCGTATCCGGTTCGAAGGTCGTGTCGGTCCACACGCCAGCCTGTAAGATGAAGGTCTTGCCGTCAACCGTCTGAATCGGATTTATGTTCGGCTCGACGGGGGGTGGCGGTTGCGTCCCGGCAGCAGTCGGAGTGGGCTGCATGAGCAGGCCCTCGTTCGCCTCATCCAAACTTGCTTCACCGTCGGCATCCGCAAAGTCATCAACCCGTCCACCACCCATGCCACCGGCATTTGGATCAGCTTCGAACGTTGGTGCCGCCCGCCGGAAATCCGATGGCGCAGCCGGGGCTTCGGCAGCGGCCATATTCTGGGCAACGCTGGCAGCATCCACTGCACTCGCGCCGGTAAAATCACGGGCCAGACCCTGGGCCTCTTCCTCAAATTCGCTGGTGATGCGGTCGCGCCCGCTCTGCGAGAGAATATCATCCTCTTCAATCAAGAAGCTGGTATAGGGGGTGATGATGCCATAGCGCACGCTGAGATTGACGACGCTGTCAATCAATTCCTGATTCTCACCATTCAGCCGGATGGTGTTTAGCAGGTCACCAATGCGCCGGGTCGCCCACAACCGTGCAATGAACGGTTCACCACCAGCCCGGGCTGGGAAATCATGGTTCGTGTACAGGAAGGTCTGAGGATTGCCGCTAACCAGCCCGCTGAGTTGGAGCGTCACATCATCTGCCGCCCCCCGGTAGCGACCTACGAGGGTCAGCTGCTCACCGGCAAAGAGATCGGGTAACTGATTGGGAAAGGTGAATTCGGTAACGACGTCGCCCAGGTCCAGTTCAATGTCCGTCAAGACCGGCGCACTGACCTTGTTATACAGGCTGGCGACCTTCTCATCAATGCGTTCGCCGGGGCGCACATAGGTGCCGGTTCCGCGATGATCGCGCACGATGGCATCCAGCAGGAAAGTGTCCACATCATCGCCCACACCAAAGGTGAAGATTTTGGCGTTCGGCGGGGCGGCATCTTCCAGATTCTGCAAGATGTCTGGCGTTTCGATGATACCCTCAGTTGCCAGGCCATCCGTCAAAAATAGAATCGTTGCCGGGCGTTCCCCCACCATGTCCAGCGCGGTGAGTAAAGCGGCGTTGATGTCGGTTCCACCAATCGCGTCCTGATTTTTGATCCAGTCAATCGCGCCCGGAGCCGCTGTGGATGATTCCATTTCGCTACTGTAGATACGCCAACCAGTGCTGAACAAGACCAGATTGAAACGGTCCTGCGGGTTGAGGTTTTCGAGTACAAACGTTGCGGCATCCCGCGCCTGATCCCACTTCACACCGTCCATGCTGCCCGATTGGTCCAGCACAACGATGACGTCTTTCGGGATAACGGCGGCCTCGTCAATCGTCACCGGCGGTTGCACCAGCAACATAAAGAAGCCATCTTCATTCGCGCTCTCGCGATAGGTGAGCAAGTTCAGATTGATGGTGTCACTGGCGATGCCGTAGTACAGGCTGAAGTCCGAGTCCGGCAAATAGTTGCTGGTTTCGAACCCGGCGCGGAAGGACTTGTCAGTGTCTTGAGCACGGTTGATGGCGATGTCATGGGTCGGTGAATAAATGTTGCTGATCGCTTCATTGCTCTCGACGCTGACGGCGATGCTCACATCTTCAATTGGACGATCGCCAACGGTGCTCATCGGATAAACAAAATTAATCAGGCCATTGTCAACTTCCAGTACCTGCGCATAGGAAATTTCGATGCGGCGCGAATCACCCGGCGGTATCGGAAATACATTGGCCTGGATCACATCGTTGTCAATATATTCCAGCAGGGCCGGGTCTCGATACTGGCGCACAATGCGGTCATAGATCCCCCGCGCTTCCTCAGCCCGCAAAATCTTGGCCTCAATCGCCTGTCCATCCACCCACATCGTCAGTTGGTCAACGGTGGCCCCTTGCGGCAGCGGGAAGACGAATGTACCCTCGGCCAATGCTTCACCTTGATTGGTAAATTGCATGTCCACCGCAGTGGTCGCAATCTGGTTGGCAATCGTGGCATTCACGCGATGATAATCCACCTTGAGCCAGTTAGGGTCCGTGAAAACCCCCGGCTGCGGCATGATTATCTGGGCGCTGGTGGCCGAGACACCGACCAGCAGCATGACTAAAATCGTCAATAACAAAGCGGTGCGTTTCATGGTTTTAAAGCCTCCGTAACATTGCTGTCTGTTGCATAGACGCCGGGGCGGGCGAAAAGGTTCCAATTATGTGAGCATGAGGCGGCAGAGATTAAAATCCCTGCGGGACTGGCTTACAACGCGGAGGCTTGAACGGGACAGACGGATATTTTAATGCCTGGCCTGGAGGGGCTTTGCGTGCAACTTTCTTCGATATATTGTCATCAAATCTTCACATCAATCCTTGCAGCTTTTGCGTGTGCTGAAATTATGCTGTAAGGTGGTATGAGTAGAGTCGGATTGTTCTGTAAGGTACAGGAGCCTCGATCATGAATCTACTGTTGCCCTCTGAAGTTGAATTAGTTGATCTGTCCCAACGTAAATATACACTGACAGTGATTATTCCTTGTTACAACGAAGTTCGCACGATTCGGCCAGTGGTAGAGCGGGTGCTGGATACGGGACTGGCAAATGAGATTATCATTGTTGATGATGGGTCCACCGATGGCACGCCTGAGGTGTTGCAAGCGATTGATTTAGCCTGCTTTCCGGGCGTTCGCATCGTCTATCACGATGATAACCGGGGCAAGGGGAACGCGGTGCGCACCGGTCTGGTCCTGGCGACCAGCGATCTCATCCTGATTCAGGACGCCGATTTTGAGTATGACCCGCGCGATTATCCGCGTTTGCTCAAGCCACTCGAAGAAGATATTACGGATGTGGTGTATGGCTCTCGTTTTTTGGGTGCGCCGCGCAAAGCACTCAATTTCTGGAACATGATTGCCAATAAGAGCCTGCTACTGGTGGCGAACGTCCTGTATAACAGCATCCTCAGCGATTTCGAGACCTGCTACAAGGTGTTTCGCCGGGAATTGCTGGACAAGATGACATTGCATTCCGATGGCTTTGATTTTGAGCCGGAGTTCACCGCCAAAGTCCTCAAGCAGGGCCGTCGCATCTACGAAGTGCCCATCCACTATAACGGGCGCGAATGGTCCGAGGGCAAGAAAATCCGCTGGGTGGACGCACCGGTGGCCTTCTGGACGCTGCTGAAATATCGCTTTGTGGATTGATTTAATGCTCAGCGGGTGTTGTTAACTTTCGGCGGCAACACCCGTTCCCTTGCAGTTTGAACACTGCCTGACGTTCACCAGCGTCCCCAGGATAAATAGCTTCCGTTCGCGGCGTATTCGACCCTGCCCAGTACAAGTTGGGCACACCGTTTCGCCGTCGCCGGGTTTGCGGGCCTGTGAACTGCCGCCGGTGAACTCGTCAAAAAACTGGCCCATCACATCTTCAAAATCATTGGATTCTGACATAGAGGTTTCCTTTTTGGTTGCCTTAATATTATAAGGTGTTCAACAGGGAGGAAAGAAAAATTTTTACCTTTCGCTTCCAGGTTCCTAGCGGTGTTTGATCACGATCGGCAGGCATTTTAATGTCTGCTTTACTGATCTTTGCGCTTGCCGAGGAACTGTCCCAGGTCGATTGCCATCTGGATAAAGATCGCCAGTACAAAACCCACGCCAACTATCGGTAGGCCGCTGTTGGTTGCGATTTGTAACACGAGGGTGTCGGTCCGCTGACTGGTAAGCAGCGCAATCAGCAGGGGGATTGCCAGCACCGCGCCGCCCAAACCACAGGCGATACTGAAGATCAGGCCGGGCGTGCCGGTCAACAGGATGTCGAGCAGGGGCCCAATCGAGAAGCCAATTTGCCTGCGATGGATTCCACGCAAGCCATAGATCGCCAGCGCAATGCCCACCACAATGGTAAAAGCGGTCCACATGTTTTACCCCTATACGCCATCTGTATAGTATAAACGGTCAACCCAGCATGACTGCTAAATTTTAGGGGCGTTGCGATGAAAAACAAAGTCGAAAATTTTTATGATCGGCGAACTGATATTGAATGGACGCGCTTAGACCGGCATCACATGGTAATGGCGATTACGCTGCGGGCGCTGAACGACTATCTCCCGCCGCCGCCCTCAACACTGCTCGACATCGGCGGTGGACCGGGCCGCTATGCGATTGAACTGGCGCGCCAGGGGTATCAGGTCACGCTGCTTGATCTGTCACAGGAGAATCTGGTGGTCGCTGTTGAGCAAGCGCAGGCCGCCGGGGTTACACTGGCGCAAACGATTTATGCTAATGCCACCCACCTGGACATGTTGGTCGCGGAACAGTTTGACGCCGTTATCATGCTAGGACCCATGTATCATTTGCTAGAAGAAGCGGAGCGTCACGCCGCTGTCGCTGAAGCGGTGCGTGTATTAAAACCGGGCGGTGTACTGGCAGCGGCCTTTCTCGGCCCGTATGACCCGATTACCTATGCTGCTACCCGTGACCCGGCCTGGATTGTTCGTCATCGGGATGTGTTGGAACGCATCCTGACCACTGGGCAATATCGTCGTGACATGATGAACAATGACTACTTCATTGATGCCTACTTCGCGCATCCGACACAGATTCCGCCGTTTATGGCAGCGCACGATTTGACGCTGTTGACGTTATTGTCCTGCGAAGGTGTGGTTGGCTTGTATGAAGAAGAAATCAATAAGCTTACCGGGGAGCTGTGGACTGCCTGGGTTGATCTCAATTATCGGCTCAGCACTGACCCGTCGATTCTCGGACGCGCCGATCATCTGCTGTACGTCGGGCAAAAGCCGGGGAGTTGACCACGCATCGCTGGTATAATCCGGCCCCATGAAACGTAATCGCATCATCACACTCATCATTGTCGGCGCGGTCCTGACGGGCTTGCTGACGCTCGACCTGGCGAATCAGGGACTGGCCTGGCGCATCTTCTGGAACACAACCGGCGAAGAAGCCCCGCTGGCCCAGATTCGTGGCATGGTTGATTGGCTCGGTAATTTTACCCGTGCCCAACCGCGCACCAGACCATTGGTCCCCATCAATCACGCGCACGAAAATCCCTATGGTATCAACGTCTTTTTGCAGGAAGAGGTGGAGCCGGAGAAACGCGAACGTATTTTGCAGATGATCTCCGAAGCCGGGTTCACCTGGATTCGCCAGCAATTCCCCTGGGAAGACATCGAGATTCACGGACGGGGTGATTTTGAGGACCGGCGCAATGTTGATGCCGTTGGGGTGATTTCGGCGTGGGACAAGTACGATCAGATTGTTGACCTCGCCGAACAATACGACATCGACATTTTCGCCCGGCTGGATAATCCGCCTGAATGGTCCCGCAGCAATCCCGATGCCGGGGCCTTCGCGCCGCCCGATGATCTGCAAGATTTCGTGAATTATGTCACGACGGTTGCCGAGCGCTACCAGGGCCGCATTCATTATTATCAGGTGTGGAACGAGCCGAACATCTTCCCGGAATGGGGCAATCAGGCTGTCAGCCCAGAAGGGTACTCCGAACTGCTGTGTCGCACCTATGCCGCACTCAAAGCGGTTGACCCGGAGATCGTCGTCATCAGCGGCGCATTGGCTCCCACGCTGGCACTGACCGGGCGCGACCTGAATGACTACATCTTCTTGCAGCGCATGTACGATGCCGAGGCGGGTGATTGTTTTGATGTGCTGGGGGCACAGGGCTATGGCTTCAACAGTGGCCCCACCGACCGCCGAATGCGCTCGACCAACATCAACTTCGCGCACAATCTGTATCTGCGCGACATCATGGTTGCCAATGGTGACGAACACAAGGCCATCTGGATTACCGAAGCTGCCTGGAATCCGATTGATGCGCCGGACGTGCCGCCGGATGTCAGCGGGCGCGCGAATTATGGTGTGGTGACACCCGATCAAGCCGCCCGTTACATGCCGCTGGCCTATGACCGGGCGCAGCGCGAATGGCCCTGGGTCGGCCCGATCTTCTACTGGTTTTTCAAACGCCCCGCCGACTTTGAGGCCAATCAAAGCTGGTACTACTTCCGCATGGTCGAGCCAGATTTCACGCCGCTGCCAGTCTACGATGCGATGAAGGATTACATCACGTCACAGGAACCGGTTCTCTATCCTGGTGTGCATCAAGCCGAACATTGGGCGACAGAATTCGGTGAACAATATGATAAGTTGCAGTTAGAAGGTGCAGAATACAATACAGCAGTCTCAATAGTGGACATGTCTTTTTTAGTTCATGGAACTGATTTATTGTTGCGCTGGACCTCTCAAAACCCCAGCATATTCAAGGTTTTATTCGAGCGAGAGCATGATGGTATGTTCGAGATGTTTTGGGGAGAAGGATTAGGTTTACCAAGTGGTGAATGGCACACAGCTAATATTCCGCTGTCACAGTTTGCAACACATAAACGACTGAAGATTGAAATTTGGTCAGGTACAGAATTAACTCTTGATTCAATCACCGTGATTGATCGCACCTATGAGAACCTGTTCGGACCGGTGGCGGCGCTGCTCATCGGCGTCGGGATGTTCGTGTGGGTGGTGTTCCGGGCGCTGCAGGAACGGCAGGGGAAATGATTAACAACGGTGTCCGTAGAGGAGGGTCTCAGACCCTCCCCTGCATTCTGGTCTTTGCGTTAATTATTCTCGCTTTTGCGTTGCGCTTTCACCTCCTCGGTAATCAATCACTGTGGAATGACGAGGGCAATAGCTATGTGCAGGCCACCCGCTCCCTGAGCGACATCGCCGCCAACGCGGCCCGTGATATTCATCCGCCGGGCTACTACTGGCTGCTGCACCTCTGGCGCATTTTTGCCGGCGAAACCGAGTTCGCGCTGCGGTCACTCTCTGCGCTGGCGAGTGTGTTGACGGTGGCGTTCACGTTTGCGCTGGGTCGAAAATTGTATGGCCCGATTGCGGGACTTGCGGCGGCGTTGTTCGTCACGCTCAATACGTTCAGCATCTACTATGCGCAGGAAACCCGCATGTATGCGCTGCTGGCGCTGTGGGGTGCGGCGGGCATGTGGGCGTTGGTGAATTTTTTATCCCCTCCCCAACCCCTCCCCATTGCGATAGGGAGGGGCCAAAAAGATTGGCGCTGGCTGCTTGTCCTCGCGCTCATCAACACCGCCGGGTTATGGACGCATTATGCTTACCCCTTCGTGATCCTGGCGCAGGGCGTGGGGTTTGTTGTGTGGTTGATAGACCCTCGAACACGGGCGAGGCAAGCCTCTCCCCTACAGATATTGATTTATTACGTTGTCGCCAACCTGCTGACGATGTTGCTCTACCTGCCCTGGTTGCCCACGGCGCTCAACAGCCTGACCACGTGGCCCAACACCGGCGATCTCACACCCTTGAGTACGGCACTGAGCACCCTGTTGGGCTGGTTCACGTTCGGCGTGACTTATGCGATCAATGATCCCAGTTGGGTGGCGATTGCGTTGATTTTGCTGCTGTTTGGCCTGCAACCGCGTGCTGGCGGCGTGTGGCGGTTGTTGGTGCCAGTGGCCTGGACCGTGTTGCCCGTGTTGCTGTTTCTGGCGCTGGGCATGTTCCGCGAGGACAATATCAAGCTGTTGCTGCCCGCGCAAATCGGTTTTGCGCTGTGGCTGGGACGCGGCGTGTGGGTAGTGTGGAATTTACCATTAGCAAGGTCCCCTCTCCATGCATGGGGAGGTCCCACAGGGAGGCTTCGCACGGTTTGGGGTGTGAGGCTAACACAGCTCGCTGCGATTATTGCCGTCTTCGGCTTGAGCGTAAACCTGGGGCGCGGACTCGACCCGTTGTATCATCACCCCAACTTTCAACGGGCCGATTATCGCGGGATTGTGGCAACGCTGGAGTCCGATTTACGCGCCGATGATGTCATCATTCTGGACGCGCCCAATCAGGAGGAAGTATTCCGCTATTATTATCACGGCGCTACCCCAGTGGTACCGCTACCTCCGGGCTTAGGCGGAAATGATGCCGAAACACGAGCGGCGGTCGAACAAATTATCAATGATTATCGCCGTGTCCATGTCGTGTTCTGGGGAGAAACCGAGCGTGACCCGCAGCGTATTGTTGAGACGACGCTCGATCAACAGGCGTTCGAAGCCGCCAGCGATTGGTATGGTGATGTCCGGCTGGTGCGTTATGCCACGCCGGTTGAGCCGACGATCATCGTAGCCAGTGGCGCACAGTTCGGCGACCATATCACGCTGGAACGTTTTGCGCTCAGTGCTGCCACGTTCAACACTGGTGATGTGTTGCAACTGCGGCTCGATTGGCAAACCGATTCAGCCCTGGATAAGCGTTACAAAGTTACCGTGCAATTGCTGGATGATAGCGGCGGTCTGGTGACCCAGCGCGACAGCGAACCGGGCGGTGGCCTAGCTTTGACCACGACCTGGATTACGGGCGGCGTTGTGTCGGATAACCATGCATTAATTATTCCCAATAATTTAGCAGCAGCTAATTACAGTCTCATAATCGGCCTCTATGATTTAAACGATCCGCAGCAGCGCTTATTCGTGGGGGACGCGGATCATCTCGTTCTGCAAGAAATCAATATTCGGGGGAAAAACTGATGCGAATTATCATCACGGGCGGCACCGGCATGATCGGCAGCGCCCTGGCTAATAATCTGGTCGGCGAAGGTCATGAAGTCATCGTCCTCAGCCGCAGTCCGGCCCTGGCGTCCGGCTTAGATCCAGCCGTGCGCATCGAAGGCTGGGACGCCCATTCGGCTTATGGTTGGGGTGAGCTGGCCGATGGAGCCGACGCCATTGTTAACCTGGCGGGAGCCAGCATCGCCGGTGAGGGCTTCTTACCGGCGCGTTGGACCGACGAGCGCAAACAAGCGATTATTGAGAGCCGTGTGAATGCGGGTAAAGCGATTGTTGAAGCGATTCAGCAGGCCAAAGACAAACCCGGCGTTTTGATTCAGTCGTCAGCCGTCGGCTACTATGGCACGCACCCCAATAACATTGAAATCACCGAGGATTCACCCGGCGGTAACGATTGGTTGGCCCAGGTCTGCAAGGAGTGGGAGGCATCTACTGAAGTCGTCGAACGCGTCGGGGTACGGCGGGCGATTATCCGCACCGGCGTTGTCCTCAGCTTTGAGAGCGGCGCTTTGCAGCGCATGGCACTCCCGTTCCAGATGTTCGCGGGCGGTCCGCTGGGGAATGGCAAACAGCCCTTGCCCTGGATTCACCCGGCAGATGAGATCGGCGCAATAAAATATCTGATTAAGCATCCTGACGCCAGTGGTCCGTTTAACCTGGCCGCGCCCCATCCCCTCACTAACGGTGAATTCAGCAAAGCGCTGGGCCGCGTTATGAATCGCCCATCACTGATTCCGGTCCCCGGTTTCGCCTTCAATATGATGTTTGGTGAAGTCGCAACCATCGTGCTGGACGGTCAACGGGTGCTGCCACAGCGTTTGCTCGACCTGGGTTACACGTTCCAATTTCCGAAGGCCGAGGCCGCGCTGACTGATCTCTATCAGAAGCAGACGCTAACACCTGCCTAGATAATAATCGGTCTTTGTCTGCCAGCCAGGTGGCGGCAGATTTTCACCCGACAACGCTCCGTTAGTTCGGGTCAGCATCCAGCAGTTTTTCCAGCGGGAGCGGGTCTTGCTGATCCTGAGCACGTTCTTGCCTGATTTCCTCAACATCGGCTGGAGTGATGAAGCCATGCTGAGCGGCGTGCTCGGCAGCTTCGCCGGTATCTGCCACCAGCAGTAGATCCGTGTTGACAGCGGCGGCCCGTTCGCGTAATGCTAAAACTTTGGCGTCCCGGCGCGAGCGGGTCACATCGCGGATATAAATTGCAGGAATACGCCCCGGATACTCCTGCGCGATTTCGACGTAAACTTCAGCGTCTTTCTCGCCGCTATCGCCGATGAGAATAAAGGGTAGCTGCGAATAGGTATCCAGCAGGTGACGCACGCTATTGAGCTTATACTCACGGCTGGATGGAAACAGCAACTGATCGGGCGTCAGGCCCAGGTCCGTTAGGAATAGTGGCCCCAGCGGAATCTCGCGCACTTCGAAAAAATCAATCAGCAGATCATACAAATTCCAGGGACTTTTCGACAGATAAAAAATGGGGTTAAAGATCGCCTGCTTATGCTGCTGCAACGCCTGATAAAAGGCGGCGACTCCTTCGAATGGCAGCCGAGTATGCGCATTGCGCAGGAACACATTGCGGGCCAGCTTGATATAATTAAGGACGTTCGATTGCAGCACCGTATCATCAATATCACTGATGACACCGAACTGGGCAGTTGGTGGCGGAACCAGTACCCGTCCGGTAGACTGCACACCATCAGGTTGTGTCTCGCCCGGACAGGCGACCAGTTTAAGATCAACCTGTTGCCAGATTGACGCTCCAGTCAGTGGCTGCGGTAGCTCAAACGTTACCTCAAAAAAGCCTTCTTCATCCGTGAGCAACGTTTGCTCCATGTCACCAAATGTCGCCTGAATCGTGGCACCCGGCAATTCATTACTGTTGAAACGCCGGTACATGTTGGCGAGATTTTCCCAGATCGTATCGTTGTCGGCAGCCTGAGTAATGCCGTTGTCCACCAGTACCCGCCCGCGCAAATAAAGGTGTTCGGACGTGCCATGACCGATATAAGGAACCAACTGAAGGGGCCGGTCACAATCCATACGGTCGAAAAATCGCGATTTTAGACTATCGAAATGCTGTTCAACATCCGCCGCTACTTCAGTCAGGACCTCGCGCCAGTTTGCCATCATACTCCTCTAAATATACTCAGCATTCTTAAATGATCGTGGGCCGGTTTGCTTCACGCCGACCCGGGGACATAGTTCGTTGAGAAAACAGGTCGCGCACTGCGGATAAGTTGGTTTGCACACCTCGCGTCCAAAAATTACCAGCAGGGGATTCCATCGTGCCCAGAATTCACGTGGCAGTATGGCCTTCAATGCATCGTTGATTTTGGCTGGCTGCTTCACAGCGGGGTCAACCAGCCCTAAGCGTTTACTGATGCGGTTAACATGCACATCGACGGTGATGTCCTCATGAATATCGAACCCAACTTGCAATGTCAGTACCGCCACTTTCCAGCCAACGCCACGATAGTGGACCAGCTCGTCAATGGTGTTAGGTACAATGCCAGCATCAACCTCAACCAGTCGGTCACAGATTTCACGGACATATTTGGCCTTATTGTGATAATAGGTCACCGGGCGCACCGCTTCCAGAATCTGTTCATCGGTGAGTTGGCGCATGGCCTGGGGCGTATCGGCCAACGCAAACAGATTCTCAGCTGCAGCCAGCGTCTGTTCTTCACGGGTTTGTGCGCTCAACATCCCGGCAATGAGCGCCTTGAACGGTTGACCGGCATAATGATCGAGCGTGGTGATCGGCCAATTTTCTGCCGCCTTGATGAGCCGCGCATAGATGTCGTGGATGCGGGTTTCGTCGTCCGCACCTTTGCTTCCCGCCATCGCGTTTATCCGAGTCTACCTGATCGATCATAACAAGATACCTGTCGAATGCATCTACAAACAGCCCCATTTATATTCCGCATCAATACGGTCAATTTCCCCACGACCCACCTAGTCCACTAAACCAGGGCAGCCGCGTCACGCAATTTACGAAATTAATTTGGTGCCGGTCACATTTGATAATAATTTCATATATTTGCTAGCTTTCGACTGCAACTTTGCCTTACAATGAATATAGAATTGATTTATGATAGTTTTTCGGGCTAATCTAAAGTGAATGCATATTCTATTCGAATTGTGGAAGATGAGCGGCAGTATCCAGTAGCAGACCCTGAACAATTTCAGCCGTTCTTGAACCACCAATCAACCAACCTCAGTCTTGATCTGATAGAACACGGTGAGTGGTCATCACTGGCAAATCGGGAAAGCACTGCCTGGGCACTCAGTCGGGTGACGGCGGCCCAGATATTGCCTCCTCTACTGAAAGTCGCAACTGGCGAAGAACTCCTCAACTATTGTGTTGACCTGCGCGACCAACTGGATACGATTCTAATCCACGAACTGCGGCTAATCCTGGAAAGCAATTGGCAAGAATTGGGCTGGGAACGGTTAAGTGGTAGCACTTTCTTGTGCGTGATTGGGGCGGGGGTTGCCGTCTGCATTGATACCACCGCTGGTGCCGAACAACTGTATTTACGCTATGGCAGCGAACTGGCAAACGAAATGTTCCATGCGGGCTGTGCCCCCGATTTACTGCGCAGCCGCCTGTTTTTGCAGCACACCCTCTACGAAAAGGTCAATCTCCTGCTAGCGGACCTGCGTGATCGTTGTTGGCAATGGCTCTAGAGGCCCTGGGGCGGGAATTTCTCGCGATATAAATTCAGCGACTCAATGATCGCCGTTCGGGCAGCGGCGGCATCGTCCCAGCCTTCATTCTCGACCGTAACCCCTTCTAGCTGTTTGTACGTCATGAAGAAATGCATCACTTCGGTAGGGAAGTGCGCCGGAATGTCACTCAAATCGCGGTAGTCATTGAAATTGGGATCAGTCGCTGGCACCGCGAGAATTTTGTAATCAGCCTCACCCCGGTCAATCATCTTGAACATCCCAACCGGACGCGCCTCAATCACACAACCCGGAAACGTTGGCTCCGTCACCATGACCAGTATGTCCAGCGGATCGCCATCTTCAAAAAAGGATTGGGGAATAAAGCCATAATCGCCGGGATAATGCAGTGAACTGTACAGTACCCGATCCAGCTTAATTGTGCCGGTGCGCTTGCTATACTCATATTTGTTGCGGCTGCCTTTGGGGACTTCAATCACCGCGTAAACTAAGTCCGGTGGTTTGGGACCGGGCATAATGTCATGCCAGAGATGGATGGGCATCAGCACTTCCTTCGATGCGACAGATCGTGCATAAAAACATCAGGGCGACTAACTGCCGCCCCACATGAGTATAGCTTAAACCGCTAAAATGGAATGTCGCCCACCTCATCGGGTGGTGGTGCAAATTCGTCATAGCCCTGCTGACCCTGCCCGCCACTTTCACGCCCGCCAATAAAACGGACATCGCGTGCCCGTAATTCCAGGCTAGCGGCGGCTTCACCCGCATTATTGACATAGGCTCGTGACTCGACCGTGCCAACAACCATAACCTGTCGGCCTTTGCTCAGGTATTGATTACAGGTTTCTCCAAGCTGATTCCAGGCCGACACACGATACCATGTGGTTTTGTCACGGCGTTCATTGGTTTGCCGGTCGGTCCAGGTTTCATTGACTGCAACATTAAATGAGCAGACGGCTGCGCCACTTTGCAGATATTTTAGATCTGGATCACTGCCCAGATTACCGACAATGATTGTTTGATGCCAGGTCATGGGTAGATTTTCTCCTTACTTTGTCTTACCAGTTTGACCATACTGTAACATAGTGTCAAAATTCATGCTGTATTAGAACGTATATTCTACTATAATCAGGCGCATAATCCTATCCCCAAACGGTGGGGGGACGTATAATTGGCCTGAAAAACTGACAATGGAGACACCACATGACGGATGATCTGGACCTACGCCGACAGCTCATTGCCCAGCTCGAAGAAAAACGGGCACACCTGATGTTTGAGGAAGCAGTAGCCGATTTCCCGATGGATAAGATCAATGTCCGTCCGCCGAATGTCAATTACACGCCCTGGCATCTGCTGGAGCATTTGCGTATTTGCCAGTGGGATATTCTGGATTATATGCGCAATGCCCACTACAAATATGTCAAGTGGCCGGACGACTATTGGCCGGCGTCGGATTCTGAAGCCGATGAAGCGGCCTGGAACGCCAGTATTGAGTCTTTTCGGCGCGATTTGCAGGCCATCAAAAATATCATCAATAATCCAGAAACCGATCTTTACGCCCAGATTCCGCATGGTGAGCCAGGGCACACTATCCTGCGTGAAATATTGGTCGTCGCCAGCCACAACGCCTACCACATTGGCGAACTCGCCGTCTTGCGGCAGGTCATGGATGCCTGGCCGGATTCACACGGCTAGTGCTACATCACCCCCGCAATATCAGGGGTAGCCGAAATCCAGTATACGACTACAATAAATGCGACCTGTTGTGGCATCTACCTGAACCGGGTTGGGCAAACACAGCACAACCCACACCTGCCCGTAAACGGACACATTCTAGCCATTAATGGCGGACCGCCGCCTTGATGCCCATTTGTTGGAGTCTAAATTCTATGGAAGCTTTGCCGCTGCACGAAACCATCAATCGCTGGTTGGATGAAGCGTACATCTCACAGCAAACCGCGCCCATACAAAAGGTGTTATCGCGGATGGCATCCTGTAACCTCACCGCGTTGGCCCATATCCCCGTTGGCTTCCCGGTGGCGGATGGCATAAGTTATGCGGGTTATGAAACGGTCGATTGTTCCATTATTTCGGCGATGGTCAACTATCGCAAAAATCGTCCGCTGTATCGTACCGGTGCGTTGAAATTCAAGTTTACCAGTGCCGACGATGACGAATTTGAGGCGCTGGTCGTATCCGGTTGGGTGAGTGATGAGGATGTTGCCATTCACATGATCGTTGTTGCCGCTGTACCTGTTGACCACATCGACCACTGGCTGACTTTTGAAGACGAGGTTCATCGCATCGCCAGTTCAGCGATTACACACCGGGATAAGGTCTATGTGGTGGGTGGTTCTGAAGAAACCTTTGATGCAACCGTCGATTGGGTGGATGTGGTGTTGCCGCAAGAGTTGAAGGACAACATCCTGCACGATGTTGATGCTTTCTTCGAGAAAGGAGTGGCGATCTACCAGCGGCTGAAAATCAACCCGTTCCGCAAATTGCTGTTGGCCGGGGTGCCCGGAACCGGCAAGACGATGTTATGTTCGGCGCTGGCGAAGTGGGCACAGGCTCAGGGCCGCTTTGTGATTTATGTCTCTGGTTCCAATCAGTACGGCGCGAAATTCTGGAAGATTCATCAGGCGTTGGATATGGCCGCCAGTTCGGACGCGCCAACAATCGTGATTGTCGAAGAACTTGATGCCTATCTGGATGAAGACTCCAAAGCGCAATTGCTGAATGTCCTGGATGGCTCGGAGACACCGACGAATCCGCGCGGCACAATCATGATTGCAACCACTAACCACCCGGAAATTATTGATAACCGGGTGATGAAACGTCCGGGCCGTCTGGACCGCATCTTCATTATTCCTGAACTGGACGACGAACTGCAAGCAGAGCAGATGCTGCGTTCTTATCTTGGCGCAGAATGGCTGGATGACCATCGGGAAGTCGTGCCCGATTTGCTGGGTAAACCAGCAGCGTTTATCCGGGAAGTGGCGCTCTCGGCATTGACGATGGCCGCCTACCAAGATCTGGATGGCTTACCATTGCCGGTCCTGCGCGAATCGCTGGATTCGTTGACGAAACAAATCGAAGCCAAAGACGATTTCCTGACAGCGCACAAACGCACCGAGATGGGCCTTGCGCCCACCAATGGCAAACGGCGTTAATCACCCGCCACGTGGGTCGGGGAAGGCATTGCCGAACGAACCGGGTATGCGGGTCGGTTGCGGTGGCGGTGGCACATCAAAATCGATTGGCAGCGCTTCGATCACCGCATTGGTTTCTAAGACAATCAATGCCGCCCAGCCCACCATGCCATTCCCCTCGACTTTGACCCAGGGACCATAAGGGCTTCGCGCCAATAAAGTGAGGTCAGTCCCCAATGGCACGGTCCCCAAAATGCCAAATTGAACATCGGGCGCATTGCGTAGATTAAGGCCGTCAGCCGCGATAACCGTAGCGGTGGTTCCGGCGGCCCCATAGCGTTGTGGCGGCAGTGGTGTGGCTTCATAGTTGGTCTGAATCGTACCAACATTTTGCAGCAGCAAGTCGGCAAACATCCAACCGGTAATGCCATTGTCCAGCCGCACATGATACCAATCACCTGCCGGATTGCGCCCCAGCACACTCATGGTAATTCCAGCGGGAACCTGAAAGATCAGGCCGCCATTGGTGGTGGGTTCCGTCCGTAAATTGACCGCCCCAGCCGTCTCGACATAACCGGGTTGGGGCAGGCGCAGCGGCAGGTCCAGCAAACCTACTGGATAGTTCGCAATCAAGTTCGTCTCAAGCGGTTGCGGAAATGCCGGAATACCAGCGGGGACGCTAAAATCACCGGGGGTGTAGGGCACACTCAATTGTTGGCCGGTGCGCATGGCTTGTTCCTGACCGCGGGCCAGCACCCGTGCCTGCCCGGAGAGATTGACAAACAATGTCGCATCGGGCTGCGTTTGAATCAACACCGTGCCATTGAAGACCAGCGACGATCCATTGATGACGATGCCGGATGTGAGGGGAATACGCGTTTCTGGATTGAGCGGAGTCTGGACGATAAAGCCATTATTGGGCGCAGCACCACAGGCCAGTTCATTGGGACCCGTCTCTACCACAATCGACTGCCAGGCCGGGAAATCAGGTGGGGTCACATCGCGCAGGTTGACATCACCAACCAGCAATCCATTAAATGCCGGATCCGCCACGCGCAACCACGCCAATCCGGTTTGACCTGATTCAATACTTAACGGCGGCGTTCGCACCGCTTCAATCACCGTAATATCAACTTTAGAACCGGGTACGGCTAACGAATTGCTTACTGGCCCGGCAGGTTCGGCTTGTGGTGGCCCACCACCGTTGCACATGTAACCGACTGGACCACCAGTACACATATCACTCGCCAGGGTCCAGGATTCGTTCAGAGCGGGACTGCAAACCGCGTCGCTAACTTCAACACTTTCCTGCGCTGCGACCCAGAATGCGCCTAATAACAATAAACCGCTAAACCCAATAATCATCAATCGTCGCACAATCGTTTCCTGAAGGTATCTGCTGGCATCACGCGCCCGATTGTACCAGACAATCCAGCAGCACGGGCATAATGTCTGTGGTAAACTGAAACCGATTGCTGATACATGAAGGAAGAACGTGTGAACATCTCTGGTGACCCCCCGATGCGGCTGTTGTTGGCATTTCACCAACAGTTTCCGAATGCATCACCGGACTGGGTGATGCAAGGGCCGGGCCGTGATATGTGGGTGGCAGCCTGTCCCAATACAGAGGTGCAATTCACGCTTATCGTGCCTGATCTACATGCCCGCACAACGTTTAGTTTTCGGAGTGCCCGCACCAAAACGACGGTCTTTAATCGCCCGTTGCCCCATTGGGCACGCTATCCTGCTGGTGTGCTATTGCTGTTACGCGACGCCGGGTTGGAATCAATCGGTTTGCAAGCGACTCTGGCCGGGGGTGAACCACCAGGACCTCGCTATGACTTCGCGTTGGGGATGACTATCGCGGCCCTGGAGCACGAAATCCATGAACGTCCCTACTCCCATGACAGCTTGGTTGACATGCTGGAGCAGGTTCGTCGCGATTATGTGGAAACTCAACCGTAGCAACACTCTATCCTGAAATGTGCGCTAACTGTATAAAAATTATCAAATTTTGCCCCCAGATCGTCTAACCCTGCTATAATGTAATAAGAGTTGACATATTAACCTTGCCCGCCAAATTATTTTTTCAGGAGAGACAATGCGCTGGCATTTAATGCTTTTGATGAGTGTCCTACTGCTGTTACTGGCAGTCTTCAGTGGGGTGGCAAGCGCCCAGGACGATATTTGCCCCATACTGGTTCAGGATGCCCTCGAACAAATGGGAGATAACTGTGGCGGTTTGGGCCGCAACAGTGCCTGTTATGGCTTCACCCGTGTTGATTCCACCTTTATGACTGAGCAAGCAGAAGACTTCTTTACCGCACCGGCAGATCAAGCCGCTTTGGGGCAGTTAGCGACGATTTCGACCCGCCCGCTCGATCTTGAACTCGATCAATGGGGTATCGCGGTGATGAGTGTTCAGGCCAACGTTGCCAACGCCCTGCCCGGTCAGGCAGTGGTGTTTATGCTCATGGGTGATACCGAAGTTACCAATGAAGTCGATCCCGCCACAGCCGTCGGTGTCGTCGAACCAGCCAGCGTGTTGCTACAAAGCGATACCCGCATTTTCAGTGGCCCGGACCGCAGCACCAATGTCCTGACGACCATTGATGGCGGCAGCACCCTGCTGGCCGATGGTGTGAGTGTTGATGGTGATTGGTTGCGGGTATCGACTGATCGCGGCCTTGGTTGGGTCCGGCGCGAAACGATTGGCAGCGGTGCCGAACTCACGGGGCTGCCTGCCATTGATGGCAGTGAACAAACCCCCATGCAAGCCTTCCAGGTGCGGACGGCGTTTAATGATCTAAACTGTTCCGAAGCGCCCTCGCTGCTGGCGGTACAGAGTCCCGAAGGCCTCAAAGTCGATGTCATGGCGAATGGGGTCCATATTCGCATGGGATCGCTCATTTTGCTGCGCACACTCTCCCCCGGTGACACCATGCAAGTGATAACCGTTTTCGGTGATGTGGTCCTAAACCCGGACGCGGACGATGAATTTCAGCTTTTCCCGGAATTCTCAACAACCCATTGTCTGGACAACGACGGCAATATCGGCGATGATTGTGAATGGACTGAGCCGGTGCCCCTGACGGCTGAAGAATTGTTATGGGTACAGACGGTGCTGGCAGCTTATGCCGAACTGGAAGGCCAGGATGGCAACACCGGACCAGTTGTCATTGAGGATGAGCCGATAACGATCATCGAAACCGAAAACTGCGCCAATGGGACGACGATTCAACACACGGTGCAGCCCGGCGACACGCTGTTTGCGCTGGGATTACGTTATAACACCACTGTGAACGCGATTGCTTTCGGCAACGGCTTGACCAACTCCAACATTATTGTCGGTCAGCGCTTAACGATTATTTGTGGTGAGCCAGGACCAGCGGTCTTGCCTGGCTTCCAGGATCCACCCGTTGTTGATCCACCGGTTGTCGAGCCGCCAGTGCCAACCTTTGATTGCACCGGATTTGCCGCCACATCGCCGCTGAACGGTCTACCCTATGGCGTCGGCACCTTCTTTTGGAACCTCCCTGCCAGCGTCCCCGATTATTTCCAGGTCAATGTCACTGGCGAGAACGGCACTACAAGTTTTGCTACCGGCAGTGGCACTGAATCCAGCCTGGGGGCTGATCTCTCGATAAACAGTATCGGATATGGTTTCAACTTTAGCTGGAACGTCCAGGCCATTTTCGAAGGCGAGGTCGTATGTACCTCATCCGGTGGTAGCATGTTCCGCGAAGCGCCACCGCCCGGTCCCGAACCTGATGATGATGAGGGCGACCCACCACCGCAGGAGACTGAGGAACCCTGTCGCGACGAGTGCTGCGAGGAATGTTGCGTCGAGTGTGAAGTCCCCGCCGGAGCATTGGGTGCCCAACAGGAATGTTGCTCCGCAGAATGATCTAAATCAAAGCAATTTGCGCCCGTCAGCGAATCTTGGCGGGCGTTTTGATTCCAACCAGAACCGAACACCTGTGCGCCATGTTGTGTTATACTTCAGGGCATACTGAGAAGCAGATTTTTCTGGATGCCAACGCTTGATTACTGCCATGAAAACAGTGTTCATGCTCTTGAAAAAGATGGCTGGACAATCGAATTCAGCCCACAGTAATTTTACCTGGATGGCCGTTCAGTGTATATGGATGTTCAGGCTTCTCAGCAAGCAAATGGTCGCCGACAACAGATTCTGCTGGCAGAAATCAAATGCTTTCCCGATCGCAACAATACCACCCGAGAGGTTTACATCGCCATTGGTCAATACATTTTCTATCGAGCCGTTTTGTCCGAATTTCACGATACGACACCACTATATCTGGCAATTCCTGAAGCAGTCTATATCGGCATATTCGATGTCTATGTTCGCCGCGCCATCGTCGATAATAAGATCAAGTTGTTAATTGTGAACATTGAGAAGGAGCAAATTGTCCAATGGATAGAATAATGGACTGGATACCCATGGTCCGTAAGGTCATTGAGGCTTATGCTACGGCAGCCTACAAAGCAAAATCATATTATATTGAAGATAACAGCCGTCAGCTTTATACCGTGTTGACAGTTCCTAATCATGATTATCCAATTGACACCAAGCCAGGTGTAATCATTCTTTCGCGTATTGTTGATGATCTCATCGTTATTGAGCAGGACAATACAGACCGCCCTCTGTACGAAGAACTGCTGCGCAACGGCATCCCCCGTGAGCAGATCATCTTAGCCTACGCCGGTGAAACAATTCCTGAAGCATAATGAGGAACCTCCATGTCTGAACCCATTCGTGTCCTGCACTTCGCTGATATTCATGTCGGCGTGGAAAATTATGGGCGAACTGATCCGCGCACCGGCCTCAGCAGCCGGGTCGGTGACTTTTTACATCGCCTGGATGAGATGATTGAGTATGCTCGTGAACACGATGTTGATCTAACCATTTTCGCTGGTGACGCCTTTAAAACTCGCTCACCGAACCCGACCTTCCAGCGTGAGTTTGCCTGGCGCGTGCGCGACCTGAGTGAACTCGCGCCAGTGGTGATGCTGGTCGGCAATCATGACCTGCCACCCAATGTACTGAAAGCATCCAGCATCGAAATCTACGATACGCTGGCAGTGCCCAATGTGAAGATCGCCAGCGACTACAGCCTGCACGTGGTCGAAACGAAACGCGGACCAGTGGCAGTCGGCACCGCGCCTTATCCCATCCGGGCGCGCCTGCTGCAAGACTTCAATACGGGCGGCATGACCATTGCCGAAATCGACCGGTTACTTGAGGAACATCTCACCGAGATTATTGAAGAACTGGCGGAAACTGCCGACAAACATGATATGCCGCGTTTGCTCACCGGTCACTTCACTGTCAGTGGGTCCGTTGTGGGCAGCGAGCGATCTATCATGCTGGGACGGGATGTCGCGCTAGGGTTATCTTCAGTTGCGGACCCACGCTGGGATTATGTGGCGCTAGGGCACATCCACAAACACCAAAACCTGACTCGGAATCGTGATGATGCACCTCCCGTTGTTTATAGTGGCAGCATGGAACGCATTGACTTTGGCGAGGAAGGCGACCCCAAAGGCTTCTGCTGGGTCGAACTGGAACGCGGCGCGGCAAGCTGGCAATTTGTCCGTAATGATGCTCGACCTTTCGTTACCCTGCGGGCTGATCTATGTGATGAGGCCGACCCGACCAGCGCCATGCTTCACATTATAAATCGACATGACATAACCGGGTCCGTTGTGCGTTTGATCGTGCAGGTTACGCCAGAGAACGAAACCAGCCTGAACGAAGCCGCTATTCGTGAGACGCTGCGGCAGGCCGATGTCTATCATGTCGCTGGGATGCGCAAAGAAGTCGAACGGGCCGACCGCGCCCGCCTGGGCACCAATCCTGAAGGCCTCACCCCGGAAGAATTATTGGAGCGCTATCTCATCAGCAAGCAAATCTCCGAAGCCCGCCGCGTTGAATTGATGGAAGCCGCCCGGAATGTGTTTGATGCTCAGGGCTGAGCAGCGGGTTGAAACAACTTGAGATTGCTCAAGCTGAACCCCCAAAAACAACCGTTGGCATCGGCGTTAGTTGGGGCACTAAGGAATCACAATGTCGATTGTCCATGTTTCGCAATTTAAGATCCGTGATTATGAATGTGATGCTTATGGTCACTTGAACCACGCCAATTACATCCGCCTGATGCAGGAAGCGGCTTTCGATGCGTCGATTGCCGTCGGCTATCCTAAAGAACGCTACGAGGCTATGCAGCGGCTGTGGCTGGCCCGGGCCACCAGGATTGAATATCATGCCCCGCTGTTATACGGCGATGTGGTGACGATCAAGACCTGGGTTGCCGATTTCCGGCAGGTGCGGTCCCTGCGCCAATATGAATTTTATCGCAGCGAAGAAATGGTTGCGCAGGCCCAAACTGATTGGGTATTTCTGGATCGAACATCGAGCAAAGTCGTTGCAGTTCCTTCAGACATTATTGCTGCTTATACCGGAGACAGCCTGGTCGAACGCCTGCCACGTACCGGGTTTCAGCAACCGCCACCCGCCCCGGAAGGGGCATTTACACTGCGCAAACGAGTTGAATGGCGCGACATTGATAGTGCCCAACACCTCAATAACGCCGCCTACTTCAACTACATGGAAGACAGCGCTATCCAGGCCGCCGCTCATTTTGGTTGGCCGCCCAGGCGAACACTGAGCGCCAGTATGGCATTAGTGGCGCAGCGTCATCAGATTGAATATCGTGAACCAACGCTGGTGGATGACGAAATCGACATTATGACCTGGTTGTTTAACGTTCGGCGCTCCTCGGCCATCCGTCATTATGATTTCATCCGCGTGCGCGATGGCAAACGCTTAACCCAGGCGCAAACCCAATGGGCGGCTATCAATCTGGAAACCAATAAGCCGCTGCGCGTTCCAGCTGAATTTATCGCTGACCTTGGCCCCAACATTGCCCGCTAAACGACCTGATTGGCCGAAAATCACCCATTGCAAGCAACACGATTTCAATCGTAGTAGATAGAGAGGTTTTGTAATTGATTTTTTACCGCATTCAAACTGCGCAATCTGACGATTGGAATCACGCCAGATCGTGAAACCCATTGTTGAAATTGGCACTAAATCGCGCAATGATATGCACCACTTCAAAGAGGGTGTGCTAATTATCGCCTTGAAGCGTCGATAACCTGTACTTAAAGTTATAGTACACAAGGTCAAAGCATAGCAGTTTACTCGATGAATAATTCCACAATTTTTAATAACTCAAACAGCAGGAGATTCTTCCAATGAGTGACTTTACAGTTTTTGATGTGGCCTTTCCGCCCGGAGCTAGTGCAAGATCAGGGCTGATAGGTTGAATAACGGGCAAAAATCGTGTCAAATAGGGGCATGAAACCACTCTATGCCAGAGAATTGACAGAGGAAGAACGGGACATCCTGCACCAGAGCTTGAAATCGAGCGATGGCTTTCGGGTGAGACGCGCTCAAATGATCCTAATGAGTGCCGATGATCACCTGAAAGTCAACGAGATTGGACGACGTGTAGGGTGTCAGGGTCAGGCAGTACGCATGACCATCCACGCCTTTCATGAACAGGGGCTGGCTTGCCTGGAAGCGGGCAGCCATGCGCGTCATGACGATCAGCGGGCGTTCAATGATACGACACGGGAACAGTTACGCGAACTGATCCAACATTCACCCCGTGATTTTGACTATGACAGCAGCCTATGGACGCTGGATTTGTTGGCGCAAGCCAGCTTTGAGCAGGGACTGACCGAGATGCTGGTCACAGGCGAAACGGTGCGGGCAACGCTAGCGAGTATGGGCATTCGCTGGCAGCGAGCCAAACACTGGATCACCAGTCCTGATCCGCATTACGCGGTGAAAAAAAGCGGCGCGACTGGCTGAGAGCGCAGGCGGACAAGCATGAGGACTGGTTGTTGGTCGAGGAAGACGAGTGCTGGTTTTCGCGCTTTGCCCAGCCGCAAGCCCATGCCTGGGCTGCTGAAAATGAGATGCTGCGCCTGGTCGAGCGCGAACCACCGCGCGGCGACCAGCAGAAAGCACTGGCTTGTTTTGGGGCCTTACGCCGGGATACGCAGGAGGTAGTGCTGTATTTCAGCGCTGGACAACCCAACAGTTTACAGCAATGGATGTTTCTGATGGGGCTGTTGGCGGTCGCACGACAAGAGGGCAAACAGGTCGTGGTCGTCATCTGGGACAACGCCTCCTGGCACAAAAGCAAAGACATCCGTCGTTGGGTACAAGCCTACAACCGAGCGGCTAAGGCTGAGGGGGAACCCCGCTTGCTTACCCATTTACTGCCTGTCAAAAGTCCCTGGCTCAATCCGATTGAAGTGCGCTGGGTTCATGCCAAGCGCGGCACCTGTGAACCCGATGGTGAGTTATCGTCTATCGAGCTACGCCGTAGGCTGTGCGTCCATTTTGACACACAGCCCGTCTACGATACATTCACATTATGAGGTCTGATCTTGCACTAGGCAGCGCGTCATCGTCAACACAGACGCCAAAAACGAGGCCGACGACCAATACGCAATCGTCCACGCGATCTTAACACCATCATTCGAACTTCATGGCATCATACCAGCTCATTTTGGAACGGGTAAGTCAGCTACCAGTATGCAGGATAGTTATGACGAGACGATGCTGCTGCTGCGCCTGATGGGTCTCGAAAACGACATTCGGGTCGAAGCTGGAGCAACCGGCGGCATGCCCGACGAAGCGACACCAGTCGACTCGCCCGGCGCCCAACTGATTATTCAGGAGGCCATGAGAGACGATGATCGACCACTACATATCGCCTTTTACGGGCCGGTCACAGATATATCCTCGGCCCTGCTGATTGAGCCGAAGATCGAAGACCGGAATATCCGTGTAATCTGGATCGGCGGCGGGGATTGGCCCATTGGTGGCCGAGAGTACAATCTCTCAAATGACATTCACGCTGCCAATGTGTTAATGAAATCGAACCTGGAAGTGTGGCAAATCCCCCGATACACGTACCGGACGATGAGCGTCGGCTATGCTGAACTGATTGAGAAAATATATCCTCTGGGCGACATTGGTAAGTACCTGGTCGAACAGCTTATCGAGCATAATGCACAGACGAGTCCGCACATGGAGTACCGTTCTCTGGGTGATTCCCCCTGTATCGGCATCATCCTGGATCCGGAGTGTGGCAAGTGGACGTGGCGTCCCGCGCCGTTATTTGACCAGCAGATGCACTATATTCACACTGGACAGTATCGTCCCATCCGCGTGTATGACAACGTGAATACGAACTTCATTCACGAAGACCTCTACGCCAAACTCGCACAGTTCATCCGGCGCGGGTCACGTCTTTGAGTCATGGGTTTTTCTTAGCCGTGTAGACAAATACTCGAATCAGACAGATCGGGTCTGAGTGTTTGCGTAGTGGTAAATAATTGACTGAGGAGAATGAGGAGGCACGCTTGGATAAACGACCAAGCCTATCGGAGTACCTTCTCATGATCCCAATGCAACGTCCTTATATAGTCAACCAGGACACAGTTGCTTCGGGAACAATCTGCATTATATTGTCAATGGAGGCAAGTCGTGATACATCCTGGCCGCACTGTGGCTCCAGAGCGTTTTCATGGTATCACACTGGTCTCCAAACGCCAGATCAACTGGCATTCGGCGGTTGGCAGCCTGGAGTTTATGAATGCGACGCCAGAGGGTCTATCGGCGCTCATTTTTGTGGCGGCCATTCCTATCCTGTTGGTGTATCCCGTCTTGCAGCGTTATTTCGTTACTGGCCTGACGCTCGGCTCAGTGAAATCATAGGATAAATGCTCATGACAATGACAGATGAAGAACGGTTTCGTTTTGACCTGACGGGGTATCTGGTGCGGCCTGCCATCCTGAGCGCAGAAGAGGTCGCCGCTATTGTCGATCAGGTAGAACGTATTCACCATGACTCGGTTTCTGAGAAATTCTTGGCGTTGACCAGTACCGTTCTACCGGTTCATGAGGATAATCCGAAATGGGACCCGCGCTGATTCGCAATGCCGGTGTAATTCATTCTTCACGAGACCTCAGAACCTGGCAAGTTGAGAAAATTTTTCTCTATTCGCCTGATCTAGATCATGAAGCTTTTCAATACTTCAATTTCGCGATTGACGGTGATGACCTGGCGGTTGTTTCTAAGTCATTGGTCGTTAGTCCCTGGTCAATAGTCGGGACCATACGAGTTGTGGGTTCCGTTTGATGGGTAAAGTTTTCTGTCTTTTGACTAAAGACTTTCGACTACTGGCATAGAACCGCCTTATCGATTAGAGGTCGAAAGCCCCCTCGCGGACACATAGCAATATATTGTCATTTCATGTTATCAAAGGCTTTCGTAATCTTCGGCGTGACCAAGTCCTTGTTGCTGTCTCCGAAAATAACCGCGTATTGCGCTTTGAGGCCAATCTGACGACTCGTCTGGCACCGTTAGGTACATTTACCAATGAATTAGACAACCTGGCCCGACCTTTAGGCATTGCCCAGGGGCCAGACGGCGACGTCTATATCTCAGAACAAATCGCCGACGGACGCGTTCTCCGTTTCAGTTCTACTGGAGTACCTTTAAAGAGCGTTGTCCGGTACTGCAAGGAGAAAGATGAAGGTGTGCAAGAGGGTACAATCCTAAGCTCTCACACACAAGGAGCGCACCAATGGACTTGGACACCTTCATGACGACATTATACGTGCTGATTGATGACTGGTATAGCAGCGGAATGGCGAGCCAGATGCAGCGTCATGCTGGGCCTGGATGTAAGATGACCGATAGCGAGGTGCTCACGGTAGCGATAGCTGGGCAATGGCGTATCGGGGTTCCCTGGCAGTCAGAACGCGGTGTGGTGCGGTACATGCTACAACATGGACGGCAGTGGTTTCCAAAGATGTTGCAAAAAAGTCAGTTTAACCATCGGGTACGGCAGTTGTGGGCGGCGCTGGTGGGGTTGCAACAGGCGGTGGCGGATTGGTTAATCACCGAAGCCGATTTGTATGAGTGTGTGGATTGCACGGGACTCCCGCTATGTAGCTTGTCCCAGGCCGCCAGTCATGATCGTCACTGGTTGAGCGGTCAGTTAGGGCGTGGTGGCAACCATGGCGGTTGGTTTTATGGTGAACAACTTCTGCTAAGCGTCACCCGGCAGGGAGTTGTGACCGGATGGCTGGTGGGACTGGCTCCCATTGATGATCGCTGGATGCTGGAAGCCTTTCTCAGCACAAGACAGAGCCGGATGCAGGTCATTGGCCCGGAGCAAGCCGATTCAAGACGTTATAAACAGACGTTGATTCCCACTATTCATAGTTTCAGCCCGGCAATCTGTGCTGGATATCATCGTGCGTTACCCTACCTGGCCGATCAAGGGTTTAATGGTGAACGTTGGGTAACTCACTGGCAGCATGAATATCAGATGACAGTTATGGCTGCGCCACCCGCCAATGCGGGGCAACGGTGGGATCGCGCTGCTATGAGATGGCTCTCAAGTCATCGCCAAATCATTGAAACGGTCTTGTCGCGCCTGGTTGAGGTGTTTGGCTTAAAACAACTCCGCGCGCATAGTGACTGGGGCAAAATTACGCGACTTGCCGCCAAAATGGCAGCGTATAATCTCGGTTGCTATTTCAATCGCTTATTAGGACGGCCCGATGGTGCTTTGGCGACGCTCATTATTTAATACCGGACAAGCCTTAAAGGGGTAGTGGCAACTGGAGATATTGATTTTGGCTGATTTGCTCCAAAAAATGATTACCCGACAGAATTGCTACCCCTGTTCAGGATCAATTCATAGAAGTCGGCCCCTCCAACCTGTCCACCTTTGAGCACAATTTCCAGCCCATCGAGGCGGCTCTCGTGTGAACTCATCCGGCAGAGTGGACCACCAGGCACAAGTGGTGCAATGGTCTCCAGGGCAAAGACATCCATTTGTCGCATGGTATGACCGCAGGTATCCCCGCCAGCAATACAGGCACGTTTGAGCTGCGGCATCCGCCAGAACAATTCGCGCAAAATCAATCCCTGTTGTGTTGCCAACCGCTTGCCGACATCATTGGGATCTAATCCTAACGATTGCAGATGCGTCTTTGTCGTGGCGATAATCGGGTCATCAGGTCCATGCACCGAGTACAGCATGACGCTTTGCCCGCGTTCCAGTGCTGCCAGGGCCTGCATGATGACTGCTTCCCGTGCTTGATCTGCCACATTCGGATTAACCAGTCTGGCGCTATCCAGGCGGATATCACAAAATCCCTGGGCAATTGCGTGGTCGATCTGCTGGGCAGAAATTGGCGATGCACTGCCAGACATGACAACAATCTGCCGTGCTCTGGTCGCCTGCTGAGACACCTGCGGCTTGTCAATGATCCCTGCTTTACGCCACCAGCCGGTCAATGCATATTCCACGCCAGACGAACCAACAGTAAACACAGGGCGGTCCTGTGCCATTTGCCAGATGAGCTTTCCAATTTTGAGCAGGTGGTCGTCGTCCAACGTATCAAACAAAACGATTTCGGTACCAGCAGCAATCATTTCCCGGAGACGTGCTTCAATAAGTTTATCTTCCGCCGCCAAATGGCGCAGGTCAATCAGATCGAGGCGGCGTGGGGTCTGTTTACCAAGATGAATGCGCAAATCACCTTCATCCATTGGTGTTACCGGATGGCGACTCATTGTCGGATGGCGGTCAAGACGCCAGGTTGTGTCGCCGACGGTAGCGAACAGATTGCCAAATGCGACATAACGTTTCAGGCTGGGGGCACCGACCAACAGGGGTACAATCGGGCAGTCGAATACCTCGTAACCAATATCGATTGCTTTACCGATACTGCCGATCGTGGGTGACGAGTCAAAGGTAGAGCAGATTTTGTAGTGAGTTACTGGTGCGCCGAGGGCTTTGAGCGCCGTCAACCGGGGCCACAGTTCGCGCTCCATTTCTACTGATGTCATAGATCGGCTGACTCCGGCGACACCGATCGCCCGCAGGTTCGCAAAACGACCTTGCAGGTGTTCGGGCAAGGGCGGTTCCAGAAAGAGCGCAGTGGGTATGCCATTGAACGTCAAGGCTTCCATGGCATCCGTAGAGCCGGTGAAGTCGTCACCATAAAAGGTCAGCAGCAAATCTTTCATGATGTTCCATATTTTTCGATGGCCTGTTGTAACGCAACATGATCGCGGGCATAGACTTCGAGTGGAATCCCCTTGATCGCCGCTTCCCAGCCTTCACGCAGACTCTTAACGCCGGCAGCAGGACCAGCAGGGTGTGCCAGGATGCCCCCGCCAGCCAGATAGATTAAATCAAGGCTGTTCAGGGCCTGGTAGGTATCCGGCGCCTGGCCGGCCCATTGTCCTGACGAAAATACTGGCATCACCGTCTTGCCGTCTGGGGTGGGGGTTAGACACGCTAAAGCCGAGGCAATAACTGACTCATCAGGTTCGCAAAACTTGTTGCGAATACCATTCACGTGAAGCTGATCACACCCGGCGAACCGCCAGAATTTTTGCCATGCCCGATAATCAAAGCCCAGGGCCGGACTGCGGGTGAGCACCCCCCAGCCATTGCGATGACCATGAATGGGGAGCTGGCTATGCTTACGCAGGCTCTCCACACCAGTCAGACCAACCGCGATGATGTTGACCATGACACACGTCCCGCCTGCGTCCAGGATCAGGTCGTGGTGGCGACGCATTGAATCGACATCACCACTGATATTGAAGGCATACATGACCTTTTTGCCGGTTTTTTCGGCATGTTCGTTGATAACCCGCATGACGGCTGTTGCCCGGGCCGCAACTGGCGAGTAGGGCGCATCGGCGATCAGTTCATCATCCTTGATAAAGTCCAGTCCGGCTTCACACAATGTCTTGACTAACGCAGCAGTTTGGTCGGGAGTCAGACCCACGCTGGGCTTGATGATGGTTCCAATCAATGGACGTTCGCGAACCCCAGCCAGGCGGCGGGTGCCAGCGATACCGAATTGTGGACCCGGACAGGCAGATGCAAATATTTCTGGTACGATGACATCGAGCAGACGGAGGCCAGAAAATGGCGCGAGTTCAAACAAATTGCCGGCCACCGTCGTCATCAATTGCGGCAGCGAGTGGCCGATATTGTCAAGCGGAAAGGAGATAACAACCTCAGCACGATGATACACGGGCGAAGCCGTTCCCGTCGGTGGCTGCGAACCGGGCAAAGATGGGGTAGTCACCGTTTCCAGTTCAGTAATTTGCTCAACGCTGGCACTGTGGCGCTGGCGCAGTTGGTCAGTTTCGCCCGGTACCCGGACAAAGGTTCCCGCAGACTGCTCCCCGGCTAAGACGGCGGCTGCTTGTGCCAGCGGATGGGCGGTCTCTATCAAATAGGTCGCATAAATTCGGTCCATCTAAATATCCATCTCCACCGATGGTTGCAGCGCTGGAAGATCATCTCGTCGCATCATAATATGGCTGGGCTAAACGCTTAATCCACCGGCCAGACCATCCATAAACCGCCACGGCGTAAACGAGAATATGACGTGTTGGCAGCGCTCAAATTGCTCAGCCCAAAAGCCGCCTGTCTACTTCACGGCGTCAATTTCTACATCGTGCAGGCGTGCATAGGCTCGAAACGTTGTTGGCTGGGATAGTGTATTAAACATCATAAAAATACTCAATAACTGACGTTACACAGCCAGTCGATCCGCTGCCAGGCCTTCATGCGCAACTCCTAGCACCAGGCCAATATAACGATGCTCCAATAACAAGGGGCCAGCTTCCAGCGGATAAGGTTCGATGTCCATAATGTTCGGATTGTGCCGCATCAGGAGGACCTACGGTAGAGCATAATCGAGCATAATATCCACCAGATAACCCTGCAACCGGGTCAATTGTTGCGTGTAGGCCGGGTCATTGATGCAATTTTTAAACTCGTGAGGATCATTTGCCAGATCAATCAACTCCGTATAATCGCCCATATTGTTCACACGATTGAACTTGGTCGTGCCGTCGCTGATTGACAGGAAGCCCTCGCCCTCAGCCAACACAAAATCTGCGCCACTGGTGGCCCTGCGATCCGGTAGCGGAACCCCATCGGTCACAACGTTTTCGACTCTGGCAGCTTGCAGACAGGTTGGCAAAACATCCACCAGCATCACGAGTTCATCGGTCACGTCCGCATGAACTACGTCAGGATACTTCATCAGCAGTGGCACGTTCAACACATCTTCATAGGCACAGTTGTTCTTGCCCCACAGCCCATGATTACCCAGCATCTCACCATGATCGGCAGTGAAGATCACCAGCACGTTGTCGCCAAACCGCGTTTGCAATGCGTCCAGAATCCGTCCGATCTGGTCATCAATCAGCGCGACATTGGCAAAATAATTGCGCCGTAAATCGTGCCAGTAACTTTCAGGATAATTTTTGCACGCCTGATCGGGCGCTTGTCCCTTGCCTTCGATTCGTCCACCGGAGCCGCTGTGATAGCTATCATGATGAATGCGCGATGGGTCGTCAAATTCGGTGGGGTCGAACACCCGCTCGTTGACAATTGATAGGTCCACCCGCTCGAAGTAATCAGCCGGTGCGTCCATTGGAAAATGAGGGCCGCTAAATGAAATCCACATAAACGTCGGTTGGTCGGCATCGTAGCTCTCGACATATTCAACCGCTTTGCGTCCGACCCAGCTATCGGGATGCCACTCAGCCGGGCCAGGAAATTCAAAGACCTTTTGATTGGAACGGTCCCAGGTGGCATCACGGTACGCCTCCAGATAGCCCGCCGCATCCAGTTCCTGACTATAATCATCATAGAACCAGACGGAAACCTGTTTGTCGTCCTGTAGCGCTAGATGATCTATGCCCAGGCTCACGTAATACTCGCGGAATTTATCATAGGGCAGGGTTTGATCTGGACGTGTTTCGCTGTAAGGGACGGGCGTGTAGTGACATTTGCCGATGTGGGCGACCTGGTAGCCAGCATTACCCAGCGTATTGTAGATGTTTGGCAATGCCGGGTCGAGGCGACAATCGCGGAAGTTGCTGTAGGCTCGATTATTATGGGGATATAGGCCAGTTGCGAGTGAGCAGCGGCTGGGCAAACACCAGGGGCTGTTGGCATAGGCCCGATTATAGCGCGTCCCATGACTTGCCAGTCGGTCCAGATGCGGGGTTTGTATCACGCGGTTGCCATAACAACTCAATGCATCCTTACGCAGTTCGTCGGCGGTGATGAGTACAATGTGGGCCTGCTGGTCGGTCATGATTAACTTAGCCTTTAACGCCGGTAAATACAATGCCCTGCATAAAGTAACGCTGCATAAAGAAAAATAGCAGAATGATCGGCAATACAGTCACAACCGCCGCCGCCATGAGCAAATGCGTTTGTGAATAATATTGTTCGTTGAACAGGCGCAGACCCAGGGCCAGCGTATATTGCTCACGACTGGTCAGATATAGCAGTGGTAACAAATAGGAGTCCCAATTGTTTTGAATGACGTAAATCGCCACCACGAAGAACACGGGGCGAGCATTGGGGACGATAATCCGCCAGAACACGCCAAAAAAGCTGGCGCCATCAATGCGAGCGGCGTCAATAATTTCCTGGCCCATCGTCATAAAGAACTGGCGAAACAGAAACACAAAAAAGGCGTTCTCGGCAAAATAGGCTGGCACTAACAATGGCAGAAAGCTCCCAACCCAGCCAATTTTGGCGAACATGACATATTTGGGGACCAGGGTCACTTCCGATGGGATCATCAAGGTGAGCAGCACGACAAAGAAGAGGGTGTTACGTCCCTTCCAGCGCAGTTTCGCGAATGCAAAGCCCGCCAGTGAACAGGTCACCAGCAGACCCAGAAGGCGTCCGGCTGCCAGATACACAGTATTAGCAAAAAATCGCCCCATTGGGAGCGCGGTCATCGCGTCTGGATAGTTTTCAAATTGGATAGGATCCGGAATAAATTGCGGTGGGAATTGATACACATCGCCAGCGGCTTTTAAAGACGTTGAAACCGCGTAGATAAACGGCATGATAAACACCACCGAGCCAATAATCAAGACGGTGTGAATAACCAGCGGCTGGAAACGCTGCCGCCAGAGCCGGGATCGTAATGATTCGCCGGGAATGGCAGCAGTTGTCAGTTCGGTTGCGTTAGTCATTGCTCAACTCGCCTTCATAAAATACCCACGCCCGTGAGCTGCGGAAAATCAGGGCCGTCAGGATGGCGATGTAGATAAACAAGACCCACGACAGCGCCGAAGCATAGCCCATGCGGAAGAACTGGAAGGCATTGCGAAACAGATGTAACAAATAGAACAGCGTCGAATCCGCCGGTCCGCCATCCGTCAAGATTTGCGGCTGGGCAAACACCTGAAACGATGCGATCAGGCCAACGATCATCTGGAAAAATATGACCGGCGTTATCATCGGCAGGGTCACATTGCGAAAGATAGCCCATGTGCCGGCACCGTCGACTTTGGCGGCGTCATACAGTTCGGTGGGAATACCCTGCAAGCCGGCCAGATAGATCAACATGCCCCGCCCAACGCCCCATAAACTCATGATGATGAGCGCGGGTAATGCCCAGGTCGAATCCGCCAGCCATGCCGGGCCACGAATGCCAAAGAGCGAAAGCCCCCAGTTCAACAGGCCCCAATCGCCGCTGAATACCCAGCGCCAGATGACGACGACGGATACTACCGGCAAGATCGCTGGCAAGTAAAATAAGGTGCGGTAGACTGAGATCATGCGAATTTTACTATTCAGCAGGATTGCCACGAACAGCCCAAGACTGACCTGCAACGGCACCGAGATCAACGCATAAATCGTCGTAACTTTTAGTGACTGGTAGAACAGGTCGTCCTGCAACATACGCTGGTAATTGTCCAGGCCAACAAACTCTGGCGGGTTCACGATGTCCCAGTTGGTAAACGACATGAACAACGAAGCGATAATCGGCCCGCCAGTAAATAACAGAAAACCGAGAATCCAGGGGGCAGCAAAGAGCCAGCCATTGATGCTTTCCCAGAACTGTAACCTGCGCGGTTTGAGTACCGCAGAAATTGCCATACCATCCTCCATGGCAACAGATCAGGGCAAGTTAAGCATAACTCACCCCAACCCTGCTGGTTCGTGGGGCGCTGACCCGAGAGCCGTCTATTGTGCGCCTCACTGCGATTCGCGGCTTACGCTTCAGCGATTATGCTGTCAATGCCTTCGCAAGCGGCGTTTGCAAATGCTTCTGCGCTGATTTCACCAGCCCACAGGCGATCCAGATTTGAATTGATAACGGTGACCATTTCGGGCCAACTGGGATGTTTGGGCCAGGTACGCGCCCAGTTGTTTTCCATGACGGTTGTGAACGTAACGTTGATGCCATTGCCGATTGACTCACCACAGGAGTAATTGAGGTACCAGTCCTCCTGGACCAGAGATTTGCGCGAGGGATAGGCAAAGCCGGTACTAATCTTTAGCCGTTGCCCTTCGGCACTGTTGATAAACTTCAACAGTTCAAAAGCCTGATCGAGATTGGCCGAACCAGACCAGATGACCGTAGGGCCGACATTGGTGCGATTGACCTGGATTTCACCTTTGGGGATCAAGACCGCTTCAAACGGGAACGCGACGTTGCAGGTCCCGCCCAGGAAACCGCGCGCACCGTTGAAATTCGCCATGCGCCCGGAGCGGAAAATGTCGGCTTCGCTCTGGTCAGCCAGATCAGATGGCGATGGCGCGACTTGATGCTCAGTGACCAGACTCTGCATGAATTGCAGCCCGGCAACCGCTTCCGGTTGATTCAGAATACACACCGTACCATCTTCGTTAAAGACATCACCGCCAGATTGCCAAACCCAGTCGATCCATTGACCTCGGCTTGCACCCAAAACCAGCGTCCGGCCCGAATCATCGCGTTGGGTTAGTTCAATGCCCTGTTCCAGGAAATCGTTCCAGGTCAGTTCATTGGTCGGTCGAGGAATCCCGGCTTCATCATAGACATCGGCGTTGTACCACATCGCAAACGGCGCACCGTCACGCGGCAGCCCCCAGAGCTGGCCGTCCCACTCATGCGCTTGAATATGCCCTTCCCAGTTGTCTTCCAGATCGACATCGGGATTGGCCTCCACATAGGAGTCAATGGGGATGACGACGCCACGATCAATGAAGCCAATTGTGTAACCATCCGGGACGAAAAAGACGTCCGGTGCGTTGCCCGCCGCCACCATCGTCTGTAACACCTCGACATGACCGGGGCCATAGCCGGCGCCTACAGCCATATAGTTGGCCTGAATATCATCGTGCTGTTCATTGAACGCTTCCCATACCGGTACCCAGGCAGCATCTTCGTCAACGCCGCCGGGAGTCGCATAGGTCACATTGATAACATCCTGTGCCGCTGGCGCGTATCGAGTCGCCGCCAATGCTGCCCCGCTGATGCTGGCGGCGGATGCGGCGGCCCCCGATGCTGCTGCGACCTTCAAAAAATCTCTTCGACTAAGCTGTTTAGACATCATACCCTCCAAAAAATATATGCGATTGTATCCAACTCCCGCCCGTTATCAGTCGGGAGGAAATACCGATTTTCACTAAAACGATTCTTTATATAACATCGTAAACCAGGCGCAGGACAATATCCTGCGGATAATTACCAAAATTCCGCCCAAACAGGTTGAGGCCCCCTTTGTAGTCAGCGTCGGCCTTCACACCAATACGCACCGCGATGAACGTGGCATCCTCAATATTCAGGTCAGGCAATGTGATATTCGAACTTTCATAACCATCAATGTAGCTGCCGGTGTTATCGACTTTCCAGGTCTTCAATTGTCCGTATTGCGATCCATTCACGCTCCACCATTCAGGCGTTAAATACCCACGCTGACCACCGAAATCACCAGGCGAGGTCCAGGTTCCGATCTCATAACCGTTGATCCAGACGGTGATGTCTGACGGCCAATCCAGATGGTAATGCGGCGCTTCGGAGCAAATCTCCATGCTCAGGTACAGGCTCCCCGGCACGGTGCGGGGTGGCAATTTTTTGGGGAAGCGATATTCAATGTAGCCTGCGGTGAACCATAACAATTGCGCCTCCATACGCTCTGGCTCCACGAAGGCGCTGACTTCACCCTGCATTCCGATAATCTTATTGACACTCGCCAGACCACAGGGGGCGACAATCTCAAAATCGGAATAAGCTCCGATTGGCATGGTGACTTCCGTTGATCGCTCCTGACCTTCATTAGCCGGGAGTAGATTACACTCCAATGTGCTGTAGGCCCCGGCACATACTTTCTCATTGCCACGTGAAGCTGCCCGCAGATAGGTGTGAATCAACCCGGCTTCCTCCAGCACCTTGAGATGCTGGTTGAGCGTTGATACCGGAATATCGAGCGCATTAGAAATCTGGGCAACGGTGAAGGCGTGAGTACTCAGAAATTCGAGGACCCGCAGCCGCACCGGATTGCTCAGCGCTTTAAAGATCACTTCGGCATCCGCGCTGCTGATGTCCAGCATCAGTCGAGGTTGGTTGGCAGTGTTGACTTCAGTCATGAGGGATGGTCTTCCGAAAAATTCCAGTATTTACATTTCAAAACGTACTGGTACGATTATTTTACATTTAGCATAGCGATTCTGGAGATGAATGTCAATAATTGGGTAAATTTTCACGAAATAAGTTAGTAAATACGTTTCAAATCCATAACATGGACTTGTTTTAAACGGGATACCCAATAGCCTGATTCGCTAAATTAATTTTCATAGATACACATAATGTGAAATCATGCCTGAGGAGAAAAAGGAATATTTATGACCTGGCAACCAATTGAACAAACCATTTCGACTCCCTGGACAGCGACAGTCAAGCCCGACAACGCGCTGCCAGAATACCCACGTCCACAATTGGTCCGTGACAAGTGGCTAAATCTCAATGGGTTATGGGACTATGCCATCGAGGACATTGACTTCCGACCCGTTCAGGGCCTGGCAGATCAACCTTCATTCACCAATGCAACACTGCCAGTAAATTGGCAAGGGCAGATTCTGGTGCCCTTCGCCATTGACTCGCCACTGTCAGGCGTGATGCAACTCATTAAAGCCAATCAACGGCTATGGTATCGGCGCAATATTAACCTGCCGTCCGACTGGGATAACCGACGAGTTCTCTTGCATTTTCAGGCAGCTGACTGGGAAACCAGCGTATACCTGAACGGTCAACGGCTAGGACAACATCGTGGTGGCTACGATCCGTTTACGTTTGATCTGACCAACTTTCTGCACACAGGCGCAAACGAACTGGTGGTGTGTTGCTGGGATGCAACGGAGTACCAGGCCCAGGCCCTCGGCAAACAGATCATGCCGGAAAATCGCCAGGGCTTTCGTTACCAGCCCACCAGCGGCATCTGGCAAACGGTGTGGCTGGAAGCTGTCCCAGAGCAGTCCATTCGCAAGCTGCGAATTACGCCTGACGTGGATCGCAGTTGCATCAACGTCGGTGTTATGGGTGTCAATTTGGATAGCTGCGCGATGCAGATTACGGCACTGGCGGCAAACCAGCAGGTCGCACAGGTAACAGCCAGCACCGATTCGGTTGTAGCCGTGCCCATTCCTGAGCCTAAATTGTGGAGGCCGGATGATCCGTTTTTATATGATCTGCATGTTGATCTGCTGCACAATGGAGAAATCGTCGATTCGGTAACGAGCTATTGCGGGATGCGTAAGGTATCACTGGGTACAGATGCCAGGGGCGATGTGCGCTTCCTGCTCAACGACGAACCCATCTTTCAACTCGGTCCGCTCGATCAAGGTTACTGGCCGGATGGCATCCTCACCCCGCCATCCGAAGAGGCGATCGTATTCGACCTGGAATACCTGAAACAGATCGCCTGTAACATGGTACGCGTGCATATTAAAACGCATCCTGACCGCTGGTATTATCACTGTGATCGGCTGGGCCTGTTGGTGTGGCAGGACATGATCTCAATGCCCAAGTTCGATCAGACGATTACGCCCACCGCTGCACAGCAATGGCAATCTGAACTCGAACAAATGCTGGACTGGCTGCATAATCACCCGTCGATTGTGCAGTGGATCGTGTTCAACGAGGCCTGGGGCCAGCATAATACTGAATACTATGTTGACCTCGTGAAAGAACGGGATTCATCGAGGTTAGTGACTAACGCCAGCGGCTGGACCGATGTACCGGTAGGCGATATTTATGACATCCATGATTATACGCTTTACCCGGCAACCGCGGCGCAAGCCATTGCGAATGAACGCGCGGTGCTCCTGGGCGAGGCTGGTGGCTTTAATGTCTGTATACCGGATCACAACTGGTATACGCACGAAACGCCATCCGAAACCATTGATTATGTTCATGACATCACGCGCTCGACTTATCCCACGCCCGAAGCGCTAGCGGACAATTATGGGTTTTGGGTAGACAATCTGCGGTGTTTACGGGCCGTCGCCCCGGTCAACGGCGTCGTCTACACGCAGATCAGTGACGTCGAACACGAGTTGAATGGCTGGCTCACCTATGATCGGCGTGTTTCGAAAATCCCTCCTGACACATTGGCTGCAATCCATGCAAAACTCTATGACCCGGTGGAACTGACCACACTTTTGAGCGAACGCGCTATATGGCATTGGAGCAACGGCGAAAATATCAGCAAGCCTGCAGTAGACGCTGAACGTTTGCCTCGTGAAAATCTGCCCGATTTTGCCGGTTCATGGTGTCAACCAGAGTACGATGATTCTGGCTGGGCTACGGGGGGCGGCCCTTTTGGTGATGCGGCAAATCCTGGAATTTTAACCGCGCTAACCCATGACTATCTGTACCTGAGAACCCCACTCAATTTGGATGCGCTACCAACAAATTTACTATTTCACGTAACGACTTCTGCCGATTGCCAGCTATTCATCAACGGTCAACTGATACGCAGCTTGCGCATTCGCCAGCATTCCGCACCAATTTCGGAGACCTGTTCCCTCCTGCGACCTGATGAAATGACGATATTCAAACCAGGCGAAAATGTCTTGAGTGCCGTCTTGCTGCCATCATCAAGACCGGCTTATTTGGCGATCAGGATGCTGGATGTGATACTCTAAATTACCGGGTTCATTGCTCGTCATCCCACGCTTTGCGCTTTGCGCGGAGCGGGATCGTCTGCAATGCGTCGGGCCAGGGTTTATTTTGCTCAAGCGCGTCCAGTGTCCGTATTTGCCAGATTTCTTCGGGATTGCAAACAGCGGTGGTGAGCGGATCGTGCAGCAAGGTAACATCACCACGTACAGCGGCTTCGACACGCATCAGCAGTCAAAGATAGGTAGCTTAATGCGAGATGAGCATTTCCTAAATGAACCCGCACACGGGAAGCGTTACGGGGTAAGATTCAAAGGCTCCAGGACAACTATGGAGTAGCAACAAATTTCCCCCTTCCCCCTATATGTGTTGTTGCGGCAGCGCTCACCGAAATGGTGGGCGTTGTTGCTTTCTCTAGACCTTGTTTCTGTCGGGTGTATAATCAAAATCATCGCATCCGTACAAAATTTCACAGAGTCCTATGCTCAATACCAAACGTGCGCCGCTGGCGAATCTCTTACAACGCTTCCATCCTTCCGAAGGGTTCCTGTTGTTGGCGCTGGCGGTGCTGGTCGGCCTTGCCACTGGTTTGGGCGTCTGGGTATTTCGGGGCGCGATTGGTCTTTTTCACCAACTCTTTGTTGTCGAGTTCGCCCGTTTCCTGGGTACAACATTGGGCCAAATCACCGGGGTGGTCAGTCTGGCGTTGGCCGGATATCTGGTCGGCTGGCTGATGCAGCGCTTTGTCGGGGCTGAACGACATCGCGGCGTCGCCGGAATTATCGAAGCGGTAGCGCTGGCAGGTGGACGGTTGCGCTATCGCGTCATACTGGCGAAATCGCTAGCGTCGTCAATTTCGTTGGGGGCAGGTGCATCACTGGGAGCGCAAGATCCCAGTGTGCAAATCGGCGCGAATATCGGCTCAATGTTGGGGCAGCAATTACACCTCAACGAAGACCGCATCCGGTTGCTGGTCGCGGCAGGGGCTGCCAGTGCAATTGCGGCGGCGTTTAATGCCCCGATTGCCGGGGTATTTTTTGCGCTGGAGGTCGTCCTGCTGGAATTCACCACTGGCGCATTCGGAGTCGTGGTGCTGGCGGCAGTGGTGGCCTCGGTCCTGAGTCAGGCGATTGAGCAGACGACAGGCTTACATGAACCTGCGCTCAACCTGCTGAATTATCAGGTAGGCAGCATCCTCGAAATGCCCATCTATGCCTTGCTCGGTCTGGCCTTAGCGCCGCTGGCCGCGCTCTTTATTCGCAGTTTGTACTGGCAACAGGACCTGTGGCAAAAACATGTGCGGTTGCCGCGCCCGGTGGGGACCGCCCTCGTAGGGGCGGTTGTCGGCCTTGTCGGTATTTTCCTGCCAGAGATTCTCGGCACTGGTCGGCAGGTAATGAATGAGATTCTGATTCAATCCGAAGGGTTCACCATTGGCCTGCTGGTCGTGCTCGGTCTGACAAAAATTATCATGGCGGGGTTCAGTCTAGCTGGCGGCTTCGTTGGTGGCATGTTCGCCCCCACGCTATTTATCGGTCTGGTTTCCGGGGCAGCGTTTGGCCGGATCGTCGCCGGGTTGCGGCTGACAGGGACGACCAGCGACCCGCAGGTCTACGCGATTGTCGGGATGGCGGCAATGCTGGCAGGCGTGGTACGCTCACCGATTACGGCGATTATGCTGGTGTTCGAACTGACCAATGATTACCGCCTGATATTGCCGATCATGCTGGCCGCTGTTGTCTGCATCTACCTCACAAATCGCTTTGCGCCGCTAGGGATTTACACGCAAGGGCTGGCCCGAGAAGGCATTCATCTGCAAGAGGGCCGCGATGTTGACTTGATGCAGGGGGTCGCCGTGGCCGAGGTCATGGACGATCCGGTCACGATTCACGAAAATGATTCACTGGTGAAACTGCGGGACACCTTACGTGAGTATCATGTCCGGTCATTGGCGGTTGTTGATGATGAGGGCAAACTCACTGGCATTGTGACGCTGGCCGATTTGCAGCAAACATATGAAGAACACCCGGAAACAGTGGCCCAATTGAAAGTCCACGAAATTTGCACCCGCGATGTGGTGACGGTGTATCCTGACGATGTGTTGTGGCGGGCGATTCGGCTGATGGGTGCCCGCAATGTCGGACGCTTGCCCGTTGTCGATGCGCACACTCAGCAACTGGTCGGTATCCTTAGTCGGCATGATATTGTCGAAGCCTACAATCGGGCCATCGCCCGTAAGCTGCACGACCAGCATCACGCCGAACAGGTGCGTCTGAATCATCTGACCGGTGCCCACGTGCTGGAGGTCCATATCACGCAGGATGCGCCGGTGGTTGGTCAAGAGATTAAGGATATTCACTGGCCGGCGGAAAGCGTGGTTGCGTCGGTTTTGCGCAATAATAAGTTACTGGTGCCGCATGGCAACACCCAGCTTAGAGGGGGCGATTGGGTGACGGTGGTGGCGGCACCGGAGGCCGAGGAAGAGCTTGAAGTCCTCTTCGGCCAACGTCCAGTCGTTGTGTGAATTACCCGATAATCGGTTGTAGGGGTACCAGGTTTTCATCAGCGGATTCCGGTGTTGTGAGAATAACCACTGGCCCACTGATATTCTGGATTTCCTGGTAAGTCACAATCGCGTCAGCAGACACCTGAAATTGATACAATTCCGCCTCGTTGCGCTGCATCAACCAGCCATCCGGTGTACTGGCAACAAAGTGCAGTTCAGCAGGTAAGTCTACAATCTGGCTGGTTCCATCCCGTTGAATCAGAGTCGCAGTCGGCTGTGCCCAATTATGCAGCAGATAGGCCGCACCACCTTGCACCCAGTAGGGATGCGGCAGATTGAGCATGTCGGGATCAAAGTACACTTGAACGCCACTGTTTGGATCGCCATCAGACAGGTATTCAATTACATTGCTCGGTGGGATCATCCCATCATCGTTGCTCACCGGGCGGCTTTCATCGCGCATCGGGACCAACAACTCGCCGCGCGTGTCCAGGCGATCTCCCAGCCAATTGAAGTAAAAGGCATCAGACGTAATCGCACCGGTTGCGGGCTGCCAGCGCGAGAAATACCCATCAATGGGTCCGCCGCACGCCAGACAGGTCGGAAACAAGCTGATCCCATCTTCCGTCCAGTCATGCAGGAATGCGCCCTGATTGTCAAACATGTCCATCAGATCGAGCGTATGAACGATTGTTAATGTTTCGAGGTCAATCGTCACCAGCACCGGCGGCTCATCGTCCGCCGTATACACCGTCGCAAAGTTCGCAACAAACTGGGTACCATCCGGGCTAAAGGGGCCAACTGTAATCGAATCGGGCTGCAAATTATTGGGAGCTGGTACGGTTTCACAGCAGGTTTGTTCCACCAGGTCGGCAATTTGCAGGGATGCTGCGGGCGCAACACCGTCACCACCACCCTCACCACTCACAAACACCAGGTAGCGCTGGTCTGGTGACAGGGCCATGTGATTGAGGCCTGAAAACCGCTGAAGCCCCTGCGCCGCCCTCGGCACCGGGATCGTTTCGACCACGCCTGCTGCTGTGAGGACATTAATTTGGATCGAATCATAAAAGAGAATTTTCCACTCATATTCCTGTGCGTGAACCGGCATCGCAACCATCAAAATCGACAATATGAAAAACAACCAGCGGGTGAACATGGAAGTGTGGTACCTGACCTTTCGCTATTTCAAGTTATGCTAATTTACTTGAAATTTTCCGGCGCTCATCAACTGCTGCCCTACGCCTGACCACTGCCTGAACGACGCGAAAAGTCGGCTGGTGGAGATGTATGTCGATACAGAAATTTTTGCTTTTATTGCTGTGTTACGATAAGTCACCTTCAATAAAGTCACGGACACAGCGGAAGCCCCAATCGAAGAACCGCTCACCAGCATCGGGCCGGACCCGTACAAATGCCCGTACAAACCATTGATCGCTGCCCCACGAACCGCCACGTAGTACGCGAAATGTATTATCAATGTTCCCATCTTCCCGGCCATCGTCGGTCGCATAGGGGTAGGGAAAACGCGATTCATCGTAAATGGTATGGACCCACTCCCAGACATTGCCGCTCAAGTCAAACGCGCCCACCCAGGAAACTCCTTCGGGTCGGCTACCTACAGGCGCCGTTTCCATTTCAGCATCTTCGCGATTGACGACGTTGTTGCTCACATACTCGTTACCCCAGGGGTAAACAAGATTATCTGGTCCACTCGCAGCATATTCCCACTCGGCTTCGGTTGGCAAACGTGAGCCGCGCAATTCGCAGAAATCGCGGGCTTCCGACCAGGAAATGCTCTCAACCGGTCGATTTTCGTCGGGGAAATGGGGCGACCCATTTTGAGAGCCGCCCAGGCGCACAAAATCTGCCTGGGTCACTTCGTAACGATCTATCCAAAATGGCCTATCAAAACAAACATTATGAACCGGTTGTTCATCAGGATCGCCCAATCGACTGCCCAGCATAAAGCAGCCCGGCGGCACCAGCACCATTTCCACCCCGGCAAATTCTCTTTCAAGCGGTGTCCATTGATTGTTGCTGCTGACCAGCACCTCCGACGGCGATAAGGTCGCAGTTTTGGTCTCCGTTACCTGTACTACTTCAGTATTTGTCGGCACGCTGCCGTCCGTTGGCCGCGGCAGCGAAGTTAAAGTTACCGCTGGTGAAGCCGATATTTGCTCTGTAGCCGTCGTCACAATACGCGCCCTTGTTGGTGTCTGGGTGGTGTCCGGTTGAAAATCATCCCCCAACCGCAACAAAATAAATGCAGCGGCGATTGCCAATAACACCATCAGGCCAATGACCCAACGCCAATCGAAACGCCGGCGCGGTTTGATCAACTCACGCAGATGGCGGATGAGCGTCTCCATATCCCGGTTGAAGATTGGATCATTATGCAACGTAAACGCGTTGGCATAGGCCAGTGGTTGCAGTGAAGCAGGCAATGCATTGGCTGCCGGGGGCGCTGCGCCATCAACCAGCAGCGGAATAACGCGCGTACTTTCGATCTGTAGACCGGCCTCAACTTCGAAGCGTACAAAATCTTCGGGGTCATCCAGCCGCCGCTGACCGTCGCTGTCACGCACATCCAGCCATTGCGGACCAATGACCACCAGCATTACGTCGCAATTTGCCGTTGCTTCGCGCAGGACGCCCCGAAAATCCATTCCCGGTGGGATGTCATCAACGTCTTTGAAGATATTACGTTCGCCAAAAGCCGCGCTTAGACGATCATAAATGCGCCCGGAAACTTGCTGGCTATCAGCCCGCCGGTAAGAGATAAAGATCTTTGCCATTTTCAGCCAAACATTGCGAAACCCACCTGCGAATTATGACGGTTACAGAGTGGTTAAGCAAGCAGTTGAGCACAACAAGAGCAAAGCGCTGCCTACTTGAGCGAAACCTGATCTATTCAGTTTGTAACGATCTTATTCATACGCCCGGATTATTTAATCGCGCCAGTGCTTGCCGGGCAGCGGCATGGGTAGGGTCGATTTCCAAAATCTGCTCGTACCACGCACGGGCATTCTCATCATCATTGGCAGCGGCATAGGCTTCACCGATAAGCTGTAACAGAATGAGGTTTTCGAAATCAGGTCGCAGCCGGTGCGAGGTTTCGTAGGCATAGGCCGACAATAGCGGGTGTTGTTGTTCTCCCTGCCACCAGCCCCAGGTGCTCAGTTCATCCGCCACTGCAGCCGCTTCCGGCATCAGATTAATCAGTGTCACCGCATCGTCGATGCGTCCCACCCACACATACGCCAACGCTAGCCCCTTCAGCGTGGCCGGATTAGCCGGTTCCAACGCATAGGCCTGTTCGAGCGGATCAATGGCCGCGATATAATTTTCCGTTGTGACGGCCAGGTTCCCACTGCGGCGATTCGCGTTAGGCCAGTCGGGAATGATTGCCAGCGCGTCCTGATAGGCAGCCTGGGCCTGCTCATGGAGTGCAGCCCGTTGATTACTATTCAGATCTTCAGCCAGATCGGCCCGCGTTTCAGCCAGCGCACCCCGGTTTGTATGCCAGGCCGCCCGCAACGGTTCCTGCCATACCACCGCCGCCACAATCAATCCCGCGACGCTCACCGCCGCCAGCCGCCAGGGGAAGTATCGGATTCGCAAAACATCGCCAGTCTCCAAAACCTCCTTGAGAGCCAGCCTTCCTGTAGCGACGGTCAACCCCAGCAACGCAAACAGGTGCGGCATGAGCCAGAACGCCTCGACATAATGGCGGCTATCAAACAGGCCATGAACCATGATGACCAGCAGGCCCAGCCAACCGGCATGAAAGATGCGGCGCGGCTTCGCAGTGCGCAGCACCCGTGCCACAAAGAAGATCACGGCGACCGTCAGCAAGATGAGTATTAGCAAGCCCGCTAACCCCTGCCCGGTCCACACCGACAGCAAAAAGTTGTGCGGATAACTGAGAAACGGCACCTGAATCAACAGGCCATAGCGCGAATACACCAGCGGGAAGGTATCCCCCAGGCCGATTCCGGTGAAAAAATAATCCGTGATGACATATAGGCTGTTCTGGTACAGCTCGAGCCGCGATAGAATCCAGGCACTGCTGGCATTGAACAGCGTAACGGCAACCGCCCCCGCAATCAAGAATAGCAGACCTGACAGGCGCATGTACCAGCGTTTACCCAACACCATCATGACAATACAGAGCAGCGACGCCAGCGCCAGCAGCGCTCCCCGTGAAAACGTCAACACCACTGCATACAGGCAGACGAGGGTACAGATCGCCCAGATGTTACGCCACACCCAGCGCCGTGCCGTCAGCACGAGAATTCCCCCCAGCGGAATCATCGCCCCCAAAAACGTAGCGGCGGCGTTGGGGTGCCCCGGCGAGAATCCCAGATCCGGCAACAGCGTTGTGATTGCGCCCACGCGCTCGATAATGCCCGGCGTCTCGATATATTGCTGATGCGAATATTGCAGGATGAAGAAGCTCGCATAAGCGGTCCCGGCGATAAGCAGCAGATACCCAAAGCCATAGGCGAACTGCCAGTTGGGCAGGCCGTGCGCAATCGCAAAATACACGCCAACACTCACCAGAATCGCCACCTGCATGGGGAAACTCAAGTCAGCATTATACGCCGCCGCGCCACTCAGCAGCGCCGTGACGCCAAACAGCAACACCAACAAATCAAGCGATAACAACAAACGATGGGCACGCATAACCGGTCCACATTGAATGAGAACAGAGTGCCAAAACTATCGCAAAGAATACTATCACATCCCTAAAGTGGTGGGCGCTGAAAATTGTAAAAAACGACCCGAAATTACCGGCAACAAATTCTCCGACTTGAACCCCGCCGCGTTTCGGCAACATCTGAGCGCAAAAACACCAGAAATCTAGGGGTTGATACCATTGTCATAACTGCCGATTTTGGTCTACTATTAATATTAGGGTCAATAGAAGGGTGAGCAGCATGGAAATCATCATTGCGGCAATGGTTGAGGGTATCCTGGGTGTGATTTTTAATCAGATTGTTGCCAGCCGTGACGAGCGACAGGGGCTGCAAAATGCGTTGATGACCGCTTTCAAGCAATGTAAACCAGATGATGTGAAACTGCTTGAAGGTTATCTGAGCAATGATAAAGCTGTTCATCAGGAATTAGCGAAACTGCTACTCGTAAAAGGTGGACCTGACCCACAGATACTGGCAAGTATTTGGGAGTCGACTTATTTCCCTGCCAGCACTGATTTCAATATTGATGACTTTCTGGCCTGCTTCTTACCGCTGGCTCACGATGAAATTGTCAATCAACCGCAACTCTCAGACTTCATAGGCAATAAACAGCGCCAGTCATTACTCGATCAGGCTATTCAACAAACGGCATTATTGGAAAAAATAGCCCAAAATACCCAACCAGCTTCGCATCCTGATAGTCAACCAAAAACCAGCGACTCCCAACCGCCACGCGCCTTTGCCGTGACCGCGACCTTCGCCACGACGCCCGAACACATCCCCGACCAGCCGCAACAACTGATTGGCCGGGATGCACTCAAAGCCGAGGTCGAAACGCTGCTGCGCCAGGGCGATGAAGTGCTGCTGTTGCAGGGCTTTGGCGGCATGGGCAAGACCGCACTGGCGGCCACCATCGCTGCGCAGTGGGTGCCGGAACATGGCCCGGTGCTGTGGGTCAAGGCTGGACGTGAGGTCGAACTCAATGCCCTGTTTGAGGGGTTGGCGCGACCGTTTAACTCCCAGCAGGCAATGGCGCAGGCCACAACCGTCGATGCCAAACGCGACTTGCTCCGGCAGATTCTGGTACAGTCTGGTGCCACACTGTTCATTGTGGATGATGCCTGGGAGGGAGCGACGCTGGCCCCGATTCAACAGGCCGTTCCGCCCAATTTGCCGCTGCTGGTGACGTCGCGGAGTCGCTTAACCATCGGCCAGATCAAACCCGTTGGCGAACTCGACCCACCGGCAGCGCTGGCCCTGTTGCAACGCCACGCTCACGCCGATTATGCGAACGACGAAGCCGCACAGACACTTTGCCAGACGTTGGGCTATCATGCCTATGCCCTCGAAATCGCGGGCAAGACGCTTTATGTGGATGAGATCATCCCGGCTGAATTGCTTAAGCAAATTGCTGCTGCTCCACACGAACTGGCCGTACCCGAAGACCTGGCGTTGGACGAGCGCCGTAGTATTGCCGATCTGATTGAAGTCAGCCTGAACGCCCTCAAAACCCGTGACGAAAACGCCTATACCGTGTTCCTGACCTTTGGCGCATTTTTCGCGCCGAGTGCCACGCCAGAACTGCTAACCTTATATTTCACAAATAAGCCAGAAATTTCAACGGAGCAAATCGCGCAAATAAAAGCGATACCCAAAAATGCAGAAGCCAGTGATGAGCAGATTATTGAAGCGCTCCAGCAGCACTTTTTCAAAAATGTGGAAACTACTCCTGTCGAAAACGCCCTGCGCATCCTGGCCCGGCGTGGACTGGCGGAGCGCGTGACCGCCGATGACCGCACCATCGCCCACTACCGCCTGCACGACCTGGCCTACAGTTACGCCCGTGCCCAAAACACGGATGACCACCGTCAACGCGCCGTCGCTGCCTGCGTGCAATATACCAACAACTACAACCAGCCCAGCCTCGAAAACTTCGCTGCCCTGCGCCCGGAGATTGAGAATTTTATGGGTGCAGCAAAAGAGGCTTATCGAATAAACACCTATGAAGTGTTGAAACAATTCGCCAGTAATCTTTACATTCAGGGCAGCGAGTTTTTTGATCTTGCAGGTTATTATTCCGAGGCGGTCCATCTGTTTAATCTAGGTGTAGAAATCGCTCACAATAATGGCAACCATGACGATGAGGGGGTCTCACTGGGCAATCTGGGGATTGCCTGCCGTGATCTGGGGCAGTATGAACAGGCCATCAGACACCTTCAGCGTGCTCTAGATATTTCCCGCAAGACTGGTGATCGTAAACGGGAAGGAGAACATCTTGGCAATCTGGGGAATGTCTATCGCAATCTGGGGCAGTATGAGCAGGCACTTGACTGTCTTGATCTGGCGTTGACCATTCAACGTGAAATTGGTGATCGGAGTGGACAGAGTAATCAACTGGGTAACCTGGGAAATGTTTACGCTGATCTTGGAAAGTACGACCAGGCCATTGAACATTACCAGCAGGCGCGGGCTATTTCACAAGATATTGGGAATAGACGTGGTGAGGGGGGTGATCTAGGCAATTTGGGAAATGCATACCTCGATCTTGGGCAGGTCGAGCAGGCCATTGACTACTATCAACAGTCGTTAGTAATCAGCCTTGAGATTGGCGACCGGCGTAGTGAAGCACTTAGCTTGGGCAACTTAGGAAATGCATACCTCGATCTTGGGCAGGTCGAGCAGGCCATTGACTACTATCAACAGGCACTAGCTATCCACCGTGAAATTGGTAATCTGCAAGGACAAGGCAATGAATTGGGCAGCCTGGGGAGTGCCTACCGCGACCTGGGTCGGTACGAGCAGGCCATTGACTACCATCAAGAGGCACTAGCTATCCACCGCAAGATCGGCGACCGGCGCGGCGCGGGGGCCGGACTGTGCAACATGGGGAATGCATACCTCGATCTTGGGCAGGTCGAGCAGGCCATTGACTACTATCAACAGGCGCTCGCTATCCACCGCGACATCGGCGACCGACACGGTGAGGGCAATGATCTAGGCAATTTGGGAAATGCCTACCGCGACCTGGGTCAGTACGAGCAGGCCATTGACTACTATCAACAGGCGCTGGCAGTCAGACGTGAGATCGGCGACCGGCACGGCGAGGGCAGTGATCTTGGCAATCTAGGGAGTGCCTACACAAATCTAGGGCAGTACGACAAAGCCATTAGTTATCTCCAGCAAGCGCTGACGATTCGCCGCGACATCGGCGACCGGCGCGGTGAATCAATTGACCTCAACAATATTGGCTGCCTTTATGACCATCAAGGGCAATGTGAGCAGGCCATCGGCTATTATCAGCAGGCGCGGGCTATTTTTGTCGAGTTGGGAGTGCAGCATCTGGTTGAGTATGTTGATCGCAACATCGTCATTGCGCAGGCTAAAATGGCTGGGGCAGATGAGTCAGAGGGATGATGCCGGTTGTTGCTCACTGCGCAAAGTTATCCTAGGGAGGTAACGGATGATATGTACACCCCATCCTTTGCCGTTTCTGCTATCCTTTTTGCATGAAGGCTTGGCGTCTTTGTGTTGAATCTCTGGCCCTTACTCGCGTTGCAGCACTTAGCAGCAAATGCCCCCCTTTTGCGTGCTACAAAAATCGCAAAAAAGTGGTCCACTGCCTCAAGAGTCTGTACAATCCTCTCGTTCCGATGCACAATCGAAAGGCAACGCCATGACCCGGCCCAACATCCTGTTTCTGTTCAGCGACGAACACAGCTTCCGTTTTATGGGCCATCGTCCCGGTGGCGAACCGGTCTACACCCCTAACTTTGATCGTCTGGCGGCGCAGGGCACGGTCTTTACCGATGCCTATTGTCAGATGGCGCTGTGTACGCCGTCTCGTCTGTGCCTCCTGACGGGGCGCGAAGTACGTGGTGCCGGTGCCTGGGAAAACAACTCGGTCCTGCGCCCGGAACTGCCGACAATGGCGCGGACGCTCGGCGAAAACGGTTATGCTACCTGTCTCATGGGCAAGATGCATCTGGGTGGTAATCAACAATACGCTGGTTTCCAACACCGTCCCTATGGCGATCTAACGGGCAAAACTGGTCATCAATGGGAGCCGTTGGCCGATCAAGCCGTTGCTAAATCGATTCGCGGGCGCACGACTCATGCCGGTCTCACCGAGATCCCCGAAAGTTTGCATCAAGAGCAGGTGATTGCGCAGGAGGTACTGGCTTTTTTGCGCAATCATCAAGCCAGTCAACCGGACCAACCCTGGTTTATGCTGGCGTCCTTCAGTCGACCCCACTTCCCGCTGACGGCCCCACAGCGGCATCTGGATCGCTATTGGCCGGACGGCGTGACACTCCCGCCGGTGCCAGGAACCGGTGACGCTTACGATCATCCCATGTCAGTTGGGGCGCGTGCTGGTTTCGGGACGGATAAAATCGAACACGAGGAAATGCGACGAGCACGGGCGGCTTATTTCGCCTGCGTGAGCTATCTCGATGAAATTATTGGTGACCTGCTGTTGCGGATGGAAGCCAGTGGCTTGCTGGATAACACGATCATCGTCTACACTGCCGATCATGGCGAGATGGCCGGTGAGCACAACCTGTGGTGGAAGCATACCTGGCACGAAGCCTCGACCCATGTACCTTTCATTATTTCAACGCCAGCCCAACGCGCGGGCGATCAACCCGCCCAAACCTGTACGACGCCGGTAGCGCTGGTCGATTTATTCCCAACGTTTTGTGGCTTCGCGGACATCGAACCACCCGCTGGATTAGATGGCAGGGACCTATCAGCAGCGGTGACAAATCCAGAAAGTGCGCCGGAGCGTCCAGTCTTCAGCGATAATCTCGTGCCGCGCTGGGGAGCCGGCACCGAATATCGCATGATTCGCTGGCGGCACTATAAGTACGTGGTGTTTCGGGATGCGCCGCCATTATGTTTTGATCTGCAAAATGACCCGGACGAGCAGATCAATTTGATCGGGCGTTCAGTAGATGAAACGACGGCGGCAGCGCTTACCTATCTGCAAGAGGTGGCTGTAGAAACGATAGATTTTGACGCGGCGGAACAGGAACGCACCGTGCGAGACGGTGACTTACATGCACAATATCCGCTCAATGTGCCGGACAGCACGCCGAATCTGTATCATATGCCCGCCGGACAATGGGTGAACGCTGAGGATGTTTTATATAATCCGACGATTATCAGCGGCAATCCTGACGGAGCGGTTGGCGATTGACCGGATTGCTGACTATCAAAAACGACCAGTCCACCTTAAAACAACGGACTGGCCGGTCTCAATTCTGCACTCTATTCCAGCACCAGGTCGGCTTAGCGCTTTTTTGAACTAACCCGAAATGACCCCGCCACATGAATTACAGGGGGGTGGTTCATAGACACCACCGCCACCGCCGCCACCATTGTCATCGTCGTCTGGCTCAGGCGATGGGTGCGCGCCACCAGAACTGCCACTGGAACGACTGCCACCATCGTCATCATCATCCGATGGCGCTTGGGGGCGCTCACCCGCCGGGCAACCGGGGGTCCAACCACCGGTGAAGGGACCGCCTATTCGCGTATGACCACTAATATTGCCTGCAGCGTTGTATTGGCGGCGTACGCTGTACCATTCAAAGACATTGCCCCCTAAGTGACGGCAATCATGGACCTCAATAATGTTGCTATTCCCGCCTACGCCCGGCAAACACTCGGCGGCGGGCACAAGCAAGGTATTGCCGGTGACAATCAGGTTGCTGGTTTCGGGAATGCCGTTGAGTTCGCGCAAAGCAGGCACAGTGACGTTGTTACCAATGGCGATGCCGCGTAGCGTGTCACCCACCCTGATCGTATACTCACAGGTCACCGTAACCGGGGCAGCTTCGACGACCTCCACCGTTGACGGCACAAACTCCACTTCGACTGGATTACCAGCCATATCACCCAGATCAACCGCTTCAATGATCAGTTCAGTCGTTCCAGGTTTCAACATGGTCACGTGAATCTCAAGAAGGTTTGTACTATCCGTTAGTGGTGGGTCACCCAGGGCGGTGGCGACTAGCCGCAACCGGCCATTGAGATTGTCAACAAAGTTTTCGTTATGAACGAAATAGACATCCTCGCCCAATACCGGGCCAATCACCAGATCATCAATGTGCAAAATAGCCGGATCAAAGCTCATGGTAATATCGACCGCGCTGCACCCATTCTCCGAGCAATCCGCTTCAACCGTAATCACATGACTTTCACCGGGTTCAGCGGTAATCGGTTCAATGCGCATCGTCGTCAGTAGTGGTTCAGCCGCCGCTGCCACGCCCACAATCAACAAAAAAACCAGCAGGGCACGTAATGGAAACATTTCAAAAACCCTTCAACTAATTTTCAGGTGGACATTCATCGCCAAATTGGCGGGTGATGCGACGCAGGTCCAGAATGTTGATGATTCCATTATCATCCTGGTCAACTTCAATCCGATACTCAGGTTCGCCTTCCGTCTTACCATAGAGACTCTCCAGTAGCTGAATATCGACGAAATCAATGCGACCATTGTTATTCAGGTCGGCCCGGCGACAGGGATCAGTTGGGATTGCAGGTTGCGGTGTCTGCGTTGGGCGGCGGGTTGCGGTGGGTGCCCGCGTGTCCGTTGCAGTGGCTGTGAGCGTTGCGGTGGCCGTTGGTATACGGGTGTCGGTTGGCTCAATAGTAAATGTTGCGGTTGGTGAAGGCACCGGCGTATCAGTCGGGCGGCGAGTTGCAGTGGGCGCCCGCGTATCCGTTGCACTGGCCGTGAAGGTCGCCGTTGCCGTTGGCACCAGGGTATCCGTTGGCTCCGTAGTAAAGGTTGCCGTGTTCGTCGTGGTCGGCGCTGGTGTATCCGTCGGAAGACGGGTTGCAGTGGGTGCCCGCGTGTCTGTTGCGCTGGCCGTGAAGATCGCCGTTGCCGTTGGCTCGATAGTAAAGGTTGCGGTTGGTGGTGGTTGTGGCGTGTTCGTCGTTGTCGGACTTGACGTCATTGTCACTGATGGTGAAGGTTCCACCAGGTTATTAGCCGTTATCACATCGGTTTCGCTGGCAGTCGCGGTTGGCGACGGCTGTGGCGTATGAGTAGCTGTTGGCACTGGTGTATCTGTCACGCTGGGCGTCACTGTTGGCGTCGGTGAAGGTTCAGGTGTATCCGTTGGCGGTTGCGTCGGCTCAGGCGTTGCCGTTGGCGGAACAATTTCCACAGTAGGTGGTAGCTCGGTTGGGAGCGGGGTATCAGTTGGCAGCAGTGTTGGTTCCAGGGTTGCGGTTGGCGGGACAATCACCTCAGTAGACGGTAGTTCAGTTGGTACCAGAGTCGGTGTCGAGGTTGCCGTTTCAATGCTGGCAATGGTAAAAGCGCCATCTGGCCCGGTTACCAGCAAAACGCCCACGATGACCACGAGCATCGCGATCACCAGCCCCAGAATAGCAGTGATCGGCCATTGCCGTGATCGCTCGGTTGGCGCAATCGGTGGCAATGAGCCGGTAGTCGGTGGTATGTTGACGATTTTCTTGCGCGGCAGGGACAAGGTGTAAAAGCCGGTGTTTTCTTGCCGCTGGATTCCGGCGCTTTCGACTGCTACCTGAAGCAAAGTCGCAAAATCGCGGACGTCATCAAAGCGTTGGGCCGGGTCTTTTGCAAGTGCGCGCTCCAGCACCGGCATAATCTCCGGTGGCAAATCGTCCCGGTGGTCGTTGAGGGGACGCGGCGGGACATGTAAATGCTGGTGCAGAAGCTGATATGGGGTGTCGCCGTGAAATGGCATTTGTCCCGTCAGCATCGAGTAGACCGTAACCGCCAGGGCATACTGGTCTACCGCAGGCGTAATCTCATCACCCCGCCATTGTTCCGGGGCCATGTACCAGGGCGTTCCCAGAATGGCACCCGTACCAGTTAATTCCGTTCGCTGGATCGAGACCAGTCGTGCGATGCCAAAGTCAACCAGAAAGGCCGTGCCATGCTGATCGAACATGACATTACTGTTTTTTATGTCGCGGTGAATAACGCCCTGCTCATGCGCATAAGCCAGTGCATTGGCGAGTTGGCGGGTGACATCAACAATCTCATTCAACGAGGGCAGCGGCAGGTCGTACTCATTGGCGTGGGCAATCCGGTCGGCCAGGGTACCGCCGGTCAGCAGCCGCATCGCCACGTAGCTATACAATCCCTCAGTCCCATAATCATAGATGGGAACAATGTGGGCATGTTCCAGCGTCGCCGCCGTGCGGGCTTCGCGCATAAAGCGTTCGGCATAAGTGGCGTCGGCTACCAGCGATGTATCCAACACTTTGACCGCGACTTCACGTTGCAGCGTACTTTGATAGCCACGATAAACCGCGCCCATACCGCCGACGCCCAACAAGGCTTCTAATTTGTATTGGCCGAGGGTCCGACCGGTTAGATTCTCCATGGGAAATTGCTCACCCCCTGGAGCCAATCATAACACATTTTGCCCGTATGCTACGAGCAAAAAATAACGAATATTACTGATCTTGCTTAGACGTTAAACCGAATATGGACAATATCACCATCTTTGACGACATATTCTTTGCCTTCCAGCCGTACCTTGCCCGCACTCTTGAGCGCGGATTCGCTACCGGCTGCTAGCAGATCATTACAGGTCATCACCTCGGCCCGGATAAACCCCTTTTGCAGATCACTATGAATCATACCTGCTGCCTCGGGGGCGGTGGCGCCAATCGCCACGCTCCAAGCCCGCACTTCATCTTCGCCAACGGTGAAAAACGATTGAATCGCCATCAGTTCATAAGAGAGACGGATCACTTTGTCGGCCCCGCGTTCGCTGATGCTATATTCTTCCATGAACAGCGCAGCATCATCTTCATCAAGCTGGGCGATCTCGGCCTCGATCTTGCCCTGCAGACCGGCCAGTTGGGTATGCGGGTGGTCATAGGCCAGCAGCTCAGCCGGTTCGCGCCAATCTTCCCCCAGATTAAGCACCACCAGCACCGGCTTTTGCGTGAGGAACCCATAGCCCCGCAGGGCTTTTTCTTGCTCAGCGCTCAGGCCAAAGCTGCGCAACGGCTGCTCGGATTCGAGGTGTTCTTTGAGCTGCTCCATCAGCGCCAGTTCGGTTGTAATGGCTTTGTCGACGTTCTTGCCCTTCACCCGCACTTCGCTATTCAGCCGTTCCAGTCGTCCTTCCACCGCCACCAGATCGGTCAGCAGCAGTTCCGTATCGAGCATGTCGACATCACGCGCCGGGTCAATGTCGATATAAGGATGCGGCACGGTATCATCTTCAAAAACGCGCACCACATGCACAAAACCGTCGACCTGTGACAATTCCTGGCGAAATTGACCTTTGATGCCGCCTTCGGCTGCGCCCTTGTCCAACCCGGCGATGTCGACATACGTAACCTGCGCATAGGTCGTCTTTTTCGGCTGGTACATGGCGCTCAACTGATCGACTCGTGGATCCGGCACGTTGACAACTGCTGTATGCATTTCGAAGCGCCCACCAGCGCCCGCCAGCGTTGCGATGTCACTGCCCGTCAAGGCGTTAAAAAGCGTGGTTTTGCCGCTGTTTGGCAACCCAATAATGCCCAATCGCATAATGTTTTCTCACCTGGTATCTGATTGGAATCAATTCTTGTTTTGGTGCAGCAATTATAGGGGAAATTCGAGACTGCTTGAAGACGCAAACAACTGAAACTTAGATGCCACGCAACCGCGCTATCAGGCGGGTAATCATTCCTCGAGTCGGCGAACTAAAGGGACTTTGCTGTCTGGCAACGTCGCGCAGTCGAGCAGTCTCGGTCAAGAGAGCAACACGATGTACTGTTTCACCATTAATGTAATACCACTGGCCGCCGATATGACGAACCCGTGGTTCCTGACCATGTACCTTACGATAAGCAGCTTCATAGTCATCAATGATTGCTTGAGCGGTCAGAGTCACATCATTTGGTGACATAATCAGGTGATAGCCTTTTGGTGTTGAGCATAATCTTTACAGATCGAACTTGCAGAGACCTTACACTGCGCAATGTGTTCTGTAATTATCGTAACACGGGTTTTTTCTGCGAGTCATTAAGTATCTGAATGTTATGATAATCAAACTTTCCCAGCGGATCAGCATCTCAACCTGTCTGGATGCTTGCTGTCTTCACGCTGAAATGCTGATATACGCTTCATTGATTCGAGTGAATTTGCACGCTACTCGTCGGTCTTCTTCACGGCATGACCGCCAAACTGGTTCCGCATGGCGGAAAGTAAGCGGTCGCTAAAAGGCATCGCTTGCCGCGAACTGAAACGTTCCTGGAGCGCCAACGCGATAACTGGAATCGGCACGCCCAGATCAATTGACTCGACGACGGTCCAGCGACCTTCACCCGAATCCGGGACGTAGGCAGCGATCCCATCGAGCGTTGGATTTTCAGCCAGTGCCGCTGCCGTCAGGTCCAGCAGCCACGAGCGCACCACGCTGCCATAACGCCAGATTTCCGCGATCTGATGCAAGTCGAGATTCATCTCGGTTTTGTGCTTCATCAGTTCGAAGCCCTCAGCGTAGGCTTGCATCAAGCCATATTCAATACCGTTATGAATCATTTTGACGAAGTGACCGGCACCGCTGGGTCCCACATGCCCCCAACCGGTATCCACACTCGGTGCCAGCGCTTCCAGCACGGGGCGGATGTGCTCGACCGCCACCGTTTCGCCCCCAACCATCAGACTATAGCCTTCTGCCAGACCCCAGACACCACCGCTGGTCCCCACATCGACAAAGTGTATTTCCTGCTCACGTAGTATCGCTGCCCGCCGCAGCGTGTCTTTGTAATTACTGTTACCGCCGTCAACGATGATGTCATCGGGGGCTAGCACTTGTGCCAGTTGATTCACGGTGTCTTCGGTTGGATCGCCCGAAGGGACCATGACCCAGACGGCGCGGGGCGGGCTAAGCTGCGCAGCGACTTCGGCTAATGTTGTTGCCCCCACCGCGCCCCCGGCCTCGGCTTGCTGAATGGCGTCGGCATTAAGATCAAAAACAACGACTCGATGTCCCGCCCGGAGCAAACGGGTTGCCATATTTGCGCCCATCTTCCCCAGGCCGATCATTGCGATTTCCATGGTGTTGCGCCTTTCATTTTCGACTTGATTGCGAATCGAGTTATTCCCCTATCTGATAGCCTGATTATTGGGAACCTTACTGCGAACAGATTGCGAGTTGTGGATTGCTTTTATGCCCAACTAAAGCAGCGTTGTTGGCTGCCCGATCAGCGTTGATCGGGGTATACTCGGCGCAAACTATCTATGATGAAACGAGCTTGAGGATCTTATGACCGATTTTATGCTTCAACCCCATCTTGATTCAATTTATGCGCATCAACCCCGTCGGTTAGCGTTCAATGCGACCTCGCAAGCCGAATTCAGAGCCTGGCAACAGAATTTTCGGAGCGAGATCGTTAAGCTCCTGGGCATTGCTGGCAGAACAGTACCTATGAATCCCGTCGCGGAAAAGATTCATTCGATTGACCGGGGCCAATATGTCGAAGAAAAATATGCGCTGGATGTGGGTCAACCCGTCCCGGCACCCATGTACGCGCTGGTGCCCAAAACACCGCCGCCGTATAAACCGATCATGGTCTTTCACGGACATAATCCCAGCGGGCAATACATCCTGGGCAACTATCCAGATGAAGCCATCGCGCAGGAAATGCGGGCGATTGATAATAATTATGCTCAGGCGCTGGCCGAAGCGGGGTATCTGGTGTGCGCGGTGGAGCAACGCGGCTTTGGCGAACGCGTGACCAACCAGTTAAGTGGTGGCAACCAGGGCCGCTCGTGTCGGCATCTGGCTTTTGAATATTTGTTGCAGGGTGGGACGCTGTTGGGCGAACGCTGCTGGGATGGGATGGTGGCGATCAGTTATGTCAAACAACGGCCTGATGTGGTTCCTGATGCGTTGGGTTGCACCGGCAATTCTGGCGGTGGCACCACAACGTTATGGCTCTCCACAATCGAAGACCGCATCACGACGGTGGTCGTCTCGTGTTATTTCTGTGCCTTCAAGCAATCGATTCTGGGGATGGAGCACTGTGAATGCAATTATGTGCCCGGCATCCTCGAACTGGCGGAGATGGGCGATCTCACGGCCTTGATCGCGCCAAGACCTATTCGGATCATCGCCGGTGAGCAAGACCCCATCTTCCCATTACCCGGTGTCAAGCAGGAGTTCGAGACGCTCAAACAAGCCTATGCACTGTGGGACGTATCGGAGCGTGCCTCATTGACCGTGCATCCCGGCGCACATGCCTACAATCATGCCATGAGCCACGAGTGGTTTGGTCGGTGGCTGTAGCGTAATGCTGAACACAACGTGGTTAGAAACAATCATAGATGTGTCTGTAAGCGATAGAACATAAGCAGGATAATCGCAACAAAGCTGGGAGAGCGGTCAGGGCAATCCCTCAAGCACGACTCGGGCACGCTCCGATTGTGGTGAAGTTGTTCCCACGGTTTGTCGGTTCGCATGTTGAATACCGTACTGTGGTCTCATGCTAGACCGCGACCTCAACGCCGTTTTGAACATCCTCAGACGTGGGCTGGCGTCCGTCGAGCATCAATCGATAGATACCCCGAATCAGTGTGCCCTGCATAATTATTCATCGGGATTAGTCACCGTTTTCAGTCGCGCACCACTTTAGAGAACATTATGAGTACAGGCGAGTCTTGCCGCGAATCAAATGAGGCGATCCATTGTCGGACCGCCTCTGATTATCAGCTATTTATACTTTTTATTATGCTGAAGCTTCCTCGGTGGCAGCGGGCGCCGGAGCTGCTACGGTCGGCAAACCATCACAATCACCTTCTTCGCTCACGATGTCCGAGCGAACCCAGAAGCCACTATCCAGATTCCACCAGATAAACCCATCGGTGCCCTGAGCTTGACCAACAGCCACTGCTGATTCGCCATTGGCAAGTACACCAGGAACGGGAAAATCGGTGCCCGGCCCCTGGCGCAGGTTGGCATTACCGCCCGAACGAGTCACCGTACAGCCAGCCATCATCGCGTCGCCGCCCATGTCGTCACCGTCACTCATCATCGTGCCCAGTTCCAACGGTCCAACAACGACGTTACCGCCAACAAACACCGGGCCATCCGCGCCTTCAACCGTGCCAAACTCGTAGATGCCGTTGTTGTTGGTATCATAATGCAGCATTGGGAAAACCAGATCCCCTGCCGCTGCCGGGTCGAGCGCCACGTCAACATTGGCATTTACGCCCGGACGCAGTGGTGCGGTTCCGATAACTGGGCCGGGGCTGCCGTCGTTGTTGGCATGTATCGCCAGCCAGCCCGGTTGGTCAATTAATGCCTGGTTGATTACCAGCGCATCGGTCCCCAATTCGCCCGAAAAAGTCAGGGCCGGGGCAGCATCAATGCCAAACGTGATGACATTACCGTCACCATCGCGCACCGGGCCATCGGCACCCTCAACCATTCCGAACTCATAAACACCGGCCTCACCGGTATCTACATGGAGCATCGGCCATAAGCGCGGCGTCAGTACACTGGGATCCAATGGGACTTCGACTTGCAGGTTCGTACCAGCGCGGACTGGCGCAAATCCGGCTACCGGACCTGGACCACCATCGGCTTCGGTATGGACTACCAGGAACCCATTTTGATCCGCCAGCACGGACTCGGCGACTAAGGTGGGTCGGGCGTTGGGCAGTTCGCTATCGCCCCGTACAATAATCTGATCAGCCACGCGCATGTGGGGCACCGTCCAGATTGGGAAGGTCGCCACATTGCCCCCTACAATCACGGGACCATCAGCACCTTCAACTGTGCCGAACTCATAAACACCCGCTTCACCGGTATCCACATGCAACATCGGCCACAGCACCGCGGTCGGCTCATTCATATCCAATTCAACGAGCACGTTGGACGTAGTACCAGCCCGCACCGCTTTCACACCAGCCACCGGCCCCGGCGCACCGTCCGCCTCGGTGTGGATCACGAGAAAGCCATCGACTGCGGCAGTTACCGAAGCCGCCACGACAGTATTGAGCGCTGTGACGCGCTGATCGCTCATGTTGACGACATTCACATTAAACGCCGGGGTGATAACATTGTCGTCAGCATCGCGCACCGGACCATCAGCGCCTTCAACGGCACCAAACTCATATTCTCCTACTTCGCCAGTATCGGTGTGTAACATCGCAAACAAGAGCGGCGTGGCCTGCGATGTGTCGATTGATACCACCACATCGAAATTCTCACCGGGATTTAAAGGTGCGTTACCAATCACTGGTCCTGGAGACCCTTCACCATTATCAGTGTGGATGACAACAAAACCTGGACCATCACTGACCACACTGTCGATCACCACTGTACCATCCAGCGACAATTGATCGCTAACCGTAACCGATGGCTCACTTTCCTGAGCAGCAACCGGCAGCGTTAGCAGCAGAAGCGCGACCACCAACAAAGACATTTTAAACATTAACGATGAACCTCCACATTTCTACGGAATGATATGCTCGTTTGAACATTCACTTATACATACGAAAAGCGTTGCGTAATCAGATTTATTGGATATACAAGCTCCAGTCAGTTAAGCCGGCAAATTGATGTAAACGGTTGTACCCTTATCAACCTGGCTGGTTAAGCTGATGCTGCCGCCATGCAGGGCCAGCACCCGCTGCGCGACCGTTAAGCCCAGGCCGCTGTTTAGATTGTCGGGCACGTTACTGCCACGATAGTGCAAATCAAACACAAAATCTTGTTCGGCAGTGGGAATGCCGAGGCCATGGTCAACCACTGTGATAAGTGCCTGTCGCGACGTAACGGCTAGCGTCAATTGAATGGGCCTTGCCGGGGGCGAATATTGCGCGGCGTTGAGGAGCACATTTGACAGTGCTAATTTCAATAACCGTTCATCAAACTGAAAGTCCAACGGCCCATCCACCGCATTAATCGCTATATCGTGGCTGTTGTGGATGGCATTGCGCACATCCTGGCATACGGACTCCACAAAATTTACCAGTTCATGCATTGTTGGTTGGCAATCTAAAACCTGTTGTGCTATTTGCTGTAAAGTCCGTGCATTGGACATTAAGACGGTCAACAAATAAATTTGTGATTGAATTGAATCCAGATGCTCCAGGCGGCGATCTTCTGTCAGGCGTGCTTGATAATACTTGAGGATTTCGGTGGAAGTCATGATCGCTGCGAGGGGAGCGCGTAAATCATGGGCCATCAGTCCAAAAAACCAGTCGTAAAGCGCTTGTAATTCAGGGGAGGTTGTTCGTTCCAGCCAGTCTTCCAATGGCAGACCAAACTGGTCAGCCTGTTGTGCCAGTTGTTGATACAGGCCGTCCCTAATCTCCAATCGCGCCATTCAGAACCTTAATTGGCACAATGCAAGTAAACCGCTATGCCATGCGCATTATTAAGTCATTAACTAAATTTTAGAAGCAAGATGCTGCCAGCACAGGACCAGACACCTGCACCAACAAACTTAATTGCTAGTGTGGGTTACCACTCCAACGTGTCGGGATCGTGGCCCGCCGCATGCATAAAGGTCCGCCGACTTTCATACTTCGACACCGGCCTCCAGGTATTCAAGTTGAATTTGTGGGTTGTTTCTTCTTCAGTGATGGGGGAGGAAACCGCGGCATGGACCAACAAAATGATAATGGCACTTGCCAGCACCAGACCAAAAACGAGTCCAAATAGAATGGCAGTTACGTCAATCATTAGGATACTCCTGATAAATTTTCTTAAAGTATTCTCAATATTTTTGCCCAGTATAAAGAATTCTGTTTCACAACGCAACCATTTCACGACGAAATTTACGCACCAAAGGTGTACATTATCACCAAAAGATGCTCATCGGTGCGCAATATCGCCGATTTTCCGCTTACTCAATCTTGTTATAAATAGAACATGTGTACTATAATTCTGCTATATTATCAGTGAACGAGGTTGACATGCCCTACAAAGATACATTCATCCAAATTGCCCCCGATTCGACGGCAAGTGAAGGTACCATTCCTGCCGATAATCGTGCTAAGAAAACGATTCACTTGATCCAGTATGAATTGCTCAGCGAGAAGCCCTATCATTACACCCATGAAGACCTGGTTTTTGCGGTTCATGTTTTACGGCAGAATATCAGTGATGAGGTGTTGGCAGCAGAAGGCGAGGCGCTTCGGGCGAATTTTTTACAGAAAGAGCATCCCTGTCTGCGGGCGTCAGCCTTGACCAAGAAATATGGCTGGGGTGCCCATTACAATTCTGAGGGGAAAATCGCCATATACCCGGTTGAGTCCGAGGCGTATGCCAGAATATCAGCGGAAGCAGCCGAGAATTTGTTCGCCATGCGCAGTTCACGCAAGCAATAGTATCGTCAACTGCGTAGCGATTCGAAAAAACCGGGATATAGGAGAAGGCTCAACCAAGCATACTGAGTTACGGGAATGAATGGGAGTCGAACCCACCGCGGCCTGCTCTGCGCAACCCGCCACCGATTTTGAAGACCGGGGCATCCACCGGGACACATCCATCCCCTCACGCCTGACTATTATACCGATTGGCACATCCTGGCCCACACGATTTTCATTTCCCCCTTATTTTAGGGGGTGTGTTGGGCCAGTGTTAGGCTATTGTTATATGATTAGGGTGAGGAGAGTGAAAGATGATACCAGATGAGAAGCATTTGGGCCGGTATAAGGTCCAATATGTGAAGTTTGACACCGGGGAATGGCGACCCTACGGCCCCTGGATGCGTGTCATTGTGACGAATCAACGACTTATTTTTTTCCCGGATCATGCCCCCCAACATGCCAGGCAACTGGTGATTTATCCGCAGATGATTGCGCGGGTCTGGAGTAGCTGCCTGGGCAAGCGCGATGGCGGGGTCATTGCACTGAACAGTGGTCAACTCCTATACTTCTATGTTCACTGGTCAGAAAGTTCCAAACTGATTCGGGACATCAACCGGATGCTCAAAGTGACCGGTCCGCAGCCCGTGTTAGCGACAACAACGAGTAAACGGATCGCCAACTAAAATACAATCTTGCCCGGCGAAATAGCCCCTGTGCATTGGCAATGTGGCAATGATTGTTCGTCAAGACCGGCATCAAGGATTACAATAGAGATACTATTGGTCACGATGGTCGGTTGAATGAGCGCGTTTCAATATTATCCAGGTGAAATTCCAGCAGGTGAATATCTGGCACAAATCGCCCGGCCCACCAGTACCGGCTGGGTTGCGGGTATTCCCCCACTGACGGCGACGATCACGAACTGCCGCTTGATCCTGGTGCCCCAGACACGCCGCCCCCATCCACCCGCCAGCTTGCCCAGCCTGTACATTCTCAAAATCAATGAGTTGCTCCTCAGTCATCGCCAGGCGGTTCAGATCAGGCTCAAAAATAACTATAATCTCAACCTGTTTATTGGCTATAATCGCGGCAACGAGTTCTTGCACCAGCTCCATCACATGATTACGCCCTCAATTCGCAAAGGGTATACACCGGCACTACAAGAACAAGACTTGATGCGGATTATCAATCAGATCAATAATTTGTAATGACGCCCGATTTTATCCCCGGCTTAGAACTGAGCCGTCTATTCTTCAACGAGTGTGTTGCGCCAGCGATGCGCGTTGCTTTCCCCGATGTATTATACGATGCCGCCATTATTGACAGCGGTTCGGAAGTGTTGGGCTTTGATACGCCCATGTCACGCGACCATCACTGGGGGCCACGCGTTTCCCTGTTCCTCAGCTCACAGGATGAGGCGGCCTATGGCGCAGCAATCGTTGAGCATTTCCGGCATCATCTCCCTTACGAATTTCGCGGTTATCCGACGAACTTTGAAGAACATGCCGACGAACCGGGCATTCTGGGTTTTGCGCCCGTGACAAGCGGTCCAATCAATCATCGCATTAGTGTTGGCACATTAGATGCCAAAGTAAGCGATTATCTGGGCCTGGACTGGCAACGAGGCCGTACGCTGGACTTCGCCGATTGGCTGACCTTCCCGCAGCAAAAATTGCGCACGCTCACGCAGGGTGGCGTTTACCATACCGCCCTGGGTGATGTTTCGGCATTGCAAGCCCAGTTGGCATGGTATCCGCACGATGTCTGGTTATATTTGATGGCGGCGGGCTGGAGCCGAATCGGGCAGGAGGAAGCGTTTGTCGGGCGCACGTCCGATGTCGGCGACGAAATTGGTTCACGGATCATTGCGGCCCGGCTGGTTCGGGATTTGATGATGCTGTGTTTTTTGCAGGAGCGCCAGTACGCGCCATACGCTAAGTGGTATGGGACGGCCTTCGCACAACTGGAATGCAGCACTGCCTTAACGCCATTATTCGAAGCGATATTGGCCGCAACCGATATTCAATCACGCGAAAAGCCGCTGACAGCAGCCTATCAGCTTGTCGGTGAAAAGCATAACCGACTCGGCCTGACCGAACCGGTGACAACAAATATTGTTAGTTATTTTGGTCGTCCCTATCAGGTTATTTTTGCTGGTCGTTTTGCCGACGCACTTATTGCACAGATTAAAGATGAGACTGCCCGCAAGCTGGCGAAAGCACACGGTTTTGGGGCGATTGACCAGTTTAGTGACAGCACTGATTTACGGGAATCAGCGGCACTGCGGCAGCGCATCAAAGCACTGTATGGTACCAGCTAGTGACGGCAATCCCGCTGAGCGCCGGTGATTAATGGCGTGGTTTGCGTGGCTTAACCGCTAACCCCAATGGCAATAGCTGAAGATAACCCAGATATTTGAGGCGACGGCGCAGCGCAGCGATGACATGTGAGAGCATCTAGAAAATTCCCGACCTATGAATATTACATTCATTACAATCCATTCTATAGCATGAAGCACAAGACAAGTATTTAGATATTGATTTTTTATGTTGTTCGTATTCCTAAAGACTTTGCCGTTAATGCCGACTCGTTATTCATGTTTTTTTGGTGAATGATTACGGCTGCGATCCGTGTTTCCCCCTAAACTAGAAATAGACCTGTTAGCACAATACTCACGGGAAACCTGATGGCACACGTTTTGTTTATTGATGATGATGCGAAAATTCGTCAAGCCTATTCCGAAATACTCATCCGCCGGGGTTTAGAGGTCATGGTAGCGGCCAACGGGCAGACTGGCATGGAAATGGCGCGGGCACACCAACCGGCCATTATTTTATGTGACATCAACCTGCCAGATGTTGATGGGTATACGATACTGGATACGCTGTTTCAGCAAGGGTATCTGGTAAATACCGCATTTTATCTGGTGACAGGCGCACAGGTCGATATTTTTGCGCTGCAAGCGACCGATGGCCCCCTGGCTGGATTTCTCATGAAGCCTTTTGACATTGAAGAACTGATAGACATTCTCAAACAGCAACTGGCCGTTACCGGCGTTTAGATACTCGCGGTTGTGATCTTCCTGGCGGATGGCAGCCTGTGCATCCGTCTTTTTGCCGCCCGCATATTGCTTTTCCCCACATTTCACCCATAATCGCTTCGTTTATTGACGCACTCCATTGGGATGGCGATGCCACTCTTTGTGATTTTCATTTTTGGCGCGGTGGTGATTGGTGCGGGCGCAATGTTGGCCCCGGCCTGGCCCTCGGCGCAACCCCGCATTGGCCTCAACGCGGCGCTGGCACTCGCGCTGGTGATTGGTGGCGCGTTGCTATGGGCGATGTTGTTTGGCTGGAGCACACTGGTTATCGATTACATTCTGTTCGCGCTGGTGACGGTGATTTTCCTGGGAGGCACACTCTCCTTTGGGCAGTTACGGGCGGAACGGCGCGGTGAAGAACTGCTAGATGACGATCAGGGTTGGCCGGGGCCGCGTGATCTCGTGTTCTTCGCGCTGGTTGCGTTGATCTTTATCATACCGACATTGATTTTGCCCGTCCCGCTGGATACGGATGCGCAGGGGTTCGGCTATCTGGCATTGATGGCGCGGCTGGGCGGCAGCTTTCACACCCTGGCCCCCTTTCACCCGGAAATAACCTATCTCTATTCCCCCGGCTTTTCGCTGATTGTAGCCTATCTCAGTCAGCAGTTGAGCCAGGGCATCCATCTGGTACAGATGGGGGTTGCCGCCGTGTTAGGCTTGTTGTGCATCTGGCTGGCCTATGATCTTGGTACTGAATTACGTGACAAGCGGTTGGGCCGGTCAATGGCGCTAACGATGCTGGCCGGAATGGGCCTGTTTTTGGCTTACATGGACGCCCACTATACCACGTTGCTGGGGCTGGTCTTCGCGTTGGGGTTTATCATTTACGTGTTGCGCTATCAACGCGATGGACTGCGGGCTGACCTAGCTGGCGCCGGTTTGATGCTGGGCGCAGTCGTCATTGCGCACCCTGATACAACAGTGATTCTGGCGCTGGGCTATGGTCCCTGGCTGGTGACGATGTGGGCAGGTGACTCACGCCCAACGCTGCGGCGCTGGCTCAACCTGACGGTTACGATTCCGTTGATCGCCCTGGTCACCATTGCCCCCTGGCTATGGAGCATTCGCGACCAGTTGGGGAGTGATGTAGTCTCGCCATTTTTGCGTGACTTGAATTACTGGCGGGCCCTGTTCACATTTCATGGGCTGTGGTCGCTGCCGGCGGCGATTATCGGGGCGATTATTGGCCTGCGTGAGCGGCATCAGGCAACCATATTGGCGGCGGGCTGGCTCGTCTTGGTCCTCGATTTTGCGGCACTCGGCCTCACCGAGACACTCTTGCCCTGGCTGCCCTTGTTCCGCTACGATTATCCCTTCAGTATCGCGTGGCATGGCCCAATTATCCCCTATACCATACTCGGCGGCATGGGTCTGCTCTGGTTATGGGATCGGTTGCTGGCAGCAAGGTTGGAGCCACTGCTGGCCCGTTATGCTTACTATCTGTTGGGCGCGGGGATTGCTGGTGCGGTGGCCTTATTGTTGCTTAGCCCCCAGATTCTGGCATTGAGCAAAGGGCGCATCAATTTCTTTGGTGCGTTTGCGTCGCATGCCGATGTGCAGGCAATGGATTGGCTGCGCGAGAACACCCCACCGGACAGCCGTGTCTTGAATTTCCCCGGCACAAACTTTGACAATTCCCATGAGGGGGACTGGGTGCCGGTTATCAGCGAACGCGATAGCATCTATTTCCGCTGGCAGCCCTTTTTCCGCAATCTCGCCACCAGCCGCGCCGAACAGGATGCCCTGCGGCAATTCTGGCGTAACCCGGCAGACCCCGCTAATGTCGCGCTATTGGCAGCCTACAACATCGACTATATCATCGTGCCACAGATCGTTGGCAACCCTGACAGCTTTGCGACCCACTGGCGCTGGAATACGCCGTTTGCCTGGGCGTTTGTGATGCGTTCGAGTGTCGCGGACGTGGATTATCTCGAGCTGATGTTTGAAGCTGACGGCGCGCAGGTGTATGCTGTTGGCCCGTAAACCATTTCAATTGAGCAGCGTATGGAGTGTCAACCCATGCAATCTATCCCTAAACCTCAACCCGGTGAATATGCCCCATATGCCATCATGTACATTGATTTGCTGCCCGATGATGGGCACGTGTTACATTATATGCAGGCCAATTTGCAGGCCGTTCAGGACCTGGTTGAGCAATTTTCTGAGGCAGAATTGACGATGCCTCATGCGCCCGGTGAATGGACGATCAAAGAAATTCTGGTGCATATCATCGACGATGAGCGAATTTATGCCTATCGTGCGCTGCGTTTCGCCCGCAATGATCCCACTGAATTGCCTGGATTTGAACAAGAGGATTACGTACCACCGTCACGCGCGAACAAACGCAGCCTGGAATCAATCTGGGCGGAATATGTGGCGGTGCGCAGTGCCACAATGACGCTGTTCGACAATCTGGACGATGCAGCTCTGGAACGAGCGGGAACGGCTAACGGCCATAAAATAAGTGTCCGGGCCGCCGCCTATCACATCGCCGGGCACGAACTGCATCATCTGGCGAGTATCAAGCAGAATTATGGCCCAAATTGACTCATATTCGCCGGGTATTCATTCAGGACTCTAGGCCCTCTCATCAATGTACGCTACAGTACGCTCACGAATGAGTAGTTCATACGCAGGGGCACATGATTGATTCGACCGCCGGTGAGACCCGGCTTGCCGCCGCAATTGCGCAAAATAATCGAGACATGGTGCAGGCCTTTAAACTCGACCGTTTTGGCTGGCTGAATCAAGTCACACGCCGCTTGTTCGATCTACCTGCCCGGCATATCACCCATCTGGTCTTTGAATATGACCGTCGGGTTGGCGAACACGGTCTCGCAGATGCGTCCGAGTGGTTGCTGGAGCAGTTCACTGCCGGGGTACAGGTGACAGGCACCATCCCCCGCAGCAATAACCCGCTATTGATTGTGAGCAATCATCCCGGACTGGTGGATGCCATGCTGATCTTTGCCCAACTACGGCAGCGTCAGGTCCGCGTGCTGGTGGCCGAACGGCCTATTTTGCACCTGTTACCACATATCTCAAAGTACCTGATCTTCATCCCCGAAGCACCGGAACGTCGTCTGGCAGCGGTTCGGGCCGCGGCGGTTCACTTGCGGCAGGGTGGGGTGCTGGTCACTTTCCCGGCGGGTAAAATCGAACCTGACCCGGCCTTGCACCCGGATGCTGCCGAGTCGTTGCGCGATTGGTCTGATAGCACCGGGGTATTTGCACGGTTGGTCCCCGACCTACAGGTGTTGCCCGTCGCGGCCAGCGGGGTCATTTCGCCACGTGCATTGCATCATCCGATCACTCAATTCTATCGCACTGCCGACCGCCGCGAATGGGTCGCGGCAACGCTGCAAGTGATGTTCCCTCGTTATCGCGATTCCGAAGTCAGATTGCGCATCGGCACCCCGATCACCAACCGCCTGAATATATCGAGCGAAGTTCACACGCAGATGCGAACGTTGTTGACGTAAATTACCTCACATTCAGTCTATAATGATGACAACCTCATCAATGAGAGGATCATCATGCGATTGCTGTTGTTGAGTGTGTTACTGTTGATGCTACCCGTATCGGTGATACGAGCACAGGGCTATGAAGAAAGCGATAACACCCCGCAGTGTCCCGATGGTTTCCCGGACCGTCCGGCGCTGACACGCCACCTGGAACAAGGTGCCATCATCACCGGTGTCTATAAATTTGACGACCTGTTCGATCACGGTGAACACTTATTTACCGCTCGTTTTAACCGCTGCGATGGGCAGGGTCGTCCGGCCACAACCGGGACTGGCGTTAATCGTGAACCCGGTCAACCGGCGCTGAGTCGCATCTCTGGCCCGGATGCCAATTCGTGTGCGGGTTGTCATCAGCAACCGCGTCCCGGCGGGAGTGGCGATTTCATCGCTAACGTGTTCGTGCTGGCCGAAGCAGCGGACCCCGTGCTGAACACGACTGATGCGGCCTTCAGTAATCTACGCAACACGCCGGGTCTATTTGGCGCTGGCCCCATCGAAATGCTGGCCCGCGAGATGACGGCTGAGTTGCATGCTATTCGAGACGCGGCGGTGGCACAGGCTGCCGCAACCGACCAAACAGTGATCGTTCCCTTAATCGTTAAAGGCATCAGTTTTGGCACGTTGACGGTGCAGGCGGATGGGACGGTTAATGCTAGCAACGTAGCTGGTGTAGATTCCGACCTCATCATCAAGCCATTTCACCAATCGGGTGTGGTTGTTTCGATTCGGGAATTTACGGTCAATTCCATGAATCAGCATCATGGTATGCAGGCGGAAGAGCGGTTCGATGTGAACCCGGCGCTGCTGGCTGCTGATTACGATGAGGATGGAGTCGAGCGCGAACTCACCATTGGCGACATTACAGCGGCAGTCATCTGGCAGGCGGCACTGGGCATACCAGTGCAGGTGCTCCCGGAAGATCCAGCGCTGCTGGCAGCGGTTCAGCACGGCGAATCATTGTTCACACAAATCGGTTGCGCCAGTTGCCACGTCCCGGCTCTGCCCTTGAAATCACGCTTTTTTATCGAGCCGAATCCCTACAACCCACCCGGAACCTGGGCCGATATTGGACAACCCTTCGTGTTTGACATGACCGAGGCGGGCGAGTATCCCCGGCTGGAACGGGTTGATAATGGCGCTGTAGTCCGGGCCTATACCGACCTCAAGCGTCATAACCTTTGCGATCCTGCCGATCAACCCGACGCGATTCGCTATTTTTGTAATGAGCAACTCGCGCAGGGGCGGCCTGATTCGCAGGGGCGTCCGGGGGCCGAATTCTTCATCACCCGTAGATTGTGGGACGTGGGCAGTTCTGCACCCTATGGTCATCGCGGCGATCTGACGACTATCACCGAGGCGATTCTGATGCATGGTGGTGAAGCCCGCATCAGCCGCGATGCCTTCACTAACCTGGAATTCAGCGATCAGCAGGCGCTGGTCGATTTTTTGCGCACGTTGCAAGTCGTGCCAGCGGAGCTACCCGCTGCGCATCCAGAGCAAGCCAGCGGTCCGGCGACATTTTCCAGCCTGATACTATTTGGCGTCATCGGCGGCGTTGCGCTGTCCCGGCACAAATTCAAGGGGATGTCGTAGCATAGTGGGTCCCGGTTGCATACCTATGAGGTTGAATGCGGCTGATGCCATAATTCTGATTACCTTTGCGTCATGAGATAAGCATTTAGACACTATCATCAGGTGGATGCCAGCCTGATTCCACCCACTGATACAACGATCGCTTGCTGCGTGTGGCAGTATTCACAGCGGCCATTTGCTCGCTCAGTAACTACCTGACGCAAGCGCTCGGAGATATAGGCCATTATGCGCCCAGTTTGAGCTGCTTATCGACATCATGAACGCGATTTTTTAGTAGTAACAAAGCCTCTGAGCGTAATAGCATCTGATGATCGACCAGATTGATCAGCCGTTCCATTTCAGCTTGTTCATCGGGCGTAATCTGACCCTGCTTACCGAGTGCGATCAATTCACGTAAGCGGGTATCCTGCGGCCATGCCAACCGTTGATGAACAAGCGCCCATAACCTCTCATCATCGTAGCTCTGGAGTTGGTCAGGCGTAATCTCAGCATCTGGCAAAGCACCAAAAAGGAGTGTTAACCCATCCAGCAGTACCGACTCAAGTGAACGATTACTATCGTTCGCAATTTGCTGCGCCCGTTTATATATTTCAGAAGGAAGTTCAAGTTCAACTGTTGATTGGCTCATATCTGACCATCAATCACTTTTTTACTTATTGTAAGGCAATTTTTACGGGAACTACATACCAGGTGATGTTGAACATCATGAGTGTGCTGGAAGAAGAGATTATCGCAAAATTTCATAGGGGCGATCCGAAGTGATGTATCCGCAAATCAAGGGGTAAGTTGTTGCCTATGGATATTGTGAGTTTACTATGTGACATTTGCGATTGGCAATGACTACTCCAACCCGAACTTTTCGGATGACGATGTTACAAGACTAATGCAAAGGGATGAACGTTACTCGATCTACAAAATCGTCAGGTTCACCAGCGCCTATAGCAATCTCAAGATCGTTCAGGGCCTCACCAATGGGCATCGTGGTGGGTATCAGGATGATGCCTGGCATTGGCAGGCCTTGTTCTACCCGTGCATAGGCATCACCGACCAGTGTCTGGACATCATGAGTAAGTACAATCCGGTTTTCCTGTGCCGCCCATTCGAGCACTGCCGGATCAGACGCCTGGTAAAGTTCGGTGTCCTGTACCCGTACCAGATCCAGTTCGGGGAAACGCTTACGCAATGCCTTGAAAATTTTCCCGTCAAGGTTTTCATCGGCTGCGATGCGCATCAAGTATCCTGATCGTCTTTTCTTGCTTCCAGCCGCTTTAGCAATTCCGCTCGTGTGATCTTTGGGGGATACCTGGTTTCCATCTCCTGCCGGATACGCTCACCTTCCTCTTTGCGACGTTTCAAATAGGCATCCAAATCGTCACGATGCGCCAAATAATAGGCGATAATCGCGTAAATATCGGTCAGAGGTACGGTTGGAAAGCCTTCGTACAGGTCTTCCGGTGATTCACCTTGAAGGTAATAGTTGATGATTGAATCAAGCGTGACCTGTGTGCCACTGACTCGGATTACGCCATGTTCATCCATCTGCAACGGAATTGTCATCGTTAGAGGGTCAGGTATCATCTTACGACTCGTTCTATCACAACACCCATTATGTAGGTGATTGTATCATGAATGGGCCAGGATACTGCCCATCGCCAGGTAAATTCAATCGTCAAACCTTCAATCTCATGACGCAAAATACCCCGATTGCGCCACGATCTCAGCCGCAGAGACGAATGTCGCCTCGGCGACAGAATGCCCAGTGCGCTGCAAGTAGGCCTGCACTACCCGATAGCCGATGGCATATCCCCCGTAGGCAGGCATACCGATTTTATGAAAACCGAACTTATCTGCGTGATAGTCGCCAAAGATATAACCGCGAATGACGTTGAAACCAATTTTGTCAAGGCCAGCGGCAATCAATGTTTTGGCTGTCTCAAGCTGCGCGTCATCAAACTCAGTGACGTAGTAACCAACGACCTCTGGCCCGAACAATTCGGCGGCAAATGATTCGGCCATGCCTTCATGCACGATGTAATCGGTCACACTGGTCGTCGCCATATTCCAGGGGAAAATCTCCAGTCGAATCAGGTGATGGAGTTCATGGACAAATAACCCCGGCAGACGCGGCAGATTATAGTCGTTGGGCGTGTCAAACTGTCCGACGAGCTGTGGCTGGGTAAAGTCAATCGCGCCAGTATATCCGCGTCCAATCGGGTCTGATCGAGCGGGGTCAGCAATAATCAGCCAGGCGGTGACGGAATCAAACGGGATGCGGTCAGTGTAGGGTTCGAAGCATCGTGCTGCCTTTGTCAGGGCAGCAGTAGCTGTGTCCCAGGCGTTGGCCTCTTCCAGTTTGATAAGGGCCGCTGGCGCATGAGTCAGGTCTTCTGGCAACATCCAGTTCCAGGCGCGGGCACCAGCGAATTCATCATCTGGACCGGAACTAAACATCGCCATCATGGACTGCCAGGGCGCGATCAACTTTTCACGAAAGATTTGCCGCCGGGTTTCCATATCAGGGGTGGCGATCATACGCCGATAGAGATCGTCCGTGGGAATAACGTTGATTTGCATGAGTGCCTCCGTATGCTTGTGAACTGAAACAATGAATGACAGCGTACACTATGACGTTACGTGAGGCTCAAGGGGGAAAATCAACTTTCGAGCGGTGCAAGCGACATTGATTGTAAATGCCAGGCCAAAAATTGAAAGCGCTGCGGATTTATAAATGGCTTGTGCTATACTTGCCGCTGTTCCGGCACGATGGAAAGAACTGATGACTGATCTGACTCAACTGACAATCACTGACGCCTTGACCCAATTACGCACACGAGCGATTTCAGCGACTGAATTGACCCGCGCCTATCTGGACCGCATCGACCAATTGGACCCGGCGCTGCAAGCCTATATCACAGTCACCGCAACTCACGCGCTCAATGCGGCGGAAAAAGCCGATCAGATGTGGCGAGATGGTCATGAACAGCCCTTGCTGGGTATTCCGCTGGGCATCAAGGATGTGTTGTCAACCAGGGACATCGAAACCACCTGCGGCTCACAAATTCTCAAAGGCTATACGCCGATCTTTTCGGCGACGGCAGTCGAACGCCTCGAAGCTGCCGGGATGATTCTGCTGGGCAAGACGAATCTGGATGAATTCGCAATGGGATCATCCACCGAGAATTCGGGCTACTTCAGCACGCGCAATCCCTGGGATTTGGCGCGGGTGCCTGGTGGCAGCAGTGGCGGCAGCGCCGCCGCCGTCGCCGCGCGATTGGCAGCGGGGGCTTTTGGGACTGATACTGGCGGCAGCATTCGCCAGCCGGGCGCGTTCTGTGGCATTGCCGCCCTCAAACCGAGTTATGGGCGGGTTTCGCGTTATGGCCTGGTCGCTTTTGGGTCATCGCTGGATTGTCCGGGACCGATGGCCCGCACCGTTGAAGACGTGGCCCGACTATTGCAGGTTGTCGCCGGGCACGACCCGTTGGATTCGACCAGTATGGCGGTCGACGTACCGGATTATCTGGCTGCCTTGACTGGTGGCATCAAGGGCCTGAAAGTCGGCATCCCACAGGAATATTTTGTCAAGGGGATTGAACCCGCTGTTGAACAGGCAGTCCGAGCGGCGATTGCCCAACTCGAAGCACTGGGGGCAGAAATCATCGAGATCAGTTTGCCGCACACTGACTACAGCCTGCCAACCTATTATATCATCGCCCCGGCGGAGGCGAGTTCGAATCTAGCCCGTTATGATGGCATCCGCTTTGGGCAGCGCGTGGATAAAGGCGAGATGTGGCCGACGTATCGCGCCACACGCGGCGAAGGTTTCGGCGATGAAGTCAAACGGCGCATCATGATCGGCACCTATGCGCTGTCGGCGGGTTACTACGACGCCTACTATGGCAAGGCGCAGGCTGTGCGCACACTCATCAAGCAGGACTTTGATAGAGCCTTCGAGCAAGTCGATATTATCGCCACGCCGACCACGCCGACCACCGCGTTCAAATTCGGCGAAAACACTGAAGACCCGCTGCAAATGTACCTGCAGGACGCCTTTACATTACCCGCCAGCCTCGCAGGGGTGCCAGGCCTGAATGTGCCGTGTGGCTTTGATGACAACAATCTGCCCATCGGTTTACAGTTGATCGCCCCGGCGTTCCACGAAGATTCGCTGCTGCGGGCGGGCCATGCCTACGAACAAGCAACGGAATGGCACATGCATCAGCCCGAAATTGCAGTCTGACAGATGCCAAGGACTTGATATGAGCGATAATTCCCCAAACCCCAATCACTATCGGTTCCGGGTCTTTATCAGTTATGCTCATGCTGATAAGCCATTGATACAAAAAATGGTTCAAATTATTGAAGGATTAGGTTTACAACCAATATGGGATATCGATATCAACCCTGGCAAACCCTTTACCGATGAGATTAAAGAACTCATTGCCCGGTCTCATTTATTTTTTCCAGTCATTACTGAAAATTCGCAAGAAAGGCCGTGGGTTCATCAAGAAACCGGTTTTGCAATCGCTTTAAATATCCCGGTGCTGCCCATCTCAATCGGCAATGTTCCAAGTGAAATGATTGCCACAATTCAATCGGTGGCTGTACATGAAGATTTGAGTGATCTGGCTGATCGGCTCAATGAAATTAACCTGATGCAGCTTGTTGATCCGAATCCCCGCAGACCTTACGGGGCGGTCGAAGTTGCTGAATGGCCGGAAGAGCGAGCCAAAATCATTAGCGAAAACGCTCAATGGATGATCGATTTAGATGAATATGGAATGGTGCGGCAGCAAGCTCGCTTCTCTGCGTTTTCTGTTCCTGACCGTCCCATTAGTCATCCGATCTGGAATGAGCGAGACGGCAATAGTGTCAAAAGTGATTATCTGCGCCACCTTCAGCGAACAGAACGCCAGATCGTCGAACAACATGCCCGCAGTGCAGGATGCAAAATGATCATTGATCCCCATGCCGGAACTTTCGACACACAGGGCGAAGGTGCCCATAAAGCACGTCTTAGTGTTCTGCTAGACTTTATTCAAAGTATGCCACCCGGTTTGCTCCAAATTGTGATTTCGCCACATGCTCAAGAAACTAATCTGCTGGTAATTGGCGATCATTTTATGGCAGAATCAAAGGCTGCACGTCCAGGAGGGTATTTGCAGACAATTTGTTATACGCACCCGCCAACAGTGCTACAACGGTTGCGAAAATTTGATCATCTCTTTGCCGAGTTACAGGCTGAGAGGCGATATTCGTTGGATCAAGTGGTTCAAGAAATCAAACAGGCTATTAGTCGATAGCTATGACTTATTCGCGTGCTACTTATGATGATGTTGTCTGGCCGCACATCGCTGATAATCTGAAAGCGGCGTTATCCCAAAAATATCCCAATGTGCGCTTGCAGCCGGAACCCGGTTTTGTGCCACTAACCGACTTAGCAGTGACGATGATCGTCGGCCTGACCGGAACCGGCAAGACTACTACCCTGAATGAGTTACATTCATTGCGCGAATCCGGCGCGATCACCTACCGTGATGACATCCCCACGCGGCGTGAACTGGCCGATCTGGTGATTATCCCGACAGCGCAGGTGATCGGCGACGAACCGGTGCAGATGGTGAAAGACCGCGAAATCCGCTTCCAGCTTACCCGGCGCTTTGCTCAGAATTTCGATTCTGGCGGCTCGGCAGCGGCCTATGGCTGGTTGTATTATCGTCAAGTTCGCATGGTGTCGCTGCTCTCTGATGGACTACGCGGCCCCGGCGAGATCGCCTATGCGCTGCAACACTATCCCAACTGGCGCGTGGTTGAACTGTGGGTGGACCCGGTGTTACGCTTGCAACGCCTGAGCCAGCGCGGTGATGTCTTCGATCAAGTTGCCAAAGCTGATGCAGTCGGTGATCTCAGTTTTCTACCGACTGAACGTCATGCTGAGGTGCAACACCTGCTTCAAACCGGCCAAATCAGCCCAAAGGCCATTGTCACCGCCCGGGCCGAAGCCCAGAATTATGGTGGCGAACCCTATGATGCGTCCAACCGCACGGACCGCTATCGCTGTCTGGTCATTGATGATCTCGCGCCCATAACGGTTGCTGCTCAGGTTGCCGATTTTATGCAATCCATTTCAGCTTAGCCAACTACCGCTAGCTCGAGATTCAGCAACCGCGCCAGTTTGCGAATCTTGCCCAGTTGATGGCCGATTCCCAGCGCAACGTGATGGGTGGGCGCTGCTTCGCACCATGTATTCATAAACGTCGCCGGATCAAGACTGAACTTCAGCCGCGAGTTGGTGTTGCCAATTTGCATTGTATGCCCCGGCAACGACTCGCCTTCAGCCGCTATCAATTTCAATCGCCCATCAGCCGTTTGCGTCAGACCGAGAATCGTAATCGGGCCGGTTTTGACGTTGAATTCGACGGACACGCCATAGCCGCGTTTGCCATGAAACAGCCCCAACCCCCGCAGCACGGGTTTTTCGTCGCTGATAGCGACATGCCCCGGACCATCATGGCCCATGAGAATGAAATCGTCGTTGAAATCCATCGCGTAAAGCTCCGTGTATGAACCACCCGCCTTCAGCCGATCCATCATCATCATTGCCACACAGGTTTTCAAATCACCCTCACCGGCTGCGGGAATGCCGCGTGCGGTCAGCAGCGAATTACCAACGATCAAGGCCGCACCCAACTCCTCGTTCGGGTTGGCATCCAGGCCGCGATAATAATAGGTCAGGCCCTGAAGATCGAAATCACTTACGAGGCGGTCAAGGCCGACGGCTACCTGCGCCGACCAGCGTAATGCTTCATCTGTGACAGGCATTGAAATCTTGTCGCGTCCGGCTTCAGCGATCTCAAAGACGTTGTTGATCTCTTCAATTTTGCTGTTGATGGCGTCATCGGTAACGGCATTCACCCGTTGATGCAGATCGTCCATTTCCAGCACTTCGATATGTGTGCCGAGTTGCGCATGGTGCATCGTGAAATCGGAGTACATATCCAACATGCCGGGATAGGTGTGCCCCAGAAATCCAATACGACTGTAAGCGATACCACGCATCACACTGGCCGCTTGAATCCATTCTTCAATTTCGGTCCAGGCGCGTTCATAATATTGATTGGCGTGACCATCCGCCGGTGACAGGATACCGGAAACCACGTTAAACTGAATCTGGCTGCGGGCAAACGCATTCGAAATTTCGGGCACGCAACAGGCGCAGCAGTTCGCCAGCCACTCTGCCGTATCCGTATCGAGATAATCCAACGCGGGCACCGGCTGCAAGTTCAAAATGAGGACCGGTGCGCGGCGGCGCTGTACTGCGGGCAAGACCTGCGACGATGTGGAATAGGTCCCGACATAACACACGATCAAATCAACATTTTCACGCGTGAACAGATCCCCGGCAGCCCGTGCTCCCGGTGCATCATCAATCAGGCCAGCGGAAACCACCTCAGCCCCCAGCGCGGCAATCTTCGCCTCAACCGTTGTTGATAACCCTCCAGCCGCTCTTTTAGCCCGGCAAACTGCGGCCAGTACGCCGCCAACCCAATGCCAAAGACGCCAATTTTCGCTTTTACCTGTGTCATTTTGAGTATGCTCCTGCCAACAACTGTCCGATTGTAGGCTGGATTATAGCCAACTATCGTGATGCTCGGTTGGGCAAGTTCGCCCTTGTTGAACCGGGTCGCTGTCCGAAATAATGCTGACATGCGTTACGTTCATCCAGGATGCTGATGGAGTAAGATGCTCAAACCATTGCGGTCATTGGTGCGCATCGTGCTGGTGCTGGCAATTATTCTCCTCATCACATTGGTTCTGTGGTATTTCAATCGCCCGTTGCCAGAAGCGCTGGCTGAACACGCCATATTTGAAGGCGTCACGTATGAGCGTGTGGTGCAGCGTGACCCGTACCCGCTCATTTATCATGTGGTCAAAGTTGACCTGGATGCTCCGGGAATCTCGTTTTTAGTGACGCCACGCGATGAACTTGACGCTTATGATTACGCCGCCCGCACCACCTCCCAGTTTCTAGGAGAATTTGGACCTCAAGTAGCGATCAATGGCGACTTTTACGATCCCTGGCGCGATTTCGGTCCCTGGGATTATTATCCGCACGTAGGTGACGGGGTGAATGTTCGTGGTTTGACCATTGCTCAGGCGCAAATGGTTACTGACGGCTATGCGCCCAGCACAGACTTCGCCACGCTTTACGTTACGGATGATAATCACATCACCTTCTCACCTCCAGAAAGCGAAGTTCAACAGGCCATTTCTGGTTTACACTTTCTGGCCGATGGGAAATATATTGCGACCTGGGGTGATGATGCTTATCTGAAAAGACCGCATCCGCGAACTGCGGTTGCACTGGATGCAACGGGTCGAACATTCATCATCGTAATAGTAGATGGTCGTCAGCCAAATTACAGTGCCGGTGCTACACTGGACGAGCTGGCTGATATACTTTTGGCATATGGCGGCAGGGATGCCATTAATTTAGATGGTGGTGGCTCATCAACGTTGGTTCAGGCCGGTTTTGCCGGGGAGTCTATCTTGCTGAATTCACCGGTTCATACGCATATTCCACGACGAGAACGACCAATTGCTAATCACCTGGGAATTTTCGCTGATCCCTTGCCTTAGATTCTGTCAACGATGGGGGATTTTCACAAATTCAAAGGACACCTATGAGACGATTCCAGCGATTAACCAGGCTGCTGATTGGTACGGTTTCGATCATCGTATTGCTGTTCGGAATTTATAGCGTATGGTACGCCAACCGACCACTGCCACAAGCACTGGCTGAACACGCCATATTTGAAGGTATTACGTATGAGCGGGTGGTGCAGCGTGACCCGCACCCCCTTATTTATCACGTGGTCAAAGTTGACCTGGATGCGCCGGGCATCTCGTTTTTGGTGACGCCCCGCAACGACCTTGACGGTTATGATTATGCCGCCCGCACCACCTCCCAGTTTCTAGGAGAATTTGGACCTCAAGTAGCGATCAATGGCGACTTTTTTAAACCGTTCTACAGCAACAGCGTATTCGATTTTTACCCGCGCCCCGGTGATGGCGTCAACACGCGGGGAATAAACGCTGCATCCAACCAGTTGGTAAGCGGCAACAACTTCGGCGACCAATTCAGCACTGTGTATTTCACAGCCAACCAGGTCGCATTTTTTGAGCCACCGTCAGCCGGTTATGAGCAAATGCTGTCGGGTTCATTGCCGCTTGTCGCTGCTGGAGAACCGGCCAGTGTGAGTGACAACGACTCGTACACCATCACCAGACATCCCCGCACGGCCATTGCGCAGGATGCGACCGGTCGCACCCTGATAGCGATTGTCGTGGATGGTCGCCAGACCAATTACAGTGAGGGTGCCAGCCTGCGCGAACTCACGGCATTGATCTTACAACACGGGGGCTATCAGGCCATAAATTTGGATGGTGGCGGGTCATCAACGTTGGTGCAAATGGATAGAGATGGTGGGACGAAGCTACTCAATTCGCCGATTCACACCCGTGTCCCCGGTCGTGAACGTCCGGTTGCCAATCACCTGGGAATTTATGCTAAGCCGCTATCTTAAAACACATCCAGATCGCGCCCGTAAACGACCTCACCAGCATATTGGTCGGTGATCTCGGCCACCAGTTCCGCCGGAGTTACACCCCACAGCAACTGATGCACCAGTACCAGCAAGCCGGGCTGCACCCGATTGGCAAGCGCTGCCAGTTCATGAGTTGAGGTATGGACATTGCGGTGATAAGCCTGCCAGTCCGGGGAACGATCAGCAAAGCCGGTAACCGAATAAACCTCATGAATCAGCATATCACAGCCAGTTGCCAGCGGCACAATACTTTCAACCGGGCATGTATCGCCGGAAATGACAATAACCCTGTCTGCCGAACTGAAACGATAACCATAAGCGGGCCATGAACCATGCGATACTGCAAATGCTTCGACCGTGACACGCGCATCTTCATAACACACGCCCGGTTCAATCTCATGCACAATGACCTGAAAGCCGGTGCTGTTCGCAGGTTCCAGCCCGTGCAAGCGCTCGGCAATATCAGCCGCGTAAGCCGCGAGGAGATGATCCGTCATGGCCTGCAAGCCCGGCGGACCATAGACGATCAATGGCTCTTCGCGCCCCAGTGTCCAGGATGTGAAAATCAGATCAGCATAGCCCAGCGTATGATCGGAATGCAAGTGGGTGAGGAAGGCATGTTGCAAGCACGTTGGGTCTAAGCTGGGGATACCCTGTTCCTGTGCCGCTTGAATGCGGCGGACCACCCCTGGTCCAAAATCGACGAGGTAGGGATGGTCATCGACAATAATAGCCAGCGCGGAGCCATGTCGGTCGGGTTCAGCATTGGGCGTCCCCGTGCCCAGGAGGACGACCTGCGTTGTCACTCGCCCGATTCCTCAAATTCGCGCACGGCTTTGGGGCCATTGCGGGCCAGCCCCTTGAAGAAGGCATCGCGGTCCTGGATACGATAATCCAGCCGTTCCACCCGAAAAGGGGCAAGCTTTTCGCGGGTCTGCCGCCGTTCGGCAACATCGGTGAAATAGGCCAGCGCATTGGCAACACTGTTCGAGTCGGTCCAATCTGATTTATAGACCGGGGTTCCCCAGCGATTAAAAATCCACGTCATATTCGGCATCGACCCATAGGCACGGTGATTGGCCCCATCAAGCGAGTCCAATAGAATCGGACGTGTGACTCCCAGCACATCACGCAGGGCTGCGGCGTGCTGAAACTTCTGGTCCATCGAGGTCAGGTGGGGATAATGTTCTGCTGGATGGGCCTCATTCGTATACAGAAAGATTGAGCCGACGTTATGAGCGGCATATTCATCGGCAATTGAATTCATGGATGGCGCCGCCATCCCACAGTATGGTCAGGTAAAGCTGCCGAACTCCACGACCGTGTACAGATTTTCTTTGGCGACAGCTGCTAACGTGGTCTCCGCACGATCATCCAGCCGCCACAACGGGAACGATGGCCCCGGGTTGCCCAGTGCCGGGCTGACATCAAAGCGCATCCATTGCCGGTAATTTTCGGGGATAAAGCGATCATAATTATAACGGCGCAATAAATCGGAATCGGTCACGTTAAGCTCCTGTAAAAATTTTGCGTATTGTAACCAACCCAGAGGCTTTTCACACCTTTAATCAGTCACCGTCAGCAGCAACGGAAACCGCGTAGCGAGGTGAGTCAAAAAGGCGCGGGTGATGGGCGCGAAGGGCCTGCCCGCATCCCAGACTAATTTGAGGGTGCGCCGCAGCAGTAGATTATCAATCGCGACCGCGCTGAGGGTTTGAGCCGCGATTTCATTGCGCACGGTATATTCGGGCATCATGGCGATGCCCATACCCGACATCACACTGCGCTTAATCGCCTCCGGGTTATCCAGCTCAGCAACGATTTCTAGTTGCACGCCCTGGCTGCGCAACATCGTGTCGATCCATTGGCGCGTTTTGGAGCGTGGTTGCCGCGTCACCATCTGCTGCCCGGCTAGCTGTGCCGCAGGGATGCTCGTCAGTTGCCACCAGGGATGTCCCGGCCCGACGATGATATATAGATCAATATCCTGTAGCACCAGTTGGCCCAACCGTTCGGCTTCATTGGCTGCGAGTTCACCCTCGATAAAGCCAATATCCAGGCGGCGATCCAGCACGCTGTTTACGATCTCCGGTGTGACATCGGTTTGCAGGGCTGCTGTCAAATGCGGATAGCGGGCGCGGAAATCCTGGATCCATTCAGGTAAAAGGTAGACACTCACGCCCGGTGTCGCGCCAATGATGACCTGCCCACTATTCAAATGATCGACATCGGTAACGGCATTTTCTGCTTCCGCCACCAGGCGCAGAATCTCTTGCGTATACCGATGCAGAGAAGCACCCGCCGGAGTCAGGGTGACGCCCCGCCGCCCACGATTAAACAACTTAGTGCCCAGGCTGGCTTCTAAATCCTGAATATGCTGGCTAACTGCCGATTGCGACATCAGCATACGATCGGCGGCTGCGCTGAAGCTACCGGCTTCGACCACCTGCGCAAAGATCTCGAGCTTGTACAAACTGAGCATGGCGACTGCTTTGGCCCAATTCAACCAACAGCCATAAGGTATGGCTTATGGCTCAGTATAAGTTATTCGCTAGATTGGGGCAAACAAAATGCCTGTAGACTGAAAATTGCAATCACAAGAGGTGCAACATGACCAATCGCAAACAATCGAACCGGAATTTAGTGCTCATTGCGGGTCTGATCGTCGCTGTAGCGGTCGTAACTGGCGCAGTGCTGTTGCTATCACCAACTGCCGGTCCGCCAGCAGCTGATACCGCATTGATTTCGCCGACAGACTATCAATCGCAATTTACCGACGAACCACATTTCTTGCTGGATGTTCGCACGCCGGAGGAATTTGGAACTGGACACATTGCTGGCGCGGCCAATATTTCGGTACAGACATTGGCCGACCGATTGAGCGAAGTGCCTCAGGATCAGCCGATTGTTGTTTACTGTCGCAGCGGCAATCGCAGTGCTCAGGCTGCTCAGATTCTTCAGGCTGCGGGTTACACCGGCGTTTATGACCTCGGTGGCGTCATCGACTGGACGGCTGCGGGGCTGCCTTTACAGCAAGCCGCAGCCAACTCGTCTTATAATCAGGAGTAATGGTTGATGTTTTTGTTTAATCGCAAGCAAATTCAACATATTGATACCGCCACCTACCATGCGGATTACGTCACTGCCCAGACCGATCATGTGCTGGTTGACGTGCGCTCTGCGTCTGAATTTGCGACCGGTCACGTTCCTGATGCGGTGAATATCCCGCTGCATGAACTGGAAACGCGTCTCAATGAGGTTCCCACCGATAAGCCGGTGATTGTGATTTGTGCCAGCGGCAATCGCAGTCAGACTGGTGCCAGATTGTTGACCCAGGCAGGTCGCACCGACGTTTACAATCTGAAGGGCGGCACAATGGCCTGGATGATGCGCAACTTGCCATTGGAAATGTAACCGGACTTTGGTTGTGGGGCCCGATGGAGTATAAATCCTATGCTGTTAAAGTATTTCTACGATGAAAATTTGGCGCAGGCATCCTACCTGGTCGGTTGCGCCCAAACGGGCGAAGCGCTGGTTGTTGACCCGGCCCGCGATGTCACGCCGTATCTGGAGGCCGCCGCCGCTGAGGACCTGAAAATCACCCATGTTACCGAAACCCATATTCATGCCGATTTCGTCAGCGGTAGCCGTGAGCTTCATGCCCGAACCGGTGCCCAAATTTACCTGAGCGATATGGGCGATGCCGCCTGGAAGTATGGGTATGCCACGGATGATGGTGCCCAACTTGTCCGTGACGGTGATTCATGGATGGTGGGCAATGTCCGCGTCGATGTCCTGCACACCCCTGGTCACACCCCGGAACACATCGCGTTCATGATTACCGATACCGCCGGAGCCGACCAGCCGATGGGCATTTTTACGGGCGATTTCCTGTTCGCCGGTGACGTCGGGCGTCCTGATTTGTTGGAAACTGCTGCCGGGATGGCCGGCACCAAAGAACCTGGCGCACGCCAGCAGTACCAATCCGTTGCGACGTTCAAGCAGTTGCCCGATTATCTGCAAATCTGGCCCGGACATGGGGCTGGCAGCGCGTGTGGCAAAGCATTGGGCGCGATTCCATCCACAACACTGGGTTACGAAAAGCTCTTCAATCCCGCGTTTCAACTCACGGATGAAGCTGCCTTTGTCGAGTGGTTATTGAGCGATCAACCCGAAGCACCGCAATACTTTGCTCGGATGAAGCATGTCAACAAAGTGGGGCCAGCCTTGCTCAGCGTCCGCCCCGCGCCGCAGCAACTCACCGCCGACGATGTTGAGGTAGCGCTGGCCGACGGCACCCAGGTGATTGATTTCCGCTCACCCGCTGCCTATAATGCAGCCTACCTGCCCGGTACGGTCAACATCCCCGCCAGCAGCGCTAGCTTTGTGACCTATGCTGGCTGGTTTGTCGATTACGAGCAACCGCTGGTGTTCATCACGCCCGACACAGCGACGCTTTCACGAATTATGCAGGGATTACAATCGATTGGTGTTGATAACATCGACGGTTATGCGTTACCCGATGTTGTGAAGGGTTCCAGCGCAACCCTCTCCGTTGTCAATGCACCCGGACTGGCCGAACGAATGCAACACAATGGGCTGGTGCTGGTGGATGTGCGTGGGCAGACGGAATATGCCGAGCACCATATTCGCGGCGCACGTAACATCCCACTAGGCTACTTACCGGACCGTCTGAATGAGCTGCCCCACGATCACACGATTGTGACGCACTGTGCCAGCGGCCTCCGTTCACAGATCGCGGCGAGTGTGTTGCGCAAATATGGCTTCGAAGATGTGCTAAATTTGGTAGCCAGTACCGCTGAATGGTCTGCCGTTCTTGAGACTGAATAATCATGGCGACTTCAGCCCGTTCCAGAGGTGAAGTTCTCCGCCGATATGTGCCGTGCCTGACCTGGTTACGGCACTATCAGCGTGCCGACCTGAGCGGCGACATCATGGCCGGTATCATCGTGGCAATCATGCTGGTGCCACAGTCAATGGCTTATGCGTTGCTGGCGGGTCTGCCGCCGGAAATCGGTCTGTATGCCAGCATTGTGCCGCTGGCGCTTTACGGGTTGTTGGGAACCAGTCGAGCGTTGGCCGTAGGACCCACAGCAGTCGTCTCGCTGCTGGTGCTGGCAAGTATCAGCCCGCTGGCTGCGCCAGGATCACCGGCATTCATCGCACTGGCACTCACACTGGCCTTGATGATCGGCATTATTCAGGTGCTCATGGGCGTGCTGCGGGTGGGTTTCCTGGTTAATTTTCTCAGCCATCCGGTACTCTCTGGATTCAGCAGCGCAGCCGCGATTGTGATCGGTGTGAGTCAGCTTAAACATGTTTTGGGCATGAATGTTCCCGCTGCTGAAAACGTCTTTGCGACCCTGCTGTATATTGGGCAACATAGCACTGAGACGAATCTGCCCACGTTGATGCTGGCATTGGTGAGCATTGGCCTGCTGTGGTATTTCAAGACCAGCTTGCCGCAACTTCTGAAACGTCGCCGGTTGCCCCCGTCGATCATTATTCCACTGACTAAAAGTGGACCGCTGCTGATCGTCATTATCGGGATGCTGGTTGCGGGAGGCCTGGGCTGGCACGCGAATGCGGGAGTCGCAGTAGTTGGCGATGTGCCTGCGGGCTTGCCACGGTTGACGCGTCCCCATCTCGACCTGACACAGTTGGGGTTACTACTTCCAGCCGCGCTCAGCATCAGCCTGATAAGCTTTGCCGAGAGTATCTCCGTCGGCAAGACATTGGCGAGTCGTCGCCGGGAGAGCATTGATGCCAATCAGGAACTTATTGCTTTGGGCGTGGCGAACGTCGGTGCCGCCTTCACCGGCGGTTTTCCCGTTACGGGAGGATTCAGCCGCTCAGTCGTAAATTTCACCGCCGGGGCCAATACCGGGCTGGCATCATTGATTACTGCTGGGCTGGTCGCCTTAACGGTTACGCTGTTCATGCCGCTGTTCTTCTTTTTGCCCCGCGCGGTGCTGGCGGCGATCATTCTGGTTGCCATCACCAATCTGGTGGATTTCGCCACCCTGAGACACGCCTGGCATTATGATCGGGCGGATGCCGCGTCGCTGTTGGTGACGTTTGGGGCGGTGCTGCTGGTCGGCATTGAAACCGGTTTGCTGGTCGGCATCCTCTCCGCGTTAGTCCTCTATTTATACCGCACGAGTCGCCCGCATATCGCTGTCGTAGGTCGCATCGAAAATACGGAACATTTTCGCAATGTTTTGCGCCATACGGTACATACTTGTCCCCATGTGTTGACGGTCCGAGTGGATGAGAGTCTGTATTTCGCCAATACACAGTATCTGGAAACCTATGTCCTGAATGCCGTTGCCGATAATCCGGCGATTGAACATCTGGTGCTGGTGTGTAGTGCGGTGAATTATATCGATACCAGTGCGCTGGAAACCCTCACCAACCTGCTCCATGAATTGCGCGATGCCAATGTGACGTTGCACCTGGCCGAGGTGAAAGGGCCGGTGATGGACCGGTTGCGGAAGGTTGATTTTGTTGAGCAGTTGGGCACCGACCGCGTTTACCTCAGTACCCATCAAGCGATGGAGCAACTCGCCTGTATACCATAAAAAACGATGCGCAATTTATGCACATCGTTTTCTGTATAGATTGCGAAGGCGTTAACGCGGATTCTTCTAGACCGAAGCGGTTGGGGTCATTTTGCGACCCGATAGGCGCGCTGCCCTCACAATAGATATATATGCCGATGGTTGATCGTCCAACGATCACCGGTTCCTTATCACTCGCCTTCTCGCCAGTTAACTGACGACCAGCGTAAGTTTATTTCATGAAGTCTTGTCTAATAAATCTTTTTCTTACTATACGTCGGCCTACGATATTGCGGTAGTGATTTCTATCACCGTTGACAGTATGACAATTATCAGGGCACATACTGCTGGCAATGCAATCCCACTATTACCCATTTTTCACAAAAGTCACTAAAATAAGATGATACAAGGACAAAAATTCCGAAAATCTTCCCGGGCAGCCCCTGGGCGATTTTCATCATAAAGGAGAATTTATGCGCCGTATTATTGCCTTACTCGTCATTATCGTATTGCTGGCATCGATTGGGGTGGTCGCCGGGCAGAATGATGGCTTCATCCAGCATCGGGTCGTTCCTGGTGATAACCTGTTCCGCATTGCACTGCGCTATAACGTCTCGATGGCAAGCATTCAGGCTGCTAACCCCATAATTCGCAACCGGAATCTGATTTATGCCGGGACGATTCTGCTCATTCCAACCGAGGGGAGTACACCACCCCCGCCACAACCGCCGCCAACCCAACCACCGCAACCGCCGACTCAGCCACCAACACAGGAGCAAACGTACACGGTCGTGCGCGGCGATACATTGGGACGTATTGCAGCCCGCTTTGGTTCAACCGTTAGCGCGATTGCCCAGCGCAATGGCATTGCCAACCCAAATCGAATCTTCCCCGGCCAGGTCTTGATTATCCCGGGCACCACTGGTGGCCCTGGACCACAACCGACTGAGCCACCACCACCGCCGACCGAACCACCGGGACCGACACCGCCGCCCATGACCGGTGAGTTTGAACTGGGTGGTCAGGTGATTAGCTTTGCATACCCGGAGGCGATGCGCGGTGCGGGTATGAGGTGGGTCAAACGGCAATATGTCTGGAATCAAGGCGATGCTGTCAGCGATGTTCAGAATCTAATTGTTAACGCTCAAAGCCAGGACTTCAAAATCCTCCTCAGCATCAAAGGGAATCCGGCGCAGCTAGCCGCCAACCCCAGCGCCTACTACCAGAACTTCGCAAATTTCCTGGGTCAGGTAGCCCAGCTTGGTCCCGATGCGATTGAGGTTTGGAATGAACAAAATGTCGATCGTGAGTGGCCCACGGGTCAGATCAGCCCCCAGGCCTATACTCAGATGCTCAGCGCGGCCTATAGCGCGATCAAGGGCGCCAACAGTGACGTGATCGTTATTAGCGGCGCACCAGCACCGACGGGATTCTTTGGTGGGGCCTGTACTACTGCCGGTTGTGATGATGCCCCGTTCCTGGAGGGAATGCAGGCTGCCGGTGCTGCAGCTTCGATGGACTGCCTGGGGATTCACTATAACGAAGGCATTCTCAGTCCCGATGCCCGCAGCGGCGACCCGCGCGGCAACAGCAGCCATTACACCCGTTACTATCCGACGATGGTGGAGACCTATACGGGAATCTTCCCTGGTAAACCATTATGTTTCACGGAACTGGGGTATCTCTCGCCCGAAGGCTATGGTCCGCTACCGGCTAACTTTAGCTGGGCCAGCCAGGTTACAGTGCAAGATCAGGCGGCGTGGCTGGCCCGGGCGGCAACGCTGTCACGGTCCGGTGGTCAGGTCCGTTTGATGATTGTCTGGAATGTGGATGCAACCGATTATGGTGCCGACCCGCAGGCTGGATATGCCATCATCCGCCCCGGTAACACCTGTCTCGCCTGTAACACACTGAGCGCCGCCATGCAATAACAGCCAGTATCTCGTTAAAATTAGGCGATCCCGCTGGGGTTGCCTCAGGAGTTTGGCACTTTAAGCAGCTCTCGAAGGAGAAACGAGGGCTGTTTTTGAGTTGAGATGAGGTTGAAGAAGGGAAAACAGGCTCAAGCGCGCATGGCAGCATAGATGCTGTGCTTGAGCGCGACCAAATAGTCATGTTTTTCGGCCCAATCATCGGGGGTTGTCGTGAGAATGGGTCGGAATGATGTTGCCCCCAGTTGCAGCGCGAAAAGCGCGCAGGCGGGTGGCAAATGACCAGCGACCCGCCCCGCGCCACCAGCGGGTCGGGACAGCAGGCGCACGAGCTAAGCCAAAGGTGCGGTAGCCCGCCAGGAGCAGCAGGGAGTAGACCCAGGCACGCCACTGGACGGACAAGACGGCGGCTTTGGGATTGAAGCATTGCTTGTGACCCAGGCCGAAGGTGGTTTTGAGTTCACGGTGCGCGACCTCGACTTCCCAACACTGCCCGGCCCAAAACAGCAAGGTTTGCAGAGGGAGTGGCAGCACCCACTGTCCGGTCTCATTTTGTCGGGCATTGACGAGAAAGGGTAAGGGTTGACGACGGTAAAGCCGACCATATTTGTTTTTGCGCTGCTTGCCGCGCACTACAATGAGAAACAGCCGGGTACCGGGAGTGCCCTTGCGGACGAAGACCGCGCGGACACAGACCTGGAGATGGCGGGTGCGTCCACGCACGTCCAGGTCAATGGCTTGCTCAGGCCGCTGGTGAGCAGTGAATTGTTGGCGTAGCCACCTCAGAAATTGCACGCTCGCTTGCCACTCTTTGAGTGGTTCAACGGTGGGTGGTTGGCTCTTCTCGGTAAAAGCAGGCAGCCAGCGCAACGGAACCGCACGACTGTAGCCATTTCCTGCGGGACTAACCAACTCCCGTTGAACCAGTGCTGCGCCGCATGCATCCCCACCATAAACGGCGGCGTTGGCAGGTTCCGTAACCACCCTGACCCTTCCATTTTCCGGCTGCTGCGCGGCGTTTGCGTCGCATCTCCAGCCACCACATACACCACATCCTCGGATACATGGCCTAAGCTCTCGGTGAACAGTCCCTCACTTGCTGCCTCATAATTGAACCGCCCCTGGCTGATTAGCCGATACCAGGCACTCCAATCTTGCTCATTTAACCCCAAGCTCATCACTCACTGGGTCACCGGGTGACTTCCAAACGTGAATAACTCGGCCATCACCAGCATCTCCATCCGTTCCCGTACTCGCTCCTGATCTGCTAGCGCGTGCTGGCGGCTATCTATGCGGTTGAATAAGTTCTTGAGAAGGTCCTCATTTTGCGGGATAGTTGACATCGAAAAGCCCTCTTGGTTTCGCTGTTCTTGCCAACTCAGCTTCTACCAAAAGGGCTTTCTTTTTGCAAAAACACCAAAATCTAGCGGGCTTTTTATGAAAAGTGCTACGAATTCTCCGATGCCGTTTGCGGCGGTTCGGGGGGAGTATGTTGGACCGGGGCTGCACCGGGCCGGTGACGATAGACCAGAAACAGCAGCGCCGCGACGAACACGACCGCCATAAACGCCTGCGACAGATTGATGTTGCCGATCAGCGTCACTTCCAACCGGATGCTTTCCAGCAGGAAGCGAATGAAGGCATATTGCATCAGGTAGATAAGGAACACATCACCGGTGAACAAGCGGTGACGATAGCGCAGGAAGACATTCAGCAGAATGATGAAAAACAACAAGCTCCAGAGCGATTCGTACAGGAACAAGGGGTGAAAGCCCTGTGAGAGCGGATAATCCACCAGGCTGCGATAGGGTGCAACCCGATGGGCTGAATCGATAGTGATGCCCCAGGGCAGGTCAGTGGGTAAACCATAGAGTTCCTGATTAACGAAATTGGCCCAACGCCCGATGGCCTGACCGAGGGGTAATGCCACTGCCGCAATATCCAACCAGGGCGCAAGCGGAAGCCCTTCATCGGGGAAGGATTGCACCTCCGGGCCAGCCATCGCCTCTAGCCGTTGCCGTACCGCCGGGATAAAGGCCACACCCGCGCTAACAACGGCGACAATCCCAATCACCAGCAGCGCTGTCTGGGTTTGATTCGTGACCCATACAGCAATTAATATGACGCCCAAAATGATTAGCCCAAACCGCCAGAAACCCGCAATGGTTCCAAACAGGCCGGTGATGCGGTTGTGATAAGCGCTAAAGTACAGCCATGAACCCAGCAAGCCGCCGATCACCGCGCCAAATATACTGAGTCCACCGCTCCAGATGGCGATGGCACCATTTTCGACATTAAAGAAATTCTGGAAAAACCAGGCAGTACTCAAGCCTTGCTCGACCAATGAAGCCGGTGGGAATAGCACAAACCATAAGCGGGCACCAATAATCGCCGGGATAATCGCCCAGGTCAGCGCACCCCAGATGTGGTCCGGGTCCCGCCCTTCGCGCCGGGCCAACCGCGCCGCAACGGTTGCCGCCACCAGCATGGCGACCACAATGATAACCCCATAGTAGCGCACCTGTACGCGGTCAAACAGGACGACCAGTTCTCTTTCGAACTCCATTTTAAAACCCTCTGTTATTGATGATTTCTAAACACATACCATAAGCGTTGCAACATGGTGACGTTGGTCCCCACTGCCAGCAACCATAATCCGGGCACCAGCAGCGGTGGAAACAGCAGCATCACCAGCAACGTGAGCACCCGTTCCAGCCGGGTAAACAGACCCACTTTCACCGTGATCTGGGCTTCGCCCGCCCGTGCCCGCACATAACTGACGCCATAACTGCCGACCAGCGCGACCATTGCCAGCACCAGTTTATCCAGTTCACCCAGACTCGCAAAATAATACCCCAAAGCGGCGAAAATGAAACCATCAGCATAACGATCCAGCGTGGAATCAAGCAAACCGCCGAAGGCATCGGGGCGCTGCATGGCACGGGCGACCGCCCCATCCAGTGCATCCAGCGGCAGTCCCAGCAACAGAATCACCGCCGCCAGTTGCATCTGGCCGCTGGCGATGAAAAACGCCGCAACCATGACAAACATCAGCCCGACAATTGTAATCGTATCGGGGTGAATGCCAGTACGATGGACGGCCTGCCCAACCTGCGCTAGGTAGTCCCCGGCCAGTGTCCGTAATCGATCGGTTAAGGTCGGCTTCACCATGAATCGGCTCTTGCGATAAAATCAGTTTTTCTGTACACTGCAAACATCTCGGGGCGTGGCGCAGCCCGGTAGCGCGCACCGTTCGGGTCGGTGAGGTCATGGGTTCGAATCCCGTCGCCCCGACACCTTCACAAAATCCCGCATAAATCGGCGGGATTTTTGATTCACGCTATGATACTGGGCCGTAAACTGGGCTGGCAAGGTTGGGATTAATCAAGTTGCTGGATGGGCGTGGTTTCCTGAAAGTATAATAACATCACCAGATTGCCGAGACGAACTTCATCCCCGCTGTGGGTGATCGTCGGCTGGTAAGGCAGGAGCCTTTCGCCATTACGGAAAGAGCCATTCGTGCTACCGAGGTCGGTCAGCAGGAGGTGTTGATCCTGGCGTTTCAGGGTTGCATGGCGTGATGAAACCCCGTGATCGTAGGCATGGAAATAGGTGAGGTCCACATCGGGTTGCTGATTGGCCCGGTTCGGACTTACGCGACCCAGGCTGGTTTCTGCTTGCAGCGGCAATGTTATTAAATTAGTCGCTTCACGTACGCGCAACATGACCGCCATGTTCGGACCAAACCAATTACTCCCCAGTTCTGAAATACCACTCAGCACCGTTTTATCATTAACTAACAACGTGGAAAGCCCATCCAGACGCGCCAGCCCCCGTCCACAGTGGTGGCAAACACTGGCGTCATCACGATTGTTGGTTTCACAAAACGGGCAAATATTCATCAGGTTAATCCCTAATTTAGACCTTGCAGCGAATCATAAATCCCGCACCTTTCAAGGCCCTCACGCGATTTGTAAATTTTTGGCTTACTGGGTTGCGGCGCGCTGCAATGCCGCCCGTGTGCCTTCTAGATCAAAGCAATCGCGTTGATTGGTTTGCATGAGCCGGGTCGCGACTTTGATGGCCTGCGCTTCGGTCAAGTAGCCGTCATCTATTTCGGCTTGCAGGGCGCGAGTCAACCAGCGACGCGCCTGTTTAGCGTAAGCAACCGCTGCACTCGGCCAGAAGATGTCGCCACCAAAGCCAAACAGTTTATTGATGGGAGCGGCATGGATAAACCGGCGCACAAAATCCATTGAAGTAAAGGGATCTATGCTCCACGCCCAACACAGATCGGCATAGACATTGGCGTAATGTTTTGCCAGCGCCGTTATTTCGGCATCATAGGGATAGGCGATATGCATAAGCACAAAGCGAGCGGCTGGATAGGCTTTGAGCAAGCTACACAGGTTTCCAGCTTTGATAAATTCAACCGGCATTCGATTAAATCCGGCATAATAGCCCGTATGAATCTTGAATGGTAGATTATATTCAATCGCCAGTTCGACTCCCCGCGCCCAGCACCAATCGCCCAGACAATTCTTCTCGTTAACCGACAGTGTTACTCCGCGCAAATGTCGGGCGAGAATCGGTGCGACTTCGCTATCCGGGCGCTCCTGCCACAATAGGGTTCGTTCGTAGGCGTGCTGGGCCTTAACCGCAATCGCGCCTGGCCCATATTTGGCGAACAAGCCCGCCATCGCCTCGCGTAGTGTTTCCAGGTCGCGGACCTGAATACCGGTTTCGGTGTGCAATTCTGCTGGGTCGAACCGGCCGGCACAAAAATGCACCCAGGACAGGTCGTATAAAAAGAAATCGACGCCGGATGGGTCGGGTACACAGGCCCAGACAAAATCATCAGTCTGCACGTGGTCGAGGTTGCCTTCTTCTTTAAGGATGCGCAGCCGCTCCCCCGGTTGGCGACGCTGTTGATTGATCGCGGCCCCAGCTTCAATTCCGGCAAGGGTAATCTCCTGCATGCCGTAAACATCTTTGGCGATCAGACGTACCGCTTCGCCATAGCCCGCATATTGACAGACATCCCAGGCGTCTTTGATGCCATTCCAGCGTGATTCAATGTCAGGATTTTTGGCGTCCACCACCGCCCATACCGCATCTTCTTCTGCCCCAGCGGAAACCAACTCCTGGGCGACATAATTATCAAACAGGTCAGCCAGGACATCGGGGCCGTTCTCGACATATTCCTGTTCTTTGTGGAGATGCTCGTGGGTGTCAATAAGCGGCGTTGATTGAATGTGCTGCGCGAGATCGGTCATGATCTATTCTCCAAAAGGTCATTTATTTTAAACGCAATCGCTGATGGCTAACAACGTGCCCATCAAACATCCAGCAGCATCTGCACATCCAATTGCCAGGCGAGGTACACGGCGTACAAAAACTGCTTCAATTCACCGGTTGAGGCGTCATCATTAGCGCTGACGGTCACAATGTAATCATATTGTTGGCGGGCGAGCAATGGCAGTGTGCCCAGTCCCATAATGCCATCGGCATCCAGCCCATTGCGGTCAAGGCCGCCATAGAACAGCAGCAGAATCGCGGCATGGTTGGGCTGAATGTTGCCGGTCATGAAGATCATCTCGAAGACTTGATCGGAGTTGATAAGAATCTCGCCCAATTCGCGCTGGATCGTTCGCTGTTCGCTGAAGATCGTCGTTCCTTCTTCGCGCAGTATCCGGGCGCTGCTGCCATCATAGACGAAATCCTGAATGCCCTGTTTGAGCAGCAACCACACCAGCGGTGCTGACGGTGGGTCCGGCAATTGGTTGAGTAGCCAGGCTTCTCCAAACGGCGAAACCGGATAACTAATCTGTCCCATACAGCCAAAGGGGTCGCCAGTGCGGTTGGCAGGGCAACCGTCGCAATGGTGTTCCAGCGGCGTGAGTTCTTCAGCGGAATCAAGCAAATGCTGCACGATGATAATTTGCGTTTCTTCAGAGCCATCAGCCGCAGCCCGCACCATCTCGAAGCCCATTTCCCTTGCCGGGCGCATATCCCCATTCTGGCGGTATAGCTGGATAATCGTCTCGGCACGGTCCCGGCCTTTGAGGCGTTCCAGAATGCCCATCGTCCCCAGTGTCTGCTTGGGCACACAGTCATAATCAATAATGTAGTCGATTGCCATCGGCGAACTTTCGGTCTGCTTTCTCGACGCGGATTATAGCACGCTTCACCCGGTCCGCCGCCATACCACCAGCGTCACGATGCCCGTGATGACCCATGCCAGTAACCCGCCCCACAGCGCCCCCGGTAGCCAATATGGTTGGTACGTGAAAACGACGGTGTGTTCTCCCGCTGGCAGTTGCACCGCGCGGAACATCACATTGGCACGCTGAATAGGAGTGGGATTGCCATTCACGGTCGCTTGCCAACCAGGATAATAAGCATCGGTCAACAAGAGATAACCCGCTGCATCTGTATCAACCTCAATTTCGATATGCGTTGGGGTATAAGACGTAATCTCGGTTAAATATTCGCCGACTTCTGATGCAGTAAATCCAGGCCCTTCAAGTATTGCCATTGTCGCCGGATCAAATGTAGGAGAACTCAAATAGTCGATAACATCCTCAACCCAAAATTCCACATCATAGACCATAAAGGCGCGCGGCAGCACGGTCTGATTCTCATACAGCTTGATGTCGCTAGAAAGTTGCCGCTGCCAGTCGCCCAGTGTCAGCGGGATAAAGGCCCCGGTTCGGGTATCGACCAGCGTCACCGCCGCGAGCGTTACTGCCCCATTTGCCTGGACCGTCACCTGTTCGGGCAATAGTGCGGATTCGGCTTCGTAGCGCTGCCAGGTGAAGGCATCCAACAGGCCACTGTCTGTCGGAGCTAACTCCCCGTCGTCAAATCGGACCGACGGCGTACCGGCCCCAACATACAGTACATCAACCGCATCGGCGGTAAATCCAATCGGATTAGCCAGCGTCGTGAATTCATCTGGCGCGAGTGAAACCGTGATTTGTGTGTCATAGTACACATCCTCATGCCACAGGTCGAACACTTTGTCGGTGATGAGATAGCGCGTGTTGGTGAGATTCAGCCAGCGTTGATCCGGGATGCAGGCCCCCCGGCATTCCGACAGTGCCAATGCCTCACGTAAACGGCCATCGGTAGTTGGCTCCAGGTCAGCGGGCAGCAGCAGCGTTGAGAACGCCGTGTAATATTTGGTCGGCAGCAGGCCACCATCAAAGCCATCAATGCTCGGCAAATTCCACACCAGTGACTGATTGGGGGCCAGCACCTCCTTCAACTTGGTCGCTACCAGACTATGACGCACGGCCAGGTCAGACAAATGATAATCGGCGTACCGTCGTTCGAGCGCGGCTTTGTCACCCGGATCAAACAGCAATTCGCTAATGCTCAGCGACCGACCCGGTGGTGCGTCGTCCACATTTTTGTAAGCCAGCAGTTGACTGATGGTGAAGCGCCGCGCCTGATAGGTTTCGGGCAAGGTCAGCGTATTGTAGGGCAAAAACTGTGAGGCCAAAAACAGTTCGATGACCAGGAGCAAGGGCACAATTTTCGCCCCAAAGCGCATCGCGACCAATAAGAGGACCAATGCCAATCCCCAGCCCGCCCAGGTCGTCAGTGTCGGGACCGCTGGACCAATGACTGCTTCAGGTGTACGGGCTGTGAGTAAGCTGCTGAGCGCCAACGAGCCGATGGTTCCCACGATCAAGCCATAGTGCCATCGATGCAGGCGCACCTGCTGGAGGCGCTGCAAACCGTAGCCTGCCAGCATTGCCACACCCAGCGCAAACAGGGCTAACCAGCGGGCCGGAACCCGAAAGAAGCCAAAGCCCGGTAAGCGCAGTAGCAGTTGGTAAAGTGGGTTGAACTCGCCAAAAGCCAGTATCAGCCCCAGCGCCGCTAACCCAATCCAGCCCCAGCGTTGCCGCATCCTCGGCAGGACAGCTCCCAGCAGCGCCAGCCCCAGCCCGATCACACCACCATAGGCGACATATTCGCCGAACAACAGGCCATCATAGCTGGGGAGCAAGCCGCGCCCGATCACGAATGGATTAAACGAAAATGAGGTTGCCTCGTTAAATGTCAGCCCACCACTGCGGTTGGATAGACTGGTTAATTCCAGCGAAGGCAGCAATTGTGGCAGGATCAACGATAGCGCCAACAGGCCGGCGACACCGAGAATAAACAGCGCCCGTATGATTATCAGGCTGCTGGATTTTGTGTCTTGAATATTGTGATTCAGTAATCCATAGATGCCCAGGCCGACGCCGGTGATAAAGACGGTTTGCGTGTGCCCGGTAAAAAATTGCAAGGCCAGCGCCGTTGCCAGTAACGGCACATAACGGCGAGGTCGGTTCAGCGCCCGACCATAGAGCCAGAATAGCCAGGGTAGCCAGGCCAACCCCTGAAGCTGGTTGATCTGCTCAACGTGCGCACCAACATAGCCGCCTAGCCCATACACCGCCGCCGCAACCAATGCCGGAAAGGTCGCTTTTAGTTGCGTTTGTGCCAGGATATACATGCCCAGTAGCGTCCAGAAAGTATGCACTAAGATGCTCAAACGAATGCCGTCTGGCGGCGCGAACGGAATCAGCAGCCAATTAAGGGGATAAAAAGTTCCCAGTTGCGGATTCGCCAGCAGCGGCACACCCATGAATACATCAGGCGACCAGAGCGGTAATTGGCCCTGCATGAATGCAGCATTGCGGGCTGCCCAGTAGGGATAAAAATAGTTATAGGTATCGCCCCGCGCCAGAATCAACCCGGAGAACGCTAACTGATGGAAAAAAAGCAATGTCAGCGCCAGCAAAATAAGCAAGGGCCAGAGTCGTCGGATCTTCAATATTGCCTCCGCTCCTGATTGTACCGCCGATTGGTATGATTTTCTGGTTCACGTTACAATGAACATAACCTCGTATGAACCGCATTTGGAGGCAAGATGAGCGAAGGCAACAACAATCAACTGTTATGGGCAATTGGCGTCATTATTGTCGCTGTTGTTCTGAGTGTGATTATCGTACCATCCGTGATTGGCCCTGGCCCCGAAGGTCCAGCCGGTCCCGCTGGTGAAGCCGGTCCAGCGGGAGAAACAGGTCCGGCTGGTGAAGCCGGTCCACAAGGTGAGGCTGGTCCTGAAGGTCCGGCAGGTCCGCAGGGTGAACCCGGTCCGGCAGGTCCCGCTGGTCCACAAGGTGAACCCGGCCCACAGGGTGAAGCCGGTCCCGAAGGTCCGGCAGGTCCGCAGGGTGAACCCGGTCCGGCAGGCCCCGCTGGTCCACAAGGTGAACCCGGCGTTGCAGTTGTAGAAGATCACAAAATCTGGTTTAGTCCGCTGAATATGATCGGGGTGCCGCTTGGCAGCACGGAGTCGGCATTGATCCTGACACGGGGTGGTTTCGGCAACACCCTGCGCGTGAGCAGCGAGCGGGCGGGCGATCTCCAGTGGCTCAGCCTGCCGTTGTGGGTCGATGACAGTCTGAAGATCAAGGGGGTGTCTATGTGTTATGAGCTGTCCAACGAACGCAGCTTCATTTCGCAGATTCGCCTATCGGAAGAATTGATGCCGCCAACGGCGACGGTCATGCATGATGATGGCACCGATTTCACCAGTACTGATGCCCATTGTGTGGAAAGTGAAGTGAACGATTATCAGCCCAGCGGCGCGGTTACACTCAGTCTGCGGCTGAATTTTGCCAATGGTGGGGATCGCATCTACATTGGCGCGATTGGTCTTAAAGTCGGTCAGTAGCGTTTAATAGTCAACCTGGCTATACAGGCTGGATGATAGCAACTTATGGAGCATGATGCCGGGCGCATCGTGCTCCGTTTATTTCTGAGGATTGGCGACTTCGTAACGTTCGCGGAATTTCTTATCCGCCATATGATATGGCTCCCCCTCAGAGCCGATAATCAACCAGCGACCCGGCGGCACTTCAACCGGCTTTGGGCTTTCCAGTGACTGAATGAGCACCGGTTTTTCCAGGCGCATTGCCCAGACGCCTTTGTGTTTATAATAGGGACGACAGCCATGCATAATGAGGTGGAGTTCGGCCTCATTCGGCTGCCATTTCAAATCATCCCAAAGTTTGTATGTCTTATTAAACAGATCACGCTTGACGGGCCAATGGTCATAATCCTCAACGTCTTGCAGCTTGGCTCCGTCTCCCGGATCATAGACCATAATATCACCTTTGTCGGCGCTTAAAATTTCGATTGTCATCTCAACTTTGGTCGGGATGATGAGGGTTCGGGCCATAATGCGTTGTTTGCGCGGCGAATAATATTTTAACCGGGAGGCTTTGAGTTCTTCTTCAGTCCACACGCGCTGGCGCAAAACTTGCTCGGTGGTCATACCCGGTTCTCCAAACACCAATAATGAGCATCACAATTAATATTTTAATTGTAATTTATTTTAATGCCAGTTTACAGATTGTACGATAAAAGCCGCAATATTGGGGGAATCACACGCGACAGGCTGTGATGACGCGCTGCTGGCAAACCAAATCTCAATCGCTGCTGAACATTAAACAATCCTACACCATCCCCCCTATTATTGGGCTTATGGCTGAGGCAAATTTGCCTCATGCTGATAAGGTTGTGTCTACCTATCCAGGAATGAATTCCATGAGTCAACGACTCTGTGGCGACCAATGGATCGCCCTCTACAAAAACGAAAAGAATATTCTCTATGTTGGTATGGATGATGGGGTCATGATCGTGCCGGTGTTGCCCAACGGTGATGTCTTGTTTATCACTGAACCGTCGCCCGCCTATGGCGAGCGCGTCTTGTTCTTGCCCAGTGGCATGGTCGAACCCGGCGAAGCACCGGCGGTGACGGCCAACCGCGAACTACAGGAAGAAATCGGCTACCGCGCCAGGCAGTTGCGATCCATCGGCAACTTGAATCCATTTGTCAAATATGTGCGCAGTCGCCAGCAGATTTTCCTGGCACGCGGTCTGGAACCCAGTAAGTTGGTCGGTGATGAAGGCCTGGATTGGCGAATCGAAATAGAACCGCATCCAATGCGCCGTTTTGAGGACTTGATTGCCAGCGGTCGCCTGCGTGATTCGACCGTGATCGCGGCGTTATATATGGCGCGTCAGGCGCTAAAAGCTGCTGCCACCGCCTGACATTCTGCGTTATACTGGGGCACAAGGAGAATGCTATGCGCCTACAGCTACCCCTACAACCAGCACGTCCCAGTGTTCAACGCTTACAACCGAGCCTCATCCGTAAACTGGCGAATCAAGCCATTGGCAATGCGGATGTGATTCCGCTGTGGTTTGGCGAACCCGACCAATCAACACCCCAATTTATCCGGGAGGCTGCCAAAGCGGCGTTGGATGAAGGCAATACTTTTTATCAACCCAACGCCGGCATCCCTCTGCTGCGCACCGCCCTGGCCGATTACATGAACAATCTGTACGGCACCCGGTTTGACATTGATAACATCATTGTGACCGGCTCCGGCATGTTGGGGGTCATGCTGGCGGGGCAGTGCGTCGTCGCTCAGGGTGATACGATTGTGACTCCTGTACCCACCTGGCCCAACCTCCCGGCAGTCCAGGAGATTCTGGGGGCCAACGTGGTGCGGGTGCCGCTGGAACTCCAGGCTGGTCGCTGGCATCTGGACCTGGAGCGGTTGTTCGCCGCCTGTGACCACCAGACACGGGCGCTGCTCATTAACTCACCAAATAATCCCACCGGCTGGATGTTAGATGACAGCGAACAACAGACGATTCTCGATTTCTGCCGGTCACGTGGTCTGTGGCTCATCGCGGACGAAGTGTACAATCGGATTGTTTACGATCGACCCTATGCCCCCACGTTCGCCGACAAAATCACGCCTGATGATCGTGTACTCATCATCAACAGCTTTTCCAAGACCTGGGCCATGACGGGCTGGCGACTGGGTTGGATTACCGCCCCAACCGACCTGTTACCGACGTTTGAAATGCTGACCGAATACAGTCATGCCTGCACGCTGGCCGCAACCCAAATAGCCGGGGTGGTTGCGCTGCGTGACGGGGAGCCATTTATCGAGCAGTCATTAAAACGCTATAAGGCTGCGTTGGATTTGCTCACGGACCAGTTCGCCCGGTGGCCGCGCGTCTTTTTGCCGCAACCAGACGCTGCCTTTTATGCTTTTTTCAGTATTGCCGAGGTGACGGACAGCATGGCCTTCGCCGAACGCGCCCTGGCCGAAGCTCAGGTGGGACTGGCACCGGGACTCGCTTTTGGGCCAGAAGGGGCAGCCTATCTGCGCCTCTGTTATGCGGTTGAGACCGATTTACTCGCGGCAGCATTGGCCCGCCTTGAGCCACTTATGACCTGACGTATTTGCTTCCAACCGCGAACACGACTAGCATAAACATCATCACCCTAAACAGGAGGAAATGTGTATGACTGAACAACCCGCCCAACCCCGTCCATCCGGCCCGCCACCCCCACCGCCCCAGAGACCCACGCCTGATATGGGCAAGGAAGCAGCACCCAGTACGCAGGGACGCATTGATTTCCGTAAGCGTTTGCCGGTCTGGATTCGAGAAATGCCGCAATTTGGGACTTTCCAACCGCCGGAGCCGGACCCTGATTATCAGTTGCTCAGTAAAAAGGCAATTGAGGAGGTGCTCAAAGATTACCCGGACAACGTCAAACAAATCATTTTTGACGATATTGATTTTATGGATTACGAAATGCTGCGCCTGTTCCGTGAACGCGATCATCAGGCCAAATTTAGCCAAAATCGCTATCGACGACGACAGATTATCTTACTCTCGCTGGCCGTCTCCGCGACGTTGATCGGTTCGCTGCAGGTCATTGCCCTGAATAGCACCCCGGAACTCATGCCCGTGTTTGCCTTCCTGGAAACGCTGGTGGCATTGTTCACTGCTTTTGTCGCCGCAGTTGGCGGGCGGGTATCGCCGCAGGAGGATTGGCTCACCAACCGTCGCCGGGCCGAGCAAATGCGCCGTGAATATTTCCAGTATCTCACCCACATGCCGCCGTATGATGAAGTTGAAGGCTATCAACGCCAGATGCTGCTCTCCAAACGGGCTGCCGATATTAACCGGGGGATGTATCCGCAGGATAGCGTGAATCAGGGGTTAGGAGACAGCAATGGCTGAGACTAATATCAAACGTGAACATATGCGGGCGGTTTATGAGATTTTTCAAAAATTCGCCCTCGAAGATCAACGGCGCTATTGGCAGGCCACCACGCGTAAGTATCGAACCGCTGTGGGGCAGGTAAACTTTATCGTCGCTTTATTCTCATTTTTGACGGGCTTTTCCGCCGCCTTAGCCGGTTTATTGGTGTCCGCCTATCTGGTGGACGGTTCCTTTGCCAACGGCGGGGCGTGCGCCAATCTGGAAGGCAGTCGCAACCTGGTGACAACGCTGCGTAACATCGGGGTGATTGACGAATCGGAAGCTTTGCAAGCGCAGGAAGCGCTGGATGCCGATGGCTCGACGGCGGTGATCGCTAATGATGCGGTGCAAGCTGCTTTGGCTTCGATGGCGAACAGTAGCGCAACCAATTGTGGTTTTATCGCCGGGCTGGTCAACTTCCTGATGATTCTAGCCGTTGTAACTCCGGCAGTTGGTGGCGCATTTACAACGCTGGCGAGCCTTTATCAGTGGGACCGCACGGTGAATATCTATGACGGGGCACTGGAGAATCTGGAAGTGGCCGATTCGCAGTCGCCGCTGGATGACATGGATGATTTGACTTATAAAGCCGCCCTGCGTGCCTATGTCGAGAACACGCTGCGGGTGATGGCCGAAGAAACCGCGCAGTGGGGCCAGTCGGTGCGCACGCCACCGGAGTTGAAAACATTTGTTGAAGAGGAACAACGTAAAGCCGCTCGTGCCAGTCGGTCCCGCGGCAGTGGTCCAATCACAACCGTATCCGACCAGCTTCTAGCCGAAGACGACGAAAATGAGGGGGGTACCCCCACCTAGATTAACGGCTTTCCGGGTCCAGCTCGATCGGCTGGACCTGGTCCTCAGTGGTCAAATTGCGCAAGCCGTCGCCCACATTCTGCAAATGAAGGTCGGCACGCTGGGCATGTTGCAGGCTTTGTCGGGCATATTCAGTGGCTCGCTGGTAGTTGCGGCTATCCAGGTCGGCAGCACTGCGCTTGCTATGACTCTTCGCCACGCGTAAGAGCGCCCGCGCAATTCCCAACTCAACCCGGATGTGGAACGTCTTGTCATTCCGCTCCTGGGCAAAATGCAGGTAAGTTTCTGCCAGATCAATGCGCAGGGTGCCCAACATTTCCGCAATCTGGGCATCAATGCGCCCGCTTTTGGCATCGCGCTCCTGCATCAGGTCCAGATCAATCAGGAGTTGCCCGGCATCATAGGCGGCATCACCCTCTCGTCGCAGGCTTTCCAGATCAATCAGCTTAAAGTCAAAATCAGCATGTTCCAGCGCTGTCTGTTTAGCGGTTAGTGGCCGGATCATGATGTTGCGTGAATGGAGATCGCCATGCGAATAGGCCAGCGGGAAATTGTCAATCCAGCGACGATATTGCAAGACGAGCGCGATTCGATCAACCAGCGCTTTTTGGACCGATTGATAATCAACATCGTCCAGCAAATTATTGCTTTCGATGTGGTTGAACACGCGCCCAACATGTTCCAACATCGGGATAATGTAGAGATCACGTAGATGATTTTCACCTGATGGCGGCGGCTCGATCGTATCGGCCCGGTGCATACTGAGTAAAAAAACGCCCAGTTTTTTTCCGATCGGCACGCCGGCCCGCAACACCTGGGGATAGAGTTCATAAAACGTCTTGTATTGATCGAGGTCTTCGATAATGACAAAGGCCTGCCCGTCATCATTGACATAACTTTCTTTCGGCACCCTGGCAAACGAATTGACCAAGGCGACCGGTAATTGATCGTAGTGGGCGCGTTCGTTCGCAATATCGTCTTTAGGACCATATTTCACAATGAGTGTGTGACCAAAAAGATCGGTGTCATTGGGGTCAATGGGATTGGTGATTACCGGATTGATGCGAATCACACTGGCACCAGACAAACCTAAATGCAAACGCGTTGGTGCCTCATCGACCTCGATGTTGATCCAGCGGCGCAGTGCTTCAACCAGACTTTCCTGTTCGGCCCAGGGGCTGGTTTGGCGAAACGATTCAGAATGCCGCCGCAAGTTCTGAATCCAGAACTGTTGGCCTAACGGTTTGCCCAGGTAAGCATGAACCGAAACGATGGTGCGACACAGAATGAGCAGGAAGTCATATTCATCGGGGAAAAAGGCTTTGAGGCTATCGGGCGCGTCTTCGCCGAAAAATTGTTGCCACCAGGTCTGGAGGCTGCGAGTAACGGCGTCTTGAATATCGTCGCGGCACGGCAAAGCACCCAGATTTTCAACAACATAGCAGGTCTCAATGATGACATCGCGGAAGAACGTGCGATATTCACTTACTGTGCTGACACTCAAGCGCTGGTCCCACATGGATTGGATGAGGTCACGTGCCCAGGCCCACTGAAAATCTGCGACACCCCAGAGATAGCCATGATTCTGGGCCTGGTGCAGGAGCTTCTCCAGCAGTGCTTCATGCTGGGGCACGATTTCTTCGACCAGCTCATAATGCAGGCGCAGCGCCAGCGCCAAGTCTTTGTCGCGCAAATCGCGCTGCAGGGCATATTCCACCGTCTGAATAAGTTTATCCTGGGAGATTAAATTGTCTTCTAACACACTATTTTTCCAGGCCAGAACGAGCACTTTTAACGCCCAGAGCGTGTTAAAAATCATATTATCAGTCGACGAATTTGGAATGACAAAACGTCCGCTTTCATCGCGCTGACGAATGAGTAATTCCAGGCGCGGTTTGACATTCTGGCTGTAGGGATTGATGTTCAATAGACCTTCAAGCCGCGTCATTTCAGCATGATCGATATGAATCGAGTTGGTCTGCGGCAGCGGCAGATCAAACCAGCGGGCGACTCGTTGGAATTCCTGCTCTTTGGTTGGCAATCCAAACGCCAGCAGCGCCGCCACATAATGCTGGGTGATGCGGAACTGAGTCAGGCTACGATTACCGATTAGATCATCAACTTCGTTGGGTATCGACTTGGGGTGTTTTTCGTGCGCAATCAGCAAATAGGCTGCCAGACTGTTTAAAGTTTCGCCGAGTTGCTTGAAGACCTGCTCATCAGGGGGGCACATAATCGTTCTCTATGCTTTTTATAACCAGCCCATTACGAGTTTTTAATGTAACGATAGTGATAATAACATAATTTTCAACATTCCGTTAATCCCGGTCAGTGATGGTATGTCAGTCGTCAGGCTGGGAGTGTTGTCTGGTAGAACTCGCCGGGCGGCACAGCCTACTCAATCTTGTGAACCACAAAGATCACCGATGACGCTGAGAAATGCTGGACAAGCGCGTCCGTTCAGGTCATTTAGAGACGCTCTCTGCGCTTTGTGTCCTCAGCGATTCGCTAAAAACTCGCAATGCAGGCGTTATATAACAAAAGACTCGGATAACCTAACCGGGGCAGCAATCATTTCGCGGAAGGCAGGTCTTTAAAGGCCGTTGATGACCGTTTGCATATAACCCAGCGCTTCGGCGGCATGGCCGATCACCTCTTCAGCGATCTGGTCGGCCTGGGCAGATTGCATTTCTTTAAGATAATTACTGCCACGCTTGGTCTTGCCTTTGGCGATGCGCAACAGGGCACGGGCCTTTGCCAGTTCGACGCGCAAGTTAAAGGTTGAGTCGTTACGCGCCTCACCGAATTTGCGATAACCAATTGCCAGCTCCTCGCCCAGGCTTGCCAGTCGCCGCTGGCTATCAAATTGACTTTCTTCCCGCGACACCAGGTCAATGTCGATGAGCAGTTGCCCGGCATCAAACGCCGCATCCCCCTCTGGTGAGAGGTATTCGAGATCAATGAGGCGGAAATTCAGCCCGCGATTCTGGGTGAGATCAGCATCTTCGGCTCCTCGAATCATGATATTGCGCAAGTGCAAATCACCATGCATGTGGGCGGCGGGGAAATCACGCAGCGCCGCCTGCTGTCGGATAAGTTCGCCAATGCAATCGAACAGGTCATGCTGGATGTCGTTGACAAAGGCCTGGGTTTTTTCGAAGACGTTGTATTCCCACACAAAGTCAAAAATACGGTCGATATATTCCATCATCTTGCGCAGATAAATCTCGCGCAGCAGGCTCTTCCTGACCTGCGGCGTCTGGGTGGTGCCGCCTTCGTGCATCTGTCGGAGAAAACTGCCCAGTTGGTCCGCAACCGCCACCACGTCGGATGAGAGCAAGCTATGGATTTCGTACAGTGTTTTGTAGTCGTGCAGATCTTGCATGACCACATAAGCCAGTCCGGTTTCTAAGTCGGTGTAGGTGGTTTCAGGAATACGGACAAAGTGGTCCTGAATGCCGGGCGGGAGCTTATGATAATTGTTGCGCTCGTGTTCGATTTCGGTGCGAGGACCATACTTGATAATGACCGATTCACCGGGAAACGTCATGGCCTTGCGGTCATTGCTGGCGATTGGACTCCAGATGACGGGATGGGCGCGGACGACATTCGCATCGGAAAAACCCAGCTTAAGCGGTTCAATTTCGCGGTCGAGGTCCACCTCAAGCCAACTGCGCAGCGCCTTTTTGATGTTGCGGATCTCCAGCGATTCACTCAGGTCTTTTTTCATCTCGGCCAATTCGTGCAGCAAATGCACGTTCACCGTGTTCAGGTCAACCAGTGGCGCTCCGGCGTAGGCCTGGACCGCACGCAGGGTCCGACAGAGAACCCGTATGTAGTCAACGTCATAAGGTTTAGGGAACAGGCCGCGCAGCGTGGTGATCGCTTGCTTGCCATGAAACTGCGTCCACCATAATTTCATGGCACAGTCGAGGGTGGGCACAATTTCCGGGTAATCCGTTTGCAAAGGCGCTAAGTTTTCGATGACCATGCAGGTGCTCAGAATAACCCGGCGGAATTGATCTTGATATTCACGGACTTCCGGGGGGAGCAATCGGCTGCCCACTGCAAATTCCTCAACCCAGTCCATGCGCTGAATCAACCAGCCGATTTCTTCCATCCCCCAGACACCGCGATTATCGTTGGCGATCTTGATCAGACGCCGTAGTTCGACCTCGTGTTTCTTGGTCAAACCACCGAAGTATTGATGCTGTAGGCGCAGCGCCAGCGCCATATCCTTGACCTTGCGCATTTCCCGATTTTTAATCAGGCGATCCAGATATTTTTTAAGGGTATCCACGCCGACATGACGCTCCGACAGGACGTTGCGCTCCAGGGCGAGGGAAAACGCCTCGAGTGCCCACAGCGTATCAAAAGCCCCCCAACCGGGCTGGACATCAAAATCGCCATCATGTTCCTGACGGCTCAGATGTTCCAGGCGGCTTTGTACGTTTTCTTTGTGGGGGCGTGACAACAACAGGATAATCAGCCGATTCATTTCTTGCGGATCGATCAAGTCATTCTCACGCTGGGGAAATGGTTGGTCAAACCACTCGATAACATCCTCGAGCCAGGCACTTTCGGGGTCAATGCCATAGGCCAACAGTGCCCGCGCATAATGCATCGTCATGCGCACGCTGGTCTTATCGTCAATATTGTGCAGAATTAAATCGGGAAAGCGATTTTCTTTCTCGATGAGTAACAGTTCAACAATGAGCTGGGTGATGGTCGCTTCCAGGTCGGGCAAATCAGGGCAAGGGTTGCCGTTCATTTTCGACTCCTGAAACTCTCAGCATGACGAGTTTGGTTACTGGCTTACTCCAGGTTGGTTAAATCTTCGGCGGTAATGACATCGCCCGGTGGTACCAAAATCTGCTCCGGCAGGGTACCCCCAGCCAGCAGTTGGATAACGGCGTCAATGGCCGCGCGGGAAAATTCTTCTCGCCCGACATCAACCGAACCGCGCATATAATTGCCTTCTTGAATATAACGCAGGGCCAATTGCTCGGCATCAATGCTGGTAATCACCACTTCATCGGGCGGAATCTCCGCCGCTTCCAGCGCTTCGATCGCACCAAATGAGCCAGCATCGTTAATGCTGACAATGACGTTGAATTCTACGCCATCGTTTAACAATTGCGTGACCGACTCGTTGGCGAAGTCACCAACGGCACCCAGGTAGCGACCCACAATATTCGCCTCTGGTGCCACCGAGAGCACCCCCTCTTCCAGCCCATCGGCGCGCGTGATGAGATTCGGCAAGTCGGGATAATCCAGAATAATGACGTTGGCTTCCCCGTTCATCTCTTCCGCAATGATTTGTCCGGCTAATTCACCGGGCTTAAACCCCATCTGATATTCATCGCCGACCAGCATCACGCCACCATAACTGGCGACATCACTGGACATCAACACCAACGGCAAGTCGGCATCTTCCAGCGATTGCAGCGAATTGGCGAGTAATTCGGGGTCTAGCAAGCACATGATAAACGCGCCTGCCCCGGCTGTTCGCGCCCGTTCAAGCTGGGTAAGCTGTTCATATTCATCATTATCGGCATCATAAACCCGATACCTTAGCCCATATTCGCGGGCAAAATCACCCATCTCGCGGGCCTGAGTCGCATGATATTCACTGGTCTGATTACAGGCGATAAAGGCGATAAATTGATCGCCCAAAACGCGCTGGGCACGGGCAATGGTTTCATCATCGGGGATGAGGGTTTGGGCGGGTCCCTGCGTATCGGAAAGAATCGTAGGCTGGAAGGTCTCCACTGGCTGATTCAGGACCGACACCAGCCCAATAGCGACTACAATAATGCTGACTAACACACCAAGTCCACCAATCACCACGCTGCGATTCAAGCGGCGGCGACGCGGCTTGGTCGGCGGAAACATATTCGGCGTTGCCGTGAGATCGTGAGTTGAGGGCCGATACCCCATCACTGCTTCCAGATCATGCACCATGTCCATAATGTTCGCATAGCGCAGGCTGGCATCTTTGTTGAGCGCCCGCATAATGACGGCATCGATCCCTGGCGGAAGCTCCGGGTTAATTTCACTGGGTCGCAGCGGTATTTTTTCCAGATGCTGGTAGATGATCGATACCACGTCACCGGTATCCGAATCAAAGGGGAGTTCGCCTGTCACCATCTGGTACAGGATGATGCCCATCCCGTATATATCGGCGCGTTGGTCAATTGCATCGCCACGCAGTTGTTCCGGGGCCATATACACCGGGGTGCCGATTATTTTGCCGCTCTGGGTCAGCACTGGCGAATTCTCAATCCACTTCGCCAATCCAAAATCTGTCAGGTAGGCATCACCCGTACTGGAAAACAGGATGTTCGCCGGCTTGAGATCGCGGTGGATAATCCCGTTGCTATGGGCATAGGCCAGTCCCCGCCCAACCTGGCGGAAAATGTCGGTCGCGCGGTCGAGGGGCAAGGGGCCATTGGCGATGAGATCGCTTAGTGAACCACCGTCCAGCAATCGCATCACGAGGTAGGCGGTTTCGTTTACAATACCATAGTCATAAACGGGCAGGATATGGGTATGCTCCAGGCTGGCAATGACGTTCGCTTCGCGGGCAAACCGCTCACGGAATACATCCAGATCACCCGCCTCGGCCAGATCGGACGCGATAACCTTGATCGCTACGGGTCGACCGACTGAGGGTTGGTAGGCGCGATAAACCTTCGCCATCCCGCCACGCCCGATGCGTGCTTCAATGCGGTAATCCCCCAGTTGTGCCCCGATCAGATTGTCCATAGGTTGTCCAGATTGCAATAGTTTGAGTGTTTCGTCTTCAGTATACCCTTTAAGGCCAGTTTTCGTGTAATAATTCATCGCGTCAGGCAGTTATTTGCCGCCGACTGCCGGTGTAAAAATTTTGATCGTCGGAACCGAAGGTAAACGGCCATGCGATTATTTGTTGCCATTGATTTGCCCGATCCCGTGAAGGATCAACTCCTGGCGTTAAAAACACCCATCCCAACAGCCCGCTGGGTAAAGCGCGAGCAGATGCATTTAACTTTGTTCTTCATCGGTGAGACCCAACAATTGGCAGCGATCAAAGCCGCATTGGCCGGGATACAGGCCGCACCTTTCCAGTTGACACTGCTGGGTATCGGGCGTTTTCCTTCCCAGCAGCGCCGACCACCCCGTGTATTGTGGGTTGGCGTGGGAGCGCAACCGGCGTTACCTGCCTTGCAACAGCAAGTCACAACTGCGCTATTGGCAGTAGGCTGCCAGGCTGATGACCGACCCTTTAGCCCCCATATTACGCTGGCCCGCCTGAAAACCACTCAGCCGTTGCCGGCAATGGACGCCTTTCTCAAACAGCACCCGCAATGGACCATTCCGGCGATTCATGTCAATGCGTTTGTCTTGTTTTCCAGCACCCTTACGCCACAGGGGGCACACTACCGGCGCGAAGCGGTCTACACACTGGACCAGACCTAGTTTTTGTGTACACTGAAAACGTTTCATCGGCTACCTGGAGAGTCCTTCATGCCCCTGCTCACCCGAAATCGGCTGCTAACGCTGCTGGGATTGGCGGCTGCCAGTGCGGTGGCTTATGCGCGTTTTGTCGAACCCGACTGGCTGTATGTGCGTTACATTCAGTTGACCTTGCCCCGTCTGCCGCGTGAGTTTCATGATTTTCGGCTGGCCCACATCAGCGACATTCACATGGGTGGGTGGATGACCCGTGAGCGTTTACAGAACACGGTGACGATCATCAATCGCATTCAGCCCGACGCGGTGGCGATCACCGGCGATTTTGCCGACAAAAATACACATTCTGTCGGCGTTGATCTTATTGAGCCGCTGCGCCAATTGAAACCACTGACGGTGAGCGTGATGGGCAATCATGATTACTACCATGGCATCAATACGGTACGCCGCATTCTGGAAAAGAGTGGCATCATCGATCTAAGGAATTGCGTCCACACCTTACAACGAGGCACTGCTCGGTTACACCTGGCCGGGGTGGATGATGTGGTGATGCGCCAACACGCCCTAGATCGTGTATTGGAACACCTGCCCGGCAATGACACAGCAGTTCTGCTGGCACATGAACCCGATTTTGCCGATGTGAGTGCGGCTACCGGGCGCTTTGATCTGCAACTCTCCGGGCATACGCATGGCGGACAGGTCAGATTGCCCCTGCTGGGAACGCCCATTTTGCCTTCGCATGGTGTCCGGTATCCCAGTGGCTTATATACGGTTGGGGAGATGTACCAGTATACCAATCGCGGGCTGGGGATGATTGCGCCGTATACGCGCTTTGGCATGCGGCCTGAACTGACGATTCTGATTCTGGAAAATGCTGCGAAAGTCCGTCGCAGCTCCCGCAAACCGTGAATGTAAACTTGTGCTGCCGGGCATGATAATGCTGTCCATTGCAATAGCGACATGCTGTAAACCAGCGGTAACTCTGCTATAATCATTAGCACATCTGTTCATTAGCGAGACTCAAGCCAATGGCGAAAACGCGCACAAAATATGTCTGCACGGAATGTGGTCGCCAGACACCGCGTTATATGGGCCGCTGCCCCAATTGCGGTGAATTCAACACGATGATCGAAGAAATTGAAGAGGTCAGCAAAGGCGGCGCCAACGCCAAACGGCAACCCGTCAACGCCACCCGCAATGCCCCGGAGCGACTCCCGGAAGTGACCGGCGAGGTGGGCGACCGGTTGTTCGTACCGATTGAGGAATTCAGTCGGGTCCTGGGCGGCGGCATCGTGCCGGGGAGTATCGTATTGCTGGGTGGCGACCCAGGTGTTGGCAAATCGACACTCACACTTCAGCTCACATCAATATTAGCACAGGATCTGGGTACGGTACTGTATGTCAGCGGCGAAGAATCAACGCGCCAGATCAAGATGCGGGCGGACCGGTTGGGTTTGCAGGCAGAGGATCTCTACCTGCTGACCGAGACGAACCTGGGCAATATCTTCGAGTATATCTATGAACTGAACCCGACGATTGTCGTCATCGACTCGATTCAGACCGTTTACACCGACGATAGCAATTCCTCACCGGGCAGTGTGAGCCAGGTGCGCGAGTGCGCCAGCCGGTTACAGAGCCTCGCCAAATCGACCGGCACCAGTGTGTTCTTGATCGGGCACGTCACCAAAGAGGGCAGCATCGCCGGGCCGCGCGTTTTAGAGCATATCGTCGATACTGTGCTCTACCTGGAAGGCGACCAGTTCCAATCGTTTCGCCTGTTGCGGAGCGTGAAGAATCGCTTCGGCGCGACCAGTGAGGTCGGGGTGTTCGAGATGCAGCAGGGCGGCATGGTCGAAGTGCCCAATCCCAGCGAGGCGTTTCTGGCGGAACGGGTCGTGAATGCGCCGGGATCGGCGATTGTCGTCACGATGGAGGGAACCCGTCCGCTGCTGGTGGAAATGCAGGCGCTGACGAGTCCGACCTCCTTTGGCAATCCGCGCCGCACGCCCAACGGCGTTGATTTCAACCGGATGTTGTTGATTAGCGCAGTGATGAGTAAGCGAGTCGGCCTGCGTTTGCATGAGCAGGACATCTTCATCAACGTGATCGGCGGCCTTAAAGTCAGCGAACCGGCGGCTGATCTGGCGATGGCGATGGCGATGGCGTCCAGCTACTTTGATGTACCTATCGCGGCGGACCTGGTAATCATTGGCGAGGTCGGCTTGAGTGGTGAAATCCGCACCGTTAGCCAGATTACCATGCGTTTGAACGAAGCGGTCAAGATCGGCTTCAAGCGGGCATTGCTGCCCAAAACCCGCCGCAAGCTGGATGACGCGCCGCCAGGGATCGAATTGTTGCAGGCCCGCAGCGTCGCTGAGGCGCTCAATATCGCTGTGCCGAAGCCGTAGAACTTATGCTATCATCGGGTAAACAAGCTAAGTTGAGTCTAATATGACTGACCAACCCCTGACTTTATACCTGACCAAATACATTGAATCGCGGTATTTTGGCGCACGGCCTCACATTCGTGGACGCCGGATTCCGGTAGCGCAGATCGCCTATGGTCGCCGTGATGATGGTCTCGATATATCTGAACTGATGGATGCCTACTCGCTGAGTGAAGCCGAAGTGCTGGCGGCGCTATTGCATTACACCGAACACCAGAACGAGATCGACTCCTATGAGCAAGCCTATGTAGCAGCAACCATTGAAGATTGGGTAGAAAATGGCGACGATTCGTTTCTGTTCCGCTAAAATATGAACCCCAACCGTATCTTTCTTAGCCAGGACCTGTGGCGGGCGGTACAGGTCGCACCCTCACGGCATTGGGCACGCGCTGCCCAGGCTGTCCGTCGCGCTGACCAGCGGACGTTCTTACTCATGTTTGCGCTGGCAGCCATTGCTTTGATAAGCGGTGTGCTGATGAGCGTGATCGTTGTCTATCGCGCAACCGATCGCATTGCCCGTGACCATGAAAACGAGACCTTTGACTTACTGGCGGTGACGCCGCCGGGTGGATTTGGCGTATCCTGGTCGCGCTTCACCGGGTTTATTCATTATGACCTGACCCTAAAACTGCTGAGTCGAATGCGCTGGGTCGCCATTGGTCTCGTCGCGCTGATTGCTGGATTTACGTTGTTGACGCTCTATGTCCCGGCGCTGGAAACCGGCGATCAACAAGCCCTGGCCGAGGCCTGGTCGTGGTTGCTGTTTTATGCGTTCCTGCTGCCGATGATGTACTTTGATACCCGCTACGCCGTTGTTTCCGGCGGATTGTTGAGCATTCTCGTGCCCACGTACAACAGCGGTGATGCGCGGGTTATGGTCATTTTCGCCGGGGTCACGCTGCACCTGTCGGGTTATCTGCTGGCGGCGTTGACCGGCGGCTTAATTTTGCCGACCATTTACCAGTCGATGGGGATCACCGGTTGGCTGGCTGACCTCAGTCGCCCGCTGCTGGCACTGCTGTTGTTCGTGTTGTTGCATGAAAGCGCCGTACTCCTCCTGTTTCGGGCGGTGCAAGAGCGGCTGAACGGCGAAGCGGCGGCACAGTTGAATTATCACCTGGCAGGCTAGCATTTGCCCCCTGCACGTAGCCTGAAGTCGCGCCACTGTCTGCTATAATATGCAGGTTGAACACAGAACAGGAGCAAACTTCGCATGTCTTCGATTGATGAAGTCCTCGCGGCCCTGGCGAATGATGATGCGCAGACGCGGATAGACGCTATTATGATGATAGAAACCGCCAATTACACCGAGATTCTGCCCGAAGTAGGCACGGTGCTGCGCGATGATGTGGATACCGGCGTGCGTTTCCAGGCGGCCAAAACATTGTCCCATTTCGCTGACCCGGCGACGGTCCCGGAATTGCTTGATGGCCTGCGCGATGTTGATATGTTTGTGCGGGTTCATGCCACCGATGCGCTCATTCGCATTGGGCACCCGGCGGTGGTTGGGCTGGCACAGGCGCTGCAAGATGAACAGGCAGCGGTGCGGCGGGCCGCTGCCAAAGCACTGGGCAAGATCAAACACACCGATGGCATTGACGGCTTACGGGCGGCAGTTCAGGATGTCGATGCCGATGTGCGGCGCTTTGCAGTCCAGGCATTGGGGCGCATCGGTGATGAAAGCACGGTGGATGTGCTGGGCGTGGCACTGCGGGACCAGAATGAAAAAGTCCGCAAGGTCGCTGCCGGGGCGTTGTGGGATTTAGGTGAGGCATCTGTACCGGTGTTGCGGGCCGCGCTCAATGACCCCAATCCCAAGACGGCCATCACTGCCGCCTACACACTCACCAAAATGGGCTATGGGGAAGAATCCGACAACGGCTAAGGATGTATGGGGGAAGCATGACAGATCAGGCGCAAATTCAAAAGCTGCTATTCGCGCTCCAAAGTGACGATGTCGATGTGATTCTGGAGGCGGTCGATCAATTGGCGGAACGCAAAGTAGCGGAAGCCGTCCCGCAGTTGATTGCGTTACTCGATCATGACGATTTTCAGGTACGGCTAACCGTCATCAACGCATTGGGTGAGATTGCCGATGAACGAGCTGTTCCACGCCTCAGCCAGATTGTGCAGGCAGAAGACGGTCCAATCTGGAGTGCGGCCAGTACCGCCCTGTTGTATATTGGCACCCCAGCCGCAAAAGCAGCGATTGAACATTTGCGCGATGGCGATGATTATTTCCTCGGAGCGCCACCGCCGGCAGAAGCGGCTGAGGAAGCAGACTTCGACGACGAGTTGGACAGCCTGACGTTTGGCGACCTTGATTTGCAAGCCAATAAAAAGGATGATTCCAAACCGGCGGGCAAAGCAGAACCCGATTTAGCCAAAGGGGATACCGGAACGCATGCCCCTGTCGAGCGACCCCAACCCATCGTCCCACCACCAGCGCCGGAACCCCAGCCTGCCGCGCCAGAACCAGAAGCAGCCGAACACGCCCGTCGAAATAGCACCTTGACCGGTGGCAGCCAGCGCAGCAATGAGGAAATCCTCACAGAAGCACAGCAGGTTCAATTTTCCGCCTACTATCCGCGCGAAGTGCGGCCCGACGAGTGGCAACCCTTGCAAGCCTATGTGTTCAAAGCGTTCGCGGCGGACAAAGTAACGGAAGACGCTGAAAAGCAAATCGGCCCCTTAAACGCCTTTCGCCGCATTATCGACAATGCCCGCAAGCTAATTCCCGAAGGCGAGATCATTACCGCGCAGCCCCATCTGCCAGGTTTTCAATTCAATCCGCCAATGGCGACCGTTGGCTTTTATGAAGACTGGCATGATTTTAAGTTCAAGCTGCGGGCTAAAACTGCGCCGCTGAATCAAGCCGCGAATGGGCTGCTGACGTTTACAGTGAACGGCATTATCGTCGCTGATATTCCGCTATCGATTTTCGTGACGACCGATGTTCACCAAACTGTGCCCCAGCCCAGTCCGACACAACCGCTGTATGATACGGTATTCGCCAGCTATAGTCACCGCGATACGCTCGTAGTCGAAAAAGTGGAGGCGGCGGCCAAATCCTTCGGTATGACCTATTTGCGCGATGTGGTCACGCTGCGCAGCGGCCAGCATTGGAGTGATGAATTGCTGCGGATGATTGACGAGGCAACGATTTTTCAATTGTTCTGGTCGGAGCCAGCGGCGCAATCGCAGTATTGTAAACAAGAATGGGAATATGCGCTCCAGCTTAACCGCGACGATCAATATTTCATTCGCCCGGTTTACTGGACCATGCCGATGCCCAATCCACCGGCGAATTTGCAACATCTCCATTTTGCCTATCAGCCGGATCTGGTAAAGTAGGAGCATCAATTACAATTATGGGGAATTAAGGAGGATAACTTTGGGCCTGGGTATTTTCATCATGATCTTAGTTATTGCGCTGGATGTGGTTTTGATGGCCTTAATTATGCGTGCGATCCTCAAGGAACCCCCACACAAACATCCATCTACCCATCCGCTGGCCCTGCGTTATGCGACGGCCAGCCCGGAGGCACCGCAGGTCGAAGCCGTTGACCCCGTAGCAGAGGACGAGGCTGAAGCGACGCCCGCGGAAGCCAGTGATGAAGAAGATGCCGACAAAACTGAACTGGGTGATTGATCTTTATTGACATTGCGCTACCCGGATCGCACTCGAAATTCACCAGGCCGAGTGCGATTTTTCTGTCTGCTCAATCCACCTCGCAACAATCGGCAACCTCAATGCTGTGCTTTGATACCAGACTGCGAGTTTTGTCGCAGTATCTGCACACAAAGTAGTCGCAATTATCATTGAAAATAATCGAAAAACAGGAAACCGAGACTGATGATTCCTCAATGGACAGTTTTTGAAACCGAGTTTACCAGCCCCATAACCTATGCCAATCCCTTCTGGGATGTCGAGTTGCGGGTACAGTTCACGGGGCCGAATGGTGAGCAGCAGACGGTTGACGGGTTTTGGGATGGTGGCGCAGTGTGGCGGGTCCGTTTTAGTCCAACGGCTAGCGGCACTTGGCACTGGCAAACGAACTGTTCCGATGAACACAACAGCGGCCTGCATGGACAATCTGGCACGCTCGAATGCGTAGCTTACAATGGCGATAATCCACTGTATCAGCATGGTCCGTTGCAACTCGCTGCCAACCGACGCTACTTTGAACACGCCGATGGCACGCCGTTTTTCTGGCTGGCAGATACAGCCTGGAATGGGGTGCTACTCTCGCAGGCTGCCGACTGGGATCATTACCTGAAGCAACGGGTGAAACAAGGTTTTACTGCTGTCCAATTCGTCACGACGCAATGGCGGGGTTGTCCACCGGGTCCCGTGGCTTATGAAGGCACCGAAAATATCACCCTCAAACCTGAGCTTTTTCAGCGCGAAGATGAACGCATCACCGCGCTCAATGATAAGGGCTTGATCGCCGCGCCGGTTAACCTGTGGACGCTCACCGATTCGGACCCCGGTCAGACGTTAGCCGAAGCAGATGCGATCCGGTTAGCCCGGTATCAGGTCGCCCGCTGGGGTGCCCATCAAGTCGTGTGGTTGCTGGGTGGCGATGGCTGTTATGAACGGAGCGGCCTGATTGACAAATTCCGGCAAATTGGTCGTGCCACCTTTGGCGACCGTCATGACCGGTTGGTGACGCTGCATCCCTGTGGCATCTACTGGCCGGGTGAATCCTTCCGCGACGAGGATTGGTTCGACTTTATCGGTTATCAGAGCGGGCACGGCAGTTCGGACGAGCATGTGCGCTGGTTGGTGGATGGGCCGCCAGCCCATGATTGGGCCAATGACCCGGAGTTGCCGGTTATTAACCTGGAACCGAATTACGAAGGTCACCCCTCATACCATATTCAGCAGAATTTTACCGATTATCATGTGCGTCGCGCGGCCTACTGGAGTTTGCTGGTATCGCCGCCCGCCGGGGTGACTTATGGCAGCAACGAGATCTGGGTCTGGGCTGAGGAACCGATGCCTGCACCGAATCATCCCAACATCGGGGTGGTACAACCCTGGCAAAACGGCCTGGAAACCCCTGGCCTGACGGGTATGAAGCTTCTCAAAGATTTATTCATGAGTGTTCGCTGGACTGAACTGGAACCGCGGCCAGATCTAATCGCAGACCAACCGGGCACAGCCGACCCCAATCACTTTATTGCGGCAGCGGAAACGCCGGATGAGTCGCAAGCTGTTCTCTATCTGCCGGTGGGCGGCACGGTGACCATAACCCGCACTGGCGACAACGCCCGCTGGTTTGACCCGCGTACCGGCGATTGGTCAGCAGCCGGTGACGGGACGAGTTTTTCTGCGCCCGATACGCAGGATTGGGTGTTGGTTGTGGGATAATTTCAAATGCTGACATCCCCAGCCTGAATTGGACTCATCTGGTTACGGCGAGTGCCGTATGCTAGGAACAGAGTCTAAAACTCGGGGAAGTTATGTTCAAAGGGATTGACCGCCGCCAGTTCACGATATTAATGATCGTCTTTGTACAGATGGTGGGGGCGTCAATGATCTTGCCAATCCTCCCCATTTATGCCCGCCGTCAATTTGCGATGTCGGAAGAGGTGGTGACGCTCTTGTTTTCCAGCTTTTTCCTCGCGCAATTTCTGGCTGGCCCCTGGTTAGGTCGGCTTTCGGATATTCATGGTCGGCTACCCATCTTGATTATCAGTCAGATTGGCACGGTCATCAGTTTTGCGTTGATCGGCATCGCGCCCGGCGTGGCCTGGTTGTTTTTCGCCCGCATTCTGGATGGCATTACCGGTGGCAACATCGTGGTGGCCCAGGCCTACATGACGGACATTACGCCCCATAAAGAGCGCACCCAGGCCCTCGGCTACATTTTTGCGGCTTTTGGCGCGGCATTCACGGTGGGTCCAGCGGTGGGCGGCATTCTCTCAGCCGCATTGGGGCCGCGTATCCCGTTTATTATTGCGGCGATTGCGGCAGGGCTGACGGTTGTGTTGACCTGGTTTGCCCTGGATGAATCGCTCACACCGGAGCGCAAAGCGACCAACCGGGCCAGTGGCAACAAAAGCTTACAGCCCCAGCAGGTGCTGCGCAATGTACCGCTGCTGATCGTGCTGGTAACCGTGTTCATCCTGATGGTCAGCCTGTCGATTTTGCAGTCCACCTTCGCTCTGTATGGCGAGGATGTGATCTTTGTTGATTATGCTGAGCGCGAGGCTACACTCGGTATTGGCCTGCTGTTGAGCTTTGCGGGTATCGGGCAAATTTTAACGCAGGTGTTTGTCCTCAAACGCCTGTTGCGCATCTTCAACGAGCAAACATTGATCCTCATTGGCAGCGTCATTCGCGGCCTCGGTACGCTCTTGTTACTTATAATCGTTGTGCCCTGGCAGGCGGCCCCATTGCTGATGTTGTTTGCACTGGGTGGGGGCATCGCCATGCCCGCCTTACAATCGCTCAGTACCGATACGGTTGGTGAAGAACTGCGCGGTGCGGTATTGGGCGTCTATCAATCCGCGTCCAGCCTCGCGACCATTGTCGGCAGTGGGCTATCCGGTGCCCTCTACGCGCTGGCGGCCCCGCTACCATTTGTGCTCAGTGGTGGATTAGCGCTGTTGGTGGTGCTGCCCGCGCTGTATCTGGCGCAGGCCCTGCACAAACAGAAACGTGCGCCCGCACCCCAACCCATCAAAGGGTAATATCCCACGCTGCTAGGTCAGCGACGAAATGCGCTGCTGTGAGATCCAGATGAATCGGTGTAACGCTGGCGAAGCCGTTGTGGACCGCCCACAGATCGGTGCCTTCTTCATCGGTGACGCCGGTTGGTGCTGGCCCCACAATGCGATAAATATCGCCATCGCGCTCAAGTTCATCGTTGTAAATGCGAATACCCTGTCGCGTCAGGCGTAGTGCCGTGATCTCGCCATTAGCAGGCAGGTTCAGGTTCAAGATCGTCAGCGGCGGCAAGCCTTTTTCGAGCACTTTGCGTACCACAATCGCGGCGATGCGCGCAGCAGTTTCATAATCTTCCACGCGGTTAGCCTGCTGGTTGTCTAACGAAACCGCTACGGCTGGGACGCCGTGAATCGTTGCCTCCAGCGCCGCTGACACGGTGCCGCTATAGGTGATGTCCTGGCCCATGTTCGCGCCCCGATTAATGCCTGATACCACGATATTGGCGGGCCAGCGCGTCATGCCCAGCGCGGTTAAGGCGATACAATCGGCTGGTGAGCCACCAACTGCTAGGGCCGGTGTTGAATTGTCTTGCAAGGTGGTTTCCTCCACCCGAATATCCTGAAACAGCGTTTTCTTATGACCGCTGGCGCTTTGATTGAGCGCGGGTGCGACGATGCCCACCTCACCCAGGTCATGCATGGCATTTGCCAGCGCCTGGATGCCGGGGGCCGTCACACCGTCGTCATTGGTAACGAGAATATAGGTCACGCACAATTACTCCCCATAAATTCAGCAATCGCCATTGTACATGATTCCTACCTCAATAGGTGGTGACATTCCCCCAATCTCCCTGGTATAGTGTGACAATAACGCGAAAGGTGATCGGTCTTTAATGAGCGTTAAGTTAAAGTTAATGTGATATGCTGTACAATGGATAAGGTTGTGAGAAACTGAAACGAATAAGTTGTGAAATAAACCACAAAAAACCCCTTTGCCCTCTTGTCAAAATTTACGATGGTTTTAAAATCAAATTTGGCGCACGCTAGAAGTGCCCTGTCAGTTATCCCATTTGGGAGGTCACTATGTCTGACGAAGAAAAGTCTCGCTTCTATATCGAAGGGGTCAATCAGTTTCAAAATGCGCGGAACAAAGCGTTCTGGCGGGAGATGGTGAGCCTGTTGCGCGGCAAACCCGCCGAACTATTGAGCTTCGACGACATCAAGACGCGGCTGCGGCTGCGGGAAGAAAGTTATAAGGGCCTGCAAAATGTCCCCCTGGATCGGATTGTGGGCAGTGTGGGGCGTTACCGGGATTTCACGCAGGAATTCTTGCCGCGCAATCCTAAGATGCAACAACGCTGGAGCCGGGTCTACGCTCAGGTGAGTGGCCTGGAAGGGACGCCGCCGATTGAACTCTATCAAATTGATGATGTTTACTTCGTGCGCGATGGCAATCATCGCGTATCGGTCGCCCGGCAGATGGGCCAGACGACGATTGAAGCCCATGTCACCGAACTGCCGACGAATATTGACCTGGAGCCGGGGATGTCGGCCCAGGAGTGGGATGCGGCTGAGTCGTATGCGCGTTTTCTGTCAACGACACGGCTGGGGCAGACCCGTCCGCATCATCAGGCCATTAAGCTTACCGAACCCAAGCGCTATGTTGATTTGCTGGGGCATGTTTATTTGCACCAACGGGCGCTGCAATTGGAAGGCCAATGTGATTGCGACTTGCCTACAGCGGCGGCTGATTGGTACGACAATGTGTATCGACCAGCGCTGACACTGATCCGCAAGTATGAGGTGATGCAGTACTTTTCGGGCCGCACGGAAGGTGACCTTTATCTGTGGTTGATCGATCATCTCGGCGAAGTCAAACATCAGTTAGGCGATGATGCCAATGTGCGCACGTTCAGTCATGCGCTCACCGATCTGCTCATGGAAAAGCAAAAACCCATCCCACAAGATTTGCTCATGGAAAAGGACGACTCCGTCATTTTGATTCGTTCTGAAGTCCAGGCGGCGCTTGAAGACTACAAGGCCAGGCTAGCCGTCGGGGAATAGCAGCAGCAATCAATCTGGGCGGACCGATTTTTTCCGCCCTCCACAACTCACTTTAATATGTGCCTTACGCGATTAAATCGCCAGTTGATCGTACAGCACGTCCTGGGTGAGGTCGGGCAGGACTGTGTGGTTACTCTGAAGCGTGAGTGACGCTGCCGTAACACCCAGGCGCATCGCCTCATCAAGCGCGACATCATTGAGCAAGCCAAAGATCACGGCACCGCTAAAGGCATCACCGGCCCCGGTAGGATCAACCACCCGTGTATTGATGGCCGGGATAAACCCACCGCCGCTGCCACTCGCGTAGGCTAACCCCCGTTCACCCAACGTCACAACTGCAATTCGTGACCCCAGACCCACCAGATGCCGGGCGGCGTTGGTCGCCGTTTCATGATCGTGAGCGGCATCGGTCAGACCGCACAGCGCTGTCGTTTCAGCCGCATTGGGTGATACCATATACATCTGGTCGATGTAATCACACAATTTTTCCGCCAGTACCGGGGTTGTTGGATCAACGCACACGCGTACCGAATAGCGCTGCGCCAGCTCAAATACGGTTGCAACCGCTGCTGCAGAGAGCGTGGCATCCATAACGATCATGGCAGCGGTGGCAAACAGCGTTTCATGAGCGTAGAGATATTCTGAATCAACCGAGTCCATAATAGCAAAATCACTGATGGCGGCCATCAAATCTCCCTCAGGTGTGAGGAAGGCCATATAGGTGCCAGTGCGTCCCTGGGGAAGCGTGCGTACTTCATCACAATTGATGCCAGCATTGGTACACTGGCGTATCGTTCGCCGACCAGCCGCATCGCCACCAACAGCGGTTAGCAAGACAGTATCAACTTCCAATCGTGCCAGATTTTCGGCGATATTACGGGCCACACCGCCGACACTGTTGCGTACACGACCCAGATTGGAGGTCTCCCATTTTAGTTCATGATCCGGACGACCTTTGACATCAATGCCAGCCGACCCGATCACCAGCACATGCCCTTCCTCCATCCTCGATCCTCCTGACCTGTTAACTCAAAAGCGGTGGCACGGTTCATGGGTACTTCCGTAATCGTATTGTGACGCAGTTTGAAACCCGCGTCAAACAAGCGGTTGCATCAAAATCCGTATCAGGGTCATGAGTAGTCACCACGATTGGTAGAGTCGTGCTTCTGCACGTCCAGCGCGGCGGACAGGCAAAAGCCTTTCCCTACAGAACCACCTTGAACTTTCGCAACCCATCTGGAAATTTGATGCGATTACCCTGGTATCTATTCACCTATCCATGATTTTTGATCAAATTGTAGGGTGCAACACTTGTGTCGCCCCGGGCGAGGCAAGCCATCGCCCCTACGTTTTATGACAACGTGAATAGATACTTACCCTGCTGCATTACCGACTACGACGCCAGGCGATCTCGCCTGTTAGTTGAAAATGCAACTGTCCATCCTCGGCATACGGTTCGACCAGGGCGTTGACTGCGATGCAATGCGACTTGGCTGTTCGGTCTTCGGCGGTTACAGCTTCATATACGATCATCAAACGACGTGGGTTCAATTTTAAAGCCTCTAAGTTGACACTGGCTCAAGCGTGTTGGCAGGCTGCACGATTCTCAGTGATATGCCACACAGCAGCACCATCACGATTCCGCCCAGCAAAAAAGGCGCGGTCGAGCCAAGCTGCTGGAAGAGCAGACCGCCAACCAGCGGCGTGATGGCGTTTGCGAGGCTGACCAGCGACGTGCTGACGCCCAGTGTGCCGCCAATCTCACTTTTGGTTGTGCGCTGGGTAATCAGGCTGTTGATGCTCGGTGACAGGATACCCCCGCCAATCGCTGCCGGAATCATGGCGACGAGCAGCCAGATAAAACCCAACCAGCCGCCATTGGTAGCGTCGGGCAAGGGGACCGAAACCTCAACCTGGCCTTCACCTATGCTATTCGTCGATTCCAGAATCGTTTCCGGTGAATACCAGGGAACTGGCACTTCGGGCGTGAGGGCAGTCAAAATTAAGCCGAGTGCAACCAACGCCAGACCGGCATAAATCAAACGATGCTCACCAAAGCGACGACTCCAGGGGCCGATAAATTTGCCCTGCACCGCGACCAGAATAACCCCGACAAATGCGAAAACAATCCCATTGCCGGCGGCATCCAATCCCACTCGGCTCAGATTAAACAATACCAGCAGCGCTTCAAAGCCCCCAAAGACCAGCCGCTGAAAAAACGTCAGCAATAGCAGTGCGCCGACCTGGGGCGATTGCACCGCCCGCACGATGTTGCCCAGCAGGTTGCCGGTCGCATTGCGCTGACCCCGTTGATCTGCCGGTAAAGTTTCTTCAAACCATAAGGATGTCAGGATGATCGACAACAAGGAAAAACCGGCGGCGATCAGGGCGGGCACCTGATAATTGTTGTTCGTCAGTGCCAACGACACCGAGGCGATAATTGGCCCGGCGACGAAGCCTAACCCGAATGCCGCGCCGATCATGCCCAGACCCTGCGCCCGTGTGCGGTCGGTGGTGCTATCAGTAATCGCGGCCTGCGCGGTCACGATGTTGCCGCCGGTAAAGCCATCGAGCAACCGCGACAGAAACAATAGCGATAACGCATTGGCAAAGGCCAGTATCAGAAAGCCAATGAGCGTGCCAATCTGACTGACAACCAGCACCGGCTTGCGCCCAAAGCGGTCTGAAAGCCCGCCTAACACCGGCCCACCAACCAATTGCAGCAGCGGATAGGCCGCCACCAGCAACCCAATCGTGAAGGGGTCAGCCCCGAACGTCGCCGCATAGACGGGCAACAACGGGATAATGATCGTCAGGCCCAGCAGGTCGACCAGCACGATGACAAAAATAGGCAAGATCTTTTTAAAATCAAGTTTTTCTTCGGTCGTAGCCTGCATATTGGTTCCTTCAGGAGTCAGTATTGAACCAACTTAACGTGTTTTAGACGTTACCTCAAGATGATTTTGACTGCGATTGGTATGTCAATTGTCACGCAGCGTCAACAACATGTCCTATTTCGAGATGAGCGTGTGCAGATAGTCAATGCTTGCGACCACCCATGCATCTTCTTTGCTGATCGTCTGCGTGATGTCAGCTTCTGGCGGCGGCCACAGTTCGAGAATGGCGTTGTAGTCGCGGCCAAATTCATTCAGTCGCCCCAAAAGCCAGGCGACATCCAGCATCCCCGCTCCGGCAGGCGTTCCGGTCAGCATGAAACCCATGTTGTGGTCGGCACGACGCATGACAAAATCTTTGACATGCAAATTCACCACATACGGCCCTAATGTGTCGACCACCACCATCGGCCCTTCCAGCGCACCAAAGGAATTAACCGTATCCAGGCAGATGCCGACATACGGACTTGCCAACGCATCAATGATCCAGGCCAGGGTTTTCGCCGGGAAACGATCATGATTCTCAAGCGCCAGTGTGATGCCAGCCTGCTCATATTCTGGCAATATATCCTTGATGATGCTCACGATTTCCGGCGGCTCCGGGTGATGCTCCTCCGTATCAATGACAACCCGTAAAATCGATGACTGGCAACGTTGGGCAATGTGCAAATAGCGCCGCAAATGATCTGGCTGAATGCCGCGCGTCCCTACTTCAATCGCAAGGTCAAGCTGTTGCGCCGCCGTAAATAATGCATCGAGTTCTGGTGATTTAAGTGTATGCAGAGGTAAATTGTCAGCGATTTGCACCAGCTTCACGCCGAGTTCGGCACTGCGCTGCAAAAATGCACTGTAATTCATGGGTGGTGATGGCGCGGGGTATCCGGCCACACCGATCGCCCAGGCGTAGCTATAGCTTCCAATTCCCAGTTTCGTCATAACATGCTCCATCCACGTTGAGTCAGCGGCCTGTATTATACGCGTGAAGCTGGCAGGCCAAACCCTTCACCAAAGGCCTTATGCCCTTGACCGATTACGACAAACGCCGCCGGATCAACGGAAAAAACCAGTTGGCGCAGATCATTAACTTGCGATCGAGTCACCGTCACAAACAAGATATTGCGATCTTGCCCGGTGTACATGCCCTTGCCCACCCAGGCCGTCACCCCCCGGTCCAGATGCTGCATCATCACAGCGGCTACACTCTCTGGCTCATTAGTAATAATCGTCGCGGTGCGCACCCGACTGGGACCTTCCAGCACATAATCGGCGGTGGTGCCATCAACAAACAGGGTCACGATAGCATATAACGCCCCCGGCCAGCCAAACACCAATCCCGCCAGCAGCACAATCAGCGAATCGGTATACAGGTAGGTACTGCTCAACGCCAGACCGAAGCGGTTCTGCAAGATGCGGGCGACGGTTGATGTACCCCCAAATGTACCGCCCGCCCGATAGATCAGGCCACCCGCGATCCCGCCCAGAATACCGCCGAAAATGGCGCTTAACAGTCGGTCGTCGGTAATCGCTTCGGCTGGAAGGTAAGGCGCGGTTAGATCAATCGCCAGCGAATAGACAACCACCACATAAAGCGTGCGAGCCACTACCTGCCAACCACCGAGTAAACGCATTGCCAGCAGTTGTATCGGAATATTCCCGACCAGAATCATTAACCCCACCGGCGTGCCGATCAATTCGTTGAGGATAATGGCGATACCAGAGACCCCACCCGGCGCGATATCTGCAGCGGTATAAAACACGTTGACCGCCACTGCGCCAATTAATGCGCCTGCCGTTAATAAAATCAAGCGCACCACCAGGGCACGCCAGCTTGTGTTTATTACCAGATCAGTCACGAGCAGACCTCACTTCAATGATAGAAAACGCGCATATCTTAGCGCTCAAGGAGGGTACATTCCAGTGGCAAATCGGCTACAATGATCTTCAAATATCACAAGCCAGGAAACGATAATGACTGCCAGGTCTATTGCTCAGCAGCGTCTGTATCAGCAACAAATCGAACACCCGCGTTTGGATGACCCGGTTGCGGTAGCCGCGTGGTTTGGTGCCATCCAGGCTCAGGATTACGCGGGCGCGAAATGGTCATTAGGACTGCGCGTTCCGGGGAGCACCGACGCGCAAATTGAAAAGCTTATTGCGGGTCATGCACTGATTCGCACCTGGGCGATGCGCGGCACTTTGCATCTGCTGGCGGCGGCAGATCTGCGCTGGCTGATTGATCTGATCGGGCCACGAATCATCAATAAAAATCAACGTCGCTACCGTCAGCTTGAACTGGACGAAGCAACGCTTGAGCGCAGTAACTCGGCGATCATCGCGGCGCTTGCCGACGGAAAGCAGCTTGATCGCGCCGCTCTATTGACCGCGCTTGAGGATCAGGGCATCTTCACGCAGGGGCAGCGGGGCTATTACATGCTCAACCATGCCTCAATATCGGGGCTGATCGTTCAAGGCGTTGAAGCCCGTTACAATCAGGCAATGTTCATGCGGGTAGATGAAGCGTTGCCTGCCTCTCAGAAATTATCGCATGAAGCAGCTCTGGCCGAACTGGCGCGACGTTACTTTGTGAGTCGTGGCCCCGCGACCTTGCAGGATTTCATCACCTGGTCTGGTCTGCTGGTTGCCGATGCGAAAGCAGGTTTGGCATCGGTAAAAAATCAGCTTGTCGCAGACACGTTCGACAATGATGAGTATTGGTTTACACCCGATCCAATACCCGCACCAGCATTGTCACCAACTGCCTACACGTTGCCGGGATTTGATGAATACATCCTGGGTTATAAAAATCGAGATGCGGTCCTTGATCCTGAGCACGCTCAAAAAATTTGCCCTGGCAAAAATGGCGTCTTTTACCCGACCATCGTGCTCGATGGACAGGTGGTTGGCACCTGGAAACGTAGCTTCAAACAAGGCTCAATCATCATCGAGTTAGCCCCCTTTGCGCCCCTGTCAACCGGTGCACTGGCAGCAATCACGCAAGCTGTACGACGTTTCGGCGACTATCATCAACTCCCGGTTGTGCTGGAATGACCGCTAGCGCCATTCCTTGACGTTTTTCACAAACCTGAAAAACCTATTAAGATCAACAGTCTTACCGCTATACAATTGATTGTTATGCTACCTTTAATGCATAAATCAATGGTATGACAAGGTTTTGACTGGTGAATAAAATCAAGTGTGTCGTAATCGGTAGTCTGTTATTGGTTTCAACATTGTTGTTCGTGCCAATGGCATCGGCGCAAAGCGGTGTATCCATCCAGATTCCAGCCCTCGGCGTCAACACGGCGATCAATGAATTTCCGCTGAACGGTACAAGCTGGACGATTAACCCCTGGGAAACGGGCCTCGGTCACTTGCAAGGTACCGGTTGGTTTAATAGTGCTGGCAATATCGCTGTGGGGGGGCACTCCTGGATGCCGAATCAAACGCCCGGCATTTTTGTCAATTTACATACCCTGACAGCGGGTGACGCAATTGTGGTTAATATTAACGGCGCGGACTTGCACTACACTGTTACGAACATGACCAACGTGTCAATGTTTGACCTGAGTGTGCTGTATCCCAGCAACCATGAGCAACTCACGCTCATAACCTGCGACGCGGGTTCATTTGACCCGAATAGTCAGCTTTATCAACGACGAGTCATTGTGCAGGCTCAGCGCAGCGGCTGAGTGCTGTCGCCTGAAATTGAATTAAATCAACTGTCGCTCAAACTGGGCGGCGGTTTTTATTTATTGGACAAACGGCTAGCCAGTGAATCAACCCCCCTGGTTTGGGGGACTGGCAACACTTTTTTTACACTATTCTAATCTGTATAGAAAAGTGGGGTACAAAGGATGGCAACCTTACGCTATACAACTGGTTTAATTGTTTGCATACTAATTGTTGGTTTCACAACATCCATTTTATTTCAAAACAGTCAGCGTAGTTTGACATTGGCATTTGAGATGAGCGTCATTCTTTTGGGTGGCTTTGGTGGCCTATTTTGTTTCTTTGGCTTGCTTTCACAGCTATTTAACCTGGTGGCGCGACTATCTGCCCCGCAGGCTCGTCAGCGGCAGATTCAAAAGCAGGCTACTGAAATATTCGAAACACCGGTTGCGTCGCCGCCATCATACAACCCGCCACCATCAAATTTTGCGCAGGCGCTTAAAGAGCGGCGCAATCTTAGTTATGATGAAATCCGGCGGAAAAACGAATTCCACCGACAACAAATTACCGACCGGCTGAAAGTGGATCGCACCGATCGGCAGCAACGGTTTGCCCGATGGAACGATAATAATATGTCAGATTTCCATAATATCAGTCATCGTCACGACCGTCGCCGGTAAACGCTGCTGCGTCGCACCAACCAAAAAGGGGCTGCGTTAGCCCCTTTTCGATTCTCAACTGGTTTATTGCCTGACATTTATCCGCTTGATCGCGATTAGATCACCCGATGACACGAAACAAAATGACCGGGTGTATATTCAATCAGTTCGGGATCCGGGTCTTCATAACACAGACCAAAGCGTACCGGACAACGCGTATTAAAGTTACAGCCTTGCGGGGGGTTCGCCGGGCTGGGCACATCCCCGGCCAGGATGATACGCTGGGCTTGTTTCTCTTTTACTGGATCCGGCACGGGAACCGCTGAGAGCAGGGCCTGCGTATACGGATGCAGGGGATTATTATACAATTCGTCTGATGGGGCCAACTCAACGATCTTCCCCAGGTACATGACGGCGACCCGATCACAGATATGGCGGACCATGCTGAGGTCGTGGGCGATGAACAAATAGGTCAGGTTGAGTTCTTCCTGCAAGTCTTCCAGGAGATTGACGACCTGGGCCTGAATGGAAACATCCAGCGCCGAAATTGGCTCGTCGGCAACAATGAAGCTGGGTTCCAGCGCCAGCGCCCGCGCAATACCAATCCGCTGCCGTTGACCGCCGGAAAATTCATGGGGGTAACGGTTGACAAAATAGGGATTTAACCCCACCCGTTCCAACAGATGTTCGACGAACTCATCCTGCTCTTTCTTCCCCATAATATTGTGGATACGCAACGGTTCGCTAACGATGCGGCCCACTGACATACGGGGGTTCAGCGAGGCATAGGGATCCTGGAAGATCATCTGCATCTGCCGCCGCATTTGGCGCAGTTCCTCACCTTTAATCGTGGTGAGTTCCTTGAATGTTTCCTGACCACCTCGTTCCGAAACTTTCAACTGGACCGAACCTTCGGTCGGCTCATAAAGCTGCAATACGGTCCGTCCGGTGGTGCTTTTGCCACAGCCCGACTCACCAACCAGCCCCAGCGTTTCGCCTCTGAAAATATCAAAACTCACGCCATCGACGGCTTTAACCGCGCCAACCTGTCGCTGAAAAATAACACCGGACGTGATGGGGAAGTGCTTCTTGAGGCCCCGTACCCGGACCAAAACATCGTCATCGGTTTTTGCACTCAACGGGGCTGCTGCCTGGGGTGCTAAGCTGCTCATACCTGGGTCGCTCCTTCAATTACATGGGGTTCAGCCTGGCGAATATCCACCCAGCAGGCCATCATATGATCGTCACCCTGTCCATCGGGCACGGCCTCAAGTACCGGCACTTCTTCAGTACAGCGATCAATCCGGTACGGGCAGCGCTCAGCAAATGGACAACCGGTTAAGGGTTGACGCATATCAGGTGGTGCGCCCACAATGGACATCAACCGTTCAGAACCATCGCTATCGACCCGGGGCAGTGAACCCAGTAAGCCAACCGTGTAGGGATGCCGTGTATCCGCAAAAACCTTTTCCACCGAACCGCGCTCAACGATCGTGCCCGCGTACATCACATTAATGTTGTCAGCGATGCCGGCAACCACCCCCAGATCATGGCTAATCCAGATGATTGCCATGCTAAATTCCTGGCGCAACCGTTTAACTAGGTCCAGAATCTGGGCTTGAATGGTAACATCCAGCGCCGTTGTTGGCTCATCAGCAATCAATAATTTCGGGTTGCAGGACAAGCCCATCGCGATCATGACGCGCTGCCGCATCCCACCGGAAAATTGGTGCGGGTAATTATCCAGACGCGACGCTGCATCCGGGATGCCAACGAGGGACAATAACTCAGCCGCCCGGCCCCGCGCTTCATTATTATTCATACCCAGATGTAACTTCAGCGCTTCGGTAATCTGCGAACCAATGGTCAACACCGGGTTGAGTGATGTCATCGGGTCCTGAAAAATCATCGCAATTTCTGAGCCGCGGACCAACCGCATTTCTTCCGAGGAAAGTTTGAGTAAATCGCGTCCCCGGAAAATTACCTCGCCGCTTTCTACCTTACCCGGAGGGTTAGGGATGAGACCCATAATTGCCAGAGAGTGAACACTTTTGCCGCTGCCACTTTCGCCCACTACACCCAGCGTTTCACCTTCTTGCAATTGGTAGGAGACGCCATTGACAGCGTATACGGTTCCTTCTTGAGTATAGAATCGGGTTACGAGGTCTTTGACCTCCATGAGAACTGCCAAAAGCCCGTCCTCCTTCCTAAAACGAAAACTAAACCAGCATGATATTGGCAGAGAGTTTGCACAATATTGGCGGTTCTGTCAAATATTTCGTTATAGCTACACACATATATCGCTTGAGGTTCATCTATTAGCGACAAACCTCAAGCCAGCTTGCATCAGGCAACAGAGGGTTCAACCGCCAGCATGCCCTTCAACAGCCGTTCCATCGCGATGGTATGGCTGGAAACACCACGCAGCCGGAAAGAGGTGCTATCACAATTCCATTTTCCATGATCATAACTGACGATATGGTCATTGTTATTGCCGCGAATCGTTACTTGAAATGTGTTGAAACGGATACGGTCGGTCTCATCGGCATAACGACCGGCTTTTTCCACATCGCTAACGACATTCTGCCCCGGCGCGTAGGGCAGCGGCGCTAACTTCAGCATGGGCTTAAGCAAGCGTTCCATCGCCATGATGTGCGGGCAAATATGATGGGATGCAAATCCAGGACAGGTGCAATTCCAGCCAGAATCATCCAGCGTAATCGTGTATGTGTTATTGTCGCCTTTAAACGTGACATTGATGTTATTAAACGTCACGCGCTCGGGTTCCTCAGCATACAACCGGGCTTTCTCGATCTGACTAATCATGCCGTAGTCCATTAGCATTATCTCCTCTTATTCAAGTGGGCAAAAATAGAAACACGCGGTTGGGTAACAGCCCGAACCGCGTGCTTTTAGGTCCATGTTTTTGGTTGTTGGCTTAATATTCTCAAGGCTCAAATTCCAGTTACGCCAACATAAATCTAGTTTATGGCAGCTTTAACAGTTTGTCAAATTCCTTAAAGATTGCTTGACCTCGTACTCTAATCAACATACGTTAAATGTAACGGATTGTGATTTTATTGTATTTGATGTGAGTAGTGCGAATGATAACGCTTTGTCCACCCGGCCCGCCCGGGTATCCTTTCACATGACGGCCTATGCGCGAGTGCCGATCATTAACGCCACTTAACAAGCCCCTGAGCGCTGTGTGAAGAATCGTTGCCTTCCTGTACCTTTTTTCACATAATGAAATCAATGAACACACAACCTGGGGGAAGCACCATGAAACAGAAAATCATTGTCATTGGCAGCGGTTTTGGCGGATTGGCCGCCGCCGTGCGGTTGGCAGCAGCGGGCCATGATGTCGAAATCTTCGAGAAGCGGGACAAACTCGGTGGGCGGGCCTATGTATATGAGCAGAACGGCTTCAAGTTCGATGGTGGTCCAACGGTCATCACCGCACCATTCATGTTCGATGACATCTGGGAAGCGGCGGGTAAAAAACGCGAAGACTATTTCCAGATGGTCGAATGTGATCCGTTCTACCGCATCTTCGACCACAATAAACGCGCCTTCGATTACAACGGCGATGAAGATTTTATCCTCGACCAGATCGAGAAGATCAATCCTGCCGACCGTGAGGGCTACAAGCAATTTATGGGCACCACGCAGGCGATCTTTGAAAAAGGCTTTATCGAACTCGCCGATAAGCCATTTCTGAAATTTATGGACATGCTGCGGGTAGCGCCCGATCTCATCAAGCTGCAATCGTACAAGAGCGTTTACCAGTACGCCTCACAGTTCATCAAAGATGATTTCCTGCGGCGCTGCTTCTCGTTTCATCCGCTGCTCGTCGGTGGCAATCCATTTACCGCGCCATCCATTTACGCCATGATTCATTACCTCGAACGCGAGTGGGGCATCCATTATGCGATTGGTGGGACCGGGGCGGTCGTAGCTGCACTGGGTAAGCTGTTTGGTGAACTGGGCGGCAAGGTCCATCTCAACACCGGCGTCGATGAAATCTTGATCGAGAATAAGCGCGTGGTCGGCATCCGCACTGTGGACGACGCGATTCATCGTGCCGACTCGGTCGTGAACAATGCCGATGTCGGTTTTACCTACGAGAAGCTCATCAAGAAGGAACATCAAAACTGGTTCACGCGGGCGAACATGGCGCGGATGCAGTACAGCATGTCGCTGTTTGTGATTTATTTCGGCACCAAAAAGCAGTACCGCGATCACGGCCTGGCGCATCATAACATCATCCTCGGCGAACGCTACAAAGGTCTGCTGAGCGACATCTTCGGCAAGAAACACCTGAGCGATGATTTCTCACTCTATCTGCACATGCCCAGCCTGACCGATCCGTCGATTGCGCCCGAAGGTGGCGAGAACTTTTATGTGCTTTCACCGGTGCCGCATCTCGGCAGTGGAATTGATTGGACGCAACAGGCGAAGCCCTACCGCGATACTATCATGCAATTTCTGGAAGACAATTACCTGCCAGATTTGCAGGAGAACATCATCGCCGAACACTACATTGACCCACTCCATTTCCAGGGTGAGTTGAGCAGCCGTATGGGGTCGGCTTTCTCGGTGGAGCCAACCCTGACACAATCGGCCTGGTTCCGCCCCCACAATCGCTCGGACGAATTTGACAACCTGTACTTCGTTGGCGCGGGGACGCATCCCGGCGCGGGTTTACCGGGCGTGCTGTCCTCGGCCATCATCGCCGAAAATTTGATTGGCCCGGCATCCACCCAACGTCAGGAATCAGCCGAGCCGTTCCCAATGGCTGCCGTTGGTGATTAACCGCCCGCAACAATAATCTAATGCACAATCCATTGCTCAAACGCGCATTGCTTCGGTGCGCGTTTTGTTTTGCTTGCTACGAACGTGACAGCGAAATGATAATGTCCTAGAATAGATAATTGAACGCCTCAAAAAGTGATATGTGGTATGAAAATAGAGAAAACCGTCTTCATAAGCTATAGAAGAGTTGATGGCTATATAGCGAAACTTGTATTTCATCATTTGACATCACTTGACTTTGATGTCTTTTTGGACAGCTTTAATATTGATTCAGGTTCATTCGAGCGTGCAATACTGACTCAAATTGCCGCCAGGGCGCATTTTGTCATTATCTTGACTCCTAACGCATTAGAGCGTTGTTTGGAACCTAATGACTGGTTACGACGTGAAATTGAACATGCACTAGAGTTAAAACGCAATGTCGTACCTTTGATGTTTGATAGTTTTTCCTTTGAGGAGTGCCAACAATTTTTGACGGGCAAGTTAGCACTGTTACAGGAATATAATGGAATTTCTGTGCCCGATGATTTTTTTGACGAAGCTATAGATAAATTGACAGATCGCTTTCTCAATAAACCTCTTGATGTGATTTTGCATCCAATACCGAAGGACCAGAAGATCACGTCTGTTTCTGAACCAAAGCCAACAGGCAACGGGGATAGTTTGTCAGAAGTTACCCTAACACTTCCAATTGGTATTCGGGATTTCGATAGACATAATCTTATCGATCTTCTAAGTGGACAGCTAGGAATTTCTTCGGAACAAATAAAAATCCTACAGGTTGTGGAAGGTAGTACAATTGTCACCATAGTACTGCCAACCAAAGCAGCTTGGCGCTTATCAAGAATAATTCGTGACAAACACCAACTACTCGAAACAGGTGGTAGCCAATCGGCAGAAGTATCCTTGGATAAATCTGTTATCCTCTCTCAACAACACCATCAAGAATTGCCAATGGCGACGAGCGAAATAGCGCCAGAACAAGCCAGATCTGCTAGTCGAACAGATTTTAATCGGCTTTCAGTTCGACAAATAGAGATTTTGGCGTATATATCGGATTATGTTAGGGACAATGGCTTCCCGCCTACGATAAGGGAAATTGGAGAAGCAACCGACATTAACTCTACTTCGGTAGTCAGCTACAATCTTGATAAACTAACTCAAGCTGGTTACATAGAGCGTTCCAGCCAAGGTAGCCGCGGCATACGAATTATTGCTGATGTCCCAGATAATACGGGAAAAAAGACGGCCATCTTCAACCCAGAAGGACAGACGGTTCAAATCCCACTTGTAGGGCAAATCGTCGCAGGCGAACCAGTGCCAGCATTTGAAGCCAGAGGAGATACCATTGAAGTTACGTCATCGCTTTTAGGTGATGCTAATCCAGACGAAGTATTTGCCTTGACTGTCAAGGGAGATTCGATGATTGATGCAATGATCGCCGATGGAGATATTGTGTTATTAGTTCGCACAGATGAGGCCCGTAACGGAGATCTGGTATCAGTATGGCTGGAAGAAAAAAGAGAAACAACACTTAAACGCTTCTATTTAGAAGGTAGTCAGATAAGATTACAACCAGAAAATCCTAATATTGAGCCTATTTTTGTTGATCCCCAATACTGCCAAATTCTTGGTAAAGTTATCTCAGTAATTCGTCCATATATACAGTAACGTGCAGTCATTTCTCAATTATCTAAGAGTCATTGTTATGAAAATCACCGAGATTAAGACCATCTTTGTAGACCGCTATCTATTTGTGCAGGTGCATACCGATGCGGGCATTGTCGGCCTGGGCGAATCCGGCGCGTGGGGCTATCTCGAAGCCTCGGCCAGCGCGGTGGATACCTTCCGGCGCTATCTCATCGGACAGGATCCCATGCGGATTGAGCATCACTGGCAATACCTCTACCGTTGGAGTCACTTTCGCGGCGCGGCCATCATGGGGGCATTGAGCGCCATCGACATCGCGCTGTGGGACATCAAAGGCAAGTTCTATGGCGTGCCCTGTTATGAATTGCTGGGCGGCAAAACACGCGACAAAGCGCGCGTCTATTATCATGTGTTTGGACGCACCAAGAACGAACTCATTCAGGGTTGCATCGACGCCAAAACAAAGGGCTTTACGGCGGTCGGCCATCTCACCCCGTTCCTGGATGAACCGCGTGATTTACCCTACTTCATGACCCACGCCGACAAGATCAGCGATGCGATTGAAACCGTCGCCCACTATCGAGAAGCGGTCGGCAAAGACGTTGATCTGTGCATCGAGATTCACCGGCGGTTGACTCCCGCAGAGGCGATTGCGCTGGCCCGCGGGATTGAACCCTATCAGCCGTTCTTCTACGAGGACCCGATTCTCCCGGATAATTTCGACGCGATGGCGCTCGTGGCGCAGAACATTCATATTCCGATTGCGACTGGTGAACGCCTGCACACGATTTACGAGTTCGAGATGCTGCTGCGCCGGGGTGCAGTGCAATATGTGCGCCCGGATGTGTGTATGGTGGGCGGCCTGACTCATGCCAAAAAGATCGCGGCTTTGGCTGAAGCCCATCATGTCCAGGTGGTGCCGCATAATCCGCTCAGCCCGGTTAGCACCGCCGCCTGCATTCAGTTGGCCGCCTGCATTCCCAACTTCGCGCTACAGGAATACCCGACTGGCGAACACGAACCACCCAAGAGCGAGATCGTCACAAGCAGTTTGCAGATTGAAGCGGGCTTTATCATCATCCCGGACGCGCCGGGCATCGGCGTCGAACTTGCGCCGGATGCGGCAGAAAAGCATCCCTATCGCCCGCGAGCGGTGCAAACACGACTCCATGTTGATGGCTCGGTGATAGACCAGTAGCGATTGCGCTGGCTAACTTTCAATCTGCTTGACGCGTCCAACTTGACCGTTGGTGAGGCGAACTTTGATGCCATGCGGGTGACTGGCAGATTTCGTCAGAATATCCTTGACGATTCCTTCGGTGAGATTGCCGGTACGCTGGTCGGCTTTGAGCACGATTGAAACTTTCATACCGGGTTGAATACTGCTGCGCTTGCGTCCATCAGTCATGCGTTAGAGATATTCCTCCAGGAAATCCAGCAAAACGGGCGTGAATTCTGCCGGGGCCTGCGCCATCAAACCAGCATGTTCCGCGCCAGGGATAATATGCAGGTGTTTGGGTTCACTGGCTGCTGCATATAAGCGCTCGGCATTGTGAACCGGCAGCAACGAATCGGCAGCACCATGCATAATCAGCAACGGACGTGGGCTGACCTGAGCGATAGCATCAATCGGGCGCAGATCATGAGCGGGGAAACGTCCCAGATTGCTGACAAACCACAGATGCAAGTGTGTCAGGGGGTAAGCTGGTAGATGGAAATCATCACGGATGGCATCCGCTACGTTGTCTTCGAGGCTGGTAAAGGTGCTTTCGACAACCACGACTTTCGCAGTGGGCAGGTCCGGGGTTGCCAGTAACACCGCCGCGCCGCCCATTGATTCACCAATGAGGCCGATGCGATCCGGGTTCACATCAGGGCGCTGTTGCAGGTAGGCAAATGCGGCCTGCACATCCTGCGCTTCGGTGTAACCAATTGTCGTTAGATCACCCGCACTGGCTCCATGGTTGCGCAGATCAAACAGTAGTGCGCCATAGCCCTGTTGATTAACCAGTAGCGCTTGTTCCAGCATGGTGATGCGATTGGCCGCCAGCCCATGCACCAGAATCACGCTGGCATCTTTCGCGCCCGGTGGCAAAAACCAGCCCGCCAGTTGGGTGCCATCACCACTGTTAAATTGCACCGTCTCCCAGTCAGTAATCCCAAAATCTGCCGGGGTTTGCGTATATGCTGACCGCACCGGTTGAACCAGCCCAACCGCCTGGGTATAGGTCAACCAGAGGACCACACCACTTACAACAATCGCCAGCAGCAAACTGCCAAATAGTATCAAATTAACCGCACGCCTCATGATCGTTACCATTGGTGCATCTGTCATCGACAACCTCACTGAGTATAAGGGAAGAATGAGCCTGATTTCATGAGAAGTCCATGCATGGGTTGGTACGGAGTGATAGAGATACGCAAAATTTCGTGTATGATTAACCCGGTTGCCGCTCAGGAAAGGAACATCGTTGTCCGCAAAACAAGCCCGCATCGCGCAACTGGAACGCTATCGTCAACGCCTGGACCAGCGTCTCATTGATCTGCAAATACAGAGCGATCAGTTTGTGCGGCTGCGTGTCGCGATTGTCGTGATCGGCGCGGTCCTGGTCTTTCTGGCCTTCTCGCTGCTGAACGATGTCGCTGGTTATCTAAGTTTCATCGCCGACCTGGTCATCTTCAATGTTGCCGCTCACTATCACCGGCAGGTCAAACACAGCATCACGCGCCACCGCTACTGGTATCGGCTGAAAAGTACGCATTTAGCTCGCATTCAACTGGATTGGGCACGATTGCCCACCGACAAAGCAACCGCCTCCCCTGAACACCCCTTCGCTCATGATCTCGACATCGTTGGCGAACACTCGCTACAGCGCCTTTTAGACACGACGGTCTCCCAAAGCGGGAGTGAGCGGCTATTAAGCTGGTTACTGGCCCCCGAACCTGACCCGGTTCAAATCGAACGGCGGCAGCTACTGGTGCGGGAACTGCTGCGCCTGACCAATTTTAGGGACCGATTGACGTTGAATGGCTGGCTGGCTGCCAACGGCCCCGATGACCGCATCGCCAGCCAACAAATCCTGGCCTGGTTTCAGCGTCCCACCACCTCAGGACCCCGACGCGGTGATCTACTTTTGCTGGCGGTGCTGGCGCTTATCAACGCGGTCTTGTTCATCGGCAACGCGCTGGAAATGGTGCCCCGTGTGTGGCCGTTCACCTTTCTGATCTATGCCAGTTATTCCGTGATTCGTTTACGCCAGCTTGGTGATCTGTTCAACGAATCCCTGTCACTCAGCACAGCGTTACGGCATCTGGGTGCGGTCTTCGGTTATCTGGAAACCTATGGCTACCATGCCAGCCCGCGACTCAAAGCGCTGTGCCAGCCGTTTATTACCCCCAGCGCAAGACCATCCACTCAGTTGCGGCGCGTAGGTCGAGTTGTATTCGCGGCGGGCTTGCGCGGCAATCCCATCCTGTGGGTGCTGGTTAATGCAGCGGTGCCCTGGGATATGTTTTTTGGCTACCTGCTGGCCCGTTATCGTGCCGACCTGTCTACGCAGATGCCGGTGTGGTTGGATACCTGGTATGAACTGGAAGCGCTGAGTTCATTGGCAACGTTTGCCTACCTGAACCCAGATTATCAATTCCCCGTGATACGAACCGAAGGTGGCTTGCAAGCAGATGCAGTGGGCCATCCATTACTGGATCATACAGTGAAAGTGTGCAACGATTTCAGTCTGACCGACATCGGCAGTCTGGTTATCATCACCGGGTCGAACATGGCGGGGAAAAGCTCGTTCCTGCGGACGCTGGGGGTCAACCTGGTGCTGGCCTATGCGGGCAGTGTGGTCAACGCGGCTCACTTCGAAACAACTTTATTCCGCGTGTTCTCGACTATCCGTATCAACGACTCGCTCACGGAGGGTTTCTCCTATTTTTACGCTGAAGTGCGCCGCCTGAAGACCTTGCTCAACGCCCTGCAAGCTGAGCATCCGTACCAATTATTTTTCCTGATTGACGAGATTTTTAAAGGAACCAACAATCGCGAACGGCTGATCGGCAGCCGCGCCTATATTCGCGCATTGGCCGGGGGGCATGGTCTGGGGGTGGTCTCCACGCACGATCTGGAACTGGTCCAACTGGCAGACGAGATTCCCCAGGTTCAGAATTATCATTTCCGCGAAGATGTGGTTGACGGGCGCATGATCTTCGATTACAAATTACGGGTTGGACCGTGCCCAACCACCAACGCCTTAAAGATCATGCAAATGGAGGGCCTGCCGATTGCCGATGTCTGATTTGGCCTGACAAATGAAATTACCCAACCATAAACATGTTAAAATTTCGGAGACGAAGATCACCCGGTATTTGTTAGACCTGTCGCGGGAAAGCCATCTTCTTTATGGAATTTGGGTTTACGCTAGAGAAATGGGAAATCTTGGCTGCTGCTTTGCAGTTACATGTTGTCGAGTGTGAAATCAAGAAAACAGAAGATACGCCATTTGGGAAACGGTTTGTTCTTGAAGGTATCCTGCAAACGCCAGACGATCGCAAACCACAAGTGCGCACAGTATGGTTTATTGATACAGGGCAGGAAATCCCAAGATTTGTTACCGCCTACCCTTTAAAGGAGGGCGATGATGATTGAAGAACTTGAGATCGTTGTCTTAACGTCTGATCTCCCCGAAGACCACCTGAAAGCTGGTGATGTGGGTACGGTGGTGCTGGTGCATGGTGCCGGCCAGGGTTATGAAGTCGAGTTCAGTTCCTTTACGGGTGAGACACTGGCCGTCGTTTCGGTTTTGCCCGAACAAATTCGCCGGGTTGATCGCCGTGAAATTGCCCATGTGCGCTTGATTGAGGCCTGACATTGGTCTACGGGATGAGCCGGGAGATTGGCTACAATGTCATTGCCATTGCCACGCCGATCAGTGAATTAACCTGCTGGGAAGCGGGTCAACCCCGCGCCGAGATTATCGACCATGCGGCGATCCATAATCTCACGTATATTCCGGCCCGCACCGGCGATCGCATCACCGGGATGATTACCCGCAAGGCGCTGGAGGCTGGCGATTCGCCGACGAGCCTGACCGCTGATTGGCTGGTTACAACTGATACCCCGATTCTGGAAATCATTCAATTGTTCGCGCACCAGCCAGAGCACGTGTTTCTCGTGCTCCAATCCAGCCGAATTGTCGGGTTGGTCGCACCAGCGGACTTGAACAAAATTCCAGCGCGGGCCAGCGTCTATTTGTTGGTGGCGCATTTCGAAGCGGAACTCGCACGCCTGATTCGCCAGGTTATTCCCAACGATGACGATTATCGTCCGTTTTTCTCAGCAGAACGCTGGGCACGCCTACAAACCGAAAAAGCCAATGCCGCATCCCAGGACATTAACCTGGACCTGCTGCACCATATGTATATCTCTGATCTGGTGTTGATCGCCCGCAAGCATGATGGCATCCGCGACATGCTGGGCTTTCGTAACTCAACCCAGGCCCGCAAAGCATTGCGCTTCAAACGGCTGCGCGATGCCGTCAGTCACCCGACGAGTCCCCTACTAACCGCCCGCAGCGAACTGGGCAAGCTGAATGACAACTGTCATCAGTTGATTACGCTAAACCAGCGGCTGGCAACGCTGCTCAATGGTTAAGCAGGTTTCATGATCGGCAATGGCAGGACCATGAACCCTACTTCACTGTGCGGCAAACTGGCCCATCTCTTGTACATCAACCAGTACACCATCCAGTTCACCCGGAATGGCAGCGTCGGCAGACAGTTCACTGGCAGGCACTTTTTGGTCAACCATCACGACTACCGCAATCTCACCAGTGTACTGCCCATCCTTTTTTGCCAGGCCCACCGCAACGCCTTGAACATGCGGCTTTGCCATGAGTTCACTCTCATATTTCGCCTGGACAGCCTTCGCGCGTTCGGTCATATCTTCTGACATGCTTGCACCTCTTCTGCTTTGATGGCGCTCATTCAAACGACGATTATCATAAACGCTTCACCATGACTATGAGTCAACTGCCAATTAGACAAGATCTCACCTGCTACCAAGTGAGATTGGACAATGGGTTTATGTAGATCAACAAGAATACGGAAATTAGGATTGAGACAGGCTGCCAGAAAAACCTCACCCCCAACCCCTATCCAATTTGGAGAGGGGAGGATTTACCGCAGGTAAGGAGGGGTGAGGTCAATCATTTTTCCGAATTATATTCTAAAAGATCACAGGCCCACCGTTTTTCTGTTCTGGGTGCCAAAATCAAATATTAATTGACATCGCATCCAATACTGCCTGAATTGGGTTGAAAATGGTCGCCTGGGGTGAACCGGCAAACAACAACCCCACCGCCTTGTTCTCCGTGCCATCGACTATTAGCGACCCCGAATCACCACCCTGACTCATAGGCGTGGTAATCACCTGACCGGTAAAACGTGCGGTCTTGCTGCCATAAGCCACGTTGACAGTAGCGTTCAACAAGGTGACAGTCCCGGTGGTGAAGTCCGTCGTGCGACCACTTTTGCGGACCTGTTGACCCAGTGAAGCCGCTTTGGTCCCGCTGACCGCCCCAATGCCCCGAATTTCACCCGTAAACATGTCGGGATCAACTGGTTTGCCGAGGGCTGCATCCACCAGATTCGAAACGGCCTGCGTCGTGACCGTTGGGGCGGCTGTCGTGGGGGTAGGACTCACCGCCTGCCCGGAGACAGTGGTCAAGCGCTGCTGTGAGCCAGTGGCCTCGCTAATCAGGTTAATGATATTGGTGAGAATCATCAAACAGCCACCTGCATCTTCACCGGGGTCGGGTGTTGGTGGCAAGGGGCCGGGGTCAGGTTCACCAATAAAACGGATGCGCTCAAAGCGATGTAGCGTCGCAACCCGATCACCCGGATTCTGACCGCCGTCGGTCGGGCCAGGTTGTAAAATATTATCTCCAATCGCCGCATCATTGCTGTTTGCCAGCACATGATTATTTGAAAGAATTAATTTTTCGCCGGTGGTGCTATCGGTAACAATCGTCCCCAATGTCCCGGCAGTAATTTTAAAATGGCCGATGCTCACCCCGCTGGGAATCGTGGGCCGAAAACGATCACGCGGCGTTTCATAAGCGCGTAGATACCCGACTTCATAGACATCGGTGCGCACGCCATCAATTGTGCTGGGAATAACATCCTGGGCGGAGAGCGCAGCCAGCGGCTTCTTCTGTTCCACCAGCACGACGACGGCTTTTTCACCTTCGGCGACGGTCTTATCTCCTTTGTTGCCAACTGCAACGCCGATTACATTGGACCGGGCTAGAAAATCATCCTGGACCTGTGCCTGTGCCTGAAATACCTGATCGGTGGACATGGCTTTCCCTCTCTCACTTGAATTGTGAATTGTGTAAATTCATTGTAGCACGAACCGACGTTCCCCGCTGAATTTTAGGTCATCTGGCACAAGATAATAGTCTGATGAATAGGTAACCAGCATACATTTCAGTTTCGGGGTTGTGTGGTAGAGTTTTACTAAATAAGTGGTCAGAAGTTCTTAGTCTACAGTCCATAGCCAAAAGACAGAAAACCTTGCCCATCAAACGGAACCCGCTGCTTGCATGGTCCCGGCTATGGACCAGGGACTAACGGCCCGTGACTTAGTTAACACCCGACATACCCGACGCTTCACCCTAGAGGAGCATTTCCGTGAGACGAGTCATTCAATATAGCATTTTCTCGCTGCTGGCAATCATGATAGCGGCTTGCAGCAGCGGCCCGCTGCGTTCATTTTCGGCTGGCGATGAACTGGCGACGTTTTCCTTTGCGGAGGCACAAACTTTCGAGGAAGGTGCCTATGAAGACGCGACGCTGCGCGTCATCAATGGCGTGTACCGCATCGTCGTGAACCAGGGCGACGGCGAAATCTGGTGGGGCCAATGGGGCGACAAACTGGGCGATGTCGTCATTGATGTCGAAATTGAGCAGGTGAGTGAACGCAACGAAAACGCTTATGGCGTCGCCTGTCGCCTGCGGGGTGAGGTGGGCCAACCCGTCGAGATAGACCCGGAACTGGCCGCGGTTGCCAGTGGCGAAACGGGTGAGGACACTGCCGAAGCCACTGAAGAAGCGACCAGCGAAGCCGATGCTGAATCTACAGAAGTTGTCTCCGAATCAGGCGAAGATGCCGACACCGAAGCTGAACTGGAAAACCTGCCCAACGGCGATGGCTATATGTTCCTGATTCGCGGTGACGGCAATTATGCCATTATGCGCGCACGGGGGCGCAACCTGACGCCGCTGGTGAATTGGACGCAATCTGACTTGATTAATCAGGGGCCGGGTCGTAATGAATTACGCGCGGTCTGCATGGGTGATTATTTTGCGCTGTACATCAATGGCGAGTTCGCGGGCGATGCCACCGATAGCACCTATGAATCGGGGCAGGTGGGCCTCGCCGCCAGCGCCTACAACCGTCTGGGCGTTCAGATCGAGTTTGATAACCTCGTCGTCCATGAGGCTACCACGAGTTAGCCAGATTCAGTAATTCACGAAATAGTCTAACAAAACCTGGTTTCAAAATAATACCCCCATCCAGCCTCCCCCAATGCGTCTGCGAAGCGTACCTGTGGTATGGGGGAGGTGGCTGTCGCAGGCAGACGGAGGGGGTCAAACAATCAATCGGCTGTGTAATCCGTGATCGACTGAGACTGCTTAAAATTGTAAGGGCGAGGCAACAGCTTGCCCATTGCAAAACAGGATGGCGTGGTATGCGCTGTTTCTATTTGGCCTGCTTGTCGACCTTGACCAGCCAGCGCTGAAGCGGCGCCATCTTTTCGAAATGGGCGAAACACTTGTCCACCAACTGCGGCGAGGTCAGATCATCAACCGTAATTTGTGGCGAGTAGGTATATAATCCGGCGTAACGCAACCAATCCGCCCGTTCATGATCGGCAGGTAATCCACGTGGCACGCGCTTGTAGTGTTCACCACCAATCGTGTAATCTCCGGCCTGTTTCACTTGCTCAACTGCAACGACCAGTTCTGTCCCCAGGTCTTCATCCAGCACTGCGTCCCGATAGGCAGTGAGCATCGGCTTTGGGAACCCATGCATCCCGACCATCAGCCCAGCGCCGTCAACATCATAGCGCAGGCCAAAACCGGGCTTCTCCGTTTTCTTACCTTCACCTTCCCAGAACATCAGCGTGATATTGGTTTTGTAGGGCGTTTTGTCTTTGCTAAAACGTGTATCCCGGTAGATGCGCATCAGTGAGCCACCGCCATTGGTGCGGGTATCATACTGAATACCTTCGGAAATAGTTTTGAGGCGCTCGCCCAGCTCAACAATGAACGATAGGGTTGGCGCTTGCAATTCATCCTGATAGACGTGTTTGTTGGCTTCGAACCATTCGCGATTGTTGTTTTCAGCGAGTTCTTCCAGAAAGCGTAGCCCGGCTGGTGGAATGCCAGTAAATTCAGTCATAATTCACTCCTCAGTCGACGGAACAAATGTTCATATATATTTTTAAAGTATTTTATGCCATTCGTCAAGTGAATCTTGTTCAGGCGGACAATTGTGCTATACTTTAGCCTATGACTCGACGAACTTACCATCAATTTTGTCCCCTGGCTTATAGTCTGGATGTTATCGGTGAACGCTGGACCTTGCTGATTGTGCGCGAACTGTTATTTGGCCCCCGGCGTTACACCGATCTACTCAATGGTTTACCCGGCATTGGCACCAATTTGCTGGCGAAGCGGCTGAAAGAACTGGAAAAGGATAACTTGATCCAGCAACGCAAACTGCCGCCACCCGCCAGTTCAAGTGTGTATGAGCTTACAGAACGAGGGCGCGGCCTCGGCCCGGTGATGCAAGCGCTGGTTGACTGGGGCATTGATTACCTGCAACTGCCCGTCCCCGAAGGTGAATTTTTGGGAACAGTCCCCTTCATGGGTTCATTTTATATTCAATTCGATGCGAAAGCGGCGGTAGGCATTGACCTCACCTGTGAAGTGCAAGCCAACAAAGAAGTGTTCCATGTGATGATACAAGATGGTCGATTACAGGTGCAACCGGGTACGGCAACAGCAGCGGATTTGATTGTCGAGGCCGACCTTGATGTATTGCTCAACCGCCTGAACGGTCAAGCCGTCGACGGTGATGCAAAATTCCGTATCAGGCAGGGTGATGAAGCGACCTTCGAGCGCTTTGCGTCCGCTTTTCGTCTGCCCAACCTCAGTAGCGCATAGCCTCAACCAGGGTGTATACTGCTCCTGAACGATCATTGAGGCGCAACGGATGGCACCCTGGCACAGCGGTTTTATTGATAACCTGATTCACTACACTCGGACTGGTGGCGATAAGCCGCCGTTGTTATTGGCGCATGGGTTTACGGACAACGGGCTATATTGGACACGGGTTGCCCAGGCCTGCACCGATGACTACGATGTCATTATGCCCGATGCCCGTGGTCACGGCCAAACACCGAATCCACCCGATAACTATACCGCCGAACTCCATGCCGCTGATCTGGCACGCGTGATCGAGAGCCTGGGATTGGGACAACCGATTGTTATGGGCCATTCGATGGGTGCAATTAATGCGTCGTTGTTGGCCGCCAATGATCCCGCGCGAACGAAGGCTGTTATTTTGATTGATCCCCCCTGGCACATCAGCCTCGACCAGCGCGACCCAACGGCCTGGTTAGCGTGGAAGGAGGGCCTGGGCCAACAGCAACAACTTGGCGACGCTGACCTGTTGGCAATCTGCCGGGCGGATAATCCCACCTGGCATGAAACCGATCTCGCTACCTGGGTCACGGCCAAAAAGCAAGTGGACCTCAACGTCTTCGATCAGTTGAATATGTTTTCAGTTCCCTGGCAAACTGTGGTCCAAAAACTGCAATGTCCGGCGCTGCTGGTCTATGCCGATGGCGGATTAGTCACACCGGCGATTGCCGACGAAGCCCAGGGCTTATCGGACCACATCCAGCTGCTGCCCATCGCCGACGCCGGACACAGTATCCAACGCGACCAATTTGACCGCTTTATGCAGGGCATTCAGCCGTTTTTGAGTAGCCGATGATCTACGAGATTCACCTGTATGCCCCCAAGACCGGGGAATTGACCCCAAAGATGCTGGACTGGCTCTTCGAGCATGGCACGAGTACCGATCAACCGGAGAAATATTGGCCGGTGCGCCGCATCAAAACTTCAGCACTGGCTCGCAAGCTACTGCGTCTGGACCCCACGCTGGTGCCAGTGCAGGGGCCGGGGATTGATGTCGAACTCCATTACCCGAACGCTGAAATTGGTATCGTCCTCTATATCCATGACCGGGGCGTGATCCTCTTCTTCCCCTACATGGCTTACGGCATCTACTCGCGGGTTATTCTGGGCATTTGCTATACCTATATTCGGGCGTTATATGAGATTGCTGGATTCTGGAGCTTTGACCCCCAACTCAATATCCTGTCCTATGCGGATGACTATCAAGTCCTGGAAGAAACTGCCTTGCTCATGGACCAGGTAATGCCAAAAATGTTGTCCTCTTAGTATACCGGCGTTAAGATCGAATCGATGCCATTAGCATGTGCTGGTGGCGTGAACCATTAACGTCGTCAATAGTGAAACGGAATTATATACTTGACAAACCCAAACAAATTTGCTATACTTAAGCCATAGTAAAGGATACGGTATAGCAATGGCAGAAACAAACCTGATTTCTCTCTCAAAATACTTCGCAGATGAAAATGAAGCCCGTAATTTAATGGAGCGTCTGCGTTGGAAAAATGGCCCAATTTGCCCTCACTGTGGTAGTGTATCAGCCTACAAGCTGACTGCTAAACCAGACAGCAAAAACCCGGTTCGTGATGGTGTGTATAAGTGTAAAGACTGCCGTAAGCAGTTTACCGTAACTGTTGGTACGATCTTCCACAAAAGCCGTATTCCCCTCAACAAATGGCTAGCAGCTATCTATATGATGTGTGCCAGTAAAAAAGGTGTGAGCGCTCACCAGTTACACCGCGAACTTGGTATCACCTACAAAAGCGCTTGGTTTATGTGTCACCGCATTCGGGAGGCTATGAGCCAGTCCCCTTTTGCTGAAAAGATCAAGGGTATCGTGGAAGCCGACGAAACCTATGTCGGTGGCAAGCCACGTAAAGATAACAAAGGTCAGAACACCAAGCCCGTGAAACGCGGACGTGGCACGAAGAAAACCCCGGTTGCCGTTGTCGTGCAACGTGGCAAGGACGGTAAGGTTCAGGCCAAAAAGATCAAGAAGTTGACTGGCAAGAATCTGCGGACCTACATTCAACGTTTTGCTCACAAGGACGCTATCGTAATGACCGACAACTATACTGGCTACAATGGCCTGAAAAATCACTTTGCGCTACATCTAGCAGTTAACCACAGCGCTGGTGAGTATGCCAATGGCCCAGCCCATGTAAACACTGCCGAAAGCTGGAATGCATTGCTAAAGCGTGGTGTGTATGGAACCTTCCATCACATCAGCGAAAAGCACATGGACCGCTATGTCAGTGAATTTGTGTTCCGCTGGAATAACCGTGAAGTGAATGACTTCGAACGTACAATTGAAGCAATTGCCGGTGTTAGTGGCAAAAAATTGACATACAAATCTTTAATTTGCAACTAACCTTTACTTAACATTGAGATTTCGGCGGAACACGAGTCCAATCATAACGGAACGTTACGGGACTCCTGCTTGCCGTATAGTATAATTGTTCTAGTGGAAATGAAGACAGCCCAGGCACGCCAACCCAGGCTGTCGAGTGAAGAGCAATTAATATGATCTCAAATAGCGCCCTTCAGTGTCAGTATAACACGAAAATACCTTGCCATCCCCTCTCATTTTGGGGGTTTTGAAACCGCGTGACGACTCAGTGTCTCACGCGGTTTTTTTATGGCAGTTATCCATAAGCGATAGGTGCGGTCTGGTATATCCGAAAGGATTGCCCTATGAGAACCGCGCACAAGTTGTTGCTCTTGCTGAATAATCAGCCATCGGTAAAGGAGTGCGAAGTCAAATGCGAGCAGTGTGATGAAAAAGGCAAGTGTAAGGGACAACCGGACCAACGGGTGTCATACACTTGCCCAAAATGCAGCCACGTACAGGAAGTTAACTTAGCAACATCCGTTTAGTCGTTAGCTAACTTGCCGGGCCGCACCTATCGCTTATGAATGGCCTACTTAGACGGAGGACCACTCTCAACTCAATAAATCCTAGCCAGTGCAGGCGACCTGACCCAGCTACACAACCTTGTCCGATCCCTTAGTCACACTGGAGGATGCGTATGTCTGCCAAGACCGTTATACGCATTCGTTGTGGGTGCGGGCGCTTGATTGTGCGGACGGTCTATGGGCCGTGCATTATCACTTGCCCAAACTCACGATGTCGCCGTAGATTCCGCATACGCTAGATTGCTAGCGGCCTAAATCGTTTCCGCCTGTCAGGTCGCCTGCACTGGCTAGGATGACAGCTTAACAATCTTCCGTTTGATCTTGTGGCGATGCCTTATTTTCTTGTTTTTCGTCTGCTATTGGCGGCGTATTGAGCAACGCTGCTAGCGCGTCTTCGAATTCGAGAGGAATAGCAATCGGCCTCTCGTTTGTTGTTTTGGATTGCTTCTCTTTTTTTTGGGTTGGGTCTACATTTACATCGGGCAAGCTGGTACACCTCCATATCTGTATAGTGTGTATACTATGCATACATTGTAGCACATGGTATCACTTGGTACACATCCATGTGCAACCAGTTACAATTTTGTACTGGGTTTGTAAAGTATATAATTCCGTAGTGAAAAGAAGGCCTTCTCTTGAACATTATCCCGCAAGAACATCCTTATGGTGATGTTTATAAATTGTTGACTGCCGCCGTCGTGCCGCGCCCCATTGCCTGGGTCAGTACCGTGAATCTGGACGGCCAGCCGAACCTTGCACCCTACAGCTTTTTTAATGGCGTATGTTCCAATCCGCCAACCGTGTTGTTTTGTCCCGGCATCCAGCGCGTCACCCGCACCGGTAAAGACACCTATCATAACGTCAAAGCTACCGGCGAGTTCGTCGTCAACTTTGTGACCGATGACCTGGCGGAAGCGATGAATGTCACCGCGGTTGAAGTACCACCCGAAGTCAACGAGTTCGAACAAGCGCGACTCACCGCTGCACCGGGCACAACGGTTAACGTGCCCCATGTGGCTGAAACCCCGATCTATTTTGAGTGTAAACTGCACGAGATCGTCACCATTAGCGAGGAACCCGGCGGCGGTTACATCGTCATCGGCACCGTGACGTACATGCACTTTGATGATGCGATCGTCCAGGCAGACAATCGCATCGATTTTGACGCTTACAAACCGGTCGGGCGCATGACGGGGCCGGGCTACGTTCATACCACTGATCGCTTCAATCTTGAGCGACCACCCAGCGAAATCCGTTAACCCGGTATACCCGTTGTAACGATTTGTTTGGGCAGAATGTCACAAATACCTGTTAATTTTGAACGAAATGGGTATTATTAGAGTACCTTTGCTAAATTCGCTGGTAAGCAATGGAATTCTTGAAAGTTTATAGGAGGTTCATAGATGAACAAAAGCAAGTTTACTCGTATGGTCGGGATGGCTCTCGTCCTGAGTATCCTGCTCACACTGGTGATTGGTGTGAATGCCCAGGATGACATCAAGCGGGTGATTTACCAGGAGGGCTTTGACGATGTGCCCACGCTGGATCCCGCGCTGGCGACGGACTCGTCCTCTATCCAGGTTTTAATCAGCACATATCCTGGTATGACCACCCTCAACGAAGAAACCTTAGCCATTGAAACCGGTATCGCCAGCAGTTGGGATGTATCCGACGATGGCCTGACCTATACCTTCAATCTGATCGAAGGTATTCCGTGGGTGAAATACAATGCCGATTCTGGTGCGGTCGAAGAAGTTTTGGATGGCGACGGCAATGTGCGTATGGTAACGGCCCATGATGTCGTATATGGGATCACCCGTACCCTCAACCCGGACACTGCCGCTGACTATGCTTATGTCAACTTCCCGGTTATCGAGGGTAGTGCAGCGTTTAATTCCGGCGAAGGCAGTGCGGAAGATGTCGCTGTGACCGCGGTTGATGATTACACCGTACAGATCGTCAGCCCCAACCCGGCAGGCTATGCCGCCAATATCTTCGGCATGTGGATTAACCGTCCGCAGCCACAGTGGGCCATTGAGGAACACGGCGAACAGTGGATTGAGGCCGAAAACTTCGTGGCTTATGGTCCCTTCACCGTCAAAGAATGGGAACATGGCGAACATGTTACCCTGATTAAAAACCCCTTCTGGCCGGGAACCGAACATGTTCCGCAGGCGACGCTTGACGAAGTTGAACTGGTTTTCGCGCTGGAAAGCACGGCCATGTCAAGCTACGAAGCGGGTGAGCTGGATGCGCTGGATGCCGTCCCGATTCAAGATCTGGACCGCATTAAGGCTGACCCGGTTTTGAGTGAAGAACTGACGATCATTCCCGCACCTGCGATTTACTACTATGGTTTCAACGTCACCAAGCCGCCGCTGGATAATGTTCACATCCGCCGTGCGCTGTCGATGGCCGTAGATCGCCAGTCCTTGATTGATAACGTAGTCAAAGGCGGTCAGACACCGGCCCGCTGGTTTACCTCCCCGGCTTTGGCCGCCGCGCCGACGCTCGAAACCAGCCCTGACCTGGGTATCGAATTCAACGCAGAAGCCGCCGTCGCCGAATTTGAAATGGGTCTGGCTGACCTGGGCCTGTCGGCTGCAAGTGAACTGCCTCCGATTACTTTGATGCATAATCAGAGTGAAGCACACGCGCTCATCGCCCAGGCGATTCAGCAGATGTGGGCACAGACACTCGGCGTTGAGGTTCAGATCACCACGCAGGAATGGGCTGTTTATCTGGAAACCCTGGATGAAGATCCACCCCAGATTTTCCGCCTCGGCTGGGGCCAGGATTACCCCGATGCCAACAACTTCGCCAATGAAGTGTTGCATTCTGAATCGGGCAATAATCACACGCTGTGGGTCAATGAACAATACGATGCGCTGGTCGAAGAAGCAGCGCTGATGACAGATGTGGATGCCCGTCGTGCTATCTATGAACAATCTGAAAACATCTTAGTCTTCGAAGATGCGGCGATTATTCCCATCTACTGGACTACCGACCTGGCAATGACCAAGCCCTATGTGGTCCGAACCTACTCGGTTGAAGGTACTGAACGCTTCGAAAAATGGGACATTTCCGGCTAACGGTTACGTACTAACTGTCTCAGATTGACATTGATGTTCAGCAAGGGGAGAGTGTTATGCTCTCCCCTCCCGCATTTCCAATCGGCGGTGTCTTGTTATAAGGTAATGTGGCTATGCTAGTTTTCATAACTCGGCGCTTTGTCGGGATGTTGGTGGTTTTGTTTGTCGTGTCGATTATCACCTTTCTGCTCATGCATGCCGTGCCCGGTGGCCCCTGGGACAGCGAGAAGGCACTACCGGAGCGGGTGATTCAAAACCTCAACGAGAAGTACCATCTAGATGATCCTTTATTTGTTCAGTATGCAAATTATATTTCTGACGCGACGATCCCACGCATTACATCGGGTGAGATAGAGGCTTCCACCACCAATGATTATCTTATCAATATTCGACTGCCCATTGGTGACGAAACCTACATCCGCTGGATGAATTTTGGCCCTTCATTCAGTTCGCGCAGCCGAACCGTGAATGACATCTTCCGCGATCATCTGCCTGTTTCGGCACAACTTGGTACCGCCGCCATGGGGGTGGCGATTGCGCTGGGCATTCCGTTGGGCGCACTGGCCGGCCTAAAGCGAAACACGATATTTGATTATACGAGTATGGGGATTGCTATCTTCGGCGTCTCGGTGCCAGTGCTGGTAATGGGGCCGGCTCTACAATACATTTTTGGCGTACAAATGGGTTTACTGCCGGTTTCCGGTTGGGGGGATTTTAGCCAGATGATTATGCCCGCATTCGCGCTGGGCATCTCTTATTCCGCCCTGTTGGCCCGCCTGACCCGCGCCAGCTTGCTCCAGGTTTTACACCAGGATTACATCACGACTGCCCGTGCCAAAGGGCTGACTGAAGGCGCCGTACTGATTATCCACGCAATGAAGAACGCGATGATCCCGGTGGTAACGGTGATTGGACCGCTCTTTGCCATCGTCCTGACAGGTACACTGGTAACTGAAACGGTCTTTGCGATCCCTGGTTTGGGGCGGTTTTTTGTGAGTAGCATCACCAACCGGGACTATGCCGTCATCATGGGCACCATTCTGCTATTTGCCACGTTCCTGGTGGTTGCCAATGTGGTGGTTGATATTGTTTATGCGTGGCTGGACCCGCGCATTCGCTATGAGTAGGGGAAATTGAGATGGCAGCAGCGGAGAATAGTCAAAATAGTCCAGGACCCCAGGTAACCACGTTGAAAAAGCCGGTGCAGGGCCGCAGCCTGTGGGCCGATGCCTGGCGACGTCTCATTCGTAATCGGGCCGCGATGCTCGGTCTGTTTCTGCTCATTATTAACTTCACGGTGGCTATTTTCGCCGATTTTGTGGCCCCTAAAGACTATAAAACGCAGGTCTTGATGGATAATAATGCGGCCCCCCGCTGGGTGATTGACGCCTTCCCGATTATGACTGCCAAAGACGATGGTGGCTACGTCACCGTGAGTGACGAGTATCCGCTGGGGGCTGACAGCCTGGGGCGGGATATGCTGAGCCGCATCATCTATGGCGCACGCGTGTCGCTGTCGGTTGCTATTGTTGGGCCGTTGGTTAGCCTGATGATTGGCCTGGGATTTGGCTTGCTTGCCGGGTACTTCGGGGGGCGGGTCGACAATTTAATGATGCGCTTCGTCGATATTATGTACGCCTTTCCGACTCTGTTGCTCATTATCCTGTTGATGACGTTTTTCCGTTCCAGCTTTTCGGATAACACGCCCGGCACCCTGGCCTACACTTTGGGGCAGATTGACTCGGCTTTCGGTGGTATGTTGTTTATCTTCATCGGCATCGGTATCACGTCATGGATGCAAATGGCGCGGTTGACACGGGGTCAGGTATTGGCTTTGCGTGAACAAGATTTCGTCGATGCCGCCCGGTCTATCGGCGCGGGTACCCGCAGCATTATGTGGCAACACATCTTGCCCAACATCCTGGGGCCAATCATCGTTGCCGAGACGCTGACCATTCCGTCATACATTCTGACCGAAGCCTTTCTCAGTTTCATTGGGTTAGGGGTCAACCCACCGACGCCGAGTTGGGGTGCGATGATTAATGATGGTGCTCAGGCCATTCGTAGCTATCCCAACCAGGCCCTATTCCCCGCGCTGGCATTGTTTCTGGTCATGTTTGCCTTCAACTTCCTGGGTGACGGCTTGCGCGATGCGCTGGACCCGCGGATGCGTGGCGTCGATTAACGCGCGTTGCTATACTGATGATTGTGCAAAGGGCGCGGTTGATTACCGCGTTCTTTTTTTGTATTGTAATGAGAGTCTTAATCAAAGTAGAGTTAACCATATGCTAACCATTCAACCGGTCACCAATTTTGATGAATTCGTCGCTGCCCGTGAATTAGGGGATATTGCATTTTCGCGTGATTGGATGCCAACCCCTGAGCAACGTCAGCAATATGCGCAGACCCATATCACCGGGCCTGGCTTCGACTATGAACAGCATCGGGTCGGTTGGCTGGACGGCAAGGCCGTGGCGCATGTCGTGGCGCATCCGTTTCAGTTGCGCTATGGCAGTATAACTTTACAGACGGGCGGGATCGGCGGCGTTTGTACCCATCCTGATCACCGCGACCAGGGTTATGCAGCGGCGGTGATGGATCATACGCTCGATTATATGCAGGCACGGGGCGATCATTTGGCCTTGCTGGTTACGGGTCTCACCGACTTTTATACGAAGCTGGGTTTTCATACGGTATGGCCTTTCCAGTCGCTGGAAGTTCACGTCGCCGATATTGCTGATCTGACCGCGCCATTGAAGCTGCGACCGGCTGAACTGGCCGACCTGCCACAGATGATTGCCCTGTTCGAGCGTCACTGGGGTTCACGTGTCACCCTGGAACGCCCTGCCGAAATCTGGCGCTGGCGAGTGGAAAATAAGACGCACGAGCCGGTAGAAGTCGTTGAAGACCGCGCTGGACAAATTGTTGGCTATCGTGCCGGAAGTGGCTGGATTGCGGAGCGGGTTGCCGATACCGCTGAAGCGGCTCTGACGCTGCTGGCTCATGCCGGTCAGGCCGCTGCGGAACGAGGCGATGAAGCGTTTGAATGGGCAGTCCCCGCTGACGATTATATTGTGTATGCTGTGAGTCGCACAATCAACTGTAAGGTGCATATCGCTCACTATCCCGGCAGTCAGTGGATGGGTCGGATTGTCGATGCCGAGGGTTTCCGCGATGCGCTGCTGCCGGAGATCACCCGGCAAGCCGGCTTGGATGAGCGGGGGTTCATCTTCAGCATTCAACCAGACACCGTATATATCGGCCTGCGCGGCCAGGACGAGACCAATATGCAGCTACAACACGCCGACTTTTTGCCAATCCTATTCGGCGCACTGCCACCCGCTACTTTGAATATGTCGGCTGAAGCGACCCAATTGCTCGAAGCGCTATTTCCGCCGCGCACCGCGATGATTGCGCCCTGGAGCAGTTTCTAGCCAGAAACGAGTAGGCTGGCCTTAATGGATTCTTCGTCAAGTGGTCACACCCGCTTAAATAGCGACATCATCCAGTTTAAATTAGGAGAGACTGATGCTTTTCAGTGCTGAAGAACGACAAGCGTTAATTGATTCCATGCGAGCATATCCCGCTCAACTGGCAGAACTGGTCCGAGATTTGAGTGACGACGATCTGCACACGGCATATGTCGCCGGTGAATGGACTGTGGCCCAAAATGTGCATCATGTTGCAGATGCGCATATGAATGCCTTCATCCGTGTCAAGCTGGGGTTGACCGAAACTAATCCTAATATTAAGGGTTACGATCAGAATCTGTGGGCCGAAACGCCGGATTCAAAGGACATTTCTATCGCCAGTTCGCTGGCAATCATCGAGGGCCTGCACGAACGCTGGTGTGTCCTGTGGGAAAGTCTGAGCGATGAACAATGGGAACGCACCGTAGTTCTGCCAACAGCGGGTGAACGCCCGATTGAGAATTTTCTGCGTGTCTATGCCAATCACGGTCCAGCGCATATTGAGCAAATCACGAAAACATTGGCCGCGAAGGGTAGCTAAACATGCGCTTTACAGGTGCTGAGCGAACCACCATGATCGGCGTTATTCAGCGTTTTCCGGCTGAACTGGCGGCGCTGGTGCAGGACTTGAGCGACGTAGATTTGCACACCCATTATCTGGATGATGAATGGACGGTGGCGCAGAATGTACATCATGTCGCCGATTCTCATATGAACAGTTTTGTGCGGCTGAAGCTGGCGCTAACTGAAGCTAACCCCATTATCAAACCCTACGATCAAGACGCCTGGGCGGTTACGGCAGATTATGATCTACCGGTTGCGGTCTCGCTGGCACTGCTGCGGGGCCTACATGAGCGCTGGTGTGTGCTGTGGGAAAGCCTGAGTGATGCCCAGTGGGCACGCACGTTGCGGCATCCTGAACTAGGCGCGATCACAGTTGAAGATCATCTTGAAGTCTATCGCGATCACTGCCATGCCCACATCGACCAGATTCAACGCACATTGGCGGCGAAACCCGGCGCTTGATATTGACTGAAGCGCGTCACAAAGATTAGCTTGCCAAAATAGAACACGTGTACTTAGATGTTGATAGTAGTGGTTAACAGGTAAATGACGCCTGGAGCGCCAGGTTGTGTCCGCGACCGAACCATTGGGTAATAAGGTGGATATAGTGAGCCGCCTTAGAATAGGATACGGACTTGCGCGCGTAACACCTCACGCCAGCGCAGCACCGGGCCGCGCCAGACCCCAAACACCCACTGTAAGCTCCTCAATTTCACCCGTTCCCGATGGGTACACAAGATTTGATTGTTTCCGCCCATCGTCCAATTGTGCCAACCCTACCCGCCAGTGTGTTCTAAACGTATAATAGGAACGTTCAGCGAGGCACAGGTGGGTAGGTAGTGAGTCATGTTCGATAAATTATCAGGTATTGAAGCGCGGTATAACGAGCTAGAAAAATTGATGGCCGACCCGGAAGCGCTCGCCGACTATTCTAAGATGATTGAGTACAATAAAGAGCGCTCTAGCCTGGAGGAGATTGTCGCTGGTTTCCGTAACTATCGGACCCAGCAGGAAGAACTTGAAGGCGCGGAGGAAATGCTCCAGGAAGAGGCTGATCCGGAACTGCGCGAAATGGCCGAGGAAGAAGTCAGCACTCTGCGCGAAAGCATCAGCAACCTGGAAAATCAGCTTCGAATCATGTTGCTGCCCAAAGACCCGCGTGATGATAAAAACGTGATTGTCGAGATTCGTGCCGGGGCCGGTGGAGATGAAGCCGGATTGTTCGCAGCGGATTTGTATCGCATGTACAGCCTGTATGCTGAGAGTCGCCGCTGGCAGGTCGAAGTGATGGATCAGCACGAAACCGGCGTGGGCGGCTTCAAACAAATTACGTTTGAGATCAAAGGCCAGGGCGCGTTCAGCCGATTGAAGTTTGAAAGTGGGGTGCATCGCGTCCAGCGGGTGCCTGATACCGAGAGTCAGGGGCGCATCCACACCAGTACCGTGACCGTAGCGGTGTTGGCTGAAGTGGATGAGGTGGATGTCGAACTGGATATGAATGACGTGCGCGTCGATGTCTATCGCAGTCAGGGCGCAGGCGGGCAATCAGTCAACACTACCGACTCTGCGGTAAGAATGACCCATATTCCCACCGGCATCGTTGTCGAAATGCAGGACGAACGCAAGCAACTGCAAAATCGTATTCGGGCCAAGCAGGTGCTGATTGCGCGGCTGTATGAAATGGAAATGGAAAAGCAACGCCAGGAGCAGGAAGACGAGCGCCGCGGTCAGATCGGCAGTGGTGATCGCTCCGAGAAAATCCGCACCTACAATTACCCCCAGAACCGTGTCACCGACCACCGTATTAACCTGAGCAGCCACAATCTGCCCGCGATCATGGATGGTAAGCTGGATGAATTTATCGATGAGTTGGCAACCCGCGATGAGGCTGACCGGCTGGCAGTTGGGTAAGTAGTCATCCACTGATCGATGCCCAACAAAATTGCCCTCATCAGCCCCCACTTCGAGTCCCACATCCCAGTGACGTTGTTTCATGGCGACCGCCTGGACCTGATTCAGCAGATTAAAGACACCGGCGATCAAGCAACATTAATCGTAACCTCCCCACCCTACAATGTCGGCAAGGAATACGAGCAGAATCTCGCGTTTGACGACTACGTTGAGCAGCAGCGGGCCACGATTACCGCCTGTGTGGACATTCTCGCTGAAAATGGCTCCATCTGCTGGCAGGTCGGCCACAGCATTCAGGGCAGCGGACGCGAGAAAGAAGCTTTTCCGCTGGATTTGGTGTTGTACCCCATCTTCAAAGATCTGGGCCTGACGCTCAAAAATCGTATCGTCTGGACGTTCGGGCACGGGCTGCATGAATCACTACGCTTTTCCGGGCGGCACGAGACCATTCTGTGGTTCGTGAAATCAGCCGATTACGTCTTCAATCTGGACCCGGTGCGGGTGCCGCAAAAATATCCCGGTAAGCGCCATTTTCGCGGTGCGAAGAAAGGACAGATCTCCGGTAATCCAGCGGGCAAGAATCCCAGCGATGTGTGGGACATGCCCAATGTTAAATCCAATCATGTTGAGAAAACCGGGCACCCCTGTCAGTTTCCGGTCGGGCTGGTGGAACGCTTGATTCTGGCATTGACCAATCCCGGTGAGCTGGTATTTGACCCCTACATCGGTTCCGGGACAACGGCTGCTGCTGCGGTGCTTCATGGTCGCCGCGCTGCCGGGGCCGATATTGACGCCGATTATCTGGCGACGGCTGCGGAGCGCGTACAGCTAGCCGCGCAGGGTACATTGCCCTTCCGGGCGATGAACAAACCCATCCACACACCCAATCCCAATACGGCTGTCGCTACGGTCCCCGACGAATGGCGTGAAGGTGATGGCTAAACTGAAACTCAGCCAGTAAATCCACATCCCGCAGCATTGCCAAGCGTGATACCATTGGCCGCATGATGAAATCAAAATACCAGTGGCTGTTGATTCCACTGCTACTGCTCGTCACCTGGTTAGGCGTGCGGGGGTTAGCCGCTGATGCGCTCTGGATTGATGAACTGCGCTCATTGCGGCGGGCCGGTGCGGAACAATTCATGCCGCCCGATTCCGTGTTTACCCCGGCACTGGTCTGGGAGCGCACGATTAATGCGCGGTATCAAGTGCCCGGTTATTATCTGCTGCTGGCAGGCTGGGGCCGCTTCGTCGGATTATCTGACTATGGCGGACGAGCGTTATCGCTGTTGCTGGGCGTGTTGAGTACTGCAGCCATCTTTCGCCTGGGACGCGACTGGCATTCGCCGCTGGTGGGTTTCGGCGCGGCACTCACGTTGGGGACCGGCGCATTTTACGTCAACTATCTGCATGATATGCGGGCCTATACGCTGCTGGTGCTGCTGACGATCTGCGTGCTGTGGTGTTACTGGCGGACAATATATCGGGCTGGTGGCCGGATGATTCTGGCCGGACTGTTTTTGAGTGCGACTGCGGCCCTGTATACGCACTATGCAGCCGCGATCTTGCTCGGTACGCTGAGTCTATACCATCTACTGATCGCACCAAAGAACCGTCGCTGGATCATCGTTTTGATCGTGTTCGGAATGATCGGCATCAGCTTTATGCCCTGGCTGCCCAACCTGGAATATACGCTGAGTTTTGCTCAATCCGACCCCCGTCAAGAACGGGCATTGACGGCCCCGGAGACACTCCAACAAATTGCAACGATGTTCAGCAATGGCGGGCAGTGGCTGTTGGTTTTGCTGGGCGTGCTGGCGTTGCGTGAACGGGGAAAGGCCGCCCGGCTAAGCTGGTTTCTACTGCTCATTGGCTTGGGCGCGACGCTCATGCTCAATAGCCGTGTACCGTTCATTTTTGACCTGCGCTACCTCATCATCTTCTGGGTGCCGCTGGCGTTGATCGTTGGGCTGGGCATCGCATCGCTGCAAATCCGTCCGGCGCTGCTGCTGAGCGTGTGGTTATTAGGCAGCCTGTGGAGCAACTTCGACCCCGCCTTTGCTGATCGTATTCATGATCCCATTTATCACCCGCCGTATGATGCATTAGCCAACTCGCTGGCAAGCCAGGCTGAGACAGATGACTTCCTGCTCATGATTGCCGATGAGACCAATGCTGAGCGTGGCGGTTATACCGACCTGTTGCCGTTGTATATCGAGTCACCCCCGCACGCGTTTATTCAAGTTGAACCTGATATGTCCGAGCAGTTTTTCCGTGAACGGGTCCAGGCCTGGGTTGCGGGCAAACCGGTAAGGGTATGGTTAACCTTCAACCCGAATTATGCGTGGGGACAGGGCTGGGCTGCCGATACACTCAGGACTCTGGGTTACGCTCACTGTGAGACACCGCTTGTAACCAGATCGTTGCAAGCCGAACTGTTTGGGCGCTTGCCAGCGACCAATGCCATCCTATTTCAAAAAGAAAATACGACAATCACGCTGGCACTGCTACAGCCTCTGGATTCATTGCTGACGCTGGGCTGGCAACTGGGAAATGATGTCCCTGATTATGAGTTCTCCTACGCTGTCCATTTTTTTGATGCCAATGATCAACGGGTGGCCCAGATCGATCAGCCGCTTTTTGGGCGCAGCTTCAACTGCCAAAGTTTACCCTTGCCAACATTGCCTGCCGGTAGCTATCGTGCCGAGTTGCTGGTCTATGCGTGGCAAACCGGTGATCGTTTACAGCTTGCCGAAACCGACCAGGAAGCGATAACACTGGGACAATTTCACATACCTTGACCAGCCTGAATTAACTCAACTGGCTGGGCATCGTGACCTTCAGATGTACCTGATACAGTCCGTCACCGATATATTCAGTTTGCAACCCTAATTGCCGGATCTGCTGTAATTGGGGACCAGTAAATTGCGGCAAGAAGGTGCTGTAATAGGCTGGAATATCCACGTAGAGTTGCGGCACCGAATCGCCGCTCACCGCCTGCCAGCGCTCTCGACTCACCAGCCGATCATCCCCGCGTCGCGCATCAAGCGCTGCGTCTAAGGCGTCACCAGTGGCGACGACCAGCAGGTTATCGACCGTGCCAAATTGTAAGAGCGGCCCATCAATCGGGTCGGGCTGGATACGATGAAATTCCATGCCATTAACCGTGCTGGTTTCCACTTCATTGAGCGGCAGCAAAATCTCTGCCAGACGGTTGGTCGCGTTGAGGGTCGCCACCTCGTCATCGACTTCAGCGACGATCAGGACATCATAGGGCAGATTCAACGTGGGGAGCGGGTCATTAGGGCGCGGTAACAGCGCCACCGAGTAACTGCCGTTCAGGTGTTGCAGCAGATCATGTTCAAGGTCGTAATTGGCCTCACGCGTGAGTGTCATCAGGAAACCACCAACGACCTGTTCAATATCGTCAGCCGTCGGCACATCCAGCGCCGGATTAGCGGGTGCGTTCGCCAGTGGAAACGCGCCTAAAAGTTGCCCGCTGAAATTGATCAGAGGCAGTAGGGTTAACGCGTTCATCGCCGCGACATCACCCTGCGGGCCGCTGTGGACGATCATGGCATTCTGCGGCACTAAATTGAGGACATCCGTGCTGATCTCGGCAAATGGTTCGGGATTCGCCGGGTCGTCAGTATACAGCGTGACAGTCACGTCGACTTCGTTCAAGCGCAGCGTATCGGCTTGCAAACTGAAACCTACACCATCTACCTGACCGCCCAGCAATACCTGCTCAAACCCAACTGCATCCTGATAAGTCTGTAATGCTTCGTATATATTTCCCAGCAGCGGCAGGGCCGACTCATCACCGTCAATGATAAAGCTGAGCAAGCGTAATATTTCGCTACCCTGAGCATAACCACTCAACATCGCCGGGTTCGAACCAGCGGCCTGGATTGGACTAAAGTCAATATTATCGATCAGACGATCTCCGTCACCCGCCTGTACATCTAACAATGTCTTCACGAGATCGGTCGGCCCCAGCAGCACGGCCTGGTGCGCGAAGGCAATTGTGGTCTTATCCGCCAGATACAGTGTAAGGTCACGGTAGGTTTCTTTTTCCAGCACATCCTGCCCTTGAATCACACCGCTTAACCCACTGGCCGATTGCAGTACATTTTCGGTGGGGAAGATCATTACCATATCTGCGGTATCTACGCGTAACCCCGGTCCAAATTGACGATAGGCCAGAATGATCTCGCCATCCAACCAGGGGAAGATGTCGCGGACAAAACTGAAATCTTCCACGTCGAGTGTATCCAGTGGCAGGACGCTTTCCAACCCACTCACCGGCTCGAAGGTGATACGTCCCGGTTGCAAAAACGACGCAGCAAAATTCGCCACATTAATCATGGTTAACGTATCGGAATCGTTGACACTCAGGCGCAAATATCCGGCAAAGTCCGCCGGAATCCAGGCTAGCGGGTCGGTATCATCCTGGGCCGCCACTGGCAGGCTGACCAGCAGTATCAACAATATCCATAAAATAGGCTTCAACATCTGAAGCACTCCTGTTTTACATGGTTATAAGGCTTACTTTACTGCCATGCCCCGGCAATAATCAATGCTTTGTTGCCAGAGACTCATCGAACGATAATCCTGTGTTGGCTATATTTAGCCAATAGCCGTTAACCGCATGTTCAATCGGGATTTTGTTGTTTCGAACAGGAAGGTCCATTATGCCGAGAGTAACCTACATTAAAATTTGTCTTGATAATTTGGAAGGGAAGATTCCAGAGACGGATCCTATGTTTTATGCGTCAAAAGAAGTTGCTTACGAAGCTTTAAAGGACTGGACCGGGCAAGATTTCGGCTATGATGCTGACGCATGGCGGCAATGGTTTCGGTAAAACGATAAAGATCCGGAATTTTAGAGTTTAAACACAAACAAACTGCACTTATGACTTGACGATCACTAAGCACCTAATTATCAGGTCATATTAGCTGAGTATGAAATGCGAAATTTGATTGATCCTGTATTCTTTTTGCTCGGCAAAAATTCACAGATTATTCCTGGTTTAAAGGCAAAGTGAAAAAGAAGCAACTGCCTTGACCGGGTGTGCTTTCAACGCCGCATTGTCCATCAAGTTTGTCGATAATCCGCCGCACAATCGAAAGCCCCAGACCATGGCCCTTTGCCCGCACTCGGTCGAGGCGCGTGAATTCAGTAAACATGTTGGCTTGGGCGGCTGCATCTAATCCCGGACCGTTATCCTGGACCCAAAAGCGCACCACGCCATCGCCTTGAATCGTAGCCCCCAGTTCAAGGCGAGGCGGTTGCCCGCCATATTTCAAGCCGTTGCTCAAATAATTGACCCATATTTCCTCGACCCAGGGGGCATAGCTGCATGCCTGCGGCCACGAATCAGGCACAATCAGCTCAGGCTGATATTGATTACGCATAAAGGCAAGGCGATCAAGTGCGCGTTCCACAACGGGTGCCATATCGAAGGCGGCTATTTCAACGGCTTCTTTGCGAATGCTGGCTAAAAGCAAGAGTTCCTCAATGATATTATCAAGCCGATAGCCTGAACTCAAACTCCGCAAGAGCCGCTCCTGGATGTCCTCGTCAGCAGACGCCAGATCGTCTCGCAACAATTCCATAAAGCCCAGCAACGTCGCCAATGGATTTTTGAGATCATGGGCGACAGTTTGTGCAAAGGCTTCAAGCTCTTGATTCTGTTCCTGTAGCTGCACATTCTGAACATGGAGTTTTTGATGCATCGCCTTCAGGTTTAAATGAGTCTGGACACGAGCCAGAATTTCCTGCAAGTGAAATGGTTTGGTCACATAATCCACACCACCAACCGAAAATGCGGTTACTTTATCAAATACTTCGTTTAAGGCGCTGATGAAGATGATGGGAATATCGCTAAACCGTCCGTCAGCCTGCAACTGTTGGCAGACTTCATAACCATCCATTTCTGGCATCATAATATCAAGCAAAATCAGATCTGGCGGTTCTTTCTGGATGGTCGCCAATGCTCTCTCCCCGCTGGAAGCCGACCGCACCCGGTAGCCGTTCTCGCCTAACATTTGAGTCAGCAGTCGCAAATTTTCGGGCGTATCATCAACAATCAGAATAGATGCATCAGGCGAAATACTCACTCAACCGTCTCCTGCACCAAATCCAACAATACATCGTATTCAAACCGTTCGGTCAACTGGGCCAACGCCGCCGCCAGTTCCGGGTCATAGTGCTGAATATCCTGGATAGCGGCATTTATCATCATGGTATCGCCTAACTCGATACCTTCTGTGAGCAGGGCGACCAAATTTGCCGGCATAATACTCAGCGCGGCTTTCAGGACTTCCGGGCGGAAAACATCTTGACTCAGCGGCACGGCGGGCGCGGTTTGGGTGGTTGTGTAAACATAGCGCACGCCGAGATGTTTGCTTAACATCCCAAAAATCTCTTCCGGGCGGAACGGCTTACGGAGCAAATCATCGCAGCCAAGCGCGGTTAAATCTGCCTGCTCTTCTTCAAAGGCGCTGGCAGTCAACGCGATAATCACGGGTGCTTGATCCTGTAAGGTCAATTTGATCTTTTGCGTGGCTTCGATACCGTCCATGTCTGGCATACGCAAATCCATCCAGATGATGTCGGGTTTAAATTCCTGCGTGATCTGGACTGCTTCGTTCCCATTGGCCGCCTCGCGCAGCTCAAAACCCAGCGGCGCGAGCAACTCGACTAACAACTGTCGATTGACCCATTTGTCATCTGCGATCAGTATCCGGCGCTTGGGTTGACCGGGTTCCAGGGCTACGATTTGGCGCAGATTGTGATTTTCGAGCTTAGGAAGCGAGTCGGCAACGCGACATGGAAGATCGAAGGCGATCATTGTGCCCCGACCGACTTGACTATCAACCCTGATATCGCCGCCCATAAGGTGGACAAACCGAAGGCTAATCGCCAGGCCCAGTCCCGTGCCTTCCTGAACTTTACGACTCACACTCGTCTGGGAAAATGGTTGAAAGAGATTTGCCAGTTCGTCTGCCGGTATACCCGGGCCGGTATCCTCAACCTCGAACCGAAAATGCGCGGTTGTCCCGTCACCATTCTCATGCAAATGCTTAACCCGCACCGCAATCCCGCCGCTATTGGTAAATTTCAGCGCATTACCAATGAGGTTAATCAGCACCTGGCGTAATTTAACCGCATCGGTATGAATATAGCGCGGTAGATCGGTCGAGCGATCAAAGATGAGTTGGAGACCCTGATTTTCCGCCTTGAGGAGGAACATATCCTCCAAATCATCCAGCAATCCATACAAATCAAAATCATTCGTTGCCAGTGTCATGTGCCCGGCTTCAATTTTGGACAAATCGAGCACCTGATTGATGAGAGTTAGCAAATGCTCACCGCTGTGCAAGATGATGTCGAGATTTTTGCCAATTGTTGGTGGGAGTTCGGGGTTGCGCCTAATCACCTGGGAAAAACCCAAAATAATATTTAGCGGTGAGCGTAGTTCATGACTCATGTTGGCTAAGAATACGCTTTTGGCACGGTTGGCCGCTTCAGCCTGGTCTTTCGCCTGCCGCAGATTTCCCTCGCTGGTCTGCAACTCCAGGGTGCGTTGTTGCAAGGCACTTGTTTGCCGGGCAACCTCTTGCTCTAACTCAACATTACGGCGCGCGATAGCCCGAACCCGCCACTGATAACCCCCTAGAATCAGGCTTCCAAAAGCCACGATCAGAAAGCCACGAAACCATAGGGTCGCCCACCAGGGCGGTAATACCGTCAGATTGAGGGCAAGGGCCTGATCGCTCCAGATGCCATCAGCATTGGTACCTTGTACCTGCAATGTGTAGTCGCCCGGGGCGAGATTAGTATAGGTGACATAGCGCCGGGTACTGTCCGTTTCGGTCCAGTCGTTTTCGAACCCTACCAGTTGATGGCGATAGCGATTTTTTTCTGGAGCAGCATAGCTCAACCCGGCAAACTCAAAAGCGAGCATATTCTGATCGTAAGTGAGGGTCAAGTGACTGGTTTCAGTGATCGGTTGCGTCAAGAGTGATGCCTGGCCCGGCAAAACGGACTCGTTGAACAACTGGAAATCTGTGAGAACAACCGCTGGTTGGTATGTGTTTTCGGTGATGTGCTCAGGGTAAAAAGCGGTTAGACCGTTAGTTCCGCCAAAAAACATCTGCCCAGCAGCGGTTTGAGCATCAGCACCATCGACGAATTCATTCCCCTGCAGCCCATCAGTTGCATCGTAATTGTAGAATGTTTCTGTTGTCGGCGTAAAGCGCGAGAGGCCCCATTTGGTGCTCAGCCAAAGGTTGCCTGCTTCATCTTCCTGGATACCGAGGATATAATTCGTCGGCAGGCCTTCTTTGGTCGTGTAATAGGTGGCGGCCTCGGTAACTGGATCAAAGCGGATTAGTCCATCGCGGGAGGCGACCCAGATCAAACCATTACGATCTTCGATGAGGGCTTCCATGTAACTGTCTGGGCCATCATCTGACTTGGCTCGATAGCTTTGATACGTCCCGGTCTGTGGATCGAAGCGGCTAAACCCATTCAGAGTCGTTACCCAAATATAACCGGCATCATCGCCATATATACTGGTGATGGGTGGTCGGGGCTGCGGCGGCATATTCGGTGGTGGTGGCGGTCGATCAGGATTGCGGGCGACCTGGGGCTGTTCATAAAATTGGACGTGTTCGCGGGTAGGGTCGAGCCGATACAGACCATCATTGTTGACCGCGACCCACAATACCCCGTCGGCATCCTCATAAAAATCAATCACATCTTTGGGCCTGAGCTGACGGGTCTCCTCAGATTGTAATGGATACACACTGAACTGACCCGTATCTGGATCAAATTGTAAGAGACGGAAGCCCCGGGCCGCCACCCAGACCATACCGGTCCGATCTTGATGTATCGCGGAAATAGAGCTTATCAGATCGTCGGTGTAGTGCGTCACTTCCCTGGTCGTAAAGTCGACCAGATCGAGCACCCCGCCTGCCGCGACCCACAACCGATTGTCATCAATGACGTGAATATCATTGATCGTGCCTTCAGCCAGGCTCATCACTTTGTCAGGCGTATGCCGATAATGCGCGAATTGTGCTTGATGCGGATCATATACATTTAGCCCGCCTTCAGTGGTTCCAACCCACAACACGCCCTCACGGTCCTGGAATAAAGTATTCAAGTGATTACTGTTCAGGCTCCTAATCTGGGTGGGGTCTTGTTGATAATGATGTAGAATCTGCCCGGGCTGAGGATCAAACACGTAGAGACCGCTGCCGGAGGCAACCCAGAAAAGCCCATCAGCATCCTCTAGAAAATCAAAAACGGCACCAAATCGGGGATAGTGGGTAAAAACCTCGCGTTCGCCATCCAAATGGTAGAGACCCAGCGTGCCCGCCGCCCAGAGGTCGCCCCGTTGATCTTCATGTACCACTGCCAGTCGTGATTCGTTGCGCTCACCCTTGCCCGGCAACTCAAGGTAGGTGAACTTGTCAGATTGCGGGTCATATTTCGCCAGCACATGACCGGCAGCTAACCAGAGAGTTCCAGCGTCATCTTCATGCATGTCCCGGACCGGACCACCCTGAAACGCTTCTGGATCACGCTGGTTGAATACGTAGTGGGTAAGTGTCTCGGTGCGTGGATCATAGCGATTCAGGCCCGAGTGACCGATACCCAAAAACCAGATATGGCCGCTGCGTTCTTGAAAAATGTGGAAAAAGCGATCACCAGGGATACTCATGGATTGGGGATCATTGGGGTTCGGCAGATAACGCGTGAACGTATCGGTGCGCGGATCGTATCGATTCATGCCGCCACCTTCAGTCGCAATCCAGATCATACCGTCAGTATCTTCATGGAGGTCGCGTACCCAATTGTGGCTGAGGCTATTGGGGTTATCCGGGTCGTGACGGTAGGTAGTGAATTTGTAGCCATCATATTTACTCAGCCCATCGAGCGTCGCAAACCACATGAAGCCGCGACGATCTTGCAATATATCTTCGATCCCGTTCTGAGCTAATCCATCATCGGCAGTTAGATGCGTAAAGTGGATGGTTGGTTCTAGTCGATCGAGCGCTATCTCTGTGTTCGTTTGGGCCTGAGCCAATGAATAACTCAGCAGCAACCATATGACGCCGAACACGAACGCTGGACTTGCAAGTTTGAATCTACGCATTGGCATGCCTTACATACTTACAAATTGTGAAAATTGTGAACTTAAGTACGTTAGCCCTATTCTATGCTGATAGCCTGCTCAATTTTCCTTAAGGGTAGTGGTTAGGGGGATTTAAAACACGTGACGCATAATAGAGTCCCTGTGTACTCTTGTCGCTTATGCGGCAGTTCAACCATGTTTTAAGACGCAATTGTTGGGTTATAAAAACTCAGAAACGTGTTGCGGGGCGGCTACACAACCGGCTGTGTATCCCTTTGGAGTTGTCTGCATCTGCTTGGTGTTTCATCGCGATTGAATGGAGGCGGCTTTTTTTGTCCAGCTTATCGCGACGAGATCGTCAGCTTGGTCGCCTCACCCTTTCGTTAATCCAGATGGGACGTAGGGCGAAGTGTAACCTTTGGCAACAGGAACGTCACGATAAACACCTGGTTTAGGCATACCAAACTGACCAATCAACTATCTGACGTTTCAACCGACCAGTATCTGGAAAATCACGGTTTATGCGTGAAATATCATCACGATGAATTTACTTCAGTGTCAGGCTCACCGGGCAATGGTCAGATCCCATGACGTCGGCATGAATCTCGGATGTCGCCACCCGTTCGCGCAGATCGGGGGTGATGAAGAAATAATCCAGCCGCCAGCCAACGTTCTTCTGCCGCGCGCCGCCGCGGGCCGTCCACCACGAATAGGCCCCTTCCAAATCGGGATTCAGATCGCGGAATATATCGATATAGCCGTCCTCGATAATCTGGTCAATCCAGACGCGCTCTTCGGGCATGAACCCCGTTTTCTTTTCGTTGGCTTTGGGTCGCGCCAGATCAATTGGCTTATGGGAGGTGTTCACATCGCCACAAAAAATAACCGCTTTACCCTGCGCCCGCAGCTCATTGCAAAATTTATGGAAATCAGCCTTATATTGCATCTTGAACGGAATCCGGCTGTGATCGCTGCCGCCGTTGGGAAAGTAGGCAGTGATATATACGAAGTCGCCATAGTCGGCAACAATCGTGCGTCCTTCACTGTCATATTCATCAATGCCCAGCCCAATCTGCACCGAGTCCGGTTCGGTTTTGCTGTACAGTGCCACCCCGCTATAACCTTTGCGTTCGGCGCTGGCCCAATAGGTATGATAGCCAGGCGGGTTGCGCAGTTCGTCATCCAATTGGTCCGGGTGGGCTTTGGTTTCTTGCAGACCCAGCACGTCAGGTTGCGTCGCTTGCAACCAATCCAGAAAACCTTTGCGCTGGGCTGCCCGCACGCCATTTACATTCCAGGTGAATAATTTGAGCATGGTCATCCTTTCGTCTGCACGTTTATGATAGCACAAAAGTGCTGCAATTGATTTTGTGATGAATATAAAAAAAGCCTAAATAATAGGTTAATTAAGAGGTGAGCGGGCAAAACAATCGTAAAATAAACGGTAAGTCGATTGGAAAGTAATGTTGGTCACAAACAAACGCTAATGGTCATTATGGTCGTTGATGATAATCCCGACATCTTGACAATGCTGGCAATGATGCTGCCGCGCGTGGTCACTGGTTGCCAAATCGTTCGTGCTGGCAATGGCGATGAAGGGCTGGCGCTCCTGAAACATACCACACCTGATGTGATTATGACGAACTGGCGGATGCCGGAAATGGATGGGATGACATTCCTCAGCGAAGTCAGACAGAAAACGGCCTGGAATCAAATCCGTCTGGTGATGATGAGCGCCCTGGCGACACCCGACGTGCAAGCTGAGGCGTCAGCCAAAGGCGCAGAGGCGTTTCTCTCGAAGCCATTTACGCTGGTCGACTTACAGGTGTTGTTTCAGCGGTTATAGCGCAGCCAGCAATAACTACGGGTTGGCAAGCTGTGCGGCGGCAAACTGTGCACACTGCTCCCGGTCCCAGGCACCATTGGCAAACACGATCTGATAATTCAGGTTCAGTACCGCATCCGCTTCCAGCGTGTAGATTTCGTCAAAGATAAAAGCGAAGCTGGCACCCACATTGCTCGTTGTGCGGGCAAACCATGGGTTAGGATAACGGGGGTTGTCCGGGTGGTCAATCAATAACACGGTTGAATGATGATCCACGACATCGTGCAACCCAACGAACGACAGCCAGGAGCCACTTTGGCCCATCACCGCCATATCATCATCGTTCGTCTGGGGGCCGTCAGCGATTGTAATCGTACCTCCGGTTAGATCACGCGCACCGCGCCAGAACAACCCGCCATAACTCACACCCGGACGGCCTTCAGTTGCCGGTGAGCCAAATTCGAGCGCTTGCCCACGCACATTATGCAGCGCCAAACGCATGGTGAGTACCCAATAATCATCGGCAAAGGTGACTTCGTGGGTGCGAGATTCGTCAATCCAGATTTCGTCTTTCGAGCTAACCCAGGCGATCTGGTGTCGGAAGTAGGCATGGTCCGGCTCACAGGTGATTGCTTCCCATTCACGGTGTTGCTGTTGGCCCAGATTATCCAGCAGTGTGTAGCCTTGATCGCGGACATAACTGTTGCCACCCCAGAAGTTATCGCCCGACAAATAGGCGAACGTCATGGACAGGCCATGGTGCCAGCGATGATCGTTGGGCCGAAAGTTGGTGACGACATCGCCGGCCAACGTGCGCATCGGGTGAAAGTAGGGTCGGGGCGCTTCGACCGCGGCCACCTGTGGCTGATAGACATAGGTGAAAAGCTGGACACCATCATAGTAAAGCTGAATGTTATCGTTATGCGTATGAATGAGTTTGAGTGCCATAATTCTCTCGTCAATCGCTTGAATGGGAAATCCTGGCTGACTGGAACTAATTTTCGTTATCCAGAGAACTTAGGGAAAATCTCGAACGAATTGGGCGGCGGCGGCTTCAACCGCGGCCACTTTTTCTGACCATTGGGGATCGTCATCAATCACTGGAGCCAGATCTACAATCGCGGCCAACGCCGTTTTCATCGTGTCGAGCGCATGTAAGGCGGTTTCTTCATCGGCCAGAAAGCGCGTGTGTACCAGAAACCCATAGATTCCACACGTGATGGCATAGGGTGCCCGCAGGCATTTTTGCTCCAGTGTAATGCGGGCCGCCCCACTGTATTCTTCATCATGCTGAATTGTGCCGCCTTCTGAGCCGGTTTGCCCGATCGTCTGCCCATCTTCGATTGGTTGCCATGCCATATCGTTTCCCGTCTCACTTATCGCTGTGATTCACCCCAGAAATCCCCGATGGGAATACCATGATAGGATAAGGTCATGGTCCGCGCCAGTTGCCTGCCATTCACATCAGTAATTTGGGTGGTGGAACCCAATCTACAGCAACTTAACGCCGGGTCGCATGAGCGTAAATGAAATAGTTTGGCGTCGTCAGGGCTTCACCAGTAAAGCCGTGCGTCGCGAGGTGTGCCTGCAATTCATCAGGTGAGTAGAATATCTTATAAATCTCGAATTCACGCCCATCATTCAATTTGCGTACATGACGCGGATTATCGAGTTCATAGGCAACATGATCTTGCGCCGTTGATGATGCTGTCCGCTGCGAGTCGACGATAAACAGGTGGCCGCCGGGCCGCGTCGCCCGCGCTACTTTTGCCAGAAATCCATCCAGTTGATCGGCAGGCACATGTGACAGCCAGAAACTGAAAAACACCAGGTCATATTGGTATTCCGGTTCCCATTGAAACAGATCTGCTTGAATATAGGTGATGTTGTCAGCATCGAGTTTCTGCCGATTAATGGCAATGACTTCGGGTGCAGCATCAATCGCCGTGACATGCTGCCCGATTTTGAGCAATTGCTCGGTCCAGATACCGGTACCACAGGCCAGTTCAAGGATTGTGTTAACTGGACTAAGGGTTGTCAACCGCTGCATGATGGCTTGCGCTTCATCAAACCATTGCTGATTCAGCACGTCGCCGTGATCGTAGCGTCCTTTGCGATAGAACCATTCATCATATTCCCCGGCTCGTGCCCGATAATAATCAATCTGGTCCTGTAAAGTGCGATCCATTGCAGGTGGCTCCTTGCGCAGATGTTCTGCATAATCCCCAAAACCTAATCGCTGCCAGAAATAGCGAGCCGCCGGGTTAGTTGCCAACACATCCAGCACGACAGGAGCTGCTGGTGGGAACACGTCGGCCTGAAGTTTGGCAAAGGCCGCTGTGCCAATGCCCTGCCCGCGAAATACCGCGCGGACAAAATAGTGCCGCAAATAGACTTCAGTCTGCTGGGGATGATATTCATCCGGGCGGATTTGATACAGCGCATAGCCCACGACGACCTGCCCGGTCAAAATGAGCATGGCCTGCCAGTCACCTTGCAACCAACGGTACATACGGTCTGACAGTTCCACTATTGACAGCGGATTACGGCTGCCTTCATCGTGAATCAGTTCGCGATTCATGGCAGCTAACAGGTCACAATCTACCAAAGTAGCCGGGCGTAACACCACCTCCAGCGTCATATTGCTTGTATCAACTCAATCCGATTACCAAACGGATCCCGGAACTCAAAACGATCATAGCCGGGAATGGGCACGGACTCGCTGATCGCGATGGCCTGCGCGGTGAGTTGCTGACGCCAATCGTCGAGATTCGTCACAGTATAGGCGATGTGCGCTTTGGTGCGCTGGCGATCAACCCCTGCTTCTGTTCCCACATGCACCGCGCGATCTCCCACCTGTAACCAGAAACCACCCCGCCCATGGAGTGCTTCTGGCTTGGGAATCTCAGGCAGCTTCAAAAGGTCGCAATAAAATGAGCGACCTGCGGCTTCTGCGCCAACTGGAATCGTAATCTGCACATGATGAATGCCAGTGATGGTCATGTTAGGCCCGTTTGGGTTTGTTTTTAGGCTTCTGGCTCAGCACCTGAGCAAACTGCCCTAATAAATGTGCCTGCACCGGTAGCGATAAAGCCGGAGCCGCTATCCAGCCCACACATGGGATCAGGGCAATAAACCCAATCACAATGCCGCCAAAGATCGAAAAGATGACCCACTGCCCCGTGTCACTCAAATGCCGTTGCAGCGTGGCGAACAATCGACTGGTCTGGAAAAAGACATTGATCTGCCCGGTTTCGGCGTACCGCACCACGCCGATTGCCAGCAGCGGCCAGATAATGAGGTTGTAGGCCAGGATGACGATGCTTAAGCAACACATCACCGCTAAAAATGCACCATCCGCCGTTGTCGGACTGCCGACTTCTTCGGCCAGGCCAAAGGACGGGGCCAGCAAGGCGAACCCGCACGCCAGCGCCAAATTGCCCAGGTTGTAGACAAAGGTGGCGATCAACACATTTGCGCCATCACCAATGATAGCGCCCAGGTTATCCCAGCGCGGTAGGGGATTTTCGACGCCCTGGCGCATGTTCTTAATGAGCAAGACGGTATAACCAGCCAGCGCCGCATAGCCCAGCAGCCCAATAACCGGAATCGCCCCGACAAATGACCACACCAGCACCATGACCAGCTTGCCGACCCATTCGTCATCATCAAAGATATAGGTGAAAGCGCGGGAAATATCCACTGTTTTGCTCCGGGACTATTCGTTGACCTGAAAGAATTCGACGGATTCGCCGTTGGGTCCCAAACAGAAACTGATCGTGACCTGCAAGGTGCCCAGGTCCAGATCTTTAGGTTCCATGGTGATTTCATATCCGGCCTGCCGGACATGCTCGGTGATCGCGCGGGTGTCGGTGGTTGTCAGCGCAAAGTGGAAAACCGGGTCGTTGGGGGCCGGGCTGCCGGGTGCGGCGGTGTCGGCTTTAGGCTGGAATAACTCCATAAAGCTACCATCCCCCATATCCAATAACCAGACTTTACGTTCTGGCGATCCGAATTCATGGGCTACGACCATCCCCAATGTATCCCGATAAAAGCGCAGCGATGCTTCCCAATCGCGGGTCTGGACAGCGATATGATGCATACCGCCGCCTGGAATGATCTGATTTGAAGTTCCTACTGGCATGGTGCCCCCACTATCTATATACCTGCTCTGTTAAATCCCTACGATTTATAGCACAGAATCCATTAACTGGCATATTCAGCCGCGTACAGTTGTAGATCGGATAGCGTAATTTCGCCGATATGTACTGCCTGCACGATGCCGGCAGCATCAATGATAAATGTTGTGGGGAAAAAGTTGGCATTGTATGTATCGCTCACATTGAAATCGGTATCGAGGAGTATAGTCACGTCACGGGCACCCACTTCCGTCAAAAACGGATTGATCTTTTGTGGATGCTCACCAACATTCACGGCCAGAATCACACCAGTCGGATCAGCCTGAGTCACATAATCTTGAAAAGCGGGGAACTCGCGGCGACAGGGTTCGCACCACGTTGCCCAAAAATTAATGAACACCACCTGACCCCGCAGGCTGGAGAGGCGGACGGTACGGTCTGTGTTTAGTTCCAACAATTCAAAATTGGGTGCGGACGAAGTTGTCAAACGATGTGGAGGCGTCGGTATAAACGTGGGTGGGTAGACGGTTGACCGATTAGTATTGGTCAGAGTCAGGGTAAGCAATGCCGCCAACACGCTGAGTATAGGCAACATAATAATAAGCGCCCATAATATTTTACGTTGTCTGAATTTGTCCCACATGAAATCACTTGTCCAATAGCAACGTCCACCACTGAAAATTCTCAACTGGCTGATAATTCAGCCGTTGCGCCGCTATCAATAATGTGTTCGCCTCTCGTGGAATCAACACCCCAACCAGATCAACACCCCGTCGACTACGTTCGACCTGAGCCGCAGCCAGTTGGGTCGCCGTCAAATCACCTTCCAGCCAGAAACCCCGATAATTCAGGGTGTTCACCGGAATCAGATAGGGGATTTCTGTGGTTAAAGTCGTTGGAATTTCAGCGGAGACCAGTAGCCGATAAACCGGGTCAGAGATACAATAATTGTTGCGACGGAAAGCCCCTTGACTGGCGCCATTCTCCACCCGGATCAACGCCCGGGCAAGCGTAGCCCCAGCGGCTCGACCAGCTTGCGTTGACGCCGCAATCAACTGTTGGCCGATTTTTTGACCTCGATAAGTGGGATCAACGGCCAGCAGATCGACTTCCCAACGCAACGCACCATTGATAGATTTAGTCACAAAACCATCTACGAAACCCACCAGCTGATGGTCAGTCGTGCGTGCAATCAGAGTCACATGATCGGGTGCGGCCAGAACAGCGCTAACCCGGTCAGGATTAGATGCTTCAGCAGGCCACACTTGCGCTTTCAAGTCCGCAATTGCGGCACAATCAGCAGATGTCGCCACTGTTACGTCAATTGGCATGAAAGCCCCTTATTAAGTGCATCAATCGCAAGGCAACATTTAGCCAATAGCAAGGAAAACGACCTAGCATGAGCGCAAACAGAAACTTTCCTGCAAACAGGATTATTTTACACGATTCAAAAGGTCACGCATGACACAACCCACCGTCAGCATTATCGTCCTCAATTATAACAATTGCGACGATACACTCGCGTGTTTGCGCTCACTCGAACACTTAACTTACCTCTATACGGAAGTCATTGTTGTCGACAACGGCTCAACCGATGGTACGGTAGCCGCCGTGCGTGAGCATTTCCCGAACGTCACTCTGATGCCCACCGGGGCCAACCTCGGTTTTACGGGCGGCAACAACGTCGCCATTGAGTATGCCCTGGATAAAGGTTCCGATTATATCATGCTGCTCAACAATGATACGATTGTTGCGCCGGACATGCTCGACATGTTACTGCACGCGCTGGATGAAGATCCCGCGCTGGGCGTTGTGGGGCCGCTGATCTATTACTATGACCAGCCGGAAGTCGTCTGGTCGGCAGGTGGCAGCATCGACTGGCAACGCGGCGTGACCCATATGACGGGTATTGGCGAAGAAGATAAAGGGCAGTTTGGTCAGACGTTACGCTACGTCGATTTTGTGACCGGGTGTGCGCTGCTGGCCCGCCGGGCTGTCTGGGAGCAAGTGGGGCTGCTGGACGATAATTTCTTTATGTACTATGAAGAGACGGAATGGTGCGTCCGGGCCAAACGTGCCGGGTTCAAAATCGCCCAGGTCCCCACCGCAATGATGTGGCACAAAATCTCGGTTGAAGCCCGTGCTTCATCTCCCCATACATTTTATTACATGACGCGCAATCGTTTGCTCTTTCTGGGCCGCACCCAGGCCGGGTTGCGCACGTGGCTCTATACGTTGAGTGAGTATGCTCGTACATTTATTAGTTGGACCGTGCGCCCCAAGTGGCGTGATCGACGACATTTGCGGTCTATCATGTGGCGCGCGATCAAAGATTACTCGTTCGGCAATTTAGGTCCGATGCAGGTGTAAATAACATCATTGATGCACATACTCTTCCTTTCCTGGTGGTGGCCCTATCCAGCGGATAACGGGTCCAAAATTCGTATCTATAACCTGCTGCGCCAATTGGCGCGCACCTATACGGTAACGTTGCTGGCTTTTGTCTCGCCCGGCGAGGCAACCACAGAACAAATCGCCCATCTCCTGACGTTTTGTGACCGGGTTGAAATTGTTAACAAGCCGGAACATAACGGCAGCGCGATGCGGTCTACTATAGGTTATTTATCACGCTATCCCCGCCATTTGCAGGATGTGTATAGCCCGCATATGGCCCGCCTGGTTGCGCAGTATAGCCAGCAGGCTGATGTCATCGTTGGCTCACAAATGGAAACCTTGCGCTATTTTGATCTGGTGCCCAGTTTGCCCGCGATTCTGGAGGAATTCGAAATCACCATCTATCAGAACCGTGTCGAGACAGCGACCAGCCAGCGGACGCGGTGGCGTGCCCAGCTTACCCTGACCAAACTGGAACATGTGATCGAACGGATTCAAAAGCGGGGTGTGGCGGTGACGGTCGTTTCGGAACCCGAAAAGACCTACTTGCAGCGCCTGCATGTCAAAGCTGCGCGGGTGGATTTGATTCCCAACGGGGTTGACACGGAAACGTTGCGGCCCGACCCGGCACAAACGCTACAACCCAATTCATTGATCTACGCTGGATCCGTTACCTATCAGCCCAATCACGATGCAATGCAGTATTTTGTCCACGATATTCTGCCGCTGATTCGCGATCAACACCCGGCCGTTTGCCTGAACGTTACCGGCACGACCGGCGACGTGGATGTCAGTGATCTGGCGGCGGAACCCAATGTCCATTTTACGGGTTATTTGCCCGCCGTCATGCCTGCCATTCAATCCAGCTGGGTTAGCATCGTTCCTCTGCGTTTGGGCGGTGGCACCCGCTTGAAAATCCTGGAATCGATGGCCCTGGGTACGCCAGTAATTTCGACGCGCAAAGGTGCTGAAGGCCTCAACGTGACGGACGGTGAAAATATTCTGATCGCCGATAGCCCGGAAGCATTCGCCGGGGCGGTGAATTTCCTCCTCAGTGACCCCGATGCCCGCACTCGACTGGCTATTGCTGGCCGCCAACTGGTCCAGGAACAGTACGACTGGGCGATTATTGGTCACCAATTGACGCAATTCATTGAAGCAACGATTCACAATAAGAAGGTGAAGTTTCATGGTTAGTCAAGCGCAATCAGCAGTGGGTATGGCCGCGCCCGCCGCCAAGCAAACCCAGACCGGCCTGTTTACCTGGCGTGAGTGGTTATATGTCAGTGCGTTCATCCTGACAATTCTCGTCCTCACCGCGCTGCCCTATGTGTTCGCCTATGGCAGCGCCCCGGCAGATCAGCAGTTCATGGGCGTGATGGTCAATATTCCCGATCATTTCCAATATTTCTCGTGGATGCGCGAGTCACAATCGGGCTTGCTGGTTTCCAATCAACTGACACCAGAACCGAGCGCACCACTGCTGTTTAACTTCCTGTGGTGGACGCTGGGCCAGGCCGAAACCCTCACGGGCATCAATTATGCCGGGCTTTACCAGATCACGCGCTGGCTCGCCGGGGCTTTCGTCATGGCGGCGACCTATTTCTTCTGCGGCATCGTCTTTCAGAATCGCGCCAAACGCTGGCTGGCCTTCATCATCGGCACGGTGGGCGGCGGCATGGGCTACATCTGGGTCGCGGAAAAATACATCACCGGCAATGACATCCCGCTGGATAAAAGTTTCACGCTGTTCACCTCCGAGCCGAACACCTTCTTTAACGTGCTGGCGTTCCCCCATTTTTCGATTGCGGCGGGCTTGATCGCTATCATCTTCGGGCTGGTGTTGCTGGGTCAAAAATCACAGAATTTTCGGTATGCCTGGGCAGCCGCAGCCGTGAGCCTGCTGCTGAGCGTGCAGCACGCTTATGACATGTTCATCATCTACCCGGTCATCGGCCTGTTCGCGCTGTTCGTGTGGGCGCGTGACCGCAAATTTCCGATGTATCTGTTCAAGCTGGGTGTGGTGGTCGTGCTGGTATCCATGTGGCCGGCGCTGCAAGCCTTCATCATCACGACTGCCGATGATGTCTGGAAGGGCGTCCTGGCCCAGTTTGACAACGCTGGTGCATTCACCCCGGCTCCCTACTTCTTGCCAATTTTGATGGGCATCCCCTGGCTATTGGCGATCTGGGCGCTGGATATTCGCACGCCCTTGAAGGACCGGGATGATACGCATTTGTTTGTCGTCGCGTGGTTTCTGTCGCATTTCGTGCTGATCTATCTGCCGATGAACTTTCAGATTCATCTGCTCAGTGGCTGGCAGGTCGTGATCGGGGTGCTGGCCGCAATTGGCCTGTACACACGAGTCTTGCCGCTGCTGCAACGCATCTTCAAGAACATGTCCCGGCAACGACTGGTACAGGTCGGTTCCGCATTATTGATTCTGGCGGTGATTCCGGTGAATCTGTATCTGGTCGCGTGGCGTTTCATCGACCTGAACCGGGCCGAAGCACCATACTATATGCCGGTGAACACCATCGCCGCTTACGATTATCTGGAAACACAGGTAACGAGCGACGACGTGGTGCTGTCCAGCCTGACCGTCGGGCAGTTTGTACCCGCCCTGACCGGCAGCCGCGCCTTTTTGGCGCACTGGGCGCAGACACTCGATTTCTACGGCAAGACCGACCTGGTGAACACCTTCTTCAACGCCAATACCGCCGACGCTGAGCGCGAATCGATTTTACGTGATTTCGGTGTCGATTACGTGATCTACTCGCCGGCGGAAGCGGCCCTGGGTACATTCGACCCGGCAGATGCTGCCTATCTCGAAGCAGTGTTCCGCGAGGGTGATACGACGGTCTATGCGGTTGCGCTGGCGAACTGAGGCAAGTTTCACAGGCTAACAGGCCGCTGTAGCGTTCTTCTTGTGGTTTGCCGGATGCCTTCCAGCGTCCGGCACCTGGGTTATTCTTTCTCATCCTCACCTTCTTCAGCCGAAGCTTCTTCCGCTTTCTCGCGTTTGAGCTTCTCGATATATTCGATCACCAGGTCTTCATGCTCGAACGGTTCATACCTCGACTCATCCCACACTGTCAACTGCGGCTCCGGTTCTCCAATCTGCCGCAAGAGTTCCCGCGCCTGCTCTAAATCCCAGCGGCGAACATAGGGTTCGCCCTGTGCCCAGGCCCACTTGTAATATTCCAGCGCCGGTTCACGAGCGGAGGCCGGGTCATTATTCGCCAGATGCACCACCGCTGCTGCGAATAATCGTTGACGCCATCACCGATTATTCGCAGCGCTTCTTTCAGATTACCATTCGCTGCCTGCGCCTGCGCCAATCCGCTCCAGGCATCCGGGTCCCGCAATCCTTGTTCATAACCGATGCGTGCGCCCTCGGAAAAATAGCTGATAGCCGCTTCGAAGTGTCCATCGCGCAATTCCAACGAGCCATGCGTTGTACTCAACAATCGGTTGACAATCTGGAAATTATTCGGTCGATTTAGATCTTCTGCTTTCTCGAATAATTCCTGGATTTCGGAACGATCCGCCCCTTGTTGAATATGGGCAATCGCATAATAACGGGGAACACCGATAAGACTCTTATCTTTGGATGCAATCTCATAAGCCCTCCGAGCATCCTCCCATCGGCCTTGAATCTGATAAATTTCCAATAATAATACATATGTTATGTTGATTTGGTCCTCAGCCTCAATCAATTCGGCTAGTTCAAGCGCATGCTGAAAACCACGACGAGCTTGCGCCAGACGATTTATGAATTGCTGTCTACGTCCGTAATTACGTGTAGCTATTAACAATTCTTGCGTATTTATTTCGAAACTTGCTTTTAGATAAGCCGCATTGATCAGACGTGCATCTTCATGGCGATGCATGTAACCGAGCACCAACCCCATCTGATTGAGCATCAAACCCTGCAAATGTGTTGTACTCACAGCCGGCAATGCGCTTAACCCCTGTGGGAAAAACGGCAGCAGAAATTCATAGGCTTTGTGGTACAAACCCATTCCCCCCTGAACCAGACTGAAGCGTATCCGATTAGCAAATAACCGTGCCGCATCATCGAACCGTCCGGCACCAATCAGCGCATTGTACATAGCGATCAGGTTTTGCATGGCGCCGAAACTGGTGAACTCGGTTTCGTTATTCCCCCGTTCCTGGGCTTCAAAATAGTTGTAGATGATGGTGTAGGTTGTCGGTTGTTCATCCGAATTCAATTGTTCAAAGGCATAACCGCGCACCACCGGATGCAGGTCGTATTGCAAATTAGCTTCATCCCACCAGATCAGGCCGCGATCTTCCAGGTCACGCAGCAGGGCATCAAATTGCTCAATCGCCTGCTTATACTCATCAGAGTGCTCGTAATCGGCTTTCGCTTTAAGATACTCGTTATAGGCTTGCTTCTGTTCTGCCAGTTCTTTCTCATCAAATAAAAAATCATCCTCGTCTGGCTCTGATACGGGTTCAGGCAAATTCAAATAGGGATTAAACACGTTGAGCGTCTCCACATCCAGCGCATTCCCCAGTGCGGCCATCTGGCTCAGCAGTTTTTGCGCTTCTGGCTCCAACCCTTGATAGGCAAATTCCAGGATGTGATGGCGTTTTACGCGGATGTCCGGGAATCTGAAGCGCTCACCATAAAAAGCGTACCAACTATCAAAATGATACCGGAAACGGCGTTCTTGTTTAATAATGGGGATGAGCATCTCCAGCAGCAGGCTGTGCCGCCCAAACTGGTTTATGAAATAGTCCAGAAGGCCTTCATCGCTCCAGGTGATGCCGCCTGCGTGCCACAATTCGCGTGCATCTTCCGAAGACAGTCCATATAGCGTTTCATGGCGCACACCCTGTAAATAATTGCCCGCACTGCCCAATGCTACCGGCATCAGGCGGCTGGTGATTAAGATGCGCGACGGGTCACAGCTTGCCAATTGCCGCAGCACATCGCGATCACGGGGGTCGGTGCAGGCGCGATAATGTAGCCCTTCTTCAACTTCGTCATCTTGCATCTGGGCCGGATTCCAGCGATGGTAGGCCACCAGCACCCGTTCCAGCCCATCCAATACCAGCAGATAACGACCATTCTTTAACGCCGTGATGAGTTCGGTCAGTTGTTGAGCAAAACCCAGCTTACGCACGGTTTCCAGGTCGCGCTGCGTCAGATAGGCCAGGGCATGAACTATGAAGTCGCTCATCAGCGCCCCGGCCTCGTAAAAGCTGTACCAGAAAATGCCATCGAAGGCTACTGCTCGATCTTGCACCCAGCGCCAGGTCAATGCACTCTTACCCATGCCGCCGATGGCTTCCAACACCAACAGCGTGCGTTCATCTGATGTTGCCCACTCATCAAGCAGACGCAGTTCCTCGTGCCGCCCTACAAACCGCGCATTCTGGCCGCTGTAGGGGGGATAGGCATACAGGTCCGGCGGCTCAGGAATCGCGGACTTGCGTTTTGATGTTTTGATGCCGGTGTTATCCGCTTCGGCCTGCTGTTTCTTGAAATAGGCGTTAGCCGCATCTTTGACACTCGGCCTGCTAAGCGCTTGGAGTACCAGTGTTCGCAAGTCTTCTGCCGATTTGAAAAACCCAACGATATGATTTTTCCCCAGGTCTTCTTTGAAAGCTTCTAATTTCTTCATGCCAATTGGGTCGCCCTCAAAAAAGGCATCGGTGATCTTCTTGGCTTCAGCAGCGCTTTTGCCGTCAATATTCGGGCCAGGATGTTCCTCATGCATCAGAAATATGAGGATCGGCATCCCCAGTTCCTGCGCCCGGCGATATTCCATTTCGGTAATGGAGATGTCGTCGGGGTTACGGGTTTTGTCCGGCGGGCGAAACCCATAGCGCATCCCAAAGATACCGACGTAGACCTCGGATTTGTCTACCATTTCCATTGATACGCTGATCGCATCTTCGGTTTGCAGTCGGGCAGTCAGATTCTCCATTTGCTCAACTGCAAAACCAGCACGTCGGGCGGCATCTGCAGCCTGTTGGCGATGTTCGGGCAAGTCATTGCTGGTGCTGCTGAGCATGACATCAAGGTTTGCCATAAGCCATCAACCTTTATTCATTGGTGTCAACTTCAATTACTAATTACTGTACTGACTTGCTCACCGTTTCGCAACATATTTGAATCAAAAACGCTCCACCACATTGGGGTAGAGCGCTTGATGTGGTTATTGCGAAATAGGTGTTTAATCCCCGGCAACTGGCTCGGCAGCCGGTGGTTCGGTTTCCTCAGCCGGTGGCTGTTTCGCGGCGATGTGGGCCTGAAGCCGCCCAACGAAATCCTGCACATTAGCGGCGTCCGGTCCTTCCAGGACTTCGCCCAATCGTTGCAGCGTATCCACCAGCACTTCCATCACATAAGGCGAATCTTCGGGGGTGGTAGTGAACACACGGTCCAGCGCCCGTTCCGCTTCGGGCAACATCCCCAGCGCCAACCGCGACGTCACCAGATCGTTATAGGCCCAGTAATTATCCACATCGGCCTGCACCTCGTCGCTGGCAAGCTTCTCGACCTGCTTATAGGTGTCGATCATTTTGTCACGGTTGTTCTTTTGCATGTGCAGCAGGGCCAGGTTGCTAAAAGCATACGATGAATTCGGCGTGACCTTCGCGGCTTCAGTGTAGGCATAAATCGCCTGATCAGTCTGTCCCCGGCGCCGATATAACCCGCCCAGCGACCCCCACCAGGATTCGCCATCATCATCCACCAGCTTGGGGGATAATGTCAGCGCCAGCACCAGATTCTGCTCCGCCAGGTTGAGGATTTGCACCCGTTCGATGCTCTCATCCATCTTTTCACCGCGCCGCCGGTAAACATAGCCCAGAGTCGCCAGCGCCGGGGCAAATTCTGGTTCGGTATCAAGCGCCTGTCGCAGGTGCGTTTCCGCCTCGTCCAGCATCCCGGACTGAACATAGGCATAACCCAGTCGATAATTGATAATCGGGTTGCGCGGATCCAGTTCCAGCGCCCGATTATAAACATCCAGCGCCCCTTTGAAGTCGCCCGATTTATACTGACTTTCACCCAATGGCAAGAACGACAACGCCAGGGTCGCATCGCCGGTCGATTTCTCCAGCGATTCGCGCAAGGTTGAAAATTCAGCTTCGCGCTTCGCGGTCTCGACTTCCAGCCGTTCGCTTGAGGCATCAATCTCTTCCTCAAAGCGCTGGCGGGCTTCCTGCAAATCCTGTTGTGCAGAGATAAACCGTGAGACTCCCAGGATCGCTGCCGCACCGCCGACAACCGTCACCACAAAGCTAAAGGCTTCGACCAGGCCCAACAGGTTAAACGCATTATCGACATCGGACTGAACCTGGTCCGCCAGCGCGGTGACTTCCTCCAGGCGTTCAGCGGTCTGCGTCGCCAGCGTCGGCAAATCTGGTTCTTCTTCGGGGACAGTCTGCGCCAAAGCAACCGGCACAGCAAACAGGCATAAACATAGCAAAAGCGCAAAATACCGCATGGTTTCTTCCTCACTTCCGTCCCTTAATTATCGGCAGAACGGCGGCACTTTGCAACCTTTGGCTGTGATTGTCCAGGGCAATCGCTTCAAAAGAGAGACAAAGTTGGTAAGGTCAGGACAAAGGGCGATAATCCCGATGCATAAGACACGCGCATGGATGAACGGGATGAATGAAGTAAAGGCATTAGCCAGCATCAGTGATTGCTTTGGGGCAATTAAAGACCCACGAGTACAAGGACGTTGTAGATATCCCCTGATTGAGATCGTCACTATCGCCATTTGTGCCGTCATTGCGGGTGCGGACGGGTGGACGGCAGTGGAAACGTTTGGCAAGAGCAAGGAAGCGTGGCTGAGGCAGTTTCTGAAGCTGGAAAATGGCATTCCGTCGCATGATACCTTTGGCGATGTCTTCGCGATGATTGACGCGGTTGCGTTTCAGGGCGGTTTCATGCGCTGGATTGATGGAGTATTTACCATCACCAAAGGACAGGTCATTGCCATTGATGGGAAGACCGCCCGCCGCAGTCATGACAAAACGATTGGTCAAGATGCGATCCACATGGTGAGTGCTTGGGCTAGCGCCAATGGCATCACGCTGGGCCAGCGTAAAGTGGATGACAAATCCCATGAAATCACAGCCATTCCCGAATTGTTAGAGCTACTCAACATCACCGGCTGTATTGTGACGATTGATGCGATGGGATGTCAGAAGCAGATTGCCCAGAAAATCCGGGATGGGAAGGCAGATTATGTACTGAGTTTAAAAGACAACCAGGGAAAGTTGTTACAGGATGTGCTGGATTGGTTTGTTCATGCTGACCAGACAGGGTTTGCCCATATGATCCATGATTATCATGCAACGGTGAATAAAGGTCATGGGCGGATCGACATTCGACGCTGTTGGGTAGTGGCTGATCCGCTTGCTTTCGAGCACATTCGCCATTATGAAGGCTGGGCAGATTTACAGACGATTGTGCGTGTCCAACGGGAACGCCGCCTCAAAAATAAAACTGAGCAAGAAACCGTCTACTACATCAGTAGTTTGCCACCGAGTGCCCAACAGATCCTGGAGGCTACCCGTACTCATTGGGACGTGGAAAACAGTTTACATTGGGTGCTTGATGTCGTTTTCCGCGAAGATGATTCACGCATCCGCGCTGGCAATAGCCCCCAAAACATGGCGGTGCTTCGGAGCATCGCGCTCAATCTTCTCAAACAAGACCCATCCAAAGGTAGTTTGAAGCAAAAGCGTTACCGTGCCGCTCTTGATGACACTTTTTTGCTTCGCCTCCTAACCCAGATTTGAAGCGATTGCCCTGCCGCACGGATGCAAAAAGTTGTTTATTCTGTAAATAGAAGTATACTTTTTGAGTTGAGCATCCAGAGTGTTTGATGACCATCGTTGACGACATACTAATTACATCCAATTCCCATCTTGATGTTTCAATCTCATTTACTAATCCAAGATAATAGCTTTCAATTATTAATTTTTAGGTTTGGAGATGTCCCCCTATGCCCACCACCCAAATAGAAGTTGAAAACATTGATACTGGCTTTTACGATGCTATTCGAGTTTGGACCGAGCTTTTGGAAGGTGTGCAAAAATGGGGTTGGGGTCCATGCGCAACCCAATATTTTTTCTTGGAAATGTTCAAATTTGCAAAAGTGCCGAAACGACCTGCAACCCCCAAGGAGTTGGCCGCATTTAAGAAATTAGCTGACCTCAACGACCGTTGGAAAAACGATCCAAAAGCAAATTTCACAATAAGATGGAAACAGCAGATGGATAAGAACCTTAACGAAGTAGCTTCTTATTTAGGCCAGGGTTTCGGTGTTAGCGTTAACCGGGCCGATTTCGATGCTTCGCAAGGTGTTCCGCAACGAAATAATAATATCCTAGATACTCCTCTACCTGATGACTGGGTGGCGCAACAATAGGAACTGGGCTATGCATTACCCGGTGCGCCAATTGAGGAAATTGAAAATGACTTGCCCCCTAATGCTTTGGCCGGTGTTCAAGTGCAACCCGTGGATGCAGCGGGTGAGATAGTAGCTTTACCAGCGGATTCCACGTTGGATACAGACGGCGATTCTTCAGTTTCGCTCGAAGGCGAAGGCCCGGTGATAGATCCCGTTTCAGGTGAGGAGGTAATTGACCTGTAGTCTTGATTTATTATCGAATGATTCGTCTCAAGCAAGTCTATTATCTTGGCTGCGATTGTAGTGATTGAAGGTTAAACATCATGCCCGAATATAATTTTCCTTGTTCGCAAAATTTTTCATGGACCATCCCACGCCACTCAAAAGATGAGGTTGATCTGTAGTGCGGTGGTTTTTCTGGAACGAATCAGGCTGGAGATAAGAGAGGATAACGAGCTTTGGCTCGCGCTGCCATCTCGAACTCCACTGGTGTGAGATAATTGAGCGCCTGATGAATACGCTCTCGCATGTAGACCACTTCCAGCCAGTGCCTGATCTGACCGAACGCAACGTCAAAATTGCTGTATTCACTGTAATCGACATGTTCTTCCTTGAGCGTTCGGGTGAAACGCTCGACCAGGCCGTTCTGGGTGGAGCTGGCTTTGTCGGACATGCTGATCTTGATGCGATGTTCCCGCAGGCAGTCGGTGTGCAACCAGGCGGCATATTGCGATCCCTGATCGGAATGGAAAATCGTTGGTTTGCCGTGTGTCAATGCCAAGTCCAGCGCATCGAGGGTGAGCTGCTGGTCGATGGTGCGACTGAGCGCCCAACCACGCACCGAGCGCGTGTAGGCATCCAGGATGACGGCGAGGTAAATGAAGCGGCGGCCCAGGCGGATGTAGGTAATGTCAGCGACCCAGACCTGATTGGGCTGCTTCAACTTCAGCCCTTTGATGCGGTTGGGATAGCGCGGATGGGGATGCTTACTGTCGGTGGTTTGCACCCAGACCTTGCCGACTGAGCGCGTGACACCCATTTCTTGCAACAAACGGCGCACCACATGCTCACCAACCGGCACGCCTTGACGCAGCAGCTCGTTGTGGACTTTGCGGTAGCCATAGAACGGAAAACGCAAAAGCACCTGCTCGATAGCTGCTACCAGATGGCTTTCATCCTGGCTATGCGGCACATAGTAAGCCGTGCTGGTCGGACACGCCAGCGTCGCGCATAACTGTCGTACCGCATGGTCTGTTTTCATCTGCTGGATCATCTGCCATTTCGCTCCCGCATCGACCCCAGCAAGCTGCCAGCCTTTTTTAGGATTTCGATCTCCAACGCCTGCTTGCCCGCGAGGCGCTCCAACTCGGCGATCCGTTCGGCTTGTGCATCCCGCTGTGGCCCACGCTGGTCGGCAAAAATGTCCGTCGCCCGCTCGAAAAAGGCATCGCGCCACTTGTAGTACAGCGCTTCGGTGATGTCCCGTTCGCAGCAAATCTGAGCTACTGTCTTCTCGCCGCGTAGTCCATCCAGGATTGTCTCTATCTTGAATTGGGCGCTGAAGTTGCGTCGTTTCTTGCTCATGGTTTCTGGTCTCCCTGTCATGATGATACTCCACTATTGGGTGTTCCAGAATTTCCACCGCACTACACTCAGCAGACCCATGTGCATTTGACGGTTAGTTTTCAATTGATAAGCTACCCAGGCGTAAAAAACAAGTTTATGTTAGTAAACCTGGATGGAACGACTGTATCACCAGGAGTCCTGGTCAACAATAACGGTTTAACAAGAGGTTGGTATCTGGACAAGATCACTGTTGAGATGTACATTGAAGAACCCCATGCATCTCGATTTGTACTTCGCAAGGATTCTCCTCAAGGCAAAAATGGCTCCGCAAATACAAGCAGTAGCATCAGCGATACAATTGGAATTCAAGGTGGCGTATTTGCCGATAATCCAATGGCAATGGGTAATTTCAGCGAAACGATTACGAGCAGCTTCAATCATAATTTAGAAGATTTTAAAATAGTTAATCAGTCGAACGTTGTTAAGAACGATCATGTTTTACATATCTATAAGATGTCAGGTTGTAGTAATGGAGCCTACAATGGGCACCACGACTTAGTCAATGAATCCGCCGTGTCATTTGTCAATGTGAGCCAACAACTGAACTGGAGCGATGTCGTTAATGCTGCAATAGCAGGGGGAGTAGCGGCCGGCGTCGCTGTCGGAGTAGTAGCAGCAAGAACTAAAGCGATTTTGAAAAACGGTGTGCTGTACGATTTACCAGACCTGGCTACCAGCAAGTTTCCGATAATAAGTCAGGGGCTGTGGATGACCTCAGACGACGAGGATTTCCGCGACGTTCCAACGTTTCGCATCGTTATCACCCAGTATGTTTCAAGAGTCAGTGGCTATTTGCACGGCGATACGCCTGATGGTCACTACCAGGGCTGGAAAAAGTCTTATATCTTAAGTACACCCATTGACTTCGCACAAGTTTGATAAACGACTGTTTCACAGGCATTTTGGCAAATTGTGCCAAATCCTAATTCTGGCGGCGATCATACCACGCGGGACGGTTGAGCGCCTGCGCCATGTATAAACCGGCGGCTTGCAAGTCGGTCGTGAAGTCATGCTGGGTCAGTTCAGTAACGGATTCGGCCTCACCCGCTTCCTCGTTTTCGTAAACTTCCAAATTTTCCGCGTTGATAATGTGGTGGAACTTGCCATTCTCGAGCCAGAGATTGAGTTCGCCATAATGGGCAGCGCTTTTCTTGCGCCGGGGCCGCCCCATCACCTGCGAAACATAGATGCCTTTGATGTCATTCACCGGCACTGTCCATCGAGCCTGTTTGCCACGCAGTCCCCGCACCTGTTCAGCGGTGAAGACGATGCGATTGGGCCACGTCAGTAACTGGTAGATGTTCTTAACAATCAGACCCACTAGAATCACCGCTGCGACCATGCCCAGATAGGGCAAAAATGGGGGATTCGCGGGTGCAATACCGCTGGTCAGGGAGAAGTAAATGAGCACGATGTAGACTACGACCCAGAAAATATACCAGACAATTCGTCGCAGAGTGGTTCGTGCCCAGGCCGGGCTGCGTACCAACTGGACTGCGCCACTCGCCGCTGTTTGCAGGGTCCACAAGTTATCGAAGCCTAGCGGTGCAGCGGGTAGTGGCGGCGGTGGGGTCGTGACCGGCTCTGGGGCTGGTTTGGGCGGGACGACCGCAAACGGACGCGTCACAACCTGTGCCAGCGATTCACCGGCGCGGGTGGCAATGTCGTTGTACACGGTCGTTTCCGGGTCAGGCCAATGGGCGATCTCACACCAGCGGCTGCCGCGTTCTTCTGCCAGATCATTATCCAGCAAAATCCCCAGATGCCAGGATTCATCGCTGTTTGACCAACCGAGGACAATCCGCTGAATATCCTCGATCGACAACCGCCCGGTCGGTGGGAGCCGCCGGGTCAGCGCAAAGTCAGCCTGATAGTTGACGGGTTGCCCGCTGGTTGCTTCCAACAAGACACTGGTATCCGGGGAACTGCCATTGCTCAACATGCGCCAGCGCGCCACATCCATCTCAATCGTGATATTCTCAGCCGCCGAAATCCGTTCCATGACGCTCAATATCCAATACTTAGCAGGGGGTTGACCCTGTTCGAATTTATATCCAGGTATGTTCATTGCTGGTTGGGGGCCGCCCCGTCAGGCTTCCCTATACAATTACATACACTACTGCATATCTATCAACACCCCATTCTAACACGCAATCGGTGTTAATCGTACCGTAGAACGTTGAGGGCACGTTCATTGATGGCAACCTGGGCGCTGGCAAAGGTCGACAGCGCGCCAATCGCCACCGCCGCGACGATCAACCCCACTGCCGCCGGGGTTGCATTGGTTGGAATGATGATGGTGATTTGCAGGCCCATCTGGCTCATAATGACCACGCCCAGCGCACTGAGGCCCACACCCAGCAAGCCACCCAGCAAGCTGATGAGCACATTTTCCAGCAGCATCACACCCAGTACCCGGCGACCTTTAAGGCCCACCGCTTTGAGTATGCCGATCTGTCGGCGTCGTTCCAGCGTCGCCAGCGCCACCGTGTTCGCCATGATGACTGCCGCCGCGCCCAGTGAGAGCAGCCCCACCAGAATCGGCAGTGCGCTAAATTGATTGATGAAACGCCCGATCAAGCCATCTATAAATGAAATATCAATGGACAGCACCAATGGCAACGCCGAGAGATCGACCAATACGTTGTTGAGTTGGTCTGGCTCCACGTCCACCAGCGTGAATTGAATGTCCAGCGCGCCGCCACCACCTTGAATTACACCCGGCGGCACGACCGCTTCGCCAAATGTCATGCTGGCATCCGGCTGTGTCCCGACGATTGCCAGGTCAAAGGACCGACCATCAATTTCCACCGTGATAATCGAACCCAGTGGCACGAGCAGCTCCCTAAAATCTTCTTCGCGCACCAGCATCACCGGCTGACCCACATCATCTGGGGTAAATGTGCGTCCCTGGACCACGTTGACATTGCCCGCAATGTTGGTGCCGGTGGTATCACGTACTGACACATCCAGATTGTAGTCAGGAATGCGGTCCATCTCGTCAGCCAGTTCGCCCATACGCATGAAGTCGCCGGTTTCTGAGGCTTCGCGCATTTCCTCTCGAATCTCGCGCATCCGCTGGCTGGCCGCCGCGCTGTCTACCGGTTCGCCATTGACGGCGGTGATAACGCCCTGATAAGTCAGGATACGGGTGCGACCGTTAATGCCCTCAAGCTGATTGAGACGGCTATCAATTAACGGGTTCGCAATAGCGGCGGGCAAGATGGGGAAGATCATCACGTTGCCGCCCAGCGTATCACTGAGCGTCGTTTGCAAGATCTGGCGTGCGCCCTGCCCAAAGAATGTGATACTGCTGAGCGCGAACATTCCGGCACTGAGCGCCAGTAAAGTCGTGGCTGTTCGCACCCGGCGTGCCCGCAAATTGCGTAGGGCCAGCCGTAGCGAGACATTGCCAAAGGCCGGGATGCGTCCCACAAGCCATACCAGTAACCACAACAGGCCGATCAAGATCCCCAGAATCGCCAGTGTCGCCGCTGTGCCGATGACGCCGATCAGGATGTTATTGAGGATTTGCCCGGCGATGACGCCCAATGCCAGCACTACAAACAGCAGTACAGCAATTGACTGGATGATTCCGGCACGGGGAATATGTGTTTCGTTGGGCCGCAGAATAATGCCCGGACGAATGCGCACGGCAGTTAGCACGGGCATGACGCCAAAGACCATCGAGACGATCACACCAAGCGCCAGACCAAATAGCAACGCCTCTGGTTGCAGACGCCAGACCAGCGGTTGCTGGATGAGCGTTTCGCCATAGGCATTCGCCAGGCGGCTGAGGATGATCCCCAGCACCGACCCCACCAGACTCCCCGCCAGACCGAGCAAGAACGCTTCGGATAGGAAAATTGCCGCGACCTGTCGTCCCTTCAGGCCAAAGGTTTTAAGGGCAGCAATCTCTTCGGTGCGGCGACGCACCATGACCAGCATGGTGTTGACGATGCCCACGCCGCCGATGAGCATCGCGCCCAGGCCCATGACGACGATAAATTGTCCGGTAATGTCTGCGATTTGTTGATTTTGTCGCAGCAATTCTGGCACCGTGGTGATATTGCGGCCCCTGGTTGATAATAAAGCCCGAATTTCATCCTCAATCATGCTGGCATCATCATCAGTGGTTGGCCGGTAGTGTTCGGCAACGGTCAGGCTCATTGAATTAGGTGCAGAATTAATTGATAACGCTTCCGCATGGGCAATATCCAGGTAGGCAAAGCCAAAGAAGGCCGCAAACAGATTGCGAAAGCCCGCCTCATTCTCAGTCGCCACGATGCCGACGACGGTAAACTCATCTTCGGTGCCGCTGACCCGCGTTCGATCGCCCACTGCGATGTTATTCGCGTCCGCCAGATTCTGGCTGATGACGACCTGGTTACCGCCCGTGAAAAGTTCGGATAATGGTACCCCGGCGGGATCTAAAGCTGTGATCTCATGCGAGGGGGGATAGGTTGCTGGTTCGATAAACAAGGTGGTAATCAACTGGGGTCGGCCAACGGTGACGGCATCAATCGCCGCAATCTGCACATTGCTGGTCGTGATATAAGCGGTGAGTTCGCCGCCGCGTTCCGCTGACCAGGTGCGCAGGGCGTCGATCTCCTCCGGGGTGAAACCCCCATCCTGATCCTGCGGGTCGCCAAAATCAAACGCAAAACCCCCGGCCACACCTTCGGTAATTGTGACATCACCATGATTGCTGGCCCGCAGATTGCTCGTGAGCGAATCGCCAATTGCCAATCCCAGGCTGCGCAGCGCGACGATGGTGGCGACTCCGGCTGCGATTGAAAACACGGCGAAAGTGGACCAGCGGCGGTTGCGCCACAAATTACGGGCGGCATATTGCAAGTAGAACATCAGTCGTCCTTAAATGTTGGTTCGCTTCATATGCATCATTACGCACGCCGGGGATTATAGTTCCAAACTTGCAGCTAATCGAATTGAACTATAATGGGACTATACATAATCCTAATTCAGCCGGATCGCGGAGCTATCGTTTATGGACTTACGCGGAAAAAAACTGGGGCAATACGAACTGCGCGAACAACTCGGCCAGGGGGGGATGGCTCAGGTCTACAAAGCCTTCCAACCGGGCATGGAGCGTTTTGTTGCCGTAAAGGTCATGCTGGGGCACCTGGCGACCGATGAGGAATTTGTCGAGCGTTTTCGGCGGGAAGCCCGCGCCGTTGGTCAATTGCGCCATCCGCATATCGTCAATGTCTTCGACTTCGGCATTGAGGATAAGAGTTATTACATGGTGATGGAGTTCATCAAGGGCGAAAATCTGAAAGCCTATATCGGCGACCATCCCCAGGGCTTACCGGTTGATGAAGCGCTACGCATCGCATCCCAGATCGCCAGTGCGCTGGATTATGCCCATAACGCCGGGATGATTCACCGTGATGTCAAGCCCGCGAATATCATGTTTGTTGACGAAAATCACCGCGATACCGTCCTGACCGACTTCGGCATCGCCCACATCCTCAGCCAACCGGGCCTCACGGCCAGTGGAGCGATGGTCGGCACCCCGGCTTACCTCAGCCCGGACGCGGCCTATGGCAAAACTGTGAACGAACGCGCCGATATTTATGGCCTGGGTATTATCCTCTATGAGATGCTTACGGGTCGCGTGCCTTACAATGCTGATACGCCAATGGCGATTATCATGAAGCATGTCAACGCGCCGCTCCCTTCTCGGGCCGATTTTGGGCGTGATATTCCCGAATCGGTGGAGGCGATTGTGCTCAAGGCGATGCAGAAAAACGCTGATGATCGGTATCAAAGCGCCGCCGAGATGCAAGCGGCACTGGACGCGGCGCGGGCACAATTGGCTGATACCAAAGTCAGTGGCCCGACGAAAGCAGTAGCCGCGCCTCCACCAGCCGCCGTGGCACCGGCCACCACGACAACCAGCGGGCCGACGACGGTGATGACGACTAAGCCAGCGACGCCCTGGCCCTGGTTGATCGGTGGGGTGATATTGGCAGCATTGGCGTTGATCGTTGTTTTGGCCGTGGTTCTCGGCGGAGCCAATGACCAATCGACACCGCTCCCGACCGATGTTCCAGCAACGCAAATTGCCAGCAGTGTCGAAACCGCCGAAGACGCGCCAACCGAAGCCGAGCCAACTGATGTACCGGCGACGGCAACACTGCCACCAACGGACGTCCCAGCGACCGCGACAACCGCCGCAATTGAAACGCCGCCAGCCGTTGCCAGCGTGCCCGACACATTGCGTAATGCGAACCTGCTGTCGGGGCTGAACCCGCTGCAAGACGAAATTGACGCCCTGATTTTGGAGGACGAGCTTGAGCTAGCGGCGGAACGCATCGAAACGACATTGCAATCCGACCCGCAAAATATCGAGGCACTCATAGCCCGGTCGCTGTTGGCGCTGTGGAATGGGGATGCCGACAGTGGCCGTGACGATGCCGAGCAGGTCATCGAACTGGCTCCCGACTCTGCGTGGGGATATATCGCTCAGAGCGATGTCTTAAGTTATTGGAGTGTGCAAGATTGGGAGGGGTCGCTGGCTGCCGCCGAAACTGCGCTTAAATTGGATCCTGGTAATCCGCAAATCCTCTGGCGGCTCAGCCGGGCACAGGATTGGGTGCGTTCGCCGAGCGTTGCCAGGGATAACTTTCAGCAAGCCGTTGATGCGGGTGCCAGTGGCTTCCGGTTTGTTATTTATGCCGGTGAGCATCTCTACTACCTGGGTGAGTATGAACAGGCCGTGCCCTACTTGCAATCCTGGTATGAATTTGAACCATTCGATTATTCGATGACACTGCTGACCGGCGCGCTGGTGCAATTGGGACGGCCCGACGCTGCCTATCGCGCGGTGCAAGACTTCCCCTTTGCGCTGATTGAGCCGGGCGAGTTGCGCACAGCGGCGTTCGCGGCGTTTAAAGCTGGTGAGTATGATGCCGCCCGCGAATGGGCCGAGACCGCCAGCGCTTTAACAGATGAAGATAGTTCCGGTGCTTACATCCTGGGGTTGGTAAGCTGGTATGGCGATCATAACCTGGAACAGTCGCTCAGGTTTCTAGACGAAGTACCGGTCGAAGAATTCTACGATGATCTGTTGTCGCCGGACTTTGGACACGAGGTTAACCTGGATCGAGGGCATATCCTGGCTGATGCTGGTGAGTTTGAGGCCGCAATCGGTGCCTATCATGACAGCCTGGGCAGCCTGGGTGAGTTTCCTGGTACGTATGAAGCCATCGCCAATGCTCACCTGGCACTGGGCGAACCGCAGGCGGCATTGGAGAATCTGCGACTGGCGTTAAACGTAACCTATGACGATGACCCCGCATTGCAGCAACACCTCACGACTCGCATTCGTGAGGTTGCCCGTGATGTTGATGCGCTGGACAATGTACCAGAAGTTAATCTTGATCTGCTCTCCGGCCTGGGCGAGTTGCAAGACGAACTGGACACACTTTATATTCAGGGAGATTTCGACGCCATTCGTGAACGGATTACGTCGATTCTGGCCGACATCCCCGATGATGTTGGGACCCTCACGGCGCAATCCCTGTTTCAGACTCTCAACGACAACCCTCGGTTAGCGTCTCGCATTGCTTCCGATATTATTCGCATTGATCCCGGCTCATCGTTAGGTTACATTGCACTGAGTGAGGCGCAGCTTCACTGGAAGTTAAACAATTTTCGCGCTGCCCTCGAAGCTGCTGAACGTGCGCTGGTAGTTGATCCCGATAATCCAGAAGCACTGTGGCGTGCAGCAGAGGCGCATGCAAATCTGGGTAACTGGGATACGTTTATTGACCTGCAAGACCGGGCGATTGAGAAGGGTGCCCGCGGTTTTCGATTTATCCAACATGCGGGTGAATACCTCTATTATCGCGGGGAATATGAACGTGCCCTGCCGTATCTGGAAACCTGGCATGCTTATCGCCCAACTGAAGAATCGCTGGGATTTCTGACTGGCAGCCTCATCCAGCTTGACGAGGTTGACGCGGCTTATGAAATCGTTCAGAATTATCCAGATGAGATTGATGAGGTTCGTGAACTCGTCTGGAGCGCCTACGTCGCCTATGCCGCTGAAGACGATGAACAAGCCACGATCTGGGCTGAACGCGCGGTCAACGAATTTCCTGATGCGCTGAATGCCCAGTATATGCTGGGTTTGCTGCGCTGGTACGCTGATGCTGATCTCGCAGGTGCCTTAAGTTACCTCGACCCGCTGGCGGACAATACCGATTTGTGGGGCGTGTTCTTAAATCCCGATTTTGAGCATCAGGTCAATTATGATCGCGGCTTGATCTTGCTGGAAGCCGGGGAAACTGAAGCCGCAATCGAAGCGTTCGAATATAGCCTGGAGCAGGATGCCCGCTGGTATACGTACGCCGGGTTAGCCGAAGCCTACCTTGAACTGGGCGATGTTGATGCCGCCCGCGACAATATTGGGCTGGCGCTCGACATGACCGATGATGAGGACATCCGCGCTGATCTGGAGGCCTGGTTAGAAGAATTAGGGTAAAATTGCGGCTATTCTGCCTCCGCTTAATTTCACGCTTTGCAGCTTGGGGGAAGGTGGGGTGAACACGAATTTCTACTCAACACATAAAGGCAGCAAGAATGACGGTTAACCGCTCGATTGCGATGTGGTCTGGACCACGTAACATCTCCACCGCTATGCTGCGGGCCTGGGAGAATCGAACCGATACAGTGGTGGTAGACGAACCCCTCTACGCGCATTATCTGCTTAAAACCGGCATCAATCATCACGGCGCAGCGGCGATCATCGCAGCTTACGAAACGGATTGGCGAACTGTGGTCCAGCAGATCACCGGGCCGTTGCCCGATGGTAAATCGATCTATTATCAGAAGCACATGACCCACCATCTGCTGCACGATATGGACTGGGAATGGGTGTTGAAGCTAACCAATTGCTTTCTCATTCGTGACCCCGCACTGGTCATTGATTCACTCATCAAGAAGTTGCCCGACGCCACCATTGAGCAGACCGGCTTCCCGCAGCAAATTGCGCTGTTTCATTACCTGCGGGAACAGACGGATGTGACGCCGCTGGTGATTGATGCCCAGGACGTGCTCATGAATCCGCAGGCGCTTCTATCAACATTATGCGACCGTCTTGAAATCCCCTTCAACAGGGCTATGCTCAACTGGCCGGCTGGCAAACGGGATACCGATGGCATCTGGGGTGAATACTGGTATGCCAGTGTCGAGCAGTCCACCGGGTTCATGCCCTATGAACCGACTCCTGTAACCCTGCCAGATCATCTGACCGACATGCTGGATGAATGCCAAACGATTTACGCTGAAATGGCGCAGTATCGGCTTCAGCCGTCATCTTGAGTTGAAAGTGTTTCTTTGACCGCCGCTTCAATTCGCGCTGCATACAGTTCCCGCAGTCGATTTGTCAGCGGCCAGGATTGACCAGCGCCAATGGTGCGGCCATCCACTTCTCTGACCGGAATCAACCCGGCAAAAGTGCCGGTGACAAAGGCCTCATCCGCGTCATAAACATCGGTCAGCGAGAAATTGCGCTCGTAAACCGGGATATTATCGGCGGCGGCAACTTCAATGACCTTGCCGCGTGTGATGCCGTTCATGCAGTATTGCCCGGTCGAGGTCCACACAGCGCCATTTTTCACCATAAAAAAATTGGTCGCGTTACACGTGCTGACAAAGCCGTGAATATCGAGCATGAGCGCTTCATCCGCGCCAGCCACCAGCGCCTGTTGAAGCGCGATGACCTCGTGCAGTTTGCTGTGGCAGTTTAAGCGCGGGTCAAGATAATCGGGTGAACCGCGTCGCACCGTCGAGGTGAACAAAGTGATACCGGTTTCCGCGATCTGGGGATTGGCTGCTTTGTGTTCGGCGATGATAACGATGGTTGGCGGGCTGATCGTCAAACGGGGGTCCTGCGACGGTGTTTTTTTGATGCCGCGCGTAATCATCAACCGCACGTGAACATGGTCTTCCATGTTGTTGGCGTGTACTGTGCGATACAACGCGGCAGTCAATTCGGCGCGGGTCTGGCCGATGTCCAGCGCAATCGCCTTCGCGCCCTGGAACAACCGATCCAGATGCTCATCGAGGAAAACCAGTACGCCGTGATGGAGACGGATGCCCTCCCACACGCCATCGCCGACCAGATAGCCGCTGTCAAACACCGAGATCTTCGCGTCGGCACGGGGCACGAGATCGCCATTGATATAAATCAGCACTGCTTCATTGCGCGGGTCCGGCAGCGCATCATGGGTTCCCTGAGGCATGGTTATCACCTGTTGTCGAAATATCACGTGCAGAATCTACCACGTCAGTTGATCGTGGCGCAATACGCGCTACACTCCCCTTGTTTGGGAGGCAATACAGGAGGTCAAAAAGATGACATTTCGCAGCGATGCCCTGGCCGGGCAACATATCATTATTTCGGGTGGTGCGGGGGCGATTGGTGTCGGCATCATTAAAAAACTCACTGAACATGGCGCGCAGATGACCGTCAACGATCTGTTGGATCCAGCAGTTGCTGATCGACGTTTGACGAGTTTGGGTATAGATATGGCGCAGGTTCGTTATTTTCAAGGTGATCTCACCCAGACGGCAACAGTAGCTCAATTCGTCGAGCATGCCCAGGCCGGGTTTGGCCCGATTCATACCGCATTGTGCCATGTCGGGATGGTGATTCCGGGTCCGATTATGGCGTTGACGCAGGCCGATTGGGAACAAACGCAATCTGTCAATGTGACGACCGCGTTCTTGTTGGGACAGGCCGCCGCCGCTGCTATGATTGCGGAAAGAATCGCCGGACAATTGATCTTTACCACATCCTGGGTCGCCAATGTGCCCTGGCCGGAGATTGGCCCCTACAACGCCAGTAAAGCCGCGATGAATCAATTGATGCGGTCATTTGCGCGGGAACTCGCGCCCCAGAGCGTGCGGGCAAATGCGATCGCGCCGGGGATTGTGGGGGTTGGAATGGCGAAAAAGCAGTGGGATACCGACCCATCCTATCGTTCCCGGGCGGAAAAAGCCATTCCGCTGGGCCACATGCAAGAACTGGAGTCGGTGGCCGATGCTTTCTTATTTCTGTGCAGTCCCGCCGCTCAGTATATGACCGGCAGCGTGTTGACGGTTGATGGCGGGTGCAGCTTGTATCCAATGGATTAACGGCGACGCGGCCTGAACGCTGCTAAAAATTAACCGCCAGCCATTCTAGCATACGATTCCAGAACAAGTAGGTATTGGGCCAGTCGAAAACGTGGCCCGTTCCGGCCAGACACATCTGGTCCGTGCCCGACGGTAACGCCCGCGCCAGCCGCTGAAAGGCACTCGCGGGAACGTTCAGCGTCGAGTCATGTTCATTGTACACGAGTAAGATGGGGATGTCGGGCACGCGCTCGGCATACTCCATCACGTTCATAATGGGTTCCGCCGGAGCGACACGCATATAACGGGAAACGGCTGCCATTCCAGCACCGGGAAGTTGTACGAGTGGAATCTGGCGTAACAGGCGAATGTGTTTGTATTCCGCCAGACTGACGGGCGGTGGCGCACCAGCTACAATCGCATCAATGGGCTGACCATTGGCAGCAGCGAGAAACGCGGTGTTTGCGCCCACCGACCAACCAACCACGGCAATGTGCTGATAGCCCCGTTCTTTTATATATTTGAGCATGGCGTTCAAGTCATAAACAGTTTCGTGGTTGGCGCGATACACGCCACCACTTTCCATGTGACCGCGAAAATCGAACGTAAACACATCATAGTCTGTGGTCAGCACGGCACAAGTTTGAACAATTGCCAGCGTATTCTTGCTGCGCCCAGCCCCATGACACACAATCACCGCCCTGTCACTTTGCTTCTGGCCGTCGGTCAGGTCTAGGGCTTGAATGCGCACGCCGTCTTCAGTGCGTAGAGTCAGGCGGCGGTGCGGCAAGGCATATTGCACCAGCGCGCGATTGGCTTTATGAATCCAGCGATACTTGTTGTCACTATCAAACAGTACCCGAAACACCAATAGCCCGAGGTGATAAGCGGCTAGTCCCCCTAGGATAATGGCACCGAGTTCGCTCACGCCACAGCAACCAGTTCGGTAAACACTGTAGAGGGCCAGCAATGCCAATAGGCCGATTGTCAGCAGGCTGCCCATCTGTAAGAGGTAACGCGTGCTAAAAAAACCAGTGTACCATTGCACCAGCCAGAAGGAAACGAAGGAGACAATAAATAACCCGGTAGGAATAACAACACTCAAATTTTATGGCCCTCATCCATCGCTGCTAAAATTAGAATATCATGGCCCGATTGGTGAAACAACACGCTTGCCTCATCGGTACAAGCCCATTGCGGCATACATAACAACCCCGGAAGACGGCGATTGGCGGGCACCGATTTGCCGAACAGTATCAAATCCAATGGTAGTCGCTAACGCTTGGAAGCGTTCACAGGGCAATGGAAAGGGGATATAGCCGCGCGGCCAGCGCACATCATATTCGACCACCAATAACCGGCCCCCTGGTCGCAAGTAAGACGCCAGTTGACGCAGCACGATTTCCTGCTGCCGAACAAAATGCAGCGCGTTGGCGATCAGTAACCCATCCAATGGTGGCAGGGTAGGGATTGGTTGGGTGAAGTCGGCAACGATTGTTTGGGCATTATGCTGTTGGCGTAACGCACTGGCATCGCGATCAATAGCGTAGAGCGTGGCGTCCGGTCCGACGCAATCTCGCAATGCACGGGTGAAATTGCCCCTCCCTGCGCCAACGTCGGCCCAGATACCGCCCGGTTCCGGGATACCATTCTGAATAAGCGCGACCATTTCCGCATGATTCATAGAAATTTGCCCAGGAAGCTCAGGAATTTTGTCCTGGGTACAATGCCTCGTCCCTTTCACATAACTATTACAGCCACATCGGGCGGGTGAGATTGGTGAATGTCAGACTAGCTTGTTCAAGCTCGTGCAATCATCATACTTTTTGGATACAACTTCACCTTTGAATATCAATCCTGAGCCATGACTATTGATCAATCTCCAGGCAAATAACAGTAACCGGGTTATCAGGCATTGTTGACGGCCCTTGAATCATTAATTTGCCGTTATCAGAAATAATCTTCAAATCTTGGGAGATAGAATGATCAAGCCAGCGGGCGGAAACGACTTTCATAGATGGTATAATAAACTTACCCGCATCATTCCACTCAAAAATGTGTAGATAGACGACATCGTCTTTCATGGTAGTGCGACACCAGCTCATTCCTTGAATGGGGCCAGGGTGTGTACCATATATTGCCTCGCCATTTCGATCCAGCCACTGACCCATTGCCGTGAGTCGTTCAACGCTTGGCTCAGGAATATTGCCCTCAGCATCAGGGCCAATATTGAGTAGATAATTGCCACCCTTGCTCACAATATCAACCAGGTTGCGAATCAATGTCTCGGTTGATTTCCAATTATGATCATGCGTTTTGTAGCCCCAGGTATCATTGATTGTGGCCGGTGTTTCCCAATCTAGATCTGCCAGGAGGTCAGCAGGGATAGCATTGTCTTGAGCAGTAGCGTAATCCCCCAGGGCATTGCCCAGTCGACCACACACCAGGCAATCTGGCTGAAGTTCATGTACGAGATCTAGAAGTGATTGACTCTGCTCCTCTGAAATGCCTTTGGGTGTGTCGAACCAGATAATCGCAATCGGGCCGTATCGAGTTAGAATCTCGGTGACCTGGGGTTTGACATAATTCTGGATATAATCGTCAAAGTTCTTCTGTGTGTCGTCAAAATCCCAATTATTGCCATCACCATCGGGATGATGCCAATCTTGAGTTTGTGAATAATAGAGGCCCAGTTTGATACCCTCTTTTTGGCAAGCGTCGGCTAATTCTTGGAGAATATCGCGGCCAAACGGGGTGCCATCTACAATGTTATAGGTGGTCTGATCGGTTTTATACATACAAAATCCATCATGATGCTTCGATGTCAGTATGATATATTTTTGACCGGCCCGTTTTGCTAAGGCCACAATCTGGTTCGCATCATAGTGAATGGGATTGAAGACTTCTGCCAGTTTTTCGTATTCCCGAACGGGAATCTGTGCGCGTAGCATGATCCACTCGCCAATGCCAGGAATGTCTTGGCCTTGCCATCGACCTGCTGGAATACTATAGATGCCCCAGTGAATAAACAGACCAAATTTCGCGTCACGCCACCAATTTAGCCGCGGATCCAGGTTCGCACCTGGCCGCTGTCCGCGTTGGGGTTCAAAAGGATGTTCGGACATACCAATTACCTTTCTATTTGCAGCAACTAAATAATAACATTATAAAAACCGGCTGGCAAACCCAGAGATTCAGCGTCAACATCGGTTAGAGGTGATCTCTGATATTAGTTCTGGGTCATCGAAACGGTGTATTCTGCGATTTTTTCGACCATCAATTGCGCAACCTGCAAGCGATAGGCCCAGCGTCGGGGGTCACTATCGAGGTTACTCAGCCAGGTTTGATAATCGCCATCAGCTTTTTGATGCCCATAACCATCGCCGGTCTCGAATTCCAGCCCATCAACCGTGAAATAACCCAGCTCGACATGGCCGTGCAGGCACAAGGGCCAGGTGGCATCAACGGCAATCGTGTCGTCGGCACAGTGTTCATTCAGCGCCGCAACCGCCCGCCGCGATAAACCGCGTGACCCGGACCCCAGGTCCCAATGCCAGCCCGTTGCGTGGGCAAAGACCTTGTTGATAATGCTTTCGGTGTCGCGCTGTACGCCGGGATGTGACTGAAACGCACGCGCGGTGCGACCCAGCACGGTGAAGTCATGCGTTTGGATCCGGTCGGCAGTCGCTCGAAGTTCCTCCGGGTAATGCTCCGCCCAGTGGACCACCCGGTCGCCATCACAGTACAGGATATGCGATGTTTCCCAGGCGAGTGCTGTTGTTACAGCAGTGCGGCGGGCCATCCCTAGCTTATGGATCACCGGGTCGGTGCCGCGTGATTCAACTTCAATCAAGGCGCCGGCAGCCTGCCAATGAGCCAGCACCTGCTTATTCGCCTGGGGGCTGGCACAGATCGCGATACCGGCAAAAATGTCGGTCAACAACGGCAGGGATTTTTGCACCTGTGAATCTAGCTTGCCAGCGGGGTCATGATACAGGATGGCAAGGGCTGTGGACGACATAGCCGAATCTCCGGGTCGGGTTCACGGCCCAGAATTTTACATCACCGCAGTTGGGCTAACAATGCTGTGTAAGCAGAGTCCGCCTGCAATGTGGTGAGCATCTGCGACCGAAAAGAATCATTGGCGGCAGTCAGGGCCGTTTGACACAGCGTTACAGCGGTGATTGAATCGTCTTGCAGGAAGGCGACCAACCCGCGATTAAAGCGAATCATCGGATCATCTGGCATCATTTGCTCAGCATCGGCATAGTCTTGGGCGGCATGATGGTAGGCACCCAGGCGACGGTAGGCATGGGCACACGCGAGCAGTAATCTGGCTTTGATGGGCACCAGGTAGGCAATGGCTTCAGTGTCGAAATCGGCGTCCAGCAGCGCCAATGCCTGATCGTAACCGGCCACCGCTGCTGCATCGTTGCCCTGTCGTACCAGCAGGTCCGCCTCCCACTCAGACCAACGCCAGGATGGAGGTTGTGCCCGCACAATGGGCAAAGCGATGTCGATGTGGTTATGATCGAGCAGCAACCGCAGATACACCTCGGTCAATCGCGATTCCTGCGGCCAGCGAGCATGGGCGTCCGCCAGTAAATTGAGGGCCGCGTTGCTATCTTGCGAATTTTCCAGCAACAGCGCAACCTGGGTAAAATCGTCCGCCGTTGGCACTGCAAGTTGATCCAGGTCAGTCAGAGCCTGCTCACTGTCACCGTTCAACTGGCGCAAGATGGTCAGCCGCCAGCGCCGAACGCGATCATCCTGCGGCTGGGCTGCCAGGTGTTGCGCGATGGCCGCCAGCGCATCTTCCAACTCGCCGGTTTGGATGAAGGCAACTGCCAGTTCGAGCGGCGAATAACTCATGCCTCGTCGCCCGGCAAGCCAAAGACATAGGCTCGTTGCCGTGCGTCCATCGCATCACTCAGGGTAGTTTCGTCGCGAGTTCGCCAGGTAACGAAAATGTCCTTGATAAAGCTGCCCAATAACTCAAAGGCCAGCAGCTTGAAATCGGTATCCTCGATGGTGCTGTCCTGCCGGGGCCAGCCATATCCCCAGGCAAACCATGAGCCATCGGGGAGAATCAGGAAGTCATAAAATGATTCTTCGGTGGGATTGCTGCCGATAAACACGGCGATGCGCCCGCAAATTTGCTTGAACGCAATGCCGGGTATCTGAGCTTCGTCGCGGATGTTAGGCCGGGCAGCGCCGACCAATGGCACGAAGATAATGCTCCAATCCTCAATCGCGACGCGCAGCGCTTTGCGACCACCGCCTGCCGGGTGATCGATATAGCGGGGTTCACCCATCTCCGTCAGACCCTGTTCGCGCAATTCATAAATCGCCGATTGCAGCGCCTGAAATAGCATGTCGGTGAATTTTTTGGTGCGCTCATCAATTTGGGCGCGTTCGGTGCGCCGCCGCAACAGAATTGATTCGGCCTCCTGTATTGAGTGTTCAAGCTGCGACTGTTTGCGCTCGTTAAAGCTATTGGTTAAGCCAAATTCGTCCATCATGGTTAGTTCCTGTTATTCAACAATGGTAATGCGATGAAAAAACAACTGCCCTGGTCAAGCTCACTCTCGACCCATATTCTGCCGTTATGGAGGTCAACGATTTCCTGGGCAATGCTCAATCCTAATCCAGTCCCTTTCACCCGGTCGTTACCCCGCACAAAAGGTTTAAATATCGTGCTCAGATTTTCGGGCGCGATGCCCATCCCGTTATCGCGGACTGTAATAATGGCCTGCTGATCGTCCGCTTCCAGGCCCACATCAATGGATCCACCGGCGGGTGTGTAATGCAAACTGTTCGTCACCAGATTGGTAATCACCTGGGTCAGCCGTTGGGCATCGGCCTCGATATATTGCGGCGAATCGGTCAGATTAATTCGCAACTGGATGTCTTTAGCCTCAGCTTCTGCCATCTGTACGCGCACCACATCGCTCAATAGTTGCTGGAGTTCGACTTCGGCCAGGTTCAGCGCGATTAAGCCACGCTCAAAACGTGATTGATCTAACAGGTCTTCAACCAGCTTTTGCATCCGCAGCGTCACATCATTAATCACATCCAGATGCTCACCAATCCGCTGGGGATCGCGATTGAGGAGATACAGTCGCGTGCGCAGATTGGTGATCGGCGTGCGCAGTTCGTGTGAAGCGGTGGCGATGAAGCGCGACTGCTGGTTCTGTAATCCCTTTTCCTGGCTAATGTCCCGCACCACGACAACGATTTGCGAATAACCGTCGGCAGGAATGCCGCTGAGCGAGACGGTCAACCCGGCATCAAACTTGACACCATCTTTGCGCCTGAGTCGAATTTCAGCGCGGTAACTGTCTCCGGCTTCCACATCAGAGCGCATCGCCTCCCATTTTTCGGCAAAGTGCCCTTTATAGTCAAAAGCAGCCAATGGCTGGCCCACGAGTTCAGCGGCACTGTAGCCGGTGATGTTGGTGATGGCCTGGTTGACATATTGAATATGGTCATTGGCGATATAAACGATGCCCTCGCCAGTGGCTTCAAGGATGGTTTGTAATTGCTGCCGTTCCCGATTGAGTTCAGCAGTACGAGAAGCGACGCGTTGTTCCAATTCGTTGGCATAGCGTTGAATCGTCTCGAACTGACGGGCGTTGCGGATCGCGCTGCTGGTCTGGTTGGCAAATGATAAGAGCCGTTCAGCATGCTGTTGGGTATACGCGCCATAGCTCCCGCTGTTAAGGGTCAAAAAGCCGATCACCTCGTCATCAGCCCGAATCGGTGCACCGACAAAGGATTTGATCCAACGTGATTGGGGGAGGTGAACCCAGCGCGCGTAGGTATCAGTATTGGGAATCGTTAATGGTCTGCCGGTGGTAAACATCGTATGCAGTGTCGGGGTGTCATTGATGCGAAAGGTGACGGTTGGTACATTGATCTCACGGCCCAATTCGGTCGCCCGCTGATTGCGGACCATGCGGGCAATATCATTTTCCACCAGCATAATGTTAGCCGTATCAAACGGGACGACCTGCGCCACGCTTGACAAAATGCGGTCCAGCACCTCATCAAAGTTGAGCGTGCTGGTCAGGGTGGTGGTGGTCGAGTGCAATGCTTCGGCCAGCAACCGCTGGTCCCGTTCCGCAGCCTCAAGCTTACGCTGTCCGGTCACATTATGAACCGTCACAACCGCGTGATGATCGTCGGGCAGCACCCTGGCGTTCAGGACCACATCCAGCACACTGCCGGTGCGCCGTTGATAGTGATTCTGGCAGTCCATGATGGAACCCGTTTGCCAGAGGCGGGGTAAATATTCCTCAGTCACAGTAATCGCAGTGGGCGAGGTCATCAACTGCGTGAGCGGTTGCCCGATCAGGTCAGTTCGCTGATAGTCTAATTCCTCCAAACATCGTGTATTAACATCAAGCAAAATCCCATTACGGCTAATGAGATGCATCATCACGGGCGCGGCCTGGGCGACTGCATCAAGCCGGTGAGGCGTAGACGGCATTAGTGCCTGTTCGAAAGCCGCCAACAATTGCTCCCGTTTGGGTTGCGCCAGATAATGGTTGGCCCCGGCTTGCAAGGCCCGCATGGCGCTGGCAGCGTCATCTTTTTGCCCCACACAAATCATGGGACTGTAATCGGCTCCGGTGATGTCCGCGAAACGTTCTGGTGGAAAATCGGTTACGATGAGATCAGCGTCACCGTCGGTGACCAGGGTGATGCTTGAATCGTTGGCGAACAGGTCCACGAAGGGCTGGGCGTGATCGCATAACAGACGTAAACGGATTCTTGGTCTCATCGTATGGCATCAAGGTTATCTGTACACTTTCTACATTATGCGAAAAAAACGATATGGCGGCAAGGCTTGCACCCCAATTCTAACCACGAATTAGATGAGCATACCTGAATGTTCGTGCATCAAGAGGAATGGGGTTGTCTGGTTAATGATTGGAATTGTACTCAAACATAACCGAGAACTTGTGCTGGAAGCGAATTGTGACAAAAACAGGGGGCAGCCCGCCCCCCATTGAATTCGGACTTAATTATGCACCCGGCTTAGACAAAGATGACCTGCGCATCGTCGGCGATTTCGAGAAATTCCATCGCGCCCAGAACCTGAGCGTAGTCAACCAGATCTTCTTCTTCGAGTTTCATCATATCCATCGCCATCTCACAGGCATAGATATGCGCCCCGGCGTCATGGAGCATTTCCAAAAATTCTGGCACCGGCGGAAAATCGAGATTCGAGATTTCCTTGCGCATCATCGCCGAAGCCATTGACGACATCCCCGGCAGCCCCCCCATCATCGTCGGAATATGGAACATGGGGTGCATGTTAGGGTTGCCGACGGTGGCAACATGCAGATTTGCCATCTTGCACCTGGTAATAATATCCATCCCCCAGAAGGTGAAGAATAGATGAGCCTCAATGCCACTCATCCGGGCTGCATTCGCCAGAATCAACGGCGGGTAGGCCATATCCAGCGATCCCTTCGAGCAGATCAGGCACAGTTTTCGTTGTTTTTTCGGCTCAGCTTTTTTACGCCGCCCCAATTGTACTTTCTTTTCAACCGGTGCAACTGCCTCGACCATCACTCACCACCTCTCGTCAATTATATGCAGCCCGTTGGTTTGGGTAAGCCAGCAATCATAGCGGCTTTCTTAGCGGGGCCACCAGGGAACAATTTGTACATCTCTTTGGTAGAGACATCGGTCTGTTTGGTAATCTGGCGCAGGGTAGGACCGTCGTCCTTTTTGGCATAGACTTCACGGGCAAAGTTGATGACTACCCAGTGCCGCTCGGTGAGTTCGATGTCCTCGTCAGCAGCGATAGCGTGGGCAATGTCCTCGTTCCATTGCGTCCAATCCGCCATATAGCCTTCATCATCGAATGCCAGTGTGTCGAGAATGCTTACGTCAATCATGATAGTTGTCCGTCCTTTCTTTCCATATTGAGTGCTTCATCAGCATAAGCAAAACCCTTGACCATGTGCAGCAGCCGTGCCATACCTTTGCGCACTTCAGGATCGCGCATTTCACGCAGCAACTGCCAGGTCGATATGTCCTCATTAACGGGTGTTTCCAATCCAGCAACGGCGTTATTGACTAATGCCATCACCTCGGGTTGGGTCATATTGCGCACCGTTTTCAATATTGTGACAACGTTATCACCCAATGCCTGTACATCCGCCTGGTCAAACTCCGTAACGATGCGATCAAGCATGGACGCGCCCTGGGTGGCGAATGTGAAATAGCCTTTGCGTTCGAGTTCATCAAGTTTGTTCACAGCCTGGACAAATGTCGGTTGTGACAAGCGGCCCAGATCGTTGGCTAGCTCCACCAGACTTTCGAGTTGCTCCAACATCCCATTGAGGAGCCGCACATCGCGCAACACCCGTTTGAGCAGATACATGACATCGGTCAGTTCGACATCGTTGCCGATTTCATCCAGCTCATCAATCGCAATCTGAAACATACCATTAGCAACCGGGGTCATATCATGGATCAGATCGTCAATGACCTGCTGGCGGCGGCGTTGTTCCTCAATCTGTTCCGTCAGGTAATCCAGTTTGGTGTGTAAGGCCTGCAAATCGTCGCTCATCATCTTCCTCTCAGGCCCACTTGCCCGCCATTGTCATCTGGGGTGTGATCGGCAACTCTCGACCCTTCAGTAACAAGTTCCAGTACATCCAGCGGAAACCCATTTTGCCCCAGTGATTAGCGGGTGACTCTTCCAGCAGCGAGAAGGGGCCGATGCCGGGCAGCGGGAATTTGCCGGGTAGCGGCTCAACCTCATAGTTGAAGTCAATCAACAAACCTTGATCAAAACCGGTCTCAATAAAGCAGTTGGCATGACCGTCAAAGCTAGGTGTAGGCGCCAGGCCGTCGATATGGCGCACCATATTTTCAACTATTGTGTCCAGCATGAAGTGGGCCACTGACCCCGCTTTTGAGGTCGGCGCATTACCGGCATCGCCGATGACCCAGACGTTACCCCAGTCTTTTGATTGCAGAGTGTATTTATCAATGGGTACGAAGTTGAGTTCATCGCCCATCTCTGACCGTTCGATCACATCCGCACCCATATTGGTTGGAATCGTTACCAGCACATCGTAGCCAATTTCTTGCTCATCGTAGGAGCGGATGACCTGCTTCCTGTTGTCGACTTCGCCAATGTTGAAATCGGGAACCACGTTGATACCTTTTTGTTGCAGCAGGTCGCTAAGTGCAGCAGTGGCACGGGGTTTCGTGAAGGCCCCGGAAAGTGGGGTCGAATAGATGATCTCCACTTTGTCGCGGATGCCGCGTTCGGTGAAGTACCAGTCTGCCAGGAACGAAAACTCCAGTGGCGCTACCGGGCATTTGATGGGCATCTCGGCGATGTTGACGACCATCCGCCCCCCCTCCCAGCTTCGGAGAAAACGAGTCAGGGCACGGGCACCTTCCAGTGTGTAGAAATCGAAGATGTTCTTGAACCAGCCGGCATCCGTCATGCCTTCAATCTCATCGGGCTTGATCTGGCTACCGGTCGCAATCACCAGATAATCATACGGTATTATCCGGTTCTCGTTCACGAGTCGGACCTGATTTTTTTCTGGCTCGATCAGTTCAATATCCGAAAAAACGATTTCGACGCTGCGCGGCAAGAAATTGCGTTTCGGTTTGACGACGTCAGCGGTTTTGTAGATGCCAAAGGGAATGAACAGGAAGCCGGGTTGATAGTAATGAGTTTCATCGCGGTCAACGATAATGATTTTCCATTCGTTGGGGTCAAGTGCTTCCGACATTTTATTGGCAATCATCGTGCCGCCGGTACCGGCTCCCAGGATTAACAGGGTTTTCATAGGAATACCTTCCTCAAGTGAGTGATTCGACGATGATATGTGCTTGAGCCGTGAGTTGATCGGCAATTATTGAACGTAACAGATCAAGGGCCTGCACAATTCGTTCATCGGCAAGACTGTAGGTAACCGAACGACCATCGCGTTCAGCAATGACAATGCCTCGCTCGCGCAGGATTTTGAGATGACGCGAAACGACCGGCTGGGCCATTCCCAGTCGCTCAACCAATTGATTTACGCATTGTGGTTCATCGGCCAATTCATAAACAATTAGCATCCGACTCTGGTCAGCTAAGCCACTGCAAAACTGTGAATGTAGCAGGGCGACCTGTTCGCGCAATTGTGCATCCATCGACATACTCCTGTTGATATATCAACATATTGAGTTATTGATATATATTGAAATCACTGTAAAACATTGTGCGCGATTGATCTAGTGAAAAATGTCACAAAACAGCCATTACAACTTGCTATACGCGCATATCACGCCGGATGAAGTCATTATATGTTCCCTATAAATTGTGTTAGTATTTGTCACCCGCACCTCTATAAACTGGATTACCCCCACTGATTCCGGTATAATACAGGCTGAATATCTTCCTAAATCAGCATTTAAAGGATTCCCTTTGGATATTTCCTGGTATGGACATAGTTGCTTTCGGATCACCGAACGCGGTCAAATTAGTGTCGTTACCGATCCCTACTCTGAAGCGATTGGTCTGCCCCCACTGAAATTAAAAGCTGATGTGGTGAGCATCAGCCATGATGAACCGGGCCACAACCATGTCGCAGCGGTGCGGGGTGAACCCGTCGTATTGGCTGGCCCTGGTGAATACGAAATCGGCGGGTTATTTATTTCCGGGATTGCCTTGCATTATGTGGTTGATGATCGGTCGCGTTGGAACGTGGCCTATCTATTCCGTTATGACTCGTTGACGGTGCTCCATCTGGGCGATTTAGCCCATGTGCCCGATCAATCGACGATTGAAGCAATAGGTGAGGTGAATGTCGTGCTGGTCCCGGTTGGTGGGGGTAACTCATTGAGCGCCAATCAAGCCGCCGAGGTGATTGCCTTGATCGAACCGCAGTTTATTGTACCCATGCATTACAGTCTGCCCAACCTGGCAATTGACCTGGACCCGGTAGATAAATTTTTAACCGCGATGGGTGCATCGCGACCGCAAGCAGAAGAAATGCTGCGTGTGACCAGCGGCGGTTTGCCTGAGCAACCCCAGGTGGTCTTGCTTTCGCCCAGAATGGAAATGGAGGCGAACTAATGAACGTTAAACTCATCATGAACTGGGACATCAAACCCGGCCACGATCAGGAATATTTTGAATTTCTCGTCAAGGAGTGGATTCCCGGTACCAGCGGGCTAGGCCTCAAACATTCCGGGGCCTGGGTGACGACTTATAGCCGGGGAGATACGCCCCAGATTATGACTGAAGGCATTGCCCGTGATTTCAACATCATGAAGAACATCCTGGATAGTCATGAATGGGATGAGATGCACAGCCGTTTGCTCGAGTATGTCACAAATTATGAGCAAAAGATCGTGCGCGTCACCGGGAATTTCCAACTATAGGGCCAATCCCTAAGCGGCAATCAAAGTTTGTCCATCTACAGCTCTCGTGGTTTCGGCGGGGGCTGTTTTTGTTGTGGGTGCCACCACTTTTGTTTGCTGATTCAGCGTACACTGACAATTCATTAACAATTTGACCGCTTGACAAATTATTTTAACGGTGTTAAATTAAACATCGTAAGATTAATTAAACACGTAAAGAAAAACGATGCCCCGTAAACGTCACATGGAACTCCGGGAAGCAACCTTCGCCGACATCAAAGCCGCCGCCCGTCAGTTGATGGCTGAGAAAGGGACGGCTGGATTGTCGATGCGGGCGATTGCCCGTGAACTGGAGATGACCGCCCCGGCGCTCTATTATTACTATGCCAGCCTGGATGATCTGATTACGGACTTGATTGTGGAGAACTTCAACGATCAGGCCATTGCCCTGGAAACGGCGTGGAATGAGACAACTGGTTCAGAAAAAGAACGGCTGTTGGCGCTGTTTATGGCCTACCGGCAATGGGTCATAAAAAAACCGGTAGATTTCATGCTCATCAACGGCAACCCGATTCCAGGGTACGTGGCACCGGCAGCGATCACGACACCCGCAGCGGCCCATGTTTTAGAAGTGACCATCAATGCAATCGCGGCTACACTGTCGGCAGGCGAGATCGGGGTAAGTGCCGAGGCGCTGACCATGCCCGACAGCGTGCGGGCAGACCTGAATGCGATGCGCGAAGAACGTCAATATAACGCATCGATCGAAGCAATCTATATGGCGCTCATGGGGTGGTTCCAGGCCAATGGGCAACTCGCGCTCGAAATCTATCACGCCCTCGACAATATCGTGGGTAACAGTGCGGAAGATATGTATCGGCACCGGGCGCTGGCGGCGTTTGGACTGGACTGAGGGTAGCAGTCACTAAATTCGAAATCGATAGCTGTGTTGCAACCCACAACGGGTCTATTCAATGCGCCTTTTCAACGCAATTGATGGAGGAAAATATCATGAATATTCACGCAATTTCGACGGGCAGGGTCAAGATTACGCGCAACTGGCGGGTTGGCAAAGGTGAGGGACTGGGACGCCTCGTCAACACGCTGTTCGACAAAAACTTCACTGATTGGCTGCCCATTTACACCTGGGTCATCGAACATCCCGAAGGGTTGATCGTCATCGATACGGGCATCACAGCTAATGCGAATGACCGAATCAATTTCCCGCCTTATATGCCGCTGGTGCAACGGGCGGCCAAATTCGATATTTCACCAGCGCAAGAAATCGGCCCCCAGATGGAGCAGTTAGGTCTGTCACCAGCAGCGGTACGCTGGGTGATTCTGACACATCTACATCAAGATCATGATGGCGGGATGCATTCTTTCCCCGATGCCGAGTTCATGATCTCAAGAACGGAATGGGAAGCCGCATCTGGCTTAAAAGGACGTATGGGTGGCTATCTGAATCATCGCTGGCCGGCGGCATTAGCGCCGACACTGGTTGATTTTACGGCTGATCCACTCGAAGCGTTTCCAGCAAGTTTCAGCCTCACAACGGCGGGTGATGTGCAGCTTGTCCCGACGCCGGGCCACAGCGCGGGGCATCTGTCAGTGATTCTGCACGAGGGGTCGAAGTCCATTTTCTTCGCCGGGGATGCGTCCTATACTGAAGACCTCTTAATTGCCAATCAAGTTGATGGGGTGGCAGCCAACCCCATTGCACAACAGGACACACACCGCAATATCATGCTGTATGCGGCGACCCACCCAACGGTCTATCTACCCAGTCATGACCCGGTGGCGGCCCAACGCCTAACACTGCGGCAGCCGATCAAGACATTTATGCCAGCCTAGTTCAATTATCAGTTGAGGGAACGAATCATGAGCGAATTACACGTTATTTTTGGGACCGGTCCGGTTGGGCAAGCCGTCATGAACGAATTGGTCGCTCAGGGTAAGACCGTCCGTATGGTCAATCGCAGTGGCAAAGGACAGTTCCCAGCAGGCGTAGAACTGGTGAATGGTGATGCCTCGGACCCCACGTTTGCAATCAAGGCATCCGAAGGCGCGCAGGTGGTGTATCAGGCATTGAATCCGCCTTATTCTAAATGGGTCGAATTATTCCCTGGTTTACAGGCCGGGGTGTTGGCCGGGGCCGAGGCGGCGGGTGCAAAATTGGTCTCGATGGAAAACGTTTACATGTACGGCAGCACGAATGGCAAACCGATCACCGAAGATCTGCCCTATGCTGCCCACACGAAGAAAGGCACCGTCCGGGCACAGATGGCGCGTGAATTGATAGAAACGCATGAAAAAGGCCGGGTGCGCGTCGCGCTGGGGCGTGCGTCGGATTTCTTTGGACCGGGTGTGCTGGAATCGGCAGCAGGGGAGCGGGTTTTCAAACCGGCGTTAACCGGCAAAGCGGCGCAGGTACTGGGCAATCCAGACTTGCCCCACACTTATACCTATATGGCGGACATTGGTAAAGCACTGGTCATATTGGGCGAACGCGATGAAGCGCTGGGGCAAGCGTGGCATATCCCCTCCGGTGCCACCATATCGACCCGTGAGTTCATCAACAAGATTTATGCCGTCACCGGACACGCGCCCAAGCTGCAGGTGATGCCCAAAATGATGCTGCGCGTCGTGGGCCTGTTTATGCCGGATGCGAACGAGGTGGTGGAGATGTATTATGAATTCGTTGAGCCATTCATCGTTGATCACAGCAAGTTCGAAAAGGCGTTTGGCAATCATGCCACGCAATTAGATGATGCCATCCGCACCACTGTGGACTGGTATCAACAGCAAGCCTAGCATCGCAGCAGCTTGCTCGTTCTACCATTTTTCCCAGCGCACCACCTCGTCGAACGGCTTGCGGCCACCCGTTTTTGCGGGCCGATCAGTTGCTTCAGCGGGGTAGCCAAACGAGATGAGGACATACGGTTTCCAATCGTCGGGGAAGCCGAGCAGTTCACGAGCCGTGTCCGGGTGATAAATCGTGCCGGGACACGAGCCGATGCCCAGTTCATGGGCTGCCAGCATCATGTACGTCGCTGCTTGTCCAGCGTCAAATAAATTACGCCAGAAGTCGGTCTCGCGGTCAGGACTGAGAATCAAAACGCACATCGCCGCGCCCGCCACATGTTTGGTGGACCGGCCTATGGTGGCGATTTGTTGCAACATCGCGTGGTCACGAATGGCGATCAGATACCAGGGCTGCGAGTTATAGCCGCTGGGCGCACGCCGTCCGGCTTCCAGAATGCGCCGGGCTTCGGGGTCAGCAATCGGCTGGTCGGTGAACGTCCGAATCGAGTGTTTGCTTCGAATCCCATCCCAGATGTGCATGAGTCATCCCTTCATGTATCGTTTGAATTTGTGCTACAGTTTGCCGTGAAAGCGCCGTTCTGTCGAAGGCCAATCGGACCAAGCAGCCGGTGTACTCGCGCTATTGTTCTTACTTGAGCGACGTCAGTTTAGGGCGTCAAATGCTTGAGTGGTACCTGGAGCAGGTCGCTGAGTTTCGCGGCGGCCAGCGACCGGTGACAGGCCTCCGGGTGGTGTTCGACACAAAACAAGCAGATGTTTGAATGATCGCCGACTGCCTTCAGAAAGTCGTCCGAGTTAAACTGCGCGAGTATTACGCTCTGATACGTATCAACGAAAATCGGTGACAGCGTTTCCCGTTGACGTCGGGCCGTTCTGGACTGCTTGTCACTATCCTCTTGTAATTGTTTGATGGCTGCTGTGGGGGCCAGCGCTTGATAATGCAGATAAGCGATGTTGAGCGTCCTGAGTTTATTCTGCAAAAAGGTGCTGTTGGCATAGGCATAGGTTTTGCCGCGCAGCCCGCGCCGCAGCCGAATATCAACAAACAGGTCAATCTTGGCTTCGGTCAATGCTTCGAAGAAGGTGTCTTCGGTTGAAGAATACACGCCGATGGAATAGATGGTTTCGATCATGAGGTTTCCTTACAGAAGCTATGGGCAATGCAATATAATGGATCTCCTTGTGACATTTCGTTGATGCAGCCAGTCTCTTGATAGTAGAAATAGACTGAATATCCGATTGTGTACCGTTGGTCTGATAGTTTTTGGGCTTCACATACGCCAACAATCAATCCATCTTCCAGGGGGTGGTGATAGGCGCTGTCGATACGATCTACCCAGCTTGTTAAAGGGACTGATACCCATTCCGCTTCAACAAACAGGCGATCATAATGAGTGACGATTTCATCCAAATTAGCTGATGATGCATAAATCTGCTGCCCTTCAACAAATGCATAACGTGTTGATCCGTCGCTCAATCCATAGGCGAATGTCCCTGAAATGGGTTCCTGCGCTTCGATCAGAACTGCTCCATCAGGGATCAAATCTTGAACTTGCTTGTAAAGCGGTTCGATGTATTCGATAATTTTGTCGCCAACTCGATTGGCTCGTCCATAATTATTATCTATAGAGATTCTTAGAACTATAAGGCCACATGCGACAAGACCGACAATAAGGACGATGATACCCATCAAGCCAAAAACGACGTATCTAACCCATCGTGGAACCACCCAAGTTTCAGAAGTTGGTTCACTAATTAGATCCTGTACCCCAGCACTTCGTTACTGCACAATCACCGGCACATGCTGGAAGCGCGTTACGTCCACCAGGCCCATATCCGAGATGCGCAGTTCGGGGATAACCACCAGTGCCAATAAACTGAGTTGCATATAAGCATTGTTGAGTTTGCAGCCACACTCGGCCATCGCTTGCACCATCCGCGCCGATTTTGCCGCTACGATGTCCGCCCGTTCGCTGGACATCAGGCCACCGATAGGCAGTTCCACCAGCGCCAGTTGCTCGCGGTTGCACACCACGACCACGCCGCCACCAACATCGGCCAGCGTATTGACTGCCTGCGCCATGTCGGATTCGCTGGTGCCGACGACGATCAGATGATGGCTGTCATGGGCGACGGTCGCGGCAACCGCACAGGGCACATCAAAACCAAAACCGCTGACGAAGCCGTTGACGATCTCGCCAGTGGCGCGATGCCGTTCCACCAGCGCAATTCGGGCGACGTCGTTTGTCAAATCGGGCAGCACATGATCGTCATTCACAGATAGTTGTGCGGTCAGGTGCCGCGTCGGCGCTTGATTCTCGATAACACCGATGACATTAGCGGTCACGGAGCCACCATTGATGTAACCATTCGCCTTGACCGTGAATTGATCGGGTGTCAGCGAATTTTTGATCTTCACCGATTGTTTGAAATGGGGCGCGTGTTCATAGGCTGGCAGTTCAATCGTGAGTTCGCCGTTTTTCGCGACGACAACGCCATTGGCGATCACCACCTCAGCAGCGAAATTTTCGAGGCTCGAACTCAGCACAATATCGGCATAACGTCCGGGAGCCAGGCAACCGAGATCGCGGTCTACGCCAAAATGCTGAGCGGTGTTGATCGTCATCATTTGCAGTGCAATCAGCGGGTCACAACCCAGTTCGATAGCATGCTGCAACACCCGGTCCATGTGACCGTCGTTGACCAGTGTCCCCGCGTGAACATCATCGGTACACAGGATAAATTGCCGGGGATCGAGTCCTTTCTCGGTAATCGCCGTAATCTGGGCTTCAACGTCATACCACGCCGAACCGAGGCGCATCATTGGGCGCAATCCCCGCCGGGCGCGTTCCACGGCATCCAGCTCACGGGTGTTTTCGTGGTCATCAGCCGGGCCACCAGCGATATAGGCATGAAACGGTTTGCCGAGGTCCGGGCTGGCATAGTGACCGCCGACGGTTTTCCCGGCCTGCATGGTCGCGCTCATTTCCGCATGCATGTCGTTGTCGTTGTTAAATACGCCGGGGAAGTTCATCATCTCGCCGAGGCCGATAATCCCCGGCCACTGCATCGCTTCCGCCACATCCACTGGCGTAATGGTTGATCCGGGACGTTCCAACCCCGGTGCCGATGGAACGCACGAGGGCATCTGCACAAACACGTTGATGGGCATCGTCGCGGCCTCATCCACCATCATGCGCACCCCATCCAGCCCAAACACGTTGGCGATTTCATGGGGATCCGCAAAAATCGAGGTGGTCCCATGCGGCAGCACCGCCCGCACATATTCGGTAATCGTACACATGCTGCTCTCGACATGCATATGCCCGTCGGTCAAACCCGGCACCAGGTAACGGCCATTAGCGGCGATCACCTGCGCATCAGGGCCGATGCAATCGCTGGCATCGGGGCCAATGTAGGCGATACGTCCGCTTTTGATAGCGATGTCCACATCAGGAATCACCTCGCGGGTCAGCACATTGACCCACTGCCCCTGCTGGATGACGACATCGGCGGGAATACGGCCCATCGCCACGTCCACCAGTTGTTGCGCAACTTCATGCCAGGGTTTGCGCTGCATGATGTTCATACCTTTCGTTCTATATTTCAAACAAGATACTTGGAATCCTTCCCAAATGCCAGCCATAAGGTTTATAATAAAGACAAGGGAAGTTTTGGAGAATACGATCATGGCATCAAATGGAACTGCACAGGTCGACAGTAACGAAGTGAAGCGCGAAGTTTATGAAAAGGCGGAGGAAATCCGCAAAGAGGCAGCCAAAAAGCTGAACACCGCCGCTGAAACCATTCGGCAGGAAGTCCGCGATAACGAAGCCGACGCCGATGCGGTGGCGAAGGCAGATGAAATCGCGGAACACCTGGAGAAGACAGCCCATTATCTCAATGACCACTCGCTCGAACAGATGGGGGAAGATGCCACTGAGGTGGTCGTCAAAAACCCCTGGCAGGCAGTGCTGGTGGCGCTGGTGATCGGCATTATTATCGGGTTCATTCTCAAGCGCCGTTAGGCGACTAACCAGGTATTTCACACAAACCGGGCTAAAAAGGCCCGGTTTTTTATAATCTATACATAGGGATTTCGATGTCGAATTTCATGGTCAAATTCATGGTGCTGTTTGGCAAGCCGATCAATCAGGCTGAATTCGAGGACGCGTACAATGATTTTTTCGCACTGGTCGAGCGGATGCCCAACATCAGCCGCCGCCAGGTTATTGATGTGCTGGGTAGTCCGGTTGGTGAAACGCGCCTGTTCCGTATTCTGGAAGTTTACTTTGAAGATCGCGATGCACTGGATGCGGCCCTGCGCTCCAAAGCCGGGCAGGAAGCCGGTAACGAGCTAAGTCGATTTGAGGCCGGGTCGTTCGAGATGGTTTTCGCCGAAGTGTATGAGGAAGCGGGTGGCACCACGCCCAATGGAACGGAGAAGAAATAGTCATGCGCCTGTTGAAAGAACGGATTCAAGCGGAAGGCCAGAACCTGGGCAAGGGCATCCTCAAGATCGATAGCATTCTGAACCATCAGCTTGACCCGGCATTGATGGTAACAATGGGTGAAGAACTGGCGCAACGCTTCGCCGATGTCGCAGTAGACCGCATCCTCACCGCCGAAATCTCCGGTATTGCACCCGCCTTGACCGCTGGTATGGTGATGAATGTACCGGTGGTGTATGCCCGTAAGAAAAAGCCGATCACGATGGCCGGGCCGGTGTTCCTGGAAACAGCCCCCAGCCATACCAAAGGCGGTGAGGTTTCGCTGCTGGTTTCAGCCGAATTTTTGCATCCCAACGAAAATGTACTGATTATCGACGACTTTCTGGCAACCGGGCAGACATTGCTGGCGTTGGCACGGATGGTCAAGAGTGCGCAGTCGCACCTCACCGGTATTGGCGTCGTCGTCGAGAAAGAATTTGAAGGCGGGCGGGCGCTGATGCACAAAGCCGGTTACGACATTCCCATCGAAGCGCTGGTGACGATCACCAACATGGATGATGGCAACATCGTGATTGCGGACTGAGCGCATGAATTATCCCCGCCAACATGGCATTGTTATTATTGATTTTGGGTCGCAGTATACGCAATTGATCGCCCGCCGGGTACGTGAGCAAAATGTCTATGCGGCGGTGCATCCCTTCGACGCCGACCCGCAAACGATGAACGAATATAATCCTAAAGGCTATATCCTATCGGGCGGACCCAACAGTATCTATGAAGATGGTGCGCCGCAACTCCCCCAGCATATCCTCGATTCGGGAAAACCCGTGCTAGGCATTTGTTATGGTATGCAAGCCCTGACCCACAAGTTGGGTGGTAAAGTGGCCGGTTCCGCCGCCCATGAGTACGGCCCGGCCCAGATTACGCACACGCCGCATAATCCATTGTTAGACGACTTACCCACTACGCTCAAGGTGTGGATGTCGCACGGCGACCGCATTGAACAGCCGCCAACTGGCTTTATCCCGCTGGCGCAATCCGAAAATTCACCGTATGCGGCGATTGGACATTTGGGACGCGAACTCTATGGTGTGCAATTTCATCCTGAGGTCGCCCACACGCCGCGCGGTATTGACCTGCTGCACAATTTTGTCTTCAAGATTTGTGGCTGCCAGGAATCATGGTCGGCGGAAACCTTTATTGAAGATGCGATTCAAACGATTCGGGAGCGTGTCGGCAACGAACGGGTCTTATTGGGATTGAGCGGCGGCGTCGATTCGGCAGTCACCGGGGCGCTGCTGCAACGCGCCATCGGCACGCAATTGACCTCGATTTTCGTCAACACCGGGATGCTCCGCAAAAACGAGCCGGAAGATGTGGTTCAGGTGTTTCGAGACGGACAGGGGATGGTACTGATTCCGGTTGACGCGACCGAGCAATTTCTGGGTACCTTACAGCAGGTTACCGATCCAGAAGAGAAACGCAAGGTGATCGGCAGTTTGTTTATTGATGTGTTCGCCGCCGAAGCCCGCGCCCTCGAAGGCGTGAAATTTTTGGCACAGGGGACCATCTATCCCGACGTGATCGAAAGCGCCGCCAGCAGCAAATCGTCCCGGACAATCAAGAGTCACCATAATGTGGGTGGTTTGCCTGATGATCTTCAATTTGAATTGATTGAGCCGCTGCGCGACCTGTTTAAGGATGAAGTGCGCAAAGTGGGTACGGCGCTGGGCTTACCCGATCATATTGTCTGGCGTCAACCGTTTCCGGGGCCAGGACTGGCGGTGCGCTGTCTGGGTGATCTCACCTGGGAGCGGCTCGAAACACTGCGCGAAGCCGATGCCATTTTCCTCGACGAACTGGACAAAGCCAATTTGCTGCGCGAAGGCACCTCACAATCATTCGCGGTGTTGCTACCGGTCAAAAGCGTCGGTGTGCAGGGCGATAACCGCACCTATGATGAAGTCATTGCGCTGCGCTCGGTGACAACCGATGATTTCATGACCGCCGATTGGTCTCGACTGAATGATGACCTGCTAGCGCGGGTGAGTAACCGCATCGTCAATGAGGTGCGCGGCGTCAACCGTGTGGTCTATGACATCACCAGCAAACCACCGGGCACGATAGAGTGGGAGTAGGTTTGCTGTGACACAGAATCAGGTGTTAATGGTAGATGGAGATTTGGTTTACCATATCACAGTTACTGGATACTGATTAATCCTGGTATCAATGCTTAAAATAGGCAAATTTTCGAGTCGAGCCTGGGAAATCAACAACCGATCAAAAGGATCACGATGATGATCTGGCAATTCAGCTAGTCCGAGAATATGCTCTAGTGCTATTGGCAATATGGTTATCTGATTGGTTTCAATTTGCTCATGAATAAGGCCGACCAGCGACATTTTGAGTTCAAGTTTGCCAAGCTGTGACTTAATCTGCATTTCCCACACAGACACCTACTCAAAAACAGCAAATTCTCGGTGTCATGAATGATATTCCGCACCTGCTGAGATAATTTATTAGATTCCTGTGCCAGCCAGAGCAAGGTATGCGTGTCAAGCAAATAACTCATTCTTCGCCCAGCCAGAATGAGTCAGGCAATTCGGCATCAAAATCATCACTTACCCAGACCAGGCCAGCGTGAAGATCAAAGACTCGTTGTCGCTTTTGGGGCGGTTTTGCCTCTGACTGCTCCTGGATGTAGGCGACAAGCTGCTGTTTTTCTTCGGCTGTTAATTGGTCAATCGTGTGGTAAAGCGTTTTCAAATTCATTGTCGAAAAATCCTGATACTTCACTGCTATTATACCATGTAGCAAGACGACAGCGGGCGACAGGACAACCACGTGTCTACGACATCACCAGCCAACCACCGGGCACGATTGAGTGGGAGTGATAGCGATCTGCAACCTGATGCAATTGCGGTTGAGATCAAAAAGGAGCGCTAACCACGCGCCCCTTAGACGACACATTACATTAAAAGGCCACTGGATAGAATCTGAAGCCGTCACCGTCGCGTACCACGTGACCTAAACCGGGGAACGGGAAGTGATAACCAAAGACCGGAATGCCTTCATCGGCGGCCATGCCCAGAACCCTGATGCGCGTTTCGGTTGCCAGGTCGCCATCGGCGTCAAACTGGGCGTGCCAACCGGGATTTGTGGTGTGCGCATAGACATTCAAGACACTATCCACCAGATGAATGAGTTGACTGCCGCCGCTATCGATTACGAATCCCATGTGTCCGGGGGTATGTCCCGGTGTTGCCAGCGCGGTTAAGTCGCCGATTGCATCGCCATCATTGTAAAATTCGATCTGTTCAGCATCGAGGGCAGGCTGCAATTTCGCCAGCGCCGCACCGGTTACATCCGGCAGGCTTTCCATGAATTCGAACTCGGCCTGTGGGAACATCACCATCGCGTTCGGAAAAGTCAGGACGCCCTCATTGCTCAGGCCGTTGGTGTGGTCCGGGTGCCAGTGGGAGTTAACGACCATGCTGACGTCTTCAGCACTAATCCCGGCAACCGCCAGTGAGTCCACCAGCGCACCGCCATTCGCCGCCCCCATCCCGGTGTCAAATACAATCACATTGTCGCCATTGCGGGCCACCAGAATATCAACCAGCGCATTGAGCGAATTGTCATCATTCAGAATGCCAATGTTATCAAAGAACGCAATGACATCATCCGCTGGCTGGTTCGCACCAAAAATTGTCGCATCCAGCGCAAACCCCACATCTTTGATGACCATCATCTCCCAGTCACCCAATGTGAACCGATAAATAGCGTTAAATGAACCCATAGAGTCTGGTTGAGCCAAAACCAATCCGCCGCTAGCGGATAACACACCGGCGCTCACGGCACTGGTCCCCATGAGTTTCAGCAAATTACGTCGTGAAAGATTGTTTGCCATTTTCTTCTCCTCAACCATAACATTAATGTTGGTGCGCGATTGTAAGCACTGGCCGGGGCCAGACGCACAATCGCTTGCAGATTATATCAATGAGGCGGTTGGGATTGCTATTTGCAGGCCATCTGCTAATCGAATGCCAATAGTACGGTCGCAAATCGGCGGACGCGCTGTATAATGCAAAGTCGTTTTGTCCGGTTAAAGTCCGCAGGTTCCTTTGATTCGCCAACGCCTATTCTCTGCCCTGATGCTGCTGGTCTTCACTGCGGCCTGTAGCAACGGGGAAACGCAAACGTTCCAGGCAACGGTTGCACCAACCTTAATTGGGGCCGGAGCGCCCATCTACAGCCCGACACCAACGTTGACAGCCACGTTGACGCCGACGTTTACCCCGTCGCCGACCCATACCATCACGCCATCCCCAACCTTGACGCCAACTCGGACAGCGACATCAACCTTGACTTACACGCCTTCACCGACATTGACGCCGACAACTGAATTGTTAACCCTGACATCGCCGGTCAAGGTGGGTGCGCCGCGTGCCTTCCTGCATCAACCTGCACCTTTAGCCCCCACCGCAGGCTGGTCCTGTGATGATTTTCCCTGTGAAGATGATATAGCAGGTTTTATGGAACGTATTCAGGTTCCCGGTGGCTATCGCCTGGATTATGTGGGGCAGTTTCCCGGCCAGCCGCTGCAAATCACCTATGGCCCCGATGAGCGGCTGTACGCGACGGTCTGGGAGGATGGGGCGAACCGGATTGGCGCGGTGTATGCCATGACGGAAGACGGTGCAACGGAACGTTATGCCGGGGATTTCGTCTCGCCACTTGGTCTGGCGTTCCAGCCGGGGACCGAGGTGCTGTATGTCAGCAGCCGCGTTGACCTGCTCAGTGGTGGCGCATTGTGGCGGATTGAACCCAACCGTGAACCCGACCTGATTTTGGATGACCTGCCCTGCTGCTATGGTCTTATTGATAATCAACCCAACGGATTGATTTTTGGTCCTGATGGTTATCTGTATATGGGAATCGGATCGCTGACGGATCGTGCTGAATCAGCGACGCGGGACGAATTTGCCCAAATTGATCCGCTGGAAGCTGCCGTGCTGCGCATTCAACCCCACACCGGCCAGGTCGAAGCCTTTGCTCAGGGCCTGCGCAATCCATTTGACATCACCTTTGATAGCACAGGGCAATTCTACGCTACCGACCAAGGGTTAGTGTCTGGGCAGGGTGATCGGTTGATACTACTTGAACCTGATGCCCATTATGGTTGGCCCTATTATCGCACGCGTGCGTGTGCGGACTGTCCGGCACGTCCATCAGGCCTGGATGTACGCCCGGAATTGTTCACCTTCCCACCTTACAGCATCCCACGGGGTCTGGTCGCTTACACCGGCACGCAATTCCCGGAAAATCTGTACAACAGCCTGTTTGTCGTCCTGTGGAACGGCATCGAAGACGCCCAACGCGTCGTCTTATTCACGCCCTTGACCATCGCGCAGGCGCTAAATGGTGGACAAAATCCAATAGGTGAACCATTTGTAACCGGCTTAATTCGCCCCATTGATGTAACGATTGCGCCTGATGGGTCGCTGGTCGTGGCCGATTTTATTTATGGGCACATCTGGCGTGTGCGTTACGCGGGGTAAAGGCTCATGCTGGATTACACCATTCGAACGGCAGTCACTGAAGACGAAACCATCCTGTGGCAAATGTTGTTCTACGCGGCGCATATGGACGAAGAAGCTGAGAAAACGGTTGCCGATGCCTACAGCAATCCGGCGCTGGCAATCTATGTGGAGCAATGGGGCCGACCAGGCGACCTGGGTAGCATCGCCATGCAATCCCGTCAGGCAATTGGTGCGGCCTGGCTGCGCTTGTTTCCGGCCAATGCTAAAGCCTATAGTCAAACGGATCCTGCAACGCCCGAACTGGCGATTGCGGTGCTACCAGAGTTCAGTGGGCAAGGTGTCGGCACCACGTTACTGTGGCATCTGCTCACCGCCGCCCGGCCTCATTATCCAGCAGTCGCGCTCAATGTCCGCGCCGATAACCCCGCGTTGCGCCTTTACCAGCGACTGGGTTTTGAAATTGTGGGTACGATGATTAACCGCGCCGGGACCGAATCCTACGATATGCGGCTGCGCTTCTGATCTGCGTCTCGGCTCTATGTCGAATGGTAAGGCGATTTTCTCCACTGGCATGTTTACTTTTTGCGTCGTCTGAACCGGGAAAAGAGGCCATTGTGGTCTTCGTCATGCTCGATTTTCTGTTCGATGGTGATCTCAGATTGGGATGACGTCGCGTCAAGATTCTGTGCCGGGCGAATCACCAATCCACCATCGGCAACTTCCAAATAAACGCGACTCTGGATGGCTAATTGTTCACGGAAGACCTGCGGAATCTGTAAGCGCCCGGCTGAATCCAGCACAGTAAGCTCCTCGAAGTGGTCAGTCGCCATTTGTTCCAGATCAGCTTGCTTTGTTTGGCGGCGCACCGTCTCGCTGGCGAGCTTGCCATCTCGGATGGCAACTACCCGATTCACATGCTGCGCCAGCAGCGGATCATGGCTGACGATAATGATCGTTAATCCGAGTTCGCGGTTGAGTCTGCGGAATAATTCATAAACTTGATCGGCAGTTGCTGAATCGATTTCACCAGTCGGTTCATCAGCCAGCAGCAAACTCGGCTCATTTGCCAGCGCCACCGCAATCGACACGCGTTGTTGTTCGCCACCCGACATCTCCACCGGTTTATGATTGTGACGGTCGCCCAGTCCGACCAGATCCAGCAACATGTGCGCCCGCTGGTTCGCGGCCAGCCCCGCGCGCCCCGCCAGCGTCATATGGAGCCGAATGTTATCCAGAGCTGACCGATAAGGAATGAGGTTGCGACTGCTCTGTTGCCAGACAAACCCCACCTGGACCTGACGATAGTGATTCAGTTCACGACCGGACATTTTTAGCAGGTCATATTCATCTACCCGCACTTGCCCGGCAGACGGACGAGTCAAGCCACCGAGCACGTTCATCAAGGTTGTCTTCCCGCTGCCGCTGGACCCCACGACTCCGACCAATTCCCCCCGCCGGACGGTTAGGTCCAGGCCCTGCAACGCCAACACTTCGGTGTCCGCAACCTTAAAAATCTTGACGAGGCTATCGCAGATGATAAAGGCGTCGTTGCCAGTCGTCACAATGATTCTCCTAATTTGACAGCCTCAAAAATTCGCATCCGCCGCAGGATAACCAGCAGTACCGCCATAATGATGGCAAACGTTAAGAGGAAAAGGCCGACGATAAGGGCGATTTCGGCCCAGGCAATCGTAACGACATAAGGCGGCACAATGCCCGATAAATTGCCCACGAATTGCATGTAGGGGATGTATAAAACGCTCACGACCAATCCAATCGCCACCCCCAGGACGATACCGATCAAGATCAGTAAGCCCAGTTCCCAGGCAACGGAAAACATCATGGCCGGTTGTGAGAGGCCAATGGCCCGTAAAATACCAAATTCGACATATCGCCGCCGGTAGGAAAAGATGTTGTAGAGCAGGAAACCGATGATCGTCGCCAGCGAGGATGCAATAAAGCCGATGGAGAGTAAGCCGAATAAGCCCTGCCGTTCGGGACGTACTTGCTCACGTTCGATCCGGCTTAGCGGTTCTTCGATCACGACACTCACGGCCTGGTTGCCGGTAACTGCCCTCGTAAATTCTGTTTTATCAAACGCCGGGTCGATTCGCGCAATAATGCGATGCGGTAATTCGGTACGGGCTTGTTCAAAGATATAATCCAGATTGCCAACAAATAATGGCCCATCATCTTCGGGATACCAGCGTGGGAAATAATCAAACGCACCCACAATTTGTAAGCTCACCGGAATCGTCGCACCACTGCTGCTGATGTCTAGCTGGATAAAGTCACCCGAAGCCAGCGCCCGATCTTGCATAAATTGCCGCGATACGAGCACGGTGTCTGGGGCGACGGCCAACGCATTGAGCAAATAGCCGAGACGAATCCGGGAAAAATCGGACCGCCAGAAGATGATTGGCCCCAGTTCGGCCCGGTCTACACCCATAAACTTACCACTGACGCGGCCCGATGTGAGCCTGGCCGTCGCGTCATATTCCCCCAGACGGGTGGCCTGCTCAACATGCTCGATCGCTCTGATTTCTGAAATATGCATGTAGACCAATGTGGCATCCTGGGTATTTCCCAGCTCACCCGGCTGATTGTTACTGAGGACCCGCACCGCCATATCGCCTGCCGTTCGATAAAATTGCTGTTCAAATAAATAGCGGTCAATGGTTCGAGCAAAGGAAGCGGTGAAGATGCCCAGACTGATGGTCGAAATAAGCAAGATCAGCGGCAAATAGTAGGTCCCTGGCGAACGCTCCAATTGCCGGGTGACGATCAACAAGCCGACGCTGCGGGTCATCTGAATAATCCAAACCAGCAGGCTCAACACAACGGGCAGCAGGCGTAAAATAAATAAAGTGAGGGCAAAAATCGTCAACGGCGGGAGCAGAAAAACGAACGGTTGATCGTAAGCCTGCTCAATGTTCGAGACCCCACTTTCAATATCAATGAGCGACCCTTGTTGCGTTATCTGATAGTAAAAATAGGCAATGATCGTCAAGAGCAGCAAGTCAATGCCCAGCCGCTGCCACACGGGACGGCGTAGCAGCCGGGCACTATCCAGTTTATAGGTGATGATGGTGTGCTGGGAGGCCGCAATGGTGGGGATGACGCGGATACTCACCGTGAACAACAACGCTAACCCGGCGGTGACGATGATGGTGGGCGGCAGTGAAACAATGAAATTGTTATTCAACGAGAAATCCATGAAGCTGCGGGTTGAGCCGAGTAACCGGGCCAATGTGATGGCCCCCACACTTGCGATCAGCAGCGCGATGGCCCCCATAATGATGCTCTCAACGACTGTCAGGCCGATCACCTGTAGGGAGGAAGTGCCGCGACTACGCAGCACCGCCGTCTCGTTACGCTGCTGATTGACGACCAGCCCCACGACCATGACCAGGAAGATGACCATCAAAGCTACAATCGGGATGCTAAAGACCGTGAGGATGAGGGTGAGTACACTGACGGTGCGCTGATAGGGGATCAATTCACTCACTGGCGATACCTGTGCATACATGCCCGGAAGCAATTGATCGGCCAGCTTTTCGGTCTCGTCGTGACGCGAGATCAGTTCATCCACACGGCTGGTGTTCACACCACTCCCGTCCGTTACCAGATACCAGACGCCCAGATTGATCTCTGAAGTGGTATAGGGGCTGAGACGATTTTTATAAGTCTCCTCGTGAACGAGTAAGATGTCCTCGAATGACGTGGGCCGATAAAACCAATAGGACGAATCAACATCGCGAGGCCGCCAGATGCCAGCCACTCTTACCGGCGTGACTTGCATGACATCATCAGACTCCAGCCGCCAGTTGTAACTGAGGTAGATTTCGTCGACTTGTATGCCATATTCCGACGCGAAATCCTCATAAATTAGTACATCAACGACGCTATCTGGTGCAGGATCCGCCGGGGCTGGATACGCTCCTTCTACGATTTCAATCTGATTGACAATGTCCTCGGTTGTCCCGAAACTCACATAATCGAGGGCACGGTTTTCATCATCATAATTCGTCTCATTGGCGGGATATAAGCGCATTTTCTCCGTCTCGAAATGCCGGACGATAAGCGTCGTATCCAACCCTAAAGACTCGCCGCCACGCTCACGCAGAAAAAGATCAATCTGCTCGGTATCTTCCCAGTTGATGGGTTCGTTCCACGAGCCGATGTAACTGAAAAAATAGGCGAAGGGCGGACGATTGGATTGATCGGCAATCAACCGCTCGGTGAGAATGCGGAACGCAACCGATTCGGCATAAATCGGAATCGTCAACATGAGCGCAACGGCCACCGTGAGGCCGATAATGGTGGCTGTGGTGAGCAAGGGTTGCGCGGACAGGCGGGTGACGGCGACGACCAGAACCGCCCGCAAAACTTGCAATTGGCGCATCATGGACCGAAGACCGTCTGATTTTCGGTGAGGCCTTCGAGGATTTCGACCCGATCATCCCCGCGCAAACCGAGTCTGACATCAACCCGTTGTTGCACATTGCCGTTTTCGATGACAACAAAATTGCGTCCGCTAAACTGACGAATCGCCGCTATGGGCAGCCACAGCACATCGTCACGCTCATCAATCTTCACCGTGAATGACATGCGATCCCCCACTGCAAACTGGTCCGGCGGGGGCGGGGTATCAAATTGAACATGGATCATTTCGTCGGTGCCAGTACCATGCGGCGCGGGCAACGACGCAACCGTGGCATCATAGACGTCACTGGGGCCAAATGAGCGTTGCAGTTTGGCGGTCATGCCTTCCGCCAGTTCACTAAGATCATCCGCCTCCAGCGTATGCGTAACTTCCAGGTTGGACACATCGGCGACAATACCAACCAGCTCAAAAGCAACGACGGGGTCGCCAGTTGCAATGCTGAACGCCGTCAATCGACCATCCATAGGCGCAATCAGACTCGTTTGATTGATACGTGTTTTGAGGTCATCTACCCGCTGCTGTGCCAGCGAAACATTGAACCGCAGTTCCGGGTCTACATCATTGTTGAATTCATCGAGGGCTAATTGTGCCAGGTTGCGCTCAATCGTGCGCACATTGACCTGCAACACATCGTCGCTGGTGGGCGGATCGGACGATTGTGACACCGCATGATCGAGATACAATTGAGCGAGATCCAGGTTAAGCTGCGCCCGCTGCTGTCCAAATTCCGCCTGGTTGCTGGTGCTATCCAGGATTGATTGGGCAATGGCGAGTTCTTCTTCAGCTTCCAGTAATTCTGCTTCAAGGGCCGATGTATCCAGCGTTGCCAGCAGATCACCGGCCTGCACATCGTCACCCGGCGCAAAAAAGGTCGCCAAAACGCGACCGTCTATTTGAAAGGCTATCCCCTCGGTCACAACCGGCGAAATGCGGCCAAAGTATTTTTTCTCATAGACAATTGGTCCCCGCTCCACCTGATAGACCGGCTTACTGGGGACAATGGGGGTGGGGATGGGCGTTGGTTCTCCTTCAGTAATCGCGTCACCGAGCGTAGCCTGCGATTGACAACCGGCGATCAGGAGCATTCCCAGGAGTAGAAAGACGATTTGAGGCACAGTGTTCCCTTCTGCTGTTCGCTGCGACGTAGTTTGAATACAACCGCTGATCTGGTGCGGCAATAATCATACTACCAACCGCAATCGTTTGCATCTATCCAATGAACTGGAAATCGAGTGACAATCGGCGTCTACCGCGCAGCAGACGTCGACGTCTTTGTAGATTGTCAGCAATGCTACCCCTATGACAACGTTGACACAATTAAATTAGCCGATTACACTATGTATGTCAACGTTGACACAAATTATTGGAACTTATTTTGAATAACAAAGTTCGCCCAACTACCATTGTAGATGTCGCGCGCGAGGCCGGTGTTTCGCCCAAAACCGTGTCGCGGGTGGTGAATGGCAACGGCTATGTCAGCGACGCGACGCTAGAACGAGTGCAAGATGCGATTGATCGGCTGGATTATCGCGTCAACCGGGCCGCCCAGAGTCTCGTATCGGACCGAACCACCACGATTGGGCTGGTTGTCCCCAATGTCAGCAATCCATTCTTCCCCGAAGTATTTGCCAGCATTCAGCAAACCGCGCTGGAACAGGATTATACGGTTCTGGTTTTCCAGACCCAGGATCGGCCTGATCTGGAGCGCCGCGCGCTGGACATTCTCGATGAACATCGGGTTGCGGGAACCATTCTTTACATCCCCAGCCTCCCCGATGATGAGTTGCGCAGTCGGTTACAACGGCAAACTGCAGTGGTGCTCATCGGACATAACGCGCTGCATGATCTGGCAGGTATTGTTCAGGTTGACCTGTATGATGCCGCATTTCAGGCGGTGAAGCATCTGGTCCAGGCCAATTGCCGCATTCTGGCCTATATTGACGGGCCGCCTGATGAGCGTTTTGTCAACCAGGAACGCTACCGGGGGTTGCAGGCCGCAATGAAGGCCCACAATCTAACAATCATGCCGGAATTATTTGTGCATTGCGCCGGTACCATCGAGGCGAGTCGGCAGGCGGCTGCGGCACTCCTGACACAAAATCCAGCGATTGATGCCATCATCTGCCATCATGATGTTTTGGCCTATGGTGCACTGGAGGCCTGTGACCATTTGCAGATTGCGGTGCCCGATCAGGTGGCGGTGGTCGGGTTTGATGATATCTCATTCTCTGGCTTGCAGCGCATTTCATTAACAACGCTGCGTTTTCCCAAAACCGACATCGGTACCCAGGCGGCGCAAATGCTGTTTCGGCGCATTGAAGGTAATTTCGAAGCAAACGAAATCGTGCTTAAAACCCAACTCATCCATCGTGATTCGACGCCTAAAATTGAAACGTGAGCTACAGAAGTTGAAGACAGGATAATGTAGCTGAATATTTAAATTAGTAAATTGTTCTAGAGGCGACCCGATGACAAATTATGCATTAGATTCAACCGTTGGCAGACGCTTCACTGGCTTCATCGCGCAACGTAAATGGCGTGATGCGACCATTGCCTACTTATTCATCACACCTTTTCTTTTGTTGTATCTGCTCTTCACCTTTTTGCCTATCCTGCAAGGCTTTTGGATTTCGCTGCACAACTGGGACGTGATTGGCACCAATATCCAATTCATTGGCCTGAGAAACTATGAGCGATTGTTACAGGACAAGCTGTTCTGGTCTTCGCTGGAACACACCGCTTTCTTTGCGGTGCTGGCCGGGCCGGGCCTGATCGTGGTTGGGTTGGCGCTGGCAATTCTGTTAAACCAGAAAATTCGCGGCATCGGTATCTTTCGCACGCTCTTTTACATGCCCAATATTTTGTCGGTTACGGTGGTGGGGCTGGTGTTTGCCCGCGTCTTTGCTCCTGGAGATCGCGGGTTGGTCAACGTCTTGATGGGTTCGGTCGGCTTGGAACCTATGTCCTGGCTACTGGATACCAGTCAGGCCATGCCAACTGTCGCCATCACCAAAGTCTGGTGGTCAGTCGGTTTCAATATGTTGATCTTTCTGGCTGGGTTGCAGGACATCCCCAAAGAACTGTATGAAGCGGCCCGGGTTGATGGCGCGAATCGCTGGGTCCTGTTCCGGCACATCACACTGCCCGGTTTGCGGCGGCCCATGTTATTTGTGCTGGTGTTGCAGGTGATCGCCTCGGTGCAAGTGTTCCCGTTAATTGATGTGCTCACCGGGGGTGGTCCGGCTGGCAGCACCCGCCCGCTGGTGATGTATCTGTTTGAGCGCTCCTTCGATTACTGGCAGTTAGGCTATGGGTCGGCGCTGGCGTTCATTCTGTTCATTTTTCTGTTCGTGGTATCGGTCGTCCAGATCTGGTTTTTCAATCGTGGAGAGGAAGCATAATGGCGACCATGACTCCAGCAATCGGGTATCAACAACAACTGCGACGGCAGCAAGAGCGTCGCAACCGTATGATCGCGTTAGGCAGTCTGATTGTGCTGGCGTTTATCTGGCTGTTGCCCATGATCTGGACGCTCTCGGTCTCGCTGCGACCTGAAACCTCGATTCAGGCTGACCTGTCGCGGCTGGTGCCCGTGCCCTTCACACTGGAAAATTATGAATTCGTGTTGTCCAGCAGCCGCCTGGCCCGCTGGTTTGGCAACAGTCTGGTAGTCACGGTCGTCCGCACGGTTCTACAAATTGGCGTTTGTTCGCTGGCGGCCTATGCCTTCGCCCGCATCAAGTTCCCCGGCAGGCGTTATCTGTTCCCATTTGTGCTCATTGGGTTGATGGTGCCGGGGCAGGCCACGTTCATTCCGGTGTATTTGCTGTTTAGCAATCTCCAGCTTTTGAACACTTATACTGCGTTGATTTTGCCGGGCATCGCATCGTCCTTTGCCGTTTTCCTGCTGGTACAGTTCTTCAAGAACATCCCGATTGAGTTGGAAGAGGCTGCGCTCCTGGATGGTGCCAGTCGTTTGGGCGTCTATTTTCGTATCTTTTTGCCGCTGTCTACGCCGGTCTTAACGACGCTTGCGATCTTCACCTTTCTGGGAACGTGGAACGAATTCTTGTGGCCGCTGGTCGCTGCGACCGACCCGGACATCATGACCATCACCATCGGCCTGCGCAACCTCACGGCGACCGTAGACCGGATTGAGTTTGGGCAAACGATGGCGGCGGCCTGGGCAGCGGGCTTACCCATCGTGATTTTCTTCCTGATCTTCCAACAGCGCATCATATCTGGTATCCAGATTTCCAGTGGTATTAAATGATCTGTGATTTTGACGAGTCGAAAGGAGCACAAACGATAAGGAATCTACCAACGTCTAAAGTCAATCTATTGCCAAAGGAGAAAACATTTCATGCGTAACAAATTAACAGCCCTTTTCATCCTGGTCGCTATCACGCTCATGCTGGGTTCGGTCGTGGTGGCTCAGGACCCCATGACCCTGACCGTAATGCGCTTTTTTGGTGGTTGCACCGACCGATATGCCGGTATTACCGATCTGGAAGGTGTCACCAACGAATGCGGCATCATCACGGTATTGACTAATATCTGGAACGAAGCGAATCCTGATGTTCAGATTGAAACGATCGTGGCCGAGTGGCCCGGCACCACCCAGCTCAATGCAGCGATTGCGGCAGGGACACCGCCCGATATTGCCGTACTGCACGGTCGCCGAATTCCGATCTATGCCTCACGTGGTGCGCTGACGCCGATGACCGCCGCTTTCGAAGCCGCTGGAATCGACCTGTCGGACTTCACCGAGGGCGCTGCTGATTATGGCCTGTACAACGGTGAATTTTACGGCTTGCCATTTGATCTCGCCGCCACCATCTGGCACATTAATCTCGATCTGTGGGCCGAGGCTGGTCTGGTTGATGACAATGGTGCGCCGATACTGCCGACCAATCGCGAGGAATTCGTGACCACCGGCCAGCAAATCATGGATGCAACCGGGAAACCGTTCGCTGAAATGGCGGGTCAGGCTGCCACCGTTCGTCCCTTGACGGCGTTCATCTATCAGCAGGGTGGCACTCTGTCCGATGACGAAGGCAACCCAACCATCAATACGCCCGAAGCATTGGAAGCATTGAACTTCCTGATTGAATTGCAGGAATCGGGTATTGTCAGTCGCCCCTACAACGAAATTGATGGTCCAACCAGCCTTGAGAATTTCTCTGGAGGCGAAAGCGCCGGCTTGATTGATGGCACCTGGCGCGTGAACCTGTTTGATAGCCAGATTGCGGAAGGCGAAGTTGCCTTGGAGAATTATTACGTCGCGAACTTCCCGCAGCTATTCGACAATCCCGGCACATTCGCCGGTTCGCATAACTGGCTGGTCCCGCTGGGACCCAACGCAGATCCTGATCGCGTCGCCGCCGCCGCCCAATACATCAAATGGCTAAGCGATAACTCGGTGGTTTGGGCGCGGGTTGGGCATGGGATGACCCGCACGTCAGTCATCAATAGCGAGGAATTCCAAAACCTGCCACATCGGGCGGAATATGCGGAAATGTCTGAAACGGTCCGCTCGGTCCCGCGTGAAGTTTGGGGCAATGCCTTCTGGGCCATTGTTGCTGAAGAAGTTGAAGCAGCGCTGCTGGGCGTGAAGACCCCGGAAGTCGCGCTGGCTGACGCTCAGGCTCGGCTTGAGGATTTCGTCCTGTTCCAGAGCTAAACCTTTCAACGGGTCGGCATTTGTTGTGAATGCCGGCCCGGCTTATTTTGAAGCACAGGTGTAACTCATATGTCAACGACCCGCCCCAATCTAATTTATGTTTTCGCCGACCAATTGCGTTACCAGTCCTGTGGTTTTGCCGGGGATTCGCAAGCGCAAACACCCAACATCGATCAGTTCGCGCTCGAAGGGGCGAATTTCATCAATTGTGTATCCGGCCATCCGATGTGTGCCCCCTACCGGGCATCGTTGTTTACCGGTAAGTATTCCAGCAGCACCGGCATGGTCATCAACGAATTGCGCATCAACCCCAATCAGCAGGCGCTGGGCCATGTGCTGCATGATGGGGGCTATGATACCTATTACATCGGCAAGTGGCACTTATGGGCCAATGAACTGGGCAATCATTTTGACCCGGCGAACTCGTTTACCCCACCGGGACCGTATCGGCTCGGCTTTGACGGCTACTGGGCATCATATGGTTTTCATCACACCTACTGGGACCAGTTTTATCATACCGATAGCCCGGACAAGATCACACTGCCCGGCTATGAACCCGATGGGCAGACCGACCTGGCGCTTGAGAAACTTGCTGAAGCCGCGGAAAACGATCAACCGTTTGCGTTATTCCTCTCGCTGGGAACGCCACACGACCCCTGGAACGCTGACAATGTGCCCGCCGACTATCTGGAACGGTTCCGGGATACTGAGTTTGCGCTGCCGCCAAATTATCGACCAGAAAATGACCTGCACGCCGACAATTGGGCGCGGCTGAGCACGGAACAGCGTAATGAGTTAACCGAGTGGATGCGCGTCTATTATGCGATGACGGCTAATCTGGATTGGAATATCGGTCGGCTGCTGGCCGGTATTGCTGAACTGGGGTTGCGAGATGACACCATCGTCGTGTTCACATCCGATCATGGCGAGATGTTCGGTGCCCAGGGTCGCCGGGCCAAAAACATCTTCTATGAGGAAGCCGTGCGTGTGCCCTTTGTCATCCGTTGGCCGGGACAGATTCCGGCTCAGCACCAGACCGATGCCTGTCTGAATACACCCGACATCATGCCCACGCTTTTGTCGCTCATGGGCTTATCGATTCCCGCCGCAGTGGAAGGTGTTGACTTGAGTCACTGTGCGCGTGGGATATCAGGTCCAGAACCGGCGGCGGCGTTTATGCAAGGTATGGGTGCGACGGCTATTTTTGAAGATGGACATGAATGGCGGGCGCTGCGGGGTAAGCAGTATACCTACGCCGTTTATCGCGTTGATGGCAGCGAATATCTGTTTGATAACATTGCTGATCCGTACCAGCAGCAGAATCTGGTCAATGACCCGTCCCACCACACCACGCTGGAAAATTGTCGCCAACTGCTCAAGCAGCGTATGGACGACCTCAACGACACCTTTGAGGCTTGCACCTGGTATCGGGATCACTGGATTGAAGATCGTATCATCCGGCGGACGGCAACGATGGCCTGATTGCAACCGCAGCCGGTGGTGTGAAATTGCCCCGCGATGCAATATACTTGAGTCGTAAATGACAATGTGGTCAACGACAGGATGTTTTGATGGAGAACTCGCTGGCGGGAAAAGTTGTGATTATCACGGGCGCAAGTTCGGGCATTGGTGCCGCAACCGCCCGGTTATTAGCCGATCATGATTGCAAGCTGACACTCGCGGCGCGGTCAGTTGATAAGTTGGAAGCCCTTGCCGCCAGCGTGGATACGGACACGTTAGTCGTTGAGGCGGATATGACCGTCCCAACGGACATTAATCTGATGATCGAAGAAACGTTACAGCGTTTTGGTCGAATCGATGTCCTGTTTGCCAATGCGGGCATTTATATCCCCGGCCAGGTCGAGGCAGGTAATCCTGATGCCTGGTCGAACCTGTTTGCGGTAAACGTGGATGCGGTCTTACGTTGTGCCCACGCCGTTATTCCCCACATGAAGGCCCAACAATCCGGCGACATTTTAGTGACCAGTTCTATATCCGGCTTCATTGACATCCATTGGGAACCGATCTATAGCGCATCCAAACATGCGGTGCAGACCTTTGTCCATACCTTGCGACGACAGGTTGCCGAATACGGCATTCGGGTTGGCTCGATTGCGCCGGGCGCGGTTGCCAATGAATTGTGGGGCTTTGACGACCCGGCTGAAATTGACCGGGTTTCGATTGGTCAGCGGGCGTATATCCAGTCGGAGGACGTGGCAAAGGCCGTCGTTTTCATGCTGGCACAACCCCCACATGTCACCATCCGCGATTTAGTCATGCTGCCACAGAAGCAAGATTTGTAGTAACGACGATCATTCTCAGCGCGGTTGCCAGGTGGGTGCAATATCATTGCCGGGGTGAAATGTCAGGCGTTCGGTATGCCGGGTCGCCAGATCAAACAAATAAAGTTCAATATTCCCATCTCGATCTGAGGCAAAGACGAGTTTTTCCCCATCGGCTGACCATGTTGGAAACAGCTCCGTAGAGGTGGCGACGGTAACATTCCGCACGGATTGATCGGCCAGCGCCATCACAAAAATATCGGGTTGGCCGTCGCGCTCAGACGTAAACGCCAGGCGCGTGCCATCGGGTGACCAGGCCGGATAATAATCACGTGCCGGGTGTTCGGTCAGGTTTGTTCGCGTGCCATCGGCCAGATCATAGACAAAAATATCGCTGGTGCCGCCGCTGGCCGAGGCAAAAGCGATTTGTTGTCCATCGGGCGACCAGGTTGGACGGGAATCCCGGTTGCCATCATCGGTGAGGTTCCGCTGCGTTCGGTTCTCCAGATCAAGCAGGAGGATGTTCGGGCCGGTGATATGCTCCCCTTCAAAGACAATGAAGCGACCATCGGGCGACCAAGCCGGTGATTGACCAGCGGTAACGGTATCGGTCAATTCATCGATATGGTTGTGACCCAGGTCAATCGTGAATAGCTGTGGATAGTCGCGGGGATTGGCAACGAACAATAATCGGGTGCCATCAGGCGACCAGGCTGGTTGAGTATTGATGCGACCCAGGTTGATAAAATCAATCGCCAATCGCCGATCAATATCCAACAGGTAGATCTGGTGTTGGCTGCCACGATCTGAGACATAGCTGATGACATTGGCTGAAACATACTGGCTGCCCACATTGGTCAGGCCGATCAAGAGCAGGCTGGTCAACAACAGGACGGCACTCAGGCGCAACCAGAATACGAGTGAGCGATGGGTCAATAATTTTGCGCTATAATCCATCAATTGGATATATACACCGAATGGCCCTGATGAGCAACTCGCCTATTTCGACTGACCCCACCAACTACGACTCGGATTATCCACCGGGCATGAAGAGTTTATGTGTCCCAAGCCATGATGCCGACCTGCTAGGCGTGTTGTACACCGCCGCCGGTCCAGGGCCACATCCCGCGCTAATCCTGTTGCACGGTTTCCCCGGGACTGAGCGCAATTTGGACCTGGCCCAGATTGTGCGCCGGGCTGGCTGGCACGTGCTGGTTTTCCATTATCGTGGATCATGGGGCAGCGGCGGGAATTTTGCCTTTGCCCACGTGCTGGAAGATACGCAGGCTGCGCTGCACTATCTGCGAGAGAATGCGGCGACTTATGCGATTGACCCGCAGAAAATAGCGTTAGCCGGGCACAGCATGGGTGGTTGGGCCGCACTGATGATGGCGGATGAACAGGTCGCTGGCGTCGCATCAATCGCTGGTTGGAATGCAGGAGCCGTCGCCGAAATTGCCGAGGATTTTGCTGAGGCGCAGGTCGAACTTCACGATTTTTTTGTCAGCGAACTCGCGCCGCTACAGGGCACATCAGGGGCGGCCCTCCGCGACGAAGTGCTGGCGAACGGGGAGCACTGGAATCTGCTGCAACGCACTACAGTGTTAGCCAATCAGCCCATATTGTTAGTCGCCGGTCAGCGCGATACCAACGTGGTGCCATTTGTGCATCATACCCCGCTCGTCAATGCCTTTCAGATGGCGGGTGCAACCCACTTCACTGAGGTCTGGTTGGACTCCGATCACCTTTTTTCGGATAAACGAATCGCACTCGCTCAAACGTTGATTGACTGGCTGGCAACCCTGTAGCTTCACGACGAAGCAACTGATCTGCGCAGCACTGCTGGTCAAATAGCAACATTTACAGCCGTCGATAATCCGGTACAATGGGCCGCCGTTGTTAAACTATGAGATGAAGCTCGTGAGACGAATTCAACAATGTGTGCTGGTAGCCGTTTTATTGCTATTGATCGTGGGCGGTGTGAATGCCCAGACGGAACGTCGCCAGGTTTATGCTTTTTATTTCGGTTGGTGGACAGATGCGTCCTGGAACAATGCCAATCTGATTGATCGCCCGGCAGCGCCTTACGATTCGCGGAATGCCGGGGTAGTCGGACGGCAGATAGACGAGGCCAAAAGCGCTGGCATCGACGCCTTTATTATGAGCTGGTTTGGCCCCAAGAACGGCAATCTAACCCATCAGACATTCAATATTTTGCTCGACCAGGCGGCGGCGCGGGGCTTTAAAGCAGGCGCGGTTGTTGATATGGTGGACGCGAACTATAACGCGACGGCTGCCGAGGTCACCGAATCACTGAGCTACTTGATTAATGACCGGGCTAATCATCCGGCTTACCTGCGCTATGCGGGCAAACCGGTGATTTACTTCTGGAATCAGGCCCGGTTCACGGTCAATGATTGGGCGGTCATCCGGGCGCAAGTTGACCCCAATCGCAACACCATCTGGGTGATGGAAGGCACTAATACCGCATTTTTGCCGACGTTTGATGGCCTGTACCTGTTTAATACCGCCTGGGCGGGTGATCCGGCGGCAACGGCCAGCGGGTGGTTCGCCAAAACCCGCGCGGCAGGTGGCTGGTTTTATACACCATCAGTGCTGCCCGGCTGGGATGAATCGCGGTTGGCAGGACGACCCAATGCGACTTCTCCGCGTGATCGCGCCAACGGTCAATTCCTGACGAATAGCTGGAATGGTGCGGCAGCCAGTGGCGCGGGCGTCATTTTGATCGTCAGTTGGAATGAATATTTTGAAAACTCGCACATTGAGCCGAGTCAATTGCATGGCTCCCAGGCGCTCGATACGCTGCGCCCCTTGATCGCCAACTGGAAAGCTGGTGGACCCGTCGCGGTGCCTTCCGGCAGCAATGGACAAGTAGCCGCGCCCAGCGGTCCGGCGGTAACGGTGCTGCGACCGAACGTGTTCAGCCTGAATGTGCGCAGCGCACCGGGAACAGATAGTCAGGTGTTGGGGCAAGTCGGCGTTGATGATGTATTTGTCGTCAATGGCGAGGCTGAGGGCTGGTATCAGATCAGCTATAACGGTCAGGATGCCTGGCTCTCAGCAGAATATGTCGGCCTCTCACAGGAGGTCATCGCAACGGCGGCCAGCGGTGGTGGTGCTGACGGTGGTGCGGCAGCGGGCGGTGCCGCGTTTACCACTAACTATATCCTCAGCCTGCGCGAAGGCCCCGGCGAAGGGTTCAACCGGCTCGATTCGATTCCTTACCTGACGACCTTGACTGTGCTGGGCCGCACCGCCGATGAGCAATGGGTGCAGGTGGATTTCAATGGACAAACAGGCTGGGTGGCCGCTTGGCTGGGCAATTTGAACACGCCTGCGAGTCTGATTCGGGTGACAGGGTAAACAGCATTATGCTGCCGGGAATAGGTCTTTTACTGCGACGGTGAAGCCCGGCAGAATAGTTCCACCATCAAGTGTATCGTTGATCGTCAAAATCTGGTCGTCAATTTCAGGCTGGTAAATCTCGATCAAGCGTTTTTCCGGGAATACCAGCCAGACCATTTGCACACCATGCAAAATATATTGACAGGCTTTTTCGCGTTGGTCTTTGAAAGTATTCGACGGACTTTTAATCTCAACAGCGACCAGCGGTGCAACCGTCGGAATCTCTTCGTCACCCACCGCGTCAACCGATACATCAGGTCGACACGGCCTTCCATTAAGCTCGTGCGCACATTCAGATAGGACTTCATAGCCCGGCAGGTTGGGAATATATGCACGCAGAAAATGGGCAATCGTGACTTGAATCCAACTGTGCAGGCGTTTTGGCGACACTTCAATAATCTCCCCCATAGCCGTGAATTCATAGTGCTGATGGGGATTCTGCTCGACCAGTTCCAGGAATTGTTCCATTACTGTACGTTCATGTGTGACCATGTGTTACTCCATGACTCTCATGCTCCTATTATACTCCTGAATTCAGCGGCACCTTTGACACCCCCGCGAGAATATGCTAACCTGAGAAACGTAAACTTGAGTAAGGATGTTGCATGATGATAGTTATGATCCGCATTTGGACTGACCGGCGCTAACCTCTGAGCGTGTAAGTTCCATCTGCGGCCCGCTCCACCTTCCGCGAACAATTGACCGCTCAGACGCGCCCGGTTCTAACGGCGTTTTCGTTTGCCCTTCGGGGTCGCGTGCCTTTTCTTTTCTGAGCGAAAGTAGCAAATCATGTCCCGCAAACACAAGAAACAGACCGCCACCGGCTGGAATCCCGTTGCCGATTGGTATGATGGTTGGGTCGGCAAAGATGGCAGCCATCATCATCAAAAGCTGGCGATCCCGGCCTTATTGGATTTACTCGATCCGCAGCCCGAAGAGAACATCCTCGATTTTGGGGCCGGTCAAGGTGTACTCGCGCCGCATATTGTCGGACGGCAGGCGTGTTATACGGGGGTTGATGTCAGCCGCCGCTTGATTACCATCGCCCGTCAGCGACATGGTAACCAGGGGCACTTCTATGTCGGCGATGTGCGCAAACTCAAGCAGCTACCGCCCATACGTGGCAGCACCTACGACGCCGTTACCTGCTTACTGAGTATTCAAGATATGAACCCGCTGGACCAGGTATTTGCTTCAGCCGCCTGGGCGCTAAAATCGCAGGGACGCATCGTCATCCTGATGACGCACCCCTGTTTTCGCATCCCGCGCCAGAGCGGGTGGGGCTTTGACGAGGGGCGTAAATTACGTTATCGGCGGCTGGATAGTTATCTTTCGCGGCTGAATGTGCCGATGAAAGCCTATGGCAGCGAACGCGGCACAACTATCAGCTTTCATCGGCCTCTCAGTGATTACATCAATGCGCTGGCGGCACATGGTTTCCAGGTTAACCAGATGCGCGAAATCACCGGGCTGGACCCCCAGGCCCCCAAGACCGACCGCCGCGCCCTGCAAGAATTTCCCGTGTTTATGGTGTTGCGGGCGCAGCGCGGTTCTTAACTCAAATTGTCTCGAATGTAGCCCACCAGTTCAGCCGGGTCAACCCACATCACGGGATTGGCTAAGTCCGGTGATCCATAATCCTTTACCCAGGCGATTTGCCCATCGGCATCGACCAGGATAAATGTGTGACCGGGTTCGCCCGTGCCAACCGCCCATTGCAGCACATCATAGGCTTCTGAAACGGTGTGGTCGCTATCGACCAGCAGTGGGACATCTTCAATATTGTACTCAACCTGCGCGACCAACTGCTCGGCAACTGAATCAAAGGCGATGCTGACGAGTTGGACACCAAGTTCCTGAAAAGCTGGATCATTTTGCAAATCAACGATTTGCTGGAGGCAGGGTGGTCAACCAACCGCCATGTGAAAATAGAGCAGGACCGGTTTGCCGCTATAATCTGCCAGCGAAACCTCACCGCCGGTGGCATCCTCCAGCGTAAAATCAGGGGCATCCGTCCGCTTAACGGTGTCGGGAGTTGCACCATTACAGGCTGCTAACAGCAAGAAACCGGGCAGTGCCAGTAATTTGAGCAGAACCCGCAACCAGTAAACATATCGCATGAAATACTTTCCTCTTGATGCTTATGTCGATGCGTCCAATATATAGCACGAGCGCTCATATTCTTGATAACGGGTATCATGAATTGACATGCTAAATATCACGCGCAACAAAAAGGACACACCAGCCTGATTTGTCCCTGAACGGATGAATGGGTGCTTGTGCTTGCGTTAAGCCTGTAGCCGATTCAGCGCCACGCGGGCCAGGTCATAATTGCGATTGAGGAAAACGGCCTGCTTATAATTTTCCAATGCCTGGCTGGTCTCGCCCTTTGCTTCACGGGCCACACCCGCATAATAGAAGGTTTCTTCGACAAAATGGCCGCCGCCATCATTCAGATTGGAAGCCGCCAACGCCAGTGTATCGTCATAGCGACCGACTGCATTATAGGCTTCAAATGGCCCAAACTGATACCACATCATGCGGTAGGGCATTCCGTGCTTGCGGGCTTCATCATAGGCCGCCGCCGCAAATTCATAGGCTTCTTGCCGATAGATTGGGGCCAGCGCCACGTAGGTCGAGCCGATATTGAACCAGTTAAATGTATCTTCGGGATTGAGCGTCGTTTCGGCGCGGACTTCTTCGAGCGTGTTCAGCGCGTTTTGTTGTATATCAGCATCGCTGCCCAATAATTCGAGTAGTTCAGGTTCGCGGCCACTTTCATACAAGACGATGTAACGTCGGTTGAAGTGCCGCCAGTATTCATCAATGTGGTCATAGGTGTACACATGATTGGGGCCTTCATAGCTATCGTGCGTCATGAATTGTTGAGCGCTATCATCATAACCGATCAGCAATAGATAATGCCCCATCCAGCCCAGGTCATGCGGTGGTGGATCATAACCCTCTTCAATGATGACCGGAAATCCCTGCGACAGAAGGAGTTTCAGCAAGTCCAGATCACCGCCAATGCGAGTCAGCGCATAGACCGGGATTTCGGGCACCTGATTGTTGACGAAGGCGATCATTTCTTCAGGGGTGACGTTCTTATCTTCACCGTTGGGTTTCAGCCAGTTGGCCGCACGCGTCTGATTTTCACTGTAGCCAAAATGCGTCAGCGCATTGGTCAATGTCGCCGGACCACAATTATTCCAGCCCTGATATTCAAACGTAAAGCCGGTCAGCGTGAAGGAACCGGGGACATCCGGGCGCGTACTGACCAGCACGGTCGACTCCTGTGCCAATGCACCAGCAACCGGCAACAAAAGCAATATGAAAACAAACAATAAACTGCGTCTCATGGAGCTTTCAAACCTCATTCACCTGCTATCCGACCATTGTAGACCATAACAGCCCAACACTACACTACGCTTCCCTGACGTTTCAATGCGCTCTAATCTTCCCCTAACCACCGCTGATGCACCCTGTAGGTTTAAGTTTTCGTTAAATCTAATCTGCTACACAGCAGATGCTCTACAATACGACGAACAACTTGCGGCAATATCGGCCTTTAGATCAACAGCGGGAATTTTATCAAGATGTTCAATCAACAGGTACTCATATTATGCACCGGGAATTCGGCGCGTTCGCAAATGGCAGAGGGGCTATTACGAGCGTTAGCGGGCGACAGAATGGAGATTCATAGCGCTGGCAGTAAACCCTCAGTTGTGAATCCCTCCGCGATTATGGCGATGCAGCAGCGCGGCCTCGACATCAGCGATTATCGTTCCAAACATCTCAATGAGTTTTTGCAAAAACCCTTCGATTATGTAATTACCGTGTGCGATAACGCAGCCGAAACTTGCCCCGTTTTTCCTGGCCCGGCGCAGCGCATTCACTGGAGTTTTCCTGATCCGGCAGCCGTTGTAGGTACTGATGACGAGGTACTCGCGGCGTTTGTCGAGGTGCGCAATAATCTGGAAAAAACACTATCCGAATGGATCGCTGACCTGAATGACTAACATGCTATAATAATCTCTTCGTGTCTGCCAAATTCGGTGTGCTATTTTGCCCATAATCCATTCAATGCGTAGTGCCATCATCTTGTTCTTCTGTCTGATGCTGAGCAACAGTCTGGTTACGGCCCAGGAAGGAGAGCCACTGCGTGTCGCGACCAAATTATTTCCGCCGTTCGTCAGTGCTCAGGGCGATTCGTTCACGGGCTTCAGCATTCAACTGTGGGAGGTCATTGCCCAGGAGGCGGGACTGCCGTTTGAGTGGTACGAAGTCGAAACTGTAACGGACCAGATTGCTGCTGTGCAAAACGGTGAAGCCGATGCCGCAGTCGCCGGAATCAGCATTACCGCCTTGCGCGAAGAAGAGATTGATTTTAGCTTCCCCTACTTCGATGCTGGCCTACAAATCTTGACCCGGGTCGAGGCCTCTTCACCGATAACCCAAACGCTCAGCGCCGTGTTGTCGCCCGACTTCCTGCAATTTCTCGTGGTGGTTCTGGCCCTCATCCTGATTTTTGCGCACTTGTTGTGGTGGTTCGAGCGGCGCAGTCAGCCCGATGGTTGGCCCTATCGACAGGGTATTGGCAATGCGTTGTGGTGGTCGGCGGTGACGCTGATCGGCTTTGACGATAAACCCCCCGCAACCATCGCGGGCAGGCTGATGGCGCTGGCCTGGATGTTCGCCGGTATTTTCATTATCGCCAACCTCACCGCCACCTTGAGTGCGGGGGCAACGGTCCGGGTGCTTCAAGGTGCGATCAACGATGTCTCCGATCTGCGCGATCATCGCATCGCCACGGTTGACGGCACAACCTCCGCGACCTACCTCACGAACAACGGCATTGGTTTTGTGGGCGTGGCAAACATTGACGAAGCCTATGATCTGCTACGGACCGGGCAGGTGGAGGCAGTTGTCTACGACGCGCCAGTACTGTGGTATTACGTGAGGACGCAAACCGACGACCGCTTTCAGGTCGTGGGGCAAATGTTCGAGCCGGAAAAATATGGCATTGCGCTGCCACCCGACAGTCCTTACCGCGAAACAATCAATCAGGCGATTTTGCGGGTCCAGGAGGATGGTACCTACCAGGAACTTTATAGACGCTGGTTCGGGGTCAATTAGCTGGAATCATTGTGGCGTTGCTGATAATAACGGGCTTCGCTCAGCACAAACTCAACCGTTGCTGCAATCGTGGGATCAGGCAGAATCGTTGCGGGTAGCGTATGAACGGTCGATTCCAGTACAGCTAAGCGCCCATTACCGGTCACTGGGCCGATGCGAACACTGCCAACCTGTTCGCCAGTGACCGCTGCTAGAAGCAGTGAGTTTCCCTTCAACTGGGTTTCAGTGGCTGTTTTCAACACAATATGCAGTCGCTGGGCCGGGCCGGGATGATTATCAGTTGTCACCAGCACGTCGTCTTGTTCCCAGACATCGTCCGCGCCCAATGCAGCGACATTCAGGATGTTCTCAGCTAATTTTGCCCGCCCTTCAGTCGTTAAATAGTCGGTTGTATTCGCTGCGTGATAACCCATCGCATCGAATACCAGCAGCATGGATCGCCCACCGGTTGCTTCACAGTGCCAGGCTGCGGTGGCACAGGCCTGGCCGACATCCAACAGCAACGTTGGTTCACTTGATGATGCTTTCAACTGGCGCAGGAAGGTGTATAAACGGGGCAACTGCTCAATGTCACCCCGCAGATTAGCGGTATAGAGAATGGTTCGTTGCATAGCTTCTAAAGCTGTACGTAACTGTTTTCCGCCAGAATCAGGCGATGGGCATCAGGCACATGCTGCGCTGATGTCACCTGTGAATTATCGGCTAGCAGGCTGGAATCGATGCGTCCGGGCATGTTGCGAATGACACAGTTTCGCATCACAATACTGGCTTCGATTTCGCTGCCTTCAATGATGACATTATCCCCCAGTGCAGTATAGGGGCCAACGTAACTATTTTTGATCACCACGTTATCGCCGATGATGACCGGGCCACGCACCACGCTGTCGATTACCTGGCTGCCTTTGCCCAGCAGAACCCGGTGGGTCACTTCGGAATTCCCCCGTATTTGCAGGCCATCTTCAGGCGGCGGCGAATAGGGCAGTTCACCTAACACAACCTGATTGGCCTGAATAATCGATTCAGGTTTACCGGCATCAATCCACCAGCCTTTCATGATATAAGGTCGTACTTTATGACCCTGACTGATCAGCCATTGAATGGCATCGGTGATTTCGAGTTCGTTGCGCCACGACGGCTTGATATTGGCGATGGCGTCGAAGATTGAACTACGGAAGAGATACACGCCCGAAATCGCCAGATTGGACGGCGGATTCTGCGGTTTTTCAACAACCCGAACGATGCGATCATAGCTTTCGCTGAGGTCGGCAATCCCAAACCGCTCCGGGTCGGGCACTTCGCCCAGTGCAACGGCTGCTTCAGCATCGGAATCTTCAAACGTTTTGAGCATGCCTTCCATTTTGTCCTGGAACACGTTGTCGCCCAGAAACATACAAAACGGGCCATCGCCCACAAATGGACGCGCCAGACTGACGGCATGGGCCAGGCCCAATTGTTCGGTTTGCACGATGTATTCAAGCTTGACTCCGAGCGCACGACCATCGCCAAGCTGTTTGACAATGGGCGAATCCATATCGTTAACGACAATGCCGATGGGACCATAACCAGACCCCTTGAGGATGTCGATGGAGTATTCAATGAGTGCCTTATTTGCAACCGGGACCAGCGGTTTCGGCATGGTGAGGGTGACGGGGCGCAGCCTTGTGCCCTGACCGGCTGCCAGAATGATGGCCTTCATAGGCGGAATTACCTCCAGGTTATATCTATGCAAGTTCATCTTAGCTGTTATTTATACACGTGAAAAGCAAATTTTACTTGCCCAGCCTATTCGACGGGCGTTTGCGTAACCCTAACGTCAGGTACGATCATGCGTGAGCAAATTCTCAAAAGCGTAAATTTTGTGAATGTTAGTCACTTGCAATGCGCCGCCGATACATTACAATTATTCAACGGATGAGTAGGGGTGAAAGTTATTTTGTCAAATCAATTTATTATCCCCAATAAAGCCAGTGAATTCAGTGCAACCGTTTTACCAGATGGTCGATGGCTCCTTTATCATCGTGACCAACGCACGGCGGTTACGCTCCATGCCGCTGCCGGAATCCTCTGGGAATTGTGCGATGGGCAGACATCAGTCAGCGAATTGGTCGAAGAGCTAAAAGCGTTTTATCCAAACACTTCACCCAAGCGACTGGTCCGTGAGACAGACAAGATGCTCAATGACTTCCTCGAACGCGGTTTGGTGGTCAATAATGCAACCTCAACCGCGTCATGACACCTCATTTGCTCCTGGTGCGGCATTCCATTTCGCGCCAGGAGCCGAACATTTCTTCCCATCAGTGGACCCTGACCGCTGAAGGTCGTGAGCGCTGCCAGATGCTGGCCGAGCATCTACGCGCTTATCAACCTGAACTGATCGTTACCAGCCCGGAACCCAAAACGATGCTGACCAGCGAGTTAATTGCTGGGCCGCTCAAAATTCCAATTGAGCCAGAACCTGGACTAAGGGAACATCAGCGTGAGAACGCGCCTTATTTCGACTCAAAAGCAGTGTTTGAGGCGACGATTCGGAAGCTGTTGACCACGCCAGATGAACTCATCTATGGCGAGGAAACGGGAACTCAGGCTCGTATCCGGTTTCAGACAGCCATTGAGCGCCGCGTCAAACAACACCCCGACCAAACGATTATTGCGACAACGCATGGCACGGTCATGTCGCTGTTTCTGGCTCATGTCGCCGCACTGGACCCGGTTAAGTTCTGGCAACAACTGGGAATGCCCGGTTATGTCGTGTTGCGGCTGTCCGACTATGAAATCGTCAAAATCGTGTACGAAGTCACCGAATGCGTGACGCACCAAAGCTAAAGTCCCGCGGCCTTCGCCGCGTCCCATAGCGCATCCAGTTCGGCCAGCGAATGCTCATTGAGGGCTTTGCCGTTGGCCCGCACCTGCTGTTCGATATAGCGGAAGCGGCGGTAGAATTTATGATTGGCTTCACGCAGGGCGATCTCTGGCTCCACCTTGAGCCAGCGTGCCCAGTTCACCAGCACAAACAGCAGATCACCGATCTCTTCCTGGCGTTGGGCGTCTGTTTCAGCGGCCAAAACCTCGTCAATTTCTTCGCGGACTTTGGCGATGACATCGCCTACCTGCTCCCAGTCGAAATTGACCTTCGCCGCGCGTGATTGATATTGATGCGCTTGCAGCAGCGCGGGGAGTTGTGCGGGAATACTATCCAGCAGGTATTCTTCTTCTTTGCCAAGCGTCGCCTTTTCCTGCCGCTTGAGCGCCTCCCAGTTCGTGACGACCTGTTCCGGGTTATCAGCATCAACGTCACTCCACACATGCGGATGACGGCGAATCATCTTGGCATTAATGTGGCGCAGGACATCGGCCATCTGGAAGTCGCCGTTATCGGTCGCGATCTGGGCGTGCAGCACAATCTGTAACAGCAGATCCCCCAGTTCCTCACACAGCGCCACCGGGTCTTCGGCCTCAATTGCATCCAGCACTTCATAAGCTTCTTCGATTAAGTACTGGCGCAGCGAATGATGGGTTTGTTTGCGGTCCCAGGGGCAGCCTTCCGGTGCCCGCAAATGCGCAATGACCTCCTGTGCCTGTTCAAAGCTGGTCATCTCGCCCAATGCCGGAACATACAGCGAGGTCATGTGGCTGATGTGCGGGCTACGGTCAAGCTCAAACAGCGGCAAATCCTCGACCTGGGCGTCCGGTGTGCCTGCGGCGTGAATCAGCTTGACGGGGAAGTCATCAGGATACTGGTTCATCAACGTCAGTTTGACATCGGAGGCGACAGCCGTGCTATATACCTGGCCCAACAACGCCGGAACATCCGGGTTCAGCGCCGGATGATGCTGGGTTGCGACCTCCAGCCCGTCCATGATCTGTAAGCCATCCAGCGCATCAATTTCCAGCAGCGCCAGCAGCGGCTCAACAAAGCTGATGCCGTTGACGATCGCCACCGGGATACCTGCTTTTTTCGCTTCCATGAGTAGGCGCGTCGTGGTTGATTCACCCACCAGCGGATCACCGGGCACAGCGTAGACCACATCCCCGGTTTGTGCTGCAGTGATGAGACGCTCAACAATAGTCGCGTAAACATCTTCGAACTGGTCAATGCTTTCGTACAGGTCGTCGAAGCTGTGATACGTGATGTCGTTCTGCGGCAGGCAGCTCACACACCCATGCTGTGAGGTGCGCAAATAAACGGTATCGGCCTGTTTCAACGTGCGGTAGGCCTTGCGTGATAGATCGTCCAGTTCGCCCGGCCCTAAGCCCACAATCGTCAGCGTCATACCCCGATTCCTTTTCACCGCTCGTTCATTACTACGCCACAGATTACCAGCGCGCGGCATTTGCGGCAATGCTGATTGATTATTCTGAATTAGCGGACGGTCTGTAAGGCTGTCCTATAAGTTGTGGCGGGAAGGCGAACGGGAAATACAAAATGAATGCTCTAGATTGTGGGTCTGAGGGCGATAGGGTTATTTCCGCGAGGTTGTCTGAATCGAGAAACTGATCTGCTAGATTTTGGCAGGCGCGTATTATGTTTGAGGGCCACTATCCAGTTTCTGGCGTAGTTCTTCGTTAACAGCGCCCGCTTCATTCATCGTATCTAACCATTTTGCCCAAAGGTGCATATAATCATCCTCGTGTGGTTCGAAAAAAGGTTCACCTTCAGCAAAAATTTTTGCTGAAATAGGATACCAATCAGCCATACCTGCGTTTCTACCCGCCGTCTCTATAAATTCATTTAGAACGTTTTGTGAGGAAACGTTAATCGTGAGCACATTAAATATGAATCCCTCCGCTGTTTTCTGATAACCTTTCAATATCATCAATCGGCTACCCAATTTACTGGCTGCTTCAGCCAGCAATCGGTAGTTTGTTTCAGATCTGATGATCCAGTTACAAGCATAATGCTGTTGAGTCATTGTCAAATATCCCTCATTGTAGTGGAGCAACAGTCACTCATCAGCTGCCATATTGTCCGGGGTAACGCGATGCCCGCGTTCGGTCAACAGCGCAGCGGCCTGTGCTTTGCGCAGCATCAGACGTTGACCTTGATCGACCAGACTGGTGAGTTCGTCGTGATCGTCCGCGGTGATCTCCCCTTGTGTATTGGCATCCAAAAGGATTTGCATCCGATCCTGTTTAGCCAACGGCATTTGTTCTCGTGCAATCGTCCAAAGGGCATCATCGGAAAAGTGCGCAAGTGCATCCAGTTCTGCTTGTTCATCAGGCGGTAGCGTCGGCAAGGGGGCAGAAAATGCGGATTCAAGTTGTTCCAGCAAGACTTTCTCCACTGGCTGTGCCGTCGCATCGGCAATTTGACGGGCGCGTTCATAAATATGGTCGGGAACAGATAGGGTAATTGGATAATCGCTCATGGTTGGCCTTTTTCTTTCAGCATAGGGAAATCACCGCCGCTGGTCAAGCGGACCGCGCCGCAACCATCTGAATGGCGACATCAATGGCGGCAATGAGGCTGTTCTCGCTGGCGCTGCCCTGCCCGACAATATCGAAGGCTGTGCCGTGATCGACCGACGTGCGGATAATCGGCAGGCCGATGCTCACATTCACGCCTTCATCGAAGCCCAACAGCTTCATGGGGATATGTCCTTGATCGTGATACATGGCGATGACGACATCATACTTGCCGTTGACGGTCTGCAAAAAAACCGTGTCGCCGGGCCAGGGACCGGACGCATCAATCCCCTCAGCCTTTGCCGCTTCTATTGCTGGGGTGATTTCCTCGATTTCCTGATTGCCAAACAAGCCGCTTTCGCCGGCATGGGGATTTAATCCCGCAACGGCGACGCGGGGCGCAGCAATGCCCAGCATTTTACATGCTTGATCGGCTAACCGAATGACCTTCAGCACACGGGGAGTCTGCACGCGTGCAATCGCTTCGGACAGCGCCACGTGGGTACTCACATGCAGCACGCGCAGCTTATTGCTCACCAGCATCATCGAGACATCCGTCGCTTTTGTCAAATCGGTCAACAGTTCGGTGTGCCCGGCATAGTGATAGCCGCCCAGATTGATGGCCTCTTTGTTGATGGGAGCCGTTACCATCGCCGCGATGTCGCCTGCCAGTGCCAACTCCGTCGCCCGCGTGATGTATTCAACGGCGGCTTTCCCGGCAATGGCGCTGACCTGACCGGGCGCAAATGTGGCGGGGTCGGCATTTGGCAAATCGAGTACATCAATCACGCCCGGCTGACTCTGCACAGCGGCGGGTTGCGAAACAACGTTGATTCGCACATCAATCCCTAACTGCTGTGCGGTTTGCGCCAGCACTCGTTGATCGCCAATCACCAGCGGGCGGCAGTGGTCATAAAATGGGCGTGGAACCGCCAGCGTTTTGAGGATGATTTCCGGGCCGATGCTGGCCGGGTCGCCCAGCGTGATGCCAATGCATTTGGACATGGGGTTAACTTTCAAGCAAGATTCGATTCGTCCTCCCTGTTGTACTGCGGAATCGATGCCGTCGCAATGGTGATGATGAGGTGCAGATGAATTCCATACAACGGGCTTGAAACTTGCCCGTATACTGATATAGATTTACTATTCGAAGGGACACGTGCTGCCGTGTCCATCACTGCACAATCCATTGAGGCAAGCTGCATGTTCATTGAACAACCTTTTTTTCGCCGCAACGCCGTACTCATCGCGGTAGCGGCGGGAGTCATCGTCTTTATTCTGTGGAATATCCCGCAACTGAGTTTTCTGCTGTATCCAGTGCGCTTGTTCGTGACCTTTATTCATGAAGCCGGGCATAGTCTCATGGCCGAATTTACTGGTGGGCGCGTGATTGAATTTACGGTTTTTGGCAACGGAACCGGTGTCGCCACGACTCAGGGCGGCAACCGCCTATTGATCCTACCGGCAGGTTATTTGGGTACCGCGTTCTTCGGGTCGGTGCTCTTTTATCTCACCAATACGCTGCCAATTCCGCGCAAAATCTCGCTGGCAATCGGCACGATCATCATCCTCATCGCCCTATTTTTGCACGCGACGAATATCGCCTTGTTGATTGGCCTATTGACCGGGCTGGCGTTGATTTTCCTGGGTTTGCGGGCCGGAGTCTATGCCAATGTGCTGGTGCTCAATGTGCTGGCAATTCTCACTGGCCTGAACGCCGTGCTGGACCTGCTGTATCTGGTGCGGGCCAGTAATGCCGCGCTGGGCAACGTTCAGAACGATGCCGCCGCGTTCGCCGCCTTGACGCCGATTCCGACAGTGATCTGGGCGATTATCTGGGCATTGTTGGCGATTTTTATGCTGGGTAGCGCCATCTGGTTTAGTGTCGTGCGCCCCGTGCGCCAGCGTGAAGTAGCCTAATCATGTGGCTGCTCTATGGTGCAACCGGATTTACCGGGACATTATTGGCGGAATATGCCGTTGAGCAAGGCATGCAACCGGTGCTTGCCGGGCGATCCGAAGAAAAATTACAATCATTGGCAACGCGGCTGGGTCTGGAATACCGCGTCTTTGGACTGGATAACCTGACCAACCTGAATGAAAACATTCGGGACTTCGATCTGGTATTCCACGCCGCCGGACCCTTCGTCGACACCGCTGACCGCATGATGCAAGCCTGCACCCTCAGTGGCACGCACTACCTTGACATCACGGGTGAGATCGTCGTGTTCGAGCGAGGGGCCGTCTATGATGCGGTTGCTCGACAGAATAATTGTGCCGTGATTAGTGGCGTGGGCTTCGATGTCGTGCCGACCAATTGCCTGGCGCAATACGTTGCCGATCAACTGCCGGACGCGACCCACCTGGAAATCGCGGTTGATGGGTTAACCCGCATCAGTGCTGGAACTGCTCGAACCGGCGTTGTCAATGGGGCCAGCGGGGGTTGGATTCGGCGCAACGGGAAATTGATCCCCTATCCGTTGGGGAGCGGCGCGAAAATGGTGCAATTCAGTCATGGCGAACGCCACACGATGCCCATCCCCTGGGGCGATTTAGCCACAGCCTATCGCTCAACGGGCATTCCCAACATCATCACCTACATGGCGTTTCCACCGCACATCATTACCTTAAGTCGCTTTGGAGGACCCATCGGGCAATTTCTGCTGGCAATCGGGCCGGTACGCAGTCTCCTGAGTGCCCTAACGCCGCTGCTGTTCAAAGGCCCTGATGCCGAGCAACGTGAGCAGTTTCGCGCCTATATGTGGGCACAGGCCACCAATGAGGCCGGGCAACAGGCGCAAGCGTGGCTGGAAACCCCGGAACCCTATGTATTTACCGCGCTGGCTGGATTGCTGGCGGTTGAGCGCACCTTAGCTGAGAATCCAACCGGTGTCCTGACGCCTGCCGAGGCCTTTGGTGCAGATTTTCCGCTGGCGATTGCCGGTGTGCAGCGGTACGATCATTTGCCCCGGCTTGATTAAATAGATGGTTTGCTGACTGCATAATAAATTAGGGGACAAATATGGTTACCAGTCCGTATTCGTCCTATGAGTGTTTCGATTAATTATCCAGCCGTCAATGGATCAACCTCACCGCTAACATTGTGCAGAATCACATCATAGATGTTTGTTTCGTTGGTCGCCGTATGAAAATCCGTTGGCTGGTTTTGCATCCATTGCGCAAGAGCTGAACCTGCCTTAGCTAACGAGTTTGGGCTATCCCATACCGTAAAAGAGATGCGTTGATTTGTTTCAATATTGCGCAGCATGTACGCAGCACATAGCCCGGATTGTTGCTTTAGAAAAGGCAGGAGTGTTTCCTGCACCCAGTGTTGCTCTGCTTCCAGATTATTTACATTTGCTTTACCTTGATATCCCAACCGCACAATACCCGGCATTAGGTCATTACTGAAGGCATCAACGACCTCACAGAGATGAACCTCAGTTGGGGTTGGAATGTTTTCTGAATTTTGACCAGCCTGCAACGGGGCGCTATTGATGGCACGTCCTGCCTGTGCAGCAGCATCTGCATGAGTAAATGTTGCAAACGCAATCGCCCTATCTTGAGCTTCTGTTGTTGCCCAAATCCCTCTGACAAATCCTGGTTGTTGGCGAATGGCTGGAATCAGTCGCTTGGTGAGATTAGCTTCAGCCTCTTCGGCCTGTTCTGGTGTTGGGTTTTTAAAGATCCCAATTCGAGCTACGCTTTCCACAAGTCTCTCCTTATACTCTTGATGCATGTTTCTGTGTTTAGACAGAAAAACTGTCTATATAGTAAGATATTCTGTCTTTTTGTCAAGGATTTAGTGATGGCAAAACCAGATCGAGGTTTCCTAATTGGGGCACTGCTGATGATCCCAAATCATAATCTATCCAAGCAGGTCACTGATAGTTATGCAGATGCAGGTTTTTCGGACCTGACTCCTGCGCATTCCGCTGTCTTCCGGTTTCTTAGCCGAGAAGGTGATCGAATTACTGATCTGGCGGAACGCGCCCACATGACAAAGCAATCAATGGGTTATCTCGTTAAGCAACTTGAAGCGAATGGTTATGTTGAACGAATTCCTGACCCTAGCGATGGTCGAGCACAGTTGGTGCGGCGGACTGAACGCGGATGGGCGGTCAATCGGTTTGCCCGGCAAAAAGTACAGGAAATTCAGGATGAGTGGACTGAGTTACTTGGAGAAGAAAAGATGCAGCAGTTACTTGAGAATCTGGCCGATCTTGTTAAGTTGCTTGGGGTCGAATTTGCTGGCAGTACTGCCGATGTCGATGATAATTAACACCGAGTGTCATCTTATTTTACCACAGGATGCTTAAAACTAATGCATCTCAGCTATAATAGAGATATGTCCACCAAAAACACATCAAAGAAGATGCCGCCGGATCATACCGGGGTCATGGTTTCCGCTGTCGTGATGATGATCGCCGGTTGGGTCGGTCTGTACGTGCTGGTGACGACCACCCTGCCGCGGGTGGGCCAGCGCTGGTTGTTTTTTGTCTTGCTCCACATCGCCGTGACCGGGACCGTACTGCCCTTTATTCGTTACCTGAACCTACGCTTTACGCCGGTCAATGTGCCACTGCCACCGGGCGGGGTGCTGGTGCGCCAGAGCGTGTGGATTGGCCTGTTTGTGGTGACGTGCGCCTGGTTGCAAATGCCGCGTGTGTTGAATCCGCCAATTGCTTTCTTCGTCGCTATGGCCTTTTTTGTCCTGGAAATCTTTCTCCGTACCCGGGAAATTGCGTTTGAACGTCAATGATGCCCTGCGTGCGTTGCCCGCTGTTGACAACTTGCTGAATGCAGCCGAGGCGCTGGTTGCTCAATATGGGCGACAGGCCACCGTCACCGCCTTGCGCGACACGTTGGACAAGGTGCGGACACAACTGCGTGAGGGCGAAACACCGGCGATTGATGTTGACAGCCTGTTAGAACTGGCACAGCAGCACCTTGCCCGGCGTTTCCAGCCGATGTTAAGACCGGTCATCAACGCCACCGGGGTGATTATCCACACCAATCTGGGACGTGCCCCCTTATCACTGGCTGCACAACAAGCCGTTGCCAAGATCGCGACGCAATATAATACGCTGGAATTTGATCTGGCGGATGGCAAACGTGGCAGCCGCTTAATCCATGCCAGAGAATTACTAAGCGAAATCACCGGTGCAGAAGCGGCACTGGTCGTCAATAACAACGCGGCAGCGCTGGTGCTCTTGTTGTCAGCACTGGCTCAAGGGCGTGAGGTCATTATCTCGCGCGGGCAACTGGTCGAAATTGGTGGCGGCTTTCGTGTACCAGAGGTGATGGAACAGAGTGGCGCGAAACTGGTGGAGGTGGGTGCCACCAATCGGACGCGGGCGGCGGACTATGAGCAAGCGATCACCGACGAAACGGCGTTGATTATGCGTGCCCATGCTTCCAATTTTAAATTAGTCGGTTTTACCGAAGAAACGCCGCTGGCAACCCTGGCGACCATCGCCCATCAGCATCAATGTTATCTGGTGGATGATCTGGGCAGCGGCGCATTGCTAGATACGGTCCAATTTGGATTGGAGCATGAACCAACGGTGCAAGAGAGTCTTGCTGCCGGGGCGGATCTGGTGGCATTCAGTGGCGACAAATTGCTGGGTGGACCGCAGGCCGGGATTCTAGTCGGTAAGCGCGACCTGATTGACCACCTGAAGCGGCATCCGCTGGCCCGTGCCATCCGCGCCGATAAACTGGCACTGGCCGCGCTGACGGCAACGCTCGATCATTATCGCAAAGGCGAAGCACTCGAACAGGTACCCATCTGGCGAATGATTGCCCGACCATTGGCAGATATTCAGCGAACGGCTGAACAATGGGCGGCGCAGACAGGGGGCCAGGTGGTAGCGGGTGAATCAACCGTTGGGGGCGGCAGCTTACCCGGCGCGACCCTGCCAACGGCCTTACTCGCGTTGGAGGTTGACCAACCAGACGCTTTCCTCGCCCAATTACGCCAGAACCAACCGCCGATCATCGCCCGTATTGCCGACAATCGCGTCCTTTTTGATCCGCGCACAGTGCTACCGGGGCAGGAGATTGAACTTATTCAAGGCGTGCAACAAAGTCTCCAGGCCAATGTTAACTGATCGGTATTATTTACTCAGCAGATAGCGCCCCAAAGTCGACAGCGCGATCAGGCGAAACTACGAAAACTGTTGGCGTTGACGTTGGAACCCGGCAGTGAATTCAGGAATTCCTCATTACTGTCCGTCTGGCGGAACTGATTGAGTAACTGCTCATAGGCATCAGCGTAGCCGACATCAGGGTCTTCTGCCAGATGGTCCACCATACGGCGCAGTGTATATACTCGTTGGAGAAGGTCTGGCCCCAGCAAGAGTTCCTCACGCCGCGTTGACGACTGTTCAATGTCGAACGCCGGGAACACGCGTCGTTCCTGCAATTTACGGCTCAAGTGCAGTTCCATATTACCCGTGCCCTTGAACTCTTCGTAAATCATGTCATCCATCTTGCTGCCGGTGTTGACCAGACAGGTCGCCACGATCGTCAGGCTGCCACCTTCTTCGACATTACGGGCCGCGCCGAAAATGCGTTTAGGTGGGTGGACAGCGGAGGGATCAAGACCACCGGAGAGGGTGCGACCACTGGTCGGCACGACGAGGTTATACGCCCGCGCCAGCCGGGTAATACTGTCCAGCAGAATTACGACGTGCCGTTCACTCTCGACCAGTCGTTTCGCGCGGGCCAGTGCCATTTCCGCCACTTTGACATGATGCTGCACCGGGTCGTCAAATGTTGATGCGATCACTTCGGCATCAACCGAGCGGTCCATATCCGTGACTTCTTCCGGGCGTTCACCAATCAACACAATCATCAAGTGAACTTCCGGGTAATTGCGGCTGATAGCGTTTGCCATCTCTTTCATCACGGTTGTTTTACCAGCTTTCGGCGGGGACACGATGAGGCCACGCTGCCCGAAACCTACTGGCGCAATCAGATTCAACATCCGCGTCGAGAGAATGCGCGGATTGGTTTCTAGATTAAACCGTACTTCCGGGAAAATAGGTGTCAAATCTTCGAAGTGGGGCCGCCGCTTGGCTTCCTCAGGATTCAGGCCGTTAACCGCATCAACGCGCAACAGCCCGAAGTAACGCTCGGAATCTTTGGGGGAGCGAACCTGGCCGATAACCATGTCGCCGGTGCGTAGATTAAACCGCTTAATCTGCGTCTGGCTGACGTAGACATCGTTCGGCCCCGGCAAATAATGGTCAGCCCGCAGGAAACCAATACCGTCATCAACGACTTCTAAAACGCCACCCCGCAACTTATGACCGCGTTTTTCGGCTTCATTCCGTAACAGGGACAGGATTAAATCCTGCTTCTTCAGGCGGCTGAAACCATGAACGTCATCTTCCCGCGCGAGTCGGCGCAGTTCTTCCAGTGTCTTTGTTTCAAGTTGTGCAATATCCATAAGATGGAAACTCCAGGATTAAGTTGTCCGCAACGCAGACAGACTCATAGGTGAGGAAAAATGTTACACGAGCGATAATCGTGCGCGTAAATGGCCGCGGCCTGAGAACCAATAATGAAAACAGGTCAAATGAAGTTTCGCTGAATTATCTGAAGCGTGGTAAATATCCTGCGATACTCTATGATAATCACAAAAGATGATTGTCGTCAAGCTAAAATTTGGGATTTATGTCATAATTTTGGGATAAAATCGTGGAATTTGCGATAAATAACGTTTATCTTACACTTTCTCATCAACACATCACGGGAAAATCATTATAATGTTAGAAAAAAACTAAGACATTTGGGTGGATATAACAAAATGGTTACGAATACGATTGGGGTTCTCCAACGGGAAAATGCGCGGCTTCAGGTTGAAAATCATGATTTGCAGCAACGCATTAATCAAATGAATGACTTCATTGCAATTTTGAACGTCATGACGGCGGCGGAAGAGCGTGTCACCAATGATGCGGCCTTGCTGCCGCTGTTGCGTACCACATTCTTCATGGCGCTTGATCTCATTGATGCCCCTGAAGGTTCCCTGCTGTTGCTCGATGAAGAAACGAACGAGCTAAAGTTCTTGCTGGTCAAGGGGTTATTGGCGGAACGCCTGTTAGATTATCGCATTCCGGCGGATGAAGGCATCGCCGGTTGGGTAATCCAAAACAAGAAGCCAGCGCTGGTCCGTGATGTGCGGCATGATGGACGCTTTTCCAACAATATCGATGAAGCGTTTAAATTTCGCACGCAATCGATTGCGGCGGTGCCGATCATTGGCGATGTGAAGATTTTTGGTGTCCTGGAAGCATTGAACCAGCCTGTTGACGAGCCGTTTTCTGATCAAGACGTGACGTTGTTGCATCTGATCTGCCGCTTTGTTGGTGAATTGCTCATCAACGTCGAACGCTCACAGCCCACCGTGGAGTAAAAGCCTTGCGGTGGACAACGCTCAATCGGTGTATAATCAACGTGTGAACATTATGCGGACACTGAAGGGTGCGTTTTGTGAGATCATCACTCCTCATTTTGCTTGCGCTTGGCCTGTTGGCCCTCGTCATGCCATCGACATTGGCGCAGGTCGCTGTGACTGAAGAACCAGATGCCGATCAAGCGTTGCAACCAATCGCGACCCCGGTGAATTTGCCGACACCCGTACTCCAGCCAGTTCAGGCGCAGCCAACAATTATCGCGCCACCGTTTACCAGTGATGTGCTGACAATTTTGATTAACAGTCGCACCGATCTGGAGGTTTTGGCAAGTTATCATTTGGGCACCGACCGACCAGATGGTTGGAGTGCAAATATTGATGTCACCAATCCACAGCTTGCGATTCTGCTGCGGCTGGATCTTGATTTATTGATGGCAGCATCGGTTGGTCTGAATAATATTCCAGCAGGTTGGTTTGGCGCGGTTCCCGGAACGGCGGTCGATATTGCGCGTGATATTCGTCATGATCTGGAACTGCTGGCCGATGTTCTGGTAGAGCCGAATGTGCGCCCGCCGGGCTGGCATGGTGATCGTGCCATCTATCGCTGTGATCGGTCGACCCAAATGCTGGTCACATTGCTGGAAGATAACGAACTATTTACGCCCAATGTCTCACCCACCAACCCGGATTTTTGTGAGCGCATTGGTGAGCAAATCGGCAACTTTGCCATCACCTATCTATCAAATGACCTGCAATCTATTGCGAATAACACCGTCGCCAATCAGTCGGCAGCTACGACCAACAACAACGCAGTGAGCGCTCCATCTGCCAGCAGTGGCACCGCTCGTACGGTCGACATCATTGGGCTGGCATTCCTGGATCGTTACGCTACTCAGCGCGTCGGCACCATTCCGTCGAATGTACCTTTTACGCCCGTCGCCCGCAGCCTTACCTTGTTTTCGCGGATGACGCTGGTGCAGGGCGCAGATTTCGAAGTCTTCGTAGACTATGCGACGACGACGATTACAAAGAATGAATTTGAAGTGCTGCCCGATGTTAATTCCTTCCCGTCAGCGCCCTTCTGTGGAGCGGCCTGGTGCCAGGATGTGCGCCTCATCGCCGGTATCGGGAGCAGTAGTCGCCGCCTGAGCAACACGGGCCTGGTTAATGCTGGCACCAACATGGTCATTCATTATGATGGCGAAGACCAGAACGGCCAGACCAAAGTACGGATGGAACTCTGTGACCGACCGACGAGTACCGGCCAGGCCGTGTGTGAACCCGCCATTGAGGTTATTCGCCCCGATGGAAGTGCGGCTGAGTCAGTGGGTTCATTAGGTGGCCTACTCCAATTTTATATGCCCTATATGTACTCAACGACCAGTGTGCGGTCGCGCAATCTGTACACGATTGATCTATGGATTGACCCACCCGGCGAACGGTAGCACTGTTTTTAGGTCGGTGTCATGTCTGCAAGGATACACTGCCTTGCGAGGTAGATCATGCTTGAGTGGGAGCCTGTTCACCTGGCATCGTCTATGGTTAAGTTTGTTTTGTAAGCACCCAAATAATCGCCTGAATCATTTCTAAAAATTCATGACAGCGTAAGCAAAGACAATTTTTCATATGGAGAACGCACGATGTCAGAATCTTATCTGATAACTGGTGGGGCCGGTTTCCTGGGCATTAACCTCGTCCGCTATTTATTGGAACGTGGGCACAAAGTCACAACGTTGGATCTCGCGCCGTTTGACTATCCTGAGCGTGACCAGATTACCGAAATAACCGGTGATATTCGGAACCGCGAACAGGTCGATAACGCGATGAAGGGGATCGATATTGTCGTGCATACGGCAGCGGCGCTGCCCCTTTACTCGAAAGAGGACATTTTTAGCACGGACATTGATGGCAGCCGCACCATGATCGATTCAGCGTTCGAACACGGTGCCAAACGCTTTATCCACATCTCATCAACCGCCGTTTACGGCATACCCGACCATCATCCGCTGCTGGAAGATGATCCGCTGGATGGGGTTGGCCCCTATGGAGAAGCCAAAATCAAAGCGGAGGAGGTGTGCGCTGCCTATCGTGAAAAAGGGATGTGTGTACCTATCATCCGCCCCAAGTCATTTATTGGCCCGGAACGCCTGGGGGTCTTTGCGCTGTTGTATGACTGGGCGAAAGATGGGCACGGCTTTCCGATGATCGGTAGCGGCAACAATCGCTATCAATTGCTGGATGTTGAAGACCTGTGCGCGGCGATCTATCTGTGTGCCACGCTGGACCGGGAAGTCGTCAACGATACCTTCAACATTGGCGCGAAGGAGTTCACGACCATGAAAGAGGATTATCAGGCCGTCCTCGACAAAGCGGGATATGGTAAGAAGATCAGCGGTTTCCCGGCAGCGCCGATGATCTGGACGTTGCGCGTGCTGGAAGCGTTCAATCTGTCACCCCTTTACAAATGGGTGTATGAAACGGCGGCGGAAGATTCATTCGTCTCGATTGAAAAGGCGGAAACCAGGCTGGGTTATAAGCCGAAATATTCCAATAAAGACGCGCTGGTCCGCAACTATGACTGGTATGTCGCTAATCTAGATAAGTTCGAAAATACATCGGGTGTATCGCATCGTGTACCCTGGAAGCAAGGCGTGCTGGGGATGGCGAAGCAGTTTTTCTAGAGACCTGGTAGCGGCGAACAAAGCTGTCCCAGTCAGCATTGAAAAAACAGATCGGCCCAGCGTGCCTGTACACAGTGGGCCGATACATCCTTAATGCGAAAGCATTTAGTCAGGTGTGACGACGGGCGGTTTCGGGTCCATCATGTTCCCCTTTGCTTCTGCTTTGCGATAGTTTCAGCATCGCAAAAGAAGGGGGGTCACTGATACAGTTTGCGGACACTTTGCGGACACAATCCGGACAGATTGGTTAGATTGAGGTTTGAAAGACCTAAGCTTATAGAAATCTATGCGGGGATCGGGTATGAAATTGCCGAAACCAGGCAAATTGCGGCCTGAACAGCAATTTCTAAATGACAGCCGTCAATTGGTGTATAGTGAAGAGAAAGTCGCCCGGTGAGGCGGCTTCTATTTTTCTCTGAGAGATTGTCCGCCGAGTTCACGGCCTATATCAACCGCGGCCTGAAAGATGGTTGTGAGAATACAACTTGCGAATAAAATCACAACACTGGCGACTTCCAATATTGCGATAGTGGCGTCAGTCAAGTCAAAATTGAATCGCAATACATTCGCCAAACCTACTAATAATCCGCCAATAATTAGTCCGATGCTGCAAAAAATGGCGTAATTGCCAGTCAAGACGATCTGATGTTTATGTGCAAGGCTACCACGCAAACCCCAAGAAATCTTACGGCGTTTGATGCCCATCGCCCCATAAACGATCACAGATACACTAAATATGCCGCTCATGAGATATGTGAATGTGGCAATGTCCATAATTATTCGATGACTTCATAGCGCCAACCGCGCCGCGAATCACGGCCTCGATGGTCGGTGCGCCGAATGATGCCTTCGCCTTCCATCTGCTCAATGAACTGCACAGCCTGGGGATAATCAAGTTTGAGCTGGCGGCGCAGGAAATCCACTGATGCGATGTTCAAGCGCCGGACTTCTTGTACGGCCTGCTGGTATAATATGGGGTCAAAATGGGTGGTCTCGTGATGCAGACGTGAGACTTCGCTGAGATGTTCACTCAGGTAAAAATCGGGTTGCGGTTGCGTTGTCGTTTCCGGTTGAGTCAGGACGTTGGTCAGCATGGGTTGGCAACTCGTTTGAAAGATGGCTACCATTATAGCAGACATGATTTTATGGCAGGGTAAACGAATGGCAAGCGAACGTATTGGTGATATGACACGTGGGGAATTAGAAGCCTGGGTCGTAAAGATCATCGACAAGCGGCTCAAATACATCCCCGGCAACATACTGGATGACCGCACGCCGATGGAAGTGTTTGAGTCTATTGTCCGAAACACGCTAGAGCGACAACCTGGAGAACCTTCTACACTGGAAATGTTAAGAGAGGACCGGGATCGTTGACCGTTGCTTACGTTGTCGATACGAGTGTTCTCATTCAGGGATATATCAATGATCCTAATACTAAACGAATGCATGAGCTGCTTCGCTTAGCGACGAATTCGAATGTTTCATTGATTGTTCCTGAATTTGCGCTAGTTGAGTGTGCGAATGTACTTTGGAAGCGAGTTCGTTTTCATGGAGCCGATCAAGAAAATACACTACAACGAATCAAAGATGTTATTATCTCGCCACTACAAGTTTACTCATCTTTAGGACTACTACCCCGCGCACTGGACATCGGACTAGCGCAAACACTAGCTGTATATGATTGTGTACATATTGCGCTGGCAGAGAATTTGCAGTGTCCACTGATAACCATCGATGAGCGTCAGGCCAACGCCGCTACAGCCGTCGGTGTAACGCTCAAGTCGATCACTGATTTTCCTGAATACACTGAAGAAGAAAATTAACCCTATGGAACTTAAAGCGAACCAATTCAAACTTTCGGCAACAATCGCGCTGGACGATATTCAACTCAAAACCGCGCTGGACCGGGGCGCGAAAACGGCTGATCTGGCCCGCATCAAAACAATGGATGAAACGGTTGACAGCGAGGCGCTACGGCTGCAGGGGCGCGCGGCCAAGCTGCGGGCGCTCAGCGATTTACCGGACTTGCTGGAACAGATGGAGGCCAATGTCACCGCGCACGGCGGCAATGTGCTGTGGGCCACCGATGCCGCCGAGGCGAATCGACAGGTATTGGACATCTGTCGCCGCCATGATCTGAAATTCGGCGTCAAAAGCAAGAGCATGGTCACGGAAGAACTCAATCTCGTGCCCTTCCTGGCGGAACATGGCGTTGAGATGCTGGAAACCGACCTCGGTGAATTCGTCGTGCAGGTCGATGAAAGCCACCCCAGCCACATTGTCACGCCGATTATGCACATGACCAAAGAAAAAGTGCATGATCTGTTCGTTGAAAAGCTGAACATGGAACCGATGGGTGAGCCGGTTGACCCCAAAGCCATGACCCGGTTCGCCCGTAAGCTGCTACGCAACAAGTACCTGGAAGCTGATTTTGGCATCACCGGCGGCAACTTCATGGTCGCCGAAACGGGCACGCTGGTGATCTGTACCAACGAGGGTAATGCCCGTCTGAGTACCGGGTTGCCCAATGTACACGTCGCGCTGGTCGGCATTGAGAAGATCGTGCCCACTTGGGAGGATTTTGCGACGCTGGTGCAGACGCTGCCGCGGGCCTCCACCGGTCAACGCCTGACAGTCTACGTCAATATGTTCAATGGTCCGGCGCAGGACGAAGGCGATGGCCCGGAACATTATTATCTCATTCTGGTTGATAACGGGCGCAGCGATATTTATGGTACTGAATATACTGAAGCGCTGGCCTGCATTCGCTGCGGCGCGTGTTTGAACACCTGCCCGGTGTATCAAAACGTCGGCGGGCATGCCTATGGCACGGTCTACCCGGGACCCATTGGCTCGGTGATCACCCCGCTGTTGATGGGTAAGGAAAATGCCTCACCGTTGCCGTTTGCCAGCAGCCTGTGCGGGGCGTGCAAACAAGCCTGCCCAGTGGACATCAATATCCCGGACATGCTCCTGATGCTACGGCGTGATCTGGAACACACGCAGGAGGACTACTGGCGGGCTGGAATGAAAGCATGGTCATTCAGCTTCAAGCATCCCTTGCTCTACGAAGCCGGGGCAAAGGTATCCAGCGCGGCAACCGCTGCTTATACCCAGGCAATGGACACTGACAAACTCGACATGCTGCCGCCGCCGCTGGATGGCTGGACCAAACACCGTGACTTCCCGCCCTTCGCCGAGGAATCGTTTCGTGATTGGTGGCGGAAAAATAGAGGCTAATCAGTGAACAGTGAGACAAGCCGCAACCGACATGGCTGTGTCACATTATGGCTTGGCGCTAATGTGGTGCTGGGCCTTATTCTGATGCCGACATTATTATCATTTACGGATGATCTAAACCGTGTTTTTCCTGTCCCGCTTGTTTACCTCTTCTTAGCTGTTCCAATTGGCGAAGCGATTTGTGGTATCGGCATCTTATTATGGCGCAAATGGGCCGTTTATGGATATATCGCACTTTGGATTGCGGGAATCGTCTTGCGACTCTACATGGGTATTTTTCAAGCTCGATCGGTAGGTACAGCCGTTGTAACAGCCATTTTTATGTTTGGGTTTATTCTCCCGAATATTGAGAACTATGATTAGGGGCCATTTTTCAGGATAGTTTATGAAACAGAATTTTGGAGCTAACAGCTAAAACCTGATGACTATTGGCTTGTCCAATGTTCAATAACCCTCTGTTTCGCACCACTGATGAACTCGACTTTGTACGTGGGCCGCTGCTCACCGCCTACCTGCGTTTTGAGATTTTGTTGTGGGGGGCGATTGCGCTGTTGAGTCTGGTCGCGTGGTTCAGCACGACGTTCTTGCCTGCCGCTGGTCCAGACCCCACAACCGCTGGACCGACGCTGTTGCTGCTGTTTGCGTTCTGCTTGGTGGTGATTAGCGTGTTTATCGCGGTGTGGCGCTTCAAACGCTGGGGCGTGGTGGTGCTGGCCTTGTGGTCGCTGCTGCTGGTCATCGGCGGCGTGGTCACGCTGTTTTCTCCTGACCGCGATTGGTTAGTGCTGGTCGCATTAGCCGGGTGGATTGTGGCGCGGGGACTGATCCTGTTGTTCGAGATTCGGCCCAAGTGGTCGTACTACACCAATGGGGTATGGTAGGCTATTGCGCGATTTTTGGGTACACTACCCCCCACTCATTTTTTACGCTGGTGCGTTATCTCGTTTAAATAGATCGCGTAAGGAGAAAAGATGAAACGTCTATCGTTAATTTTTGTTTTGCTGTTGCTGGTGGCATTGCCACTGACGGTGATGGGCCAGGATGACACTACGCTCGTCATCCGGGGCTTCGGCAATATCACCACCTTTAACCCGGCGTTGTCTTCCAGTGGGTCGGACGTACAGGCTTTTGGGCCACTGTTCCCCAAGCCGTTCGAAACCGACCGTTTCACGGGTGAGCCTGTGCCGGGTTTGACCACCTGGGAAATCTCGGATGATGGCCTGGTCTACACCTTTAGCATCAACCCGGATGCCAATTGGAGCGATGGCACGCCGATTACGGCGCATGATATGAAGTTCGTGATTGATGCGGTGCAGCAAGAGGAAGTAGCGACCACCTGGGAAAGTAACGCCGCCTTAATCGAAGCGGTCAATGTGATTGACGACAAAACCTATGAGGTCGTGATGTCCCAGGTCAACTGTGCCGCCATGTACGATCTCGGCTCGTTCCGCTTCCTCCCCGCCCACAAATTCGCGGCGGACTTCAGCGACTTCATGGACAGTCCGTTTAATATGAACCCGGACATCAGTGGCGGCGCATTTATTCTGGAAGAATGGGCACCCGATGAATTCCAGCGTTACCGGGCGAATCCTGATTTCTGGCGCGGCGAACCGCCGATTCCCTTCCTGGTGAATCGCCTGATTGGTGAAGAAGCCGTCGCTATGCAGTCGATTCAGGCCGGTGAGATTGACTACTCCTACTTCCAGGGCGATTCATTCGCACAGATCGCCGACCGCGATAGCCTGCAATGGGAGATCTTCCCGCGTCTGTCCGTCAACTTCCTGGCGCTCAACTGGGTAGACCCCAATGCGCCGGCATCAGCGTATGACGACGATGGCAATCTGGTTGAGCAAACACCACACCCCTTGTTTAGCGACATCAATGTGCGTAAAGCGGTCGCGATGGGCTACAACAAGCAGGATATTCTGGAAACGCTGGGCGGCCCTGAGGGTGGCTCCCAGGTGATTGGCGCGGTTGCGCCGCAGGTCGCATGGGCTATCAACACCGACATTGAACCCTATCCCTATGACCCCGAAGCGGCAGCCGCCCTGCTGGATGAAGCTGGCTGGGTGTTAAACGAGGACACCGGTATCCGCGAAAAAGATGGGGTACCGCTGGCGTTTACCATCAATTACAGTGATATTCTGCTGTATTTCGAAACCACCGCATTCGTGATTCAGGATCAACTGGGCGACATCGGTTTTGACGTTACGTTGAACAAGCAGGAATGGGGCAATTACATCGAAGAAACCTATCTGGGCCAGATGTACGATGCCACCCCGATGAGCAACAGTGGCGGCAGTGGCGGTCCACCCGACCCCAGTGAGTTCATGACGTTGCTCGATAGCCGGGAAGATGTGGTCGGCAGCGGCAATAACCTGACCTCTTACATCAACCCCGAAGTCGATGCCCTGATCGACCAGGGCCGCAGCCTGCCCGGTTGTGATCGTGAGGCGCGGGCCGAAATTTACCGCGAAATCCAGCGCATCACCCATGAAGACGTAGCTTACGATTGGACCGTTAACCCGAACTTGTTCCAGACCGCTAATCAGCGTGTTCAGGGCTTCGAACCCGGCCCATCCTGGGTGTTCTATGGCTATGCTGATTGGCTGTGGGAATGGTCGCTGGGTGGGTGATTCACGCCCTGCATAGGACGTAAGTTTACTCAATACTTCCTGGCGAGTTTGCGTATAGCTTTGTCAAAATTCTTTACCTCACCCCCACCAGCCTGAAGTCTGACTCCCCCTCTCCAATTTGGAGAGGGGACAGGGGTGAGGTTGAGTGCCCAGATTGCCTCGCCCCAAACATGCATGGTGTATGGGGCTTGTTTTTATGGTGGATTTAGTGCATGCAAACAGCCAGCGGTGATTTTACGCTTTCAAATTTCCAGTTCGACAGTGGTGATGTGTTACCCGAATTGCGACTGCACTACACGTCGCTGGGTACGCCGCGCCGGGATGCTGCCGACGTGGTGCGGAATGCCGTGCTGATTATGCATGGGACAGGCGGTAGTGGTCAGCAATTCCTCGGTGAGGATTTTGCCGGTGTGTTGTTCGGCCCCGGCCAATTACTCGATGCTGAGCAATATTACATCATTCTGCCGGATGGCATCGGACACGGCGCGTCCAGTAAACCGAGCGCTGGCCTGCGGGCCGATTTCCCCGTGTATGGCTATCATGACATGGTGCGTGCGCAATATCAGCTTGTCACCGAAGGGCTGGGCGTGAACCACCTCCGATTGGTGATGGGCACATCAATGGGTGGGATGCACACCTGGCTGTGGGGCCAAACCTATCCTGATTTCATGGATTGTTTGCTGCCGTTGGCGAGTATGCCTGCCGAAATCGCCGGGCGCAACCGCATGACCCGCCGCATGATTATTGATGCGATCCGCACCGACCCGGACTGGCAAGATGGTCAATACAGTGAGCAACCGCGGGGTCTCATCACGGCGGTTTATGTCTTGCTGTTCATGACCAGTGTTCCCCGACAATGGCAGAAGGAGGCTCCAACTCGTGATGAAGCGGACGCGCTTTTACATGCTAAAGTTGCCGATTATCTTAACCGTCTGGACGCCAACGATTTCCTATACCAGATGGCGGCCTCGCATGATTATGACCCGGCTCCCGGATTGGCACGCATCAAAGCGCCGCTGCTGGCGATCAACTCCGCCGACGATCAGGTCAACCCACCTGAGTTAGGCATCATGGAAGTGGCGATTAAACAGGTTCCGCGCGGACGCTACATTTTGCTACCGATCACCGATGAAACGCGGGGGCATGGGACTCATACCCTGCCCGCTATCTGGCAACACCACCTGGCTGAACTGTTGGCCGAAAGCTAGTCCTCGTCAACAAACTGGCGGTAGATCGCCTCAAGTTCAGCTTCCGGCATGAGATGACCGACGCCGCGGCGAAAACTGACAACCGCATTCGGCAGATGTGCGGCGAGACAATGGGCATGTTTGGGCGGCACAACGCCATCCATCTCGCCCTGCCAAATCTGTACCGGCGCTGTGATCGCTTCCAGCGTAAATCCCCAGGGTTGTGTGAGCAGCAGCGTGTCCTCATAGAATGCCCCATCAACGCCTTGCCAATAGGCTTCGCGAATGTTGGCGATAAACCAGTCTTTGGTTTTCAATAGTTGCGTAAGGTCCGGTTCGCCGATGTTTGCCAGCATCGGTGCAAGGTATTCATCGGGGTCACTTTCGAGTAATTTTGCTTTGAACTCGCGCCGTTCGTGGGTCATGGGCTGTGGCTTTTCGCCCAGCAATTCAAACGGTGCCAGCCCCCCTGCCAGCACCACATTTGTCAATCGTTCGGGAATTTTGTGCGCACAGGCCAGGGCAAAGGGTCCGCCACCCGAAACACCCATGACACCGAACCGCTCAATGCCCAGCACAGTTGCCAATTCAAGCACATCATCCGGCCAATCCAGCAGCGTGCGCTCTGGTTGGAAATCGGACCGGCCATAGCCAGGGCGCACCGGCACGATAAATCGCAGCCCCACGCGCTCCAGCAGAGCAATTTCTTTCGCTGGTAACAGGTGGGAGCCGGGTGTCCCATGACAGAAGATGACTGGTGGTCCATCGAGTTTGCCATATTCGGCGTAGGCCAGATGCCGTCCATCAGGCAATGTGAGTACATCGGGTTGCATAGGTATTTCTCTTTATGGTTCAGCGCATAGGGTTATTGGCAAATTATTCGAGAATATTCACACTGGCGAGGATCGCCTGCAGGGTTGGGGCGTGAGTTTGCCATTCTGCCAGCGGCGCACCGGCTGCCAGGATATAGAACGTGCTGTTATCAGCCTGCGTAATGACTGCCAGAATGTGCTGCGGCGGATCACCGCTGCGATTGGCACCTTCCAGTTCGATCATCAATGCCGGGCGTCCATCGAGCGTGGTTGGGCTGGTATCGGCGACAATCTCCCACGCCTGACCGGGCAGCAACGGACCACGCCGCAGATAAATCGCCATCGCTTCTTCCAGATTGGCGGCCTGACTGGATAACCGTTGACTGCGCAGAACGGTGAGCGTCGGCACGACCTCATTCTGATTGGCAGTTGGTGGACCCAGAATCAACAGCCCTTGCTCCGGGACAAAGTAGAGCCAATCCGCTGGATACTGAAAACTGAAGGCGGTTGGACTCTGGTCGTAGGTGTTGACCAATGGTAATGCTGCCGGTCGTTGATTCGTTATTTCAGAACGAACGCCGACGAAGGCTAACCAGCCGATCGTGAACATCGTGAGAATTTGCGTGAGGCAAGAATTCATGATTATTTTCGCGTGCTGCGGGGATCCAGCGCGTCACGCAGGCCATCGCCAACCAGGTAAAAGCATAACACAGTAAACATGATGAGTAACCCCGGCCAGACGACCAGATGCGTCCCGCTCACAAAATAAGTGCGCGAATCGGTGAGCATGTTGCCCCAGGTTGGCGTCGGTGGCCGCACCCCCACACCGAGAAAACTCAGGCCTGACTCGACGAGAATCAGATTACCCGCGATGATCGTCAGCGTCACAATGACAATCGAGAGCAGATTGGGCACGATATGCACCAGCAAGAGGCGGAAATTGGAGGACCCCAACGCCCGCGCCGCCAGCACATAATCCCGTTCTTTGAGCGCCAGCACCTCGCCCCGCACCAGCCGACTGGTCCCCACCCAACTGGTTAGCGCCAGCAGCACAATCAACACTTCGACCGATGGCTCCCAGATCGCCGATGCAATCAAGAGCAAAAATAGCGGCGGAATCGAACTGAGGGTATTCACCAGCCAGACCATGAGGTCATCAACCCAACCGCCAAAATAGCCAGCCAATAAGCCTAATGTCAAACCAATGATGATAATCATCAAACTGGAACTGTAGGCGATCAGCAGCGAGACCCGCCCGCCAAATAGAAGCCGCAGGAATTGATCGCGGCCCAGGTGGTCGGTGCCCAAAATGTGATTCTCCGCGCCAGGATAGAGGAACCGGTCCGGGATGCTCGTCTCGTTGGGATCCAGGTCAGTAGAACGCTCAATATAAAACGACCCCAGAACACAGAGAATCGTCATCGTTATCAGCCCGATCAGCGCTAACAGGGTCAGGCGATCCTGCAAAACATGTTGCACTGCATCTTGCCATAAGGTGCGTACTGGACGGCGATCAGTTGTGTCTAGGCGGGTCACGGGAGCCGCCAATTCAGATTCGGCCATGATTTTGTGGTTCCATTAATTCAGTCGAATGCGCGGGTCAATCCAGACGTAGAGAACATCCGATAACAACACGCCCAGAATAAAAAATACTGAAGCCACAACAACCGTCCCCATCACGAGGGGGAAATCGCGTTGGAACACTGCATCGACTACCAGGCGGCCCATCCCCGGCCAACTGAAGACGCGCTCGATAATCACCGCGCCGGCCAGCAACGTCCCCAGTTGTTGACCCAAAAACGTAGCGACGGGAATGAGCGCGTTACGAACGGCATGGCGTGACCAGATGGTGCGCTGCGCCAGGCCTTTCGCGCGGGCGGTACGGACGTAATCCTGCTCCAGCACCTCTAACATCTCGGTGCGGACAAACCGCGAGATAAAGGCAATCGTCCCCAACGACAACACCGCTACTGGCATGACCATGTGCGCCAGACGGTCGCCTAAATCGAATGTGGTGCCGGAACTCGTAATATCACGCATCCCGCTCATGGGTAGCAGGTCCAGCCCTACACTAAACACCAGAATCAGAATCAAGCCAAGCCAGAACGGTGGGATGGCGTTGCCGCCAACCGAGATGACCCGAATGGTCGAATCAATCCACTGTTTGTGATAGACCGCTGCCAAAACGCCCAGCAAAATGCCGATAACATAACCCACGACCAGGGCCGTCAAGGTCAATTGCAAGGTGGCTGGGATGCGCTCAAGAATTAATTCGGATACGGGGCGCTGCTGTTTGAGTGAATCGCCGAGATCGCCGCGCAACAGTCCCCGGCGTTGACCATAACTGTCGGTTTCGCCATCACCGTCGCTATCGACCAATGCCCAATCGTTGCCCACCAGCCAGTATACATATTGCAATGCCGGTGGCTTATCCAGCCCCAGTTGGCGCCGCATTGTGGCCGCCCGCTCCGGGTCCTGGTCGCCGGGCGAAAAGGTGATTAGCGCAATCGGGTCACCAGGAGCCGCCAGCACAATGAGGAATGTAAGGACGGTGATGCCGAAGAAGGTCGGAATCGCTTGAAGCAACCGCCTGAGAATATATTTGCCCATGAAAACCCCGGAGCCAGCGCTCATTAACGATCAGGGCAATACTATAACCCAGACATTGCCAGGTGTTCAACTTGTGTATTGTCCAGCCGCCAGATGGAAGCCAATAGCTATCCTCATGCATTTGTTATTTCACATGATAATGAAACCGCACGGAGAGAATCCAAAAAAAGAGAGGGCTATCGCGGATAACCCTCTCAGACCTACGTTTGGAGTGTAGATGAAATTATTGCTCGAACCCGAACTTCAGGACATCATTGTGGAAGGCGTGGCGCACCTGCGCATTATCGAACGGCGCGACACCGAACAGGTATTCAGCGGCCATATCATCAAACTGAACATCGAATTCGGAACCCGTCACCAGCGCCCGGCCCAGCTCCAGTGTCCAGACACCATCTTCCCACAGCCAACCGGCAGCAATATCACCACCGTCACCTTCGAATTGGCTGATGACGATTCCTGGAATGCGATCGCCAACCTCGAACAGGGAAGCGTCAAAGGGGACGCCTTCGCTGGCGAGGATGTAACCGGGGCTGCCATCACGCGGGAAGTCATCGCCCGGTAACATGTACATGGGCACGGTTGCATCGGCGTTGGAGTTATCAACGTTGTTGCTGTAGCCGCCACCATCGGATGGATCGCTGTGACGCCCGGCGCTCGGTGTATCTTCGGACCAGCGCACGGCATCAACGTATTGATCGTGAGCCTGGTTGAGGTTACGGACAGATTTCCAATGCCAGATGTCACCTAAGCCCGCTTCATTTTCAGCAAATTTGTTGCCATAGGGCTTGTTGCTCTCGTCACCATCTTCGCCGGTCCGATGACACATGGCGAAGCAGCCTTCATCGGCGAAGAATTCGATCTCGTTGATCTCCCAGATGAACGAGAATTTGTCTTCATACCAGACGTTTTCATCACCGCCCATGTTTTCTGGGTCGCGCAATTGCAGCCAGGTGCCGTCTTCCTGCAATTCCCAGGGGAAGCGCAGGTAGCTCTCGGTGGGGTCTTCCCATGTCACCAGGAAGTAGACCATCTCATCGGTGTAGACCGATTTCAATTCAACCGTCGTCCGGCCATTATTGGCTCCCCGCCGCACACCAACTTCGAGCGGAACGGCATTAGCCCAAAATGCTTCATCAGCCACGCCATCCAGCGTAGGCACTTCATCCACCGCCACCGCTAGCAGGGTGTCGCCGTCCTGCGCATAGGCCACAAAGGTTGGCTCAACCTGGGGAAACAACAGAAATGCGAATACCGTCACACTGACGGCGACAAAAAATACAAAGAATTGGAATTGCTTCATAATTTTCCTACCTTCCCTTTCGTGGAAGTTTTTGCGTATGTGATTGGAAATGTAGCTATAACTGTGACTATAGTTGGTTAAGGCACATTGATATAGTGAAAAATGTCACAAATAAAATGGGCAATTTGGAACCCGGTCGAGTAACCAAACAGAAAAGCGGCGTCATACCGTTGATATAAGCCGCTTCCGCTGCTGTTTTCGGGGATTCTCATGCTGTCTAAACGGTTAAATTCAAGTCGAGGTTTGTTGCGCTTGGGCCGCTGGTACTGGTCGGGTGCTTGACAGCGTATGCTAAAATGGAATATCTAATAATCTAACCTGTAATGTTTACGTGAATATCCTGCACCTGACCCCTTATTATGCGCCAGCCTATGCGTTTGGCGGGGTGGTACGCTCCGTCGAGGGGATGGCCCGCGCATTGGTCCGGCGGGGACATCAGGTGACGGTACTCACAACGGACGCGCTGGATAACGACACGCGTCAGGCAAATCCAGCCGAGGAATGGCGTGATGGGGTGCGCGTATTACATGCCACCAACATCTCACCACGCTTGCGGGGGCGTCTAAATCTATCCACACCCAGCAAGATGCAGGCCATCGCCCGCGACCTGTTGCCGGACATCCACCTCGTTCACAGCCACGAATTTCGCACGATGGAAAATCTCCTGGTGACACCGGTTGCCTACGAGATGAATGTCCCGCTGGTGTTATCACCGCATGGCACCCTTATTCAACAGACAGGCCGCAGTCACCTCAAAATTGCCTGGGATAAACTGCTGAGTCCCGCGGTGGCGCAGCGTTTCGATCATGTGATCGGTCTCACCCGCCAGGAAGTTCGTGAGGCGCAGACGTTATGGGCAACTTTTGGTCGGCGGCAAATTCCGACACAATTCAGTGTCATCCCCAATGCGATTGACCCCGACGAGTATCGTAACCTGAGTGGCGGCCTCCGTTTTCGCCAGCGTTATGGGCTGGGCGACGGACCCGTCTGTCTGTTTATGGGCCGCTTGCATGAACGCAAAGGGGTTCGGCTTCTAATCGATGCTTTTCAGCAGATTGATCTGCCAGCGGCGCGCCTGGTCATCGCTGGCCCGGATGAAGGTTTGCTGGACCAGATTACCCCATTGACCGATAACCGCATTAGCCTGACCGGTTTTCTGGATGGTGCGGAACGGTTAGCCGCCTATGCCGCGGCTGATGTCTTCGCACTACCGGCCATTGGCGAGGGGCTGCCGATGGTTGCGCTGGAAGCAATGGGCACCGGGCTGCCGGTCATCCTGTCGCCAGAATGTTACCTGCCCGAAGTGGCTGAATATGGCGCAGGCTTAATCGTTGAACCCACCGTCGCCCATTTGAATGAGGCCTTGCACTATCTGCTCATGTCGCCGGCGGATCGCGCGGTCATGGGCCAGCGCGGTAAAGAACTCATCAAAACCCAATTTACATGGGACGCGGTTGCGCTAAAATTGGAGCAAGTGTATCAATCCTTAGTCGCAATCGTGGAGTAATCCTTTCATGGTCGATGACTTGCTCAGCACACGACATGTGCGTGCGCCGCAATTTGGTGCTGGTCAGTGGCTGAATACTGAACGCCCGCTAGACATGGCCGGTTTGCGCGGCCAGGCCGTGCTGGTTGATATCTGGGAATATAGCTGCATCAATTGCCTGCGCACCTTGCCCTATTTGCGCGAATGGCATCAGCGTTATGCGGACAAAGGCCTGACGATTATCGGCGTCCATACCCCGGAATTCCGCTTTAGCCGCGAACGTCAGCAGATTGAGGCGGCAATTCAGGAATTCAACCTGCCATACCCCATCCTTATGGACAATAATTTTGAGACCTGGGACGCTTTTGCCAACCGCTTCTGGCCCAGCAAGTATTTAATTGACCAGCAGGGCTATATTCGCTACCAGAGTCATGGTGAAGGCGGCTATGCCGAATTTGAGCGGGCGATTCAAACCGTGCTGCGCGACGACAGCCCCGATGTAGAACTGCCCGACATTATGCAACCGCTGCGGGCCGAGGACGAAACGGGTGCCGTCTGCTACCGGCCCACCCCGGAACTCGCGGCTGGCTTACGCTTTGGGGCGCTGGGCAATCCGCAGGGGTATGCCAGCGGCGCGCCGATGCTCTATCAGATGCCGGATGAGCGGGTTGCCGGGGCCTTTTACCTCGAAGGAGCGTGGCAAGCTGGTAATGAATATCTGGCGTTTCAGGGGCAAACCGAAGGTATGATTCGCCTGCCGTATGAAGCTGTCGAGGTCAATGCCGTTATGACGCCGCACGTTGAGACCGTGGAGCGCATGTTGCACCCGCAAACGGTCAATGTTGAGATCTGGCAGGATGATTTACCATTACCGGTTGAACGCTTCGGCAGCGATGTCAACGAAGGGCGGGTGCTGATTGATCGACCACGCATGTTTAATCTGGTGCGTAACCCCGGTTTCGAAAAACACGAACTCACGTTACGGGTGAAGACTAACGGCTTTGCATTTTATGCCTTCTCATTCACGGGTTGCGTCAAACCGTAGCACCCGACTGCAACGTCAATTGATACCGCCCAATTTCAATAGCACCGCGAACCACGATGGTGTACATGCCGCTATGCGGTAATTGGATTCGCAATTGCAATTCAGAACGATTGGCCTGCATTGTGTACAGCCGACCCTGCGGCCCATATACATACAGGTTAAGATCATTGATCTCGGCGGTTAGCGTCTGCAGGCTGATCTCATGATATTGACCTGCTACATTCTCGAACGTCCACCCGTGTTGGGCGCGTTCACCGATTTCGGACTGAACCGGTTGCCCCGGCAGAATGCTGGCTTGCACGTCCAGATTATTGGGCAGTCGCACATATTTCACATCACTGTGCAGCAGGTTAAACACGGCTAAACTCATGAGTGCCAGCCCGCTGATAGCAGCTATGACTTTAACTGATCTGACTATCAACCATTTCGCCATGTTCGCAGCCCCACTACGAACACATTATACCAGCGGCCCGCCGACTGCTAACTTCATTTCATAGCGCCCACCGTCGTTATCGTAACCGCTGACGACAATCTTATACGTGCCATTTTCAGGGAGTTCGATCTCAATGAGCGAATTCAGGCTGCCTTCACGGTCATCATTTTCAGCCACAAGTTCGCCGTTTGGCCCGTAGAGATGCAGCACCGGGTCCAGATCACTATCTAACGCTTTCAGATCAATCATCACCCGGTCATCAACAGCACCCTGAAACGTCCACGAATGTTCGGTAAACGGAGCCAGTTCTTCGCGCACCTTTTGCCCGCGTTCAATCGTCCCCTGGTCAATGAACGTATTCATGACGAACTCACTTTCAAAGCCCTGCACGAAAATCGTCATAAGTTCGGCGAATTCCGGGTCATTGAGCCATTCATCAACCATAACAGCGCCCCCGGCGAACAACAGACAGACAGCACAACTGATGGTCGACAATATACCCACGACAACCAGAATGACGATAGGCAGGCGATTGCTGCCGCGTTTGGGTTTGGTGACGATGACCCGGCGCGGTCTGTCATCATCTGTGTCGGCATAGATCAGGTCTTCAAACGAGGTCTCAGCTTCACCCTCGTCGGGCGGGTAGCGATCATTGGTGCGCCGGAGCATGAGCTGGGATTTGGCATGGTCGGGCCGCAATCGCAACACATGGTCCAGCGCCATGCGGATTTCATCGGGGTCGGCTACCGCGTTCGCCAGCAGCCACCAGGCATCGGCATTATCAACATCTTCTGAAACCAGCGGGCGCAAAATTTCTTCAGCCTGAAGTTTCTGTCCGGCTTTAATCAACTGGTAGGCTTGCTGGAGTTGTTCTTCAGCCATCATGGGTTCCCATTCTATATGGTTACTTTCTATCATAATGCCGGTTAGCTATCCCGGCGAATAAAGGCGGCTGGTATAATAGCCCCTATACTTTAGGAGACGATCCTCATGCGCAAATTGTTCCTGCTGCTGCTACTTGCGTTACTCGTTACCGTACCTGCTGCCGCCCAAAATGGTGTGGCCTGGAAAACGGAATTCTACGCCAATCCGTACTTGATCGGTGAGCGCATCCGGGTCGAAACCGTCACAAACATTAACTTTGACTGGGGCTTGAGTTCGCCGGATGACCTGCCCGATGATGGCTTTAGCATCCGTTTTTCGACTGATGCCTATTTCGAAGGCGGCACCTATCGCTTTTCTGCGTTAGCTGATGATCGGGTGCGCGTATCGGTAGCCTTTGCGCCCATCATTGATACCTTTAACAACCCGCAGCCGGGCACGCTGTTGAGCGCTGAGGTTGCCCTGCCACCGGGCCAGCATCATCTACAAATCGACTACGCGGAAGAAGTCCGGGAAGCCTATATCCTCTTTAACTGGGCACGTATTGACACGATGCCCGATGCGCCGGAACTGGCAACAATTTTTACATCGGCCCCGGCCCTGACGCCCAATCCCTGGCAGGCGGCCTATTATGCCAACCCCACGCTTAGCGAACCATTCAAGTTCAAACGCGACGAACCCAGCGCGACCCGCACCTTTGGCAATAATCCACCGCGCGAAGACCTGCCTGCTGATAATTTTTCGGTGCGCTGGGAAAGTATTCAACCACTGGATGATGGACGGTATCAGATGCGGGTGCGAGCCGATGATGGCGTGCGCGTGTATATCGACGGCAACCGCGTGATTGACCAATGGCATGGTGCTACCGGCCAGATTTATACCCACACCTTCACTGTCGCCAGAGGTGAATACCGCTTTACGGTTGAGTATTATGACAACTTTGGATTGGGCTTTGTGGAGTTTAATCTGGTGACGCTGGATGATCGTCCTATCGATTCGCTCTACACGCTAAACAATAATGCGGCAGCCTCAGCATCGCCAGCCGGGGTTGCGCCGGTTGGACCACCCACCGGCTACATTGTTACCGCGGCTGATGCGGTGAGTGTCCGCGGCGGCCCCGCCCGGACCTTCGCCAAAGTTGCTGTGATGCCCTTCGAAGCGCAGGCCACCATTCTGGGGCGTGATGCTGGTAACAACTGGTGGCAGATCGACTATAACGGCGTGGTCGGCTGGGTCAACGCACAGTATGGTCGCATCGAGGCTGGAGCCAACATCAATTCGATTCCCGTCGCGGGGTGATGCGCCAGTTTGATAAGGGATTTTTATACATCCGTTCATGTCGGTAGCATGGACTGGCAGAAGCCGGACCCTACACAGCGGCTTTCATTTCAAACCGATCTGACTCTTAGCGGCCTGATATTCATTATCACACTGGCAACCTATACGGCGGCGCTGGCCCCGGACGTGCTTTATAGTGACAGCGCCGAGTTTCAGACATTGGCCTACACTGGCGGCATGACCCATCCAACAGGCTACCCGGTTTATATCTTGCTGGCGCGGCTGGTCGGCAGCGTGCCGCTAAACACACTAGCCTGGCGTATCAACTGGTTTTCGGCCTGGGGCGGCGCGTTGACGGTCGCGGGTGTGTACCTTCTAGCCCGGCGGTTCACAACTCGTGGCGGTGCACTGATTGCCAGCGCGGTTTTGCTGGTTGCGCCCACATTCTGGACGCAAAGTATCATCGCCGAAGTCTATACCCCGGCAACGGCATTGCTGGTCGTCATCTTGCTCATGCTCATTCACTGGAATGACACGGGTCGTTCTGGTTGGTTGTTCGGTGCGGCATTCTTGGCAAGTCTGGGCGTGGGGCTGCACTTATTTTTCATCAGTGCGGTGGGTCCGGCGGCGCTGGTATACATTGCGTTACGCAATCAATGGCGACAAACACTGGTATGGGGCGCGGTGGGCACACTCAGCGGATTGTTGCTCGTGCTGCTGGTATTTTTGTTGTTCGACGCCCAGCCCACGCTCACGAGTTATTTTTCGACCAGTCTAGACCCGTCACGGTCGGCCTGGGGTCGTCCTGCCAGCGCCCTGGATGACCCACTCGAACGCATCTGGTTCAGCATTTCCGGTCAGCAATGGCAGGACCGGCTCCTCCCCGCTGATTATGATCTAATGGCTGAATGGGCGACCTTTTTTACTGATCTCCTGTCCAGAGAATTCAGTGGGTCGGCACTGGTGTTGGCAATTGTGGGTGTGATTGTGGCCTTCAACAAACAGCGACGTAAATCTCTGTTGGTGTTGCTAACTATGCTGACTAATTTTCTGCTGGCGTTGGCCTATGATCCCGGCGATAAGTTCGTTTTTTTCTTGCCCACTTATGTCATATTAGCCGTTTTCGTTGGCGTGGGCGCCGGGCATCTCACTTCATGGCTCACGCACTGGCTGCCGTTTCGCAAGCCATCTGTCGTTACGGGCATGATGTTGGGGTTGGTAACGCTCGTCACCATTGGCCCGGTTGTTGAATCGCGCTGGCAAGCGATCCAAACTGGACGCTCGAATTTTAGCGATCAACATTATGTCTACCCGGTAGCTGATCTCAGCGAACCACGGCGCGTTGCCGAGTGCGTTTTAACCCAGGTCGCTGAGCCAGATGCCTATCTCGTCATACAATGGCGGGCACTGTATAGCGTCTATTATGTGGCGCATGTCGAACGAAGCTTGACCGACCTGCACATCGTTGAGGCGAGACCCTATGGCACGACTGGCCTGGCGGAGTCGTTGCAGGAAGACATCGCCGCCATGCTGACCGCTGGCCGCCATGTTTATGTTGACGAACTGTACCCTGAACTCCAACAAGCTTATCGCTTGGAACCGGTTGGCGCGGCTTGCGCCGATTATCCGCTGTTCGAACTTGCGCCGCCGGACAAATAACGCCCAATAAACACGTTCGCTTCACTACCCCGGCGTGCAAGCTGGCGACCAGTTTACTACCTGTTGCTGTCGTCGCATCTTTTCGTTGACTGAAATGGGCTGCAATCCGTTTATTTATCTTGACTCCGGCATCGACAAAACCGAGCGAATCACAAATCCAAATTGAATGTTTTCCTAACGTGACGTGTAAAATTGTGCCGGGTTGGGTATATTAATTATGTTAATTTTGGAGAGTAATGCGTGGCTCACATTTTTTTAAGTTACGGCAGGCCCGACATTGAAATTATGCAGCGCGTGCGCGACAGTTTATGCGCCGAAGGGCTTGAGGTTTGGACCGACGAAAGCCTGACACCGGGCACGCAATCGTGGCAGACCGAAATCGAACAGGCCATTGAGCAGTCGCTGTGCGTGGTCGTTATCCTGACACCTCACGCCAAACAGTCACGCTGGGTCCGCGAAGAATTGAATTATGCTGAATTACAGGATGTGCGCATTTTCCCCATTCTGGCACGGGGGACCGAAAAAACGGCTATCCCATTTGGCTTTATCACAGCACAGCGGGTTGATATTCGCCGGGACAAAGCCTACAGTACCGAAATTCAGAAGCTAATTTTTACCATTCGGGTGCATCGGGTTGATCTGGAAGCACCGCAAAAGGAAGCAGGTCCTGACGACGCGGTCGTTGCACCGGAACCAAAACCCTCATATGCCACAACGCCCCACAGCACGCCCTACTTCCTGCCGGATGTGAACAAAGCGATCATTGTCTTGCAGAATCGGGAGAGTAAGTGGTGGCGGCGGGTGGATGCGATCAACCGACTGGGCGAATTACGCGATCCAATCGCACTACCGGTGCTGCAAGCCTTCCTGGAAGACAACGATATTGACGTCCAGCGGGCTGCGCAAAAAGCCATTGAATTGATTCAACTGCCCCGACCGAATGATACGCTCGAAACTACCCGGATTGATGACACGCAACCAGCCCGCCCGCAGTCCGCTGACGGTGAAGCAAGTGCCCAGGTTCGCCTCATTATTACCGGGCCGGACGACGATCTACATACAGCATTCATGCAGGCCATTAGCGAAATTGAACTCATTTCCACTGAACGTGAGATTAAGCCCACGCCTGGGCAGCGACAGTGGGGATATTTGTCCACCAATGTCGCCATGCACTTTGGGCGCATCAGCCTGGGCGATGATCTATCGATGTTTTTGTTTGGGACACCGGTTCACCAGCGGTTTGATTACATCTGGCAAACGTTGGCCGAAGGCGCACTGGGCTTTATCGTCGTAATTGACAGCACGCAACTCCACACGTTTCGTGAAGCGAACCAGATCCTCAAAACCTTCACTGCCTACGCCGATATTCCGTATGTGATCGCTGCCGATAACTACCAACACCCGGATTCATGGTCCATTGCTGACATCCGCATCGCGCTGGAACTCAGGGCCGAGGACAAGATTATCCCCTATACCACTCAGGATTCAGAATCCGCCCGTAAGGTCCTGTTGGAACTCAGCTATCTGCTGCTGGAGGATACGGAGTCTTAAACAGCAAGAGGTAAGCACATGAGCCGTTTTAATCGCCGCTATCGGGACATCAAACGTCAGCTTCAGGAACGTTCGCCCCAGCCTGCCGCTGCCAAACATGATGATGAACTGGGCCGGGTGCTGGACGATCTCAACGCCTGGGGCTTTCTGGAAGATCAGCAGCAACAGCGCCATGAGAAAATCACGTGCTTTGGGCCGGGTCATTTTCGTGGTTACTTGCCGATAACATGGGCTGGTGTGGGCTTATGGTACAAGCAGCGTGGTTATTATTATTATGACCACATTCAATTGATCGGAATCTGGGCGCTGCGGTCAGTACCGGACAAAATAGAAGTGATCCTGGGCCAGCGTGAACTGACTTATGCGCTGCCCTTCTTCAACCCCGAATCCTACTACCGGCGGATTCAGCAGGAATTTCGTACCTTCTACAAAGACGATGGCACGCCGCCCACTGCTGCCGACCGGCGTTATAGTGCAGATTATGATCCGGCTCAGCGCCTCAATATTCGTCGCGCAATCGAGGATGAACTGATTGTGTGGGCGACTGAACAAGCGCGTGAGTGGTGAAATGGTGAAATAAAAATCGTTATCGCATTTCCAGGAAACTGAACACGCAGGGTGTGGGGACCGTTAAGGGCTTGCGGCTTTGGGCCAGAAACAACGAAGCCCGGCTACCTTGTAGGAAAGGCCAGGCTTCGTCGTATGGCGTTGGTTCGCTGTCTGTTCATCGCTTAGCGTGTGAACAGGTGGGTGATGCTGACCAGAACGTGGTTCAAACTGCTGTTCGGCTTGCGGTTCAAGCGGCGCTGCTGGCGCACGAGCGAGGCATGAGCCGCCTGATCGATCAGTTCCTGGTGCTTTTGCTGCGCGATGCTATTGGACGGATAGTAGTCGTACATGATGGTGTCTCCTGTTTGCTATGTATGGTTACACTATAGCGTCAGGCTGGGGTGGTCGTCGCCACCCGAATGGGTGAATCGAGGGTGGACTATGGGGTAGTTAACCGGCATATCTACGATGTGATTTGAGCATGAACCAAAGAAGCAAAAAGGACCGACGCGGTAGCCGGTCCTTGTGTATGCTCACTTTGCTGGCTTAGTTGGCGGGGCGTGCCGACAATTCAACTGGCAGGATTACCTGCTCACCATCGCGCCAGACGGTCAGGTTAACTGTATCGCCGGGACGCGTGTTGCTCGCCAGATAGCTAACCAACCCATTCATTCCCGAAATCGGTACACCATCAATGGCGGTGATGATGTCGGCTGAACGAGGCACCCGCTCACCCTCCACAAAGACCACCTCACCAGGATTACGTAGCCCGGCCTCGCCAGCGGGACCGTTGGGGATCACGCTGCTGACAACCACACCGCGCAGGTTATTCGGCAAGTTCAGCGTTTCAATGAGGTTGAGATTCATATCGGGACCGCCGCTGATGCCCAGATAACTGTAATCAACGCTGCCCTTTTCCATGATTTCGGTGACAACGCGTTGCACCAGATTGCTGGGAACGGCAAAGCCAACACCGGAATTGCTCCGGGACTGGCTGATGATCTGCGAGTTCACGCCAATAACTTCGCCATTGAGGTTAAAGAGCGGACCGCCGCTGTTGCCGGGGTTGATGGCAGCATCGGTTTGAATAACAGAGCCAATCGAGAAATTGCCGAGGCCTTGAATCGTGCGATCAATCGCGCTCACAACGCCCGAAGTCAGCGTCCAGCGCTGTCCAAAGGGACTGCCAATCGCCAACGTTGATTGTCCAATAACCAGTTTATCCGAGTCGCCAAAAACGACGGGCTGGAGGTTTTCTGGCGGCAGGTCGACTTTCACAACGGCCAGGTCTGCATCGGGATCGACACCAATGATCTCGCCACGCACAATCGTACCATCGAAGAAGTTGACCTCAATACCGCGGTCAGTTGCGCCATCAATCACATGATTGTTGGTGACGATATGGCCTTGCTGGTCAATCACAAATCCAGAGCCAGAGCCAAAACCAAAGCCATTATTGAAGTTCACTTCTTCATCTTGCACCGTTACGTTGATCGACACCACCGACGGGCTAACCGAGTTGTACAGGTTAGCGCGATGGACTTCAATATCAGTTAAGCCCAGACTATTCACATCCACAACAATCTGTGGTGGGGCTTCCACTAAAATGGGGGCGTTACCATTGCTGGCGACACTGGGGAGGATCGCGGTACCGGCAATAAAACCGAAAGCGACCAGCAACGTGCCAGTGACCACCATTGCCACCTTCCGCTTTAATTGGGAAAACATGCTTGTTGCTACCTTTCAATTACACCGGGGGGTCAGGAAACTTCATACCTTATAGACACATTTTACATGCTAATCTTATGTATTCCCCATGAGAGAGTGCTGAGATGCTTGTTAACCTTTAATCAGATTTCGTTGTTCAGTGACTGGAACCGGCATTGCGAGCGAGTAGCAGTGGAATCCGAATGGCGAAAAAACGTCAGTTAGCTTATAAAAGGCTGGTGATTGATATAACAACAATCTGTCAACCACAGGAATCGGTATAATCATGCGCATATCCATCATCAATGAAGCTGCTCCAATCCCCGACCGCTTGAATGAAGACACCTGTTATGTCAGCAGCGATGGCAGTGAAGTGCAGGTGCTGGTGGCTGACGGTGCTGGTCAGCGTTTCAAAACGTCCAAAACTGCCAACATGCTAACCTGGCAGGGGACACCGGTTTCAGCGGCCCGTTTTGCGGCCCTGACCACCTTGAATGCCGCCCGGGATTATTCATCACCGAAGGAGATATTACTCCAGGCCAATGAACGCATCGCCTGGAACCTGGAACTTGTTTACGGCGAACTGACGGCGGCTGCACTCCGCACCCATGAACCGCAGCTTGCGCCTTATCTGGATCAAAATCCGCGCTTGCTCCGCCTGGCACTACCGGTTTGTGTAGCAACGGTTGCCAGAATTGACAAGGAAAACCAACAACTTGAATACGCCCATGTCGGCGATACAACGCTGTTTCTGTTCTATCGTGATGGCCGCATTCATGTGCCCACTGCGGACCAGATGGGTAAATATGATGCGCAAGCACTGGCACTGGCTGTGAGCATTAAAGCGGAACAGGGTGCCGCCCATCTGATGGACATCTTGAATGATCCGCGTATTGCTGAAAACAATCGTAACAATGGCCTGTACCACAATTACGTTGATGAGCAAGGCCAAACGGATGTCAATGTGGGTGTGGGCGTCATCAATGGTTTGCCAGAGGTGGAAAGCTATATCCAAATGGGTACCGTTGATCTGCACGACGTCACTGGTGTCATGTTATGCAGCGATGGTTTTCTGTGGCCGGCACCCCTGACGGAGAACGAAACAGAACAGTCCAGACGCTATCAGCACATGCGCGACATTATCGAGCAGGAAGGTTTGCACGGCTACTATGAAAAATTGCGGGCCGCCGAAGCCGCCGATGCCACCCGCGATCAGTACCCCCGCTTTAAAATCCATGATGATGCGACTGGAGTTTATTTGGAGGTTTGAAACGATGAGCGAAGTTTTTATCAGCTATTCAAGTAAAGATGCAGATTATGCAGCGGCTCTAGCCCAAACACTAGAAAACCATAGCATAACAGTCTGGTTAGCTCAGGGTAAAATGACACCAGGGGAAGATTGGTTCCAGCGAATGACCAAAGAGGTTGTCGGCTGTCAGATTGTGATTGTGTTGTTATCTAAAGCGGCGTTGAAGTCTCGCTGGGTAGAATTGGAATATCAGATTGCTATTGGATTGAATAAACCAATTATTCCGCTTCGACTTAAAAAGAAGGTCAATATCCCCAAATACCTCAAGCGGTACCAAACACTCTCAGACTCGGCGACAGTCGTATCGGAAATCATCGATAAAATCAATCAAATGAAGGTTGAGAGTGAAATGAACTATATGAATGTTTCCAGTCGTATTTGGCACGATTTACTGGCTGAAACGTTGGGAATCGGTATTCGGATATACGATAATAAAGATGAAGGCGATACGGTCAATGTCGCAACACTGCTCGGTGCACTTAATCTGCAACAAGCCCTCTTGATGCAACTCAATTTATATCTGAATCAACAAGAAGATCTGACGATTATTCCAATTAACGATAATTGTGCTGAGTTAAAGGCTGTCGATAAAAATCTTGTGTTATTGGGGGGGCCAGGTGGTTTTCCATGTGTCGCTAGCCTGCTTGAAGCCTGGACAGACCCCTGCAAGGGTGAGGCGTTCAGGGGCTATCGTTTTGTTACGCACCGGTTTAAAGCTTCTCGATATCTTCGGCATAGTACGGACCCTGAGGATGGCAATCGTGCGATAAACGACCTGCTTGGCATAGAGGATATTCAGCCTGGAGAGGAACCACAAATTTATGCAGCTAAAGCAGCGACAAACTTTAGCGTAGGTGACAACTATGGCGTGATATTTACGAAAGGATTAGGGAAGGATAGCTCCGGGCAGAAAATTGTGATTGTTGCGCCGTACAATCGCTCGGCATTAGACGGCATGCTCCGTTTTCTAACGCACAAACCCGCTAAGTGTGATGCATGGCTTGAGAAGGTGCGCCAATGTGGTGATTGTTCTGAGACATTGTTCCACCTGCGGGCCGTTCAAGGTTCTGGCACTGAATATTTTGCCCACACAGACCCACGCCCCATGGCTTGTTGCATCTGATAAAGTAAAGTTGTCAATCCTCAGAAGCGTATAAACACACAAATGCAAAGGTTTTTCTCGCCTGTTTTGCCTACTCTGAAAGTAGCGCCGTCATTTTTCAAGCAACCAGGAGAACCCTAACCGTGAAAGTTGCCATCATTATTCATTCAGATTAATCGACATTTGAAGGTGGGGGACGGGTGCTCAACGCCCTGTACGCGGCACTGGAATTTTAGGCTGATGATGATTATGTTGACGTGATCTTTGATGGTGCCGGCACACGGGCGGCAGTCATGCTGGCCGCTGAAAGCCACCGGCATTTGCCGTTTTTGTGCGCAACAACATCAGGTGTAGGACGCAGCCCAGCCAATCGGTTTTCCACTCTTAGATGACAATCATCAGCACCCCAGCTTTCGTAATTATCTCAACAACGGTTACGAAGTCTTAAATTTCCAGGATTGCGGAAATTTTAGCGAGGGGGTAGACAACAGGGGCATTTTGTTTTACAATCTGAACCATTGTGAACTCTTAAAACCCCTAGAACTAGAAAGCGATGACCAATGGTTGTGCGAACCGACTGGCAGATGCGCTCGGTCACACTGGATGATGTCGAAGCCTATGTCAACTTAGAAAATGATGTACAGGAAGCGTTGTTAGGTGTGCGCCCGGCGACGCTGCAGAATGCTAAAAGTGATTGGCAGTCGCCCGATCTGAATCTTGCAGAATCCACCCGCGCGGTTTTTGACGTGACGGGTAAAATGATCGCCTTCGCGATGGTGTGGGATAATGGGCCGGTTCCGGTAAACATCTATATTCGCCTTGAGGTGCATCCCGAATATATGGATACGGACATTGGCGCACAGTTACTCACCTGGGGGGAAGCACGTGCCCGCCAGGCAATCCGCCGCGTTCCAAAACACGCCCAGGTTGGGATTGAACTGGGCACCTTGAGGACGGATACCGCCCGGATTAAGCTGTTTGAAACACAAGGTTTCCAGCACATTCGTAGCTGGTACACCATGCGCATTGATATGACCGAAGCACCCCCCACGCCGCAGTGGTCTGATGGCATCACAATAAAAACGTTTGATCGGTCAACTGATGAAATCGCGACCATTAAGGCCGTGGAAGAAGCGTTCGAAGATCACTGGGGTTATGTGCACGAACCCTTTGAAGAATCGCTCAAACACTGGCGGCACTGGATGGACACCAGCGAAGATTATGAACCGTCACTATGGTTTCTAGCAATGCATGGGGATGAGGTCGCCGGTATGGTGCTGGGGGCGGCAAAGGGGCACGAAGACCCGGATGCTGGCTATATTGATATATTAGGGGTGCGGCGGCCCTGGCGCAAACGGGGCATCGCTGCAGCGCTATTGCAGTACGCGTTTGGTGAATACTGGCGCTGCGGCACCAAAGCCGTGACACTGGGCGTTGATGCTGAGAGCCTGACTGGTGCTTTGCGGCTGTATGAAAAAGTCGGGATGCGCGTTCAACGTGAAGGACGTTCATATTTCAAGGTATTGCGGCCTGGCGAAAACCTGACGACTCACTCACTTTAGGTGCGACTTCGGTCAGGGGCAAAACAACCTCTGCGCAGGTCCCCTGGCCGAGTTTGCTCGTAATTTCAAGCTGCCCCTGTTGCAGTTCGACGTAAGCTCTGGTGATGGTCAAGCTGAGGCCCACGCCAATGATATTTTCCCCGACATTGCTACCGCGAAAAAACGGATCGTAAATATGCGGTAGGTCCGACGGCGAGATGCCAATACCGTGATCTTGAATGTTGAAGGTCACTGCCTGTGCATCATATCGCAATTCAATTGAAACCAATTGGGTTGAATAGTTGAGCGCGTTGTCCACCAAGCTCCGTAAAATGACACTCATAAAATCGCTGTCGAGATAAACCGGGTTGGGCGTACCCGTGATCTGGAAGTTGAGGCGCGCCGGTTTCGGCTGTTTTGCCTGAACGATGTCCCGGCAAGAACGATCAAGATCAATCCAGGTCGGTTGGGCGCAGATATTGCCGGTTACAATGTGGGTCAAGGTCAATAAGTTGTCAACCAGACGGTTGGTCCGCCGAGTCTGGCTTAAGATATTGCGCAAATGCCCCTCGCGTTTTTCACTGGTAAGCCGATCTGGATAGTGCAACATGATCTCAGTTGATGTATGAATCGCTGACAGTGGTGTCCGAAACTGATGCGACGCCAATGCCATGAACTGATTTTGTAGTTCATCCAACTCTCGTTCTTTTTCAAGTTCAACCGCTAACAAAGCCGCCTTATGTTTTTCCGCTTCCAGTAACTGGGTGCGTTGCCGTTCAATTTTGGCGCGATGTTGGAAGATCAAAATCACCAGCGGCGACAGAATCAGGTTAAAGATCAACGGTTGGCCGACCTGGACCAGGGTGGCATCCGCTTTTGCCAATGGAAATAACAATATGATCAGAATGTGCAGACCGGCGATCACCGTCGTCACCCAGCTCGATAAAAAAACGCCGCTAATAAGAATGGGCACCAGCATATAAAACAGTGAAAAAATACCATCGCCGGTGTTGTTGGCAATGTAGGCCGCCATAAATACCGCGCATGATGTAGCGAATACCAGCAAAGCCGCTCCCCACTGATAGTAGCGAGTACGACTGAGGAAATAAGCGATGATGCCAACCAGATTGGCAAATGCGGTCAATGCGATAATGACATCAAATGGTAGCGGCGCTGATGGCACGAGGATCAACGTCGCGAGGATCGATATTGGCGCGATCGGCTGGACCGAAATGAGGAAGACCGCCAGTAAATGGGCACGCTGTTGGTCGTGAGGTTGCTCCAGCGTGGTGGCAGGAGCGGTCAGCCTGAGCCAGAGTTGTTCAAGCTGCCTGCGGATTGATGAGTTGCCATCAGCCATGATTTTTGTTCGCGACTAGCGCCATGCAAGGGTCATAGGATAAGCATAGCCGCAGATGGGTAACAAAACCTATTACGATTGCCGAACGTAAAGGCGCATCCCTGTACCGTAGAAATCGGTTGGGATGATCTGTTCCAGTCGAAACTGTTCCGCGAAAGTTGCATCTTGCTCCAGACCTAAACGAACAAACGCCTCCATGGTGACCAGATAATCGGGCAGGGTGTCGTGGACAAGCTGTGGCGGTATGGCATAGTTTTGCTCCGGGACGATCAAACCGGGATCAACTGGATAATAAGCTGACAGTTCGGGCGTTACCAATCCCACCGTGTCGATGATGCGGGCGCGGCTGAAATAGCCAATCGCCCCAATATCCGCCGATGCAACCAGTGTCTCCGGTGTCACTTGATATGCTTCATATAATTCACGTCCAATTTGCTCGTAGTACACTTCAATCTGATGCCAGGCCATTTCCGGTGCCGGGCGCGGCGGACCATGATTGGGTCGCAATTCCCAACCCGCTATTGATGTGCTAATCCACAGCAAGCCCAGAGCGCCGATAATCACCTGGGGAAGCCATTTGAGCCGGGGTACATTTTGTAAATTGTGAACCAGCGCCCACAAGCCCAGCAACAGCGTCAGCATGAGCGCGGGCAACGGTGGGGCAACATACCAGCGAAAGATTAGCGGATTAGCAACCGAAAATGCACCCATATATATCCAGGGATAAATCACCAGTGGCAGCAACCGCCGCTCGTTGCGTATCACATAGATGGTGCCAACGATGAGCAGCAAAATGTAGAACACTGTTGTCACCATCACCCCGGCTGATCCCAACAATTGGGACTCGGAGAAGGGCACTACGTAGGCCCGAAACAGCGTCTGGAAGCTGGTGCCGGGCGACATGATGTAGGCAACGCTTTTAGCCGAAAGCGAATTCGGCACAGGCGAACCAAAATAGACCAGGGCAAACAGTAGCCAGGGTGCAGTGGTCAAAACAGCCGCTAGCCAGGTTTGCCAGGGAATCCGCTGTAACAGTGCCTGGATACGCTGCTGCCACCAGGTCTCGCCCAGTTGGTAAAATAAAAAAGGCCCAATCCAGATCAAGCTGTCAATTCGCGTCAAAAAGGCGAGACCCACGAACACCCCCAGCCAGACGCGCCGGGCGGTCAGCAGGCAGTAGGTCGCCGCGACCATCCACAGGATGTTAACCGCCGTTTCCATCCCACCAACGGCGAAGGTCACGCTGGTCGGTGAGATACCCCATAACACGCCGATCAACGTACCCAGTAATAAATTACCCGTCACAAGCCGCATGATAAGCAGCAGGAAACTAGCGGTTCCGGCAGCGGCCAGCGCGTTCACTGTCAGCGCAAACCAGGGAAAATCTTGCCCGTCAATGATGAAACTGACCGCGGCCATCAGCACCGTGTAAAGCGGGGTGGTCGTTCCCAGCGTGCGTACGCCCGGGTTGTAGACAAAGCCCTGACCCTCAATGATATTCCGGCTATAACGAAAGGTGATAAACGCATCATCAATCGTGCGTGGTGCGGGTAAGATGTGAGCCACCAAGGCGATAGCCACCACGAACAAGATTGCCAGGCGCAAATGCTGTTGTTGGGTTGCGATTGTTGCTATTCTAAGCGAATTGCGCATCAATGACTAACCTGCGAAACGTTATCACTAACCAAGTATATCCTAGCTTGTTTGGCAGAATCGGTGTGTTGAGAAGTGGTCTACACCCGCGCTGTAATCTGCGCTACAATATGAACGCTGGGGTCAGGAACAGTAAGGAACAATTATGCCATTGCAGATCTACAATGTGCTGGGACGCAAAAAACAACCCTTCGAACCGTTAAACGAAGGTCATGTGAATATGTATGTCTGCGGGCCGACGGTCTATGACCACGCGCATATCGGACACGGCAAAACGTATGTCTCGTTTGATGTCGTGGTGCGCTATTTGCGCTATAGTGGCTATGATGTGCTATACGTGCAAAACCTGACCGATGTCGGCCACCTGACCGATACTGAAGCCGGTGAAGACAAAATCTTGCGTAAGGCCCGCCAATTACAGGCCAGGCCCATGCAGATCGTCGAGACGTATACCCGTAGCTACCTGGATGACATGGACGCATTAGGCGTCGTGCGGCCCGATATTTCGCCGCGTGCCAGCGCCCATATCCCCGAACAGATCGAGATGATTCAGGAATTAATTTCCAAAGAAGCGGCCTATGTTGCCGATGGGAACGTCTACTTCGACGTGACGGCCCATGAGGAGTACGGCAAATTGTCGAACCGCACGCTCGACGATCAGGAGGCGGGAACGAGGGAAGCGGTGCGCGGCGAGAAACAGCACCCGGCTGATTTTGCGCTTTGGAAAAAAGCCGACCCGGAACATATCCTGCGCTGGAACAGCCCCTGGGGTGAAGGCTTCCCCGGCTGGCATATCGAATGCTCGGCGATGGCCCGCAAATACCTGGGGCCGACCTTCGATATTCACGGGGGTGGTATCGACAATATTTATCCCCACAATGAAAATGAGATCGCCCAGAGCGAATGCGCCAATGATGCCGATTTCGCCCGCTACTGGATGCTGGTCGGCAGTTTGATGGTGCCGGACCCTATCGAAGGGATTCCGGTGAAAATGTCCAAAAGCCTGGGTAATTTTGTCACGATTAAAGACGCACTGGCAGCATATCGGCCAGAAATTGTGCGGACCTTTATTCTCAGCGCTCACTACAGCAATCCGGTCAATTATCATGAGGATTCGCTCACGGCGGCAGCCGGCGGTTGGGACCGATTGTATAGTGCTGTTCGCCAGACGCGCCAGCGAATGAACAAAGCGGCTGATGGCAGCGCAGGAAATAGCTTCCAGGAGCGGCTCGACCAGGCGCAGGCCGATTTCAAAACCGCAATGGACGATGATTTCAACGCGCCGCGAGCGCTAGCCGTATTGCAAGAACTCACTCGTGATGTCAACACACTGCTGAACAGCGGCACGACGCTGGAACTGGATACATTGGACGCGATCAACACGACTTATAATCAACTCGGCGGTGAGGTGCTGGGTATTATCCCGACTACCGATACGGCTACTGGTGGCAATCACCAGCTTGAAGCCGGGTTGATTGACCTGCTGATTACGATGCGGGCTGAGGCGCGGGCTAACAAGAACTATGCTGAGAGCGACCGGATTCGCGATAAGTTGACTGGACTGGGGATCACGCTGGAAGATGGTCCCAACGGGACGGTCTGGCGGGTAGACTGAGATGACCGAATTTCTGTATGGTCACTGGGGTGTGATGGAAGCGCTGCGGGCACAGCGGCGCTCGCTGGAACAACTCCTCATCGCGGAATCGGTGGAGGAAAAAGGCCGTATCGGTGAGATCATCGCACTTGCACAGCAAGCAGGTGTCAAGACGCGCCGGGTGCCCCGTCGTATCATTGATGATCTGGCCGACGGCGCAAATCACCAAAATGTCGTGCTGCGAACCGGTCCTTACCCCTATATGGATCTGGAGGATGCCTTTGAACTGGCCGCTAAACGCGATGAGAAAGCTTTCTTTTTGCTGCTGGACTTGCTGAAAGACCCCCAGAACGTTGGTAGCCTGTTGCGCGTGGCCGATGCAGTTGGTGTTCATGGCGTGATTTTGCCGGACCGCCGCACCGTTTCTATTACGCCTGCGGTAGTATCGGCTTCTTCCGGTGCTATTGAACATCTCTATGTAACGCAGGTGACGAACCTGGTGAATGCGATGAAAGAACTCAAAACGCATGATGTCTGGCTGGTCGGGCTGGATATTGGCCCGGATGTACCACCGATTGATGGCACCGATTTGAATATGCCGCTGGGATTGGTGCTGGGCAGTGAAGGTGAAGGCATGCGCCGGTTGGTGCGCGATACGTGTGACATGCTATTATCGTTGCCGATGCGGGGGCAGGTTGCCAGCCTCAACGTCGCTACGGTTGGGTCGATTGCATTGTATACCGCCTGGCAAGCCCGTGATTGGGAAGGCTGGGAACATGCAGCCATCAAGAAATAGGATAAAACATTATGTTAGATGATATTCTCTCTGAAACTCGTGACAAGATGAACAGTTCGCTGGATTTTTATAAAGACGAGCTATCGGGCATCCGCAGTGGGCGGGCCAGCACCGCGCTGGTTGATCGCCTGATGGTGGAATATTATGGGCAGGAGAGTGAATTGCGGCAGTTGGCGAACATCTCCACGCCGGAAGCGCTGCAAATTCTCATCCGACCCTATGATAAATCCGCCGTCCAATCCATTGAAAAAGCCATTCATCAGGCGAATATCGGCGTGAACCCCAACACTGATGGTGATGTTATTCGGCTAAATATGCCGCCACTAACACGGGAGCGCCGCCAGGAGCTGGTCAAGTTCTTGCACAAACGCATGGAAGAATCGCGGGTGGCGATTCGCAACATTCGCCGGTCGGCCAATAGTGACCTGCAAGACTTCGAGAAAGAAAAGCTGCTGTCAGAAGATGAAATGAAACATGGGCAGGATGAAGTGCAGAAACTGACGGACGAATTCATCGAAAAAATTGATGAACTCGGCAAGGTCAAGGAAGCCGAAATCCTGGACGTTTAGCATTCACCAGGCAACCAAACTAAGGTTTTTACTATCTACGCTTGTATTCAAGGTATGATAAGGGCGTATATTGTCATGCATGTTGCCCGTGCCCGGTAGCCGGGACTTCATAAAAATGGAAGAAAGGAGACGCGGTTTTGCCACCGCGTGATCTCATGGTTGTGACCGTACGTAACGAGCAAAATTCAGATGCATCCCTGCCCGAACGTTTGCCGCGACATGTCGCCATCATTATGGATGGCAATGGCCGCTGGGCCAAGTCGCGCGGCTTGTCACGGGCGGAGGGGCATCGCCAGGGCACGGAAAACCTGCGTCGGATTCTGCGGGCTGCCGTAGAGTTCAATATTGAAATATTGACCATTTACGCCTTCTCCACCGAAAACTGGAAACGCCCGCGCGCCGAAGTCCGGGTGCTGATGAGTATTATTGAGATGATGATTGATCGCGAACTGGATGAACTCAACCGGCAAGGCGTACAACTGCGGCATATTGGCGAACTGGATGGAGTCGCACCCGCACTCCAGAGGAAAATTCATGAAGCAAAGGAACTCACCCGCAATAACGAGCGGTTGATCCTCAACGTCGCCTTCAATTATGGCGGTCGTGATGAGATCGTGCGGGCCGTGCGTCACATCATCGCCGATGGTGTCCCCGCTGATCAAGTGGATGAAGACTTGATTAGTAGTTATATGTACACCAGTCCGCAGCCAGATCCAGATTTGATTATCCGCACCAGCGGCGAAATTCGACTGAGCAATTTCCTGGTATGGCAGGGAACTTACGCTGAATATTATTTCACCGACACCTACTGGCCCGACTTCAGCCGAGAAGAGTTACTCAAAGCGCTCATCGAATACAGTCACCGCACCCGGCGGTTTGGCAAGACCGACGAGCAGCTTGAAGATCAATAGCGCACAATGGCCCTAATACGCGGTTGGGTTTCGCGCTACAATGCAAGCAGATGATGATCTGTGGAGTAATGTTAAATGTTTAATGATATTAGCCAGGTTTCGCAGGCGCTGAGTGAGCAACAATATATTTCGACCAATGAAATTTCGACCGTCATGTTCCTGGCTGCGAAGTTAGAGAAACCACTGCTGACCGAAGGCCCCGCCGGGGTGGGCAAAACTGAACTGGCAAAAGCCTGGGCTAGTGCGACTGGCAAACGCTTGATCCGGTTGCAGTGTTATGAAGGCCTGGACGAGAGCAAGGCCCTGTATGAATGGGAATATGCCAAGCAGATGCTGTACACACAACTGCTGCGCGACAAGTTAAGTGATCTCCTGTCATCTGCCGACAGTCTGACCGAAGCTGCCGACCGGCTGGGCGCAGAAGAAGACGTTTTTTTCTCCGATCGGTTCTTGCTGGCACGACCCCTATTGCAGGCAATTACTGCCGATGAACCGGTGGTCCTGCTGATTGATGAGATTGATCGGGCCGATGCTGAATTTGAAGCATTTTTGCTGGAAGTGCTCAGTGATTTCCAGGTGTCTGTACCTGAAATCGGAACGATCGTTGCCAAACAGCAGCCCATCGTTGTACTGACCAGCAACAACACCCGTGAACTATCCGAAGCACTCAAGCGCCGCTGCCTGTATTTGTTTATTGATTATCCCAGTCACGATTCCGAACTCAATATTGTGCGGATGCGTGTGCCAGAACTGAACAGTCGTCTAGCGGAACAGGCTGTCGGTCTGGTGCAAAGCCTGCGCCAGCTTGACCTGAAGAAAAACCCCAGTGTTTCGGAGACGATTGATTGGGCCAAAGCGCTCGTCATGCTGAACGCCGATACACTGGACAAATCCACGCTGGAAACCACGCTGACAGTGCTGCTCAAACACGAGAGCGATGTGCAAAAAGCCCGGCGGGCGATGTCAGCCGATGATGATTCCTCGCGCCGGTCGCGGGGCACGGGCCGCAGCCGCCCCCGCCGTGACTGGAATTAAATTCTGCGCTGTCCCTGATCCCTCTCGCCCAGAGAGGGATTTTTTATCAATAACGCACAATACAATCACACAGGGCAATCGCTTCAAAAATGAAATAAAGTGGGTAATGTATGAAGTGGAAAGGATAATGAGGGGGTGAAATCGAAAAGGAAGCCTCCTTCCATGAGTGAAAACAAGCCCTTAGCGAGTATTGAAACCTGTTTTGGAGAAATAGAAGACCCGCGAGTGGTTGGACGATGTAATTATCCACTCATTGAAATCCTGATCATCGCCATCTGTGCTGTCCTCGCTGGAGCGGAAGGCTGGACAGATATGGAGACATTCGGCAAGCGCAAAGAAGCGTGGCTCAAGAAATTTCTCAAATTAGAGAATGGGATACCCTCACACGATACCTTTGGCGATGGGTTTGCCATCATTGATGGTGAAGTTTTTCAACGGTGTTTCATTCGCTGGATTGAAGGGGTATTCACGGTGACAGTGGGACAAGTGATTGCTATCGACGGCAAAACTGCCCGCCATAGCTACCAGCAAGGCGGGAAAAAAGGGGCAATCCACATGGTACGGGCATGGGCAAGTGAGAATGGATTGACATTAGGACAGCGTAAAGTCGATGAAAAATCCAATGAGATTACTGCCATCCCGCAATTACTGGATTTACTGAACGCGACCGGATGTATTGTGACAATAGATGCAATGGGATGCCAGAAGAAGATCGCGCAAAAAATCCGGGAGCGTAAAGCCGATTATGGGTTGAGCCTCAAGGAAAATCAGGGCAAGCTGTTTCAAGATGTCGTGGATTGGTTTGCTTATGCCGATCAGGTGAATTTTGCTGGCATGAACCACGATTATCACAAGACAGTTGACAAAGGACATGGACACATCGACATTCGTCATGCCTGGGCAATTGCTGACCCCGTCGCCTTTGAACACCTCCGATATTATGATGGTTGGACTGATCTACACTCCATCGTGCGGGTACATCGTGAACGCCGTATCGGCAATAAAGTTGAGCAAGAAACCTCATATTACATCAGCAGTTTAGCCGCCCATGCCCAACAACTCCTCCACGCCACACGCACCCATTGGGCAATTGAGAATAGCTTGCATTGGATATTGGATGTCACGTTTCGAGAGGATGGCTCGCGCATTCGACATCAAAATGCCCCTCAGAACATGGCGGTTTTGCGCGATATAGCACTCAATATTCTCAAGCAAGACCCTTCAAAAGGCAGTCTTAAGCAAAAACGCTATCGAGCTACGCTTGACGATCCCTTTTTGTTGCAATTACTCTTACAACTTTGAAGCGATTGCCCTGATCAGGGCATTGTGACATCATCCTTCCTGCTCAGACAATTTCGCAAACAGGGCAACTATACCCGCTAAAATACTCAAAATCGCCCCCATATTGAGCAGTGGTAGGATACCGATCACGCCACCCAAAATACCGGCGGCACTCACGCTGATAAGTTCCAACGCGGCCCCCAAGGTGCCCAAAGTACCGTAAACGCGGCCCCGATAGGCATCAGGAATGTTGCTTTGCAGCAAGGTTTGTAACCCGGCACGGGAGCCAACCGTTGGCAAGCCCAGCAGAAAATGCAACCCAATCGCCAGACCAATAACCGGTATGTTAAAAACGATGAGCAGCAGCAGACCGGCCACGACCGAACTTGCCCCCAATAGCAACGCGGGCCGCAGTTTATCTCTCCACTGTCCAATCACCAACCCGCTTAACACACCGCCCAATCCCTGAGCAGTCAGCATCCAGCCCAAAACCTGGGCATCACCGCGCAAAATATCGTTGACAAACGGCGCGAACAGCGGATCAAGCATGGTGCCGCCAAAGGTCATTAGACCGGTGACGACAAACAGCGCCACAATCACCGCATTGCTACGTGCATAGCGCATCCCGTCACGCCATGACGCCCATAAATCAGTTCCTGCTGCCCGATCTGCGGCAACCGGATTATCTTCTCTGGAAGCGGTAATCCCCGCAATCAGCAACGCGGCGATCAAGTATGAAATAAGGTCAAAGAGGAGCACACTGCTGATGCCAAACACTGCCAGCAACATACCCCCCAGCGCCGGGCCGATCAGACGGGCCACGGTGTTGTTCAGGCCATTGAGCGTATTCGCCGTGAGGAGTTGGTCTTCCCGAACCAATGTCGGCAGCAGTGCGTTCTCGGCTGGATCAAAAAAGGTTGAAAGCGTCGTCTCGAAAAATACTGCGATATAGATCACACTGGAAAAGGCAGCAGCAGGTATGCCGAGCAAGATCAATAGAATAGTAGCGCGGACAATATTCGCCACAACCATGATGTGTTTGCGATTCCAGCGGTCTACAACCACTCCGACCAGGGAGCCAAACAATAGACGAGGCACAATCGCTGCCAGAATCATACCGCTGGTCGCCAGAGTGGAACCGGTTTGTTGATAAATGTAGAATGTTAGCGCCGTTGAAAGCACGCGATCGCCAGTGAGCGACACCAGCCCGGCCGCCCATAACCGGGCGAAATTGCCTTGCCGTAATACAGTTAACATGATCTGGTCCGTTAGCGTTTTGGGACCGGACTCACAGCTAACACCCTGAAATCATCGATAGCGGAGATGACTTCGAGGGCGGCGTGATGCGTGATCGATTGAAACGTGGTTGCGATGGCGGCGCGGCCATCCAGCGTAATCCCGACTTGGGGCAGCGTGTGGAGACGTGGATGATCCTGCCAGAATTGGCGCACAACCGGCAGGGCCAATACCATTCCAGTTAGGGAAACTGAACAGATATCGCCACAGGCAGCGCATTCCACAATCAGTCGGTGCTGATTATCGTGTTCTGTCACTCGACGCTGAAGCGGATTTGGCTGACCACAATGCGTGCAATCAACCACTTGGTCGGCGATGCCCTGCCGATAATAAGTATGAGTCCAATCAGCAATACGCTTCCAGGCGATTTTATAACGTTTGACCGGCGCGAGCAGTTGTCTGAAGTGACGGTTTGCCAGCGATGTATCGGCATGATTAGCAGCATTTTTTTGGCTGCACACTGGACACCGGAACGAAAGATCGCCAGCGGGTCGGTCATAGCGGGCTTCCATCCGCTGGCGGCCACAGGTGGGGCACCAGATGTGCGTTGGCTCCCAACCGATTGCTGCCCAATCACACCAGCCATAGTCCACGATCTGCTCGGCGAACTCGGTCATAAGCAGCTTTTTAAGCTGTGCTCTGCCGCGACTGAGCCGCATCGCCACGACTTCAATACTCAGTTGCAAATGGTCAGCGATTTCGGCGTGTGAGCGTCCGTAGACTTGCCCCTCAATCAGGATGCTGCGGGTGTCGGGCGGCAACAGCCCCAGTGCCTTATCGAGGAGTGTAACTAACTCCGCGCGTTCAAAGTGCTGCTCCCAATCAGCGTCAGCCTGAAGCCAATCGGCAGGTGCAATTTCACAGTCATGAGCAGTGTCGTATAACGCGGTTAACATCGTTTTGTCCGGCGCGTGCTTGCGTAGCCAGCGGCGGCATACATTGCGGGCGATGGCCGAGAGCCAGGGGGCTAAGCCACTGACATCATAAAGTTTGTGCCGAATCCGCCAGGCTTCCAGCAACGTCGCGGCGGCCAGATCTTCGGCAACAGCAGCATCGCCCGTGAGTGCGGTACACAGGCGAATCAGTCGAGCTTGCTCAGCGACCATGGCGGTGCCGAGGTCCGGTATAGAGTTAGATGTTGGTGGCATTGCAAATTCCCTGGTAGTGATGGCATCACTACCTTATCGTCGGCATGTCGCCAAACCTAACCGAGTTTTTGAATCTTGTCTATCGAATTGAGTACATTACGGCAGTTTATCCGACTTATCAGCGCTGTTTTGCTGGCGAATAGCCTGCTCCCAGGGTTTTTTGGCGGCACCCGAATAGCCCATTTCGCGCATCCGTTCCGTTTCCAGCTTTTCGAGCTGGTCCGCGACTTTGCCATAATCATCTTCCGGGATTTTGCGGTCAACATTGCTGGCATCGCGATAGACATAACCGGCACCGCCACACCAGTCGCAATCGCTCACCGCATCGAATTCTTCAAACCAGCCATAGCCATCACAGGACACACAGCGCACGATTTGCATGAGTCTAACCTCCGGTTGCGCCTTCGGGAATTTCCAGTGGCACATACTCATTTTCGAACCACCAGTCAGGATAGCTCGTCCAAACGTAATCGCCAAAGCGACCGGGAAACGTCGTCGTCATATAATAATCGGTGATGCGGCGCACAATCGGCGCGGCGACATCGGCTCCTTCCCGACTCCGTTCAGCGACCACCGCGACGGCAATCTGGGGATCGTCCTCTGGCGCGTAGGCGACAAACCACGCATGCGGAAAACTATCAGTCTGGGCGGTGCCGGTCTTGCCACAGGCGATGTAGGGCGTGTTGGCGAAGGGAAATGCGGCGGTCCCCAAATCCTCATCAGTGGTGACAGCGCACATTCCCGCCCGCACGATGTCGATCACTTCCTGACTCAGATCAGCTTCACGCATCACTTCCGGCTGATTTTCCAAAACAACATTGGTGTTATCGGCACCACCGACGCGCTGTACCAGGTAAGGTCGATAGACGGTACCCCCATTAGCGATTGCAGCCGTGACGACGGCCATTTGCAAGGGCGACACCTTGACATTGCCCTGACCAATGGCGTTATTAATTGCTTCGGAAACGGCGGTGGGGATGGGCAGTTGCCCGGCGGCTTCCGGGCCATAGTAATTAATCCCATATGGTTCGCCCAGACCTAACCGCTGGGAATAATCAGTCAGTACATTGGGGCCAACACTATACAACTTCGCCCCCATCTCGTAAAAGAATGGGTCGCACGAAGACGTCAGCGCCTGCGCAATCGTCACGGGTCCAGTGGCGTCAAGGCCATCGGTCAAGCGCCAATCCACCCGCTGAAAACCGACATCATCGCCAAACGGCGCACCATCCCAGGTCAAAGTACAGTCGAATATTGCATTCGGCTCGATCATCGCCTCAGCCGCCGCGGCGGCAGTCGTGACGATTTTATAAACCGAGCCAGGGGAATATTGCTCTTGAGTCACGCGATTGCGCAGCGGTACGCGGGTGTCGCCCACCATATCCGCGATTCGGGTGCCAGCGGCAATCAGCGTACAACATTGGGTATCAGGGTTGAAGACATCGGGTTCGAACAATGGATAACTTGCCATTGCCAGAATTTCACCAGTGTCCACATCCAGCACGACCGCGGCTGCCCCGGTAGAGATGCTGCGGTTGCCCCAGTTGCCTTCGGCATAGTTATAGGCGTCGGCCAGCGCCTGCGCGACCTCGGCTTGTAGCTCACGGTCAATCGTCAATGTAACCGGCACCGGCGCAGTGCCCGCTGATTCACCCAGTTCCCGCGTGACGATGCCGCCCGATTCGACGATCTGTAAACGGCGCGTCGGCTGCCCGGCCAGTTCACGTTCAAACGTCAGTTCGATGCCATTACGCCCGATCAATTCACCACCCTGATAGCCCTGCGCTTGCCAGGTCGCCAGTTGATCTTCGGGAATCTGACCGATGTAGCCCGCGACATGCGACACGGCATTGCCGCGATAATACTTGCGCGTTTCGCGCTCCAGCGTGCGAATGGCACAAAACTCGTTGAGTTCCGGGAAGCGTAGATCAAACACTTCTTGATTCACTTCGCCAACATAAAAGACTATTTCGTTGTCATACTGTTCAATGAAATCGACCAGATCCTGCCGTTGCCGCCGCAGGAGTTCAGCCAAAAGATCAAGACAGGCCACCTGGTTGGCAATGGATTGCCGCTGCAAAAATAGCGAGACCACGCTGCCGTTCTGTTCTACCACTGGCAAGCCATTACGATCATATATATTGGCACGCGGTTCGGGGACGCCCAACAGCCGCAGTTCCGATGAATTGGTCAGGCCGTCGAAGATGTCCATTGCCGACCACGCCACCAGCCAGCCGCCAGTACCCTGCACAAACCGCATGATGCGTCCAGGATCGTCAATGGTGCCAAATATCCGCGATTCAATTTGCAAATCATAGGTCACGGCGGCAGAGGTACCCTGAAAGGTCGTGTCATGAATCGTGAAGGTGAGATCATCCAGGCCGAGAGTCGTATCAGCAGTCTGATAGATGGTCTCGAACACTGGGAAGGGTGTCAGGGCGCGGCTCCGTTCACTGACCTGATTGTAAAGGCCATCGTAATTGCCCAATTTCCAGTTTTCCAGAAAGCTGCTCAGGATCGCATCAGGGGCCGGTTGCGCTATCACGGGCAACGATATGAACAGCAGTAACAGGCTGCCAACCAACGTTAAACGAATTCGCATAAGCCTCGTGTTATCTTAGGTTTACAATTGGGCGGTTACTATAGCATTGGCGCAGCAATGGTGTCCAGTACGCCTGGCCTACGGCATAGAAACCGACGGATTAACCTGATCCACGTAATAGGCTACTTACGAATGGGCCTCGTTATAGATCACAGGCATTTGCCCCTGCCATTGGTTCCACGTGTCATCATGAGTAATCAGTTCAGCCATGAAGTGACCGACATTGATGCGACTAGTTGTACCCGCATCAAATATTGCGCTTCTGGTCGGTGAAACGTATACTGTGTACTCGGTTACTTCACCTGCATCAATCAAACTGTCGGGACGAACTACCGCCCACTCGATCACGCCGTCGTTTTGGCCGATCGCGGTACGCAGATAATCCGCCGCCTGCTCGTTGTCCACGACCGGCGGTAACAGCAGACGGAGCAACCCGATAACTACCTGTTGGGCAAACGAAATCGGTTCTGAAAGATCATGGTTGCGATTGCCAGCGGTGTTCATAAGCACAAACTTGACGGGATGATCCGGTTGATTGGCTTTAATCGCCTGGCATAGTCGTCGCGTAGCATCAGTCACGAGCCACCGGGGCTGACCATAGATTCCCTTAAAACTCATGTTATGTCCCAAACATGAAGCCACAGCATCACAGCCGCCGACATGCTGGGCTAGTTCTGTGTCGCTGAGATCAAGAACGCTGGCCTGAATAACTGAAATATTGGGGTGGCTTACAATAGCTTCGGGTAGTCTAGCGGCAGATCGTACAATGACCCGGACGTTCTGGTCGCGATCTAGCAACTGCTGTACCAGCAACCGACCGGTTGCGCCAGTTGCGCCAAAGACGAGTGTCGTCATCTCTTACTCCTTATAGAAGGGTCTGCATTCGCACAACTAACCTCTGGTGAAAGTAATTGCTTCCGAAAGTTGAAGATACCACCCGTCACCATGGAAATCAAAGTTGAGATATGATTCCACAAATTGGACCATATATGCGTCACCATCGAATGTCCGTTCCTTCCAGATCGTAAAGACTCATAAATTGTCCTCACATACACGCCGCCTCCAAGTTGACCTTAACCTGCATATCACTATAATGAAAGATGTAAGGTTACACCAATGGCAATTCCCATGTGTAGTTAGGTCCACCAATGGGTGAAAAGGATAGTCAACAATCCAGGACCACCAAACAGCCCGCTACCAGGCAGCCCACTGACGACAACCATACACTCACTGAATCCGTCATGCCAACCCTTGATCGAACAAAGGTTGGCGCGAAAGCACTTTCACCACAACAGGTCCTGCATCTGCAACGCACAATTGGCAATCAGGGTGTCAAACAGTTGCTGGCACAACGGCAGGCACTCCCCGGAGCCGATACCGCAACGGCTGAGTCGGCCCAACCCCTGGTGCGCCAGGGGTCCAGTGGGCAGGCCGTCACCAGTCTGCAAGAAAAACTCAACAATGCCGGGGCGACCGCGCCGCTGGAAGTCGATGGTGTTTTTGGCCCCATGACGCGGGCCGGTGTTATAGCCTTCCAATCACAGAACGGGTTGACCGCTGACGGCATTGTCGGGCCATCAACCTGGGCGAAACTCAATGGGACATCGGGTTCGGATACGGCTGAGCAAGAAAATGCTACATCAGAAGGCGAAGCGGCCACCGAGGAGCACGCTACGGATGCACCTGCTGAAGAGCAGGCCACCGAAACCCCGGACAATCTGGAAGAATTCCTGCAAAATCAGGTGATTACGCAGAGCGGTGAACGGTTCGACATCGTGTATATGCCCAGCGATGTGAGCGGCCCCGAAGCCCGCCCGGTGCTTGGCAGAGCGATCTTTGTCCTCAAGCTACATTTGACCTTCCTGAACGCGGACGACACGCCGGTGCAAGAGCCGGAATTATCCGCTGGCGGTGCGGACGCCCGCGATCAAGTGTGGAGCGAAGAGGAACAGGATCAGTTCCGGCAAGATCTGGCAAGCAGCATTGAAACCGCCTGGAGCGGCCAACATCTTATCGAATGCAACTCGCCGGGATTTGAAGCGCTCAAAACCGGGGTTGAGATAGATGTCCAGTTTGTGGGCGATGCCTCCAGTGCGCATAATAAAATGACCGTTCATAAACGCGGCACCGATGAAGAAGGCAATCCACAGGATCGATTCCGTTCCTTTGTCCAGGGTGATCGCTCTGAATTCGATTCGCGGGACCCCACCGAGACCGAAACCTTTAATGTGTTCAAACTGAATCGCTTTACGGGTTCATTCGAACATGGCAAATCAGAAATCACGCCGGAGATGACCGGCCAACTTGACACCATCGCAGACGAAATTAATGCGTTGCCGGAACCGGTCGGTGAGGATGGCACTCCCGGTCCGCATGAAGTTGAGGTCACAGGTCGGGCGACAGCTTCCGGGTCCGACAGTTTTAATCAAGGTTTGTCGCAGGAACGCGCCGATAACGTCGTTACTTACCTGTCAACGAGGCTGGATTCAGCCAATTTGACGGCTAATGCTGAAGGGGAGGTCGGCCCCGGTGATAGCACCCGCTCTAATGAGGATCCGAAATATCGCCGGGCCGATATACGCGTTGATCCCTTTACCAGCGAACTCAATACGGCGGCGCATGAAGCCGGACACATGTTTGGCCTGGGCGATGAATATGTGGATATGGACGAGGATGTGCGCCGCTTGATTGGCGAGGCCGATTCACCGGCGGACCCCGACCTGTTAAACGACGAGTTTGCCGAGATCCCAGCCGGAAATACCGACAGCATTATGTCGATGGGTGATGTGGTTCACGAGGCCCATTATGCGCCCTTCGCGCTCAAGCTGGAACGCGCCACAAATCTGGAATGGACGATTCCCTGATGCCCGACGAACCTGAAATCTACCTGCACACCCGCTACCATGATAGCTTCCGCAGCCTGACAACCGAGCGCATCTACTACACGGATGGCCGGGTGCGCGTTTATGATGGCAAAAACTGGAAATTGGCGCACTGTTTGTCGTCAGAGCAAATTGAGCAGCTTCAGGCGGCCATTGTAAGTTGTGGAATCACGACCGGCGCGGACATCGCCAAAGGTGACGCCCATGATACCGCCGTTCTGACCTGGCGCTGGAACCTCAATGGCAACAGCGGCGAACTGGTAAACCGCGCTTACCCGGCCTTCAAACATCCAGCGATGGACTGTGCCTACGAAATTCTGAACCAGATCGAGAAACAGGCCATCCCGTGCGAAGAATAAGCCCTGGTTTGCGCTTATTAATCTAAATCAACCGTCAGCGTGTAGGGCATTGGCTCCAATGTCAGGGGTGCGAAAGGTGATACCGACACCATCACCTGATCGGTGCCCGGCTCAAGCGGCAAAGACCAGTTGTTTTCGGTTGGGACGAGCCAGCGCGTAACCGTCACGTCATTACCCGTCCGCTGCACGGCTTGCACCCAGGCCTGTTGGATGAGCGTATTGTCCGTCCAGATCCAGCCTCGTGCTTCCCAGGCACCGTCATCGGCTTCAAAATCGCTGAAATAGTCGATTTCGGGAATCGCGACATCATCTATCAACATACCCGGCTGCGTGGTCGCGTCATCCGTAATCATCTCGAAGCGCAGCAGAATCTCCTGTCCAACATAGGCATCCAGTGAAAGTGATTCCGCCTGCCAGCCTTCGCTGAAGCCGGTGTAGCCGGGACCATAGGCAGTATAATGTGGATTTTCGCGCGTTTTCAGCGGCGAATCGAGAATGTCCCAGGTTGCGCCCGCATCGGTACTGACCATTACATAGCCATAATCCCACAGGTGTTCGATGTGATACCATAGCTTGAAATTCAACGTGGCCTGCTCAACACCGGTCAGATCAAACCGGCGAGTCAGGGTGGTGTCGCTGTTATCGGCCTTGTTGCTGTACCACAGCCGTTGACCGCTGGCTGCGTTCGTCCCCACCAGTCGAATGGTTTCCGGCACTTCAATCTGAATATCGAGTGCGGATTGATCGGCTACCCGATTAAAAACGAAGTAATCCGTCGAATATTGATTGGCGTTTTCGTTGATCGTAAAGGGAAAGTCGCTGACGATGGCAGTGGTCGCGGGGCCACTGAGAGGTGGCAGGCTGCGATAGCCATATTGCCCGGCAGCCAGTGAAGCATCTTGCAGATAATTCGTCAGTACCCAGTCGGCAAAAAAGGTATCGGAATCCAGATCGCCTAGCTCTGCCAGCACTGCATCAACCGAGTTCATGCCGGATGCGGGATGCTGGGCTAACGTGCGCAACGCTTCCGGCCCAAAGCGATCATAGAAATAACTCACAAACAGCATCCCCGCCCCATAATGCGGAATCGTGGAGCCATCTTCCGGCCAGGCATTCAATTGGGTTTCAGGTTGGCCGAGAAAGGCCAGCGCGGCGCTGCCTGTGCTGAAGGGATAGTCGATGTAAACTTCCGCAAACTTGGAGAAGCCCTCGTTCAGCCAGATCGATTCGTTGGTGTCTTGCTGCTCTTGAATCATGTGCTGGAATTCATGGGCAACGATCCCGGCGATCACCGCCGCATCAAAGCCAGTGCCCAGCGTATCGAGGTTGAAGAAAAACATCTCATGTTCATTACTGGTTGAAACCGCCTCGGCGGGGTAGATATTGTCGCTGGAAAAATACGCAGCCACTCCCGGCCCTTGTCCATAAGCGAACAGGCCATACACACGCGGGTCGCCATCAATGCCTGGTCGGGCTTCGCTGCCCAGCAGGTCACGGAGCGGCTCATAGATGTCGCGGTCAAACATGTCCGCCAGTTCTTGTAACACTGCCGGACTGATGTTGACACTACGTTCGACCCAGAAATAAATATGTTCACCGATTGTCCGCAGGTCAGCCTCGACCTGGAAGGTTCGGTTTTCGAATTCATTGGTCACCCAAAAGGACTGCACATCACCCAGCGCCCATGCAGGCGGTTCAGCGGGAGGTGGCGCAATCTCGCTGACATCCAGCAACCGCCGCGCCAGGTCAATCCGATCACGCGGGGGAATCACCGCCGCATCCAGGGCTGCTGCTGTGTCATTTACCGGGTCGGCAACTGCCGGATTCACCAGCACCAGCAAGAGTATGAAATAGACAATCCGCCGAATCATAGATATTCCTGTTGCATCATTACCATATCCATTGTAGCGCAGGAGATGGTTTACAACGTGAGCGAATGAGGAGTCTTAGAGGTGATCTGGGATTTTCCATAGGCTAGAATGGGCGCAATCAAATGCAATATCCAGCCGAAGTTGGAATAACAAGCATGTCACGCAAACCAGGTGTTGCGCCAGTGAATTGACTGATGCAGCATAAAAAGGCATTCATGATAAATGACTAACTGCCGTTACGCAGACAATCGGATTTGGTAGGGGCGATCGGCGAGTCGCTCCTACGATTTCCCGCTCAAATACGTAAGGACAGTGACTAATTCTATCAGAGCACCTTCAAAAGGCACACGATTGTGCGCCTTATCATCAATCAATTTGTCTGGCGGTGTTGTGTAAAAAGGGTTATGTTAATCGCGCCCGGCACCGTGATAGTAATTGAGTGGCCCATCCAGCTCAACCTTCAACACGGTCGCGTTTGGGTCCAGCACATGTTCGGGCACATCAATCCATACAGTACCTGGTGTTTCGCCGAGGCCACCGATTTTAGTGTGCTTCAGTTCTTCACCAGCGCCGACCACCGAAATGCGCTTCACAGGCGTAATCAATCCCTTAATTGCGATTTGATCCCAGGGTCGGTCAAAGATGAAAACATAAAGCGTTTCACAGTCTTTGGTCAGGGTACTGGTCCCATAGATGTGACCATGTGGCAATCCCGCATCAGTTGGATAAATCGCTTCGGCATGTTTACGCATCCACTCACCGAGGCCTTCCAAGCGGTTTACCTGTTCCGGTTGCAACGAGCCGTCAGCATAGGGTCCGACATCCAGTAACATGTTGCCGCCCATCCCGATGCATTCACAGAACATGCGCACAATCTGCCGGACCGATTTATGATTCGTATCCTGTACCTGATAGCCCCATGAATCGTTGATCGTGACGCAGAATTCCCACGGGCCCTCGGGCGCAATCACCGGGATACCCTGTTCGGGGGTGGCATAGTCGCCATAGCCACGCATTCGGGAATTCAAAATGGCATCGGGTGTCAGTTCTAACAACAGGTCCCGCACTTCTTCCATCTGCCAGTAATCGTTGCCTTCGGGCGTCCAATCACCATCAAACCACCACAGGTCGGGTTTGAACTCAGCCAGTTCCATGAGTTGACCGCGATGGAACTTCAGGAAACGTTGCCAGGCCGGGTTGTTGGGGCCATCGGGCCAACCCGCAAAAACTTCTTCGTCAGCAATTCGCGGCATCGTTTGGCGGGTACGCTGCCCGACGGGAAACGGCGCGTAATCCGGGTGTGACCAATCAAGATGCGAGAAATAGAAGCCCAATTGCAAGCCCGCCGCGCGAACTGCTTCAACATAAGGGGTAATCAGATCGCGCCCGGCAGGAGTTTGTTTGACAACGTTGAGGTCGCTCTGCTGGGTATCCCACAGAGCAACGCCATCATGATGTTTGGTTGTGAGGACGACATACTGTGCCCCCGCCCGTTTGAACAAATCAACCCAGGCGACCGGGTCATATTGATCGGCGGTAAAGCCGTCAAGCTGCTTCATGTAGTCGTCATGGCTGATCTCGCCATTGAAAACGGCCCACGACTCCGGAATGCCGTTGACTGCGTAAATACCCCAGTGAATAAAAATGCCCAGTTTGGCGGCGGGGAACCAGGGTTGCATTGCCATCATTAAATCTCCTTTGTAAAAAATATCTGCCCATCAATATTTTATAATTTATAATCGAATTTCGCTATATTCGAGTTTGACAATACTTGTTAACCAGTCATGTTGGGTTTGATCGCTATCCCAAACGGCAGTCGCTCATAGCCGTGCCGCCGAGGGTCCAGCCATCAAGCGTCACCATTGAGAGGAAGCCGCTGCTGACCTGGATTTGTTCGTTATTATCAATGTGCAAGAGACGGGCGCGGGGACTGCTACTGCGATTGCCCCCGGCATAGAGTTCTACCCGTTGCAATAAGTCGCCGTTGGCCGTGCTGAAAACATTGAGCATCCCACTTGCATCCAGCGTATAGAGCAAACAGCCGCTGCCGGTTGCCATCAAGGGCGGTAGTGAACCATTAGCAGCGGGATACTCGACTTGCCAGCGTCGAGAACCGTTGGGGTCCAGCCCAACCAGGGTGCGTGGTGCGTCACCCAGGTAAACATAGACATTGCCCAGGACATCAGCCGTCGCTTGGGCGGTGCGGCCCGGAACCTGACCGATGTTACCCAGGTCGTGGTTCTCGCCGTTACGAAAGCGCTTGAACTGGGCGCCATCCAACCCGACCCAACTGCCATCACGGGCAGGGGCGATCACTGGTTGATTATCAAAACGGCCCGCAAACGTGATCTGACCCTGCGCATCCAGCAGTCGCCAATAAATGTCACCATCATCACTGCGCACGCCCAGTGCAATATGCTCACCGTTATCGGCGAAATGTGTGACCCGTGCTGCCGATGAGATAGCGGGCGTTGTCCACAGGGGCGTTCCCGCTGGATCGTAAGCTGCTAATGCGCCGCCGGGTAAGGCAAAAACGAGCGTTTCACCTAATGCTAAAAAGGGTTCATCAAGACCATCAACCGTCCACAAAGCGACATAGCGCCCATTTTGTAAGGTCAGTACCTGCCCATTGACCGTATGCGCCACCACCCGATCGCCCGTTAAACCCGCGATGCCGGTGATGATGCCATCGGTTTCGACCTGCCAGAGTTCAGCGCCACCCTGAGCGCCCATTTGCACAATATTGCCCGCAGCAATTGCATACATACCGCTATCCAACATCACCGGCGGCAGCGACGGCACCTGGCGAAACGTGGTTGATGCGACGAACCCAGGCTGTAATTTAATGCGCCACAACTGTGTGAAATCCAGCGGATGATACCAACCCTCATCCAGCGGATTGTCCGTCACATAACCGGGGCCGCCTTCGCCGGGCAAAAAGTTGCGGATCTCATAATGCAGGTGCGGTCGCCCGCGCGACGGCCAGCCAATGCCGCCGAGTACGGTGTTTTGATCGACACACGCACCAACTTCGGGGAAGCGGAGTTCATCGTTCTGTTCCATGTGTCCGTAAAGCGTGTAGGCAATACTGGCATCGGGGAAAGTATGTTTCACGATGACCACGCCTTTTTCGGTGTCCCACTCTTCAATATCGGCCAGCGTGACCTGCCCTTTGGCTGCGGCATATACCGGGTCGCCCCAGCGATCAAAGCCGATATCCAGCCCAACATGATTGCCGCCAAAGCGTGCCCGATACAGCGCGAAATCATCATAACCAGCGACGAGATCTTCAATGGGAAAATCGAATGCATCCACCACGCCGCAGGGAGCCGCGATCTGAGCGGATGTCATTTGGAGCGAAAATAGCAGAACCGTCAATACAAACAATAAGCTGCGCATAGACTCACAATAATCAACTCGCCAACGCCCTTAGTTTACCAGAAAAGCGCTGCAATGCCGCTGCCTTCAGGCACCCCACTGGTAGGCTGAACCTCTGATACCATTGCTCTGCTATGGTGCATTCATGTGCCGCTCACAAATAATCTATAACGCGCTAACAGCGCCCGTGCTATACTTTAGCCTAGCTGCTCAACGCAATGAAATGGAGCCTGCCTTGCTGCTCTTTGGAAACCCAAGTATCGAAACCTTGATCGCCGTGTTGATTGCGGTCGGTTTGGGGATGACCGTTCACGAATTTGCGCATAATTATGTAGCGCATCTTATGGGCGATTATGTGCCGGCTCAACAGGGTCGGCTGACGTTGAATCCGCTGGTTCATATTAACTGGGTTGGCTGGTTGATGTTTGCCCTGATCGGTTTTGGCATTTTAGGCTCCGCCCCGATTGCGGCTCATCGCATGCGGAATCCCCGCTGGGGCTTCCTGGCCGCCGTTGCCGCCGGTCCCCTATCTAATTTGCTCCTGGCGATCATATTTGCGATCGTTTTTCAACTCATCTTACCGCTGGCAGTGGCTGGAAACGCTCCCATTTTTCTCGTCAACATTATCGTTATCATCATCCGGTTCAATGTTCTGTTGTTCTTGTTCAACATCCTGCCCTTCTTTCCACTAGATGGCTGGCACATCATTTATGCCCTCCTACCGCCGCCGCAAGCTCAATTGTGGGGCAGTCCGCAGTGGCGACAGTACAGTCAGTACGCGTTCTTCGGTATGATCCTGTTGAGTTTCACGGGTATTATCAACATCTTTGGTATCTTAATCGGTGGGCCAATGAACTTCATCACCGGCATATTGCTAGGATAAATCGGTGATTGTTCCCTATCGCATCCAGCAGGGCTTGCGGGCGCTGTTTGCTTTTTCCCAGTCGGTTGATCGGGATCTGGCAGCACAGTATCTCTCACCTGAATTGCTAGCCTGTTTCGATCAGATGCGTCGCAGCGAACAACTCCACAGTCTGGCTGTATTACGGACACTGCGGGAGGAAGGTTTCGTTCCTGATGATCTGGGAGTTGCCGCTTTGCTGCATGATGTTGGCAAATCCCGTTATCCGTTCCCGGTGTGGCAAAAGACGCTGGTGGTCCTGACGCGCCAATTCGCGCCGCGCTGGTTTGAACGGTTGAGCGCGGGACCGACATCTAATCGGCTCTGCCGCCCGTTTGTCCTCAGCGTTCATCATCCAGCCTGGAGTGCGGCAATCGTGCAGGCTGCCGGAGCCAGTGATCGTGCCCGCTGGTTGATCGCCCATCATGCGGATGACCTCAAGCAATGGTCGCAGCATCCGCACGTTGAGTTGCTTCAACGCCTGCAAGCCGCAGACGATGCGAATTAATAGTGCTTTGTGCTTTGGTTTGTCTCCCGTTGGTTCAAGTCCTACGGTATGAATTCCAGCCATGCCGAACGATATGAAGGGTAATCGAGTACTTATAACAATCATTCAGAAAACCGAGATGCCAACCTGCTAAAATGGTGTTGCGTTTTTCGGCTAGACATACAGGTAAACTATTATGGCTCAACAACAGATTTCAGTTACCATTATCGGCCTCGGACGCCTGGGTGCGTCGATTGGGTTGGCGCTGAAGCGTTACAACGAGCGCGGTAACACCCCCCACACCTTTGAGGTGAGCGGCAGCGAAGACCGCCCGGCGATGCTCAAAGAAGCCGAGGACAAAGGCGCGATTAGCAAGTCCATGCGCAACCTCTATAACGCGGTCAAAGATCGGGACATTGTCGTGCTGGCCCTGCCCTATGCCGATGTTCGCCGCACCTACCAGCACATCGGTGATGCCATTCGACCCGGTGGCGTGGTGCTGGATTTCTCGCCGTTGAAGATGCCATCGTTAAACTGGGCCAAAGAGTTCTTGAACGACGACGCCCATCTGGTGGGCTTGTCCCCCGTGATTAATCCGCAGTATCTGTTTGATGGGCTGGATGATACGGAACATGCGACGGCTGATCTTTTCGATAACGGCAGCATGATGCTCATGCCCAGTCCCTCCTGCATCCCCGAAGCGGTCGAGCTCGCCAGCGATTTTGCCTCGATTCTGGGAGCAACGGTACATTTTATGGACCCGATGGAACATGATAGTTTGATGGGCGCGACGCTGGGATTGCCGACCCTGCTGGGAGTCAGCAGTTTTTATGCACTGAAGAATAACGCCGGGTGGGGGGATATTGAGCGGTTGACCAATCCCCCGTTTGGTCGGTTGACCCATCAACTCTTCGATACCCACCCCGATGATCTGCGTGATCTGTGGCTGAACAACCGGCAAAGCATGGTCCATTATCTGGATGAGATGCTGCAAACGTTGAGTGAAATTCGACAGGTTTTGCAGCAAGATGACCGTGATGCACTGGAAGCGGTTCTGACTGAAGCGGCGGATGCCTACAGCTTATGGATTAACCGGCGGCACAATAACAAATGGGACGAGTCGGTTAAGGGCACCAATATTTCGACCAGCGAAACCCTGATGTCGGGTTTAATGGGTGGGTTCCTGGCCCGTAAATTGCGCGGCGACAACGACAATAACAACTGATTTCGCTCAGAATCCGAGGTTGAGCTAGCGGCAGACCCTCATTCCTGAAGCAGCAGGTCAATGATGGTGGTGACTTCGCGGCTTTCGCGCAACCAGATCAAGAAGATCATCGTGCTCAATGTCAGGCCGGGGCGCGTAATGATGCTGGCAAGGTCGGCGACTGCCTGGTCACGTTGAGCAATGCTATTCGCCTGTTCATCCGCATTGAGACGATTGAGTTTCTGGGCATAGGCCCAGGCAGATTGGCGGGCTTTTTCCATACTGAAATTGACGATGGCTTCGTCGGTCCTGCCGCCTACATAATCCAGCCAGCCCAACCAGGGTGAGATGGTGCCGATGCGCATTTGAACCGTTTTAACCAGACTCGCCAGCATCGCGTTAATCTCCATGAAGTCATGCTCCAATGCGTCAAGTTCGGCCCCCGGTGCAGCCTGAGCAGCGGCAATGCCCAGATCAAGGTTGATATGCGCGTTGATACCCAGCAGGATATGCTGCAACACTAAATAATTGGAAAGCTGGACGCTATCGAAGACGACCTGCCAGGCCACTGAACAGGGTTCACCACGCTGGTACTGTTCATGTGCTTCCAGATAACGATTGGCAAAGATGACATCGAGATGTTCCATGCGGGGGCCATCTTCAAAGCGCCCGTCAGTGATGCCCGCTTTGACTGCGTGCGTTACCATACGGTACACAACCGCAAAATAACCGCTTCGCGACGCTCCCGTGCGGGCGTCGTCAATAATAGCGGTTAACGCAGCAATCACCTCATCCAGTGTTGTGGCGCTCATGCATCTAATCCGGGTTCATAGTCGATATATCTGGCACGCCATGCCGCTGGTATTGGTACCGACTGCTGCGTGGTGTAATCGAACACGACGATCGTGATGGTGGCGACGGCCACAACCGTTTCATCCTGCCGGATAATCATTTGCTCCATATCGTAGCTTTTAGTCCCCAACCGACTCACCCGCGTGTAAACGGTGATGGCGTCAACACTGGTCAAGGGTAGCTTATAATCCAGCACAACCCGCGCCATAATCATACCCAGATCAGAGGTATTACCTTCCCAGATGTTGAGGTCGCGAGTATAGGTGATGCGAGCTTGTTCCAGATAGGTCAAATAAACGGCGTTATTCACATGGCCGAGCGCATCCATATCGCCCCAGCGAACTTGAAGGCCGGTTGCATGTCGAAAATTAGCAGGTGGTGGCATTGTTGTATCAATTCCGAGTGCAGACGAACAATCCAACGGTAGCACAGGTGCTTCTGGTGGCGCAAATGAATGGCGAGATGTCTGTCAAGCTGTAGCCATCAGGCAACGATCTGGAACGTTGAACCTTCAGCCTTTTGTACCTGAATGTCTCGTATAATGTGCTTGTACCCGTCGGATAACAACAACAGGCACAGATTATGCTGCGTGAAGGCGAATATGTTGGTAATTATCGAGTGATCTCCCAATTGGGCCAGGGCGGGATGGCGACCGTTTTTAAAGCGCACCACGCCAGCTTGAATCGCTATGTCGCGCTGAAGATGATTCACCAGTCCTTCTTGAACGATAATCAGTTTGTTGCCCGCTTCAAACGCGAGGCGCAAATTATCGCCCAGCTTGAGCATCCTAACATTGTGCCGGTCTACGATTTTGACGAATATGAGGGCCAACCCTTCCTGATTATGAAGTATATTCCGGGAATCGCGCTCAGCGATTCGCTGGTTGATGGCCCGTTAGAATTGCGCGATACGATGGCAGTCCTGCCGAAAGTGGCTGCCGGGCTGGATTATGCACACCAGCAGGGTATTCTCCATCGTGATATTAAGCCGTCGAACATTATGCTGGATGAATCCGCACGAACCTATGTCACGGATTTTGGATTGGCGCGTACCGTTGATGCCGGGGAAAGTACGCTCAGCCGGGGCATGCTGGTCGGGACACCGGCCTATATGTCACCCGAACAAGGTGAAGGCGTGCGCGAACTGGATGCGCGTTCTGATCTGTATTCGCTGGGCGTTGTGATGTACGAGCTGATCGTCGGACGGGTGCCGTTTACTGGCGGGTCAACCTACACGATTTTGCGCGACCATATGACCACACCGCCACCATCGCCATCATCATTGAACCCGGATGTGCCGGCGGCGGTTGAGGCTGTTTTGTTTCGGGCATTGGCGAAAGACCCTGACGACCGTTTTCAAACGGCGAGTGACATGGTGGTTGCGCTGCGCGATGCGTTTGTTGAATCAAAGGTGCGACGCCTCAACGCGGGTGAACGCCACACCTTGATGATGTCGCTGCAAAACTTGCGCGACGATTTTATGAGCGATGTGGCAGATGGCGAACAAACCCCGCCGGTGGTTGTATTCGATCACACGCCCGATCAATCAGTCACCAATGGGTCACGAACGAGTATGCCTGCCTCCCGGTCACAAAAACGCGCGCTAGCAGCCCTTGCGCAACCGGACCAGGCATTAGTTCCGGCGCAACCGACAGCACTCAAAGTGCCTTCAACCGCACACCATCCGGCAAACCGCAGGTCTTTACCGCTGGTGTTGGGCGCACTGGCTCTGGTCGTGTTAGTCGCTGTCGCGGCGATGATGGTGGTACTCGTTATGCATGAGTTGCAAGAAGAGCCTGAATATCGCGTACCAACCGTGATCGTTACCCGCGTAGAGGCAACGTCAGTCCCGGTTGAGAATCAAGCAGCGGATACGCAACCATCGGCAACGATTACGAATACGCCAATTCCAACAGATTTGCCTACTCGGCAGGCGACGGCGACCATCGCCCCAACCTTTACCTATATCCCAACCGATGTACGACCTACATTGTTGCCACGCCCCCCGCTTGGTGCGCCGCCACCGGGTGGACCACCCCCTGGCCCCCGCCGCTGATGTGATTTTTTGACCGGGTACAGTCAGTCAACAGCTTGACACCGTTCGTGTAAAGCGCCACACTCTGACTGGTGAGATCATGCATGACCAGATGATAGGGGGCGAAATCATGGCGCAACGACTGGAAGCACAGGTCGGCACCGCTTTAAACGCAAAAGACTGGACTGTCAGTGCAGCCGAATCGTGTACCGGTGGGCTGGTGCTGCACCGCTTGACGAACGTTGCCGGGAGTTCGGCCTATGTACTGGGTGGAGTCGTCGCTTATGCTAACCCGGTTAAGCATGCGCTGCTGGGCGTTAAACAAGGGACACTCATCGCGCATGGTGCTGTGAGCGAACAAACCGCCCAGGAAATGGCCGTTGGCGTGCGTAATTTACTCAAGACGGACATCGCTGTCAGCGTGACCGGCATTGCGGGTCCCGGCGGCGGCACGGCTGAAAAGCCGGTAGGGTTAACCTATATTGGCATCGCGGGTCCTGATGATCTATTGGAAGTACAGCGTCATGTCTGGGAGGGCGACCGGGAAGCCGTCAAAGCGGCCAGCGCAACCGCCGCCCTGCAACTGATTCTCGATACATTGGCGGAACTGGATTAGCCAACAGGCCGCTGGTGATCGCCTGAATTCAAATAAGCCGCGTGCGGTGAGGGGGGACACCAACACACGGCTTATTGAGGGAAGGGCTATGGGTGGTTCAGTGACACGAACACATTATTCCCAGTTGCCCACGAACCTGACACACAACACATCTCACACCACTTTGGAGGAAGGAGGAATCAACTTACCACATGTCAGATTCGCTTGATAATAGGTTAAATTGAACGCGTAAGACCCAAGTTAGTGATATGTGAGCGCGGAATGAGAAAGGATTTAGCTAGAGGGGGTGGCGGGAACCCCAACCGGTGCGACGCCCTCTACCGTTGGACCGCCAGGGGTCGGCCCCTGCTGACAGGCGGTTTCGGCGTTATTACGTTTGGCGCTGACGCCCGGATCGTTGATGTAGTTGAGCGCGTTTTGATACTGTGATACCGCTGCACAGTAGTTTTGCTCCGCAACCCACGCATCCCCATAAGCGACCAGTTGTCCAAACAATAACTGCCGCAATTCCCCATTACGATAATCAGGCGCGACATTGTAGGCCTGGGTCAGGGCTTGAATCGCTGTCGGATAGCCGGTGCCGATTGAGCTGCGGGCGTTGAGATACAGTGTGGCGACATAGCGCTCAAAGATGAGTTCGCTATCACCGGGCAGGTCGTACTGCTCCGCTTCATCGACCAACAAGATCGCCTCGGCCAGATTGCCACCACCCCGGAACAGGCGTAAGGCCTGCGTCGTGAGCGCTTCCAACATATAGCCGCGCACGGTAGCGCTTTCATAGCTGCTATCGACCGCTTCGATGACCTTGAGCAAGTCCACTGCTTCTTCATATTGACCCAACCGCAGCGCCGTTTGTGATTGTTCCAGCAGCGCCGCCAGATCGTAGCCGCCGTCGGCTTCAATGGTGATTTCGGGCACGATTTCAACGGTGGGTTCCAGCGTGTCAATTGGCATCGGGGTGGCGCTTGCCGGAAGAGTGGCGGTGGGCAGACTGGCGGCATACACCGCCGTTGCCGTTTGCACAATTTCCGCGAGATTGGTGACGCCCGGCGTTTGCGTGGCTAAAAATTCGATACGCGCGGCCAGGAGCACAGCGTTCCCGCTGGCAACATCGCCGGGAATGCGGGCCAGTTGATCTTGAATCTCGGCTTGCTGGGTGGCGGTGGCAAAGGATTGCGCCTCGCGCTGGCCGGATGTCCACCCGGCGGCGCCGGCCAGGATGACGATGACAACCGCGAAGCCTAACGCCAGTGCGCCGACGATGCCCCACAACACACAGCCCGGCCCACCATCCTCGGCAACCGGCATCGGAACCGGCGCTTGACCATGCGGCGGTGTCTCAGCCGAGAGGGGGGAACGCGGTTGCGTATCGTCGTTGGTGCTCATGCTCATCCTTGATGGCCTTCAACGGGCCGACATTATAGCGGAGAACAAAACGAGCGTATAGCGTGCTTTGCCGGAACAGAATAATGCAACGCAAAGTCGCTAAGACGCAAAGGAACCCGTGAAAAAGCTTGCCGAACCGAGATGGAATCGCCATAATAGATGGTATTGATCGCATCCTGAACATGATAGCCAATGCCCCACTTATTTATCAGCTATTCCAAACGCGACACCCGTGACTTAGCCCTGAATTTGGCGGATGCCCTGAACGCGATTGTAGGCGTCACAGCCTGGGTTGATCGGTCATTGCGGGCTGGGCAAAGCTGGGAACTGCAAATCGAGCGTGAGATTGACCGCTGTGATTCGATGATCGTTCTGGTGTCACCGGATATTAACCGCCATCGGCAGGGCAAGCCGATCAGTTATGTCATCCGAGAAATCGGGTATGCACAGCACACAGCGCACAAACCCATCATTCCGGTCATGGCGCAAGCAACGGCGCTACCCATCAGCCTGTCGCTGGAACATTACATCGACTTTACGCTGGATGGACTGACTTTAACCGATCTGGTTGACGCGCTGTGTGCTGAACTGGAAATTGCCCCAACCCAGGCACCGGCATCACTAGCTTCGTCAGCACCAGTAGCAGACGTTGGCAAGCGAGAACCGCAACCGCCCGATCCCGTCCAGCACCTTTTCGAGATTATGCCGCCCCCCATTTGATCTGATGACGATTCCCGGGGGGCAGGTCACAATTGAAGAAAAGGTGTTGACCGTACCTGAATTCCAGATCGGCAAATATCCGGTGACGAACGCGCAGTACGCGAAATTTGTGGAAGCTGGTGGTTATAGTGAGCAAAAATGGTGGACGGAAGCTGGGTGGGAGTATCGGCAAAGCGAAAAATGGACTGAACCGCGCTATTGGAATGACAAGCAATGGAACGGCGCAGATTATCCGGTGGTGGGGGTATCATGGTATGAGGCAGTGGCGTTTTGTAACTGGTTGAATGCGCAAATAAACCCCTCCCCCGGCCCCTCTCCCACAGGTACACACACCAGCTCAAAGCATCAAGGAGGGGAGCAAAAGTGGATCATGTTACCGACCGAAGCGCAATGGCAGCGGGCGGCGCAGGGTGATGACGGTCGTGTTTATCCCTGGGGCGACGAGTGGGATTGCCAGAAATGCAATAATTCGGTGAAATTATGTAATAGTAATCAGACGACGCCGGTTCACCAGTATACAGATATGGGTACTAGTCCATTTGGGGTTACGGATCTGGCAGGCAATGTCTGGGAATGGTGCTTAAGTGTTTACGAGAACGCTACTTACAAAAACGATAACATTAGATATCACGCTTTGCGAGGTGGTTCATGGTTTGATTCCCTTAACTATGACTTTCGTTCTGATTTTCGAAATGGAAATAATCCACTTAGTCGGTTCGACTTTGTTGGCTTTCGTTTAACCTATTCAGAGTAATTGACGCCATATACATTTTATCGCCGTCTTCATAAATCAACGTATTGCCATAATTGTAGATTAATATGCAAATGCTCTGTCCTAGTCAAAGCAAGTCAATTAGACTCGTCATTAAACAATGAAAACCAGGCTTCAATCTGCTTGATTTAGCCCGCCCTATGCTATAGTTGGTGGGCGTTTTTATGGTTGGGATATGGATGTTTATGGCGAGGATTCAGCGATCACGGGCGCATCTGAGATACGCCCCGACGATTTACGTAATATTGATGATGATCTTGCCCCTGGCGGTGTTTGCGCAAGAGGACCGGGACCATGACGCTGCGCATTTGTTGACAGTGCCGCCGGGGTTTGCGGTGACGGTGTACGCGGAGGGGCATAATTTCGCGCTGCCAACGCAGATGACGTTTGGGCCGGATGGCAACCTGTATGTGCTGTCGTTGATGGGCAGTGTCTTCCGCCTGATTGATGCCGATGGTGATTATTATGCCGAAACGGTCGAAACTGCCTTCTGGGATGGCGACCGCAACTACATCACGCCGGATAATGTGGAGCAGGTGTCGGCGCTGCCAGATCAATTGTTTCATGCGGTGGGCATGGCCTTCCGCGATGACGTGCTCTATATCTCCGACAGTGGCCGCATCAGCACGTTGATCGACGCCGATGAAGATGGCTCGTATGAAACGCTGACACCGATTGTCGAGGGGCTGGTGTCGCTGCGCTTTTCGGGGCACTCGAATAACGGCATCGCCTTTGGGCCGGATGATAAGTTGTACGTCACCGTCGGGGCCACGACCGATCATGGCCCGCTGCAAGAGCCGATGGAGGCGTCGATTCTGCGCATGAATCCCGATGGCAGCGATCTGGAAGTGTTCGCGACTGGCTTTCGGAATGCGTATGACCTGACGTTCTCGCCAGCGGGCGACCTGTTCAGCGCCGATAACAATCCAACCACGATTGACCGCACCTTGCGTGAGATTCCGCCGGAAGAATTGAATCACGTCCGCGAGGGTGAGGATTATGGCTTCCCGGACACTTATGGCAATCCGCCGCCGGGGTCGGGCACCGCTGGGCCGGTTACGGAATTATATCCATCCGTAGCGACGGCAGGCTTGACATATTACGCAGCGGATGCCTTCCCCGAAGCCTGGCGCGATGGGGTGTATATCGCGCAGTGGGGGACTGCGGCGGAAATCGAGCAAAATCGCAATCTGGTTTTCGGCTTTTCGGTGGTGTTCGTGCCCTTACAGCCCAATGAGAATGGCGATTTTCAGGCTGATTTTGTGGACTTCGCTGCCAATGCAACGGATCGTCCCCGCAGTTTTCGCCCGATTGATGTTACCGTTGGCCCGGATGGCGCGCTGTATATCATGGATTTCAACTCATCGCGTATCTTCCGCGTGACCTATACCGGCATGATACCAGAGCCAGTCGAAATGGTGGATGAAGCGCCCGTCCCGCTGCCGGACTATCCTGAAGCGCTGCTGACGCTGGGCGAGATTCTGTTTAACACCGGCACGCGCAATGCCCCAGCCTGTTCCGCCTGTCATCGAGAAAATGCGGGTGGTCTGGGGCCGTCATTACCCGGTTTGCGACAGGTAGCAGCCTCGCGAGTAGCCGATCTGGATGCGGCAGCCTATGTCCGGCAGTCGATTCTGGAACCGGGGGCGTATGCGCTCAAAGGCTACAATGCCGAGTACATGCCGCGCAATTATGGCGAAGTCTTAACGGATGAACAAGTCGATGCGCTGGTGGCGTATGTGATGTCGCTGGATAAAGAAGACGAATAACCCGCCCTATGTTGTCAGGGAGAGTCTGAGACTCTCCCCTACTGCCCCCTCCAATTAGCAATCAGCCATCCCTTCTGCTAAAAAAATCTCTATAAATTGATGTATCAGCCATCGAAATTAGCACTCAACGGTAAAGAGTGCTAAAATGATATTGTACTCTGGGCCAGAGTGACAATTGCATAGATAGAGATGGAGGACCGGCTCATGCGTTGGACCGGCTTATGGCGTCATGCCGACTTTATGAAACTCTGGCTCGGACAAACGATTTCACTTTTTGGCTCCCAGGTCAAATTTCTCGCGCTGCCCCTCACGGCTATTCTCATTTTAGACGCAACACCCGCGCAGATGGGCATACTCTCGGCCATTGAATCGCTGCCCGCGATCTGCTTTGGATTATTCGTGGGCGTGTGGGTTGATCGGCGGCGACGGCGGCCACTGCTCATCGCCGCCGACATCGGGCGCATGTTGCTGGTGCTGGTGATTCCGGTAGCGGCACTACTGGGCGTCTTACGGATGGAACTCCTCTACCTGAGCGCGTTCGGGACCGGGGCGCTGGGACTGTTGTTTGGCGTGGCCTATCAATCCTATTTGCCGACGCTGATCGCGCACAAGCAGTTAGTCGAAGGCAACAGCAAGCTCGAACTCAGCCGATCAGGCGCGGAAATCGTTGGCCCAGGGTTGGCGGGACTGTTAACACAATGGTTTACAGCCCCCATCGCACTGATGGTTGATGCGGTGTCGTTTGGCATGTCGGCGATTGCGCTGGCGCTGATTCGTAAACCGGAGCCAGTGCCAGAAGTTAGCGAGAAACCGGAACCCATGTTACGGGCGGCAGTGGACGGTCTCAAGATCGTGATCCGTAATCCAACCTTGCGGGCACTGTTGGGCTGTGTCGGGACCATCAACCTGTTCAATACACTTTTAGAAACCATCTTTTTATTGTATATGACTGAACGGCTGGGGTTGGAACCGGGCGTGATCGGCCTGATATTCGCCAGTGGGAGCATCGGTTTTATGGTGGGAGCGCTGGTGGCGGAACGCATTACCCAGCGAATCGGGCTGGGACCAGCAATCATCGCGGGCGTATTGATCGCATCAGGAAGTGATTTTGTGCTGCCACTGGTTGGCGGTTCGGTGGTGTTCATGACCATCATGCTGATTATTGCACAGCTATTTTTCGGGCTGGGGGTCACGCTGTACAGTGTTGGTCAGGCCAGCTTGCGCCAGAGCATCACGCCCAATCATTTGCGCGGGCGCATGAATGCGACCTTTACCGTTATGTCGTCGCTTCTGGTACCGGTGGGGGCGCTGTTGGGTGGCGCCCTGGGTGAAACGATCGGGTTGCGGCCTACGCTGTTACTGGCGGCTACAGGCGAGGTGCTGGCCGTGTTGTGGTTGGTCTTCTCGGCAGTGCGCACGCAGCGGGAGCAACCAGCGGTTATGGACGAGGTTGATTAACTCGTTCTACCCTACCGGTTGGGCAATTACTACCCCTTTCCCACCCCAATGGTGGGAGACAACCCACCCACCAAAGTCGTATGCTGTAATCAATGAACGAAACAAAAGGGGAACGAAAATGAACGAGTGGATTTATCGCAACAGCCTGAACGAATATGACGAACGCCTGAACGCTGCCGACAATGAACGCCGGGCGCTGCGCCTCACTGCCAAACCCAATCTGGTGAATGTGATTACATCAGCCGTGACGAACCTGCGGGCGCAGGTAAAAAGCCAACCGGCGGTTAAACTGCAACGCAACAGCTAATGGCAACCGTAATCGTCCAGTTAACCAGACCAACGCCTGCTTACTCTGAAGCGGGCGTTTTGTTTTTCCCCACTTAGCCTTCAAGCACATAGCTTGCCGCTGTTTCCAGGTCCAACGCCCGGCCTCGTTCGCGGGCTTGGGCATAAGCCGTTGGACCGAATTCGGCTTCTAATTGCGCATCCAGCGCGGCTACCCGGTCTTTATCGACGGCATACGCGCTGGGGTGATTCTCGACGAAGGCGACGAGTTCAGCCGCTTTTGTAAACTGCTGCTGGGCGGCTAACAAGGCAGCCGCGGTTGCCATGACCGTGAGCGTGATGGAAATGCGCGGTGAGTCGATGGTCAGCGATACGGCTGCTTGTACCTGCTGCGCCGCTTCTTCAACAACACCTTTGGTGAGCGCCAATTCAGCGAGGGCTGCCTGAACTGTTGCACTTTCGGTTGATTTGTAGGAACCAACCAGCGGCTTCTGGTTTTGATAAGCGTCGAGCGCTGCTAACGCCGTTTGCAAGTGTTCCCGCGCCGGTTCGTAATGACCCAACCGATGGGCCGCCTTGCCCAGGCCACGTTGCGCAAAGGCAAAATATAAGAGATTGTGGCTCTGCTCATCAGTTTGCAAGCTCTGCTGAAAAAAGGCGATAGCAGCGTCCAGTTTGCCCTGGGCCAGGGCGATTTCTCCAGCACGAATCAGCACAATACCGGAAAGCGTGACATCGGCAGTTTGAAAATAATGGACCGCCGGTTCGCAGAGGGCGGCGGCTTCATCATAAGCGCCCTGCGCCAGCGCCACAAAGGACAATGACCAGGACTGAAACATACTGTCAGCCTGATTGCCGCTTTCTCGGGCCAGTGCCAGACCTTCCTCATAATGCTTGCGGGCGGATTCAAAATCGCCAACTTCTTCCGCCAGCAGGCCCAGCGTCTTTAGTGACTGATAGACACCCGACGGCGCACGAATTTCACGGAAAAGTTCCATTGCAGCGAGCGTCAGGCTGCGGGCCTGGGCAAAATCCTGGACTCGGTCGGCAGCCTGACCCAGCCCAAGCAACGTATTGGCAAGGCCAAAGCGATCTCCCGCTTTTTCTTGAATTGCACGGGCCGCCTCAAGCTGCTGTCTGCCTGCCGCAGGGTCGTGGTACCAAACCAATGTATTGCCCCACACACCATGCAGCATCGCCAGCCACCAGTCATCACCCGCTTCCTGGAAGGCTTCCAGGGCAGCTTCAATGTCAAAGCGCATCGCCTCACAACTGTCAGGCGATGATATTGCCCGAAAGAAGGTGACAATCGCAGCATCACGCGGCGTGCCGCCCGGTTGTAATAGCTGTTGACTTTCATCAAGGCAGCGTCGCGCCGCGTCGTCTTGCCACAGCAGACTGTGAAACCGGGACGTAACCGCCAGGATATGCGCCAGGGTATGGTCACGTGCGGGATTGACTGGGAGGTCGCGCAGATAGTTAATGGCGCGAGTTGTCACTGCCAGGCTCTCGGAGTAGGGCCGCCGCACCAGATGGTAAAGCAGGATGCTAAATAGGCCCGACATGAAATTATCGACATGACCGTGTTCCGCAGCCCAGAGCCAGGCCAAATAGATATTCCAATAATCGTGGTCGATCGTTTCCAGGGCGGCTAACTGGTCACGACCCTGTAAATCTGCTGCAAGATCACGCAGGTGATCACAGTAATAAGCACTATGGGCAGCAGCGGTCTCCACGGCGAACCCGGATTGTTCCAGTCGCTCCTGGCCGTACTGCCGCAATAGCTCATGCAATTCATAGCGGTCCTGCTGCGTATGGCTGAGCAGCGCTTTATTGACCAGCGCCTGAAGCGCTCGTGGGCTTGCACCCGTGATCGCAACGGCGGCAGCCAGGGTGCAACCTTGACGAAATACGGCCAACTTCATGAAGGCCGCCTGTTCAGCCGCACGCAAACATTGCCAACTGGATTCGAAGACGGCCCGGATGCTGCGCTGCCGCTGGGATACGTCGCGCATCTCGGTTTCCAGAAAATCGACATTGGTCTGGATTTCATTGGCGATGTGCTCCAACGAAAACACATCCAACCAGGAAGCTGCCAATAGGATGCCCAATGGCATGCCTTCGGTCAGACGACATATCCGCGCAACATCGTCAAGATTGTCTGCCGTCATGTCCCAATCCGGTTTCACGCGCCGGGCGGCCTGGACCAGCAGTTTAACCGCGTCATAGTCGCGGGCGTCTGCTGGTGTTTCCCAGGTTGGGTAGGGCAGACCGTGTAGCGCATAAAGGGTTTCCGTACTCAAGTTAAGGCGTTCGCGCGATGTCACCAATAGCTTCACACCCGGCGCTGCTTCCAGTATCGCACTCACCAGCGATGCGTGTTCCAGCAAATGTTCAAAGTTGTCCAGCACCAATAGCAGTCTTTTATTGCTTAGATAATCTAGAATTTGCTGCTCTGGATGCTGCTCATGATCTTGCCGAAACTGGTGACCGGTATGCTCGGCTATGGCGAGGGCGATATGCTCAACATCGGCCAGCGGCACAAAGTAGACCCCGTCGGGAAAGTTGTTAAGTTGCTGGTGGGCCGCTTCGATTGCGAGACTCGTCTTGCCCATGCCCCCCAGAGCTATAATGGTCAACAGCCGCACATCAGGATCAGCGAGGAGCCGATCCAGCTCGCTCAGTTCAGCTGTGCGTCCAATGAATGGCGTGGGCAAGTGCGGCAGATTGTGTTTTGGGGGCAATGGCGACTCAGGCGACTCCAGCAGATGCAGTTGATTGGCCCGCGCGACGATTTCATCACGATTGGCGGTATCCAATTTACGATTGAGCTGGGTGACATACCATTTGACCGTGCTCGGTGCGAGATACAACTGGCTGGCAATTTCGCTATTGGTCAAACCATCCGCCAGATAGGTCAGAATCTCGGTTTCACGTTCAGTGAGCGGTTCGCTGTGAACTTGATCGCTCATTTTCTCCTCGCAGTGTTGTTGATGAATTTGAGTATAACATAACTGCTATAGCAGGATGATTGAATGGAGTCGAGGACAGCCACGCCCGGTTTGCAGCATGAGCGTGGCTTTATCAAGGCGCTATGATGTCGTAGGCTCAACCGAGGCTCGTTGCTTCCGGCGTTCCAGGTAGCGCCGAACTAATGGGTTGATGATACGCACCAGAATTGACCCAACAATCGCCATGATGAGCACGTAGGCGGCAGTCAAGGGAGCCAGTTCCGGCAATTCCAACCCCGCCGCGACTGCCAACCCGGCGATCACAATCGAAAATTCGCCGCGAATCGTAATCATGGTGGCGACCCGCATCTGACCGGGCAAGGCAATATTCGCTTGACGAGCGGCCACAATGCCGGTGATAAGTTTGGTCACACCGGTGATAATTGCCAGGAGTGCAGCAATACCTAAAACGGGAACCAATGACATGATGTCGATTTGGAGGCCAAAAAAAACGAAGAAAATGGCGGCGAACAGGTCCTTCAACGGTGCGACCAGTTCATGTACCCGTTCGACTACCGGTTCCGACAGGGCGATGCCGACGAGAAACGCGCCCACTGCCGCCGATACTTCCAAACGCTGGGTGATACCCGCCACGAGCAGTACCAATGCAACGACTGTCAGCAACAGGAGTTCGTTGGAATAGGCGGCAATCATATGGCTCATGCGGGTTCCATAGCGCAGGGCAAAGAGCATCACCACCGCGACCGTTATCCCGGCAATCAACAAGGAGACCACGCCTTCGCTAACCGGCGCGCCGACGAGCAACACCGTCATCAAGGGCAAGTAAGCAGCCATCACCAGATCTTCAATCACCAGAATCGATAAGATGACAGGGGTTTCCCGATTCCCCATCCAACCCAGGTCGCCCAGCAATTTTGAAATCACGCCCGACGATGAAATGTAGGTGATTCCACCCAGTAAAAGGGCCGCCACCAATTCCCATTCGAGCAGCAAGCCGATCACGACTCCCGGTGTGAAATTCAGAACCAGGTCGATCATCCCGGCAGGCAGGCCTTTGCGTAGGCCGGTGCTGAGTTCTGCGCCAGAATATTCCAGCCCCAACATAAACAACAAGAGAATGACACCCACCTCGGCGCTGAGTTGGATGAAATCGGCGGAGAAATTCAAGGGGAACAGGCCTTCAATCCCCAGGACAAGGCCTACGAGTAGATAAAACGGAATCGGCGACAGACCAATCATATGGGCGACCCGTCCGGCAACGGCCAGGGCAATGAAGATGATCCCCAACTCGATGAAAAATGGTGCGATGTCAATAGCGCTGGCAGCCAGAATGGTTGGCATCAAGCGCCATCCTGCAAAATGCTAGTGGCTTTTTGAATACCTGCAGCCGTCCCCAGCACAACGACTGTATCACCCGCCTGCAACACGAATTCGCGGGTGGGTATGGCCGTGGGTTTATCATCGCGGATGACCGCTACAATGAGCACCCCGGTACTGGTGAGTTGTAATTGGTCAATGCGCATGGCATTGCACGCCCAACCACCGGCAATTGTGATCCAATCAATTGCCAGACCACCGACTGATTGTTGCAATTTGGTCATCGAGTTGACAATTTGCGACGCACCCAGCAACTGCCCCAGGAGTCGGCCCTCTGCCTCGGATAAGTTCACCGTGCTGCGACAGCTATCCGGGTCAATATCATCGTAAATTAGCAAGTCTAAACGCCCGGAGTGATGATGCAAAACACCGATACGGTCGGCGGATTCAGTCTTGAAATCATGACGAACACCCACCCCTGGTAATGTCGTTTCTTCTACCTCAAGATGACTCATTCACATATGCTCCCTGAATCGATAACCTTACAGTAAAAATGGATTTAGCAATGCTGGGAATCAAGCTCATTTGCCTGTGCCGTTGCCAGTCTGGCAATCTTACCATTGTGCCAGCGGCGCGACCATACTTTTTGGATGACCGGGATTGCCACCATTGGTGTTAAGAATTTTTAAAATTACGATGTTCCCCGGTATACTCACTGGCAAATTGGTGGAAGATTGAGCCGGAGAACAAAACCGTGACCGACCCGTCGGTGGTATTGGAAGTGCGGGGCTTGACCAAGCGTTTCCCCGGTGTGCTGGCAAACGATCACATTGATCTGAAGCTGCACAAAGGCCAGGTGCTGGGCCTGCTGGGCGAAAATGGCGCGGGGAAGTCTACCCTCATGAACATGATTTACGGCCTGTACACGCCGGATGAAGGCACCATCTACATTAATGGCGAACCGGCGGCGATTCATGACCCCAATGATGCCATTGCGCTCGGCATCGGGATGGTGCATCAACATTTCCAACTCGTCCCGGTGCTGACCGTTACCGAGAATATTATGCTGGGCAATGAAACGGTCAACGGTCCCTTCCTGGACCGGCGCACAGCACGAAACCGGATTCTTGAAATTGCCGAGCAGTATAGCCTGGCGGTTGAGCCGGACGCGTTAGTTGAGGATTTATCGGTCGGTGTTCAGCAGCGGGTCGAGATCATTAAAGCGTTGTACCGCAAAGCCGACATCCTCATTCTGGATGAGCCGACGGCGGTCCTGACCCCACAGGAAGCTGAGGGCCTGTTCGCCATTATGCGCACGCTGCTGGAACGCGGGGTCAGCATCATCTTTATCTCACATAAGCTGAAAGAAGTTCTGGAAATCTGCGATGCGATCACGGTGCTGCGCGGTGGCAAAGTGGTGGGTCATGCCGACCCGAAAACCTCTACGCAGCAGTCTTTGGCGTCCATGATGGTCGGGCGCGATGTCATTTTGCAGGTCGAGAAAGGCCTGGCGCATCCTGGCGACCCGGTACTGGAGATCAGCAACTTGACCGTACTCGATGATCGTGATCTGGAGGCCGTCAACAATTTATCGCTGGAAGTTCGGACCGGGGAAATCCTGGGCATCGCGGGCGTGCAGGGTAACGGGCAGACTGAACTGGTTGAAGCGATCACGGGCCTGCGTCCGGTTGAAAGTGGCAGCATCACAATTGAAGGCCAGAAACTGACCGATGCCCCACCACGCCGGATTACTGAGAGTGGGGTCGCGCACGTACCGGAAGATCGTCAAAAAGATGGCATGGTCGCATCGTTTCCCATTAAAGACAATCTGGTGCTGCAAACTTACTATATTGGCCCGTTTGCCGTCGGCATTCTGGCGGATGAAAAGGCCAAAGATGCGAATGCCCACCAACTGGTCGAACAATATGATGTGCGGACACCGAGCATTTACACCAGCATTGGTTCACTCTCCGGTGGGAACCAGCAGAAAACGATCGTCGCTCGTGAATTTTCGCGGCCCAGCCGACTGCTGATTGTGGCGCAACCCACCCGGGGTCTGGATGTTGGCTCGATTGAGTTTATCCACAAACAGATTATCCGTATGCGCGATGAGGGTACAGCGGTACTGCTGGTTTCGGCGGAATTAGATGAGATCCTGTCGCTGGCTGATCGCGTCGCCGTCATTTACAGCGGTCAGGTGATCGACACATTATCGATTGAGGATGCGAATCGGGAGCAATTGGGCTTATTGATGGCGGGGGTCAAAGCGGAGGTAACTGATGGCTGAGCAATCGTCGACACCCATTACCCTGTGGCGGCGCATCTCGCCCGGTCTGGTGCCGGTCATGGCGGCGATTACGGCCTTCATTATCGGTATTCCCTTGATGATCTTAACCAGCGCTCAGGGTGACATTGGTGCCGGGTTACATGTCTCTGGGGTGGCCTACAGCGCACTCATCGAAGGAGCGACCGGATTGGTGATTAACGATCAGGTGTCGGCTGACGACATCAACCTGGCGCGGGCACTGGTTGTGGTTGAAGATATGAGTGACCGTGAGATCAACACACTGGGCCGGGCCGTGCTGACGCTGATGGAAAGCAGCCCGGACGATGTGCAGCGTTTCGGTGCGGTGCTGGCGCAATTTGACCTCAGCGACGAGGAAATTGACAATCTGGGGACGCACTTAAGTGACATTAATCGCATCCGTGTGGCAACTCTGACCGCGATGCAGCCTTTGATTGTTGACTTAGGCGAAGTTTCACGGGGCGATGTCCGTTCGCTGGCAGAACCGTATCGCGGTAAAGATGAATTGACTGCTGATGACCGTGCCGAGATTGAAGCGGTTGCGCCAACCGCAGCAGATTTAAGTGATGATGATCTGTTGACATATATGACAGTGGTGAACGAAGAAGGCATTGTCACCCTGGAACGCCTGCTGGAACAGGTCAATGTGCTTAATGAACTGAACCTGGACCCAGCAAGTGACGATGCTGCAGCCCTGATTGATATTGCTGCATTAACCACCGCCGATGTCCGCGAACTGGTGGCAACGCAGGCACTATTAGATGCTGCCGGAATTGATGATCCGGGCGCGGCCTCTGAGCAATTCATCATGGTCCGCCGTTTATATGAAGCTGACCTGTTAACCACGACGGATAGTGTGCGCACGGCGTTAGAAACTGAATTTGACACAATACTGGCAAATAATCTGATTGTGCGGCGGCCCGGTAATCGGTTGTTGGTGGGCAAAGACATGACGGGGTTGTTAGGTGTTGTCCGCGAGGACAGCGCGAATACCCCCGACGACCCCAGCGATGATCGCCCGCAAGCGGTGTTTCTGCGGTTGGGTGGGAACGCCCTGCTCTTCTTCGTCGCCAACCTTGAATCAATGTTCGTGCGCTCGATTCCGTTTGTGATCGCCGGGTTGGCGGTGGCGTTGGGTTTCAAAGCCGGTCTGTTCAATATTGGGGCGGAGGGTCAACTCTACGCCGGAGGCACGTTCGCGGTCTGGGTCGGCTATTCGGAAATCTTTGCTGGCTTGCCGGGCATCATTCATCTGCCACTGGTATTGCTGGCCGGTCTCATCGGTGGGTTTCTGTGGGGCGCGTTGCCCGGTGCGTTACGAGCCTTTACGGGTGCGCATGAAGTCATTACCACCATCATGCTCAACTTTGTGGCGGTGTTAACGGTTGATTGGCTGATTAAGTCGACTCAGCCGATCATCATGCAGGACCCCGCCGCGAGCATTCCCCGCACGCCGTTTATTGTCGACTCGGCCCGGCTGCCAGTCTTCAGTCAGATCGCACCAATCTGGTTTGTTGTCGCTGCGATTGTGACGGTTGTCGTGGGGATCTATTTCCAGCGCGAAACACTGCAACAGGATACGCGACAGGTCATGCGTCCCCTCATCAACGGCGTGATTGTGCTGGTGGGTGGATTGTTCCTAGCATGGATGACTGTGCGCGACAACTTGCATATTGGCCTGTTGATTATGATATTCGCCGTGTGGTTGACGGATTGGTTCCTGAATCGCACCACATTAGGTTTTGAGCTGCGAACCGTCGGCGCGAACCCCAATGCGGCGAAATATGCTGGCATGAGCGTTCCACTCAATACGGTGCTGGCGCTGGCCCTCAGCGGGATGCTGGCTGGCCTTGCCGGGACGATTCAGGTCAGCGGGGTGCAGTTCAACATGCAGCCGCTATTTTTTGCCGGACTGGGCTTTGACGCTATTGCGGTGGCGTTGCTGGCCCGCACCAATCCACGTAACATGATACCGGCGGGCTTTCTGTGGGGGGCGTTGCTGACTGGCGCACCGCTGATGCAGGTCAATGCTGATATTTCAATTGATCTGGTGAAGATCATTCAAGCGTTGATTATTATGTTTATCGCTGCCGATATGATAATTCGTTATGTCTGGCGTGTGCCGGAAGCAACCGCCGAAGAAAAGGAAGCTGCGATGTTCTCAACCGGCTGGGGAGGCTAACTTATGGCGACGGCAACGCTGCAATCTACTGCAAGTTGGCGTGATGCTTTCCGCATCACCCGCACCGGTATTTTTTCTATCGTGTTTATTGTGCTGGGGCTGGTGCTCATCGTGTCGGCTGTACCCCAGGTCGCGCCGGATGCGATTACGACATTAACCATTGGCACCATCGGCTCGGCGAATGCCGATGCCCCACCGACTGAGATGGCAGTGGCGGTCGCCGTCGTGCCGTATACAACGGTGGTCGCTGTACTATACATCGTCATTGGTGTCGTTGGGCTTGTGCCCAATGAAAATCTTAAACGCGCCAAATTCTGGCTGTTGCTGGTGGGCGGTGTTCTCATTTTTCCGTCCATCCTCATTCTGGCAGCGGCGGGGCAGAGCACGAATGCTACCAGTATGCTGGCATCCAGCTTGCGGCTGGCGACACCGATTGTGATGGGCGCTCTGGCCGGTCTGTGGTGTGAGCGGTCCGGTGTCGTCAACATCGCCATTGAGGGCATGATGCTCAGCGGTGCCGCGTTTGGCTTTCAGGTGTTCACACTACTGGGGCCGTTGATGACCAGCCCGCTGGCACAATTTTTCGGTATCCTGGGGGCGATACTGGCCGGGGGCGTGATGGCGGCGCTGCACGCCTGGTTATCCATCACCTTTCGTACTGACCAGATCGTCAGCGGCACGGTCATCAACATCCTCGCAATTGGTCTGACGAGTTTCATGCGGCGCGAAGTGCTGCTGGAAGCACAGGACGCCGGACGCGCAACGATCCAGGTGGTGCCCATTCCCGGACTGAGCGATGTACCCGTTGTCGGCGAAATATTCTTCCAGGGAAAGCCGATCTTTTACATGATGTTCGTATTGCTGATCGTCACGCACATCATGTTGTTCTACACCCGTTGGGGATTACGGACGCGGGCTGTTGGCGAGAATCCCCATGCGGCGGATACGCTGGGCATTAACGTCAACCGGACGCGCTGGATCAACGTGATTATTGGTGGCATGATAGCGGGTCTGGCGGGGGCCTGGCTTACGCTGGAAACGACGGGGACGTTTGACGATAACATGACTTCCGGGCGCGGCTTTATCGCGCTGGCAGCGTTGATCTTCGGGAAGTATTTGCCGTTTGGGGCCTTTGGCGGCGGGCTGTTGTTTGGCTTCTCCAGCGCATTGGAAACTCGCTTCCAGATTCTGGGCGTGACCTTGCCAACGCAGTTCTTGCAGATGATGCCCTACGTTGTGACCATTATCGTGTTGGCCGGGCTGGTAGGACGATCTCGGCCCCCGGCGGCGGATGGCATCCCTTACGAGAAAGAATGAGAACAATGCTTGCTGTTGCTATCATCTGTCTTTGGATTTTCGATTTATGGTGAAGCGCAAAGATACAAATCGATAGTTGCTAAGAGGTCTTTGATTACAAATGGCTTCTGAACATAATGAATTTCCCCAAGCTCTGGGCTGGATTCTGGTATTTGATTCTGATCCATACCGGTGAGTAGCAGAACAGGTGTATTGGTCGTCGCCGGATCCGTGCGCAACGTTTGCAGAACGCTTAAGCCATCCATATCCGGCATCATGACATCCAAAATGATCAAATCTGGCTGTATTTCCTTCGCAAGCTGGAGGCCGCTGCAACCGTCGGCTGCGCCCACACTTCTGTGTCCCATTAGACCAAAAAGATCGACAAGATCCTGACGCAATAGGTCATTATCGTCTACTATCAGGATTTGTGTTATTTTAGTCATTTCATTCGTGCCTTTAAGTGTGATGTTAATTAGTTACCGTTTTATGCTGAGAAGCAGAAGTATAGTCGGTCCACAGCAAAACTGGTAAGAGCTAACTGGTTGTTGTCATGCCCTGCACCATTCGATCAAATAAGTCACGGGTTTGTTTGAAATTCACCGGTTTGATGAGGACCAAATCCGCCTTTTCTTCGAGTTGAATAGCGGCATGAGGATTAGCTGTAACCACGATGACTTTGGTTTTGGTCAAGCGTGAGTCCGCTTTGGTGTAATCCATGATTTCCAATCCTGATACGCGGGGCAGATTAATGTCCAGCAACATAATATCAGGAACGATCTCTGCCAGACGATCCAGCGCACGCTGGCCGTCGCGCACAATTTCGGTATCGAGACCCACGCTCTTCAACATAAAGTTGAAAATATCGGCAAGCTCAACATCATCCTCAACGATTAAGGCGTAATACGCATTCATCTTATATGCTTTCCTGTGCATGTTTATATGGTAAGGTCACGGTGAATGTGCTGCCAACACCCAGCTCACTGGTCACGTTAACCTGACCACCCATTAAATCAACCAGTTGCTTGACGATCGATAGTCCCAAACCGACCCCGCCAGATTGCTTACGGGTGATGGTTCCATCTACCTGGTAGAAGGCTTCAAATAGTTGCTGCTGAGCATCTGCTGGAATACCGGGACCAGTGTCGCTTACCCGAATGACCCATTCATGGTCTTGCTCATGTTTAGCTTCAATGCATACTTCGCCCTCGTCGGTAAATTTGACAGCATTGCCTACGAGGTTAAATATGATTTGGGATAACCGTTCCTTGTCCCCATACATTTTTTCAGGGAGTGCTTGAGTGTCGACGATTTTCAGTGCAAGCCCTTTCTTCTCTGCCAAGGGTTGCAGCGACGATTCAACCTGGTCTAACAGGGTAGCTGGCGCAAAGTCCTGATTGTGCAGCTTGAGTTTGCCTGCTTCAAGTTGAGAGGCGTCGAGCAGATTGTTGACAAAAAACAGCAATTGGCGCGAACTGGATAGAATACTCTGGATGAGTTTGTTTTGCTCTTCAGTTACATCGCCAAACATCCCGCTTTCAAGCATCTCGGCCCGCAGGGTGATTACGCTGATGGGTGTACGCGCATCATGACTGACATTAGCAAGCACCTGGGATTTAAATTGTAGTGCCTCTTTGAGATCGTCCTGGGCTCGCGCTAGAGCCGCCAACATTTCGTTCATGCCACCAGCAAAGTTCGCCAGTTCATCCTGACCGGGCAGGGCGATGCGCCGTGAAAAATCAGCCGCTAGGCGAATAGCGTTGACCTCTTCATTCAGATGCTCGATTCGGGCCAAAACAAAACGGTCCAACAGCAGCAAGACAACAATCGTAAAGACCAGCCCAACAATCACCAATGAACCGAGGAAATACTGTAAACTTGCTTCGCCTTGAGCCAGGATGTCACGGGGCATTTCGACCTCCCAAATCAGCGCAGTGTTGCCATCCAAATCGGTCTGTAGTGCATAGCCAGCGATGGTGTCAGCATCGAGTATCTGAATCAATATAGAAGTTTCTGATTGTGTGAGTTCAGTCTCAGCCGCCTGAAAGCGCTGTGGAACGTCCGCATCATCAACCGGGAACATCATCACCGACATCGCCAAACGAGCTGCCAGTGCCTCCACTTCGGTTGCATTCAGGAAACGACCCATGACCATCGTTCCCTGGATTGGTCCTTCTTGCGTATTGGTTAATATGGCCCGTGAGGCTACCAACATGGGACCATCATCTAACATGATTACCCCTGTGACCGCACTCCGCGGGTCTTCGGTGTGTTGCAGCAAAGGACTTTCTGCTGTGAGATGCGCCTCCAAACCGACAGGTAATGAGACCGCTTCCCAGGTTTCAAGATCAACCGCCTTACCATAGACCATCTCCGCCTTTGTATCCATGAAGATCATGAGTTGAAGCCCCAGGTTGATGTAGGTCTCGACCATCAAATTATCTTCTATATAGGCCTCATTCTCACCCTGCACAAAGAAATAAGTTTCATCCCAGTGTGACCAATCGGCGGTCAGCGAAGACATATTGATGAGCTGGTCATCAATGGTGTTCTGCAACCGTTGGATATTCTGGGTGATAGCCCGTTGTTCCAGGCTCATAAACCCATCTAATAAAACGATACGAGCGGTGGTGTAAAGGATGATAATCAGGCTGATGAGCGTTAAACCGATAATGATGAGGGTCTTGCGCCGAAGTTGCATCATATGCTCCGCGAGAATTGACACGCACAAATTGCGTTGATTTGATTGTTAATATCGACATTATCATAATTCGTGTGATCTTAACATTAAGCAATATGAATTATGTGTGTATTTTCACAAATTGAAGAATTGCTTAATATGTCATTGACCAAAGCCAGGTTTTGCTAGTGCCCGTTAAGCAAAATGATCAGCCCACTAGCAATATTTGAAAATTGTAACGATAGTGTCGTTTGTTCTGATAATTATTTGGCGTTATACTGAAGAGGCCAACAGGATTAATCGCATAGCGAGACGATAGGAGAAGAACTCATGCACTTCCATTGGCCTGGATTCTCGAAATCCGCTTCAGTTCGCCCGCAACGTACCCAAATTTCCCCGGATACTGCCTTGATTATTCAGGCATTGGCGCGGGGTCAGCGCAGCCAGATCAGACCCATGCCACCACCGCGCCCCATTCATAAGCGTCATCGATAGTTGATTTGCTCATGAATCGAAACGCCCTCAGCTACTGGGGGCGTTATTGTTACGCTTATAAACCATCCGTATCGAGAATGATCGTCACCGGGCCGTCGTTGTGGATTTCGACCAGCATCATCGCGCCAAAGGAGCCGGTTTCCACTCGTTCGACGCCTTCTTGCCGCAATCGTTCCGCGAAATACTCCACCAGGGGTTCAGCAGTTTCGGGGCGGGCAGCCTGGACAAAGCTGGGACGCCGCCCTTTCTTCGCATCGGCGTACAACGTGAATTGCGAAATCACTAGTATGCCAGCATCCACATCCAGCGCGGACAGGTTCATCTTCCCGGCAGCGTCTTCGAACACCCGCAGGTTCGCGGTTTTCCTGGCGAGTAAGTCGGCCTGAACTTCGGTGTCGTCGTGCGTGACGCCCACTAACGCGACAAAACCAGTGTCCACCGACCCGACGATTTCACCTTCAACGGTGACACGCCCTCGCCGCACCCGTTGGAGCACCACGCGCATCAGTTGCTGCTGCCGGTGGTGTCACCCGGTGGTTGGTGTTGCAAGCCCTCGACATCCAGCATGGTCTGAAGGTGATTCTGCCAGTGGTGCAGAAAAAGCACTTGCAGCGCCTGTTCTACCGTTAAGTATCTGTGGAGCGGCGGATAATAGACCTGGGTTGTAAATTTATCGACGGGTAAGTTGAGAATAAAGTCGGTCAGCTTATCTTGCTTGCTCTGAATACCCTCCAAGGATGCGTTGACCACCCGCTGCCGAAAAATGCCTGACATCGTATCATTAAATCGATCAATAAGCGCCATTGACAGTGGAAAGCGAATCCCCAGCAGTGCCATTTGAATCAACAGCAAATGCGCATGATCCATGAACTGCAGGTGGCCCAGCATGGCTGCTAACGACCAGCCATGATAACGCGGTTCGTACCATTGGGCTTCGGGAACCGTTTCCGTCATATCCATGACCGCTTGTCGCACCTGTTGCATCTCGGCGATCAATTTCTGGCGATCAGTTTCGGTATCCAAGTAACGATAAGATTGGTCAAACGTCATAGCACTATCCTCAAAAACTCTACACGACTTTGAACTTCATGGAACTCAGTTAAAGAATTCACAGACGTTTCTGCACCGAGTATCCATACCAGCAGTATGCCTACGATAGTACGCTTTTCCCGCAGTAGCGTCAACACACCTTGCGACTTGGCTCTCAGCGCGTAAAATTAGAATTCTGGACAGACGTCCGCACCAGGAGACATGTATGGCTGATAGCCTGTTTGACAACCGTTATCGTTACGATTATATCTACCCCAGAGGCCGCTCTGGGGAGACATTGCGCGCAGTGGACACCAGCGCAGGCAATCGGCCAGTGGTCATTAAACGTCCGGCACCAAATGATGCGCCGCCGATTCGGGCAGGACAGGAAGTGAGCATTCTCAATGAACGCAAAGCACTTTCGCGATTAGCGGGTCATCCTGTGCTCACCCAACTACTGGATACCGGTCAATTCTCGGTCGGCGGTACGCCCCACCAGTACATTGTTATGGAGCGGGCCGAGGGGCTAATTATCGCGGATTATGTGCTTGAACTGAGTTCGCGGGGTGAGGTGCTACCGGAACTTGAACTCCTGGTCATCACCGATTACTTGCTAGACTTACTGGAAGCCGCCCACGAACGCGATATTGTTTATAACGATGTGGATGCCAAGCACCTGTTCTGGGATCGGGATCATTATCGCCTGAAAGTCATCGACTGGGGTAATGCGGTCTTTCTGGAAGGGGATGAGATTACGCCGCAGGGGGTCAGCCGTCAGAGCGATGTTGCCCAGGTCGGTGAATTGCTCTATGGTATCCTCACCGGGGGACGCCGCCCCGATATTCCGCGCGATGCTGGCGAGAATTATTTGCTTGACTTTGGCGAAGAGGGTGAACGCCTTTCCCGCCGTCTGCAAACTATCATTAGCCGCGCCATCCATCCCAATCCGCGCCTGCGCTATGAGAGCATCGCTGCATTACGTAAAGATCTGGGCGATTATCGCGCACCCATCCAGCGCGAACGCGACATCATCCTGGGCCGGGTGGGCGAACGCCTGCGTCAGGAACGGAGCCGTGATGAATTGAACGGCCTGCTACAAACGCTGGAGCAAGGCCTGGCGATGGATCCTGGTTATCCGACCTCGCGTGAACTGCATGACGAAATCGAAACCCGCCTTCAAGAGATTGAGGTTTCGGCCAACCTGGACGCGATTCGTATTTATCTGGATAACAACAACTGGTCGCGAACGGTTAATCTGCTGGATGAACTGCGGCATCAGGCGCGGGGCGACACCGCTATTCTGATTAATGTGCTGCTGGATATGGCGATGGTGTTGCTGGATAATCAGATTCAGCAAGCGACTGAAGCCATTCAGATGAGTTTCGTCCTGTTGTTCGAGGGTAGTCCCATTCAGGCCGGGCAATTATTGGTCGGTGATGTGGACGACCAATCCCAGCACATCCAATGGTTGCTGGCCGAACGGATCTCTGCCCATTACAGCGAAGTTCAACTGCTGCGCCCCAATCTTTATCGCCTGGAACATGCGCTGGTACAACTGGTCGCAGAAGGGATTCCCGTCACCGAACCTCAGGCGGTTATCACTGAAATTAACGCCACACTGGACGCTATCGCCAGCGCCAAAACCATGACCCTCAGTGATTTACGCGACAATTATCGGGCGGTGGTGGATGGTCTCACGGCGCTGCAAACTTTATTAGATGCCGTCAACGCCGGGCGCGATTTGCCCAACCGCAAACTGCCCTTTTCTTCGTTGGAACGGGCCTCGAATGCTGCGATGGCGCTGGCCGACAACATGCATGTAATCGGACGTCAGGCCGCCGCGAGTCCCCGTGATGCTACCGGCGCGCTGGCAAGCAGCCGGGCGATTGACCCGGGCAATGAATGCTGGGAGCTGGTTGGCCGTCGCCTGGATGCGCTCTATGAACTCCTGGGCACGTATCAGACCTATGTCCCGGCGGCTGACGGTTCCGACCTGGATGGTTGGCTGCAAGATACCCGGGCCGATCTGGAACCCTTTGTTGAATATCTGTTTGATGAAATGCTGGTCGGGATGGCCGAAGGGATTGAGATTGCCCAGGCAGCCTGGAGTGCCTATGCTAACGCGACCATTCAGGGGAGCCGGCTGAACGCTGTCACCGCATTGAATCAAGCGACTGATGCGGTGGGGACCATCAGCCCCACACTGGCAGGCTGGTTCAATCAGCTCCGTACTGTCATCAATAGCTCAAATTACATTGAGCGCCACGCGCTTTATGGTGGACTGGGCCGGGCATTAGCTGATGGCTGGGAAGCGTTTGATCGCGGTCGTTTGGCCGACGCTGAACAACTGGGCCACCGGGCCTACGAAATCGCGCAGAGCGACCCGCAACGATTCGCTGCTGACCGGCTGCGCAACCTCGCTGAGATTACGCGCAATTGGCTGGACCGCAACGGCATCAATACCCCAACGGCCTCTAAAGCCGCGCTGGTGTCGGTCGAGCGCTTGTTCACAGCGGATGAAAACGAAATCTATGATAACTTCACCGCCCAGATGCCCACCAATGACACCTATCTCAAAGCGATGAGCAAGGGTCTGGTTGAACTATATTCCCAGAAAAGCACGGCAGCGGTCCGGATTCTATTCGTGAATTATGTATTGTTGGGCGTGCTTGATGCCCATGAGGGTGAACTGGAAGACGCCACCTTCTGGTATGAAGCCGCCACCAAGACCCTGGAAAACCAGGCCGAACGGCATGGTGCCACCCGGGCATTGGGCGATTTTATTACGAAACGCAGCGATATTCTGTCGGCTGCTGAGATGCTAAACGCCATCAATGGCTCCCACGCGCTACCAGAATTGGAAAATGTTACCGGGCAAATCGAATCCAATCCACAGGTACGGTTGCTGGCGGCTGGTGTTCATAGTTTACGTGAATTACAGGCGGCATTGCGCGATTGGTCTGATGGTGAGTTTCGACCTGCCGGGATCAAACTTGAGAATGCGATTAACGCTGTTAACGAAATTGAGCGAGCAGCCAGCATCACTTTGACGCAGTACCGTTCCTGGTTAATTGAGTTGCAGAGTGTGACGGCTGAACTGCATACCCGTGCGCAGGATATGCATAAGCTGATCGAAAGCCGGCCTGACCAACCTGCGCCCCTGTTGCAAACGGTGCATGAAGCGCAGTATCGGCGCACCAATGAAATGATCGGACCCGACTATGCCGATACGCTGCGTACCTGGCACGAAACTTATGAAAAATTTACCGTCGCCTATACGGATCTCTCAGTGCGGCGGAGCGCCCGGCTGGAACGTCTGAATGATCTTTTTCGGGCGATGTTTATCGACCGGCATCCGGCCTATCCTCTTTATCGGCACTGGTATGACCTCACCGAACAATCGCCCGAATTCCCGGCACCCCCCACCGATGAACCCACGCCCCAGATTGACGATGCGGTTCCGTTAGCAGCGGGCGACCTGCCGGAGTCACCTTATGACGACGTATTGGAAACATCACAGCGACCCGGCAGCGGCATCCCGCGAGTCGCGATCCTCGGCGGCCTGGCAGGTATTGTGCTGATTGTCGTTCTATTGATAATCACCAACGCGCCGGAAAATCCTGGCGTAGTCGTGCCGGTCACAATTACGGACACGCCGACCGCTGACCCTGATGCCGCACCAACCAACCCCGCCGTCGCCGCTAATATCAGCAGCACCGCCGATGTGACCGGAAATCCGCCGGGAGCCAGCACGCTCAGTGAATTTGTTACACCCACCGTCCGCCTGACCGATACACCCATGTCGCCAACTGAAACGTCGGTTCCAGTGACGCCGACCGAAACGGATACGGCCACGCCCGAACCCACCCCAACCTTTACCCCAACGGCGACCCCATCGGCAACACCCACCGTGACACCCACCCCAACAGCCACCTTGCCGCCTGCTGGATTGCAAGGGCGCCAGGATTTATTCGATATGTTCCAGCAAATGGCGGCCTATCCCTGGGATGCCGAGCAATTTTCACCGGGTGGTGATGGTACATTCTGGCGGCTGGGCATTGGGTCAGAGATTGAAGCCGAATTGATCGAGATTAGCGTGCCGCCGGAAATGCTCGAACTCTATTATGGCAACAATGCGGCCAGTCGCATCCGGCGAATGGAAGCTACACTCACTCTCACAACCTTTAATCCGCCGTTGCTACTGGACGAAGCGGTGTACTTTGGTGCCCTGCTCCAGCCAGTTGACAGCCCAAACACGACCGCTGGCATTCAGGTGCAACTGGTCCAGGCGGGGGTGATTAACCTGGCACAGCGCACCGGGGACACCGTTCGAACGCTTAGCCAGCGCACCGTCAATGCCGCCACCGTCCGTGCGCGGTTAGATCGTGACCCGGATAGCGGTGCAATTACGATCTTTTTTAATGATGAACAATTGGGTGAGCCGATTCGTCTGGCCGCTGCCGATGATCCGCTTATCCCGGTGCTGTTTGTCAGAGCGGGTGGTGTGATTGTCAGCGTAACCGATTGGCAGGTGACATTGCGCTAGATATATCTTTAATTATGGCTGAACACTGGAAAGTGTGAGCGAAGTGAAATAAAGTATGGAGCATGAGATTTCCAATCACAGACCTACTCGATCAAACAGACTGCGAAAGCTGGCTGTTGGACTACTTTCATCCCGATGGACTGCAATGTCCCAACTGCCAGACCGATGTAAGCGATGCCCACTTGTTTCGGCGCACGACGAAGAGCCAACTTCAGGTGTATCGCTGTAATCAGTGTCAGTGTGCATATAACCTGTACACCGACACGGTCTTCCAACAACGCCATTTGACCCCGCAACAAGTGGTGCTGTTGCTGCGCGGGGTGTTGAAAGGTGAAACAAGTGCCGAGTTAGCCGAGGAAATCGGCGTGAGTTACCAGACCGTGCTGGATATTCGCCGCGATCTACAGGCCAATGCTGCCCATCTGCAACCGGAAACACCCCTACCCGATCAGGTAACAGAGAGCGATGAGATGTTCCAGAATGTGGGGGAAAAAAGGCGATGAACACTTTGATCCCCATGATCCCGCGCGTCGGCGCGCCAACAAACAGCGTGGACGCGGCACGTATGCCAATGATCGCCCACCGATTTTGGGAACGGTGGGACGAGAAAGTGGGCAAGTTCGGCTGCGGGTTGTCGATGATACGAAAAGCGTTACCCTTCGCGAGCATGTTCAGCGTTTCACCTGCGAAAATGCATTGGTCAACACTGATGAGTATCAAAGCTACAACGGCATACAACGGGCGCGCGACACCGTTGGTCATGGTATCAAAGAGTATGCCCGTGACGAGGATGGCGATGGGTTTTGCGAGGTCCACTGCAACACGGTTGAAGGCCTGTGGACCGATGTCCGCAATTTCTTGCGCCCCTTCAAAGGGGCTCACAAAAAGTATCTCTTTGGCTACATCGCCATCTGTGAGTTTCGTCGTAATTTGAAGCACATTTCACCCGATTTTATTTCTCAGATCGTTCGATTTCACACTTTTTACACATGAGCGTTTATTATAGGCGCAACTGCCCTTCATAATTAATTTGCTTAATTTGATACGTATATTGTTTACTTTGTGACAATTGTTGTGTATGATAATTGCAGAAAAGATTTCAGTAGAATGGCCCGGCCCGATGGCATTCAATATTCAGGCAAACAACCCATCACAACGTTCTACTCACATCCTGGTCGTTGATGATGATGTTTCGATTCGATTGTTGCTCACCCACTGCTTAGAAAATCAATATCTGGTGACAACCGCCGCCAATGGCCGAGAAGCCCTGGCATTGCTGGAGCAACAGCAGTTTGACCTGGTGCTTTCGGATGTACGGATGCCCGAAGTCGATGGTTTCGCCGTCCTGGCAGCCGTGCGTGATAATCCTGAATATGCCCATATCCCCGTGATTCTTATCTCCGGCCTGGCTGATAATCCTGACATCGCCAAAGGCCTGGAACTGGGCGCGAATGATTACATCACGAAACCGATTGACCGCCGGTTGGTGCTGGCGCGGATTCGCACGCAGATCACCCTCCAGGAAGCGTTGCAGCAACACGAGCAAACCATTACTGAACTGCAAAGCATTCAACTGATGCGTGATCGTTTCTTTCATATCGCTTCACACGACCTCAAAAATCCGATGAATAACATCCGTATGGCACACTTCTTGATGCGCGAACTGGATGATGATGACCCCAGTTGGGATGTGCTGTTAAACAACATCGAGGCCTCATTGGATACGATGGAATCCATTGTGAGCGATTTCCTGGATATGGCGGCGATTCAAAGCCGCGCGCTGGACCTGGATTTTCAGGCAGTGACGGTGGAAGAAGCGCTGTGGGAAGTCATTATTCAGTATAATATTAGTGCGCAGAAAAAAGACATCGTTGTGAAAATTGATGACGGATCGGGCGTTATCCGCGCTGATTTCCGGCGTTTGGTGCAGGCGCTCAGCAACCTGGTGAGTAACGCCATCAAATATAGTCCGCGTGGGTCCGAAATCACGTTATTTACTCATCAGACCGCCGAAGTTGTACGCATTTTTATTCGCGATCAAGGGACCGGTATCCCTGACGAGGAACGGGCGATGCTCTTCAGCGAATTTGGTAAATTGAGCACAAAACCGACCGAAGGTGAAGGTCGCACGGGGCTAGGGCTGTGGATCGTCAAGCAATTGGTGACGCTGCAGGGCGGCAGTGTCGGTGCGGAATTCCCTGAAGCGGGCGGTTCCGTATTCTGGGTGGAATTACCCTCCTGGGTGGAGCCGGTGGTCGAGCAGTTGCATCAGGTCTCTTGAACAAAAATACGAATACTGTCTGCCTCGTCACGAACCAGCGCCGTCGTCGAATAACGTAAAACAACAGCCGTCATCCACAGATCGCCAATCGCCCCTGCCGCATTAAGGACCACAATCAACCCAATATAGTAGCCGATCGTATCGGGCACAACGATCATGCTCATCATCCCTAGTAGCGTGATCGCCACCAGCGGCACCAATGCAATGACCACAAATTGATTGCGCGGGAAAAATACCCCATCGGCAGTGGCATAGAGAACGCCCTTTGTCAGATTCATGCCAAAGCGGGGCTGGTGCCCAAACCAGCGGATCGCCAATCCGTGCAATGCTTCGTGCCCACCGAACGTCACCACTAAGACGACGATAATGGCGATCACCGGCGACATGCTCTCGCTAAAGGCGGTACTGATTGGCCCCCGTAGCTGCTGCACGAATGCCCACCACCATCCCATCAACAACAATGCCAGGATCAACGGCCCTAACGAGGCGATATTGAGCCACAACAATGTGCGCTGTTCAGTCGCTACGAGATGTTGGGCTTCGACATACCCAGCGGGGAGCGGTGGCAGAGAGGCGGCATTAGCCATTGATAACCTCTGGGAAGACCAGCGGGTCGGGCAAGGACTCCAGCGCTTCGGCATCAATGAGGTTGCCGTCAAGCGTCAGGGTCTTGAGCAATTCGGGCAATAAAGCTCGAATCCGGTTGGCCTGATTATTGGGGGCGCTGACATGGCACACGACCAGGCTATTCTGCGTTGGCATGCCCAGTGCCAGCAACATCGTCACCGTTTCGTCACGGTTATTTAACAAATAGTAAGCCGCATCGTGGGCATCCCACTCGAAGGCGACCGGATCACTCACCAGGGCATTGCCAATATAATCCGGGTTGCTCACAACCTGATTCAAAATTGACCAGGCCAGATTCACGTCACTGGTATCGGGGTACATAAAATCGTTCATATTTGGCAAAAAGATATGCACCAGTACACCGTCGATGCTGGTGGCCCCCACCTGCTCATTCAGGACAATCCCCGCATCGGTATTAAATGTTTCCCAACCATCAGGTACCAGAATCTTCAGATGCACATCGCCACCATCATGATAGGCGTAATCCTCACCTTTGGGGTATGGGTGCTTTTGTGCCACCATCGATTGGTTGGGCGTGGTGGAAAACGCTTGGCAACCGACAATGCCCAACATCAATATGAAGAAACCGTAACGCATTGGCATGGTCGAACTTACATCAAAGTCGGCTAAAATAATGTGCTGGCGATTGAGTTTATGACCAGATTGTCAGGTCAATTTATGAAGAACACATCCATACGGGAAGCCATCACGGGTGATGAACTGCTTTTGGCGGCGGCTTGCCTGAGTTCAATAACTATCGGCTCATAACCACGGTGATATGCGCCTTGCAAAGCTCGAAATGCCTGAGATTTAGACCGCAGTGTTCGACAACTTTCTCAACACTCAGTACCATTTATGCTATCACGTTCGATCAGTCACGTTAAGCATTTCTCATCAGACTTTTACGCGCCGCCAGATCAGCCCCCACAGCCAACGCAACTCTGCCAGCCCCAACAGCGATGCCAGGCCCAGATAGGCCAAGACGCTGACGCCACCACTGAGCACCACCAGCAATGCTTCATTTAACAGGCCCTGCGTACCCAATTGTCGGACCAGCACGGGCAAAATTATGCTGACAATCATACCCATGCCCGTTGCCGCCAGGCCCGCTTTGCCAAAGGTTAATAGCAACCGTTGTCGTCCCAGGCCGTTCATGCGCCGGGCCAGTAAGTAGGCCGAGAGCAGTGCATGTGTCAAATGTTTAAGGCTGTCGGCGATCATCAAACTGAAGAGGCCGACGCTGGGAAACAACGCCACCGCAATCACCATGTAAACAGTCAGGCTGAGCAGGCCAATCATGGCGGGAGTCAGCGTATCTTGCCGGGCATAAAAGGCATAAACCAGCAGCAAATCTAACGCGGCAAATGGCAGCCCGATTAGATACAGGCGCAGTGCCAGCACCGTGATAACCGTATCCCCCGCCATAAACGCGCCATGTTCAAACAGAAGCGCTACGATGGGTGTTGCTAACACAAATAAACCGACTGTTGCAGGCAAAATCAAGGTTGTTGCCAGACGAAGCCCTAACCCCAATGTGTCGCGAAAAGCGGTCCGACCTTCGGATGTGGTAAGCGCTGCCTGCCGGGACAGTGTTGGCAAAATCGCAATACTAATCGCGGTCGCAACCAGACCCTGGGGAAATTGAATCAGGGTTGTTGCCCAATTCATGTAGCCCGTACTACCTTCGATACTCTGGCTGGCGAGATTGTAGCTGAAGGTGCGAATCACCAGTGTATCGAGAATCAATGAAAACATGACCGGCATATATAGCCGAATAATCTGGCGGATAGCGGGATGCCGCCAGTTCAAGGTCAGCCGCAATCGTACCGCGCGCAGGCCCAGTAGTTGCATGACAAACTGCACCACTGACCCAATTAACCAACCAATCGCGGCGGCTGTAATCGCGTTCACTGGTCGGCTCACACCCCACGTCATACCACTGGTTGTGAATGATGTCATTATCTGTGGAGCCGGAACCAGCAGGATCGTCGCCAGGACAATCGCACTATTAAAGCCCGCTCCGGCAAAGGCGGGCCAGGTGAACATGCGCAAGGCATACAGGGTGCCACTGAGGACGCTGAACCAGCTCAAAAATAACAGAGCCGGGGCCGTTAAGCGCAGCAAATCAGCCGCTAATTGCAATGTTGCCCCATCAAAGCCGCCGCCGACAAAGCGGACCACCTGCGGCGCAAACAGGACCAGCAGCAGGACCAGTAGCGCTAGTAACACCGTGACCAGGCTCAGCAAAATGGCGACCAACTGCCAGAGCGCGGGACGACCCTCCCCGGCCTCTACTTCGCTCAGGACCGGGATAATCGCACTGTTGACATGCCCGGCGATCAAGAGATCGTACAGGGCTTTGGGTATAATCACGGCTACGTTGAAGGCATCAATCGCGGCTGAAGCGCCAAACAGGTTCGTCAACATGATTTCCCGCACCAACCCCAAAATCCGGCTGGCGATATTCCCCAGCGCCAGCACGCCAGTGGCACGCGCAACCCCGGCATTGGTTTGCGATTGTGTTGTGGTGGGCGGGGAGAGCGCAGCCGTCGTTGAATTGGATGACATGGAGGTTCCAATTATTAGCGGGCAACCAGCGCCAGATTATAGGGGAAGTGTCAGCCGCAAGCTAGCCACAGCTTGATTTGTGCATTTTGGCTGAATTTCTAAAAAATTCTTGACAGACGTTTTTTTCATCGCTATACTGTGGGAGAAATTAAGAATTCATGAAAAAAAGCGTCATTGTTTTAATAAACTTTTAAAAGAACTCACACAAACTGTGGGTTCTTTTATTTTGATTACATCCCAAAGCCATTTATTACAGCGCAGCGATCATTCCTCACTGGGAATACTTAACATAAAGGTGCTGCCGTGCCCTGGCTCACTCTCCACACTCAGCTGACCGCCATAGGCTTCGGCAACAATTTTGGCGATGCTCAAACCCAGACCAATCCCCCCCGATTCGATTGAACGCGCTTCATCGCCCCGGTAAAAAAATTCAAAAATCTGTTCCTGTTCAGCCACCGCAATGCCGGGACCGGTATCCGTCACCTCGAATAACACCTGTTGGCTTTGATGCTTAACACCTGTTTGAACTGACCCACCGGGCGACGTGAAACGGATTGCGTTTTCCAGCAAATGACCGACCGCCCGGCGCATTTCATCCGGATTAACTGCAATCATTGGGGCATCGGGGTCCGGGGTAAAGGTTACATTCAACGATTTTGCGGCAATTGCATCACGCTGTTCAGCCACTTCGGCCTGCATTAAGTCATTGGGGTTACAGGTTTTGGTGGGGCTGTTGAGCGCCGAGACCAGCTTGAGATTTTCCAATTGGCGGGTCAAACGATCTACTTGTTGGTCTGTCTGCTGCAAGCGATTTTCAATCTGATCATAATCACCGCGTTTGACAAGCATCTGAATCAGGTACTGATTGGTCTTTATCACTGACAACGATGTACGGAAATCATGCGATACGGCCCGGAAAAAGCCATGCACCAGGTCATAACGCTCCCGTGCCAATGCAGCTTCAAACTGCTGCTGCTGCGCCATCTTTTGGCTGGTAATTATTTGAACGGTGCCATAGATTGTACGGACGCGACCGCCCGCTTCAGCCGGTAGATGGGAAAGCCGCAGCCAATGTGCTGTTCCCTTGAAGATGAACCGTAACTCATCTCGTTGAATCGTACCGACTAACATATCCTCAAAATGGCGTCTGGCCCTTTCTTGATCGTCAGGATGGAAAAATTCGATCGTGTCCTGAAGCCGGGTTGGATTGATACCCATTTCCGGCAACTGTTGAGCCGATTCGCTGAGCCATACTTGTTGCAGGTTGCCATTTGACTCCACCTGGAGCACATAGGCATAATCGGCCAGCATGTCGGCAATAACCCGGTGGCGTTGCTCGCTTTCGATGAGCCGCGCCCGTTGTTCCCGATCCCACCGGTTCCGGTGATAGATAATCACCAGCGTAACCGTCGTCATTGAGATATAAAATACAAATGGGCGCAACAGGATCTGGCTGAGGCTGATGGTGGGTTCAAGCCACCCAAAAACAATCATGATGCCCAGCTGGAATACAAATAAAGCGAAGGTTGTCTGCACATTCAAGAACAAGCCGCTGAATACGATGACAATGCACAGAAAATACAAAAACTGAAGTCCAACTTCGCCGCCATTGAGCAGCGCGCCCAGCAATAAAGTCAATGACCCGAAAACCGCAATCAGAATTGCGGCTACTTGATAGTACCCACGCCGAGCCACCCACAAGGTAACAAACAACAGCGAAATATTCACCGCACTCGACACGGTGGAGGCATTCACCAGCGGCACAGTCGAATCCAAAAGATTCGGGAGCAGCGCGATGGGAGTGCCGACCACCGCGACGCCCAGCAGGATGGACGCCAACAATCGGGATTGTTGCCGCTGCTGGACATCCAGAATCGTGGGAACCGGTTCGGTCCAACGGTGCCAGAGCTTCAAAATTTTATTTACTATCTCAGGACGGCGCATGCCGGATGCTCGATTCGTTACAATCTGTTATTTTATTATAGTTGGTCGAATGCTAGGAGATACATAAGCTTCTGGTTTGATTCCTCAATCGCTTAATTCGTGAAAAATGCTGCTCCTGTAATACAATAGGTGCTATGACAACCGTTTTAGAAACGATCAACCTCACCAAACAGTATCCAGGCAAACGCGCCCTGGACCACCTCAATCTCACCGTCTACCAGGGGGAGATTTTTGGCTATCTGGGGCCGAATGGCGCTGGTAAGAGCACGACGATCCGATTGCTGCTTGATCTTATCCGTCCAACCGCCGGACGCGCTCGCGTGCTGGGCATGGACACGCGCCGCGAGTCGGTCAAGATCAAACGCTATGTTGGCAATTTGCCGGCTGAAGTGCAGCTATGGGATCATCTCACTGGTTTACAGGTCTTGCAATATCTATGTGGGCTGCGTCCGGGTTGCGACCTGACCTATGCGCTGCAACTGGCGGAACGTCTGCTCCTGAACCTGGACCAGCATGTCCGTGATTATTCGACCGGGAATAAGCGTAAACTCGGCCTGGTGCAATCGTTGATGCATCGCCCGCCGCTGCTCATTCTCGACGAACCCACGACTGGACTGGACCCGCTGGTGCAGCAGATCTTTAGCGACCTGATGCAGGAAATTCGCAATGAGGGCCGCACCGTATTCCTGTCGTCGCATGTATTATCGGAAGTTGACAGCATCTGTGATCGAGTGGGCATTTTGCGCGATGGTAAGTTAGAAGCGGTGGAACGCATCAACAAACTGAAGCAAGTTCAATACCGCTGGGTCACACTCGTTACCGCGACGGCGGGCAACCGAGCTGACTGGGAAGGTCTGCCGGGAGTCAGCGCAGTAGTGGCCCAGGATGATGGTCTGCGCCTGCGGGTCAGCGGGTCATTGGATGCCGTGATTAAACAGGCGGCCCATTTTACGATTGATGATCTCCGAGTTGAAGAGCCAAGCCTCGAAGAAATTTTCCTGGCGTACTATGGAAGCACGAAATCACATGACTGAAACCACTGCACCCGATCTCGGCAGCTTGTCCACTGTCGCGTTGATGGATACTCGACCGGGCCTTATCTTCTGGCGGAGTGTGCGCGATCATCTGAGCGGCGTGTTGGGCTGGGGCATTGGCTTTGGCGTATTGATTGCCGTCACGACTATTCTCTTTCCACTGCTCGAATCCAGCAACACAGCGCTGACGGTCTTCAGTGGATTGGGTCTGCTGGATAATTTTCTGGCTGGACATGATCTGGAAGATATTACCGGTTTCGCGGGTTATCTGGCGCTGCAAGTGATGGCCTGGGCACCGCTGTTGCTTTCGATTTACCTCATCCCAACGGCGATACAGGCGGTCGCGGTGGAAGAGCAACGGGGCACGCTTGATATTCTGTTGAGCACCCCCATCTCCCGCTGGCGTTTTCTGACTGAGAAATTGCTGGCGCTGGTGGCCGCCTTGTTTGTCATTCTGGCATTGATGGGGGTCGGGATGCTGTTGAGCGTGCGCTTCCTGATTGATGTTGAACTGGAATTAATCAACATGGTGGCAAGCATCTGGCATCTGGTGCCCATCGCCCTGGTGATGCTGACCGGGACGCTGCTGCTCTCCGTGACCGTGCGCGATCATCGCCGGGCAGGCAGCTGGGCGGCGCTGCTGGTGATTATTAGCTACTTTATGCGCACTCTGGCCGACCTCACACCGGTTGAGCCGCTGGTGACGGTGCGTAATTTTTCGTTCTTCTACTACTATCGCAGCGTCAGCGCCCTCAATGACGGCTTTCAATGGGAATTCGATCTGTTGTTGCTGGGCGTCGCTGCCGGTTTGTTTACCCTGGCAATTATCGCCTTCCAACGCCGCGATATTCGGGTGTGATTATACCGTTTCTAGCTCAGCATAACGTTCCAGCACGTCTTCTAGCGGCCCGGCCATGTAAAAAAGTTGTTCCGGGATGTGGTCGACTTCGCCGTTGAGAATCGCGTCAAAACCGGCAATCGTCTCAGCAATGGTGACATAGCGTCCGGGGCGTCCGGTGAACTGCTCGGCGACGAACATGGGTTGGGTCAGGAACATCTCCAGCTTGCGGGCGCGGGCCACCAGCAGGCGATCATCTTCTGATAGTTCTTCAACGCCCAGAATGGCGATGATGTCCTGCAACTGACTGTAGCGTTGCAGCAGGTTTTGCGATTCTTTGGCAACGCGATAATGGACCTCACCGACGAAGCGCGGATCGAGAATTTTGCTGCTGCTTGCCAGCGGATCGACTGCTGGGAACATGGCCCGGGCAAAGATGTCACGGCTCAAGGCGATACTGCCGTCCAGATGCCCAAACACGGTGACTGGTGCGGGATCGGAATAATCATCAGCGGGGACAAAAACCGCCTGTAACGAGGTGATCGAGCCACGCTCGTTGGAGACCAACCGTTCCTGTAATTGCCCCATTTCGTCCGCCAGCGTTGGCTGGTAGCCCACAGCCGAGGGCATCCGGCCCAAAATAGCGGAAACCTCGGCCCCGGCCAGCGAAAAACGGTAAACGTTGTCGATAAACAGCAGGACATCGCGTCCGCTGTCGCGGAAGTGTTCGGCCATGGTGACTCCCGAAAGTGCCACGCGCAGGCGCACGCCCGGTGGTTCGTTCATCTGCCCAAACACCATCGTCAACTTATCCAGCACGCCAGCAGATTGCATATCACCATAAAGCTGGGTGCCTTCACGGGTTCGTTCGCCGACCCCTACCAGCACGGATAGGCCGTCATGAGCCACCGCGATCGAATGAATCAACTCGGTGATGATAATCGTCTTGCCCGTACCCGCACCACCGAAGATACCGGCCTTGCCGCCTTTGGTGATCGGGGCCAGCAGGTCAATCACTTTGAGGCCGGTTTCCAGCATTTCGATCTTGGTATTTTGTCCCGCAAACGTCGGCCCCTCACGGTGGATAGCCTCGCGCAACACAGTGAACGGGAGTGCCTCGCCTTCATCAATTGGTTCGCCGAGGACGTTAAAAATGCGCCCTAGCGTCGCTTCGCCGACCGGCACGCTGATCGGTTCGCCGCTTGCCCAGACAGTCATCCCACGCCGTAGCCCCTCGGTTGCGCCCATCGCAATCGTCCGCACCGCTCGGTGGCCGATGTGCAATTGCACTTCCAGCACCAAATCCGCCCCCTCAACCCGCAATGCGTCATAGATGTTTGGCAGTTCGGCGGCAAATTCCACGTCAATCACTGCCCCGACAATTTGCGTAATGCGTCCTTCGTTCGCGCTCATCGCTTCACTCCTCTGTTCGGCATGATAGGCGATTTCGCGTTCGATCTCGTGCAGATAGTCGGTCAACCGGTCATGCTGCGCCTGCGCCGTATTGATCTCGGTGCTGATCTCGGCCTGCTTGGTTTGCAAAATCGCCTGCAATTCGGTCAACGTGTGATCGGTGGCTAGCAACTGACCAATCTCGTCCAGCGACAACCCCATGTCCTTGAACAGCAAGATCTGGTTCAGGCGTGTGACCTGCCGCAGGGTGTAATAACGGTAGCCATTTTCCTCGTCTACCTGTTCCGGCTGCAATAACCCAATCTGGTCATAGTAGCGCAGGGCCGAGACGGAAATCTGGCATAATTCTGCAAACTGACCAATACGTAACATCGTTACCTCGAACGTGAAATCTGGTCATTCAGCCTAACGATAAACCCTCAAGTAAGTTGAGAGTCAAGCGATTGTCTACAAATTGAGCAACCAAACCTAATATCTGCATGATAACACACCCCGCAAGCCACTATTCAACCGAATTTGGCGCGATCGGCGAGTATATTGGCGTATGCTGCCAGTGATTTAAGCGGCATTTTCAATTATCCTGTAACCATCTGGTAGAGAAAACACGACAATCAGTCGTCAAAACGCAGGATGGGAGACAAAATGGCTACTCAAAACGCAAAAGGGAAGGTAGCGCTGATTACCGGCGCATCCAGCGGCATCGGCAAAGAACTGGCTCATATACACGCTGAGCGTGGTGGCGATCTGGTGATCGCCGCTCGACGGGAAGATAAATTGAACGAAATAAAAACCGAACTCGAAAGCCAACATGGGGTCAAGGTGATAGTCATCGCCAAAGACCTGACTTTACCCGAAGCCCCCGGAGAAATCTACGAAGCGGTACAGCAGGCGGGTGTCGAGGTGAATTTCCTCATCAATAATGCAGGCTTTGGTGGACGCGGTAAATTTCATGAGCGGGAGTGGGAAAAAGACCTCGCCATGATTAACCTGAATGTGGGGGCATTAACAGCACTGACCCGACTGTTTTTGCCGGACTTTGTTAAGCGCAACGAAGGTCGTATCCTCAACGTGTCATCAACCGCCGCTTTGATGGCCGGGCCGTTGCAAGCCGTGTATTATGCCACCAAAGCCTACGTGACATCGTTCAGCAATGCCCTGGCCGAGGAGCTACACGACACCAACATCACGGTGACAGCCTTGATGCCCGGTGCAACCGAAACCGAGTTTGGCAGTACGTCGGGCATGGACCAGACCAGTATGTTTCAGAATATGTTTAGTGCGCGATCAGTCGCCGAGGACGGTTACAATGCAATGCTAGGCGGTGAGTTAGACATCATTGCCGGGGTCGCGTTCGGCCAGCGCATAATGATGTCGATGATCCAATCTTACCCAAGAAAATCATGCTGCGACAGATTCGCCAGATGCAAGAAGTTCCAACCTAAACCAATGACAATACAGTCATGAGCGTAATTCGATGACAAGTTCAGCAAGCAAGCGATACCATCTCGATACCGGCTGGCAGGTGGTCCTCAAAGACATGGGCATGTCGGTCCAGGATGTCCTGCGCCATGCCCAACTGCCGCTTGATTTGATGAGCCGCAGATCACCGACAGTCAGCACTGACGAATATTTCCGGCTGTGGGAGGGGTTGGCCTATGTGATGCGAGACGACCCGGCGTTTCCGTTACGCCTGGGGCAATCTGTCACCGCCGAATCGTTCAGCCCACCCATTTTTGCCTGCTTTTGTAGCGCAAATTTGAACGTGGCGCTGGCACGAATCGCGCATTATAAGCCGCTGGTTGGTCCGTTACGTTTAGATGTCCAACAGAGCAGTCGGCAAACGACCGTCGCGTTCAGCGGCTTGCCAGAGAATGGCCCGGCACCGGCTTCATTGATCGCAATGGAGTTGGTCTTCTGGGTGCAGATCGCCCGTCTCGCCACCCGGGAACATATTGTGCCCGCCGCTGTTCACTCCAGCTTCGACATCCCACAAATAGAAGATTATGAACACTACTTCGGCGTCCAGGTTCAACGTGGCCCCTTTAGTAGTATCTCGTTTACCGCAGCCGATGCCGTCCGGCCATTCCTGACCGCCAGCGATCAAATGTGGTCCATCTTCGAACCCCAACTTAACAAACGGTTGCAAGACCTGGAAAAAGCCGCTACCTTTCGGGATCGAGTTCGCGCGTGCTTGATGGAAATTCTGGCAAGCGGGCAATACTCAATGACGGATGTCGCCGCCCGATTAGCGGTTAGCACCCGGACTTTACAGCGCCGCCTGCGTGACGAAGGGACGAATTTTCAGAGTGAATTGGATTCGCTGCGCGAAGAACTCGCCCGTAATTACCTGGCAAAATCGGATTATTCCAGCGGGCAAATCGCGTTTCTGCTGGGCTACGAAGACCCTAATTCATTCTTCTGTGCCTTTCGTAATTGGACCGGCCAAACGCCCGAACTCGCCCGTTCAGCGCTACAGGGAAATTAGCTGGTTTTTCGTCCCGCGATAATGATGTGATGGTTGACGAATGATGCGTCCGGTGTGCCGATTTGCTCGGCCAGCAGCCATTCTTGGGCTAATGGTGGTGCATTGCGCAGTAAGCCTTCAAGCTGGGCGATCAGTTCCGGGGAATTGCCCTGGCGCTGTGCCCAATCGAGAAAATTGTGGCGCTTAATCAACTGCTCGGTATGTTCCACCACCAAACCTGCCGCCGCAAACATAGCCCGCCACTGGGCTTCGGTAAAGGCTTGATGGTGGCTGGGATCGCGCAGCTTTTCGAAATGGTCAGCATAAGCCGCTGCCGACTCGTCCTCAGCCAGGACATGATCCTGCACCAACAACAACCCACCCGGCTTGAGCACACGCGTGCTTTCATGGACGAACTGTTGCGCATTGGGAAAATGATGCGGCGCGATGCGACAGGTCACGAGATCAAACTGCGCGGCATCGAACGGTAAATTTTCGGCATCGGCCTCTTTGAAATCAACATTGGTGACACCCTGGTCGGCGATAAAGGCGGCGGCTTTTTCCAGCATTTTGGGCGTCAGATCGGACGCGATGACGTGGGCGACGTGTGGCGCGAACTTTAACGCCGTGTGACCGCCCCCGGTTGCGATGTCCAACACCCGCCAATCCGACTGCGGTTGGGCGATTGCCACCAATCGGTCCAGTTCGCTGCCTTTGGCATGACCCTGGCTGGTGACATACCCGGCAGCAAACTGACTGTACCGCTCACGCGAAAGTTTTTTTGAATCGCTCATGGTCTTTTTCCTATCATGATGGTTATCAAAACACCGTGCCCAAATATGTTTTTAGCATACGTCATTTCACGGAGTTATTGCCAACACAATTAGCCGGGGCAGGCATAAGCATTTTTTATGGACAGCGGGCGAACAGGCACTTTAAATAGGCCCCTTCCAGGAAACCTATAGGATGATCCAACGCGTGACCGGTGCGTTCGATTTCGATGAGTGGACGCCCTGTAGCCAACGCCGCCTGAAGCACGGTGCTGAAGAATTCATTATCAGTGACCCGACTGGAACATGACGCTATCATCAGGGTTCCGCCCGGTTCCAACAAGGGTAGTGCCAATCGCACTAAGCGTCGGTACGCCGCTAACGCCCGGTCAACTTCGGCTGCGCTCTTGGCAAATGATGGGGGATCCACAATCAGGAGGTCGAAGGTCGTGCCGCTGATGCTAAGGTGTTCCATCCCGGCAAAAGCATCGTCCACTATGGTATGGTGCTGACACGATGCAAGTGCGGGTTGATCGCGGTTCAATTCGAAATTCGCCGCTGTCGCCGCGATCGCCGGAGCACTGACATCCAGGCTGGTGACGGATTGGGCACCGCCGGCTGCGGCATATACCGAGAAGCCGCCGGTATAGGCAAAAATATCAAGCACCCGTCGCCCCTGCGCCAGGTCACGAACCAGCGCCCGGTTATCGCGCTGGTCGAAGAAAAAGCCGGTTTTATGCCCTGCGACCACATCGGCGGCAAAGCGCAGTCCATTCTCGACAAAGTTTACGGGTCCGGTCACTTCAGGGCCAAACAAGACTTGCCCATCGTGCAGGTCATAGTGTGCAAAGGCCGCTGCTGCGTTGCGACTCAGGCGTAACACAATCCGTTCATGTGACTGGGCAGACTGCAAACCTGTGACCACATCTGCCAGGTGGGGCAGCCAGGCCGCGGTATACAGTTTCAGCACGAGCGAATCGGCATAGCGATCCACGATCAGGCCGGGTAAGCTATCATTTTCCCCATGCACCAGCCGATAAGCATTGGTCGGGGAGGTGTTGAGTGGTTCCCGGTGTTGCACCGCTGTCTGCAAACGACGGGCGAACCAGTCAACATCAATAGTCGCTGGTTGTCGGTGCTGCAATATGCGCACGCGAATCGGGGACTCTGGATCGTACAGCCCTATCGCCAGGAAATTCCGCCGCTTATCGAAAATCACGGCCAGATCACCCGGCTGCCCGTTATGACTCTGCTTGCGAATCGACTCGGCAAATAACCAGGGATGTCCGCTCCGCAGGGCGCGTTCACCGGCGGCGGTGACATGGACTGCGATTCGCCGCTCGGCAACTGCTGGCAAGTACGTCAGATCATGCATTAGACCACCTAATTTTCTCGCTGTTGAGCACATGAATCACCCCAATGCGTCCCGACATTCCTTATCTCCAGCCTGATTATGTGAGTTTACCATAACGCTGGTGATGAGGAGCGACCGCAGGCATAATCCCATAAACGGCTGTACAAGAGGCATATTATGGAACTGGGACAGATTGAGGCATTTGAACGCGCGGCCCGTGAAGGTAGTTTTACCCGGGCAGCGGAGATTATGAATCTGACACAACCGGCGGTCAGCACGCGCATTGCCGCGTTGGAAGCCGAGTTGGGCGGATTGCTTTTCGAACGACGTGGTCGCCAATTACAACTCACGCCATTGGGCCAGCGGTTTCTCCCCTATGCAGAACGCATGCTGGCGGTGCTGGCCGATGGCCTGCAAGCGGTGGATAATTTTCATAGTGGCAAGCTGGGGGAGGTCAAAATTGCCGCGCCGGGACCGTTTGTCATCGGCCTCTTAATCGATGTGCTGGCTGACTTTCGCCAACAACATCCCACCATCGACATCCTCATCCGCGAGCGTCCCAAAACCACCATCATCGAGATGTTGTACGATGGCATCATCATGCTGGGCCTGGTTAACGCCCCGATTTTCGATGACAACATCGCCGTACTAGCCCGGCTGGAAGATCCCATTCGAGCGGTTGTGGCACCCGACCATCCGCTGGCAGCATTGCCTTATCCACTAAGCATTGAAGCACTCTACCAGCACACGATCTATCGCGTCACGATGTTCCCCCGGATGACCGCCTTTATCGACTCCATCGTTGAACAGGGTCGACGCGGCAGTGGCGGGGCGGTCATCGCGGTGCCGATGATGATGGCCTTGCGGTTGGTGACTATCGGTCAGGGCGTAACATTTTTACCTGAGAGCTATGTCGCCAGTTCGGTGGCAACCGGGGACCTGGTATACCTGAGCCTTGAGGACATGCCCCGCCTGACCAGTGAGCCAGTTCTCATTACCCTCAAACATCGCCAACTTGACGTACCTCAACAAGCATTTATCCGCATTTTTGAAACACGCTGGCAGCGACTGCTCATCAGCCCGAAATAAATTGTTAGCGTAACTCAATAATGATAGAGTGAAGAGACACTTACGAATATTTGCTGGCGCATGTTATGAATAAACCGCTAAAAAGCAAACGCCCAACCATCGGTCTCATGATCGGGTACTTTGATCGCCTGCATGAGGATGAGATCTGGCAAGGCATCAATGAAGTCGCAAGCGAGGCTGATGTCAATTTGATTACGTTCATTGGCCGTCACTTGCAATCGCCACACGGCTTCGATAGCCAGGCAAACATTGTTTATGCTCTGCCGGATCCGCACAATGTTGATGGTCTATTGATTACGACGACGATTATCAGTACGTTTATCAACGATGCCGAAATACGGGCCTTTTTACAACAATATCAGCATATTCCGGTGGTGAACATCGGCAGAACTCATATCCCTGGTACAACCAGCGTTTATACGGGAACGAAGTCGGGTGTCAACACTCTACTGGACCATCTTTTCGCGGTGCATCAATACCAACGAGTGGCGTTCATTGGTGGCCCGACAACGGCTGCCTCAGCCCGCAGTCGTTATAACGCTTATACTGAAAAACTAAAAGAAAATGGCATCCTGCTGGATGAAACATTGGTCGTAGCCGGCGACTATTCGCTGGAATCCGGTCGTGAGGCCATCACTACCCTGATTGATGAACGTGGGGCGACCTTTGACGCCTTGTTTGCTGCTAACGATGATATGGCGCTGGGTGCGATGGAAACTCTGCAGGCGCGGGGCATTCGGGTGCCCGATGAAATCGCGGTGGTGGGGGTTGATGACAAACACTATGCGCGGATCGCCAATCCGCCGCTCACCAGCATTGGGATCGACTTCGTCGCGCAGGGCCGTCAAGCTGCCCGGCTCTTGTTGCGCAAAATAGCGGGCGAGAGCGTAGCCGATGAGTTCAATCTTCCAGCTACTTCGCTCATTATTCGTCAATCTTGCGGCTGCTTTGAAGCCCCGGCAACATTAGCTATACCGGCTGATCGGCCTGCAAAAGCCGATCGTGCAGCGCAACTGTCCACCCTCAAAAAGCAGCAGATACGCGATTCCATCAGTGCCGAGCAGATTGAACAAATTTGGGACGCTTTCTGGCACGATGACGGGCCAAATGAAAAGCATTTTCTGGTCACACTCCGTCGCCTGCTGCAAGATACGGTTGCGGCTGAACAACCGCCCTCTGACTGGCATCAACTCATCATGCGAATGCGACGGGTTTTGTATTTTAATGAATCCGATCAACAGCTTTCGGTTGAGAATTTGTGGCAGCAAGCGCACGTGTTGATAAGCGCTACAGCCCGTCAAGCGCTGGCCCATCGTCACTGGCAGACCACCATAAAAATGCAAACCTTGCAGGAGATCGCCCAGCGTCTGATCACAACCTTCGATCTGGATGAATTCGCAGCCGTTATCCAGTCTGAACTGCCGCGGTTAGACATCCAGGGTTGTTTTGTCGTGCTGTTCGAGCCTGACACAACTGTTACCGCGCGCATGGTTGCTGCTTATACCACCGACGGTCAGACCATTCGGCCTGCAGATCGGCTAACCTTCCCCACGCGTGATCTGGTTCCCCCTGAACTGATTGTCGGTGATGAGCGCCAAAATCTCGTGGTTGAGCCGCTCTACTTCCAAAATGAGCAACTGGGCTTCGTTATTTTTCAGGCCGCGACCACAGTTTCTGGTGCAATCTTCGAAGCACTACGTAGTTACATCAGTAGTGCGTTGAAAGGCGCTTTGTTGTTGCAACAGACCACAATGAAGGCCAGTGAGCTTGAAGATCAGGTCGAGGTACGAACCGCGGAGTTGATGCGGGAACGCAACACCTTGCGCACACTGGTGGATAGCATCCCCGATCAGATATGCTTGAAAGATCGTGAGCATCGCTTCGTGCTGGTCAACGAAGCCCTGGCGCTGGCTTTTGGCGAGGATGTAATCGGCAAGACCGATCGTGAAGTTGCCTTATCGCTAAATCATGAGGCAATGTACCAGGAAGAAGCACGTATATTTGCAACGGGTGAGCCGCTGTTGAATGAAGAAACCGAAGTGCCCACAGCGCTGGTCATGGCCGGGCAACCCGCATGGACATTGCGCAACAAAATTCCGGTACTAGATGTAACAGGTAAAATTACCGGGCTACTCTGTATCAACCGCGACATTGCGCTGCAGAAAGAAGCCGAGCGTCGTCTCCAGGACGAACGGAATTTACTGCGCACCCTCATCGACAATTTACCCGACCATATTTATATGAAAGACCAGGACCATCGCTTTTTGCTCGTCAATCGGGCATTGACCGATGCCTGGGATGGCCTGGATCTGATTGGTAAGACAGACGCTGAACTTATTCCGGGACCCCACGCTGCCGAGCATAGTCGTGAAGAAGAACATTTATTTGAAACCGGTCAGCCGGTGCTGGGGGCCGAATTACACGTCCCTGTACATCCCGATTCTCCGCATGACGCTGAATGGTTTGCGGTGACCAAGATTCCCTTGCTGGGTCAGGATGGTAAAGTCAATGGTCTGGTGGGCATCAACCGGGATATTACCGAGCAGAAACGTGCCGAGATCCGTATCAAAGAAGAACGTACGCTCTTACGCACCTTGATTGACCACATGCCCGATCGGATTTTTGTCAAAGACAATGATCGCCGGTTTATCCTCGTCAATGATGCGTTGCAGGCGCAACACACAACTAACTTAATCGGCAAACGCGACGAAGATATTTACCCGACGAATGCCGACCAGCATCGTCAGGAAGAGGAAGCAATCTTAAGTGACGGTAAACGGATTATTGATCAGGAAATGTTCCTGATTAACGATGATGGTGCCCCCTATTGGCTGCAAAAAACGAAGGTCCCCCTGCGTAACCAGCACCAGGAGATTATCGGTCTGGTTGGTATCGTCCGCGACATTCGCCAGTTTAAGCAAATTCAATTTGACCTTGAAGCCGAGCGCAACCTGTTGCACACAATGATCGATAATATTCCCGATCACATCTACCTGAAAGATGCGGAACACCGTTTCATTCTGGCAAATCGGGCGCTTCGGGAAATCTGGCAGCGCGATTTGATCGGCAAGTCGGATCGTGACCTGTTTCCTGCTGAGCGGGCGAATCGTTTCATTCAAGAAGAAAAAAGTATTATGGATAGTGGCGAAGCAATTATCAATCAGGAAAGCCATTCGCCGCCAGATGTTGGTGCCAGAAACCATGATGAATGGATCGTGCGGACTAAAATACCCCTGTACGACCACACCGGTCAGACAACTGGTATCCTGGGCATCAACCGGGATGTCACTGCACAAAAAATGGCCGAACGACGACTCGAAGCTGAACGTACCCTGCTGCGCACCTTAATTGACCACTTACCGCTGGAAGTTTATGCCAAAGATCTTGAAAGTCGGTTTATTCTCGCAAATCGCGCAACCTTAAAATACACTGAATACGATACGATGGAAGCCATCATGGGCACCAGCGATCTCGATTCCCGCGTCTTTGACGGCATGCTTGATCTGGCGCAGCAGCATTATGAATCTGAGCAGGAAATGATGCGCACTGGCAAACCGATTGTTGACTTGATCACACCGCCGATTAACAGTCCACATAAAAATGCAGGTGATCGCTGGGTCATTACTAACAAGGTGCCGTTGCGTGATGGTGACGGCAATATCATCGGACTCGTCGGCATCAATCAAGATATTACCGAGCGTAAAGAGCAGGAAGCTGAACGCGAACAACTGATCGCTGAGCTGGAAGCACGTCATGCCGAAATGGAACGCTTTACCTACACAGTGTCACATGACCTGCGCAGCCCGTTGATTACCATCAAAGGCTTCATTGGCTTATTGGAAAATGACGTTGCCAATCAAGATGCAGCCCGCATCGCATCGGACCTCAGTTACATTCGCACGGCAGCCGAACAAATGGAACATCTCTTAAATGACCTGCTGGAACTTTCGCGCATTGGTCGGATTATGAATAGTGAAGAGGCAATCGAACTGAACGAACTGGTGGGTGACGCCGTGAAGATAGTAATGGGGCAGATTATGCAAAACGACGTAAAAGTGACGGTGCAGTCGGGGCTACCCGTTATCCAGGGAGACCGGGCACGATTGGTGGAAGTGTTCCAGAATCTGCTGGAAAATGCCATCAAATATATGGGCAAGCAACCACACCCGCAGATCGAAATCGGGGCGGAACCGCGTGACTATGATGTACTGTGCTTTGTGCGCGATAATGGCATGGGGATCGTCTCAGACTATCATGAGACCATCTTCAAGTTGTTCGATCAATTGGACCCGGATGTGGAGGGCACGGGCATTGGGCTGGCACTGGTGCGGCGCATCATTGACTATCATAATGGCAGCATCTGGGTGGAATCGGATGGACCGGGCAAGGGTAGCACCTTTTACTTCACCCTGCCGCTGCCGACATGATTGGTCGCATTTGTCCCTGACTTCACGATTAGTTTTCGGTTATAATGCGAGGTGTTTGTAGCCAATCTGGGAAGTTAGCACAATGTCAAACCGACTTGCGGTGTATCCATTTACAGCTATCGTTGGGCAAGAGCGCATGAAACGCGCCCTGATCCTCAACGCGATTGATATGCGTATTGGCGGCGTCCTTATTCGCGGTGAGCGCGGAACGGGTAAATCGACTGCTGCCCGGGCACTGGCGGCCTTGCTACCGGAAGTCGATGTGATTGCCGATTCGCCCTTTAACGATGACCCCAACCAGCCTTTAACCTGGTCCGACGAAGTGCGTGAACGCCATGAACGTGGTGAAGAACTGCCGGTTGCCCGGCGCAAAATTCGGTTTATAGACTTGCCGGTCAGCGCTACCGAAGACCGGGTGGTGGGCACGCTCGACATCGAAAAAGCGATTCAACAGGGCGAACGTCACTTTGACCCCGGTGTGTTGGCGAACGCCAATCGTGGCATTTTGTATGTCGATGAAGTTAATTTACTGGATGACCATGTGGTTGATCTGCTGCTGGACTCAGCGGCAATGGGCGTGAACGTCGTGGAGCGTGAAGGCATCAGCTTTGCGCATCCCGCCCGGTTTATTCTGGTGGGCACGATGAACCCTGAAGAAGGGGACTTGCGGCCCCAGTTGCTGGACCGTTTCGCCCTATCGGTTGAGGTGCATGGCATCGCTGGAACGACCGAACGTATGGAAATTTTGGAGCGGCATATTGGCTATGAAGCTGATGCGGATGCCTTTAATGCCGACTGGCAGCCCGAAGAACAAAGCCTGTCCGAGCGAATTGCGACGGCGCGTGAAATTGTGGATGAAGTTGAATATACCCGCCGCGACCTCTATTCCATCGCGACCCTGACCAGTAGCTTACAAATCGACGGCCACCGCGCTGATCTCGTCATTCTCAAGACAGCCCGCGCCCAGGCGGCTTTCGATGGTCGGCGGCAGATCAACCAGAATGATATTTTGCTGGCTACCGAACTGGCGATCCCGCACCGGCTCAAACGCGGGCCATTCAGCGACGCTCAGATGAGCATGACCCAGTTGGAAGAACAACTGGACCAGGTTATGTCGGAATGGGGCGAAGGCGATGAAATGGGCGAAGTCAGTGAAGATGGCGATCAACAGGCTGTCAAAAAAAAAGTCAATCAGTAGCCTCTGAGAGCAGCGAAGAACTGCCCGATTACGGTCAGACGGACCCCAGCCCCCAAAACGTCTTCGATAATCAAGATGCGTACTGGTGGGAAGGCGGTAAACAGGTCGAGTCGGGTGCTGAATTTAGTCCCCGCAAACTGGATACACCACTGGATAAACTGACGCGCCAGACCGCCGGGCGTCGTTCGCAAAGCGTGACCGAACGCAAACGGGGACGTTATATTCGCGCCCGGCCCGCCAGCGGTAATCATACCGACATCGCGTTTGACGCGACGCTGCGGGCGGCGGCCCCTTTCCAGCAAGATCGCGAACAACAAAAACAGGATACGGGCATGGCCTATGCGCTGCGCACGAGCGATTTGCAGCGCAAAGTGCGGGTGCGCCGGTCATCCAACCTGATTCTCTTTGCGGTTGATGCGTCGTGGAGCATGGCTGTTTCTGAGCGGATGCAGGCCACTAAAGGGGCAATCATGTCGTTGCTGACGGATGCCTATCAGCGGCGTGACCGGGTGGGATTGGTTGTCTTTCAAAAAGACCGGGCCTCGCTGGTCCTGCCGCCCACCAATTCGGTTGTGCTGGCGAAAAAAGCGTTGGCGAATATTCCGGTCGGCGGCAAGACCCCGCTGTCAGCGGGGTTGATGCTCAGCTATGAAACCGTCCGACGCGAGAAGGTGCTGCATCCCGACATTCTGCCGATGGTGATCTTATTGACCGATGGTGCGGGCAATGTCTCAATTGGCGAGCGTGCGCCCCAGGAAGAAGCCCACAGCATTGCCCTGATGATGCGCGAATATGATATTAAAACCATCACCATCAACATGGAGCATGTGGCCTTTGATCGCGGGTTAGCCAATCAACTGGCCGATAAGCTGGGTGGCCCTTGTTACACGTTGAGTCAACTCAAAGCCGACATCCTTTACCAGACGGTGCTCCACGAGATGGAGGCGCGCTAAACTCAAAGGCCGAAGTGTATAACCTGATGCTTAAGTTCTTTGAAGGGTGTTGGGTAAAGGGGTTGAATTTGACACATAAACCGTTTATCGAGTGTCAATTTACAGATGCTCGTGAGTTTTTGGAAAATTTACGACCAAGTAATCCAATTTGGTCAGATAAACCAGAGATAGAACATCTCACATGGTATCGTCATTGGCTTTTTCGTGGACAAAGCGACGGCCTAAATTGGAGGTTAGAGCCTGCCGCTTGGCGTCACGGTGATTTTATGGTTGAAGTAATTCAACAATCCCTAATTAGCGAAAAAATCAAACTCCAAGAGATTGTAGAAACCAAGTTTAAGCAAACTGAAGCCACGAATATCGACCGATATACTGATATCCTTTTTCAGGCTCTGTGTGAATACTTTCTGCTAAGTGAATACACAACTTTTGCTAATGAGCTTGGACATCGACTGCCATCAGTTTTAACGAACATTCTGAAAGATAGCCCAGAAGTATTTGTCAATGATTATATCAGTCGGTTGGAAAAACCTGAAAAGTTGGCCGATTTGTGGGGCAGTCCAATAATTATAATGGCACAACATCATGGCATTCCAACAAGATTACTAGATTGGACCCGGAATCCTCTAGTTGCTGCGTATTTTGCCGCAGCGAATGCTAAGCATAATGATGATATTCCAATTGCGGTTTATGCAGTTCATCCAATTATATTAAGGGGAAGTTCTATTTTCCCAATTGAAATACCTCAGGCTGATGATCCTTACTTTCACGCGCAATCAGCCGTTCTCACTCTAGATACCCGTGCTGATCGCTATTATCTCGAACATGGACATTTCCCAGCTTTGGAAGATACTATCAGTAAATTCCCAGAGGACTCGACTCTGGATGAACCATATTTTTCTAAAAAACTCACACTTATCGCCAGTGAAGTACCAGAATTGCTTCGAATGTTATGGTTGGAAGGAATTTCACAAGCACACCTTATGCCAACACTGGATAATATTACCATAGCATTAAAAATGAAAATGAAATTTATGCCTGTTCCCAGAAATCAGGAAACGTAAATTTCTTATTGGAAGTGTAAGCATAGTGTATCTGGATGAACTCATTCAGGAAGTTGAACAATTACCGACTGCTGCAAAGTGGCGGTTAGTTAATCAATTGCTGCGCTCACTGGAACCAGAACAACTGCCGCAACCGCCACGCTCAGATTGGCGTGAGTTCCTGCGCGAAACATATGGGTCGCTGCGTGATACGCCAATCCAACGCTGGGATCAAGGTGAATAGAAAAATAGTGAATCACGAAATGGATAATCGCTAACTTGCGCCTGAAAGACAGCGGGCATCACCTTACAGTTTTGGCGGCTTACGGGCTACTGTTCATAGTGCTCACCTGGCCGCTTGTCGCAAACATGCAGACACATGTCCTCGGAGCCGGGACCACGCCGGGCGATAACTTTGAGTATGTCTGGAAAATGTGGTGGGTTCCTCATGCCATATTCGACCAGGGAATCTCACCTTTTTTCAACCCGAATATCGCCTATCCTGATGGCTACCCACTGGCCTATGGTGAAATCACGCCCACGCACACTTTTTTACTGGCCCCGATAACGCTTCTGACTGGTCCCGTCTTTGCGTACAATCTGGCGATTCTCTTGTCAGCAGCACTAACCGGGTGGCTGATGTACCTGTTGGCCCGACGTAAATTGTTGGTGGTTGCCGGTGCGCCAGCGCTTATTGCTATGGGAGCATTTTTAGCCGGGGTACTGCTGACCTTTTCGAGTTATCGTTTCATACGCAGTGCTGGTCATTTGCCCTTAATTGATACTCAATGGCTGGTGCTGGCGTTGCTAGGGCTGGACCAATGGTTGGAAATTGGCACCTGGCGGGCTGCCATCATTCTCGGTCTTGGCATTGCTCTGGCGGCGCTCTCCTCCTGGTATTACGGCTTCATGCTGGTGTTGCTACTGCCAGTTTATGTTCTGGCCTATAAGGGGAAGAAAATTTTTGCGGTCTTGAAGAATCGTCGGACGTGGTTGACTGGTGGGCTGACACTGGCGGTTATCGGGGTACTAACCGTCGCATTTCTGCTGCCCTATTTGCAAGTTTCAGCAACTGGCGCAGCGGCGATTCCGCTAGAGGATGCTCGTTTTTGGGCTGCCAGCCCGCTTGATTATGTGTTGCCCAATGCCCTGCATCCCCTGTGGGGAACGCTGGTTCAAGGCATTGCCTGGCCTTTTCCAGGTGTTGATATGCCCTATGAATTTATGCTGTCATTGGGTTGGTTGACGCTGTTACTGGGGGTGGTGGGCTGGTGGCGGACAACAGGTTTTGAATGGCGCGGTTATAAATGGATGCTGGTAGCGGCCTTTATCCTGAGCTTGGGGCCTTTCTTAACACTGGGGCGATTGCCAACTCCGCTTCCGTTACCGGTGCTGGTTTTGCGCGAAATTCTGCCATTTGCGGATGGTGTGCGGAGTTGGGGGCGATTTTCAATTTTTGTTACACTCAGTTTGAGCCTGCTGGCGGGCTATGGCTTCATCAGTCTGGTGCGGCGCTATGGGGTAATGTGGCAGTATGGACTATTTTTCCTGGTCATGGGCGGCTTCCTGTTCGGCATGTGGCGGCCCCCGTTGCTCATGGCAGTTGAACCCCGTCCAGTTGATTTGTGGTTAGCCGATCAGCCCAATATCGCGCCGATCATGCAGTTCCCCGTTGATGAGGCGCTGAGCGGCCCGGCGATGTTGTATACACGCTATCATGGCAAGCCGGTCGTCTATGGGTATGGCACCTACTACCCATTTTTATTTCGTGAGCAATATCCGATGTTAGCCGACTTTCCAGCCGACCCGGCGCTGGACCAGTTAGTTATCTGGGGTGTTCATTTTGTTGTCGTTAACCTGACGGGCTATGAACCTGATACGCTTGTCGACCAGTCACGGTTAGAGCATGTCGTCACGCTGGAAAACCAGGCCGTATATATGCTTATTCCGTAACCCGAACATGCAATGTAGCCCAATCAAACTGGCGTTTGCTCGCCTGATAGTTTTTACGTATTTTTAGCCAGGGTGCGGACACCGCGTAGCATAACACTACCATCCCAATTAATCCCACCAGTGCTTGCGACGGATTCAGCGCACCATAATTCCCTTGCCACGAACGCCCCGTCACTAACCCCAGATGATACAGGAAGCGGTGACCGACGAGATGATGAAAAAAGTACAACATAAATGCTGCTTGCCCCATAAGCGCCAGCGGCCCCACCAGCCAGCGACTCGTTACCTTATGTGCCGTATCCAGCCGCTGCAGCAACGCCCAGATCAAGAACATGACGCTTAACGAAAAACACATAAACGGCAGGTGGGGATGTCGGTACCCCACATTGGGTGCAACCAGCATCAGGCCCAGCCAACCTGCTGCAACCAATAGCAGCCAACCACTGTTGAGGATCACCCGACCATCGACTCGGAGTGCCAATTTGCCTATGCCCAACCCTAACCAGACATAGGCCAGCCAGGGTAAAAGCGGGAAATAATTAATTCCCGGCTGATTATTGAGCCACGTTCCTAGCCAACCGGGGAGTACGATGTCTCCCCCCACAAGCGCGCTGAAAACCGCCCAGGCTACGCTCAAGGCCAGCAAAGGGATAGCCCCCAAATACCAGACTAGAAACACCCCGCCGATAATTCCCAGACCAATGAGATGCAATACGTCTAATGCGAACACATCTGCCCAATTGTTACCCACAAAGAAGACGACAAAGTTTAGCACATAGGCCATTGCAATAAAGAACAATCCGCGCTGCACGTTGGTCCGCAGCACTTGCCCGAAGGCTACGCTACGTTGCTGCTGTTTGCCCACTGCCAGTGCCAGCCCAACCCCCACCAGTGCGACAAAGATTGGGGCTGCTAATGACCCCAAAAATTCGGTGAGACGCTCAGCTTCCCGATAGGGTTCGGCTAACCACCAATCAAAACTATGATCAATCACCATCAATAATAATGCGACACCACGTAGTGCATCAATACTTGCCAATCGTCTGGTCATTTAAACCGCTCCTGTCTACACGGATTCTACACTGGTTATTCTGCTTCAAATATAAACATATGGCGGGTGGCATCATTGGCTGTAAGCATGAATATGCGTAAAATTAGCTTGCGAATGGGGTGCTGCCCCGCAAAATGGTAGCTGACGCACGATTCAGCTATCCATCCTGACGCCAAAAAAGCAGGCATACATGTTCCCAACTCGACCATCAATCAGCCAGAATTTAAAGTTGGAAGAGGTGCTGCATCGCCTGCAACAACAGGCCGCTGTGACTGGACTAGTGGTCACCGGAACCGGCGCTTCGAATCAGCTGCAGCCAGAAAGTGATTATGATCTGATCGTCATTCTCGACTCGATGCCGGTGCCACTACATGTCGCGCTCACGACAATTGATGAACGCCTGACAGATGTCATCTTCATGCGTCAGACTACGCTCGAGTCAATGCTAATATCCGCCGAGCCGTTTGACCCCGATGATCTCACAGGCAAGCTCATCAGCTGGTTGCAGCAGGGCCAAATCATGTTTGACCGTTACGGCCATCTCGAGCAATTGCACACAAGATTCCCGCAACACAATGGGTTGCAAACAGCAGCAGACTACACCGTGTATGGCCGCTGCTTCAGCATCAATTATAATCTGCGACAGACGCGACGAATGCTAAAATCCACCGATCCAGTGTATCAGTTTGCGGTTGAACTGCGCTATTTGTACACATTTTCTGAACTGTGGCTTGCTTACTTTCAAATTCGCCATATTCCGTGGCGCGGCGAGAAGGCAGCGATCCGCTATGTCGAGCAGCATGACCCGGTTTTTCTGAAAACTTTCCGGCAAATGTTGGCTGAAAATGAGCAAACACGTAAAATGGCGTTATATGAACAAGTTGCGGCCAGCGTGCTGGACCCCGTAGGCGGTTTGTGGAACGCTGAAATCACGGCGATAGCATTCGATAGTCCGGTGCAGATGTCGGATGTCCATATCGGCCTGGCATTCTGGGACAAACTGTTGGCTGCCCCAAAAAGGAGCAATAAAGACAATGGCAGAACAATCAGCAATTTTTGAAGTCAAGGAATACATGGTCATTTTGCGCCAGCTGGAAATCATGGAATTCGGCGGTCAGGAGATTCGATTGCGGGGTATCGTGCGTTGCCATGGCGATGTTCATACGCTGGATGTTTATTTCCTGGAAGCAGGCAGCCATTTTCCGCAGCCGGTGGCCGAGATCGACAAAAACAAGGGCTTCATGTTTATGCCCTTCAGTGACTTACCCGTTCTGGTCGATATTCTGCGCAATGAGAAGCCGATATATGCGCATTTGCGAGCCGACCGCCCAGAATGGACCAGTATCACGACCACTAAAGAACCAGTGGGCGAGGGTGAAAACAGTTAACGAATCAGATTCCAGCGACGGTAACTGACTTTCTTCGCGCACCAACTGGCAATTGGAGACTTGGTTTACGATGTCAGTCACGATCACCCGCGAAGATGCTTCTTCGCCTATCAGCCAGCAGTTGATTGCTGAACTCTCGGCGGAACTGGGCGCTAGTTATGGCGATGACGGCACCGGTTTGTTTACGCCCCAGGATGTCGCGATCCCGCGGGCTGTGTTTGTCGTTGCCTGGCTGGATGAAACGCCGGTTGGTTGTGGCGCACTACGTCCGATGACTCATGATAAATCGATTGCCGAAGTCAAGCGGATGTATGTGCGCCCAACTACACGGGGTCAGGGGATCGCCCGCCAGATTCTCGCAAAATTAGAGGGCATAGCAGCCGAGTTTGATTATGTTGCTATCCAGCTTGAAACCGGCACGTTACAACAAGCCGCCATTGGCCTCTACGAATCAGCCGGTTACGTTCGAACACCCTGCTATGGTCCCTATATCGATAACCCGCTGAGCGTCTGCTATGAGAAACGCTTGAAACCGGCACCGCGATAACACATACCTCATTACTTTGTGTTACTGTATGACGTTCAGATCAAGCGATGGTCACATCATCACACAGGTACACATCCTGAATGAGATTCAATAGCTCAATGCCTTCAGCCAGCGGGCGCTGGAAGGCCTTGCGACCACTAATCAGTCCGGTGCCACCCGCGCGTTTGTTAATCACGGCGGTGGTCGCAGCTTCAGCGAAATCATTGGCACCGCTGGCACCACCAGAATTAATCAGTCCCGCCCGGCCCATATAACAATTGGCGACCTGATACCGGGTCAGATCAATGGGGTGGTCACTGGTTAGTTGAGTATAGATGCGTTCATCCAGCTTGCCATAGGACGAATCGCCGCTGTTCAGCGCTTTGAATCCCCCGTTAACTGTAGGCAGTTTTTGTTTAATGATGTCAGCTTGAATGGTGACGCCCAGGTGATTGGCTTGCCCGGTCAGGTCAGCAGCTGTCTCGTAATTGGTGCCATTGATGCTAAATTCCGGGTTGCGCATGTAACACCACAGCACCGTCGCCATGCCGAGTTCATGGGCATAAGCGAAGGCTTCGGCCACCGCGACCAATTGGCGGGCGCTTTCTGCCGAGCCAAAGTAGACGGTTGCGCCAACTGAAACTGCCCCCATGTTCCAGGCTTCCTTGATGGTCCCGAACATGATCTGATCGTACTTATTCGGGTATGTTACTAGCTCGTTGTGATTGATCTTGACCATAAAGGGAATGCGATGGGCATATTTACGGGCTACTGCACCCAACACACCGAAGGTTGATGCAACTGCGTTACAACCACCCTCGATTGCCAGTTCCACAATCCCAGCCGGGTCAAAATAGCGCGGATTCTTGGCGAAGGACGCCCCGGCGGAATGCTCAATACCCTGATCGACTGGCAGAATCGAGAGATAACCGGTGCCGCCCAGTCGTCCGTGATCGAACATTTGCTGTAAGCTGCGCAGCACCTGGGGACTCCGGTCCGTCTGCGTATAAACATCATCAACAAAATCCGGCCCCGGCAGGTACAGATCGGTGTGCGGTATCGTCTGTGAGGTGTGATTCAGCAGCGAATCGGCATCATTACCGAGATATTCGGCAATCCTGTCAATGGAAGATGCAACAGCTATAGCCATAGTTGTAGAGCAGGCCGCTGTGGCGCTGCTCGTCTCCTTTCATTCTGGTTGAAATTATGCCCCATTATAGCGCAAACCAGCCAACCGAAAGAATAAAATAGCAACAAAACCCAGGGCAATCGCTTCAAAGTTGTAAGAGTAATTGCAACAAAAAGGGATCGTCAAGCGTAGCTCGATAGCGTTTTTGCTTAAGACTGCCTTTTGAAGGGTCTTGCTTGAGAATATTGAGTGCTATATCGCGCAAAACCGCCATGTTCTGAGGGGCATTTTGATGTCGAATGCGCGAGCCATCCTCTCGAAACGTGACATCCAATATCCAATGCAAGCTATTCTCAATTGCCCAATGGGTGCGTGTGGCGTGGAGGAGTTGTTGGGCATGGGCGGCTAAACTGCTGATGTAATATGAGGTTTCTTGCTCAACTTTATTGCCGATACGGCGTTCACGATGTACCCGCACGATGGAGTGTAGATCAGTCCAACCATCATAATATCGGAGGTGTTCAAAGGCGACGGGGTCAGCAATTGCCCAGGCATGACGAATGTCGATGTGTCCATGTCCTTTGTCAACTGTCTTGTGATAATCGTGGTTCATGCCAGCAAAATTCACCTGATCGGCATAAGCAAACCAATCCACGACATCTTGAAACAGCTTGCCCTGATTTTCCTTGAGGCTCAACCCATAATCGGCTTTACGCTCCCGGATTTTTTGCGCGATCTTCTTCTGGCATCCCATTGCATCTATTGTCACAATACATCCGGTCGCGTTCAGTAAATCCAGTAATTGCGGGATGGCAGTAATCTCATTGGATTTTTCATCGACTTTACGCTGTCCTAATGTCAATCCATTCTCACTTGCCCATGCCCGTACCATGTGGATTGCCCCTTTTTTCCCGCCTTGCTGGTAGCTATGGCGGGCAGTTTTGCCGTCGATAGCAATCACTTGTCCCACTGTCACCGTGAATACCCCTTCAATCCAGCGAATGAAACACCGTTGAAAAACTTCACCATCAATGATGGCAAACCCATCGCCAAAGGTATCGTGTGAGGGTATCCCATTCTCTAATTTGAGAAATTTCTTGAGCCACGCTTCTTTGCGCTTGCCGAATGTCTCCATATCTGTCCAGCCTTCCGCTCCAGCGAGGACAGCACAGATGGCGATGATCAGGATTTCAATGAGTGGATAATTACATCGTCCAACCACTCGCGGGTCTTCTATTTCTCCAAAACAGGTTTCAATACTCGCTAAGGGCTTGTTTTCACTCATGGAAGGAGGCTTCCTTTTCGATTTCACCCCCTCATTATCCTTTCCACTTCATACATTACCCACTTTATTTCATTTTTGAAGCGATTGCCCTGCTGGTCAGGGTATCGCACGAATTGTCTGCATAGCCAGTCCTGCTATAATGTCTGGTTATCTTAAATGCATTGTGTTTATCGGGAGTAATTTTTGATGTTACGTTTAGCAATAAAAGCGCTGTTGTGTGTCTTACTGCTCAGCTTATCCTTGACGATTGTTTTTGCTCATGGCGAAGATGAGGAGACCGGTGCTGCAGATGCGGCATCTGTTGTCACAACGACGACCCAAACCAATTCACCGTTTTGGTCCGTATTTGCCTCATTAGGGCTGTCTGCTGTAGCTACTGGTGGCTCGTGGACAATCGCGCGGCAACAATTGACCAACGTGCAGCTTGTCATCATTGCCCTGATGGTTTCAACCGGAATTATTCACCTCATTTTGGGGTTACAAGGCGATATCCTCTTGCTTTTCAATAGCATTGGCTATTTGGGGCTGGTTGGACTGCGTTTCTTACCCCTCCTACGGGGCAGTAAGCCTCTATTGCTTGTAAATGGTGCAATTATTATATATACCTTTGTGACTATCATTGGCTATTTTGTGGTACATGGCACAGTTGAAACTGTTGGCCTCATAACGAAGGTAATTGAGGTTTTGCTTATTTTGGCAGTTGCTTTCGATACTACTCAACTTGTGCAGCAACCTGGCGACTAGCATAAAGCAGTTGGTATGTAATTTTTGTACTATTGAGACAGCAAGAACCACAATAAACCTTACCCAATTCGTTTCCGGTCGCAATGGAATACTTGCCCTTTTCTCCACATCTGACCGTTGGAATGTTCACGCGGTACAATAGGCTGCTGGTTAGTGATTTACGATGAGGACTCTTTGATGAAATCTGATCTGGATCGTTTGATGGTGGAACGTGATTTGCAGGCGCTGGTAGTGGTGGGCGATGAAGTGTATAGTGCGCCGCGTGATTATCTGACCAATGGGGCGCAAGTCACGGGCGGGCTGGTCATTAAAAAGCAGGAAGCCGACCCCCTGATGATTGTGAATCCGATGGAGGTGGAGGAAGCCGCTGCCAGTGGGTTAACCGTCTACACGACGAACGATTTCAACTACACGGATCTGGTCAAGAAGGCGGAAGGCGACCGTGACAAAGCGACGGTCTGGCTGTGGGAGCAGGCGCTGCAACGCGCGAATATCCCGCCGGGCCGCATCGGTATCTATGGCACGAGCGCGGTCAACGCCTACATCGAGCTGGTACGCCAACTGAATCATCTGGACGATTACGAGTTTGTCGGTGAGCGCGGGCTAACGATCTTTGATGAGGCTTATGTTACAAAAGACGCGCAGGAAATCGAGCGCATCAAGGTTGTCGCGGCGGGCACCAGCGCCACCCTCCAGGCGACCTGGGATTATATCGCCGGGCATGGTCAGCAGGGTAGCACGGTCGTCAAGGCGGATGGTTCGCGGCTGACGATTGGCGATGTCAAGCGGTTTGTGCGGCGCACGCTGCTGGATTATGATCTGGAAGACACTGGGATGATCTTTGCGCAGGGGCGGGATGGTGGCTACCCGCACAGCCGGGGACAGGCCGATCAAGCGCTGGAAGTCGGGCAGGCGATTGTCTTTGATCTGTTCCCGCGTGAACTGGGCGGCGGCTATCATCATGATGTGACGCGAACGTGGTGCATCGGCCATGCGCCGGATCAGGTCAAAGCGACGTATGATGTCGTGATGCGCTCGTTTGAGATCGCTATGGAAACCTATGACGAACCGGGACAACCGACCCATCTCATGCAGGAAGCGGTGCTGGATTATTTTGAAGGTGAAGGCCATGCGACGGGTCGCAGCGAACCGGGCAACATGCAGGGCTATGTGCACAGCCTGGGGCATGGCGTAGGGCTGGAGATTCACGAGCGCCCTTCGATCAGTCATCTACTGAAAGCAGACAAATTCCAGGCGGGTAATGCCCTCACGATTGAGCCGGGCCTGTATTACCCCGATGACGGCTATGGCGTGCGCATTGAGGACATGGTTTACATTGACGAAAATGGTGTGATGGTCACGCTCACCGACTTCCATAAAAAGCTGGTGATTGAATTGCAGGGCTAATTGCAGCGCAAAACACGTTTGATTGACATTTTACCTTACCTCACCCCCGGCCCCCTTTCAGGGGTAGGTATTTAATTGATGGACAAAAATGCCCTGTTCATAAGGTCGAGAATCGTGCCGAGGGACAGGGCGGTGTTGTAGCATCGCCACCAGCGTAATCAAGAAGCCCAGCGTGACGCGACTGAGCTTGGCGGGGGCTAGCTGTGAGACCGTAACCCAGTCGGTCAGGGTGTGGGTGTCACCGACGGTGATGAGCCACAGTAAAGCGACGGTGATGACCAACCAGAGCCGCTCGACCCGGCGCGGGTCCGTCATTTTGGTGTGTTCCCAATGCAGGCCGCCGCGTTTGACATCTTTAAAGCCGCATTCGATCCACCCGCGTAAAGCATAGAGGTGGTGGCTCACTTTCTTGGGAGCTAAGTCGGTGATGAACAAACACGGTTCATCATAGCGGGCATCCCAGTAAACCAATAACGTACAATCAATTGGGTCTCCCTTAAACACGAAGGCGGGGTGACACCACACGCCCCCACCCGGACGCACCAAGCGGGTCAGGTTCTGCCAGGTCTTGGCCCGGGGTCGTCGATATTTGCCCTGGGTTCGGATACGCATGATCGGATGCCAGCCTTTTTGCTCAATGACCTGAAACAGGCATTTGGAACACAAGCCACGATCAGTCAGCACATAGACATCCAGGTCGGACGGCAGCACGGGTCGCAAAGCGTTGAGCAGGCGCACCCAGAGGGGATGCCATTCGCGTTGGGCGTGCCCCGGTAACACGTACCACGCCACCGGTAGGGCACAACCGTCATACACCACACTCACTGCTAACACCATCAAGCGTGCTCCCAAATAGGTCACATCCAGCGCCAACACCAACTGTCGGCCCGTCCACAACCTCAGCACCCAGCTCAGTAACGGTGCGAAACATGGCTCAACCGCAACGGCCTGGCGGTGGTGTCCGCGCTTCGCATCCGCCTCATACGTCCATTCCCGCAACCGCTGGCGCACCGTCCCCACTTTCATGCCTAACATCAGGCCCAGAAATGTGGCGATCTGCGTTTGTCCACACGTTTTCGTCATCACCATGCCAAAGCTGTACAAGGCTAAAACCATCGCCTGTGTCCGATTTAAATGCGGCAGGTGCGTTGACACTTGCCCGATCCACTGCTTTAATTCTTCTGGACGAGTCATATTCCACTGGCTTCATAAAGGATTGGTGTCCTTTCAGTGTCATGCCTCGTCCCTTAAAAACCTACCCCTGAAAGCCCCCGGCCCCTCTCCACAAATTTGGAGAGGGGAGAAAACTTGCATGATAATTTTCAAAACTCCTGCTACAAATCTCTTCGTGAAGCGACGCATCCCAAAGGGTAATTTCACCTGCCATTTATCCTCAATTCACATGAATATTGGATTTAAAGTCGGTTAGACTGCCGTGATTCATCGCGTCCAATGGTATACTGAAGCCTGATCTAAGACATAGAGAAAGAGCTATCATCATGCCTGTGGGTACGACTGAACTGCCGCTGCGCGTCGCCATCATCGGTTCGGGTCCCTCCGGTTTTTACGCGGCTGAACACCTCCAGAAGCAAGCCGATCTGACGATTGAAATTGATATGTTTGACCGCCTGCCCACGCCCTATGGCCTGGTAAGGGGTGGGGTTGCGCCCGATCATCAGAAAATTAAGTCCGTCACCAAAGTGTATGACCGCATCGCGCAGAAGCCCGGTTTCCGCTTTTATGGCAATGTGGAGTATGGCACTGACCTGACCATGGCCGATTTGCAACAGCATTACCACGCCGTCATTTTTGCCGTCGGTGCACAGACGGACCGCCAACTGGGCATTCCGGGTGAAGACCTGCCCGGCAGTCACGCCGCGACGGAATTTGTCGCCTGGTATAACGCACATCCTGATTATCAAGATCGGGAGTTTAACCTGGATGCTGAGAGCGTCGCTGTTATTGGGCTAGGCAATGTGGCAATGGATGTGGTGCGCATCCTGGCGCGAACACCCAGAGAACTGCATGAAACTGACATTGCCGATTATGCACTTGAAGCGCTGCGCGATAATCAGGTCAAACGCATCTATGTGCTGGGTCGACGCGGCCCAGCGCAGTCGGCTTTTACCAACCCAGAGATCAAAGAACTGGGCGAGATGGAGGATGCGGAAGTCATCGTTGCGCCCGACGAAGTTGACCTGGATGAACACAGTCGCGCCTATATCGAATCCGGCGAGGACCGCACCGCCCGGCGCAATGTCGAAATCCTTACTGATTATGCCCAGCAGGGGCCGCAGGGCAAAAAGTGCCAGATCATTATGCGGTTTCTGGTGTCGCCGGTTGAGATTATTGGGATGGATTCGGTTGAAGCAATTAAGGTGGTAAAAAACGAATTGTATGCCACCGAGAGCGGGTCGCTGCGACCCCGTGCCACCAATGAGTATGAGATACTGCCGGTCCAACTGGTCTTTCGCTCAGTCGGCTATCGGGGCGTGGCATTGCCTGATGTCCCCTTTTATGATCGTTGGGGTACGATCCCCAATGATAAAGGTCGTGTCCTGACTGAGCATGAGAGCGGCGTGCCAGTGACTGGCAATTATGTTGTCGGCTGGATCAAACGTGGCCCCAGCGGCGTGATTGGCACCAATAAGCCGGATTCAGTTGAGACGGTGATGATGTTGTTAGAAGATGTGCAGGCTGATAAACTGTTCGATCCAACGCAACCTGAGCGCCAGGCGATGGAGCAACGTTTGCATGATCGTGGCGTGACCTATGTGACCTATGAAGACTGGTTGCTTCTGGACAAACTGGAACAGGAAAATGGTGCAGCTGTCAAACGCCCTCGCGTCAAATTTAGCCAGGTGGCTGACATGCTGGATGCAGTGGCGGCAGCCCGCAAAACACCTGACCCCGCCGGTGATTAAATCGGTTTACGCGAGTCTCGCAGTTAATCAGCAAGCCGCATTATCCAGTACAAACAACTGAACTGGCATGCAACCCACTTGTAAAGTGGGTTTATTTGTATTATTTATTAAGATAGGAAAAGATAGCTTTGGAGGGAAGACATGTCCACGACAGTTGGTAATCACGACTTGGCCCCAATGGGAACCCGATTTGCCGCCATACTGGTTGATAGCATTATTCTGGGGGTAATTGCCGGTTTGTTGTTCGGTGCAGGCCGGACCGCCGGGGGTGGCGTCAGTTTTCTGATCGGGCTCTTGTATTACTGGTATTTCTTGACCCGGCAGGATGGGCAAACACTCGGCAAACGTTGGCTGGGTGTTCGCGTCATAAATACCGATGGGCAGCCGCTATCCGATAGTGACGCGATTCTGCGTTATATTGGCTATTATATCAACTCGGCAGTTCTACTCATTGGGTGGCTGTGGGCCTTCTTTGATAGCAACCAGCAGGGCTGGCATGATAAGATCGCCAACACCTATGTCGTTCGCGCATAAGTTGATTACGCTTTGTTTAGCCGCGATTGTTACTGCGAATCGCGGCGCATCAGGCTAAAGCTCTGGCCGCTGGCACCGGTCAAAGGCTGGGTCGCCAGGTACAGCGCTAATGGCACCACATCTTCCGGTTCTTTGTGCCAATCCTGATGGACAGGATGATTGGGGTCATCCGGCGCTTTGGGCAGCAACTGAGTTCTGACCGGGCCAGGAATTAACTCGTTGACGCAAATCTGATAATCGCGCAATTCATCAGCCAGAACGCGCGTCAACATCCAGGCCCCGGCTTTTGACGCTGCATAGGCCGAACCACCGGCAGCCGCCCGATGGCCCATGCCTGAGCCAATGATTATCATCTGCCCGCCAGTAACTTTCATATGGGGAATGGCAGCCTTGGCACAATAATAGGCACTGGTGAGATTGAGGTCGATCGTGGCGCGCCAATTTTTAGGATCGCTGTCCTCAATCCGCTGTCGGTCCAGGTTGCCCCCGGCGTTGATAACAACAATATTGACCTTGCCAAAAGCTTCGAGGGTGGCAGCATACAATGCCTGCACTGACTCCCAATCAGTGACATCGGTCTGAACGGCCAGGGCCTGCCCACCGGCTGCGTTGATCTTCCCAGCGGTTGCTTCAATTTCGCCAGTGGTCCGGGCGGCACACACCACGGCTGCACCGTTAGCCGCATACCCCTGCGCAATCGCCGCACCAATCCCGCGTCCCGCACCGGTAATCACCGCAACCTTACCCTGTAGCATGGCATCCCCCTTGCATTAGCGTAACGATCAGGGCGGAAGATACCCTATTTTGCGCTTGATAGGAAACTGTAAATTATCTGTCGAGCAATATCAAGGTCTTCAGGGTCATTGGAAAGCAGAAATCGGGCTATAATGATTGCAAACAGATGGAGGTGCGGTTGATGTGTGCGTCACGGATTCAAACAGGCCATCCCCATGGGCAAACACCAGCTAATTATTTTACTGATTTTGAGTGGATTCGCCGTCATGAAAATGACTTACTCGAAAAATATGGCGAGTGTTCAATCATCGTGTATGAAGAGCAGGTACTGGGGGTGGGGCCAACGTATGCAGCCGCCCTGGCTGATGCTGAACGCAACTTGCCTGATGACTCCTCCATCATCACGCCGGTTCACCAGTGGCTCCGTGAGCGTAGTCCTATTTTACGCGTAAAACATCGGGGATAAGTCGTAACAAATGCCACGCATTAACCTTCGCGTGTATATTGATCCCGGTGAAGTCCAGATATTCTGCAATCTTCAACGTAAAGACGGTCAACACGAAACGTTAACAGACGAAACGTTAACAGCCGCGATTGATACCGGGGCAGCAATTTCTCTGTTTCCAAAAGAACTCTTGAACATCATTGCCCATCGTGTGTCTGATAAACCCGACATTGTTGTCGATCAAGCAGGTATCGCTGGTCAATCATTTCAAGCAGTAGAGGCTTTCGTCACGATTTCGCTTGAGGATGAGGCAGGCAATATTACCTCACCGTTTGAAATTCGGGCATGGTTCACTGAGACCAACACACGGCTCATTGGCTTCGCTGACATTCTTGATCGTGCGATTTTGCATGTCGACATGATACAAAGAGCTGGTTGGCTCGAAATTGACGTTTAAGCTTAACGAATCACTTTAAAGCTTCAGCCCAGCGCGACACGATTATCCTGACAATAGACCGGCCGGAACAGGCTTTGCCGTTTAGGAGGCATTGCCGCCAACAGTTCCGGGTGTGGTTCCCACTTGTGCCACTTCTGCCCCACCGTATTGTAACAGTGAAACAACGCCACGCGGTCATTTTCAGGGTTGGTCCAGATCGCGCCGGTGTGGGTGATCGCTTCGGTGAAGAATAATACCGACCCGGCGGGGCACTCATATGTCTCCCAAAGGGGTGAGTCAATATCCTGCGTGGATTCCGGCGGGGCAAACGCGGCCTTATGGCTGCCAGTCAAAAATAACGTGCCGCCCTGCCGATATTTCACCGGGGCTAGCTCCCAGACCACACGAGTTAAACCTGAGTTGGCGCGGCCAGAGCGTACATGATAGGTATGCGAATTGCCGGGGAAGTTGAGCAGGCCACTGCCGCCATGCGGTCGAAAATTATCATGACCGGGCGGACGCAACGCCAGGAAGGTGCCTTCCAGCCGGAAGCCATAACCCGCCTCGGTGGCGAGACCGGGGCTGGCGACGAATTCATTCATGAAGCCAACCACCAGTGGATGATCAACCAGCTTTTGCAGTGGCCCACCAATCGTTGACCGCTCGCTCAATGGAATCGAGTCAGGATCATTTTGCAACTGATAACAAAAGTCACGCATGGTGGCGGCTTCTGCTTCGTCGATAATGCCAGGGAAGCACAACCAGCCGCGAGTATCGAACTGATATTTTTGTTCGTCAGTCCAGGCGGTGATCGGCTCCCCATCGCTGTTGGTCGTTGGCACAGTAGCCGGTGGTACCGGGCGCGATTCCATCGGTAAGCTCCTTAAATTATTATTTATTATTTCCACAACTATCCGCAGTATAATCTATTTTGGTCTACATATGTAGCTCCAGCCAGGTGGAGTGGAATCAAAAAGGGAGCGACATCGGCTCCCTGTATTGTTCAGAATTAAGCCAGGTCTAACCAAGCTTGCGCTTGAAGTAGTCCGCCATCTCATTAAAGGCATCAACGGCAACTTCATCATCGCGCAGTTCACCGTCAGCCAGCATAAAGCCATGCGGTTCACCCTGATAGACTTTGAGTTCGAATGACTTATCAGCCTCGGTCAGCGCGGTGGCATAGGCATAAATGTCAGCAATCGGGCTGGGTTGGTCTGCCGTACCGTGAATAATGAGCATAGGTGCTTCGAAGTCGTCGACGAAGGCTGCCGGGGCCGGATCACCATTGTTGGGGAAGCCGTACCATGCCACGCCCGCACCAAACATATCCAGTTGTGGCAGGAACAACATCGTATACCGGCCACCCGCACAGAAACCAGTCAAGCCGAGACGTTCCACATCCACGTCATCGCGCTCCGACAGGAAAGCTACACTGTCGGTCAGTAGCTGAGACACCAAATCATCGCTGGGACTACGTTCGAAGGTTTGCCAGCCAACTGCCAAAACGACAAAGCCTTCAGCAGCGAGATTATCGGTCATCGTCTGATAACCGGCTTGTAGCCCATTGAATGAGTGAATCAACACAATGCCGGGATAGGGGCCACCGTCGGTCGGCGCAGCGAGATATGATTCATAGGCCTGGTCGCCACTCATGACCGCGACTTCAGCGCTTTCAACCGCCATCATCTCCTGGGCAGATGTCAACGCAGGTAGCGTGAGCAACATAATGAACGTCAACAATACTATAATTTTTGTTCGCATCAAACTCTCCTTTGTCATTCATTCTTGCGCTGATTATTTATACGTCAGGAATATGGGGATTGGATGAGAAGCAACACGAATCGCAAATATTTATACTTGTTCTGATGAGTCTATAATAGGATAGTTATAACGGTAGGAGACAATGGAAAGCATCAATTAATGGCCGATATGCAAGATAGTTTGCTGCAATGGGATGACGACGAAAAAACGATGATTCGGTTCGCCTGGCAGGGTAAATGGTCGTGGGATGATTATTATCGGTTTCATGAACGCGCCTGGGAAATGCTGCGTACCGTTGAGCATCCGGTGCATGTTATTTATGACTGTCGCCAGATCAACACCTTTGGCTCGAATGCCATTTCGCATTTTACGAACATGGCGAAGAAGTATCCGCCAAATGTTGACAAAATCGTCGGCGTCGGGATGAACGCGTTTCAACGAGCTATTGGAGAAATGTATGGGAAAATGGCCGGTGCCGGTGGGAAAATAAGCGATGGGCAAGCGGGCCACCTCATCTTGTTCGATACGTTAGAAGAAGCGCACGCTGCCCTGCGGGAAGTCGGCGAAAAAGAACTGGAAAAATAAACGTCGATAACGGTTATGCGCAATTCAAGAGGACTGGCTGGGGCCAATCCTCTTTTTTGATATGCGTGTATTAGCCTTATAGATTGGTTGGCAATCGATGACGCCGAAAGTTATTGGTGCCACGTGCCGAGATGCGCTAACATCTTCCTGAGCGAAGTCAACAAGGAAGGGGAAGCACGATGGAGTATCGCATTCTAGGCAAGACCGGCGTGAAGGTCTCGCAGTTGTGTTTTGGCACGATGTCATTCGGCGACATTGCCGACGAAGCGGAATCGGCCCGCATGTTTAACCGCTGCCGTGATCTGGGGATAAACTTTTTTGATTGCGCTAACACGTATGCCGGGGGCCGTTCGGAAGAAATTCTTGGTAAGTTGATGGCTGGATCCCGCGATGATCTGGTGATTACGACCAAAGTCGTCTCGCCGGTCAATGACGGCATCAACAGTCGCGGTGCATCCCGGCGGCACATTCAGATGCAAGTCGAGAACAGCCTCAAACGCCTGAACACAGATCGCATTGATGTCTACTTCCTCCATCACTTTGACCCGGCCGCACCGATCGAGGCGACATTGAACGCGCTGGATGATCTGGTCAAAGCGGGCAAAATCCTCTATCCAGCGGTAAGCAATTGGGCGGCATGGCAGATCACCAAAGCACTGGGCATTTCAGCCAGAGACGGTTTGGCGCGGATCGAATGCATTCAGCCCATGTATAACCTGGTCAAACGGCAGGCGGAGGTTGAGATTCTACCAATGGCGCAAGCGGAAAGTGTCGGCGTAATTCCCTACAGCCCATTGGGTGGCGGCCTGTTGACGGGTAAATATGTCAACGAGACTCCGGCTCAAGGGCGATTATTAAGCAACAAAAATTATGCGGTACGCTATGGTGAAGATTTGTATCACGAGATCGCCGCTAACTTCGCTACTTATGCCCGTGAGAAAGGCTATCATCCGGCAACGCTGGCGGTCGCCTGGGTGATGGCGCATCCGGCCATTACCGCCCCCATCGTCGGCGCCCGCAATCTGGAACAACTGGAAGCTTCACTGGCCGCGCTGGATGTGCCGATGACCCCCGAATGGCGCGATGAAATCTCAGCGCTGTCATACGAACCGCCACCAGCCCATGATCGACTGGAGGAACAACGTTGATTAGGTGTTTAGTCCCAGAGTAAAGTGGTTGGCTGGATCAAGTAATGGAATTGCTTTCTGGCTGCCAATTCCATGATCCCAGAAGACACGGCCTTGACAATCCTGAAGAGTATACACCGCGCGATTTCGACATGATAAGGTCTGGCAATTTGGTATTTGCGTACATGGAAAAGACTAATCCAGGGGGATATGCGCTAGCTCTCGAATAGCTTTTGCGAAAGGGCTTGGGAAAATCGTGATCCTAGTTGATGAGAAATCGTCGATTATAAACACTTTCGGCGTTATTGGGATATGTGCCGTGAAGCAGCTGATGAAGAATATGACTCATTCAGCGAAGCGCTGGAACACCTGAGTGAATTGTACAATGCGAAAAACACTGGCAGCATCGAATATAAAGTTGAGGGGAGAAAAATCGTAAATGGAGGCGCAATCAGTTCAGATATTCGCTAGCGCCGCGCATTGCGCTGGTTGCATCAAAGTCGGCATCAGTCTTTGAACCACTACACACCAGGACTATCACCTTTTCGCGCTTCATTCTTTGCAATCGAATATCGAACAATAACTTTGTATGTTCCGCCATTGAATTCAACATTGAACAAATCGTGTTCGCCCCATTCAGTAAACATCGGCTCACCCTGTTCTATGAATACAGTTTCGTCCGGGATTGCTGGAAATGGGTGTGATGGAGCTGAAGTATTAGGCATCAAGTAAAGAGGGTCATTGGGACGAGCAAAATCCTCCGCGTCGTTTGGTACATTTTGCGGTTTATCGACATGGGGTCGCTTGTCATCCCATCGAGACGTGCAATAGGTCTTGGCTGCTGTAAGTCCCATTTCGTCCACGCACAGCACATAGGCGTCTTCTGGTGGCTGGCGATACAAGCTCACGATCGCCCCCTTTTTTCCACGAACTGCGGATCGGGACTTTCACTGAAATAGGTATTTTTCCTGATACCATTTCAAACCTTGTTGCTTCAGCACATCCCCCAATTGACTGCGCGATATGGCGATGCCGAGTGTCTGGTTGACATACATCAACAACAAATCCAGCGTCCAATGTCCAAATTCGAGGTCAAGCTCTTGGGGGTTCGTTTTGGCCGCTTTCACCATCCTACCCCGTTGCTGCTCGTCGTAGACCAGCGGACGTCCCTCACGGGGTAAATCGTCCACAAATGCTAGGCCTCGATCATTGAACTGATGCACTTGACGGTAGACGGTTGCGGGTTTCCGACCGCGGCCTGAGCGATGTCTCTAACTGGCTTGCCTTCACTGAATAGCAGCACCATTTGAGCACGTTCCACCGCGCTGAGGGGCGGTGCGAGATCGACTGATCTGGCACAATTTCTGCGCTTCACCTTCCTCGAAGACCCGCAGTTCCAACTTTTTGGGCATCAGGTACGCTTTCATTTTTACCTATTCTACTCTTTTTCTCAGCATTTGCCGGACGAAGCACTTAGCCTTATTTCGGATTTTGTGATCCAGTCGGCAACACTGATAGTGCTATCAATCCCGCTACAGCGCACATTTGCCTGATAACCTGAATGATGGATAAGGCGGCTCATGAGATAGCCGCAGCTAAGGAACAAAATATGCCGTTGGATTAGGTTGAACAGCGGGTTTAACGGGCCAACAGCTGTTGGCAATCAGACCAGCGAGCAGTTTGACCACAACGTTATTCACGCTGCGATGGCGGGAATGTTCGATCTGCGAAATATTCTTCAACTGATCATTGATCGTCTCCATATGGATCGCCGTTTGCGCATCAACTTGTCGTAAAGCGGTAGGATCTGCGGTTTCATGTTACGACGAATTGAGGGCATCAACTCGATATCCCTCTCCCGTAGGTCATCACGCAAAGTCTGAAACAGATAGCCTTTGTCGCCGAATAGTTTGCCAAAAACATGCTGGATCAAGGCGGGCAGTGGCATGCGATCACCGCACTACAATGCCACCAAATCCGTCAGCACATTCAATTCGAGCAGACTATCTGGCGACCATGTTTGATGAATTGCCAACTTAAAAACAGGATGCGATTTTGGGTGTGCTAGAAGCCATGATAGATCAGCTCCAACCGCGCAAATCCATTCAACAGATACGAGAAAACCCATAGCACCCTCTGTCAGGTATTGATCTGGCGAATCCTGGCATGGCCCGTACCCTCGCAAATGAGTTGATGGCACAGCAACAGATGACCCTCCCCAACGAGGTTGAGCAGATTCAGCCTGATACACAGGTGATTCAATACCTGTGGAAGGATTTGCCTGCATCAACCAGAGAACGTATCAAGGTATTCATTCGTCACAAACTTCCGCTTGATTATGATCCAACGATGGTTGACCCGGAATGGTGAGAGTAGTATTAATTAGATTAAATGTTCGGATGGAGAAGCGTATGAATGACTATCAACCAGTGTCCGAAATTCCAGCTGAAGAACTCGCAGCACTAGAAGCGATAGCAATCTCTCGGATGAGGTGTTGTGGGCAGCTGCCCGTGAACAAATGCCAACAGACAGACATTCAGACACGAATGTCAGGCTGATGACAAAGAATAACTTTGGCACCATTTCCGATAACGAATATGCCGAACTTGTCGCTTATGTCGAAGAAGGCGATAAGCTCGTGCTGCGAAAATCAACAGCGATGAACTACCTGATGGATCGTGGTTATAAAGTCACCCTTGATGATCTGAAACTTATTGACGAGTAAAGCTTATGAACTCGGATACCCGTTATCTTCACCTGATTTGGCAGGACTGTACTTTGCCGCCTGGAACCCATGTTGAGCATATTCCTTGCAAAAAAGGTAAGCGCGGCAGTTACATCTACTTTATCTGCACCACCATGAAGAACACGCACGGCACGCATTGCGATGCAAAGCGTATGAGTATGAGAAGTCTCGACCAGACCGTGATCGAGAATCTGCTGGCACACATTCTGACGATGGTAAACCTGCGTCCGCTGGCGGTAAACATCGCACAGTCTCTGGAAGAACGCAGCAGCGATGCAGGGACTCGGATCATGGCGCTGGAGGACGAACTCGCCGAAGTGCAGAAATTGCTCGACAATATCCTGGATGCCATTGAGAAGATGGGCTATGCCAAACATCCCAGCAGCATTACAACGAACGCCGCCGTGAGGAAGAAGAACCGCTCTCGGAACTGGCGATACCGGAAGCCTTACAGGTCGATCCAAGGCAGATCACGCACATCAATAATGAGGCCCTCAAAGGCTGGATCTGCTACATGCGCGAGGCGTTCGAAGGCGAGGACAAGGCGCTGGTGCAGCAAATTATTCAGCAGTTCGTGGCGAAGATCGTCATAAAAAAAGGAACAGGAACATAATAGTAGAGCGTTCCCGTTCCCGGATAATTCGTATATGCCTAGTTTTCGTGACTTGGACCTGAAGAGACTCGAACTCTTGACCTCTACAGTGCGATTGTAGCGCTCTCCCAACTGAGCTACAGGCCCGTTTACGTTTAAAGAATTTTAAGGTGGCAACAATACCCTGTCAAGATTGATTTCTTTATTGTGATTTTCAGCACTTTCTGAACATGCTGAACATTGCGAGAGCCGGGCCGCAGTGTTATAATTCCCGCTTGTAAATTGTCATTATGGTATACAGGATGCTTCTCCCTTACGTTTAGGAGGAATTTTGCTTTGACATCATTGGTTACAACTGTTACCGAGACCCTGCGCTATCGTGGGGCGATCGGGCAATGGAGCTGGGTGCTGCACCGTCTCAGTGGCCTGGGCGTCGTTTTATTTTTGGTTCTACATGTGGTTGATACATCCTGGGCCGTATTTTACCCTGAGCTATATGTTGAGGCGATCGCGACCTATCAGTCGCCGTTATTTACCATTGGCGAATTTGGACTGGTTGCCGCCGTCATTTATCATGCCATCAATGGCCTGCGTATCATCTTTCTCGACATGCAACCGCGCCTGTGGAAATATCAGCAGCGGGCCGCTTACATTGTCCTGGCCGTAACCGCCATTATTCTCGTACCGGTTTTCCTGCTCATGTTCGGGCACGTACTCGATTTCTACGGTAACAATGCCACTGTACTGCCATTGAACGAGGTATTGCTTGCTCAACTGCCCTTTATACCTGGCTTTGCGGCAGCAATCGTAGCTGCGCTATTTTACTCGGTTATTCACGGGATGATCGCCGGCGATACAGGGAGCCAGGCGGGCGGCAAGTACAGCGGCAGCGCCATCGAACGCTTCTGGTGGTCATTCATGCGCATTAGCGGCCTCTTGATTGTGCCGCTGGTTTTTGGTCATCTGGCGATGATGCATGTTCTCCAGGGTGTATTTGATTTGACCGCGCAGGGCCATACTATTGTCGGTACTGGCGGTATTCCTAATATATCTGGCACGGCAGTTGAATTTGTCGCTGCTCGTTGGAATTTACTCGTCGGCGGGATTGCGATCTGGCGTGTTTATGATTTTGCGCTGTTGACGCTGGTGGTCATCCATGGTTTTAACGGCCTGCGGTATGTGCTAACGGATTACACGATGGGCAATCCGCTGCTGCGGCGAGCCAGCATTTATCTCTGTGTCATCGCTGCTGTAACGCTCTTGCTGCTGGGGATTGGATCCTTATTTGGAACGATTGACCAGGCAGCCCTGGAAATGGCGACTGAAGCTGCCAGTAAACTGTATGAGTAACAACGTGGAGAAGGCACCTTATGCAAACACATCAGTTTGATGCCATTATCGTCGGCGCAGGGGGCGCAGGCTTAATGGCGGCCCTGTATGCCAGTGAAGGGGGCGCAAACGTTGCGGTTGTCAGTAAACTGTACCCGACCCGGAGTCACACCGGGGCCGCGCTGGGCGGTATTGGGGCGGCTTTGGGCAACCTGGAAGAAGATAAACCGTTGTGGCACATGTATGATACGGTCAAGGGTGGCGACTATCTGGCCGACCAGGATGCGGTCAAAGTGTTGGCTGAAGAAGCCGTTGATTCTGTCATTGAACTGGAACATATGGGGTTGCCGTTTGACCGCACGCCGGATGGCCGCATCAGTCAGCGGCGCTTTGGCGGTCACACCAGCAATTTCGGCGAGAAAGCCGTGCGCCGGGCCTGTCATTCTGCCGATCGTACCGGTCACATGATTTTGCAAACCCTGTATCAACAGTGCATCAAAAACAATGTCCGTTTCTTTGATGAATTCCAGGTCGTCGATGTTATTCAAAATCAGGGTGCCGTTGTGGGTGTTATCGCGCTCCAACTGGGCAACAGCGAATTCCATACTTTCCACGCCAAAGCGACCATGTTCGCAACCGGTGGTTGGGGCCGGGTCTGGTCTATCACCAGCAATGCCCACAGCTTGACGGGCGATGGTAATACAGTGCTCTACCGGCGGGGTATTCCGATGCAGGACATGGAATTCTACCAGTTTCATCCGACCGGACTGTACGGATTAGGGGTACTGCTAACGGAAGGTATCCGTGGCGAAGGCGGCGTATTGCTCAACCGTCATGGCGAACGCTTCATGGAACGGTATGCGCCCAACATTAAAGATCTTGCCAGTCGCGATGTGGTTAGCCGATCCATTTATCTTGAATTACAGGCTGGCAAAGGCATTGGTGGCAAGCGGTACGTGCATCTGGATATTCGACCGGATACCGTCAACCGTTATCTGGCGGAAGCTGGCGAAGATCGCCGCATTGACAACGCCTACATTGCCAAGAATCTGGCAGAGACACTGGAAGTCTGTCGCACTTACGCGGGGGTTGATCCACTAACTGAAGGCATGCCGGTGCATCCGACTGCACATTATGCGATGGGCGGTATCCCGACAAACGTGGATACTGAAGTAGTTATTGATGAAAACTGGACCGTGCTGCCGGGGCTGTACGCTGCTGGTGAAGCCGCTTGCGTCAGTTGTCACGGTGCTAACCGCTTAGGAACAAATTCACTGGTTGACCTGGTTGTGTTTGGCCGGCGCGGCGGCAAAGTAATTGCTAACTATGTCAAGACTGCCGATTTGCTTCCGCTGCCCAAAAATCCAGCCGAACAAGTGCAGGCGGAATTCCAGCGTCTGCGCACAAGCACAGGCAAGACCCGCCCCGGTGAACTGCGCCAGACGATGCAGGAATTGATGATGGACAAAGTGGGCGTATTCCGCACCGAAACGTTGATGCAAGAAGGCCTGGAAGAGGTAAAAGAATTACGCCACCGCTACATGACTGACTTGCACATTGACGACCGGGGCAATATCTTCAATACCGATCTGGTCGAGGCCTGGGAACTGGGTTGTTTGCTCGATACTGCCGTGATTACCGCGGCCAGCGCGCTTCAGCGTAAGGAAAGTCGGGGCGGCCACAGCCGGGACGATTATCAGGACCGTGATGATGAGAACTGGATGGTGCATACGCTTATCTCAGCAGATACCGATGACCCGTATCCGGTCGAAAACCCCAATCTGATTATCAATACGAAGAAGGCAGTTGATCGTTCGCTCGAAGAAAACGATAAGCGGTTCGCGCCAAAAGAGCGGGTGTATTAGAAAACTGCTGCAGCCATTTGTCATTCGCTTCTGGCTGTGGACAACTTTGTTATATGAATAGGCCGATGGCTATTGAGCAGCAGGCCAGTCGCTGAGGAGAAAAATGGACGTAACGTTTAGAATTCGACGCTACCAACCGGAAGGTGGCAACCCCAAACCCTACTGGCAAGAATTCACCCTGCAAGATGTCGAGCCGACCAATCGCGTGCTGGAAATGTTGCACCGGGTGAAATGGGAGCAGGACGGCACGCTGGCCTTTCGGCGCTCCTGTTCCAGTGGCATTTGTGGGTCCGACGCCATGCGCATTAATGGCCGCAACGCATTAGCCTGTAAATTATTGGTTCGTGATGTCGTGGGCAGTGGTGGCAATAAAATTCAGGTGGAGCCGATTCTTGGCCTGCCGGTCATCAAAGATCTCATCGTCGATATGGAACCCTTTTTCGACCATTATCGCAGCGTACTGCCCTATTTCGTGAATAATGACTCACCTCCGGCTGATGGTCGTGAGCGCTTGCAACAACAGCGTGATAAAGACCTGATTACCGACACAACAAATTGTATTTTATGCGCCTGCTGCACGACATCCTGTCCCAGTTATTGGGCCAATGGTGATTATGTCGGCCCGGCGGCGATTGTGCAGGCCCACCGCTTCATTTTTGATACCCGCGATCAAGCGGCGGCAGAACGGTTAGATACCCTGTCTGAACCGAATGGCGTCTGGCGCTGTCGGACAATTTTCAACTGTACCCCGGCCTGTCCACGGGGGATTGAAGTCACCCGCGCGCTGGGTGAGGTCAAGCTGGCGATCCGTAAAGGTTCACCCGATGGTGTCATTGACCCGGATACCATTCCGGTTCACGAGTAACCTGGCGAACAACGGGTCAATTCCTCTGGGATGCACGATTCTCAGGACGGATGACTCCCCACATTTAATTTACCGGGGGTGAGTGGTCAAGCGGTGCCCTGAGGATCAAAGGTATCACGCAGACCTCACCGAGGAAAGATACGCCCAGGACGATCACCACCAGCACCAGGCTGGGCAAGAACACCTGTAACGGTGTGATTTCGAGGTAGGGAATCGCATCCGTTATCATCTTACCGATGCCGGAATCGGGCGGTTGAATGCCGAGGCCCAGCAAACCCAAAACGGCTTCATTGACGATTACCCCGCTGAACATCCCCACCTGGGCGGTTGCCAGAGAGAAGATGGCCCCACCCCAGTACAAAAATATGACGCTGTCGCAGGTCACACGAAAGATAAAAGAAGATTGGCTTGGCGACGCGTATCGCGCGGAACTGCTGCCGCTGGCAATAGCCGTTTTTGATACCCGTAACCCGGTTGCTATCCACGCCCACCTGAGCCGCGAAAACCACGTGCGGATTATCCATGAATTGTGGGCGTTTCACCCGGCAGACTATTTTGGCCGCATTGAGTGTCCCACTTTGATTGTCAACGCTGTCCATCCGGCGACAGCTTTAACGGCTGAGAAGCAGACCCTCATGCAACAAGCTGCCGATCAGATCAAACAATCTGAAGTTGTGTGGATGTCCGACACGCTCCACGATATTCCCTGGCATCGTCCTAACGACCTGAACTTACTGCTGCGGAAGTTCTTGAAGATTGAGAATTAGCCGCTTATAACTTCATGTTGTTACCGACACTCCAACCTTTAGACCGTAAACCCCGGCCAATAAACCGATTGTGAGCGTATTGATTGTTCTAAGCTGCCGATTCGGTAGAATTAACTCATGTCAACGCAAATGCTCACCACAAAACTCTATCGGCCTGCGCCGCGTCCCAACGCTGTGCCACGCCCGCGCCTGAGCACCCGGCTTAATCAAGGCGTATATGGCAATTTGACGCTGGTCTCCGCACCGGCTGGATTCGGCAAGACGACGCTGGTTACGGACTGGATCGCAACTGAAGATCGTCCAACCGCCTGGCTCTCGCTGGACGAGGGTGACAGCGACCCCGTACTCTTCTTCAGGTATTTCCTTGCTGCGCTGCGGACAATCATGCCGCGTTTTGGCGATGAGCTGTCCGGTACGCTCGAAACTTCGGCACCGCCAATCAAGTCGTTACTGACGCCGTTGCTCAACGAAATGACGACGATGTCGCGTGACTTCGTGCTGGTGCTGGACGATTATCATGTTCTGGATAGTCAAGAGATTGATGCTGCCCTGGCATTTCTGATCGAGAACATGCCTCCGCTCATGCACCTGGTCATCACCACCCGCGAAGACCCCCGGTTGCCACTGGCCCGCTGGCGGGCACGAGGCCAACTGACCGAACTCCGCGCGGCTGACCTGCGCTTTACCCCAGACGAAGCCGCCGCGTTTCTCAATCAGGCGCTGGGCACAACACTTTCATCGGCTGACGTAGCGATGCTAGAAGCACGCACCGAAGGCTGGATTGCCGGCCTGCAACTCGCGGCAATCTCCCTGCAAGGGCATCGTGACATTGGCGAATTTATCCAATCATTTTCCGGCAGTCATCATTTTGTGCTGGATTATCTGGTCGAAGAGGTTCTCAGTCGCCAACCACAGCCCATTCACGATTTTTTGCTGAAGACCTCCATTCTGAATCGGATGTGCGCCCCGCTCTGCGATGCCGTTCTCCAGGACGCAGAACATCCGGCACAAACAATACTTGAAGCTATTCGGCAGGCAAACCTATTCCTCGTTCCCCTGGATAACGAAAGACAGTGGTTCCGCTATCACCATCTATTTGCTGATCTGTTGCGTAAACGTCTAAGCCAATCTACTAATGCAGAGATCAACACCTTACACATTCGTGCCAGCATCTGGTACGAACAGCACGGCCTGCGATCCGAAGCGATCCATCATGCCCTGATTGCTGCAGACTTCGGACGAGCAGCGGCTATGATCGAGCGAGAATGGGGCGCAACGCATTCAGTCACGTTACAGAGTCGAGCACAAAAAACATGGATGCAGGCCCTTCCTGATGCCGTGTTTCACAATCGCCCGGTTCTGAGTGCGGGTTACGGGTGGGTGCTGCTGGACTTCGGTGAGCTAGACGCGGCTGATGCCCGTCTCTGTGATGCTGAACGCTGGTTGGTCGCCGAGGCGCAAACCGATAACACAACTTCGGAAATGATCGTTGTCGATCAGGCAGCGTTTCAACAATTGCCAGCGACCATCGCGGCGGCACGCACCTATCATGCACTAGCGACTGGAGATATTGCTAACACAATCCACCATGGTCAGCGGGTGCTGGCACTCACGGCGGAAGACGATCATCATCAGCGGGGTATGGCTGCGTCCCTGCTAGGCCTAGCTCACTGGTCGAGCGGTGAGTTGGAAGTCGCCTATCAATATATGATGGACGGTATGGAGCGCATGTACAAACTGGGCAATATACATTTTGCTTTGAGCAGTACGTTCGGTCTGGCAGACATTCGCCTGGGACAGGGACGCCTTCGGGACGCGCTACGCATCTACCGACAAGCACTCCAGGTTGCAGAATCACAGCCCTTTCCGGTGCAAGGCATCGCGGACTTATATATGGGGCTGGGCGATCTCTATCGTGAACAGAATGATCTGGAACGCGCAAGCGAATACTTGCTGAAAAGCGAAACGCTGGGCGAACAGGCCGGTTTGCCCGATTGGCGGGTGCGTTTTTGCCGGGCGCAGGCCCGCATGCAGCAAATAAGGGGTGATTTTGCCAATGCCCTGGACTTGCTCAATGAAGCGGAGCGACTATATTACGTGACGCCTGTCCCGACTATACGTCCAATAGCGGCGCTCAAAGCGCGAATCTGGATCCAACAGGGGGCAATCGATAGCGCCCTCGCGTGGGCCAACGACCACCCATTATCTTTGAACAGTGACGTCAATTACTTGAACGAGTTTGAACTGATGACGCTGGCACGCATCCACATTGCCCAATGCGAACACGGCAATCCACAAAGTCCAGTCAAGGCAGTTGGTCAGTTGCTAGCGCGGTTGCTTAACGCTGCGGCAACCGACCAGCGCATGGGAAGAGTGATTGAAATTAGCCTTTTACAGGCGCAGTTGAACTGGGTTCTGGATGATGGTGATGCGGCCCTGGCGGTGTTGCAACGGGCGCTTCAGCTTGCTGAGCCAGAGGGCTATGTGCGGGTTTTTGTTGATGAGGGCCTATCAATGAGCGCCATGCTAGCCGCAGCCCTCACCCGCGAAATCACGCCAGTTTATACGCAAAAGCTGATTGCGGCATTTCACACCGAGCAAGCGCTGCAACCGCCAGCGTCCGCCCAACCCCTGATTGAGCCGTTGAGCGAACGTGAGTTAGAGATTCTGCGACTTGTTGCTGAAGGCCTATCGAATCGTGAGATCAGTGAACGGCTGTTTATTACGCTGAGCACCGTCAAAGGCCACAACCGCAATATCTTTGACAAACTCCAGGTCAAACGGCGCACCGAAGCTGTCGCGCGTGGCCTTGAACTTGGACTGATTGATCCCCCATCTGATTAAAATCCAAAAACAGTACCGCTGAACCATACTTTAGTATCGTCACAGCAGTACCACATGGCAGTTAAGCTGGTTGCATCGTATTTTTGAACGAAGGAACTGGCAAATGTCGAAATCTATACCTTTTATTGTGGTAATTGTACTGCTGATGCTCTCTACCACGCCTGCGGTCGGATTCGCACAGGAGATTGCTGACACCGCACCTACCGGCATCCGCCCTGATGCGCCAACCTACGGCGTGCGTGGTCAATATCCGGTCGGTACGCGCGATCTCCTGATTGAAGGGGACTCAGCGCTGGACATCACATTGTGGTATCCGGCGCTAAACCCGGACAACCGGGAAGCGACCGTCGCCTATCCTTACCAATTTAAATTTGGTGGCCCCGATGGACCGGTTGCAACGGTTGCTGGTCAAGCCATCCCCGGTGCCGACTTTGACCTTTCAGATGGACCTTATCCGTTGGTGATCGTGTCACCGGGCTTCGCGTTGGGGCGCAACAGTTATGCCTGGTTAGCGGAACATCTGGCGTCCTATGGGTTTGCGGTGATTGCACTTGAGCATCACGAATTCGCCGATGAATCCTTGAGTACCTTCTGGCGGTCGGCCATCACGCGTCCACAAGAGATGCAGGCTGTGCTGGCTTATGTTGACGCGCAGGTTGCCGGCGGCGGGACGCTGGACGGACTGGTCGATACCGACTTGATTGCGGTGGCGGGACATTCTTACGGTGGTTATACGGCGTTGATTATGGGTGGGGCGCGCATTGATGTTGCCGGCATGCAGGCGCTGTGTGCGGATGCTCGTGATGCCAGCGACCCGAATGCCTGGTTATGTGATTTGGTCGAACCATATGTTGACGATATGGCTGAACTGGCCGGTTTCGCGATGTCGCCGAGTGAACTGTGGCCGAATTGGGGTGATCCGCGGGTGGATGCTATTGTACCTATGGCCGGTGATGCTTACTTCTTCAACGAAGCCGGGTTGGCCGAAATAACTATCCCAGTGATGGCAATCGGTGGTACCGCCGACACCGGCACACCCTATCTGTGGGGGACACAGCCGACATATGAATATACATCCAGTGCGACCAGGGCACGGGTTAGTTTTGAGAACGCCGAACACATGATCTTTGGCGCAACTTGCGAAGCGCTGCCATTTTTCGCCGAAATCGGGTTCTATGAAATCTGCTCGGACCCGGTCTGGAATATGGACCGTGCCCATGACCTGACCAATCACTTCGCCACCGCGTTTCTGCTGGCTGAATTGAAACAAGACACGGAAGCGGCTGGTGTACTTGCCCCCGATGCGGTCAACTTCCCCGGCATAACTTATGCCGCGCAGGGCTATTAAATCACACATGTACCGGGTGGGAAATACAGTTTCCTGCCCGGCACTACAAGAGGGGGAAGTCATGTCCGAAGCACAACGACCTGATCCAGATCAACCTCTGCTATATCAGGTCAGACTCAAGGGGCATCTGAATGAAAAATGGAACGACTGGTTCGGCGGTGTGACCATCACGTTGGCAGAAGATGACACAACAATGCTGACCTGTCAGGTGGTCGATCAAGCGGCACTTCATGGTCTGCTGCGGCAAATCCGCGACCTGGGAATGCCCTTGATCTCAGTTAATCAAGTTGAATCTGACTAGGATAATTGCCCCGCCAGTATTCTATCCATCGGTGCTATTCAAGGTAAGAACCACTAATGAATGGCATAAAGAACCAGCCACAAGATAATACAGCCCCAAAAGCGCATCACTTTCAACCTGATTTTATCCATTCGTCCTGAGCCTTCTGTACGTGCTTTCCATATAGCATCAGTCTCGATCTTATTGGTAGGGCAATCGCATATCAAATCTCAATGAAGGATAATGGTAGTCAAAAAAGGGACTGCCATGCTGCCAGAGACGAGTATACTCGCATACTTTGCGGAACTGGACGATCCACGCATTGAAAAGAACCAGAAGCATCCACTCATCAATGTCATCACCATTGCTATATTGGGTGTCATCTGTGGTGCCGATACCTGGGTGGATATTGAATGCTATGGCAAGGCCAAGCAGGCGTGGTTAGGCACATTTCTGGATTTGAAAAACGGGATTCCATCACACGACACGTTCGGGCGGGTCTTTCGTTGGCTGGATGCCGAGCAATTCCAAGTTCAGTTTATTGCCTGGACACAGCATATCTGTGAGCTGACAGCAGGACAATTGGTGTCTCTGGATGGCAAAAAGCTGCGGCGCAGCCAAGATAAGCCGCATGAACGCGACGGGATTTGGATGGTCAGCGCTTGGGCAGGAGAAAACCGGATGGTATTAGGGCAGACGAAAGTCGATGAGAAATCGAATGAAATCACGGCGATCCCTGAACTGCTTTCGGTGTTGGAAATCACCGGGTGTCTCGTGACCATTGATGCGATGGGAACCCACAGCGACATCGCCCAGAAGATTGTCAAAGCCCAGGCAGACTACATTCTGCCAGTGAAAGCGAACCAAGGCACACTGTATGAAGACATGGTGATGCTTTTCGATGGATTTGAAGCCGAAAACTATGCCGCTGTCGCCTTTGACACCGCCAAACAGGGGTCTGAGGGGCATGACCGCTGTGAAATACGCCAGTGTTGGGTCGTATCGGAACCGGATTATCGCACCTATCTACGACGAGGCGGTGTCTGGCCGAAGTTGACGACGCTGGTGAAACTGTTGACCGTTCGCATCACACCGAAGAAAACCGAGGTCTCGGTGCGCTACTTCATCAGTAGTTGGTCGGCTTCAGCACACGCCTTCCTCAAGCGTATTCGAGAGCACTGGCAGATCGAAAACGGCTTACATTGGGTGCTCGACATCGCTTTTCGGGAGGACGAGTCACGCATCCGTAAGGATCATGCCCCACAGAATATGGCGGTTCTGCGCCACATGGCCCTCAACCTGCTCAAGCAAGAGACCTCGGTCAAGGTGGGCATCGCCGCCAAACGCAAAATGGCTGGTTGGGACAACACCTATCTGCTCAAGGTCGTATGTCCGTAAAGGTTTGATATGCAATCGCCCTAATCTTATTGTTTCAGACTTGAATTGCAGCGACGATTTTGCTATATTGAAATTTATGGCCCTGTAGCTCAATTGGCAGAGCAGTTGACTCTTAATCAATTTGTTGAAGGTTCGAGTCCTTCCAGGGTCATTTGCCGAGATTAAACTCGAACATGGACCAGCCTGGGCGCTGGTTTTTGTTTTTACGACAACTGCACTGCGGCTATTGTTCTGTACCCACCTATCACAATTGATAAAAGCATCTATTCAACGCCATCAACCTGGGCGCGATGATGCGCTTCGCCCACAATCAACACCGATCCGTCGCGATCCCTCAGTGGATTGATGCCAGAAACACAAAACAGCCCTACAGACACATCATCTGCAGGGCCAATTTTAAAGCTTAATCGATCTTAACCGTTGGCGGAGCGCAAACGCCGTGAAATGAATATCACACCAATCAGGCCAAAGACGGCTAACATCAGGCCGCCCAAGCTGCCACCGCCACCAGCGGCCAGGTCATCAAACAGACCGGTGTCTGGCAAAGCAGTTGGTAAGGGGCCGACTGCGCCTCCCTCTTGCGTTGGTGTGGCAGCACCACCACCTACGCCATCAGCGACTATGGTCGGTTGCAAGAGTTTCGCCAGCGCTGTCGCGGTCAAGGCTACTGCATTTGCCTCAATCGTGGGCGGACCTGCCGGAGTATCTGTAGGCAACGCAGCCTGCGTTTCGGCGGCAAAGACCGCTGCTTGCGTCTGCGTCGCGAAGGTAAAGGCGGCGGCCTCGGTCAGGTCCGGCGTGGGTGTCAGCACCGTTGGCGACGGTGAGGGCGTCGGCGTGTCGGTGGGCTGGGCCAGTTGCGTCGCGGTCAGGTTTGCCTGGAAGGTTGCTGTCAGGCCCAATTCAAATGAAGCCGTTGATGTCGCCACGCCTTGAGCGACGGTCGTTGCGTTAAGGTTGGTAATCGCGGTTGCCGTTTGTTCAATTTCACTTGGTCCCGTGTCAAGCGACAACAGCACCAGTACCACCAGCGCCGCCACAAACAGCAGGATCATCGCCCCGGCGATGTAAATAAAGGTGCGACTGGGACCGCCGCTTGATTCCTCCTCATCGGCGAAATCATCGGCAAACGGATCATCGTCGTCATCAAAGCCGCCCGCAAAGAGATCATCATCATCGCCGAAGTCGTCACCAAAATCATCGCCGAAGTCATCGGCAAACGGATCATCCCCATTATCAAAATCATCCGCATCATCGAAGTCGTCGAAATCGCCGAAGTCGTCATCGAAATTATTGCTCATGCTTCCTCCTTGTCGAGCGGGTGCTGAGATGTGCTGTCATTATTATTTACCCATTACTTCTAAATTCGCCAGCGGAATCAAGATTGATTCGCCGGTTACTAATAAAACCCGCGCACAGGGTACCCGTAACCCATTGTCTAACAACTGGGGCGTTTTTGGCAAATCGGTTACGTCGCCCACCGACCCCTGATGCGGTTCCCGCGTCAACCGCACCGTTTGGCCGATGCGTATTGGCTGGCCGATCCCCGGCATCGGGGGCCGATCCCCTGACCGCGATGGCAGATTAATAAACACTTCCGGGCGGTTATTGTCTTCCCAGCGCAACGGCAGCCGGGCATCAACGGTGGCTTGCCGTTCATGAAATTGTTCCAGCAAATTATACACATGCCCACTCATACGCTGATCGCCAAACCCTTCAATCAGAACAATCGCCGCGCTCAGGCTGCTCGCCTGTTCCACCAATGACGGGTCCATGCTGGGGGCGATCACACCGCCAATGCTTTGATTAGCGATGACCGCCAGGGTGAACGCCTTAATTGGATTGCGCGTCAAAACTACCGTACCACTATACCGCTGTTCGATCGATTCATCGAAAATACTATCCAATCCATCGTCAGGTTCCAAACGGAGCGCACCAATGACCCGGTTACCATTGCCCCATACCCCCTGAACCAGCGCACCATATGCTTCGATGACCACCCCGCGATTGGGGCGGGCTTCGATCACATTGCCCACAAGGCCGGCTTCGATGGCAATTTTTGCCGGCGTTTCCTGAATAATGATTCGGCCTTCCCCCGCATACATAAAAATGCCATCAGTGGGCGCGAACACCCGCCGACCACGGTCAGGCCGCGCCCCGGCGATCACTTCACCCGCTTCGACCAATGCGCCAATATCCGGGAGAATCAGGTCATCGAGTTCTTCGGGCTTGCGCAACCGGAGCAGCCGCATGGCATCAATAAAAATAAAACGTGCTGGGACCGTCCCCCGCGCCACGACATCGCGGAAACTAACTTGCTGACCGCGAACTGATTCGGCTTGACCGATAGCGGTCTCCGGTAACATGAGTTCACGCCGGATGGTTGTCCAGGCGAGCATGTGGCGATGATTAGGATAGAGCATTGCGTATATCGTCCGTAGTTTTTTCGGGTTCATCAACGTAATCGAGATCGAGGAAATCATCCTCATCATCGCTAGCGCTGGTTGTCGCTTTGGGTTCCTTCAGGTCGCGCACTGGACGTGAAGGTGAAGCGGTGGCTTTGAGAGCGACTTCGCGCATTTCCAACCAGCTTGAGGGAACGTTAAATGGCAGCGTCCCGGTTACTTCAGCAAACCATTGGGTCATCTGGTCGGCTCGTCCGGCAACATCTTCGAGTAAGGGTAAGGGCCGCCCCCGCATATCAAACACCAGCCCGGCAGTGCCACCCGTCAGCTTGACGTTGAGGCGGCGCTTGCCACCAATCGAAACCCCACGTCCCATGACCCGTAGCTGTACGTCAGCCGTCTGACCAACCGGTAGATTATAAATCCAGATGTGTCCACCATCAATGCGCTGCTGCACGGTATCATCCGGCGTCGTAATTTTTACTTCCAATGCTGGCCGATCAACGCGCGGAATGCCGGAAAGACTGATTGTTGTGCCCAGGCTTTCGAGGCCGGTCCGTTCCATCACCTGCACCACGGCTTCCGGTTTGAAAAAGGCCAGCGCACCCATCGCCGGCATGAGGCCAAACGGGTCGGCGCGCAAGGTCGTGATGCCTTCGGGTTGGAGTGTATCCAACAGCAACATGGCCGTCAGACCGCCGCTGCCGGTTTGCGTGAGGGCCGCACCAGCCCCAATAATCGGCTCAAAGGTTGGCAAGGTTGTGCCCGCCATCAGGTTCTGCTGCCAGACCGGTTGGGAAGCCGCGACTAAGCCTTCAATAGCTGCCCGGAGAAAGGCATGTTCCAGATAGAGTTCACGGGTGGTTTCGGGAATACTGGCGGGCCGCAATTGTTTGTTATAGGCATATTCCTGCAACTCGGCCTCGGTTGTATAGAAGGGTAGCCAGCGGCTGATGGGTTCAATTCCCAGCGTCTCTAATGATTGCACCGCGCTATTGCCCTGTCCAATATCGGTGCGAATGGTGGTATGCACATCCCCGTTGACAAAGGCCGAGAGGGAACTGACTGCACTACCAACATCTACTGCCAGGGCATTTTGGTCCAGCGCCTGACCCAGATATTCCACCATCAGGTTATAGCCCTGCGCGGTGGGCAGTACACCGAGGCTGGTCATCTCGGCAACGGTTTGAAAGCCCGTCCCGCGATTCTCTTTAAAGGCATTATAGGCCAATCCCAATTGCAACTGGGCACCATCAAGGTCTTCAACTTCAGGCGAAGGCCGCACGTTAGGCGCGATAAACAGACTGGTCAGGTGCGCAAATTTCGCCCGGATTTCGGGAGTCAAGGCACTGTTCCCGGCATACAAGACCACTGGTCGACGTGATTGATCGACTAAATTGAGCGCCAGATGCAACATGTCCAGCATTGCCAGCACCGGTTCGCGGGCGCCAAACTCAGCACCACCGGTTATGAACACCAGGTCCGGGTTTCTGCTGACAATAGCGTTCAACTTTTCTTCATCGTTTCGGGTATCGTTGAGGCTAAACGTATCAACGATCTCAACATAGGTACCAGCGGTAGCGCGCAACCCGCTGGCGATGCTCAATTCCGGCACCAGCCCGATGAGTATGGTGCGTAAGGGACGACCTGCGCTGGCGGTCGCAACAAAATGACTCACACCGGAACGATCGGGTTGTTCGGGTGTGATGACGCGGCCTTCATCATCAACGAGGGTGCGCCCGGTAATATAGCTAATATCTTCCAGCCCGTGTGCCAGCCCCACGCTGACATCATGGTACGGAAAGCCAGCGGTCGTGCGGGCGGTCGATTGAGCGACGAGGCGGTAGCTGCCATCAACCAGATCGAGCATAATCAGCCGCGTATAGATGCTGCCGAAATCTGCGGCCAGAATCGAACTCATGCGTTAACCTCCACTCACCCGCGCCAGAATAAAACCGACCCGCTCACTGAAAATCGTCAGGCTGGTGAGAATGGCTGCTGCATATAATGCGCCCAGGGTAATGACGACGACGCCTTGCCCCAGGAATGTCAGCACGCGGACATACAACCGCTGCTGAATACGGCCATCAGGCAGGCGACGCGCCAGATATTGAAAGTACACCAGTGTGCAGACGACGCCTAACAGCAGCAGAATGCCGTTAATCGGGTTGATGGCAACCGCACTGCTGGTAGAAGCCATCAGCGGCAATAACGTCCCGGTGACTGCGCCCACCAGCGCCACCGCTGTGCCCACACCGATCACGAAGGCCAGCGCAATGTGGCCGACCCGGCCTATACGTGGTGAGGTCTTCAGGAGTAACAACACGCCGATGAGCAGGGGTATAATCCCCAGCACAATGTCGGGCACACCACCGGTTGGGTTTAAGACCCGCCCATTCACCCAGGGCCAGATCACGTTGTCCCAGGTGACGATGGCGATAAACCCGGCAGCCAGCCCGACAAAAACATAGACCGCAATGCGATACAACAGGTTGTCACCCAGGATGTAGCTAAACACCATTAGCGTGAGTACAAAACCCGCCCACAGGCCAATCTGCTCCACGCTATGCCCCCCTTCGCAACACGGCACGGGCGATATTCACCAGCGCACCGACCAGAATAATCACAATGATGACCAGCAAGCCCAGATTCATGGCGTACCAGCGCGGCTCCGCCTGCGGTAGGGCCTGCTCAACGGCGAGGGTCGGCCCGGCGACCGGTGTTTCCGTAGTGAGCGCAGTTTCGGCTTCGTCATCGGTGTCAGCTATGGTAGCCGTCGGCTCCAGTTGTGCCAGCAGACCACTGAAGTCTGAACCCGCCATCACCACCACGATGCGGTCGGGTCGGGTCGCGCTGCCATCCTCAACCGGCTCCACGCCAATCTCCAACAAGAAGTCAGCAATCCAGGCTTCCTGACCGGAAACGAGATTCGGATACTCAATCTGAATCCAGGAGCCATCAGCATTGCGGCCCAGCACCACAAATTCGTCACCGGGGGCCGCTGTGCCAACGGGGGCGAAGCTGGTATTCGGGCCAGAGCGCACATTGACGTTACCATCGGCGACCACCCGTGCGATCACCTGCGTTTCCAGCGTAGCCGTCGGTATGGGCGTGCTGGAGGGTTGTGACGTTGCCGACGGAGCAACGGTATCCGTTGGCAGGGATGTGACCGTCGCTGGAGGCGTATTGGTGGGCAGCGGCGGTTCAGTCTCGGTCGGCAGTGCGGTGTCCGTTGGCGCTGGTGTAGCCGTCGCTGGTTCAGTTGGAGCGGTTGTTGCCACAGTTTCGGTTGGCAATGGAGTCATGGTCGGCGCAGCAGCGGCAGGCAGTTGTACAAATTCAGATGATACCCAGCCCAATGTGCCATCTTCCAGGCCAATATTCGTCCACGAGTCATCATCACTTGTCCCAAGCAGCAGGACTTCGGCACCGGGCGCTACCGAGCCGATGATCGCAAAACCCACACCGGGGCCTTCGCGCAGGTTGATATTCTGATTGCTGACAATGACCCCAAACTGGCTAACGGGTTGGGTCGGGTCGGGTGATGTCGTCGGTACAAGCGTTGCAGTGGGTTGAACCTCGACGGTGGGTGATGGCGTAGCGTTCGGGTCAATAACCTGAGTTTCAAGATCTGTACTCAACAGATTGGCATAGGTGAGAGCATCGGCATACCCGACCAGCAAGCCGCTGACGCTGGAGCCAAGGTATGGCTCAATCAGCGGTTCGGCAGCGCGACCAGTTGCCGCCAGCAATGGCCGGTTGGACAACGGCGCGATCTGCTCCGCCCACGCACGCAAATCATCTGGACGCTCGGCAATGATGACAATCTGCGCAAAATCGTCTAAATCGCTGATTGTCAACCGCGTGCGATTACCGTGTAAATCCAACGCCAGTTGCGGGCCGGGGTTGGCACCAAAAGCGCGTAGGCCAGTGGCAGTCGCCGGGATATAACGCGCCACATAATAATCTTCATTGGGACGCAGCGGGGTGTTGCGACCAATCACGCCCAACAACGGCGAATCAAAACGTCCCAGATCAGTCAATAGATTATTGGCACGCAGCAGCGCGACCGGGTTGGTGCTCACGATGACCGGCTCCACCTGTTGCGCCAGCATGTGTTGCAGCAGGACCCGTGCGGTGCTATCCAATTCAGCCGCCCCGGTCGGGCCATATTCCATGCCAACCAGTACCCGGTCATCTGGCTCTAAACCGGCTAACGCATTAAACACCGCCTGCTGCCGACTGCCAACCACAAATTCAGTCGGCGGTAGATCACCAATTCGAATATCGGCCACAAACGGCATGATGACCGCCACTGCTACCAGCAATGCGATCAGCAGGCGCGTCCACTTGATGTGACTTACGAGACTGCGACGGGGCGCGGTTAGCGGCGCTTCACCCTCGGCTTCAAGCTGTTCATCTTCGTCTAGCAGGAATGGGTCTTCACTGATGGCCCGGCGACGGCCCGCAGCGACACTGGCCTGTTCCCCGGCGGTTAATTGCTTGAGTAACTCGACCTGGCTGGTTTGTTGTGCTGAGAGCACGATGGCTTCGGCCATCCCCGCCATGCCAACTTCAGTCGCGGTGGTGCCTTCGGTCAAGTCGGGTGCAAAGGCATCCAGCCCTTCATCGCCTTTGGTCAGTTCTTTGGCAGACCCACGATCATGGAGGCGTTGTAAACGATCCGGTAATTCATCAAGCGGACGATCTTCCTGGCCGCGCAAAATGGCGGCGGCTGATGGCCCGCCAATGGATGCCCCCGCTTCGGTTAACCAATCCGGCGTCTCTGGCTGAATGTCATAGGCTTCGGCCTCCGCCGGCGCAATATCACTAAATGCCGGGTCGGAGAACAAGGTGTCAAAATCGGTTTCTTCACTCAGCAACGAACCCGTATCAGGCAATTGGTCGACATCAGTCTCATATCCGGCCAACAACCGATCAATATCCGTCAGGCCTTCAGCGGGCACCTCGGGCAAGTCGTTCATTGAGGCCAGAGCATTTTCCAGTTCGGCCTCGTCATAATTTTCAATATCATCAAGCCAACCGGCTGCGCCCAGATCATCGGGCGCCGGTTCATCGGCAAACCAGTCAATGTCCGCTTCGTCTTCAGCAGAAGTCTCATCTGCAAGGCCCAATGCGTTCAAAATATCGCCGTCGGGCAAGGTCGCCAGATCTTCCGCATCAAGGTCAGTTCCTGGCGGGGTTAGTGCATCGGTTTCCGAATCTTCTATCGTCGCCAGAAAATCATCAATATTACCCATATCAATGGCGGGTTCGAGATCATCAAATCCCTCACTGTCGCCAGCACCCAGGTTTGCGAAAAAATCGTCTAATTCGGAGTCATCGGCAGCTACCGGCTGTTGGTCAGGGCTGCTATCGCTGTCTGGCGTATCGAAATTGGCAAAAAAATCATCGGCGGCTGGGTCGACAACCGATTCGGTCGCGGGTGGCTCAAGATCGGCAAAAAAATCATCGCCCAGGCCGGTCTCGGCTGGTGCTTGATCCTCGAGATCGGCAAAAAAATCATCCAGTTCACTGGTATCGGTCCCCGGCCCAGCGCCCAACCAATCGGCGGCAGCCGCATCATCGGGTGCGGCACCGGCATGTGCTGGTTCATCATCAGTAAACCACGCGGGCGCATCCGAAGTGTCCAACTCCTCCATGCCCAAAAACCAGTCTGGAATTTCACTGGCACCACTGTCCGCATCGTCCGCCGCGAACTGATCTAAATCGGGCAGTTGCTCTTCCAGATCACGCGGGCGCGAGGCGGCTTCCTGCTGCTGCGACCACTCATCATAGGTCAGGTCAGACGTGGCCGTTTCCGGGAGTTCAGCCCCAGATTCCAACCAGTCGGCAGCCAAACTGCCCGACTCATCAACCATACCCGACTCATCAGCCGGGGCTTCACCAGCAAGCCAGTCGGGTACGTCATTGATTGGATCGGGTTCCTCCGATTGTAGCCAGTCGGGACCCGCATTGATGTCAATGTCATCATCAGCGGCGGTTGGTGGCGGAGCATCCTCAGTCCCTTCTAACCAGTCCGGCACCGCCTCAACGGATGCGGGACCAGGCGTACCAGAGGTCGGGGTTTCATCATCAACCTCGCTAGTTGACGCCAGCAACCAGTCCGGGACATTGCTCTGCAGTGCTTCCGCAGCGGACGTACCGCTAACAGCACCGGGATCACCTAGATCTTCGTCTGATCGGTTGGTTTCAAGCCAGTCAGGGAGTTCTGATTCAGTCGGTTTTTCCGGTGCGCCTTGTTGGCCCGACTCCACTGGTGTCCGCTCTAGCCATTCGGGTAACGTCCGCGGATCGCCCGGTGTCGGATCACTTGACGCTGTGGTCAGGTCGGCAACGTCACCAATGTCGGTTGGCCCTTCACCGGTCAACCAATCGGGAACCGCATCAGGGTCAAGCGGCGGGGGTGCTGATTCGTCGACATCACCCAGACCGCCGAGGTCACCCAGATCAAGGTCAGGGGGTGTACCTGCGAAATCGCCGAAATCGCCCAGGTCAGCGTCTTCTGATGCGACCTCCTCACCCAGTTCAGTCGTGTCATCATCCTGCCAACTGACATCAGCCGCGTCAGCTTCAGCGGCAGGATCGTCCGTCAGCCAGCTTAGTTCATCGTCATCGGTGGTCGCATCCGGCCCGGTGGCTTCACCCTGCATCCAGGGTAATTCAGTCGTGAAACCCAGTTTTTGGTCCGGCGGGGTCTGATTCTCACCCTCAGCGCCCGATTGTTGCCAGTCAAAGGCTTCTTCATCGTGATCGTCGTCTGATTGCTCGTCGTCAGCATCTTGCAACCAGGAGAGATCATCCTTATCGAAATCATCACTCATAAAATATTATTCCCGGTACGAACGGTCCTGACCAATCAGTACACGAATACCTGTCACCACCGTTGCCAGCGCAATGCCCAGCAGAATGCCGCGTGCCCCGGCGCTCACTGGCACGGCCAGTAGCCAATCACGCACGGTCGCAACAAATGATAAATTGGGTAATGGTAGTGCCCCGATCAGCACGATCAGCAAGGCGATCACGAACAGCAGTCCCCAGCCCGAAACGCGTTTGCGCAGTACCCGGGCCGCCCCATAGACCAGCGCAAACAACAGCAAGCCCGCCAGCGCAGATTCGATGGAAACTTGTACCTGTTCCAGTAAAATTGTCGTCAGGGCCGGTTCAAGATTCAAAACATTCAGGCGTTCCAATATCGTCAATATGATGACCGCCAGCAGGCTGATGAGCAGCACCAGACTATAAATCCAGCCATCTTTGCGCCCAAATAAACGGCCCAGATGCACGACCAGCAGGTTAAAAATGCCAATGAGCACCGTCATCGCAATGGTGATGCTCACGAGTTCCAGGAACAAAGTTGCCGGGGCCACCAGTACGGGTGTGTCAACCAGCAGCCCAAAAAGCGTGATGACGCCAAAGACGATCACAATCACGGTTGCCAGCGTGCCGATTAGTCGTCTCACGACTTAGCCCCCAAGTATGCTGAGTATGCTACTCAAAATATCGCCAAACACGGGCGCGAGCGTTTCGTTGGACTGGACTATCGCCGCTAGAATCAGCAATACGATCACCAGCCAGCGCAGGGCATCCAGCGTGACCAGCGCCGCTTTCTGACTGGCTTCTTCGCCCAGATATGCGCCCGCCGCAAAGATTTGCTCACCGATTAAAGGCTGGTCGCTGAAGGCATAGGCCACCGCTTGACCGGTCAAATCGTCACTGGCTGCGATAACTGACTGTTCTTGCCGCACGGTCCCGGCGGTGATTAACGCCAGTTCTGGCCCAAAACTGCCGACCAGCACATTGGTATTGACCTTTTCCACGCTTAACGCCGCGGTCAAAGCCGCTCCGAATGCCAGCGACCGTGGCCCCGCCGGATACCAGCGCACACCGCTGGCCTCATAATTGGTCAACAGGCCGCGCGATTCATAGGCGCGACGCAGGGTGTCATAACCCAGTGGAATCGCCGTCGAGTCGCTGGTCGTAATCAATGGTGAGGTTGCTCCAATCGCTGCTTGTTGGGCGACACGGTAAAAAAACTCCGCATTTGCCAGCGCCAGCAACGTTTGCCCGCCGCCGATACCGGCACTGCCCAGCGACATATGCACCGGTCGATTGGCTTCAATCGAGGAACCCACCATCAAAGGTAGCGCATCATAAGCTGGGATCGCCTTGAGCGGGAAGGCATTGCGTCGCCGCCGGATGACCTGAGTGGCGATGGGCATCGCCACGAAAGCAATCATGATAATAAGGAGACCAACGATATTATTGTCGTTCAACGTGCTCCCCCGGTGTTTCATCCAATAACTGACGCAACTGTTCGACGCCATTAGGCTGCTCAAGCGCGGCGGCAATGTGGCCCATCCACGCTGCGCCGTTCCATAAACTGGCTGCTGGTTGTGCGATGTAAAGCAGTTGTGCCCCCACAGGACCCAACGGTTCAAATATGTCCAACAATACCCGCACTGGCACGGTCAGACCCCGGTCTTTCACCTGTTGAATCCAGTCGTTTTCAACCATAACGGACAGTATAGCACAGCCCCTCAATGCACGAAACTCGCCCGGTCGTTAGGCTATGTCGATATAAGTATGCAGCGTTGCGATCATTATGGGTTATGATGTTGGCTATGATTAGCAACCTACTCTTTATCTCCAGCTACAGTGAATTGGGCGGAGGGGAAACGGCGCTGGTGACGCTGGCCCAAAACCTGGACTCGCAGCGGTTCCGTCCGCATTTGCTGGTGCCCCGTGCGGGTCAATTGAGCGCGTGCTGGGCTGAACTGGGCTGGCCGGTGCATATCACGCCCTGGCGCGGCGCATCAGTATATTTTATTCCGTCACTTTGGGCACGGCTCCTGGTCCGCCATCATATCGAACAGCTTATTCAAGATCACACGATTCGCGCCGTTCACACCGATTATCACACATTGCCAATGGCGCTTCCGGCTGCCGATCGCGCGGGTGTCCCCCTGCTATGGACCTGCATGGGCTGGTGGTTTCACCCCAGGTTCTGGCAGCGACAATTTTTCCAGCGGATTGGGACCATCTTTGCCCACTCCCAGGCCATCAAAGATGGATTTCTGGGGACGCCGCCCTTTATGTCTCCCGATAAGATCGATATTCTTTATCCGGGGGTAGATACCGAGCGCTTTCACCCCGCTGTCGATGGCCTGCGGGTCCGGTTTGAAGCCAATCTCACACCGACAACACCAGTCGTCGTGCTCATCGCCCGCTTTCAGGATGTTAAAGGCCATGATGTATTTCAGGAGATGGCGAAGCAGGTCGTGCTGCAAGTGCCAGAGGTACGATTTCTGGTTGCGGGCGAAAATACCCAGACTGCCGCCGATAGCAGCTATAAGGCGCGGATTCTGGCGAACGCCCGCGCTGAACCCTTGCTCCGTGATCGCCTGATTTACCTCGGCTTTCGGCCTGATGTTGAGCGCGTGCTGGGCGCCGCCAATATTGTGGTGTGCAGTTCGCATTTTGAAGGCTATGGCGTTGTGAATATCGAAGCGATGGCCTGCGGCAAGCCGGTCGTCAGCACCAATCAAGGGGGGCCAGCCGAGACGATTATTGATGGCGAAACGGGCTACCTGGTGCCGCCGCACGATCCTGCCGCCCTGGCAAGCCGGGTCATCCAACTGCTGCGGGAGCCAGCCTTACGCACTAAGTTGGGTGCTGCGGGTCGCCAACGGGTCGAGCAACACTTCTCCGGTACGGCGAACGGTGCCCAATTCACGCAAGCGCTTGACCGGCTTCTAAAATGAAATTATATATCTGGCTCGTTCTGCTCCTGTACAGTCTTTATCAACCGGCTGCGGCCCAGAGCGAACAGGTACTCACCGGCACCTTGAATGCTGACCAACCCACCGTTGAATTTTCGACGCGCTTAACCGCTGGTGCTGTTCTGGTTGCAGTGACGCGCAGCCCGTTGGATACCGTCCTGGTGTTGAACAATAGCAATGATATGATGATCGCGGCCAATAATGATGCGAATCTGGGCACTGGCGAATCGGCTCTGGCAGTGCGCATCCCCCAGGATGACCGCTATACCATCGTCGTCACCAGCACTGACCCGGCGACGCAGGTTGGTGATTTTGAGTTGCGTCTGCGCATCGGTGATGAAAGCCTGCTGGCAACCATAGAACCCTTTGCCCGCGTGGCGTTTAGTGGCCCCCAACAAATTCGCGATACCCGGCACTTCCGCATACATTACACGGAAACCGGTGCTGACGCCGCGCCCGCCGAACTGGTGGAAGCGGTTGCCACGACTCTGGAAGCCACCTGGGAAATCGCGATTGAACAAATGGGGTGGCCGCCCCCACCACCCGATGTACTTGGCGGCGATGATCGTTATGATGTTTATCTGGCACCTTTACCCGGCCCCGATGGTTTCAGCCTGGGGCTGACTGGCGTCGGGGCGCTCATCGTGGATAATCCGCACACGGTCGCGACTGAACAATTTGCGGCACACAGTTTCATGATTATCGCCAACGACTTTAACATTAATCGGGCGGATTGGCAGGACCTGCTGCGAACCACAATTGCCCATGAGTTCGCGCACGCGCTGGAACTGGGTCATGATGCGCTGGATTGGCACGCCTGGTATTACGAAGCGACCGCGACTTGGATGGAAACCGCCATCTTTACACCCCATGCCACCACGCTCAATTATGCCGCCACCAGCCTGCAATACCCGGCACTTTGCCTGGGGACGCGCGAAGAACGTGCCGGTAATGGCCTGGACTATGGCAACTGGCTGTTGATGCAAGCACTGGTCGATCAATATGACCCGGCAATCATGCAGCAGTTGTGGGCCAGTATCGCGGTCCATGAGGGTTTCGATGGGCTGATTCAACTGCTGGCGACCTATAATCAGCCTTTTGCCGATTTTGTGCTCCGGTATCATGCGCAACGGTTGACCCGCAACATCACGTTTATGGATCAACTAGAAGAAACGGTTAAGATCAGCCAGCATATTGACGCTACCGGTCATTATGCGTCAGTCAACAGTGGTGTGCAGGAATTAGGTGTGGATTACATCACGTTGGCGCTGCCCCCGAACCATTATACGGTGCGGTTAGCGACGGATTTACTTGAAGTGTGGGCCATCGGCATTCGCAACGACGCGGCTGATGTCTATGCGTTGGACCGAAATGGGATTATCGACACTACTGATTACGACCACGTATATTTGCTGGTCTTTAACCCGCAACCAGCCGCTGACCCGACTGCCTGCCAGTATCAGCCATATGAACTGGACATTGCCACCGGCACCGGCGAATCCGCCATGATTGCGTTTACGCTCGACGCCACGAATTTTATCGTGCCCGATTAACCCGTCATTCGGTCCAATCCATAGGCGGCTGCGCCCATCAGCGCCGCTTTGGGATTCAGAATTACTTGCACCGGCATCCGTTCCAACAAGCGCGCAAAACGCCCCTTGTTCAAAAACGATGCCATAAACGCGCCCGATTGCAACGCAGGTAAGATGCGGGGTGGAATGCCGCCACCCAGATAAACGCCGCCAGTCGCCAGGATCGATAACGCCAGATTACTGGCCTCTGCGCCCAGAATGGCAATAAACAGATCGAGCGTCGCGTCGCATAGCGCCACATCACCATTGAGCGCGGTGTTGACAATGAGGGGCGTAGCATCTTCAGCCACTGCCAATTGTTCCGCCAGCCAGTCCGGTTCGGGCGCGAAGCCGGTTTCCTTCAAGAATTGATAGATGTTGCTGATGCCAATGCCCGAACACACCCATTCATAGCTGACATGATCTTTGCGTTCCTGCCAATAATTGAGCAGGGCGATTTGCAATTCATTGGTGGGGCCAAAATCGGTATGCCCGCCTTCGGATGGATACCCCTGATAACCATTACCGTTCCAGGTCAGGTAGCCTTCGCCCAAGCCAGTTCCGGGGGCAACAATCGCCATCGCACCGCCTGGCTGTGCTTCGCCGCTGTTTATGAGTGCCAGATCATCCGCTTCCAGCAAGGGCACCGCATTGGCAATCGACAGCAGATCATTGAGCAAAAAGGCGTTTTCCAAATCGAGTGCGGCGCATAGTTCGGCCTCGTCCATTTCCCAGGGCAAATTCGTGGTCTTCACATGCCCATCGACTACTGGCCCGGCGACCCCAAAACTCCCGACCTCAACTTCATAATCAATCCCAGTGATAAATTCACGCGCCAGTGCTTGCAAGCTGGCGTAGTCATCACTGGAAAATGTTGCTTCGATCAGTGGTTGGCGTGCCCCGTTTTCCAGACTGTAGATCGCTAAATTTGTTTTCGTCCCACCAATATCACCCGCCAATAGCATAGACATTGTTCTCCTTCATTGGTGCGGCCAATATGCCCGGATTGTACCTGAAAAGAGTCAAGGAAACATATTGCCCGTGTGATCCAGTAGCCATTAGGGGGTTAACAGGTCATCCAATGATTGAAAGCCGTCGGCTGGTTCAATCGCTTCACTCACAACGCGCCCCAACTTGCGTCTAACCCGGTAGCCCCGTGCCCCAACCCGCGCGGCCATAAAGCGATAACGACCATCCACGATTTCCAACGCACAACAGTCATCACAACCCAGGCCAATCAGCCGATGTTTTTGCATCAACTGCTCGAAGGGTTCCAGGCGATTTTCGGCATCAACATGTGGGCAAAACAATGCGTTCACCAGACCCAGCCCGCGCACACGAATATACGACCAATCTTCATCCGTGCTGGCGAATGAGCGCGAATCACTCAGGCCGCCGGTAAACCAGCAAATTGCGCCGGCACTAATCCCGGACAACACCGTTCCCCGTTCATAGGCGGCAGTCAACAGCGCATCAACGCCCAGTCGTCGCCAAAGCTTCATCATCCGCAAGGTGTTGCCACCGCCGACGTAAATCAGGTCCGCCGCTGCGATCTTCGCCGCAATAGCTGCTGAGTCGGGTCGTTCCTGGGGTAGAATGAGATAGAGTACATCGGTTGTACAACCCAATTGTTGACCATATTCGGCGCGAAAGCTGTGATAATAGTCAACGGCATCGCCGCTGGCGGTGGGAATAAACAGCGCCTGCGGTCGTTTTTTGCCAGTCAGTTTGATTATTCGCTGGTCAATGGCGCGGGTTGCCGCATCACGTAAGTCCCCACCACCAACTGCAACGATTTTCCCCATCTCGCTTCCCCCTGTTTGGGTGGATTCTATGCACAGGTTCTATCATATAATGGGAGCTTGTAATGAAGAAAGGTAAATCATGCGGAAATCCATGGTCGTATTGTTGTTGCTGGTGCTTACGCTGTCCCTGTTTGCCGGGACCGCCAGTGCCAGCCCGGAAAATCTCCAAATCTGTAATCAACAATCGCGGTTGCAAGTGGGCAGTACGGGACGCGTGACCCAGGTCCCAAACTTGCCTAATCGCCTGCGGAGTTATCCCTCGTTCGAAGGAGTCGTCCTGGGGCAAATGCCGCCTGGTAGCGCGTTTGCCGTGCTGAGTGGCCCCATCTGTACCAATGGCATCTGGTGGTTTCAGGTAAATTACAATGGCACCATTGGTTGGACCGCCGAGGGAGATGCCTTCACTTACTGGTTAGAACCGGCCTTCAATGTGCCGACACCACCCCCGCCACCCCCGCAGCCGATCTGCACACTGCCAAATCGCCTGAGCATTGGTGGGCAGGGGCGCGTGACGCCGGGGCTGCCGAATGTAATCCGCACGGCACCCGGCACCCAGTCCAGCGGCGCGAACAGCGTGGTGATTGGCGAGATTCCCGGTAGTGGAATCTTCACGGTGCTAAGCGGTCCCACCTGTGGCACCGATAGCCGCTGGTGGTGGGAGGTCAATTATAATGGTCTGACCGGTTGGACTGCTGAGGGCGAAGGGTCGAACACCTACTGGACCGAACCGTATAACGTGAATATTCCCGGTTGCCCCGGCTTCATGCCTTCTCGGTTGCGGGCGGGGCAAACAGCCCGTGTGACAACGGTGCCCAATCTGCCCAACCGCATTCGCAGTTATCCCGGTTTCAGCGGCGACGTGCTCGGTCAGATTCCAGCAGGCCAACAATTCTGGATTGCGACCGGGCCTTTCTGTGCTGAGAATACCGCCTGGTGGCAGGTGAGCTATGATGGCATTGTGGGTTGGACCGCTGAAGGGGAGGCCGGAACCTACTGGCTGGAACCCATCGCTAGCACGGGCCTGTGCGCCGGTTCGCCACTGTCACGCCTGGTGGGCCTGACACAGGGTCGCGTGACGCCCGGCACCGGCAGCAGTATTCGGCTCACCCCCGAAAGTGGCACTGTATTGCGGACCATGCCCGCTGGATCGCTGTTCAATATTCTCTCCGGCCCGATCTGTGGTCCCAGCGTTCAGCAACTGACCTGGTATCAGGTAGAACAGAACGGCGTTGTGGGTTGGACGGCTGAAGGTCGCGGCAGCACATACTGGTTAGAAACGCCGAACAGCAGTGGCGTACCGCAATTATGTGCTGGCTCACCCCCGCCCCGTTTGACAGGCCGCAGTCAGGGGCGAGTGGTGATCGGAGGCGACCCCAATAGTATCCGTGCGGGCATTGAAAGTGGCTCGGTCCTGGGCCAGATTCCCGCAGGGGCAACCTTCACCATCGTCGGCGGCCCGTTGTGTGGACCCAGCAGTTTCCAGCAGACCTGGTATCAGGTTCAGTATAATGGCATCATTGGCTGGACCGTCGAAGGCTGGCAAAACGAATATTATCTGGAACCCTAACCAACGCCCAAGAATGTGCATTGGGGCAGTAAGCCTCTCGATGCACATTCAACATAACGGATTAGTGGGGCAGAATCATAATGGAAGACAAACAAATCGAACAATTCTGGCAACGCTACCTTGCTACGTTGCCAGCAGAGCATCCGCATCATCAGGCGAGCTACACTGCCTGGTACTTTGGCGATAGTCCTGCTCTGGCTGACGAACTACTGCAACTCGTGCTGGCTGGCATCAAAACGGCTACAGCTTCCTCTGCCTGGGAATACGAAGCTGATGATGAGCCGTTCCCGCAGGTTGGTGATTTGAGCATCATCCTGGCGGGTGATGAAACGCCGCACGGCATTATCGAAACACTTGAGGTTCGCACTGTGCCATTTAATCAGGTTGATGCTCAATTTGCGGCTGATGAAGGCGAAGGGGATCGCTCTCTGGCCTACTGGCGTGACGCCCATCAACGCTATTTTCAGCGGGTTTTGCCCGCCATTGACCGCGAATTTAGCGAAACGATGCCGGTTGTGTGTGAACGGTTCCGCTTAATCTATCCCATCGCCCATTAGCGAATGCCTTCTTTGAACGCCTGCAAGAACATGAAGGCAAAGACCGGTTCCTTAAAACGGTCCGAATCCAGCGGTTCTTGTAAGTATTCAGAAAAACCGGGCACGGTAATGGGCTTCAGACTGTCAGCGTTGACAAACCCCATTTCCCATTCTCCGAAGGACCGCGCTTCAATCGGGCGCTCGGCTATTAATTCCACGCGATGATGGCGCGGGTCTTGTTTGATGACCTCGTACAGCGATTTAACCACATCCGCCTCGCCTTCCAGCACTTGCAGAAAATTGCCCCCTTTGTACAACAACATCCCGGTAACATTCAGACGGCGGTTTTTTTCACGGGCTTTTTCAAGGATCGCCAGTAGTTCCTGGTTGCTCATCTTTTCCATTGCGGAGCTGCCATAGATGAGGTGAATCACAATGTTCTCCTTCTGCGTAAACCGTAACAATCAAATTATAAGTGAACAGAAGCGTTTATCACCATTGAAATATACCGATCAGGACTGAAATAGTTCTGCTAGCGAGAAGGACAGGAAGTAGCTAAAATCCTGACAGAAAATTAGTTCTTGGAAAATCAGGAGAACCTATGAGCAACGATACGATTCGTTTTGATCTGCCGCAGTCTGACATTCCACACCAGTGGTATAACATCCAGGCCGATTTGCCCCGTCCGCTGCCGCCGGTGCTGCATCCGGGCACCAAACAGCCGGTTGGCCCCGATGACCTCGCCCCGTTGTTCCCGATGGCACTGATCGGTCAGGAAGTGAGCCAGGATCGGTATATCGACATTCCTGATGAAGTCCGCGAGATCTATAAACTCTGGCGGCCCACCCCGCTGTTGCGTGCTAGACGCCTGGAAAAAGCGCTGGATACACCAGCCCACATTTACTACAAATATGAAGGGGTTTCACCCAGCGGCAGCCACAAACTGAACACCGCGACCCCACAGGCTTATTACAACCAGCAAGAAGGCATTCAAGGCCTGACGACTGAAACCGGTGCAGGTCAATGGGGCACGGCATTGGCGCAAGCCTGCAAGTTCTTCGACATGGAATGTTACGTCTATATGGTGAAGATCAGCTATCAGCAGAAGCCTTACCGCCGCGCCATCATGCAAACATTTGGGGCGTCAGTCACGCCTAGCCCCAGCGATTCAACCCAGGCCGGTCAGGCGATCCTGGCAAAAGACCCTGAAAGCACCGGTTCGCTGGGCATAGCGATCAGTGAGGCAGTGGAAGCAGCCGCAACCAGCGGTGGCAAATATAAGTATGCGCTGGGGTCGGTACTCAATCATGTGTTGATGCATCAAACGGTTATCGGCCAGGAATGCCTCAAGCAGATGGAACTCGCGGGTGAGTATCCTGATGTAGTCGTGGGGCCAACCGGGGGCGGCAGTAATTTTGCTGGAATTAGCCTGCCGTTCCTGCATCAAAACCTGACCAATGGTAAATCTACGCGCCTACTGGGCGTGGAACCAGCGGCCTGTCCCAGCCTGACACGTGGTCAATATGCCTACGACTTTGGCGATACCGCTGGCATGACACCATTGGTCAAGATGTATACGCTGGGCCACGATTTTGTCCCCGCGCCGCTGCATGCTGGTGGTCTACGCTATCACGGCATGGCGAGCATTGTCTGTGAAATGTACGATCAGCAATTGATGGAGGCGGTTGCCATTCCCCAGCTTGAAACTTTCGAAGCCGCGATCACATTTGCGCAAAGCGAGGGCATTGTTCCGGCTCCCGAAGCAGCCCATGGCATTGCCGGGGCTATTCGCGAAGCCAATGCGGCTAAGGCAGCCGGGGAAAAGCGTGTCATTCTGTTTAACCTGTGTGGACACGGCCATTTTGATATGACGGCCTATGATGCCTATCTGGGTAATGAATTGACCGATTACGAGTATCCCCAGGCTGAAATCGAGCGGGCGATGGCCGCACTACCCCAGATTTAAGGGGCAATTAGGCGACGGATGCGTTGTTGCTATTGTAATAAAGCAGGACTGGTTTTCTTGCCTTTTTCGAAGCCAGTCCTGAATAATACTTGAATGATTTAAGACCTCGTTTGATATTATCTCCGCCAATCTTAACTTGACTTTTTAACATTCAACGGGTTGGGATGGGCTTTTGCCAGGCCTGGTAATAATGTAACTAATTGTAATCATCAGGTTTTGCGTCCTGTCTTAATGTAAGTTGACTTTTAATATCCATTAATCCCACAATTGTCTGAACGTAAGATCACGACCACATGTTAATGCTTGGAGGCTGTTTATGATTCAACAATCTGATATTCAAGGTCGCCTGAATTTGTTACGCTATGGATTGGTCGTTCTGGTAGTAACAACCTTTTTGGTGGCGTTACTCGTTCCCTTCGCCTATGTTCGTGGCCTGGGTGATTTCGCCCCGCCGATTACCGACTTTTTTGGTACAGCGCTGATCGCTACCATCATCGTCGGCGTCTTGTCAGCCGGCGTCTTTGTTGGATATTCAATGCTTTTGAAGCGCAACGCTGCTGGCGAAAGCTAATTTTTTCACGCTAAAGCAATATCGGCGGGTAGACAGACTATGGTTTGCCCGCCTTTTTGATTCTTGTGGCGCGGAAAAATAGCCGACCTTATAATGGCAATCAGGAATCCCACCGGGCACGGAGAAAAAGCGCGATGTTCCAACGCTTACTCTACATCATGTTGATTTTTGTGCCGCTGGCTCTAGTTGCTGATTTTGTGCTGCAACTGGATCCGGTTTTGATATTCGTGTTTGCGGCACTGGGAATCATTCCGTTGGCCGATTTTATCGGTGAGGCGACTGAGGAACTGGCGTTCCACACCGGCCCGCGTCTCGGTGGATTACTGAACGCAACGCTGGGAAATGCGGCGGAGCTGATTATTACGATATTTGCCCTGCAGCAGGGGCTGCTGGATCTGGTCAGGGCCTCGATCACCGGCTCGATAATTGGTAACTTGCTGCTGGTGATGGGTCTCAGTCTGTTACTGGGTGGCCTCAAGCATGGAATTCAAACATTTGATCGGCGCAATGCCGCGATCAATGCGACATTGCTGGTGCTGGCAATCGTCGCCCTGGCGATTCCATCCATCTTTGATGCCGCCATTGAGCCTGATATGGCGGCGGAACTTGGTCTCAGTGAAGGTACAGCCATCATCATGATTATCGTCTATGTCTTGACAGTAATTTATGGCTTTACCCAGGGTCGTACTACCAACCATCAGGAAGCGCCAGCAGAACATCTACACACCGCACGCTGGAGTGTCCAGCGATCATTGATTGTACTCGCGGTCGCAACCCTCGCAATTGTATTTATGAGTGAGATTCTGGTTGGTGCGGTTGAATCGGTTACGGAAACACTGGGCTGGTCCGAGTTCTTCATCGGCATCATTATCATCCCGCTGGTGGGAAATGTTGCTGAACATCTGGTAGCTGTACAGGTCGCCATTAAAAATAAAATGGAACTAAGCATGGCCGTGTCGATAGGGTCCAGCCTGCAAATTGCGCTGTTTGTCGCGCCAGTGCTGGTGTTTATCAGTCTGCTATTTGGCGACCCGCTGCTGCTGGTTTTTAACAGCTTTGAGCTGGTCGCGCTGGTGGGGGCGACATTTATTGCCGCCTTCATCGCTCAGGATGGTGAGTCGAACTGGTTGGAAGGTGCGATGCTGCTGGCTCTCTATCTCATTATCGCCATTGCATTCTTCGTGCTACCCGTGCATGGCGAAGCCGAAGCAGTCCATGAAACCGCCGCGCTGTTGGTTCGCTAGCCATGATGGTAAAAGCTGCGATTGTACAGGCCGCACCCATCTATTATGACCTCGCGGCTTCGCTGGATAAAGCGCAAACGCTTATCACTGAAGCGGCGCAGCAAGGGGCGCAGTTAGTCGTCCTGGGTGAGACCTGGCTCCCCGGCTATCCGGCCTGGCTGGATTATTGCTCTGATGTGGCATTGTGGGATCATGAACCAACGAAAGCGGTATTCGCGCATTTATACGCAAATAGTGTCACGATCCCCGGACCTGAACTGGATGCGCTGGCGAAACTTGCTCATCAATTACAAGTCGTCATTATTATCGGTGTAAATGAGAAGGTACTGACTGGCCCCGGCAACGGTACGCTTTTCAACAGCCTCATCACGCTCGACACCACTGGCAAAATCGCCAACCATCACCGCAAGCTCCGGCCAACCTATACCGAACGGCTTGTATGGGGACCAGGTGACAGTCGCGGCCTACAAGCCGTACCCACAGCGCTGGGACGCATCGGCGGCCTGGTCTGTTGGGAACACTGGATGCCGCTGGCCCGGCAAGCCCTGCATCTATCTAATGAAGCGATTCACATTGCAGCCTGGCCCGCTGTGAAAGAAATGCATCAAATCGCCAGTCGTCACTATGCGTTTGAGGGTCGGTGCTTTGTACTGGCTGCTGGCAGTTTGATGTCTGCCATAGATCTGCCACCTGCGTTTGAAGCGCCATCCGCGTTGTGCCCAAACGATCTTTTGCTCAACGGCGGTAGTGCGATTATTGGTCCTGATGGGCAATATATTACAGGACCATGTTTCGATACCGAAACCATCATAACGGCTGAGTTAAATTTAACGCAGATTGTCAAAGAACGAATGACGCTGGATGTCACGGGTCATTACGCCCGCGATGATGTATTTGAATTCCAAGTCAGGATGCCAGATTGAGATAGTCTGGTCATCATCCGGCAATGGTTATCTTTTTTGCTTATCTGGTAGCCGCTTTGTTGCTTACAACACCCATGCTGTCTTCATAAGCGTTCCGACAAATTAACTCCTGCCGATACCCCCTTGTTTTGCGGGTTGAAAAGTAATGGCCGCATTGTATAATTTCACAGCGTTAAGGCCCCATAGTTCAGTGGTAGAACAGCGGACTTTTAATCCGCGTGGCGTAGGTTCGAGTCCTACTGGGGTCACCTTACGCACCTTGAGCCGAAATCGTAGGGTGCGACTCGCCGAGTCGCCCCTACAACCTGGATTGCTTGCGTAACATCAACTTCTAATACAAAAAGAGCCGTCGTTGGCAACGGCTCCTGGCAATCATATTAGTCGGCGACCTTAACGGCTTTCGCCACCCTGTAACCGCCGAACGCGCTCTTCCAATTGGCGTTGCACTTCGCCATCGCCCACCGCCTCACTGATTTGATCGGCGATGTTGGCCGTAGCCATTTCCAGCCGGGCATCTTCGCGGTCCAGATTGCCGCGAATGCGATCCGCCAGCGCATTCACCTGATCGTCACCCGTGTTAGCCAGCGCGTCCAGGCTCTTCACCGTCTTCACGGTGACTTTCTTGGCCTCAGCCAGTTCGATCAACGACCGCAGGTGTTCTCGTTCCTGCTTGATCGTCGTCAGTTTCGATTCGAGCTTCAGGCGCATTTCCAGCATTTTCTGATACTGAGTTTCCTGACCTTGCCACTGCTCATAATACTCCTGGGCAAGCTGCTGTTTGGTATTGAGTTCCGACTGCGCCGCCGCGGCCAAATCCATTTTGTTTTTGACGACCAGCGTATCAATATCGCGGTCCAGTTTTTCGGCAGCAGCAGCAAATTCCTCGTACTTACGTTTGAGGGTTTTGACAGTACCGCCGACTGTGGCTGCCGAATCTTCCAGCGCATCAAGATTACGCTCGACTTGCCGAATGTACTCGTCCATGACCTGTACCGAGTTGGCTTCCAGTGCCCGGTCAACAATGCCATGCAGATTGGCGCTAATGAGGGTATTGATTTTTTCGAAAAGTCCGGGGGCCATAACCTGCCTCTTTTTCAAATTTGCGTGGTTTGATATGGAATTAGTTTAGCACAAAGCCCTGGCAAACGAAACGGGAGTTTGTTAACGCCGTTAGCTAAGAAATTTCTCTTTGTGCCGGTGCCGGGTCATTATTCCACAGTGACACGTTAATGAATAGCACGATCGAGTCGTTGTTATTCCGGTGTCACATAGGCAGCGGTGATGCCGCCGTCAACAACGAAGGTCGTACCGGTCACATACGAAGATTCCTCGGACGCCAGAAACAATACGGACTGAGCAATTTCGGTGGCCTCACCGAAACGCCCCATCGGAATATGGACCAATCGGCGCTGCTTTTTGTCGTCGGTATCCAGGAAATCCATCAGCAATTTCGTGCGCAGTGGCCCCGGACACAGCGCATTCACGCGGATATTCTCGCGGGCATGAATGACCGCCAGTTCCCGTGTCATCGCCAGCACGCCGCCCTTACTGGCCGTGTACGCAATTTGCGAGGTGGCTGCACCCACCAGCGCCACAAATGACGCGACGTTGATAATTGATCCACCACCGGCCCGCCGCAGCGCCGGAATGCCATACTTGCAGCCCAGGAACACGCCTTTGAGATTGACGTTCATCGTCAGGTCCCAGATCGCTTCATCAGTCGCGACTGCATCTTCATCGTCAGCGTGCATAATCCCGGCGTTATTAAACAGCACATCCAGCCGACCAAAGTGATCTTCAGCCGCTTGTACCATCTGTTCACAGGCCGTGGCCTGGGCAACATCAGCAGCAACGGCCAGCGCTGTACCGCCCTGTTCAGTAATCATCTGCACCGTCTGTTGTGCCGGTTCAGCGTAGATGTCAACCACGACTACCTGGGCGCCTTCGCGGGCAAACAACAGCGCAGTCTCCCGTCCAATACCACTCCCGGCCCCGGTAATGAGCGCCACTTTGTTTTCAAGTCGCATTGTTCATCTATCCTTATGTATGTGAAGCCCGCGCTCAGCTAAATCTGTTCGAAATAGCGGGCGCGTTCCCAGGTTGTCACGGCTCGATCAAAAGCCTGTTGTTCCGTTTTGAAAAAGTGCAGGTAGTGGTCAATCACAGCATCACCGAAAGCCTGCCGCGCAAAGTCGCTTTTTCCCAGCGCATCAATCGCATCCCGCAAGGTCGCGGGCACCTGGGGTAAATCCGATGCGGCATAGACATCGCCCTGGAACATCGCCGGTGGTTCAATCTTCTGGCGAATCCCGGCTAATCCGACAGCCAGCAGTGCAGCATAAGCCAGATAAGGATTACAATCCGCCCCCGGAATCCGGCACTCAACCCGTAGCGTTGATCCCCGCCCCACCACGCGGAACCCGGCAGTGCGATTATCATAGCTCCAGGCCAGCCCGGTGGGTGCCCAGGAGCCAGCTTCATAGCGCTTATAGGAATTAACCGTTGGTGCTAAAAAGGGCATCAATTCACCGATAAAGGTCAGACAGCCACCCAGAAACCAGCGAAACGCGGGCGCTGCACCCGGCAGTCCCGCAGCCAATGGCTCATCACCGTCGAATTGATTCTGGCTCTGGTCGGCATCCCAAAGGCTGAGATGAATGTGGCAACTTGAACCCGCCAAATGTTCATCAACCTTTGCCATGAAAGTCACCGCCAGACCTAGCTGATCGGCGAGGTCTTTGAAACATTGCTTATAGATGATATGGCGGTCAGCCATGGTCAGGCAATCAGCGTAGCGCACATTCAGTTCGTGCTGGCCCGGCCCCCATTCGCCTTTGCTAAACTCGACTGGTACCCCGCTGGCCGACAGATGCTTGCGGGCGGCAGCGTTAAGGGGTTCCTCGCGGGTTCCCTGGAGAATATGATAATCCTCGATATACGCGCTCATCGGTTCCAGGGCCGCGTAATGTTGGCGGCGGATGTTCTGATAGCTATCCGCATAGATGTAGTATTCGAGTTCGGACGCACCGACAGCGTGATAGCCCATCGTAGCAGCCTGCGCCAGTTGGTGCTTGAGGATGCTGCGCGGTGCAATTGAGGTTAGTTCGTGCGCGTCTGCCTGATAGGTATCGCAAATGACGAACGCCGATTTTTCGAGCCAGGTGGCCCGCCGCAGTGTATTCAGATCTGGCACACAATGGAAATCGCCGTAGCCGCGCTCCCAGTTGGCGTAGTCATATCCCGGAACAGGCTCCATGCCCATGTCCACTGTAAACAAATAATCACAGGCGTGCATGCCATCCGAGGCAACGGCTTCCAGAAAGTAGTCGCCGGTAATGCGCTTACCCAGCAACCGTCCGTACAAATCTGGAAAAACGGTGACGACGGTTTCAATTGCGCCCGACTCAACCTCGGTGCGCAGTTGATCGAGCGTTAACATACCTTTGATGGTCATCTAGCCAACCTCAGCCGGGAGTGGGAAATATGTATAGTAGATCATACCGGACCGCCAGGGTGGGCGCAAAATCCTAACCGGGTGGACGCAAGGCGAGAATTTCGGTCCCGGTGCTGATATAGACCCAACCTTCGACACTTACCGCCACCCCCAGTGGACGCTCCGGCCAGAAACCGCTGTTACGATAATTCATTTCGGCCAGTGTGAAGGTTTGACGATGGGTTTCAGCCGGGATGAGAATCTCATAATGAGTAGGCTGACCATTGGCGAACTTAACGACTGCCAGCGCATAGCCTTGAATATCTGGTCGATTCCGCGACCCGTTGAGCGTGACCACTAAAGTGTCGGTCAGATCGGGCAAGGTGTCGCCCGTGTAGGCCGCGATTCCCAGTGGTGTACTAGCGGTGGGAAAGGTCAGCGTGGGTGCAGTGACATCATCACAATCCGTCCCTGCTTCTAAATCTGCATCAGGTTTATTCTCGGCCCCAATACAGGCGGGCCAGCCATAATCGTCACCAGTCATGATGTGATTGAGTTCATCGAGTTGGGAAGTCCGGTTGAGGCCGGTGCGGGCACTGTCGGTGGCCCACAGTTCACCGTTCAGAAATGCCAATCCTGCCGCCTGACGCAACCCAGTGGCGACGATCTGGCGGTCCGTCCCATCCAAATTATAGCTGAGGATAGCGCCATATTCTGGTTGGGCCGGTTGACAGAAGTTGCATCCAGCGGCAACCGACACATACAGGCGCTCATCTGGCCCGACCGCTAACAGCCCGGACCACTGCGAAGCCGTCAGCGGCACATCCGCGATTAACACATCCAGTTGGTCGTTAGCCCACTGATAAAGCTGTGAACCTGCCAGAATGTACAGAGTGTCGTCATGGTAGGCCAGCCCTGTCGGCAAGGTCAGACCGGCAACCACGACCGTGCCCGAATCCGGCAATTGATCGCCATCGGTATCCGTAATCGCCAGCACTTCACCGGTCAGCGGACGCGCAGCATATAGCGTGCCGTCGGGGGCAGCCGCCAATGTCGTAAATGCGAGGGTATCCGGCGCTTGAATGACCGTTTCCAGACAATATAATCGACCATTCACCCAGGGTGGGTCACGGAATTGAGCGCGTTCAAAACAAGGCGGCAGCGCTTGTGCCTGTACTGGTATCGCCCCGAATAGGATCAGGCCAATTAGCCAGCAGGTTGTGAGCAAATTCGGAGCCACTGCATCTCTTGAGCAGCGATTTTTAAAGATCAAATCAAACCTCACGCGCCAACGGCAAGTATAAATAATATCGGCAATGGTAAACTATTGTAGCCATTCGGTGCCCAATAACCCTAAAATTGATGTGTCATCCCGGTGCCCTGGCAATGTTAGGATTTGCTGAGATTTCAAACCGGTCATATCCGAAAAAACCCAAATAGCGTTAAAATGACGTAAAATATGTATAAACAATCATAGGTTCTTTGTCGGTCAACCTAAAACTGTTGTTCAGATACACTGAGGAATCCCCCCCATGAAGGTATTAAAATTGTTCACTCTGACGCTACTGTTGGTAGCGGGCTGTAGCGCCTTACCTGGGTTGCAGGTATTGACCGGCGAGGATACGGGCGATGAAGCCGGTGTCCAGAATGTTGAAGTGATTGATCTGGTGATGGCCGACAAAACTGGCGCTACCGACCCCTCACTAATGGCCGCCGCCAACCGGATCGAATCTGCTTCACTCAATGTCGATATTATCGAAATCCGCAAAAATGAAGCGGATGACGCGCTGGTCGTTAACCTCTTGTTCCAGGCCCCGGCAGATGCCGATTTGCAGACCCAGGCCGGTCTCCTCAGTTACTATACATCCATCCAACGCGCGATTGAACTCACCTGGCAGGGCACGCTGGCGGAGAGCGAAGGGGCAGGTTTGTTGCAGGTGAATTTTATCGCCCCACAGGACATTGCCACGCTGGATAGTGGCCGCAGTTTCATCGGCTTCGTCATGGTCAATTCGGAAATCGAACGCCAAGCAGCGATTAACTATCTTTCCGGTTCGCACAATCTCAACGACTTCCTCGACTTGATCGCGCAGGGCACGCTGGTTTATGAACAACCGACCGCCACCGAATTGTATGAAGGCCAGCCCAATCACCCGCTGTTTATGATTGGTAATCCGGGCCTGGAAGCCAGTAGTTAAAATTATCGTCAGGTTAATCGAAGGCACTATTCATGAGTAGTAACATTCAGCGTTACGAGCCAAAACAGCAGGACCCCAGTAAGCGCCCCCGTTATGCGTGGGAGGACGAAACGACGCTGGTTGACGAGCGCAAGAAGCTCAAGAATCGCGTTCGTTACTTCTTCACCGACAACAAATTGCGGTTAATTCTGCTGACGATCGTTATGGTTGCGCTGCTCAATGCCGATTTTATGCGCGGTATCGTGAATTTCTTGACGGTTGCGGTACCGTTTATTGGGCGCTTCCTGTTCCTTGCCGCCTTTATCATCGGTCAGTTCGGGATGATGTTCTGGTTTCTGGGTCGGGCGCGGACCTATACCATCTGGCCGGGTTCGGATACGCAGGGGGTCAGCTTTGCCGATTATCGAGGCCAACCAGAATTGCTCGATCAGGCGATGCAGATTGTGACACTGGTGCGGGGTGTGCGGGCCTTTGAGGAAGCCGGGGGTGAGCCGCTGAATGGTCTCCTGCTGGAAGGCCCACCGGGAACGGGCAAAACCTGGCTGGCGAAAGCGATCAGCACTGAAGCCGGTGTGCCTTTTTTCTACATTGACGGCTCCGGTATGCAATCGATGTTCTTCGGCATCGCGCCGCTGAAAGTGATGAATTTGTATCGCAAAGCCCGCAATGCCGCCAAAGAGTATGGCGCGTCCATTATTTTTATTGATGAAGTGGATGCGGTGGGATCGCGGGGCGGGGTCGCCAAGAAACGTGAAGAATACACGGAGAATAACACCTCGAAACTATTTTCACGCTTGCCGATAATGTTCGGTGGGATGAGTGGCGCGAACGTCGGCCTGCTCAGCACGCTGCTGGTGGAGATGAGTGGCTTTAGTCAGGAACACGGCTGGTGGGCGCGTAAGAAAAAATGGTGGTACAAAAACATTCTGCGTAAAAAGATGCCAAAGCCGCCGAACCGCGTGTTAACGATTGGCGCGACCAACCGGATTCAAGCCATTGATGACGCGCTCCTGCGGCCCGGTCGGTTCGACAAGAAAGTACGCGTGGATGCCCCGGACCTCGAAGGACGGCGTGACATTCTGGAATATTACCTGTCGAAGATGGCCCATGATGAAACAATGGACCCGCTGACACTGGCCGTGGAAACACAGTTTTATACCCCGGCAGACCTCAAATACTTGCTGAACGAGTCGCTGCGCTATGCCCTGTTCGATGGACGCACTTACATGACCTACCGTGATTTCAAGATGGCCCAACCGGAACACGAGATGGGCCTGCGCGAACCCATCAAGAATATGACGAAAGAAGCCAAGTACCGGTTGGCCGCCCATGAAGCCGCCCATGCAATTGCGGTGCGACTATACCGTCCTGATTGGCGCATTTCCCGAATCACCATCATTCGCCAGGGCGGTGCGCTGGGTTATGTTCGCTACATGCCCGCCACTGAAAGCTATGCCTACATCAACACCTATGAAGCGCTGCATAATCGGCTGCGTGTCGCGGTAGCAGGTAAAGCGGGTGAGATGGAGTATGGCGGCGAACATGAACAAACGCTGGGCGTTTACGGCGATTTCATGAGTGTCAAGGGCGTGTTGCGCCAGATGGCCGGGGTGGGCATGTTCGGGCCGCTGGGTGCGACAGATGAACCAGAAACGGTCAAAGAAATCCGCAACATGATGGAGGAAACCTTCCTCCAGGCGCTGGATGAAGTACGCGTTGACCTGCGGCTGCACCGTGAAATGGGGGAGATGCTTATCCATCTGTTGCTGGAAAAAGAAGAACTGATGGCGGATGAGGTTGAAGAATTCTTTGACCAGTATGGCTTGTATACCCCGAAGCCACAGATCGGGTCCGGCGAAGTCAATGAAGATGAAAAAGAGATCGCGCACAGCGAATAGGAAGGATAGATAAATGAGTGTGAAAGACATTCAGCCGCACAAGGAACCCTTCCATTGGGAAGCCGAAGAGTCGTATGTCGACCGCCGGCGTAAACTCCCGTACCGTATTCGCCGCTTTATCAAACGGACCTGGTTGCTGGCGCTGATTCTGAGCCTGGTGATGGTGACATTGCTCAACGCCCAGATCATGCGCACGATTATTCCCATCGCCGGGCAGGTGTTGCAGGTCGTGGCCTTCATTTTTATCTTTCTCTCCCAGTTCATTCTGTTGTTCTGGTTTCTGGCGCGGACCCGGAGCTATACCATCATGCCCGACTCGGGCGGTGATGGGGTCAGCTTTGAAGACTATCGCGGTCAACCCGAAATTCTAGAACAAGCCGAGCAGATTGTGACGCTGTTGCGGGGCGTGAAAGCCTTTGAAGGTGCGGGTGGTGAACCGTTAAACGGTCTGCTCCTGGAAGGCCCTCCGGGAACGGGCAAAACCTGGCTGGCACAGGCTATCAGTACCGAAGCCAATGTACCCTTTTTCTACATGGACGCCTCTGGTTTGCAGGCGATGTTCATCGGGGTTGGCCCCATGAAGGTGATGGGTCTGTTCCGCAAAGCCCGCAAAATGGCGAAACGTTATGGCGCATCGGTCATCTTCCTGGACGAGATTGATGCCATTGGGTCGCGCGGCGGCGTTGCCTCGGTAGGTGACGGCGACGAAGGCGAAAATGGCATGTATGGTGGTGGCGGTTCGGGCGGTATGGGTGTGCTGAGTACCATGCTCATCGAGATGGACGGCTTCAGTCAGGAACATGGTTGGCGGGCAAAGTGGCGTACCTGGTGGTATAAGACCATCATGCGGCGGAAACCGCCCAAGCCGGATAAGCGCGTCCTGGTAATTGGGGCAACGAACCGCATCTCGGCACTGGACCGGGCATTATTGCGTCCCGGTCGGTTTGACAAGAAGATCCGGGTTGATGTGCCTGATATGGAAGGGCGGCGTGAGATCTTCGAGTACTATCTCGACAAATATGCGCACGACGACACCATGGAACCGACCATTCTGGCTTCGGAGACCCCTGGTTACTCACCGGCGGACATTAAGTATTTGTTGAACGAAGCTCTGCGTTATGCGTTCTTTGATGGCCGCAGTGTGATTAGCTATAATGATTTTATGCGGGCCAAACCCGAACATGAAATGGGCCTGCGCTCACCGATGAAACATATGTCCCTCGAAGCCAAGCGACGTCTCGCCTACTATCAGGCTGGTAAGGCGGTGGCGGTTCGTTTGTTTATGCCCTCACATCGCATTAGCCGCATTACCATCGTGCGGCAGGGGATGCATTATGGACATGTGTGGCATTATCCGGCGCAAGAATCGTATCAAGGCCTACAGATCAAACCCGAATTGATGGAGCGCGTCAAAGTTGCCATCGCAGGCAAAGCGGCTGAGATCGAATTTTGCGGCATTGAGAATCAAAGTACGCTGGTCGGACGTGACTTAAATCGTGTCTATGGTTTACTGGCGGCGATGGCGAATGCCGGTATGTTCGACACGATGGGTGCGACCTCGGGCTACGTGTTTGATATGTTCCGCGGGGCGCGGATGCAATGGAGTCCTGAACAGGCACGGGCGATTGAGGAAGCGTACCAGGAAGTGCTGCGGATCACACGCATTGAACTGCGCAAGCACGGCGAAGTCGTTCATGCCCTGACCGACCTGCTGATGGAAAAGGAAGAATTGCTCACCGACGAAGTGCGGGCGTTCTTCGATCAGTATGGGTTGTATACACCGGATCCCACCATCATCCGCGATGGTGAGGAGTATCACATTTTACCGGAGTCGATGATGCAGGATGTGCTACCGGCTGAAGCCAGCGGTGATTAACCCGACGGCATTACCAATCGCATAAATGACGAAACAGGGGCCTGGTGTGCCCTTGTTTTGTTTCTATGATTTCCGATAACCGGGTCTTTTGCGTTATAATGCGGGTAGAATTCAGGAGAATGTAAGATGCCCCAGGTAGAAGAATCGATTGATATTCAAGCACCGGTTCAAGTCGTTTTTGGCATCATTGCCGATCAGCCCGAACGGATGGCTGAATGGTGGCCGCCGATCGAACTCCAGGAACGGGTCACACCACCCCCGACTGCTGTCGGCTCGATTTCTCGCTACGTCTACAACATGATGAATGTCTCGATTCGCGGCGAACATGAGGTGATGGACTATAAAGAAAATCGGCATTTGCGGGTTGAAACCATCAGCGGCATCGACAGTGCCTTCGATTTTCGCTTCGAGCCATTAACGGCTTCGAGTACGCGCCTGACCATTGCTGTCAATTATCGACTGCCTGGCTCGGTCGTGGGTCAACTCATGAACCGTCTTGTAATCGAAGAGCGCAATATCAAGGATTTGCAGGAAGGCCTGCGTAATCTGAAATCAATGGCTGAGGCCGAAACAGCATCAGAGGTTTAAACGCCGGTTAGAGTTGAGAGAGGGTTTATTGTATGGATAAGCGAATGGTGGATTTTATTCGAGCGCTACGAGCGGCGGGCGTGCGCATTTCATTAGCCGAAAGCCAGGACGCCATGTATGGCGTTGAATTGCTGGGCGTGAATGACCGCGAACAATTTGCTTCGGCTTTGAAGACAACGCTGGTGAAGGAAGCCCGCGATCAGGGTAAATTTGATTATTTCTTCCCGCTGTTCTTTGCGTCCGGTCAACCCCCGCTGGAAAATATTCCCGACAACTTATCACCGGAAGATCAGCAAAAGTTGCGCGAAGCCCTGCAATCTCTGATGGGAGATCTGGGGGCGCTCAAGGACCTGCTGCGGCAGATGCTCCAGGGCCAGCATTTTTCGCAGGAGCAGCTTGAGCAGATGGGCCAGATGTCCGGCTTGCCGCAGGGTTCAGACATGTATGAGCGGCAATGGTTCGAGCGGCGCATGAAGCAGCAGGCCGGGATGCGCCAGATCCAGGAATTGATTGAAGCGTTGATGCAAGAACTGGAAGCGATGGGCATGAGCGCCGAAGCCCGCGAACAGGTCCGGGAGATGTTACAACAGAACGCCGAGGGATTGGCGGAGCAAATCTCGCAATATGTTGGCTCCAACCTGGCGGAGCAGATGGCAAATGAAGACCCTCAACCCAAGCCAGATTTAATGGATGTGCCGTTTGAATACATGGGCTATCAGGAAGCTGACGCCCTCCGTGATGAAATTCGCCGACTGGCGGCCCGGTTACGCAGCCGGGCATCGTTGCGCCAGAAACGAGCGAAATTAGGCGACCCCGACCCGCGCAAGACGATGCGGTCCAATATGCGGTATGGTGGGGTTCCGTTGGAAATCCGGTATAAGACGCGCCACAAAAAACCGGCGCTGGTGCTGATCTGTGATGCCAGTACATCCATGCGCTACTCGGTCGAGTTTATGCTCACGCTGGTCTACGAACTTCAAGATCAAGTTGCCCGCACCAATAGCTTCATCTTCATTGACGATCTGGTTGACATCAGCATGGATCTGGCCGAGGAACAGCCCCGTGACGCCGTTCAGAAAGTCATGAATGCCAACCCGCCCGGTCATTATAATACCGACCTGGGCAACAGCCTGAATACCTTCTGTCACGAGCATATGAGCTGCATTGACCATCGCACCACCGTGATTTTGCTGGGGGATGGGCGCAACAACTTCAATGATCCACGTCTTGACCTGGCAGAGCAGATTCAGCGTCGGGCGCGGCGGACCATCTGGTTCAACCCCGAATCACGTGGGCAATGGGGAACGGGCGATAGCGACATGCACCTGTACGCCAACCATGCGGATCATATATTCAGAGTGACAACGCTGCGCGAACTGGCCGACGCCGTCGATAAAATTCTGACTGATGGCTAAAAAACAACGTACAATCTAAACTCGTTACAGCCCTCTCTGGAGAACACAGGCAGGGCTTTTTGTTGCAAGTTTCTTGCCAATCCCTACCGGGTCAGGGCGACAGCAGCTATGATGGTAAATATCATTAAACGACAGGCAAAGCATAATGACGACCATAGAAAATCGTGATTCTTTTGAAACCATTAACCATGAAGTTGATTTTTGTATCGTCGGCGGCGGTATGGCCGGGTTGTGTGCGGCGCTGGCGGCGGCCCGCAATGGGGCAAAAACGCTTCTCATGCAAGATCGACCGATGTTAGGCGGTAACGCCTCGTCAGAGGTGCGCATGTGGATTTGCGGCGCACATGGCGCGGATAATAAAGAGACCGGCATTTTAGAAGAGATCATGCTGGAGAATTATTATCGCAACAGTGGGTTGAAATATACGTTGTGGGACACGGTCATGTATGAAAAGGCGCGGTTTCAGGAGAACCTGACGCTGCTGCTGAACACTACCTGCAACGACCTGGAGATGACCGGTGAGCGCATCCAGACCATTATTGGCTGGCAGTCACCATCGCAAATCTGGCACCACGTTCAGGCCAAATACTTTGCCGATTGTTCCGGCGACTCGGTGCTGCGCATCTCTGGCGCAGAATATCGCTGGGGCCGCGAAGCCCGCGACGAGTTTAACGAATCGCTTGCGCCTGAAGTGGCCGACCGCAAAACAATGGGCAATTCGCTGTTGCTGCAACTTCGGGAAGTGGATGAGCACGTGCCGTTTGTGCCACCGGCCTGGGCCAACAAGTATACCGAAGACGACCTGCCGAATCGGTCGTTGCGGCCCAAAGGCAATAATTTCTGGTGGCTTGAGATCGGCGGGGTGCAGGATACCATCAGCGATAACGAGGTCATCCGTGACGAATTACTCAAAATTGGTTATGGCGTGTGGGACCTCATCAAAAATCACCCCGACGGGCGCGGTCACGGTTGGGAACTGGAATGGATTGGGCAGTTGCCGGGCAAGCGCGAGAATGTGCGCTATGTGGGCGATCATATCCTGACGCAAAACGATGTTGACGCTGAGGGGCGCTTTGACGATATGGTAGCTTACGGGGGCTGGTCAATGGACGATCATCACCCGGAAGCGATTAATCATCCCGGCAAGCCGACCATCTTTCATCCGGCACCATCCCCCTATGGCATCCCCTACCGGGCGCTCTATTCACGCAATATCGAGAATCTATTTTTCGCCGGGCGCAATATATCGACGACCCACATGGCCCTGAGTTCGACGCGTGTGATGGCGACCTGTGCGGTGATCGGGCAGGCGATGGGCACCGCAGCCGCGCTGGCTGTGCGCGATAATCTTACGCCGCGCGCGGTCTATGAACACCGCATCACCGAATTACAAGAATTGCTGATGGACCAGGATGCTTATCTCCCCTGGCACACGCGTTCAATTCCAGAAATCAGTCAAAAAGCTGAATTACATGCCTCAAATGGTGCCGATGCTGAACCACTGCGCAACGGGGTCGACCGCTCTTTAGACAAAGTGGATAATGGCTGGTGGGGCGCACCGGGGTCATTTGTGGAATATTGTGCCAGCGATGAAGTCCATGTCATCCAGGCCCGTTTCACCTTTGATAGTGACCTGCGGAAAAATAAGCGGATGCCCTGTCAATATCCCAAAGGCGGTCACCATGTCACGATTCCGCCGATGATGACGCGCGATTTTGACCTGCAAGCACTGCGAGCCGATGGCACATGGGAAACGGTCGCGGAAGTGCGCAATAATTATCAGCGGCTGGTGAAAGTGCCGCTGGATGTGTTGACACGTGGCATTCGCTTTATCCCGCTGGCGAGTTGGGGCGCGGACGAAGTTCACGTCTTCGCTTTTGATATTCGCTGAGCGTTTGCAACTTGATCGAACGCCGGCGCGTATAATCAGCAGTAAATGCAGCGGAGGCTTTAACAATGGCAACAGCGGAAGTATCACAGAATTCGATAGCGACTACAACGCGGCGGAAATCCGGTTATCCGGTCGCCGGGGCACGCTTTGATCTCATAGCGACGCTGCTGGCGGTATGGGTGATTATCGGCGTGTTTGTTGATGTCAATGCACACAATCATGGGCAGGTAGACGATACGTTCTTCACGCCCTGGCACTTTCTGTTGTATTCAGGTGTCGTGGCGAACGGCCTGTTTTTCGCCATCGCCCAACTGCGTAACGTGAATCAAGGTTATTCGTGGGTACGGTCGCTGCCGTCGGGTTACTTCCTCTCGCTCGTGGGTGCCATTGTCTTTGCGTTTGCCGGGGGCTTCGATTTTGTCTGGCACAGTTTATTTGGCTTCGAAGCTAATCTGGAAGCCCTGCTCAGCCCGGCGCATTTGTTGCTAGCCGTAGGTGCGGTCTTGTTTATGATCGGGCCGCTGCGCGCGCTGTGGGGTCGTCAGGAAGCCCAAACCGGTTGGCGGACGCTCTACCCGGCGATCGTCTCGGCGTTGATTACGATGGCGCTGCTGACGATGTTTACGCAATTTGCTAACGTTATGAGTCAACCGGAAATGTTCGCTGGACGGCGTGCCCCCGCTGGCAACTCCTTCTTCTGGGACGCGGTACTGGCAGCCAGCGTCCTGATTCCCACCGTGATAATCATGGGGACAGTGCTGTTGTTGCTGCGCCGCTGGACGCTACCGGTAGGAGCCATCACCTTTGTGCTCACGGTTCATGCCGCCATGATGTTGTGGCTGCGGATTAGACAGACTGGCGAATTCTGGCCGATTCTGCTGGGCGCGTTCTTGACCGGGGTTGTCGGTGATGTAATGGTGCTGCGCTGGCGGCCCTCGGTACACAATGTAGGCGCATTGCGCTTCTTCGCCTTTAGCCTGCCACTGCTCTATTTTCTATTGTTCTTCATCATTCTGCTGACGACCAGTGGCGTCTGGTGGAGCATACACATGTGGTTGGGCGTTACCTTCATGGCTGGCATTACTGGTCTCGGCCTCAGCTATCTGGTTGCGCCGCCTGCGATACCCGGTGAAGTAAAGATCTGGAATTAACGCCCGTCACCGCAACCAGGAGTGACGGAAATATCATAACGCATGTTACGCAAGCATCCAGGTTGTAGGGTGCGACTCGCCGAGTCACCCTACGATTTTCGGCTCAAATGCGTAAGGTGAACTAATAACTGACCTTACGCACCTTGTGCTTGTAGGCAGTGGGTTTAAACCCACTATTTGGGTACAAATTCGAGTGAATCTGCGTAACATCAACGAATAATTCTGGACCATCAGGTGCAGGCTTCGGGGTCTTTGGGTTCAACCGGTTCCAGGAAATAGGCATCTTCGACCGTTTCGCCCACGTTACAATCACCCTCCGCCGTCCAAGCTTCAGGATGACCGGAGGCGCGTACCTTCCAGAAGCGCAACAAACGCCCGCCCTCTGCCTGATTACAGGCCGGACCATCGGTGACGACGAACTCCGTGCCTCTGGGCAATAAGCCCACTTGCTCTGCGTCAGTATTGGGTTCAGGTCGCAGGCGGTTATCAACGCCGCCCTCCTGAACCCGTCCACGTTTGCCAACTTCCAGCCGGGCCGGTGGTGAATCGGGACAGCTAGCTAGCTCCGGTCTCAATGTGGGTATCGGGGTGGGAGTATCCGGTATCACCAGCAGCCCACAGGGATCATCATCCACATTATCGCGTTCGCCATCGCCATCGGTATCAGGATTCGTTGGCAGCGTACATTCATTGACCTCATCGCCGTCGAACAGACCATCTTCATCGGTGTCGTTCTTTAACGGGTCGGTGCCCCATTGGCGCACTTCTTCACCGTCCAGCAAGCCATCGCCGTCGGTATCCGGGTTGTTCCACAGAGTGTTAAAACGTTGATTTTCTTCCCAGGTTGGCAACCCATCCGCATCCGGGTCGGCTTCGGCGGTAACGGTCAGGTTAACTTCAACATCCTGAGCAGTTGCGCCGGATTCGATGGTGGCCGCCTGCGACGCGACGAGTGCCAGGGCCTCAGCGGTTGCGGTGGCCGCCGCATTTTGCCCCTCGATAAACCTGAGAGCGAGGAAGCCACACAACATCGCCGCCAAGATGATGGCAGCGGGCAACCAGCGCGGAATCAGTGGATAAACCGTCAGCCGCCCCTGCTGCGTTTGCTTGCCACCGGTTTGGTCGCCGGTCGCGACCGACATCTCAAATTGGATTTGTTTGCCCGCAGCGCCAATCAACGGACGTGTTTTGGGTGTGATCTTGACCGGCACCAGGATGTCTTCGCCAGGTTGCAATTCCACCTGTGGCGCTTGCCCCAGATCAAAATCGAGGTCGTGGGCCTGGTCGATGCCGCTGAGATTGTAGCGCACCTCGGAGTTGCCATTGTTCATGACCGACATCACGGCTTTGCGTCGACCTTTTAGATCTTTAGGTTGCAGGTCAATCGCAAAGTCGTAATACGGCTCTATCATCAAGATCAGGCCGGTCATTTCTTTCTGTAACTGCTGTGCGGTGGCTGTCACCCGCACCCGGTAGGGATGCTGTCCGGCAGTGCTGCTGCTATCGCGCGGTGTGAGGACTTGAATCATGACTTGATCGCTGGTGTTGCCGCTGCTGCTCTTGGTAGTCATCAAATTGACGTCGTTTTTTGAAACCGAATACCATTCCGGTGGCAGATCAAGGACCTCGATTTTGAAATGGTCAACGCGGTCACTGCGGTTTTCAATTTGAATCGCCAGCATTTGCGGCTGACCGGGGATGGCTGTCAGGGTTGGTTGCGCGATGGTGACGCCAATCGCCTCATCGGCAGGTGAAGCCACCATGCCGGGCTGCTGTTGTTGATATTGCGGCACCATTTGCGGCTCAACACTGGTATCTTCATAGCGCGGCTGCGGCGGTGGCGCCGGTTGCGGGTCGGGATGCTGGCGCGTGATCGGTGGCGGCGCTGGTGGGGCTTCGGGCGGCGTTGGGAAGGCATCAAGACCGGTTTGGTACAGGTCGGCACCCCCCGGTTGATCCCACTCCATCCCGGTTTTATATAAATCATCAGCCAGCGCTTCATCTGGCTCCCAGCGTAACTGGTAGGCACCGATCTCAATGATCTGGCCTTCGGGCCACGTGGTTGGGACGTGCGGCGATACGGGTTGATTATGGAGATCAGTCCCGTTGCCCGACCCCAAATCGATAATCTGATAGCCGTTTTCGCGTGACCGAACAATCTGTAAATGGCGGCGGGAGACGCGCTTGGTCGGATCTTCTAGCCAGATGTCTTGATTATCGCCGCGCCCCAACGTAATCGTATCCTTGTCGTACGGCAGGTTGCGGTAGGGCATGCCATCGCGGGTCACATGCACTTTAATCGGGCCAGTATAGGGACCTTCAACCGGTACGGGCGGTGGTTCCAATTCCGTTGCCGGTTCAGGAGCGGTCAAGGATTGCAATGCCCGGTCCAAAGCTACCGACATATCCCGCGCCGTTTGATAGCGATTGGGCGGGTCTTTTTGCATACTTTTCTTGATGACATCATCCAGTTCCACCGTCACGTTGGGCCGGAACTGTTTGACGGGCGGGGCGGCCTGCCGGGTATGCATCTCGATAGCTTCCTGAGGCGTGCGCGGCTGGAACGGACGACGACCGGCGACCAGTTCATAGAGCACAATCCCCAGTGCGTAAATATCGCTGCGCTTGTCAATGGTCCGCCCGATAATGCATTGCTCCGGCGACATATATTCCAGCGTGCCCAGCGTGCCTTCCAGATCGGAATCACTGCCGCTGGACTGAAGCAACTGGGCTAACCCAAAATCAGTCAGCACCGCCCGCTGCTGACCGGGCGAGACGGACTTCAAGAGGACATTATCCGGTTTGACATCGCGATGGACCATGCCCTGTTCGTGGGCATAATGCAGGGCTTCGGCCAATTGACGAACAAGCTGGATGGCAACTTCGAGGTCAATCTGGTTGGCACCCTGGGCTTCCTGCTCAAGATAATCCCGCAGACTACCCTCTGCGATATATTCCATCGCAATAAAGAGTTGCCCATCTTTGGCGTCGAAGGCGTAAATCTGAATGATGTTATCATGCCGAAGGTTGGCGGCGGCCTGCGCTTCTTGCTGAAACCGACGTTGAAACTGCTTCTGCGTGGCGAAATGCTCGTGCATGATCTTGAGCGCCACATCCCGTTGCAGGTTCAGGTCTTTTGCCAGATAGACCGCACCCATGCCACCAGCACCCAGATGACGCTCCACCCGGTAATGATCGATTTGTCGCCCTATTAGCGGGTCTTTCGCCATACCTGCATATCTCCAACGTGGTTGCTGTTTTTCAGGTTGCCCAGCCACTTTCTTTATTGGGCATACAAAAGGGAAATATTCGATTAGTAATCGGCGATACTCATATCGCCTTCATCCCGTTTCTTGACTTCCTCGCCCACGTTCGCCTTGTTTAACAGCGCCATGACCTTGAAGGCTTTGGCATCCACGCCTTCAAAGATGTTATCAATATTCGTGGCGAGGGTATGATACTTTTTAGATTGCTGGAGCATGTTGTGAAACGGTGCCCGCGTATCGGGTTGAGAGGGCGGTTCAAATTCGGTTACCTCGACCGCCCGTTTATACAGGCCATCCGGGTCGCCGCCGGGGAACGTGTCGCGTGCTTTGCGCCCAATCGTCATAATTTCACGAATGACCGCTACCAGCGCCATCACAGTGGCATAACGTTCCTGACCTTTGGCCGGTGCCCGACCCTCACGTCTTTCCTTGCGGCTCTCGCTGGTAATTTTATCGAGTTCTTCACCGAACTTGACATACTGGGCCTGGCGATTCTGCATGTATAACTTGAGCAGTTTCACCTCATCTTCGAACTGCTTCTTTTTATCCTCAAAGTCTTTAAATTTCTGCATGAGCGACAGTTCAGCAACCAGCCCGCGCTTGCCTTCGATAACGGCATTAAAGGCATCAATGCTTCGTTGGATTTTGCGAAGTTTATTGTGATACATCATCGCGACGGTACCACCCACCAGGCCCTCAGCATCGGTTGGAATGCCGACAGAACCAGCGATTCCCTTCGCCTGTTCCTTCAGAATGCCCATCGCCGGATTATCACCCGTTTCAACATCCAACCCGGCTCCCATCAGGCTCTTGGCGCCACCCATCGCGCCGATGGACATATCAACCGTTTTGCCGATTTTCTTCCAGGTGGCAATAATTTTTTCGATTTCTTCTTTTTGGGCATCATAAGTGCCCCGCTTTTCCGCCAGCGCTTTGATGTCGGCTTCCAGGTCAACCTGTCGCAGGCCCAACCAGGCGGTTTCCATCTCGCTGAGGGCATTATCCACCTTCAGGGATTGCTCCGTGACCTGACCCGACATTTCAGGGATTTTTAGGCCCACCAGTTCTTTGGGGTCAATGCGTTCGATGTCATCCAGCCCGGCGACCAACTCGTCGGTCAGGGCCTCCATGTCCATGACATCTTCACCGATCCCCAGCGCGACCCGCATGCCATCGAACTTGGCGATAGACGGAAATATGCCATTTGCCTGGGTCGTCCAGGCGTTATATTCCATGAAAAGCTGTTGCTCGGCGGTGCGTTGCGCTTCGACCTTGGCGAGGGCCTTGCGACTACCAGCTTCCCGTTCCGCATATTGCTTATGCGCAAAGGGGGAAACCGGCGCGATTCCAAGAAAGTCACCGCTATCCTCTTTGTCTTGTTTGGCCTCGGCGGCCCAGCGGGCAAACAGCGCCTGGGCTTCATCCAACTCGCGCTGGTTGGGGACCTGGGGGCTGAGATGCCAATCTTTGAAGCGACCAATATTGGCTTCCACCATCAACGATTGGTCTTCTAGCATAGCGGAGCTAAAGCCTTCTTCGCCAGCGGACACCTCCTTACCGCGTTGATTGGTCAACGTCAGGCCATCGGCGCCCACCAGTTCCGGTGGCAGTGAAAACCGCATGATTTGCTGGGGCGCGGTCATGATGATACCATCGCCAGCAGCACCACGCACCGGGGGCAACCCCTGAAATTGGGATTGCTGCCAGTTATCTATCTGGCCCTGCGCGACCAGTTCTTGCGTGGCCTGATTGCCAACGGTCTGTTGCAATTGCAGCACCCGGTCATGCTGACGGTTGCCACTTGAGGCTTGCCGCGTAACCTGTTCTTCGGCTGTAGGTGTTGTGGCGCGACGCGCCCGGCGGCGAACCCGTTTTCTCCCCCGCTTGGCTGGCATCTAGCAGCAACCTTCGTCGTCGTGTTTGGCCTTTAGCTCTTTGCCGCCACCCTGCTGCACCACATGCGTTAGTTCGTGTGCCAGTAGTTCTTTACCGGCGTCACTGTTAGGGTTGTATTCGCCATCACGGAAGAATATATCCGAGCCGGTGGTGAAGGCCCGCGCCTGCACCGCATCATTTAAATCATTCGCCTCGGCACCCGTATGCACGCGCACATCGCTAAAATCCTGCCCGAAACGCGGTTCCAGGAAGTTACGCGCATCGTCCGGCAGGGCGTCGCCGCTGCCGCGAGCGCCTTCAATCGCAGCCTCGGCCGCTGCTGATACGCCCGGAGTCTCCTCACGTTGAAGCGGTTTCTCCATCAACATTTCTTCTTCTTCCATGGGCTGACGTTGCAAGAACTTGCCCATGAGTTCTTCTTCTGGTAATTCGTCCTGTCGCTGGAGTGGTTTCTCCATCAACATTTCATCTTCTTCTTCCATGGGCTGACGTTGCAAGAACTTGCCCATGAGTTCTTCTTCCGGCAATTCGTCCTGCCGCTGGAGTGGTTTCTCCATCAACATTTCTTCTTCTTCTTCGATTGGCTCACGCTGCAACGGGTCGGCCATGGTCATGACTTCATGGGCCACGCTGTCGGCTTCCTGCTCATATTGATCACCGGGTTCATTCACCGACATCTTTGCCTGCACCACACCGGGCAAGGCAGGCAAACTCACGTCGGCCTGGCGCTGGATGGCGGGACGCCCCATGACGTTCTGCACGCCCTGGTTGCCAATCGTCCGCTGCAAATCCATGACATCCGCATCTTCCAGCCGAAAAGGTTTGTGCTGGTGTTCGGCTGGCTGCTGATCCGGGTGTTTTGGTTTGTGCTTCGACTGATTAATCTTATCAAGATGACTGCCAGGCATGGGAAGTACTCCTTACCACTAATTGATCTCTAGCGTGAACGACGCAAACGCCGGTTTTTGTGAGGCGATCAAACGCTCAATAACGTCCGAATCCACTCTGACTCGACTGGCACTCAGGGGTATAGTCACCGTAAAGTGACAGCTTTCCTCCTGGATCTCCGGTGTGACACCAAAATAAAGCTGGAGTAATCGCTCTAGCCCCGGACGGGTTCCCCGGCGCAAAAACAACCAGCCGATCTGGTACATAATCTGGCGTTGATTTTCTTCCGGCAGTTCGGGGATCAAGATCAGGTCAAACCAGCTCGACATCCAGCGCAACCATTCTTCGGGCGCGACCTCCGGCGTGAGAAACATATCGAAGTTATCGACCATCCAGAACAAGGGGGCCATGATCGACTCGCAGATGAGCAAGTAGCGACCCATGAAATCGTCTTCACTGTAGATGGCCGGTAAATATTGCAACCAGGTGCTGGCGTCACGCGGTAAGCCAACCAGATGATTCTGCGCATCATAGCCATCAAGGCGGCTTTTGGGTAAGCGGGCTAATCGTCCCTGATATTCCTGTTCGCGGCTCCGCTGATCCTCCAATGAAATATCGTCACGTTTCACCACCTCGAACGATTGTTGTGGCGGCGGTTCGGGTTCCGGCTCCGGTTCCCGTCGTCGGCGCCGACGAGGTGGCTGGGGCGGTGGTTCTGGCTCCGGCTCTGGTTCTGCTTCTGGCGCTTCTTCAGCGACCGGCGGTTCCGGCTCAGGTGGTGGTGGCGGCTCTTCAGCAACTGGCGGTTCGGGTTCCGGTTCCGGCTCAGGTGGCGGCGGTTCTTCAACTGGTGGTGGCTCCGGTACGACGATTTCGCGCAATGTCAGGACGAAAGGCCCCAATCGCAAACCATCACCAACCGCCAACGGTGTGGCAGCCTGTGCTTCCAGGCGGGTGTCATTCAGGTAGGTCCCATTGCTGCTGCCCAGGTCCGTAGCATAAACATCATCACCGTCAACGTGAAGACGTAGATGCCGCCGACTCACCTGCGCATGGGCCAGCGTCAAATCATTGTTGGCCGTGCGCCCAACCTGAATCCCGGCAGCAGTGACCGTCAGTTCTTCCTGCTCCAGGTCTGGCCCGGTAATACCAAAAACGGCGCGTGTTTCGTCGGCCATGCCTATTCCTCAATCACGTCATGCTCATGGGAGACCACAACCCCTTGCGCAGTTAGCGCGATGCTCTCCACCTCATTACCCCGCGAAAACTCGCCATCATTCTCGGCAACGGGATAAAGACGGACCGAGCGAATAAAATCAACGCCGGGTACCGTGAGCAATGCTGCCATTATATCAGAGACGAACAAATCACGACCAAACGGCCAGCCCGCACCATCGTTGCCCCCGGTCAGTGGATTGAGGAAGTCAAACAATTTATCGCGCACCCGCCCGCGCACTTCATCACCATCAAAGAAGGCGCTGGCATGAAAGCGCACCTCGGTCTGTACCCAATGATAGTTGGGCGGAGACACCTCTAAATCCGTCGAGATCAGGCGGCGCTCATCGAGAAAGTTCATAATCCGTTCGCGCGTTGGCTCCGGCAGGATTAAACTTTCCGGCGCAATATAGCCCTGCATGTTCGGAATTTGTGGGATCACCAGAACTCTGACCTCACCGGCCTGTGTCTGGGGTGGCTGCAAGCAATAGACCCGACCCACTGCGCCAGGGGCGGCTTCGCGGGCCAGATATTCAAAATCTTCAGCGGTCACGGCCCGTTGTAAGGTGCGCAGATAACCGGGCACGCGCACTTTGGCATCTTCCAGATCTTCAGCATTCAGGCCACCCTGGGCTGCCCGCCGGTTGGCGACCCGCTCCATAAATGGCAGCGAACTTTTTAGCACATTGAGGGTGCTGGCAGCAACATTGCCCTCAATGCCACCCCCATAGCGATAAGCGCGGAAGATCAATTGGGCATTGCGGGGTACAATCGACCCATAGCGCCAGATGCTGCCGTCGCGCTGGGGCAAGGCAGGACCCACCCGTAATTCACCGGTTTGACTGTCCAGCGTGTAGTGTTTATCGTCCGGGCCGGAATTCGCGAAGTCGCTCACCTCAACCCAGCGTTCCTCAACGCCATCTTCCAACCGTACCAGCAATTGTTCGCCGGGCAAGCGTGGAGCAATCGGGGTGTGCTGGGTGTAAAAACGCTGTCCAGGCGTGCCGTCGGACCGCCCCAGCGATTCGTTTTTGATGCCCATGACGTTGGTGGTCTCGACGGTTATCCCCCATGACGCCGCGGTGAGTTGATGGATCTCCGGGCTGACCTGATAGCCGAACATATCCTCGCGTGGGTCTAAGCGACAGCGCACCCAGTAAGCCGTCAGGTCGTTGCGTTCACCCTCTTGCATCGCGGGCAGGTGCAGCGTCATCACGCCATCGTTGTTGAAGGCATCAGTCGTGTCTTCATCAATCTCGACTTTGGTCCAGGTCGTGTCCTCTTCGCGGCCCATCGCCTCCCAGATATAGGGCGGATCAGTGGGGTCAACTCCCGCGCCGCGGGCTTCTTCCACATCCATCTCAAACCCCAGGATGTGATGGCTGAGGTCTTCCTCAAAACCGAAGAAAACGACATCGCCCGTTACCGGTGGCGTGGAGGGAAAAATCTTCAAACTTCTTTTGCCACTTGCCAGATCTTTGACATTATATGTATCGACCTGACCGGTGGTGCCGCTGCGGGTCATGACATATTTGAGTTTGGGCACGCGGATGATCGACTCAATGTCAGTGCTGAACGTTATCGCCGGGTCAGTCTCGGTGCGAGTGGTGGCGACCTCGGTCCCCATCGGAATGGTGATATGCACTGCTTGCGGCGCGGTCAGCCAGAATGTAACTGGGGCGCGGGCCGGTTCAGCCTCGCGCAATTTCATCCCGATCAATTCAATGAACTTGATGAAATGCTTGTCGGGCACGCGGTTCAGACGATACAGGATAATATCCGTCATCCAGGCGAACAGCTCAATCACCGTTATCCCTGGATCACTCAAATTGTGATCGGTCCACTCCGGTGTATAGAGCGGAATACGCTGGAGTGCTTCGGCCATTATGTCAGCGAAGGCCCGGTCATCTAACCGGGGCGTTTCGTAACCCATGAATATCCCCCTTATGCCGGGATCAGGTAAAATGGATAAACCATGCTGCGTTTATCGTGTGTCCTTTTAATCTCATACTCGATTTCGATGATGATTTCTCCGACGTCTGCCGCACCCGGCACCGCCTGCACCTTCGTCAAGCGGATGCGTGGTTCCCAGCGCGTGAGGGCTTCGATCACCCGCCGTTCGATGAGGATGGCCGTTTGCTGATTGGCCGGCCAGAAGACCAGTTCGTGGAGATTACAGCCGAATTCCGGGTGCATGACCCGTTCGCCCGGCGCTGTATTCAAAATAATGCGAATGGCTTGCTTGATGTCGGTATCATCCTGGACCATCGAAATACGGTCCCGGTCATTCAGTTGCGGTGGAAAGGCCCAACCGCGCCCCGTAATGCTTTTCATCGAAATGATGTTCCTTTAAATAATCGCCTATAACTTTGCTGGTGGATGATTCCCATCCCAATCATTATAGCTGACTCCGCAGCGGGCGTCTGCTAATTGATATTGACCGTTGCCCCTTTCAAGTTCAACACACCGCTGGCTTCAATATCCACGTTGCCATTGCCCTTAATGGTCACATTAGCCGTGGATGATATGTCCAGATTGCCACCGCTGGTTTCAACCTGGATATTGCCCTGATTTTTGATCGTGATGTGGCTCCCGGTTTTGATTTCCAGCGTTTTTTCTTTGGCATCCAGCTTGATCGCGGTCCCGTTCTCCGCATCAACGATCTCAATATATTTGTCACCGGGGCCATCGACCATCTTGATATAATGGCCGATGCGCGATTTCATGATGCGCACTTCAGACTTATTATGGTTCGACGCCTCGGTAAAGGGTTCCGGTGGCTCGTCTTTGCCGTTCCACAACCCGCCCACGACATAGGGTCGGTTAAAATCGCCATGCTCAAAGGCGACCAGCACTTCATCCTGGACTTCCGGCAGCCACAGAAAACCACGTTCGTTACCGGCTCCTAGCGCACTCACCCGCGCCCAGCCGCTTTCGAGCTTGGTATCCATCCAGGGATATTGCAGCTTGACTCGGCCCTTGCTGTCCGGGTCGTTGATGTTGGTGACGATGGCTGGAACCACGCCCCCCCAGAACCGTTCGTCGCTATCGAAGACCGATTGATCTTGCAGCAAATCGGTCATCAAGCGGGGACGGGCGCCTTGCACCGTGAAATGCGTTTCATAGCCTTCCTGGGCATAGATATGGCGGGCGCCTGTAACCACATAGGTCCCGCTGAAGCGATTGCCGATTTTGGTGATGTTGACTTTCTTACCGGCCAGCAATTGCGGATTGCCGATTGCGACGCCCTCAGCCTCAACAAAGCCCGAATTAATTTCATCGAGCAACGCCTGCGCGATGGTGTCGGCTTCGCGCTGCGTCCACACCGGGCGGCGCACCACCATTTCTTCCGCATCGTTAAACTTACCGGCGATCTGGATGCCGGTGCCGCCCACATTGATTTCGGGGGCGGTTTGGGAACTGGCCGCTTCGCCGATAATCTCCTTCTTTTCGTCGGGATTCCAGCCCTTGACTGTGACTTTCCCGACCTGGCGAAAGGCGGTCAGGCGCGGGCGGAAACTGCGCATCTCCACGCCCCATTCCAGGTCCACATTGCCGCGGCCACCTTCAGGCTTACGGAAATAGAGCTTCTTCTCATCATCAACAAACACCTCAAACCCGATGCGCTGGGCACGATCATACAAAAATTGCATGTCGGTGAGATTATGCTGGTAAACGTGATCGTAGACTTCTGAAGTCGATTCGATCTGGGGGGTAAGCCCGGCTTCGGACGCGATCTGCTGAACGATGTCGCTGTCGGTAATGTTGACGAAGGCCCGCGTTTTCGTCCCCCGGTTCAGGCGATGGCTATGGTCGTAACCGCGCACCGTGAAATTGGTCGTCAGATTGCGGGAAAAGCTGGGTTCAACCGCCGTGATTTCACCAGCGAACACCTTAATCGTGGTGTCCGTCCGGTCATCCTGGGGCAATTCAATGACAACGGGCGCGCCAACGTCAAATGGTCCCTGATCCAGCCATTTGAACTCATCGTCGTGGATATGCAAAATGAACATATCCGGCAGATGCAGGCTTGAATCAATCGTCAATTCAATAATGTCATTCATCGTCTCCAGTTGCAGCGGTGAACCATTGACTTTGATGGAAATCTGATCAATCCAATTTTTCCCGTCAGCCATGCCTGCCTCTATTCCGTTCGCTGTCTACGTGACAATCGTTATCGGTTGACCGGGTGTGAGCGCCAGCGGATTGTCGATGTTATTTTCCTCGGCTGTCGCCCGATAATTGCCAGGATCACCGCCGTTCTGGGCGACCATCGTATCCATGCGATCCGCTGATGTCACGGTTGTGACGGGACTGCTGGAAGCCGGAACGGGAGCGGGTGTGGCCGAATTGGTTGCGGCACTACCACCAGCAGCACCGGGCGCAGAGGCCGAGCCAAACTCATCCTGGTCCTTCACCTGTTGTAGGGTCAGGTTACATTCACAGCGCAGGGGCTTGCCATTGGCATCGAACAGGGTGAATTTTTGCGACATCGTTTTGAGAATCGCCTCAAACTGAAATGATCCCCAGGTAAAGGCCACCCCCGGCGGCGAACTTTTATCCGATTCTGCGTGTCGATTCTGGTCCGTCACCATCATCATTTCCATCAGATCATCCGTCTTGCTGCGCACATCAGACCCATCCTCGGTCGTGTCGAAGTAGACCTTCAGTTTCAGGGTTTGCGCACCACCCGATTTAAACCGCATCTTGGGGGTGTCCTTGCCCTTGCGTGGTTTTGCTTCCCATTGATTCTGTTTGGTGATGGTGTATTCATAGGGATTAAATGTGCATTCCACTTTGGTGCCGGTAATCATATTTTCAATCACCGCCGCCACTAATCCCCCGCGGGTCTGGGCCATGTTAGTTGCTCCTTATTCTACCGGGTAGACCGGCGCTCCTGTTCGATGCGCAAACGGTCGCGCAAAACGCTGAAGACATCTTGCGCAAGTTTGTCAACGTTGATACCGCTGTCTTCCGCTGCATCTTCAGCGGTTGAAGGTTCGTCGCCGGCTTCACCGTCTCCTTCAGTAGCCGCATCCCCGGTTTCAGGGTCACTTGCCGCTGCCTCATCTTCATTATCGTCGCTAAGCAAGGCCGCTAAGGGGCTATCAGCCGTTGCGTCATCGCCCGCGTCCGGGTTGCTTTCGCCACCAAAGGGATCAGTATCGAATCCCAGCGATTCGAGTAGCTCCTCCGCTTCTGGCGACATTTCACCGGCAGGGCTTTCATCTGATGAGCCTTCGTTAGGATTCTCCATACCACCGGGCGGACTCTCCGCTGAGGTTTTGCCCGGCATGGTGTCGTTGCCCAGTTTGCCGCCTAACTTACCCCCCATCGGCGGTGGTGTACTCTCGGTGGTTTTGGTGGTCGGAGAGGGCGTCCCAATTTTCAAGCTACCTGCTTGAGTATTTGGATCACTTACTGGAAACGCTGGCGTGAACGGTGCGGGCGACGCCGGCACATCGCTGACACCTTTTCCACCACCAACCCCCGTTGTATCCGGCGGCATTATCCGGCTGATCTGGCCGGGTGACGCTTGTTCGGCGATGGTTGGCGGTGTTTCAATATGATAGCCGGGCGCGGGTGGTTCCGGCAGCGGCTCCACATCACGCAGTGTCTCAATCGGTCGCGTGTCGCCAGAGTCATAGTCTTCAAAATCATCGGCTATTGGCTCAGGTGATGGTGCCGCTTGAAACTGTTGTTCAGGTGGCGGCGGTGACTGCGGCTCGTCGGTGGACGGTATTGGTGGCACATCACCGATTGGCGTTGGTGCTGAAGGTGGCGTTGGCGCTGCTGCCTGACGCTGAATCGGCGTGGCTTCAGGCTGGTCGGCTGGTGTTGTTTCGGGAAGTGGTGGCTCGACTGAAGCCGGTTGATTCGGCACGTTATCAACAATTGTTCGACGCTGCACCGGTGGAGCTGGCGGAGCCTCACTATCGGGCGATGAATCGACGTATTCATCTGCACCATCATCTGAATCTGAAGCGATCTCATCAGGCGCTGGTGATTGGCGTTGAACTGGCTGCGGTGATGTCACCGGTCTTTGCGCTGGTGGTGTAGGTGCAACTGACGCCTCACTCGGCGGCGCAAGCGGTGGGTTGACCGGCGATTCTGCCGGACGCTCGACCGCTGGTGGGTCAGTCGATTCAGGTGCTGGCGTGACACTTGCTGATGGTTGCGTGTCACTCATCGAAGATGGGGGTGGCGGCCTTTCGGGTGATCGCGCTGGTTGCGCGACGGCAGGATCCAATCCAACAACGGGTGTATCAGGCGGTAATCCCAATATGTCCAACATATCCGCTTCCGCCGTGCCCGATGCTGGCGACAGGTCATATGATTCCGTATCGGTAGCGGGCACCGCTGGGGTTGCCGGTTGGCGTTGCAGCGGCGGTGTGGGTGGCAATGTCTCATTCGGTGAGATCGTCGGTGGAGATGCCGGACTCTCAGGCGGTGCTGGTTCATCCTGTACTTCATCGGATGCAACTGGTGCTGACTCCTGCCGCTGAACCGGTGCATCCGGGTTCAGAGCAGAAGTTGATTCGTATTCGATCTTCGCCCGATGGCGACGACGCGGGGGTTGTTGTTCAGCGGGCGGTTGCGGCTCGCGTTGAACCGGTTGGGGGGCATCCATCATCCCGGCTGAAATGAGTGCTTCTGCCAGATCAGGCCGATCAGGTGTTGGTTCATATTCAGGTTCGGATTCCCATTCGGGCGCGGGTTCGGCGGCTGGTTCATCCAGTGGTGGCAGCTCTGCCGATGGGCCACTGGGCGTAATCTCAGAGATCACCCGCCCACGCCGTTGCGGCGGTGTCGAACGTGGCGGGGCCGTCGCTGGTGCTTCCCGCCGTTGAACGTGTCTGGCGGGTTGTTGCTGCACCGGTGCGCCGGGAACCGCTGGTGAGCTGGTGCCCGCATCACGAAACGGCGATGGCGGCTCGGCAACGCCTGCTTCCCGTCGCCGTTCCTCGTGTAATTCCAGGATCAAGGCCAGGTCTGGTGGTGTGCGTCGGGGTGCGGAATCAACCCCTGGCTCAACCGTCGGTTCGAAGTCGGTTTCCGGCTCCGGTTCCGGTGTAGGTGGGGCGGCCCCGGCAGGTGCTTGCCATACCAGCGGTTCGTCAACGGCTTCTTCCCAGGTTGGCGCGATAGCCGTGCGCGACGCCATATTGGTAATGGGCGCAAAATTGTTAATCCGCAGCCGGGCGAAACGTTGTAAGCGACTGCCTAAAGGCCGGAACAGGCGTTTCACCATGATTTATTCCGCCGTAAATTCTGCAAAAGCCAGTTGGAGTTCTTCAACCGCGATCGCCTTGTCCGCCGCTTTGAGCGTCGGCCCCGACCACTTTTTGGGATAAGCCCGCGCGAGTTGAAACGTTGCCAGTGGCTCACGCTTGATCGTGAGCATCGTAATAGTGACGTCTTTCATGATCGCAGCAGTCTGTCCAGTCGACATCGACTCGACCACTTCTTTGTACCAAGTCAGCATCCCATCGCCCTTCGTGATGCCGTGTTTTAGCGTGATGACCCCTGGTTTGATGCGCACCGGCAGTTGATGGGTGTAATTATTCAGGCCGCCCTCTTTGATTTGCAGGGTTTCGACTTCCAGGCTGGGCAGTTTGCATTCCATAAACACCGCATGACTGACACCGGAAATGGCGACGGTATAGCGAAAATTGGCATGCATCTCTAATCGCTGCGCGGTTGCCATGACTACCTCCTGATCGTCGCGCTACGCCGTTCGCGTTCCAGGCGCATTTCTTCCTGCCACAAGGCCCAGACGCGTTCGGCGACCTGACGGACCAATTGATCCGGACTGGGCGCGTTCCCAGCTTCCGCTGCCGGGGTGTTCGTGCTGTCAGTTGTATTATCCGGCGACATCTATTTTACGATCCTTCTTGCCAAAGCATCTGATTATGGCGGGTGTTCATGCGATTCACTTGCTGCACCCAGCGCGCCCGCTCGGAATGGGATAAGCTGAGAATTTCTTGATAACTCCAGCCCAGCCCAACGGCGATAAACGCTACCTCCTCGTGCAGGCGGTCGAGGGGGTAGCTTACAATTCCCCCAGCAGCGGCACATCCACTTCATGTTCATAGCCGCAGTTGGGGCACACAACCGGCATCTGTTGTGCTTCTACATCATTGAGTTCGCGATATAAGTTCTGTAAATAAGCAATATCGGCGGCAAATAATTTTTCAATAATATCGGGCGTGATGCGCGGCAAGGTCCCCAGCCGCGTAATGACCTGGGCCAGCAGGACAATGACCAGATAGGCTTCGTTGGCCCGCACCCGGGGGTCGCGCAGCGGCGTGATTTCGTCTAACGCCGTTGCCAGCCGCATGGTGCCTTCTTTATGAACGGTGCCCTGTTCATCAACATACCCTTTGGGCAAGACAAAATCGAATTCGATCTGTAACGACATCTAACCAGGCTGCTCCCCTATGCCATGCGCTTCAAACCTTCATGAACGATGACCAATTCCTCAATGCCAATTGTGTTGCCGTCGGCCTTTAACTGCGGGCCGCTGATTTTTGACGGCCAGGCGTTCACGAACTCCCAGCGGGCCACCGGATTCAGGGTTTGATCGAACATCGTGATGGTGCCATTCACCAGCGCCTCATCAACCTCGCCCGCCTCCACCTTACCGCGCCACTCCCACATGTCCATCAGCTTTGTAACACCCCGTTTGAGGGTGATCGGCTGCCATTTCACCCGACCTGGCAGATTCTGCACGACATCGTTGCCGCGCTCGTCCAGGATTTTATACTCGATCAGTTCGTGTTCCGAGCCAAGTCCGCTGAGTTCGGTAAAATAACCCGCGACCCGCCCGCCACCAATTTCGAGGCCAAAATGAAACCCAATGAGCGGATCAGAATCTCGTGCCATGATTGTTTCCTAAAAACTCTTGTTGCTGTCGGTTGCCTGTTCGTAAGGGCGACTCGGCGAGTCGCCCCTACCTGATTCGACCCGCCTGTTTACTGAGTACGGATGATGCCTTCGTGAACGATGGTCATCTCTTCGATACCAAAGGAATTGGAATCAGACTGTAGCTGTGGGCCGCTGACTTTCGACGGCCAGGCATTGGTGAACTCCCAGCGGGCGACGGGTTCCAGATTCTGGTTGAACATGGTGATCGTGCCGTTGCTGCGGGCACCGTCCACGTTGCCATCTTCCACCATCTTGCGCCAGTCCCACACATCCGTCACGCGGGTGATGCCCCGTTTGAGCGTGATCGGTTGCCATTTCAAGCGACCGGGCAGCATCTGAACGATGTCATTCCCACGATCATCAACGACCTTGTGCTCAATCAGGTCATGTTCGGAACCAAGCCCGGCAACCTCGGTGAAATACCCGGTTACGCGCCCCTGAACTTCCACGCCAAATTGATGCCCAAGCAGCGGATCAGTATCTCTCGCCATGATATTCTCCTATATTCCTATTCTTCAGCATCCGGGCCAGCCCACTGGCTGATTCGGAAGATCACAAACTCGGCTGGTTTAACCGGTGCGAGACCAATTTCAACGATCATCTGACCGACATCGCGCACTTCCGGTGGGTTCGTCTCTTCGTCACATTTGACATAGAAGGCGGCTTCGGGCGTCGTGCCAAACAGTGCCCCCGTCCGCCAGACCAGCGTCAGGAACGCCCGGACATCACGCCGCACCCGTGCCCACAGATTCTGATCGTTGGGTTCAAACACCACCCATTGGGTTCCGCGTTCAATACTTTCTTCGATCATATTGAACAGACGACGGACATTGATGTAGCGCCAGGACGGATCACTCGACAGCGTGCGTGCGCCCCAAACTCGAATGCCACGTCCAGGGAAGGAGCGAATGACGTTGATGCCGATGGGGTTCAACAGGTCATGTTCGCCTTTCGTAACTTTCACACCCAGGCCCAGAGCGCCACGCACGACTTCATTGGCGGGGGCTTTGTGGACACCGCGCGTTTCGTCAGTACGGGCATAAATCCCGGCCATGTGACCGCTGGGCGGCACCATGCGCGTGCGACCATTGTTGCCGGTCACGTCAGCGATTTCGATCCAGGGATAGTAGAGCGCTGCCCGTGATGAGTCATAATTGACATCCAGCCGCCACTCTTTGACTTCCTGCGGCATCAAGTTGGGCGGCGCATCAAGAATGGCGAAGCAGTAACGCACGTTTTCGCAGTAATCAATGATGGCCTGCTGCACAGCCTGCACGCCCTTCGCGTCAATTTCGCCTTTCTGGAAGGAAGTCATGAGATCCGGCACACAGATCATCGTTACATCATCCAGGGGTTCCAGACCGCCGAGGCCAACCCGTTCCGCCGCGCTACCTTGATAGTCTTTCAGCGTGATGGATTTCTCGGTGAGTTTGCCACCCTCTAGCTCATAGTTGCCAGCTGCCGGGACCATACCGGCTTTGGCGGCGCTGGTGAGGCTGACTTCGATCAACCGGGACTGGGCTTTGACGACGGTTTCGACGTTCGTGTCGCCCGAATCCAGCGTGAGATTATCGAAGCTTTCCGCCGCTTGATCGTTCACGGTAATAATCAGGTTGAAGGTCGGTGTTGGTTTATCCTTGCTGCCTTCTTCCGGTTCAGGGACCGGGTTGGGCCGCACTTCAACGTTGATATTATTCCCACTGGGGCCACCTTCGCGCGCCTTGATTTCCAGCAGCTTGGCGGGCTTGTTATCCGGGCCGGGCAGGGTTGCCACCGCGGCGGTCGCCATGCTCGGGTCAGCGGAAGCGCCGAGCGTCTTAATGCTGACGACATAGCAGATGCCGCCGCCATTGGCGAAATAGCCGTACACCGAATCGGGCGTGTAGGCATCTTCGTGGAACCCGCCAAATTTCTGAACGTACTGGCTCCAGTTCGTAATCAGGGTCGGTTTGCCCACCAGCGAAATCGTTTCTTCATCGCGGATGTCAGCGGCTTTTTCGGTGTACCCGACGAAAGCGGCAACCGCAGTGCCCACCGCCTCAATCGGTTTGGTACCCTTATCGACTTCTTCTACATAAACCCCCGGTGAGAGGTAAGTTGGCGACATGTCAATCTCCTAACTATGGTTTGTAAAAAATGTTCTTGATTGGCTGGTTCTGACGGCTATTTTCCCTCCTCCTTCGCTTCGTTCCCATTGGACACAATAGGAATGCCATCTTCAAAACGACTGGCTTGCTCGCTCCCGTAAATTTCGGGTTGGTCGATTGTTTCGGTATGGGGTTCGAAGGATTGGCCGAATATCAAGCGGCCTTCCAGCACCAGTGGCGCTTCCAGCACCCGCTGCGGATCCAGCGCTACTGTCACCACAAAGGTAAACCCCATCCGCATCTCGTTATCCAGCACGCTCCACAAATCGGTCATGTTCGACGCCGATTCCGTCACCTGCGCCACCATTACCGGCATGTCATAGGGCTGCTCTTTGAGTAACCCTTCACACTGGTCGGGGTTCAACGCCAGATAATGTGATAGAGCGCCTAATGACCGCCAGAGCAATTGGTGTTCATCTTCGGCCTTGCGTGCCCAGGCGGTAATCAGGTACGAGATGTCAAAACGCATCGGCACCATGCGGATATTGGCCTGTTTTTTCTTACCGGCCATTTGCCGCGTGACTTCCATCTCCATACTGCGCAATTTTAGGTTTTCGCGCAAGTCGAATGCCCAGCAATTGACAGTTGGTCGGCTGAGCGTCGCGGACCATTCGCTGTTGGGTTGCTCAAACGAGATGTCAATCTCGCCTTTACTCAGCTTGCCCCGCTCGACTAAAATTTTTTCTATCGTTAAATCCAGATCAGGTAACATAATTTATTTATCCCTGCTCATCGACCAGTAACCGCCCCATCTTTTGATGTTCGCGGCGAATGGCGTGCCGAATGTGCTGCATGGTAATCACGCCCCCATCGGCGGCGGCTAAATAGGCTGATGCCAGCGCGGCGTTGCGGATGTTGCCCCCGGCCAGGCGGTAACGATCGGCCACATCGGTGAGGTTGATGGCGCGGTCCAGCGGCGCGGCTTGCGGGAAATGCTGTTCCCAAATGCGATAGCGATATTCCGCTTCGGGGAAGGGGAAATCGATCACGAAGTCCAACCGCCGGGTAAAGGCTTCATCGAGATTTTGCCGCAGATTGGTTGCCAGCACCGCGATGCCGTCATAGGTCTCAATGCGCTGCAATAGATAGGCGATTTCGATATTGGCGTAACGGTCATGGGCGTCTTTTACTTCAGACCGTTTACCAAACAGGGCGTCCGCTTCATCAAAAAACAGGATTGCATTGCTGGCCTGCGCTTCTTCAAAGATCACGCTAAGGTTTTTCTCAGTCTCACCAATATACTTACTTACGACCGAGGACAGGTCAATTTTGTACATCACCAGCCCCAGATCGTGGGCGATCACCTCAGCCGACATCGTTTTGCCCGTCCCGCTTTCGCCGGCGAACAAAGCACTTACCCCGGCAGCCGGAGCAACCTTGTGACCATAGCCCCAGTCATCATGAACGCGGTGGGCATATTCCGCCCGTGCGCGAATCTCGTGCAATTGTTCGAGTTGATCGGGGGGCAACACCAGATCATCCCAGCCGAAGCGTGGTCGAATCCGTCGGGCCATATCACCGAGACGCAAACTGGAATGGGCTTGCGCGCCGGCATACAGATCGTTGAGGGAAATGCCCTCGCCCCGTGATTGGGCCAGATCGGCTGCGGTATTCACCGCGCGGGCGATTTGCCCCGGCGTGAAGCGGAATTTACTCGCCAGTTCAGCCGCGCCGACTGCACCATTCCCGACGTATTGCTGCCATAATTGCTGGCGTTCGTCAAAATCGGGAATCTTAAACGTCAACCGCAGCAAGCGCCGGTCACGTCGGGTGTTACGCGGTTCCCACTCATCCGTTCCACAGATAAACACGGGGTACGGGTACGCCAGGATCGCATCCCAGAGCTTCGCTGGTGGCTGACCACTGTCTTCATCGAGACAACTTTCCCAGCTATACAACAACAGCCCACCACCGATCAGGCGGGCTTCGCGGATCGCCAGCGCCCAGGCCAGTTCAAACTCAATCGCCAGTTCTTGCAGATGCTCCAAATCGACCTGCACCAGCGGGTTACAGAGGGCAGCAGCGGTTGACCGGCGTCCGGTCCCTTCCGGCCCTTGAAAGTACACCAGCGGGCCAGTCGACAACGCTTGATAAACTGGCTCCATGTTGATCGTCTGCGGTGCCGGTGGTAAATCCGCGTTATCGAGCGTAACCGCCGCATCCAACCGTGAATCAAGCGTTTCATCCCCCAGCAAGTAGGCCAGAATGCGATGATCGACTTTGAGCTGGTAGGAAAGGAAGACCGGTTGGTACTGGTTCGGGTTGGGAACACATTCAATCAAGTGGTGCCGGCGCAATGGCATATCCGGCTTGAGCCGTTCCCAGACCGCAAACCGGGACGGCACATCATCACCCAGCATATTCATCATCAAATTGACGGTGGGCCGCCGCTGGGAAACATCGTCCTGCAAATAAGCATACAACCGCTCATAACGCCGGTCCATTTCCGGGGCCAGCACCAATAGCAGAATGTAACCATCGAGCGTGTTCAGATCGAAGATTTGAGTCAGGCGGGTGAACGGCAGGGCCGGGTCCAGATTGAGCGGTTCGAGGGTACGGACTTCATCAACCGACCATAAGCCTGCTAGCGCATCGCGGCTGAGGTGCGTGGTAACTTCTTCCTCGGAAATAATTAAACCCCGCAGGGCATCCGTTGGGTCTCGACCAGCAGCCTGAGCACGCGCAACTGCAACATGTACCAGATCATCGATCTGAGACATGGCTGCTTGCAATTGTCGCAGGCTCTCGAAATCCATTTTACCCCCTTGCCGCTTGTTAGATAAACCTTAACATCTTTGATGGCATATCATTGATAATAAGACACTAACAGCGCGATATATCCATCTTACAGGAAGCCCACATCAGATGCAACTACCCCCGGTAGTACTTTTCGAATGTTCCCTTTGAATTTTTATACTTTTTAGCAGGTCTTAGCGTGACCATCGGCTTGTACAAGGTCAGAATATGGCTTGAAATCCGTGTCAAAGACAAACTGCTTAGCCAGTTTCATTGACACGGGCGACGATGACATCGCGCTGTTTGATAACCCGGTCGACCCGGTGGACCATCTCCATATAAGGCGGTTGGTCAAACACCGTCAGGCCCGGAACCGCTTGCATTAACGCCATGATCTCTTCCCGGGGAAAGCGTGTGGATTCCCAGGCCAGTGTTATTGCGCCGCCCGGCGGCAACACCCGCATCCAAACTGGCAGGGCGTCCCGCAACATCTCAGCCAATTGACCGCTATGTTGAATACCATAGGGCAAGTCAGCGACGATCAAATGCGGTTTTTTGAATCCCTGCACGAGGACATCCGCCGCTGTCGTATCACCGCGAACCAGGACACAGCGCCGTTCGGGGACCTTGCCCAACGTGAACCACCAGCGTTTGCCCAATGTTTTAAGTCGTTCCTCTCGGACTTTGCAGGCGATACCTTGTTCACGAGCGTACTGTTTGATGAAAGTGGCCGTCGCATCAACCGTTTTCTGATTTTGCTCGATACCGATGACCTCTGCGCCCAGTACAAGACCCGTAAGCAGGGTCGTGCCGCCGCCCATCAACGGATCAAACAACCGTAGCTGCTGCCAATCCTGGTGGGCAAAGGCCGAACTGGAACGGGCGACGTTACAGAGAAAGTGCGTGAATAATTCGCTGGTCTTACCTTTGTAGCGACGACTCGCCATCAAATCGGGCGGGAATATGGGGTTGAAGGCGGTCTCGATGGGCTTCAATAACGGCCCTTCGACTTCAGCCAACCGCTCGTAGTACCAGAAAAAAGCACTCGTCAGCGCCAGTCCACCGAGTTCTCGGAACAAATCAGCGTTGATGTCGCCGTTGATTGTCAACTTGAGATACCGTTCACGACCCAGCGTAACTGGTTCGATTGCGTCAATCTGGTGGCCCAACCGACTTAACTGAAGTTCAACGGGCGCTAAGGCCGAGGCCAGCGCCGTATATTGGGTGCTGCGCTGGGGCGCGATCTGAGCCAGCAGGGTTGCCATCGTTTGTCCTAGCCCGCACGCGATGTAATGTCAACGATCAGGCGGGCAAAATATTCTTCCACTGTCGGCCCAAAGCTGAGCACATCGCCAGATGCCAGCGGAGTCGGTGAACCACTGCTCACCCGCACACTATTGACAAACATGGGAACCTGGGTGCCAGTTTCGACCTGAATGAACCAGGTATTGTTGCGAAAGAACGCCTGGGCCTGCCGCCGCGAAATACTGCGATAGGCCTCAGGATTATCGGCCTGTTTGACCAGCACTTCATATAAATCAACATCCAGTTCGGCCTCGGCCTGGCCGGGTTGTGAGCGTCGCCCGATCACGCGCTCTTCACCATCCAACGCCGGAAGTTCAAACTGCCGCTGATCGTCGTTCACATCGCGCAAGATCAACGTGTTCTGGGCCTGATATAGTTGACGGGCGGTATAGAAAAACATACCCGAACGTAGGTCAACCTTGCCAATACGCTGACCGGGCGCAACCAGGCGCACGCGATATAACCGGAACGGTGCCTGTACCTGCTGATAGGCCAGCACCTGCTCAACCAGGGTGCCCATCGTCACCGTTTCCGAGACGTCCAACATCAACAGCGCATCTTCGCTCCCCACATAGACCGGAACCGGATAATCGCCGGGTGGTAAGATCAGCACCTCTTGTTGGGACTGCACCACCTCAACCTTGATTTGAATTTCTCCCAGTGGCCGAAAGCGCGGGTTACGCGGATCATCATTGCCGCGATACAGGCGCAGCCGGTTGGCCGTGTCAATCGGATAGGGATTATCCTCAATTTCGGTATCGCCAACACCGATTTTGGTGTTGCCCACCCGCCGCGCATACCAGACCTTTGAGCGCGTATCGAAATCGAATTCCAATGCCCGCCGCGAGACGAATTCCAGATTGCGCTGTGAGACAAAGTTACGCAAATCGACATCCGGGTTGACATCACCAGCGGCCTTGCCGATCAGAATCTTTTTCTTGCTGCCGGATGTCACCTCAAAATCGCCCCGAGAGAAGTGCAGAATTTTGTCGCCGGGGGCCAAGGCTTCTGGCAGTTGCGCCGGTTCCGGCTGCCGCGTGAAAATCAGCAGGCGATCACCGGGCTGGTAATCAACATCCTGGAGCGCGGTGTTAGCATCCAGCGGACGGGCGATTTCCAGCGTACTGGCATCGATATAGGCTTCCTGCTGCGACATATACCGGGCGACTTCACCCAGCCGCACTCCATTTTCCAGCGGCAGCGTATAACTGTTGACCGCTTCTACCAGACTGGTTGTTACGCGCATAAGTCTATCTGTCCTGTGGTGGGTGTGGATGACCACCTCACCCCCAACCCCTCTCCAAATTGGCCCCATAGGGACGCTGTGCAGAGAGGGGGGTCAGCCTTCAGGCTGGCGGGGTGAGGTAGCCTATAAAAGTTGCCTCTATATGCAAATTTTCCGATCACGCGTGGCATAATCGAATATGAACCCATCGACTAAAATTGCGTTTCCATCAAACTGTCCGGGTCGGCATCCATATCGTAGTGGCATACCAGCTTATAATCGCCGACCTCCATCTGGGTGCCGTCACGCAATGGACGCGTGCTGAAGCCCTTGACATTCTTCTGGTCAATATTGGCGCGGGTTTCGGGCTTGCGATTGGCATACAGCCACTGGCCGCGCCGCCACATGACCACGCCATGCTCTCGCGAGACATTGGTGTCGTCAGGCAAATTGATGTCATTCGATGACCCGCGACCCAGGTTCATGGTGCGCTTGGATAATACATGCATCTGGGACTGCCCGTTGCGCAGCGCGGTGATCTTCATCGGCGTGCCCGGTAATTCCAGGTTGTCCGGGAAACGCATCAACCGTTTGACCCGCGCGACCCGGATGCGCCGTAACAAAATCAGATCAATGATGATGAGCAAGATTGCGATGCCCAGCGGGATCCCCAATATACGCACCAGATCAGGGCCGGGTGCAGCCGCCGCTGGCGATTCATCGGGAATCGGCGTCGCGACCACCTGGGGTTCGGTGGTGGCAACCGGTGCAACTTCGCCCAATGTGATCGGGACTGGATCGCTGATATACAGGGCGTCATCAACCGAGTTGCCGATGAAGACCAGGGCTTCGATGTCGCCTGGCTCATCACCGAAATTGGCAACAACCGCTTCGATGTCGTCAACCGTAATCGTAACCGAATCGCCCTCCATCCGCGTAATTTCTAACGACTCCACCTGACCGGCGGCGTTACGTAGTTGGAATTCGACCGTCTCACCATCCAGTGTCGGACCACCGCCGGCGAGAGCGGCGCTCAAAGTCGTCGTGCCGGTCAGATCGTCACAACTGGCATTATCGGCGGGGCCACAGGTCAACGCGAGTTGCTGCTGCAAGCTAATGCCGCCCAGCGTCGCTTCCGAGAGTTGTTCTTCCCCCCGGTACAATTCGACGATCAGTTCATTTTCGTCGCCAACTTTCAGATCATCCAGTAATCCTTCATCTCGCAGCACGTCGAGGTCAAGCGTTACTGCCTGTGTGATGTCGTCCGACTCGGCCAGTGGTGCGCCATTGAACCACAATTTGTAACTCAAGGCCTCACCCTGGCTGGGCGGTGGGTCAACCTGGAAATTTAACGTGAGCGCTTCGCCCAATTCCACCAGCAGATCCCCGGCGGACAGGGGCGCGAAAGCAATCGTGTGACTCCCAAACAATACATTGCAATTGACCGGATCCAGATCAATCTCGGCGCTACCGGTATCCAGCGTGATGGCGACCTGCGCAACCTGGTTTTCGTCCGGGGTTAAGGCGGTGACGGGCACCGTGAGGAGATATTCATTGTCAACTGCCGTCTCCGCCTGGGCGAAATAGGTCGCCATGCGGTCCGCGAAGGGACCCGGCAATTTATCCTCACCGGGTTCACTGCCATAAACCCAGAAATAGCCGCCAGTTTCATTTGCCAGTTGGCGGGCCGCATTCAGGTCCGGGATGTGAGGCGCGACATTCTCATACATGAGCGTGAAAATCGATGCTTGCGCGGCACTTGCTCTCGCAATCACGGTTTCAATGGTCGTGGACGACTGGGTTTCATCGGATGTGTGCGCCGAGTCGCTAAAGACCATCACGATCAACCGCCGTTTGGTCGGGTCGGTGCTGAAATCCAACGCCTTCAGGATGCCATCATATAGCACCGCCGAGCCTTCATCTTGCTCGCGCAACGCTACCAGACGGTCCCGTTGGACATTGAACAATGCGCCTTTATCGGTTTCCGGTGCGCCAAGGTTGAGCGCTTCAACATCAAACTTCACCAGGCCGATTTCATCTTCAACCTGGCCGAACACCCCGGACCCAATAATGGCCGTATCCAGGACATCGCGCAGGGCTTCAGTGGGGTAATTGAGGGTGGTATCCACCACGATCATCAGACGAACTGGCAAGCGCTCAGTGCGTTCCAATGTGATGGTCTCAGCCGGGATGGCGGTGCCGCTGCCTACGTCAACCACCTGTACATCAGGGTCTAATGGCTGTCCACTGGGGCTTGCGAGTGCCAGCCGGATCTGCACCACGCTCGGTTGATCTGTCGCATCTGCCACACCCTCGATGAACTCGCAGCCATAAACATACAGGCTAGGTCGCAGAGCCTCTTGCGCCAGGGCGCTACCGGTCACGACCAGCAGCAATACACTCACCAGTAGCCCACGCAATATTCCTCCCGCGAGGGGGGAGCGGCTACCATTCTTTTTGAGTTCGTTCCACACCATCGTAAATCTATTCCTCCTAAAACGCCGACCCGCTCGACAGCAGCACAAGCGCCACGACGATCACCAGCACAATTACGATGACCAGCACCGCGACGCCGATCTTCAATGTCGAATTGCCGCTGGATTGACCGTTGTGGGTCGAATCGGCGGTGATCGGTTGATCCGGGATATATTGTAACCGGGGAGTCCAACCCGTTTGGGGTCCGATAAACGCTCGTTCCTGGGGCATAGGTCGCACGCCGGAAATATCGGGGTTGGACTGGGTGCCGATGTTCAACACCAGTACCGTAATATTATCGCCACTGCGTCGTTCATCAGCCATCTTTGCCAACCGGGCCGCTAAGCGTTGCGGTGGCATCGACGCGATCATCTGCGCAATTTCGTCATGATTTAAGCGGTCGCTCATACCATCGGAACATAGCAAGAAGCGATCCCCCGGTTTCAGCCGGAACTGCTCAATATCGGGGATGATCGTATCGCTCTTGCCGATGCCCTTCACCAGCACGTTCCGCTTGGTCGCATTCGGGTTCGGATTGTGGGCCGACACCTTCGAATGATCTTCCGTGCGCTGGCGCAGCACCCCATCCTGCTGATGATAAAGGCGCGAATCGCCAACATGGAAAACGGTGGCATCCCACCCATCAATGACCAACACCGTCAAGGTACACCCGGCCTGCACCGGTTTCCCGGTTTGCTGGCTGGCCTGACGAGCGAAGCCGCGTGCTTCACTATTGATTGCAACAAAGGCTTGTCGAAAAATCTCGCGCCACTGGACCTGCGAACCGAGATTCTGGTGAAACGTCGTCAACAGATATTTGACGGCAAATTCACTGATTAGCTCACCCGCTTCGGCCCCGCCCACACCATCCGCCACAATATACAGATGATAGGGTGGCTGTTGATAGACACCAATGGCGTCTTCGTTGTGCGGACGAAAAGAACCGGTCATCGATACCCAGCCACCATCAATAAACGGCTCCGCCGTCTCCAGGCTGTTCTCGTGCAACTCTAACCGGAACTCATCATCATCAATTGCCAGCAGCGCACCATCAACGATATATGGCGATTGCGCTAGCAGTTGACCGTCAATCGTGACGACGCTATCGCCTTCGAGGTATTCCAGGCTGACCTGATTGGCCCCGGCCCGTACAAAGCGGAAGCGATTATAATCCACGCCCGTTTGATCCAGTGTCCATTCTGATTCGCCATGTTCAACTGGATCCCCCAGATGCACCACCGTGCGGCGTTGCGTGCGCTGGTGAATCAGATGTATTTCAACAAAATGTGTACTATCCATAAGCATATATCTTTCCCATCGTGTTGGGACTTCTACAATATAGCACTACTGGACAAACTTGGCATGTGATTTGCCTAACTATCCGGTCTTTGGCTATGATATAAACAGGTTAAAATCTCATTTTGTGGAGAGAAAATACCTTGTCCGACACAATCATTTCACTCGCCCCCTACATCGGGTTCGTGCCCGTTATCTTAGGCATCATTACGGCTATTCTGCTGATTATCTGGTTGTATCTGGTGTTTGCGCCGGGGCCGCGTGCTGACCGTGCGCCCGAACCACCGCAACCGCAACCCCAGGCAGTACCCCCGCTGCCAGTAGAAAACGATGATACCATTATTGACCGGGTCGCGGGTCCGGCCTCCATCACGATTCAGAGTGGATTGCCGAACCCCGGAACCATGCCGTTGCCCGGTACCGAGTTCCGCATCGGGCGGTTTGAAAGCCCCGAAGTCACCATGTCGTTAGACGAAAAAACTGTCTCGCGCAATCATGCTCAGGTGCGGGCCAACCCCCAGACCGGCGAATATACGCTGGAGGATTTGGGCAGCAGCTTTGGCACCTTTATCGTGCAACACACCGGCACCACGACACCGGTCCCACAGGGCCAGGTAGTTCCTTTAACCGACGGGATGGTGGTACAATTTGGTCAGGCGGTGCGGGTTCGCTTCAACATTCCTGGGGCCGGTGAGGGCCATTCGACAACACCCCTCCCAACTGTTGATAACGATCCTTACAAAACCCAATTCTAAGGCGCAGTAAGGCAAACATGGATGTCGACACCATCGGAACTGGCTCCTGGCGATCAGATTAAGAATTACACCCTTGAATCCCAGTTAGGCAAAGGCGCTTCGGGCGAGGTTTGGAAAGCCAACGACGGCATGAAAACCGTCGCGCTCAAGCTGATGAACCCCGCGCTGATTCAATCGGCGAGTGCGGCCAAACACATGACTCGCCTGCGCCGCGAGATCGAAGCCCTGCACAATTTGCGCGACCATCCCAATATCCCCACGCTGTATGAGTATGATCTGGAATATTCCCGTCCCTATCTGGCGATGCAGTTTATCGGCGGCGCCTCGTATGACAAACTGATTAAGTCGGGCGACATTTTGAAAATCCCGCTAAGCCAGCGGCTACATATTATTCGTGAACTGGCGATGGCTTTGTATGCGGCCCACAGCGCGGACATCATCCACCGCGACCTCAAACCAGCAAATGTAAGTGGGACCGAAAACCCCTACTTGCTGGATTTCAGCGTGGCGTTGGATGAATCCGAACTGGACAAAACCCAGGCCAATATCGGCACGCGCCTGTACATGCCCTATGATGGCCTGCAGGACAAGAAAGGCGATGTCTACGGGTTTGCACTCGTCTGCTATGAGATCATTTTTGGCTCACATGCCATCTTCACCGCCGCCGACAATCAATTGTTGCGGGAAACGCCGTTTATGCCCATGATGACCGCCGGGGATCGCATCAAGAACAACACCTGGCGGGTGCCTTCAACGTTGCCGGTCGAACAATTGCCGATTGATTTGTTGAATAAAGATCTACGACCGCTTGATACGGTGTTTATGCGCGTGTTGGGACCTCATCGCGATCGTTATGAAGATCCGCGCGAATTCGTCGAAGACTTACGCCGGGCAATCGAGGATGGGGTAGCGCCAATTCAGGCCGCGCCACCACCCCCACCCGAGGAGCCTGAACTGAAGACTACGCCGCTAGAACCTCATCAGCCGCCACAGTCAGCCGAGACACCACCGCCCCCTGAGCCAGAACCGGAACCAATATCAGAAGCTGATGCGCAGGCAACAGTTATTGAGGAAGAACCCGTCAGCCAGGTTGATCTGGAGATGCCGACTATTGTCGAATCGACTGACAATATGCCACTGCCACCCCCACCGCCACCCCCCGCATCTTTAGAACCTGAGCCTGAGTTTGAGTATGATGAGCAGGCAACGGTCATTGAAGATGTTCCACCCGATATACCCGCAGAGTCGCCCCCAGCCTACCAACGACCAGCACCGGCAGCACCAGCCGTTACGCCCGTTCGAGCGGAGAATCTACCAACCGGGACCAATTTCCCGCGGGTGCCAGCCGACGTCGCTGATCACGAGCCGCGCCGACCGCTACCGGTAACTTACATCGGCATGGGTGCTGTCATTGTTTTGCTGGTTATCATCATTGCCCTTTTGCTCTTGCGGAATAGGGACGGCAATAATGTGACGATTGCCGGCCTGGCAACCGACCAAACCGCGACGGCGGCAGCCCTGGCACTGGTGCCGAGTGCGACAATCGAACCCACAACTGAGTTGCCAACACTGACTGAACTACCCGCAACGCCGACACCGATCCCGCCCACGTCCACCCGTGAACCAACATCGACTTCACGACCAACCGCCACGTTGGAACCGACTGTGACATCTTCCCCAACCGCGACATTGATTCCGCCAAGTGACACACCAGAACCTACCGCGACATCCGAACCTGCAACCGCCACGCCGTTACCACCCACTAATACATTGATTCAGCCGAGTGATACACCGGAACCAACCGCTACGCTCACGCGGTTCCCGACTGCCACGCGTCAACCAACGGCTACCCGTGTACCTACTGAGATAGGCGACGCTGAACTGAGCAATTCACTGCTGGAAAATCTCACACTTTTGCGCGAGGCGATCAGTGACGATCAGGATTATCAATGTGAAACGGTTGTCGCAGTTTATGCGCATATCGAAGCACGAGTCTTGAACGAAGATGCGTTTGAAGATATCTCCGACTACATCACCTTTGGCGGATTCATTTTGGGTGAGATGGAGCCTATTTATGAGGGATTCTGTCAGGAAGCCGCCGTCAACGGGGTCCGCTTACCCGCTGAATTTGCAGCAGATAGCAATGATCTGAGTATGCAGTTGGGCTTTTTGATCACCGTTTTGGAAGGCAACACGAGTGAGTAAATTGGAAAACAACCGGGCGCCAGCCTCGTCGGCTTAGTGACTCATTCTCAACCTGCTATGCCATTCAGCATATAATAGTTAACAACGACATACACAAGCGAGGTTGATTATGGGTCTCATTGATATTATCGTGCGCCTGTTGCTGGGCCTGTTTTCGCTCTTCTTCTTTGGTGTGAGTGCGGTTCCGCAGCGTCCGCCCGAACCCCCACCAGCTGCCTTCTATTCGGTTCCATCCCTTATCGAGGAAGCCACCGTCAATATCATGGAATCCCAGCCGGTACAGGTGAGCATAACGGTGCGCGGTCAACACCCAGATGGCTGTGAATTGCCCGTTATCGTTGAGCAAACGCGCAGCGACAACAACATTACGCTCTCGATCTACCGTGAACTACCCGGCGACATCATGTGTCCGATGATTTTGCAACCATATGAGGACACCATTGTGCTGGAAGGGAACTTTGCACCCGGTTCTTACGTCATTACAGTGAATGACCTGGTGGTCGAGTTCGCAATTTAGCTTAAGGAGAATCCAAAACGATGCGTAAGTTACTTTTTTTAGCGCTGGTCTTGCTATTGATGGTGGTGCCCATGACTCATGCTCAAGACGATAGTGAACGGCTCAGCCTGACGATCTACAATCAGGGGACCGCATTGGTCCAGGATGTGCGTACCTTCGAACTGGAAACCGGCCTGAATACGCTCGATTTTACGGATGTAGCCGCCAGCATTGACGCGACCTCGGTGGTATTCAAATCGCTCGCCAACCCGGACGAGGTGCTGGTACTGGAACAGAATTTCATCTTCGATCTGGTAGGCAGTGGGGCGCTCTTGAATCGCTATCTGGACGAGACGATCAGCATCACCACCGACGATGGCATCACCTTTTCCGGCCAACTGCTCAGTGGGCGGAATAACGAGGTGATCCTGCGCGGTAATGACGGGCAGATTTCGGTCGTGAGCCTGAGCAAAGTTCGTAACATGCAATTCCCTAACCTGCCGGATGGCCTCATCACGCGCCCGACCCTGCGCTGGCTGCTGGAAAGCGGTGTCGCTGGTTCGGAGCCGGTGGAGCTAACCTATCTGACCGGTGGCATCAATTGGACGGCGGACTATAACGTCCTGGTCAATGCCGACAGTGATGCGTTGGACCTCAATGGCTGGGTCACACTCACCAATACCAGCGGCGCGAGTTACGAGGATGCGCAGGTGAAGTTGGTCGCGGGGGATGTTAACCGCTTGCCAGAACCCCAGGCCCAATTCCGGGAGCAGGAGTTGATGTTCGCAGGAGCCGCCGATGCAGCGGCACCACGCGTCGAACAGCGGGAATTCTTCGAGTATCAACTCTATGAAGTCGTGCGGCGCGTGTCGGTGGCTGACAATGAAACCAAGCAGGTCGAATTCGTCACCGGTACCGGCGTGCCAGCCAATACCTTCTTTGTCTACAATGCCAATATCGGCTTTGGTGGTTACTTCGGCCCCATCACTGACCAGAGTTATGGCGTGACCGGCGTGACCGATGTGCAAAGCTGGCTGGAATTCTCCACTGGCGAGGACGAGGGCCTCGGTGCTGACTTGCCCGCGGGACGTATCCGCGTGTATCAGGAAGACGTTGATGGCGCAGCGTTGTTGATCGGCGAGAATCGGATTGACCATACGCCGGAAGGCGAAGATGTCAAAATCTACCTGGGCAATGCCTTTGATCTCGTCGGCGAACATACCCAAACCAACTTCCAGTTGATTACTCGTAACGTGTTGGAAGAAACGTATGAGATCAAGCTGCGCAATCGTAAAGACAGCGAAGCCGTTGAAATTCGTGTACCGGAAAAGCTGTTCCGCTGGAGCAATTGGGAAATCTTGAATGCGTCCGACGAATTCTCGCAGGTCGATTCATCCACTATTGAATTCCGCGTCACCGTCGAACCGGGGCAGGAAAAGGTCATTACTTACACGGTTCGTTATAGCTGGCCCTAATCAGTTGCCAGTTCTCAGTCATGAGTTTGCAATCACCCCCAATCCCTCTGTGGTGCGGGGGGTTTTTGTTGTCGCCAACATTCTCACCTCGCTCTCTGTCGAAACCGCACCGCATTTGTGCTAGAATTCACGCAGAGAAAAGCATCCAACTTGTCAGCAACCAGCGTTTCAGTAATGCATGAAGCTGAAATGCTGAAATGCTAATCAGCTAACAGGCTAATCTTATGGAAGCGCTCAACTTTTCATTTTTCGTCTCAGTCATTGCCGCTGCTGTGACGGGCACCTTCGCCGTGATGATCCTGCGCCGCTGGTGGCACAAGCGCAAACCCCATCATTTCGCCTGGGGCGTGGGCATGACGCTCTACTTCCTCGGCACCCTCAGCCAGGTGATTCTGGCGCTGACGTGGAGTCCGCTTTTCTTCGCGTTATGGTACTGGTCTGGCGCAATTATGGTCGCAGCGTGGCTGGGTCAGGGCACCGTGTACCTGCTGTGGCGCAAGGGCAATATCGCCCGCAACATCATGATGGCGCTCATTCTGGTGGGGGTGATGACGCTGCCCTGGACGTTGTTTCTCACCCCGTTTGATAGCAGTGCCTGGCATCCTGGTGCCGACATGACCGAGATCTACCGGGAGATTATGCCACCGGGTCGGGGCACGGTGCGCAGTTTTTCGCCGGTAATGAATATCTGGGGCACGATTGCGCTGGTGGGCGGGGCCATCTATTCCGCTATGCTCTTTCGTCGCAAACAAATCATGCGCAACCGCATGATCGGCAACTGGTTGATCGCCGCTGGTGGCCTGATGCCAGCAGTTGCGGGCGCACTGATCCGACTGGGCGATCCGTCGTTCAAGTATCTGGGTGAGATGACAGGAGCGATTCTCATCTTTGTCGGCTACATCATGGCAACGACGATTCCGGCAGTGAATGAAGGCACGCAAACATCCCAGCAATTATCCGAAAGCGCCGGTGACTAAAATTATTGGTGTCATACCCCTATAACGGTTACGAAGCGGGGTGGCTCAATGTGAGTCACCCTTTGCAGGTTTCGCTTGTGGCGCTGGGATCAGGCTGGAACTTTGGCGCCCAGTGGCCCATGGGTGATTTTGCTCAGCGCTTCATCCGGCGTGAACATTTTGGCATTCAGGTTCGTAAGGGTAGGATGTGATGCGAAACCCTGGATGTCATCGCTGTTGACGAAAGCCTGGGCCGCTTCTCGGCTCTCGAATAGATAAATACCCCCGGCTTCCCGGTCAGCCTCATTCATCAGCCAGACTTTCCAGACCAGTCCCGGTACAGCGGCGATGGCTTTGGCATCGTCTGGCGTCAGGAGCTTCATAATATCGGCTACCGATGTGAACTGATAATTAATCTGCAAAATTGTTTTGGACATGATCGTGTTCCTTTTTAAACCGATGACTCGCAGTCTAAGCGACCTGATATGCCCTGTCATGATGAGCCGATGATGAAATTATGATAATTTCATGGAGTCTGTTGACTGCCTGAAGCTACGACGCTATTGTAGATAGACTTCAACAGTATTTTGCTGTGCAACCTCGATATGCTGGTCTAGTGGTGGGAGGGATAGCCCATGCCACGTTTACGAGATCGGTTGGGTCAGCAAGCCACACAAAACTTTGTTGGTCGCAGGCAAGAAATCGAAAAGCTGCTCTATCTGGTTGGCGATGGCAAGATCCCGGTTGTGTTTGTGCATGGTATCGGCGGCATCGGCAAATCCAGCTTGCTCAACATGTTTGCTGCCGAAGCGCAGGCCCATGGACCAGTGGTCATCCGGCTGGACTGCCGCACAATCAAGCCTTCCCCGGATGGGTTCCTGCGCGAACTCAACAAGGCGATTGGTGGTGATTCTACCGATGTTGAACAGGTGGCGGCGCGGTTGAACCAGGTCGGTGAGCGCGTAATTCTGACGCTGGATACTTACGAGGTGTTTCGCATGATGGATACCTGGCTGCGGCAGGTGTTCATCCCGGCGTTGACTGATTCCGTTCACGTGGTTTTATGCGGTCGTGAAGCGCCGCTTTTGGCCTGGTATACAACACCCGGCTGGGAGGGCATGTTCCACAGCATTAATCTTGGTCCGCTGAAATATGAAGAGTCGGAGGCGCTGCTGCTCCAGTGTGGGGTTGCTGAAACGGATATTCAGAAGGTGATCCTGTTTACACATGGTCATCCTCTGGCGTTGAAGCTTGCAGCCGCAACCATTACCGAACGTCCCGACGTGAATCTGAAAGAAGTCGAAAGCCAGCATGTCGTTACCGAACTCACACAACTCTACATGGCCGATGTGCCGGACCCCGTGTCACGACTGGCGCTGGAGGCTGCTTCAGTCATTCGTCGCACAACCCACTCGTTGCTGGGGGCTATGCTACCTGAAATTGCGCCCAACGATGCCTGTGATCGACTGCAAGCGCTCCCCTTCGTGGATAGCGCGAGTGATGGCCTGATGATTCACGATCTGGTACAACAAGCCATCGCCACCTGCCTGCGTTCGACTGATCCAGAGCGATACTATCACTACCGCCGTTTGGCGTGGCATCAACTGCGTTCGGAATTCTCGATTGGATCACGGGCAGCGGTCTGGCGTTACACCGCCGATATGCTGTATTTGATCGATCATCCGGGGATTCATGAGGTGTTTTTTCCAACAGACGTTCATCTGTATGCGGTAGAACCCGCAACCCCAAACGATAAGGACTCTGTTTTGGCGATAACGCTTCGGCATCGTGGGGCGGAAATGTCCGATATTATTCAATATTGGTGGCAGATTCAGCCAGGTGCGTTTTATGTCGTGCGTGGACGCACCCCGGAAATCGCCGGCTATTACTGTATGTTGAAAGTGCCTCCGCTCACAGATGGCGCACAATTTAAGGACCAGATCACTCACGCATGGTGGCAGCACTTGCAGGCAAACCCTATCCCGGAGCGGCAGTTAGCGCTGTTTGATTTAGGCGGCCTGGATGCCGAGACTGGCGAAGTGCCTTCCGCCGTTCAGGGTAGTATATGGCTGGATATTAAGCGTACCTATATGGAATTTCCGCAAACACGCCGGGTATATTCGATCTTTCGGCACGCAGAAATCTGGACACCTGTATTGGAGTCACTCGGCTTTAGCGACCTTGAACCAGCGCAATTAGACGACACGTGGTATACCACTGTGGTCAACGATTTTGGTCCGCAGCTTGTCCCTGGCTGGATGGCAGATCTCGTAGACGCGCAGCTAGGAACCACACCGCCAGTTGTGCTGGATGTGGAAGCACGGGCGCTGCGAATGGGAAGCACAAGCGCCGGACTCACGCCGCTTGAATTTGAACTGATGCGTTATTTGATTCAAAATGAAGAAAAAGCGATCTCCCGCGACGAACTGCTCAACGCAGTCTGGGGCTACGAATATACCGGTGGCAGCAATGTTGTAGACGGGATGGTGCGTTCGCTGCGGAAAAAACTTGGCGATTACGCCGATTGTATTGAAACGGTGTCTGGATTGGGTTATAAACTGTGCTGGAGATAACGAGCAGATGATTATTCCGATTTCAAGCCACACGGACAAAATACGCTGGCCTGGATTTGATGTCAGGCATTAATCACCAGATAATATACCCTCCGTCCCTTCAGATACCCCCAATGCGTTGAGGGAGGAAGGCGGGGGCGGATAATAAACTCCATGACCAACAAACCCGCCCAGAAGCCGGACCCCTTCGCCCCAATCACACGCGGCAATCGCTATCTCATCCTCGCGCTGCTGCTGGCGCTGCTGCTGTTTATCATCGTATCCATCATCGACACCGCGCAGCGTTTCCCCCAGGTCTGGCTGTATGTCATCCTGCGTGACCTGCACTTCAATCTCTCACGATTAGGGTTGGGGGTGGCGGCAGTGATGGCCGGGCTGGGCGTTTACATCGGCATTATTCGCAAAGGCGATGTCACCCGTTTATTCCGCTACGCAACTTACATCGTTTTTGGCACGATGCTGCTCCAGGCGCTGATCGGCGTCGTGATGGTTGCGCTTCAGGGGCGGCCCCGGCAGGATGTACATCTCATCTATGGCATGGCGAGTGTGCTGGCGTTGCCGTTTTTTATTTTCGTGGAAACCACCGCCAAAAAACGTCCGGCGATGGGCAGTTATATCTGGGGTTTTACGCTGCTCTTGGGGGTTATCGTTCGCAGTATTATGACTGGCGCTTAAACCGGCGCTTCATAGCACGGCAATAATGCGCAGGACAAAAAACACCAGCAACGCGATGAAGATATACTGTGGCGCACTGCCAATCAATTGCGCTTTCCAGGGAACCGCGTAACCGGACTCCCGCAATTTGGCCTTCAGTTGCCCACTGCTCGGCTCGGTCAACGTGCTGCCATCAGGAAATACCAGCGTTGGCACGCTTTCATAGCCATCGTTGATTTCACGCACCCGGTCACGGGCGGTTGGCTCCTGCTGGATGTTGATATACGCGTATTCAACCTGACTCTGATCAAGCATACCTAATACTGGACCCACCATCAAACAGGCAGGATGTCCATAGACGATTATCTTTTCACTTGCCGTCATCGCCATCTCTTTCATGTTGTCATTAGAAAAGAGACGCGCTGGTTTACCCCTGGCTTACACGGGTGAGCGTTTGTACCGGACCAAACATACGCGAAGAGTCAATCGTCAGCCGCGTGCCGTCCGCAGCAAACGTGAGCGTGATGGGTCGGCCTTGCCAGTAAAACGTATGCTCTTTCAGCCTCAGAAGCGGTGTGACGTTCCCAGCTTCAATTGCGATCAATGCTTCATTTTCCAACCGAATTTCTAACTGTCGTTCACCTCGATAGTCACCAACCAGGGGTTCTAGTGCCAGCGTGGTGGTTAAGGGTGCTTCGTTTACTTGGAGCAGATCGAGCATTTGCTGTCGATAATCCGACCACACCTCCGGCGTAACATCCAATTCGAGTTGATGCGGCGCATAGCCGGGCAGCAGTTCGCGCATCAATATTTGATTTGCCTCCCAGATTGCTGTCACACACTCGAAATCAACCAACCCGCGCTGCTGACAAAACGGAAACCGGCTCATGTTATGAAACAGTTCGCGCTCGAAACCCGGCCCACGAATCGCCAGAATCCGCTGCAAGGCCTGTCGCGCAGCCGATTGGTGAAAATAAATCAACGTGGGATTCAGGGGTGCAATAATCTGCTGCGTTTGCCGTGCAAACACTCTGAGCGACGCCAGGTCCGCATTGCCATAAATGAACATGAAGAGCGAATTTAGAAACGGCCAGTTTTCAAGGATTGGCAGCGTGTCGGCGTCCAGCGTAGCCTGCACAAAGATTTTCCAATTTGCCAAACAGCGCTGCATGGCGGCGGGCAAATCGGCGAAGTAGGGCAGCATGTCAAACTCGGGCTGCCACCAGTCGTCAAACCAGTTCAAAGGGTGATTGACATCGCCTTCCGAGTACCAACGGGCTGGAATATGCTGGTGTTTGAGTATCACTTCCAACCACTGCGCCTGGGTAGATTTGCCACTACCTGGCAAACCTTCCAGCAGAACTAACCGCGTTTCGAGCATGGCTACTCCGCCCGGCGCACCTCAACCGTGAGTTCGGCTCTGGTTTGATTGCCAACGGCATCAAACGCGACTGCTTCAAATAGCTCCGTGCCGACGCGGGTGATGTCCCACTCAAAGCCATAGGGCCATTCTTCGTCGGTACCGATAAATTGGCTGTTATAGAAAAACTCAACGCGCTCTATGGCGAGGTTATCTTCAACGTCTGCGGTGAGTGCAATCAAGCGGTCGTTCGGCCAGCGGAAAATCGGTTCGCCTTCCCCGGCCCGTAATGTGACCGTCGGCGCAATGTTGTCGATTGTCACCTGCCGCACCGCTGATTCCAGCGTATTGTCGTTGAGAACCACCGTCAGGCGCAGGCTATACAGACCATCCAGTCCGGTAGTATCCCATGTCCCCAGGTTGGTGCCCGGCGAATACTCGGTCTGTTGACCGCTGATCTGAATCCACTGATCGGGGTTGAGACCCTGCCCATAGGCCAGTTGGTAGAATTGCATATTACTGGAGTCCATCGTGCCGCGCACCTCGACCTGTCCGCCAACATAGGCGAACGGCGCGGGTTGCAATAGGCCCGCTGCGCCTAATAATTCGGGCCGACTTACGGTGTCGTATTCGGTCGGCGGCAGTGGCTGATTATTCGCCTCCCACCAATCACGCGCATCATCGGGTGGGACGAAGTAAATGCGTTCGCTGCGGGAAGCCGTCGGGGTATTGACCGTTGCCAACTGCCCGGTCTGACTATTGATGTCGAATAACTGCCAGTACGGGTCGAGTCGCACCGGTTGAATATCTCGGATGAAGATCTCGCGGCGCGTTGGGCAGACGCCATTCGGCAACAGACCCGACCGTTCGCAGACCGCCAGTTCAGCGATGTTTTCCGGTTGTTGCCAAACTTCAGGCACTAAACCATCGCGCTCATAAAGGTAATCCAGCACCGCCCGCCACACCGGGACACTGCCCTGCATATTCAGGCCATCAACCGTAATGGTCTCGCCATCTTCGCGGTTGAGATGCACCCCCACGACCAGTTGCGGCGTGTAACCAACGGTCCAGGCTTCGGTGCGATTACCGGCTAAACCATTGACAATCGCCGTCGGGCGTCCGGTGTCCAGCGCTGGTTGATCGCCGATAACACGGGTGCGGGTGGCCTGATCGGCCAAAACGTTATTGATGAGATAGCCCAGTTCATCGTCGTAGATAAACGTGCAATTGGTGGCGACGGCACAATCGGGTTCATAAATCTGACCGCTATATTCCCATAGCACATCGCCACCCGCCGTTTCTTCAATCCGCAGCACGGCTACCGGGTCGCGCACACGATAATTGCGGGCGATTGGCTCCACCTGAATGCCGCGCATCTCTCCCATTGAGGACAACACGGAGTAGGCATAAGCGACATCCAGAACCGCGACCTGTCCGCCTCGCTCCAATAATGACAGATCATAGCGCTGATTTTCATCAAGACTGTTAAGACCCAGCAAATGCGCCCGCCCCAGAATGTTGTCCAGCCGTTTTTCGTTGGCAACCTGGACCGCCGGGGGCAGCAACCACGCGCTCATGGCATCCCGCAAATTGATCGGTCCGCGAAACTGATTATCGGGGTTAGCCGGGGTATAGATCAGACCTTCAACCGCGCCGGGCAAAGGTCGCGGAATATCCAGTACCATATCCGCCGGTGTATCCCCGGTGCGGAATCCCTCGAAATAGACAAACGGTTGCAGCGTCGGGCCGGGCTGATGGGCAATTGACGCTACCGGGCCGATCATACTTTTTATTTCGCCGGTGCGCACATCCAATACCACCAGTTGCCCATTATCAGGCGGGCGTTCCAGTGTGAAGGCGTTGAGCGTCGGCAAATAGATGGCGCTGTTGCAGGCGGTATTCGCCAGCGTCGGCTGCGGATTGCTAACACCAGCCAACCGCGCCAGATGAGTCCGCATGACGCATTCAGTCTGATAATATAAATCGATATCCAGCGTCGTGACGATCTTCAAACCGCCCCGCGACACCAACCGCGCTCCATCAAGGCCGAGGTTATCAAGGATTTCTCTGGCCTGCCGCCGGGCATAAATGGCGAAATCGGGTGCGACCGCTGGAACTTGTCCCCCGGCAGACAACACGGGAGCCTGCCTTGTTACTGCCAGGTCAAAGTCAAGGTTGCTGATCTTGTCAGCTTGAAAGAGCGCCCGCAGCACATCCGACTGGCGACCGCGGGCGGCAAATTCATTGTCGAGCGGATTGTACTGAGGGGCTGCCGGAATCGCGGCCAGCAACGCAGCCTCATCCAGTGTCAGGTCAATGGCGCTTTTCCCCAGGTAAACCTGTGCCGCCGCCTCAATGCCATAGGCTTCGTTGCCATAAAAATTAGTGTTGAGATGCCACTCCAGAATATCTTCGGGTGTGTACCGTCGATTCACCTCGGCTACCAGCGCGATTTCTCGTTCGCGGTCCATCAGCGTCGGCACTTCGTTGGGCGGTGCAATCGCGTTCCGCACCAACCGCCCGGTCAACGTTGGGTCAACGGCTACCGGGCCATTGAGCGTATTCTGCCACAGCTTGACCAGTGCCGCAGCAGGTCCGGGCCGACTGCGCGTGAGAAAGCCGGGGTCTTCCATCAACAGGGTGGCATCAACCGCATAAGTTGGCAACCGCTCCAACGTCAACCATTCCCGTTCATCACCCAACGGATCCTGCACCTCAAACAACAGGGTTTCGCCGCTGCGATCATAGAGGCGGGTGGGGCCGACAATCGGGTCCAGATAAATCGTCGCCAGCGGGTCGGGCAACGCTTGTGCCGCCCGCTGATACATCCCGATTGCACCCCCGATAGCGATTGCAGCCGGTAAAACGCCGAAGATCAAGACTAAACCACCGAACACCGCCAGCAAAAGCTGCGACCGCATCCGTCGGGTCTGTTGCCGATCGGTGCGCCGATGTCGTCGTTTAATGATTTTGGTTGCTGATGCCAAGCCGGTTACCTTACACCTACAGTATGTACAGCCTCAATTCTACAACATATCCGGGCGGGCGGGGGTATCGTCGGTGAGCAGCGGCAACGTCTCGAAATCACCCACTTCTGCCAGGTACATATTCGAATAATCGGTCAGGTCAGATGAGTACAGGACGTACTTGCCATCGGGCGTAAACCGGGGGTGCGGGTGCGCGTGTTGATTATTGAACGTACTGCGATGATAGGCCAGGATACGCGGCCCCACATACTCGCTGCCATTCCACTTAAACAACTGAATAAATGGTTGGGCATTTTGCCAGCGATTGCCTGCCAGTGCCGGGGTGCCATCACCAACGATGATACTTTCATCCAAACTCTGGAAATGCCCGGAATGGAACGGGAAGTTGACTTCGACGTTTTCCGTGCTATTCCACTTGATGTGTCCGAAAACATGATCCCCGTTGGGACGATCCGTCGCTTTATCATCAATGCGCGGGCGACCATGATAGCCCACCGTTTCGCCATCGGCGAACCAGTATTCATGCCCAATCGCGTAATTCTTGCCATCATCCTGTGGGCGCACTTTCCAGTGTTCACCGGTTTCGACGTTCAAGCCCCAGATGCGCTGCTCAACCAGATGCCAGGGGCCTTCATGGCAGAAGGTCATGATCTGTGGCAGCGTCGGCGACGTATTGATGTGGCTCATGTGGCAATGATCTTCGTGAATGACCTGCATCGCCCCGGTTGCCACCTCAATGCGAATGATCTGCGTCAGGGGTTTGGCGAAAAACGACTCGCGGAAATTGGCGTAGGCAAATGAAACCGTCGCCTTCCCTTGCGGCAGTGGTTCTTGGAGTTTGGTAATGACATACTGACCATCCGCTGTCGGATTGGTGCGGTCTGCCGGGTTCATGGCAGCGGGCGCTTCATAGATCACGCGCTCCGCCAGCGTTTCCAGGTTGAGTTCGATCACCTGTCGTTGCCACCAGAAATAGGCGCAGTTGTTGGGCGTGCTGATGCAAGGGCGCGGGGTGCCGCCAGTGCCCTGCAGGTCCGTCACCTGCGTGATCTTGCCATCGATCATGTCGTAGCGAAAAATATTGCGCTGGCCTTCGCGGTCACTGTTGAACAGCATGGACTGCCCATCATTGAACCAGCAGGGGTCGGTAAAATAAAAATGGTTGGAATGCCCCAGGTAATCCGTCAGGCGCTTAATCACACGCCCGCTGTAGGGGTCCTCATATTCAAATTTCGGGTCATCGTAAACACGACCTTTGGTCATAAGATTTTCTCCTTAAAATGCTGTCTTTGCTTGGTGGCTACCGACCATGAAGATTATAAGGCTAAAATGCTAAACGGCTAATCTGCTAACGGCTGTTTTTACTGCAAATCGAGCGCATGGGCTTTGAGCGTATCCAGCGGGATGAATTCCAGCACGGCGACATGGGTGGCATTCAGATAGATGGCGGGCGCAACCCCGGCTTCGCAAGCTTCTTTCCAGCGCGATGCACACAAGCACCAGCGGTCCCCTGGCTTGAGACCCGGAAAGCCCGGTCCCGGCGTCGTCAAATCATTGCCCTGCGCTTTGGAGAAATCGAGAAAGTCCTGCGTTAGTTTCGCGCATACCACGTGCACGCCGACGTCATCAATGCCCGTATTGCAACATCCATCACGATAGAAGCCCGTCAGCGGTTGCCGACTGCATGTTTCCAGCCTGCCACCCAATACATTACGTCCCGTGATCATCATGCCCTCGACAAAAAACTATACCAACAACCCGAATGTAAACCACCAACTATCGCATATCACGCAAAGTGCCAAAAACGCTTCATGGAACCTGGATGTGAGGTTTGCATTTCAGGGCACGTGAACACAAACATACCGACATTGTTTCTTATCCACAAGGATCAATGCTCGCTTGCAGTTGGTAAGTTAGTCCGCGATGGGGTGAGCCATGGATTGTGGTGCCGTCATCCGAAAAAATGGCACCGTCAAGAAAAGGGCGACGATATTGAGCATACCGACGATGATAAAAGGCAATCGCAAATCGATTTCAAGGAATTTACCACCCAGCAGAACGCCAAAAGCCATAGCAATCGTCCAGAGCAGGTGCAACATGCCAAACACGCGCCCGTGAATTTCCGGTGCTGTTGCTCTTTTCACCATTCCCGGTAGGAGGGTAGATAACGACCAGGCCGCGCCAATGCCCAGGCCGCCAAAGATGGCTAAACCCCATATCGATTGGGCGGTGAAAATCGTGCCCAAAATTGCCAGCAGAATAACGATAAATGCAATTTGGGTTGGTAGCCGCACACCATGTCGATCAGCAGCCCGCCCGGCAACCAGTTGAGCAAGCGAGGCAAAAATGGAGCTACCGGTCACATACCAGGCGACAGCGGAATTACTGCCACTTTGCTGTTTGATCAACAGAGGGATTAGCGGCATCACACCATAGTAACAGGTCGGTAAAAATCGGAGCAAGCCCAATAGGGCGATCTGTTTTCGGAGCAATACGCCATACCCTCCAGACACAGATACGGGGGTATTGGAGGTAGGGTCGGGGCGCATATGGGGTAAAAAACTGGCAATTAGCGCTGCGAATAATCCAAGCCCCAACAATGCAATACCCATTCTGGTGAAATTGTTATCACTCAGAATGAGGGTTGCAAGCGGGGCACCGATCGCACCACCGACGGTATACCCCCAGTTGTATAGCGCTGATGAAAGTCCCAATATACCAGCGGCGGATACGAGTGTAAGGTAGCCTTGCCCACTTACTGCGGACAATCCCACCCCGGCGCTGGTCATGCACCATAAGACAATCACGATCCAGGGGACTCGGATGAGGAATAGCAAGCTACTGATGGCGACGGCACTTACGCCAGCAAACAAGATCCATTTATGCCCCCAGCGATCACTCAAACTACCACTCAGTACCGAAGCAACCATCCCCACGACCTGTCCCAATGCAATCACCTGGCTCACCTGCCATAGGGGGTAAGCCAGAACCTCATTCAGATATATTCCAGAAAAATTGCTCAGTGGTGTAAGCAGAATACCAGCAAGCAGTTGCACACTGAGCAAGCCAACCAGGGGCAGGTGATGGTTTTTTAGTTTAAAGAAAATGACCGTCATCTTCTCTCGCGAAAACCGATAAATAAGTGGCGCTCTATACCTGTTCTTCCAGGCAAATGACGTTATGTCTTCACGGTCAAAATATCTTCGGTCAGGTCGGGCAGATCGTCATAATCGCCCACCTCCGCCAGATACATATTCGAGTAGCCGGTCAGGTCCGACGTGTACAGGACGTATTTGCCATCAGGTGTGAAACGGGGGTGGGGGTGGGCGTGCTGGTCATTAAACGTGCTGCGATGAAAGGCCAGTGCCTTTGGCCCGGCGTATCTTTCACCATCCCACTTGAACAACTGGATAAATGGTAGTGCCTTGCCCTGACTGCTGAAGATCGCTGCCGGTGTGCCATCCCCGGCGATCAGGTGTTCATCCAGGCTGCAAAAATGCGTTGAATGGAAGGGGAAATGTTCTTCAAAAGCGTCGGTGTTGTCCCATTTAATGCGCCCGAAAATCGGTGCCGTATGTCCCCGCTCATCGCGGGGCATCCCATGATAGCCGATATGTTCGCCATCCATAAACCAGTATTCATGCCCCACCGCATAAATCCCCTCATCTTGCGGGCGAATCTTCCACTTTTCGCCGGTCATGATGTTCAAGCCCCAGATGCGTTGCTCCACCAACCGCCAGGGGCCTTCATGACAGAACGTCATGATGTCGGGCAGCGTGGGCGAGGTGTTGATGTGGCTCGTATAGCAGTTATCTTCGTGGATGATCGCCATGCTACCAGTGGCGACTTCGATGCGGATAATTTGCGTCAACGGTTTGGCGTGAAACAGCTCGTGAAAGCGCGAATAGGCGAATGAGATCGCCGCTTTTTCTGCTGGGATTTCGTGGCGCAACATCGACATGATGTACTTGCCGTCAGCGGTCGGGCTGGCGCGTCCGGCGGCGACACCGGCAGGTGCAACGTAGAGAGTGCGTTCCGCCAGCGTAATGATGTCCAGTTCGATCAGTTGATTGTTGCGCCAGTAATAGTGACACTGATTTGCGGCGCTGAAGCAGCCACCCAGACGGCGGGTCTGATCGGGATAATCGGTCAGTTGCGTAATTTTGCCATCGTCCCGATCGTAACGGTACAGGTCAGACTGACCTTCGCGGTCTGAGTTGAAGATAAACGACCGGTCATTATTGAACCAGCAGGGGTCTGTGAAATAGAGGTGGCTCGAATGCCCCAGGTAATCGGTCAGGCGGGTGATCTCACGCCCGCTAAACGCATCTTCATAGCGAAACTGCGGGTCATTCCACACGCGGCCCTTAGTCATAAAATTTTCTCCAATGATTTTTGCGTATCGATTGTGGCGAATGATAGCGCTTATTTCAAGGAGTCCGAGGCGGTCCACTTTGCGGTATAAGTCGGTTCATAAGTTGCGAAGTCGTCCAGCAAGGCGGCTGCATCGTCGTTCACCATCAGCATAGCCCGGTGCTGGGGATGGATGAAGCCCGCCGTTACCGCCTGATCGAAAAATATCAGCAAGCCATCGTAGAAGCCCGCGACATTGAGCAGGCCTATCGGCTTACCATGATAGCCTAATTGGCCCCAGGTGATAATCTCAATCAGTTCCTCAAAGGTGCCAAAACCGCCCGGCAACGCCACAAAACCATCGGCCAGTTCTGCCATTTTTGCTTTCCGCTCGTGCATTGACTGGGTGACAATCAATTCAGTCAGGCCATTGTGACCGACCTCTTTTGCCCGCAAGGACTGGGGAATCACCCCGGTGACACGGCCTCCAGCAGCCAGCACGGCATCAGCCACGGTTCCCATCAAACCGACATGACCGCCGCCATACACCAGTTCCAGATTGCGCTTACCCAGAGCGGTTCCCATCTGCTGCGCGGCAGTGGTATAAGCGGGTTGGTTTCCAGAATTTGAACCGCAGAATACGCAAATACGTTGCATCTTACTACACCTCAACCTCAGTTTGATCGGCGGCGCCATGGATTGGTAGCGTAAAATTCATCATGGTGCCACCGGTTGGATTTTCCTCGATCCAGATGTGACCACCATGCGCCTCAACCGCTAATTTGCAAAAGTTGAGGCCCAGCCCGCTGCCGCGCCGGTGATGACCTGCCTGCTGCTGAATCTGCACAAAGCGGTCAAAAATGCTCTCACGTTCGGCTTCGGGTACACCCGGCCCATGATCGACAATGGCGACCTGCAATTGGGACTGGTTGCCATTTTGATCGCGTTGAGCCGTCACCAGCACCTCACTTTCACGCGGGCTAAACTTCAGGGCATTATCCAGCAAATTCAGCAGGATACGCTCAACTTTTTCCACATCAATCATGAGATCAGGTGCTGGTGACGGCAACTTTGCGACAATCGAAATCTCGAACTGCTGGGCCAGGGGTTCGAGTTCGGCCTGCACATTAGCGACCAGCGCATCCAATTGCGCCACTTCCAGTTGCAGCGACATCTGACCGCTTTTCATGCGCGAGACATCCAGCAGCGAATCCACCCGGTTGAGCAAGCGTCGAATCGCCCGTCGGCTGGAATCAGCCGTTCGAGCAACCAGCGCGCTGTATTCGTTCTCCGGTGGGACGATCTCTGAAAGCAGTTCCACGCTGCTGGTGACGGCGGTCAAGGGGCTGCGCAGGTCATGAATAATCAACTGGGAGAATTCTTCGCGGGCACGGTCCAGCTTATGGCGTTCGGTCTCGTCGCGGAACACCAGCAAGATCCCATTCACATCAGTCGCTTCGGCTTGAATGGGGATAATCTCCCGCTGAATATAAACCGGCGCTTTGTCAGACGCCAGCGTATAACCGAAAATACCCACTGGCAGCACCGGTTGCCCTTTAATCAGTCGCAGCAAATCGTTATCTGATTGAAAGCCCAGGCGCTCGGCGAATTCCAGATTGGGCTGGTCCAGCAACGCTTGAATATCACGTCCGACCAATTCCTGATGATTGAGGCCCAGCAAACTGACATGGGGATTCGCCAGCGCGATATGGCCGTGGCGGTCCAGCAGAATGAGACCCTCGGACATCGTGTTCAATATCGTCTGTACCCGGTCACGACCTTCAGCCGCATCATGAAACAGGCGGGCATTCTCAACCGCAAAGACCACTTGATTGGTCAATTGGCTGATGAAATCAACCTGTTCCGCGTCAAAATGGTCCAGTTGATCGCTTTCCAGCGTCATCACACCCAAAGAGGTCCCTTGCCAGATGATCGGAACCGAAAGCTGGGATTGCGTGGTCGGCATCAGGCTGAGATAGTTGGGGACATCCTGCACCTGCCCACTCCAAACCGGCTCACTTGTTGCCAGGACTTGCCCGGTAAGGCCCTGCTCCAGGACTGCCGGATTGGTGAATGTGCCCGCTGGATAGCCATGTTCAACTGCTAAGCGCACACCATCACGGTCGTTGTCACGCAGTAAAATCGCGCCCACCGGGGCGTTCGTCGCGGCCTGGGCATATTTCAGCAGCAGTTCTGCGATGATGGCCGGGTTCATCGTCGCCATCAGATCACGTCCCAGGTTCGCCAGCGTTGAGAGTTGCTCGATGCGATTTTCCAGCGCGCGATAGGTCCCGGCATACAGGTCAGCATTTACGATGGCCTGGGCCGCTTGATTGGCAAATGTGCGTAGCAGTTGTATCTGCTCGGACGTAAACGCGTGAGGGGCATCATAATAAAGCAGCAGCGCCCCCACCGGCTGCGCACTGACCATCAAGGGCAATTCAATCCACGCGGCCTTGTTCTCATGCCGCAGCATCCGGCGTAGATGATCGACCCGCTGATCGTCCGCAACATTCGTCACGACAATTGGCTGATCGATATTCTCTGGCCCGGCTTGGGGTTGAATGACCAGTAATGGATTCACTGCAAAATCATCACTGAGACCAGCACAACGCACAAGCGTAAAAGCCGTGTCTTGAGACCGATAAACGGCCACTGCGGTCGCTTCAGAAATGGCCGAAGCAGAGGAGATAATCGTGTCCAGCACCTCATCCGGCGAGAGCGTCTCGGTTAATAACGCCAGTACGGCATTGACATTGCCCAGTTGTACTACCCGTTCCGCTTGCTGTTTATACAGTTGAGTGTTGTCGAGGGCTGCGCTGGTCGCCGCCGCAATGATGCCCAGAACATGTTGTTCTTCGGCGCCAAAGCGTTGATTCGAATCTGCCGAGCCAATGACCAGCGCCCCCAATGTTCGATCACCCACCAATAATGGCACGCCCAGCCAGGCTGATACGGCTGCATCCGGTGCCTGTAAGCCGCGTTGTTGGGCCATGGCGGCTGCATTGTGTGTCAGCAAGAGTGATGATTGCGTTTCGAGTATGTGAGCGATAGGCGACCCGGGTCGGGGATCAACCAGCGGATGATCTGTCCGCAGCTCACGATTCTGCACCACCAGCGGTAAATGCCACTGGCGACCATTAGCTTCAATCAGCACGGCCTTAAAATGGTCAATATGGATAAGACCTTCGAGTTCGGCATAGACCGTTTGCAGTAATCCACGTAAGTCCTGGTTGGCCCGCATCGCCTGGCTGATCTTGGCTAAGGCCTGTAATTGTCGCTGCTGCCAGCGCAAGTCGAAGCGGCTGCGCCCATAGCCATACAGCCCTACCGTCACTGGCAAGAACACGATCAGCAAAATAATGGTGCTCTCAATATGCGGCGCGGCGAGGATCGCTATGAATGGTGGGACCGTCAAGGTTAAAGCGAGTAAGTGGCGATTCTCGCTCAAAGCACGCGCAACAGGCCGCCCATCCAGATAAATTGCCAACAGAAAAATGCCCAAAAAGATGATGAGATAGACCAGGCCAAAGCCAAGTATAGGGATTACATCGGCAATCGTCGGCTGCGTCCAGGGTTGGCGCCCCCCCAACCACTGATAGGCTATGTTCGCGGTCACAAAACCGAGCGTAACCCGTGAAGATACGGTAACAATGTTGCGCGATAGATGGGCGGTGCGATGATAACGCGGGCGTCGCCGTCGCCACAGGCCACGAGCGATACTGGCGCTGAAGCCGCCGCAAAAAATCCCCCAGGTGAGCGTGGGCATTGCCTCGGCAGGGAGCAGCAATGTCCCTAGAATGCCCAGCATAAAGGCAGTGCTAATCTCACCCTGAGTCAGTAAGATACCAAAGTAGATGGCGATGCCGGTAAGAAATCCGAACAGGGTCGCCACCGCGAGATATTCACTGCGGATACCGGGAAGCTGGGTAACGAGCGCCAACAATGTCGCCAGGATAAGGAGCCAGAGTAGCCCATTTTTTCGTGTCATGTGTGAGGTGATTCTCATTGGTACAACAAAAAGTCCAGACTCCCATCAGAATGAATTAGATGTGATTTATATGATACTGGGGACGATTTACGATCACCTTGTGCACCCGGCTTTAGCCAGGAATCGCCACTTCTAACGATTTCCGAACCTTTATTTTATTACAGGGTGTAATTATTGGCTATTTGGCAATCGGGAGGGTAAATACAAAACAAGCGCCGGGCAGCTTGCCATCTGCTGCCACATGGATAGTGCCGCCATGTTTTTCAATGGCTTGTTTGGAAAAGTTGAGTCCGAGACCATTTCCCTTGTGCCCGCGTTTAGGCACCTGACCCGGGACGCGATTAAAGCGCTCGAAAATTTCGTCCCGCTGGTCCGGCGGGATGCCGGGTCCGCTGTCATTAATAATGACCGCCATCCACTGGTCGGGAGTGATAATCTTTACTTGAATACAAATCTCGCCCCCAGTCGGGGTATAGCGCAGGGCATTGTCCAGCAGGTTCACCAGCACCCGCTCGATTTTTTCCTCATCCGCCAACACCAGCGGCAGATTAGTCGGTATATCAAATTCAACGTTTATCTGAGCCTGTTGTAAGGCGCTTGCCAGCGCCATGTAGGCGGTCTCAACTAACTGGACGACAGACACGGGTTGCAGGGCCAACGCCATATCCGGTGACTGCATTTTGGCGATGTCCAACAAGGTCTCAACCAATCGCAATAGCCGCACCGTATTCGTGCGCGAGTTGTTCAGTAACAGTGTGTTCTCTTCGAGGGCGGTTTCATCATCCAGGGTGATTAATGCCAGATCCAGCGCATTCTGGATACTCCCCAACGGCCCGCGTAAATCATGCACGACCATATCGGTCAGGTCTTCACGCTGCGCTTCCAATTGCTTAATGCCAGTGACATCTCGTAATACGAGCAACCGTCCGGTGATTTTTTGGTCAGCATCATGCACGGGCAGCCCGGTCTCTTCGACATAAACGACCTGACCATCAACCACTCGATCGAAGTTGAAATGCGTTGTTGCGTCGGGGGCATCACGCAACGTTGTGACCAGATTCTTGAGCGCTGGTTGTGAATAACTATTTTCAGCGTGATTTTGCAGCACGTCAGTGATCAACCTGCCGCGACAGGGTTGCAAGTCAATGTCTAGCAATCGATGTGCCGCCGGGTTGGTTTCGATTAATCGCCCATCCCGATCAAGCAAAATCATTCCATCCTGAGTCGAATCCAAAATGGCCCGCATCTGGTCCCGTCCGGCGCGAATGCGTTCCTGTAAGCTGACATTCTCCAAATGCCCAACGGCCTGTCCTGCCAGCAAATCCAGTGTGTCGCGATCGTGAGCGGTAAGTTGACGCTGGTTGGCGAATGTGATGCATAAAACATACTGCACCTGCGGCCCGCGTTTAAGTGGCACCGCCAACATGCTTTCAAAGTTAAACGCAGCGCCTTCGATATAGGCTGGATGCTGTTGGACAGCGGCGACCATGTGCAATTCGCCACGATGAGCACTTTCATAGGCTACTGCTTCAGAGAAGGTGTACATAGCCGGACCATTCTGGTCGTCCGCCCATTGTTCGGCCAGCAAATTCAGGCGGTCAGACGGCCTTTCATAAGCATATAATACAGCATCCTGCCCCTCAAGTAAGTCGACCGCGGTTTCTAAAATCGCCTGACCCACAGAGCGAATATCATCCACCGTTACCAGCCAGAGCGATAGTTCGCGTAAGCGGCGCAACATTTCAATTTCTTGCTGGCGCTGCTCCAAAAAACGCGCATTTTCGATACTCACGACCGCGTGACCGGCCAGGCTGGTCAGAAAGCCGATTTGGTCAGCATTGAAGGCATTGGCCTCGTGGCTTTCGACGTTGAGGACACCAATCACCTGCTCTTTCTTGAGCAACGGCACACCCAACGACGAGCGGTATTCGTCAACGTAGTCCGAAACATAATTGGGTGCATTGCGATTGTCAGGCACGATGACGACTTCACCAGTACGCGCTACCTTGCCCAACAGACCAGCGTTTAAGGCCTGTGACATATAGCGCCGCTGCGGTTCACCATCAACTTGCCGCAACTCGATCACCCAGAACTGATCGGCCTCGGTCAGTAAACCCAGTGAGACCAGATCAGCATCGACCGCTTTCATCGCCGCCTCTAACACGTGATTGATGATTTGATTGAAATCCAGCGAACTGGAAACCTGTTGGGCGATGTCCTCAATCACCGCCACTTCATTCAAGCGTCGGTTCAGATCGGCGCTGGTTTTTTCATGTAACCGGATATTGTTGATCTGGGCCGCAATCTGGTTGGCTGCCAGATCAATGAAATGCCATTCGCGCGTTGCAAAATTTCGGGTTTCCAGGCTTCCCAGCAGTACCGCCCCTAAAACCACATTATCCACCAGCAGCGGTACGAGCACGACGGTTTGCTCAGCATGTTCAGCCATCTGCTGGCCCAATGCGTTGGAAAGATGGACATCGGTATGCTGGTAGGCGCAGGACTGGGGCGAGGTCATGGTCGCGAGTTGCGCGAATTCTGGTAGGAGTGGCTCATATTGGCCGATAGCAGACGGCTGCTGTTGATGACTGTTGACACTGGCAAGGAGGCGTGCCTGTTGCTGGTCGTTTTCCAGTGTATAGATGGCAACCCGGTTGACGTTGGTCATCATTTGCAACATCGCAGCGACATCGGCCACGACTTGATTCAAATTCAGGCTGGAAGTTGAAACGCGTGAAAGCTGTGCCAATTGGCTCATCTCAAACGTGTAGTTTTCCATAACCTCGAACAGGTCCACATTTTCCAGCATGGCGGTGATCTGATTCGCTAGCGTTTCCAGTAGATCAAGTTCGCGCCGCTGGAAATAGTGGGGCGCGTCATGATAAACGGCTAACAGACCACGCATCTCATGATCTGACCGCAAGGGAACCTCAGCCAATGCTCGAAATTGGCCTAATTCACTGATTGACTTCAAGTTCAGGTCATCAGTGTCGGCGACATCGGCGACCACTCGTAACGCGGTGGCTACTGGCGAGGGGTGGGCGTCGAGCCAGTGGCGATGGGCTTCGGTGAGACTATCACTGGTTTTTAAATGGAGTTGATCGTCCTGTGCCAAGAATAAAGCAACTTTGGGCGTGCCTGCAACAGCAGCGGCGGTCTGGCAGGCAGCGGTCAGGGCATCATCGCGGTTGCCACCAAACAAAACTTGATAGACTGATTGGTTAATGATTGACAACTTGCCGATCATTTCCGATTGGCGCGTATAGAGCATCGCGTTGCGAAGCGCCAGCGCGACCTGGTTGGCAACCGTTTGCAAGATGGTGATTTCTTCGCTACCGAAGGCGTCTTCGCTCTCGGTGCTCAGCGCCGACATAACGCCCACGACCTGGCCTTCCACCAGCAACGGGACGCCCAGATAATCCATATAGGGCGCGGTCGGCGTATACTTTTGCAGTTCCGGGGTCTTCATGCGCTCCGTCGCGTTGATGTGCAACGGTGATTTTTTGCGAATGACATATTCCGTCGAACCCCCGCCCATTTTACGCGGTGCCCAGCTGATTCGCTGCCCGTCCGCGACTACCAATCGGAATTCCAGGGATTCTTGCTCTTCATCATAGATGGCGATGTAGAAAATTGAGACCTCAATCAAGCGATTAACGTGCTGGTAGATATGCCACAGGAGTTCGTCCAGCTCGAGGTTATTCGACGTAAATTGACCGATATTGCTGAGTAGCGAGACTTCCTGGGTACGGCGTCGCAGGCGGTGCTGCGCCCGATCTGTCGCACCAAAGGTAAACGCTTGCAAGGCCAGTACCGCCAGTACGATCAAAAAAACGGCCAGTCCACCGTTATAGGCGATTGGCGGCAAAAACACCGCCATCAACACATAAACGAGGCCGAATACGACCTGCAACGGTTCCAGTTTGAACGTTTTTTCCAGCCAGCTTTCCATCACCTGCCCAACCATGATGCCCATCAAAACGGCGATAACCGCTATGAGAACTTCAGCTTGATGCTGCCCAGTCGATAGCGGCAGGGTGCCGCCCGGCAATTTGATAATCCCGAAGGTGACGGCTAAGGTGCTGCTATGGGCCAGCAGGCGGTTGAACGGGCGAATTGGAAAGTTGAATATGCGCTGCAAGACGACGACCAGTCCCAGGCCGCTGGCGAGGATGATGACTGCCGGCATAATGCCCACCGTCAACAAGCCGATCAGGGCGGCCAGACTCGTGTAAGCCACATCCGGGCGCTGGCGTAGTTGGGCCAGCACATAGAACACCAAACAGGCTACAACAACCATCAATGCAAACGTGTCGATCACGAAGACTCTCGAAATCTATGACAAGCCGTCTTAAGCACTAATCATCGACAAACTACTTTGCGGATAATATAACACAAAAGCGATTGTCCCGTCAGCGTAGTTGGCGAGAAGCCATTCGGTTGAGGATGCTGATTTTTATAGGCTTACAGCGCTTGCGTTTACCATTTATGTGAGCTTCACCGGCAAGCCTGACTCCGCTGATTCATAGGCTGCTTCCACTGCCCTTACATTATGCAGGTAATCCTGACCGCTGGTTTCGAATGCACTGCCGGTTTGCAGAGTCTCAACAAAGTGCCGCTGCGTCATATACACACAGTCGCTGGCAAAATTTACATCGGCATGTTCATAATCATGATCGTAGGCAGGCTGGCCCAGCAACTTGATGCGAATGCGACCATCATAGCCCAACGTCAGATGACCCTTGCTGGCGTCAATCCGCATCTCGCCGAAGGTGTAACGGGGATTGGTGGCCTCGTTTTCGTTATAGCGATTCGCATCCCAGATCGCTGTTGCGCCAGTCTGAAATGTGAAGAACAATTGACCGGCGTCTTCACCCTTGATGCCCGGATTATGGCGGCGCAGTTGGGCATAAACGGTGCTCATATCGCCCAGCAAAAAGCGAAACGTATCGATCCAGTGAACGCCCGTTTCATAAATCAGCAAGCGTTCGTAATCGCGGAAAAACGGCTGGCGGCTCAAGTAAGCATCTTCCGGCCAACCATCGCCGGGACGGGCTTGAAAATAGATGTGGAACACTTCGCCCAGCACATCGGTCTCGATCAACCGTTTGATCTCCCGATACCAGGGCTGCCAGCGGAAGTTTTCATGCACCATCAGCGGCACACCGGCCTGCTGCGCCACCTCAACGATTGCCTGACTCGCCGCCAGTGTCGGGGCCAGGGGCTTCTGGCAAATAATCGCCACGCCCTGCGCCGCCGCCGCTCGACAAAGCGCCAGATGCGTTGCTGGTGGTGTGATAATGTCAATGAAGTCGGGCTGCTCGGCTTTCAGCATTGCCTGAACATCAGCATATAGATTAGGAATCCCATATTGTTCCTGCGCCGTTTGACCTCGTTCGGCATCAACCTCGGCCAGGGCGACGATCGCAACGTCTGGCATCCGGTTCCAGGCTTCATAATGGAACTGGCTGAAATATCCGGCACCGACTCCCACACCACGCAATACGCTCATTAATGGACTCCTGCTGGCTGTGCAAACAGCGTGATTGTCCTATACAATTAGCCACCGAACAACCACGTATGATCGAATTGCCCAGGAGTCAGATCTGATGTTTGAGTGGTCCAGTTTGCTGGTATTCGTTTTGGCCGCCGGGGTGCTGCTGATTACGCCCGGACCCGCCGTGCTTTACATCGTCGCCCGCAGTATTGACCAGGGTCGCTTAGCGGGCATTGTGTCCGTTTTGGGGATCGGCCTGGGCACGTTATTTCATGTCTTTGGCGCGGCGCTGGGACTCTCAGCAATTTTGATGTCGTCGGCTCTGGCGTTTAACATCGTCAAATATCTGGGCGCGGCATACCTGATTTATCTGGGCGTGCGCAAATTTTTCGCTAAAGACGATGCTTTGCTGCCCCAGCAGATCGAACAGCAGAATCTCAGGCGCATTTTTTATCAGGGTATGGTCGTCAACATTCTTAATCCCAAAACCGCCCTGTTTTTCTTTGCATTTTTGCCGCAATTTGTTGACCCAACGCGCGGTTCCGTACCTTTACAGATGCTTATCCTCGGCTTGATTCTGCTGGCGATGGGACTGCTCAGCGATGGAGTTTATGCAGTACTGGCGGGTACGGCGGGAAACTGGTTGCGTAATAACCCACATTTTTTGCGGGCACAGAAATACCTGACCGGTACCATCTACATCCTGTTGGGGCTGACCGCCGCCTTTGCCGGTTCGACTCAGAAGGCGTAGCCGATGCGTGCGACTCGGCTGAGCGGCAATCCGATCATCACCGCCCAAACGCCCGGCGCTGACCCGGCGATGGCAACGAATATCAACGGCCCCTCACTCATTCGTGTCCCGGATTGGGTCAATGAACCCCTCGGCACCTATTACCTGTATTTCGCCCATCATCACGGGCAGCATATTCGGCTGGCCTATGCCGATGATCTCAACGGCCCCTGGCAGATTCACGAGCCGGGCGTGCTCCAGCTGGCGGATTCATACTTCGTGGGGCACATCGCCTCGCCGGATGTTTATGTCGACCATGAACGGCGGGCAATTCGGCTATATTATCATGGTGCCGTGACCGACGCCGAACGCGGCCAGGTCGTCCCGGAAATTGACGAGTATTTTTTCTATTCACAACGCAGTCGGGTTGCCCTGTCGTCCGATGGGCTGCGCTTCACCGCTCAGCCGACGATCATTAGTTCAGGCTATTTGCGGGTTTTCCGCTTTCAAGATCAATTTTTTGGCCTGACGATGCCCGGTTTGCTCTACCGCTCACCGGATAGTCTGGCCGAGTTTGAGCGGGGACCGCTGCTGTTTGGTGATGATAATGACCGCGCGGCGCATTTCTTCCCGCCCGATCAACCGTCCAACCGACATCTGGCCGTCCTTGTTCACCAGGGGCAGTTATATGTGTTTTATTCACGTGCGGGCGATGAACCCGAACGAATCATGGTCAGCCCGATTGATACATCAGCCGCCGATTGGCGCCACTGGCAACCGGGACCGCCACAGACTATTCTTAGCCCGGATGAAAGCTATGAGGGTGCGAATTTGCCGCTACGGCCCTCGACTCGCGGCTCTGATCTTGTGCCAGTCCGCGAACTCCGTGACCCCGGCATTTTCGTCGACGGTGAAACTATCTATTTGCTGTACACCATCGCCGGGGAACAGGGCATTGGCATCGCACAACTGCATATGGATTGAACTTCACTAGCCGCAATCAGATTTTATTCTTCACCATCGGGGACAAAGTCATGCGCAAAGCGGCCACCAACCGTCGGGTTTGCGCCGCCAAAAATCATGATGGCTTCCAGATAGCCCACCAGCATCAGCCGCAGAATACTGGCATGGATGCGCCGGACTCGTTCTTTCGCCGCTGTGATGCTGATCTGATCTTCCACGACGAAGTGCGTAATATCGCGGTTGACCGTTCTGCGCGCATCGCGCACGCGCCGGTTTTCAGCATCGTCCGGGCTGGGCAACTGCGCCGCCTGCACCTCGGTTCGGCGACCGGTGCGGCGCACCCAGTATAAACCCGTCGGTTCTGTTGCTGACGGCCAGGCACCGGATAGTGTCATGTCACCGTCCCCGCTCAGTTCAGATTGAATCTGGCGCTGCAATTCTTGCGGCACAATCGCCGGCAGTTCTACGCCGCCAGCGGATTCCGGAATCGACTGGTAGATCAGGCGATGGACTTCCGGTCGAATGCCGGTTAAGACTGCCGCGTTCGGTAAAATGAGGAAGTTTTCATAGCCGCTGATCTCAGAACCCATCGCATCCGCCGCATCCGGCATAAAGAAATTAGCGGCGGGTTGCGGGCCATCGGGCCATAAATAGGCCACCGCTTCGGCCCGTGACCACTGCATATTAAACGTGAGACGTATATAGGCCCCTCTGGGCGTCGCGCTGCGCACTTCGGGTTCCGATAAACGCGGACGAGTCTGACCGGGCACGCGCTGGACCGCAGCCGCTGAACGCTCGCTATTCTGTTGGTCAATCAACCGGGACACGGCCTGATTACCCGCTGTACGTTGTAATTGAAGGACAACTTTGGGCGTTAAGCAAGGTGTTGACGCAGCCAGATCCAGCGCTAAGCTGGCATATTCAATACTGGTGGCATCGCTTTGACTGTCCGATGAATCAGCAGTGCGTTTGCTTTTGTCCGGCTTCTGGTCGTGGCTACGATTGGTCATACGAGTCTAATTTGTTATCATTATTTCAGTTAATCATACATCAAAATCCACCGAGTAACGCTTGCCACGTGCCGGATTGTCCACCCGGCGCTTCGCTGAGAACCAGCACGTCGCCGCGTTGTGATAGGTCAAGCATCCAACCGCGCTCAAAGCGCTGCATCGTCACGTTGCCAGCCGCTTCTGCCGCCAGTGCCCAACCCAGTCCGCCGCGTACATCGGGATTCGTGCGCCACACCTTGCCAAAGCCGCGCACCGGTTCGATCAACCCTGCCGGTGGCACCTCACCGCCACTTTCAGGATCAACCCCAGCGACAAATGTATCATCGAATCGCTGGTAACGACCATCGGCATACAGGACAAAAATCGGACCACTTGCCCAGATCATTGAGCCATGTTCATAGGCCTGTTCTGCGCTGCTGGTGGTCGTCGTGGTCCCCAACGGACACCCGATCTGGCTGGCGAGTGCTGGCGTGCTAAAAAACAGCGTACCGAAGCCGCCTGGTGGCAACACCGGGCAGTTCACAGCCGCCAGCGGTGGGTCATTAACCACAGGCGTTGGAATCTGCGGTTGCAGTTCCTGGGGCAGAACCGTCGTCCGGGCAGCGATTTCGGCCAAGAAAAATAGTGCACCTCGTTCGACGGTGGGACTGGGCGTGGTCGTCGGGGTTGATGTCGGTGTATCGGTAATGGTTGTGCTGGGCGTCACGGTTGCGGTTGCCGTAGGTGTAATAGTTGGCGTGAGTGTATGGGTTGGTGTCAATGATGCAGTGGCGGTCAGCGTCGGCGTGGCGGTTCGGGTCGGCGTGAGCGTTGGCAGATCAGCCAGCGTCGGCAAATCCACCACTTGTGGCGTTGGCGTGGGTGAACAGGCCGCTAAAACCAGCAGAATCAGAAGCAATAACCAACGTTTCATCTTGTGATTATAGTCCGGTTAGTCGTGATTCAAAATAGCATAAAAGTAGGACGTGGGGGATACCATTTAGCCTCGCAGCGGAATGACATCATAGGTCAACCAGGGCAGATCAGCATCCTTTACGCCATACCACAAATGAATACGGTTGACATGGAAGGTGATCGGCTGATAGTCCGGCAAGGAGATCACCGGATGCTCCTCAAATTGAGCAATCGTCATGTGGGGTTGCAGGTCATTGCCAAATTTACCCGCATAGGGCGGATAATTGGGGAACAACTGATACAGTTGCTGGAAGACCTGTTGGATTGGTTCGGGATTGGCTGGTTGCATGTAGATGACGCCGGGAAACTCGCCATAGCCGTCTAAGGTGATGTCAAATGGCTCAATCGATGCACACAGATCATAGAGTTGAGTACACGCCCAATCGAGCTGGGCATAGGGTACGAACGGAAACAGCAACGTGATATGGGGTCGAAACCGAATCAGGTTCGTAGGCGCGTACTGACGCATGAGGGGGATAGCGATCGTCTGCACCTCATGCGGCGCGACGATGACGATTGCCGTCGTTAATTCGATCATCACATTTCCTTATGCTATGATTAGCGCTCATCATCCTACCCATAGAGCATGAGCAACGATGTCCGACATTTTACTCCGTTTCGTCCACATCAGCGACACTCACATCAGCCATGATCCGGACTACGCACCCTGGTCGCCGCGCCATCCGCGATTCGCCGCCGAGCAACTGGTCCAACAGTTGAACAACCTGCCCTTTGAGCCGGATTTTGTGCTGCATACCGGCGATGTGGCTTATGATCCTCACGCCGAAGCCTATATTGTCGCCCGTGACGTTCTGCGGTGGATTAAATATCCAGTCCATTATCTGGCGGGCAATCACGACAGTTGTGCCCTGCTCCAGAGTGTGCTGTTGCAGCGTGAGAGTGTCCAACCGACCTGGCATTATGAATTCGAGAGCAACGGTGTACAAGTCGTGTGTCTCGATAGCACCGGCCCGGCAGAACTCCCCAGCGGCACGGTAAGCGCCGAACAACTTGACTGGCTCCGTTCGATTTGTGAAGCGGCTGATGCACGTCCATTAGTTGTAGCCGTCCATCATAATGCAGTGCCGGTGGGCATTCCCTGGCTCGATACGTACATGCGTATGGCGAACGGTGCGGACTTACATGCGGCACTGTTGCCCGCCCGTGACCGGTTGCGCGGCGTCTTTTACGGGCACATCCATCAGAATTGCCAGACGCTGCGCGACGGCATTTTGTATTGCAGTGTAGCGAGTCCCTGGTATCAACTTCACGCCTGGCCGGACCAGATGCAAACCAGCTACGATCAGGACGCGCAACCCGGTTTCAATGTCGTCACCGTGACTGCCGATCAGGTCCATATCCGTCATCACCGGTTTGTGATGCAGCATTAATTACACCCGCACCACCACCACCTCAGTGCGCCCCCGCTGGGCCGTGTTAAAAGAAATCCAGCGGCCATCGGGCGAACTCAGGGGATGCGGATGGGGTGCCTGACCCAACACCGTGCCCCACTCGGTATTGTGCGCCGCGATCACTTCAACCCGGGGCTGCTCATGATCGTAGTAGAGCCACGTGAGCAAGTTGTCGCTCAGGTTGCCATCCAGAATCACCGCCGGGCGACCAGCCATCGCGGCTACATGCCCGTAATGCGGCGCGTCAGCGAAATCCCACTCGCGCATGTTTTGCCCAGCTTGATCACACACACCGATATACCAGCCCCCACTGGCGCTGCGCCCATGATAGAGGACCTGTTCACCATCGAATGTCCACACGCAATGGGTCTGGAAGTTCCAGTCATTTTGTGAGGCCAGTTCCGTCAATTCCCCTGTTGATAGCCGCAATTTCCAGATGCGGGTGATCGTGTCGCCACGACCGCTCCAGTAATGCGGCGGAAAATCGCGGTCCAGCAGTACCAGGTCAGAATCAACCGGCGAATGGGGACTGTGGAATGATCGACACCCTGCCTCCTGATAGACCACCTCTACGGCGCCGCCCAACAATGGCACTTGCAGCAGATGCAATGCCATCCCCGCGCCGCTGGCGAAATGCTCATAGTAGTGCTTCGTCACGCGCTGCCCGGCGGCCACTTCGGGATGCAAGGGCGACACCGGCAGGATGACATGTTGCTCATCGGCGGAAACGCTCGGATAGCCGATCTCCCATGCCGGGTCCAGATCAGCGATGAGCGTTTTTTCGTCCAGCGTATCGAGATGCACGGCTTTCAAATCTCGTGCTTCGGTGTAGACCAGCCAGCGACTCGTCGGGGCGAGGCACATACGCGGATAGGGACCGCCCTGAATGTGGGGTTCGAAGCCATAATTCGCCACCGGGTCGGTCAATTGCGTGATGTCGCCGGTAGCGACCTGTACTTTGCAGACCGCGCCTTGATCCTCGCGCTTGGTCCAGAACACCAGATACGCGCTATCTGCCGTAAAGCCGATGTTGGTGTGATAATTGGGCGTCTGGTTGATCTCGCCCAGCGTCGTCAGGCGGCGGCACTCGCGCAGTGTCCAGGCATCCTTGTAGACTTCTGATTCATTCCAGGTATCGCCTTTGCGTGCGGGCATCAGTCAGTCTCCGTTGGTGTGATTGATGGTATCGCAGTGAGTGTATTCGACGGTGTGAGTATTACAGTCGGAGTCGCCGTTATGAAGGGAGTCCGTGTTGGGGCGACTCCATCCGCATCACACAATGTCGCAACGCTATATGCCCGGCGGTCACCGCAACTGAGTTCGATCACTGCTCGGTTGGCATATGTCCACTCAATCAATTGGGTGCCCGCATCAATGCGCCACAGGATCAGCGTGCCGTCATCAGAAGCGGAGATGGCTGTTCTGGCATCGGGCGCAAACGTCACGTCCCAAACCGAATCCGTATGACCGGTAAAACGGCGCAGTTCATTACCCGTTGCCACATCCCACAGAATCACGGTGTCGTCCGCCGCAGTGGAAAGGGCCGTTTGTCCGTCAGGTGCAAACGCCACACTCTGGACAAAGTCGGTGTGACCAGCGAAGCGGCGCAGCTCCGTCCCGGTTTCCAGATCCCACAGGATGAGCGTAAGATCGCTTGAAGTGGAGAGGGCCGTTTCGCCATCCGGGGCAAAGGCGACGCTCCACACAAAACCCGAATGATCAATCATGACGCGGTTTGCAAATCCGGTCGTCATATCCCATAGAATCAGGGTGCCATCTGCCGCAGCCGAGAGGGCCGTTTGTCCATCGGGCGCAAAGGCCACGCTCAACACGAAATCACTATGACCGATCAAGCGGCGTCGCTGGGTGCCGGTCGCTACGTCCCACAGAATCAGGGTGCCGTTTACCGCGGCGGAGAGCGCGGTTTGTCCATCGGGCGCAAACGTTACGCTCTGGACCTCAGCTTGATGATCGGTTAAACGCCAGATTTCCGTCCCGGTTGCCAGGTCCCATAAAATCAGCGTATTGTCGTTTGAAGCGGAGAGGGCGGTGCGGCCATCCGGCGCAATCGCCACACTTAAAATGCCCGCCGTGTGGCCGGTCAAACGGCGGATTTCCGCGCCGGTGTTTACGTCCCAGAGAATCAGCTGATTATCGAATGAACCAGAGAGGGCGGTCTGGCTGTCCGGGGCAAACGCGACGCTGCGCACTCGTGAACGGTGACCGACAAAGCGCCGGATTTCGGCCCCGGTTGCCACATCCCACACGATCAACGTATTATCATTCGATGCCGACAGAAAGGTCTTGCCATCCGGGGCAAATGATACATCCCGCACCCAATCTGCATGGCCTTCAAAACGCCGTAATTCAGTGCCTTCGGCCAGTTCCCATAATATGAGGGTGCGATCATTCGCGCCGGAGAGAGCCGTTTGTCCATCCGGCGCAAAGGCGACGCTTCGTACCCGCTCTTCGTGACCGGTCAAGCGGCGCTGCTCGGTACCGGTTGCCAGGTCCCACAGGATCAGCGTGCGATCATCAGAGGCGGAGAGGGCGGTTTGTCCATCGGGGCTAAAGGCCACGCTCCACACATCCGCCAGGTGACCGACAAAGCGGCGGATTTCCGCACCGGTTGCCACATCCCACAGGATCAGCGTGTCATCCGCTGAAGCGGAGAGGGCCGTTTGTCCATTGGGGCTAAAGGCCACGCTCCATACAAAATCGGTATGACCGACAAAGCGGCGGATTTCCGCGCCCGTTGCCACATCCCACAAAATTAACGTCTGATCGGTGGAGGCCGAGAGCGCGGTTTGTCCATCCGGCGCAAAAGTGACGCTATTTACCGCCTGCGTATGACCGGTCATTGTGTAGATAGCCGTACCGGTTGCCACATCCCACAAAATCACGGTCTGGTCATCTGAGGCGGATAGAGCGGATTGTCCATCAGGTGCAAAGGCGACGCTCTGCACCCAGTCAGAATGTCCGTGAAAGTGGCGGATTTCAGCGCCGGTTGTCACATCCCACAAAATCAGCGTGTTGTCGTGTGAGGCCGAGAGCGCGGTTTGTCCATCCGGCGCAAACGACACGCTCGCGACCGGGTCAGTATGGCCGGTTAGCACGCGGCGTAGTCCACTATCGTAGGCAATATCAGCCAATACCCGTTGGGCGAACAGCGGCGGATGTGGTTGGGCATTGGCGGCCAGGGCTAAAGGCAAGGCCCGCAGCGGATCGCCATCTGCATAGAACTGCTGGGCTTGTTGGGCCAGTCCCAGCGTCGTAATGTTGTTCTCCTGCCGCACAACCGCCGTCTCGACCACCGCAAGGGTTGCACCCGCAGCGACAACCGTTGCCTCTGCATCTTGCGCACGGTTGCTCACACCCACCAGCGTGGCATTTGCCGCGGCAACTTCCTGTCGCGCGTTCGTGACCTGGATCTCTGAGGTCGCCACTTGTGCGGCCTGGGTGCTGAGTGCTGCCGTAGCCGTCGCTACCAGATTCCCGGCAACAGTCGCCTGGTCGGCGGCGGTTGCGACTTGCTGTTGGGCGTCTCGAAGTTCAGCGGCGGCCCGTGTACTGGCAGCATTGGCCGTAGTAACTTCCTGTTGCGCATTGATGACGTCGCTTTGTGAGGTGGCAACCTCGTCTGCCAGAGCGTCCAACGTGGGGGGGATCTGGGTCAGCGTTGTGTTTGCGCTCGCCACTTCAGCTTCCGAAGTCGCTACCTGTGCTACCTGAGTGCTGAGTTCAGAAGTAGCCGTTGCCACTAGATTCCCGGCGGCAGTCGCCTGGTCTTCAGCAGTCGCCACTTGCCGTTGGGCGTCCCGGAGTTCAGCCGCGGCCTGCGTACTGGCGGCATTTGCATTAACTGCCTGTTGCTGAGCATCCTCCGCCTCTGCTTGCGAAGTCGCGGCCTGGGCGACCTGAGTGCTGAGTTGAGCAGTGGAAGTCGCCACCTGATTGTTCGCAACTTCAGCCTGGTCTTCGGCGGTTGCTGCTTGTTGTTGCGCAAGTTGGGCATCAGCGGCGGCCTGCGTACTGGCAGCATTGGCGTCCGCTTCGTTGGTTTGGGCCAGGGCTGCCCTTTGCTGTGACAAAGCAGCATTACTTCGGGCATTTGCAAGGAAACTTACAGATATTAAACCAATAAATGTGCTGACAATGACGGCCCAACGCACTATACGCAGGGTTCGGCGACGGCGGATTTCTGCTTCTCGACTCTTAGAAATGTATTCACGATGTAATTCCACTGGTAATGGATTTACAATCTTCTCTCCGCCTTTACCCACAGAATCAGCGTAGGATTCGGCTTTATTCAGCCATGCTTCGGCCCGCTCGATCTGCTCGCCGAACAGCAGTAGATCCTCGCTTCGTTGCTCTCGGGTCCATTCTTGCGCGCGCGTTAAGTAGCGGGTATGCGCCTTAACATAAGAAATATCTGTTTCCAATGTCGTGATGAGCTTGTCAAACGCTGTATCAAAATCATCTGTTTTACGAATAAACACCCAATTGATCTTACTCAACCAATGCCAGTTATCCCTGGCAATATCAAGTGGATCCTTACCCGCCAGCCGTTCAACCATCGCTTGATCGGGTCTATAATCGGCAATAGAGGCAAACGCATCCCGCGAAACGATGTCTTGATACACGATCGGTATGATTCGTTTACCCAGTTCAATGGCATAGTCCAGCTCCAAATTGCAAACGACAGATTCCATTGAGTCAGGACTCATGATGAAAACGAAGCTGTCAGCGGCCTCGATACCGGTCTTGATCTCTATCCACCAGTTGGGTGCGGTCTCTGGGATACCTTCCCAATCCACCCATGCATCTTTGCCCTTGAGATTCAACCTATCAATCAATCGACGAGCAAAATCGCTGTTTTTTCGGGAATATGAAATAAAAACGTCAGCCATAACTGTTGCTCAACTGCACCGGGTACAATTAATTACTATTATGACAGACACGGCCCAAAGCGCAAAATATAAGACATCAATCGTCGGCGTTTTATCGCTGCTGGAAACATGCCGGCCTTTGTGAGACACTTCGGGCATGAAACGTCGTCGCCCGTTGCTCGTCACCACCATTGTCCTCTGTATCATCATCGGCTATCTCGGCCTGACTTTATATGGTTGGACCCGCAGCAACAGCATCCCGCCCATTCGTCGCTGGTTCGATGACGCGTCGTCTCGACCAACCTTGATGACCGTTCGCAATACCCAGGCCTGCCCCGACGCACCCTTTATTTTGCCCAGCGACGGCTTTATCGGCCTGTTGTGGAATGATCCGGTGGGGCCGTACACCGTCTTGAACCGGCACAGCGGCATTGATATTTTTGGTGACGGACAGCCCGGCGAGATCCCGATCTATGCCGCCTATGATGGTGAACTCACGCGGCTGGCGGATTGGCGGGCAACCGTGATTATCCGTCATAATGATCCCCTCAGTCCGGGCCGCACCATCTGGACGTACTATACCCATATGGCGAGCCGCGATGGTTTGGCCTCGTATATCATTCCCGATTTTCCGCCGGATACGCATAACGTTCCGGTATCGCAGGGAACGCTGTTGGGGTATCAGGGCGACTATGCTGGCACCAATGCCCGTCCGGTCGGCTTGCACCTCCATTTCAGCATCGTCACCAGCGAAGACGATGGCGCGTTCAAAAATGAGGCCCGGGCCGCCAATACGCTGGACCCATCGCCTTATCTGGGCATGACGGTGAATATCGATGCCTTACCCGACCGACCGATCAACTGTGCGAGTCGTTAGCGATTCTTTATCTTTGCCGATTGGGCCAGCAAATCAACTATAATAACGCTATTGTGTAATCAACAGCAGTGAATGAGTGGTGAACGTCGGTGGCTGAAGTAATCTGGCAACCACATCCTGGCTTCGTCATATGCGCCGATTGAATTCCCGCACGGCCCAAATGCCGCAGCGATGATCGGTTGTCTGGGACGGTTAACGGTTCTCTCGCTACTGCTGTGTTTTGGGGTTGTGATGTTACTGGTGATGACCATCCGACAAACTGCGTTACCTAACACCTCGATTCATGGCATTGGTCATTGTGAACGCCCCTGTTGGGCGGGGATCGAACCAGGGCAAACCGCGTTTGATGCCGTGACGACGCTGTTGGCCGAATACGATCCCAGTGTAACGCCGCTGCTGGTACAATTGTCGGCTGAGCCGAGCTACGAAATTCAGGCGACCACCTACAGTGCCAACATCAGTTCCCATAGCGGCCTGGTAGCCTATATCAGTGTGAAAAGTGCCTTTCCAATCTGGCGCTTACTCGTCTTACTGGACCGGCCTGACTGTGTGCGTAATCAAGGCAATCTGTTGATTGAGATTATCTGGGAGTTCGACCATGTAACGGTCTCCGCCAGCGGTCCCCAACGCCCCGAATTAATCGCTAGTGCCGTGACCTTGTGGCAACCGGCCAAGTCGCCCTGTTCCGGGGAGTCAATCAAGCGGGTCTGGAATGGATTTGGCATGTTGCGCCGCGTGTTACGGCTGGGAGTTGCCGCATGATGTCGCTCATAGTTCGTCTGACTTTGCTCTTCCTGGCGCTGCTGGCCGTAGTGCTGATTATTGTGGTTGGTGCTGTGCAACAACAGCCGCTGGCCGACATCAATCTGCAGGGTCTGGCGCACTGTAACCGACCCTGCTGGGCGGGAATCGAACCGGGCCGCACATCGATTGAACGGGTGCCGCCGCTGGTTTCAGCGCGATATTCGGATCGCCGCTTTGGTTTGATGCGCAGTACCAATGCTTATGCGGTCAATGAGAGCGGCAGTTGGATCAATATCGGCGGAAATCAGGGCGTGGTGGTATCGGTCCAGTTGACGATGCCGCTGGAATTATGGCGACTGGTTTTGTTATATGGTTCGCCAACCTGTATGGAACCCCTGGAGAGTGTAACGATCTTATACTGGGTGTATAGTGACAGCCAGATCATTGCCAATTTTATCCCGGTTGATGACGATTGGAAAAGCCATACGCTGGTGTTGCAAGCTGGCAATGCCGACCCCTGTTACCAGCGTGATGATCGACAACCCTGGCGCGGGTGGGCGGCATTTTGACAACGGAGCAAACCCAATGAAAACGATTGGCTTGATTGGTGGCATGAGCTGGGAATCATCGTTGCTGTACTATCAAATCATTAACGAGACCGTCAAGAAACGGTTGGGCGGTCTACATTCAGCCCAGTGTCTCCTGTGGTCGTTTGATTTCGCTGAGATCGAAAATCTGCAAGCAGCGGGGGATTGGGGGCAGGCCACCGAGCGCATGATTGATGCGGCCCAAAAACTTGAACGTGGCGGAGCGGATTGTATCGTCATCTGTACCAACACTATGCATCGTATGGCCCCGGCAATTCAGAAGGTCGTTGATCTTCCGCTCATTCATATTGCTGATGCGACAGCGGAAAAGATTCGGTCGGCAGGGCTGGATACGATTGGGCTGTTAGGGACGGCCTACACCATGACGCAAGCTTTCTACAAAGGTCGCTTGACTGACAACTTTGGCCTCAATGTTCTGGTGCCCGACGAACCAGGTATCCAGACCGTTCATGACATCATTTACGATGAACTGGTGCTGGGCCTTGTCAAAGACGACTCGCGGCAGCAGTATCAGCAGATTATCGGGCAGTTGCAGGAACAAGGTGCGCAGGGGGTTATCCTGGGCTGTACCGAAATCACATTATTGATTAAGCCAGAACACACTGATCTGCCCGTTTTCGATACCACCTATTTGCACGCGGTCGCAGCCGTAGATTGGGCACTGGGGTAAATAAATACCAGCGACGTTGGGGAGCGCTTCCAGCCGCTGATATGAACAACGTATCGCATTTCAAGACAATTAGTGTTTTGATCGGTTTGCGTCTTCTGCGACCAGTGCGACTAATCAGCAGCGCTTTCCGTCTTAGACGTCGATTTGGTTTCGGATTTTACGTCGGGCTTTTCAGCTTTCGATTCAGATTTGGCTTCCGACTTTTTATCGTCCTTGCTCTCGTTCTCGCTTTTACCGGCGTTCAGGTTGCCGTTGCTGGCCTTTTTACTATCGTTGACATAAAATCCGGAGCCTTTAAAAATGATGCCCGGAGCCTGAACAATCCGCACCACATTTTGCCCGGTTGTGGGGCAGGTCGTCAGCGGATCGTCAAGGAATTTCTGGCGAAAGTCGAATGTTGTTCCATCCGCGCGCCGGTAGGTATAAAGGGGCATGGGTCATCACCTCAAGATCAACCAATGGTGTGTGTGCAAGTTTGAACCACCCTGTATGATACCCTATATTTTCCCTGCAGGTCCATAGGCGAATACAAAATCTGATAAAGATATTACGTTGTACTTTTTCGGGTAAGTAGCTAATATCTAGCCACGCCAAATACAAGACAGAAATAACGACATCATGCGTTCAATCAAGCTGAATGCCGAAACCTATACGAGTCGTGAATTAAGCTGGATTGAATTTAATCGACGCGTATTGGCGATGGCTGAAGACGAAACGGTTCCCTTGTTGGAGCGGTTAAAGTTTTTAGCGATCTTTGGGAATAATCTCGACGAATTCTTCATGGTGCGGGTCGCCACCTGGCACAATAAGATGCGGCTGGGACTTTCGACCACGCGCGCCGATGGCATCCAACCCTATCAACTGCTGGTAGAAATTCGTCAACGAGTGTTGGAATTGGTGCAGCGGCAGCGGGTGCTTATTCACGAAGTCTTGGACGCGCTGAACCAGAACGGAATCTGCATTCAGAAATTTGACCAGCTCAATCATCGTGAACAGGCAGCGGTACGGGCCTATTTTAATGATGAAGTTTTTCCGGTGCTCACCCCATTAGCGGTTGATCACGCCCGGCCCTTTCCATTTATCTCGAACCTGAGTTTGAATCTGGCAATTTCATTGCGGCGTGCAAATAATGACGATCAGGAGCTAGAATTTGTGCGGCTCAAGGTGCCCGATGTATTACCCCGTCTGGTTGATCTCAATGACCTGCTCCAGCGCTATGATACGCCAACAATGGACGATCAGATCACTCTGCTGTGGTTGGAAGATATTATCGCGACTAACCTGGACGCCTTGTTCCCCGGCATGGAGGTGTTGGAGCATCATACGTTCCGCGTGACACGGAATGCCGACATTGATTTTGAGGCGGAGCAGGAAGATCATTTACTGGATATGAGCGCGTTGATCGAAGAATCGATTCGTGAACGGGAATTTGGCAATGTTGTCCGTCTCAGTGTACGGGACGATATTAGCGCGGCCACCCTTGAGCGACTGGTTGATGAGTTGCAGGTGAACCCGGCGTTGGATGTGTACCGGGTGGGGCCACCACTGGGATCACGTAACCTCTTTGAAATGGCCGGGGTGAATCGCCCAGAATTTAAATACCCGCCCTATGTCCCCCGGGTGCCCGAAACCCTCTCGGCGCAGGGCAAGAACATTTTCGCTGCCATTCGCCAGTCTGATATTGTGCTGCACCACCCTTACGATTCTTTTACCCCGGTCGAGGAGTTTTTTCGCACGGCGGCCCATGACCCCGATGTCCTGGCAATCAAAGCAACATTGTATCGGGTGGGGAAGAATTCACCGGTGGTGCAGGCATTGGCCGAAGCCCGCGAAAACGATAAGCAAGTAGCGGTTTTGGTTGAACTCAAAGCCCGCTTTGACGAAGAAAACAATATTGAGTGGGCGCGGGTACTGGAACGTCAAGGCGTCCATGTAACCTATGGCGTTGAGGAACTACCCATCAAGACCCATGCGAAAGTGGCGCTGGTCGTGCGCCGGGAAGCAACCGGTGTGCGCCGTTATGTCCATCTGGGAACGGGCAATTACAATGCAGCGACCGCACGTTTTTACACGGACCTGGGCTTGTTCACCTGTGACCCTGAAATCGGTCGCGATGTGCTCAACCTGTTTAATCGCCTGACGGGCTATGCCCCGGCAACGACCTATCGGCGGTTGCTGGTCGCACCCGAATATCTGCACCAGCGTCTGTTGGAATTGATCGACAATGAGATCGCCGCCGCCCGGACTGGTCAACCAGCACACCTGATCTTCAAGATGAACCAGCTTGAAGAAGACGCTATTATCGAGCGCCTGTATGCTGCTTCGCAGGCTGGCGTCCAGATTGACCTGATTGTGCGCGGCCTGTGTTGTTTGAATCCGGGTATTCCGGGCATCAGTGAAAATATCCGCGTCCGCAGCATTGTTGGGCGCTACCTGGAACATAGCCGCATCTACTATTTCAAAAACGCCCCGGAAACTGAGCGCGTTTATATGGGTAGTGCCGACCTCATGCGGCGCAACTTGTTGAACCGGGTTGAGGTGGTCTTCCCGGTTATTGACCAGCGGGTTCAGCAGAATGTGCTGCGGATTTTGTTGACAAATTTGCAAGATAATCAGAATGCGTGGATACTTCAGTCCGACGGTTTCTATCAACGGATTACACCGGAGCCCGGTGAAACCCCGATCGACAGCCAGACCTGCTTTATGGAGAACAGCTATGGACTAACTGATCTACCTGATTCAGTCGAGTAGGACCAGAGCCGCTTATGGTACTGGTGCAATAATTTTATTGCTTATCGTTCTTGTGTTCGCAAATATTTTGGCCGTTAGTGTCCTACACCTAACAAGCTAGCGATATGCCGTGTGGCGTATCGGACTGAAGGAGGTCAGACCATGGAACTGTGTGTCATAAAAGGTGATGGTATTGGTCACGAAGTGATCCCGGCAGCCGTGCAGATTTTGCAGCAGGTGGTGCCAGCAATCAAAATTCACTATGCACCTGCCGGGTGGGACTATTTCCAGGAACACGGCACGCCGTTACCTGATGAAACCCTGACGGTGGCGATGCAATGTGCCGCCGTGTTGTTTGGTGCCGTGTCGTCTCCATCCTATCCCGTTGAAGATTATTATTCGCCGGTGGTGCGTTTGCGTCGCGAACTTCAGGCTTACGCCAACCTACGGCCTACCCGTTATTTGCCAGTGCCAACCGCCCGTGAAGGCGTTGACCTGATGATTGTGCGGGAAAATACCGAAGACCTGTACGTCGGTAACGAATTTACCACCGATGAAGGTAGTCGCGGCGTGGCCCAAAAGGTGATTACGCGGGTCGCAACCGAACGGGTCGCCCGCCTGGCCTACGATTTGGCCGCACGGGCCGAGCGCGAAAAAGTGACGATTGTGCATAAAGCCAACGTTCTACCGCAGTCAGATGGCCTGTTTCGCAAGGTCGCGCTGGAAGTGGCGCAGGATTATTTGGATATCACGACGGATGAATTGCTGGTGGACACCGCCGCCTACTGGATGGTCAAAGACCCGACGCGCTTTGATGTGGTCCTGACGCCGAACCTGTATGGTGATATTTTGTCTGATATGGCGGCAGCCTGGGGCGGTGGCATCGGCTTAGCTCCCTCGCTGAGTGTGGGCGATCAAATTGCGATTGCTGAACCGGTGCATGGCTCAGCCCCGGACATTGCGGGCAAAGGCATCGCCAATCCAACTGCCACGATCTTGAGCGTCGCCATGCTGCTGCGTCATCACTGGCATTTGCCCGAAGAAGCGCAACGGGTGGAAGACGCCGTGCGGGCCACCCTGCAACAGGGTGAGCATACGGTCGATGTTTATCGGGAAGACGCCTTATCAACGCAGGCATTCACCGATCGCGTGTGTTCTTATTTGGGCTGATCGCAACATCGCGATGAAAACGGTCCTGGTTATTGATAGTGATGCAGATGTTTTGATGCTTCTGGAGATGCTTCTCCGGCGCATGAAAAAATCGGTGTTGCCCGCCAGGACCGGCATTAAAGGACTGGAGATCGCTCGTACCCAACGACCAGATGTCATCATGTTAGATGATCGACTGCCCAACATGACTGGTAAGGAGGTATGTCAACGCCTGCGCAATAATCCACAAACCCGCTCGATCCCCATTATTCTTACCTCTACTGCTCTGCTTCAGAACGCTCAGGCGTATGCTCACAATATTGGGGCGGATTCTTTCCTCGCCAAACCGTTTCAAGCCCGGCAGGTTGCGGCTGTGCTGAACGGGTTACGGTAAATTTGATTCGCTACCAGTGAACAAGGCTTCGCTGAAATTAATACTATAAATAATGTAAAAATCGCGAAAATCGCGGAAGACTTAAGGTCGCTAACCTCAGACTAACCTTACAATAGATACAGGCAACAATTCTGTAACAGATAGCAGAAAAGCGGCGACATTGAACATTGTGGAAAAGGTTAACAGAATGGGCACCGTGTTGATTGTTGATGATGAAGAGAATTTTCTCCAGATTATTCAGATCATTCTCAAACGCGCGGGTTATCAGACACTGGTGGCGGCTGATGGTACAAAAGGCCTTGATATGGTCTATGATTGCCTGCCCGACATCGTGATTCTGGATGATATGATGCCAGGGTTAACCGGGGGAGATGTCTGTCTGAAGCTCAAGAGCGATCCATCAGTCAGCCATATCCCGGTTGTGATGCACAGCGCCGGGGCCAAAGTGCGCAACCGCGATTACATTGCCAAGATTGGTGCCGATGATGTGCTGTTCAAGCCGTCGTTGCCTGCCGATATTGTGGAAAAAGTCAACAACTGGGTGCAAGTCTAGTGCAACACTGCCGCCGTTCCTGACGTATTCCTTGATAGAGAGACAAAGGAAACGTTTATGGTACGTGTTTTACGCGAAATGGTGATTCTCGGAATCGCCGCGATTCTGGTCATCTATCTGATAAATCCGACTGCTGGTTTTGTAGAACTCCTGCCCGATAATCTACCGTTATTCGGCAACCTCGACGAAGCAACTGCCACCTTGCTCTTACTGCGCATCCTCGCCTATTATGGCATCAATGTCTCGTGGCTCACCGGCCAGCACAAACTACCGCCATCTCAAGACCCATAAGTGGCAGCTCTCAGCTAATCAACGCTCAATATAGAACACAAATTCGAATCCGCGCGCTGTTTCTTGTACAATAGACTTGTGCCAGTTGGTCGAAGTGCATGACGATCAACAACTTGCTGTGATTCGATGAGGATGAATGGATGCTGCGCGAAATTGACGCGATTGTGAATGAACTTGTTCAACCTGATACGCCGGGTCTGGCAGTGGGTATTATCCAGGACGGCGTACCCGTTCATCAGCAAGGCTATGGGCTGGCGAACCTGGACTGGCAAATCCCGGTGGAGCCAGATACGGTCTTTCGCCTGGCTTCGATCACCAAGCAGTTTACGGCTGTTGCCATTATGCTACTGGTAGCTGATGGTAAATTGAAATTGGACGACTCGCTGGAGAAATTTCTGCCCGATTATCCGACCAGCGGACATCATATCACGATCTATCATTTGCTGACCCACACCTCAGGGATTCGCAGCTACACCAGCCTCGAAACCTTTGAGCAAACGATGCGCAACGACTACACCCCGGCGGAACTCGTCGAGTTGTTTGCCCGCGTGCCGTTCGATTTCAAACCAGGTACGCAATATCGTTACAACAATTCTGGCTACCTGCTGTTGGGCGTTATCATCGAAAAACTGTCTGGTATGCGCTATGCCGACTTTATTCAACAGCGAATTTTTGCGCCAGCGGGGATGCATAGTTCCCATTATATGTCCGATGTGCGAATCATACCGCGCCGGGCGACCGGTTATACAACGATGAATGACCAGGCTTATGCTGCGGATTTCATCAGTATGACCCAGCCGTTTGCCGCTGGTGGCCTGGGCGCATCGTTGAATGACATGCTGCGTTGGGATGCGGCCCTGCGCAACAACGCGATCATCACGGCTGAAACCCTGCAGCAGATGCAGACGCCGGCTTCTCTGGCGGATGGGACGCCGATTGATTATGGCTTTGGTTGGGCATTTGGGACTTATGCGGAACATCCAATGATTCAACACGCGGGTGGCATTCAAGGGTTTAGAACGTTTCAGATGCGGTTCTCGGACGATGATCTGAGCGTGATTGTGCTGTGTAACTGGGAAGCGGTGGATGTGATGAAATTGAGCGCCAATATCGCCCGGCAGCTGCTGGGTTTGCCAGCAATCACCCGTCGCCCCTTTTTGTTGGGACCCGAAGCCCTGCTTAAAATCGCGGGCATCTGGCATGATGACAACGGCTCAATTGAACTTAAGATTGCGGCTGGTGGTGAGATCACCCTGCAATACCCGGAGAGTGAGCAACGCTTGCTGGCTTCTAGCCGCACTCAATTTTACGTGGTGGATGACCCCGAAGTCACGCTGGATTTTTCGGTGGAACAGGACGGTCATTTTACGCAGTTGACGATCCATTATCCATTTTTTGCCCGGCAATTGGCGCGGGTAGCTAACGCACCTATAATGACGTAAATGTATTTAAGTTTTGATGTTACGCAGATTCACTCGAGTTTGTACCCAAACAGTGGGTTTAAACCCACTGCCTACAAGCACAAGGTGCGTAAGGTCAGTTAAGTTATTGGTCGGAAGTCCCTGGTCTTAGTCCAAAGATGAGAGACATTAAGGTCGACTAACTGCAATCGATTCCAGTCTTTTGACTGTAGACTAGAAACTTGTGATTAATGGCATAAATGAGGATTGGGCTGTGGGCGACGATTTATTTGAAAGGGAACCAATCGAAGGCTACTGTGTGCGCTGTAAGCTGTCGGTTGAGATCGAGAGTCCACAGGCTGTCTGGACCCGGCGCGGGATGCCCGCAACTCGCGGTGAGTGCCCGGAGTGTGGCGGTACCGTTTTCCGCATGGGGCGCACCGACATGCATGACCCCGCTGAGCAACCCGAAGCAGTCAATGTAGGCGGCAGTGCCCGCACCAAGCTCACCCGCGATACGGCCTATGTGGTTTATGCGGAAGCCGATGAAACGCTGGCACAGACGATTGCTGAAGATCTGGAAAAGGTCGGGATTGGCAGTTGGCTGCATGAAGATGACGATCAGGTGGCGTGGGCGGGCGGCGTGCATCCGGCACTGACCGAGTGTGGCAGCCTCGTCGTCGTGCTTTCCCCAGCGGCATTGGCAACTGAGGCCCTCGCGACGACCTGGCAGTTCTTCAAAGCCAAACGTAAACCCGTTGTCATCGCACAAGTGACCGCTGCCGACCCACCTGATGCGATTCGCCGCAGCCCGCGTTTCGATTTTTCTACCGATTACAAAGTGGCCTTTCGGCAATTGGTGCAGGCATTGGCGAGCTGAATTCGAAGCTGATGACGATTGAAGGTCGGTTGGCGCAAGACACCGTTCACCTGCCAGATGATACCCAGATCAGCTACTTTGTTGGTGGTGTTGAAACCGGCGACCCGGTGATCCTGCTGCATGGGGGCGGAACGGACCATGCGTTGTTGTCATGGCGGGATACGATCCCGGCGTTATTGGATGCTGGCTACCGGGTTTATGCCCCCAGCTATCCCGGCTATGGCAACAGCCCGGCGGCAAATAAACCATCCACGATGGACAATCTGATTCGCTATCTGACAGCGCTGCTGGATATGTGGAACATCGACAGAGCCACGCTGGTTGGCGTGTCAATGGGAGGTGCAATGGCACTGGGTTATGCACTGGCACAGCTGAGGCGCGTTAATGGGCTGGTGTTGGTCGGGACGTATGGTATTCAGGATCAAGCGCCGTTTCACCGTTTGAGTTATCTGCTGGTCAACCTGCCCTGGCTCATCAATTTTTCGTGGGCGCTGGCACGGGGGTCGCGCTGGTCGGCGCGTTATTCACTGCGCAGCATTATCCGCAATCCAGCTTCGCTAACGGATGAACTCATTGATGAAGTTTACGCCGCGATGCAAAATCGCAGTTCGCAGCGGGCTTTCGCTGAATGGCAGCGCGACGAAATATTGCCCGCTGGCATCAAAACCAACTATATGGAACGCCTGCATGAGATCAACGTGCCAGTGTTGTTGGTGCATGGTTCCGCTGATGTACTGGTCCCGCTCAAGTATGCGCAACAGGCCGCGCCCCGTTTCCAAAATGCGCGGTTGGAAGTTATCGACAATGCCGGGCACTGGACTCAGCGCGACTACCCGGACCGCTTTAACGATCTGCTGCTGACGTTCCTCGGCAAAATAGACGCTTAATTATCCACCACAATCTCAATCGCATATTCAGCCGCGTTATCCAGCGCGATCCAGAAGGGTCGGACCAGCTCATAATCACAATCGCCCACGATACTGAACGTCAGTTCAAGTGTGATGTGCTGGACCGACTCATCGCGGGTCATGGTCCGAATCTCATGATCTGCTGTACAACCAATACCCGTGCTCCACAAACCCGCCAGCACGCGGCCACCGTCAAAGTCGAATGGCTTGCGCTCGACTGGATTACGGCAAAGCTGACTGTTATCGGCTAATTCATAAAAGCGAATATGGTCTTCTGCATTGCGGAGCACAAACACCTGGCCTGCGGCATCGGCTGCCGCTTCAAAGCAAATACCGGTCATCACCACTGCCTGATCTTGAATCAGAAACGTACCGCTTGTTGATGTCGGTGCTGCCGCTGGTTGTGGCGAAAGGTCGGTGTCGCCGGTGAAATCGCAACCGGTGAGCAAGCCGATATAGCCGAATACAAGCCACAAGTGTTTCATCATGCCCTTCAGTCCTTCACAATTAATTCATAGATTCCGGTGAAAATCACTCGCTTCGCACTTCAAAGCATGGTAAGATGCAATTTGATTCGTCTATTAATCTCGTGGCTAAAACAGGGTCTTCCATGCGCATTCTGGTCATTTCCGATATCCACGCCAATCTTACCGCCTTCAAAACCGTACTGGAAGATGCGCAGGGTGATTGGGATTATGTGTGGTGCCTGGGTGACGTGGTGGGCTATGGGCCAGACCCGAATGAATGTGTGGAATTGCTCAAAACAATGTCCCATCTGTGCCTGGCCGGCAACCATGACTGGGCGGCGCTGGGCCGGTTGGACATCCGCACCTTCAACCCCGACGCCCGCAAAGCCGTTAACTGGACGCGTGATACGCTGACCCCGGAAAATACCCGTTATCTAGAGGATCTGCCGACCACATTTGTAATTGGCGATTACACGCTGGCACATGGGAGTCCGCGCGAACCAGTCTGGGAATACATCCTGGAACCGTTGATTGCCGCGTTGAATTTTCCCCATTTTGAAACGCCCTACTGTCTGGTCGGTCACACCCACCAACCGGTCATTTATGAACAGGTCAACGATAGCGGTGATACCCAGGCCATTATGCCCAGTTACCGCCAGGAACGGCAGTTAAACGGCCACCGCCAGATCATTAACCCCGGCAGTGTGGGCCAACCGCGTGATCAGAATCCGGCTGCGGCGTATGCGATGTTGAATGTTGAAACAAATGTCTGGGAGCATCGTCGCGTCCCGTATGACATCGCTGCGGTACAAAAGCGGATGCGCAAGAATGATATGCCGGAACGCCTGGTGACCCGCCTCGAACATGGCTGGTAAAGGTTTATGCTTGCCGATCTCAGCCCGAAAACCCTCGACTATTTAGCGGAAATTTATCGCCTCAGCGATCGTGCCCCCAAATCAGACGCCGGGTTTGTGGGTACATCGGCCCTGGCTGAACTCCTCGATGTCAGCGCCCCGGCGGTCAATCGCATGGTGACACGTCTCAAAGAACTCGATTTGCTGGAGCATGAGCCATATCATGGGATTCGGCTGACGCCCCTCGGCGCACGCGCGGCGCTCAAGGAATTGCGTCGTCATCGTATTGCAGAGGTTTTTCTGGTGAAAGTGATGGGCTTTGGCTGGCATGATGTTCATTCCGAAGCCAGCCAGATCAGCGGTGCGCTGAGTGCGACCATCACCGAGCGGATGCTCGCTATGGCAGGCAATCCGGCAACCTGTCCGCATGGGGAACCAATCCCCGACGCCGAGGGTAATATCATTCAACCCAATGATTTCCTGCTTTCCGAAGCGAGCGAAGCCGAGCATCCTTACTACATCAGCCGGGTCTTGACCCGTGAGTACGATCGCCTCGACTATTTAGGCGCACTGGGGTTGACTCCTGGTACAGCCTTTACCCTCTTACATGTCGCCCCCTTTGATGGTCCCATGCAGCTTAAAGTTGGTACGGAATACCGTATTATTGGCAATAATCTCGCTGAACTGATACGGGTCACAGCGACTGCTGGCACCGATTGAACCATCACGATTTGTGTTGACGCGAATCTCTGTGTCAGATGTGGCAAACGACCTAACCCAAATTGATGGCTACTCGCCAGCATGTTCAATAGGAAACCATCGCCTTTTTAAGGTTCTCCAATGTTTCCACTGCGTACCACCTGTTTACTCGAACCGTCAAGCAAATCCTGTGGCGTTTATTTCCGTCAGTTGGCGCTTTCGCTTCTTACCTGGATTACTCGCCGCTATCGCTCATACCAGTTGCGGCCTATCCACCTAAAATCGGCTATACTCCCCGTCTGCAACGATCGCTTTTTTTGAATAGGGGATACTCATGGCAAAAAGTAATGGCAAATTGCGTAGTCAGGTATGGTTTGGCGATTTTGAAACGCTGGGTTTTGCTGCCCGTAGTTGGCTCAAAAATCAAGGGCACCCGGACCATGTTTTTGATGGCCGTCCGGTCATTGGCATTTGCAATACGTGGTCCGAACTGACACCGTGTAATGGACATTTTCGCGTTTTGGCGGAGTTCGTCAAACGAGGTGTGTACGAAGCCGGTGGTCTACCCTTCGAGTTTCCGGTGATGTCACTGGGTGAAATCCTCATGCGGCCTACCACGATGCTGTTTCGTAATCTGGCGAGTATGGAGATTGAGGAAACGATCCGCGCCAATCCGCTGGATGGCATCGTATTGCTTACCGGCTGTGATAAGACGACACCGTCAACCATCATGGGTGCGGCCAGTGTGGACCTGCCGACCATCGTCGTTAACGGTGGCCCCATGCTCAACGGTAAGTGGCGTGGACGCGATATTGGTTCGGGTACGGATGTGTGGCGCTTGAGCGATGATTTGCGTGTGGGGGCGATTACGCTGGAAGATTACATGGACGCGGAGTCGTGCATGTCTCGCAGCGATGGGCACTGCGACACGATGGGCACCGCCTCCACGATGGCCTGCATGGTCGAAAGCCTGGGCCTGACCCTGCCCGGCGCGGCAGCGATCCCGGCAGCCGATTCACGGCGACGCCGTTTGGCCCATCTTTCCGGACGGCGCATCGTCGAAATGGTGCATGAAGACCTACGGCTCTCGCACATCTTGCAGCGCCCCAATTTTGAGAATGCGATCAAGGTCAACGCCGCGATTGGTGGCTCCACCAACTTTGTGATTCACCTGCTGGCGATTGCTGGACGCGTGGGAGTTGATCTATCAATTGACGATTTTGATCGTTTAGGCAGCGACCAATCGCTCCTCGTGAATCTGATGCCGTCGGGTGAATTTCTCATGGAAGACTTTTACTATGCTGGTGGCCTGCCAGTGGTCATCCAGGAACTCAAAGATCAACTCGACATGGACGCACCAACGGTCAACGGTCAGAGCATTGGCGAGAACACTCAGGGTGCGCCCAACTATAATCCAGAAGTCATCGCATCAATTGACAAACCGTTCCAGGAAAAAGTTGGTCTAACGGTGTTGCGGGGCAATTTGTGCGAAAATGGCGCAATTATCAAGCCCTCAGCCGCCACGCCGGAATTGCTGACCCATCGCGGGCGGGCGGTTGTGTTTGAGGATATGGATGATTTTGAAGCGCGAATTGATCTGCCCGACCTGGATGTGGATAAAGATTGTGTGCTGGTGCTGAAACATGTGGGGCCAAAAGGGTTTCCCGGTATGCCGGAAGTTGGCAACATGCATCTGCCGACCAAACTGCTGAAACAAGGCGTTACGGATATGATCCGCATTTCGGACGGGCGCATGAGCGGTACGTCGTTTGGCACCGTTGTCTTGCATGTGTCGCCCGAAGCAGCGGTTGGTGGGACGCTGGCGCTGGTGCAAAATGGCGACATGATCGAACTGGATGTGCCCAATCGTCGTCTGCATCTGGATGTCTCGGACGACGAACTGGCGCAACGTCGCGCACAATGGCAGGCGCGACCGCCACATACCGAACGCGGCTATGTGAGCCTGTTTACCGAGCATGTGCAGCAAGCTGATACCGGTGCGGATTTTGACTTTCTGGTGGGCAAGTCCGGTGCAGCCGTCGCCCATGGCAATCATTAAACCCGCACAGGAGTGAGCCGAAACCTGACATTTAGGGTGCGATTCGCTGGATAGACCCTTTCTTTTTGTCGATCCGACAAGGCATTATTTTATGGAACGCAAGCAGCTTGTGGCGCTGTTCATCTGCAATTTTGCGCCCTTTATCACCGGCAATATCCTGCTGCCCTTACTGCCCGTCTACATGGCGCGATTGGGGATTGAGACCGGGGCAATCGGCATCTATTTTGCTTTCGCGTTTGCAGCCCTCGCTGGCGGTTCATTGCTCTGCGGTTGGATCTCGAGCCGTTTTCAGAAGCGACGACTGACGATCATCATCGCTGCTGCAATCTCGATTCCATCAACCCTGCTGATCGGCCAGATGGATACCTTCCTACTGATCACGTTGCTCACGATGATAACCTGGGCAATGGGCGGTCTGGTGACGGGCATGGTCAATATCCTGACAGGCTTGTCGGCTGACCCGGCCCATCGCGGTCAAGTGTTCGGTACCATTGGGCTGGCGGTAGGGCTGGGGCAGGTGATTGGTGGGCTGGGTGCGGGACCAGTGGTTGATCGCTGGGGATTCTCAGCGATGTTCATCGTCGCCAGCCTCCCCTGGATCATGCCGCTGGTGGCGGCCCTGTTCATTGATGATAAGGTTGTGGTTCGTGAACATAATGCCCTTCAACAACCCTTACAGCTAACACGTGGTTTCTGGCTTCTGTTGCTGGCGACCCTGCTGTCAAGCACGATCGCGTCCGGCAATGGTCTAGCGCGCCCACTGGCGATGGATGCGCTGGACTTTAATGCAACCGCCCTTTCCAGTACGGCGGCGGTCAGTGGCATCATTGCCTTGCCGCTACCCTTCATCATTGGCTGGGCATCGGACCGCCTGGGCCGCAAACGCGCATTAGCCTTCAGCTATCTGTGCGTGGGACTGGGGACGCTGGTCCTGGTGTTTTCCAGCGCTCTGTGGCATTTCTGGCTGTCCACCATTTTGATTACAGCCAATATCGCCAGTATGGGCGCGGGGTCGGCACTGGTTGCTGATCTTGTCCCCGCCCAATCATTGGACCGGGCGCTCTCACGGTTTGTCGCTACCCCCTGGGTCGCCGGTGTCATCGGCTTTGGGGTGATGGGCTATATTGTCCAGGCACTAGGACTGCAAATTACCTTTCTGCTGGCAGGAATTTTCCCGCTCATCTCGCTTTTGGTGTTGGTCACAATCAAGCGACAGGCCCGCCCGGCTCCAGCCTAGCTTGCGCCAGCCACATTTGCGACGAGCAGCCAGTAACAATCTTTTCAGTATATTGTTGACATAAATTATTTCAGCACTATAATTTACCTTAATGTTTTTTGGGGTAGCTCATGACTCGTCGACAACTGGCAGCACTGTTTCTTTGTAATCTTGGTCCATACATTGTTGGGACTTCGCTGCTGGGTTTGCTGCCAATCTACGTAACACAATTCGGTGCGAACGAAAGTATCGCCGGTGTCTATCTTAGCCTGGCGTTTGCGGCCCTGGCGGTAGGCTCACTGATCAGCGGGTGGTTGTCAGACCGCTTCCAACGGCGAAAAGGGATGATTGTCCTATCCGCTTGCCTGGGGTTGCCCGCAACCTTTCTTATGGGACAGGTGAATAGTCTGGTTTTGCTCACACTTTTTACGATGATCGTCTGGTTTGTGGCTGGCCTGTCAACCGGGATGGTGAATATTCTGACCGGTATGTATGCCGACGAGCAAACACGGGGGCGCACCTTTGGCATCATCGGCCTCACGCTCGGTTTAGCGCTCATTATTAGTGGTATGACCAGTGGTGCGATTGTGGATCGCTGGGGCTTTACCACGTTGTTTAGCCTGGTTGGCCTGGCCTGGGGTATCCAGGCTATCGCGGCACTATTCCTGGATGATAGCCGTCAGTCGCAGCGGCTGGACGACCCCGCAGGCGCCCAACCAGCACCGCTAAGCATGGCAATCTGGCTATTGATTGATGCCCATCTGCTGGCGTCAACCACCAATTTTAGCAAAGATCTGGTTCGCCCACTGATGATGGCTGAACTGGGCTTTGATGCGACCGGGATCACCAGTGTCATCACCATCAATGGTATCGTCGCCCTGCCATTGCCATTATTTATCGGTTGGTTATCTGACCGGGTGGGTCGTAGTCGGCTATTGATGGTCGGGTATCTGTCGACTTGTTTGGGGGCAGCCACGCTCGTCACAGCCACTGGTATTGGTCAAATCTGGGTGTCGAGCGCTATCTATGCGTTGGCTAGTGCCGGTTCCAGCCTGGGGTTTGCCTATGTGACGGATCTCTCGACACCGGCAACGCTGGGTGCCGCGATGTCCCGCTTTTCGGCAACGCCCTGGATTGCCGGGATCATCGGCTATGGCGCAACCGGCTTTATCATACAAGCAGTCGGCCTGCAAAATACGCTCCTGGTCACGGCAGCCCTGCCAATTATTTCGATTCTGCTGTTATTCGCCATTAATCGGCAACCACGTCCAGCCGCTGCTGGCCTGGATTGAGCCGCTAGCTGCTGCGTTGCGCCAGCCACAAGATGCCCCGCCGCAGCACAGTACGAAAATTGGGGTCGTCAAATGCGGTGTGATTGTGGCCGGATTGATAACAAAACACACGGGCCTGTTTGAACTGCCGCGTCCAGGCGAGAGTCCGCATGCTCTGCGGATGGTTGGTCGTTAGCAGAATGTCGTTTTCTGGCTCAGTTGCGTCGTTGATGGTGTAGGTTTCATCAACCAAAGTCCAGGGCTTGAGTCCCTGCGTGATTGGATGAGTGGGATTGGCGATCTTAACCTGAATCGTCTGGTCATGATGATAACCCATGCCGCGTTCGGGAATACCCACCAGGTCTGACCAGAAATCCCACTGGCGAAAGGCCAATAGCGCATGATGCAGCACCAGAATCCCCTGCTGATTTTTTCCCAGCGTTTCCAACGACGTTCGCATTTTACTGTCGACTTCAGGCGTCGGTTGCTGAAAGTTGTAGAACACGATTACATCATAGGTCTGCCGAAAATTGCCACGATCTCCCACAAAATCCTCCATATGCTGTGGGTAGAAATCAATCTCCGGGATGCTGCGAAACAGGTTGATAAATGGTGGCACTTCAAACGTGTGGCTACCTGTCACCACGGCGGTTCTGATTTTCTGGTTCATGGCTGAATCCTCCAGCACGTGATTATAGCATGTTCAGATCCAACTTGAGTTTCGGGTACAATAGAGTTGGTCATTCGTGGAGCAATTATGCCAGTTGGATTTTATGTGCCTCGTTATCCGCTCAATCAATTTATTGAGTGTCTGTGGTATGTTGATGAGCACGTGCCCTATAATCGCGAAAAAATCTTGCCAACCGGTACGGTTGAGCTGATGATTAACTTCGGCAGCCCACACCGTCTGATCGACAAAACCGACCCCACCCGCTTCAGCCTGATGCGGTCAAGTTGGATTGCTGGTCTCCAAACCGCGTATCTTATTAATGAACCGGTAGCCGAAACCTGCATGATGGGGGTGCGTTTTAAACCGGGTGGTGCATTTCCATTTTTAGACATTACGCAGGCGGAGTTGCGGGATACGGTGCTTACGATGGATCTGCTGTGGGGGCGCTATATTCTTGAAGTGCGCGACCGGTTGCGGGAATTGCCCACAATGGCCGCGCGGTTTCGTCTGTTAGAGCAGATCCTGATGCAACGACTGCGCGATGATCTATATGGACTGGATGCAGTGCAATATGCTGTGCAACAAATCACGCAGATTCAGGACACGCTTTCAATCAAAGACCTGAGCGCAGCATTGGGCATGAGTCAGAAGCATTTGAATCAGCAATTTCAGAAGATGGTCGGCGTTTCACCCAAGATATTAGCCCGGATTACACGACTGCAACGCGCACTCTACAGCATTGATCCAGCGGGTAATGTGAACTGGGTCGAAATCGCCAATCGATGTCATTATTACGATCAAGCCCATTTCAATCACGATTTTATGGCCTTTACCGGGTTGCAACCCTCGGCTTATATCAAGCTGCGGGCCGCGGTTTTTGGGACATCAATTGAGCAGGCGAGTTTTGACGCCCACTTTGTCCCGATTGGATGAGAAGGATTTAGGCGTGAAATCAAACAGGGCCGCCATTGGGACGACCCTGCTCAGGTTGCTTGCTGGTAGATTAGTTCGCCGTGTCTGATTCCGCTTGTTGATCTTCTGGGGCTGGAACTTCGAGTTCGATAAGCTGGTCAATCAGATTGCGCATGGCTGGTTCGGGTAGTGCGCCGGGTTGGCTGAAGACAATTGTTCGGTTTTTAATCATCATCAACGTGGGAATGCTCTGAATCTGGAAGGTTTGCGACAGACCCGGGTTGGCATCAACGTCGACTTTGGCAATGCGGATCTTACCGGCGTATTCCGCTGCCAGTTTATCCAAAATCGGGGCGACCATCCGACATGGCCCGCACCATTCCGCCCAGTAATCGACCAGAACCGGCAGTTCGAAATCAATGACTTCGGCCTGGAATGTGTCATCGGTGACTTCAACCGGTTTCGTATCGACGACCTTCGGCTTTTTGGGCCTGGCGGCTGTTTTCTCCGGTGTAGTTTCAGCTTCCTGTGGTGGATTAATTGCCGCCACCCGCTCGTTAATCTGTTCCAGCGCCAGTGGCATATCGGTTCCCCAGGGTTTATTGCGGCGCACGACCGTTTCACCGCAATACCAACCGATAAGCAGCGGCTTGCTACCGGCATTGAACCGTTCGGCAGCTTTGGGATTCGCGGTTGGGTCCAGCTTCGCGAAAATAATGTCAGTTTCGTCGTCCTGGGCCTTCCTGAACGCGGTAACGAAATCACCCCGAACACCATCACCATTGGAAATCAACAGCATGACCGGCTTATCGCCTGTCAATACTGAATCAAGATTATCGTCGGTCAAAACCATTGCTTCTTGCATGTGGTCCTCTTTTGAATTTTGTACACGGGTTATCGGTGTTGTGTTATTCATTTGTGGCAGATTATGCTGGTTCCCCATAAATGAGTAGACGCTGAGAAAGCGCTAATACTTACCTGCTTTTGCACTGCCAAACCTGTCTTATAATAAAAGTTGATGTTTACATCGTTCGTGATATTACCCCGGATCACGATTTTATTGTAGGTTGATCATCATGGTTCTGACCCCAGAACAGCGCCAGTTAATTGAACGATGTGCCCGCGATGCCGATAGCGCTGCCGAACTCACAGCACTCTTTGAAGCGCAGGCGATTCAAAACAACCACTTGCTGGAGTCACTCCAGATCCGTGAAGCACAGGATCGCACCATTGTTGATGCCCAATCGGAGTTGATTACACGTTTCCGCCCTGATCTCACCATTACTTTTGTTAACGAAGCTTACTGTCGTTTCACCGGCAAAACAGCCAATGAAATAATTGGTAGCAATCTGTTGTCGCTTGTTTTGCCGGAACGGTATCATTCGGTCAAGCAGGATTATGAAGACTACATCAAGAATCCACGTAAGGTGTTTAACGAGCACACTGCCAGACGCTACGATGAGGCACTGCGTTGGATGCAGTGGGTGCGCGAGCCGATATTCAATGCGCAGGGCGATTTAATTGAAATCCAGACAGTTGGTCGCGATATAACCGATTTGAAAACTGCACAGGTCGCCTTGAGTCGCAGCGAAGAGCGGTATCGACGTTTCATTGAGGCGGCACCGGTTGGAGTCATGATTACTCGCGAGACGGTTATTCAGTATGCCAATCGCGCCCTGGTGCGCTTGCTCAGGGGGCAATCAGCCGATGAGATTCAGGGCAAGACGGTGTTTGACATATTGCACCCCGACTATCACGATCTGATTGTGGATCGAGTTGATCGGTTGGGACATGACAATGAGGAAGAACTCCAGCGCATTGAGCAATTTGTTTGTCTGGATGGTTCGGTGGTTGATGTGGAAGTCGCCATCACGCCGTTTGAGTTTGATGGCGAACCGGTATCATTGACGTTTGTGCGCGATATTACCCGACATAAGGCCAGTGAGGACTCGCTGCACATTTTTCAGACTCGGTTGAAGGCGCTGCAGCAGCTGGGTATGCATCTGGGCAGTCAGGACACCTTTGACGAATTCTGTCGCGAAGCGGTGGAGCAGGGTCGTGAACAACTGGGGTTTGATCGGCTGGGCCTCTGGTTCATGATTGATGGTTATACAGTCGGCTCGTTTGGCACTGATGAGTACGGTCAGACAACTGACGAACGATCACTGCGCTATCCACTTGATGAGCGTTTTCCCGGCTATCATTTTGATGAAACTAACTTTCTCGATTATGTAGACGATTTTGATTTACAGCAAAGTGGCAGCCTGAAGCGTAAAGGGTGGCGGGCCATGACTGCCCTCTGGGACGGTAATCGGGTGATAGGGGTTCTCAGCGCGGACAACCTCATCAACCAGCAACCAGCCTCAACTGAACAGTTAGAATTATTGGTTTTGTATGGTTCGACTTTAGGGCATCTGACAACTCGGTGGCGTATCCAGGCCAGGTTACGGGCCAATGAAGCCACCGAACGGCGGTTCCAACAGCAGTTACGCGCCTTACATGAAGTCAGTATCGACCTGACCAAGGCCACGACATTTGATAACTTTTGCCGGGAAGCAGTGGAGCAAGGGCGTCAAAAGCTGGGGTTTGATCGCCTCAGTTTGTGGCTCCTCGATGCGGATGGTCACCATGTTATCGGTTCATTTGGGACAGATGAAGCTGGACAAACAGTTGATGAGCGGGCAGTCCGCCATGCACTTGAGACGCCTTATGGCGTGCGCAATGATCGACCATTGGTTTATGAAGCCGATACTGATCTGTTGAATGCTGATAACGAGAAAGTAGGACGCGGTTGGGTCGCCGGTGCTGCGCTCTGGGATGGTGATCGCATTGTCGGTTATGTTAATGCCGATAACCTGCTCAATCAGCAACCGGCCTCAACCGAACAATTGGAATTGTTGGTCCTATATGGCTCGACGCTAGGGCATCTGGCGACACGCCTTCGTGCTCAGGAAGCGCTGGTACACAGCGAAGCCCGCTATCGGGCCATTTATGAGGGGGCGGGCATCGGCATTTGTGTGGCCGATGACCAGGGACACCCGATTGCGTTTAACCCGGTGTTTGAAGCGATGCTCGGCTATGATCCTGACGAATTGCGCCGGATGCGTTTTAGTGAGTTCACGCACCCCGATTATGTTGAACGTAATCTGAATTATTTTGAGGCCCTGTTGCGGAATGAGCACGATCACTATCAACTGGTAAAACGCTATATCCGCAAAGATCGAACGGCGATTTGGGTCCGGCTGAACGTGTCAATCTTTCCCAGTCAGGCCCAGGATACGAAACACATCATTGCCATGGTCGAGGATATTACGGCCCAAAAAGAAGCTGAGCTACAATTTCAAGCGGGAGAAAAACGCCGTTTAGCGCTCTTCGAAGCCCTGCCCGACCTGATTTTTATGCTAAATCGGGATGGCATTTTCCTCGACTACCACACGCCGGATGAGGACGAATTACTGTTGGCATCGGAGATATTCTTAAACCGGCATTATGCGGCGGTGCTGCCGGATTCGATTGTCCAGGTGATGCAACCCCACTTTGAAGCCGTGTTAGCCACGGGCGCGATGCAAATCTATGAGTATCCACTCACCCGCAATGACCGGACCGAATATTATGAAACGCGGATGATCGCCTATGGCGACGATCACATCCTGTCAATTGTGCGCAATGTTACCGATAGCCGTCTGGCTGAGGAGCAGTTACGTGAGAGTGAAGAGCGTTTTCGACAGATTGCCGATAATGTAGATGAAGTCTTTTTCGTGCGGGATGTCGCTGATGATACAATTTTGTATATCAACCCGGCTTATGAAAAACTCTGGGAACAACCGCGAACTGAACTTCTGAATGATCCAACCGCATTTGCCAAAATTATTCACCCCGATGATCGCGACACGGTGCTGGCAGCTATGCAGCAAAAGCATGATCGGCGCTTCGATCTGGAATATCGCCTCGTGCGCGGTGACGCTGAACCCCGCTGGATGTGGGCGCGTAATTTCCCGATTAAGGACGATCAGGGAGAAGTTTACCGGATAGCCGGGGTGGTGAAGGATATTACCGAACGCAAACAGGTTGAGGCGAAAAACCTGGAACTGGCCGTGCAGCAGGAGCGCGTCAATATTCTATCCGAATTTATTCGGGATGCATCACACGAATTCCGCACGCCGCTGTCGATTATCAATTCGAAGGTCTATCTGGCGGGACGAGTCGAAGACCCGGCGGATCGCCAGGCACACTTGCAGGGTATTCAGGATCAGTCCGATCACATCCTTAAACTGGTAGAATCGCTGGTTACGATGACGCGATTGGATAGTCAGCTTAACCTTGAGGTGCACCCGGTCGATGTGAATAGTTTGATGCAGGCGATTCATGTAAGGCATCAAACGCAAATCAGTGAGAACGACATTGAACTATGTCTGGAGACGACGCCAGAGCTGCCATCCATCGCTGGCAGCGTTGACGAGTTATATATTGCTATCGTCCATCTCATCAATAACGCGGTCGCCCACACGTCTACTGGTGATCAGATAACCCTGTACACCGGTCGTTTAGATGCGGAGCACATCACCCTGACGGTTGCGGATACCGGCAGTGGCATTGCCGAGGATGAATTGCCGCACATTTTTGACAAGTTCTATCGCAGCGATGAAGCTCATTCTACTCGCGGTTTTGGGCTGGGCCTGCCGATTGCATTAAAAGTTGTCGAGTTACATGGCGGTGAGATAGAAGTTGCCAGCCAACCCGGCCAGGGCAGCACCTTTACGATAATTTTGCCAGTCTAGGCAACCTGGAGCACCACCACAAAATGCAATGCACTCCCGGCCAGGACAAAAAGATGCCACAGCGCATGATGGTCGAACCACTGATGCAAGTTGGGACGTTGCAGCATGAAAATCAGCGCGCCTACTGTGTAAACAATTCCACCGGCGATGATGAGTTGTAATGCGGGCGGGTCCAACAATTTTATAGCCTGGGGCAAGGTTATCAGGCCTATCCAGCCCATCCCCACATAGATCAAGACGGATGCTCGCTTCCGATTCCCGCGTAAATAGCGCAGTTTGTAAATAATGCCAACAATTGCCAGCATCCATATGCTAATCAGTAATCCCCAGCGCCAGGTGCCACTCAGGACATTGTAGACCAGTGGGGTGTAAGTTCCGGCAATCATCAAGTAGATGGCCGCATGATCGAGACGGCATAAGAATAAAACGATCTCATCAGACCCTTCGACCAGATGAAACGCGGTGCTGGCTGCATATAGCAAAATCATGCACACACCATAGATGATTACCGACAACATTCGATCTGGTGTATCGTGGGTGCTGGCTATCAACCAGGCCAGCGCGAAAATACCCAGAATCAGGCCAACAAAATGCGTAAATCCATTAACTGGCTCCCGAAAACGCTGCATAGCCCCCTCTCTAATCAGGATATTTTGATTATACGCGGGGAAATTGCGCTGGCGGCATTAAAATCTAGCGCATTGATCTGTATATTTCAGGTTTGTAAGGCCAAGAACATGCTATGGCAAGCATTGCAATTGGGATGCCATTATGGGCTGGCAGTTGCCGGTATGCCATCAGATTGCGTATCGACCGGTTCAGGCGCTGTTGATGTATTCGTTGGGATCATAAACCAGAAGGTGCTGCCACCATCGGGCCGACTTTGCACGCCGGTCTTGCCATCCAGCTTGGTCACAATCCGCAGGACAATGGAAAGGCCTAATCCCAGCCCGGTGGCCTCCGCCTGATGAAAACGCGAAAACATCTCGAAGAGTTTTTGCTGATCCTGGGGATTTACCCCCATACCGTTGTCTTGAACCTCATATCGGACATAATCACCCAGCGCATAACCTTGAATGGCAATTCGGGGGGAACGGTTGGCGCGGCCCATGTATTTGATGGCGTTACTAATCAAATTGGCAAACACTTCTTCCAGCCAGACCTTTTCACCCGGCACCGACGGCAGATCACCGACCGTCACATCTATGCCTTTGCGGTTAATTTCCAGGCGAAAGCGCTCGACTGCGGCATTGGCCGCCGCCGTCATATCAACCGGGATGAGCATGGCCTGTGCATCGCGTATGTTCGAAAGCGTCAACAGGCTGTCGACCATCTGGCTCATTTTGTGACCGGATTCCTGAATCGTTGCCAGATGCTTACTGCCTAATTCTTGATTCCAGACCGCGTTATTCAGTGACAATAACAGTTGGCTGTAACCAATGATGTTCGTAATCGGAGATTTGAGGTCATGGGCGACGGTATGACTGAAAGCGTCCAGTTCACGGTTGCGTGACTCCAGTTCGCTATTGTAGGCACGGATGGTTTCGGCAGCCTCTTTGCGCTCGGTGATGTCGCGTAGCACCAGAATCCAGCCCCGTAATTGGCCCTGATTGTCGTTGAGGGGCGAGAGTCGCGGTTCATAATAGCGGGTGGCACCGGTCACTTTGAGCGGGATTTCCAAACGCGTTTGGCTATTATCTAGCAACTTCTGCAATGCTTCATACTGTTTCGGGAATACCGCCGCCAATGTTTTGCCAATTAGCTCGTCCATCGTCCGGGTGGCGATCTGTTCAGCCGCTATATTGGCATTGACAACGCGCTGGGCGTTGTCGAGCACCAAGACCGCATCGGACATGCTCTGGATAACCTGGCTGTGCGCCATGGGCACGAGGTCAAATAATTTTTGCCGGAACAGACTCCAGCCAACGGGGATGCAGGCCAGCGCATACCCGAACGGCATCAGGTCCAGGTTTGGTACGGGAGTCAGGCCGGTGATCGTCAGCACACTGCCCAGCAACGGCAAAGCGACCCCCAGCAACAGCAAGCGTATCTGGCCCCGGTAAACGGCGGGCGAACGAATAATCGAGATAATCATCAGGCCAGCGGCGGCTACCGTCATCAGGTACAAATAGCCCACGCCCACATAGAAGCCCGCGCCATAGGTTCGGCTAAACAGGACCTGGCCGTTGATGACTTCGGTGCCCGTTGTTGCCCAGTTCAAGCCATGCAGTTCATTGGTCCAGGCCAGGAATGTCCAGAATATGGGGATGACGAAGGTCAGCGCGATGTTGCGTCGGGTGAGCCATCGTTCATTTCCCGTGAACGCGATGATAAACAGAAACCACAGCACAGGCAGAAAAAGAAAAGCATACTCTACCTTCACCCAGAGCATGATTTGTGGCAGTGTCGCTGACAGAAGTTCCAGACCATAGGCAAAATTTAGGCCCGCCACCGAAAACAGCACCAGCAGAAACAGGTTAACCGCGCGGCTTGCATGGCGCTGGCGCGCGATGATCGCAAACGCGACCAGGACGATGCTGCTCAAAAGCAGGGGGATGGCATAGGGATTAAATTGCCAGGTCATCATTGACTTCTCACAATAATGTCAATTTATTATATTGTAACGTTGCTTAAGGCCATTCGTACAGGAAAAAAGGGTGAAAAATAAACAAGCGTAACATTGATGCGTCACGCTTGTTCTGGTCATATCACAATACTATCTTCCGGTTGCTGCCAGATAGTCAGTGTAGCCACCCGGAAACGTTGTCAGATCGCCGTCCTTCAGTTCGACCACGCGGTCAATCGTCCGGTCGAGGAAGTAGCGGTCATGGGAGATCGTGAGGATTGCGCCATCAAAATCTTCGAGCGCACTTTCCAGCACCTCGGTCGATTGGATGTCGAGATTGTTAGTTGGCTCGTCCAACAACAGGAGATTGGGTCGTTCATGCATTAGCACGGCAAGCTGGAAGCGACTGCGCTCGCCCCCGCTCAAGGTGTGGATGGGCATCCGTAGCTGCTCATATTTAAACTGGAACTTGAGCAAAAAGGCTACCGCCTCGCCTTCAGGCATGGGGCGAATATCGCGGATGCGATCCAGTGGCGTGCGCTGCATCCAGTGGTGCAGGGTTTCATGTTGTTGCGAATAGTAGCCAATTTGCGTGCTGGGTCCGATTTTGACCTGCCCGGCCAGCGGCTGCATCTGCCCTAAAATGAGGCGAAACAATACGGATTTACCGGCACCATTCGGACCAATCAAGCCCACGCGCTCACCATGCCGCACCAGCAAATTGAGATCAACGAATAACAGATCGTCATCGAAGCCCATCGCCAGTTCCAGAATTTCCAACGCTTTAGTGCTGCCGCGCCAGCCATCAAACTGGGCATCCATCAAGCGGCGCTCCGTCACCTTGTCGATCATTTCGCCCTTTTCTTCCATCCGCTCCAACATGCGACGCCGACTGCGGGCTTGTCGAGCGTGCCGTTCGTTCAGGTCGGCCCGGGCTTTCATCTCCCACTCGTGGATCGCGGCCTCGATTTGCTGAATGCGTTTCTGTTGGGCAACAAAGGCTTGCTGTTGTTTCAGGCGGCGCAGTTCACGTTCGGTGGCATAAGCCGAATAATTGCCGGCATACGCGGTGAGCGGGCCAGCCTCCAATTCGGCGATATGTGTCACCACCTCATCCAACAGGTAGCGATCATGCGACACGATGACCACTGCACCGGGATAGCTTTTGATGAAGCTCTCTAAACGCCGTTTGGCATCCAGGTCCAGGTGATTATCTGGCTCATCCAGCAGCAGTAGAGATGGCGTTGAGGCTGCCAGTCGGGTGAGCATCACGAGCTTCCGTTGCCCACCGCTCAGTGTGTCGGTCGGCAAGTCATAATCCGCCTCGGTAAAGCCCAGATGGGCCAGAATCCCCCGCACCTGGCTCTCATGGCGGGGGCCACCCAACCGATCATATTCGACCAGCGCCGCCTCTTGCCGTGCCAGCACCTGGGTGAGCTTTTTCTCGTCGCCATATACTGCGGGATCGCTCAGTTGATTTTCGTAGCGCGTCAGCTGGGCCTCGACGGCGGCGAGTTCGGGCGGCGGCTCTAACGCCGTTCTAAATAGCGTTCGGCCCGGTGGTAGCTCAATTTCCTGCGCCAGATAGCCAATCGTGACTGACCCAATGCATTGAATGGTGCCAGAGTCAGGAATCACTTCACCAATGATGGCTTTGAGCAGGCTGGATTTTCCGGCTCCGTTAGGTCCCACCAGTCCGATACGGTCACGGTCGCCCACCGCCCAGTTGAGGCCCTCGAAGATTAGACGCCCGGCATGGTTGATCGTGAGTTGGTCGATATTGAGAATGTGCATAATTGCTCCCTGAATCAAAAACGGCGATAAGCAGGTGCGCCTATCGCCGTAAACATTACAAAATTTATTACAGGCCGATCAGTAGACGCACTCCTCCCCTGAGTGCGCGTTGATGGACGCCAGCAACGCCAGTGAAAGCAGTGAGTGAGCGGTCAGGTAAATCATGCTGAACATCATAACAGGCTTTTCGGGTGCCTGTCAATCAAAATCATTGACAATCTAATGCTATATTGCTAGCATACTAGCATGGACGAGGACAAGAAGCAACAATTTAATGTGTACTTACCGCCGGACCTGGTGCGCCAGGTGAAACATGCAGCAGTCGATAGCGGCCAGTCGTTATCGGATTTCGTGGCTGACGCACTGCAACATTATGTCGAATCGTTAGCGGAAGAGGATGACAAATGAAGCTGATGCCAATTGTATATGTGACGGATATGGGCCAATCGCTGGATTTTTATCAAGCGTTGGGGCTAAGTCCCGGCCATACGGACCGTGCCGGGATGTGGTCGGATTTCACGCTGGGCGATGCGGCATTAGGGTTACACAAAGTTGAGCGTCTCCCGGAAACGCAGATCGGGCAGGTGGAACTGGCGCTGGTGAGCGACGAAAAGCTCGAAAGCATTGTTGACCGATTAAATGCAGCGGGCATCACCCTGGAGCGTGAGATTACCGATGAAGCCTTTGGCCGTTCGATCATGGTGTGTGATCCTGATGGCTTGCGCATTCAGATCAACGAGCATGAGGTGGAATTGTATACTTAAACAAAGGGCGGAGGTAATCCGCCCACAGTCTAAAATTTTACTATGAACGCCGTAATATACATTATCACGATGCCTACGAAGACGCCACTCAGGTTCACCCAGTTCACCAATGGATGACCCAATCTGGCACTGTCACGGGCGACCAATTTGCCCACCTCCCAAATCACTTGAAGAATGGCCCCGACGCCAATCGCCAGGAATATGGTCGCCAGGACCGGATTAAACGCAAAGCCACCAATCCACGTTCCCAGGATAGCGGGACCACCGGCCAGCAGCAGCAACAAAGCAAAATGTCGTAAACCGGGATTCTGCCGCACAATCGGGGCCGCGATACCCACGCCTTCGGTGATATTGTGCAGGGTGAAACCGAGGATAAGAAATGTGCCCAGCGCTGCTTCACCAAGCGCAAAAGCCGCGCCAATCGCCAATCCTTCACCGAGGTTATGCAACCCAATACCCAGCGCCATGCGATAGGCAATGCCCAGCGGCGTGATTTCCTGACCTTGACGGACAGCCCCAACCGCAAGCAGCACTCCCAACGCGATTAAAGCAATAAATATAACCATTGGTACGCCCTGCCAGAAAGCGGGTAATTCATCGGCAAACTCTACCGCATCCAGCCATGTGCCAATCGCCAGGAAGACCAACAGACCAATTGTCAGTGCTAAAATAAAATTCATTGTCTGCGTATTCAACCGGCGCATAAACGGATACCACAACATCCCGAGCAGCACTGGCACAACACCGACATATAAACCTACCAGGCCGAACTGCACAATCAGCGCAGCAGAGGGTTGTGGTGATTCGACAGCGACGGCGATTTCACCGGCAAAGGTCGCGCCCAGCGAGGTGACGAGGACCACTTCGTGTGTTTCTTCGGCGACCCAGGGATAGGGAATGATAAAAACAGCTCGGCCCAAACGTGGAAGCGTCGTGGATGGCTCGGCAGTAAAGGACCAGTAGGCTTCATCAACCAAAACCTGGGGAATAGTGACTGTTTCCGGCCCGTCATTGATGACCTCCACGCGGATAATGCCAGGTTCGGGTAAAGTGATGCGCTCAATGGCGACTTGCTCAATGGGTGGCCCGGACAATGCGCCTAACCCGCCGCCGGTTGCGACCAGATAGGCCAGCACAATGCCCAGTAAAATCAATGGCACCAGTGCCAATCCCCAGCCGAACGCGCCCAAATTGCGATTCTCGGATGTTGCTTCACTCATGATTCATCCTCCTCGGTTGGTGTTGCAGGTCCTTGCGTCGCCTTACGATCCCACTCCGCATCAATCTCGACAGCGCTCAGTGCCGCTTCAAAATCAGATGGCTCAACGACATTGAAAAAACCCATCCAACCCAATTCGGCAAATTCACTCACGTGCGCGTGAAACATATACTGGCCCGGCCAGCGATACTTAAACTCCAGGATGCCACGCTGTGCCTGGACTTGCATAATCGTGTCCACTGTTTTGAGCGTGGGTTCTAAAGTCGTCCCATGATCGTAATAATCGAAGAATTCGGCATGGAGATGAAAGGAATTAATCGGATCAAATTCGGTAATGTTAATGAGGTAAAGTCGAATAAGTTCCCCTACTTTTGCCGGGATAGGTCGGCGCGCATATTCATGACCAACGGTATTCACAGCGTAGATTTCGTTGTCGCCATCGAAATTCGTATCAAAAGCGTTCATCATCATCATAAATTCACGGGCGGGGGGACGACCTGCTTTCGGGTCAACGATGAATGCGCCGTATAAGCCTTTATGAATATGTCGCTTGAGCGGTAGCGCATGACAGTGATACAGATGACAGCCGAAGGGTTCAGCGTCGAATTCATAGGTAAAGCTCTCACCAACCCCGATTTCACCCGGACCCGCACCCGGAACGCCGTCCATTTCAAAGGGGTGGATGCCATGAAAATGAATAGTATGCGGATGCGAACCAGCATTTGTAAAATTGATACGAATCCGATCCCCTTCGGTACAGCGAATGGTTGGCCCTGGAACGCGTGCGTTGTAGGTCCATGCGGGAAAAAAGATGCCCGGCGCGATCTCAATTTCATGGTCGGCGGCAAAAATGTTGTACTCACGCAGGGTTTGCCCATTGGGTAATTGGCTAATCTCACCATAATCCCAATCGACCAATAATTGCATCGGGTCGAACAAGTTTCGCTGGTGATCGACTGCGCCAACCAGCATACTTTCGCCATGTGCATGTGCTGCGCCAGACTGGTACGCGGGTGTTTCGGGTTGTACAGCTTGCCCCAATGTTGCACTACCTACCAGTCCAGCCACACTGCCCAGGCCAAAACGTAAAAAATTTCTGCGCGTTAAAAAATTATGTAATCGCCCCATAGTCGTTAAACCTTTTCTTTTATGTCTTTACAAAGTATTTTAGCTAAATCTAAAAATTAATCAAGATTTTACATCATAGGAATAAAAAATGGTATAAATTTAGAGTTTAAAGTTGCTAAATCAAATACTTTCGCGGGCCAGCGCCACCAGTGCGCCGATGGGCATCAGCAGACAGCAGCAGAGTTGTAAGCCAATGCCGCCGAAGCTGAACAGATTCCAGATGCCGCGCAGCAACCCAAAAATACCGTTGATGATGCCGCCGATAAAACTCACGACTCCGCCGCTGGTTTCTAGATCAGAGACTGGAATCAGATTGGGGTCTGCCGTTGGTGAAGGGGTGGATTCCAGCCGGGCGGCGACGGTTGCTTCAATATCTGGCAGCGCTGTAGACGGGGCCACAGTAGCTGTTTGTGTCCGGCGCAGGTTCACTTCTGCGACAACCGTTTCCTCAATTTGGGCGTCAGTTAGCGGTCCAGGCGGCTGATTGAGCAGGGCAAACACCGTCAGCACCAGCATCGCCGCGACGGTCAAAAAAAAGATGATTTTGAAGAGGCGCGACACGTTTGGCATGGAACCCTCGTATAGACAGAATAGCTCACCTTACGCAGGGTTGAGGTTGGACAGTGGGTTTAAACCCGCTGTTTTAAACTCAGAATGCGTAAAGTCAGTCATTAGTGTCCAGTATACCGAGTTGAGGGTAAAAGCGCATGGGATTATCATGCCGCCAATTCATGAAGATCAGCGCGGTTTCTGCCGTTATGACCACTGCTGCCGGGGTCGCCGGGTTTTGCTATGCGCATGACATCGAACCCGGCTGGGTAGCAGTCGTACCACAAAATCTACCACTCCCCCGCTTAGACCCGGCATTTGCCGATTATCGACTGGTACAAATTAGCGATATTCATATGGGTACGGGGATGACCCCGGAACGACTGGCGCAGATTGTCAGGATGGTGAACGCGCAACAGCCCGATCTGGTGGCAATTACCGGCGATTTTGTGACGCACGGCGCGTTAGATGATCTGGCTCCCGCGCTGGTCGGCCCGCTGCGGCAGTTACAGGCAGTCGATGGTGTGGTTGCCGTCCTGGGCAATCACGACCATTGGACCGATCAGCAAGGCGTGCGTGAGATTCTCCACCAGAGCAATATCACTGACATCAGCAACGGATTAGTGACGCTGGAACGCGGAGCCGCAACGCTACACATTGCCGGCGTAGATGATTACTGGGAGCGCCAGAACCGACTGGATTTGGTACTGGAACAATTACCTGATACCGGTTGCGCGATTCTATTGGCTCATGAACCGGACTTTGCCGACATCAGCGCGGAAACCGGACGTTTTGACCTGCAAATCTCCGGGCACTCGCACGGCGGTCAGGTGATCTTACCATTCATCGGCCCGCCGGCAATTCCGACCTATGCTCGTAAATATCCAATCGGGCGCTATCAGGTTGGCACGATGATTCAATACACCAATCGCGGTCTGGGCACCATTCTCCCCGCGATTCGCTTTAACTGCCGCCCGGAGATCACGGTATTTACCCTAACAACCGCAGCGGCATAATGCCCCACAGGAGCATAATCAATAGCGAAGCGAGTAATAGCCCGGCGAACACGCCACTGCAATCGCCACCAGCGCTTCGATCAAGCTTGTGAATTTAGACATGGGGCTGGTCTGCAAAATTTTGTTTGCTCACCGTAACCCACAATTCTGGTATACGTTCCAGCAGCACAAAACTGGACGGCGCTTGGAACGACTCGCTAGCTGGGATTTTCGCCTGGATGCGGTGGGTGATCTCAGCGTTGAGGCGTTCGCCCCGCAGTTGCAACGCTTCGTCCACAACGCCGGTGAGCGCACAGAGAGCCGCGTCGAATTCGTCATCATTGATCTGAGTACCCGCTTCAGCAACCCAGCCCAACCGATTCGTGTTATCCGCCATGATCGCTGCTTTGCCGGTCCCGTGCCATGCTCCGCCTTGAAACGTGATACTGACGCCCTGCGTTGTTTTATAACCGCGTCCACGCAGGCCCAGCAATTCGAGGGATATCGCCGGGTAAGTCTCGAACAGATAGGTTCCCAGCCAATCAGTTGGTAAACCGCTGAACAGATATTGAAACCGCGCTACTGGTGCGCCAATCAAGTTTGCCAGCGGAGCCATTGCGTTCAAGGCATAATCCACCGGACGATGGACCAACTCCCAGACATAACGAGCGTTTTCTGGTGCGGGCAAATTCTCTAAGTTCAGCGGTAGATCAACCATAACTGGTCCCTGGTTGATGCACCAGCGCAGCAACTCCCGTTCTTTTTGTGCCGACTCGCTTAACAAATCGCCGCCACTCAATCGCTGGGCAAAAGGGTGATCGGTGTAAATGGTGATTTGAATAGGTTGAGTGTCAATTTGCCGGGCATGAGCAAAGCCCGTTTTCCCACTGGAATAGCCCGCGAAATCCAGCCCAAATGCCTGCTTCATTGGTTGTCCATCATGCCAACCCCAGCCTGGCCATGGTTTCCGGCGGAGCAGCGCAATCATCTAACGCCTGTCTGAGTAAATCCTGCATCTCGCTGACACGCTGCGGTTCCGTCGCATAATGATTTTCCGGCGTGAGCGTAAACGCGTCTCGATTCCACAGGTAATTGGGATGGACCCGTGGCGTTGCTGGCACCCGCCATTGTGGAATCTCGACACCGGGAATGAAGTGCCCGCTGGTCATATCGGCAGTGGCACGCGTGGCCGTCGTTGAATACCAGTACAGCGGCCCCTTTTCGACCGAACTTTGCGTCAGAGTCCAATCTGCTGTTGAGAGCACAACACCGTCACCGAAAATGCCATATAGCAGGTACTCACGATGACCGGTGGTTTCACCCCGCAGCAGGGGCAGCAATGACCGCCCATGTGGGCCACTTGGTTGGGGCACATCCATGAGGTCTCGAATCGTCGCGTTGACATCCAGCGCATTGGTCAGGGCGTTAATCCGCTGACCATTGCCGGGAAATTCGGGGTGCCAGATCATGAGCGGGATTCGGGCATGGGATTCCGGGTGCGGAAAACTCTTACCCCAGATGGTCGGGTTGTTGGGGTAGTTGTAGCACAGATCATGGCCGTGATCGGTCGTCACGATGACGGCGGTGGTCTCCCACAAATTGAGTTCGTCCAGCTTGTCCCACAGTTTGCCCAACCAGGCATCAACCATCGTCACATTGCCGTAATACTGGGCGCGAATCCAGTCAAGCTCCGCCGGTGATGCCCCTTCGACAAACCGAACCGCATCGTCATGGCGTTGATAGGGCGGCCAGCAGTTGAAGGTCGCATCGTCATTGCCGTTGGTGTACAGGCTGCGATAGGGTTCGGGCACATAGAACGGCTCATGCGGATCAAACGATTCAACCCACAGCAGGAACTTGTCATGCTCGTGATTCTCGTCCAGCCAATCAGCCGATTTTTGCATCACCTGCGCCGTCGGGAAATCGGCTTCGTGCTGCCATTCCCGCGCATTGGCGTAGAATTGGGTGCCCTGCCCCTGCGGGTAATGGCGCGAATTGTAACGACGGCCCCGGTCAATCGCGCTGGCCCATTCGGGAACCTCAGCCAGCGGCGGCGTTTTCCACATGTCAATTTCCAACCCGCGCACGAATTCGACACCATGAAACGACTCGAAATAGCCGTGCGCATTATTTTCCCAGTAGTGATAATGATCGGTAATCATCTGGGTTGTCGCCCCGGTAGCCCCGGCTTCGGCAGCGAGCTGTCGGTCCCAGGGTTCGATATGCCCCCAGCTTCGCCATAAGAACTCCTGGCGCCCGGTGAATAATTCGCGACGGGCGGGCATACAGGGCGCGGAACTAATAAAGTGATTGTCAAACACGCTGGCCCGCTGGGCGAACCGTTGCAAATTGGGCGTCTGTACATGGGTTGCACCATAGGGTTCGATGCTGTGGAAATTCAGGCTGTCGATCAAAACGGTGATAACGTTCATATTAAAGTTTCCTTCGATCTTAGCGGGAGGCGCGATTGAACAGGATTGGCAGAAAGCGCCCGGCCCGTTGTCGATAGGCGGCATAGTGCGGGTAGGTTTGCATCAGCCAGCGCTCTTCAAACATGGATTTGTAGGTAAAGAAAATCACCATCAAACCGGCAATCACCAGACCGGCGCTGTGACCATGTACCAGCGCGGTGCCCAGCCCGGTCAGGATCACGCCCGTATAGATCGGATGGCGGATGATGGCATAAATGCCGACCTGAACCAGTTGATGGCCGTCGTTGGGTTCTGGCGATACATTGACGAAGTTTCGGTTAACCTGCAGGTACGTGAGTAGCGCAACGGCCACGACTCCCAACCCGACCAGGGTCAACAACGCCCCCAGCCACCGTGCCCAAACGACCTGTGCCGGGGGCAGCACAATGTAAACTCCTGCCAGCAGCGCAAATAACACGAACTGTACCATGACCAGTAGTTGGGCCTGGGTTTTCATAAAATCTCTCCAATTATGCCTTGAACACCACTCGAAAATCCTCACGAGTGAGTTCAGAATCCCAGGTATTTGTCGCCGCCAGCATTGCCCCGATACGCCCGATTTCGTCGGATGACTTGGCCGATGCGCCATTGCCGCCGGTTGTTACATAAACCTTGCCGGACACGAGCACATCAATATAGGGATTACCGTGTTGGGTGTTTGTTATCAGACAGGGATGGGTGACATAAGCTTCAACGGACAGGCCGGGTAAAAGCCAGTGGAGCACGTGTTGCATCACATCGCCCATCGCGGCCTGTCCATCAGATTGGAACCACGCACGCAATGCATCCCCGGAGTCGCTGGCATCGATGTAAAATTCGTGCGTCGGCGTATCATCCGGGCGGAAGGCCATCCCCAGCTTGATGTAATATTTGCCATCGGGATAACGCACTGGTGGCAGCATGTAGAGCGAAGGCACATCGAGTTTAGCGAATTTGGTAATCAGCGCGGGCATAGTTTGCAGGCGGTCAACCTCGCTATTGGGAAGCTGTGCCAACAGAATCGTGTGGGCGCGGGTTTTTAGCGCTAGTTTCTGCTCCAATAACAGATTGGTGAACCCCCCGGCGGTGATCAGAATCTTGCGGGTTTGATAGGTGTTGGTGCTGGTCGTTACCTGCACATGATCCGATTTTTCCTTATAATCCGTAACCATTTCGCGGATGATCGTTGCGCTGTTTTGCTCGGCGATGGTCAGTTGCGCCTGAATCAACTGGCGGGGGTTGATGTATCCAGCAGGTCCTTTTTCATCCCAGGCGGTAAAATCATTACCAAAATTAAAGAATGGATGGCGCTCAGCGGTTTCTGACGGTGAGAGCCGATCACACGCAGGCTGAAACTGGTTAGCAACCCCAGCAACAGCGGCAATGGCGTCAGCGACATCCATGACGCGCAAACAGCCTACCGGATGATGGAATCGAATCCCGCTGGCCTGTTCAATAATCGGATACTGTGCAATCGAGCGTTGGGCCAGGGTCGCCCAGAGCGGAGATGGATCGAGTACGCGGGTAATACGTCCCTGGTCATAATGACTGGCGAATACCCCGGTGTGAGTTTTGCGATTGACTGGTTCGTCAGGGCCGATGACGCCAACGCGCAATTCAGGATGAGTCACGGTGAGATGACGCAGCGCCGCGCAGCCCATTAATCCCTTGCCGATTATGAGAATATCAAACATCATGCTGCCTCCTCATACACCAGGGAGATAGTAATTCAAAAGGGAGCGCATTTCGAATTTTGGCCGTGAGACGCAGGACGAAATCGTCTCAATGCGCTACAATGAAGCCATGCAGAAAGAGAACAGTTTATGAAATTTGCGCGGGTGATTGGCAACCTGGTTGCCACCCAAAAAGTAGCCGGTCTGGAAGGCGTCAAGTTCCTGATCGTGCAGCCGCTGAACATCGACCGGGAGCCGAGTGGTGAACCCATTGTCGCGGTGGACGCAACGCAACAAGCCGGAATGGATGAACTGGTGTTTGTCGTAGCGTCCAAAGAAGCGGCTTTTGCCTTGCCAGTTGATTTTGTCCCGGTTGATGCGGCAGTCGTAGGCATTATTGACGATGTGGATGATCGTCCACTGTATGATGCCGATAGTGTGGACTGGAAAGTTTTCGTCAAAGAAGGTGAAGCCTAATGTATATCGGGCGGGTGAAGGGAACCGTAATCAGCACCATCAAGCATAAACTCTATGCGGGTCATAAGCTGCTCATGGTGGCCCGACTGAATCTCGATGGTACTGAAAGCAGCGCTTACGACATTTGCGTTGATACGGTGCAAGCCGGCGTGGGCGATGTGGTGGTGATTCTTGATGAAGGTGGCAGCGCCCGACAGATCATCGGTAAACGCGGCACCGGTCCATTGCGGGCGGTCATCATCGGCATTGTGGATGAAATCGATCTTGAAGTATAGCTTTCAGTTGCCAGTCACCGACTGCCCAAAGTAAGCGGTTTCAGGCATTGGTATCTTTCTTCTGGGCACAACCGAAAAAACTGAGATATTCAAAAATTCAGCGCGTAGCACTTTTTGGCTCCTCGTAACTGCAAACTCCTGACTCGCAACTCAAGGCTTAAGCGTTCAATTTAGCAGAATCGCGTACAATGCAAACTGTACAGCGAACAGGTTTGTTATGCCGAAATTCCCCTGGCGCGATTTTATCATCATTATTGTGATTGCCCTGATTGGGCGCGGGTTGCTCCTCGCCAGCAATACGGTGTCGTTTCACAGTGACGAAGCCGTGGTTGCGCTTATGGCCCGACACATTCTTCAGGGGGCGCGTCCAACCTTCTTTTATGGGCAGGCGTACATGGGCAGCCTGGATGCCTGGCTGGTCGCGGTCGGCTTTCAGCTTGGTGGGCAATCGGTGCTGACTGTGCGCCTTGTACAAAGCGTTCTGTATTTGTTGGTCGTGGTAACGGCCTATTTAGCGGCTTGGCAGTTATCGCAACGGCGGTTGATCGCAGCAGTGGTGGGGTTGCTGTACGCCATCCCTGCGGTGAATATGGCGTTGTATACCACTGCGACGTTGGGCGGCTACAATGAAACGCTGCTATTTGGCAATGTACTCCTCATGCTGGGCTATGCCGTCAGCCATGAACATGCGCGTTCACTGTGGCGCTGGGGATTGCTAGGGTTGGTCGCAGGTCTTGCCTGGTGGACCAATGGCCTGATTGTCATGTATGCGATCCCGGTTGGCTTGCTGATCTTGGTTGTGTGGGTTCGGGAGCGAGTCGTTATCGGGCCAGCTCTCACCGGATTGGGTGTGGCACTGGTATTTTTCTTCGTCGGTGGTGCGCCCTGGTGGATTTTTGATTTTACGCACGATCACGCCGCACTCGCCACTTACCTGACAAACCGCCAGTCTGGTGAGTTCGAGGGTATCGGATTGCCGTATGTGCCACCATCGCAACGAGCGCTGGGCATGTTCTTGATCGGCATTCCCACTGTGGTTGGTCTGCGATTTCCCTGGTCTCCACAATATTTTTTACTGCCAATTGGTGTCAGCATCCTGTTGATCTATTGTGTTGCTGCGGTGCGGCTTGCTCGAGGACCGCAGTTGTTGCTGCCTGATGTTCGCCTATTAATTTGGCTCATGCTAGCGAATTTTGCAGCGGTGTTTGTGGGTTCAACCTTTGGCGCGGACCCAACGGGTCGTTACTTTCTGCCGTTAATGCTGCCGTTGGGACTACTATTGGGCACACAGGTTATGAGTGTATGGCACGCAAATGGTGACCAGCAGACACTGCGACGCGGTCTGGCGGTAGGCGTAGTGGCACTGGTCATCGGGTATCAGGCGCTGGGACAACTGGCAGCCGGGCGTTCCGAAACAGGTTTTACAACTCAGTTTGATCGGGTATCGCATGTTGCGAACGATGTTGATGCTGAAGTGATTGACTTTTTAATTGAAAACGATTTGCAGCATGGGCATACGAATTACTGGGTAGCCTATCGCCTCGGTTTCCTCAGCCAGGAACAGTTGCAATACAGTGCCAGCCTGCCTTATAAAGAAAACCTGTCGTATAACCCGGCGGATAACCGCTACCTGCCATTTCGTGATGCAACGGATGCCGCAACGCGCATCGCCTATATCACCACCAATTTACCGCAACTCGATAATGTCCTCGCAGCCACTTTTGCCGAACAGGACCTGACTTATCAGTACACCGAGATCGGTGACTTCCATATCTACTACGACTTTGCGCCCACGCTGCCAGAACACCCCCGGTTCGATTAACCAGTTCAGTAAGAATCTGTGCAATATAACCCATGATGTTTGGCTAAATTGTAAAAATCTCCCCTATAATAATTTAAAGGACGCTTTAGCTAAGGAGTCGTGTGATGTACGCTCAAAAGACTGTTATTCGCGTTCCACTGGGCAAAGCCACCGAATTGCGTGAGATCATTGCCCAAAAATATTTGCCGGTGGTGCGGGCACGTCCGGGATTTATGGCGGCCTACTTGCTGGAACAGGTTGATGATGTTGATGCCTGTGAGCTGCTGCAATTCTGGGATAATCAGGCCGCGCTGGAGAACTTTCAGCGTACCGGGATGTTGCAAGCTTCCATTCAAAGTATCGCGGCTGAAATGCCGGGTGTTCGCCTGGAACGGCAGGGATACATCATCCGGGTCGCTGCTGGAACGCTGCCGACGCCTGATGTGGTTGCCAGCGCATAAATATTAGGAGTAATTCGCCAGATTGGGTGCTTTATAGAGGTGTCTGCCGAATCACTCCTTTATTGTGTTTATGAATGGACCTATTCTGCGTTACGGCCTTGACGAATATTGTTCGTCATTGCCTCTGCGCCAGCGGCCAACTGTCCAGTCAGTGTATTAGGTCTCGCGTTTTGCCTCACCCAACCGCTTCACGACTGCCGGATCACGATGGTCAAAGAACAGACTCGTCTTCGTGTCCAGTGTCGTTATCGCCGCCATATCTTCGGGGCTGAGTTCAACATCAAACACATTGAAATTCTCCTCAATGCGTTCCTTGCGAACGGACTTGGGAATCGCTACGACACCGCGTTGGGTCAGCCAGCGCAGAATGATTTGCGCCACCGTTTTCTGATACTGGTCGGCGATGGAACCCAGCAACTCATTTTGGAAAATGTTGTTTTTGCCTTCGGCAAACCCGCCCCAGGACTGTATCTGAACCTTGTTTTCCTGCAAGAACTTCTGGGTTTCGATTTGCTGATTGAACGGATGGGTTTCGATCTGGTTCACCGCCGGAACGACTTCGTTGTGAACCATGATATCCATCAATCGATCCGGTTGGAAGTTGCTCACCCCAATCGCACGGATGCGACCTTCCCGATACAGTTCTTCCATCGCTCGCCAGGAACCGTAGACATCGCCAAACGGCTGATGAATCAAATACAGATCCAAATATTCCAGATTCAACCGCTGCAACGATCGTTCAAACGCCCGCTTTGCACTTTCGTACCCGGCGTCCTGAATCCAGAGTTTGGTCGTGATGAACACGTCTTCTCTTGCCACACCACTTCGTTTGATGGCTTTGCCGACAGCCGCTTCATTGCCATAGGCCGCCGCCGTATCAACAAGACGATAGCCGGTGTGTAGCGCATCCGCTACACTTCTTTCGCAGACTTCAGCATCATTGATCTGGAAAACGCCAAAGCCTAAAAGCGGCATTTCCACACCATTATTTAATGTAACCGACGGAATAGCTGACATAGGTCATTCTCCTTGTTTACACTTTTGCTTAGATTTTCATTTTTGCGACTGCCACCCTCTGAAATGCTACTCGGTTTCGTCCAGGGTCACGATTGCTGTTCTGATCGCTGTGATCGCACAGGGCCACCCGGCATAGAAAGCCAGATGCGTGAACACTTCTGCCAGTTCTTCTTTGCTGATCCCATTAGCGATGGCGCGTTTAATATGCGAGGGCAATTCGTTGGTCCGATAGAGTGCTGTTAGGGTTGCGACAACAATCAAACTGCGCTCGCGTGGGGACAGCCCCGGACGTTCCCAGATGTCACCAAAGAGGACATCGTCGGTCACGTCCATCAGTTTGGGCGCGAATGCTCTTACCTCGTCAAGTGTGGGTTGTGCTTTAGTCATCGGTTGTTCTCCTTATTCTCTGTCGAGTAGATTTATATGTCCTGGAAGGGCATCCCAGAGGACTTACACCATCTGGCGTGTAGGCCGAAACAAAATTTCGTTCACGTCTACATCGTCTGGCTGACTCATGGCGAAGGCAACTGCCCGCGCGAACGAGTCAGCAGGAATAGCGTACTCCTCATAGAACTTGTGAATGTTCTCGGCGATGTCCACATCAGTTATAGCATTAGGGAGTTCGGTTGCCACCGCGCCGGGTGAGATCACTGTCGTCCGAATGTTATATGGCTTGACTTCCTGCCGCAGCCCTTCGGATATGACCCGAACCGCGTGCTTGGAGGCAGCATAAACGGCGTTTTCAGGACCGACTTTATGACCGGCTACCGAGGAGACATTGATGATGTGTCCGGCTTTCTGCGCCTGCATATGGGGCAGTGCCGCAGCAATGCCGTACAGTACGCCTTTGATATTCACGTCGATGGTCTGATTCCATTCGTCAATCTTGAGGCGTTCGAGTGGCGCACGCGGCATCAGTCCGGCATTGTTAAGCATGACGTCGATACGCCCGAAGGTCTGTATGGCTGTATCCACCAGACGCTTCACCTGATCATAATCTGTAACGTCGGTCGTTACCGCGAGTGCCTTACCGGCGCTACCCTTCAACTCATCGGCTAAGGACTGAAGGCGATCTAAACGCCTGGCCCCCAGCACAACGGTTGCGCCCTGCGCCGAGAGAAGCCGAGCGGTAGCCTCGCCCAGCCCGCTGCTTGCGCCTGTGATGACCACGATTTTCCCTTCGATGTTATTGCTCATCAGCCTGATTTCTTCCTGTCATTTTGCGATTTGATCTTGCTTACTCAACCATCAGCTCTGGTACTGCTCGTCACTGACCTTTTCCATCCAGTCAACTGCTTTGCCGTCGAGCCTTTCTGAAATGGCGATGTGTGTCATGGCGGTGGTGGGCGTAGCGCCGTGCCAGTGTTTCTCGCCCGGTGGGAACCAGATCACATCGCCGGGACGAATTTCCTCGACAGAGCCACCCCAGCGTTGGACCAGTCCACAACCTGCTGTCACGATTAACGTTTGCCCCAGTGGGTGGGTGTGCCATGCGGTCCGTGCACCGGGTTCGAAGGTGACACTCGCGCCGCCGACCCGCGCTGGATCGGGAGCCTGAAACAGCGGGTCAACCCGGACGGTGCCGGTAAACCAGTCCGCTGGTCCTTTGCCGGATGGTTGTGAGCCATTGCGTTTGATCTCCATTTTTCTGGACTCCTTGCTTTACTAAACAATCATTTAGCGCTGAGCGTTAGCCTAGTATCGGTCGCCAATTACGTTGATCTGGGACATGGCAGCGGCGATTTCGTTGAGATCATTTGCCGTCAGGTCAATGTCAGCCGCACCCATATTTTCTTCCAGACGCTCAAGCCTGCGTGAGCCGGGAATGGGTACGATCCAGGGTTTTTGCACCAGCAACCAGGCCAGCGCAATTTGCGCCGGGGTTGCGTTGTGATCGGTTGCAATCCGCTCAAGCAAATCAACTACCGCCCGGTTGGCTTTGATCGCCTCTTGCGTAAAGCGGGGGTTGCCTTTACGGATGTCGTTATCAGCAAAAACAGTGTTTTCATCAACTTTCCCAGTGAGGAAACCCCGGCCCAGCGGACTGTAGGGCACCAGCCCGATACCGAGTTCCTCGCAGGTGGGCAGAATTTCCGCTTCAATGGGGGTCCACCAGATTGAGTATTCGCTTTGCAGCGCCGCAACCGGTTGTACCGCGTGCGCCCGACGGATGGTCGCAGCATCTGATTCAGACAGGCCGAAATATTTCACCTTGCCTTCCTGGATGAGATCTTTCACAGCACCCGCCACATCCTCAATCGGAACATTCGGGTCGGGGCGATGTTGATAAAACAGGTCAATCGCGTCTACCCGCAGCCGCCTGAGCGATTCCTCGGCAACCCGCTTAATTTGCTCCGGGCGACTATCCCGCCCAACCGTCGGACTCGGCCCCTTGTCGCCATCGTGCTTGAACCCGAACTTGGTAGCGATCACCACCTCGCCCTTAAACGGTTCCAGCGCTTCGCCCACCAGTGCTTCATTGGTGAACGGGCCATAGACTTCGGCTGTATCGAAGAACGTAATGCCCTGTTCGACCGACTGACGAAGAAAATCAACCATTTCCGCGTGAGTTCCAATCGGCGCATCGCCGAAGGTCATTCTCATGCAACCCAGTCCGAGGGCCGAGACTTCTAATCCACTCTTGCCAAGTTTACGCTTCTGCATTTCACACTCCATGATTAATCATGTCCAACGATTGGATGGGGGATGTAGGGTTCTTCCAGGTAAGCGATTTCATCCGGTGTTAAGTGGATGGAGACGGATGCAACCGGACTTTCCAGATGCGAGATTTTGGTTGCGCCGATAACCGGAGCCACGACTGGCGCTTTATGTAACAGCCAGGCCAGCGCGATCTGCGCCCGCGGCACCCCATGTTGTTCGGCAACTTCGGCGACTCGTTCGACAACCGCTTTATCCGCATCAGCAGTGGCATCGTATTTACTCTTCGCAATCGGGTCTGTTTCCAAACGGGCGGTGGTCTCCGCCCAGTCCCGTGCCAGGCGCCCGGAAGCCAGCGGACTATACGGTGTCGCGGCAATTTTTTCCTCCCGACACAGCGGCAGCATCTCCCGTTCTTCCTCACGGTAGATAAGGTTGTAGTGATTCTGCATCGACACAAACCGGGTCCAGCCATTGGTTTCTGCCACATGCAGCGCCTTATGGAACTGCCAGGCGTACATGGCCGACGCGCCGATATAGCGTGTCTTGCCGGCTTTCACCACGTCATGCAAAGTCGCCATCGTTTCTTCGATGGGGGTGTCGTAATCCCAGCGATGGATAATATAGAGATCGACATAATCGGTTCCCAGACGCTTCAGGCTGTTGTCGATCTGGCTTATGATGGCTTTTCGAGAAAGTCCCTCGCCATTGGGGCCGTCATGCATTTTGCCACGCACTTTCGTTGCGATAACCACTTCATCGCGGTTTGCAAAATCTTTCAAAGCCCGCCCCAGGATTTCCTCGCTGGTGCCCGTGGCATACACATTGGCGGTGTCGAAGAAATTGATGCCTATCTCAAGCGCTTTTTTGATGATGGCGCGGCTGTCTTCCTCATCAAGTGCCCATTGATTGTGAACCCAGCCCGCCGCCGAGCCGAAACTCATCGAGCCGAGACAAATCGGGGATACATCCAGGCCGGTGTTTCCGAGTTTTACGTATTCCATTGTTGACTCCGTTTCAATAATCTGAGCTAGCGTGGTTCCAATTTGAGGGTTGCGGCTCGTGACTTCGGTGCGATAACTGGCGGGACGTATTGCGATAAGTGACTGTACTTTGACCGGTATTCGCGATCAATCTGGTCATTGATGGCATCGTTGGCATCCACTTCGACAAATCGAACATCTTTCTCAACCCCGCCAGCCCATATCCGACCGGCGTGACGCTCTGCGACACCCCGAAACCAGCCGTCACGTCCGTTAACCGGACGAATGTATAGCGCCTCGCCCACGCGAACCACCCAGATAATCACCCGTTTGCGCAGCGTGCCATCGCCCCGTATGGATGCGAACTGCAATTCTTCTGCACTCCCAATTTTGTTCAGTTCTTCAGCCGTCCATGTTGTCATGAATACACCTTCCTTTACTCAGATTTATACAAGGCTCGTTTATTGTGACGATCAGGAGCTGTCTCAGTGGGTAAGTATGCCATGCTGTCTGCCTGTTGTATCCTGCTATGCGTTACTATGCGCCACATTCACTCGCTGTCCCCGGTGTTCTCGGTACAAGATGTATAGCCCACTGCCGATGGTCAGAAATGCGCCGATCCAGGTCGCCTCTAATGGAACCTCCTGCCACAGGAGCAAACCCCATATCACATTAATCGGCAGCGTCACGTATTCAAACGGGGCCGCTACCGAAGCCAGTGCCAGGCTGTAGGCACGCGCGATACAATACATCCCACCAGCCCACACCAGCCCCAGCCCGGACATAATGAGCGCATCCAGCAGCGTTGGCATGGTCCAGTCACGGAACAGGAAGGCAATGCCCGCCTGCGCATCCGACACATCGCCCACAATGAGCGGTAGCGGTGCCAGGACAAACGAGGCGATCAGGTAAACCAGTGAACTGTAATAAGCCATTGTCGCGCCGCTATCCGTCGTCCGCAGTTGGCGTGTGACCATGACGGCAAAGGTATAGAAGAGCGTGGACAGCAGGATAAAGATGGAACCCGCATTGAAGGTTGGCGAACCGGGGCGGACGATAAACAGAACGCCAACAAAGCCAATGATGAGCGCCAACCACTTTTGTAGCTCGACCTTCTCGTGCAACAACACGACCGATAACAATGTGATAATCAGCGGAGCCGAAAAACGAATCGAGGCAATGTCGGCCAGCGGCAGCGATGCCAGCCCCATGAAATGTGTGGTGTATGAGAGAACAAGAAACAAACCACGCACATATTCAAGTTTGTGCCGTTTCGTGGTTGGAAGGCCGCGATTACCTTCTAAACGAAATAAAACGACGGTGCATGGTAGGGCGATTAAGCTGCGAAACAGGACGATTTGGATAACGGAATAATCGCCGCCAATCCATTTGACCGCAATATCCTGAAGGGAAAAGATCAACATCGCCAGTACGAGGAAGCCGACTCCCCGAAGATTGTCGCGGGTTGTTGTCATCGTGACTCCTTTATTGAATAAAAGTCCAGCGTGCGGGTTCAAATGGGAAGGATGTTTGTGATTGATGTGTTCATTATAGACGATCCCAATCACGGGCTGGTAGAATAATTGTCGAAGATGATTGAATATTTCTGCAAAGTTTCTCAATGATGGTTATCGTGAGGAGGTTCCAATGGACGCCACAAATCACCAGCAAGCACAGCGAATGCAGGCGTACCGCGTGGAGCTGGTAGAGCGGATTGCACGGGCGGTCCCGGAGGATGGGGTTATTCAACCGCTGCCAAAACTATATCTGGCCCGGCGCTCTACGCCGCTGGAAAAGATTCACAGCGTGCAGGAGCCATCATTTTGCGTAATCGCTCAGGGGAGCAAAGTGGTCTATGTGGGCGACACGCGCTATCAGTACGACCCCTTCAATTATCTGCTGGCTGCGCTGGAATTACCCAGAGCGAGTCAGGTTCTGGAAGCATCCACCGAGCGTCCCTACCTCAGTTTTCGCCTTGAACTTGACCCGGCCCTTGTCGGCTCCATCATGGCGGAGGCGGGTCACACCGCGCCGCGCCCTGCCGATGTCAGCGCCATGAATGTCAGCCCATTGGATGCGGATTTGCTGGATGCGGTCGTGCGGCTGGTCAGGCTGTTGGATTCCCCAAACGAGGCGTCGATTCTTATGCCGCTCATCACGCGGGAAATAATCTATCGGCTTCTCAGGGGCGATCAGGGCGGCAGGCTCCTGCACCTCACTGCCAGCGGCGGTTACAGCCCCGATATCGCCAGGGCGGTTGAGCGGCTCCGGCAAGATTTTGACCAGTCGGTACGAATCGAAGACATTGCTGGTGAACTGGGTATGAGTGTGTCGAGTTTCCATCACCATTTCAAGGCGGTCACGGCGCTGAGTCCGCTGCAATTTCAGAAGCGGCTGCGGCTGCAGGAGGCCCGGCGTTTGATGCTCGGTGAAGACCTTGACGCGGCCAGCGCGGCCTATCGGGTGGGGTATAATGACGCTTCCCATTTCAATCGGGAGTATAAAAGCCTCTTTGGCGACCCGCCCATGCGCGATGTCCAGCGGCTGCGCGAAGCGGCACCGGTGTCTGTTGTCGGTTAAGCCACGGCATTTTGTCACCAAATACTCATATGCCAAGCCAGCGAAATTTACCCTCTCGTAAGAACTACCGTCTAAGCTGTAGATGATTGTTCAAGTGAGAGGGAATGTAATGGTTAAAAAATTGTATTTCTTGCTGTTGGCGCTCGGCCTGATCGTCATTCCAGCGACTGCTCAGACCGATCATGTCGACGATATGCTGGTTGTATTGGATGACCTGGTTGCAGCGGGCCGGTTTGATGGCACTGTTGCGGAAGGCATCGAAGCCATTGCCGCGACTGGTGATCCGCTGTATATCGCGCCGCTGTTGGACCTGGCTTTCTTTGTGCAGGGAGCCGATAACCCGATTATTCGAGCAGTGGAAACCTTAAGTGGACAGTCTTATGGGGCGGAATGGTCCCGTTATTTCACCTGGGCGTCCAGTGAGAATATTGAACTGCCAGAGCGCTATGATGAATGGAAAAGTCGAATCTTCTCGCAACTGATTGACCCGGCATTTGTGCGCTTTTGGGATGATGTTCAGGCTACGGCCCAGGTCAATTTGCTGGAAGCAGTCTGGGGTGGCGTGCGTGTTGATGGGATTCCTTCTTTAGTCAACGCGCAACAGATTTCACCGGCTGATGCGTTGATTGAAGGCGAAATGCTGACCCAGTTCTGTCGTGCCGAGGACTGCACCTATCCGGCGCCGGATGAACTGGTATTTGGCGTGAGCATCAATGGTGACAGTCGTGCCTATCCGTTGCGGTTGCTCAACTGGCATGAGATGTTTAATGATGTCATCGGCCACGCGCCGCTCTACGCTGAACCCGGTGGCGACGTGGTTTGCCATTTCCGCGCACCCACTTTATTTCAGGCGATTGCACGTCAGGGGATCGATTGGGTGCAGATAACAGGTGAATCGGCCAGTTGCCCAGCAACGGGTTGGCTCGCCACGCCGGAAGATCTAAATTGGCCGGAGATTGATGGTTGGTATGAGGCCAGCATGGAATTGCCCGATCTGAGTGAGGCCGATGCCGAGGCTTTGGCCCCTGAAGCCGGTGTCAGCGGACAGGTCAACGGGATGCCGGTGATGTTGGCCTATTGTACCCTGTGTGGTTCGGGCATTCTCTACGACGCGACGATACCGGATCTGGTGATTGACGGCGAAAGCCAGGGGGAGACGGTCCTGGAATTCGGCTCGACCGGGATGCTGATGCGTTCCAATAAGCTGATGTATGATCGCAATACCGACACGGTTTGGAATGCGATCACGGGCGAACCGGCGTTTGGTCCGCTGGCAACGAGTGGCTTGCGTCTGGAAGTCTTGCCAGTGGTCGTGACCGATTGGGCGACCTGGTTGGAGCAACACCCGGATACCAGCGTGTTGAGCCTGGATACCGGTTTCGAGCGTGACTATCGGAATGGTGGGGCTTACCAGCGCTATTTTAATGATCCCAACTTCATCATGTTCCCGGTCTGGCAGCAGGATACCAGTGAGCAAGCGAACAAAGAAATGATTTTTGCGCTCAATATCGACGACACGCCCAAAGCCTACCCGCTGGCGACATTGATTCCTGAAGGTGTCACCAATGACACGCTGGCAGATACCAATGTGGTGATTATCTCACGTGAGACGCCAGAGCGCACTTTCTTTGAACCCGGTGGTGCCGCCGTGCGCGCCTATGCCCGTGGCGATTATATCTTCAGTGTGGGTGAAGCCGAGAACGAAGTGGTCGATCAAGACGGTGCGGTATGGACGGTGACGGAGAACGCATTGTTCAATGACGCCGGGGATCGCTTGGAACGCATTGGCGGCCATCTGGCCTTCTGGTTTGGCTGGTATTCGTTCTACCCGGAAACGCTGGTCTACGAAGCGGCCTAGATTTCGAAATATATAGAGAAGGTTGCTGGTTTTGACCAAAAACATGAGTCATCCCAAATTTTATGAGATGACAAAAAAGACCTCAGTCGGTAAAGTGAGATTTCCACAAATCACAACCGAAAGGGGTCTTTTTCAATGGTAGATTGTGCAACAAATCAAGATCAATCACAAGAATTAGCCAACGGCTTAGAAGGATTTGTGTCGCCGTTGCTGGTGACATTAGATAAACGTCTCGACAAACGTCTTGTACGGACATTTCTACGCACATTGCTGGCGATGCTAACATTTCGCCACAGTCAATATGGCTTGTTGTTGAGTGAGTTAGGTGGCTATATTCTCAGTCCAGATAAAGCACCAGCAGGGACAAAACGCTTGAGCAACTTGTTACGAAGTGCAAGCTGGTCAAGCTGGATCATAGGTCGTTTTTTGTGGCAAGGAGCAAGTGAGTTCATAGCCAGTCAGATCGGACAGGGTCAAACGGCATTGGTGTTGTGGGATGAGAGTGTTATTGAGAAGCCAGAAAGTATTGCGGTTGAAGGTTTATGTGCTGTCAGGTCAAGCAAAGCAGCCCGTCTGAAACGAATTAAACCGGGGTATTTCAATCCACCGGGAGGTCGTCCAATTTTTGTTCCGGGCATGGAATGGATGACATTAGTCGTTGTTGGTATGTCAGGCCATCCGGTGTTAGCAGCAATGAAGTGGTGGACAAGACGTGGTAAATTTGCCACACGTAAACGTCCGACAGCGACGCAACTGCTTCATCGCTGTGCTTACTTCTGGAAGAGGCAAGTCATTCATGTTTGGGATCGTGGTTATGCCAGTAGTCCCTGGCTCAAACAAGCCTTTCGCTTTGATGTGCGTTTTGTTTTGCGCTGGCAGACAAAATATCACCTCGTTGATGCAAACGGCAAACGCTGTGCCTGGAAAATCACACGGGGTAAACGGAGTATGGATCACCGCTTGATTTGGGATGCCAGACGACAGTGTTGGCGCAAGACAGGTATTATTTATGTGCCGGTGACCCATGCAGACTATCCTGACCAGCCTCTATTTCTAGTGGTATCACGTCCAGGGAAAAGCAAAAAACCCTGGTATTTGCTCACCAATGAACCTATTCATTCTCTTGATGATGCCTGGCGCATGGTCTTTATTTACGCACGTCGCTGGCAAATCGAAATGACCTATCGTTATGCCAAAACTGAACTCGCACTTGAAAGTCCTCGCCTGTGGTCATGGCAAAACCGCATCAAACTCATGATGATGGTTGCTCTTGTCTATGCTTTTTTGCTATCTCTCTTGCATTCTAACTTTGAGGCACTCAAAAACTGGCTTCTGCGACACTGGTGTCACCGCACTGGCAAACGACTTCGTGAGGTCTCTTTGCCTCTTTACCGTTTGCGCTCTGCTCTCAGTCGCTTGTGGATGAGCCATCCACCTACTTTACAATTTCTTTGGCAAAGTTCGGGATGACTCATGTTTTCAATTACACTCATTGAATATGCCCTTTGGATTTAAGCATAATCAATAGCTCATCGAAGAGTTCGTCTGTCATACCCTCAATGTCAAATAGCTTTTCCGGGTTCTGAGTGATAATTTCGACCATCTTACCGATGTTACCACTTACCAACGAGCGCGTTTGGCGATCTGTTATTCCAAGCAACGTATCATGGATCGAATCAAGTAAATCTTGCAAAGGCTGACTCACAGACTGTTTAAAATCGGCATAGGCAGGTGGCAAATCTAATCTTTCTGGCGTATTGTGGTGGATGCGAAAAGATTGAGTCCAATCCGATGCTGATCGCGCTACAAAATTGGACAGGCGGTCTTCTGTTTGCTGTATTTCCGCTTGCAGGCGGGTAATTTCTGCGATGTCTGGATTTTCGGCTTGCTGAAGCCGATTAAGATGCCAATGCAACAGATTTATCGAGTTTTTCATATCGATTTTGTGCCCAGCCGATTGGCGATAAACGTATCGGTGCCAGTCATCATCAGTCATACGATACGGTGGTGAACTTTTCTCAACGTGTTCATAAACCGTATAGGTTGGCCCTACAAAGAGATGAGTCATTTCCTCAGCCTCAACGGCAAACAACATCATCACTGGATTATCTAACCCGATATGGAACACACCGATATCCCCGATATTGGCATTGTAATTGGTGTGAATATCTGCCACGAGTTGCGATGGTTGGTCGCCGAAAGGCAAAAGATCAATATACCATCCATCCCAATGTTCTTCAGTCCATCCGCCATATCCCTTATCACTGATATATTTTCTCACGACGATACTTCGCAGGAATAAATTGTCTTCTTCAGAGAAGGCAGCACCTGACAATTCTTTGTGTGACAATTCTTCCAGTTTGGTCATAATTTCTGCCAATTTCTTGAAGTAGGTCAGGGCTTGTTGTTGAATTGATAACGCCTTCTGTGGACGATACTTGATCTCATCATTCGTCCAACTCCAATCACTTCCCAGTCTCTTTTTTACATCCTCATAGCTTTCCTCAAATTCAGGGAAGTTCAAGCGTTTGAAGACCCGATGTCCAAACTCAGCATATTTTTGTAATGTATGATAAAAATCGGGATACGGTTCAACATAACCAACTGGATAGTCACATACAGCCGCTATGGTATGCGGCGGTTTCACATACAGGATGTTATCGTGGCGTAACTCAGTCCATGATCCCAATTGAGTTTGGAGCATTTTATCGGCCCACGCCGAAGATTGCATTGCAAGAGGATAATTATCACTTATCGTGGCTGTGTTCAATGTACAGATCGCTTGCAGCCAGTGATTATAGAAGCTGTTTTCCCAGAATTCGTTGCTGTGAGTGCTGACCCAATCCCGAAGCAAGTTCAGATTATCCTCATAACCATATTTATCGAGTTCATTTTGGAGATGGGCCAGGGCACGATCATTTCCCAGCGCGTACAGCACGTCAAACGGTGAGGGGTAAGGCCGGGGTACTGATTTGCCATCGACTACCAGTTTATCGTAGACGAGTTGTTGCATAATATCTGATTCAATGGTGTATCGTTGGCCCATCAGCATAAAGCTAATGTTGTGCGATGATACACCCTCAATATTTAGGTGGTGCTGTTGATATTGTCCCCGAACCCGTTGTTGCCCATAATCATTTTCAGTGAGCAGGTTGAAAAGTTCGGCCTCTGATTTTGTTAAGCACTCATCTATATTTGAAATGTCCGCATCAGCAAAGAACCGCTCCAAACCATTGAGTGTAATATTATCGCTCCAGCCGACAAAGGCCGATAACAAATCATTAATTTCATGCCCGTTTTGCTTCTGACCTGATTTTTCTATGCACTCAGCGAGTAGAAAAGCCCCGGCTATCTGATTTCGGTGGAGTGTTCTTGTTCCAGTTCCATCAAACTCCACGAGGCGGAAATCGAGCAGATGTAGCCACATCATGGCGCAGAAATACTTCACCAATTCGGGTGGTTCATCGTAATGCCCTCGCGCCCGAAAATGAGTGAAATCAACCGATCTCGATAGGCCAAAAAAAGTAACCTGCTCAATTCCAACCGTTAAATTACGTTCAACAAGTTGGTAATCATAATCAAAGGATAAAATTGGTCCGTTCCTATTGATCGCGCCAATTTGCTCAAGCCATTGATTCGCCCGATCCATTGCTTCTTCTGGTACATAATCCGGATTAGCCGGGAAACTCCACAGACCAGGACTGGAAAGTATGCTCAGGGGCAGACTGAGATACAGCGCCAAGTCCTGCTCCAATTGGGCCAGTTGTGGGTTGTCAGTCGGATGGTGATTTCGTTTGAGATAGTCCAGCGCGCCAGATAGCACAGTGATGAGTTTCTCGGTGAGAATGGTTATCTCAACTTGTTTGAGCATTTCATCATAGGTCTGATGAATGCTGTGCAAGATTGCATCTGTCGTCACCAGCACCGGAAGGTCTTTCCAGTAAATCCAGGCATAAGCCCGCTTAAACTGATTGAATGTGAGGCGATCAGTAACCACGAAGCGGTTTTGTTGGAGCCGATCAACCTCATCAGCCGTGAGGTTTAGGGTTGAATTAATGAGGTCAAAGTGTTGTGCGTGGCGAGGTTCAAATAACGCAGATCGGGTGACTTTGGATGGCATAAAAATCTCCCCCAAATGATGCGGATTTGTATATAAATTATACCACACCTTTCCCTATTTTAGTTAATTAGTAGTCATTCAGTATTGAAAATTTAATATTTTACTAGCCATAAGTAGTAATACTGTCGCCACTGACCGCGCCCGAACGTTCAGAACTCAAGAACAGAATCACATCGGCAATGGCTTCGGGTTTGACCCATTTGTCGAAGTCGGCGTTGGGCATAGCCGCCCGATTGGCGGGGGTATTGATCGTACCGGGTACGACGCCATTCACCGCAATCTCATGATCGGCCAATTCCTTTGCCAGACTCTGGGTAATGCGCTGGGCGGCGGCTTTGCTGGCGGCATAGGCTGAGTGATTCTTCTGACCTTCAAAAGCATGACGGGCCAGCACCACGACGATCTTGCCACTGATTTGCTGTTCGACCATATGCGCCGCAACCGTCCCGGCAGTCACATAGACCGACTGTGCGTTCAGGCGCATCATTTGCTCCCAGATGTCCAGGTCCACTTCATAAACCGCTTTGCCCGCCGCATATCCGCCCACCGTATGGGCCAGCACATCAATCTGACCGTAGTTGTCGACAATCTGCGCCAATGCCGCTTCAACACTGGTTTTGTCGGTGACATCAGCCGCAATGCTGAGCCACTTGTTGGCATCGGCATCAGCGGGGATTGGGCTGGGCTGGCGCTCGATCAAAGCCAGACTCGCGCCCGCTTCATAGAAACGCTGCACAACGACGCGCCCCAGACCGCCGTTTGCGCCGGTAATCATCACAACCTTACCATCAAATTCGCCTGCCATAACTGCCTCTATCTGCGCGATATAATGGGGAGAGTATAGCGAGATTTCCCATAAATTGCTGTCTGGATGACATCTTAGCACAAATGATGCTTCTGTTTATGGAATTATGACGAAGTTGTTGCAAGCGCGGCGATTTGCTATACACTAGAAGCGCATAGTGACAACGGTTTTAATGCACAATGAAATACTTAATTGTCAATGCCGATGATCTGGGGATCGCGCCAGGGGTTAATCGTGGCATCCTCGAAACCCATCAACAGGGGATCGTAACCTCGACCACCGCGATGGTTAATCAACCTGATGCCGCTGCTGGCATTAAGCTTATTCAATCACAAGCCCCCAAAATGGGCATTGGCCTGCACATTACGCTCACACGCGGCTATCCGGTATTGCCGCCAGAACAAGTTCCCAGCCTGGTCCGTTCTGACGGTCAGTTTTATGGTCGTGCCCAATTTAGTCGGGTCAGCACCCTGTTTCGCGCCCGGCACTTGCGTGCGGAGATTCAGGCGCAGTTCGACCGCTTCGTGAAGCTGGCAGGTCGTCTACCCGATCACATTGATTCACATCATTATGTCGCCTATCTGCACCCGGTCTCGTTCGAGATTATTCTCAATCTTGTGGCGAAATATCAACTGCCGCTGCGCAGTGCCCGCAATTATATGAATCTGGACGTGATGCGCCGCGTGTTTACCGCCCGGGGCTATAACCAGACCATCGTTAGTGCATTAGCCGAATCCGTACTGCGTGTCTACGAGTTGCACAAAGATAAACCCGACTGGCCGGATCGTACGGAACGGCGCTTTTATCATGACGGCGCAAACCTGACCAATCTGTGCCATATATTAGAGAATCTGCCCGATGGCGTAACCGAGTTGATGTGTCATCCCGGTTATATCAACGATCTCATTGATGCCTATCATCAGCCGCGTGAAGCCGAACGCCAGGCGCTAATACATCCCCGTCCCCAGGCGATCATTGCTGAGCATCATATTCAACTCATCACCTTTGCCCAGTTGCCCAGACCCGTACCGGGATGACCAGCCTGCTAACCAGTATTGCGCTGCTGATTACGGGCTTCGGGCTGTTGATCGGTGCCGTTCAATCGTTCCCCGCGCCACCCCCTGATTTGTCTGCATTTAATGATCTTCTGGACTATACCTGTGCGCGGCCCTGCTTACTGGGTGTTGAACCGGAAACGATGTCCGTCGTTGATGCGATGGATCAACTGGATAACCATCCCTGGGTCGGCACCATCTTACAGGGATCAACCAATTTCTTTAGCAGAGATGTCAGTATCTACTGGACCTGGAGCGGGGAACAACCTGACTTTATTGATGCTCAAACACCGGGGAGGTTAGTGGGCTGGACCGACACTGGCAGCATCCCCCATATCGTGACTGGCATCGAATTCGCCACCACGTTGCGACTGTATGATCTGGAGCAGGCGCTGGGCACAACATCCGATGGCCTGGCACTCTATATGGCCCAGTCAGACACGATCAACTATATTCTTAGCTATCATCATGCTGATACTGTAACCCGGTTGAATTTGTATGCCGAAATCCCCTGTCCTTTTCACCTGATGGCCTATTGGCAAACCCCGGCGATGGTTCATTATAGTGCGGGCCGTCTGTTGACTGATGCAGTCCCATTCACTGATTTGCCAGGGTACTGTCAGCCACCAGGTTAAAAGATCAACGGTCATTTTTCGGTGGCAAATATCGCACCTCTGTAAGTACAATCAACAAAAAATGGAAATACTCTGATGCCAGAACTTCCATCAACTGACGAAATGACCGCCGCCTACAAAGCACGAGATACCCACTATGATGGCATATTCTATCTCGCCGTGCGCACCACTGGCATTTTCTGCCGCCCATCGTGCCCGGCCCGCAAGCCATTACCGCAGAACGTTGAATACTTCGCCACTGCTGCCGAAGCACTGACTGCCGGGTATCGGCCTTGCAAACGCTGTCAACCGCTGCAGACTATTGGGCACATACCGGCATGGGCCAGCCAACTGATTGAGGCGGTTGAACAAAATCCCAGTGAGCGGTTTACAGATGCGGGCCTGCGCGAACACGGGTTGAATCCAGCGCAGGTGCGGCGCTTTTTCCGCCAGCACTATGGCCTGACATTTCATGCCTATGCGCGGGCCAGTCGACTGGGACAGGCGTTCGTTGCTATCCGCGACGGCGATGATCTGGATGCGGTTGCGCTGGGTTATGGCTATGAGTCGCACAGCGGGTTTCGCGACGCCTTCAGCCAACACTTCGGGGAACCGCCGGGTCGTGTTCGGCAGGGTGAGTGCGTAACCGTAAGCTGGCTGACCAGTCCGCTGGGGCCATTAATCGCTGGCGTAACCGATAAGGGCGTTTGTCTGCTGGAATATACGGACCGATTGCGATTAGAATCACAGTTTGCAACGCTGAAACGCCGCTTCAAAAGTGCGATAGTGCCGGGGCAACATGACCACCTGACCCACCTGCAAACCGAATTACAGGCCTACTTCGCGGGTGTCCTGAAGCACTTTACGACCCCATTGGATTATCCGGGCACGCCGTTTCAATGTCGGGTCTGGTCAGCCCTGCTCGACATACCCTATGGTGAAACTCGTTCCTATCAACAACTGGCAGCGCAAATCGGTACGCCACAAGCGATGCGGGCGGTCGGCAAAGCCAATGGTCATAATCGGCTGGCGATCGTGATTCCCTGTCATCGTCTGGTCACGAAAGATGGTCAACTGCGCGGTTATGGTGGCGGTCTGTGGCGTAAACGCTTGCTGCAACACCTTGAGAACGGCGAACATCGATTTGAGACGGATCTAGTCGAAGACCCTAATCGTTAATACAGGTCATTCGTAAGTTCAACCAACCGACAAATTATAACTATTGTTCAAATGCTTCTGTCAAAACATGCCGGGCACCCTCATTAACCTGCTTCAAAGGTGGTGGTGATTGTGCCGACCTGGTGACGTTTTTGATTCCGACTCCCGCAACATGTTACACTTTATGAACGAGCAAGCTTGCTCCAACATGAGGTGTATGTCGGTGGATGTTGACCTGGAACAAGACATCGCAACTTTTTGGTCCCTGTTGTTCGCGATCTTAAATGACAGTGAAAAGCGGCTGGCGGCCCATATGGCGGCCCATGATCTGACACCGCCGCAATTTTTTGTCCTCAAGACACTGGTTGAGAACAATGGCCGTTGTCCAATTGGTTTTATTGCGCGCGATCATCACCTCACGAATGCGACCATGACCGGGTTGGTCAAGCGTCTGGAAGCGATGGAGCCGCCGCTGGTAGAGCGGCAGCGGAGCCTTGACGATGGCCGGTCGGTGGTGGTGGTGCTGACCCCGGCGGGTGAAGCCCGTTTTGAAGCCGTCAAAAATGCCGTCTTTGAGCAATTGCAGCTCATCCTGGGCGTGCTGGGACCGGAAGAACGGCAAACGCTGATGCACTTCGTCACGCGCTATTTAGATGTTGTTTCACAGTTGTTTCCGATTGAAAACATCACCGATATGCAATGAACATGGGTGTTACTCACGGTTACATCGGGTAAAATGGTACTAAGCAGACCGCTGGTGAGAAATTATGGCCGACCGTTACGTGCTTGCGCATATCCAAAACTTGCCCCTGCTGACCCGGTTGTCGCCAGAGCAATTGGCGCAGATCGCGACTGCATTTGATATTCTGTCGGTAGGCGCGGGTCAGACTGTCTTCCAGCAGGGTGATCCCGCCCGTGGGCTGTATCTATTGACGCAGGGGCGTGGCGTGCTTTACCAGACAACGGGCACCGGCGACAATCGCGTTCTGGCGGAAGTGCAGGAAAATCAGTTTATTGGTGAGGCGGCCCTTTTTCAGGGCGGGACTGAACGGATGTCGCTGGCAGTTAGAGAAGATAGCGTCCTGTTGTTGCTATCCACTCAAAAATTCCAGGCGGTTATGGCATCCAGCCCGGATATTCTGACCGCCTTGAGCAGCGACTTTCTCCCCACAGAACCGGTAATGCCGGATTCGGTGGCGGCTGAATTCAGGGGACAACGCAACGAAGAACAGCTGCTGCTGCGTCAACAGCGCCACATCTGGGCGTTCTGGCGCTCAATCTTTATCCCCATCTTCATTGGCCTGGCAGTGATGGCGATTGGGTTTATTCTGCCCATGCCAGAATTACTGTTGGTCTTTATTATCCTCGGCATCGTGATTATTGGTGTTGGCATCTATTATCGCTACGCAGAATGGGGTAATGATTTCATCGTTATCACCGACCAGCGGGTGATCCATACCGAGCAAACGATTCTCTCGTTCCAGCGCCGCATCAGCGAAGTACCGATTTCCAGCGTACAAGAAGTTAGGGTAGATATTCCAGCCAGCGACATTTTTGCCCGCCTGCTCAACTATGGCTCCATATTCATTCGGACGGCAGGCGAGGCGGGTAATATGGATTTGACTCTGATTCCGAACCCCACCCATATGCAGAACGTCTTGCTGGCAGACAAAGCTAAATTTTATGAGTCAGCCGAACAGCACGACCGGGAAGCGATCGGTGCGGTATTGGATGAATACATCAATCCGGGTGAGTCTGTTGATGGGCAGGTGACAGCGCCCAGTGCCCCGGCACCATCAACACAGCGTCCCGGATTATTGAGCACACGATTCCAGAATGAACAGGGGGAAACCGTCTATCGCAAACACCTGACGATCTGGACGGCCCATGTCTTTGTGCCGACGATGTTCCTGGTGGCGGCGCTGGTGCTAGTCGTGGTTGGAGTGCTGGGATTACCCACCGGGAATCCGTTGCTGGCATTGGAGACGCTTTTCGGATTGTTTCTGGGGTTGATCGGCCTGATCTGGTGGTTTTTATCCGATTGGGATTGGCGCAATGATATGCTGGTTATTGGTGACACGACAGTGCGCATTATTCATCGACGACCGCTCTGGCTACAAGACTCCAATGAACAATTGCTGCTCCACCAGGTTGACAATGTGGATACCAAACGCGATGGTCTGGTGAATACGCTGCTCAATCGCGGTGATGTACTCATCTCACTGGTCGGGGATGACCAGCCCAAGCCGTTTAAAAATGTCAGTAATCCGGGTGCGGTCCAGGAGGCGATTTTTGCCCGACGGGGCGCGATGTTGCAGCAGCAAAAAGAGGCTGAGGTGCGGCAGCAGCGGCAAGAAATTGCGAAATACATCGGTGCATATCATGAACGAGTCCAGCAACAGCCAACGGTTCAACCCGCGCCACAGCAGCAACCGCCGCCAACCTATTGGCCGCCACAGCAAGCCCCGTCTACCTATGATTTACCAACAACACCTACATCACCACCACCGGAGCCACCGGGTGGGGCACGACCGCCGCGAGTGCCCCGAACCCGCAACGATTAATGATGAGGACCTTATGACTGTTCAGATTTATCCAACCGAAAGTGCATTGGCCGTAGACTGTCGCGACATCATTACTGTCGATGAAGCCCGTTATATTCTGGAGCGCTGCCTGGCGGCGGTGCATCGGCACCAGGTTGACTTCATTATTGACTGCTCCAATCTGAGTAACCTGGCACCGGGAGTCTTCAATGTGCTGGCAAATTATCCAGAGTTCTTGCAGCATCCCAACACGCGCTGGCTGACAGTCGTGACCGACAATGCATTCCTCAAAAACGCCATTCAGGTCTTATTCGACAATTCAGCGCTGCGGATTTTTGATAATCGTGAAGCAGCAACCCGCTTCTTACACGATTTGATAGACCAGGACCGCCGCACTTGACGGACGCTTTGCCTTTTCCTTACCATGAGTGCAACGCAAACATGCCCGTTTAAAGGTAAGTGACGTGTCTGAATTATTTACGCTGGTCAAAATGGAAGCGGGTGAACGGTCCATTATTTTGCAAGGGCCACGACCTTCGGTTTACAAACTCTACTATTCGTGCTGGATTAAAGAAATCCAACGCCAGAGTTTGCATGATTATCGCGAAGCCAGTACCACCCCCAGTGATTTTAATTCGGTCGTGAGCCGCTATGTACATGATGATCCCAATGGCGATCATGCGCCAGTTTACTACATTGAAGGCGATGAAACTGAAGTCGAGTGGACGCAGCCGCGAAATCTCGAATATCGCACGTTTGAAATCGTCCGTAAACTGGGCGGCGGTGGCGCGGTGAACATCAATTTTGAGGTTTATTGGCCGGATGATAATGTGGGTGATCTTGATACGCTCATAGAAACGTGGCGCGAACAACTGCTTAACTTGAGCGATGATATTCAGGCAGCGGCTGACCCGGAAGCAGGAGATGAAACATGGCAATCCTAGACATTATTCAACCCGATAACCCGACCCTGCGCAAGAAGGCCATCAAGGTCAAAGACTTTGATGGCCGGTTCCAGAAGCTGGTCGATGATATGTACGAAACGATGATGGATGCGCCCGGCGTCGGGTTGGCTGCGCCGCAGGTCGCGGTCAGCCAGCGGTTGATCCTCGTGCGCCTGCCCGATGATGAAGAGAGCGTCAAAGAGTATGGTAATCTGGCCGGGAAACTGTATGTGATGGCAAATCCCGAAATCGTCAAGGCCAGTAAAGAAATTGTCGAAGGCACAGAAGCCTGTCTGTCGATCCCCGGCTTCTATGGCACGGTAGATCGCCATGAGAAAGTGACGATTAAAGGGTTGGACCGGCATGGTAAACCGCTGCGCGTGAAGGCCGAGGGCTGGCTGGCGCGGGTGTTCCAGCACGAAATCGACCACCTTGATGGTCGCCTGTATATCGACATCGCTAATGAAGTCTGGCAGGCAAAGCCCGAAGAAGAAGCCGAATAAAGATATTCGACCTGTTATCACTTGCAGCAAACTGCCAGAGCATTTGGATGGTGAGGTAGTGTATCCTTTTCGGTTGAACTTGATGACCCGGCGGCGGCTCGATGGGTCACCAGGCCATGAAATGACCTGGCTAGCTCAGGAGAAAGCCCCGGAAACGGGACTGCGGCACTGATGAAGCTGTTTTTGAGCGCCCTTTCGGGGTGCTTGACAGCAGTCCTTTGCCGGATTGCTTTGAGCATCCGGCGGACGCCGCCTCATTTCAACCGACTTCGATACCGTACCAATGGTGAAACTGATTGACATGTCGTCGTAATTTGTGATACACTATCAAAAGTGAACACGTTCATTTATGACTGATGACTGAACAACAATTGACACCCAAAGCCATTCAAACGCGACAACACATCCTGGACACAGCGATTGGGTTATTTGGCGCAAATGGCTATGAAAAAACCACCATGCGCGAGATTGCCCAGGCATCCGAATGCTCCACCGGGTTAGCCTATCGCTATTTCGCCAGCAAACAGGACATTGTGCTGGCGCACTATGAGCAGCTTTCGCTAGCCTCCGTTGCGCAAATCGATAGCCTGCCCCCAGCGACGATGGCGAAACTGTATCATGCTGTGATGACCGCCAAAATCGAACAGATCACGCCCTATCGAGACTCGTTGGGTGCGTTATTTAGCTCAGCCATGAATCCCAGTTCGGGTGTCGCGGTGCTGGGCGTAAACACTGCGAACCTGCGGGATCGAACCATCAGCGCCCTGACGGACATGGTGGCGCGGGCGACGGATAAACCCAAAGCGGTGCCGCCAGAACAACTGGCGACGCTGCTCTACAGTGGGCAGCTATTGATTATTCTGTTCTGGCTATATGATCGCACGCCGAATGCCAGAGCTACACAGCAGTTACTGGACCTCGTGCGCGAGGGGTTGTTGATGGCGCGTCCGGCGTTGATGCTGCCGCCCATTATCAAAGCCGTTGGCCGATTGGCAGCGATTGTCGAGCCGGTGTTTGGCGGCAAAGCCTAAAAATTTTTGTTCAAAGAAATGAACATGTTCAATAATACTCGAGAACACGTAGAAAAGGACAACGACAATGATTGGCAAAGTGGTTGCGTACTTTGGTATTCGCGGGTTTGTGTTGGGGTGCGTTCTGGGTGCCGTGTATGGGACAATATTAGTGATTTTACTGGGCACAATATATGGCGCACTGACTGGCGCAGTTTTAGGGTTGATCGTGGGTATCATTGGCGGTCTTATCATTGGTAGCATAACATGTCGCTGGTTTTTTCCAGCCGCCAATGCCCAGAAATATCGCCGGACGGTGCGCGTCGCGGGTTTTGTGATCGCCCTGGTAGGAACAGGTGTGGGGTTAGGCCTGTTTTTCGGGTTGGATAGTCGCAACTGGATGTCTGGCGAAATTTTGGGTTTTGTGTATATTCCGGCTATTATCGCCGCCATCACTGGCATTTTTGTAAGTGATCGTTTTGCCGCTCAATATCTGGCGAATGTGGAGGAACTCATTGGAATTGATAATCCGCGCAGAAAGCTCATCCGACATTGACGCGGTACGGGCGGTTGAAACGGCGGCGTTTAGTCGTAGCGATGAAGCTAATCTGGTGGACCAGATACGGGAAAATGGTGGTGTTACCCTGTCTTTAGTGGCGGAACAGGCCGGCGAGATCGTCGGCCATAGCCTGTTCTCACTGGTAACAGTCGGCAGTGCGACGGCTGTTGGCCTGGGGCCGGTTGCCGTCATGCCAGATCTGCAAAAGCAAGGCATTGGCACGGCACTGATTCGAGACGGACTGGAACGCTGCCGGGCAATGGGTCATGAGTTAGTGTTCCTCGTCGGGCATCCGAGCTATTATCCTCGTTTCGGCTTTCAACCAGCGTTGCCTTTAGGATTCGATTGCGATTATGTAACAGATAAAAACGATCATGCCCATTTTATGGTGATCGAACTTGTCCCCGGCGCGCTGGCTGACTATGTGGGGTATGTGCGTTATCGACCTGAATTTGACGGCGTTTAACAGCTGCACACGCAACATAAAACAAGGGCATCATGTTCGGCGAAAGTCACCAGTAACATGATGCCCGGTTTAGATCATGAAGCGGATTCACAGGTCGTGCTTATTGATCGAGGAAGTTAAACGCTTCCCATTGGAAAGTGTAGAGTTTACCTTCACGATCAGGGGCTTCAACCCAGAACCAGCCCGAATCGGAATAATGCAGGCTGACTGCACCATTGGTTGCCAGGCAGCAATCACTGCCCTGGGCCGCGACGGTTGCGGCGATTTCCTCGGTGCTGACATGGAAGGCATTGTTGATGAAGCCTGTGTTCAGGTCGATCATGTTGACATCGATCCCGGTAATCACATCTTCATAGGCCAGGCCACCATTCTCACCCCACAGTTGGTTGCCATTATCATCCAGAACCGGCTTTAGATCCCAGGTGTAGTAGACGACAACCGGTGCTGCCAGGTCAGTGTTATTGACGCGACAGTCGGTAAAAATGGAGACCGGTATACCGCTGTCATCATCCTCGACGGTATGGATATCATTATGGCAATCCATGTGATCGGGCTGTTGTGCCAGCATCACACTGCCGCCAACCAGTAATGCCAGAATAAACAACATGCTTAAGGAAAACCTCAACATGACATTCCTCCTCAAGATACGAAAATTGCGGCTATAATAGAAAAATCAATCGACTGGCATAGTTAGATTGATTATTGCGGGCAGATGTTTGCACACATCTGCTCGCGACCTCCACTTATAGCTTTCTATATTGTAATACAGACGCAAAAAACGATTTACTGTGGAGTGTCATATTCGCCAGTGACATTTGTCAATAGGCGCGAAGCAGATAAAGCGTTAGGGCACATCGCACTGGATGTACCCTAAATGCAATCACCAGAATGGGGTTACTCAATCCCCAGCAGTTCCACTTTGAAGATCAGCGTGGCAAAAGGCGGGATCAAGCCACCAGCACCATTGGCACCGTAGGCCAGATCATGGGGGATATAAAATTCATAGGTCGCGCCGGTTGCCATCAACTGCACGCCTTCGGTCCATCCCGCGATTACGCCATTGAGCGGGAATGAAATCGGCTGACCACGATCATACGAACTATCAAATCTCGTGCCGTCAATGAGCGTACCCTCGTAATGTACTTTGACGGTGTCAGTATGTTTAGGTTTAGGGCCGATGCCGTCGCTCAAGATTTTGTACTGTAAGCCACTGCCTCGCTGAATGACGCCATCTTTTTTGGCGTTGTCTTCCAGAAATGCTTTGCCATCTTCCAGGTGTCCCATTCGTTTCCCTTCGCTGTAATATGATTGAAGCAAATAATCGGGCTGCATTGTGCCGCAATTTTCTCTATCCAGCGAGGCTCAAATGATAATCAATGTGGTTAGCGGTGGACCTTGCGCCGACGCCTGAGAGCATATAGGGTGAATGCCAGTGCTGGCAACATGTGAGGCGTACCATTGTCTGATCTATTCACCAAAACAGCGCACTATGCCTGTGAGTATCTCGACAGCCTGGATGATCGTTACGTATTTCCACCACCTACAGCTCTGGCAGCGCTGGCTCGATTTGAAGAACCTTTTCCCACAGAACCGACGGATCCGGCGGCGGTGATTGATCTGCTCCACGCACTTGGTACACCGGCGGCGGTGGCTAACGCCGGTGGGCGTTATTATGGTTTCGTGAATGGCGGCACGTTACCCGTCACTGTCGCGGCCAATTGGCTGGCAACGGCCTGGGATCAGAATGGGGGGCCGGGAGCCTGTTCACCGATCGGCGTTCAACTGGAGACGATTGCCCTCGGCTGGTTACTGGATGCACTCGGCTTGCCCGGAACCACCGGTGGTGGCTTCGTAACCGGCGCGACGATGGCGAGTTTTACGGGATTGGCCGCTGCCCGCCATGTACTCTTGCAGCAAGTCGGTTGGGATGTGGAAGCGCAGGGCCTGTTTGGCGCACCACCGATTTCGGTCATCGTCGGCGATGAAGTGCATGTCAGCCTGCTTAAAGCGCTGAGCTTGGTGGGCCTGGGCCGTGACCGGGTAGTGCGGGTTCCAGTGGACGGTCAGGGGCGGATGCAAGCGGGTTCATTGCCGACCATCAGCGGACCAACGATTGTCTGTTTGCAGGCGGGCAATGTCAACACCGGCGCGTTTGACCCTGCAGATGCAATTATTCCAGTGGCCCATGACGCTGGTGCCTGGGTGCATGTTGATGGTGCGTTCGGGCTGTGGGCCGCGGCGGCGCCCAACCGCGCTCATCTGATGAACGGGTACAACGCAGCGGATTCATGGGCGACGGATGCCCACAAGTGGTTGAATGTGCCCTACGACAGCGGCCTTGTCTTCTGTCGTGATGCAGCGCATCTGCACGCGGCGATGAGCGCGACCGCGGCATATCTCGTCCCCGGTGGGCAGCGTGAACCGATGCACTACACGCCCGAAATGTCGCGCCGGGCACGGGGTATTGACATCTGGGCGGCCCTAAAATCACTGGGACGTTCCGGCTTAGCGGACATGATCGAACGCAACTGCCAGCAGGCAACCCTGTTTGCTGCGGGATTGCGGTCAGCGGGCTATTCAATCTTAAATGAAGTGGTCCTCAATCAGGTGCTGGTATCATTTGGCGATGCCGCGAAAACGCAACGGGTCATTCAAGCGCTGCAAGCCGATGGAACGCTGTGGTGTGGCGGTACTGTCTGGCAGGGTCACACGGCGATGCGCATCAGCGTATCATCGTGGGCGACTACCGGCGATGATGTTGAACGGTGTCTGGATACTATCATTCGGATCGCCGCCGACGCCTGAGTTTTTCATTTGAAATTACGGCTGGGTCAATGTCACCATCAGCGGCAGATGATCCGATTGCAAATTGGGTCCAATGTGCGACGTGACCGCCTGTAGATCGGGACTGTGCCAGACGTAATCAATGCGCAGAAGGGGCGGAATAAACGCGGGCACGCCTTCCTCACCGATGTCAGCAGGCCACGTTCCACCCCAACCGACATTGGTTTCCCGGTAAGCATCCTGCATTACTGTCGCCATCTCCGCATAGATGAGCGCATTGTCACTGGTATTAAAATCGCCGGCGACGATGTACGGCAGGCCTTCTTGCTGAATAATCCGCAACAGCGTGCGAATATTTTGATTGCGGTAGGTCTCATCATAGCGCTGCGCCAGATTGAGCAGCCCGTTGTTCGTTGGCAGTATCAGGCGGCGCTGCTCATGCACCGGCATGGGCATGTGGATGTTATAGACCGCCAGCGATTTGTCATCAATGTTCAACACATGCCGATTGACAACCCACGAACCCAAACTAATCAAGCCGCTCTCAGTGACAACATAACGTGACAGCAATGCACTGTTACTACCGGACAAAAATTTGGTGTGCGGATATAAGTCGCTCAGGCGCTCAAATATCGTTTCACTGTATGTCGGTCCCAGTTCTTGCAACAATACGATGTCGGCATCCGTTTGTTCCAGCCACACCGCGATGCGTTCCAGATCTGGATTGACGGGCAGCACATTGAATGTGACCAGTTTAAGTGTGGATGCATCCGCCGCGATCACCGGACGCGGCAGCCAGCGCGGCCCGTAGAGCAATAAACCGATCAGCAACAGCGGCAGCAGGCGCACTGCCCATCGCCGAGCGCCAAACAACCAGCATAGCAAGATCACAAACGGCAACGGCAGAAAATAAAACGGTGCGAAAATGTGCAGAAAGGCCAGCCACCACAGCGAATCACTCAGCGTGAAACGCAGCCCCAGATAGGCCAGTAACCCCAGCGCGTACACTGCAATGGCAAACAAGAACAAACGCCGTCCGAAACGGAGCAGCAGTGGTGATGATGTTGTGGTCGTTGGGTTAATGACCGTATAGGGCAATGAGTCAGCGTTCACGGTTGATCCTGATCGATAATGCGAGTAAAGGTTCCCAATAAATGGCTGTCGCCAGCTGGACCGTCCAGGCGTTCGCCAGTCGCCCAATTGTAAACGCTAAGCGTTAAACGATAATCGCCCGCTGGTAATTCGGTCAGCGGCACCTGCGCCATTTGACAGCTATAGTCGGCATTGGGCAACCCACCATCATACTGAGCGACGATCATATCGGCTTCATCCCAGACATGGAGCGCCGCCGAATAAGTGTTTCGGGGCACGGACTCCGGTAAATTCCAGGCCATGATGAGATCAAGTTCAGCCGTAGCGGTGCTAACTGGTAAGGAGTCCATATAGCTAAGTTGGACATCGCCAAACGTCATCTGCGGCGGCGCTGTGGGGACACCACAACAGGCGAGCCGTTGGGCATAGAGGTCAAGGGTGAGGTCTGTAAAAGCGAGTTCACGTCGACACTGGACAAATTCCGCATTCAAGATTTGCTCTAGCGCCGCTTGACGATAATCCGGCGGCATATTGCGTTCAACACCCAGCCAGACACGCAGACGATCTGCCATGAAACGTCGGGCCTGTTCCGGGTATTCATCGACATCACCCGGCAGTTGATCGGCCATTGTGTAGCGCACCGGGGCTGGATCGACATAATACTCAAATGCCCCCGCTACCGCCCAGGCTTCAACCGGTGCGGCGAAGATCACTGCATCGTCGGGGTGGCTCTGTGCATTGATAACCTCGCCTAATGTATGCATGGGGAGATGGAGGCGGAAAAACTTCAAATGAACTTCGCGAAAAACATAATCGTTTAAGTCAGGTGTGACACTTCCCCAGATGCCTGTCATCGTCCAGACAACCAGAATCAGTGCAAACACCGCCATCCGCCGCTGACGGGCAACGTAAGCCGCACCAAAGCCGGTCATGACCGCCAGCAACGGCCACAGCATCAGGATATGCCGGATATGGCGGATCAAAGGAACGAGGTGATGCAATAGTAGCGAGAGCGCCAGTACCGTCACTGTCAAAAATGCAACATAACGTGCTCCCGGTTGCTGGCGAACAATGAGCAGCGCGAATACCGGCAGCAGTAACAAGGGCACGAGGCCGTTACTGAAGGCAATCCCCAGCATGGTAAGCACTTCACCATCGGATAAAGCCAGTGCGCCGAGATAGTCTGGATTGGAGGTCGCTGAAGCGAGTGCCCTGACCGCCGTTACGAACCAGGGCAATGTCAAGATCGCGGCCAGCAGCATCAGGCCGGGCACACGCCACCAGGCTCGATTTTTAGGCATGAACAGCAGGTGATAAACGGCGATCATGGCGACTACCAGCACGGCGAAATACAGGGTATAGGCCAGACCAGCAACGCTGAAAAGAAACAGTGCTTGAAGCCAGCGGGATGGACGCGCCGTGATGAGACGCCAGTATGACCAGACACACATCACAGTCAGGAGCACCAGTAGTGTATAGGTGCGCAATTCATGGGTATACCAGATAAAGACCGCCGACAGCCCCAGTGCCGTCGCCGCACCCAGACCTACCCAATCACCGCCGACCGACTGCCCCAGGCCAAAGGTCCAGGCGACCGCCAAAAGGCCAACAAACAGCGAAAGTGAACGCACAGCGAATGGTGTCCAGCCGCTCACCTGCCCCCACAGGTTGAGCAGCAAATAATAGGCGGGTGGGTTCCAAATATCCGTCAGGCTGTTGGTCCACACGTCTGGCAATGATAGCGGGCCATATAAACCACCGCCCACCACGCGCAACGTGAAGATTTCGTCCCACCACAGCATATCGGCATTCAAGCCGCGCAGCCCCAGCCCGGTCGTGAGCAGAAGCAGCGGAATCAGCCATCTGTGCGAACGTCGCATAAACCCGCCTGTTACATCGACAATTCGCTCAGTGTGCCATAATTTGACTGGCTTGCAAGTGCTAGGGGGTGATTAGTTCGAGCAAGGCAAGGGTCGCCGCGACCGTCTGCGCTTGCTGGTCTTCGCGGGTGATGGTGGCGGGATTATCCCCGGCTTGATCGCCATACCAGCCAAATTGGGCATGATTGCCGCCAGTAATCGGGACGAATTGCGCAGTAGCTGGCAGGAATGGACGTGAAGCTTCGACATCGGCTACCGAGGCCAACCCATCTTCGGTACCGTAAATGCTCGTCACCACGAGATCGCTGGCTGATATGTCGCTGCTGGCTTCGGGGTAAGCGGCCCACAGCACCAGCCCATCAACCAGATCAAGGTTATCATGTGCGAAGCGGGCGGCCATCGCCCCACCCAGCGAATGCCCACCAATGGCCCACTGTTCAACATCTGGATAAGCGTTAATTACGGTGCGGGCGGCCTCAATATCAAATACTGCCAGATTAAGCGGCATCGGCACCACGACGACCAGATACCCATCAGTGGCGATGTCACGCGCAAATGGCGCATACGCCTGCGGATTGACGCGACCACCAGGATAAAAAATTAAACCGGTATTGGGTTCACTATCGGTTGGGGAAAACACCAGCCACTGCTCGGTGTTGATCTGTACTTCAGTATCACTGGTTAATGCTTGAGTGGCAGTTGGCATGGGTTCCGGTACGATGGTGGCCCAGGCGGCGAATCCCAACGGCACGATCACCATAATCAGAACTGCCAGCAATAGCGCCAGCAAAACCCAACGTTTACGCATCGCATCGTACTCCCCAGATGTGTAGCCTGATTTATACAACCAAAATTTGAGCAAGCGATAAGGCTGGCATGAGCGTTCGTTAGGTAGACCGTGCCCTTGCCCGGAATTCATCATCCGTCAGGCCATAGATCAGTTCGTCGTGATATTGTCCGTTGCTATAAATCATGTGGCGCAAGCGACCTTCAAGCTGAAAACCGAGGCTCTCGTGTAATTTCTGCGATGCCGCATTGAAGCTATAAACAGTGGCGATTACCTTCTGATAGCGCAATTCATCGAAGTAGTGCCGCAGCACCAGTCGGATCGCTTCCGACGCATAGCCCTGGCGCTGGTGTTCGCGCAAGATCGCAACACCATACTTGAATGTGCCGTTACGCGGATCGGCATTTTGTACGCCGATCACCCCGACCTGTTGCCCGGCAAGCGTCTCAATCACCAGATCAACGTTATCACCTTTGGGACTTTTGACCGCCGCTTCGTCGACCCACTTTTTGACCGCCGCCCGCGACTGCGGAAACCAGATATAGTGTAAGTTGCGGGGCATCTCACTATCGTGATTCCATTCGAAATGCACTTCCCAATCTTCCCGTTCCAGGCCGCGCAAGCGCACTTTTTTGCCTTCCCACGTATTCATGAGCGGGCATCGGGTACGTGCTTGACGACATCGCTGGTTTCCAGGTAGAAGCGCAGCAGTCGATCTTTGAGTTGCATAATTTCTGCGGCGTAATCCGGGTCATTGATGACGTTATTTTCTTCACGTGGGTCAACTCCCAAATCATAAAATTCATCGTTTTCATAGAGGCGCTGCACGTACTTGTAATCAGTCGTGCGGACCATCGTGCCCTTGCTGTGTTCTGGACCCTCGCTATATTGCAGCATGCGGCGCGGATAATAATTGTGCGCCACACCCGCATCCTGCGCGACCTGCCACTGTCGGATATGCTCCTCACCATGCAAGCGTCCACCCTGACAGAACACGGCGTCCCGATGTTCATCCGTTTCCCCGGCGATTAGCGGCAATAGAGAGCGGCCAAAATGCGTATGCTGTGGCGTGAGATCCAGCAGCGTTTCCACCGTTGCCGGAAAATCAACCAGTTCTACCAGTGCATCGCGCACGCCGGGTTGCAAGGGCGTTCCCGCCGGCGGTTTGATGATGAACGGCACCCGCGTCAGGCAGTCTTCAAAGGTGTTTTCCGTTTTTTCGACCAGACTGTAATCGCCGGTAAAGTCGCCATGATCGGAGAAGAAAAAGATCGCCGTATCGTCATACATGCCCGCATCTTTCAGGGCCTGCACCACCATGCCCAGTTGATAATCGACTCGGGCGCACATGCCATAATAGGTGCGCCGCAGTTCGCGCCAGCGGTCTTCGGTCCAACTGGCGGTCTTAAACCAGTCGTACAGCCCTTTGAGCAAACTGGGTTTGTTATCCCAGTTTTCCGGCGCAGGCGTGCGCGGTTTGATCGCGGCGGGGTCAATCAGGCTATACCAGGGGTCTTCGACCGCATATGGTGGGTGCGGATACGTCAGTGGCAGATAAATGCACAGCGGTTGGTCGCTATCATGATGCTTGATCTGGTCAACCGCGCCCTCAACCATCGCCCAGTCGCCATCCCGCTCATACGGTTCGCCGGTTTCGTTCTCGATTTTGCCGTAGTAGAACGTGTAATACCGGTCGCTATCCGGGTCGCCGCGCCACTCGGTCCAGCGATGCAGGTTTTCCCGCAGCGGGCGCGTATCGGTATCCACCGGTTCGTACTTGACATCGCAGTAATCAGCATAGCCGTTTTGACCCGGCACCACATCGTTTTTGCCGCCCCACCACACAAAATAACCTTCATCTTTGAGCGTCTTGAGCAGCATCGGCTCGTCAGGTTGCAGCATGTAGGCCATCGTCCGATGTCCGCGCGTATGGGGATACCAGCCGGTCATGAACGAGCAGCGGCTGGGCGTGCACACCGGATTCTGGCAATAGGCATGGCGAAACGAGATGGCATCCTTTGCCACCAGGGCATCGAGGTTGGGCGTCACGGCAGCGTCATCACCGAGATGATGCATGACATCGCCGCGCCATTGGTCCGGGTTGAAAATGATGATGTGGGGTTTCATCGGCTAGCCTCATAATGGGTGCATGCCATAACGCCCTCAGTTTAACGCCAATTCTGATCTTAATCCAACCGACTGTGGTCAGTGTTTATAATATTTACAGAACAAGGGTTCGAACGAGTATATATGATGCGTAACCCCAAAATTCCAGTCAAGACGCTACGGATTGAACCCTATTTGATTCCTGGTGACCAGCTTACCGATTATGAAGGTCCGCCAGAGGGAATGCTGGCCTATCGAATGTTTGCAAACAAACGGCAAATTGCCAAAGCTGCCCATCCGCTGCGGGCTACTGATGCGTTGGTGGCCCGGCAGATCAACCGTGACATGCCCTGGTTTGAGTACAGTGGCGCTTACTGGCAGGTGCGCCGAATACATCATCATGTGCTCTGGTTCGGCGAAGCGATTGCATATCACTTCGTCTGGAAGCCCCAGGACAAAGGGGTTGGAGGGCGCTGGCTCAAAATCTTTGACGAAACGCAATACCAACAGGCGTTGGACGCCGCTTATGAAGCTCATCAGGATGCCTGGCAACATGTCATCTATCCTGACGATTATGAGACGCCAGTCCAACTGCCTGAACTGTGTTCCAGCGAAGTTTGTAGTCTGTTCTGTGATTATGTTCCGCTGCCGGTTGATGTAGAACCGATTCTCATGGCGCGGGAACCGACACACCCTGACGATCCACGCGGCATACGTTTATATCGGAAACTGTCCAATGCCCTCCGCGATCATCGTCATTTGGAACTCTGTGATCCACCGGAAAAGATCACCAAACTAACCCTCTATTTTCATAACCCGCGCTACATGGCGGGATCAGTATATGAATGGGTGTGGCTGCTGGGTTTAACCGAGCAAGGTGTCGCCATGCGCATCTATAAGCAGAATCGCAGCTTTGATTTTCCGTTCTGGGTACGTGGCGAGGCGCTGGATCTGGCCTTTGCGAACGAGACCTTCTTCCGCTAAAAGAGCCTTACCAGCGCTTCACATCTGGGCTTGTCCTCGTAACATATTCAGTGCATCGTGATAATAGGGCGATGGCACCGGTCCCTGCAAAATCGGGTCATTGGTGGATTCCATCCAGTCTAGCAGGCGCTGCTTTAGATCACGTTCGATGGCCGCCACTTCGGACTGGCCGGCCAGATTGTGTTGTTCATTGGGGTCGGCTTGCAGGTCATAGAGTTCGATATGCGGGCGATGGGTGGCGATCTGTTCCAGCATGTGCGGATAGATGGGGCTGCGTTGAATGTCGCCCGGCACATTGATGGCAATATCCTGATCGAGATTGACGATGAGCTTATGCGTCGTCGTGCGAATGGCACGCATCGGCTCATAGGTGGTGTGGAACGTTTTTTCCGCGTAGACAAATTCATTGGGTTCATACACTTCACCCTGCAACAGCGGCCAGTAGCTGCGGCCCTGTAGCCGTTCCGGGATCGCTATGGCTAGCGCATCCAACAATGTTGGCACCATATCAACATGACTGAGCATCTCGCCAATGCGACGCCCACCGGTCAAACCAGCCGCAGGCCAGTGCATGATGAGTGATGTTTCAATACCAGGGTCATAGCAGGTACATTTGGCGCGGGGCATCGCCAGCCCATGATCGGTCGTGAAGATAAGCCAGGTGTTTTCCAGCAGATCATTGGCTTCCAGCGCTGCGAAAATCTGTCCAACCGCGCTATCCAACGCGCCAATCGCCCCCTGTGCTTCTGCGAATTCGGCCTTCGCTTCCGGGATGTTCGGGATATAAGGCGGCACATCCACCCCCCGGCTGTTATCTGGCGCGACATCGCCATAATCATACCGGCGATGCGGCTCAAAGAAACCGACTTCGACGTAAAACGGCTGTGAATCCAGCTTGCCGATGTAATCCGCTGCGGCAGCCCCCAATTCACGGGCCGGGCCGCGCGGGTGGGTGAACTCGTAGCCCAGCGAGGTAGCCTGATCGTCACCGATCAAATGTTGAATGCCGAACAGTGCGGTGTGATACCCGGCGTCTTTGAGATATTGGGCGATATGTTTTTCATCGTCATGCAAGCGCCAGCGAAAATGTCCATGTGCCAGACCCATCATGCCGTTGCTGTGGGCATGGCGGCCCGTGTGCAATACCGACCGGCTGGGACTGCATTGCGGTGCGGTGCAGAAATTATTATCGAACACGATGCCGCGCTGACCGATGGCTTCCAGTTGCGGCGACGGCACCGATTGCCAGCCATAGACGCTGAGGTGGCGACCAAGATCATGGCAGGTGATAAAAACGATGTTGGGTTGGAGCATAAGGTTTCTCTTTTTGGTAAGCAACTAGGTAATTTGCACTCTAACAACCTCACCCCCAACCCCTTTCCAAGATACAAGGGGAGGAATTGCCGCAGGCAAGGAGGGGTGAGGTCAACAGTTGATTTCCGATCTAACTTATCAAACAAGCATAAACACCAGCCAATCTATAATTCATCCGGGTGCCGCGCAGCCAGGGTCGCCGCATGTCGGGCGCGGCCTGTAGCTTTCAAGCGTTCGATATAAGCGGGTAGTTCGCCGCGTGTGTGGAATGGCCCGCCCTCGCGCATCACGGTCATCAGCGGATCAGTGTTGTGGTTGCTGGTTGCCATCATGTGCTGATACCAGTCTTCCAGTAAGACCAAGCCTTTTTGCATAATTTCTGGGCGTTCATCAGCCAGATTATGCTGCTCATGCGGGTCTTCGGTCAGGTCGAACAGCATGGTTGCGTCCAGCATCTTATGCCCATCATGATAGGTCCGCAGCGCCAGATATTCATGCTCATCGTGGTTGAACCGAATGCCACGCTGCACCGCCCAGGCACCCTGGCTGGTGACAACATAATCGCGCCCGGCTTCCTCATGATTCTGGAAGGCAGCGGTAAAGGACTGTCCATCCCAATTCGATGGCACTTCTCCACCTATCATTTCGATGAGAGTCGCTGCCCAATCGTAATGTTGATGCAGCGCGTTATCGACATAACCCGCATGGGTGACTCCCGGCCACGCGATAATGAGCGGCACACGGCAGGTGATCTGGTCGGCAGTTTGATGATCGCCCCAGACGTTTAATTCACCCTGATTTTCGCCATGATCGGCGCTGATGATAATCGCCGTTTCGTCGAGAATGCCCTGCGCTTCGAGCGTGTCCAGCAGTTTACCAATCCAATGATCGGCATAGCGGATGCCGATGTCGTAGCCATCAATCCACTGCTTCACTTTTTCCATGCTGTCGAGCTGGGCCGGAATGTGGGGGAAACGTTGTTCGAGGCGGGGGTTAGCCTGATGCCCATAAATCTCCTGCGGGCTATGCGGACCATACCCATCCCACGCCTGTTGCCGCATCTCCTCGGTGAACCAGTCGGGTAGCGGCTCGTCAGCGAACGGATTACCAAACTCGGTCGGGGTGCTGTAAGGCGTGTGCGGGTCCCAGACGTTGACATGTAAGAACCAGTTATCATGTTGCCCGTTACGTTCCACCCAGTCCATCGCAATCGGCACCACCTGATGGGCGTCATCCAAACCGTGAAAACCGGGGTTGTAAATTTCATGGTAGCCCGCATACCAGTGATGGGCACAATGCCGATCACCAAACGAACTCACCGTAACGGTCTTGTAGCCCGCCTGTCGTAGGGCCGCCATCCAGCCCGTTGTGCCGAACTCATCTTTAAAGCCGCGTGATGGCCCTTCGATAAAGGGTTGACCGGTCGTTCCCCCGTGCCCGACAACCCCCGTATGAAAGCCGCAACGCCCGCTCCATAGTGCCGTGCGCGAGGGTAAACAGGGCGCATCGGTGATGTAAACATTGTTAAAGCGAGTCGCCCGCGCTGCCAGTTTGTCGATGTTCGGGCTGGTGTTGCGATGGTAGCCGTAACAACCCAGATGGTCCGGGCGCAGGCTATCAATATCAATGTACACTATGCGCATAGCATCCCCCTGATGGTGTCGATGAATGCTGTCAAGCATAACGCGCCGTGATGGTTCTCTCAATGCCAATCAAAACCAAAGTTTGCAACCTGGAAAATGAGTTACTATTAAATAGCGTTTCAAACAATCTCAGGAAAATATATGCAGCACCATGTATTTTTGAGCTACAGCCGCAAAGATAGTGATCTCATGCAGCGCATCAGCGATGACCTGCGGGCAGCCGATTTGCTGGTGTGGACCGATGAGAATCTGGTACCGGGTACAGATTCGTGGAAGAACGCGATTGAAACCGCCATTCAGAACGCCGGCACCTTTATCGTCATTCTGTCGCCCGATGCAAAAGCCTCGATCTGGGTTGAGCGCGAGATGGATTATGCGCGGGCCTGTGGCATTCCGATCATCCCGGTGCTGGCACGCGGAGAGAGCGAAGTCAGCGCGATACCATTCGAACTCATAAATGCTCAGCGCGTCGACCTTCGGCTGGATTATGCCGGGAATTTCCCGCTGCTTATCAGCGCCATTCAACAACGACTCAACCTACCGCATAGCCCGGCTCCATTGCCATCCGTCAGCGCTCATCAGCCACATGTGGATTATACCCTGGCGACAGACACGACTCTGGACCCCTGGAATTTTCTCGATCAATTGCGCGTCTTAGGCTGGCTATTCTTCGATCCGGCTCAATTTATCAGCTACCGTGATGCGCACGGGGCACGCACATTGAGACAGGTCGGGGCCTGGCTGGTGAGTAGCATGGCCTGGATTCCGATGTTTTTCCCGGCATTGGGATTTGTCTTTGGCACGGTACAGATTCCGGGCGTAGAAAACGACTTGAACGCCAATACCCTTTTCATTTTGACAGGCCTGCTATTTTTAGGGAACTGGTTGGTCACGGCGATTCTGGGTTGGCGTGAACATCATATCACTGGCCTGGTTTTGCTGCTTATCACTGGCCTGACGGCGACGGCGGCGTTCTGGTTAATCGCGCAGGAGGCCGGGGTCCTGTTTCTGGCCGGAGGGGGGCAAACCGGCCTGGTCACAATGATTACCATCGGTATTTCTATCGGTGCCGCCGCTGGCATCGCATTTCACCTGGCGAATCCGACAACGGGCACCCTGGCGGGGCTGGTACTGGCGGGGTTAATCGTTCCAGCACTCTACAGTGTGCCGCTGGGCATCGAAATGGCGATCTCCGGGCTGGCAATGGTCATGATGGCGTTTGGGGTCGGTGGCGCAATCGACATCAATTTGCGACGAAGCAGGCAATCCTGGCTCGGCATGGTGATGCTGGGGATCGTGCCCGTGAATATCGCCGTCATGATCTGGACGTTTTTCCTCGGAGGCTGGCAGATATTATCAACATTGCAATAAAATTGAAATCGGTCATAATTATTGCCACATTGCTTATGTTCAGCAGGTAAAATAATGCAAGTTGATATTCAACTAGACGATATTCCGGTGTTAGAACCCGGTCCCCGACCCCCGGCATTCCATGTGATGACCAAGCCCAGCGGGGCGATTTGCAACCTGGACTGCAAATACTGTTATTTTCTCTCGAAAGAACGTTTATATCCCAATAGTGAATTCCGCATGACGGAAAACTTGCTGGAAGAATATACACGCCAGTATATTGAAGCTCAGCGAGTACCCGAAGTGACGTTCGCCTGGCAGGGGGGCGAACCCACATTGATGGGTCTGGACTTCTTCCAGCAAGTGGTCGGTTACCAGCAAAAACATAAAAAGCCAGGCATGCGCATCTTCAATAGTTTCCAGACTAATGGCGTACTGCTGGATGATGAATGGGCGGCGTTTTTCAAAGCTAATGATTTCCTTATCGGCCTGAGTGTAGATGGCCCGCAACATTTACATGATGCTTTCCGGGTGGACAAAGGCGGCCAGCCCACGTTCGAGCGCGTGATGCGGGGGCGCAAATTCCTTGAAAAACATGGCGTGGAATTCAACATTCTATGTACCGTTCACGCCGCGAATGCCGACCATCCGTTGGATATTTATCGTTGTTTCCGCGATGAATTTGGCACGCAGTTTATGCAGTTTATTCCCATCGTCGAACGCGCTAACGAAACCGGCTATCAGGAGGGGAATGAGGTCACAGAGCGGTCAGTAACCGCCGAACAATACGGGCGCTTCCTGTGTACCATCTTTGACGAATGGGTCCAGAATGACGTAGGTCGGATGTATGTGCAGATCTTTGATGTGGCGCTGGCCGCCTGGAGCGGTCAACGTCCCGGCCTGTGCATATTCGAGAAGACCTGCGGCACTGCCTTGGCGCTGGAACATAACGGCGACCTTTTTTCCTGTGACCATTATGTCGAACCCGATTATCGACTGGGCAATATTCTGGACGTGCCGCTCCTTGATCTGATCAGTAGTAAACGTCAGCACGAATTCGGCCAACACAAAGCGGACTCATTGCCCCAGTATTGCCGGGATTGTGAAGTACGCTTTGTCTGCAATGGCGGCTGCCCAAAAAATCGCTTTATCGAAACCCCTGATGGCGAACCAGGATTGAACTATCTGTGCGCGGGTTACCGAATGTTTTTTAATCACGTCAACCGACCTATGCAGATGATGGCTGGCGAATTGCGGGCTGGACGAGCCCCAGCCAATGTCATGTTTATGCTGGCGCGGGAAAAACTGGAACTGGAAAAACGGTTCACGCAAACCAAACGCAATGACCCCTGTCCCTGTGGCAGTGGCCTCAAGTTTAAGAAGTGTCATGGGCGACGGACCTAGCCGCGATTGTTCCGCGTAGCCAATCAGCATATTTATTTCCACGACAAAACTCGTCATAGTCATTGGTCGTTAGTCCCCGGCCTCCAGTCGGTACCGTGTAAGCTGCGGATTTCGTTCGCTGGGTAAGGTTTTGTTGCAGGGCAATCGCTTCAAAAATGAAATAAAGTGGGTAATGTATGAAGTGGAAAGGATAATGAGGGGGTGAAATCGAAAAGGAAGCCTCCTTCCATGAGTGAAAACAAGCCCTTAGCGAGTATTGAAACCTGTTTTGGAGAAATAGAAGACCCGCGAGTGGTTGGACGATGTAATTATCCACTCATTGAAATCCTGATCATCGCCATCTGTGCTGTCCTCGCTGGAGCGGAAGGCTGGACAGATATGGAGACATTCGGCAAGCGCAAAGAAGCGTGGCTCAAGAAATTTCTCAAATTAGAGAATGGGATACCCTCACACGATACCTTTGGCGATGGGTTTGCCATCATTGATGGTGAAGTTTTTCAACGGTGTTTCATTCGCTGGATTGAAGGGGTATTCACGGTGACAGTGGGACAAGTGATTGCTATCGACGGCAAAACTGCCCGCCATAGCTACCAGCAAGGCGGGAAAAAGGGGCAATCCACATGGTACGGGCATGGGCAAGTGAGAATGGATTGACATTAGGACAGCGTAAAGTCGATGAAAAATCCAATGAGATTACTGCCATCCCGCAATTACTGGATTTACTGAACGTGACCGGCTGTATTGTGACAATAGATGCAATGGGATGCCAGAAGAAGATCGCGCAAAAAATCCGGGCGCGTAAAGCCGATTATGGGTTGAGCCTCAAGGAAAATCAAGGCAAGCTGTTTCAAGATGTCGTGGATTGGTTTGCTTATGCCGATCAGGTGAATTTTGAACTTGCCCCGATTCAGTGGAGGAAAAGCTAAGAGGCAGGTACACTGAATCGAGGAGCAGAAAACAATGGCAAAAGAGCGAAGAAAGTACACGGAAGAGTTCAAGCGCGAAGCAGTGCAGCTGATGGAAACCAGCGGTAAACCCATCGCCGGGATCGCACGTGATCTGGGGATCAATGACAATAATCTGTATCGGTGGCGCGGGCTGTATGGCAGCCAGTCGCAAGTGAACACAAATGGCAGTGTAGCTGAGATGGCAGCCGAACTGAAACGCTTGCAGCGCGAGAATCAAGTGCTGCGGCAGGAGCGTGACATTCTAAAAAAGGCTATGAGCATTGTCAGCCAGAGCCAGCCATGAGCTACCAGATCATCGAGGCAAACCGTGAGGTGGGCAGTGTTGAGCGACTCGGTGGAGCATTAGGGGTCTCGGTGCGTGGCTACTACGCTTGGCGCAGCCGAGAACCAAGCCAGCATCAGCAAACCGATGCTGTGCTGCTGAAGGCCATTCGGACTGCGTACCAAGCGGGACGGGGTTTGTACGGCAGTCCGCGTATCCACGCTGCCTTACGCCAACAGGGACTGTGCTGTTCGCGCAAGCGGGTCGCTCGCCTGATGCGCCAGCAGGGTATTTACTCCCGTCGCCGCCCGAAGCGACGAGTGCGAACCACCGACAGCCAACACAACCGTCCGGTTGCACCCAACCTGCTGAAGCGGGATTTCAGTGCCAACGCAGCTAATGAGAAGTGGGTCGGCGACATCGTGGGCATCTGGACAGATGAAGGCTGGCTGTACCTGGCCGCGCTGCTGGACACCTACTCGCGCTTGATTGTCGGTTGGGCGATGAGCGTGTATCGAGATGAGGCACTGGTGGAGGCCGCCTTACACATGGCGTTGGTGCGGCGTGACCGGCCCCAACCTGCCAACCTGATCCAACATACCGATCGCGGCAGCCAGTACACGGCGGATGACTATCGGGCGCTGCTGAAGGCTCATAGCATCCAGGTGAGCATGAGCAACAAGGGGGATCCGTATGACAATGCGATGATGGAGCGCTTTTTCAGCACCCTGCGGGCGGAACTGACCGACCTGGAGCGCTTTGCCACTCGCCAAGCGGCCCGAACGGTAGTGTTCGAGTTCATGGAAGTGTTTTACAATCGTCAGCGGTTACATTCGTCGTTGGGCTACCGCAGCCCACTGGCGTTTGAAATTCCCCATTTATCCTGAAAATGTCTCTTATTCACCCTCCACCAAACTGGGGCAAGACCATTTTGCTGGCATGAACCACGATTATCACAAGACAGTTGACAAAGGACATGGACGCATCGACATTCGTCATGCCTGGGCAATTGCTGACCCCGTCGCCTTTGAACACCTCCGATATTATGATGGTTGGACTGATCTACACTCCATCGTGCGGGTACATCGTGAACGCCGTATCGGCAATAAAGTTGAGCAAGAAACCTCATATTACATCAGCAGTTTAGCCGCCCATGCCCAACAACTCCTCCACGCCACACGCACCCATTGGGCAATTGAGAATAGCTTGCATTGGATATTGGATGTCACGTTTCGAGAGGATGGCTCGCGCATTCGACATCAAAATGCCCCTCAGAACATGGCGGTTTTGCGCGATATAGCACTCAATATTCTCAAGCAAGACCCTTCAAAAGGCAGTCTTAAGCAAAAACGCTATCGAGCTACGCTTGACGATCCCTTTTTGTTGCAATTACTCTTACAACTTTGAAGCGATTGCCCTGCCCTGACCAATCGATCAATTTGACGCCGTAAAAGCAGATTGCATCTCACTTCAAGGTGTTAACACAAATCAGCTTGAATACTGGCCTCAAAATATGGACCGTCAAAGCAAAATCAGATACCCTCTTGACATTAGAGTGACTCTAAGGTTTAGACTGCTTTTGAAAGGAATGGCCTGCGATGTATCGAATCAAAGAACTCAGTCAGATAACGGGTATTTCAGACCATGCAATCCGCTATTACGAGCGGGTCGGTGTGCTACCCAATGCGGCCCGCAGCACGAACGGTTATCGCATGTACACCGATGCTGACATTGACCGGTTGCAGTTTCTACATGGCGCCCGTCAGCTTGAATTGCCTTTGAACAAAATCGCCGAGATTTTGGCGCTACGCGATGAGGGAGTTCCACCCTGCCAGCATGTACGCCAAATCATCGCTGACAAAATCACGGAAGTTCACGACCGCATCCAGGCATTGGAAAAACTACAGGCCGATCTCGTCGCGCTGGACGCACTGGGGAAGAACCTGCCAGTAAACAGTCAGTGTGTGTGCCAGCGCATCGGCAACCCTACAAAATCCCAACAGTTGACAGGAGATGAAAATGAACCACCAACATCATCATGACCAGCCAGCAGATCATAGTGGGGGTATGCATAGCGGACATGCCACGCTGATGCGGAACCGGTTTTGGGTTTCGCTGGCATTGACCGTTCCACTGCTCATCTACTCCAAACAAATCCAAATCTGGTTTGGCTTCACACCGCCCGCATTTCCCGGAAGCACCGCTATTCCCGCTGTTTTCGGGACCTTGATTTTTATCCTGGGCGGTCTGGTATTTTTGAACATGGCGCGGCATGAGTTACTTCAGCGCCAACCGGGGATGATGACCTTAATCAGTTTAGCGATTACGACCGCTTATGGTTATAGCATGGCAATTTTCTTGCTCAATCTCGATGTGACAGGTTTCTTCTGGGAACTGGCAACCTTGATTGATGTCATGTTGCTGGGGCATTGGATGGAAATGCGGAGTGTAGGCCAGGCACAAAGAGCCTTGAATGAACTGGCAAAACTCCTGCCAGATGAAGCCGAGCGAATTTTACCGTCTGGTGAACTCGAAACAGTCGCGGTGAGCCAGTTAGGTGTTGGAGATCGGGTTCTTGTTCGACCTGGTGGTAGTATTCCGGTAGATGGCAAGGTGGTCGACGGCGACAGCAAGGTCAACGAAGCGATGTTAACGGGCGAAAGCCGCCCGGTGAGCAAAGGTCCCGGAGATACGGTCATTGGCGGGGCGGTGAACCAAACCGGATCACTACGGATTGACGTGACGAAAGTTGGCGATGATACCGCGCTGGCTGGTATCATGCGGCTGGTTCAGGAAGCACAGCAAAGCCAATCGCGCTCCCAAACCCTGGCCCAACGCGCCGCCTTCTGGTTAACAATCATTGCAATTGGTGCTGGTCTGCTCACCTTCGTTGGTTGGACGATTTTTGGGGGTGGTGTCGCACTGGCAATCGCGCGAACCGTGACCGTTCTGGTGATTGCCTGCCCTCATGCTCTGGGATTAGCGGTCCCCTTAGTCGTCTCGATTTCAACCACCCTGTCAGCCCGCAATGGCTTGCTTATTCGTCAACGCATGGCATTGGAGCAGGCGAAAGACCTGGACTACATTGTCTTTGACAAAACGGGAACCTTGACGAAGGGAGAGCAAGGGGTCGTTTCCGTTGCAACCCGTGAGGATATGGATGAACAGACAGCACTGGAAATTGCTGCTGGCCTTGAGGGTGATAGTGAACACATTATCGCGCAAGCTATTCGCAGTCATGCCCAAACCCAAAACATTGATCCCACCAGCGTGGAGGCGTTCGAAAGTTTGCCAGGACGAGGGGTCAAGGCGCAGGTGAATGGCAAGCTGTTCTATATTGGGGGGCCGCGTCTATTGGAACAGCAAGCCTGGGCTATCCCCGAAGAATTTAAAGCGACTCAAAAGCAAGCTGAAACGGCGGGTCAAACCGTCGTTTATCTGGCAGATGCAAGTGGCGTTGTGGCGCTATTTGCACTGGCTGATGTTATCCGGGAAGAGAGCTTTACCGCCGTGCAGCAACTCCACCAACTGGGACTGAAAGTTGCCATGCTCACCGGTGATAGTGAAGCCGTCGCCCAATCCGTCGCGCAGGAATTGAACATTGACACCTACTTTGCTGAAATTCTGCCTGAGCATAAAGCCGATCAGATCAAAACCCTGCAAAGTAATGGTAGCAAAGTCGCAATGGTTGGCGATGGCATCAATGATGCACCCGCCCTGGCAACAGCGGATGTCGGTATCGCCATTGGTGCCGGTACGGATGTAGCAATTGAAAGTGCCGGGATTATTCTGGTGCGCTCTGACCCGCGTGATATTGTCAAGATAGTCCGTCTTAGTCAGGCGACCTATCGCAAAATGGTGGAGAATCTGATCTGGGCAACGGGTTATAATCTGTTCGCGATTCCGCTGGCGATGGGTATTCTCGCGCCACTGGGTATCATCCTGGCCCCGGCGGTTGGCGCGGCCTTTATGTCGGCCAGCACGATCATTGTCGCCATCAATGCCCAACTGCTCCGTCGGGTTGACCTGGCAACCGTTGCCTGAGATTGGTTAGTAACCCTGTGGTACAGTTAATCGGGATACATTAGATGAGGGATCGACCATGCGAATGCGAAGTCTGATCGGATTGCTTGTGCTGCTGTTAGCGGCCTGTGCCAATGCAACGGTGAGTGGTTTGCCAGAACTGCTTACCTTATCACCGGATAAACCAAACTTTCTCTTTTTCGTCACCGATAATTGACCCCAGTGAACGCAAATGCAGCCCATCGTGAATGGGCTAGAGGAAAGCTATGGGGAGCAGATAGTATTTCACACCCTCAACGCTGAAGATAATGCCGCTGGTGAGACTGCCTTCAAGCGGTTAGGATTGCCCGGCCATCCCAGCTACGTTATTTTGTCACCAGATGGCAGTGAGACATATCGCACTTTTGGTGTTGTTGATGCCAGTATTCTTGAAACGGCGATTGAGCAGGCTAATTCCTCCGGCTAGGCGATTGCTGTGCGACGAAATACCCAGTTGCTCCGTATACAGTGGTGTCTGTGTAAGTTAAAGGAGGAACTTGAATGGGCTGTGGACGCGCCATTCTCTGTATCATTTTCCCGCCGCTGGCCGTGCTTGATCGCGGTTGTGGCACCGTATTAATTGTCCTGGCGTTGACCATCGCCGGTTGGATTCCCGGCGCCATCGCCGCGCTGTTGTTGAACTATCAGGCGGCCAATCGCTAAGTTCAGCGGGCACAACGCCCTGGCTTACTTTAGTCGTTCAGTACGATGACAGCGCACACTGGCATCATAGCGCTTCATCGCCTCATAAATGCCTTCCGGGTCATACTGGGGTTCATCGGGTGCTGCAAACTGATTGTTGAGCACCCGTTCCCCCAATTCATCGCCCAGCTTTATCATGCGCTCAATGGTCTTGGGGCTGGAGTCAATCATATCAATGCCAGGGTCCAGTTCCAATTGGAAGCGGCGGAAATCCATGCCCGCTTTGACGTAATCATAAATCACATCCAGCGATTCGGCCCGCATCGTATCGCCCAGGATAATCTCCGGGGCATTTTCCGCCCAGCGAAACAGCCGCCAGTCACGCGGTGCGCCCCGCGACTTCTCAAAGCTGTTGGCATTTACCCACCCCGTGCCAAAACTCAAAATCGTCACCTCTTTGGGGTCGATGCAGCACCATTCCACGGCTTCACGGGCCGCGATATACGCCGGGTTGCCATAGCTCCCCACACCGCCATCGGTGTAAGCGGTGCCGCGCCGCTCGAAGACCGGAAAGATCGTGGGTGCAGATGAGGAGGCTAGCGCCGCCGCTGCCAGTTCCCAATCTTGATCTTTTTCACTGTACGATTTGAGGAAATGCGTGCGTCGGTCCGCAATATCCACCGCCGTGATGACCAGCGCCTGGTCAGGGCGCAACCGATCTTGCAATTCACCCAGAGTTAGATTGGGGTTGCCGGTTTCCCGTTCGATGCCCCGCCGCAAAATATCCCGGAGCGGCTCGTGCGGATACAGCGCCGGTGAGAGTAAACCGCGCATGATGCGATACCCTTTTACGAGAATATCCGGTGTGCCGGGTGGCAGCAAAGGCGGAAAAACTTCAGTACCAAATGAGCGATAAATATCCGCCAGGTCGCCCATCGACATGCCAATCGCAATCGCGGTGGTGATGGTCGCCCCGGTAGAGGTCCCCGCTAGAATCTTCATCTGTTCCTGTTCGATCAACGGACCACCGCCCATCGCCTGTTCCAACGCCATGAGCGCCCGCGCCACGATCAACCCTTTCATGCCGCCGCCATCAATCGCCAATGCCACATGTTGCCTTAAGGGTTTCATAGCCATGACATCATTCCCCGTTGTTTTTGGTTTAACGTCATTATAGTTAATAAATGGGTCAACGGCCCGGTTGTCACGTTAGGAAAACGTTTGTATCCGTCAATTCCAGTTGCTTGCGAGGTACTCATTTTATCGGCATACTGTGGTCAGGAGGTGGTACATGCAAACCATACATGATCTGGAAACACCCAGCGTCTTGATTGACCTGGATCGCATGGAAAGCAACATCGGGCGGATGCAGGGCTACTGCAATCATCACGGCTTGAAATTTCGCCCGCATATTAAGACCCACAAAATTCCGGCACTTGCCAAACTGCAACTGGCCGCCGGTGCGGTGGGCATCGCGTGTCAGAAATTGACCGAAGCCCAGGTGTTTATTGATGCCGGCATTGACGACGTTCAAATTCCCTATAATATCATCGGCCCCCAGAAGACAGCCCGCCTGGCGGAGATGTCCATGTATCACCGCATCACTGTCAGCGCCGATCACCCGTCGGTTGTGCGAGGATTAGCCGAGGCTGCCGCCGCCATTGATGGCTCGATTCGTGTCATGGCTGACTTGGCAACCGAGATCGAACGTACCGGTGCGCCGCCCGAAGAAGTGGTTCAACTTGCCAAACAGATTGAAGCCGAGGATCATTTGCATTTCGCTGGCATTCTGGTCTATCCCAGTAATCCATCCATCCGTCCCGCGCTGCAAGCCGCATTAGACGGGTTGCATCAAGCCGGAATCGGGGTCGATTCGGTGAGTGGCGGCGGCACCGGGGCATCACTGACAGCCCACGAAGTCCCGGAATTGACCGAGCTGCGCGTGGGGACTTACATTTTCAACGATATGAACACGGTGACACACGGCTGGGCGACCGTTGATGAGTGTGCGATGACGGTCATGGCGACGGTTGTCAGTCGGCCCACCACCGACCGCGCTATCCTCGACAGCGGCAGCAAAACCATCGCAGCAGATCGTCTGGACAGCGGGCATGGCCTCATTTTGGAGTATCCCGATGCCATGATCTACAAGTTGAATGAAGAACACGCCTATGTCGATCTCAGTGCCTGCGATGATACACCCGTAATTGGGGAACGCGTCCATATTGTGCCGGTCCATACCTGCGTCGTGACCAATCTGCACAATCAGATTTATGGGATTCGCGGTGACATGATTGAGGATGTTTGGGATGTGGCTGCGCGTGGATTGGTCTGGTAAGGGAGGTAGCGATGGTTTACACGGTATCCTTGCTCAATTTGAAATGTCTGGTCTCCCAGGAAGATAACGGCGACGAGGTGTATATCACCTTCAATGGTCAAAAAGCGTGGTCGGTAGCGGGGGATTACGCCATGCACCAACAACCACGTAAACCGCACCACATGAAAGAAGTTGATTTTGTCGATGGACGCTATCTGTCAGCGACAGGCTGGCAAGCATTGCCCAATTTTGACCCCAAATCTGTGATCTTTGCTGGCCTGACCGAACCGGGGAATTTCCGAGTCTGGGACCATGATAATTTCTCCCGCGACGATTACTTTGGCGTCATTACGTTTTCCGAAAACGAAGCCGGGCATGGTTCCATCACCGGGGTCGCCGCTCGCGATGGCGCCCATTATGTGGTGATTTATGAGGTCTTGGCAGAAAATGGTTGAGGAACAAGTAATGTGACAGACATTACAAATTATGAGCAACGGAGTGAAGGCACTTCTTTGCTCATGATGAAATCAGACGCAAGCAGTCGCTGTAGCGCCCAACGATATTCATATTGCCAATTTGGATGCAGCCCGATGTGGCACTATGAAATGGTCAACCCAAACGGAACCATACGGCAGTTGGAAATGCTGCCCCGTTCGCGTATATCAAGGAAGTGACAGAGCGCGTCCGAACGGAAGGTGGCGGTTTTGAGGGAAAAACAAAAACCAGCGCTAAGGCTGGTCCATGTTCGAGTTTAATCTCGGCAAATGACCCTTCCCGGACACAACTCGAACGTCTTTTCTCCGTAAACACCCTCGAATTTACATATATCATCTCATTTCCTCAGAACGACAAACTAAAACGACTCTCGACTGAGTTGGCTTTTCGGTAGGCCGAGGGAGGGATTAGCTCCCCCGACCCGCCTTGAAGTACCGTCGCGGAGGCTAACGACACTCCCGTCCAAAAGCATAACACGGGTTGGTAGTTCGTTGGTTTTAGGGGCGGTTTCGTTTACTCGTTTTCAGTTTGCGGAGGAAACCCCAATCATGACTCGCGTTTTTGTACTCACTAATCACAAAGGGGGCGTGGGTAAGTCCACGTCCGCCACCAATATCGCGTTGGGCATCACAGGCGTGCTGCGTCGGGCTGGTGCATCCAACTCTCGTGTCCTGTTGATCGACACCGACAGCCAGGGACATGCCACACTGGTCACCACCGGGCGCAACGACTTCGGCGCGGAAGATAGTCTGTATGCTGTGCTGGCGGCGGATCGTGCCAATGCCGCACAGACACTGGCAAACTGCATTGTCCAGTCCACCTGGGATGCTGACTTGCATGTCCTTCCTGCCTCCCCGATGCTGGAAGGTGCGGAACGAGAACTGATGAGTGTGGCTGGAGCACCCTATCGTCTGGCTGATCCTCTCAGCCGTGTCAGTGGGCATTATGCCGCGATTGTGATTGACACACGCCCATCGTTTTCATTGATGACCGAGATGGGCTTAATCGCTGCGACAGATGCCATCGTGCCCGTGGAACCGCGCTATCTCGAAACCGTAGGGTTGATGAGTGTCATCAGCAAGATCAATGAAATCCGTGAAGGCTGGCGGCATCCCAACCTACACATCAGCGGCATCCTCGTGACCAAAATGGACAGTCGTATTCGCGGCCACAATCATCTGCTGGACGAACTGAAGGCGCACAGCGTTCTGGGCAAGTTGCTGATCGGTGTCATCCCTGCCAATGAGGCTGTATCGTATGCCCATCACAACCACCTGAGTATCTTCAACTATGACCCGAAAGCCTCGGCCAGCAAAGCTTATGCGAAGCTCGTCGGTACGTTAGTGCAACGCATGGCAAAAGGAGGTGTATAGTGCCTCCCAAAAACAACTCCCGGCGTATGGATGAATTGCTGGCATCGGTCACGGAGGATATGCTCAGCGGTGACCCACAGCAGTTTGAGGACAACAGCATTCGTGTCGAACGCATTCTGTTGGAGATGGTGCGACCCGATCCGGTACAACCGCGCAGGGTGCTGCCGGAACAGCTTCACCTTCAGTTTCACAGCAGTCGCCTGACACCAACCCAGGCGTTGAAAGACCTGGTCCAACTCGTTCAGTTAGCCGCCCGCCAGCGTGGGCGGCCTTTCAACAATGTGCTGGAACTACTGCCTAATCCCGACGATGAACGGAACGATGAACAAGATACGAAGCTCTCGCCAGAAGAGCAATTGCTCTACGATCTGGTAAATCTTGCCATCACGATCCGCGATGATGGACAGGTCAATCCGCTGACTGTTGTGGATGTGTCGCAGGGCGTGTCCCGGCAGTTCCGCATCGAGACGGGCGAACGGCGCTACTGGGCAACCTGGCTGCTGCGGGATTTCATCCCCAGTTATTCGGGGGATGGCATGATCCCGTGCATCATTATCGCTGCTGAGCAGTCATCAGTCTTCCGTCAAGCGAAAGAGAACACCGCTCGAAGTGGTCTATCCGCCATTGCGATGGCACGGCAAGCCGCTCTACTTCTTCTAACAGTTCATGGCTACCAAATCCCAGATGCCGCTGTTCCTAACGATTTCTACCGCCAAGCACTGGAACTTGATCTGCGGGGAAAGCGAGAATATACCGAGACCATTTTGACCGCAATGGGCGGTATTGAAAAAGCACAATTTAGCCGCATCAAATCACTGCTCAAGCTCTCCGATGAAGCGATGGAGTTGGCAGATCGGCACAATATTGAAGAATTTCGCTTGCGCTATGTCGTACCTATCGCAGCCGAATATCATGCCGAGCTTCTTCACCAAATCATTGACTTTAACCTAACCGCCAAGCAAGTCAAGGAGTTATGTGAAGGGAGCGATCTTCAATCAGATGAAGAAAATCCAGTTGAAAAGCCACCTCCAGCCGCGATGAAAATGGCAAGAGCTACGCAATCTCTGGGTAAATTGACGGCACAGGACTTGGCAAGAGCCTTAATGCTTCAAGAGGCTGATCCGGCAATTGCCCGTATACGTCTTCAAGCACTAAAGAAACTGATTGTAGATACTGAACGCCTTCTCGTATCGGAGTAAATTGGTTTCCGCGCGGAAACCTTTTGGAGTCTAAATATGTCTGAACGAACTCGCGGCCCACCCTAAAAAGGGAAAAGCCCACTTCACACGAGGCGGGTGGGCGGCAGGTGATGATACTTTGTGATCTGGACACTCACAATGTATCACAACCTCCGTACTCCTGCAACTGATTTTTGCGCTTTCGTCGTGTTTTTCTCACACGACCTTTATTCAGCTTTGCTGGTTGCCTGGAGGTTTTTGAGATGAGTTTTGATTTGGAGCATATTCGCTCCCGTAACCCAATTGAGGAAGTGATCGCGGAGAAATTCGCGTTGAAAAAATCTGGCTCACGCTTCATCGGCGTGGAACACGACAGCTTAGTTGTCGTACCGAATACCGGATTTTACTTTTGGAATTCACGCAGCGAACATGGTGATGTGTTTGATTTTGTCGGGCGATATTTATTATCACTTGGCGCGTGGAATAATCGTGATCCGATGCAGTTCATAGAAGTTGTTCGCTACCTCGCGCAGCGGGCAGGCATCACGCTGGAAGAAAATATCAATTTTAAGCAGTCATCGGCCTGGGCAGAACATCAGCTTATCCAGCGGTTGCACGATACCCTTATGAACTCGCCAGCCGCACTTGCTTACGTGACTGAGAAACGCGGTTGGCGGCTATCCACCATCAAGTCAGCACGGTTGGGATTTATACCGCAGGATAAACGCTCGCTCCTGGCTGACTTGAACCTGTCAGACAATTGGCGATCAGTGATTCAGAAATTCCCGACCAACATGATCGTCTATGTCCATACAGAACAGGGATGCCTGAAATATCTCAGCGGACGCAGTATCGCAGGCAAGAAACACTACAATCCCCCGCGCGAAATCATCGGTGAGCGCCAACCGTATTACAATCATCTCTACAGTCCGCCGTCAGAGCAGGTCGTTATTGTCGAGGGTCAGGCGGATGCCATTACGTTTGCTGAATGGGGCATTCCAGCAGTTGCCATTGGCGGGATGCAAGCTGCGGATGAGCTATTGAAGCAGTTGAGAGATCATCCCCGCCTCTTCGTCACGCTGGACAATACCGAGGAGGCCCGCGCCAGAAGTCGCAGCCTTGCCCTGACGTTGAAGGGTGAAACGTATTTACCAACACTTCCAGACGATGTGAAAGATGTCAATGAATGGCTGCAAAAAGGCGCAGCAACCGAGGATGGACTTGCGCTTCTCAATAACGCGGAAAGCTGGCTGGCTGTCGAAGTAGCGCATATCACTTCATTAGAAGGACTGGCTCGTCAGGATGCAGTTCGTGTGCTGTTCACTCACGCTGTCGGGCTGGAAGATTTCGCTCTGGCGGAGTTCAAAAGCCTAATGGCGAAGATCGAGGTGAAAGGCCGCACCTTCAATGAAATGTTAAAAGCGGCCCAATTCCAGAACAAGCAAACCGTAGGAGAAGACATGCCCGAAGTGTTAAGCGACAGCATCCCGATTTTGTCCCCGGCACTGGGTTTCTGGCGGGATGTGGCGATGGTCACAGTATCGGTGATTGAACGGACCAAAGGGAACAAACTCAATATCCAGCCCTATCTCATCACCAGCACCCGCGAGCTGCGTCGCCTGTCGGATGAGCAAATCATCACCATCAGCGGTCAGGAAGTCGCTTTAAAAGTGATCCCTGACGGTTCCGAGTTCTTGATGCGCTGGCGCTACAGCGATATGCGGCGCTATCTGGATGGTTTCGCCATCCAGCCAGGTGAAGTATTTACTGCTATCCACGATTTGTTCAAGACCTACGTCGATTTCCGCTCCGAAATCGAGAGCCGCCTGCTGACCCTGTGGGCAATTGGGACATACTTCTACACCATGTTCCCTGCCTATCCTTATCTGGCGTTGAATGGTCCGAAGAACAGTGGCAAAAGCACGGTGATGCGCGTGTTGCAACCACTGGCGTTCAACATGATTACCACCTCTGACCCAACTGGGCCGAGTATGTTTCGGTTGATTCACCAAACAAGCTGCACCGTTGGCATTGATGAAGCTGAGCGCTATCACAACCCGAAGGACCCTGGAATGCAGCAGATCCGTCAGCTACTCAACAGTGGTTACAAGCAGGGAATGCCAGCGATCCGCGTCACCGGCGATGATCTGAAACCGCAGGCATTTGACGTGTACTCGCCCAAAATACTGGCTGCCATCATTGGCATGGAGGACATTCTCGCCAGCCGTTGTATTGCCATCCCGATGCGGCGCACGACTCGCAAGATGCCATCTTTTCCGCCAGACTTTGATGGTGCAGCACTGCGTCATCAGCTTTACACGCTCGCATTGACCCATTTTCAAGCGGTATATCGTAACTACTTCGAGCGACCCGAACTGCATAAACTTCATAACCGTTCTGGTGAACTCTGGTCACCATTGGTTGCATTGGCAGCTCTTTTTGAGGAACAGGGTGGCATTGGTGGTTTACTCCAGGCTATTTCCGAAGCGGCTTCGTGGGACGAGCAGATTAGCGAAGGCAAGGCATTGAGTGACCGCGAAGAAGCCGTTCTGCAAGCCCTCGAAATTCTCACGCGCGGGCAAAGCGAAGTCGTGTGGATTAAGTCAGCAGAACTACGTGAAGGGGTAGCGAAGCTGTTGGGACAACCTGTGGAAAAACTCGGGGATGCTCAGTGGATCGGACATATTCTGAAGCGGCTGCACCTGTTGGACGATACACGACGGAAACGCCGTATGGATGGCGTGATCTATGCAGTACAACCCGCTGAGGTTATTGATATGATGCGTCGCTATGATGTTGTCGCAATCCCGGAAAAGGGATGAAAACCCTTCATACCATGCATACCCTACATGCCCTTTCTCCACCAATATGAAGGGTATGTAGGGTAAAAGCAAATTTTTGACTGATTCATGACATTGGTTTTGTCCCCACATACACAGATAATCCGTAGCGGACATGAAGATCACGCCGCTGTAGAAGGTAAAAGGCACTTTCAGGATCAAGTAGTTGCTGAAGAACTTCCCGATCCGTATTGCTCAGGAAGGGGCCATATTGTCCCTGATCTCGTTCCAATACTCGGCGGAAGCGATATAAGACGAATTCACTCTGGGTATCATCAAATGGCGGCAGCAGGTCGAGGGTGAATGTACGCGCCTTGATATCCGTGAAGTGAGCATCGATGAGCAGTTGTGACCAGCCAAATGGATAATACACTTCATCCGGCAGGGTATCACGGGTCATGGCAGCAAACCACCGATTTTCAGCATCTCGCAGACGATGTTCTAGTCCAGGTTCACCCAAACCAAAGTCGTAAGGCAGACTATATAGCGGCAGCCCTCCTTCGCGGATTGCCAACCTGCCACCCGGCATCAGCACGCGCTGCAATTCTCGGACCGCCGCCAGTTTATCGGCGACATGATGCAGCACATAGCTTGTCCACACAAGATCAAAGGTCTCATTAATGAAAGGGAGTTGAAGGAGATTAGCTTTTTGTAGAGCGACTTGCTCTGCAAATGACGTTTTTGCCAGCAGTTGTTTGGCTTTTTCCAGGCTCTTGTCCTCGATATCAACTCCAGTGACTGCACAGCCCTGTACCGCAAAGATAAGTGCTGGCATTCCCTCGCTACAGCCCGCATCCAGTACATGCGTCTTTCGGTCTGCACACAGCCAGGCGACAGTTTGTTGGATAACACTGTGTTCAACACGGTCATAGAAATCAAGCTCTTGTAGATAGGTATTCATCTGCCTGAATTCACCTTCTCACACTTTCTGCAATGACCCGTGCAAAGTGGCTGGCAGCATGACTGGGAGCAATATCCATCAGCAGGCCGGGTTCAATGAGTTCTAGTTCCATCAGCACAAATTCACCATCCACCAAAACACCATCCACGCGCGCATAAAGATGAGGCTGATTGCCGGTGAAACGCATGGCGGTTTCCAGAATCGCCTGCGCCGTTTGTACAACCTGCGATGGGACATCGACTGCGATACGTGAACCGCCGTAGGCAGAATTGATGAATATCGTGCCGCTGCCAGGCAGCTTGCGGATGGCATAGCTAAAATCACTCCGAAAGAATACCAGCGAGAATTCACCCTCGTGGATTTCCTCAACCACTGGTTGCAACATGACATCGCCCATTGCTAGCAATGTATCTAAGTGCTGTTGATCCTGTTCCACATTTTCGTGTGTGACAACTTGAACACCCTTGCCAGATGCCCCGATGGTCGGTTTTAAGACCGCCTGTTCCCAACGGTGGACCTCAAGAAGTTCGCGCAAAGGCGAGCTTGAACTGCTGGTAATCCAGGTCGTGGGAATAATGCGCGTCCCGTGCCGTTCCAGTTCACGCAGATAGTGTTTCTGCATGTTCCATAGCACGGTCTGGGGCGAGTTATGTAAGGGGATGTTCATGTCACGAAGCCGCATGATCCACTGGCGAAATGCTTCTGCCCGTTGCGGGTAATCCCAGCAAGAACGCAGAATCACAGCCCCGAAGCGCTGCCAATCCACTTTCGGACTGTCCCAAGATAGGGCAACAGGATGAATTCCATATTCGGTCAGCGGCGCAAGCAGAAGTTGGTCACTACTGGATAACTCTGGCAAAGCTGGATAGGTAATCAGCGCAACTTCAATCACTATAAGCCCTCGCTTCATTCAAGGTGCTGGCGGAGTTCATGAACGGGAACACCGCCGTAGAAGTTATCTTCGACAGGAAATCTTCCAAAACCACGTTACTGGTTTTCCGTTACCACCCTCGTCGATTTTTGTTGACTCTAGCAACCCGAACTCTCCAAACTCCTGCGTGATAGAGTCTTCGTCGTAAAAGTAGAGGTCTACTCCATGCCGTGTTCTATAACGATCCGCACCTAATTTCTCACCGACACCAAAGGTACTTGCATCCTTTGTTATCGCAGTAAAGACCATCCTTCCGCCGTGCCGGAGTTGATGATAGCAATCTGATAGCAGCTTCTTTCGCTGGTCAGAATCGAGCAGGTGAATCAATGCGTGACAAAAAATCCCATCATAGACATCCTGGTCAAACGGCATATCAGCAACAGAGCCATGAAACACACGGATATCACCGCCCAAAAGTTCATGGGCCAGTTTTATGGCTGTGCTGGAGATTTCAATCCCGGTGACTTCAAATCCCTTTTCATAGAACGGTCTGGCATTCCTTCCATAACCAAAGCCGGGAATCAAGAGCTTTCTATAGCCCATCTGCTTGAAAGTCTCAGCGATCTCAATGGAAACGGCGGTTGGTTCTTCACCCCACATCATTTTCTTTTCCTGGAAGGCATTCTCCCAAAATTCAGTCATACTTTAACCTGTACTTATGAGATTATAAGCCTCGTTGAGTTTGAGGTTCGTGACATGAGATGCATTCGGGTTGATCGTCATAAACTCCCATTTATTGCGGCTCCTCTACCAGTTCGTCTTCGACCCAGGCCATAAAGGGATCGTCGAAATCGCGCCATTGGCGCCAGCCTAACGCCATCTCCTCATCGCTGAGCAGACACGAATCAAGGACAGCGCGGATCGCCACCTGATCCATCTCGATACCAATCACGACCAGTTCTTGTCGCCGGTCACCAAAATCTCCTTCAAATTCCTGCTTGATCGCCGCAACCAACGTTGGGTCTTCGGGGAATTCACGCTCCGGCACCGTGATCCACCAATTCCCACCATAGTCGAGTGAGATGATGTCGCCGGCCTGTGACCAGACCCCTACAAGGTGATGCCGGGTTGCCAGCCAGACAAAGCCTTTGGAACGAATGATGCCATCCAGAACATCGCTTTCAAGCATGTCCAGCAGGCGCTGCGGGTGAAACGGGCGACGCGCTCGGTAAACGAAACTGCTCACGCCGTATTCTTCCGTTTCGGGTGTATGTTCTTCCCCCGAAAGCCACTCGTCAAAGGTAGATGCCTGATCGAAGTCAAACCGTCCGGTATTCAGGATTTCGGTTAAAGGAACCCGCCCGTAAGCTGTTTGAACGACATGGGCATGAGGATTCATCCGCCGCAGTAGCGCTTCAACCCGGTGAAGGTCGTCGGCCTCGACCAAATCAGTTTTATTGAAAATCAGCACGTTGGCGAATTCAATCTGATCAACCAGTAAATCGGCAATCGTGCGTTCATCGTCCGCGCTCATTCCCATATCACGTTCGATCAGCGTGTCGAGCGTTGCCAGTTCACGCAGGATGTTTTTAGTGTCCACAACCGTCACCATCGTGTCCAATCGGGCCACATCGCCCAGACTAAACCCATCGTCCAGGGGAAACGTGAAGGTTTCAGCGACGGGCAGCGGCTCAGAAATGCCAGTGGATTCAATCAGCAGGTAATCGAACCGCCCCTCGCGTGCCAGCCGTGTGACTTCTTGCAACAGGTCATCGCGCAGGGTGCAGCAGATACAACCATTGGTCATTTCGACCAGCTTCTCCTCAGTGCGGCTGAGCGCTGCGCCACCTTCACGGACAAGTTGCGAGTCGATGTTGATCTCGCTCATATCGTTGACGATCACTGCAACGCGCATCCCTTCGCGGTTGTTCAGGATATGATTGAGCAGCGTGGTTTTCCCTGCGCCGAGAAACCCAGAGAGTACGGTTACGGGCAAACGGGTCATGATTGTTTCTCCGGCATGAGTTCTGTATGCGCAATGCGGGTGATGGCAAAGGCTGCCATACTGCCTTGAGAAGCCGCCCCTAAAGCCCACGCCCAACCGCGCAGCACATCGCCAGCTGCCCATAAACCTTTGACGCTGGTCTCGTGCTGCGAGTCCGTCTTGATCGAACCATTGTCATTCACTTCAAGGTTGAAATCGGCGATGATCTTTTCAGTCAGGGGCTGTGACGCTTCATCTGGTCGCCACCACAGCGTCTCAACCGAGACCTGTTCACCCGTGTTAAGCGTTACTGCTTCGACCTTACTCGCCGCGTGTTGCACTGCCACAATCTCGCCCTCGTGTAGGGTGATGCCCTGTTCGGTCAGAGCTTTACGTTGATCGCTATCAAGTTGGAGGCCCGGTGCGATGATGAGTTTGGCGTGCTTTGTCCAGTTATGGTAGAGGTGTGGCATGTGTTCCAGTGCCAGTTGGGAGGTGGCGACCATCCCCCAGACACGATCCCGGTTTTCGTAGCCATCACAGTAAGGACAGCCGATGATGGTATTGCCCCAGCACTCCAGGAAACCGGGTACATCCGGGTAAACATCGCGGAAACCAAACGCCAGAATAACGTGCTTCGCCGTGATGGATGAATCCGTTCCCGTCGTGACCAAAAAACCACCCTCGGCATGAGACTGTACATCCACCACCCGTTCACGACGCAATTCCGCGCTGTTGTAGACATCGATCTGTTGCCAAACTTTTTCACGGATTTCGGCGGGAGTTAGTCCATCCAGCCCGATAAAATTATGCACGCCATGCGACGCGGCGTTACGTGGTGGCTCCGGTGTGTCAAAGACGATGATCCGCTTGCGGGTGCGTGCCAGGATGAGCGCCGCCTGCAACCCGGCAGGTCCACCACCAATAATGGCAACATCATAGTGTGTTTGATTCATGATAGTCTCTTTCATTACGCTGTCTGTGTTTGCCATACCGGAAAATCGTCGGGGAAAAGTTGCCAACCACCTTCGCCCAGTGTCAGTTCATCATCTGTCAGCAGGGCGGCATTGAGTTGTTTTTTCATCGCCTCTTTGGACATCTGAATGCCGATGAAGACCAATTCCTGCCGCCGGTCACCAAAAGGTTCCTGCCAGTATTCCGCTATGTACTCATCAACCTGTGGCCCCTGCGGACGCAGCGTTTCGGGTGTCCCTGCAAGCCAATTACCTGCTGGTGATACGCGGGCGACATGCCCCGCGAGCGACCAGTTCATGCCAGCGTCATGCCGGGTGGCGATCCAGAAGAAGCCTTTCGAGCGCAATACCATTCGCATGTGATCGCCCTTGAGGAAGTCCATCAGCCGTTGGGGATGAAAGGGACGACGAGCACGGAATACAAAACTGCTAATGCCGTACTCTTCAGTTTCCGGGGTGTGTTCGCCTTGAAGTTCTTTCAACCAACCGGCGGAACGCTGGGCTGCTTCCATGTCGAACAAGCCCGTGCTGACAATCTGCTGCATCTCCACACGGCTGTGCTCGGCACGGATAAGACGGGCATCCGGGTTGAGTTTACGCAGCACCCCTTCGAGTTCCTCGACCTGTTGGGGCGCGGCGAGATCCGTCTTGTTCAGGATGATGACATTGGCAAACTCAACCTGGTCGATCAGCAAATCAGATAGGGTACGGTTGTCGTCCTCACTGACCGCCATGTTCATGGCCTTCAGGCGTTCACCCTCGCGGTAATCATCCAGCCAGCGGTTGGCATCCACCACCGTGACCATCGTATCCAGTTGGGAGATGTCCATCAGGCTCATGGTCCCATCTGGCGTGGGGAAAGAGAAGGTCATCGCCACCGGCAGCGGCTCAGATATTCCGGTAGATTCGATCAGCAGATAGTCGAAGCGGCCTTCACCTGCCAGCCTCGCCACCTCTTGCAGCAGGTCTTCACGCAGGGTGCAGCAGATGCAGCCGTTGGTCATCTCGACCAGTTTTTCCTCGGTGCGACTCAAACGCGCATCGCCATCGCGCACAAGCTGAGCATCAATGTTGACTTCGCTCATATCGTTGACGATGACCGCCACACGCATCCCTTCACGATTATTGAGGATGTGATTGAGCAGCGTCGTCTTTCCGGCTCCAAGAAAGCCGGAGAGGACCGTTACCGGAAGTTTCTTCATGTGTTCTTATCCTCACTTGTGTTTTATCTGATATACGAATTTGATCTGGTGACACCGGGAATTTCGCCACATAGGGCCACCTCGCGGAACGTGATGCAGGACAGCCCGAAACGACACCTATACCCCCATGATCACCCCGTCGCGTGTCCGAAATCGCTGCCACGTGACAAGATTGATTGCTTTGCCATACAGTTTCCTCAGTCCATCGTGGGCTGCCGGGTTTTCGCAGCGAGTTGAAACCAGCGTTCAGCCATTTCCGTCGCCGGTACTCCGCCTTTGTGGTGTCTACGCTGCGGCCATTGGGCAATCACGTGTTCGCGGTAATCTGCCTCAACCTGATCGAGCAGCCAGCTTTCATAGGCCCCAATCCAGTTTAGGGCGAGAGTGAGCAGGTGATAGACATGGACAGTGTCACCTGCATTCTGGATACCCGCTGTAGGGGGTAGATTGCGCTGCTGCCAGGCATCCGGGGTAAGAATAACGTCCGGCGTATAACCTACCCGGAAGCGCGAACGACTGATTAACAAGCTGCCGCAGTGGGTGCAAGCCATCCACAATCCCCAACCCCACAGGTTGAGTACCCCCTCCGTGGTAGCCTGAAAGCTGTAGGCGCTGTGAAAATGTGGATCAGGCGAAGGTCGTTTCTTAGCCCCGTATGCCAGCAGTAAATTGCCTGCCGCCCGCCGCACATCACAGCCCCAGCACCACATCTGCTGATCCAGCAGCGGTCTTGCGGTCCGTTCAATTTCAACAGGAATGCGAACTGTCTTTTTCAGAAAAACCTCCAACCCTTGCGCTTTTTATTGAGATTTGGTATCAATAATCGAGTAAATGATACGTGGTCTCAATAAGGATTGCAAGTGGCGGTCTCATGGCAATGCTGACAGATGATGAGAAACGGCAGCAGTGGCTGGAGAAACTCTATCAGCTAAAACTGGCGACTTCGGCCATACAGAAAGCGCTGGTTGTGGTGCTGTCTACTGCACAGGGGCCATGCAGTGCGGATGAAATTCGTGAAGCGGTGCAGCGTATCCGGCCCGAAACCGGACGGGCAACTGTCTATCGTTTCATCGACAAACTGACTGCCCTGGGGCTGTTGCAGCGGGTTCATGGCTACCGCAACTGTAACACCTATATCCCGGCTCTGGTTCCACATCAAGCGCTGCTGATTTGTCCGCAGTGCGGCAAGGTATCCGAGCTTGATGCCCAGCTACAGGGTCGAGTCCTGGCAGTTGTCAAAGCCATTGATAACGATCTGGAGGCACATCACATCACGGCCAGTCATTTACAGCTTTTGGGGACCTGTATCACCTGTCAATCGGATGGTTCATAAGGAGAGCGAACACCTTGAAAATACGACTTCAATTACTAATCGCCATTCTGGTGCTTACCGCTATGCCTGTTTTGGCACAAGAGGACAACCCACAAAGTTGTGTTGAGAACTATGACCCTGCCATCGATTATTTTCCCTCTAAAGTAGAGGCAGCCTATGCAGACGACTGGCAAGTCTACTACGAGAACCACTATAAAGTCGTCACGGTGGGTCCAGTAGGCGATGCCGACGCTGGTTCTGCCGAAACGTATGTCCTTGTGCAGTGCGGCACACCCGTTCCAGCACTTACCGATGATCTGGAGGGCGCTTTTGTCATCGAAATTCCAATAGATACGATTTTTGAAACCTCCGGGGGTGGCTCAATTGCGACCGGACTTGAGGTTTTAGGCGAGGCCGATGCCCTCATCGGATTGGGATATATTCCGGCTGGTGATTTTGAGCAGTACGCCCCGGCAGTGGCAGCCCGTTTTAACGATCCTGACTTTCTGGTAGCGAATGTCTCTGATGGTGGGTGGGAGTCGGTCCTGGCTGTTGATCCTGGCTTGATCGTTGAACCCTATAGCGCAGATCAGCGTGCTGAAGCCCGTGAACTCGGTATGAGTGCGCTTTTCTACAATTCCTTTTGGGAAACACCGCTGGGTGGTGCCGAGCATATCAAATTCTGGTCAATGCTCTTTAACAAAGAGGAACTCGCCAATCAACTTTTCGAACCGATTGAACAGGACTATCTTGAACTGCGGGCGCTGGTTGAAGCGGAAATAGCACCTGAGGACCGTCCAACTGTCTTGCACGGTCAAATCACGAACGACAATATGTTTTCTACATTTGGTGAAGGTCGCCTGGATTATCACCTCACCCGCGATGCAGGTGGCGTACCAATACTACCGGAGTCGCCTGAAATTGAGCTGGAGGCTTTCTCCACATTCTCGCTTGAAACTGTGGTAGAAGTCGCTGGTGAAGCGGATTTCTGGTGGAACACGACGTATTATGCAGATGAGCGTTTTGATCCACCGACCGCTGAAACAGTTATTGCTGACAACCCGCTTAACGCCAGTTTCTCAGCGTTGGGCGAAGGGCGTATGTTCCATATCTTCCGACGGGGCGAAGATATTTATAAGACCGCCATGAACTATCGAGCGGATCTTTTGCTCAAAGATCTGGTCAGTATTCTGCATCCTGAACTGGTCCCCGATTATGAACCGCTGTGGCTGCAACCCATCGCAGCCTCGGAGTCCTAAACAATCATCAATTATCCGTACAACATTAGTCCGAAACACAACAAGGAGTTCTACATGCGTCAACAAATTCGTTTTGCCATGCTGGTTCTACTACTGCTGCTGCCCTTGACCGCAATCAGTACCGCGCAGGAAGATCGATTGCAGGTCATTGGCAGCCACAGTATTTTGGCTGATGTGATAATGAACGTCGCCGGTGATGCGGCAGATGTCACCTCGGTGATGCCCAGCGGCGCGGACCCCCACAGCTTTCAGCCCACACCGAGTGACCTGACAGTCCTGGCCGATGCCGATGTGGTGTTTATCAACGGTGCTTTCTTTGAAGAGGGTTTGCTGGAAGCCATCGAGAACGCCGCTGCTGACATGAACATAGTCACCGCGTCATCCTGTGTGGAGATCATTCCCTTTGGCGGCCACGATCACGATCATGAAGCCGGTGATGAACATGATGACGAGCATGACCACGAAGATCACGAAGAAGACGAAGAACATGAAGACGATCACGACGAGGATGAGGAACACGATCACGACGCTGAGATGAGCGCGATTGCGCAATTGTGTGAAGCGCATTATGCAGAGATGGAAGCGATTCATGAAGCCGGGCATGAGCATGAAGCAGGTGAAGAACATGCAGACGAGGATGACCACGATCATGAGTCCGCTGAAATCACTGATTTATCAACGTGGTCTGGTGAGTGGGTGAGTGGTTGGGCCTTTGATGCTGGGGCATTGCAACCGGGTTTCGATGCCGTGCTGGCAGAAACGCCAGAGATCAGCGCGGAATTGATAGCGCAATACAATGAGGCGGGTAATTTCACTGTTTTTAACAGCATGACAATTGATGAGACCAGTGTCTCCTTTGATGGTGAAGCAACCTGCACTTATACTTTTGCGGGTCAAATGCCTGTAACCCAGGTTCCTGGCGAAACCTGGTCGCTCTTTGAGACGACTGATGAAGCCTGTGCCGAAACCCGCTATCTGCTCTTGAATCCGCCCCATGCGGTTGAAGAAGGTGCTAACCTCCATTACCACATGCGCTACGGCTCCACCAACTTCGAAGAAATCGCTGCGGATAATTCGCCCTGGTTCCCTTCAATCTATCCTGCTGGAACCGACGCAGCAGCCTTGAACAATGTCTATGTCGCTAATGCGCGACTGCTGGGGCTGTACATTGCGAGTGTCTATGGTGTGGATGTGGCGATGAGCGATGAAGAAGCCGAAGCCATGCAGTCGATGACAGGTGGTGATACGCATGACCATGACCACGATCATCATGAAGTCGAAACCCTCGGTGCGCTCTATGCGGTTGATTGCGGCGAGGGTCATGGTCATGAAGATGAAGAAGAAGACCACGAAGAGGGTGCGGAACACGCCCACGATCACGGTGCTTGCGATCCGCATGTCTGGATGGAACCGCACAATGCCATGTATTGGACGATGCTCATCCGCGATACGCTGATCGAGCTTGATCCCGCCAATGCCGAGACCTACACGGCTAACGCAGCGGCCTATCTCGAAGAACTGGATGCCCTGGCCCATGATTTTGTGACCCCGTTGGTAGAAACCGTGCCGGAAGCAAGCCGGGTGTTAATCACCAATCATGATGCCTTCGGTTACTTCGCCGCCCGTTACGGCTTCGAGGTAGTGGGCACGATAATTCCCAGCATTTCAACACTGGCTGAACCGAGTACCGCCGATGTCGCCACGATTGTTGACCTGATCCGTGAGGAAGGTGTTCCCGCCATTTTTGCGGAGACAACCGTCAGCGATGATCTGGCACAGCAGATTGCTGAGGAAACCGGCGCGCAGGTTTATGTTTTGTACAGTGGTTCGCTCAGCGATGCTGACGGCCCGGCCAGTACCTATCTCGATTACATCCGCTACAACGTGACTACTATCGTTGAAGCCCTCGGCGGCGGTATGTAATCGCTATTGGTTTCGTTCATAAGCGCGGGTGGTGTTCTTCGGGATGCCGCCCGTATGGATTGAAGTCTATGGAACAAAGGCAGTTTTCTAACAACAGGCATCACCCGCCAGCACTGGATGTGCGCGACCTGAGTGCAGGCTATCCCGGAGATAAACGGGCCATCGATCACCTGACATTTATCATACAGCCAGGCGAGCGCCTTGCCATCATTGGGCCGAATGGCGCGGGCAAGAGCACACTGTTCAAAGCTATCGCTGGGTTGATTCCCTTCACGAGTGGAGAAATCTCGGTATTTGGTGAGGACTGTCACAGCAGCCATGCCTTTATTGGCTATGTGCCGCAGCAGAATGAAATCGACTGGGCGTTTCCAGTGACCGTTTATGATGTCGCGATGATGGGACGTGCCCGCCAGAGTCGCTGGTTTCCCTGGTGGCGCTCGACCGATCATGATGCCGTGCGGGATCTGCTGGAGCAGTTGAACCTATCGGCGCTAGCAACCCGCCAGATCAGTCAGTTAAGCGGCGGTCAAAGGCGGCGGGTGTTCATAGCCCGCGCACTGGCCCAGAACAGCCGCGTCTTATTGATGGACGAACCCTTCACTGGGGTTGATACCGCTGCCGAACAGGAGATCATGAATACGCTGGATGTATTGACCGAACAGGGCATCACCATATTGCTGGCAACGCACGATCTGGGACGGGCTGCCCGTGATTTTGATCGGGTTCTGCTGCTGAAGCGTCAATTACTGGCGTATGGTCCGTCGCAGGCGGTGATTCAACCTGACGTATTGCGGCAGGCGTATGGCGGGGCCTTGACCGTCTTTCGGCAGGGAGACGAAACGGTTTTCATTGCGGATGAGCATGGTACCAGAGGCTAATCAGATGGATGGATTGCTTAACTTCTTCATGGAACCCCTGAACTACGCCTTCATCCAGCGGGGCTTGCTGGCACTCATCCTGGTGGGCGGTATCAGCGCGATTGTTGGTTGCTTTGTCGTCGTGCGCGGTCTCGCTTTCTTTGGCGATGCGTTGGCGCATACCGTGCTGCCGGGTGTGGCGCTCTCTTACACGGCTGCGGGCGGCGTTGTTGGAAGTAATCTGTTTGTGGGCGGTTTGGGAGCGGGTGTGCTGTCAGCACTGATCATTGCCTTTTTGACCCGCAACGAACGGCTGAAGGAGGATACTGCCATTGGGCTGGTCTTTGTGACCATGTTTGCCCTGGGCATTGCCATTATCAGCACACAGGGCAGCTATAGCCTTGATCTGGCACATATCTTGTTCGGCAGTATCAACGGCATCAGCCCGAGTGATCTGGAGATCATGGCGCTCATGGGCATCCTCGTGCTGCTTGTGATCGGCGTGTTTTACAAGCAGTTTCTGATTATCAGTTTCGATGTTGGGCTGGCACATACCCTTAAGTTCCCGGTGGAACGACTACGTGTGCTGCTGTTAGTTTTGATCGCTGTCACGATTGTAGCGAGCCTGCAAGCAGTCGGAATCGCCCTCATGCTGGCGCTGCTCATCACGCCAGCCGCCACCGCCCGCTTGGTTACCCACCGATTGCATCACATGATTCTCGTCGCGGCAGCTATGGGCATCCTGAGCGGCATTGCCGGATTTTACCTGTCCTACTATCTGGATGTGCCTTCCGGTGCGTCGATTGTCCTGACCATGAGTGCGTTCTTTGCGCTAGTTTTTGTCCTAAAGTCAATCTGGTTGCGGCTGTCTGCACTGCGTTCGACCGCCCAATCGTCGGAAACGACTGAAACATCAACCCCTGTTCAAACTGAAACGAAATGAGGTTTAGTGAGGTTTTATGAAACGTCAGGCTCTATCTGAAAATTTTCCTGTCCCTGTCACCATCCTGACCGGCTTTCTCGGCGTTGGCAAGACAACCCTGCTAAACCATATTCTGCACAGCGATCATGGCATGAAAATCGCAGTGCTGGTGAATGACTTCGGGGCCATTAATGTGGATAGCCAACTCATTGTCGGTGTCGAAGGCGAGATGGTGACGCTCTCGAACGGGTGTATCTGCTGTACGATTCGAGGTGACCTGCTACGGGAAACGTTGCAACTTCTCCAGCGCGATGATCCACCGGAATACATCCTGATTGAAGCGAGTGGCGTTTCCGACCCGCTGGCGGTTGCCCTGACCTTCCGTGTGCCGGAGGTGATGCCGCTGGTCATGCTGGACGGCATTGTCACCGTTGTGGATGCTGAGCAGTTCCTTGAGTTACAAGGTGCTGACGAGGAGCTTGGTATTGGGCAGGTCGGCTTTGCCGATATTGTTGTGCTGAACAAGGTGGATCTGGTCACGGATACCTATCGCGAGATGGTCAAAGAACGCATTCGTGAGATCAGCCCGGATGCACGTATGATCGAAACAACGCAGGGGCAGGTAGCGCCGGAGCTTTTGCTGGGCAGTGGTGCATTCGCTCCGGAGAAACTGGTCCAGCGTGAAGCGCGTGACGTGCATACCCACGCTGTTGATGAAGTTCACGATCATGAACACCACCATGACCATAATCACGCACTAGTCTATTCGACCTGGAGTTGGGCCTCTGCGCTTCCCCTGAAACTCGATTGCCTGCGGGATGTGCTGGATCAGTTACCGACAACGGTTTATCGCTCTAAGGGGATTATCTATCTAGCAGAACATCCTGATTATCGCTGTGTTTTTCAACTGGTTGGCAAGCATGGGGAGCTGGTTCGGCACCGTCCCTGGCGGGCCGATGAGCTACGTCAGACGCAGTTCGTGATCATTAGCACCCATGATGGTATTAATGGGGATGAACTCACCAGCTTGTTTGAAGCCTGTACTGCTCAGGCGGATAGTGTGACCAAAGCGGAATTTCAAGCGGTGACGTGGACACGATCATAACGCCCTGGTTGGTACACTCTCAAATTTTCATTAAGAAGATCATAAGGATCGTGTTTTCACTTGCAAGCTACAACGTGACATGCTACATATTCAGTCTTAATGATACCAAGTATCAATTACTTATCAGAAGGAGAGAAACATGAAAGTGATTATCCGTTTGCTGGTTGTTGTCGTCCTCAGCTTGACCACCCTTGCTGTCAGCGCCCAGGAAGTGAATCCGCTCGAATGCATCAGTGATTACAATGCCAGTGTTGATTATTTCCCGGATAAGGTTGAGGCTGTTTACAGCGCACAGTGGGCAGTGGAATACTTCAATCACTACAAAGTCGTCACCGTAGACAGCACCTATGATAATCCGGCAGTCGAACCACTCATTGAGCAATATGTTCTGGTGCAGTGCGGCGCACCGGTTCCAGAAGAATTTGTTGATGCTGAGAATACATTGGTGATTGATGTCCCAGTCCAGCGTATGATCGAGGGTGGCGGCGGCGTACTCGGCGCTATCGAAATGCTGGACCTGGTCGACCAGATGGTCGCCTGGCGTGATCAATACACAACCGGAATTCCTTATCTTGAGCAAATTGACGCCAAATACCTTTCAGGTGATCTGGGAGATATTGGCGAATATGGCTCCGGTTGGGAGGCAACCGTTGACTTCGAGCCAGACTTATTCATCGCGTATGATGACACCGAAACCATTCAAGAAGCGCGCAGTCTGGGTGTGCCCTACGTCTTTTATAGTCCATTTTCTGAAGCGCCGCTGGGATCCGCCGAGCAACTCAAGTTTCTGGCCCTCTTCTTCAATATTGAAGCGCAGGCTAACGAACTATTTGTACCCATCGAGACGGAATACCTGCGCTTACTAAAACTGGCACAAGCCCAGGAGAGTCAACCGACCGTGCTGCTGGGTAACATCAGCGGCCAGGGCTTTAACACACGCCCGCTCAATCGCATCGAGTCCATTCTGATACAAGATGCTGGTGGGCAACTCGTCCTCGATGAAAGTAGTTTTGATTATTCGGGCTTCTTCCCGGCAGTTTCGCTGGAAACGGCTATCGAAGCAGGAGCCGATGCCGAATACTGGTTCAGCATGGCCTATTTACCAGCAGAAGCCAATGCTTCGGCCTTTATTGCCAGTGATCCACTCAATGGTGAATTTAGCGCGTTAAGCAATGGCAACATGTTCCACCGTTTTGGTCGTGATGAGGATTACTTCCGCACTGCCGCGATCCGGGTTGATGAATTGCTGGCTGACATCGTCAGTATTTTATACCCAGAATTGTTACCTGACCACGAGATTGTCCACCTACAACGCATTCCAGCAGCTTAGCGAACGCGCATTCCATTGCACAAAAGGAGCATACCGTGCGTCAATCAATTTTCCTGATTTTAATGTTGCTGATGAGCGTCGTATCAACTGTTGCTCAAGACAGCAATCAGCAAGAATGTGTCACCGACTTTGACTCTGAAACGGATTACTTTCCTGACAAAGTTGAAGTCAATCATGCCGCGCTTTTTCAGGTGGAATACTATAACAACTACAAAGTTGTCCGTACACAGGCCGACGCGGAATACTTTACGCCGATCTCGGCGAACGAAGTCTATGTTTTGGTCCAATGCGGCACGACTGCGCCTGAATCGACAGGCGATCTCAGTGACGCAACGGTCATTGAAGTACCTGTGCAGCGAGTGAGTACCGGGAACAATGAAGAAGTGGCTGCCTTAATCGAACTAGGGTTAGCAGATCGCATTGTTTCTTTGGGAACCCCCACGAACAGTGCTGATGCTTGGCATCCCTTGATTAAGGAAATGATAGACAGTGGCATTCCGGTTACAGGGACATCGTTCAGCATTAATCTGGAAACGGTGGTTGTTCAGGAACCAGATTTGTTAATCCTCCTCACCTGGATTGGTAATCAGCAAGAGAATCTTGAAATTGCGCGAGAATTGGGTATCCCGACAGTGGGGCATCATGTTTGGCTGGAACCGACCCCGCTTGGACGAGCCGAGTGGCTAAAATTCTTTGCACTCTTTTTTAACCAGGAAGCGGAAGCCAATGCGGTCTACGGGGATATTGAACAGCGCTACACGGAAATTCGGAATCTCACCACTGAACAGGATGAGAAACCCAGTGCCTTTTTCGCTCAGGTCGGCGAGACAAACTCGGTGAGCCAGAACGATTTTCAGGCCCAACTGATCGTCGATGCGGGCGGCATTAATGTCCTGGCTGATGCTGAAGCGCCAGCCTATCCCACACCCCTCAGTCTTGAAACCTTGACTACGCTGGCAGGTGATGCTTCCTACTGGTTTACGAGTAGTGACACTCAGCTTGAGGCGGTCTCCTCAAATGTTTTTGCCGCTATCAATCTTGGACAGGTCTATGCCACCACGAATGCCCTGCCACTGAGTGGGCATTCCTACTTTGGTGATGCCATCTTTCGGGCCGATTTGCTTCTACAGGATTTTGCGGCGGTCCTGCATCCCGAATTGTTTCCTGATTATGAACTCATCTGGTTAAAGCCGCTGGCAGTTGAACAATCCTGAGGCGCTATGGTCGATTATCGTCTTCACGTTGAACAAGATACAACCGTCCCTACATCGGTGGGGACGGATCATTCTGATCTCCCAGTCAGGGGAACTCGTGCTGGCTATCACCTACTGGTGTTCATAGTTTTAGGTGTGCTGGGTATTTTCGTTTTTTTACTTTCTCTGAGCTGGTCTTCTGTTCCTATTCCATTCGATCAGATTCTGAAGATTCTGCTGGGCTATGAACCTGAACGGGCTGTCTTTCGCACGATTGTCATGGATATACGGCTGCCCCGCGTTCTGACTGCGACAATGGTCGGCGCTGGGCTGGGACTGGCAGGTCTGCAAATGCAAACGCTGTTTCGCAACCCGCTGGCAAGTCCGTTTACACTGGGGGTTTCTTCTGGGGCGAGTCTGGGTGTTGCCCTCATCATCATCGTCGCACCCGTCAGCATTGGTTATGGCACCCTGGGCGCTGCCTGGATTAGCAATTTAAGTACGGTGGCGGGCGCAGCAGTCGGCGCTTTTCTGGTTCTTTCCCTGATGCTGCTGGTTGCCTCGCGGGTCCAAGATATGGCGATTGTCTTGTTGTTTGGGGTGGTGGTTGGCGCACTCGTTGGTGCCATCGTGACGGTTCTGGTCTACTTTGCTGATGAAAACCGCACCCGTGAATTTGTGGAATGGGGTTTTGGTAGTTTTCAGAAAGTCCGCTGGGATGAAATGGCCTACTTTATCCCTGTGACGCTCGTTGGTGTCGGCATCGCGGTGCTGTCAACCAAATATCTGAATGTGCTGCTACTGGGCGAAAACTACGCTCAGAGTATGGGCTTGAATGTTCGGCGGGCACGTCTGGTCATCATGACCAGTGCCTCGGTAATGGCTGGGGTTGTCGTCGCTTATGCCGGTCCCATTGGCTTTTTGGGTATCGCGATTCCCCATCTGGCGCGTGGCATTTTCGGGACATCTGATCATCGTGTCTTGGTGCCTGGCTCGGTGTTTATTGGTATCGCCCTGGCACTGGCCTGTGGCATTCTCGCCGAACTTCCGGGTACATCTCTAAGCCTGCCCATCAATGCGGCAACAGCCTTGTTTGGCGCTCCGGTTGCCCTCTGGGTACTGCTGCGAGCTAGGCGCGGGAGTTGGCTATGAACGACGCCGTCATTACCAGTGAAAACCTGACGATAGGGTATCGTCCAAAGCGTTCTGAGGCGCGACCTGTATTGGCCGACATTGATCTCAAGCTCCATCGCGGTGAATTCGTGTGTCTGCTCGGTCCCAATGGTGCGGGTAAATCGACCCTGTTGCGCACACTAGCGGGTACACAAGCGCCACTCAGCGGACAGGTGTTTATCACCGACACGAACATTGAAAATTTGGATAAATGCTCGCTGGCTCAGCGTTTGAGCGTCGTACTTACAGATCGATTGGTCGTTGGCAATTTGACCGGCTACGAACTGGTGAGTTTGGGGCGCTTTCCCTACACTGGAATCATGGGACGGCTCACACACCACGATCATCAAGCGGTAGCGTGGGCGCTGCGGGTTACGCATTGTGAAGAACTCGCCTCACAGTATGTATCAGAGTTAAGCGACGGTCAGCGGCAACGCATTTTGATTGCTCGGGCGCTGGCGCAAGAACCGGAGTTTATGTTGTTGGATGAGCCAACCGCATTTCTTGATCTCCCGACCCGGGTCGAAATTACCGGCTTGTTGCGCCGTCTGGCACGTGAGGCTGGACTGGCGGTTTTGCTGTCCACCCATGATCTCGATCTCGCACTTCGCTCGGCGGACACCCTCTGGCTGATTACACCCGATGGGCAGATTATTGCTGGTGCGCCCGAAGATCTGGTCTTGCAGGGTCGTTTTGCCGCTGCATTTCCCAGTCAGGAACTCGATTTTGATATGAGCATTGGTGGTTTTCGCCATCGTACTGAACCCAGGGGTCGCATCTGGCTCAAAGATGATGGACTGCCCACCGTCTGGATGCGCCGTGCGCTCGAACGGGAAGGCTACGAAGTGATGACCCAGCATGAACCAGGTTCGCTAAACGGCAATCTCTACATTGACTACAATAGGGACGGCGACAAACCAATGTGGTTACTGCGTTCATCAAAGGAAGAACTATACAATGACGATATTGGATCTGTTATCGCTCAATTACGTTATTGGGAAAAGACATCAAAATGAGCGGTTATGATTTAGGCGATGGCCTGACTTTGCGCTGGGCAGATGAAAATGATATTGAAAAAATCGTTACTTTCAATGGCTGGGTTCATTCTCGTAACCCGGACGGTACACTTGCACCAACTTATATGGCACGAACGCGGGCCTCGATGGATGGTCGCCATCCATTGATTCGTGCCAATCACTTTACCCTGGTAGAAGACACACGGACAGGTGCGATTGTTTCAACCCAGGCTTACTTGTGCCAAAACTGGACCTATGCTGGGCTGCCAATCGAAGTTGGGCAAGTTGAGTTTGTCGGCACCCATCCTGACTATCGCCGACGTGGACTTATTCGTCGGCAAATGGATATGATGCAGCGCTTGTTTGACGAAAGAGATCAACTCGTTCAGGTTATTAACGGCATTCCCTGGTTTTATCGACAATTTGGTTATGAACTCGCACTGGGACGGGGTGGTGGCAGAAAAGCTGTCTTACACAAGTTGCGCGATGTAGCGAAACAAGCTGATAATACGTATCGCGTGCGTCAGGCTGTAAAAGCGGATTGGTCGTTTATTGCTGATCTCGAAGCGAATAGCCATAAAAGATCATTATTGGCTTGCCTGCGAACCGAAGCCGCCTGGCAATATGAATTTGAACGGGATGAGTACGATGTATTCCGGCGTGTTTTCAGGATCATTGAAGCCGCAAATGGCGAACCGGTGGGCTATTATGCTTATGCTCCGCTCTGGCAAACACCAACCTTTTGGGTTGAGCATTTTGAAATTCGTACCGATCTTTCCTGGTTGGAAATCGTGCCGGTTATGGTGGCTGATATACTCACCTTATGTCAGGAAATTGATGGGGTTGCCGAGATTGCCTTCTGGTTGGGCACAGCGCATCCCTTATTTCAGATATTGCCGAAGAGTCTGGCACAAGCACTGGAGCCAGGTTCCTGGTATGTGCGTGTAGCAAATATTGAGCAGTTTCTACGGCATATAGCGCCCGTTTTGCAAGCTAGGCTTGCCAACTCGGTGGCGCGTGAATACACAGGCAAGATCGCGCTCAACTTTTTCCGTACTGGTATTGTCATGCATTTCGAACGAGGTGTTCTGCAATTTGTTGAACCCTGGACTTCACCTACTGCTACCGATGGCGACGCGCGCTTTTCAGGATTATCTTTTCTACAATTATTATTCGGGCATCGTTCACTGGATGAACTTGAGGCAGCACTGGATGATTGCGCTGTTGTAACTGAAGAGGCACGGGTACTGCTCGATATTCTCTTTCCTAAACGCCCCTCTAATGTGTGGGCAATTGGCTGAAGATTTGATTATCGCAAGCAAAGCTATTCCATGTTTATCGGTTTATTGTCAGAAAACTCAGGTTACATGACCGGATCCGGTTTCAGGCACTTCTCAATGTACTTAATTTTATTAGGATATGTGACTGATCTTGATGATTGGTTGGTCGGTCTTGCTGGGTTCAAGACAGCAGTCACAGGCCACAGTCGCCCTCAATCCCTCACCAACAGACATTGGTTGCATTTTTTCCACCCGCTGGTAGCGCAGCAAGCGTGACGAGTTCGCCAGGATGCCCAGATCAGGCAAGGACTGTGCCGCCGCAGCTAGAACCGGTGGCAGGATACCGAACGCTGCCAGTGATAAGCCAAAGAAATTGTAGACAGCAGTAAAGGCGATATTCATTTTGACCACACGCATAGTACGCTTGGCAATCCGCAGCGCTTCCGGGACAAGCATCCAATCCTCACGCATGATGGCAATGTGCGCTGCTTCCAGTGCGACATCCGTTCCTGCTACGCCCATCGCAATGCCGACATCAGCCTGCGCGAGTGCTGGGGCATCGTTGACTCCGTCGCCCACCATGACGACATGGTGGCCCTGTGCCTGATAGTCTTTAACCACTGCGATTTTATCTTCCGGCAGCAAATTGGCCTGATAGTCAATATCGATTTTTTTGGCAATAGACTGTGCAACCCGTTCATTGTCACCAGTCAGCATCACAATTTGGCGGATGCCCTGCGAGCGCAGCGACTCAATGGCCGCGTAAATTTCGGGTCGGAGTGTGTCCGCCGCGCCCATGATACCGATCACTTCATTATTCCGGGTAACATACAATGCGGTCTTGCCCTGCGCCTCCAGTTGTAATGCAATTTCCAGCGGTTCTTGACCAATAAATCGCTGACTCCCAACAGCAATGATGTAATCGCCTATCTGAGCGCGCACGCCAAGCCCGGGGATCGCCGTAAAATCCTGGATATCGTGTAGCACCATCCCCTCACGCTGGGCGGCGTTACGAATAGCCTCGGCCAGCGGATGTTCGGAGTCACGTTCAACCGATGCGGCCAGGGTGAGGAGTTCGATCTGTGAATGACCATTGAGGGTCAGCACATCGGTGATCTGGGGTTTGCCCAACGTCAGTGTACCAGTCTTATCGAGCAGGACAACATCCGCGTGTGCCAGTGCCTCGATGTATTTGCCGCCTTTGATGAGTAGACCCAACTTAGCAGCAGCACCAATGGACGCCAGCATGGCAATGGGGGTTGCCAGTGCGAAGGAACAGGAGCAAGCCACCACCAACACCGCCGCCGTCGAAAGGGGATTCTGACTAATCAGGAAGGTGAGTGTCGCAATCGCTGCCACTAGCGGCAGAAAATAGGTCGAACATCTATCGGCCATACGTTGGACATCGCCGCGATGCGCTTCGGCTTCTTCCACGAGTCGGATAATTTTTCCAAACGTCGTATCCACGCCGATCCCTTGTGCCCGAACCCGCAGACTGCCAAACTGCGCCAGGGTTGCGGCGAAGACCTGTGAGTCCGCGCTGGCTTCAACCGGCATTGACTCGCCGGTGATTGTGGCCTGGTTAATGGTGGCCTGCCCACTGACTACCACACCATCAACGGGTATCTGTTCACCGGGACGAACGACAATGACATCCCCTACCTTGACCTCAGCAATCGGCAGATTAACCGTCTGCCCATCGCGCTCAACACGGGCCGTCTGAGGAGCCATGTCAGTCAGGTTCTTTAAAGCACGCCGACTGCGTTCGGTGGTGAAGCGTTCAGCATAATCACCAACCCGCATGAATAACACCACGATGGCGGCAGTCACCCATTGTCCAATGATGAGCGCAGCAATCACACCGACGGACATTAAGGTGTGTGAAATAATCTGGCGATTGCGTGCCGCGCGCACCACATTCTTGAATGTAGGATACGCAGCGATCAACACCAGCGCATAACCTATCACCGGTGGAATATTACTCGTTACGGCTTCGAACAGACCTAACCCCTCACCAGCAACCACAACCAGCAGCACAATCCCGAACACCAGCCCAAAAAGGTTGAGCGCTGCCTTGCTAAAGTCATTATTGACTGTAAGGGCGGTGTCTGCGTTGCGCATTTCCGGTATCGTGTAACCAGCCCGTTCCACAGCCTGTCGTATTGTTTTCAGGCCGATATTTTCATAATCGAGCTGAATGACAGCTTTTTCAGCACTGAGCAGAACATCGACCGATTCAACACCAGGGACTCCGGCAATCGCCTGCTTGACTGTGGAGGCACAACCGGCGCAATCCATACCCTTGATCGGGACTTCAATCGTCCGGCTGCCTGCCGGTACTGTGTATCCGGCGCGTTCAACAGCTTGCTTGATCGCATCTAAACTGACATGCTTACGATCCAGTTGGATAATAGCTTTTTCAGAACTGAGCAAGACAGCCACCGATTCAACACCAGGGACTCCGGCAATCGCCTGCTGTACTATCGAAGCACACTCGGCGCAGTCCATGCCTTTAATCGGCACTTCAAGATGCTGATTATTCGCTGCCATTGGGTTCAACCTCCGGCAGTTCATAACGTGTGCATTCGAAAACACCACGGGCGACATCTCGGAGAAGTTCGTCGGCAGTTTCAAACAATAAGGCCACTCTGGGGTCGCTGAGCTGGTAAATAGCATATCGCCCCTGCTGCTCACGGGTCACCAAACCACAATCGCGCAGACAACTTAAGTGGTTAGAAGCGTTGGATTGACTGAGGCCGGTTTGCTCGACGATTTCACTGACGTTCAGCGATTTTTCACGCAAGGCTTCCAGAATGGCAAGTCGAGAAACATCTGAAAATCCGTAGAACAGCTTTGCTTTTAGCGCAATTGCTTGGGGCTTGGCAGTTAACATGGCAACATCCTTACATCAACACATCAGCATGTAATGATATGTTGATGTTTCTACCCTGTCAAGGAGAAAGCGAATACGTCAGCTTGGTAGAGATTATTGGCATGTTGCGGCGAAGGTTTGAGCCTTTGATACATAAGTTTAGCATCAGTAGTTACAGGCTAATAATCGCTTCAAGTCGGGCCATATCGACATGGCCTTCGAAAACATTGGCGAGTTGGTCAAAAGCTAAGTCAAGCGTTTTGCTCACGCCATCATGTTGTTGCCAGCCTAGTGAGCGCAGCCAGGCCCACCGCAGGTTATCATTGCTGAACAGGCCATGCACATAACAACCCCAAACGCCCGCATCCGCGCTCAGACCACCATCATAAACCTCACTGTCGTTGGGCCGTTCGATTGCCAGCCAGTGCGCGGCGCTCGGTGTCTGGCCCATGTGGATTTCGTAGCCGGTAACGGTCTGACCATATAGATCGGCCATCCAACTTGCACTGCTGCTGATCTTGGCCTGTACTTGATAGGTTGACTTTTGGCTCAGGAAATTGGTCTCTACAGGCAGCAAACCTAGCCCGGCGATTTCGGTCTGATCGGATTCTATGTGTGCCGGATCGCAAACCCGTTTACCAAGCATCTGGTAGCCGCCGCAGATTCCCACAACTGCCTTACCCTCATGCGCCAGTTGGGTGATACAGCCTGCCAATCCGGTGTTATGGAGCCATCGCAGGTCAGCGATTGTGCTTTTTGTGCCGGGGATGATAACTGCGTCAGGTGTGCCAAGTTCTTTTGTATTCGATACATAGCGAACATGCACACCAGCCTCTGTCGCCAGCGGATCGAAGTCGTCAAAATTGGCGATACGCGGCAGCGCCATAACCGCGATGTCGATCTGTGCTGGCGCTGTCGATTGGCGATTCTGCGCCTCAATTGCAACCGCATCTTCTTCCGGGATGCCATGATCGGCCATGTAGGGAATCACGCCCAGCACCGGCACACCGCCGCGTTCCTCAAGGATGGTAATCCCATCGTCAAACAGGGTCGGGTCGCCACGAAATTTGTTGACCAGCAGCCCTTTCACCAGCGCCCGTTCATCGGGTTCCAGCAGCATGAGCGTGCCCAGAAGCTGGGCGAAGATGCCGCCCAGGTTGATGTCGCCCGCCAGCAGCACCGGCGATTGGGTGTATTGCGCCACCGCCATGTTCACGATGTCGCCGTGCTTGAGGTTGAGTTCCGCCGGGCTGCCCGCGCCTTCGATGATGACCAGGTCATATTCAGAGCGCAGCGAATCCAGGGCCGCCGTGACATGCTGCCATAGTGCCTGTTTGCGTTCATAATAGCTGCGTGCCGGGAGTGTTTCCCATACCCGACCATCGACGATCACCTGTGAGCGCATGTCGGCTTCCGGCTTGAGCAGGACCGGGTTCATCTGCACCGTTGGAACAATCCCCGCTGCCAGTGCCTGCGTATATTGCGAGCGTCCGATCTCGCCACCATCGGCACAGACCGCCGCGTTATTGCTCATGTTCTGGGCCTTGAATGGTGCGACGCACACCCCACGCCGGGCGAAGACGCGACACAATGCCGTTACCAGCGTGCTTTTCCCGGCAGACGACATCGTGCCCTGAATCATGAGCGTTTTAGCGGTCATGCTGCACTTGCTCCACTGCCGCCAGCAATTTGGCGTTATCCTCCGGCGTGCGCGTGGCGATGCGGACATATTCTGACAGGCCAAACGAGGCGCAGTCACGCACCATGATTTTGTGTTGCAGCAGTTTGGACCGGAACGCCGCGCCATTGCCGACATTGACGAGGAAATAATGCACGGATGACGGCAGCGGATTCAGGCCGAGTTCACATAGTCCCTTAATGAGTTCGGTCTTATGCTCGGAAAGTTGTACAACTTTGTGGCGTAGCCAATCTTCTTGACCAAGTGCTGCTATACCCGCCGCCTGTGCCAATCCGTTGACGTTCCAGGCTGGGCACATACGCCGTACTGCCTCAATTACATCAGGATTTCCAATGGCATAGCCAAGCCGGAGTCCTGCTAAGGCATAATCTTTAGTCATAGAGCGTAGCGAGATAATATTGCTGACTGTTTCATCTCCAATCATAACCCGCCGCACATCGCTTTTGAGACTTGTAATAAAATAATGGAGTTCACATATTAGCCCATGAGACTTTATAAACGGCAGATAGGCTTCATCACTGATGACTAATGTATCAGGACAATTTTGGGCAATCTTCATAAGGGAATGACTGGGGTACGCCATTCCGCTCGGATTATTCGGATTTGAGAAAATCAAAACACGGGGTTTAGTCTGGTGTGTTATTCTGTCAAGTGCGTCAAATTTGATCTCAAAATCCTGATCGGGATACGTCGTGTATGCCTGAATGTTTGCTCCGGTCAAACTAGCTATACGCGCATATTCACTGAACGCAGGTTCAACCATCAGCACCTTATCGCCGGGGCGAATGAACGCCATTGCCACCAGCATGAGCAGTTCCGCCGTGCCATTGCCGACGACGATGTTTTCCATTGCGACACTGTGCCGTTCCGCTAATTTCCCGCGCAGGGCGATGCATTCGCGGTCGGGGTAGCGGTCCAGCGGGACGGCGGCGATGGCCTCGCGGACTCCCGGCGGCGGGCCATAGGGATTGCTGTTCACGCTGAAGTCAATCACCTCATCGGGCGAGAAGCCCAGTTGTGCCAGTTCATCGTAATCAAACGCGCCGTGATGGGCGGGCGGGGTGTTGGCGATTTCGGGTTTCGGTTCAATCATGGCGCATCCTCGCTACAAACAGCACGACAATGGTAAACAATCCGACAGCAGCCAGCAGCAACTGGCGCGATGTGCGAAGATCAGCGGCACTGGCCGGACGTGCGCCGCTGTTCAAACGATAATGCCCGACTTTTTCCAGTTCGACATCCAGCGCACCGGCCATCGCACTCATGGGATGTCCGGCGTTGGGGCTGGCGGTGAGCATGGCATCCCGTCGCCAGATATGCCACGCAGGAGGGCGCAGCGCCACAAACAACAGCGCCGTGAGCCGCGCCGGAATCAGGTTAAGCAGGTCGTCGGTTCGTGCCGGGATTTTGCCCAGCCACTCGCGCTCGGTGTCCCGGTAGCCGAGAATCGAATCGCCGGTTTGTGTATAGCGGTAAGTCAGGGCGGCAGGTAGGCCAGCGATTGTATACCAGAACAGCGGCGCGATGATGCCATCGGAAGTATTCTCGGCAACGGATTCTATCGCAGCGGCAGCGACCTGCGACTCCGTTAGTTGGGATGTATCCCGGCTGACCAGATGCCAGCTTAAGAGGCGGCGGGATTCCGGTAAATCACCCCGGCGCAGCGCATTTTCGACCTCACGGGCGGCATGGTCCAGACCACGTATTGAGAATGTCGTCTTGAGCAGCACGGCTTGCGCCATCCAATTCAGTGGCGCAGGCAGCAGCCAACAGATTTTTACGGCAGCAGTCGCCAGCAGCCACACAAATGCGCTACCGCTAATCGTGATGAAGCCGCCATAGATAAACTTGCCATGTTCCGGCGCACGGAGACGCAGGCGGGTAATCAGCGACCCCATCCACGCCACCGGATGCCAGCGGTTGGGTGGATCGCCCACCAGCAAATCCAAGAGCAGCGCCGCCAGCAGGACGCGCATTAGAACTCGATTCCGGCCCGCGCGGGGATACCAGCGTCATAAGCGTGCTTGATCTTGGTCATACTGGTGACGGTATCGGCATAGTCGATCAACGCTTGCGGCGCGGCGCGTCCGGTGATGATGAGATTGAGTTCTTCCGGCTTGTTTTCTTCCAGCCAGTTGAGGACTTCCATTGTATCCAGCCAGCCGAAATCCAGCAGGTAAGTGAACTCATCCAGCACCACCAAATCATAGTCACCACTGGTGATTTTGGCCTTGGCGATTTCCCAGCCGTGCCGCGCCTTCGCCTGCGATTCGTCCAGGTCTTTGCTGGTCCATGTCCAACCGTCGCCGGTTTTTTCGACATCAAGGCCGAGCTGCGCCAACGCCCGAACCTCGCCCCACTGCCCGCCCTCATGCTTGAGGAACTGCACCAGCGCCACCCGTTTTTTCCGGCCTAACATCCGCAGAATCACGCCCAGCGAAGCCGTTGTTTTGCCTTTGCCCTCGCCGGTATTGACCAGCACCAACCCACGTTTGGTGCGGTTGCGGCGGATTTCACGGCGGCGTTCCTGATCGGCGTCGGTGTGTTGGATACCTGCCGTTGCCTCCACCAGCACCGCCTCGTCGGTCTCGTCGGGGAGATCAGCCGCGTTTTCCGTATGCTGGCAGTTCGCTAAAACCGGGTCGCCGGTCCGATAGAAAATAGCTTCTTCGACAGGCTGGTCGTTCTTGAAGTGTTCCTCGACAATGCGCCCCAGCAGCGCCGCATCGACATGGTGATACCAGATGCCTTCCGGGTAGACGGCAATGATCGGCCCGCCGGTACAGATACCCAGGCAAGGGATGGTCGAGCGTTTGACACGGCAGGGGTTGCGCAGCTTGCGCAGGTCACCCAGCAAATCGCCCATTTTGGTGAACAACTGCTGGCCGCGTGCATCGGGGTCGCAGGAGGAACCCGTACAGACCAGCACATGGCGGGTGAAGGGTCGCATGGTTGGCGCATCGGTCATGATCTTACTCCTCTCAACTGGCGCGTTCTAAGCGGCGGTAGAAGTGGAATTCATGATCGGGCAGCAAGTCCGAGTGAAAGATGGCGACCAGGTCTTGCAAGATCAGGTGTGGATGGGTCACACCCAGTTCAAAATAGTTGTTGCCACCAAACTCGTTCACATCCAGTGTGTTATTCCACACGTTGCCTGCCTGCGCCGCCGTAAAATCGCCGAAGCGCGAATCGGCTGCCAGCAGATCATCGAACGTGTTCATGCCAAAGGCATTGACGATCCACACATCGGCTTCGAATGCGCCGTCGAAGACCGTTTCAAAGCTGAGAGCCAGGTTCTCTTCGCCTGCTTGCTCACCAAGCGCGATCCTGCCGCCCGCGTCATGAATCAACGCGCCTGCATAAGTTTCCATCCCCGGTATTGCCCAGGAATCCGTAAACGGGGAAAAGCGATTCCACAGCACCTGTGGACGATCATCGTCGGGAATACTGGCAGTCAGTTGTCGGGCTTCCTCATAAGCACTGACAATATCCTTATAAATCGTTTCGGCATCCGCTTCGGCATTGTAGAACAGTGCCGTGTACTTCAACCACTCTGCACGGCCCAGCGGAGTCGGTTCGCGCCATTCGGCAATAATCGCCGTGAAGATACCTGCATCCAGCAGCACCGGATGCGCGTCGGAGGCCGGATCGTAGCCATAGGTCAACACCAGATCGGGTCCTAGATCCAACACAAGCTCGACGTTGATCTCTGCGCCGAAGCCCACTGCCGCCATCTCGCCCGCGTCAATCATCTGGCGCACTTCCGCCGTGTTGACATACTCAAAGCTGTCCAGACCGATTAGATGATCCAGCAGGCCAAGTTCGTCCAGATGTGGCAGCTCGGTAGTCGAGAGCGTGATCACATTACCCGTTGGCACGTCGATAAACTGTGTTCCTTCCGGGAAATCGGCGGCATCGGGCGCGGGTGTGCCACACTGCACCAGCACATAATCGAACAGCGGCGCACTGTCGAACGCATCCAGCACGGTCACGACTTTGTAGTTGTTGAAGTATTCGACTGTGAATTTCTCAGCATCCTGAAGCGTGGCTTTAGCCGGGAAGTAATCCACAGCGGGGTCGTAATTCTCGACGCACGTGTCGGTCAGGTTGGCCGTCGGCTGGGCACTGAGTGGCGCGATCAGCACGATCAAAATAGATAACGAGATAAATATGAGAAGCATTTTCTTCATGGCAATAACCCCTCTCGAATATTGGCAGGAAAGTAGGTGATTTGCAGCTTGCCGGTACGCGGATGCAGCGCGACTTCGGCGGTAACGCCGTACACCGTCTGAATCAAGTCTGAGGTCAACACAGCCAGCGGTGCGCCCGCCGCGACGACCTGCCCAGCCTGTAACACATAGAGACGGTCACAGTAAAACGCCGCCAGGTTGAGATCATGCAGCGCCGTCAGCGTCGTGATCCCCAGCCGCGTGACCAGTTCGAGGATTTCAAGCTGGTAGCGGATGTCGAGATGGTTGGTCGGTTCGTCCAGCACCAGCAATTTCGCCTGCTGCGCCAGCGCCCGGGCGATTAACACACGCTGTTTTTCGCCGCCCGACAGGGTGCCAAAGTCGCGCTCGGCAAAGTCTGTCATTTGCACCTGTTGCAGCGCCAGATCAATGATCGCGGCATCATCAGCGCTATCGGATTCCAGCGCGGCTTTGTGCGGCGTGCGGCCCATCGCCACCATCTCGCGCACGGTGAACTCAAACTGCGTCGGCGCTTCCTGCAAGACGACGGCCATTTTCTGCGCGGCTGCCCGCACCGGCATCGTCAGCAAATTCTCATCGTTCAGCGAAATAGCCCCGGCGTGCGGCTTGAGCGCCCGGTAGATGCAGCGCAGCAGCGTCGATTTACCGCTGCCGTTAGGACCAATTAGCCCAATGAACTCGCCGGGCTGCACATCCAGGCAGATGTCGTCAATGATTTGCCGGGTTTCGGCCTGCCAGCCAACCTGTTGGACCTGAAGTTTCACAGCGCCTCCTTTTTGCGACGCATCAGCCACAGGAAGAAGGGTGCGCCACACAACGAGGTGATGATGCCTACCGGGATTTCTTCGGGCGCAAACACCGTGCGGGCGATGGCGTCAATCCAGATGAGATAGACCGCGCCAGTCAACAGGCTCACCGGCAGTACGCGGCGATGATCCGACCCAATCAGCAAGCGGACGATGTGTGGCATCATCAGGCCGACGAAGCCAATCGTCCCACTCACGGCGATGACGACTCCCGTCAACAGCGAAGTCGCCACCAGCAAGCGCCGTCGGAAACGATTGACATCCACGCCCAGCGTCACGGCGGTTTCATCACCGATGATGAGGGCGTTGAGTGCCCGCGATTGCGCCAGCAAATAGACGATGCCGATAACCAGGGTAAGGGTGGGCAGCAGCAGGTCTTCCCACTGCGTACCGGAAAAGCCGCCCAGCATCCAAAACATCACGCGCCGGGCCGCACCGCTGCTGTCGTCGCTGAGCGTGATGAAGCTGGTCGCCGCCGAGAACATGAACGAGACCGCTACGCCCGCGAGGATCATGCGTGCGGGCAGCAGTTTGCCATGCTGCACCGCCAGTGCCAGCACCAGCGCAAAAGCGATCATCGCCCCGGCAAACGCGCCAATGGACAGCGCATAGATGCCGAAGGAGGCCAGTGCCCCCAGCAGCAGCACCGAGACCGCCCCCAACGCCGCGCCGGACGACACGCCCAGCAGAAACGGGTCCGCCAGTAGGTTGCGGGTAATGGCCTGCATCACCACGCCGATCACCGCCAGACTGCCGCCCACGATCCCCGCCAGCAGCACACGCGGAAAACGAATCAGCCAGACGATGTTGACCTGGGCGTTCGACCAGTCGCCGGTTGTGCCGGTGATCTGCGCGATGGCGATCTCCCAGACCGTCAACGGTTCGATCTCCACCGGGCCGATGATGACCGCCACCGTGATCGACAACGCGATCAACGGCAGCAGGAGCGTCACCAGCAGGCGAAAACGGGTTTCGTAACGGGGCGCTGTGCCCTGTTCAGCCGGGGCGGCCCCCAGCACCGAAGACCGCCCACCAACGAATACATTACGCATCGGGAGTCGCGGTGGCTTCGACTTCTTCTGCCGGGAATAGATCAGGATACAGGTATTCGGCGATGATACGCACCGCCGCGACGTTGCGAATATTGGGTGTCGTATAGCTGAAATCCAGCGTCACCCAGTTTTCGTTCTGGACAGCGGTCATATCGGCATAGGCGGGGTTGGTGGTCAGCGTCTCGATCTTGGAGTCGGCAGTGTCCCAATCGGCATGAACCAGCACAATCACATCAGCATCACGGGCGACGACTTCTTCCCAACTGACTGTGGCCCAGGAGCCTTCAGCATCGGCAAAGACGTTCTCCACGCCCAGAATATTCATAATCATGCCGGGCGCACCGCAGCAGGCTCCAGCGTACACATCATCGCCGCCGCTGTCGAACCAGAAGACGCTCACGGGTTCCTCGACGGTTTCCAGTGCTGTCGTGATTTCGTCCAGTTCGGCCTGCATTTCTTCAATCAGAGCGTCAGCGCGATCTTCAACCCCGAAGATGGCGGCAATATCGCGCACCTCGCTGTACACATCGTCAATCGTGGCAACTTCGGGGCGCAGTGAACGATCCGCGCAGGCTACCGGGGACACATACGAGCCGATTCCCAGTTCCAGCAGCGATTCACGCGGGCCAGCGGCTTCGTCGCCAAAGGCACTGCTGTACGCACCGTAGACAAAATCCGGGTCTGCGCCAAACAGCACTTCCTGCGAAGGGTATTCATCGGCCAGCAACGGCACACTGTTATAGGCTTCCTCAAATTCCGGCAGGATGGTGTCGTCCAGATAGGCGGTGCCGACCATGACATCTTCCAGCCCCAGCGCCAGCATGACCTCTGTGGCGGCCTGGTTCATGGTGACAGCGCGTTCCGGCGCGGCTTCATAGGTAATTTCCATGCCGCAGTTGTCGATGACTACCGGGAAAGCGTCATCCTGGGCCAGGGCAGGTGTGAGAATGAATAAGAACAGGCAGAGGGTGAATAAAATGCGGTATTTCATGAGTCTCTCCTACTTGATCAGATAAGAATCAGGCAGGGAGTCGAGGGAACAAAAAAAGCCCACCAACGGCGGGACTTTGGATGACATCGTCATTTCTGTTCCACGCTCGCTTCCCTTTTGCGCGAAGGATCGCACGAGCTAAGAATGAAGGCAGGTTATCGGGCTTCGTACAGTCGTCAGTAGCCAATTTACAGTTGTCAGATGATAGTTTTTTCTGATAACTGATGGCTGATCACTGATAACTCAACGTTACCGTTGCGCGACAGCGCCGGACTCTCACCGGGCTTCCCCATTTGTGTGCCGAACATCCGGGTTCGGGCACACCTTCAACTTAGAGTATTCAATTGTGAGGAAGTCTATCCTGCGATTCTCCCAGTGTCAACCGATTCGCTGGCGAATATTCAGAATTAAGTTATCAGCCGATAATTCGTCCAATGGCATATATTCCGCGCCCAGCAGTTGGGCCAATTCCGCTGCTCGGCCCAGGCGGACATAACCTGTTTCGGTATCGAGCAGCAGTGTTGGCACGGACAATTTGACAAGCTGCGCTGCTGCCGCCTGAGTTTGTTCCCAGGCATCGCCAGCGGAATCCGGCAGGGGCACATTCGCTTTGCCATCGCTGAGAATCACGTTCAGGATCATCTGATCGCTATTTTCGCGCTGTACGCGCAAGATCGTTTCGTGGGTCAGCACCAGCGCATGAGCCAGCGGTGTGCGACCGCCCGTCGGCAGGCGTTGAAGCTGTTTTTCGGCCAGTTCCACACTACGAGTGGGGGATAGCACCACTTCGGCATGTGTCCCGCGAAAGGCGATCACACCGACTTCATCGCGCTGTTGATAGGCATCGGTCAGCAGGGCCAGCACCGCGCCTTTTACGGCCTCCATGCGTTTGTGTGCGGCCATCGACCCGGACGCATCGACCACGAACAGAATCAATGTGCCGGTGGTGCTGCTGCGAATTTTCTGGTGCAGGTTGTCAGGCTGAATGATCGGCTTGCCTTCGGGCGTTGTGCCATTGATTGACGCGCTGCGCAGGGTGGCATCCAGGGCAATGTCATCGGGCTGGTCGTTCAGCCGCGAACGCACATAATGACCTTGCTGCGTGCCGTTAACCGGATTACGCCTACCGCTGCCCGCCTGTCCACTATCGCGTGCTTGTACCCGCAACTGCTTGATCTGCTGCGGCTTGCTGGCAGTGAAAGTCTGCGACTCGTCACCGGGCGCTTCGGGCACGTTGCCATCGTCATTGGTGTCGGTGTCATATTCAGTTGAATCTGGCGGCGCGTTGACGATCTGCTCCAGTTTGTCTTTGTCCAGTTCCGGCGGCTCGAAAGGCTGTCTCCGACGACGATGCGGCAGCACCCACTCCGCGGCCCGCTGGATGTCAGCCGCAGTCACGGCGGCCCGGTCTTCCCAGGCGGCTAATGCGCGTGCGGCCTTATGCAGGGTAATGTCGGCGCGCAGGCCATCAACGGTGAACTCGGTGCAAATGTGGCTGATGAGGTGCAGCATGTCGTCATCCAATATGACCGTTGGCAGCCGGGATTGCGCATCAAGAATGTGCTGCCGAAGATTGTTTTGCTCTACCGACCATTGTTCGACAAAAGCGTCTGCGTCGATTTCAAAGCTAATCCGCCGCCGCACCACTTCAGTCCGTAGTGCCGAGTCGCGGGGAGCGACCACATCGACCATCAGGCCGAAGCGATCCAGCAACTGCGGGCGCAGGTCGCCTTCTTCCGGGTTCATCGTGCCGATCAGGATGAACTGTGCCGGGTGGGTGATGGTGATGCCTTCACGCTGAACCGTGTTCACACCCATTGCCGCCGCATCCAACAGCAAATCGACCAGATGCGCGGGCAGCAGATTGACCTCGTCAATGTAGAGAATACCCCGGTTCGTTGCGGCCAATAGACCGGGCAGAAAAATCCGTTCACCCTGTTTGAGCGCCGCTTCGAAATCGAGCGATCCCAAAACGCGGTCTTCCGTAGCGCCGATGGGCAGATCGACAAAGGGAACGGGTTTCTCGATGATCACAGCGTCGGCTGGCAGATCGTCCAATTCATCGGAATCGCGATTGTATGCATCACCCTCAACGACCCGAATCGGTGGGAGAAGCTGCGCCAACCCCCGTGCAGCGGTACTCTTTGCCGTGCCTTTTTCACCACGAATCAACACGCCACCAATGCCGGGATAGATGGCGTTCAAAATCAGCGCCGTTTTCAGATCATCCTGCCCGACTAGTGCCGCAAACGGATAACTGTCAGGCATGATCCGTGCGTCCTTCCAACATGGTTTCGGCCTTCATGTACGTTTGGCGCAGGGCATCCAACGTGTCAGGATTCGGCTCTGCCCACAGACCGCGCTGCGCCGCTTCGAGTAGGCGTTCGCTGATGGCTTGCAGCGCCCAGGGATTGCTCTGCTGGAAAAAGTCCTGCATCGCGGAATCAAGCGCATATTGTTGGGCGACCTGTTCGTACATAAAATCGCTGACCACGTTGGCCGTCGCATCATAGCCGAACAGATAATCCACCGTCGCCGCCATTTCCAGCGCGCCTTTGTAGCCGTGCCGTGTGATGCTTTCCAACCACTTCGGATTGACGACGCGGGTACGGTAGACGCGCAGCGCTTCTTCTTTGAGATCGCGCACTTTGGGGTTGACCGGGTTTTGCGTGTCACCAAAATAATGCTTGGGCTGCTTGCCGGAGAGGGCGCGAATCGTGGCGATCATACCGCCGTGAAATTGCAGATAATCGTCGCTGTCGAAGATGTCATGTTCGCGGTTGTCCTGGTTATGCAGCGCGATTTCGACGCTGGTCAGTCGGTGGGCGAAGGTCGGACGCGCATCCACGCCTTGCGCCTGGGCAGTATAGGCATAGCCGCCCCAATTGATATAGGTTTCGGCGAAGTCCGTTTCATCCTGCCAGTTACGCGCGTCAATCAGCGGCAGAATCCCCGCGCCATAGGTCCCTGGCTTGTTGCCGAAAATGCGATAGCGCGCTTCGGTTTCACCTTCCGGTTGTTCAGCTAAATCTTGCAGATAATGCTTGCGGATGAAGTTCTGTTCCGGCGGTTCGTCAGCATCAATCACCAGATTCACCGCGTCGTCCAGCAGCTTAATCAAATGCGGGAAAGCATCGCGAAAAAAGCCGCTGATACGGACCGTTACGTCAATGCGTGGCCTGCCGAGTTCGTCAATTGGGAGCAATTCGACACCGGTGATGCGGTGATTCTCCGCCTGCCACACCGGGCGCACACCCAATAGTGCCAGAACTTCGGCAATGTCATCGCCATGAGTCCGCATAGCTGATGTGCCCCACGCGCTGATGCTGACGCTTTCCGGGTAGACACCGGTTTCAGCTAAATGGCGGTCCAATACTTCACGCGCCAATCCCTGCCCGACCTCCCAGGCCGCCATGCTCGGCAAACTGCGTGGGTCAACGGCGTAGAAATTGCGTCCGGTGGGCAGCACGTGCGCCATCCCGCGAGTCGGCGCGCCACTGGGTCCCGCCGGGATGAAACCACCGTCCAGCGCGTGCAGTAGATTGTCGATTTCCTGCGTCGTCTGGCGCAGCGAGGGCACGAGCGTCTCGCAGACAAAGCCCAGCACCCGGCACACCTCTTCCGGCATGTGGATGTCGCCAAAAGTCACGGTGAGACTACGCTCAATCGCGGCAGCTTGAAAATCCATATCGGCCAGCAGCGCCAGAATATGTTTCGTCAGTTCATCCAGCGACTCGATCACATCACCTGCTGTCATCAGGGGACGGCCTGCGAGGTTAGTCAATGCATCCGGCACATGCTCCAGTTTCGCGCCCTGATTTTCCAATAAGGTATCTAATTTGAAATTAAATACAGCCGCGACACTGGCCCGCAGCGAGGGTACATCCAGATTGGGCAGGCGGGTAATGGCGTGTAGCGTGTCCACCAGATGATCGCCCTGCGGCACCTGGCCCAGAATGTGTAGGCCATCACGGATTTGCGCCCCGGCCAGTTCACACAGATAACCGTCCATATCTTCGATCAGATGCGCGACATCCTTGCCTTCCATCTCGGCCAGCGTGACTGGCGTGCCATCGTCGGTGGTCATCTCATCCCACTCATGCACATGATCGCCATGATCGCGGCGTAGCATCACCGCAAGGTCATTCTGCAAATTCACCTGCTGCATAAGCTCCCAGATTTGCCGCTGAATCAGGGGGAGTTTCGCTGGATCAAGCCGCTCGACCTGATAATATTCATCGACCAACTGCATCAACTGGGCCAGTTCGCCATAGCCGTCAGCGGTGGTCATGGGTGGCGTCAGATGGTCGATGATGACCGCATGGGTCCGGCGTTTGGCCTGCGCGCCTTCACCGGGATCATTCAGAATAAACGGATAGATCAGCGGCAGATCAGCCAGAAAGGTGTCCGGGTAGCATTCACTGGATAGCCCAACACCTTTGCCGGGCAGCCATTCCAGCGTGCCGTGTTTGCCCACATGGACAATTGCGTCTGCGCCCCACTCATCACGCAGCCAGCGGTATAGTGCGTAATAATTGTGTGGCGGCGCTAAATCCGGCGTGTGATAAATCGCGTCGGGGTCCATGCCATACCCACGCGGCGGCTGCAACGCCACGAAGACATTGCCAAATTCCAGCCCGGCCAGTGCGAATTGCTCATTGTGAATATAAGCCTCGCCCGGCGCTGTGCCCCACTGCCGCGTCATGCCGGAACGCTGATTATCTGGCAGCGTGTCAAACCAGGTTTGATAGGTGTCAGTGGCGACATGCCCGGCGGCGTTGGCGAGTTGGGCTTCGGTCAGGTAGATTTCATCGTAGGAACAGCGGTCAATCAATGTTTTGATGAGTGAATCGCCATCGGGGGGCAAGTCGTTGAGTGTGTATCCGGCGGCTTGCATGGCTTCCAAAACGACCATCAGCGAGGCGGGCGCATCCAATCCAACGGCATTGCCGATCTGCTGCGCCTTGCCGGTGCTGTTGGTGAGCATAAACGCGATCCGCTTATCCTGATTGGGCTTACGCCGTAATGTCGCCAGCCGCGCGGCCTGTTTCGCCACCTCTTCAACCCGATCCTGCACGGGCGCGTAATGTGCCAGTTCAAACTGCGCTGCCAGATGATTCGTGCAGCCGGTGCAGGTGGGATCATCACAGCAGGTTTTTGACTCCTTACGCTCCTTGAACGAGATGGGCACGGTGATGATCCGGCCATCGAATTCCGGCAGGGCGACATTGGCCGCCGTATCCAACGGATTCAGTCCCCGCGCCGCGCCTTGCCATTGCCAGCGCGTCGTTCCCGCAGTAATGGCCTGCAAGACGGGTACATCCAGCACCTCAAAAGCCGCCGCCGACCAACTGCTGAGCGTCGCGCCGTCGGGATTCACACCGCCCATTGCGTAGGAAATCGTGCTGATGATGACATCGACCAACGGCTGACCGGCTTCATCCAGGAAGAAATCAAATGCTTCGGGATACTGCTCAATCGGCTGACCGTTTACCTGCTCATGCTGGTGATGCTCCCGCAGCGATGCGGTAAAGATGGGCAGCGCGTTCAACCCTTGCGCCTCGACTGCTTGAATCAACGCATCGACAAACGCGATATTGCCGCTCAACCAATGCGAACGATAAAAGACGATGCCTGCTGTTGGTTGCTGCGGATTCGCCAATTGTCGCCAGTCGTCGAGCGTGGCTTGTGGCAGTAAAGCGGGGTGATAGAGGCCATGATCGGGCTGCGGCATGGGAGCATCATAGCCGAAGCCATGCCGCATGAGATGATCGGCCAGGAAGCGCAGCATATTCGCCATATTGCCGCGTCCATGCGCCGCAAAGTACGCCATGACATCGTGAATCGTCTCAGTGGAAACGGTCGAGACTGCCGTCAATTCCGGCTCCGGTGTATCCGTGCCGCTGACAACAATCAACTGCTGCTCGTGCTGGCGCGCATGGTCGATTAAATGCTGAAACCCCGGTACGCTGCTGGTCCGCCCCAGCACGCGCACAATGATGATCTGGGCTGCCATGCCTTTTTCGTTGAGCAGATCAACCATATGCGCGTCGTTCTTAATGTTGAGCAGATTGGCAGCAGCCACCGGCGGGAAGTCGTCCGGCAAATCTTCCAGCGCGGCGGCGAGTGTCAGTAAATCGGTGTCTTTGTGGCTGAGCAGGAGAATGCCATCGCCAGTTTGCAGCGTTTCCGGTGGGACGGTTCTTGTGTCGGATACTGATGCGATGCCCTGCTGATGCGACCAGGTATAAAAATCGAACACATAATCCGCCAATTGGGGCGGGGGCGGCAAATAACGATCTGCTGCCAGCATCGCCTCAATATAGTCAAAGATGGCAAGAATCTGTTCTTGCGTGTTCACCGATTGGAACCAGATGGGATGCCCATCAAAAGTCAACAGCACAACGTTCGCCAGAATACACGGCCCCAGGCAGCCCGATTGCGTGAGATGCACGCGGTTGCGCAGCTTGCGACCTTCCCATTCCCGATGATATAGATCTTCGGGAACCGGCGCGAAGCCGCGATCTGTCAGGCCGCAGCAGCAGCCTTTCGAACAGACGAGTAAATGGCCCCGGTGATGGACGAGGTTCATCATTCTGCCGTCCATCCGTTTGACTCGTGAGCGTTGATGTGCTGTCATGTATCCATCTCCCAAACAAAAATGCCCACCCGATAGGAGGTGAGCATTGATTGGCAGATTACCTGTGCAGTTTCCATTGCCAGCCCACCTCTTTGACGCGAAGAGGTCTTTAGAGCATTGACTTGCAGCCAGGCATTCGGACTTTCACCGCTGCGCGACAGTGCCGGATTTCCACCGGACTTCCCCTGGGATAGCCATCCACATTCAGTAGATGACCGGCAAGTATCTTATATGCTTGAGGTCAATGATAACCGGTGCAATAACAGAACACAACAGCGCATCAGTCAAATTGCTCAATAAGTCAGCAACGTCAGGATCAACGCATGGTTATTCACCAGCGTTATCATCCATCCCATGTTCCATGTCACCCATCGCCATACCGTCCATTTCAGGTTCACGGACGGGTGCGGTGAGCGCGATTTCTTCGCCATCATCAAAGATTAGTCCCAGATCAATCGTCTCACCAGCAGGCAGTTCACCGTTCAGATTGATCAACATAATGTGCAGGCCACCTGGTTGGAGCAAGGTTGCGCCACCGGCGGGAACGGCAATACCTGGATCAACCGGGCGCATTTGCATGACATCGCCCTCGCCCATGATCATTTCATGCAGTTCTACGACCTCGGAAACATCCGTGCTGGCGCTAATCAGGAGTTGATCGGTATCCGTCAGATTGACGAGGAGGCCATAGGCAGCACTGTTGGGCGCACCCGGAACCGCCGGGCGTGCCCAGGGATCGAGGAAATACACACTGGAACAGCCTTCACCCCAATCCATCATCGGCATACGCATGTCGGACATCGCATCTGTCGCTTCGGATTCGTCAGACATATCCATGTCCATACTGTCCATTGCGCTCATATCCTCAATGGGCACGGTTAACTGGACAGCGCCCGCCTCTTCAAACGTGAGCGTCAGGTCAAGCGTTTCGCCAGCGACCAATTCCTGCTTCAGCCCAATCAACATGATATGCAGACCGCCGGGGGCCAGTTCCAGAAAACTGTTGGACGGAATCACAAAGCCACTTTCGACCGGGCGCATTTGCATGACATCGCCCTGGCCCATGATCATCTCATGCAGTTCAACTGCGTCAGCAACAGCGGTGCTGGCGCTCACAAGCGTATCGTTCATTGGCCCAATATGCACCAGTTCGCCGTAGACCGCGCCGTTGGGGGTGGCAGCATTGGCCGGACGTGCCCAGGCATTAAACAAATAGGATAATTGGCATTCGCCGCTGTCGTCCTGGGCCACAACAGTGGTTGAAACGACCAGCAGCAGAACCAGACTCAGATACTTGAGATATTTCATAGCTTCTCCTTGATGATGTAATTGAAATAAAGTCACTCACGATACCGTGAGACCACACGTCAGATTGCGTCGAGCATCATCTGAAGGTCATGAACAAGGTCCCGATAATCCGTTCCATAGAGATACTGCACATCAAGATTGCCTTCCGGCCCAATCACGAAGACCGAGGCGGTATGATCGATGAGATAAGCCATGGCTGAGTCGCCCATCTGAACTTTTTCGGCGACGACGCCAAACTCATCCATCAACACCTGAAGCGGTTCGCCTTCTTCACGTACCCCGATAAAATCTTCATGAAATGCCTGCGTATACAATCCCATGAACTCGAGGGTGTCGCGCTCAGGGTCAACGGTGACAAACACGATCTTGAGTTGATCAGCCGGTTCGCCTAAGGCTTCATAGACCCGTTTCAATTCGGCAAAAGTCGTCGGGCAAAAATCCGGGCAGGAGCGATAACCGAAGTAAATAAGGATGATTTCGCCGCTATGGTCGCTCAGTGTGAAATTCTCCCCGGTGGTGGCGGGAAAACTGAAATCGGCAATCGGGCGCGGCGGATCAAACACGGCTCCACGCAGCTCGTCCGCATAGGGTAGGCGTTCAATCGTTGCGGCTGCGGGTGCATTACTACAACCGGCAAGCACACTGGCAAATGTCAGAATACTCAAAAGCCATTTAAAGGTTGTCATAGAATTTCGTTTTCCTTGCATCGGTCAGGGGTTATTCCTCCACTACCAATCGGACGATGTTTTCGGGATGGATGCTGCACCCACCTTCATAAACTGCCGTTTGCGTGAATGTTTGCCGAACAGTTTCACCGGCTCTCACGAAAAACGGCCCGACCGTATGATGAACGCGGTCATTATTCACAATCACGAGCGTGTTTTTCTCTGGCAGCTTCAGCGCGATTTCGGTTGGAATAACACCTGGATCCTCTCCAGCTTCGATCATTGCGCTGGTGCCATCAGGAATGACAATCCGCAGTTCGTTGGCGGGCGCAGGATTATCAAGACGAGTTGGCGCATCACTTCTGGCGATGGTGTCATTTTCTGGCTGCTGCCACTGCACCTGAACATCCAACGGGACTTCAAGCCCGGAAGCAAAATGCAGGGTTAGCGGAAAGGTATCGCCTTCGTCCAAATCCTGATGAAGATTGACGAGCATCAGATGATAACCACCAGGGTCAATCGTCGTTGTGCGGCCCGCTGGGATCGGCAGTTCCGGGATCGGAATCATGCGGGCAATCTCGTTTTCGATGACTGTTTCGTGCAGTTCGACAGAGTCGGCAATGACTGTACTCGAAGCAACCAGCGTTTCGGCTTGAATGCTGTGATTTTCAAATGTTAGGTAGACCGCGCCCGTCATCCCTGCGCCTGCCGGACGCGCCCAGGCATCCTTGACAACCAGTGTGCCGCCGCGCATCCAGGTTGCGACGCCCGTGCCGAGGAACACTATGCCCACCCCGATGCACAACAAGGCCAGGCCACTGCTGCCCAACCAGCGATAGGGACGTGATTGCAGGATGAAAAATCCACCGGCACCGATCAGCAGCAAGCCGGTCAGGCTGGCCGCGATGACCCGTCCTAAAAAGGACAGCGAATCATCCATGACAGGCTGCACGGGTGCTGGTGCTGGCATGATTTCGGCCTCAAAATCCGTTACGACATCGAATTTGCCAGGGCGCTGGATCGTCATCCGAATCCGCCAGTTGCCGGGCGTGCTGAGATTATTGCCATCAACGGTATAGGCTTCTAAATCGGGATCATAAACCGGGCGCAGCTCGCTTTGTCCCAGGTTCTGGTCAAGATTATCGAACCGCAGCCGGATGAGTGACGCATCTTCGATGGGATGACTCGCCTCGTCATAGGGTGCGACAATGAAGGTGTTCTCACCGACGTAGCCCGGCATGATTTGCAGATGGATCATCTGATCGTTGACGATTTGCATCTCAAAGTAGTCGTTTCCTTTTGGCGCAGCGGCTTCGGCAGCGGCAACGGCTTCGCGCTGCGCCTGGATACCGCGTGCTGGTGCGCCGGATGTCAGGATGCCAACCACAGCGAGGATGCTCAGGGTCAGCAGCAGTTCAGCGCCAACGAGGCCCCGCAAACGCCCAACCCAAACTGCCTGTCCGTCTTGCAGACGGCGCTGCGTGACCAGGAAATTGATCGCCGCAATGCCCAGCAGCGGTAGGAAAAGGATCAGCTTGATGAGCAGGGCACGCCCGTAGACAGTACGGAGCAGCGCGTCCAACGAACCGACTTGAAGCCAGGTCGTATAGATGCCCGTAATGACCAGTGCAGCCACCGTGACCCGCGCATAATTCGAGAAATGATCAACCATCTGAGCTGCCAAGATGGTATCGTGCTGGCGCAGATGTATGAGAACGGATACAAAGGCCACCAAGCCACCAATCCACAGCGTTGTCGCCAGCAGGTGCAGCCAATCACCCAGCACCGCCGTTGTTGTATCCGGTGTGGCGCTGGCATGGCTAAAGAGGCTGTGGGTCAGCAGGACGCCCATCCCGCAGACCAACACGAGAGATAAGAAACGTTTCTGCTGTGATCGCAGCAGGATGAACAGACCAACACCCCAAAGCGCCATTCGAATCAGCCACAGACCACCGAATGTCGATGAAGTGACGAAATCCCATAACTGCGTCTGAGTCAATGCGCCCAACAGGGACGTATCCAGCGAGATTGAGGCTTGCAGCAGGAGCATGAACGCGCTGGCGATGCCTGCACCAATCCATCCGACCACGACGAGAAGCGTCAAGTAATGCTGGATATGTGGGTGTGCATCTGACGCGACTGGCTGCCACACGAACAGGACAAAGCCAATGCTCCCGATCATCAAGGCGAAACTCAGAAGGTTCAATGTGCGCACGCTGGCGCCACCTATCGGGATCGTTTCGTTGATTTCGGCACTTGCTACTGCGTCATTGACCAGGACACCCACACCAAACGCAAAACTGCCTTCGGTGGGATGCCCATCTGCGGCTGAAACGACGCGCCAGCTTACGGTATAAATACCATCGGGTAAGTCTGGGAGTGACACCGATAACTGTTTGGCATCCGTTGGATCAACTTCGCTCGGCGGAAGCTCAATCGGATCGCCATTGGTATCGAGTAGGTGAATTCGACTGTAGTTCGGTTCCAGCGGTTCCGTAAACCAGATGTGGATCGCTTCTGGCGGTTCGTCCAGCGAAACATTCGCTGCCGGATCAGAACGAACCAGATTGGCATGGGCTGAAACCTGGGTCGCTATGAGGACGATGCAGCCCAGCCCCATCAGTTGAAACAGCCGCTTTGTAGAACGCATTCAAATGCCTTTGCGCAGCGGAACAAGAGGGGAGAAGCGCTCTCCCCTCTTGTTTCTGCTTTGTTGAGCAGTTAGCTACCTTGAAGCTCGGCCAACTGGGCTTCGAGATCAGCAATGCGTGCTTCCAGGGCTTCGATGCGCGCGTTGTCAACAATGGGCAATGCAGGGAACATCACATCGGTGGGCGGTTCAATGCTGCTGAACTGACCATCTGCGGAGGTGAAGAATTCGTCCACTGCGGTGTCGCCAATTGTGCCGGTCAGGTGGAAGCTGTAATCACCGGGCAGCATGGGCATCAGTTCAGCGATGTAATGCCCGGTTTCACCCCAGGCCGGGCGGAAGGTCACGGTGGTCGTCTGATCGCCAAACGAAACTTCAGCCTGAAGGTTCACTTCAATGCTGCTGTCAAACGATTCTTCGTGTTCGTCGGAATCACCTTCTTCATGGTCGCCATGCGGCGCAATAAAAACTTCGGGGCCATTCATCATCCCGGCATAGGCAGGTTCGACGCGCCAGCCAAAATGCAGCTCATATTCACCCACTTCACGGCCTTCGTGAGCGGAAACGATTAAACCGAACAGGCTGAAAAGAGAAATAAACATCACGGACAGAATGACAGAACGGGTTTTCATGGGCTGCTCCTTAGAGATAATTGGGTTTAGCGGTCAAAACGTCTGGCGATGGTAAACTAGCCGTTTATTCCTAAATCTAGCGCGTTAAAGTATGTTTTTGAATACGCTAAATAGCGTAGAGACAGTCAGACTTTCTGCTGGAATGATTATGTATCATGGGGTAGCAATCTAAGATGATGACCCGTTTACTTCTGGTCGAAGATCATGTTTTGGTTCGGCAGAGCATCCGCGCTTTTCTTCAGGGAGCCGCCTTTGAGGTGGTTGGCGAGGCCAGTACCGGCAGCGAAGCGATTCAGTTAGCCATTGACCTGGAGCCTGATTTAATCATTATGGACATCCACCTGCCGGAGATGAGTGGTATCGAAGCGACCCGGCAAATTCGCCGTCAGTGTCCCGCTATTCGTATCATTGCGCTGACCGCATACAACGAAAGAGCCTACCAGCGCGCCCTCCATGACGTTGGTGCTGATGGTTTTGTGTTAAAAACCGCCGAATTTTCGGAACTGGTTAACGTGATTCAGCAGGTGATGGGTAATGGTCGACAAGCGTTGGTTATGCCGCCGTCAGAATCCCTCGACACGGACAACCCCCTAACGGAACGTGAGCGGGAGGTATTGGTTTGTGCAGCACGGGGTTGGCCCAATAAGCAAATCGGCCTGCATCTGGAGATTTCCGATCGCACGGTCCAGGTTCATTTGCAATCGATCTATCAAAAACTCAATGTCACCAACCGGACTGAGGCCGTCTTACGCGCCCTCGTACTGGGCATTGTGCATCCCATTGAAGGAGCAGCGGAATGAGTGAGATCATCCACCAAATCAATCATCTGTTTCATTTTGATGGCGCGCTCCACTGGTGTTTTCTGATTGCCGTCTTCGGCTTCATGATTGGCTCGGTATGGGTTGTGGTGCGCATCCTCATTCCACTGCGCAGCTTGGCACGACAGGCGGCGAGCATCATGGAAGGTGAACTGCCAGAGTTTGCCGAATCCGTCAGCGGTATTCGAGAAATTGAGCAGCTTCGGCGTTCGCTGCACTACATGATTAGCGAAATCCAGACCGCCCAGGAACGCGAAGCGCGTTATCGGCATTCGCTGACGGAGAGCCAGGAAAATGAACGGAAGCGGATTGCCCGCGACATTCACGACGATACGATTCAATCGCTCGTTTTAGTGTCTCATAGTTTAGAACGGGCTATGGGAACCATTGGAACCAGCGCGGGACACACCCAAAAATACCTCGAAGATGCACGCAGCCACTTGGTGCAAACGATTGATGGCCTGCGCCAGATGATCGGCAATCTGCGGCCAACAATTCTCGACGAACTCGGTCTGGCTGCCGCGATAGAAGTCTTATGTGAAAAATATCATACTTTAGATTTTGCTGTGGTGGGCACAGTTTATGGCATCGACCAGACTTATGAATTGGCAATTTTCCGGGCGGCACAGGAAGCCATTCATAATGCTGAACGCCATGCCCACGCAAACCACATCCAGGCGACGCTCAGCTATTCCCAGTCAGCCGTGATGCTCGAAGTCTGCGATGATGGTGTTGGTTTTGAAATTCCCCACCAGCTTCAGGAATTTTCAGTTCAGGGTCATTATGGACTCATTGGCATCCGGGAACGCATCCTTCATTTAGGGGGGCAAGTCAATCTCGCCAGCCAGTCATCCTTTGGCACTCGCGTGATTGTAACCATTCCCACCTTGCAATCGACTGCGATCGCGGTTTGAATCGATCTGTCAATAGGTCTCGTTGGTGGTCGATTTGTGGAAAAAACACATTAAATTGCTAATTTACCGGCGTTCCTTTGGATAGGCTTCTAGAACAAACACCCTGGTGAACCATTCAGTTGAACGTTTTAGGCCATATGAGGCAATCACAAAGGAATTTACAGTAATATTCAAAGCTATAATTCGCACTGAAAAATCTGTTACTCAACAATAATCCAAAGCTGTTGCTGGTCAGCATGTTCTAAGTCTGTGAATTCGTGTTCTTCGTCTTACTCTAACATGAGATGGTTGTCCCACTGAGAATACGCAATGCCATCCCCTCTAGACTAACCCAACTACCAGTGTTGCCACCAGATTTGTTACCTGCCCCTGCTTTTACACTTCCCCACTGACAACGAGTAAGAGCGTTCCTCGCCGTACTTTACGATAGCGGGCATAGATGTCAGGGCGAACCACGACGTTGATAAACCCGTACTCATCCTCCAACGTGATGAAATGATGCCCTTTGGCGGTGGGTGGCGGTCAGCTTGTGCGCCAGGGTCGTCATCCCCGATGTCGGAATGCCGAGCAGTTCAGTAATGCGCCCGCGCGCAATGCCGCCGCTGCCTAACATCTGATCCAATCTGTCAAACCCTGTTGAGATGCGCGTCGAATCGCCCGTACTTGACGGGCCATTCAGAAGGTCGAGGGCTTTCTGGCCCCAGCGTTTCTGGACATCCCAGAGGGTGAGTTGCAGGCGTTTCGATGGGTCATCGTTCACGATGGTTTCCTTTTTGTAATACAACTCTTGGTGTAGTCTATTTGTTCTAAAAATAGAAAACAAATGTTCGTAAAATTGGGTACGAAGTTGGGTAGGATTGCGTTAGAGGATCGAAATTCGGCTCAGTTCGCGTCTGGTCTGCCGGGAATCCACCGAACCTTTATGAGCAGCGTACTGGCTCTCACCGATCACCTGTCCGATGAACCACTGCCTTTGCTGCGACTTGAATGACGCAGGATAGCACGCCACCCCACCGCTCATACCTGCAAGCAGGTACGGCTACGGGTTTGCTTCTGGCTGGCGCCGCTTCTCTCATAGCAAACCCGTGCCGCCCTTCGGGTGAGGGTGGGCGTCCCCGGCGTGCAATTGGCCCTGCGTCAAGTCGCAGCTTAACAAACGCAGATCGGATCATCGACTGGACGGATGTATCGTTAGCCAGGCCGCGTTTGCTCGAAAGGGCGCGCTGTAAGTTTTCCCGGAGCCTCTGTGCCCCGACGATCTCCTGAAGCCAGTCGCACTGGTCTCAATCTGCCAACCGCTCTCGAACCCATGATGTGGGACTCATCTGCTTTGAAGGAGCAAGAAGATGAGTTTTGCCAAGCCACAGGTGGGCAATCGAAGCGCAGATCGTCGCGGATGGAGCAGCGAGGCACAAGAAGCTGCTTACCGGAAAGGCCAACGTCTTGGTTATCTGGCACAGGATACTGGGGCGCATCCGGGCGGCAACCTGCGCGGATGAGCGTTTTTCTTTTTGTTTTCAACAAACAAGATTCAGGAGTGAAGCGTATGACTGAGAAACAGCATATCTGCCGCGTGGGAACAGCGCGGATTGATTATCGGGGTCATGTTGGACAACGGGTTTTGAACACGACAGTGAAAAGCGGGGCAGGCTTGGGTATGGTGTTCGCACCCACCTGGCAGATGGTGATGCAGTCCAAGCGGAATGAAATCACCTGGGATGAATATCGTCAGCAGTACACAGCATTGATGCGGCAGCGGTATCAGGCGAACACCGCCGCATTTCTGGAAGCCTTGAACAGCGACGAGTTGATTGTGTGCTGTTACTGCCGCGACACGCACATGACGACCCAACACTGCCATCGGTACATTCTGGTCGAGATACTGGAAAAAGTCGCGCAGCATCATGGCATCGGCTTCGAGCAAATCGGCGAAGTCCGCAGCAGCCGGTGAGGAACCATCTCTTTTTTTGTCCGATTACCTTACAAATTGAATTACAGCGAGGTCATCATGAAACAGATCGTCATTCACACGGATGGAAGCTGCGAAACGCAGACGCGGCTCGGCGGCTGGTCAGCAGTGTTGTTGTGTGGTGACCATCAGCGAGTCCTACAGGGCAGCGCGACAGACACGACCGTCAACGCGATGGAACTCACAGCGGTTATCGAAGCCCTGAAAGCGCTGAAACACCCAGAGTCTTCCGTCGAGCTTTTCAGCGACTCCAACTATGTCGTGCGGGGCGTCAACGAGTGGCTGGGGGATTGGATCACACGCGGCTGGAAGAATGCCCGTGGCGAGCAGATCGCCAATCTCGACCTGTGGCAGCAGCTTCGGGCGCTGCTGGCACAGCACACGGTCACACTCACCTGGATATCCCGTGAACAGAATGCACAAGCTGATACGCTGGCACAAGCGGCGCGGCTGGCACAGACACCGGCGGACGATGCTGAACTTCCCACCGTTCCCCCGCAGGCTGTGGCCGAAACGCACATCCTGATTGCCGGGTCACGTTATGCCACGCGCGCGGCGCTGGATTATGCCCGGCGGGTCGCACGGCGCGCCCACCAACTGGGTCACACCATCGTCGTCGGCGATAACCCGAAAGGTGTCGATATGGCTATCGTCCACGAGTGTCGCCGGTTGCAGGCGAAGGTCGTGGTGGTCGGTGTGACTAACGGACCACGCAACGGCGGTTGCGCGCATGGCAGCTACGTCAAGGTCGAGCGCAGCATCTATCGCTCGGCCAGCGGACGGCTGTTTGACCGCTATCACGAGCGTGACCGCTGGATGATAGACAACGCGCAGCGGGCGATTTTCATCTGGAATGGCGACAGCCGTGGCACAAAAGCCGGTTACGACTACGCGGTGCTGCGCGGCAGAGAAGCCCACCTGATGACATTTGAACGCAAAGGAGGGCAGCATGGATAACCTGATCGCCATCGACACCTATGGGAGTCAGCGAGTCAAACATCCGCACACGGGCCAGAGGGTCTCAGCGTACAAAATGGGCTACAGCAGCGCGGCCAGTGTGGTGCTGCTGGCGCTGTACGGCGACAAAGCACGGGACGTGTCCTCCAAACAGGCATCGTATCACTATATCCAGGTGGATGCCGAGGTCACCGTTCGGCATGGACACATCCTGCTCAAGGTCACGGATGCAGAACTGGCACAGGCGGAGGCACTGACACGACAGTCACATCGCCCAGCCGTCTACCGCTGGCAAGACGGTGCGTGGTTCGAATTCCCGAAACTGACCCTTCCCGGCCACAACTCGAACATATTTTCTCTGAGATTACCCTCAAGTTTACACAAAACATCTCATTCCTCAAAGCGACAAACTGACCGGGTGCATTCGGGTATGGGGCAGCATCAGGCGGCAGCCCCGTGTTGGTCAAAGGACCCGCCATTACAGCCGAGCGCAACACCAAACGGGAATTGAGATAATCGAGGCGTTGCTGGTGCGAGGTGAAATAACCGGGTGACAAATCGTGGTCTTGGGCCTCAGCAATGAGCTTCCAGGGTTCGCCCTGCTACAGATAGCGTTTCAAGGTGCCGTGCCAGCGTTGCGCGGCCTCCGGGTCATGCGGGAAGCGGGCCTGGGCAAGTGTCGCGGCTTGTTGCGCGGCATGGTACCAATCCACAATTTGTGTACTCTGTGGAAATAGATCGGTACTCAACCGCCAAATCCAGCCTGCACCATCAGCGGTGACGACCACATGGCCTGCGTGGGGGACCTGTTTCTCGACCGCCAAGCGCCACAGATGAGGGGCAAAATCGTCAGCACTACCCAGGCAGGCGGTGTAGTGCATGTGGTGACTGCGAACGGCTTGGTTCTCAGCTAACGCCCCGGGGCGGGGCTAACGTGCCCACCACGCCCACTTTGAGTACTTTCCACCCTTCGTCACGGATGTTGACCATGTCCCCGTCCATACCAACACTTATGCGTAGAAAGGGCTGGTAGTCACGCGGATGCAGCGCGTTCGTTCCACACCAACGTGCGTTTGTCGCTCGTGTTCCAGCCAGGTGGCCCCAACCCGCTGGGTGTGTTGCCAGATGGTACTGGCAGACACCGACTGCCACCCAAATCGGCGCATGACCTCACTCGCCTGCTAGGGTACTGAGCCACACTACGTCGCGCTGCAAACCCGGACTCAGGCTCCCACTGGTCAGCCCTAGGCGCTCATCCAGGGGGAAAATGACCGCGTTGGCATGCCGCACAGTAAAAGTAATCGTGTTCCACTCGGGTACTAAGTTTCATTTTCCGCAACCAGCGGTTAAACTGGGCGTATAATAGTTAGAATTACGCGGAGTTCATACCTTCATGTCGAGAAATAGTGCTTCTGATGAAGTCAAACAACGAGCATTGGGCGCGGTTATCAGCAGCGCCTTTTTGCGCTGGGAAAGCCTGGTCACGGTTCTGCTAACCGTTATTCTGTTTATGTTCGTGCCCGACCCATTTCCCTGGTGGCAAAGCTGGTTCTGGCTGGTGGGGGGGGCGATTGCCGAAATCGCGCTGGTGGTGAATGCCCTGACAGATGAAGAAACCGCGCAAAAAGCGGTGGCGCGTGAGTTTGAAAACAAGTTTGATATGCGGGCCGTGCGCAACCGGGTTTCACGGGAGCGTCTGCAAAGTGCATTGGAATATCGGCAGGGAATGCGCGACCTGGCCGAGCGGCATCAGGGCGCGATGCGCGTCAGCCTGCGCCAGACCGTTGATGAAGTCGATGATTGGATCGGCCAGATGTATGACCTGGCCCTGCACATTGATGCGTTTGAAGAGAATGAACTGGTCGAACGGGACCGGCGCATGGTCCCACAAAAGCTGGAACAAACCAGAAACGCGCTGGAACGCGAAAAAAATGAGGCGATTCGCCGCGACCTGGAGCAACAATCTCGCCTGCTGGAGCAGCAACTTGCTAACCTGCAAGCGACTGCCAATAGCGCGAAACGCGCCGAGATTCAACTGGAAAGTACGCTTTCATCGCTGGGGACCATTTACGCGCAAATGTCGCTGATGGGCACCAAAGAGGTGGACAGTGCGCGGGCACAACGACTGCGGCTGGAAATTCAGGATGAAGTCGCCAGCCTACAGGATACGATTGAAGCGATGGACGAAGTACAGGCACAGCGGCTGCGGCTCGGTTGATGACCATTTTGCTCACCGGGTTCACGCCCTTTGGCGATCATGCCGTGAACCCCTCAGCGTTGATTGTTGAGGCGCTGTTTGACCGGCCTGATATAACCGGCGTCGTATTGCCCACGATCTATCAGACCGCTGGCGACCAGTTGATAGCGCTTGTTCATGAACTACAGCCGACGGCGATTGTGATGTTGGGGGTTGCGGCGCGGCGGACAGCGATCAACCTGGAACGATTCGCGCTGAATGTTGACGATGCCGCCATACCCGATAATGCTGATGATCTGCGTTGCGGTCAGCCGATTGTTGCTGAAGGTCCTCCAGCCTATATAACAACACTCCCAATTACTGCCATGCAAACAGCTTTGCAAGCCCAATCGATCCCCGTCACGATTTCGAATCATGCCGGGGCCTACGTTTGTAATCACCTGTTCTATGTTGCCCGTCACGCCATCGAATCCGCCCCGCGACCAATTCCCTGTGGATTTATCCACGTGCCACAAATTGATGGAGAAAACGGCTTGCCGCTAGGGACGATGATTAGCGCCATCTCAATCTGTCTGGATATTCTCGCTCACTAAACGCTCAGCTAATATTTATGCCGGTCTTGCCTCCATCCTGCTAAAATCATCGCAACGTAACTGTTGTAATTGCCTGCCGCCGGATAAGCGGTTTATTTTTAGCGGCAGGCAACATCATCTCCACGAAGTTCCCACCATCCGCTTAATCGAATACTTATCCCCGTCTGAGCTATAAATCATATTGGTTCGGTATATTCAGCTTATACGACACATGAGGGGAAACAACAATGGGCGTAGAATTGTACTGGGATAATGACGAGCGCACGGTAATGCTGTTGGAATTCGAAGGTCGCTGGACCTGGGAACAGCTTTTCGAACAGTTGGCGATTGCCAAGCAGGTGGGGGACAAAGCCAGCTATGAAATTGGTGCGATCGTGAACATTGCTGATGGGGCCACTATTCCAGGCGGATCACTTTTTAAGCCTGTTAATTTTGAGAACGCCAAGAAAATGTTGGAAATGGGTTCCAGTGGAACCGGTCCAATCGTGATTGCCGGTGGCAATCCCATGCTGCGCACGGCTTATGATACGATGTCACGCCTGAATGCCAGTGCCACATCCAACATCTACTTTACGCGCACTGTTGCCGAAGCCAGAAGCTTGCTGGCCCAACGCTTGCCAGAGCGCGAAGCGGTTTCTTAGCGATTTAAAACATGCACCCGATTTGGTGTCCAATCTACACAGTCGACTCACGCCAATAGATCAACAACTGCTCACGGGCAAAGGTGTACATCCGGGTTTCGACCTGTTCAACAATCGCCGGCGGCACATGGTCCCACAAATCGGCTTGTAAACGTTCCGGCGAATCCAGTATTGCGCGAAATTCGTCGGGTGTTTTGTTGACACGCTTGCCCAAAACCGCCAGTGTCTGACTGCCACTCACCAGTTGCAGATGAATAAAATCGCGCCAGGCCATCAAATCGGCAGTGCTCATAAACGGCAGCCAATCCGCCGGTTGCGCCGCCTGTAAAGTAGGGGCGTGCCATGCTTCCAACAGCGCGTTGTCGCGTTCATCAATGCGCGTAAGCAGGATATGCAACATCAAAAACCGGAATTTATGATCGCGCCACTGAGCATCAAAGAAGTAATCTCGCAGCAAATCCAGCATCCACACTTCATCCATCGCCAGATGGGCGACATAACCCGCCAAAAACGCCCGCTGATCTGGACTTATGGCGGTTTGCAGTACCGGATGGCGGGCCAGCATCACCCGCCAGGCATGGTCGCGCAGAGGTTCATCATAGGTATAAAAGTGGGTATCGGCCCGCTTGATTCCCGAATTCACCCGGGCATCAGCGGCAATGTTCCCCAATAAAAAGGCACTGCGTTCGGCGGTAAGTGCTAACCGGACCGCTTCAGGTACGTCGTTATCACGCATCATATCCTGGGCAGTCCGTAAGTGAGTAAAGGGTGTTGGCATATCTTCGTTTCATTATGCGGGTATCAGCCTCATTATAGCGCGGACTGCAATCGCATTGGATTCCCAATGGTTTAGATGGTGTACAGAACCCGGCCTGTTTTACCCCACCCAAATCGTTGATTAGAGGAGCAAGGTTAAGCGAGAGGCTGCCTGAGCCAATGAGTTCGTTATTCTGACGTGCGAAATCGTGAATACTGGTAAGGATGACTGGCAACGCATTATGCGTTCATTGATTCGGTCTCAACTGCGCATTCCGCCCACCCTATTTTGCGCTAAAATAGATGCAACGTTCTGTGTTGATGGATTGACGCTGACCTTCCCGGGTCCATGTCAGATTGACATTTGCAAACTGCTGGCCCGACCCGATTTATCCATGAGTCACGTCATTTGAAGGATTGTATGCTATGCCTGGGGAAATTGAGGATCAGATTGACGACATTGTCGGCGATGAGCCTTCACCTGACCCGACCTGGTTGGACTATCTGGTCTGGGTGATCTATGGCACGCTCGGCGTTATGTTCGGCCTACTACTTTTATATGTACTATTTATCATACTGCGTACGATTTTCTTGTACGGTTTCAGCGAGTTTTTGTGGTCAATTTAGCCCCTGATTCATAGGGGTTTTTTACGAAATTGCGGCGGTTTCATGGTATAATTAGAATAAATGTTCTAGGAGTATCATGAGCATGCGACCCAAGAATATCAAACAACTCCAGGCGCAAAGTCGGCAACTAGCCACCCGTCATGTCGATAAACATACGCTCGTCGTGCAAAGCGCTTCCAATGCGCTTGCCAACCACATCGTAACGGTCGAATTTTGTGATGATAACACACTGCAAGCCCGCTGCACCTGCGAGTGGGCCTTGAACCGCGGGATCGCCTGCACGCATGTCATGGCGGCATTAGAGTATCTGGCGCAAACCAAAGCACGGACTTTGAGCTTCTGGCCCACCCAGGAAGACGCTCGCCGTCAGAAGCAGCGGGTGTTCTATCTGACCGGGGATCATGTCCGTGAAGATGATGATGGTGTCTGGATAACGAGCCGTACCGGCTAACTGCTTGCTAATCACCGACTGCAACGGGGATCGCCGGTTGCAGTCTTTTTGTCCCCCACCACCACAAAACCAACGGGATCATTGTCACGAGTGTCAGGCCACCGACCAACACATTCATATAGGTCGGCCCGGCAATATCTACCAGCACACCGGTGAGTAGCATACTGCCGCTGGCAACCAGTTGAAAAATCGCGTTGTCGAGGGCGAACATGCGGCCCATGTAGGCGTCAGGCACCGTCATTTGGATAATAACCGAACTATAAGTCCAATTTGCTGAGCCGCCCATCGCCCGGATCATGAGTGCCAGTGCCACCACCAGCAACCCCGGCGCGCTGGCTAATAGCGCCATGCCGAGTGGGATAAGGGCAAAACCGACCAGGATGAGCCGATTCATGGTCGTCACTCGCCCATCATTAAATCGGTTGAGCAAAACCGGTCCCAATACTGCGCCCAGCCCGGTCACGCCATATAATAACCCCAGCGACTGTTCGCCGTTAGCGCCGCTGACGAATACCTGCGTGGCGAATACAACCATGAGCGTTTCCGAATTGACGATGGTTCCACCGGCTTTGACCAGTAAGTTGAGCGTGAAGGCGGGACGATCAAAGGCAAACCGAATACCTTCGCGCAAGCTACCGGTTGCCGCTTCGGTCTTCATGGATGGAGCTGCTGCCGGTTTCACGCGGACGGTGCTGATGAGAACCGCCGAGACCAAAAACGTCAGGGCATCAATCAACAGCACAGCCGTGGTACCCAACCACGCGGCCATTATCCCACCCAGCAACGAACCGACGGCCAGCATGACCGACCAGCTTGCGCTGCTGAGCGTGTTCGCCAGAACCAGTTCATCTTGTGGGAGCAGGTTAGGAATGATCGCCGACCGAGCCGGGTCAAAAATAGCAGCAAGCATAAACTGCAGGGCGGTTAACCCATAAATCAACCACAACGTTGCTGGTCCACTTGCCAGTAAAAGCAGTAGCACGATGATAGCCCGCAGCACATCACTGGCGATCAGTAAGCGTTTACGATCAAAGCGGTCAGCCAGCACGCCAGCATAGGGACTAATCAACAGCGGGGCCAATACGCGTACCATCAGAAATAGACTGACGGCGAGACCAGAGCCGCCGCTATATTTCGATACCAGCGCGACCAGGACAATCGTATTAAACCAGTCGCCCAGCATACTCACGATTTGCGCCAGCCACAACCGGGCAAAATTGGGATACGCTCGGCGCAAGCGGATATAAGCAGACATAAAAACCACCTTTCTACGCTGACATCATTGTCGCGCATTCAGGTGGTTTCACACATCGTCCAGACGCTATAGATTAGCCTGTACGAAGGTCCAGCGTTTCTAGGCCAGCAGGAATTGATCGACCGTTGATTGGGTCCACTGGCGGATTTTGTCCCAATCCCGGAAGTCATTCGACATCGTGCCTGGCAGATTTTTGCCATCGTAACGGGCGGCGAGCGTCCAGCGTTCTTCCCATTCCACCGCATCCAGATTGAGGAGTCCGGCAAACACGGTCAAATTCGTGATGTTCAAGTTGTCCAGCACCCGATGATTAACATACTCACGGAGGCAGTGTTCATAGCCATCGGGTTCCAGTACCCGGATCGCCGTGATAAAGAACGCGCCGGGAAGCTGTTTGAGTTGGGCTTCATTCCGCTCGAGAAACTGCGACATCTCCGATAGCCACATGCCACCATGTATCGCCGAACCGACCACATAGGCGTCATACCCTTCCATCGAGGTGACATCGGCAACATTCGCGACGGTGACTTCAAACTCGCGCTGTTCGATTTCCTTGCCGATAAACTCAGCTATTTCAGCGGTGGAGCCATGTGCACTGGCATACCCAACGAGAATTTTCATTATAAACCTGCCTCCTGCCATTCCGCCGTACGTGTCAATATCGTATGCAAAATCGTTTCAAGTCAGAAATACCATTTATCACGCAATTTGCGGATGATTGTCTAGTCTGTGTGGTTGCGTGTACCACATGATAGCACATTTAATCGGTGAAATGAGGGCCAGCAGGTGATGTTCAGGTTGTCAAAAAGCCACCATCAATCGGCAACATCACTCCGTTGACCATCGCCGAATGCTCACTGAGTAGATAAGCAACCACTTGCGAGACATGTTCGGGGTCAGCGAAATGTCCCAGCGGAATCCTGGCCTTCATCGGATCACCTTTAGCCGGGTCTGCCCAGGCGCGTTTGCCCATCGGCGTCAGGACCACCGTCGGGTTAATGGCATTCACCCGAATACGATGCGGACCGAGTTCCAGCGCCATCACCCGCGTCAGTTGGTCCAGCGCCCCCTTCGACATGCAATAGGTCGTGTGGTCCAGTAACGCCCGCGCCGAGGATTGGCTGGATACATTGACGATGGCACCCCCAACGCCACGTGCGATCATATCTTTAGCCGCGATCTGCGAAACAATCATGGCCGCCCGCGCATTGACCGCCATGGTTTGATCGAACGCCGCCGTCGTGGCTTCCAGAAATGGCTCCAGAATGGCGATCCCGGCATTGTTAACCAGCAGGTCAATGCGCCCCACCGCCGTTATAGCTGTCCGCGTTGCCGCCTCATCCGCGAGATCAACGGCCACTGTTTGGCAACCGAGTTCCGCTTCCAGCTTTTTGAGATCAGCCGGGGTTCGACTCACCGCGATGACATCTCCGTTACACTCATGCGTCAAATAACGCACAATATCGCGACCAATGCCCTTGCCGGCCCCGGTGACGACAATCCGTTTGCCCGTAAAATCAATTTTCATTTTTCACCATGCGCAATAGCCACCATCAATAATCATATCTGAACCGGTCATAAAGTCGGAAACCGCCGCTGCCAGGAACACGACTGCACCTTGCAAATCAGTGACCTCTGCCATGCGTCCCAGTGGTGTCCGCTCCAGCCATTGCGGGGCCATTTCCTGACCAATCGGTGTTGCCAGCAAATCAGCGACCAGTTGCGTGCGCGTGTAACCAGGGCTGATACTGTTGACGCGAATCCCGTGCGCGGCCCATTCGGTTGCCAGGCTGCGCGTCATGTGCAAGACACCGGCTTTGGTCGTGTTATAGACGACCTGCGCTTGCGGGTAATTCACAATCGAGGCTGACATGGACGCCGTATTGATGATCTTGCCATAGCCGGCAGGCAACATCACCTGGGCCTCAGCCTGCGCACACAGAAACACGCCTTTGAGGTTGACGTTATTGATCTGATCCCAGTTAGCCTCGGATACTTCCGCTGCTGCCGTCCAGTCGCCAATCCCCGCATTGTTCACGGCAATCGTGAGTTTGCCGCACGCATCCACAACCGTTTTCACCATATTTTCGCATTGTGCCTTTTGTGTGACGTCAGTGGTCACGGCCATTGCGGTGATGCCCTTATCCGTCAACTCCTGCGCGACGGTCTCGGCCCGTTCCGTAACCAGATCAACGACTGCGACAGCAGCCCCGGCTTCTCCCAGCGCATGGGCAAATGCCCGACCAATACCCTGGCCCGCGCCTGTGACCAGTGCCACCCGGTCATCCAAGCGAAAACGATCCAGAATTGGTGGGGAATCTAAAACCACATCCATAAAAATTTCTCCTGTCATCAGTAATTTGGGGGCAATCTCACAAAAATTTCTGTAATTCAACCGGGTCGTGCGAACACATCATTTTAATCTCATCGCCATGTTCACGGAGCAGTTGGCGCAAACGTGGCGTATGCCGACCCATACTGCGAAACACTTTATTCGAATTTCGCATCAGCTTCAGGATAACATAATCAGGTGGCAAACGTGGGTTATCCAGATCGACCTCACCATGAAAGGCATAGGCGTCGCCGCAATGCATGAGCCAACCATCCGGCGTTCTTAGGGCTACCGCACTCATCCCTGCCGAATGTCCTGGCAATGGAATAAAATGGAATGCCGTATTGCCGAGATCGAAGGCCGGAGTCGCGGGCAGGCCAAACCAGGTCTCATCCACTAAATCGTGAACCTTCCAGCGCGGGTTATGGTCCCAATGCTCACGTCGGTAAATGTAGCGTTCGTACACGTCCTGGGGGTTGATTAAATGGTCGTATTCGGTGCGAAAAATATGGACGGTTGCATCAGGGAAATCCGGCAAGCCGCCCACATGGTCGAAGTGCATGTGGGTGACAACAATGTGCCGCACGTCGCCAGGATCATAGCCCAGTGCCTGCACCTGATAAAAAGCGGTTTCGTTCAGGTCACGGGTGGAGCCTGCCATCCGCATCAGAAGATTGTTCAGACGGGTTGGATTGGTGAAATCACGGGTCCCGAATCCGGTATCAATGAGCAGCAAGCCATCGTCGGTCTCTGCGAGGATAACGTGCAGAATGGTGTGAGATGGCTGCAACAGGCTGCCGTTACCGACGATAGCAACGCCGAACCGGATCCACATGGTGCCACAGTTTAGATGATGAACCCGCATCCGCCGGTTTCCTGTTAGTCGTACTTACTATCAGGCATGATAACGCAAGAAATCAAGCTTTGCAGCTAAACCGCAGTTCGACCACGCCGTTGGAATAGGACTGGGTGTTGGTGAGGGTGACGGATTGCACGCTGTCGAGTTCAAGGAACAGCCGAATACCTTTGCCCAACATGACCGGCATGATGAAGATGCGATACTCGTCGATCAAATCTTGCTCGATGAACGCTTTGGTGAGTTGGGCGCCACCAATGAAAAAGATGTCTTTCTCGGTCTCCGCCTTGATCTGCTCCACTAATCCGGGGAAGTCGCCCGTGACCTGGCGCACATCATCATCCGGGTGGTCCGCCAATGGCTGACTGGTGACGATATACGATGGCATATCTTTGTAATGCCACACGCCGAAGTCCAATACCTGCCGGTAGGTCTTGCCGCCCATAATCACCGCGCCGATGGAAGCCGCAAATTCACTGTACCCATAATCGTCATTGGGGTCGTCAAACTGGTCCAGCCATGCCACGCTGCCATCTGCCGCCGCAATATGGCCATCCAGACTCGCCGCGATATACAACACCACGTTGCCCATGTTCTATCCTCACCGCTTGTAGTTGATTATTTTACTTTAACGGAGAAATATGACAGGTGCTGTCAGGTTTGGGAATTGGGCTTAGGTTTACTGCTCCGCCTTCCCCGCCACCGCGAAGACCTCACGCTCGAAGAACCAGCGGAACGGCGGCAGATCGAAGGCGACTTTGCGCAGCATTGCCAGCGGCGTGCTTTCGCTGCGGTTCTGCGGTGGACTATCCAGCCAGACTTTGCCCCTGAACCCGGCTTGCCGCAGCGCCCGGTTCATGCTGACAATCGATTGTTCGTTGACATGCACATGTTCATTGACATCCACCAGAAACTGCCGCGGGTCTTTGGGGTATTTATGGCCTTCGCCAGCAGCGTCCGTACCAGCCGCACCAACGGGTAGGCATAGCGATCATACCAGATGTTGGGCGCGGTATGGATGATAAAGCGACCATCAGGCTTGAGTACGCGATGCACTTCCAGCATGGCCTCGTGCAGTTCCCAGGGATGTAGATGCTCAACCACATCGAACATGAGCACCCGATCAAACGCCGCATCGGGGAACGGGAGCTTTTTGGCATCGGCCCGACCGACGGCGGTATTACCCGGCGTCACCCCATTCAACCCCTGAATCACCTCACGCGACATACTGACGGCGACGGCAGCGTAATCAATGCCATAAGCATTCGCGCCCAATTGCGCACAATGCCGCAAGATCTCACCGCGTCCGCAACCGACATCCAGCACCGCCATGCCGGGCAGCACTTCCGCCAGCTCGAACGCCGCTTTCAGCCGCCGCGATAAATGCTCACCTTCGCTGGTATTGAATTCGTCATAACCTTCACACGCAGTCCGAAAATATTCTTCGGTATATAGCGCAGACGAGACGGGTTGTTGATTGTGTTCCTGGTTAGTCATGAGAACCTGAAAATCATCCGGGGAAATATGCAGCAAAATTATACAGAACACCGCCCTTGATGCAAAGGATTCATTAGAGCGGTCGTGCCGCGCCTTAAGGGCCTCAACAATCCCGGCATGATATGATATATATGGCACTTGAATCATCCACCCATAACCTTTTGAACAGCCCAACGGTAATGAACATAACACGCGCACGACGACTTGATTGGAGACCCGCCGGTGGACCGCGTTGAGGAACGGCGTTTGCTACGGCAAGCGCAGCGCGGCGATGCCGAAGCGTTTGCTGAACTGTATCGTGAGCATGTTCAGGCCATCTTTCGGTATGTTGTACAGCGGGTCACGGACCACCAACTGGCGGAAGATTTGACCGGTGATGTTTTTACCAAAGCGTTACAGGGCCTCGACCGTTATCAAGATCGTGGCAAACCGTTTATCGCCTGGCTATATCGGATTGCACGGGCGCGGGTGATCGACCATTATCGTAAGCATGACCGGCGGCCAACGGAAAGTGATATTGACGTTGAGCCATTGTCAGTCGACACCAACATGGATGCTGAAATGGTGCAAAGTCATGCCGCCAGGGTGCTGCGAATGGCGATCAGCGAGCTAACTGAAGATCAGCAACAGGTTATCATGCTGCGGTTTATTGAGGGTTATCGAATTGATGCCATTGCCGAGGTCATGGGGAAACAGCCCAACGCGATCAAAGCGCTGCAACACCGGGCGTTGCGGGCACTCGCCAGCCGGTTGGAGCGCTCTGGCTTTGACATCGATTCAATTCTGGCAGGAATCTCATGAACGACGTCCCGCGACAATTTGAAGACGTGCTGGATACCTGCCTGGATGCAATCCTGTCTGGGAAGTTGACTCTGGAAGAATGTCTCCAACAATACCCCGATCACGCCGCCGACTTAAAACCCGCCCTGCAGGTCGCCTTATTAACCACCCGCCTGAACCGACCAGCAATGGCAGCAGCCAGCGTCGCCGCATTGGAAATGCGCCTTCAAGGTGAACTCCTTGCTTCAAAATCGCATCCACAAACAACCGCCGTCCTACTGCCCATCAGCCGCCTCGTGGCGACGATTGCCATTGTCTTGTTCTTGACCGTGGGAGTCGGCGGTGGAGCGGTTGCCGCTTCAGCTCAGGCCCGGCCCGGCGATTTTCTCTATGGCCTCAAACGATTGTGGGAGGCGATTATCCTTGCGCTCTCGTCGTTGACCAGCAGCACCGGCACCACCTGGCTCCATCTGGCCCATGTTCGTCTGGATGAGATCGAAGATCTGGCCCACCGGGGGATACTCGATGAAAGTTTACTGGTTGATCTTTACGAAGCGTCAGCCAATACCCTGCTGTATGTCGATAATGGTAGCGAAGCCCAGGTCATCGCCTATGTGAGCGAGGCCCACATCCGCTTGATTGACCTGCCGGAAACACTGACTCGCTCAACGGTCCATGCTGACCTGCTAAATTTGCTCACGATAAATGATGGCGTAGTCCATACACCCTCGTCGACCAGTCCTCCCAGCCTCGAAACAACGCTTATCACCCCTGACCCTACCAACACGTTTTCGCCGACTGCAACCACAACGCCATCACCAACGGCAACGCGCACACCCACCGCAACAGCGACAGTGACCAGGACGCGGCCCCCACTCAACACGGTCGCGCCCAGCTTAACCCCCACCTCGCGGGTTGCGGCGACAGCGACGGCGACGCAAATTCCCACCATCACCCCCTCACCGACGACGCAACCATCCGTGACGCCGACGTTTACCTGGACGCCATTACCGCTGCCCGCACTGCCAACAACCGACTCGTCGGGCAACTCACCCACGTCTGCCCCTGGTGGGTCCAGTAATCCACCGACGACTCAACCGACAGTGGACGCGACGATTCGTTTCCGGGCAACGCAGGCCATATTGATTCCGACCCTGACCGCTCAGGCAACGATGGCAACCGAAGAAGTCCAACCCTAGCCCGAACCCATATAAAATTGGGTACAATAGCGGCAGAACATGATGCTTTGTGCCTGCTTGCGGATTGAATAGGACAGACTGGCGATGAAGATCACCAGAATTGAAACCTTCGACCTGGAATGCCCGCTGGAACGACCATTTGGCTGGTCACAGGGTTGGATTGATAAACGGAGTACGGGGGTTGTTCGGCTGACGACGGATGATGGATTGGTCGGTTGGGGCGAGGGCAGTGGTGGCGCTGCCGGGACGATTATCCATCAGCGCTTTGCACCGATACTCTTAAACTCGAACCCCTTCGAGCGGGCCGGTTTGTGGCAAAAAATGTATCACGCGCTGTACAATGCCAACCTGACCGGTGGCTTTGGCGGCAGTGCGCTGAGTGCGATTGACATCGCCCTGTGGGATATTGTTGGGCAAGCGACCGAATTGCCGGTTGCCGACCTGTTGGGTGGTCGCATTCGGGATCGCGTTGCCGTCTACGCGACCGGGTTGTATTACACCGACGGCGAATTCCCCAACCGTTTGCTGGATGAAGCGCGGGGCTATGTCGACGCTGGTTTTCAGGGGATGAAGACCAAAGTTGGCGGCCTGGCCTTAAAAGATGATGCTGAGCGGGTCGGGGCATTGCGAACCGCTATCGGCCCTGATATTCAACTGATGGTCGATGCCAATCAAGCCTATGACGCCGCGACTGCCAGCCGCATGGGGCAGCGTTTAGCCGAGCATGATATTTACTGGTTTGAAGAGCCGGTCAATGCCAACGATCTGGCGGGCTATTTGCAGGTACAGGCCGGACAGTCGATACCGTTAGCCGGGGGCGAAGGATTGCGGACCCGCTTCGAATTCCGCGATTTTGTCGCACGACAGGCCATCGCCCATGCCCAACCAGATGTGGTGATTGTGGGTGGCATCATTGAACAGCAGCGGGTGGCTCTACTAGCCAATACCTTTGGCGTTCAGTTCAATCCTCATGTCTGGGGATCACCCATCATGGTTGCGGCGACCCTGCATGTTGCGGCGACGATTCCACCTGTATCTCCAGCGCGGAATGCATTACCCTATCAACAGGAACCGGTTATGGAGTTCGACCGCACCCCCAATGCGATCCGTGAAGCTTTGTGTACGGAAGCCTTTGACCAGATTGATGGCTATCTCACCGTGCCAGATGCGCCGGGTTTAGGTATTATTGTGGATGAAGCGGCGTTAGAATGCTTAACGGTAAACTATCATACGAGTGGGTAAAGTCGTGTAGGCGGAGTTTCTCAAAATGCCCGACGATCAACTGAACAATCTGGATCATGAAGCCCTGTACGCGATTTCGCTCGACGTGCTTGACCTCTCTGACAACGCCCTGCAGACGCTGGCACGTGAAGAAATCACGTCAGTTGGTGATTGTGTTGATCTGTTAGCCCGCTGGCAGCAAACGACCATTAACGCGCCGTTTGCCCTGCTGAATGCTGTATACGTCGAAGCCCGCCCCCAGCTCATCGAACTCGGTTATTGGGCTGACGAAGATGGCTAACTCACGAATTTAGCGGGCGGTCCACCCCAGATCAACCATTAAACTTGCCCCCGTAATCACCCCACCTGATGGTGAGCATAAATACAGGACAAAATCGGCGATTTCGCCGGGCTGAATCAGTCGCTTGATCGCTGCCGGGGCCAGCATCACCTCCTCGATCACTGCCTCCCGCGACAGATCATGGGCCTGTGCCTGGTCATCAATCTGATTCTCAACCAGCGGCGTCGCTACATAGGCGGGACAGATGGCGTTAACAGTGATGCCATGACAGCCGCCCTCTAATGCCGCGCATTTCGTCAGCCCAATCAGCCCGTGCTTGGCTGCGATATAGGCGCTCTTGTAGGGCGATGCCACCACACCATGTATCGATGCCATGTTGATGACGCGCCCCCCTTTTTGGGCTTGCATTGTCGGCCAGACGTAGCGGGTCAGCAGGAAGGGCGCTGTCAGCATCAAGGCAATCATCTGATTCCATTTTTCTTCCGGGAAATTCTCCAGCGGGTCAACGTGCTGGAAACCCGCATTATTCACCAGCACGTCAATGCGCCCATGCCGTTTCAAGGTTTCCTGGACGACATGTTCACAGGCCGACTGCTCCGTTAGGTCAACCATGAGACTGTCGATGTTGCTACGCAATGCCGGGTCATCGGTGCCAGCCTGAACATCGGCTGAAACAACCACATAGTCCTGCCGGGCCAGTGCTGCAACAATCGCCAGGCCAATACCACTGGCCCCGCCGGTCACAATCGCTACCTGTTGCGACACCCTGACCCTCCTGAGACAATCAAACGCACTGGTATCCAGTTTTGTTGTGCGTGGTAGATAGCAACAATCAACGATAACGCGATTTGCCGCTTGCCGCCCACATGTCCGGGTCGGCACCAAACTTGCTTTTGAGATCGTCGGTCGCCGCGCTCAACCGCTGCACCACGTCTGTGCTCAATGTCAATTCCGCCGCCACCGCATTCTCTTCCATCTGCTGCCGATTACGTGCGCCCGCGATGACCGATGTTACGGCGGGTTGCTGTAGTAACCATGCCAGCGCCACATGTGCCATCGGCTGGTTGATTTCTGCCGCGATCTGGCTAATGGCTTCAATAGCAGCAAAGGTCTCGGTTTCATAACCGGGGCTGTCATGACGGGCCTGGGGCCGTTCATGCGTGTAGTGCCGGGTCCGCGCCCGATCATCAGGCACATCAGCGGCTGATTTAAACTTGCCCGTAAGTAAGCCCTGCATCAGCGGGCTGTAGGGCAAGATACTGATGTTGTGTTCGACACACTGCGGTTGAATATCGACCTCAATGGGCCGCCACAGCAGGTTATAGGGCAACTGATTGGCTTCGAACCGGCCCACTGCCAGCATTTCTGGCTGATCGAGTTTGCCGAAATTCGACACGCCGATATAGCGAATTTTGCCCGCGTCACGCAATGCTTCTAATGCTTGATAGGTCTCGGCAAACGGAATCTCGCGGCTGGGCCAATGCACTTGATAGAGGTCGATGTAATCGGTGTTGAGGTGTTTCAGGCTACGCTCACAGGCCGCTTTGAGGTCTGCCGGTGCCAAGTTGTTTTGGCTCACCTTCGAGGCGATAATGACATCGGGTCGTCGACTGCCCAGCCCACGACTCAGCAGTTGTTCGGAATGCCCGTCGCCATAACCTTCTGCCGTGTCAAAAAAATTCACACCGACATCCAGCGCGGCCTGGATAGTATCCAGCGAGTCGCTTTCGTCCTGGGGTCCCCAGTTAAAGCCACCGATAATGGCCCAGCAGCCCATCGCCACAACCGATACCGAGAGGTCGGTCTGACCAAGATTGCGATAATTCATGCGGTCTATGCCTTTGTGCGTAGTCGTCAAACACCGGCATTTTACCGCAAACCCGGTTAGTCGCGCGATAAACGATTAAACAAATCCTGTACCGGTTTGAGCAGTGTCCCTTCTTCGTCTTCTTCCTCGGCACCCAGCCGTTTGAGCGGTTTGCGAGGTCGTGTCGCCGTTTCTGCCTCTGCTACTTCGATTTCAGACGCTGGAACACCCCACACGCGCACCTCACCGGTCTCGGCATCATTACTTGAGAGCGACACCAGCTTACCCGCGCCGGATGCTAACAGGGTGCCATCAGCATTAAAGGCGATGCTGCGCACCGGGTCACTGTGCCCTATCAGCACCATTATCTGATCGCCGCTAGTGACCTGGCGCAAGCCCACGCTGGGAAAATCATTACGACTGGAGGCCATCAACTCACCATTGGGGCTGAAGATAATCTGATCTTCGCTAAAGTCGTGAATCACGCGTTGGTCGGCGAGGTTAAAGACTTTGCCATCGACTGCCAGCAAGTCATTGTTCGGGCTAAAGGCAAGGTTTTTCTCGCGCCCACCGGGCAACGTATGAACTTCCGCGCCGGTAACCACATCCCAGACCGTGACTTGACGCGGCGCATCGCCTTGGTTGTCCCAGCTAATGGTTGCCAGCAACATCCCATCGGGGCTAAAAGTCAGCGCTTGCACCGGTGACGCATGGTCAAATTTTTGCGCCAGTCGTTTCGTTTCCAGATTACCAACGCGCACGACACCATCTTTCCCACCTGAAGCCAGCAACGTACCGTCCGGGCTGAAGGCAACGCCGGTCGTTCCCTGTGCATGGCCTTTGAGCGTGGCCTGATGTTCGCCCTGCAGGTCCATGAAGATGATGTCTCGTCCAGCAACCACCAGCGTTTCACCGTCCGGGCTAAAGGCCAGGTCCCGCGTGACTAGTTTCTGTGTCCAGCGCTGCCGCCGACTGCGTATATCCCATAAGTACAGATTATTAAACGTCGAGCAGGCCAGCAGGGTGCTATCCGGGCTAAAGGCGACGACCTGTACCGGGCCGGGATAATCATCGCCTAATGCAGCAATTTCAACCGCATTTTCGATATTTGTCAGGTTCAATACTTCAGTTGACACCGTAAGCCTCATCAATTCTTTGACAATTCATATACATACTATAACATCTTGCCGCCTGCCGGATATATGGGACTTTGGATTTAACGTCGCTATACTCATGAAATTCTTCGCAAGGATTCGTGAAGTGAGTAAATGTGATGCGGGCGGATCGGTTACTTTCCATTTTGTTGCACTTGCAGGCCAACGGGCAGATGACCGCCGGTGAGCTGGCGCAGCGCCTGGAAGTTTCGCAACGGACGATTCTGCGCGATATGGATGCCCTCAGCGCCGCCGGGGTGCCGGTGGTGGCCGAGCGGGGTCACGGTGGCGGTTGGTCATTGCTGGATGGTTATCAGACCAAACTGAACGGCCTAAGTGCGGCGGAAATTCAGGCGATTGTCCTCAACAACCCACCTGACTTACTCAACGACCTGGGGTTGCAAAGCGCGGCACAGGTGGCCTGGCTCAAACTGCTGGCGGCGTTACCCGCTTTCAAACGCGATGATGCCACGCTCTTCCGGGAACGAATCTACATCGACAACGGGCGCTGGCACAAATCCACCGAAGCGACACCCTGTTTACCCGCGCTGCAAGCGGCGCTGTGGCAGGATTGTCGCAGCAAAATCGCCTATGAACGCAGTGATGGCACATTCGTTGACCGGTTGATTGACCCATTAGGATTGGTTGCCAAGCGCTCGGTCTGGTATCTGGTCGCGGCAGTTGACGGTGACTATCGTACTTATCGGGTCTCGCGGATGCAGCGCGTTGAATTAACCAATGAACCCGCCCAACGCCCCGCAGACTTTGATCTGGCGACCTACTGGCACGAATCCACCGCCGCTTTTCGGGCTAACTTACCGCAATATCCGGCGATTTTACGAATAAGGGAAGATGCCCGCCACTTACCGAGTAGTTGGCGCTGGGCACAGGTCGAACAGATCGAACCAGCGGATACGACGGGCTGGTGTGTGGTGCGAGTCAACTTCGAGGTACTGGAAGAAGCTGCCGGGGCCGTATTGGGCGCAGGCCCGCAGGTCTATGTCATCGAACCGGATGAACTACGCCAGCGCGTGGTCGAGATGGCCCGTACGGTGGTGGAATTGAATACAGAGCAGCAGTCCAATCAAAACAGGAACTGATTATCATGAACCTTGAAGACATCCGTACAATTGCCGTTATCGGTGCCGGACTCATGGGGCATGGGATTGCCCAGGAATTCGCGCTGGCGGGTTATGAGGTACACCTGAACGATGTGAGTGCAGAGAAGTTACAGCAGGCCATTACCTTGATGCAGGGCAATTTTCAGATGCTGGTCAATAACGGGTCGGTCAGTCCGCAGCAAGCCGAAGATAGTTTGGCCCGTATTCAGCCCAATACCGAACTTCAGGCAGTTGCGTCTAAGGCAGATGTCGTGATCGAAGCGGTGCTGGAAAATCTGGAACTTAAGCAGGAGATTTTTGCGCAATTGGACCGCTTCTGCCCGGAACATGCGATCCTGGCGAGCAATACGTCCAGCCTGATGCCCAGCATGTTAGCCGCTGCGACCCAGCGCCCCGACAAAGTTCTAGTGACGCACTATTTTAATCCGCCGCATTTGCTGCCACTGGTGGAGATCGTCCGGCACGAAGGCACCGCCGATGAAACGGTGAACGTCATCTATGACCTCATGCGCAAAGTGGGTAAAAGCCCGGCGATTATCCAGAAAGAGGTGCTCGGTTTCGTCGGCAACCGGCTGCAATTTGCGCTGTTTCGGGAGGCGTTGTCGCTCGTCGAGCAGGGGGTTGCCACGCCAGCGGATATTGATACGGTTGTGAAAACTGGCTTTGGGCGGCGCTATGCAGCGGCTGGACCGTTTGAAATCTGGGAACTCGTGGGTTGGGATCTGATCTTAGCCATCAGTGAATATCTGGTGTCTGATCTTAACGCTTCACAGGAACCATCACAGTTACTAAAAGACCTGGTGGAACAGGGTAAACTGGGGACGAAAACCGGCACGGGATTCTATGAATGGACGCCGGAAACTGCCGAAGCCTTGAAGCAATGGATTGGGCAAATGCTGGTTGAGATTGATCGCTTATCGCAAGTACATCAGTCAGACTCTGATTAGCATAACATACCCTACGAATGACCTATTTTGCGCCGAAAAATCTGGCACAATCGCCGATTGTCGCCTATGATGAGCCTGAACGTATCATAACCTGCGGGTGAAAATCATGCGTAAAATGATGCTTTTGCTTACCGTATCACTGGTGGTCGGCCTGAATCTGGTGCAGGCGCAAGCCGATTTACTCTATGTCGCCAGCCCGGATACCGCCAGCATCCTGGTCCTTGACCCAGTTGATGCCAGCGTGGTTGAAGTCATTGAATTAGAAGTTACTCCGCTCGCTGTGCTGGCCGAATTTGAACACCTGTTTGTTGCGGTTGACAGTAGCTTGCTGGTGCTAACCGCATCTGACTTCGAGCTTGTAGACGAGTTCGAACTGGATGCTGAACCAAATGAACTCTGGGCGGACGATGGGCACATCTATCTGGCGCTTGCCAACGATGAGATCGTGGTCATTGACGCTGAAACACTGGAAATTATTGACGAGGTGGCACCCGGTGCAGCAATGCAAGAGTTGGAACCGCTCTATCTTCCCGCGTCGCCCTTATGTCCCCTCACACCGGCTGCCCCCCGCGCTGTGTTCCAAACCAATTTGTCGCCCGGCCTGCTGGATGTGCAGTGTCGCGTGCTGGCAGTGAATGGTGAGTTCATCCAGAATCCCGGCGAGATCGGTATTCAGACCATCATTGACCTGGGCGTGATTCATGCGGTTGAGATCTTCAGCCCATCGGGGGCAGCAATGGCGGGCATTGACGTCTGTCTGTTGGGTGATGGTCAGGTGATTTTCCTGGATGCTGACGGCCAACCCCGTGAGCCACAGGTCATGCGGGCGACCGAGCACGATCATTATCGCTGTATTCAACTGCCGGGGGCCGGTACGCTGGTGCTGGTGGAATAGTAAGGCCACCAACCAATGGCAAACCAAACCGACACCTCCCAAAGCGGCTACAATTTAGCGGCAATCGATCAAGCGACCTTAACTGAGATCGTGCGGCAGGTATTAAGTAGCCGCACCGCTACAGTTGCTAAGTGGCGCTATGATCGCGTCTATGGCGGTGCCGGTGAAGTGGCCGGTGTCTTATCGGGGGTTTATCGTTTTCGCGGCACTGCCCATGATGGCGACGTTGAACAAGACTGGTCGGTCATTCTAAAGGTTGTGGGCACAACCACCGGCCAGGACAATCCGGCTGACCCGAGATACTGGAAGCGTGAGGTTTTGGCCTACCAATCGGGCAAATTAGCTGATCTACCCGACGGTCTGGTTGCGCCCCAATTCTTTGGGACTTATAGCTTCTCAGAAAACACCGTTGGTTTGTGGCTGGAAGATATTGTCGATGGGGTTGGGGACTGGTCGCTGAAAAATTATGGCACTGTTGCCCGTCACCTGGGCCAATTCAATGGGGCTTTTCTGGTTGCGTCCGAATTACCCACGTGGTCGTGGCTCAGTCAGGATTGGTTACGTGCTAAAGTGAACACGTCGGAAGCAACGATGGATCGCATCCGGCAAGCATTGGGTCAACCCGTAATTGACCGCTGGTTCCGTGACAACGATGTTGAGCGAATGTTGCGCTTCTGGGGTGAGCGGGCTATTTTTCACGATGCGCTGGATCGACTGCCACAGACATTGCTCCACCGTGATGCCTTTCGCCGTAACCTTTTTATTCGACAGAATAGTGCTGGCACTAACGAAACGGTGGCGGTGGATTGGACCTATGTGGGAATGGGGGCCGTTGGCGAAGAACTGACGTCAATGATTTTTGCCACCCTCGCCTTCTCCGAAATTACGACTGCCGAGGCGCGTGATCTGGACAGCATCGTTTTCGCTGCCTATCTGGAAGGGTTAGCGGATTCAGGCTGGGAAGGCGACCCAAGTTTGGTGCGGCTGGGGTATGCTGCCGGGTCAGCTTTGTGTTTTGGTCTGGGCTATCTCTGGTTCGACCCACCACAGACGGCGATCCCCTGGCTGGAACAAGCCTTCGGACGACCCTTTCCTGAACTCATTGAGCTATCGACTGAAATCAAACACTTCACGCTTGATCTGGCGGACGAAGCCCGGACGCTAATTGCGGACCTGGAACTATAAAAAGGAACAGGTGTACACCCGTGCAATTCAGTTTCATGCTATCGTGAGTTCATGGTGAGTTTTGCTGGTTATTGGCCCAATTTTACTGCAAACCAATGATCGTCTTCACGCTCAGATGCAGCATATAGCAGCAAACACCCCCTTTGCGACCGCAGCAAAATCACGGCTAACCAGCCCTCAACTGGCAAGAACGTTGTAAAGTTGCTCGGCGGCCAGTTGTTGCGCCAGCACGCCGGGATGCGCATCAAAACGGTTGACGATCAACTGGCGACCATCATAATCGCGTAGAATATCGGTCATATCCACGACTTCAATGTCGCGTTCTAAGAAGAAATCACGGATGCGCGTCGTCGCTGGAATTGATTCGTCAATCGCGAGGAGTTGCGGCCATACCAGCACAATCAGGTGCATGTCTTGCTGGCGGGTATATTCCACCATTTCATTGAGCCACCACGCCTGCTGTGCCCACAGGTCGTCGTCCATATGGGCATCCAGTAACCGGTTGGTGAAATTGGTCGCCCGCAGGGGTGAGGTGTACTGCATCACATTGTAGTAGATGAAATTTGGTGTGAAGAAATTGAGCACGAACCAGCTTAGCGCCGGATTTTCCGGGAAGTCGAACGCGGCATTGGGATCTTGCGACGGGTCGGTCAGCAGGTGGTCAATGTCGTTCAGATAATATGACAGCACGACGACATCGGGTTGTAATGGATATTCCTGGAGATAATGCAATTCAATATCACTATCCCAACCAGATTGTGCCACCACGTTCACATCATAACCAGTGCCCAATTGCTGTTCGAGAAGCTGGGCGAACGTGGCATCCAGGTTATTGATGCCGTGTCCCATCGCAAATGAATCACCGAGAATCGCAATCCGCTGGTCAACCCCTTCGATTATTGGCTCATAATCCCGATAGCCAACGGAATTGTAATGGCCCCAATAGAAGTTCTTATACCAGTGATAATTCATCGCCGTGAAGCCATAGCCATCGGTTGTAATATAGAAAACGCGCAGGCCAAACTCCGCAGCCATAAACACCAGCAGCAGTGTTGTGATGGTGATGAGCAGGCCCGCGACCCGACTCTGGCTCAATTTCGCGCCCATTGCATGCAGTTGGTCCGCACTGAAATCATAGGCGGTCAGATACAGGAAGCCCCACAGCCCCGCCAGCAGCAGGATGTATTCAACGGGTTCTAACAGACGACCATTGGTGGGCTGATATGGAACAAGCCAGGCCACCAGTACCCAGATCACATAGACCAGTAATGCCAGCCAGTACAATGCGGGCCGTTCACGCAGCCAACGCACGGGCACACTGATAATCAGTCGCAAACGAGCAACGCGGCTACCCAGCGTCACCAGCCACATCACGACCAGCACGGGTACAATCCAGCGTTGATCCGGCCTGTTGACCAACCAGAGCGCGGAACTGATGATGACCGGCAGCAGCCAGATGAGCAGGCGGATCATTCAACCCCTCGTGCACAGCGGAACCCGATAAACCAATCGCGTTCGTCAGGTGCTTTGCGGAAGCGGGTTGCTGTCCCAATACCGTAGTCAATATAGCTACCAACCCCGCCCCGATACACCCGCAGCGACTCGCTATCAGACAGGTCTTCACGACCATCGCTGGCATCATATGGATAGGCATCGTAGATACTGCTCATCCATTCCCAGACATTGCCCGCCATGTCATAGGCTCCCACCCAGCTTACGCCGTCGGGACGGCTGCCCACTACAGCGGTTTCGCTGTTTGAGTTGCGGTCAAACACGGCGTTGGCTTCGATCAATTCATTACCCCAGGGGTAAATCAGATTATCGGGACCGCTGGCGGCATATTCCCATTCCGCTTCAGTCGGCAGGCGGGCGTCACGGGCGGCACAAAAATCGCGTGCCTCAAACCAGGTCAGATTTTCGCGCGGTCGCTCATCCCCGGCGAAATTACCGGTTGAGCCATATTGTGCATTGGTCACTTCAGTGCGGTCAATCCAAAATGCATCCAGGCAGATCTCTGTCACAGGCCGTTCATCGCGCCGACCGGCAGCATGGCCCATTTCAAAGCAACCCGCTGGCACTTGCACCATTTCTACGTCGTTAAACGTCTCAATCACCGGTGTCCAGGCCGCATTACTGGCAATAGGCGTTGATGTCGGTGGCGCAGTGGTCGGTGTCGGTTCGGCGGGCGTACAGGCCGTGATGGATAATAGCGCAATCGCTAGAGTGGTCAGGAGGTGAGGTTGTTTTCGAAAAATGGCATCCACAACGACTAACCTTTAATGGTTCGCATCACGCGCAAGCATAGCACTGCCCATCGTCGCTGTCATGTGTGAATTATTCCACGAACCTGCTATGATGTGGATTGATTGAACGTAATGAAGGCCTGAGTTGATGAACGAAAATGGAACCACTGGATTGGTGATTGGCGTGGCGATCGCGGCGGCGCTGCTGCTCGTGCTGCTCATCACGGGCAGTGTTGTAGCATTGATTCTGCTGTTACCAACCCCTTTGCCAACCGATACGACCGAAGCATCAATCAGCAGTGTCGAACCAACCCCTATCGTGATTATACGGACTGCGCCACCGGACCCCACACGCTATGTCTGGCGTGAAGTCGTCACCGGGTTGGATAATCCGCTGCTGGTGACCCATGCCGGTGATGAGCGGCTGTTTGCAGTCGAACAGGGCGGCTATGTGCTACTTATTGAAGATGGCGACATCAACCCTCGGCCTTTCCTCGATGTATCCCTGCTGCTCAGCGATGAGGTGCTGCAAGGCGGCTACAGTGAACGCGGCTTGTTGGGGCTGGCCTTTCACCCGGATTACGCTGTGAATGGCCGCGTTTTCGTCAGCTACACGAACCGGCAGGGACACAGCGTTCTCGCCCGCTATAGCGCCGATGCGCGCGTTGATGAGTCCAGTCGGGTGGAATTGCTGGTGGTTGAACAACCTTTCGCCGATCACAACGGCGGGCATATCGCCTTTGGGCCAGATGGTTATTTGTACATGGGCATTGGTGATGGCGGCAATCCTGAGATTCCCAACATCAACGGGCAAGATCCCCTGGCATTGCTCGGCAAAATCTTGCGGCTGGATGTTGATGGCGATACCTATACGATCCCGGAGACGAATCCGTTTGCGAATGACGCTACTTTTGCGCCGGAGATCTGGGCATTGGGGGTGCGCAATCCCTGGCGCTTCACTTTTGATCGGTTCACTGGCGACCTGTATATCGCTGATGTCGGGCAATGGGCCTGGGAAGAATTGAACTTTCAACCAGCGGCCAGTCCCGGCGGTGAGAATTACGGCTGGAGCGCCTTCGAAGGAACTCATCCCTACCTGGAAGATGCGACTTTGTTGAGCGCGATGACTGACCCGATCTACGAATATTCGCACGCGGCAGGCTGTTCCATCACCGGCGGCTATATGTACCGCGGGGCCGTCCTGCCGGACTTACAGGGAACGTATATTTTTGGCGATTATTGCACTGGCATCATCCGCACAGCCTATCAAGATCCTGCCGGAGACTGGCAGATCACATTATTCGAAGATACTGATTTCATCATCAGTTCATTCGGTGAAGATGCGCAAGGGGAATTGTATCTGGTCGATTACAAGGGTGCGATTTACCGGCTGGAAGCGGCGGAATGAATGGGGGAAAGCAAGAGGCGAGCCACTGAGTGACCCGCCTCACAGCAAAGGAGAGAGAAGAAGATAAGACCGCCCGGAGGCGATCAGTCCTCACAAACTAGGCTTCCCCAGCGTTGTAGTTCTGGGTGATTTCAGCTTCCGACAGCGCTTTGCTATAAATGGCAATAGTATAGATCTCGCCGCGCCAGTCCCGGTCATCAAGGTTGTCGCCAAACTCGTTACCGATAATCATCTGGAAGCTGTCGCTCCAGTTATCGAGATTGCCACCAACATTGTTCACGCTCTTGATCTGAGAACCGTTCAGATAGATTCGGCCTTTGCCATCGCTGGGGTTGTAGATGAAGACCACATGCTGCAATACAGTCTGCGCTTGATTATTTGCGGAGCGAACATTGGGGCTGGTCCCATTGTTATTATTGTCTGAAGTCCGAATACGGGCTTCATAGCGCGAACCATCCTGCATCAGCGAAGCATTGCGATTGTTGCCATCCTGCGAAATTGAGACTATACGTGCCGGACCATCTTGCGATGTGTTCGCAGGCTTGACCCAGGCTTCAATCGTGATGGCATCCGAACTCTTCACGCTGTTAATCAGACTGGTCGGCGCACTGCCTGATGTGATTCGCACCGAATTGGTGATATTGATGCCGCCTGTTACTGGCGATACGCGCCCGGTATTGTCGATGGTCATGGTCAGGCCACCCACCGTACTGGTGATGGTGCTATCGCCACTGTTATAGTTATCGAAGTCGAACAGCACTTGCAGTGCATCCGTCACCCGGGCCACACCCATTGCCCCATTCAGCACCACGCTGAAGGGTGAGACCGATACCGCATCGCTGAGGACACTGAAGTCTGCCGTAAAGGTGCCGACACTGCTGGGGGTGAAGGTCACATTCACCGTTGTGGACTGACCCACGCTCAATGTCACCGCGCTGCTGAGGCCATCGCTGAATAGCGCGGCGTTGGTGCCGGCAATGCTGATGTCAGCAATCGTGATGTCGGCTGCGCCTGCTTGCCCGGTATGGGTGATCGTGACCGGTAGCGTCGAATTACCGCTGGTCAGCGTGCCGAAATCGAGCGTTGATGGTGAGAGGCTCAGCGTCGCATCGGGTAGCGTCACACCGGTACCAGACAGAGCGACCTCAAGCGGTGATGTGTTGCTGCCGTCATGCGCGATTTCCAGAGTTGCTGACTTCGAACCAGTGCTGGTCGGACTAAATTCGACACTGACGGTCGCTGTTTGACCGACATCAAGCGTAACTGGTGACGAGAAGGTCAGACTGAACTGGTCAGCATTCAAGCCAGTTAGGGTTGCGCCACTAATCGTGATCGAATTGGCTCCGGCGGTACCATTATGGCTCAAGGTAACGGTTTGGGCGGTTGAGGTACTGTTCACATTCTGATCGCCAAAATCGACGCTACTGGGTGAGGTTGCCAGGATTGCATCGGGAGTCGAATCGCCTGATCCAGTGTCGCCGCCAGTACCCGTATCACCACCGGTGCCAGTGTCACCGCCAGTACCCGTATCACCACCCGTTCCAGTGTCGCCGCCCGTGCCAGTGTCACCACCAGTACCCGTATCACCACCCGTGCTGGTATCACCACCCGTGCCAGTGTCGCCACCCGTGCCGGTATCATCGCCCGTGCCGGTATCATCACCAGTACCACTATCGTCACCACTACCCGAGTCGTCGCTGCCGGTGTCATGTCCAGTACCAAAGCCGAACGTGTTCACGCTTGAATCTTCAGTATGCCGTGAAATGAGCCACATTTGCACCGGGTCCGTCCCATTGATGCGGTCACACAGCGCACTATCAGCGTGGGCAACAACCCAGGTCTCGGTGTCGCTATCATAAGTCATACCCACTTCGGTGACGGTATCGTCTTCGTTTTCAATCAAGACGGACAATGCCGTTTGATCGCACGATGTACTGGCCTCAACAGCTAACACGCCGCCGGTGCAGGTAAAACTGGGGCCATGCGTGATCGTTTCATAATCACAGCCACACTCTTCACCGCCCTCACCCAGCGCACAAACGACGGTCTGGTAAATATTGCCCACACCATCGCCCAGCGCCGACGCACTGCCAAACGTCACCAGGGAGACGAGGAACATCACAAGGACGTACTCGGCAAACCCCTGGCCGCTTTGTTTATTCTTAATCGCGTTCCCAAATGCAAACATGATGATTACCTTTATTGCTAACGTGCAGCGATAATGATGTTGTGGGCCGCTACCCACCCATAATGGTTGTGAATTGATTGCGCAGTTGGCCTTCAATAATTAAGCCAACCAGATTCTTGTCATAGGCCAGTAGAACATTATCGATCATCAGCGTTTCCGATGTAGCGGCAAGCTGCTGGTGGGTTTCCATATCGCGGACGATGGCGGTCATGCTCTGGTAAACAATCACATTTACCCTCTGCATTTGACCACCACGACCTGGAACCCAGAATTTCATCGTCTGTTTGCCAGCCGCTTGATCGCTGGCGAAAGTCACCGAAAAGAGTTCCAGATTACTGTTTGTCATCGCATTGAAAACTTGATTTGCACTGCTAATCTCAAGTTGAGCGACCTGGGGCGGCGCCTCCGGGATATAGGCCGGACCGGTACGCGGGAATAAAATGCGCGGTGACATCATGAAAACGACGATCACCAGCAACGTGACCAGGCCCATGACCGTGAGTTTCATGGGACGGGAGAGGCGGCGCATGAAGGGGAGGTGATCGACCTGCTCCTCAACGACCTCCGTCAATTCTTCTGCCACCTCGCCCGCAGTAATGTGCTTGTCTTCGCCCAGTTGCCCCAGCAAGGTGAGTGAATCACCATGGCGGGGGTTCATCAGGAGCGCGCGTTTCAAGTGGCGAACGGCCCGGTCCCGATCATTGTCCAGTGTGAGTTGCGCCGCCATAAACCAGGCTTCGGCAGACGGGTTATCGCGCAGGACCGTTTGCAATATATTTGCTGCCTGCTTATATTCGCCATCTGCCAGCGCATCTTGTACTTCGATGATTGTGGACATCCACCGCTCCTGTTTACAAACTTAAGATTTGATGTTTTCTCGCTTTTGAATTAATCCTAATACAATTATTGACTGGTGTCAGGTTTCACAATGAACTTTTGACGAAGAATTCAGAATTGAAGTGAGACGATTGTGTAATCTGCAATTTGTAAAGAGGAATAGCCGGTTTTACGCTTGCCAGTTGTGAAAAAAGTGAATCAATCAGCAGTCGATCGAACGACTGAGGAGGTGGATGTCGAAGTCAATGCCGGTGGGCGGTTGGCTGAGCAAGGTGATGTCGGGCCGGGTTAACCAGAAAATCGAGCGTGTGGTTGGGCACTGCGTCACGATCGTTAATGCCAGGTATTCACGCGGATAGCTCAGACGCACATGGGCGATACTTCGTGAGCGATGGGTGCTTTTCCAGTAAGGTGTGCCCAGCAAAAAATAGAGATCGCCCATGCTCACCGTCGTCGGGATGTTGATGGCACTCACGGCCTGATTGTCCACTGTCAGCCAACCGGGCTGGCTGGCATTTACCAGTGCCGGCTGTTGACCGGTCCAGGACCATTCGATCCGTTGTCCCTGCCGGGTAATCTGCCCCACCCAGCTATCAGCGGCCAACAGCGTTAAGGCTTCATCAAGCGTCGTATGGCCGGGGCGGATATTGTGCCAGCAAGGTTGCGGGCAAGCACTATCGCCCAGCAGGGTAGTGGCAAGCTCACTGGAGTTGTAAGGCTGGGCTTGTATCAAGCTGATGCAGACCGCAAACAGCAGCGTAATCAGCGTCCCGGTAAAACTCAGCCAGCGGATCATTAGCGTAGGGTTCGGTTGCGGCACAGGCGCGGTGGTAGCCAGCCCCGCAATTCCCAGAGATCAAACACCTGAATGCTGGCGGATTCGTATTCCGGTTCACGCCCGATATGAATCGTCGGTACGGTACGTAACAGTTCGGTGATCGTGGTCGCACAGGAAAATGGGCTGGCGACATAAAAATCTTGCGGGTAGACGGCCAGGTACACCATCTGCCGACCGCCAATAAAGTTATCACGAAAAATGAAGACCTTTTCCGGCTTTCCCAGCACCAGAAAAACCTCGGCAAACGACCGAAACCCCGGCAAGTAGATATTGCGCACGATGTCATTTTCCAACCAGATAAACGCCAGGTCGTTCATATCCAGGTTGGAAAAACCGCCTGCATGCTGCCAGCGCCAGTAGATCTGACCTACAATTGTATCGATATTCTGGTTCAATTCGCTGACTGGCTCCAGTTGCTGTAACCGGGCATAGGCTTCGGTGCCAGTCGTAATATTGGGTTGAATGCCTTGCCAGCAGGGTTGGGTACAATCCGATGTGGGCAGTAACAAAGCGCTTAACCCACCGTCATCATACGGCTGTGCTCGAATCAGGCCAATCGGAATCAGCACCATCAGTGTTAAAAACAGGCCACCGCGCAGCATCAAAACAATCACGAGCGGTTACAGGTGGCTGCTGTTGGCAGGGTGTAGGGCGCTAAGGCAATATCCGACTCACTGCCCAGCCAGACATCCACCGGAGCGTGCCATAATGCCACGCTGCTAAAGGGGCATTGAACAATGGTGCGTACCTGCAAGGTGCCACCGGCGTCATAAGCCACATAATGGCGTAGACTGTTGGGGAACTGACCGCTACCCAGCCCTAATGTCTGTCCGCTGAGCGGTTGGCCGCGGGCTAACCAGAATTCGCCAAAAGTCAAATTGGTTGGTAGTTGGATGTACGACACAATCCCCACTTGCAGCCCGGCGATGCCCCGTCGCGTCGGATCAATCGGCACATCAGGCGGTAGATTCCAGGTCCAGACCAACGCACCCGAATTGGGTCGGATTGAGGGGTTGAACTCCTGCCCGCCGACCCATTCATGATGACTGAGCGTTCCCTGCAACGTCGGGAGGGTTGAATATCCGGGGCGAATGTCCAGCCAGCAAATCGATTCGCAGCCTTCGATACTTGCCAGTAAATTTTCTAGCGCCGAACTATCATAAGGCTGCAACCAGTTGACGCCAATAAGCGTCATAAAGATAACATTCAATATCAGAGCGGGGATGAACCAGAACGATAGCATACTTTTGCTCTAAACAACCACTGGCAGTCAGTGTAACATGCAATCACCAGTTCAGTGGAACATCGCGCTGCCAATATTTCAGTATCAGATAGCCGCCGGGCATCGCTGCGACCAGTCGATACACCAGATCCCAATCATCAGGTGCCAGCACTAGCCCGCCCATCACGCTCCCAGCATACAACACCAGCCCACTAACTATTCCCAACAACGGATGCACCTGCCCAAGCAGGAACATCACCAGTGCGACGATGGCACTCACCATCAACAAACGCAACCAGCGCGGTAGAACCCGTTGCCAATCCCAACCGCTGGCCCGGAAGTAGCGTGTTACTAAGACAATGACGAATAGCTCGGCCACCAACGAGGCAACGGCTGCGCCAATAATGCCGACCTGTGGAATCAGCAATGCATTGAGGGTGATATTGCTGCCCAGTCCGGCAGACCGAATCAACAGCAAAACCCGTTGCTTATTTTGAACAATGAGACCCTGCGCGAAGATATTGACGGTCATATTGACGACAGCGTACCATACCAGGATGCGCAGGACACTGGCGGTCGGTTCAAAATTTGCGCCAAACAAGGGAACGATGATTGCCGGGGCGAACAGCGATAAAATCAATGCTACCGGCAAGGCCACCAGCAAGGTAAACAACGCCAGCTTTTCAATCATGAAGCCGAAGGTCGAGCCAGTATCAGCCTGATCGTAACGGGCCAGCATCGGATAAGTGGCGATCAAAACCGTCGTATTGAGCAGTTCGACAATGCCAAAAATAATGACGAAAGCGGCGGTCAGATAGCCGGTCGCGGCGGTCCCCAACAAACGTGTGGTCATCAGCTTATCGGCGTGCTGGTAGGCCAGTGCCAGAAACGCCGAGATCGCCAGTGGTGCGCCGTTTAGCAACACTGATCGGGCGAGGTGACGGTCAAAGGGCCACAGGGGTCGCACCCCGCCCCGCAACACCAACGCCCATAACAGGACTGCCCGCCCGACCCCGGCCCCAATCGTTGCGCCATATACACCCACCAATCCCCAGCCTGCCAGCAACGCCAGCCCGGCCAGTGCAATCAGCAACACGATATGTCCAACCGTCACCAGTGAGGACACCAGCATCCGTTCCTGGGCCAGCAGGATGTCGTTGGTCATATTGCCCAGAATATCGACCATTAGACTGAGTCCGGCCAGCGTCAACAGCGCCTGAATCGTGGCGTCATAGCCACCGACGACCGCCGCCGCGTTGACGAGACCATAGGCCAGCAGCGCCAGCAGCGTTTGCATGGCGAGGGTCGCTGTAAGATATTTCCCGGCAAGTTGCGGCGCACGAGCGACATCGCGGATAACGATTGGCCCCATACCAAAGTTGATGAGGGAGGTGCCCACCGCGATAAATGCGCCGACGGTGCCATAGACACCATAATCCGTCTCGCCCAATACACGGGCCAGCGCCAACTGCCAGAAGAATAATGCGCCTTTGCTCAGGATGCTGGCGACAGCAATCGCCCCGGCATTGCGGGCCGCGCGGCGGGCGTCCTGAGCGGTGATCGCTGAATTATCGGAGGCAGACATTTACAAGCGAATGCTGAGTATCAGACGCCCAGAAGAGCGTCCATACAAACCTTATTCCCTGTAGGGGCAGGCTTCTAGGCTTGTCCGTAGTTAACAAAGTAAAGTTGCATGGGATAGAGCGGGTCGACCACTGAGGCGATTGAGCCATATCCCCCAATTAAAAGCGGCGGTAGCCAGCGCAACGCGAGTGTATTGCCCCAGACGAGAATGCGGGCGCAAGCGTTTCACGGCAAACACCTCACATAGGACAGCAAAGGTCGTCTCAACGGCCTGGCGCATGCCGCGAAACCAGTGGCACCAACTACGGGGTAACCCAGCGGATTGCGCTTTACCGGATGGTTCGGTGAGTACCTGGACTGCGTAGGTGGAGCGCCAGTGATTGTGCCACCGGAAACCGTTGAAGCCTTTGTCTGCCAGATAGGTTGCACACCGTTCGCCACCTGCCAGCAACGGATAAACGAGGCTTGGACGTTGCATCTGCCGCCAGGGTCGCCAGGGATCGGGTGATAAAAATTGATAGTCCCCCTGCCGCTGGGCGATCAAGGCTTGTAACATGCCCCGATCATCCACATTCGCCGGACCGATTAGCCAACCAGTGATTACATGATCGGTGGTCACGCTCAGCAGCAATTGATCCCCCCAATACTTTTGTCCATGCGTTCCGCCATGGCCCCACGTTCCCCACCACAGCCAATGCCCGGATTGGTTTACCTGCGCGTTAGCACAACCGGGCAGCGGTAGACAATCCACGACCTCATATAGCGGTGCTGCGGCTGCCAGGGCCGCTGCCAGCGCCTGTTGGAGTTTGATAATCGCTGCCCACAAATGTCGCACCCGTTCATTGTAGCGACTGCGTTCCAGCATCTGTGGAAACCAGCACCGTCCAGCTCCTAGCATATATCGGACTACCCCCCGCTCCGATTGCCAGGGCACGCCGTAGCGCCATTGTCCCGCAATTGCCACCGTCAGCACCTCGCTGTCACTCATTTTCGGTTGCGGTCCATGGTGTCTTGCCATGTGTTCTGCCATTTCCGCTTTGTACCAATCATCAATCCACACATATAATGCTGTCATGAAGGTATCCAGGTCCATCGGTTGCTCCCTTTGGGTTAGAGCTTAGGATTGTAACCTGCTCTTGGATACCTTCCTCTTTCTTCTACGGACAAGCCTTTCTGCCTGTCCGATAAGTTGATTTGACCAAAAAAAGTTTCCTGATTCACTGTATTATCAGTCGCTGAATAGAGTATGTCAAAGCTATTCCTGCAACCACGCCGCGAGAATCGCCTCGGCAGATTTATCAGAATCGACGAAACGCAGCAACCGGTCCGGGCGCTGGTAAATGCCATCCGCACCGCCTAATGGTCCGGCGATGCTTTCGTCTAAGCCGATAAACAATAACCGGTTACGCGCATTGGGATGGGTTGCTTTGCCCAGGCTGCGGACGTGACCCAACGCGCCGGCAGGCAATTTTTTACTCTGCCGCAGGTCCACCACCATCTCCACCGGATGATCGACCCCATCCAGTTGGAACGTTGCCAGCCGCATGGTCTTGTGAAAAGCGTTCCAGTTCCAGGGGTCGGTTACAAGGAAGCGGAGCACCGTCTGGCTGTCGCCGTCCCAGGCAAATTGAATCGGCATTTCAGGTATTCCTTAATTGAGCAGCATGATAACGATCCTCACCCCAACGAGATGGATTGGTGGCAATGTACTCACGAAGCTTATTCAACATGATCTCATTTCGAATCACTACATCATGAAAGCTGCGCTGCCATACGGTCATACCGGGTGTGTTGCGGATGTGATTAATTTTCCGAGATACAGCGGATTTAAAGCTGCCAACAATTGCGCCTAACGAGTTTGGCATCAGTCTTCTGGGGCGGGCGACACAAGTGTCGCCCCTACGCACGTGCGTGGTTGTAGGGGCGAGGCTAGCCTCGCCCGTAATTAAGATAATGCCATGAACATGATTTGGCATTAAAATAAAAGCATCGAGTTCAACAAGCGGTCTATGAAGGGCGATCCGCTCCCACTCCTGACACACGATTTGACCATAATGATTGGGCCGCATCTCTCCATCTTCATTAATCTGTCCAAATAGATGACTGTGCCGGAAGCTACATATGGTGACAAAAAAACCTCCTGATTGTGCGTAATCATAATCTGGTAGCCGCACAGATCGCCGTCCTGGTCTATTGTCTTCAGCCATCTCAGCTATTGCCCCGGAATACGATCCTGGGTGAAGCGGCTAATCGCATAATTTCCCGGTCCACCTTCTGAAATCCAGCCCACGACATCGGGCCGGGTGACGATGCGGGCCTGCCACCAATTGAGATTACTGGCGCATACCGGCCCGGCGATAATATCAAACGCCACGCCCTCAATCAATTTGAACATGATTGGGGAATAGGTGCCCGGTGCGGTGCGTAGATTCTTGGGCTTGAAATCACTGACATTCACTGCTGCTCGGTCACCGATGTCCAACGGCAGCGCTGGACCACAGATTTGATCGGCGGGAATCGGGTTTGGGTCGGGCAGGAAATCACGTTCAGGATACCCCTGCGCCATCCAGCCCTGAATAATGAGGCCCTGAAACGGCACCTGTACCAGCCACCAGTTGATGTCCTCGTTACACGCCGGCCCATCAATGATCGTGACGACTTCACCAGTGGGGGCAACGGTTAACACCAGCCCGGATAAATTCGCCTCTTGCCGGATACGCACGCCATTCAGTAGCGGCATTTGCGACCCCGGCACCAGATTCAACGGTTCAGAACATTCCGATGCCTGTTCGAGTGGCAGCGCAAAGATCAAATAGCGACCATCGGGGGATTCTTTCTCGGCAACCCAACCCGGATTGAAATTAACGGGTCCCCGCACCTGCCACCAGTTGACGCCATCTGCACACACTGGCCCACCTTCAACGCGGTAGGTAATGCTGGCATCCAGATAATTGACAATGCCACCACTGAGCGACGGTTGATTGCGGATGTTGATGCCCGGACGCGTGTTGATCTGCTGACTGGGAACCAGATCAAGTGGCGTTCCACAGCCAATATCGTCCTGGGCGCTGCCAGGGAAGGCGGTTGCCAGCAGGGTTATGAACACGACGATGAGTAGGAGTGTTCTGGTCATCGGGCCATCCTCTATTGAATCAGCTTATGCCTATTGTAACCCACAGTTACCGCTGAGAACTATCCGTCATTTGTCCGGTGTTGTTCATAAAACCGGGTCCACTCGGTCGAAAAATCGCTGTTAACTACGTTAGATGCGGCCAGTTCTGGAATCTGGGCTTCTGGCAAATCATTGAGCGCGACCTGGACAAAATAGACCATTTCCGTCGCTTGCAGGGACGCCGTGTACCAGTGCCAGACCCATGATAGTGCCAGAATGAGCAGGCTTGCGCTGATACCCGCAGACCGAGGTAAGGGGCCAGCAATGAGCAATAAACTCATCCAGGCAGGTAACAAAAATACATCCAGCAGGAACCAGGGCATGAGGTGGGCCTGTAATTCGATGCGAGTAATATCAGCAGCAACAGCATTACACATACCCAACAGGACCGAGGCTTTGCGTCCACGGCGACGACCCCGCCGCCACAACGGACGACTGGTAGAGTACAACCGAAAACCCGTCGAGTGCGGTCGCATGTCATAACGCCGCCCATCCATAAATAGATTGCGTAAATGAAGCCGTTTTGTGCTGGGCCGGGCCGCTTGCGCCAGCGTGTATACGCATTCTGCCGGGGTCGCCTTGACCAATAGTACCCGGCGCGGATGCGTATACCACACCCGATGCAATATCCACTGGCCTAACCGCCGCGCGCCGTTCATGCCTTCATCACAATATCATTTCACCTGTTTCTATTGTAATGCGGTCGGGCAGCGGCGTCTAACAAGTGCTCACGGACTTAAAATCCGTGAGAGATAAGATGATCTTCACATCAGATTGCGGCCATTTTCTGAAGCGAAACAAGTGGGATAGCAACTTTCAGTTACACAATAGAAATCCATCAACTTAGTTCAGCCCACAGGGCGAGGCCGTGAGGTGCGACCGATTTAAGATGTTCCCAGGTTCCCGGTGCTGCGTTTGGATCGCCCATGCCTTGCTCCCATAAGCCCTTCAAGATAAAGCCGCGCTGAATCAGGCCATTGATGACCGTACTCAGGGTATGGCTGAACTCACGCGGGCCAGGCACCCGGCGTACCGTGCCGTCGGGGTCATGGATATCCCAGTGCATATCGTCCCAGGTCCATTCACTATCGGCATAGGGACGCTTGAGCAGATAACCTTTTCCAGTCCAGTCAGTCTCATCAATCGCGCCACTGAAAGGATTGGACCAGTTGAGGTGGTACAGTCCACCGGGACGTAACACGCGGCGCACTTCATCAAAGACGGGTGCTGTATCAGGTACAAAGTTGATTGACCAGGCATTCCAGACCTGGTCGAAGCTGTTCTCGTCAAAGCGAGACAGATCACGCATGTCGCCCTGTTCCAGGCGTGCCTGCAAACCGTAATGCGCCAGTGCCTGCTGATCCCGCTCCAGCTGGGTCTCGGAAATATCCAATACGGTGACCACTGCGCCCAATATGGCAAAAGCTACCGACTGCTGCCCGCCACCTGCGCCAAGTGCGAGTACGCTCTTACCGGTTAAGTCACCCATTATGTCATATGCATCCAGGCGCTGGCGGGCTGATTGCGCATCCAGTTCAAGCAAGGGGCGTGACCACTCCACATTAGCTTGTGCCAGTGCTTCCCAACGTGCTTTGTTATAGTTTCCAAGATCATCGCTCACAATCCACCTCCTGGCTGTGTCATGGCAGTTAAGTACAAGCAAAAAAGTTCATTTGAGTGTAGCGTGTTGGTAGGAGAGAAAAATGAAGCCAATCCAACTGCCATCCCTAAGTGCCGAACAGTTAGATGAGGGGTAGACATAATTCATGCAGCCCTGAGAAAAGGTTTGATCGCCTGTCCAAGAGGTTTACCGTGCTCAAACTGATAGAGCAGCACCAATTGATAGAAGAAAACCGCCCCCAAAACGATCAAACGGGTATGTTGTAGACCTTTGACAGGGACTTGACCACCCCAGTCAAATACATTTTTGAACAAGCCATTGAATGATTCGATGGCTTGATGACGAAGACGATGCAGTATTTTGCGTACCTCAACGCCAGTATCCTGATGGGGATACTGGCCTGGACGAGTGATGATCAGAATCCGTCCAGTAAAAGTACAAAGGGTTTGCAAATCAGCATCCCGATAATGGCGATCCCCCATCACATAACGAACCGTTTCGGGTAACTCGCGTGCCAAGTGAGGGGCGATGGTTGCATCATGGACGTTTGCTGGCGTGAGTTCAGCCGCTAGAGGTATCCAAAGTGAAGCAATCGTACAAGCCAAATGTAATTTCCAGCCGTACCACCAGCCATGATGCCCCGACTTTGACCAGTGGGCTTGGGTGTCTATGGTACTATGCGGCACTTCGCCTTTATCGCGGTGTTTCTTGTGCCAAACCCCACCGTTTGCACGTAAAGCGGTGCTATCCATGGCTGCGGCACGACCCGATTGGGCATAGGGACACAGGGTCTCGACCAAATACCGCCCAAAGCAACCGATTAATCCCGGTAGCGTGTCCGGCACAGCTTTCAAGCGACGCTCCCAGGTACGTCGGGCTGGAAATTGGTCGTTTTCAGTCAATAGATCACGCAACTGGTGGGTCAATACCGTATCTTGTTCCAAAAACGTCAGCAGACTGTAGGCCCTATACAAACGTCGAATAATCATGATGACTAAAGCTTTGACGATCAGACGATCTGAATACACTTTTGGCCGTCCCCGTCCCCGCTGTTTGGCTGGTTCGGGAAAGGGTATCCGGTCAACCAATTTGACCAACGTGACCAGGAACGGTTCTCGATATACCATACAGTTGCCTTTGCTTACTTCTGTCTCGCAACTGAAATAGTACAAAGGCGACTGTGCTGCGACTATCCCCGGCACAGATTTCTACCATTTTATTTATGTCCACCCCTCAACTAGATAAGGCAAGCGCTAACTCCACTCTTTTAGTCCCCTGTCAGAAGCTATGCTAAACGACTATAGGCAACATTCTGATGGTTTTGAAAATTGTACAACCCGCTATGGAGTGAAGTGCAGTATCTTCATGGGAACGATTTTGGTCTTGGGAGGTCCAGTGACTGTGCCATTCATACGACCAATAAGCAAGTCAGCAGCAGCAGCCCCCAATTGCTGACCGGACTGATGAGCGGCTATTGAGATATAGTTCCGATAATGGGGTGAGATTGCTTCACCAATCATCGCAATCTCAAGAGAAACACTGAGCCCCGATTGCTCATGCTTTATATCTGTTTCAGACAGCACATCATACCTACGAAGTGCATCATGATTCAATCGCATTTGATCAAAAACGAGACGTTCAGTCGTTAAATCATTGGCTGTGAACACCGCCGTGATTCCATATTGCTCGATCTTTGCGTGAAGCTCGAAGTGGGTATTCATTGGTTCCAGATCAATGGAGTCATGGATGAAAGGGTAACTATAAATGTTCAGTACCAGCTCATTGTCATATGTTATCGCGTGATCTGCTAATGCCCGTTGATAACCCTTTAAGCGATCTTCCACACTCGTCACACCAGGCTCTGATGATAGCGCAAATGCGATTCGCCGATGACCTTTTTTGATTAAAGATTCGGTCAGTAAATAGCCAACTTCTTCATCATTAAACAATACGCGGTCACAGTTTAAAGCGCGGTAATAACGATCAACTAGAATGATTGGGAATTTCCCGGAAATTAACGTTTCCATTAGCTGTAGCCGTTGCTGATTCACAGCAGAACCAGGGTGCAAAATCATACCGCCAAGCTGTTCAAAATGAAACTTGTTATCATCTAGTTCAGTGGCGCCAATAAGTTGCAACCGCATGTTATGGGTGGCTACGCTTTGTTCAAGCCCATGAACAATTGATGACCATAAATATTGGCGCTCGTAGCGGCGCGGACCGTGCCTTAAATCATTGACAATCGCGATCATGCCAGGCGTTTGTGCTGTGGCTGCCAGTTTGTCACGAACAAAAATGCCTTTGCCTTGCTGACGCTCAATAACCCCATCACTTTCTAACATATCCATGACTTTAGTGATGGTTATTCGACTAACCCCAAAATTAGCGATTAGCTCATGGGTAAAGGGCAGGGCACTACCGACGGTAAACTCACCATCTTCGATACTTTTGAGCAAAGCCGTGTAAACTTGATAATACTTGGGAACGGGGGAGTTGGAATCGATCTCGAAATTGGTCATCTGGTTTCCTTGACAGCATCAACGCCGCTGGATAATATCATCTTTATGTAATTATGTTGACATGTCAACATATTATGTCGATTAATTTCTTGCATGAAGCTCTGGAATAAGGAGGCAGAGAAAAAGCGAATTTACCGTTTTCGAGTTTTATTATGTTGGCAACTCATTGATCTGAGTTGACCGTGGGCTGAGTACCTGAGCCAAACTAAAGTTGTTGAAAATACTAAGGACAATTCTATGCCTCATAATAATAAGCGTTCATTGTATCGTGTGGCGTTATTGACCACGCTGATACTCATGCTGGGCTTGTTCACGCTCGTTCAGGCCCAAGATGTCTCCCGCGAGAACACCCTCATTATTGGCTTTGAAGGTGGTCCCCATGCTGCACCCGAACAATCAGGTTTGAACCCCGGTGCGACAAATTCGCAGGGCCATCATCAGGTGATGATTGAGTCGGTCTACTATCTCAACTATCAGACCGGCGAACTCATCCCCTGGCTGGCAGCCGGTCCCGCAGAATATAACGATGACTTCACCGCTGTCGATATTCCGTTGCGTGAAGGCATCACCTGGAGCGATGGCGAACCATTCACCGCTGAAGATGTGGTCTTTACCATCAACATGCTTAAAGAAAATCCAACCCTCATCTTTGCCAACACGGTAGCCGATGTTACCGATGCGTCTGCGCCAGATCCGCTGACCGTTCACATTGAACTGGCAAATCCTGATCCACGCTTCATCACTAATGCGTTCGGTGTGCGCATCTGGGGTGCAATTCGCGTGGTTCCCAAACATATCTGGGAAGGCCAGGATCCGAACACCTTCACCAACTTTGACCTTGAACAAGGGTGGCCGGTGTGGACAGGCCCCTACAAGCTGGTCAATGCAACTTCAACCGAATTTGTATTTGATCGCCGCGACGACTGGTGGGGTGCAGTAACCGGATTCCAGGAACTGCCCACGCCGGAACGCATCATCTTCGTTGAAGCCGGACCGGATGAACGTAAGGCAGCGGCGCTCACTGCCAATGAAGTTGATGGTGAACCCAGCCTGCGGATCGACACGTTCATCGACGTCAAAAGCCGCAACCCCAATGCGATTGGTTGGACTGAGACGCAGCCTCATGCCTGGATTGATCCATGTCCTGGTATGCTGGGCTTCAACACGCGGATTGCACCCTGGGATGACCCCGAAATGCGCTGGGCGATTGCCTACGCCATTCCCAATCAGCGGATTGGCGATGCACAAACCGGTGGTTTTGGTAAAGTATCTCACTACAACTTCCCTGACTATCCGGCACTGCAATCGTGGTTGACTGAAAATCAGGATCTAATTGATCAATATGATACGACGGTGCATGATCCTGACCAAGCCAAAGCCATCTTCGAAAGCAAAGGTTATACGATGGGCGCGAACGGTTTCTATGAGAAGGATGGTGAGACATTGCAAGTCGATGTCCTATTCAAGACCGAAGAGCCGATTCTGCCCGCCATTATCGTATCAGCCTTCCAAGAAGTTGGCATTGATGCTGCACCGCGAGCGTTAGCAGGTGCGGCATACTTCGATGCCCGTGACACCGGTGACTTCGAAATCGAAACACATCATGTGGCCTGTGGCAGTGTTGTTGAACCCTATGACGAATTGAATCTGCTGCATAGCCGCTGGGTGGTTCCAATCGGTGAGCGGTCATCCCTCAACAAATGGGGCTGGGGCAACGCTGAGTATGATGAGATCGTCAATGAAATGCAGGTGACTGAGATTGGTTCTGAGCGCCATCATGAGCTGTTCCGGCAAGCGCTGGAAATCCGTCTGCAAGAACTGCCCATCATTTCGCTAACGCAGCAGCAGCGCGTCGTACCCTATACCAATCTGTACTGGACGAATTGGCCGACCGAAGATAACGACTATCATCACCCGCCGAACTGGTGGATGAATTTCTTGATGGTTGTCATGGAAATCGAACCGGCCTCTTAGGCAGATAGTTTTAAAATATATCGGATTCTTGCTGGCTTTGACTCAGTAAGAATCCGAATTTCATAAAGGTAAAAAATGACTTATCGGTATGTCCTCAGGCGTTTGGGTATCTTTTTGCTCATTATTTGGGCAGCTTCCACACTCAATTTCATTATCCCCCGGCTGGCGCCTGGCGATCCTATGGCAGCGGTTGTTGGACGCTTGCAGGAACAGGGCGCAACCGTCGAGAATAGCGGTGAGTTGATTGAACTGTTTCGCGAAAAGTTCGGGTTAGATGATCCACTGCACGTACAGTACCTTAAATACCTGTGGTCACTGGTCCAATTTGATCTGGGCTTTTCCATTGCCTTTTTCCCGGCCACTGTGACTGATATTGTTGCTGGGGCGCTTCCCTATACCATTGGCTTATTAGCGGTGAGTACGTTGATAACCTTTAGTCTGGGTGTTTTTGCCGGTGGTTTATTGGTCTGGCATACGACCCCACGCATGGCCCGCATTGTCATCACTTTTTTTATGATTCTCGCCCCCATTCCTTATTATTTGTTGGCGATTGTATTTGTTTCAGTGCTGGCGTTTGGGCTAGGCCTATTCCCGTATAGTGGTGTTGTGTCAGTGGGGCGCTTGCCCAGTGAAGGGTTTGATCTCAGCTATTTACTGGATGTCATCTATCATTCGACCTTGCCAGCATTGTCGATCATTGTAGCGGGTATTGGTGGCTGGATTCTGGGTACACGCGGCATGATGGTTACGGTGTTGGGGGAAGACTATCTGACGCTGGCCGAGGCCAAAGGGCTACGTGACCGGCGGATATTCCTGCGTTACGCGATGCGGAATGCGCTCCTACCTCAAATCACAGCACTGGCGATTACGCTGGGCTATGTGGTGTCAGGTGCAACGATTGTCGAGTTAATATTTTCGTATCCGGGGATGGGCTATCGATTGTTTCAGGCCATCAACACCAGTGATTTTCCGGTCATCCAGGGGATAACGTTCTTTCTGGTCGTATCTATCGCCGTTGCCATTCTGGTTATTGATCTCATCTATCCGCGCCTTGACCCCCGCATTACTTATGAACGGAGATAACCGATGGTGACTGCACCAGCGCAAGAATTGGTTTCAGAAGAATCCCAGGAAACTCAGAACATGGGTCTTGTGGCGAATATCCGCTACTGGCTGGGCAATTGGAAGCTGACCATCGGGTTGATGTTGATTGTCGGATTAACCTTGTTCAGCGTGGTTGGCTCGTTTCTGGTGGACTTTGATCGCACCAAAGTTGCCTGGGGTGACTTTAATGCAGAGCCATCTGAAAAATATCCGATGGGTACCGATAATGTGGGCCGTGATGTCTGGGCTTTGATGATCCATGGGATTCACCCATCACTAAAAGTAGGTTTGATTGCCGGTGTGCTGGGCACGGTGGTCGGCGTCGTTCTGGGTATTGTTGGGGGCTATTATGGCGGGAGTGTCGATACGGCCATCAGTACCGCCGCTGACATTTTCCTGACGATACCATCATTGATGATTCTAGTGGTGCTGGCTTCCTATCTACGAACCACGACCATTGAAGTCACGGCGCTGGTAATCGCCATATTTGCCTGGGCGGGGCCAACGCGTGTCATTCGTTCGCAAACGCTTAGTTTGCGGGAACGGGCTTTTATCCCGATGGCGAAATTGTCGGGGCAAAATGACCTGGAGATTGCGATTTTGCAAATCATGCCGAACTTGCTCCCATACATTATGGCTGGTTTTGTGGGAGCGGTTTCCGGTGCAATCCTGGCAATGGTCGGTATCCAGATTTTGGGATTGGGTCCATTGTTCACACCGAATCTAGGGATGATCTTACAGGCGGCGTTTGAGGGTGCGGCTATCTTCCGGGGCATGACCTGGTGGTGGATTCCGCCGACAGCCGCTTTGATGGTGATATTTATCAGCCTATTCTTAATCAGCGTAGCGCTGGATGAATTTGCGAACCCGCGCTTGCGTGAGCGTGCCAAGTAATGATCAAGTAACGAAGATCATGGTATCTGACGAAGTCTGGTGTGGCGTACTGAACTTGGCCCATACGCCTAATATGTCTCTTAAAAATAGAGGTTTGTGTAATGACGAATAAACAAGTGTTTTCAACCTATTCCCACTGGATGTGGGTTTTCAAGAGCCAACGATGAAAGATACCCCCATCCTTCAAGTTGAAAACCTGTGTGTTTACTACTGGACAGCAAAAGGTCCAGTGAAAGCGGTTGATGATGTCAGCTTTACGATCAACCGCAATGAACGTTTCGGCTTCATTGGTGAAAGTGGTTGTGGCAAGACCACCACAATTATGGCGATCCTGCGGCTTATCAAACCACCGGGCAAAATTGAAAGCGGTCGCATCTTGCTTGATGGTCGAAATATTCTGGACATGAGCAAGGAAGAGATGCGCCAGACTCGCTGGAGCAAAATTGCACTTATTCCACAGGGGGCGATGAACTCCTTAAACCCGGTAACACGCGTCCGCGACCAGATCGAAGATACGATTATCACCCATAAGGAAAATACTCCTCAAGAGCAAATGGATGATGACATCGCCAATTTGCTGGATATGGTTGAGTTACCCGCTTCGGTAGCGGATATGTACCCTCATGAATTAAGTGGTGGTATGAAACAGCGTGTCTGCATCGCGATGGCAACCGCCCTTGATCCACAGTTGATCATCGCCGATGAGCCAACCAGCGCGCTGGATGTGGTGGTGCAGAAGGCGGTTATGCAAACGTTGATCGGCGTGCAGGAACGTCTGGGAGCATCATTGATTTTGATTGGTCACGATATGGGGTTAACCGCCCAGGTATTACATCGTATCGGTGTAATGTACGCGGGCAAATTGGCCGAGATCGCGAGTGTCAAAGAATTATACATTGAACCGTTGCATCCTTATGCCCAGGCGCTCATCTCCTCGTTGCCATCGATCAAGGAGAAGAAGCGGGGTGGTGGTATTCCTGGATTGCCACCATTCCTCTTGAACCCACCATCTGGCTGTGTGTTTCACCCCCGTTGCCCGCATGCAATGGATGTTTGCCAACAAGTGATACCGCCCTTGCGTGAATTGGGGCCCGGCCATTTCACAGCCTGTCACCTGTATGAGGTCGAAAATAATGTCAACGCCGCTGTTTGAAATTCAGAATCTAACAAAGATCTACGGGGGTGGTTTGCTGGGTCGGCAAGCGCCCCCCGCGCTCGAAGATTTCTCGCTCACGTTTTATGAAGAACAGCCGGAGATCACCACAATTGCTGGTGAGAGCGGTAGCGGTAAAACCACGTTGGCGAACCTGGTGCTCGATTTTATTCACCCGACCTCTGGTCATATCAAGTACAAAGGCCAGGATATTGCGAAGATGTCGCGGCGTGAGAGCTTCAATTTCCGCCGCGAAGTCCAGGCGATTTTTCAGGACCCGTATGGTACATACAATCCCTTTTATAAAGTAGACGAAGTTTTCAACACCGTTATCCGCAAATTTAAGCTCGCCAGCAGTAAAGCGGACGGGCGCAAACAAGTCTGGGAAGCATTGGAAGTGGTCGGTTTGCGGCCTAATGAAATTCTGGGCAAGTATCCTCATCAATTAAGTGGCGGGCAACGTCAACGGGTTATGGTTGCCCGGGCTTTCTTGCTCAAGCCGAAATTGATCGTCGCCGATGAACCGGTGTCAATGATTGATGCGTCATTGCAACTTCGCATATTGCAGATATTCGAAGATCTTAAAGCTGAGTATGGGATTTCATTTCTGTATATTACCCACGATCTTTCGACCGCCTACCAGATCAGCGACAACATTTATGTGCTATACAGCGGTTCGGTAATGGAGTACGGGCACATCGACGGCATTATCCAGAATCCTCAGCACCCTTATACCCAACAACTGGTTGCCGCGATTCCTGTTCCCGACCCGGATATTCGCTGGGAGGGCCGTACAGTCTCGACGGTTGTTGATAAGCCTGATGCCTCGCACAATAGCGGATGCAAGTTCTATTATCGCTGTCCGCATGCAATGGACCGATGTGCTACCAAGCTGCCGCCTGCGTTTACCGTAGCCGAAAACCAATACGCTGCTTGCTTTCTCTATGACGAGCAGATCCAGCCGAGTTAAACATAAGGTAACAAAATCAAATAGGATAAGCTAACCAATGAAAGAAATGAGTGAACGCGAAAAATATCTGTTCGATTTGCAGGGCTTTCTGGTCGTTCGCGATTTCCTGACACCGGAGGAGGTTGCTGCACTTAACGAGTCAGTGGATGCGAACATCGATGTGATGGGTGAGGATGGCAACTCTCATACTGGTGAGTCAACGACCCTGGTTGGGAAGAAACGGGGGATGTTCACCGGCATGCTGAGCTGGCCCAAGCCCTGGTGTAATCCATTCCGTGACATCGTGGTGCACCCCAAGCTACTGCCTTACCTGAATACGATACATGGGCGAGGTTGGCGTTTAGACCACCAACCGTTTATTTTAACGGCTGATAAGGGAACCGAAGGCTTGCGGCTACACGGTCCAGGTATGGTAAATTTCGATGGGTCTCAATATTACATCTATACCAATGGACAAATGCGGTGTGGGATGGTGGTTTTCCAGTTTCAACTGGCGGATGTAAATGAAGGGGATGGCGGCCTGGCAGTGATACCTGGCAGTCACAAGGCAAACCTGGCTTGCCCAGAGAAGATTAAAGAGTGGGAGATGGATCAGGACATTGTTTACAATGTTCCGGCTAAAGCGGGCGACCTTATTATCTTTAACGAGGCAACCACACACGGTACACTACCCTGGACTGCTGACCATGATCGCCGCTCGCTCCTTGTTCGCTACTCGCCGAAGTACCTGCACTTTGCCGGTGGATATTATGAAACCAGTTTTCCAGAATGGGTTGACGAACTAACCGAAGCGCAACGGGCTGTACTGGAACCGCCCTACATCTACAATCGGCCACTCATCGAAGATGATGGCGTAAGCGTGATTTACCCCAGACGCGAGTAAAAACCATGGACACAAGTAACTTTCAATCTTCAGGTCAATAAAATTAAGTAGCTTAGCTTTTGGGGATACGGCGAAAAATGTCGTGTAAAAATCAAATGATCTGTCGTATTCTGAATGATTCCACATGATTCCAAGTTTACTATCTAACAGAATCTATTGGCCCGTTGAAAAGGGTTTAAGAATTATTACAGAGATGGAAATTCGCTCAATCAAGCCGAAACCTCACCCAAAAGGAGGTAATATAAGCCTGTTTACGCAGAATGTGCCAGTAAATCATGGCTTGTATTGCTGCGTAGCTTGTTTTTAAACAGGCTGGGCTCTTTTTGCGAGAGGGATCGTTTCTGCAATACTGCGTTTGCACAACAACCCGAAGGCTGGCGCGAAAAAAGCGCAATCCGTATCTATCAGCGCCGAACGAGCCAAAGCCCTCAAAAACCGAGCCGATCCATAAGCTGCCTGGCTTCGTCGGCACGATCCAGTGCAAATTCATAGATCATTACATAGCCCGCAGCGAACGCTTCTGGTGAGCGTCCCGCCAGTTGAAGTGCATGGTGATGCCGGCTATCCGAGTTCCAGAGGGCAACCAGCACCGGGGCAGCCGCTCCCTGCCATAGCGCTGTCCAGGCCGTGTAACCCAAGCGCGCCAATTCCGGGTTGCCCTGCCATCCGGCGTCTTGCAGACCTTCCAGGTAAGCTGGAAAAACGGCTGCCTCCAGTTCAGGTAAAGCTGCTGGCTCCACCTCAAATAGGGTCGTGGTGGCTACGATCAGAGCATATGCGTCTCCCCCTAGCGCACCATAACCACATAAAGCCCAATCAATGGCGACTACTTCTTCTCGATTACTTTCCTGCTGGCGGATCATCAGATTGTAGCGGTGGCAATCGAAGTGCGAAAAGACTTGTGGCAATTGATCCAGAGTGTTCAGGAAGCGTTCGCGCTCACCCCAGAGCTTAGCCCAGCGCTCGCGCAGGTGTTTGGAAAATGTCTGGTTAGCGAATGGGCTTTCCCAGAAGGCATTCACACGCGCTTCACCCTCTAGCCAGTTTCGGAGATGTCCCTTGCACAACCAGGGATAGTCAGGCATCGGGTTAAGTGTGAGGCAGGCCGCATTAAAACGACCAATCTGCTGCGCCGCGAAAACGTATTGATCGATTGTCCAATGCGGCTTAGATTGGACAATATGCTCCATCCAGACCCATATGCTACCTTCGCGTTCCGTGGTGCCATAAAAACGTGGCCTGGCGATGCTATGGGGCAGGCTTGCCAACAGTCCAGTCTGGATTAATAATGCCTCACGCTTCCAGTAATGTATATCGCGGACGTTTTGCGCTTCGCCGAGGTCTTTGAGATGTTTCAGTACCACCGACCACGATCTTGTACCGCGCTCGTCGTATCCTTGGCCGCTGAACAAGAAAAGTCCATCCGGGTTAATCATGCCCTTGTCGCTTAAGCGCTTGACTGTCCACCCCGTAATTTCAAAGGCAGCACTGCGTTGATCTTGCCGGACAACCCCAGCCAGTACCACTGGGTCAATCGCTTTTAAGGTCATCAACAGCTCTTCTGTCATGTTAAACTCATCCTCTGCTAAGCCAGTGTTCGAAAGAAAGTTAAAACTGAGCTAAATTCATAAGATGGGAAGCTCACTAAAATTTCACTTGACCGAAGCGGAAGTAGAAGCGGTTCGAGAGGCCATCAACCATGATCCTCGGCCCCAAGGTGCGGCAACGCGCTACCGCCATTCACTTACTGTACTTGGGCCATAGATCGACTGAAGTACTGTACTTGGGCCATAGATCGACTGAAGTTGCTGAGGTAAGGGCCGTCTCACTCGTGACGATCTACAAGTGGTGGCACCGCCGTTGGCAGAGCAATAGACTTGAGGGACTGGTAAATCGTGCCAGGAGTGGCCGACCTGCAAAAGCGGATGCCGACACCATCGCCTTACTCGAGCAAACACTGGATGTCAGCCCACTCGAATTAGGGTTCGATTTTCCCATTTGGAAGATCAATCGTTTGCGGCAACATCGGGCTGAAAAGAACGGCATTCTCCTGAGCTACAGCCGGTTTCGCGCTTTGTTAACCAGTCTCGACTATGTTTATCGTCAACCCAAACATGATCTGACCCATTTGCAGGATAGTGAAGCCCTGGAGCGAGGCCGTGAACTGCTGACCTGGTTGAAAAAATGCCGGAGATATCATTGACGGGGCCTTCGTCCTCCTCTTTGTGGACGAAACAACAGTGAGCTTGCATCCACCGCTGCGCCGCTGTTGGATACGCCGTGGACAGCGCACACTGTCCCAGTACCAGTTCTCCACGTTATCGCTATGTCTTTGGGTCTCTCAACTGGCGCACACAAAGTTTCGAATGACCGCTATCAGCGCCTGCGCTCCCCGAAGTTGAAAGCGGACATCATGACTCGTGACTCGTTTGATTACAATACTATCTACACCCATCCTCCCTCAACAGATAGCCTAGTAAAGCCCCAATGAGTCAGGCTCGTATTCCCCAGCGGTCCGTGGCCGGTGTTCCTTGATGATTCGATCTGAGTTCACGAAACCGTTGCCAGTCTCTGACAACTGAATCAGGCCGTTTTTGACTGCGTACCAGGAAATCCGCTTCTGGGGGATAACATGCAACCGGCGCATCGGTTTCATCTGGATGAAAAAATAACTCGCCACCGGGTAACTGGAAATTAGTCGGTAGATTGGCGCTCTGGTAGCGTAAATCCATGCTCCAGCGAATAACATCGCTCACGTTTTCAATTGATCGGTGCGGTGTACGGTTTGTTAATAATAACGCACCGCCTTTTGACACCGGCGTCGTAATGATTTCACTTGGCAGGAAATCATCTGACACAATTTGCAATAAGCCGCCATGCAAACCGGCTGGCAGATGATGAGGCACGATCTTTCCTTTATGGCGACGTGGAACCACCTGCAAACAGCCACGGTCAGGGGTTGCATCAACCAATGGAATCCAGACCGTTAGAATGAGGGAGTTATCGCAGTAGGGTTCAAAGAAGGCGGAGTCTTGATGCCAGGGGATAACCGCATCATCAAGGTGGGGTAGTTTGGGTCGCAGTCGATAAGCTGAAGCGGCAATAATCTCAGGGCCGACAAGTGATTCCACTACGTCTAATAGCTTGGGATTCGTCAGCAAATTAAAGATGCCGGCGGTTGCGAGCTGGCCTGAGATAATCGCTTTGATGACCTGGTCGGTCTTAGCGGTGATCTTTGTCAAACGGGTGTCAAAGCCCTCCTCAGCATAATCCTGGCTTAAGTGGCCCGTATCTACCAGTTCTTTTGACAGCCTGTCAATCTCTGAACTGACATCATCAATCACCGGTTGTAAGTCTGAGTCGTCAAACAGGTTTTTGAGAATGAGATAGCCTTCATCCTCAAAGAAGCGGCGTTGCTGTTGGTTGAGTTTCATAGTGCATCCTGGGTGTAGTTCAATTGGTGTGGCTCACTGGTTGATAGTACGTTCTATAATTCAACTGGACGGTCAAGTTCGAGTTCAATCAATGTATCAAAGGGATGCCGGTCACTTGCTGGCACATTGATCCAGGTGTAGTGGTCGCGCTGTTCCACGGTAACGGCAGCGCCCACCCGGTTATTGCTATTCACAATCGTATAGGGGATTTCCGGCAGTTGCAGCGTGTCTTCGGGCCAATCCAAGATGTGCAAGAAAACCCGATTGCCTTTGTGAGTGGATGCGATCTCAAAGCGTGGGCGGAAAGGTCCACCGCGCGTACCATAGATACTTTCACCGTGTTGGTTGAGCCAGGACCCGATGGCTCGTAGGCGTTCAACCTGACGCGGTTCAATGCGACCATCAGGCATTGGCCCGGTGTTGAATAGCAGATTACCATCACCGCCCGCCGTGCGAATCAACGTGTGCAAACACTCTTTCAACGATTTCAAACGGTCATTGGGTTTCCACGCCCATTGATCGCCCATCGTCATACAGGTTTCCCAGGCGCGGTGGGTCTGGTAGGGGCCAATAACCTGTTCGGGTGTATCGAAATCGGCGCGCATGCCACAGCGATTATTGATCAAAATGTTTGGTTGTAGCGCGCGAATCTTCCTGAATAAATTTTGCGCGTCCCAAATGGGTTCACTGGGGAATATCTCATCAACATCTAACTCACGATCCCACTCGTGACCATCATATTTCTTTTCCAGACCATCAAACCAGAGCACATCAACCTGACCATAGTTCGAGAGCAATTCTTCTACGTGCCCATGATAGTATTCAATATATTGATCGTGGTGTTCATTACGATACCAGGGATGGCGCCAGTCGGGTTGAGAATAATACAATCCAAAGCGTAAACCCACCTTGTGACAGGCCGTCGCCAGTTCAGCAACAATATTGCGCCCAAACGGGCATTCTGGACCGGTAATCTTGTAATCGGTCGATGGGGTATCGAAATTGCAAAACCCATCATGATGTTTGGCTGTAAAAACCAGATACTTCATACCAGCAGCCTGGGCGATTTGTACCCATTCGGCAGCATCAAACTGTATCGGATTGAATTGTTTGTAAAGGTTATCGTAGGTCTCAACATCAATCGTACCGGGAAAATCACGTTTATATTTCCAACCACGGCGTTCACCACCGCGCGACCAGCCAATTTCAGTTCCCTTGAGGCTAATTGGTCCCCAATGAATGAAAAGGCCAAAACGGGCCTCGCGCCACCATTGCAGACGGCCTTCAGCCGGATTATTCATCGGTTACGACCTCCTTTTGGCGACTAACCAGTTGCAGTAGGTTTCGTTCGGTGGTGTTCAAATGATTGAGCATTGCCTGCCGAGCCGCCGCTGTCTCGTGTGCTCTGAGGTGCTTTAAGATTTGTTCATGCTCCTGGTTCGCGATATGCATGGCATTGGGTAGCATATAAGACTCTTGTCGTTTCTTAATCATTGCCTCCAGCACAACACAGACAAAGCGATACAGCAACGGATTACGCGAAGCTGATGCGATCAATTTGTGAAATTCACGATCAGCCGCTTCACGATGGGCAATACTTTGGGAATCATCAGCCGTTTCTGTGAATAAGCTCTCCAACGTGACAATCTCTTCGGGAGTAATAAACTCGGTTGCCAGAACGATCGTTTTTAGCTCGATTGTTTTTCGTGCCTCGAAAATATGGTGAATCGCGGTATCGTCCTGGACAAATGCGAATTCAATTGGCTCAATCAAATACTCAATCTCTAAAGAGGCAACATAAGTCCCCAGCCCGGGTCGTATCTCAAGCACATTCATATGATCGAGTGTGCGCAGCGCTTCCCGCAGTGATGACCGCCCGACCCCTAACAGGTTTGCCAGTTCCCGTTCTCCCGGCAGTTTATCGCCTGGCATAAACTGTTTTTCCCGGATGAGCTTCATCAGGAGTTCAACGATTTTGTTGGAAAGAACGTCTTTATTGATCTGATTGAGCATGGCTAAATCTGATTCCCTGACTCAAAAAAACGGCTGCTCACCGGGTTCGATGAGCAGCCACTAGTCGATAGCTACCCGTTAGCTCGCTAGAGCGTCATAGGTTTCCTGGTAGATCTCCAGATAACGTGGCAGACCAATGGCCTCGAGTGTCGCCAGATATTCGCCCCAGGCATCATCGATTGGAATTGCACCGGTGATGAACTGCACAAACATCTCATCAACATAGGTATCGAGTGCCAGCTTCAATTCGCCAACTTCGCGGGATTCATCGACGCCAAAGACCAGCGGCGGAATCAACTGGCTCACATCGGGGGCGGTCGGCACCATCTTATCGCGGGTGGCTTCTAGCAGATGGACCTCAACATACTGGTTACCATCATCGGCCTGGGCCAGACGATATTCAGACGTGCGGTAGGTAATACCGGCCTGGTTCCAGTGCTGGTTGGTCAGGCCTTCATCGCCGAAGTCAGACAGGTTGGTGTAGAGCGCCGGGCCACCATCAAGGCCGACCTCGTCTTCAGTTGACCACCGCCAATCGCGGTCCAGGACGCCGAACACATTACGAGTCGTTGCTTCCGTACCGTACATGAAATCGCCCAGACGGAACGCCGCTTCCGCATGCTCAGTGTCGGCTGAGATTGCCCAGCGGCCATAGCTGAGACCCCAGGGGGCGTAACCAACTGTGCGGAAGCCTTCGGGGTTTTCTAGCGGCCCAATAATGAACCACTCATCGGCACGCCCCCCCTCGTCGGCATAAAGGACCTGGGTAAACTGACCGAACCAGCCGCCTGGAATCGCGCCGACGATATTCACACCGCCTTCTTCACCGATACCGTTGTTTCCCAGAATCTGGAGTTGATCACGATCTTGAATCAGTGCATTGGGATCAATCAGGCCTTCGGCGTACAAATCAGCGATATACTTCAACCCATCTCGATATCCGTCTTGCGTATAGGACGCCTGTATCGTACCGTCGTCCGCCAACATCAGCCGTTCACTACCGGTATCAATGCGCTGGTAAAAGACAAATGAGTTCATCAAGAACTCTTCAATCTTGGTATGCCAGCCGATAAGCGCGGCACCAGACATCGGGATTTCGTCTGCCACACCGTTACCGTTGGGGTCTTGATCACGGAAGGCGATCAACATATCTTTGAACTCTTGCGTCGTTGTCGGTTCATCCAGTCCCAGGGCATCAAGCCAGGGGCGATAGACATACATCTTCTGGGAGGCGAAGCAGTGGAAGCATTCATTGACGTGGGGCAAGCCGTAGATGTTGCCATCGGGGGCGGTAATCAGTGACCGATAGAAGGGGCGTTCTTCCTCGAGGATGCGTTTGGTCTCAAAGCCGTGCTCCTCAATCAGGTCATTCAGGGGCAGCAGCAGGCCATCACCCCCAGTTTGCGCCAACGATGCTGCTGTGAATGGCATACCGATGAGGACGTCCGGCAGTTCGCCACTGGCCAGGGTCACATTGAGTTTGGCCTGGGCATCGGCCTGGGGTACGACTTCGATATCCAGCGTAATCCCCGTCTGCTCCTCCACCCAGCGCGTAAAATCGTTGTCGACATAGTCGGAGATACGCGACGTTTGGGCAATCAACACTTTAAGCGTGACGGGTTCAGTGACGATAGGTAGTTCACCGGGGCCGGTCACAACGCCTGACTGGGCCTGGACAGCAATGCCCGATATCATGATCAGCATTAACATAAGGGATAGAAAAAGGGCAATTCTGTGCTTCATTATTGTTCTTCTCCAATATATTTGGGCGAATTATTTTTGCGAATCAACATCTATTCGCAGGCATACCTTACTGGATGTAGTTGAATCAGACCATATAATCCCCCTTAAGTTTACATGAAACGCCCTTAGCCTTTAACAGCACCCAGCGTAATCCCGGTCACAAAATAGCGCTGTACCAGCGGGTAGAGCAACATCACTGGCAGCGAAGCGACGACGATAACCGTGAACTTTAACTGCTCCTTCAAGCCCATCTGCGCCGCCTGGCTCGAAAGGTCAGACATCATCGTGAGATCAAGTTCGTTATTGACCAGGATCTCGCGCAAGATCAGTTGTAATGGCATTAATTCTGAATCGCTGATGAATATCAGCGCGAAAAAGTACTGGTTCCAATGCCAGACTCCATAAAATAGGAACAACACCGCGATGATAGGACCCGAAAGCGGCAGGACAATGCTGATAAAATAGCGAAAGTCACTGCAACCATCCATTTGGGCGGCTTCCAGCAGGGCACCGGGGATGGATGTCCTTAAATAGGCAATCGTAATCAACAAATTCCAAATACTGAGTGCGACCGGAATGATGAGTGCCCAGCGCGTATTCAACAGACCCAGATCGCGGACAACCAGGAAGAAGGGGATCAATCCACCACTAAAGAGCATCGGAAAAAAGAAGATGAAGGTCAAAATCCGGCGACCTGGCAGATCATTTCGTGACAAGGGATAAGCCGCCAGCATCGTCATCACCACATTGACGATAGACCCGACACCAGCATAAAAAATAGAGTTGGCGAAGCCCCGCATAATAGTCGGGTGCTCGAACACCTTCTCGTAGCCAATCAGGCTAAAATCCACCGGCAACAGTCTCACCCGCCCGGCAGTTACCGCAGCCGGAGAACTAAAGGAAGCGCTCAACACATAGATCAAGGGATACAATACGAGGGCCAGGATGATCAACAAAAAGATCGTATTGATCGCGATAAAGATCCGGTCACCGGTTGAGTCCTGAATGGCTGGTGACTGCTTGTTTCTAAATTTGCCTAGTAAAGTTGCCATATATCAATCCTGAGTTCATCTGTCGGTTACACGAGCGATAGTTGATCTACCAGAGACCTTCCTGACCGAGCTTCTTAATGACATAATTTGCGATAACCACAAGTAGGAGGGCGATCACGCCTCGGAATAACCCGATGGCGGTCGCATAAGAGAAGTCGAGCGAAGTAGATGCCAACCCGACCTTATAGACATAGGTGTTGATGATCTCCGACTTCGATAGATTGATGGGGTTTTGCAACAGTAGCACTTTCTCGAAACCAATGTTGATAAAATTGCCCAGATTGAGGATAAAAAGCATGGTGGTCAGGGGAAGAATGCCCGGTATATCGATGTGGCGAATCCGCTGCAAACGACTGGCACCATCTACAAGCGCTGCTTCATGTAACGCCGGATCAATGGTCGTCAGCGCCGCCAGATAAATAATCGTACCAAAACCGGTTGTCTGCCACACACCACTCCAGACAAAGATCGATTGGAACCAATCCGGCTGGGATAGGAGATTGGTGCTATCACCAGTAAGCGAGACGATTAACTGGCCGAGGACCCCGATGCGTGGGTTCAGGAATTGTAAGATCAAGCCCACCATGACCACAACGGAGATGAAATAGGGTGCATAGGTGAACATTTGCACCGTTTTCTTGAAGAAACGTTGTCCCACTTGATTAAGGCTGAGGGCCAGGATGATGGGGATAGGGAAGCCAGCAACCAAAGAGTATAGGCCCAGCGTAAGCGTGTTGCTCACTAAGCGGTCGAATAGATAAGAGTCAAAAAAGCGCTGGAAATTCTCCAGGCCAACCCATTCACTGCCCCAAATGCCACCTCGAGGTGTGAAATCGCGAAACGCGATCTGGGCACCGACCATGGGCACATAATGGAATACAATAATATAGATTAGCGGGAGGAGAAGAATGACATAAAGCTGCCAGCGCCTTGCCATCTGGATGAGCAGCCGATTATCCCTGGCTGATTTCAACAGATTGGGCAAGTTCCACTTGAGAGTGGATTGAGACTGACCTTGATCAAATGTACTCACTATAAGCCCCCAAATAAATTAATAAATCTTCTTCAACTATGCTCAAACTATTTGATGCCGTGCCAGCTGGTCAGACCAGTAGACCAGGTGAAGATAACCCTTGTTAATGATTTTGTCAAAGCGATTCATAAAGCGGCATAACAACCCTATGCGTTGTGCATTTGTAACCTCATGGATCGGATTGCAACGCGCCATACAGTCAATAGTAAATCTACAAGTTCTGAAATATCGATCAGTAGCGACTTTTTGATCGCTATTTAACAGAATCTGGCACGAGCTAAATAGAGTTTTAATTTCTCCTCAAAGCGGGCGTTTTTTACACAAACTTCCATTTACCACTGCGCTCCCATTTAACTTATTTGAATTCACAGTGCATTGTGTTAAGTACGAAAAGCGACGGTTATTGAACACAGGGGTAGGGGCGCCATGCCAGAAAATTACGGGAACCGGTGTCAAATTTGCCGAGGTTCGTCTTTGGTAATCGGCTGCCAAACAAGATTGCAACGACCAAATTCTCCTAGCGAGCTGGGCAGCAACTGATGGATTTATCATGCTAGCTTTAACTCGCAAACGAACGTCTTTTTCATGTGCGTTTAAATCGACATAATCTCCCGTAGGTTTCATATTTAACGAGTTGCCCGTGATCGCCAGGGTTTTGACAGCCTCCTGGTTTTTTGTTATTCTTCCGGTAGAGTACCGAAATTGAAATTGAAATATATGCGAACCAAGCAATCTGTTGCCATACAAGACGTAGCCAATGCAGCCGGTGTTTCAGTATCTACCGTGTCGCGGGTGCTTAATAATCGGCCTGATGTCGCGCAGAGCACCCGGCAGCGGGTGTTGTCGCAAATTAAAGATATGGGTTATGAACCTTATGTGCGGGCGACGAACGGTGCTCATCAGCGGCAGTTGACCCTGGCTATCCATTATCCAATGGAACGCTATGGGATAAGCACTGCAGTGACACGTGAGTTTGTGTCAGCTCATTCGTCGCACTTCTTCGGGGGTACAGGTCTTGCGGCCCGGGATGCCGGTTATACCCTGAACATCATTACGACGTCTATCACGGGCGATGAGCTGCTTAATTTGTATCAGACTAACCAGATCAGCGGATTAATCCTGGCGGAAATTGCTCAACATGATTGGCGCGTCAACTTGTTACGAGAACATCACCTGCCATTCGTCATGATTGGTCAAAGCGCAAACAATGCCGGTCTGCATTTGGTCGACATCGACCACGTGAAACACATTCGCAGTGCTTTCGAATATTTGCACGGCCTCGGCCATAAGGCGATTGCCTATCTTGGGTATCCGGCGGATGTATACGATCAAGGCTTCTCGCCAGCCGTCATCTCGCGCCAGAGTTATGCAGCAGTGTGTCAGGAGTATGAGCTGCCGGTACGTTACCAACCGGGTGCCTTTACGCCACGAGCAACCCAGCAACATGCTCAACAGCTTTTGGAAAAATGGCCCGAAACAACGGCCATCATCGTTGCCTATGCCTCGGCTACATCTGGTGTCATTCGAGTGTTACACCAGGTTGGGCGGCGGGTCCCCGACGACTGTTCAATTGTTGCGACATTGGCAACCGAACGGGAACGTGAACTCATGATTCCGGCGCTGACGGCATATCATTTCCCGATGTATGAGATGGGCTACAAAGCCGCGAACCTGCTCATTAATCAACTTGCCAATGGCCCTGCCACTTCACAACAGGTATTGATGGAAACCAGGTTAGTGTTTCGAGAGTCGGCTGGTCCTGTCAATTAATACGCTGGTTAGAATCGCTTTTTTTGGCGATTGTAATTATAAATTATAATTAGTGAAAGGGGTAACAATCGAAAACTTGGAAGACGATTTGTATTGGTCCGTCGTTCATAATAGTTCATGAGGGAAGGTTATGTTACGAAAAAACATGTGGTATTTACTATTGGCTGTACTCTTGATTACTTCAATGGTACCGCTCACAGTCACTGCTCAGACCGAAGTGGATGAGAGCCTTACTGGGACCATCGTTATTTCCATGCTGGGCGACAATCCGCCCGAAGAAGCGATGGATGCACTGCTCGGCGCGTACAAAGAAATCCGGCCCAACGTGGAAGTGATTTGGGAAAACGCAGGGGTTGGGGCCGCCGAATATCCGGCCTGGCTGGGTACGCAGTTGGCGGTTGATGATATTCGCCCTGATATCGTTTCCGGCAACTATTTTAGCAATTATCAGGGTTACGTAAACCTGGATGCCGTGCGCTTTTTGACGAATCCACATACGGACCGCATGTGGGCGGAAGATCTTGATTGGGATTTCTATCGTGGTCAGAATACCTTTGGTGAGCGCATTATGGTTCCGACCAGGGCTGTCCACATCAATTTCTTCTATAATGTCAACGTGTTCGAAGAAGTTGGCGTCGAACCCCCGACAACCTGGAGCGAGTTTGTTGCTGCTTGCGAAGCCATTGAAGCTGCCAAACCGGATATGGCCTGCATCAGCGCCAATTATCAGTGGCAGGTTCCCCAATGGCTCATCCGCACCCATTTTGACCTGTTCCACATTGATTGGCTTGAAACTGTGCGTGCCCAACCGGGTGATTGGAACTACAACTCCGATTTAGATGGAACATTCGAATTCGATCCCAGCGATCCGTTCATTCACAATCGCTATACCTACAGCCGTCAGCGATACTATGCCGCTGTTCGAGATGGAGTCCTGCGTTACGACACTCCCGAAGTCGCCGAAATGGTGCGGGTTGCCGGGGCTTTATTCCCCAAACACGCGGTTTCTGACTTCTTCGTCATAAGCGATCCCTATCCGCGCTTTATCGCCCAGCAGGCCGCTATCATGTACAACGGAACCTGGGCAATGCCATCGCTGGTTCGCGATATGGATGACATGACCGATGAGCGTTTGGAAGAACTGGGCCTTGATCCAGACACTTTTGAGGCCTTTCAGTGGGACACCTTCGAAATGCCCAATGTCGATAGCGATTTGGCGCAAATCCCGTCGAAGACCGTTGAATCAGCCACCGGCGAATATGTCAGCATCATCGAAAAAGATCAGGCCCAGACCGATCTGGTCATTGATTTTGTGATGTTCTGGTTGTCTGAGGCTGGTTATGGCGCTTACAATGAAGCTCGCATCGCCAATGGTGGTGGTGCATCCGGGCCATTACGGGTCAACAATGTGCAAGATCCGCCGGAAATCACCCAATTGTTTGACCGCATCGAATTCCTGGGTAATGCTGAAGTTAGCTTCCCGACTGAATTCCTGCAATGGGGCGGCGGCGATATTCGGACTGAGGCACGCGATATTTGGAAGCAGGGCCTGGAAGGCACAATCACGCCGGAAGAAACGGCAGCCCAACTTCAAGCGTTGGTCGAAAATAACTTCGATGCCATTCTGGAGCAGATTGGGCTAACACACGAAGATCTGGATAATCCGTCCCGCCAACCGGGCACATAAATCTTCAGCATGAGTTAGACGTAAGGGTGAGCCAAGCTCGCCCTTACATAGACGTTCACTATGTTAATACAAGTCTATTGGAATTAGAGGATTATTTTATGGATGCTTTGTTGTCGGTAGCCAAATCACCCAGATTTAATCGAACCGGGGTGATTGCCGCCCTGATTTTGATCGTGGTTGTGCTTGTCGGCAATCTTGGTCTGGCGAATATGATCGGGCAAAATGACCAACCATTGCTGGAAGCACGTGCTGAAAGTAGTGATGGCTATAGCCTGGTCAGTTTTATCGATGAAAATCGGTCAGTCGCCGCAACGCTATCGAATCAAGTACGATTGCTTGAGGACGGTGAAGTTGTCGCAGAAACACAACTCGAGACGCTCGTGAGTGGCATCGTCAACACAGCCGATACGATCTATATTGGTACATCCGATGGCAAGATCAACGCTTTTGACCCCGCCTTAGCACCCCTCGGTGAAGTTGCACTGGTGAATGGGCGTATCGTCGCGATGAAAGCGCTGCCCGAAGGTGGGTATCTGACCGGGCATGGTATTGGGCCATTTAGCGATCAATATTGGGTGACGCGCTTTCAGGCCGGTGCCGCCGAACCTGAGTATTCCACTCGTGTCGAATTTACGATAAGCGCACTGGATGCCAATGAGACTACCGCTTTTTATGGTACTGCGAACGCACGTATCGGCGCGATTGATCTGGCGACCGGTGAAAAGCAATGGGTTGTCACGGTCAAACGGGCGATCACCCGATTATTGGCACTTGAAAATGGTACTGTACTGGTCGGCGATGAAAAGGGCAATCTTGCGCTGATTAACGATGTCGGCGACATTCAGTGGGAGACAAATGTTACTGGTTATCAACTGCGGGGGTTGGCTTATGATGCTGCCACTGACCTGTACTTTGCCGGGGATACCGAAGGTGATATCTATGCAGTTGACCAAACCGGTACACCGGGACTAACTTTTACGGTAGCAGACGATGATATAGAGGGTGTTTATGCCCTTGAGAGTGGTCAGAAAATTATTGTGCCCCGCAACGGCCCCTGGCAAACATTTAATCCAGCGGCGCTTGCCGGTGCGGGGGCTACCCAACAGATCGAAGTAGCGCGGATTGTGTTCAATTTTGCCTCAGCGCTGCTGATTGTGGCAGCGGTAGTATTCGCTGTGGAGGCATGGAGAATTTCATTTGCCCGCAACCTGGGGCGCATGTGGCGCGGGCGAATCGGCTATATGTTGCTGCTGCCTTCGTTGCTATTGATCATCATCTTTGGCTACTATCCCGCTTTTATGGCAATCTACTATAGCTTTACGAATTTCAAGGCCGGTGGGGTTATTGAATTTATCGGTTTTGAGAATTATATCCGCATCCTGACCGAAGATCGCTTTTTTGGGGTGGGATTCGGCAATATGACCTTGCTCGTGGTCACCAACATCCTCAAGACCATTACGATGCCGCTGTTGATCGCTGAACTCATCTTCTGGCTAAAGAATGAAGGGCGGCGCTATCTCTTCCGTACCTTATATCTGCTGCCAGCGGTCGTGCCAGGGCTGGTGATTGTGTACATGTGGCGCATGGTCTATGACCCGTATGATGGCTTGCTTAATCGGCTGCTAGAAGTTTTTGGCTTGAACAACGGCACCGCCTGGCTGGCTAACGAGCAAACAGCTATATGGGCCATCATCGGCGCTGGATTTCCGTTCATCGGCGCGTTTCCACTGCTCATCTACATGGGCGGATTGTTAAATATTAACCCTGAAATGTTTGAAGCAGCCCGCATTGATGGAGCGACCTGGTGGACGCGCTTTTGGAAGATTGATTTCCCCTTGCTGCGCCCGCAAACCATGCTTCTGGTATTTTTTGCCTTTAATGGCGCAGTCAGTGGATTTGAGCATATCTTTGTCTTCACGCGCGGCGGACCCGGTATTGCCACGTATGTACCTGGCTTGCAGATGTATTTCCGTATTGCCGAAGGCGAGTTTGGGTATGCGTCGGCAATTGGGGCGGTACTGTTTATTATCGTATTTGTGGGCACGTTGGTGCTGGTTGGCAACCGGCGCTTTTCGCTGGCCCTGGCGAATGATTAGAGGTTGCTATGCAAGCTAATCAACGAGTAGAAACAACAGTCGGCATCGACAGCCCCACCTTTGGGGAACGGCTGCGGGCACGGGGGATTAATCCCAACAAAGTGGTGATTTACGCCCTGCTGATTACCTTCCTGATCATGACATTCTTTGTGCTGGTCATTATGTTCAGCATGTCGCTGCGGCCTACCGCGTTGATTTATATCGATTTTTGGGGCCTGCCCTTACCCCCAACGTTTGTGAATTATCAACAGGCGTTTGGCGTTTTGGTCGCACCCATGGTGCGCACCATTGGTGTCGCGTTCATTTCGATTATCGGCATCACTATTTTCGCATGTCCGGCCAGTTATGCACTGGCTCGCGTTAAATTTCCCGGTCGGCGCTTTTTCCTGTTGCTCGTGTTGGCCCTCATCATGATCCCGGGTCCGATTCAATTGACGCCTAACTTTATTCTGGCGAATCAACTGGGGCTGCGGGGGTCATTGGGCGGGCTGGTTGTCTTTTACATTGCTGGCGGACAGGCGTTTGCGATTTTCCTGATCACCACCTTTTTCCTGAACCTTGATAAAGAGATGTTTGAGGCCGCGCGGATTGACGGCGCATCCGAAGTGCAAGCCCTCCTGCGAGTTGCTATTCCACTCGCCTGGCCGATCATTATGACAGTGGCGATTTTGAATTTTCTGGGCATGTATAGCGACCTAATCTGGCCCAGTTTGATGTTACCCAAGAGTGAACAAACACTCATGATCGCGCTGCAAAATTTTGATGCTCAAATCGGTGAATTCGATGCTCGCCCTGACCTGGGTATTCGGGCTGCGGGCTATAGCATTGCGGTGATTCCGCAATTAGTCCTGTTCGTGTTCGCGATGAAATACTTCATTCAGGGCTTGACTTCCGGTGCAGTTAAAGGCTAAGAGGACTAATTTAGATATGGCACTTTTGAAAGACAAAGTTGCGGGATGGCTGCAACATGCCGACGAGAAATTGGCAAATGGTGGCATCGAAGCGGCAGACCTGGCTGAACTCAAGCGCGCGCTCACCTCAGCCGAACCCCGCCAGCGATTGCTATACCTCCATGTGCGTGAACCATCAGTCTATGCCGAAGTGATTGGGATGGCAGAGCATGGACCAGGGCCGGCAGGACGCGACCGCTTGCGGACGCGCGCCGACTGGCCTTACAACAACGTACATGAAGCGATCAGCGATGGCTGGTTTGTCGTGCGCTTCCCCGAAATCCGTGTGCCCTATGATGACTATGAGGTCGACTATCTGGGCTTTGAATTCGTTTTGCAAAAAGTAGAGGAGGTCATTTCATGACGGACATGATCGCTCCGGTTGATAAACAATACCTGATGACGGATGACGACATTAAACAATTCATCGTCAACGGCTATACGTTGGTGCAAACCCAGCCTTCCCCAGCATTTCATCAGTCAATCTGTGAACAGATTGATCGTGTGTTTGCGGACGAAGGCAACCCGCTGGATGCGATTTTAGATCGCGTACCGGATCTGTACGAAATCTATGAGAGTCATGAAGTGCGAGGTGTTCTCAGCAGTATTCTGGGGCCTGATTACCAGATGAATTCGCATCGGCATTGCCATCTGACAGAGCCGGGTCATCCGGGTGGGCACTGGCATCAAGATGGAGTCAATCGCCGCCATCATCGGATTCAGGTCGTGCTGGCGATGTATTATCCACAAGATGTGACTGAGGATATGGGGCCAACGATCGTGCTACCGGGGACCCAGTATCACAACACGCCCACTACGTTGATGCGCAGTTACATGAACTTCAAGACGCAGGTTCCGCTAACGGTCAAAGCCGGAACGGTGGCGATCACGCACTATGATCTGTGGCACGCCTGGATGCCCAACACCAGCACTGTCAACCGCCGAATGCTGAAGTTTTTGTTCAGCCGCCAGAGCGAACCTTCAGAACCTTCATGGAACGCCGGCCCCTATGGGGATATTGAAGCACGTTTTCTGAACATGCCCATAGATGACCAGTCGGATCTATACAAACACCGGCGTATCTGGGCCAATGTGTGGCGCTGGTTACATGGCGTTCCGGCGGAAGACCGCTGGTAGGGATAAAAATCATATGACTGTTCACACCCGTTGGCACCCCGGTGGCCCTTACTTCGGGTTGCATTATGATCTGCACGCTAATGAAACCGATACGGATCTGGGCGTCAATGCAAACCCGGAAACCCTGGTGCCTTTGCTCAAGTTGATGAACCCCGAATGGGTACAGACCGACTGCAAAGGGCATCGCGGTCATACCAGCTGGTTTAGCCAGGTCGCGGACGCAACCGTGAGTCCCGGCACGGTGAAGGATGCGATGGCCGGTTGGCGCGCAGCGACGAAAGTACTGGATGTGCCATTGCATTGTCATTACTCGGGTATTTGGGATATGGCAGCAGCGGAAAAACACCCGGAATGGTGCGTTGTCGATAAAGATGGAGTCGTTCTGGACTACAACCAGCAACCAGGGCCTTTTCCACCCCGCAATGGCATCATGTCACCGTTTGGCGACTATGCCGATACCTTGCTCATCCCGCAAATGCTGGAGTTAATTGACCGCTATGAGGTCGATGGATTCTGGGTGGATGGCGAAATCTGGGCGGTGAACGCCGATTATGGTGACGTTGCTGTCCAGACATTCACGGAGCAAACCGGGATCACCGACATCCCCCGTCAAGTGGGTGATCCACACTGGAATGACTGGATGCAGTTTCAGCGTGACGCCTTCCATAATTACGTCACCCATTATTGTGAGGCCGTGCATCAGCATAAGCCGGGTGTACTGGTGTGCTCCAATTGGCTCCAGACGTTTCGTCACCCCGGCGAACCAGCCGTCCCAACAGATTGGATAAGCGGCGATAATACGTGGGTGTGGGGTTATGATCAGAGTCGGTGTGAGGCGCGCTTTATTTCGACACGCGGCAAACACTGGGACATAATGCTGTGGGGCTTCTACAAAATTGGCTCCATTCCTGACCAAACCCGGCCCTGGACATTCAAGCCAGTGCAAATGTTGCAGCAGGAAGCGGCGCTTACGCTGGCATTAGGGGGAAGTGTCCAGATTTATGAACACCCGCAGGGATTGCGTGATGGCCGCTTGATTCCCTGGCGACAGGAACGTATGGGTGAGGTGGGGCAATTTGTGCAGCAGCGCCGATCATTGTGTGAAGGGTCGGCCATGTTTCCACAGGTTGCAGTCCTGCATTCCGAAACGCATTATTATCATGACGCTGCTATTCCATTCCCGCGTTTTCAAGATCGAGCCAAAGGGGTGATGGGCGCAACCCACGCCTTTGCGGATAATCACTATGGCATCGACATTCTGGACGAATGGGCGTTGCTGCCGCGTACTACCGATTTTGCTGTCATCGTCTTGCCAGAGTGTGAGCATCTATCAGATGATATGGTTCAAGCGGCAAAAGATTATGTGCAAGCCGGTGGCAATCTGTTGGTCACAGGTACCGGCGCGTTTGATCGTTTTGGTGCCGATTTTCTGGGCGTGAACACTGTCGAAGTCCACACGGATGTTGATTATCAGTTATCGGTAACCAATGCGACGGCTCCGGTCTATAGTGCAACCTGGCGGATGTTGCAGCCGACGACTGCTCACCCGCATGGAACACTGGGGACATCATCCTTATTGGATGACCGATTATTGGCTTACCCGGCTGCAACCATCAATCAAGTTGGGCAGGGACGGGTGGCTTATGTGCCCTGTGATTTGTTCACATTTTACTTTGAATTGCGTTACCCGGAAGTCCGCCGGTACTTTGCGGAGTTGACCCAGGCGTTAGCTGGAGACTTGTCAATCCGACTACATGGACCACGGGCTGTCGAAATGATTTTGCGTACCAAAGCTGACGCGACATTGGTGCATCTAATTAATCAGTCATCGGGTATTCCGAATCATCCGCGCAGCGGTGCGATAGATGAGATTCCGTTGGTTGGTCCGATCACGCTTGAGTTTGATCGTGACAGTGCGCCAACTCAGGTTACACTCGCATTTGAAGATCACGGCCTGGAATGGCATTATGCGGATGGTTTGCTCACTATTCGGGTTGAACGCCTGCACATCCATGCGGCGGTAGTGGTAACATAGTGTGCATGATCGCAGTCTAAAAACGGCGGCTCGGTGGAGCCAGCATATCAAGCTATCACGCTGGAGTGGGACACGACTGCTGCATTATGGCCTGTTGATCGCCATCTTGTTGCTCGCTTTACTGGTGCTGCTGATTACCATAAATATCTCGCTACGACCCCGTATCGCCGTCTTACACGATTTTTGGGCGTGGCCGCTGCCGCCATTCTGGGGAAATTACCGCTGGGCATGGCGTTATCTGCAAGAGCCGCTGGTGCTGACATTGGGAATCAGCGGAGCGTCGATTGTGGGTATCCTCTTTTTCGCCTGTCCGGCGGCCTATGCCCTGGCCCGTCTTGATATACCTGGTAAGCAAATAATCTTTGTAGCAATTTTGGCGTTCATAATGATCCCCGCACCAATTCTATTGACGCCTAACTTCATACTAGCAAACCAGTGGAATCTCAAAGGCACGGTACATGGCCTGGTTTTGTTCTATATCGGCGGGGGCCAGGCCTTTGCCATTTTTCTCACCACGACTTTTTTTCGGGCACAGGAACCGGAAATGTTCGAAGCGGCGCGGATTGATGGTGCCACAGAATGGCAGGCATTGTGGCTTATTGCGTTGCCATTGGCTATTCCCATTCTTATGACCGTGGCGATCCTGAACTTTCTCACGATTTATAGTGATTTAGTCTGGCCTGCGCTGATGCTGCCAACCGATCAATACACTGTGATGATTGCACTGAGCAAACTTAATCCCATTGGAGGCGCTGCCAGCTTTATTGTGGCGTCGTTACCACAATTGGTACTGTTTGTCGTTGCCATGCGCTATTTTGTGCAGGGATTGACCACTGGCGCTGTCAAATCGTAAACAAGCCTTACCTCTTTTTGGTAACTTATATCATGGATAAGCACAGAATCTCAGTACGATAAGGCAGATTATAAAATCAAGAGAAAGGGCCATTTTTAGGTAATTATTTTCGATAGAAAATTTACTTGAACGTTCAATAAGTTTGCGACTTCCAACTGCACTTTGTTAATCAGGATTATTTGACGCCACTGGAAGATAGGTGGTTGCTCCTAGTTTCCCCAATTGCCGAACGGTCACTTTATGTTCGTTCCCCAACCCAACGTCGTCCTGGATGTTGTGTTTCGCCTGGTTTCGGGCATGCTTCAACAAGCGGTTCACCTCGTCGTCTACTATGCTTGATGTGTGCGATATAGCGTTCTTGTTCTATAAAGTCATGAACATCTGGATAATCGTATCCTTTGTCTGCACACAGATGTTGCTTTTTCTTCTTCGGGCGCTTGACCATAATCGAGATAATCAGTTTATCAGCAGACCACTTATCATGCTCATTGGCACCCATGACATGGACGACCAGTGGCATCCCCTTTTGATCCACCAAGAGGTGCAATTTCGCCCCTTGCTTGCGCGATCCGTTGGATTCTTGCCTGTTTCACTGCCACCCAGCGGCGCTGGCACCGATTTACTACTATCCATGGACTGTGCCATCGCCATGTGATTTTGCGCCGCCTGTTGTAGAACTTGACTATTAGTTTCATGATCTGCTCAAAGATACCGGTTTGCTGCCAGGTTTGAAACCGCTCGTGCAGCTAACTTCTGGAAACGCCAAACCAGTCTTTATGCACCGCCTTACATTGGCAGCCTGTCCATAGCACGTACCATACCCCGTTCAGAACAGCCCGATTGTTGACTGGTGGTCGTCCCCATTTGCGCTGCTTGGTCGGCTTGGGCAACAACTTCTTAATCCGTTTCCAATGTGGTTTGGGTACTTGAAAGTAATCGACATTTTTCGGTTTTTGTTTATGCTTATAGAGCATGGTGATCTCGCTTTTTGGCTGTTTGAATACTATCAATTTCAGCGAGTTTCACCTGCTTTTACAATCCCTAACCGATTTCTCGGATAGATACTAAATGCAAGGACTTTTTCCCGCTTGGCGTATCGCCTGATCCGCGTAGCCCTTTGCCATCTTTCCGTATCTGGGCATCCGTGATGCCCCTCGCTAGGCTGCTTACCCAGCGCTGAAAGCCAGCTTCCAACTCGGCTAGATCAAGCCTGCAAAGACATCACTCACCGTATCATGCGACGGAATCCCATGCGCTAAGGTCAGGCATGTTTCTAGCCACTCCCGCTTGCTTTCCCCGTACTCTTCAATCTCTACCCAACTGTTCGCTCCCGACAGCACCGCACAAATCGTCAGCGACAGCATGTCACTCAACAGATGCCGCTTTCCTTGATCGCGGCGCGGATCGCTGACATCAGCACAATGGGTCATTACAGCAAATTTCTCTGTCATCGTTTTTGTTTCTGAGTTTACATCCGCTTTTTAGAACGCGATTGCCCTGATCCCTCAGATAGTGGGGGGCTGAAGCGCTGAAAATGATATTAGAATGGGTTCAGGGCTGAGTTTATTGGGTTTTGGCTGATGAGCAAAGACATCCTGGATGAATTCCATCGCCTGGTGGCTGTCGGGGAATATCGGGATGCGCGCGGCATTCTGGAAAGCGAACCTGAAATTGACCCTCAAATCGCGGAAAAGTGGCTGCGCTGGCTGGATGATTTGCACGCTGATGAGTGGTTACAGGTCGGCGTGGTTCATGATCTCAAAAAACGTGATCCAATTCAGTCCCAGGCGACGCTCATTCGTCACATCGGTGGAACCAGCGGCGCAGTCATCGGTAGCATCGTCCTATGGTTAATCGTGGTACAGGTGTTCACCTTTGCCAATGCGACCACAGCCGGTGGTGGTTTTTTTCTGCTGGTCGGGGTGATTGCCGGTTTTCTGGGCTGGCAATATGGCGCTCAGTTTATTAGTCGCCGCCATCGCTTATTTATCGGGGCGGGAATCGCGTTTGGCCTCTGGCTCTACATTATTTCGTCGGGCATCCCCATGTGGTATTACAATGATCCCCCGCTCAGTTATCTGATCGCTGCGTTTCTGTTGCTGGCTCCAGCAGTGGCTTTTTTGTTATATAAACTGGGGGCATGGCTGGGATTTACCATTTGGAAGGTGTTGTATCCCGAATTTCCTATATAAAGATTGACACCTCACGACATATAGTAATCAGGCAGGGTGGGCTGGAGAATAAATCGTGACGATGCAAAGCGGCAATGAGGATTTTGATTATGATCGTGAAGCCGAACTGGTTAAGCGCTTGAAGCAGGTCAATCCAGCGGATGCTGAAGCCTGGCAAACCTTCACGGCAATGTTTCAGCCCCGGCTGCGCGGCACGATTGTCAGCACGCTGCGCAAATATCACTTGCCCATTGATCGCCTGGATGACATTGAGCAGAAAACCTGGATGACTGCGTTTACGAAGATGGCAGAATTTGAACTGCGCGGCAAGAACAGCCTGAAAAACTGGCTGTTAACCATCCAGTACAACCATGTGCGCAACCTGAGCCGCCAGCCCAATCCGATCTCGTTTGAAGCGCCGTTGAATGCCGAAATTGATCTTACCCTGGCTGACCAACTGGCCGACGATCAGTCGCCTGACCCTGAGCAGGAAATCATCAGCAACGAAACGCGGCGCGAAATCTGGTCGGCGCTGGAACTGGCGCTCGGTGAACTGTCGCTGCGCGATCAGGAGATTGTCAGTCGCCGCCTGATTAGCAAAGAAGCTATTGAAATTCTGGCGCTGGACTATAATTTAAAGAAGCAGTCCGTTTATCAAATCATCAGTGGCACGAAAAAGAAACTGCGCAGCTATTTACTTGCGCCAGATCTCTTCTTTCGGGTTAGCGACCGGACCGATAAGGAGTCCACAGCATGGCAAAAATAAATGACTTTGATCGTGATGACTCCTTTGATGATGTAGAAGATTTGTTAGGCATGATAATGCCCGGCGATAAAGGGCGCCCAATAGAGACCTTCATCGGCTTCCTGGACGCACGCCTGGCTAATCAGAATTGGACCACCGGTGATCTGGCACGGCGTATCGACCAGACGACCGGCTGGGTTATTCGCCTGCTGGATGGGCAGATTCCCGCCGAACAGCTTACTGATGAGCAGGTGGTGCGGATTGCCAACGCAATTGAATATGAACCGAACGTGTTGCGCATTATGTTACACCGCGACATCGTGCCAACTGTTCCGCCGAATCGGTCCGATGAACCGGAAGCGAGCACCCCTGTCGATGAAGCGTTAGAAGACTTCCACATTGAGATTGATCGCCTGATCGAAGCGATTAAAGGTCATTTACAAGCGCGGGTTGATGAACGCTATGATGACTTTATTCGAAATGATGGGCACATCTCCCAGCAGAATGATATTGCGATCAAACGAGTCGAAATATTCATTGCAAAACACCGCAAAGACATCCATATCATTGAGTTGCTGGTTGATGAATTAAAGGCAACGCTGGTCGAAGACGATTCTCGATACGCGGTTCACCATCGCGACATCCGACGGATTATTCACACCATCCAGAGTCGTTAACAAAACCCGACTCAGAGGGGGTAAATATCAATCCCCAACGCGGTGCCAACGACAACGAGCAATGGCGCGATAATTAGCGCTGGTAAAAAATTCGCCATTCGCGGGCGCTTAATTTCCAGCAGGGTCAACCCCAGACCCAACAACAACAAGCCACCCACAGCGGTCATTTCGTTAATCATGGGCGGGGTCATCACTTCACCCAGGACGCTCCCCAGCAAGGCTAATCCACCCTGCAATCCCAGCACGGTAATGATACTGAACATGACGCCAATGCCCAGCGAGGCCGCGAACGCCATTCCCGCAAACATATCCAGAATACTCTTGATCGCTAACTGTTGAAAGCCAATCGGCAGGCCCATCCCATCCTGAATCGAGCCGACGAAGGTGAGCGGACCGACACAAAACACCAGACTGGCCGTGACGAAGCCGGTGATAAAGCGTGCCCGGTCACTTTCATCATCACTACCGCTGGCAAAGCGGGTTTGTAACCACCCGGCGAAACGTTCTAAGGCCCCGGCCAGATCCAATAGTTCGCCGATGATGACGCCAATGACGATGCTCAATAACGGGATGATGATATTGCCGGTCTGGGTGGCGTTGCTCATACCGACAAACAACGTGACCAGACCGAGGCCAGTTATCACCGATTCTTGAATCTGCTCGGTTAAACGCTGGCCGATCAACAGGCCGATGAAGGTGCCGATAAAAACCGTGACCGCATTGAGGAGCGTTCCGCCCACGATGGCATTCCGTTCTTGGCGAGATTTGTTGGTTTCAATTAACCGTCAAATTATACTCGCACCCGTTCGGCATTGTAAGTCTCGGCAAACCTTCAACTCTAACGCGGCATAATACAGAGCGTCATTCTGTCGGGCGTCGCCAGCGGGCAGGTATGCGGCTGTTCATCCGTTGTGCTGTCCACCGGAAAATCTGCGCCCCAAAAAATGACACTGGCCCCGACATCCAACCGGGCCACCACATCACAGTCCTGCGGCGGCTCCATAACTTCGACACTGCTATTGGTAAACAGGATACATTGCCCCGGTGCGAGGCGTTCGGGATTCGCCACCGGATTACGATTACTGCCAAATAGCGACGGGCTGGCAACCGAAAGTGTTGCGCCCTGAGTTGGGGCGAAGTTGTTGGTGATCTCTAAACCGGTCAATGGCATCCATTTGTCGGCTGAGTTATTGATGATCGCCAGCCGGTCGGGCAGATAAGCAAAATAAACATAGGCGGTGGTATCACCGGCAGCAGCGCTGTTGGCCGGGAGATAAAAATCACAGCGACCCGGATTCGCAACGGGGCAGGTGCCGCGTTCAACACCATTTTGGATAACCCTGAACTGCGTGGTGCCGCCAGCGCCGGTCCAGAAATGTTCGCCGCCATTGGTGGTGGTCAGCCAATGTTCGATAAAGGAACATTCATCCAATCCCTTTGGCCCATTCCGATTCACCGACCAGATTTGGGCACAGCGATTCTCGCGTAACGTCCCGCCCCAGCGTCCGCCCCCGAATGTCGCGGCATTACCATCCGCTGCCTGGAATGTAATCCCGGTTAAATCGACCTGGCTCCCCGTCTGGTTCACCAATGTTAGGTCGTTGTCATCATAAATCAGTAGGGTATTCGGTGAACGCAGCACCGTCAGGTCAACCAGCGTCCCCGGCTCAACTAGCGTACCAGCAGCGACTGACTGGTTGGCAATGGTATTTTGAGGAAAATCAGCAGCGTCTGTCCAGGGTTCGCCGATTTCACGGCCAATGCCGAGTTCAACTTGATTGAGGGTTGCGGCGGCGACAGGCACGGTCATGCCGGTTACATCGGGAACGGAAACAAACTCCTGACCGCGCGTGATGAGCGGTGCCGATAAGCAGATAACAATGAAATTGAGCAAAACGAGTCGTTTATTCATGATTTTCCGTCAGCATAGGTTACTATCTTCAATAATTATAGGGGGTTTAGTGTTCAGCAACACATGGATTTGGGCAAAGGTGGCTGGCAATGGGCGGTAAATACTATGAAGAGTTGGAAGTCGGGCAGATTATCCAGCATGACCTGGCGCGGACGCTGACTGAAGCAGACAATGTGCTTTTCAGCAGCTTGACGCTCAACACTCAGCCCTTGCACCTTAATGAGGACTTTGCCAGCAAAACGCAATTCGGGCAGCGAATCGTCAATGGCATCTTCACATTGGGATTGGTCGTTGGCATCTCCGTGCCAGATCTGACGCAGGGGACGATTGTAGCGAACCTGGGCTATGAGAACATTATTCATCCTGAGCCGCTGTATCATGGTGATACGTTGTACGTTGAAACCGAGGTATTGGCAAAGCGCGAGAGTAAATCAAATCCAGCGCGGGGCATCGTCACATTGCGGCATATTGGCCGTAATCAACATGCCGTCATCTGTATTGAAGTCACCCGAGCCGTGCTTTTTCTTAAACGCCCTTAATCTTCACCGGTACGATTGTCGGTTTTATTGGGTATAAATAGGCCACAATCGTGCTATAGAGGAGTTGATTATGTCCGACGATGCAATTAAAGATGCACTCAATATGATACCGTATGGCTTTTATGCCATTGGTTCTCGTAATGCTGATGACCGGAATATTATGGTTGTCAACTGGCTGACCCAGACGTCATTTAGCCCGCGGATGGTGGCGTTTGGCCTGTCCAAAACTGCCTACACGCATCAAGTTATCAGCGCCGGGCAGGTTTTTTCCGTGAGCATTTTCAACAAGGCCGGTGCTGACCTGATTAAGCAGTACACGAAGAGCCGCGAGAAAGACCCGGACAAGGTCAAGAATTACACCGATGGTGAAGCAACTGGTTGCCCCATTGTCGATGGTGCTGCTGCCTATCTTGAATGCAAAGTCGCTGGTATCTATGACAGTGGCGGCGACCACGATATTGTCGTTGGGGAAGTCGTCGGTGCCGGTGTCAATAAAGAAGGCGCGGCTACTGACACCCTGACCTTGCCCGACATTGGCTGGAGTTACGCGGGGTAATATCGCTACGGTCTAATAAATTATGCAGGTCTGGGGTGATGCAGATTAACAATTTATTAGGCAACGGGTCAAGTACGGCAGACAGGCAAAAGCCTGTCGCTACATGATAATGGTTTTTTGATGTAGGGACGCCCTTTTGGGCGTCTGCCGTTATTGTTTTCTATCAGGATGCGCAATGTCATATATTGATGCCAGTAGCATTAACCCACGCGCTGGCCGGTCTTTTGCATATGCAGTGCTTGATCATGCAGTTCGAGAATATCATTGACGACCAGTTCGCGATTCTGGGCGTGCTGGAACACGGTGTCTTTGCCCAGGCTGAACATATAATGTGAGCCAGCGACGACGCGCACATTGCTGGCCGGGAATTCAAGCTGCATGAGTAAATCCATCATCGGGAGAATTCCCACCAGCGGATCCCGGTGGCCCAGCATCACCCGAAACAGATCGAAATTGCGCGGGATCTCGCGGTCGCGCAACACACCCATGGCCGTAAACGTCGCGGCGGTGGTGGCACGGGGTGTCGCCTGATACTGGCGTTTATGTTCCTCATAAATAAATGGGCTGCTGCCCACTGTCAGGCGGTTGAGGATTTGTGGCTTGACTGCCTGTTCAATGATTTCGAATGCACCAATGCGGTCCACCAGACCAATACCTAGACCTAACGCCTGATAAAAAACCTGGTGTGTTTCGTCTTCCAGCAGTAGCGCCGGGGCGAGGGCATAGCGGGTCTGCTCACCAAAGCGCCAGGGAATCGGATTGGCATAAAAGAGCGTCGCGCCCCCCATGCTGTGTCCCACCAGGTTGATCGTCTTCAACCGGGTATCGCCGGGCTGTCGCCGAATTTTCAGTAGCTCAATCCATTGCTCCAGGCGGCGCATCGCGGCGGGCGGGTTGCATTCATTGATGCGCGGGTTGCGCACAAAGGCGGATTCGCCAAAGCCATTGTGATCGACCGAAATGGCGATCAACCGGGGATTGTTGGAGACGATCTGACAGGGTAGCATCTCCCAGACGCGATGATTGCCGGTCCAGCCATGCACAAAAATGACGTACCCATCGGCCTGCGCCAGACGCGCTCCCAGGTCGGAGTCATGAACCTGCGAATCATCAGCCCAGGTCACTTCCCACACCATATCGCGCAAGCCATTTTCCTCAAGATAGGCCGCGCCTTCAGGGATAACATCGCGCCGGGCAAGATGCTTAAGGCTATAACGAGCTGTCCAGGTATTGTCTTCGGGGCCAGCCGACCGCGACTGGTAGGTTCTGGCCCAGTTGACAACCGGGTGATTAGTAATCATGAAGTCATCATCCCTGCAAGATGAAGGGTTTACCGCTCAGTATACACGATTACAGCGCTGGCTCCGACTAATCGCCAGTCGCGACGGGTATCTCCGCCTCGCGCAGATTATCAAAGCGGCCGGTGAAGCGAGCCACCACCCACCACAGGCCATACATAATAGGAATCATGCCATACTCGATCGCCGGAATGCGGATAACCTCATTAACTTGAAATGGTTCGCGCAGGACCGTATAGGTAAACAGAATCGTCAAGAGGAAGCTGGCGTAAAAGACATTCTTCACCCAGCGTTTGAGGCCCAACCCATGCATCTGAGTGACGATGAACATGAAGGCGAAGCCATACAGGAACATATATACCAGGTTATTGCCCTGATTCAGCGCCACCAGCGCGGCGTGCGGCAGCACCAGGATTTCCAGCAGGAATTTCCAGTATTTGTTCAGGTGGATTTTGGTGAACATTAACGATCCCTGAATCATCACCAGAATGACATGAGCGAACCCCAGTAGATGGCCCCAGGTCGGCACCATCGGATGGAACCAGAAGGTGTAGATCACCGCGAAGCTAAAGGCGTAGCCATGATACTCGCGCATCCAACGATAGAATTCTTTGCGGAATTTCACTTTACGCCCGAAGAACAATCCACGCCGCTTGTTTTCCATCGCCAGAATGACAAACAACATCATGATGACCGCAAACTGGGCGGTCCAACTGGGAATGTCCTGGGCAATCGCGTCATAGAACACCGCCGTCTGGACATAATGTAAGACGACAAACACCGCATTGATGCCCAGTGCCCACAGGTTGACGGGTCGCAGGGTATCCACATAAGTTTTGTGATGCTCACGGGCGTACCAGATCGTGAACCAGACGGCCAGTTGGTGTAACGCAAAGCCAATCCAGATGGTGGCGCGACTCCAGAACGTGGGGTTTGCCAGCTTCCACTCATAGAAAAACCCCACATCGTCCGCCGGTGGGGTCGCCAGTTCAAATTGCAGTAACCATGTGCCCAGCGCGACAATGCCCAGGCAAATCAATACGGTAAAGATGATGCCGTAGTCGGCAGCCCGCTGCGCGGAAAGTTCGCGATTTTGCAGCATTATTCCCCCTTATAAAACAGGTACCTTGTTTTTAGATTATACTGAGTGCAGGCATAGGGCTGTGATCTTTTTCATCAACGACTAACCCCCTGCATAAATCCTATTAAGGATTACAATGATATAAGGACGGGATCACTGCCAGGATAGACCCATGACCTACATTGTCACCTATTGGGAACGCGATCCATACGCTGATTATGAAAGCGCGCGGGCGCAACAGTTGGATTTGCTGGCGGCTCTGACTGAGGTCATTCGCAATGAAGTACCGCTGCACTTACAACTCGGCGAGACTGCGCTTCTGGGTGAGGTTGAACCGCTGCGACCGGATTTACACGCGCTGGTGCTGGTGTATAACGCTGCCGGTCAGGTGAGCCTCGGCCCCTGGTACCTGCCGCCAAATGCCATGCTCGTCAGTGGCGAAGCGTTGATTCGCAATTTGCTGCTTGCCCGTCTCGATGCGGAACGCTGGGGCCTGCAACTCAATACCGTTGCCGATCTGGCTGACATGGCTGGTCTACCAGCCCAACTGCCACAGATTCTGCGCGGCTTTGAGATTAAGACGGTGATCGTGAGCCGGGGTGCGCCTGCTGACCGTCAACCATTTCGCTGGCAGGGGATTGATGATAGCATCTCTTTGGCCCTAAATTTCGATCCGCAAAGTCACGAGCAAACACTGGGTAATATTACGCTGCTGCAACAATCATTGGACGACCATGCGTCGACACCGGCTGGTGATCCTGTGAGTCTGGCGTCACTGGTCGAAATGATTCGCCAGGAAACGCCGGACTTACAACGACCCGTCATCAAAGGCGAACTGTTTCAGCATTTGCTCATGCCGGGCGTGTTTTCGGCCCGGATACCCGTTAAGCAAGCAACAGCGCGGCTGGAGAACTGGCTGACATATGCGGTAGATCCCTGGTTGGCGCTGGCATTGACGCAGGGTCATCCTCGTTTCTCCGAAAACCTGCGGGCACGCTGGCGACATAGCTGGCGCGTTCTACTCCGCAGTCAGGCCAGTTGGCTGCTCGATGGCACCGGCAGTGATATGGCGCAGGCCGAACAGGAACTCCAGCAGCGACAATTAGCGGTCATGTCTCAGGATTTATCGCGACAGGCACTCAAAACGCTACCGGGCACGCTGGCGAGTGCCCCCGTGGCTAACGATGCAACCTATATTATGGTTTGGAATCCACATAACTGGCAGGCACAGGGACCGGTTCAAGTTGCCATTCAACTGGCAGCGGGACAGTATCCAGGGCGCTTACTGGATGCCGACGGCGGGGAAGTTCTGTTTGCCTGGGCTGATGGTGTCCTGCATTTTGTGGCAGATGCCCCGCCGGTTGGTTACACAGCCTATAAACTGGAGTTAGCTCGTGACAATGGGGCGCAAGCTGATACCCAACGCAGGCCTGGGACCAGCATTCAGAATCTCATCGGTGATGAAAAACTGCTGATCGAAAATGAGCAATTGATCTGGCGGCACACACCACCGCGCGTGGTCAAGCAAACCGGTCAACTGGTGGAAGCCAGCACGGAAGTTGACCGGGCCATTAATCTGTTGCGATTTTATGATGGCGGTGACGCGGGAGATGCCTTCAATTATAGCCCCCCGGAACCCAACATCATTGCGCTGGCAAGTTTGATCTCGAATCCGACGGTCGAAACCACGCGACTCTATCAGCGATTAGTGATGCAACATCGGTTACGGCTCAACCCGGAATTGAATGAAGAGCGGGGCCGGGTGCGCGGCGTCAAAGTGCTGGAACTGACCACGACGGCGACGCTGTACCATGATATGCCGGGCGTCTACTTTCATACGACGTTTGAAAACACGATTAAAGATCACCGGCTGCGGGTGCATCTGAATACCGGGTTAATGGCTCAGCAGGTGATTGCGGGTAGCGCTTTCGGGCTGGTCAAGCGACCCATTGAGACCGATGGGTCCATTATCGCGACGCAGCCGATACAGCGAGTGTGTGCGGTGGATGATGGGCAAGCGGCGATGGCGCTGTTGACACGCGGCCTGCCTGAATATGAGGCACTGCATGAAGAAGATCAAGTAACACTGGCCCTGACACTATTGCGGGCCGTTGGCTGGCGCAGTCGAGATGATTTGCACTCACGAACGGCGAGTCTGGGCAAGCCGCTGACAACGCCTGACGCTCAATGTCTACAGCCGATTACCGCCGAGTATGCGCTGCGCCCCCTGCCAACGGGTGATCCAGTCGCCCTCTTACAGGCCGGGCAGCTTTATAATGCACCATTGCAAGCCTACCATTATGTGGAACGTCCGCCGCGCCCAAACCATAGTTATCTGAGCATTGAGAGCAGCGACCTTATCATGACCGCGCTCAAGCCCCCGGCGCATGGCGCTGGCTGGATTGTGCGCCTGTTTAATCCCACTGACGAAACCGTCAGTACGCGGTTGCAGACGCCCTCTGGTCTGAAAGCGGCGCAGGTCGTGAGCATGGCGGAAGTCATGCGCTCCAACCTGACGATTGAAGGTGGCAATCACTTTAACATCATCGTGGAACCGCAAGAAATTCTCACCCTGCGGCTAGAATTCTGAATTTCGCAGGAGGGACCTCATGAAACGGCTCATCAAAACTGACCGCAGCATCGAGTGGCTGCCGAAACCGGGCGAATGTCGGCTGTATATCACCGATGAACTGCCACCGCCTGAGCAATGTTCGACCGCGTTTGGCTTTGTATTTCAGGGCAATGAGATTTTGCTCACTCGCCTGCGTAACCGTGATTGGGATATTCCCGGCGGTTTCATTGATCCGGGAGAAACCCCGGCGCAAGCTGCGATCCGCGAAGTATGGGAAGAGACCTATGCCCGCGTCGAAATCGTTGATTTGATCGGCATTCAGGAAGTTGAGTGTCTCGGCCCCAAACCGGAGAATTATCGCTGGCCCTATCCCATTAGTGTGCAGGTTTACTTCCGTTGTAAGCTGCTTGAGTTGCGTCCGTTTGAAACCAATAACGAAAGTATTGAGCGTCGGTTTTTCGCCCCTGAGGCGGCCCGGCGCGTGCCCACGATGACAAACCACGACCTGATCTATGAAGAAGGCTTACGCCGTGCCCGGCAATGATCGCCTGTTCTTACTGGCACTCATCCCAAACATGCCCCGGCGAAAGTCTCATTTGCATATTTTGTGATTCTTTCTATAATCTCTCGTGAAGAGCACAAATTAATTGATTTCAATTGAAACGTTTGTTTTTATTTTTGTGACCCGATAATGCGACAATCTTGCTGTTTAACCCACCATCCGTTAAAGTTCGCTTTTTTACTAAAGCGTTTTACCTGCACACTTTTCAACAGGGGTGAGCGAATAATTCATCGCCTTTTTGGGGTGAAATCGGTCATTGTTGCACGCCACCCTGTTTCGTTAGTGACAAACATGCATTTGTGTTCTCGATTACCCGTCCAGACCGGTGCTGTAATCTCGTGCCGCGTCTGTTGTGTGTGACATGTAGGTGTTATGGAAACAAGGATTATCCCTTGAAAGGAGGGTCGCCTAACGCAGAAATGATGTACTGGAAGTACTTGACAGATGTCAAGTCGAAACGGTTTTACAACACGTAAGGTTTTTAGGAGGAGTCTTTAATGAAGCTCACCCAATTCAGGTGGCGTGCTGCCATCATTGTTTCTATGTTGTTCTTGTTAACGATTGTTGCTTTTTCAGTCGTCACGGCTGATTCTGCGGCGGCCCCGGTCGCGCAGGACGTTGCACCACCGATTCCGTATCCCGAACCCAATGACATTGGTATCGGCGGTCTGGAAGTCAACCGCCAGCCCATTAGCGAAATCGTCACTTACATGGCGCTGGATTCCTACAATCAGGCTCCCATGCTGGATCCGTTCGTTGAATCCGGTGAATTGCCGCCCGTCGAAGAACGGCTACCTGCCGAACCACAGGTTTACCTGACTTCCGGTATGCAAGACGGCATTGGCGTTTACGGCGATGTCTTCCGCGGCTTTTCGGCTTGCCCAACCGCTGGTTACAATGATATGGCCGGTACGACCATGGGCTGGTTCGGGATTGAATCCTACACCTCTCGCTATCAGGGCCTCATCAAAACTGGCCCGCTGTTCCGCGCGGACCAGGACCTGGAACCGTTCCCCAACCTAGCGAAAAGCTGGGAATGGTCAGAAGATGGCAAACAACTGACCATGAACCTGATTGAAGGCGCGAAATGGTCGGATGGTGTGCCCTTCACCGCTGATGATGTGATGTTCACCTGGGAAGGTTATGTCCTGGATGAGAACGTCAACGCCCCCCGGCATATTGATGCCTGGACCTGGGAAGGCGGCGAGGCTACCCTGGAAAAAGTGGATGATTACACCATCATGTTCACGTTCCCGGTGGAGCGCCCGCTGGATATGTGGTACAACTTGGCGGAAGATGTGTTCCATGTAATGCCGGCCCACCAACTCCAACCGCTGCACCCATTGTGGAGCGAAGCTGACCCGCCACCCAGCTACCGCGACTTTGCCGATGCGCTTACGCCGGATACGCTGCCACTGGTGACGATGGGTCCCTGGGCCATCACTGAATACCAGACCGACGAGCTAATGATTATGCGGCGCAACCCCTACTACTGGAAGGTCGATGAAGCCGGTAATCAACTGCCCTACTTCGATGAGGTTCAGTATCGTAAAGGCCCCAGCGGTATCGGGCGCGATCTCTGCACGATCGCCGGTGACTGTGACCACATGAACCTGGAAAATCCCAGCACGTTTGTGGAAGCCATGACCCAGGCACAGGCGGAGGATGCTCCCTTCGAAGTTTCCTGGGGACCAGAAGCATTAGGCTATGGAATTGAGTTGAATTTTGCGGTTAACTTCGGTATCGAGGGTGATCGTGATGTTGCTGTGCGTGAACTGTTCCGCGACCTGCGCTTCCGCCAGGCGTTGAGCTATGCGTCGGACCGAGAAGGTATTGCCCAATCAGTCATGCGTGGGCCATTCCTGCGGGCCTGGGCCGGCGGCCTCTACCCCGGAGCACCTGACTTCGACCGTGAATCAGTCGTTTACTATCCCTTCGATCAAGCTTCAGCCAATGCACTTTTGGATGACATTGGCCTGGCCGATACCGATGGTGATGGTGTCCGTGAATGGACAGAAGGCCCGATGGCCGGTCAGCCGGTCGTGCTGCAACTCATCGCGTCGCAGGATGCTGCCGAAACCCAGAGTGTCGCCGAGGCGTTGGTGAACCAGTGGGGCGAAGTCGGTATCCAGATCAACATGCGTATCATGGACAGTGCCACCAGTTCTGAGGTGAACAACGCTGGAACCTGGGATATGCGGGCGTTCCGTGGCGGCCAGCAATTCTTGCTGCCGTTTAAGAATCCAACGGCGCTGGCACCCATCACTGCTAATGGCTTTAACGCCCATCGTGAAGGTGAAGAAGCGCGTGTTCTGATGGATTTTGAGCAGGAGCTCATCGACATCGTGACCGAATATCGCTCGACGTTCGATGCGGATGCCCGCCGCACATTGATGGCTGAATACAACCGCGTCTTCACCGAAAACGCTTACAACATCGGCATTTTCGTGGGTCGCTATGGCCTGGGTCTGTCCAAGCGCGTCAAGAACGTGGCCGCTGGCACACCAGTGTTTATGTACCAGTGGGTGGAAGATGCCATACTGCTGGATCAACTCTGGACACCAATGGAAGAACAACTGACACAGAATCGTCCTGGCACCATCCCGGTCTACAGTAGCTAAACGGGAAATCGTTTGATGGGTTGGTGGCAAAACGCCCCAACCCATTCGTTTGCTGTGATACCCGTTGCTCATTGGTCCATGCTTGCTGTAAGTGATTCATCGGAGTCGTTATGCTAAATTATATTCTTCGCCGATTAATGATTGGTTTTTTCTTGCTGATTGGCATTGGGGTTGTATCTTTTATTATCATCAAATTGCCACCGGGCGACTTTGCCAGTCGCTATCGGCAGTTCCTTATTGATCGCGGGTCGACTCTGGAAGAAGCAGAACGGGCGGCGCAAATCGTGCGCGAACAGTATGACCTCGATAAGCCGCTGGCAACGCAATTTTTTTTGTGGATCGAGGGCATGGTCACGGAGGGTAGATTTGGCTATTCGTTTGCCTATCGTAAAGATGTGGGCGAATTGATTGCTGATCGCTTACCAAAAACACTCATCATCGCGGTCCTGGCCCATCTTATCTCGACGGCAGTTGGCATCGGCCTGGGCATTTTTGTCGCGCCACGTAAATATGGCTTCTGGGACAATCTTGGGGCGGTGATGGCCTTTATTTTTACGTCGGTTCCCCGCTTTTCGATTGCTATCATATTTTTATATATTCTAGTCATTGAGCTACGACAACCCAGCATTACGAATTTCTTCTCGCCCCAGTATGTATTCGCGCCCTGGAGCATTGAAAAAGTTATTGATATGTTCGCCCATATCTGGCCGGTGCTGGTGATCGCGGGTCTGGGTGGCGTGGCACGTAACATGCGCGTGATGCGTGGTAATTTACTGGATGTGCTGGATGCGGACTATGTTCAAACAGCGCGTTCTAAGGGTCTAAAAGAACGTACCGTACTGGTCCGCCATGCGGTTCCCAACGCACTGCACCCCATCGTGGCCTATCAAGGCACGGTGCTGCCCTATATGATGCAGGGCGAACTGGAAGTGGCGATTGTGCTGGGCTTACCGACACTGGGGCCATTGTTTTACGAGTCGCTGGTCAATCAGGATATTTATATCTCCGGCTCGCTGCTTCTGATGTACGGGGCATTAATCCTCGTCGGCAATCTGCTGGCCGATGTTTTCTTGTCGCTTCTCGATCCGCGCATCCGGTTTGCTTAGGAGGTTAGTCCATGGTTGCTGAAGTAGTAGATATTCCTGTAGATGGTCAGGCTGCTGAAGTCAGCCACGCGGACGAAGGATATCTTAACCTCGTCTGGCAGCGGTTCCGGCGCAGCCCGATTTCGATAGTTGGTGGGGTGATGGTATTGGTGCTGGGAATGCTGGCAATCTTTGCCGAGTTTTTTAGCCCCACGCCGATTAATCGCATTAATTTGGATGCTTCGTTTACGCCCCCACAGCGTATACATTTCTTCACCGATGCCAATGGTGAATTTCATCTCGGACCTTTTGTCTACAATTACGAGTTCACGTTGAATCCGACGACATTCGCGGTTGAGTGGGTAGAAGATACCTCCAAAGCCTATCCGATTCACTTTTTTGTCGAAGGCTGGGAATATGAACTGTTGGGTTTGTTCCCAACCAACATTCATTTGTACGGCGTGGAAGAAGGGGGCACAGTCTATATTCTGGGCACGGACAAGCTAGGCCGCGATCTATTTGGCAAAGCGGCTGAAGCCGGGCGTATCTCACTCAGTATGAGTCTCATCAGCACGATTGTTAGCGTGATTGTCGGGTCCGTTCTCGGTGTAGCTTCGGGTTATTATGGTGGCACCATTGATCTTGTGATGCAGCGCTTTACCGAGTTTGTTGCGGCCTTCCCGCAGTTACCTTTGTGGATGGCGCTGGCTGCTCTCGTACCGAAAACGGCAGATTCGTTTACCGTATTTGTTATCATGTCGTGCATCTTTGCGTTGTTAACCTGGACTGTTCTAGCGCGTGAGGTGCGCGGCAAGGTGCTGTCACTGCGTGAGCAGGATTTTATCATGGCGGCCAAAGAAGTCGGCGCGTCTGACCGCCGGATTATCCTTCGCCACCTGTACCCCAATGTCCTGAGTCATGTGCTGGTGATCCTGACGCTCACCGTTCCGGGCGTCATCCTGGCCGAATCGTTCTTGAGTTTTCTGGGAATCGGCATCACTGAGCCGCTGATCAGCTGGGGCTTGATGATGCGGAATACGCAAGATATTCAAACGCTGGGTCAGAATCCCTGGATTCTCGCGCCCATCTTTTTTATTGTCATGGCGGTGTTGGGCTTCAATTTTCTGGGCGATGGCCTGCGCGACGCTGCCGACCCCTATGCCACACAGTAGGTTATTTGCAAACTCTGAAATTTTGTCATCGTTGCATGTTTTGTAGTTAGCTTTTACTGGAATAAATGACCGATGCGTCAACCCAAATTGTTAGCAGTGGTCAGTGTCCTGATCGTTTTCGGGGGATTGACCGCTGTCATTGTATTTAGTCAGAGCAACGTGACTCCGTTGCCGGAAACAGTGGCCGGAGTCGTTAGCAATGCTGATGGCCCGGTTGCCGATGCCATTGTGCAAGTGCAGGGCACACCCGATCAAATCCGCACCGATGCCAACGGCGCATTCTCTATCAGCGGCTTGAGTGGTACTGAGTCGGTTGCCATTACTGCCTGGACTGAAGGGCATTATATTGGCTGGGTGACGTTGGATCCTAATGCACCCAACTGGGGCGATGGCACGGCCTTGAACATCAGCTTAAGGCCGTTGCCACAAGACGATCACCCCGAGTATGATTGGTTTGAAGAAGAGGGTGTCAAAGGCTCAGCCTCGTGTGCCCTGTGCCATCGGGAGTATCCTGAATGGCAACAGGATCAGCATGGACGCGCCGCCAACAATCATCGCTTTCTCAATATGTATACGGGAACCGATGCCAACGGTGAGATGGGTCAACCTGTACAATGGGGCAGCGATGGCCTCCCGGAGTTACCCGATCCCGATCAACCGTACACCGGGCCGGGATTCGTGCCCGATAATCCTGGCGGACGGGCTGGTAACTGTGCGGCCTGTCATACGCCGCTGGTTTCCAAAGCGCCCACAGACCAGAATTGCACGTGGTCTGGCTGCCATACCAACCTGACGATCGAACGTGCCCCCGACTTTCTTGAATTCCCCGGCACGCCGATTTCGGCTCAGTTTGGTCTTGCTAATGAGGGGATTAGCTGCGAGTTCTGTCACAAAATCAGCGATGTTTACGTTGATGAAGAATCGGGCCTGCCATATGCTGCGATGCCGGGGATTTTATCCGTGAAATTGCACCGTCCAGAAACTGAAGACGATCAGGTATTTTTTGGTCCGCTGGTTGATGTGACGCGCAACGATAGTTATTTACCGCTGATTTCCGAGAGCAGGTTCTGTGCTGGCTGCCATTTTGGTGTGTTTGGCGGGGTGATGGGCGTGCGTGAAATGACTGGCGGTGAAGTGATCTACAATTCCTACGGCGAGTGGCTGGATAGCCCCTACAGCGACCCGGAGACCGGCCAGTCTTGCCAGGATTGTCATATGCCCCCGGCGGAAGAAAACTGGTTTGTCTTTGCCGAACGCGATGGCCTGACCCGCGATTATGTTGAACTCCACAACCACACCATGTTGGGCGCTGCCGATGAAGCGTTTCTCCAGAACGCGGTCACGCTGGTGAGTAGTGCACAACGGGACGGCGACCAACTGACAGTTGCCGTGCAAATCACCAATGACCGGGTGGGGCATCACATTCCTACCGGCGCACCGATGCGCTCCATGATGCTGGTGGTCGAAGCGGTGGACGCTGAAGGTCGCCCGTTAGAACTCAGTGCTGGGCCAGTGAATCCCGATTTCGCCGGTGATTATGGTGGCCTGCCGGGCAAGACGTTTGCCAAGGTGCTGCGGGATAATTATACGGGCGAAACACCAACTGTCGCCTTCTGGCGGCAGATCAGTCTGGTCGAGGATAATCGGCTGCCAGCGTTAGCCACTGATGCGACCCAGTATACCTTCGCGCTACCGGCTGATGTTGGGGCAACGGTCAATGTCCGGCTTATCTTCCGGCGGGCCTTCTATGACTTGATGCAACAGAAGGGCTGGAACGACCCTGACATCCACATGGCAAGCGAGACTCTGCATATTCCACCGAGGCCATGATTCGATTTTGGCTGATCCTGGTTAGCGCGTTGACATCGCTCTTTGTGCTGCCAATCATGATGATTCGGGCACAGTCCTATGATGATCGGGCGATTCGCGAACTGGCCCCGGTTGATTGTCCTGCCCCGTGTTTGCTGGGCATTCGCCCCGGCGCTCATACCTTATCCGAGGGTATCTACTTTCTGGAAGCCCACAACTGGGTTGCGACCCGCGTGGAACAAATGCCATCGGTGGTCCAGATGTCTTTGCGCTATGGTGCGACCATTGCCCGAACGGAAGTACGTTGGCGTTGGGCAGCGAACAACCCAGCCTGGATTAATGACACACTATTTGGCGTCATAACAGTCGAAAATCTCGATGTCAAACTTATGACAATTGATACCTATCTGACCGTGGGGGACATAGCCCTCGCGTTTGGCAGCCCGGATGCGGTATGGGTAAGGGATAGGCACGACCAGCGTTTTGAATATAATGCTTGGTATGATGAGCGGCATATGCTCATCACCGCTGAGGGATTGTGCCCACTATGGCATGTGCTTCATGCGCCAGTGCATATCCAGATTTATGCGACATCACCGCGTCTGGCTCAACCAGAGGCAACCGTATGCCGGTGACTCCTTCCCCACCACTCAGGCCATCAGTGGCAATGACACCCGGAATGTACTCCCGCGATCTGGGGCACTGGTTACCTTGATTAAACCGTCATGGGCCTCAATAATTTTCTGCGTAATCGCTAACCCCAATCCAGAGCGCCCACGATCGGTTCGCGCTTTGTCGACTCGGTAAAATCGCTCAAAAATGTGCGGCAGGTCTTCGGCTTCAATGCCAATCCCCGTGTCGCTCACCTCAACGATCGCTTCACAGGCCGCTGAATATAACGCAATCCTGATCTTTCCCTCATCCGGCGTGTACTGGATAGCGTTGTCGATGATGTTAAGCAGGGCTTGTTGTAAATATTCACTATCCGCATTGATGAACAACGGCATATCAGCCAGGGTGAAATCGATGGCGAGATGATGTTCGGGGGTGAGTTGTGAGACATGATTTTGTTGGATTGCTAGCAGCACTTGATTGAGTTCACAGGGTTGGAATTCAAGCTCAGCCCCGCTATCGAATCGGGCCATCGTAATCAGATTTTCAATCAAAGTATGTAAATGAGTAACCTGATCTTTGACCTGTTGTAACCGGCCTTTTCGTTTATCTGGATCCGATATGCGTTCAAGCAGGTAGAGGCTGGTATTGATAATGGTGAGCGGCGTGCGCAGGTCATGTGTGGCGCTTTCCATAAAGGTTGCCATGATCTTCGATTTTTCTTGTTCCAACAGCGTGTCGACTGTATCCACCAGCTTGCGCACGCTGTCCCGCTCATTTTTGCTCAGATCTTCATCCAGTAATTCACCACTCGCCAGACCCTCTGTCACCTGTTGCAGTAAGGTGAGTTCATTTTCACTCACCTTGTCGGTGGCGGCATTGTGAGTCGTCTGTCCGGGCTGAAATTCGTCGATAAAGGTGGCGACCAGGGTCTTTAGGTCACGGGTTGCGCTGCGTTCTTGTGCGGACTGAAATACAATGGGAGCGAGTTCGTCGCTGAGTTGGTCGGAAAGTTTACGAGCGCGATTCCGGGTTTCATCTGGTGATTGCGGATGCTGTTGCAGAAACGTCGTCAACTCGATTGCACGTGCCACATCGCCTTCCAAAGCGAGGAGATTAGCAATACCGAGTAATGTCAGCATCGCCAGTACATTCAACTGTGCCTTATGATCGACATAGGCCGTTAATGCGACGTAATAGTAGTGCCTGGCGGAGTCAAATTGCCCCAGTCCGCAACAAGCCTCAGCTACCCCCTTACTGGCGGAAATAACGCCCATTGACCAGCCGAAACGCTCGAAAATTGCCACAGCCTCGGTAAAGTATTGCCGTCCAGCAGCATAGTTTCCCAGGAAATTTTCAAGGTGTCCCAGGTGATCCAATCCCCAGGCTGCCAGTCCATCCATGTTGCGCTGGTTGTCGGTGAAGATCAACTGGTGATAACAGGCCCGCGCGCGATCATAGTCGCCGAATTGATGATAGGCATAGCCCAGCCGCAAACGGACAAATTGGATTTCGTAAGTTTCATCACCAGTCGCAAAACAAGCAACGCCTGCCGCCAGATGCTGACAGGCTTCGGCATATCGCCCGTGTATGATCGCATTATTGCCAATCGTATCCAGGCAGCGAGCTTCGACAATCGGCAACTCGAGCGTGCGGGCTAGGGCTAACCCCCGTTGGGCAGTTTCTTGTCCGAGGTCACGTAAACTGCAAAAATTGGCAAGAATCGAAAGAATACTCAATAAGCGGGCCAGCAAGGTATCCTGTTGTGGGAATCTTTCTGCTGCTTCAACCTCGGTAACTGCTTTCTGGAATATCGTGGTCGCGTCACGCCAGGCTTCCCGAATTCGATAATAATGGTACAAGCCTTCGGTTGCCCGTTCCATCTCCCGGTAATGCCGTTGGTCAATTGCCCAATCCCACATCGCCCGAATGTTGTCCAGGTCAGCATGAACCGCAGCCACCGTTGGGGAAGCAATATCATAGGTCACCAATTGCATTTCGCGTTCGTTGAGGAAATTCACAAAATAATTACAGTGTTGGTCATGGACCTCACGAACGGATTCAGGATTTTGCTCCAGTTTTCCTTGACTGAACTGGCGCAATAGCTCGTGGAGATGGTAGCGTTCATGTGAGTCAAATTGCAGCAATGATTTATCGACCAATGACAACAACGTCGTCAATGTTGCCCCGGTAATTTGTTGCGCGGCTTCGCGTTGGAATCCACCGCGAAACACTGATATTTGTTGGAAGATATGTCGCTCAGTTTCGGTGAGCAAATTCCATGAATAATCGAATACCACCTGCATACTTTGATGCCGGGTGGGTATATGTCCCAGTGTTGCTTCTAATAGCGCATAATTTCGAGTCAGTTCGTCGGCAATTTCGCGACATGAAAGAACGCGCACCCAGGCCGCTGCCATCTCAATTGCCAGCGGGTTTCCCTCAACCAGCCGACAGATGCGAATGACATGGGGTACCTGTTCATCCTTTAGCGTAAAGCGCCAATCGAGCTTGTGTGCAATGTGTTCAAACAACAGCAAAGCGCTGTAGTCTTCAATCTGTGAAACCGCATCGGTCACGGGGATTGCCATGCCCTGAAGATCATAAACCATCTCTGACGGCAGCAGTAACCGTTCGCGGGAGGTTACTAAAATCTTGATCTGTGGTGCCCGTGCGAGGATATCGCTGACGAGCTGCTTGCCATCCAAGACGTGCTCAAAGTTATCCAGAACCAGCAACATGCATTTGGGTTCGAGTGCTGCCAGGAGTTGATCGCTGGGTGGCTTTGCGCCAGAGACGGCGACATCTAGTGTATCAGCGATGGTAACTGCCAGTAGGTCACTCGAAGTGAGCGGTGCGAGCGAGACAAAGTAGGTGCCATCAGGAAATAGTGCAGGTTGAGAAGCAGCATCAACGGTGGTTATGTGAATTGCCACCTCAGTCGCCAGGCGGGTTTTTCCGATGCCCCCGAAACCGGTGATGGTCAACAGACGGCAACCCGGGTCCTCGAGAAGGTTGATAATATCAGAGATTTCTGAATCTCTACCAATAAAAGGGGTGGCGTGGTCCGGCAGATGAAGCGAAACGAGTGCAGGTGAAGAAATCATAGCGCCATGTAACCATCGTTCAACAATAAGCTATTTTAGCATGATCGAAGCTTTCATTCAGTTAAATAATTAGCCGCTTCAAAGGAGAGGTAAGGCTGTTGATCTATAGCCAAATTCTGCTGTAGCATTCATGGATTTTGCTGGACATTTTTGGCTGTGGAGGGCAACTAAGCCTGCAATCGAAGTTACTTGAGCATATCTTTGGGTATTCTGACCAGGTGAGGGTGAAGTTGTACACGGCAGTCCCCCTGGAGTTTGGCACTTTAAGCAGCTCTCGAAGGAGAAACGAGGGCTGTTTTTGAGTTGAGGTGAGGTTGAAGAAGGGAAAACAGGCTCAAGCGCGCATGGCAGCGTAGATGCTGTGCTTGAGCGCGACCAAATAGTCATGTTTTTTCGGTCCAGTCATCGGGGGTTGTCGTGAGAATGGGTCGGAAATGATGTTGCCCCCAGCGGGTCGGGACAGCAGGCGCACGAGCTAAGCCAAAGGTGCGGTAGCCCGCCAGGAGCAGCAGGGAGTAGACCCAGGCACGCCACTGGACGGACAAGACGGCGACTTCGGCGGTTTCGTCATTGTCCAGTGGCATAATTTGCCGATAACCGTCCAAAACATAGGGGACGGTTCGAATTGGGCTGTCGCCAAAGTCGTAGGCTGGATCACCCCAGTTCGCATTACTCCAGTCAATGAGCGCAATATATTCGCTCGTCGTTGGCTGAACCATAATATTTGTTGCCTGCGTGTCGCCATGGATGACGCATTGGCGAACGGGCGCTAGAGCATAAGGGGCAAGATGATCGAGCCATTGTGAAAACTAGTTCGCTTCGCTAAGCGTGAAATAGCCCGCCGTCGCAAGTTGTTCCGGCCATTCACGGGGATCAGGTAAATGATCGTGTTGAATCTGCGCAGCAACAGCTGCTTCAAAACTATTTGCATGTAATCGCGCCAGATCACGGCCCAGTTCACGCCAAACATCGGGGGTTTGCTGTGGTTCCAGGTTGAGTAACCCCAACGTATCGCCGTGAATCCGCCATAGACCGTGAACGCCGCTGGTATAAGCTCCATTGAGACATCACACACCAGCAGGTCCGGCGTCCGTACCCCTGCTCTTTTTGCCACAGATACAGCCAGTGCTTCGCGCTCGGCGATTTCGACGCTCTTGGGATGCGCACGGCCAATTCTAATGACCAGATCCTCACCCATTAAGTAGAGTTTATTGACAATCCCAATCTGCGGCATTGCGGTGAAGTGGTTAACATTCAAATGATGGCTAGCCGCGATTCGATGGAGCACATCGTCCGTAATTTCTGGAAATGGCGGTGGATGGTTCGGCATATTTTTTGATGGTCAAATGAATTCGAGCTAAATCGTATCCCTATTGGCGGAAGGCCGCCAGACAGAATCAGAATCTATATGCTTCAAGTGCGGAACATGGATTGTGTTCTACCCGTACCGACTACCGCAACGGGGGGTGACGACCACCCGGCCCAAGCCCTAATCTGGAGCCATGTTTACCGATCATGAAGGAGGGGCGGGCCACACCGCCGTACCAAATTATGGCTACTCTATTGATTGCACTCGCACTGATCCCGGTTTTGATTGGTGTATTAATCACCGGGGATTTCACCCAAAAAGTCTATAAACCCACCAGCCTGCGGATCATCTATCGCGTGTTCCGCTATCGCTACGGACTAATGGCCCTCAGCGCAATCTTGTGGCTGGCTGGCGTGATCGTTCATTTTTCGGTGGCTCCGACCAATCCCGCCTGGCTCGTGATCGTCGCCGGTTTGATTGTGGTGCAAGCCATTATGGGTTTCTTCATGTCGCCCTATATTGCCTTCCCCCAAGTAAAACAACCGCAATGGCGCGACGTTGACAGTATGGCAGAACATCTGGCCCTGGATGAAGCTGTGCTGGGGGTTGAAGTCAATGGCGACGCCCGCGCCTTTCCCGTCAAATGGCTGGAACGTCCTCACATTGTCAAAGCGGAGATTGGTGGTGTGCCGGTCACGATGACCTATTGTATGCTCAGTAATCTGGGTGTTGCCTATCGCACCGAGCAAAACGGCGAACCAATGGATCTGATTGCGATGGTGCAATGGGAAAACAATCTGGTCCTGTACAATACCGCACGGCAACAGGCAATTCAGCAAATTGACGGCACGATTAGCTATGGTGAAGATGCCGGTCAGCAACTGGTCCAATATCCAACCTGGCGCATGAGTTGGCGTGCGTGGCAAGAACTGCATCCTGAATCGGCGGTCTTTTATCATCCGCCGGTGAATGCGATTGATAGACTGGCCCGGCATTTACTCACACAATTTATTGGTATCCCAACCCGTGAGCAACCCGAACCCTGGTTTCGTACCATTGCCCGTTTCGACAACCGCTTGCCCAACAAAACTCGGGTGATCGGTGTCCGACATAATAGGGTGTCTCGTGCTTACACCCCGGACCTGGCTTATCAAGTTGGTGCCATCAATGATGAATTGGGCGGACAATCAATAACGGTATTCGCTGACCAACAACGCGGCGTGATCGACGTATTTGATTGTACTATCGCGGGACAGGTGCTGAGCTTCGAACCGGTTACGAATTCGGACCTTTTCGTCGACCATCAGACGCAGACGCAATGGAACATCAACGGCGAAGCGCTATCTGTCCATTGGCGGGGCAACAGCTTAAGCGCGTACCTCATGCCAGCCACGTCTTCTGGTTTATCTGGGCTAATTTCAACCGTCAAACCGAACTCATGAGCGAAGCAACACCAACCCAGAAACAGGCAGCATAAAAAATCGCTCCAGAACAACAATCATGTGCCACATTCCAGAATGACTCGCAGTGACTATCCAACGGGTCTTCTGTTTTTTGGTCAGTTGTCAGCGATTCTCGGCGTTTGTTCCGTGCTGGTCGAGGCCAAAACGAACTAAGAATGTGGCTTATTGTTGCTGTTGTTGCTCCTGTTGAGTCAGCACATCGGCATAAGCCGGCGGTTGTTGCTGCAAATCGTGAAATTGAACCTCATCGAAGGGAAGGTTGTCTTCGAGTTTGACCTGTACCCCTACGCTGAGTTCAGATTTGGCATCGCCTTTGAACACCCCATGGGTCGGCGGCACATCGGCATAATCGCGCCCGATGCCAACGCGTATATGCTTATCACCAGCCTCGAGATTGTTGGTTGGATCAAACCCAATCCATTCCAGGTCGGGAAGCCAAGCTTCGATCCAGGCATGGCTGGCATCATCGGCGGACCGGGTGTCATCATCAGCCCCGGTATACAAATAGCCACTGACATAACGGCAGGGGATTCCCAGGTTGCGGACCAGCGTAATCATGATGTGCGTAAAATCCTGACAGACACCGCGCCGGGTCGCCAGGGCATCGTCAATCGGCGAATCGACCGCTGTCGCTTCCTGTTGATAATCAAACGTCTCGTACAACGCTGCATTAATCAACCGCAGCATCGTCAACGGGTCTGCCCGGCGTTCCTGGCAGTTGAGTTCCATCGCCAATGCCCGTAACAGATCCGTCATCTCGCAATATTTACTGGGTTTGAGTGCATCCCAGAAGGTATCATCAGCAGTTGCATCATCCAATATTTGCCAGATTTCCGTCCCGACCGCATCGGGTATAGCAGGCGGTGGGGCGACATCAACAATGGCGTCGGCGGTGATAATCAAACGACGATGCGCCTGCGGCACATCAAAGGTATGAATGACATTACCCAGATCATCGGTGAACGCAAAAACATTGCTGCGCGGCTCGACCCGCAGCGAAAAATCAGTGCAGCGTTGATAGGCGTCGGTGAGCGGTTGCTTGCGCACCTCCATGAAACTTTCATAGATTGGCTCGGTGTAATCAAAACGGGTGATGTGCCGAATTGAATAATGCATCGTGGTTCCGCCTAACTCAGCGCTGTTTCTATCGGGTATGTGACATACGTTGCATGGATTGCGGCATGCACATCAGCGCATTGGGCTTGAACATCCAACAGGAAGCGGGGCAAGCCGGTTTCCATGATCTCGTCAATGGCAGTATACCCCAACATGGCCCGCAAGCGCCCGGCTAAGCGGTTAACCCGGATGTTTTTGTTGTGTTCGGTCTGCTCCGTAATCGAGCGCAGGGCGTTTTCCAGTTGGCCGATGGCGAAATAAACTGTGTGGGGGAATTCGGTGTTCAACAACAGAAACTCGGTCAACTGTTCGGGCCGGACATCGGCACTATAAATTTTGACATAGGCTTCGAACGCCGTGCAGCTTTTGAGGATACTGACCCAATGGAGATAATGTTCCACGGCGTGTTGCGATGCTCTGGGTGTCAATTCAGCACTGTGAACTTGCAGCAGATGGGCAGTAGCTGTCGCTCGTTCGATCGCGCGTCCGGCCTGGATAAAATGCCAGCCTTCACCATGGTTCATGGTTGAATCGGTGACGCCCTGGAATAGCAACAGGCCGTTCGCGACGGTGCGCAGGTAGCTGAACGGTTCTTCTTTCCATACCACATACAGGTCGGTTGCTTTGATTTGCAGATAGAGAATATTCAGTTGTTCCCACATCTCGGTGCTAATCAGTTCGCGGACATGCCGGGCGTTTTCGCGGGCATTGGTGATGCAATTGAAGATCGAATTCGGGTTATTCGAATCACTGATTAACCACTCCATAATGTGATAGTCATCCAGCAGCAGGTCAGGCGGCATTTCGATTGTGAGGCTGGTAAATAATTGTTGCCAGCGTTCAGCGGCCTGATCAGACTGTTGTCCGATCAACATATCCAGATTGACATGCAGCAGCCGCACCGAATGTTCGGCCCGTTCCAAATAGCGACTCATCCAGTACAGGTGATCCGCCACTCTTGAGAGCATCGCCTCAGTCATAAAGCACCCACGTGTCCTTACTGCCACCGCCCTGTGATGAATTAACCACCAGCGATCCTTTGCGCAGCGCCACCCGTGTCAGACCACCGGGCACGATCTGAATATCATTGCCATAGAGAATGTAGGGTCGCAGGTCAACGTGCCGAGCCTCCAACTGACTGTCAATATAACACGGGGCACAGGACAAGGCTAAAGTTGGTTGGGCGATAAAATTTCGCGGATGTTTGATGATCCGTTGCCGGAACTTCTCACGTTCCTCGGCGGTGCTTTGGGGACCGATCAAGATGCTGTAGCCACCCGATTCACCGACTGCTTTTACGACCAGCTTGTCCAGATTCGCCAGCACATAATTGCGCTGTTTTTCATCATCCAGCAAGTACGTTTCAACATTCGGCAAAATGATGTCTTCATCGAGATAATAACGAATAATCTGGGGCACATAGGCGTAAATGGCCTTGTCGTCGGCCACACCAGTGCCGATTGCATTGGCAAGCGCGACGTTCCCCGCGCGGTAGGCATTAAACAATCCGTTGGCACCGAGAATTGAATTTGGATGGAATTTCATGGGGTCAATAAAGTCATCGTCCAGACGGCGATAAATTACATCAACCCGTTGTAAACCGGCAGTGGTGCGCATATAGACGACATTGTCATGCACGATCAGATCGCGACCTTCAACCAGCTTGATGCCCATTTGCCGCGCCAGAAACGCATGTTCAAAATACGCCGAGTTATAGACGCCGGGCGTCAACAGCACAATGGTCGGAGGTGTTGAGCGGTCCGGGGCCAGCGCTTCTAATACTGAAAGCAGCGCCTGCCCATAATTGGCAACCGGGCGCACGCCATAATCAGTAAATAGCCGGGGAAAGACATTTTTCATCACTTGCCGATTCGCCAGCATATAGGAAACGCCGCTGGGAACGCGTAGATTATCTTCCAGCACAGCAAACTCGCCGCTGGGCAGGCGAACCAGATCAGTCCCAACGACAGAAATATAGATGTCGCGGGGGACGCGCACACCACGCATCTCGCGCCGGTAGTGTTTACAAGAATAGACTAATGAGCGCGGGACGATCCCATCTTTGAGAATGCGTTCCTCGTGATATATGTCCTTCAAGAACAGGTTCAGGGCGTTGATGCGCTGCTTGAGGCCCCGCTCGATTACCGACCATTCATTGCCCGTGATGATGCGCGGCAGCAAATCATAAGGAAAGATGCGCTCGGTGCCTTCGTCGTCTCCATAAACGGTAAACGTAATCCCCTGGTTTAAGAAAGAGGCATTCGCAGCTTGTTGCCGCCGGTTAAATTCATTCGCCGTCAACTCTTCCAAACGTTCTGAGAGCGGATGGTAATGCGGGCGTGGTTGGCGCTGTTTGATGAACATCTCGTCATATGCACCACCCGATTGATAATTTTCCAACCGGGGCTTGTCCACTGTCGGCGTATTAACAGAAGTCATAGCGTGTACACCTTTTCGTCGAATTTAGCGGATTGTAACAGTCGGTGGTCGCCAAGCCAAATGGTGAGAATCACCAAAATTTATTGGGTAAGGCGATACAAACCGACGAAATTATTTGCGAATCGTGGCCGAATGTTATAATAATTTAACTTTTTAGCGCACAACACCATCATAAACATGCGTATAGAACGAAGCTCATCCCGGCTTTCTTTCCGCCGCCGTCGCGGGGGCTGCTTTTCGCCTACTTTGCTGTTGGGCATCGTATTAGGCGGAATTTTAGCGGTGTCATGGAATTGGTTCGGCCAGTTGATTACCAGCAATACACCTGCCGCCGGTTCATCAGTCAATTTTGGAGCGGCTGAGGCCGCCTTTAATCGTGGCGACCTGGATCAGGCCATTGATCTGGCACAGCAGTTGCTGGCAGCCCAACCAGAACACAAGGCTGCTCGCGTGCTCCTGACCCGTGCGCTGATATATCGCAGTTACAGTGATTATGATCGAGCCAGTGACCGCGAAACCGCGCTGGAGTTGCTGGCAAATGAGGCGCAAACAGATCGCGGCGACAATGATTTGCAGGCAGCTTATGCCTTCGCGTTACAAGCCAGCGGAAATCCGGTCGAGGCGGTGGAGGTGGCGCGAGTTGTGCTGGACCGGCAGGCCGACCATGCGCTAGCCCGGTTAGCGCTGGCGATGGGCTACAGCGGCGTGGGGAGCCACGATGTCGCCTTGCGGGAAAGTTTACAGGCTGTGAGCAACCCTGGTTGGCGGATGGATACCCATCGCGCCCTGGCGATCAGTTACAGTGGGGTTGGCAATTATGCCGAGGCGATTAAGAGTATCGAGCGGGCGTTAGCGCTTAACAACCGTTTACTGCCGCTCTATTTTGAGCGGGCGTTGTATGCCCGGCAACTTGGTGATGCCGATTCCGCATCGGTTGCTTATTTTCAAGTGCTGGCAATTGATCCCGAAAATGTTAAAGCCCGCTTTCGCTTATGTGAGCTTTCCAGTGTACTCCGCGAGCGTGAATCGGCGATTGATTTCTGTCGTCAGGTGACTGAGCGTGCCCCGGCCTGGTCTGACGGTTGGTATCAATTGGGACGAGAATATTTTTTGCAGGGGAATTTTGTTCAGGCCCAACAGAACCTGAACCGGTGCTCAACGCTCCAGGTCGAGCAAGCTGTCCCCGTTGGTGAACGGCGCTTCGAGTGCTGGTATCTTCAGGGGCAAGCGGCTGAAATTATGGGCGACTGTCCGGCTTTGTTGGCAACTTATAATGAATATCGGGTGATGGCAAGCACCAGCGGCCTGACAAAAACCTGGCTATATCCCCCGGAAGGCCCCCCATCGTGTGTGACGCCGATAGCCCCTACACCAGTATCTCGATAAGCAAAATAGAAGTTGGATCGCTGCCCAGCACATTTCTGACTGCAGGCCCTTCGCTTGCCAATAACTGAACGGGCGTTCAACTTTATGCCGCAGGTTTAAAGACATAGGCGATTGCACCATATTTCTATACTCAAGGCTCAGCACTTGTGCATTTCATCTATAAGATTGCGGATTTTTGTTGGGGGTGACGAAGTCTGGCTAGCGCAAATCGTCACAAATCACGATTTATTGGTCCTTTATGCCAGACCAATTGTCATAAATAGCTAAAACATCGCGTTAAAGTTCATGTCATGTGAACGTGAAACTTAAACCGTCCCCGATAGTAAACTGCTGTGCATCCAGACAGAAGTTGAATTAAGGAGGATGGAATGAAACGGAAAACCTGGCTGCGGATGCTGGCGATTGCCATTGGTGCAATCTTCCTCATCGCAATGTCTACCAGCAGTTTCGCACAGGATGATGCTGCCGCTGAAGAGGCAGTAGCTGAAGAAGTGATGGCTGAAGAGGCGGTGCTGACGGCGGAGATGGTGCAGTTCAACCTTGACCAGACCTGGATTCTGATTGCCGGTTTCCTGGTGTTTTTCATGCAGGCGGGCTTCGCCATGCTGGAAGGCGGGTTCATCGGGGCGAAGGGTGTGGTCAATTCAATGGCCGAAAACTTCATGGATGCTTCTGTTACCGGGGTGGTATTCTTCCTGGTTGGCTATGGCATTGCATTTGCCAGCACCGAGGGCGGTGGTTTCTTCGGTGTCCCCGAATTTGCGCTGGGTGGCATTACCGGTGCTGGTGAAGGCGACGGCGCAACATTCGTCGGATTCTTCTTCCAATTTGCCTTTGCCGGGGCGGCGGCCACGATTGCGACCGGCGCAATGGCAGAACGTACTGATTTTAGAGGTAAGCTGATTTACAGCGCGATTCTGGCACTCATTATTTACCCGCTGGTCGTGTTCTGGACCTGGGGCGGTGGCTGGCTGGCAGAGCGTGGTTTCCTCGACTTTGCCGGCAGTACCGTCGTGCATCAAACGGGTGGTGTCGTGGCATTAATTGGGGCAATGGTGGTTGGACCACGGATTGGGCGTGTCTTCGGCAAACCCCCGGCTCCCTCCAATCTTATGCTGGCAACGCTGGGCACGTTCGTACTGTGGTTTGGCTGGTATGGCTTCAACGTTGGCTCCACCCTGGCCGCGAGTGACGTGAATGCGCTCGGTTTGGTCGCCGTCAACACGACGCTGGCAGCCTGTGCCGGTGCGTTGACCGCGATGGTCGTGGCTTTATTCACCCAGGGCGGCAAATGGGACCTGCCCTTTATTTTGAACGGTTCGCTGGCCGGGTTGGTCGGCATCACCGCAGGTTGTGCGTTCGTATCACCCATTAGCGCCCTGCTGATCGGCGTGGTCGCGGGGGTCGTGGTCGTGCTGGTCGTGAATCTGATCGAAACCATTAAAATTGACGACGCAGTTGGCGCATTCGCTGTGCATGGGGCTTGCGGCATGTGGGGCACCCTGGCGATTGGCTTGTTTGGCCTGCCCGAATTGACGGGTGGCTCCGCCGGTTTGTTCGCTGGCGGCGGGGTTGAACAACTGATTACGCAGGGGATTGGTGTGATTGCGGTCGCGGCCTGGGCCGGTGTCACCAGCTTCATCATGTTCAGTGCGATTAAAGCAGTTGGCCTGCTGCGGGTATCGGATAATGGTCTGGCCTTCATTGATGCGCACGAGCACGGCGCGAGTGTGATGCCCGATCTGGTGCCCATGCCGAGCGATGCATTGGCCGGGAGCGAGAGCCTGAACCCGAACACGAAACCGGCAGTGGGTGACTGATAACCTGCCTCCGTTCACAATTTCATACCTACGTACAAGGGAGCCATGTGCTCCCTTTTGCGTTTTAGCTGGTTTTCGTGCCAGAATGGAGAAGTCCAACGCAAATGAAAGGATTGCTCATGCCTGTTTATCCTGCAGATCGTTGGGAAACAATAACGCCTTCAGACGCTGGCTTTGACCCAACAAAATTCCAGCAAGTCGAACAGTGGCTCATTGATAACCGTCAGGATCGAAATTATCGGATCGTGATTGTGCGTGGCGGTCGGTTGGTAGCAGAATGGTATCAAGGGGTTGACCGGGATACGCAACTCTGGCTGGCGTCAGCGGCCAAATCAATTTTCGCCTCGATTCTGGGCATCGTCATTGGTGAAGGCAAGATCGCTTCCGCCGATACCCGATTGATTGACCTCTACCCGGAGGCGTTGGCTGTGCCCGAAGGGACCGGGCCGAAACCGGGACGTTATGTATTCCCCAAAGATCATGACATTACCCTGCGGCACCTGATCTCGAACACATCGGGCTACATGAAACCAAACGAACCGCCGGGCAAAGTCTTCCATTACCAGACCTACGGCATGAATGTCTTCACGCACGCGATTGCCAAAACCTATGGCCTGTGGGATGCCAGTGACCCGGAAAATTCTCCGGGTTTACAGCCTTTGATTGACCGTTATCTGCGCGAACCGATTGGTGCCCAATGGGGCTACTACACCACCAACTTTGACCTGTGGCCGTCAGCAAAATTCAACGTATTTGGCTATTATGATGGGGTGCAGGCCACCGCGCTGGATATGGCCCGGCTGGGTTGGCTATGGTTGAACACAGGCCGCTGGCAGGACCAGCAGGTGATACCGGCAGACTGGCTGCGCGAAGCCACACAAGTCGCGCCCGACATTCGCGCCAACTGCCCGCAAGCTGATTGGAAGTATGGCTATGGCTTCTGGACGAATCAGGCAGGCAAATTGTGGCCTAACTTGCCGCGTGATTCATTTGCAGCATCCGGCGCAGGCAGCCAGCATATCTGGGTGTGTCCAAGTTTGGATCTGGTCGTTATCCAGAGTCCCGGCCTGTGGTCGGACCAAAGTGAAAATGATACGGGTCTGTTGAAGCGGGTAGTTGAGGCGTGTGATGGCTAAGAAAAAGAAGCAGCGCGTTCGTCCGCTGGCATTAGCCATCATCTGGCGTGGGGATGAAATTCTAGTCGCCGAAAACCGTGATGATGTCAAACAACGGACCTTCTACCGACCATTGGGGGGCAAGATTGAGTTTGGCGAATATGGCGCGGCTACGGTCGTGCGTGAATTCATGGAAGAGATCAGCGAAACTATCCAGGTCAAAGGGTATCTGGCGACACTCGAAAACATCTTCATCTACAATGGCGCTGCCGGTCATGAGATTGTCCGGTTTTATGTCTGTGAATTCACCGATTCAGCCGTCTACCAACGGGAAACGATGACCGGTGAAGATGATAACAATACTCTTTTTACCACCCGCTGGTTGCCGCTGGCCTATTTTCAACAGGGGAACGCGCCCCTCTACCCGGATGGTTTACTGGATTTGCTTGTGGACGGGGATATGACTCATGTCGAATAATTCAAGCAACCCCCAGGAAGCGACCGTTGAACTGCTCACACTGGCGACGTTGATTATTATCTTCGCGCTGTTTCTCCTGAATGGTGTCACCGACTCACTGGCGATGATGGCGGGCGGGTTGGTACTGTTGGCGTCCGGCCTGTATCAATCGCGGCGTGGCTGGCATGTGAGTTTGACGACCTGGCTGCTAGCGCTGGTTTTGATTGGCGGCGGCATCGGCGTGCGCATGTTGCTGGTCACGTTTGTGCGCATCAATTGGGTCGCGATTGCGCTGCTGCTGATCGGCTTATACATTATCTGGGACAAGGTGCGCGGCAAATAAGCCATAAAGAATCGACGTTTTCGTGCCCGGATAAGGCCAGCCGCTGCCGCTAATCGCCAAGCACTTGTGCGACGGCAACCGACCGATTGAAGTTCGCAGCTTCAAGAATGGCCTCCATGACGGCTAAATCTTGTAATGCTTGCGCTGGTGGGTTGGGATTAGGCCCGCCATTGCGGATGGCTTCCGCAAACGCCTGCAATTCAACATTAATTGTCAGCGTAGGGACACTGTCCTGATAGCGTGTTTCGTCACCATGTTGAAGCTTGATGCCGTCGTAGTCAACCCAAATGCGCCCAGCTTCACCGTGAATAAAAAGTTCAACATGACGTTTCGGTCCGGTGGCATAGGTCACGCTGTAATGACCCAGTACGCCATTGGCGAATTGCAAGTTGGCAATCAGCGTTTCCGGGCTGGTCAGGTCACGGCTCAGATTGGCAATACGTGCGCTCACCTCGGTAATTTCTCCCAGAATCAGGCGCAGGGCCGCGATGTGGTGGACCCCGCCATCCAATAGCCAGCCACCGGGAAATTCGGGTTGTTGCCGCCAGGTGCTCTTGAAATATTTGCTATCGGGCGTGATGGGCATGTGGAGAATATAATGCGCCAGCAGCGGTTTGCCGATTTCACCACTAGCTATCAAATCAGCGGTTTGTTGATATTTGCGTTCAAAGCGATAATTTTCGCCCACCACCCACAATTGACCGGGTTGCATCTTATCCATGAGGTTTTTGCCGATAGCGACGGTCGGCGCGATGGGTTTCTCACTGAAGACGTGCTTGCCGGTTTGCAGTGCCCGCTCAATAACAGGTGGTGCGGCGGCGATGGGCAACACAATGTCGAAGGCGTCAATATCGTCGCGTTCCCACAGATCGTCCAGATTGGCCGGGGTATCTACCAGATTGGGTAAGACATCGGCCAGGCGTTGGGCATTTTCGACGTTTCGGCTATACACTGCCTTGACTTCGAAAAGCTGGCTGCCCAACGCTTTGATCGCCGGGATATGGGCATCACGGGCAAAGATTCCCGCCCCAATCATCGCCATTCGGATCGATTTTTTCATGATCGCACCCTCATAGTCGGCGATTGCAAAGCGAATCGCCAATAGCCTTTTGGTCCAAATCAGACGAAGCGCTGCACATCAGTTGTCTGTCCGGTTTCAGCCGCGTGTAACAAGGCCTCTACAACGGCGACATCCTGCATGGCCTGTTGGGGGGTACCGCGATGCGGTGCGCCATTGCGAATTGAGTCGGCAAACGCCGCCAGTTCTGCCTGTACATTGGGCGCACCTGGCGCGTCAATCGTCCGGGTTTCGCCATCGCGGGTGATTATCACCTGTCCATCATCAACTTGCATCAGGCCGTCCGTGCCGCTGATCGTGATTCTTGTAGTGTACGCTGCGCCGGGGGCTGCGCCATAGGTCTCGCTGTAATTGCCAATGCAACCATTTTCGAATTCGAGGTTGGCGGCAATCGTGTTCAACGGCGGGCAGTCCGGGCGGGAGAGCGTCGCAAAACTATGGACACGCCTGATCTCGCCAAGCATGAGGCGCAAAGCCGCGACTCGATGGACACCGCCGTCCAACAAGAAACCGCCGGGGAAATCGCCGCCACGCCGCCACGCCGTTTCATAGTATTTGTCGCCGGGATTAAGGGGCAGGTACAGGACCCAGTTCGCTAGAATCGGCTTGCCAATGGCATCAGCTTTCAGCAATTCTGCTGCCTTCATGTAGCCCGATTGATAGCGGAAATTTTCGGCGACCATCCATAGGCTGCTGCTGGTATGCAGATCAATCATGTGCTGACCTTCGGTCAAGGTGCGGGCAATCGGCTTTTCACTGATGATGTGCTTACCGCTGCGGATGACCTGTTCCAATACAGGTGGCTGCACTTGTATTGGTAGAACGACGTTGACCACTTCAATATCGTCGTGGTCCAGCAACGCCGGAATATCGGTTGTTGTTTCCACCGTATAAGGAATCTCAGCAGCGCGTGCCTGGGCCGATTCCAGGGTGCGGCTAGCGATGGCGACGACCTGATACTGGTCTTGCAGGGCAACGAGAGCCGGGATGTGGGCTTCGCGGGCGAATAACCCGGCCCCGATGAGGGCTAAACGAATGGGTTCAGACATAATAAGCTCCAATTCAACGCGCAGCATAACTGTAGCAATAGCCAGCCGAAAATGCGAAACTTGAGCCACTTACTTGATGGGGTATAATGCGCGTCTTACAACGAGGAGGAAAGATGCAACCTCACCATCAACTGACCCTGCATGGTATCGCGATTGGAGTTTATGCCGATAAACAACAATTGGGCACTGCGGCGGCGGCGTTCGTTGCGGAAACGATCAATCAGGCATTGCAAAGCAATGGCACGGCGCGAGTCATTTTTGCGACCGGAGCCTCGCAGTATGAATTTCTGGATGCGCTGGTCAGCAATACACACGTCGATTGGTCGCGGGTAACGGCCTTTCACCTGGACGAATATCTGAACCTGTCGGACGATCATCCTGCCAGTTTCCGTAAATATCTGCGCGAACGGCTGTTTAATCACCTGCCCTTTCAGGCGGTACATTTGCTCGATGGCACCGCTGCCGATTCCTCGGCGGAATGCACCCGGTACGCCGCCCTGCTGGCCGAAGCGCCAATTGATTTGGCGTGCATTGGCATCGGCGAAAATGCGCACCTGGCCTTTAATGATCCACCAGCCGATTTTGACACGTCGTCGCTGGTGCATGTCGTTGATCTCGATGAGGCGTGTCGCTTGCAACAGGTCGGTGAGGGCCATTTTCCCGATCTCGCCGCAGTTCCGACACAGGCGCTGTCATTGAGTGTGCCGGCGATTTTGCAGGCGCAGACCATTTCATGTGTCGTGCCCGATGCCCGCAAAGCCAACGCGGTGCAGTGTGCGTTATACGGACCATTGACGCCGGATTGCCCGGCCTCTGCCTTGCGCAATCATGACGCCACGAGGCTGTTCCTCGACATGCAGTCTGCATCCAAGCTGGACTGACCGCGATGTTCAAACCGCTTCGTGCCGTTCGCGCCGGAAAAATCTGGACGCCGGTGGGCTGGTTAAACGATCATACGCTCAGCATCGCCGAGGGTCACATCAGCGCGGTTGAGCCGACAGGAACGACGATAACGGATGACATTCTGGATGCATCTGACCATTTCGTGATTCCGGGGCTGGTTGATCTTCAGGTCAACGGTGCGCTGAATTACAGTTTTCAGGCACAGGACCGCGACCATATCCCCGACATTCTGGACTATCATCTGCGGGCCGGGACCACCACGTTGCTGCCCACTTTGGTTACTGCCCCCGACGTAACGCTGCTGGATAGTCTGGCCGGTTCGGCGAATCTGGAAGTTGACTTGCCCATCACGCTGCCGGGCATTCATCTGGAAGGGCCGTTTCTCGCACCGGAAAAAAGTGGTGCCCATGATGCAACGGCGTTAAGGGAGCCAGATCTGGAACTGGCAGGAAAATTATTCGCTGCTGCATCGGGCAAGTTGCGTCTGTTGACGCTTGCGCCCGAATTGCCAGGAGCCGCCGCCGTCATCCAATTTTTCGCGGATCGGGGCGTCAGCGTGGCTGCCGGGCATAGTGCCGCTCAGTTTGTCGATATGCAAGCGGCAGTCAACGCCGGGTTGTCGCTGGTCACTCATGCCGGAAATGCGTCTGATTGGCCGCATCGGGCGTTGGGTTCGCTGGGTTTTATGACGAGTGAACCGGGGGTGGTTGGGTCGCTGCTGGCCCTACCTGAACTCAGCGGCGGAATCATCATGGATGGCTTCCATTTTCACCCGGCGTTACTGGCACCCCTGTTACAGGTTAAAGGGGGCGACAGGTTGTTTCTGGTCTCTGATGCGTCGACGGTTGCGGGTTGCCAACCAGGAAGTTATCGCAGTGGCGGTTTGGTCGTAGAAGTCTATCCTGAAGGCTATGCAACCAGCGGGCGCGGCGGCGGTTGGTTGGCGGGCAGCACCATTACCCTCTTGGACGCCGTGCAACGCGCCGTACAATTAGCCGGGTTACGCCTGCACGATGCGGTTCGGCTGGCGAGCCTGACCCCAGCCCGGATTCTCAATGTACATGAGCGTAAGGGACAGCTTCAGGTGGGAGCCGATGCGGATTTGCTGGTGCTGGATAACGATTTGCAATTGCAGCAGGTGGTGGCTCAGGGTTTGCTGGTAATGTAAACGTCACCGGGGAAATTTGAGACGCAGATACAACACCTCTTCATCACCGCCGCCGAGGTTCAGGGTTTGCTTGTAGCTGTCGCGGAAACCGAGTCGGCGATAGAGTGCTACCGCACGCGGATTGCTCAACGCCGCGCCAATATCAACACAGGCCACCTGCATCTCACGCGCACACCGAACCAGATATTGAATCAGCGCCGTTCCTAATCCCTGTTCCCGATAAGCAGGCGTGACGATCAAATCGCTGATTTCGGCACAGCGCGGCCACAGCACCAGTTGCCCATAGCCCAGCACCGCGCCCTGCTTGCTCACGATCACGGCCCCGATACCGCGCCCGCTTTTGGCGGTCTGGCGAATCCGTGAAATGAAACGGTAAATTGCGTCCTGCTGGCGCTCCGGCCAACAGTTGATTTGTAAATCAGGAATGTCGGATAAATGGACCGGGCGGATCATGATCTGGGGATTAGGCGGCTGGTAAGCCGGGATAGTCTGGGTCATGGACGAGTACGTTTTCCTGATTGCAGGGTAATTCCTATAATTGGACATTGTACCAGATTGCATTGAAGGTAAGCTGTTGAAACAATTCCTATTGTATGCATGGTTCTTTCTGTTTTTACTTCTGGTCGGTTGTCAAACGCAAGCGGTCGTCGAGTTGCCGACATTGGCTGTTTTGCCCACCTTAACCGCCAGTCCCGTACCCGAACGTGATTTAATTTTCTGGCAACTGGCGGATGGCACATTGGCAACCTCAAACCAGGTTGACCGCTGGTCGTTTATTGCCCAGGCCAACGATCCGATACGGATTACAACGCTGGGGACGGTGAACCTGACACTGGTCGCACCCAGCGGGCAAGTCATTAGCAACGGCCCGACCATCGAGGCGACGCTGGCAACAACCGGGCGTTATGTCTTGACCGTGCAGGGCGAACCTGGACGCTATCAACTGGGACTGGCCTATACCGATCGACCTAATCCAGTTGATTTCACGGTGACGCCGCCACCGGTTACGGTTGGCGTACCCACGCCGACGCCGGTATTCAGTGAATTGGGTCTGTTTATTGCCGAATTGACCCCGGACGTTGCTGCCACCGAAAAGTTTCTTGCCAGTCCAATCCAACCCCACGTTTATACCTTCGAAGGTCGCGCAGAGACCTATTTGACTGTCGAGATGAACCGTTTGACTGGCACGTTTGACCCCGTTCTGACATTGTACGGTCCAACTGGTGATCCCCTGGCGATTGACAATGGCGATACCGATTCGGCAATGGCGCTGCTGCGCAATGTGCCGCTACGGACGGCAGGGCGCTATAGCTTGCAGGCCACCGGTAGCACGGGAGACTATGAAATCCGTCTCCAATTGGATGATCGTCCACTGCCCGTCACGCCGACGATTATCGCCCCACCTACAGCAACGCCATTACCCATAGTGCCCAGCACCAATGTGATCGCCACTGCCGCACCTAACGAGGTGCTGCAACCCTATATCCCGGTGATGGGCAGTTTAGCCCGGGTCGGTGATGTCAAACGTCATGCCTTACAGGTTGCGGAAGGCGATTTTGTCACGCTGGGTGTGCGCAAAATCCGAGCCGAATCCAATATTAGCTTCGCCGTCGAAGTGTATGACCCAACGGGTGAACGCGTGGGGGTGAGTACCGGTCGCATCGCTAACGCCGGCGGCGATACGGTTATCCCCCTCCTGCCAATCGAGCAAACCGGCACCTATAGCGTATTCGTCACGGCGGAGGGCAATGCCTTCAGCGACTACATTATCGCATATGGTTTTGGCCCGAACTTCGAAGACCAGCAGCGCGGACCCACCAGTGCCGACCAACCCTACGAAAGCCAGATTGGCAAGCGCGGGTTCCGGGATGTATGGCAGGTCAATCTGAATGCCGGGGATGCTATTACCATCGCCGCCAACCCCTTGAATCGTTCACTGGATCCGATTATCGAGTTGTTTGCACCCGATGGGTCGCTGGTGACCAGTGATGATAACAGCGGCGGCTACCCCAATGCCTTGATTGCTGAAGCCACTGCTCCTGTCACCGGCGTCCACCACATTATCGTGAGCGCCGCCAGCGGCATCACCGCCGGGCCGTACCGACTCGTCTGGCGTTATCTGACGGTGGCACCAACTCCAACCTATGCCGCGCCGCGTATTCAACTTTTCACAATGGACGACCAGGTGCCCATTGATGAGTATCGCTTTTATCCCTTCCAGGGTACGGCGGGTGAGCGTGTTCGTATTCAAGTGTTGGGCGTCGCGCCCGGTTTGGACCCGGTGGCGGTGTTGATTGGACCGGATGGCGACGTGATTGCCGAAGGCGACGACAGCGATGGTGACCTCAACCCGCGCTTCATTGCCGACCTGCCAGCAGATGGCACGTATCAGGTGCGCGTCAATGGCTATCTCAGTGGTGGTCGCTTTGAGTTGATCGTCGAGCAATTATTTTAGCGGTGTTGCGCGCTGGTTGAGCGCACGTTGATGGGGTCGATATAGACTCGACGCTGCTTCGGGGTTATACTGCGAGGCGCAAATCCAGCGTAAGGAATCCGCTGAATGCCGGAAATTATGCAATTTGTGCCCATCTTAATCGTGGGCTTTGCCGCTTCGCTGGCCCTGACGCCGCTGTCGCGCCAGCTTGCCATGCGCCTCGGCGTGGTCGATAAGCCCAACCAGCGCAAAATTCATCTCGATCATAAGCCAATGATGGGCGGCCTGGCGATTTATGTGGCGTTGACGATCGCGGTTCTGTTATTCAGTCCGCCGCGCCATATCGCGGAACTGGTGGCGGTGTTGGCCGGGGCGGCGGTGCTGGCCTTGCTGGGTTTGATTGATGATCGCTATGATTTGCCCTGGCGTATGAAATTACCGGTGATGTTGCTGACCGCTATTGGCATCGTCGCAACCGGTGTGCAAGTGCAATTTTCGGGCATCGCGCTGATTGATGTCTCCATGACCGTCATCTGGATAGTCGTGCTGACCAATGCGACTAATTATCTCGATAATATGGACGGCCAGTCGGCGGGCATGACGGCGATTGCGGCCTTTTTTTTGATGATTATCGCGTTTACGCAGGGTCTCAGTCTGGTAAGCCTGTTGGCAGCAGCCGTGCTGGGCAGCGCTTTGGGCTTTCTGGTTTACAATTTCAATCCATCCAGCACGTTTATGGGCGATATGGGCGCATTGCCATTGGGATTTATCCTTTCGGTGCTGGCGATCAAGCTGGAGTATGACCAGCCGTTTTCAGCCCGCTGGTTTATTCCCATTTTTGTGCTGGTGCTACCGATTCTGGATTTCACCCTTGTCACCATCACCCGTCCGCTGGAAGGGCGTTCACCGACGGAAGCTGGCAAAGATCACACCGGCCACCGCTTGCTGAGCATTGGCTTTGGACAACGCATTGTACTAGTGATTGTTTATGCCTTTTGCCTGATGTTTGGGGTGCTGGCAACGCTGGTGAGCATGGCACCGTCGTCGATTGCGCTGCGGTTGGTCATTTTTGGGTTGTTCTTGATGGCGACGTTGGCGCTGCTGCTGGTTTGGATTCGGCAGCGCTATCAAAAACAGCCACCCCCAACCCGTGCCGTCATTGAAGCCACGCCACCGGAACTGGAAAAAATTTCGCAGCGGCAGGCGTAGTGTGTGATGCTCAGCGTAACCCATATTATCAAAGCAACCCGGATTGCCGGTGCCGAAACGCATCTGGTCACGCTGCTCAGCGGATTACAGGCGCGGCAGGTTAAGGTGCAGGTTATCTTGCTGATCGAACCCGGTAATCCGATGGATGATTATGTGGCGTTGCTACAAACGCAGGCGATTCCGGTTCAGCGGCTGACCATCAGGGCGAATGTGGACCCCACGCTGATGGTGCGCCTGTATCATTTGCTGCGGCTCCTGCGCCCCCATATTGTCCATACCCATTTGCTACATGCCGATTTACATGGGGCACTGGCAGCCCGGTGGGCACAGGTACCGGTGTTACTGACCAGCCGCCATAATGATAATGCGTTTCGGCGGCGTGAACCCTATCGCACTTTGCAAAAAATGTTGTGGCAGATGACGACAGCCGGGATTGCGATCTCTGAGTCGATTGCCCGGTTTGTCATTGAAGTCGAGGGCGCACCTCCGCCCAAAATCGCCGTGATTCGCTATGGCCTGAAGCACCATCCCCTGTCACCGGCTGAGCGCCGCGCCGGGCGGCAGCGCGTCCGGGCGCAGTTGAATATCGGACCAGATGTTCCAGTAATCGGCATGATTTGCCGCCTGGTCGCCCAAAAAGGGGTGTCGTTTGGGTTGCAGGCTTTCGCTCATCTGTGCAAAGCGCGCCCAGATGCTGTTTTACTTATCGCCGGGGATGGGCCGCTGCGTACGTCGTTGGCAGCTGAAGCCGCTGAACTGAAGGCTGATGTGCGCTTTCTGGGCTGGTATGATGATGTGCTACAGCTTTTATGTGCCCTGGATGTGCTGCTGCTGCCCAGCTTGTGGGAGGGTTTTGGTCTGGTGATTTTGGAGGCAATGTCACGGCAGGTCCCGGTGGTTGCCAGTGCTGTCAGCGCCATCCCGGAGATCGTGGTGCCGGGTGAGACCGGTTTATTGGTGGCGCCACGCGATGTAGCGGGATTGAGCGCCGCGTTGTTATCACTCTTGAACGATGAACCGTTGCGGTTATACATGGGCTTGCTGGCAGAAGATCGGCTGCAAACCCATTTCAGCGCTCAGCGTATGGTGAACGAAACCTTCAAACTCTATCAACAACTTATCTGATTATGAATTATCCAATCCGTATCCAGGAAACGATCTCGAAAGACATCCGCCGGACACTTGGCCCCCTGCGCGGACGGGTTGTGGGATCGATGTTGATTCCATTGCTGGTATTCATGGGCTTGATGATCGGAAGCGGCTATGTGCGAGTTTGGGTCGCCGCGACCTTTGAAGCCAATTCGCTGAATCTGACGACCGCGATCTCGACCAGTCTGGTCGTTATTGTGGTGGCGACATCAGTATTGCAACGCCTGGAAAAACGTTATCGGGGTTGGGCTGCGCTGCGGGGACTGGTAACAACGCTGGCACATCTGTCACGACTGGAAACCGCGATCAGAAACGAAGCGGACGGCCTGGAAGATCTGGCGGACGTGGCCTGGGCGGCCTACCAGTCTTATCTTACGATTCTGGACATCGAAGCGCCGTCGTTGTTATGAGTGCGCGGCTTCTGTATCTGGTCAATATTCCTCGCTTTTTCGTAACCCACCGCTTGCCGCTGGCAGAAGCGGCACGAGCAGCGGGCTATGATGTTCATGTGGCGACCTCACAATATGATGAGGCCAACTGCGACCGGATTCGGGCGGCTGGTTTTCCCTTTTATCCGCTGCCGTTGCGCCAGCACAGTACGGTACCCTGGCATGAGGCACAGGCACTGAGGGCGATTTATCAATTGTTGCGTGAACTCCAACCAGATATTGTTCATCAAGTTTCGATCAAGGCCATTCTATATGGCGGCCTGGCCGGTCGCTTAGTCGGCGTTCCAGCAACGGTCAATGCGATCAGTGGGCTGGGCTATGTCTTCAGCGCGCGGGGCATCAAGGCACGACTGTTACGGGCTGGGTCATCGCTGGCGTATCGGCTGGTGCTGAGTCAACCGAATTCGCGAACAATTTTTCAAAACCCAGATGATCGTGATCTGTTTGTGCGTAACGGTCTGGTCAATCAGCCCAGGACGCAGATCATCAAAGGGTCGGGTGTCGACATCACCGCCTTTGCTCCGCAACCGGAAACGCCAGGAATGCCGGTCGTGTTATATGCCGGACGGTTGCTCTGGCAAAAGGGGATTGGTGAATTCGTCGAGGCTGCCCGCCGTTTGCAGGGACAGGCCCGATTTGTTGTGGCCGGAATCAGCGAAGCCGGCAATCCAAGCGAAGTGGCCCCGGCGCAACTGCAAGCATGGCATGATGCCGGCATCATCGACTGGCTGGGCCAGCGTGCTGATATGCCAGCGGTGTTCTCCAACTCGCATATCGTGTGTTTGCCGTCTACTTATGGTGAAGGCGTTCCCAAAGTCCTCATTGAGGCGGCGGCTTCGGGACGAGCTATTGTTACGACCGATTCACCCGGCTGCCGGGAAATCACACACCATGAGCACAATGGTCTGCTGGTGCCGGTTGGCGACCTTGACGCCTTGTGTGCGGCCTTGCAAGCACTGATTAACGATCCAGTACGGCGGCAGCAAATGGGTGCTGCTGGCCGTGAACTGGCGTTGACCGAATTCTCACTTGATTATGTTAATCAAGCGACGCTGGCAATTTATCAAACCTTATTGGCGAATCGTACCAGCCATAATCTCAATTGAGCCACGCCTAATTAAGTTGTTCCCGATTGTCAAAACGACCTGCGCCCCCTTACTATTGATCTAAAGGAAGTGTACCAGCCGGTAGCTGTGTTGGCTGGAAATGGTAAGAATGGTGTGACACAAAATCAGCAAGTGCAGCGCGTGTTATTGACCACACTGGTGCTCAATATAATCGTGGCTGCGGCTAAGATTATTATTGGATTGTTGACCGGGGCATTGGCGATCACTGCCGATGGATTCCATTCTATGATCGACGGCACCGGCAACGTCGTTGGACTAATCGCAGTTCGCATTGCCGACTTGCCACCGGATGACGATCATCCCTATGGTCACAGCCGGTTTGAAACGCTGGCGGCACTAGTGATTGGATCACTGCTCCTGCTCACCGCCTGGGAAATTATCCAGGGTGTGCTGGAACGGCTCAGTAGTGGGGACACTCCGGTCTTGACGCCGCTGGCATTCGGCGTGATGTTGTCAACATTGATGGTCAATATTCTGGTCAGCCGGTATCAAATTCGCGCCGGACACCGGTTGAACTCGCAGATTTTGCTGGCCGATGCACAAAACACTCGCGCCGATGTGCTGGTGACGATTTCGGTGCTGGTGAGCATGGCGCTTACGGTAATAACCGGTTGGTCAGGCGTAGATGTCGTGGCGGCGTTACTGGTAACATTACTGATTGGTCGGGCAGCGATCAAGATTTTGCAGCAAACTGGTCGGGTGCTGGTGGATACCGCGCCCTATTCATCGGCGCAATTGACTCCTTATGTCCAGGCGATTCCGGCGGTGGATCGCGTACTTCGGGTGCGCAGTCGCGGTACGGAGGATGCCGCCCATATTGATGTGGATGTACAGGTTGCGCCCAACATGACCGCCGAACAAACGGCAGCGGTTGGCGATGCGATTCGTGCCAATCTCGATGAAAATTTGAGCGGCGTGCGTGAAGTTGAGGTGCATTTCGCACCAGAACATTCGATTGTGCCGGATTATGCGCAACTTGCCCAGGCCCGGGCCGCAGCGCTCTCCCTGACCACGCATGAAGTGTGTGTCAGTGATGTACCTGCTGGGAAGGTTTTGGAAATGCACGTCGAGGTGCCGTCGGGTCAGACTTTAGCGGCAGCGCACCAGCAAGTCAGCCAGCTTGAACAGGCCGTCAAACAGCATTTGCCCGATGTTGTCGAGGTGGTCACTCATATCGAACCAGCATTGCCAGCACGTTCCGAGGACAATGAAGATTTACCGGTTCAGGGTGCGCAGAAAATGCGGCAAGAAGTCGCTGACCTGCTTCATCAACATTTTCTGGAACTGGAATGGCACCAACTACATATCCATCCGTTACATGCCGGATTTGCCGTGAGCATGCATCTGACATTGGCACCCCAGATGACGGTCGAAGCAGCGCATCAAGTGGCCGAACATGCTGAAATGCTGCTGCGTATGAATCTACCGCTGATCGAGCGGGTCACGATCCACACCGAACCCCCGGAGTAACATCCTCAAACCTCAGAAAAGTCTCGCCGCCACCGACGGGATGTGCTATTGTTGCGCTGGGAGGAGCACACATGCTTGAATTTGCCTGCCACACCTGGGCGTTTAATGACCTGACTCTGCCGGAAGCGCTGGGCACCATCGCGCGGATGGGCTTTCGCTATGTGGATATTGGCAGTGGCGCGAATCTGAATGCAGCCCGTGCAGCCGAGCGTCCGCAGGCATTTGCCAGCGAAATTAAGCAAGATTTGCAGACCTTCAACCTGCAATTGAGTGACCTCTACCTGATGTTGCCGCGCATTTCGGTTGATGATGAATCACGCCGGGACGCCGACCTGACATTATTTAAAAATTTACTGCCATTTGCGACGGAACTCGGCGCACCGGGCATTACGCTTTCACCGGGGTTAATTCACCCGGAGGAGGATGAGGACGCGCATGATCGAACGATTCTGGCTTTGCGAGATCTGGTCAAACAGGGACAGGCTGCCGGTCTACGCGTGAGCATTGAGCCGCATCTCGACTCGATGGCAGCCACGCCGACGGCTGCGCTCCAATATATCAAAGAAGTGCCCGGCCTGGAAATTACGTTGGATTGGGCGCATATGATCTGCCAGGGCATCCGCGACCGCGATATCAAGACCTTATTACCCCATACGCGGCATGTGCAGGTGCGTCAGGCAGCCCGCGATAAATTGCAAACGGCGTTCAAGCAGGGGAGCCTCAAAATAGCCAACATCATCAACGCGCTCACCAGTGCCGATTACGAGGGTTACATCTGCATCGAATATATGAAAACGACCGGGTGGCATGGCATGGCCGAGGTGGATTCGATTGCAGAGAGCGCCCAATTGCGCGATGCTTTCCGTGAAACCCGTGACCAACTGCGTGAGGAAATGGCATGAATGATGTCGTCGTGATTGGTGGGGGTCTCAGCGGGCTGGCTGCTGCCTATGAACTGGAACAGCAGCATATCCCCTATACGCTGATTGAAGTCAAAGGGCGGTTGGGTGGCAGCATTGTCAGCGAATCGCTCGCCGGCTTTGTGCTGGATGGCGGCCCGTTTGTGCTGTACAAATCCCGCGACTGGCCCTGGCTGGACGAACTTGGACTGGTCGATGCGCTGTATCACATTGCGGATTTACCACGCGGCGGCCAACTGGTTGCGTTTAAGTCGGGGACCCAGACGTTGGTTGATGCGCTGGTTGGCAAGCTCCAAACCGGGCACATCCTACCGCGCATGGCGGTGAGCACGCTGGGCAAAATTGATGAGCAGTATGCGGTATGTCTGGAAAATGGCATGGTCCAGCATGGAGCTGCCCTGATTGTTGCCGCCCCGGCCCGTTTTACCGAGCGCATGTTTTATACGTTTGTCCCCGAAATCAGTCAGGCATTGCTGAATTTTCATTATGACACGGTGACGCGGGTCACACTGGGTTATCGTCAAGGTGAGGTCAATCTGCCCACACCACCCCCGCCCGATAACGGATTCATTTTCGAACACTGGACTGATGATGAGAGTCGAGTGCTGCCGGGCCACGTGCTGGTACAGGTGGGAATCCGGTTTCCGCTGGCGAAAACAACGCCGGAAGCGCTTATCACTGAAGTGCAGCAAAATCTCGGCTGGTCGTGGAACCATGTGCTATCGCGGGTGGATTGGTGGCCGGAGAGTCACTGCTTGCATGAGCACCATGATGAACATGCACAGATCATGCAGACGATTGAAACCCAACTCCCCGCTGGCGTGGTCCTGGCAGGCAGTGATTACTATGGCATCCAGTTGGAAGATCGCATTGATCGAGGTCGCAATGCTGCGCAGCAGATCGCGGCGTTTATAAGGAATCAATAGTGTCATGGATAATACCGCAGACAAAGGCATGATTGACTACCCCAATCTGTTCCGAAAAACTGACCTCAAGAACCCCGGAATTATCGCGCAATTTGAGCGTTGCAAGACTCCACCACAAGGAAATTTGATTAGCAATGTCAACTGTGTGCCCTTCGTGGGCGATCAGTGCGTGGTCATCACACTGGAAAATGGTAGCCCAGAACTACCCGGCGGCACGTTGGAACCGGGCGATAACTATGAAATGGCCCTGCGACGCGAATTACTGGAAGAAGTCGGGGCGCGTTTGCTAAGCCATCAGCCGCTGGGCGCGTGGTATTGTCAGTCATCATTGCCCGAACCATTTCGCCCGCACCTGCCGCACCCAAACGCCTATCGCTACGTCGTCTATGCCGATGTTGAACTGGTCAGCCAACCCACCAACGAAGGCGAACAGGTGGTCAAGGTTGAAACCATCAGCGTAGACGAAGCCGCGACTCGCTTTATCGCTGATGGGCGTCCCGATCTGGCGGAGTTGTATCAACTGGCGGCTGCGGTGCGGGAGCAAGATACCGAAAATTGACTGTGATTGAGAAAGGCCTTGACGTATGGTATCGATTACTGGCAAGACAGCGTTGATTATCATTGATGTGCAGGCTGGTTTGGATGAACCCCATCTCGGCCAGCGCAACAACCCGGATGCCGAGACTAACATGGCGCGACTACTGTCGGCCTGGCGTACCAATGGGCGACCGATCTATCACGTGCAGCATATGTCCACCGAACCGAACTCGCCGTTGCGCCCGGAGTTGCCCGGCAATGCGATTAAGCGAATTGTCGCCCCGCAGGGTGAGGAGCCAGTCATTCAGAAAACAGTGAACAACGCATTTGTCGGTACGGATCTGGAGCAGCGTTTGCGGGCAGCGGGCATTGAGTCGGTGGTGGTGGTTGGTTTGACCACCGAGCATTGCGTCTCGACGACGGCGCGGATGGCGAGTGATCTCGGTTTTGTAACGATTGTGGTGGCAGATGCGACGGCTTGTCATGACCGCACGGGCCATGATGGCGTTTATTATCCGGCGGCGACGATCCATGCGGTTGAACTGGTGAGTCTTCAGGATGAATTCGCCACGATATTGAAAACCGATCAACTGCTGGACCATTGATAGGGCTGGTCATGCATAGCCGACGACAATTGCCCTTAGCTTATCCCCGTATAGAGGGCGTCGTAGTACCGGGGAGCGGGGTAGATAATTTGGCGAGATAGGCCGGACTATCGAACACTAGGCGGGTCGCACGAGCTTCCTTGAGGTCTGCCGCCGGGAGCAGGCCAAATGCTTCGCGGGCGGCAGCCGCCATCCGCAATGACCCCGCCACCGCTACCAGTTTTTCTTCAGCGGTGTGAACCTGCTCGAACGCATCGTTTAATCGCGTGACGACTTGGGCTGAAGCATAACGAAACTGCATCTGGCCCAGGATGGCATCTGGCTCAGTCGCCCGATAACTGGGGGGACGTGTCAGCACAATATGATAGTTGGGCAGATCAAAGACTTCGAGATATGCCGCCGCATCTTTGTCACTTAGCAACCCAACAATCAAGCGTACCGATTGGGATATGCTACTTAAGCGGCTTATCTCGCTGCGCAGGTAACGGGCTGCCGCTGGCGTATGCCCGCCGTCGATCAACAATTGTCGATCTTTGAGGGTTATTTTTTCTAACCGGCCTGGCAATCTTGGCACGTCAACTTCCAGCCCGTGCGCAAAGGCCCGGCGTGGAATGATGTCTCGTTCCAACAGATTTTGCCACGCTGCCAGCGCCAGCAGCGATTCGGCGTTTTCGTGCGGGAGATTGCAACCGCCCGTCAGGTGGAGTTGCGCGTGTTTGGAGCGGGCTTCGCTTTGCAAGGCCATGTACACATCGGTGTGTTGCTTCACCGTGACCGCATGACCCCCGGATTGGATAATCCCCGCTTTGTGCCACGCAACCGTTTTGAGCGTTCCGCCTAACATCGCGGCGTGCTCCGTTTCGATCCAGGTAAATACCGCCAGTACATTGTCGACAACGTTGACTGCATCCCAGCGACCACCCAGACCGATTTCCAACACGACGATGTCTGGTTGCTGCTGCGCATACCACCACAGCGCCAGCGCCGTCGCTTGTTCAAACGTGCTGTAATGGTGGGGCAGATCAGCGGCAGCAGCGGTCACAGCTTTTGTGCCGGCGACAAAGTCCGCTTCAGAAATAATCTGATCGTTATAGACAAAGCGTTCGCGGAAGCTATGGAGATGCGGGCTGGTATACAGGCCAACGTTCAAACCACTGGCGCGAAACAGGTGGGAAATCTGATAGCAAGTCGTGCCCTTGCCTGATGACCCCGCGACGACTACCGCTTTGAGGCCCGTTTGCGGATGCCCCATTGCTGCCAGCAACACCCGCATGGGGCGCAACGTCACCGGATAATCACGGCGGCGCACCGGCTGGCATATCTGGTTCAGGGCTTCAAGATAGCTAGTCATCAGCTTTTGTAGATCTGCCTTCTACAAACTTAATTCCAACTTTAGCACGAGCAACCGTGAATCACAATAACAGCCTCAACATCCTAACTCACCTTACGCAGGTCGAGGCCAGGGACTCATGTTTTTCCGCTCAAGGTGCGTAACATCAGATCCTAATCTAAAATTCAACACTATTGATTCCGCTAGCGGTGTGGCAATGATACCGTTACGAATATCTGCTTCGGATATTGGGTAACGGGACTTCTAGCAAGTATTTATCCGCCATGCGTAAATTGCAACACAAAGCTGCTGCGCGGTGGTAATTCAGCCAGCGGCACATAGTTAGCAAAGCCGCCAATGGCATTGACCTCTGGCGCGGTCATGGCAGCATCCCCGATGAGCACTTCTACATCAGGTTCAGCATCCAGCGGACCAGCCTCCAGACTGAGTTCATAATTTGTGATGGGGCGCTGATGCAGATTCGCTAAGATCAGCAAAATTTCGTCATCGGTGTACCGCAAGAAACTGTAAACCTGGTGCATACTGCTGTTGACCAGTAAATAGTCACCGGTTTGCAAAGCCGGCGAGTTGTTGCGCAGATGAATCAACTCACGGTAATGTTGCAGAAGCGAATCCGGCGCGTCGGTTTGGGCGGCAACGTTCACCCGGTTCACACTGCCATCGGGCGGTTGCCAGGCATTAACGGTCGAGAACCCCGCGTGAAATCGGTCGGCGGTCCACTGCATGGGCTTACGGATCAGTTCATCGGGCTTGTTCCCTGGCATGCCGACCTCTTCGCCATAGTAGATAAACGGCACCCCCGGATTGGTGAGCAGCAAGGTTGCCAGGACCTTCGCTGGTTCCACATCACTCAGAAACGTGCTCATCACCCGTGCCTGGTCATGATTGGTCAGGAAGGCACCATATTGCCCGCTGGGATAAAGCTCAAGTGCTTGTTGTTGAACGGTAATCAAGCCTTCGTCACTGCGGCGCTGAACGGCCTCAATCAGTGTACCCGCCAGGTCAAACTCAAAGGCTATATCAACTGATGCTGGTACATAGGGGGCGATCTGGGTGCTCTCGCTCCAAATCTCGCCGACGATCAAAGCATCGGGCCAGTTCTGCTTGACAAAGGTCTTAAAGTCAGCCAACCATGCCAACGTCGCCGGTGTATCGGCTTGCTTTTCACCGACTTCAATCAGGTGTTTTGCTGCGTCCAGCCGAAACCCGTCGACACCAACATCTTCTAACCAGAAGTGCGCAATCGCGTACAGTTCTTCGGTGACTGATGGATTGGTGAGGTTGAGATCTGGCATCCCCTGCCAGAAAATGCCGTAGTAGTAACGATCATCAATCGGGTGCCAGACGGGTTGATCCCAGGGACCTTGATAACCGGGATGATCTTCGGCCCAGATAAAATAATCTTTAGTGGCTGACGCTGGATCGTTGCTGGCCTGGGCAAACCAGGGATGTTCAACCGAGGTATGATTCATTACCAGGTCAATAATGACGGCAATACCACGCGTGTGTGCCGCCTCCAGGAAAGCGCGAAAGTCGTCCAGTGTCCCATAATCGGCCTCAATCGCACGGTAGTCGGTGACATCATACCCATGATAACTGTACGCCTCATTGATTGGCATGAGCCAGATGCCGGTCACGCCAAGATCGGTTGAGGTCGTGGGGTCGCCATCGTTGAGATAATCCAACTGCTGGGTGAGACCGCGCAAATCGCCAATGCCGTCCGCATCGCTGTCGTAAAAACTGCGCACGAACACTTCGTAAAATACGCGCTCGTTCCACCAATTATCGGGTTCCTGTGCTCGCATACCAGGCCCCAGCAGCAGAGTGATTGTTCCAAAAATCAGCAGCTTGCGCATAAACCCTATCCCTATACTCTGTATCAGCCTGCGCAGTTTATCATACGCCTGCCTGTTACTAAACATCTGCCATCATCCCATGAGCAAGCGGCATATATGTTCGTCACATTCAGAACACAAAGCACATTGTTGAGTGTTAATCGGGTTTTAAACGCTATGCATATTGCTTTAGTTGGTGACTCTATGGTAGACTTTCACCAATCCTAAGCGATTTTGAAACGTCAATAATTGTGTCTGAAGAACCTGACCAACCTCCCTCTTATCTTCGAGAGCAAATACCGCCCCTCTTATCTACCGGTTTAACCGGCTTTTTCTGTTTACAAAGGAAGGCAAAAATTGGACGCGGGTGATTTATCCAGCCTCATGCTTCTGGCATTGTTGCTGGTTTCAATGGTGATCGGGCTAATCTATACAGCGCTGACAAATATTCGACCAACAATGATGCGTGAACAGGCCGTTACGGGCAATGTTCGGGCGCAACAGGTTCTTGACCTGGTTGAACGTCTGGCGCAACTCAACGTTACCTATCAGATTAGCCAGCTTTTGCTGATTATCAGCATGGTCGCAATCGCGACTTTACAAATCGCGCAACCACTGGTCGCAGCGGCCTCGCTGTCACCGCTGGTATACGCCGGGGTATTGGCACTGTTGGCCCTGGTAATGATTATCATCGGTCAATTGTTGCCGACGACTTTAGGTAGCGCCTATGCCCATCAACTGGCGCTCTCGCTGGTACCAGTCGCCCGAGTGTGGCTCCTGCTGTTCACACCGCTCGTCTTTGTGATAATGACATTCAGCAAAGCATTTTCAGCGTTACTGGGTGGTGATGATCTGGCGACCTCCGTCACCGAAGAGGAGATCATGACGCTGGTGGATGCGGGCCAGAAAGAGGGCACGATTGACGATGAAGAAAAGGCGATGATCTTTTCCGTTCTACAATTCGGCGAGACGCTCGTTCGGGAGGTAATGGTGCCCCGCATGGACATCGTGGCGGTCGAGATCAATACGCCGCTGGATGTCGCGCTTGGTCGCTTTGTCGAAAGCGGACACTCCCGCATTCCGATTTATGACGACAAGATTGACAACGTGGAGGGGCTGCTGTATGCCAAAGATGTGCTGACGATGTGGCACAATGGCAAGTCCAAGCCCCAGGCGATCCGTGAATTGATGCGCCCTGCCTATTTTGTGCCGGAAAACAATCGGGCTGATCTCGTGCTGAAGAAGATGCAGGCCAGCAAAATCCATATGGCAATTGTCGTGGATGAGTATGGTGGCACTGCCGGGATCGTGACGATAGAGAACCTCATTGAGGAAATTATCGGCGATATTCAGGATGAATATGATATTGCTGAGGAAGCCGATTATACGCGACACAGCGATGATGAATATACGGTTGACGCCAGTATTGACCTGGATGATCTCAACGAATTGCTGCCAATTCCCTTGCCGACTGACGACCATGATACGCTGGGTGGGTATATCTATGCTAAAGTGGGTCGGGTTCCCGAAGAAGGGGAAGTGATTGAAGACTCTGATTGTCGCCTGACGCTGATTGTGAAATCGGTTGAAGGTCGGCGCATTCGTAAGGTGCGGCTCACCATCAATCCACCTCAGGTTGAGCCGGAAGACACCGAGATTTCTACTGAAGAACAACGAGATGAAGTCGGATGACTGCGTTGGTTGAGGCCGCGATTGCGGCGGCGCAGCATGCCTATGCCCCTTATTCAAATTATCCGGTAGGCGCGGCCTTGCTGGCGGCTGATGGGACCGTCTATGCCGGCTGTAATGTCGAGAACGCCTCGTATCCGGCGACGATCTGTGCTGAACGCACTGCGCTGGTCAAAGCGGTGAGCGAAGGCCACCGAGACTTTACCGCTCTCGCCGTTGTCACGCGCAATGGTGGCTCCCCCTGTGGCATCTGTCGCCAGATGTTATATGAGTTCGCGCCGAATCTGAACGTGATTGTAGCGACTCTGGATGGCGCTGTGCTGTATGAGATGGTCTTACACGACCTGCTGGCGCGTGGTTTTGGCCCTAAAGAACTGGCAACAGCCTCCTCCTGATTCATGCCCCGTTCCGACCGTTCTTTTCGAACCGATGCAATCATTCTGAAGCGACGCGATTTTGGCGAGGCCGACCGTCTGCTTACCTTGCTCACCCCTCATCATGGCAAGCTGGATGTAATCGCCAAAGGTGCCCGCAAACCCAGCAGCACCAAGACCGGTCATGTCGAGTTGTTCACGCGGGCCGATGTCTTGGTGCATCGCGGGCGTGATCTCGGCATCGCGGTACAGGCGGAGGTGGTAAAGCCATTTTTGTCGGTGCGCGAGGATTTACAACGCGGAGCCTATGCCAATTACGTCGCGGAATTATTGGATCGGTTCACGACTGCGGGTGAGGATGACACCACCCGGCTGTTCAACCTGCTGGATGAAACGCTGCAATACCTGTGCGACGATGATGATCCACGTCTGGCCGTGCGCTACTTTGAAGTGCGTTTGCTCGATGAGGTTGGTTTCCGCCCCGAACTGCAACAATGTGTGATTAGCCGCGAGGCCATCCAGCCCGAAGATCAATATTTCAGCTATGTTGAAGGCGGCGCGGTGCGCCCGGAATATGCCATTAAGAGCGCCAGCTTTGTTCCGATTCCAATGGTGACGCTCAAGGTGCTGCGACACATGCAGCGCAGCCCGTACAGTCACGTTAAGTCGCTGAATATTTCACCTCAACTACACGATGACCTAGAACGGATTTTGCTCGGCTATATCACATTTGTGCTGGAACAGAAATTGCAGAGTGTTGATTTCATCCGGCGTATCCGGCGTTAAGGTGCCAATCAAGATGGGGGAAGTAGAGATGGTCAATGACAAACAATGGGATAAGGCGTATTGGGATAATCGAAATCGGGCGATTATTGAGGAGTTTCGGGCGAATCAGGGACAGGTAGAGCACCACTTTCCCGTGCTCCTGCTCCATACAACCGGTGCTAAGAGTGGCCTACCACGTATTAATCCGCTGGTTTATATGGTTGATGATGAGCGGTATGTAATCATCGCAGCAAAAACAGGTGTGCCCACCAATCCAGATTGGTATCATAATATCGTTGCTAATTCAGAGGTTTTCTTGGAAGTTGATTCTGAGCAGTTTCATGCCAGCGCAACAATTACGACGGAACCAGAACGCACGCGGTTGTATGCAAAGATGGTTGCCATGGCGCCAATCTTTGACAACTATCAACGGGCAACGACGCGTATTATCCCGGTCATCACCTTGAAGCGAATATGATGACGGCCAGACGTTTAGGCACGGGCAAGGGATACCTGCTTTGATAGCGACGTATCGACATCAACAGGAACAACCAACCGATGACATCATCTGAACAGATCACCACCCCGGCGCAGGCTTCAACGATGATTGAGGGCGTTTACACCGTCCCGATTCGCGTGTTTGAGGACGAACGCGGGCGCTTTATGGAAACCTTCCGCCGCGAGTGGTTCCCCTGGATTAACTGGGACAAGCTGCAGGGCAATCGATCCGACAGCAAGGTCAATGTGCTGCGCGGCCTGCATTATCACCACTATCAGATCGATTACTGGTATGTGCCCAATGGCACCATCCGCGTGGGCATGGTGGATTTGCGGCCCTCGTCACCGACGTACATGGCAACCATGACGATGGAGATTGGTGAGGCGAGTAACACGGGTGTGTTCGTGCCAGTGGGTGTGGCGCATGGCTTCGTTGCGCTGACCGACGCAACGCTGACCTACCTCGTGAACAATTACTACGACGGTGGCGCAGATGAACGTGGCGTTGCCTGGAACGACCCGGACATCAACCTCGACTGGGGCATTGAGCAGCCACTGCTCTCCCCCCGTGACCAGGAAAATCGCTTTCTCAAGGACATCCCGGCAGACGAACTCCCGCGCTAATTCTCACTATTAACAGGCGCAAGGGCGCACGTGCAGGTGCTCTCGCATATCACAATGAGGACTTACGGTGCAACCCGGGTCATATCTAGCGGGAACAGCGCGACTTCGCGGACACTGTTCACGCCAATTAACTGGGTGACAAAGCGCTCCAGGCCAATCGCAAAGCCACCGTGCGGCGGCATCCCATGCTTGAACACCGCCAGATAATCCGCAAAGGGCTGTGATCCAAATGATAGGTGCGGTGTCTTCAGACAGCTCAAGGTGCTATCTTAGGGCGCACTTCAAATGGGCCGCGTGCTTGAAAGAAACATACATCAAACTCAGTGAAGAAATTAACTTGGCCCAACAAAAGCGGAACATTTTCGGCCTGTGTCCAGGCAAAAGCAAGTCGAACTGGGGGAAGTTGCCTGATGGTACACGTAAGTAAAATGCCGCGTGCCTCAAATTGTGCCAGATTGCCAGAAAGTTGTAGCCCAGTACGCGCTTGCTCCCAATTTCCACCGAGCGAAATACCAAGCTGGTAAGGCAGGACATTGACATCCGCGCCAGTATCCAACAGCCCACTCGCCTCAATTGTAGTGCCATCATAAGTGATGGACATCGGTAACATTGGACGCACAGCCGTTTCGCCGCGCGAGTTACGAACAGCAACATATGGAAACTGGGCAAGATCAGTCATTTTGTCGCCGGTCTGCTTCCAACATCTCTGTCAAGATGGTTGCCGCGCCGGGCGCATCATAGGGTGACCATACTTCGTATTCGGTGCCCGTCAGGATTTCCTCTTCCTGAGCAATCTGATTCGCCAGCATCTGAATAATTCGCAGCTTCTCTAAGCGATTGAGTTGTTGTAGTTCTGCAAGCAAGTGTTCCGAAATCATGATTTTCACTCTCTGTTGCCTCAACCCCTTCTATCATATCAGGTAAATGCGCACCAAACCCGGCATTAAGTTGTTCGCTAGAGAAGAAAATTCGGGAGCACAGCGATGCACTCCCGATCATTCAAGGCGACTATCTCTCGCAGGATTTACGGCGTAAGCCGGGTCATGTCACGCGGGAACAGCGCAACTTCACGGACATTATTCGCGCCAATTAACTGCGTGACAAAGCGCTCCAGGCCAATCGCAAAGCCACCATGCGGTGGCATCCCGTGCTTGAACACCGCCAGATAATCCGCAAAGGGCTGTGGGTCCAACCCGCGTTCCTGCAATGCCGCGAGATAATCCGCATGACGATGCAGACGCTGTCCGCCGGTGACTAACTCTACGCCGTTAAACAGCAAGTCGAAACCGTTAGAATAGCCTGGCCGGTGCGGGTCGGGGTGGGTATAGAATGGCCGTTTCGCCATCGGATAGCCGGTGACAAAGAGAAACGCCGAGCCATATTCCACCTTCGCCCACGTCCCCAGCCAGCGTTCCTGTCCGGGTGACAGGTCGGGTTCTGAGCGCAGGTCGTCGCCCGTTGCCTGATAGTACAATTCCTGGGCTTCAGTGAAATGAATCGCCGGAATCACTGCGGGCACAGCGGGCAATTCGACTCCCAGCAGCGCAATTTCATTTGCCCGCTCTCGGCGAATATGATCGATCATCCCCGCCAGCACGCGTGTAAGCAACTGCATCACCGTGTTGTGGTCCTCGATAAAGCCCACCTCGGCATCGAGGGAGGTGTACTGTGCCAGATGGCGGGCAGTCGCGTGTGGCTCGGCGCGGAAAACTGGACCAATTTCCAACACGCGCTCGTATACTCCGACCATGATCTGCTTATAGAACTGCGGACTCTGCGCCAGATAGGCGGGCATGCCAAAATAGTCGATCTGGAACACGTTTGCACCGCTCTCGGTGGCTGAGGAGACGATTTTGGGTGTCTGGATCTCGGTGAAGTTCTCGCCGTGCAGGGTCTGGCGAAAGCCCGCCATCGCCGCCGCAGCGATCTGCCACGATGCACCATAGCGTGGATGACGTAACGCAAGATAGGCGTTGTCCAGCAGCGTTGGTAGTTGCGCGTTGAGCATTGGACGGAACAGGTCAAAGACCGGTGGCACCAGTGCCGGTGACAGCACCTCAATTTGTGGATGATGCAGTTCGACGCCCTGGGGTGCTTGCGCCGCCGCGACGACCGTGCCGGTGACCGACAACGCTGATTCCATATGCAGTTCGTTGAGCTGCTGAATGATGATCGCATCTTCAACCACGATCTGGGCCAAGCCGGTGCGGTCGCGCAGGATGAGGAAGGTGACATTGCGTAGTTGTCGCAAGCGATGCAACCAGCCCGCTAATTGAACTGACTGCCCAACATGATGGGGGAGATCCGATGTGTAGATTCGTACCATAGCAGCACCTCCAATAAAAAACGCTCCCACCTCCCCAAAGGGAGTCCCCGTCGCCGCGGACGAGGGGAGCATCTCGTGGTGCCACCACAGCTTTGCCGCTGCCACGCCGATTGCGTGGATTGAACAACGGCCTCTACAACCCGGTAACGGGGGTCAATCGTCAGGGCTTACTGGCGGTTGTGACCGCGTTCTTCCCTGCGCTCAGGAGGGTCTTCATACCAGGCTGAAGGCTATCATCGCAGCAACGATAGCTCTCTGAGCTTCAGGACTCGGTATTACTCGGCTCCATCAACGCTTTGCATCAGGCTACTATACGCGAGGGTCAAATGTCAAGCAATAAAAGGGAAGCACCGAGAGCAGAGATGTCTACCCCCGGTTGATTATTCTTAAGAGGATTGAGCAGCTACGAGTGCTGATTCGTAGATTTCGCAATTCGGGAATGTGTAGGCGAAGCCATACCAGCGGGTGAACATCTGCTGAGACCGCTCAAGCGTTTGCATTTGCCCATCCGCCGCGTAGAGTTTGCCGTCGCGGAGTTGTGCGCCGGTATCAAAGGTGATGCCATTGTCGGCTACTTTGGCATGAGTGACATCTATGTAAAATGCATCCGGTGCTTTGGCCTGGTCGTTATAGTAGACATAGATTGAGCGTCCAGCAAATGTGTCGAGAATACCGGTTGGCTGGGCCTGGATCATTGTCAGCGGATAATAACGTGCTGTGGTTGTCGTCCACACGCCTAAGCCCATGTCCATCCGTTCGCGCCGGTCATCTTCGACGCCCAGCGTTTGAAGAAAATGTGGCGGCAGCCGATTGCCGATGAATTTCGGGAATAGGGTGTTAACCCTGCGCATGAACGCACGTTGCAACGCTGGTCGAAAACCCACACCTTGCGATAGCGCGATCTGAGCATTCGGATGCGACTCCAATGCGCTCGCAACCGTCGTGTAAATCAGGTCGAAATCGGAGAATTCCAGTTGCAGGCCCTTTCGTTCCCCATAAATGCATTCGCCGGTGATGTGGTCCCAATAGGAGCCGGTCGTTTTATCACCGAGCAAAGCCAGACCGTTGTACAGGCCGCGCGCCCCAAACCATTCTTGCTGGCCGTCGACAATCGGTGTCAAACTGACACCGCTGTTGCAGGGCATTCAGAACGAGACCAGCCAGGGTTCACCGGCAATCTCACCCTGCGCGACATGATGATAGGCCATTTGCCCTTTAACCAACGCGACTGGTGATTGTGGATGATCGAGTAGCAGCAGATCCGTGTCAGGCTGGACCAGCCACCTCGCTAATGCCTGGTCTAATGACGCGGTTTGTTTGACATACAACGGCGCGAACATATCCACATCGCGCAATATGGCGCGGCTGGGGTCAAATTCATAGTGCGGCATCGCCAATTTTCTCCTTCACCTCATGGGGAATACGGAACTGCGGCGCGTCAGGATTGCCCTTAAAGCGTGCTTTCACCGTATCGTAACCGACCTGGCTGAACGGACACACCGCCAGACACACAGCACAGCCATAATTCTGGGTGAAGTAATCGCGGCAGGTGGCGTGGTCAATCGTTTGCATCCCGCCATCGCCACGCGGCTTCGGCTCGTCATAAATCGCTTCAACGGGACACTTGCGGATGCACTTTTTGCACATTGCGCAGAAATCCCGCACCCACAAATGCTCATTCTCAGTGGCGATGGGCAGGTTTTCGATGTTGGTATAAATCGTGCCGATGCGCAGTCGTGCCCCTTCGCCCGGCGTGATGAGCAAGCCGTGATAGCCAATCGCGCCCATCCCGGCGAGTTCCGCCAGATAAACGTAATCGGTCACGCCGCCCAACGCTGTACCCGGATAGGCCGCAAAGCCATTTTTGTGCATAAAACGTGCCAGCTTATTACCGATGATTGCCAGATTTTTATAACCCTCCATGACCTCGAACTGGCTATCAAAACTGGGTGAGGTATCAATCGGCTCTTTATCCATCTCGACTGTGTAGATAATGGCGTACTCATAGGGGATGCCCTTGTCCTGGAAGATGGCATTGCGCGGCACCTTGATATACCGAATGTCTTTGGCCCCGGCCTTGTGCGCCAATGCTTCCAGTTTATTTACAAACTCAGCGCTGGCCTCGCGCTTTTTGGGTTTTACCCCATACATGCGTGACCCCAGTTGCATGTTGAGCATCAACGGGACCATCTTCGTGACCACCTTCATGCGTTGCTTCCCGGTGAGATTCACCAGCGACATTTTCTCTTTGGGTAAGCCCGAATCAAAAGATGTACGCGGTTTGGATTCAGGTGCCGGATAGATGGGTGCGGCGAATTTATCTAACTTCGAATCCATCACGTTCAGCATACCATCGAGCGATGGCCCGGTATCTGTATCATCGTTACTGCTTTGCATCAATACGTTTTTGATTGTGTTTAACATCACTACCCCAACTACAATAAAATTGCCTCATCTATAGCATAGGACAAGCATGATGTGAAATCAAATCAACTTATTGATAAATGGCATGAATCATAATCATGCTAGTTCGGAGAGAAAACCGTGACTCTTGGCCCAGGCTGCGGCGCTCGTGAGAAAGGCATCAATCGCCGGGGATTGCACGGTAGCGGCCAGATAGACATTGATGACCAGTTGTGGGTCAAACGATAGCTTCACCAGCCCCTCGGTATCGGCATCAACCAGCTTGTCCGGCATCATCGAGATGCCCATATTCTCCCGAACCATCGCCATGATCGTATTGTGGGCGCTCACCTCGTAGCGCAGCCGGGGCAGCAATTGCATGTGGGCACCCAGTAAATTGGAAAAAGTCCAGTATTCAGCTTTGGGGCCGATGAGTGGTTCATTGGCAAGCGCATCCACTGAGACCGCCGCCTGGGTTGCCAGACGATGCGCCTGGGACACCACCACTTTGACCTCATCCTGGGCGAGTTGCACCGCTGTGGCGTAATCTTCGGGGTTGAGCACCGTGCCAATGTCAATTACCTGCGTCGCCAGCCAATCCACCAGTTCCTGCGGATTGCCCTCGAACAGCACGATCTCAATATCGGGGTACTGATGCTGAAAGTCGCGGATGATGCCGGTGAGCAACCGCGCCGTATGCGGCACACAACCAAAGCGCAGCTTGCCGACGGCCAACCCACGTTCCCGGCTGGTCTTCTGGCGGATAATCTCGACCTGTATCAGGATGCTGCCGGCATGTTGCAGTATGTCTTCACCGATGCGCGTGACGGTCACGCCCTGCCGTCCGCGTTCCAGCAACGTGACGCCCAGTTCGGCTTCCAATTTGCTGAGCGAATAACTCACTGCCGACTGGGTGAGGCCTACCGCTTCCGCCGCTTCGGTCAGGCTGCCGGTATCAACGATGGCAACCAGCACTTCCAGTTGACCCAGATTCATATGATGTCCCCTAACAACAAGTCCTTTCAGTCTATACCACGCGCTATAATAAATCGAAAACTTCATTGAGGATGAACCATGAATAGTGTTCCACTGGATGAAACCACGCTGAAAAACATCGACGCGGCGCATGTGGTCAAAGGTGTGCCTGCTAACCGCCGCAAAGTGCCCTTTCGTAATTTTCGCCATCTGCTTACACTGCATACCACGACTTCGCCGAACAAGACCTGCGTGATTCACTATGACGCCGACGGCAACCGCGAAGAACTGAGTTATGCGGAGTTCGGCGCGCGGGTACATCAAACGGCGAATTTCCTGCATGACGACCTCGGTATTCAACGCGGCGACCGGGTGGCGACCATCGCCTATAATCACAGCGACACAGTGCTGATCTACTTTGCCTGCTGGCTGATCGGCGCGGCGGTGGCTCCGCAGAACGTCGCTGAGGATGATCGACGGATCGCATACATTCTGCGCAACAGTGAGGCGGTAGTCTGTTTCGTTCGACCGGAATATCTCGAACGGGCCGAGCGCATCATTCACGGCACTGATGACGATCTGGGTGCACCCAACATCCGCGAAATCGTCCAATTGGGCGGCGATCCGGTTGACGGTTACACACAGTTTCATGAACTGGTCAAAAATCAGCCGATGGCCTACCTGGGTGAGGATGCGGCCAAAGCTGCCGACAGTGCTCAGCGATCAGCCAGCCCGAATACGCCGACGCTGGATGATGAGGCGCTGCTGGTCTATACCAGTGGGACAACCGGTGCACCCAAAGGCGTTGTGCTGACGCAATATAACCTGATGGCCGACGCGCAGGGTATCGCGCAGTGGCAGGCGATCACCGGCAATCAACGCATGATGTGCGTGCTGCCGATTCATCACGTCAACGGCACGGTCGTGACGCTGGTGACGCCGCTGCTGGTGGGCGGGTCGGTCGTGCTGAATCGGCAATTTTCCGTCAGTAGCTTCTGGCGACGCATCGTGCAAGAGCGGGTCAATGTCGTCAGTGTGGTACCCACGTTGCTACAGTTTCTGGTCGAGCATGGGCGGGAGCAATTAGCTGCCGGACACACTGTTTTTGGTGAAGGCATTCATCGCCAGGGCATCACCCACTTTCGCCATTTTATTTGCGGCGCGGGGACGCTGGCGGTCGCGCTGGCCCGTGATTTTGAGGACCTGTTCGGTCTGCCGATTCTGCACGGCTATGGCCTCAGCGAGACGACCTGCTATAGCTGTTTCCTGCCGATTGATCTGGACTGGGATACGCATCAAGGCTGGTTGCAAGATCATGGCTATCCCAGCATCGGCTGTCCAATTGACCCCAACGAAATGGCGATTTTTGACGCCAGCGGCAGCGGTCAACAATTAGGTCCGGGTGAGCGTGGCGAGATTTGCATCCGCGGCCACAATGTCATGCAGCACTATTTCAAACGACCGGATGCCAACACGGAGACGTTCAAGTTCGGCTGGTTCCGCACCGGCGATGAGGGTTTTTATCTCAACGATGAACCGGGGCGACCCTTCTTTTTTATTACCGGACGTATCAAAGAGTTGATTAATCGCGGCGGCGTGAAGTTCAGCCCGTTTGAGATTGAAGAAGTGCTGCTGTCGCTGCCGGGCGTCAAGGTGGGTTTGGCAGTCGCCTTCAAAAATGATTACTATGGCGAGGAAGTCGGCGCGTACATCGTGGCCGAGGAAGGCGCATTCTTCACGACTGAGGAAGTTATCCAATACTGCCGCGAACGCATGTCGTTCGAGAAAAGCCCCAAAGCTATCGTCTTCGGCACCGAGATTCCAGTTACATCGACTGGCAAATACCAACGCCTGAAATTGCAGAATCTGTTCGCTGAGTGGGAACATACGCAGTTCCGTGAATAATCACCAAGAATTGTAATAAAAGTAATAATGCCTGTTTTTCGCCTGCTTTTCACAGAAACGGTATGCTTGAGACAGATTGATGCAATGAGGAAGCACCCATGCTGAGCCAGTACAATCCGGTTGATATTGAAATCATTCTGCGCGAAGAAAATCCGCCACCGCCATTTCCTCCGGCGACTGACCGCGCTGCCTGGAATGTGGTGCGCCAGGTCATTGGTGAAGACAGCGCCCAACAGATTATTCGCGAGGCTGAAGAATTTGCCGAAGTGGGGATTCCAGTTTTGCCCGCCAGCCTCTTCCTCGAATTCAAACGCATCGGTGAACGGCGCGGCTATCAAGACCCGATGAGTGAACGCCGGGCGATGCAGACGGCGTTGGCGCTGGCGGAATGTCTGGAATTTGAAGGGCGTTTTCTGGACCCGCTCATGGATTTGACCTGGGCCATTTGTGAAGAGAGCACCTGGGCCTATCCCGCGCACGCATCAGACTTAGCAGATATGACTAACCCCTACATTGACCTCGGTGCAGCCCAGACCGGCAGCCAGCTTGCTGAACTGGACCTGATTCTGGGTGCCGAACTGGACCCAATGGTGGGCAAACGCATTCGCCATGAAGTCGATCAACGTTTATTGACGCCTTATCTCACTCGGCACGATCACTGGTGGCTGTACAACACGGCTTACCGGCGCGTCAATAACTGGACAGCCGTGTGCAATGGCAACATTGTGCTGGCGGCAATTCATCTGGAAGACGATCTGGCCCGACTGGCCGAGATCATTGCGCGGGCGGCACGGTCACTGGATGATTATCTGGAAACCTTCGATGTCGATGGTGGTTCCAGCGAAGGCCCCGGCTACTGGGGTTATGGCTTCGGCAATTATGTGCTGATGGCGCAGATGATTGAGCAGCGCAGCAATGGACGACTGGCGTTCCTGGATGGTGACTTGATTCGCAACGTTGCCCAGTTCCCGCTCAAGACCATGCTCAGCCAGAATAACTGGGTGAATTTCTCCGATGCCAGTCTGACGCCGACTTTTCCCGGTTCGCTGCTGGTGCATCTGGCACAACGGTTAGACCTGCCGCGCTTGCTCACGCTGCATCAACAACAGAATCAGCGTGGCGTGGCGGACCGGCGCTGGGATATTGCCTGGGGCCTGCGCGAATTGTTCTGGCGGGCTGACCATGAAACCCCGGCTGAGCCAGTCTACGTTGCGCCCAATCCACACGACTGGTACAGCGAAATGCACTGGATGATTGCTCGTTATAACCCCAGCGACCCGGACGCGCTGGTGCTGGCCGCCAAAGCCGGTCACAATGGCGAAATGCATAATCAAAACGATGTTGGCAGCTTTATCGTCCAGACCAAAGGCGACCCCGTGATTGCTGATCTTGGCAGTGGACGTTATACGCGTGACTATTTCAATGAACGGCGCTATGAGCATTTTGTCTGTCAATCACTTGGACATTCGTGCCCGGTGCCCAACGGCCAGATGCAAGGGCCATTCAGCCGTGCCGCGCACACCGCAAAACCTACCCCGGAACAGGATGGTGCAAATTTTTATTCAACCTTGCTGGAACACCATGCAGACGAATCGCTCGACATGCTCAAATTCGAGATGAAGGATGTCTATCCCGCAAAAGCTGATCTTGAGTCATTGGTGCGGACCATCATGCTGCATCGTGAGGAACCATCGGGCTGGGTCGAACTGATTGATAACGTGCACTTTGCCAGTGGGCCGGGCACCTTCGAGAGTGTGTTAACCACCTTTGGCGAGGCCGAACTGGGGGACGGCGCGGTGCTGCTCAAGGGCGACAAAGGCAAGCTCCATGTTGCCTACGATGAGGACGTTGTGAAGCCACGCATTGATGTCGTTTCCGATGTTGATCTGGTCAGCGGCCTGTGCGATGTGCAGCGGGTCGTCTTTGAGTGGATAAGGCCGCAGCAAACCGGATCAATCGTCCTGGGTATTACGCCGATAGATTAGATTCTGGGTTGGCGTATACCGTGCATGAAAGTTGAAACCAGTGACGGTTCATCAACTAACAACGGATGGGCAAAATGTTCATGGTGATTACTCGCCTGATCGTGTGCCTATTCTCAGGGTGCAATCTGGCGATGTGATTGAAGCGCAGACGCTGGACGCTGGTTGGGGATTGGAGGCACCTAATCCTTCGGGCACACCTCGTAAACGCCATCCCGCATTTGAGTACCAATCAAACTGGGGGCACGCGCTGACCGGGCCGATCTGGATTGAAGGCGCTCAGCCCAGCATGACGCTCCTAATCCATTTTGAAGAACTGATTCCTGATGATTACGGATTTACATATGCTGGCGGCTTCAAACATCGTATCCACGATCATCTCCAATTGAGTGATGGTGATGAGGAACTGGTGCTATGGACGTTGGATTCCGACAAGATGATCGGCACCAATCAATTTGGGCATCGTATACGATTGAAACCTTTCCTGGGCAACATCGGTATGCCACCACCGGAAGAAGGTCATCATTCAACGGCATCACCCTTCACCTGGGGTGGCAATATAGATTGTAAGGATCTGATTGCAGGCACGCAGTTGTATTTACCTATTCCCGTTGCTGGCGGTCTGCTTTCGTTTGGCGATGGACATGCGGCTCAGGGACATGGTGAAGTGAGCGTGAACGCCATTGAATGTCCGATGGAGTACGTTCGGTTGCGAGTTGAAGTACTTCCCAATATAACCATTAGCACACCTCGCGCCTGGACGCCGGATGGATGGTTAATGTTTGGGTTTGATGCCGATCTTGAGCAGGCAGCGCTGATGGCCCTCGACGAAATGATTGCGTTGATGATGGCACAACATCAGTTTGTCTCGCGTAAACAAGCACTGGGCCTGGCGACCGCGATTGTCGATTTGCACATTACGCAGATCGCAAACCCAATCGTGGGCGTTCATGCATTTTTACCTCATGATGCATTGGTAGATTAACAGTCTGCGGTAAATGACTAGGCTGCGTCGGATTCCGAAATCGTCAGAGTTTTAAGGACCGCTGCATATTTGTCGACCATCATGTAACGGGCCTGTGGGCTGAGCTTGTGCCAGCTCCGTTCCAGCTTGGCCCGCACCCAGCGCGTTCCGGCGTCAATATCCATGCCCTGCTGCACGAAGACCAGCCGCATCAGCGACGGCACCTGGTCAATATGGGCCATCGCGTCCGCATCAGCCAGGCATTGCGCTTCAACGGTGTCACGCTCGGCGATCACACTGGCTCGATGAGTGGCGATGCAATGCTGAACTTCCCCAATTTTGTCGGCGGGATAACTCAGCGACTCCAATAATTTTGCAGCCTCAATTGGGCCATGAATGTGATGTTGACTGTATAGGGCCGCATCTTTCACACCAGCATAATCATGCAGGAGCGCAGCCAGTTCGACAATTTCCGCATCCGCATCGCGCATGTGGGCCAATAACCGCGCATAGCGCACGACATGAACAATGTGATGAGTCCAGATGCCATAACCGAACATATTATTCTCACTGGCGCAGGCGGCTTCGACCACCGCTGCCACATTTGCAATCACCGCTTGGCGCGTAGCGTTCACATTCATTCTCCAATTTACGCTGTGTATTCGATAAATTCCATCGTATTGCCGTCCGGATCAGCAACGGCCCCTGATTTTGCTCGCCCGTCCTGCTGAATCGGGTTGAATTCCTGGCCGCCATTGTTCAGGGCCTGGTGCATGGTGTGTTCAACGTCATCAACAACAAAATGGAATTGTTGCCGGTTCTGGTGTGCCTCAACCTCGACAATACTGTTCGGGCAAAAGACCAGCTTTTTCCCCGCCAGCGTGCCTCTGTGGAAGCGAGTTGAACCCTCCGGTCCAAATGGTTGCAAATCGGCGGTAAAGACCGCGTTATAAAACTTCACCATAGCAGTCATATGGGTCACAGCGACAGTGATGCGTTCAATATTCATAATTTCCCCTGTGAGGTGTGATTGATGATGGGATTATTATATCGAACTTTTGTTCTAATTCCAAGTGAGGATATTCAAATAAAAACACCACAGTCAACTGCTTGTGACTGTGGTGCTTCCTCTGAAGGTTTTCCCTTTTGCAATATTGCTATTGGTTGAGGTACTTGCCTTTCAAATTCAATTTAAGTTACTTATAGTCTATACGTTTTTCACAAATTTCCACAGTGATAAACGTCAGTACCCGTATATGATGTTCGTCAAATTGCCTAGCCGACAGCCGGTGGTTCAATGCCCAATTGTCCTAATATCCCGACCATCCCCGCGCCTTCTGCTTGTTGCAGGTTCATCGCAATCACGAGGCCATTGTCATCAAACATCGCGGTTGCCGTCGATTCTGGCAGGGCGATTGATTTGCTGGTTGCTTCGGCCTGGATGTCATAGCCCAGTGTTTGCAGATCAAGGGCGCCATCATGGGTACCGGTGATGGCGTAGTTAACGGTGACGACGTTATCGCTTTGAGCGGCAGCAGAGAAATTATAAGTCCAGTCGGAGAAGGCATCGAAATAAGCTTTTTGCAGGGCCAATACCCCGGCTTTATCCATGGTTGCCGCGTCATTGACCGTAAGCTGAAGGTCGTCATGGAAGATCGCCGCCAGCGTATCCAGGTCATGAGTATCCATTGCATCAAATAGTTCGTGCGCAGCTTCTGAAATCGGCATCGTTCGCTCCTAATGGTTCATGTTGGTACGAGTATAGAATCGCTGGAGCATCGGCACAATCAGCAGTAATTTGGAGTACGGCTTCTGCTGTTTATACGTCGTGCCATTGATACCAGAATTCTTGTTCGCGCTGCTCATCTTGCAATTGCAGCGGTTGTGGTTTCTGCGTCTCGACTTTCACCGGAATGGGGGCGGGTATCAACGAGGCGAAACCTGAGGCATACAATCCATAGAGATGCAGACTTAAAGTGATCAACAGGGCGGACTGGGCGACCAGTAATAAAGGATGAGCGGACCATACGAGCGATAGACCGCTATACAACAACACATGCAAAGTAAACCACAGCCGTCGTCTGATTCGCGGGTCATTGGCTAGATAATTGCTCATTCACTTCCTCCGGGTTCTGTTCGTCAATCACTTCCAACAATTCACCATCATCGGTCAGCATGAGACGTTCCATACGCTTTTTCTTTTTAACTTGACCGGTCATCTGTTGGACCGTCTGTTCGCGGTCAACAACACGCTGGGCCGATTCAAAATAATTTGACAGGCCGTGGGCAGCGATGCCGATGCCCCAGAATCCTGTCAGCAACAACGGAAATGGGAATCCAGATAGGTCAGATAAGACGCCCCAGAGTATCCAGGCCAGGGCGTTAATCAATATATAAATTGTGAGGTGAATAGCGAATTCAGTGCGCTGTCGTGCGCTGTGATGGACCGCTTTATGGATCCGTTGATAATCATCGTCGGTCGTGATGTCACGCCAATCCACACCGTAAATCGCCGTCATTTGATCGGCGACCTGATTATCAATTCTGGCGAGATGCTGTGGTGCGTGTGAGCGGAAGTCGAGGGCGTGGGCGGCCATACCGCTGCCCCATGTCAACGTCAAGAGCGAAGGCCAGGGCCAGGTGGCTTCGCCGCTGGTGATGAAGTTAAAAGCCCAGATTCCCCACAGCAGCAGGTTCACGATCATAAAGACGATCATATGGATGACAAAGCCCGCCCGCTCCTCATCATATTTTTTGAGACGGCGGCGCAACGCATCCGTATCGTGGGTCATACGCGACCTTCTTTCATCGGCGGATCAAGTTCCAGGGGGTCAATGTCATCTGCTTCTAGCGCTTCGACGATCTCCAGGCGTTCACCATCAGCGGTCTGCAAGTGGCGTTTTTGCTTCTCCATATAGGTTTCCTGGTAGCCACGATAGACATCAGCTAAAAACAGGCTGATAATTTTCGCCAACAGCAGAAACACAATACTCAGCAATGGGTGGACTAAGAGGCCAATAACCACCGCAATGCCAAATAAGGTTGCGATTTGCAGAATCTTCCACATACGTACTTCTACGGAATCACCCTGAAAAAGTTGCAAGGAAACAAAAAGGAGACGCAGACGTCTCCTCAACACAAATCCGGTAACATGCAGCCCGATTAAACCCGCGTAACGTAACTGCCGTCCTCTGATTTAACGCGGATGGTGTCCCCCACATTGATAAACATCGGGACCTTGACTTCCAGTCCGGATTCCACCGTGACTCGCTTGGTCGGATTATTGGCCGTGTCACCAGCGATCGCCATCTCAGAATCCGTCACTTCAAAGTCGATGGTAATGGGTAGTTCATAGTCAATGATTTCGTCGCCATACTTGAGCAGCTTCACCATCATGTTGGGCTTGAAATACATCACATCATCACCAAAAATGCTGCGATTCATCTGCGGTTGCTCATAAGTCTCGGTGTCCATGAAGGTCAAGAACTCACCATCATCATACAGATATTCGACGTTGACCGCTTCTACCCGAATGTCTTCTACCCGATTACCAGAGTTATAGGTTTTTTCGAACTGTGCACCCGTGCGCATATTGCGGACCAGCACTCGAATGGTGGCCGAACCGCGCCCCGGTTTGCTGTGTGAATAACTCAGCACTTTAAAGATTTCATTATCTTCAGTAAAGGTCGTGCCCTTACGCAATTGATTAACGTCGATTGCCATATTTGATATACCCTTAACCTGTTGCGATTGCCGTTGCCAGTATAGCAGATGATAAGCTGCTTGAGTATCGGATGTTATAATAGAAGCCTTATGATTTGAAGCAGGAATAATTATGCAAATTCAGCCCTATTTGCAGCGGATTCACTACACCGGCCCGCTCCAAGTTGATATTCGTACGCTCCGGGCGCTGCATCGCGCCCATCTTTTCACGGTCCCGTTTGAAAATCTGGATATTCATCTCAAACGCCCCATCGTATTAGATGAACAACATCTTTATGACAAAATCGTCAATCACGGACGTGGCGGCTTCTGTTATGAACACAATGGCCTGTTCGCGGCGGTGCTGCGCCAGCTTGGCTTTCAAGTTGATTTATTGGAAGCCCGCGTCGGTGCTAAAAACTGGGACTCCGGCAAAGAATTTAACCACCTCGCGCTGCTGGTGACATTGGCAGAACGCTGGCTGGTTGACGTTGGCTTTGGCGATTCATTCTTGGAGCCGTTGCACTTTGATGATGACGTGGCCCAGACCCAGAGCAACGGCACCTTTCGGGTGCAACACGACGGATTTGAAGGCCAGTATTTACGTCAGAATCAACATGGTGAATGGGATGCAGAGTACCTGTTCCACCTGGAACCGCGCCAACTTGAAGATTTCATACCGGGCTGCGATTTCAACCAGTACTCACCGGACTCGCATTTCACCCGGCAACGCATCTGCTCACTGGCAACAGCGACCGGGCGGATTACACTCAGCGATCAACGCTTCATTGTCACTGAAAACGACCATCGCCAGGAATACGATCTCGATAGCGAAGCCGAGTTTCAGCAGCACCTGCACGAGCAGTTTGGCATCACACTCTCTTGATGTTGTCAACACATGAGAAAAGTGGGTACGATTACGTAGAAATACGATTCTCTGGAGACCCGTATGGATACTCCAAACACCCCAATTGTCTTGCCCGCGCAGCCGACATCATTCATTGGGCGGGAAACCGAAATCGCAGAGATTTCTACGCTACTGGCTGACCCAGCCTGCCGCTTACTGACGTTGACTGGTCTGGGCGGCATGGGTAAGACGCGCTTAGCCATTGCCGTTGCCCGGCGAATGCAACCGGCGTTTCCCGATGGCATATACTTCGTACCGCTTCAGCCACTGCAATCTGCTGATCAAATCATAACCACGCTGGTCAACGTCGTGAATCTCAACGCTGCCGGGAACCCCCGTGCTGATCTGTTATCATATTTTCGACACAAGCAGCTTTTGTTGGTGCTGGACAACTTTGAACACCTGTTAGCTGGAGTCGACCTTATATCCGACATTCTGAACAGAGCAATTCAGGTGAAAATCCTGGCGACGTCTCGTGAAGCGCTGAAAATCCAAGAAGAGTGGGTAAGGCACATAACCGGCCTGGATTATCCGCGCAGTGAGCCTTCGCTGGCTGCGGCTTACAGTGCCCTGGATTTGTTCGAGGAGCGAGCGCGACATCTGCGCGGTGATTTGGATTTCACGACCCAACACAGTCATATTGTGCACATCTGCCAACTGGTGGAGGGAATGCCGCTGGCACTGGAACTGGCGGCAGGTTGGGTGCAGACGCTCTCCTGTCAGGAAATTGCGAACGAACTCCAACACAACTTGGATCTCCTAGCATCTCGAATTCACAACATTCCGACCCGTCATCGGAGTATGCAGGCCGTATTCGATTACTCCTGGCAGCTGCTGACAGACCATGAGCAAGTGGTATTACGGCGGATGTCCGTATTTCAAGGTGGCTGCACGCGGGAAGCTGCTGAACATGTCACGGGCGCGACCATAGACACGCTTGCCACATTAGTGGAGAAATCATTGCTTCAGCGCGATCCCGACACCGAGCGCTTTAGTTTGCAAGAGTTATTGCGGCAGTTTGCGGCTGAGGAATTAGAAGCGGCTCACGAATACGCGCAGATCAACGATGTACATCTTGAACATTATTCAGCTTTGCTGCGGGAAGCGGATTCATGCTCAGGTAACCCCCACTATGTAGATTGCCTCGATATGATAGAAGCTGATTTTGAGAACGTTCGGATGGCGTGGGCGTGGGCACTGAAGCAAGGTAACTATATCAAACTAAGTTACATGGTTAATCCGATCTGGTCTGTCGGTGTTGATCGGGAACATTATTATGAAGCCAGAGCACTGTTTGTTGCTGCAACTCGCAAGTTGGCAAAGTCGAAAACCGATGATGAACATGCTCTTTTAGGTCGTATTCTGGCGCGACAGGCGAAATGCGAACAAGTCCTTATGAACTATGCTCAATCTGAAAAAGCATTCCGCCAAAGCATTGCCATAGCGCGCCAATATAATGATCTGGCTGAAATCGCATACTCACTGCGCTGGCTTGCCATGATTATTGTGGATCAAGGGGACTTGGTCACAGCCCAGGAAATGCTTGAGGAATGTCTTCAGATTTATCAGCAACTGGAAGACCAAGGGGATCTTTCTTTTACCTATCTGTTTCTAGCGCTACTCGCAGGAGCCACGGGGAAGACCGGAGAATGTCGGAGCCTTTTTCTACAGAGTTTGCAAATTCGCCGCCAGCTAGGTATGCACCTCCAGGCTGGTCATTCACTCAAGGATCTGGGCATTTGGGAGATTCGATGGGGACAATGGGACGAGGCCCACGAGCATATTGAGGAGAGTGAGTCGCTATTTGCCGGTTGTCGGTATCCATCGGGAATGGCTCAAGTCATGGCCCGTCACAGCCAGCTTGCACTTGTCAGAGGCCAGCTTGTTGAAGCTCAGCAAATCGCCGACAATGCCTTTTCATATTCACAGCATGTTTCAGATAGTCGTTGTGGGGCGATCGTCACAGCAACCAGCCTATTTACCCTCAGCTATATTATGGATGCGCGCGGCGAACATGCCGAGGCCAATCGGCTGGCACAGCAGGCGATGACTTTTGCCCGACAAGAGGCTGATGACATTCTGATAATGGAAATCAGATCAGTACTAGGATGGAGTTTCTGCGGTCTTGCCAAGTTTGAGCAGGCAATAGTTGTGATCTGTGAAATGCTGGAAAAAGCGCTGGTTTCGCATAGTGTGGCTTATACCTGCTTTGGGCTGGCCGCCTTCACCCGTATTTTGGCGCATCAAGGTGAATCATCGCTTGTTGTTGAATTATTGGGCTTGTCGTTGAATCACTCTAATAGTCCACGCGGCTATTTCGGACAGCATCAAGGGCTGAGGCAATTAAGGGCTGACCTTGAGGAACAACTCGGTTCAGCAGCTTACAATGCTGCCTGGAAACGCGGCACCCAGCTTAACCCAGAAACGGTCGCGCGTGAATTGCTGCATGAGTTTGGTATTCAGTCAGATTTCGCCGACACCGATGGGAATAGTCGTTTGCCCGCCCCCCTCACCCCCCGCGAACTGGAAGTCCTTAATCTCATCGCTGAGGGCTTGACCAATCCCCGGATCGCGGAACGCTTGTTTATCGAGACGGGCACAGTCAAAGGCTATACCAGCCAGATTTACAGTAAGCTGGGCGTCGAGAATCGCGTCCAGGCGGCAGCCCGCGCTCAAGAATTGCACCTCCTCTAGCAAAACCAACCCTTAAACCTGCCAGTTGGCAGGGAACAATCAATCGTTCCCAACCCTACGCTTTACTTAAACGGCGGGGGAAGGGGATTGTTTTGTGGTGATTCGGCTAGTATTGATTCTACTGATAACCTGTATAGTTGCCGTTGGTGCAGCGCGTCTCGTAGGGTCGCTGGCAACCACCGAAATCGCGATCGATTATTATGAGATTGAAGGGGAAACTTACACACTTTATGTGCGGGACACGGTGCGAGATTCTCGTCTGTGGCTGGCGGGAACTCGGTGTTTTGATGTGTTACCGGACTGGTTAATCAGTGGCAGCACTGAAGAGGTAATGGGCATGTCTAACTATGGTCAACCGCGTATTCAGCGTGCTATTGATGCGGCTGATGCTATCAAGCGGCTGTGGTGTCGCTGAGTAAGGGCATAGTTGGCTAACAAACGCAGAGCGGGTATGATGGCATCATGATGCAAGTCGTAAGAGGCGCATATGAATACGCCAACTCTTGCCCTGCCCGCGCAGCAAACATCATTCATTGGGCGGGAAACCGAAATCGCAGAATTCTCAACACTTTTGGCTGACCCAGCCTGCCGCTTCTTGACGTTGACTGGTCTGGGTGGCATGGGCAAGACGCGCTTAGCCATTGCTGTCGCCCGGCAAATACAATCGACGTTTCCCGATGGCATCTACTTCGTACCGCTCCAACCGCTGCAAAATGCCGATCAAATCCTGCCCACTATTCTCAATGTTTTGAATTTAAAAGCGATTCAGGACCCGCGTGCTGAACTGTTGAATTTTTTGCGAGACAAACAACTCCTGTTGGTGCTGGATAACTTTGAGCATTTGCTGGATGGTGTTGATCTTGTGCCGACAATGCTCCAGGCCGCGCCACAGGTCAAAATTTTGACGACATCGCGTGAATCCCTCAAGCTGCAAGAGGAATGGGAGCGGCAGGTAAGAGGCCTGGATTATCCTGAAGACGAGACATCAGGTACTGATGAACCCTATAGCGCGATGCATTTATTTCAAGAGCGTGCGCGACAACTGCGTGGTGACGTAGATTTTGACTCATATTCCGATCAGATTGTGCGCATTTGCCAACTGGTCGAGGGCATGCCGCTGGCACTGGAACTGGCCGCCGGTTGGGTGAAAACCTTATCCTGTCAGGAAATCGCTGGCGAACTTCAGCGCAATCCCGAAATTTTGGCAGCCCGAACCCACAACGCACCGGACCGTCATCAGAGTATGGAGGCGGTGTTCGATCAGTCGTGGCGGTTGCTGACCGAGGATGAGCAAGTGGTTTTGCGCGGGATGTCGGTGTTTCGTGGTGGTTGCACCCGCGAAGCTGCCGAGCAAGTAACCGGCGCATCACTGGACATTCTCACATCGCTGGTCGACAAGTCGCTGCTGCGTTATGACCTGGACCGTGAACGTTATGATATGCAGGAGCTATTGCGGCAATATGCCGAAACGCAGCTTATGCGGAACATCGAGGAAGAACAGCAGGTACGTGACAGCCACTGCTCTTATTTCACGGATTTACTGAAACACCGGGAACCAGACTTTCACAGCTGGAAACAGCGCGACACCGTCCAAGAACTGAACCGTGAGATTGACAACATCCGCGTCGCCTGGCATCAGGCAGTTCAAATGTCTGATTTTACAGCTATTCAAAATGGCATTATGGCTTACTGGGACCTGAACGATTTTTGCGGACGTTACCAGGAGGTCGCTGAAGCAACAACAGTAGCGATCAGTTGTCTTGAGGCTGTTGAACCCACAGTCGAACGGGATTACGCGCTGGCCGTCGTCTACAACGCTGCTGGTGGTATCGGGATTCGATTGGGACAGTTCAAAGAAGCCAGGGCCGCATTGCACAACAGTATACAGCTGTTCAAAACTCAGGAAAGACTTCCTCCGCCTGGATTAGGCACTGACCCGACGCTTACGCTGGGGTTGCTGGAGACCACGGTGGGCAACTATGAGGAAGCGGTGTCGTATGGTGAGGCATCGTTATGCTACCTTAACCAACAAGATGACAAACTCAATTTCATGGTTGCTATGTATGTGCTGGCGAACGCAACGTATTCACTGGCGCAGTTTGAGTACGCGCTAGGTTGTGCCCAGCAAGCTTACCAGATCAGCGAAAAATTGGGCGATGACTGGTTTGGCTCCTACATCCTGGTTGTGATGGGTAACATCGCTTGTGCATTGGAGGATTATGACAAGGCTCAGGCGCATTATCAGTCGAGCTATAGGCTAAAAGAAGCGTTCGATGATCTGGGTGGTATGGCTTTTGCGGTGAATTGTCTGGCACGTATGGCCTGGTTGCAGGGCGATTTTCAAGCGGCGGCGCGGCTATACAATGAGGGGTACGACTTATACGTTAAGGTCAATGACCCGGGTGGGATAGCGACTGCCATCTTTGGCAGAGGCGATGCTGCTCTGGGGTTAGGAGATTATGTTGACGCTTGCCAATACTTCCGGCAAGCTCTGGAAATGGCAATTGATATTCATTGGTCTCCCTTGATCCTCACAATTATTACCAGCATTTGCGAACTTCTGCTGAAGATGGGTGCGGGAGAGCAGGCAGTCGAACTGCTGGTCCTGGCTTCGCATCATTCGGCGGACGAACCCTTGACGAGAACACGGGCCGAAAAACTCCTGGAACGGGCAAAACGCTTGCTGCCAAAGGCTGTCTTTGACGCAGCACTCGCTCGCAGTGAAGCAGTTGACCTGGAGACGATGGCACGCTCGGTATTGCAGCCGCTCGACCTGTCATCGAGCAGTCCCACACCGCACTCGCAAGACGTCGCGAACCAGACGCTGGTCGATCCGCTCACTCCACGTGAGTTGGAAATCCTACAACTTATGAGCGCGGGTCTGACCAATCGAGAAATCGCTGACAAACTCATAATTGGGGTGAATACGGTCAAGAAACACATCAATCACATCTACAGCAAACTCGGCGTAAGTGACCGGGTAAAAGCAATCAACCAGGCGCGGGCGCTAGACCTCTTGCCGCCTACTACCCCCTAAGTTCGAAATACTCCCCCTCAAAAACACAGATACTTCCCTGGTAGGGCGACACCACCGCACCCATCCACTAGCATTGGGTTAATGCTGGTTTGCGCCGGAAGCTCAGAGTAATCCGGTCAACCGGAGTAAACCAGCAGACTTGGGTTGGCAAGTATATCAACCTAGTTTGCTGAAGATATTTAGGAGGAATGTTCAAATGCGTATCTATCGACTGTTTGGCTGGAGTGTGCTTGTCCTGGTAATGCTGGTGCTGGTCGCGCCGATTGCCTCGCAGGACATGGACACTGAAGTGGAAGATCAGGTCAGGTCAGCTATTGCTGCATGGGATGAAGCATTTAACGCCGCCGATGTAGCTCAGGTCATGAATTTGTATGCTGATGATGTCGTCTCCATTCCCCCTAACTTGGTGATGCGCCAGGGCAAGGAAGAACTTCAGGCCGATTTTGAGTGGATCTTTGAGAACTTCAACGCTCAGCACGAGACGACGGTGATCGCTATTCAACTGTCTGAGAATCTGGCTATTGAGTTAGGTCAATACATGATGACCTTTGATCCCGTTGATGGCAGCGATGATTTTGAGGAAACTGGGAATCATGTGATGGTTCGCCAGTTAGTCGACGATGAATGGAAGATCGTGTGGGAAATCTGGAACACCGACGAGTAAAAGTCAGGGAAGGAAGACATAATGCGACAGATACTTTGTTTCTCAGTTGTCATAGTAGTTCTGGTCCTGCTAGCGACAGCACCCGCCATTGGTGCGCCAAGCTCGGATGAAGTCAGTGTTCAGCCTGAATGCACCTTAGAAACAATCCAGGGTACCTATGTGTTCCACGCACGAGGAAGCGTGCTTGATGAGCAAGGCGAAGTTAGCTCTTATGCTGAAGCAGGCACCTGGACTCTAGATGGTGAAGGCAATGCGGTGGGCGTGCTTTCAGCAAGCATTGGCGCGGTACCCTTTGCCCGGGCTGAATCCTTTGCCGCTACCTATGAGTTGAAATCCAATTGCGTGTATGCTGCGGCAGATGCTTTTGGTCTAGAATTCGATTTGTACACAATGCCCTCCGGGAACACGATCACATATTTCTCACCTGGGTTCAGCGGCATCATGTTCAGGCAGTAGCGAATGGTACATGCTGCTGCGCAAGTATCAATTTCTAATCGTGCAATGCAATAAATATAAAGATCTTGCGGGAGTAACAATCAGGGTTGCTCCCGTTTGCCTGTCATGTGTTCGTGATTACCTTTATGTGTTTCAATGGATGCATATTTACGCCGGCTCTGCAAATGGACTGTGGATGTCTGTTTGGTTTGCGCAGCAGGTGCGCTAAAATTGAGAAAAAATCTCAGACGAAAGTGATTTTTATGCAGACCACACCGGTTGTCGATAACATGATCCCCCTGGCCGAACCCGGCCCTATGTCCGCCGCTGAACGGTTTATGTTCGAGTCGTTCGGCTATCTTATTATCGAAGATGTACTCAGTCCCGACGAAGTCGCGGAGACGCTGGCCGCCACCACCCGCTTACATGACGGCCATCCCAAAGAGGGCCTGCTGCAACTGGGCAAGGGCTTTGAGACCGAGCCAGCGATTGAGCGGTTGATCGATCATCCTGCCGTATTACCCAAAGTACGGGCGCTGTATGGTGATCGCTTCGTGCTCCAGGCCGCGTGGTGTACCATTCAACCGGCGGGCAGTCAAAGCGTTGGCTGGCATCAAGACGGATCGAGCGCCTATGACTTCAAGCAGTTGGCTTACCCGCCCCCGCTCATTCAATTGCGGGCCAGTTTCAACCTGACCGATCAATCCGAACTGTTTATGGGCAATATGATGATGATCCCCGGCAGCCATCGCAGCCCGGTAGGTCTGCCCGATGAACTGCGCAAAGAGATTCACGTCAGCCCGATTCAGCACATTGTCCGTTGCAAGCCGGGTACGGTCCTGCTGTTCCACAACGGGGTCTGGCACTCGCCGATGCCCAATGACCGCGATTTTGACCGCTATAATATGCACTTCATCTATAGTCCGCCCTGGCTGCGCCGCTCGGACCGGTTTGAGACCAGTCCCGAATTTCTGGCCCGCACGACTCCGCTGCGGCGGGCGCTGATGGGTGACTATGAACGGCCCGAAACGCCGTTTGCTGGGGGCTTCCCACCGATTCCATTTGATGAGAATGGCGGTTAAGTCAACACGAACAAGCATCTGAATAGATCTAGAAGCAGGGGCGTGCACCAACACGCCTCTGTTGATTTACAGTTGATGGCGCGGGCAGTTCGCATATATGTGGCAAATCATTGAAGAGCGACTGTCGTCGGTCGCCTATCGTCAGTTTAGAACGCGAAATTGCATATAGATTTATGGCTAGATCGCGTTGACAAATAGAACAAATGAGCGTAGAATTAGCATGTATTTAGAACAAATTAGCTACTCAACAAGGAGAAATCAATATGGCTGTGCGGGCAGTGTGGATTGAATTTCCGGTGAAAGATCTGGAACGGGCCGCCAAATTCTACCAGGCGATTTTTGATTGTGAATATGAAGCGATGGATGATGGGGTGCGTAAGATAGCGACCATTGCCCAGATGTCCGAAGATAACCCAGTAGGCATTTCGCTCAATCAAACGGCCAACTTTGAACCCAGCGACAAGGGGGCCTACGTCTACCTGTCAACCGGTGATGACGACCTGAGTGCAGCACTTGCCAAAGTTGAGGGCGCAGGTGGTAAGGCGCTGACCGAGAAGATTTTTATGGAAGGCGCGGGGTATTACGCCACCGTTCAGGATACCGAAGGCAATGTCTTTGGCCTGTACTCACCGAAATAGGTAAAATAGGTGGTATGTGACTGGCGGAAGATTGAACATGGCAGAAAATCAACAACTCGAACCCTATTTTGCATATCTTAAACAGCTTGAGGCGCTGCTCAATGATGAACTGAGTGGCTGGCAGACGCGGGTTGGTTACTTCCCACCATCTGGCAAAGCTAATAATGTTTCAATCGCCCTCTATAAGCCCAACTGGTTCAATGATATCAGCGATGGTATTCATTTCGAGACCTGGTTTGGCAATGCCGATATTAAGCGCAGTGCCTTCCCCATAGCGTTACATGTCGAAGCCAGCAAGGATAAAACCGGCCTGCAACGAGGAATCTTCAACCAGTATGTGATAGTGAATGCTGGCGACATGATCGCAGAATGGGAAGGTTACAATTTGTCTCCAAAGTCCTATCAGTTATTAATTGCCCGCCTGCCGTTTCAACTCGATACGCTTGTGGAGCAGATGCTGCATGAATATCGGCGCATGGTTAGTTTAGCTGATGTCATTGATGCAGGTATTCTTGCGGCGACTTAGCGCGATTGAATCGGGAATGGTTCAAAACAAACAGCGCCTCCAGATGTGAGACGCTGTTTTTGATTCAGGATATATCAAGGTGCGGTGATTTACTCCTCATCACCGGCATCTTCGGCTACTTCGATGACTTCGGGATCGTCCCCGTCGTCGGCTACCACATCAACCACCGGATCTTCGTCTTCAGCAACTTCCGCTTCCGTTGCAATCGGCTCCGGTATCGTCACCGCTGATGCGAGATCCAAATCGTCGAGAGGTGTGCCAGTAGCCGCTTGCAGCAGCAATAACAGCCGGTCGGCCATCGCTGCCGGATCCGGGTGAATGCCGTCTTGCAGTAGCGCAGTCTCAAAGAGTTGCTCCACCGCCACATTCAGCATCGGGCTATCGTTGCTCAACATGCCATTGAGATTATGCACCAGTGGATGGCGCGGATTGAGTTCCAGCGTTTTGACCGGCAGTTCATACTCTTTGTCCAGCAGGCGGTTGATGCGGAACATATTACGGTTGCTGCTGGCATCAGCGCTGACCAGCCGGGCCGGGCTGTTGATGAGTGTTTTACTCTCCCGTACATCTTCCACGCGATCACCCAGAACAGCTTTAAACCGTTCGATGACCTTGCCAAAATCACCGGCAGGCAAGGGGTCGGCCTGGGGTTTCTCGGCTTCGGATTGCTGACTGCCGACCTCGTTCAGGTCAATGTCGGCTTCATCAACATTGCGCAGGGTGTGTCCATCGAACTCATTCAGGCCCATCACCATGAACGAGTCAATCGGGTCGGTGAAGTATAGCACCTCGATGTCGCGTTGTTTAAAAGCGTCCAGGTGTGGGCTGCGCCGGGCGCTGTGAAAATCGTCACCGATGATGTAGTAAATGTCATCCTGATTATCGGTCATCCGCTCGACATAATCAGCCAGCGTGTACCAGTTGTCCGGGTTATCGTCATGCGTGGAGTTGAAGTACAATAGTTTTTCGAGATCGCTTTTGTCCTCCGGGCTGACGGTGACACCCTGTTTCAGGAAGCGACCAAACTGCTCGAAGATCTTGAGGTAGGCTTCTCGATCATTCTTCGCCAGCCGTTTGAATTCGCTCAAGACCTTATTCGTCAGCGTCTTCTTCAGGTTGGCAATAACCCGCGTGGCTTGAATGCTTTCGCGACTGACACTCAGCGGCAGGTCTTCGCTATCCACTACACCCTGGACGAATTGTAGATACTCCGGCAGCAGATCGGTAGAATATTCTTGAATCAATACCTTGCGGGCATACAGCTTGAGGCCGGGTTCTTTGCGTGGGCTGAACATGCCCAGTTCCTGACTGCCGGGGATAAACAACAGCGCATAAAATTGCAGCGGCACGTCGGCCCGCATGTGGATGCGATGCAGCGGCTCGTTAAAATCGAGCGTGAGCATCTTGTAGAAATCGTTATATTGCTCATCCGTGATTTCGCGGGTCTGTTGCCGCCAAATCGCGGTCTGTTTGTTGGTCGCTTCTTCATCTTCACCAACGTAAATCGGGAAGGCGATATAATCTGAATGGCGGCGAATTATATCTTTGATCGTCCAGGTTTGCGCGAATTCTTTGGCGTCTTCACGCAGGTGAATAATCACATCGGTGCCGCGCCCTTCACGTTCAACCGCTTCAATCGTGTAGGATTCATCGCCACTGGATTCCCAGGCATACGCTTGCTCATCCGGCAGATGTGAGCGTGAGACGACGCGCACTTTTTCCGCCACCATAAACACCGAGTAAAAGCCTACGCCGAATTGACCAATAACATCCTGGGCCGAGGTGCCATTTTGCGATTCTTGCATCGCGCTAATAAAGGCCTTAGCACCACTGTGCGCGATCACACCCAGATTTTGCTCCATATCAGCGGCAGTCATACCAATACCGGTATCACTAATCGTCAGCGTACCCGCCTCTTCGTCGGCGGTGATATGAATTTTGAGTTCGGCATCTGCATCAACGACATCGGCATTCGTTAATTGTTCGAACTGCACTCGGCTGAGGGCATCGGACGCATTAGAAATGAGTTCACGCAGGAAGATTTCGCGCTCGGTATAGAGTGAATGAACCAGAATATCGAGTAGCTGTTTAATTTCAGCCTTAAAAGCATATGTCTCGGACATTGCTATGTGCTCCTATTTTGCAATTTTGTGGATGGAATCTAACCTATCTTACTAGCACACTTCTGTAAGAAACAGGTAAAAATTGCATGATACAGTTTGAATTGCGGACAGTGTACAATACAGCCTGTTAATCGAGAACTTGGAGAGAAATATGCTCACAGAAACCATGCAGAAAGCGCTCAACGATCACTTGAACGCCGAACTCACCGCTTACTATACTTACCTCTCAGTATCAGCCTATTTTGAAGATCAGGATTTGCGCGGGTTTGCCGCTTGGATGCGGACTCATTCTGATGAGGAAATGGTCCACGCGATGAAGGTCTATGACTTCATTAATGAACGGCGGGGACGGGTCAAATTGCAGTCGATTGTACAACCGCCAACCGAATGGGATTCGCCGCTCGACGCATTTGAAGATGCCTTCAAACATGAGCAGCATGTCACCGAACTTATTAATCAACTTGTCGAACGCTCGCTGGCGGAAAGCGATTATGCGACCCACAGCTTCCTGCAATGGTTCGTGGATGAACAGGTTGAAGAAGAAGCGGTAGTCGATGCCGTGATTCAGGACCTCAAGCGCGTCGGCGATTATGGTCCAGGGCTGTTCCTGCTGGACCGCGAACTAGGGAGTGAGACACCAAGTAGCGATGGTGGTGATGGAGCTTAGTGATGTTTTGCGAAATTTGATGGCGCTGTTGCTGATCTTCCTGCTGTCGAATCTTTCGGCGGCTCAAGCTCAGGATGAACTCGTTGTGTTTGCGGCAGCATCACTCACCGATGCATTTGAATCGATTGGGGCTGCTTTTGCAGCTGAGAATCCAGGTGTGCAAATCCGGTTCAATTTTGGCGGTTCGTCCACCCTGGCGACGCAGTTAGTGCAAGGTGCACCGGCTGCCGTTTTTGCCAGCGCAAATGAGACGCAAATGGCGATCGTCGTGGCAGATGGGCGTGTTACCGGTACGCCACAAACGTTTGCGCAAAATCGACTGGTGTTAATCGTCCCCGCCGATAATCCTGCTAATATTCAGACGCTAGGAGATCTGGCTAATCCCGGCATTCATCTGCTTCTAGCCGCGCCGAATGTACCGATACGGGCTTATACTGATACGATGCTGCAACGCATGGCAACTGATCCGCGCTTCGGTGACAATTATCGCCGTGCGGTGCTGGACAATCTGGTTTCCGAAGAACCCAATGTGCGGCAGGTCGCGGCAAAGGTGGCATTGGGCGAAGCAGATGCCGGCATCGTTTATCTGTCGGATGTCACGCCAGACCTTGCTGCAAAGGTCATCACGTTGCCCATCCCTGATGCATTCAACACTCTGGCGACTTATCCCATTGCCATAATTAAGGACAGCGATCAAGCTGAGCTAGCGCAGCGCTTTGTCGATTTTGTGCTGGCCGAAGCCGGGCAGGACATTCTGGTTGAGTGGGGCTTTGTTCCAGCAGGTGAGCCAACGGTAGAATTTCCCCAAACACAGCACCTGAACCAGCCAGCTGCTATGTCGCTCTGTGGCGCATAAGGCATGATAGGTTGCACCGGTGCTTAAACGGTCGTTGCTAATAGTTGCCGGCGGCATTGGCCTGCTGTTCTTGAGCGTCCCAATTATCGTCATTGCGCTGCGCACGCTGGAGAACCAGTCGTGGGCGGCCTTAACCACGACAATTGTCATTGATGCGATCTATTTGAGTCTCATCACGACCGGCATAACCGTCATTTTGACGTTGATTTTTGGCACGCCGCTGGCTTACATCCTGGCCCGCTGGCGGTTTCGGGGACGGCGCTTGGTCAATGTGCTGGTTGAACTACCGATTGTGTTGCCCCCGGCAGTGGCGGGTCTGGCCTTGCTGCTGACATTGGGGCGGCGGGGTGCATTTGGCCCGTTGCTGGAAAGTTTAGATGTCATCCTGCCATTTTCGACATTCGCCGTTGTGCTGGCGCAAACCTTTGTCGCCGCGCCCTTTTACATTCGGGCGGCCCAGGTGGGGTTTCAGGGTGTCCCTCACGAGATTGAAGATGCAGCGCGAGTAGATGGTGCCGGTAACATTGCGCTCTTTGTCCGTGTGACCCTGCCGCTGGCGGCGCGGGCATTGGGGGCCGGCATGATTCTTTGCTGGGCACGGGCGTTGGGCGAATTCGGCGCAACCATCCTCTTTGCCGGGAGTCTGCAAGGCCGCACCCAGACGATGCCGTTGTTGATCTACAATATTCTGGAACGGGATGTCGATGCAGCGGTGGCGACTGGCATGTTGCTGGTGGGATTGGCCCTGGTTGCATTGCTCATCTCGCAATGGCTGGCACAGCGTCCTGATCTGGATGCGGCGTAGGCTTGCCGTTGGTTGACAGCTAGCGTAGCTCCCGCTACATTATCGCGCATAGTAGCGGAGTAATATGATGACGGTTGACCCTGACAATCTCAAGACGGTGCAATACCCGAATGCGGCGCGGTTGACGGCTCGTATTCGCCTGCACGAGCAATACAGCACCAATCACCAGAGTTTGCAGCAGTGGTTTTTCGACCATCTCCTGCGTCTGGCACCCGAACCGAGTCGTATATTGGAAATTGGCTGTGGACGCGGCGATGTCTGGAAACATAATGCGGACCGCATTCCAGCCGGTTGGCAAATAACGTTGACCGACTTTTCAGCGGGGATGCTAGCCGATTGTCGGGGCCATCTGGGACCAGAACTGGCGGGCCGCTTCGCCTATGAGATGGTGGATGCCCGGACCATTCCTTACGGCGACCAGCGGTATGACATCGTAATCGCCAACCATATGCTGTACCATGTACCGAATCGTCCCCAGGCGATCGCCGAATTCAGGCGTGTGCTTAAACCCGACGGGTATTTTCTGGGTATGACGAATGGCAAAGACCATTTACGTGAACTCATGGAACTGGGCGAACGCTTTATTCCAGCGCTGGCCGCCGAACGCAATCAAGATGGCTTTATTACAGATTACTTTAGCCTCGAAAATGGCCTCGATCAACTCCGGGTACAGTTCGCTTCCGTAAGCGTCGCGCAATTTGACAACAACCTGTGGGTCACTGCCGCCACGCCAATCATGGATTATATCGGCTCAATGACTGAATGTTTGCCCGGTGAGGAAATAATTGCAGTGAATCACGCGGCGTTGCAGGCAGAACTCGAACGACGAATAGTCGAAGCAGGCGGGATCCACATTACGAAAGCCACCGGGTTATTGCTCGCCCGCTAAGTCGTGTTTCTGCAACCAGGCCACAAATTGTTCGGCACTGGGTTCAGTGATCATCGCTCCCCGATCAATCCCGCGCGGGCTGGTGCCAGCGGGCAAGGGTGGCGGCTCTTCAATGGGAAAATCCGTGCCGTTCTGGGTGACGATCAACGTCGGGACCGAGAGGAAGCCCGTCCATTGCAACACCCGGTCGCGGGCGTCAGGGTCCTTGTCGATAAAAATCTCACGATAGGGGATATTCTGCTGCTGTAAGACACGCCGGGCCGACGAGATAAACGGACAGCCAATCGTTCGTGAATACATCACCAGTTCTTTGCTCATTGAATCCGGCTCCAGAATGGGTAGTTGGTGGCGCTGTGATGCCCTGCACCTCGTTGATCTTACGTTCGTTTGAGAGAAATTTCAAATAAACGTTAAATTACAATCGCCCATACCCCCATTCAATCTATTTTCTGTTATGCTTTACAACAAAATGAACTTCTTAAGATTGGAATTTTATGCTCAAGCATCAATGGTTTGATCTGCGATTGCATAGCGATGATGAACTCAAAGCGCTTTTGAAGACAACAGTCACTTCGCGCACCACGTTGCATGAATGGCCGTTGTCATGTGTGCAACAAATTATTACCGAACGGGGGCAGCAGTGGATTTACAAGACACAGACTGGCCCCACTGTCGAGAGTCGGTTTTATGCCCAGGCACAATCCAAGCTATTGGTCGCGGCCCGCACCCTCTATGAACAAGCCGGATATTCCATTATGTTGTTCGAGCACATTGATGCGCCGTTGGTCCAGGACCTCACCCTCACCAGTGATGTTATTATGCACATTGGCCGCGACATCCAGCAGCAAATCGGTCGGATTCAAGGCAATATCCCCGTATTGTTTGATGTCAGCAGCCCGGTCAAGTGGCGACGGTTAGTCCACGACACGGTGGATCAGTTGAACTTACTGGTTGTTGAGGGTCATTTTAACGAGGTGGCAGCCGAAGCGATTGCGACATTACAAAACCGAGTTTTAAGCGACCGAGTTCTCAATGCGACTCTCAGCAATTGTGGTCTGGTACATGGCGATCTGACTGGCGATAATTTATTTGTTCTGCCTGCGGGCGGTTACAAACTTATCGACTGGACACGACCGTTCCGGGGTCCGACCGACCTTGACCTGGTGGCGTTGCTAGAATCGTTGGGGCATGATCCGCGAGAACACGTGGATAGTCGTCTGCTGACCATGTTTTTGATGCTGCGCATCAACTGGTTGACAAGTTGCGCGCGACGCTGGTTCACCGCCGGTGCGGCGGGTTATGACCGTCAAATTGCTGATTTGATCACACAAATTGTCGATGCCTAATCGAAGCGAGGCTATGATGACTGCTTATCCAATCCAGAACTTTTATCCCGCCCATGTTGCGACTTGCTATGGCTGCGGTCGCAACAATGAACACGGCTTGCACGTTCAGACTTATTGGGATGGAACTGAAGGAATCTGTCGGTTTATGCCGCAGGATTATCACACCGCGTTTCCAGGGGTCGTCTATGGTGGTTTGCTGGCAAGCTTGATAGACTGTCATAGTATTGGTACCGCGATTGCAGCCATATACGACGCCGAGCAGCGCCCTCCTGGCACTGACCCGCAAATTACCTGTGTTACTGGCAACCTGAATGTGGATTTCATCAAGCCAACCCCAATCACTACCGAACTGATCCTCCGGTCTCGGATTGATGAACTGACTGAGCGCAAGGCCATCGTCGCAAGCACAGTGTATGCTGGCGATGAAAAAACAGTTCAGGCTAAAGTCATTGCGGTTCGCATTGGATCACGTTAAGGCATTGGTGACTTGAACCGGGTTTCCGCGAATGGGCATGGCGAAACAATGATGACGCCAGGGATGGAATATGATATAACAGGATAACTTTAATATCAGAAGCGTGATTGATCGCAAGCGATTCACGAATTGGCAATGGAAAACTATATTCGATCATCATTATTGAGTTCAGATGACCCCACATATGCTGAGGCCGAGCGTTTTATCCTCACCGCCTTGAACGCGATCTCCGCCCATGTCGCGATTCTAGACGAAGCGGGCGCGATCCTTGAGGTGAATGCGGCGTGGCGACATTTTGCCCGGAGCAACGGCTTCAAGGAAACCAACTATGGTGTCGGTATGAATTACCTGCACGTATGTGAACGGGCGACCAACCGCGAGGCGCAGGTGGTCGCCGCTGGCATCCGATCCGTGATGGACGAAGAACAAGAAGAATTCTGGCTGGAATATCCCTGTCACAGCCCGACCCAACGACGCTGGTACGTCGTTCGGGTGACGCGCTTTGACTGGTACGGTCATGTGCGGCTGATCGTCGCGCATCAAAATGTGACCGAACTCAAACAGGTGCAGATCGAACTGGAAACCAGCAATACGCGCCTTGAAGCGATACTCAATCATGTCGTCAATGGCATCATCACCACCAATCGGCATGGTGAAATTCTGTCGGTTAATCAAGCGATGACGACGATCTTCGGCTACGACACGGATGAGCTGATCGGCCAATCGGTACAAATACTCATTAATGAATCTGACCAGTCGAATCAGATCAGTGATTTTGTGGCCCGCAACATGACTGGTGAAGAAGTTGTGGGGCGGCGTAAAGATGGGACGGTGTTCCCGTTGTTGATTGCCATGAGCGAAATGCGAATCAGCAATCAGGTGTTGTTTACCGGTGTTTTACAGGACATCACCGCCCGCAAGCAGCTCGAAGCTGAGCAGGTGGAAAAACATCGGTTAGAAATTGCGCTCGATCAAGAACGGGAATTGCGCCAGCTAAAGAATCGCTTTATCTCGATGATGTCACACGAACTCAAAACACCGCTGGCAAGCATCCTGCTGGCAAGTGATTTTATTAAGCACTACAGTGATCGCGCTACACCCGAAGAAAACGCCGAGTCAATCGAAGCGATTGAGACGCAAGTTCATTACCTTTCCGAAATCGTGGATGATGTAACGACCATCAGCAAAGTCGAATTTATGGGCGAAGATCTTAACCGCGAAGTATATGATCTGGAAACGTACCTGCGCGACATCATCGAAGAATTGGAATGGGTCCATCACCAGACCCACCGACTGATGTATAGCGGTGTGGAGCGGCGAGTCGAAGCCCAATTTGACCGCAAGTTACTACGCCGCGCCATCACCAACCTGATGAGTAACGCGATCAAATATTCACCGGATGGGGGTGATGTTTGCCTTGATCTGGCGGTTGACTCCAATATAGCGACCATCACCGTTTCCGACTCTGGAATCGGCATTCCCGAAGAAGACTTGCCGCGATTATTTGATGCCTTTCACCGGGCGGAGAATGTAGGCAGCTTGCCCGGCACGGGTCTGGGATTAGCCATCGCCCGCCAGTCCATTGAACTACATGGCGGTACGATTGCGGTGACCAGCCAGGTTGGGGTTGGCACGACTTTCACCGTGAAGTTACCATTGCAGCCCCTCAAAGCATAATGTAATTAGCGATGTTACGAACATTGGTGCCGCCTGTGAAGCGTTCCTATTATTGGTGTTGCGGCGATCAGCAGGATGCTGGGTTGCGTTTAGCGACACTGGTTTTTTTTGTGTTGCTTTTGCTCGCCAGCTTGACTTCGAGCGTTACATACGCTCAGGATGAAATTGATAACCTGCTGAATTATGGCGCGACAATAACGGGTCGCTTGACCAATCAGACTTCACGCGTAATTTACGGTTTCGATGGCCTACGGGGTGAGGTCGTGTCACTCAATTTGCAGGTAATCAGTGGCGATTTGGACCCGGTGTTGTTGGTGCTTAATGCTCGCGGCCAGCCGATTGTCCAGTTTGATGATCGCGCCGGGAATCGGGTACCCAATGTCCAGTCGCTACGACTGCCCGGTACTGACCGCTATACCGTTGTGGTCGGGCGCTTTGGCAACAGCATTGGCACCACCACCGGCAACTATGAATTGACGCTTGATCGCGTAGGAGTGAGTTCGGCATCGGGCAGTATGTTGCGCTTTGGCGATCAGGTGATTAACAATATTACCGATATGCAGCCGCAACTTTATTACAGTTTTCGGGCTCAGCGCGGCGATATTGTGGACGTGCGGATGCGACGGGTCTCCGGGGATCTGGATCCATATATACAGATCGTCGATAGTGAAGCATTTGTGCTGGCGGATAATGATGATACGCTGGGGGCGTCCACCCCATTTGACAGCACGATCTCCGGGCTGGTGATTGAAGAACCTGGAACCTATATCATTGTTGCTTCGCGTTATGGGCAGGCCGCCGGCATCAGCAGTGGTAATTTTGTGCTGACGCTCGAGGAAGCGGATAATAGCGGACTGGGCAACACGCCCCAAACGGCGATTCCGCTGCCGTTGGGTGCAACCGTCAGCAACGAACTGACGCCGCAGCAATTTGTGAAATATTATCGTTTCGAGGCACAGGCGGATGACATCATCACCATTCGGATGAGTCGCGGCGCAACCGGCATCCTCGACTCGTTCGTCGTGCTGGCGAATACGGGACTGGTCGAAATGGTTGCTGATGATGACGCCGGTGGGGGACAGAACGCCCTGATTGACCAGTATCGCATCCCCGAAACGGGTACCTACTATATCATCGCGACTCGTTTTGACCGCGAAGCCGGGACGACCAGTGGAGAATATCGGCTGGAATTGCAAAATCTGGGGAATGCTTTCGATGATGTATCGGCGGACACTGCCCGCATCAGCTATGGCACAACGGTTACGGGTCGCATTGATGCGGAAACACCAGAACAAGTCTACGCCTTCTGGGGTGTGGAGGGTGACACCATTACTGTATCGATGAATCGCGGTGATGGTAATCTTGACCCGGTGGTGAGCATCCTGAACAGTGAGGAACAGGTTGTTAGCAACGATGACGACAGTGGTGGCGGACAGAATGCCCGTATCAGTGAATATACCATCCCGGAAACGGGAACCTATTATCTCCGTGCTACCCGCTATAGTGGTGATACTGGCCCCACGAACACCGAGGGTAGTTTCATTCTGGTGCTGGCCCGCCGCTTCAACTAAGCCGCTGGCTGGTTACGGTTGCTGGTCCGGTTAGAGGTATTCATCACTTGCTGGATTCGCGGCGATTGCGATAAGTAATGATGCGGGCGACTATGTCATATAGAAAATAGCCCAGCAGGGCACCACGCGTCGGATAACGAGCGGCAACCAATCCAAAGACTGGGTAGCTGACAAACATCATGCCGCGTATCATCACTGTTGCTAAGAGTAGGACAAGCAAATGTTTGCGAATGATGAGTCTCAAGTAAAATTCATTACCAATCAGAAGCCAGTTGATTGGCAGCGATGCCGAGTAGCTGAAAGTTGCCATTGACGGCAACCAATGGCAACCGCTCATCGATTTCAACCCCATTGTACAGCGCATCCATCGAGACACGATCAGCAGGGAGCAAAATGTAATCCACCTCGTACTGGCTCGCGGCGTCAAGGATGGCCTCACGATCATCGCTGGGCATCATCACCGCATAAAAGCCCTGGTAATTCAGCATGAACGGATCTTGCGCCATCACCGTGATCCGCGCATCACCGGTCACGTCTCCCAGTTCATTGAGTGTCGTTTGTAGGGCAGTCATCTCACCGTTGTAACGCATGATGAGATTGTAGTCGGCCCGAATCAGTTCAATGCCATTGAGCAGCATAAACAGGGCAATCAGCGCTGTTGCCATGATAGCGACGCGCCGGGGTGTGATATAGGTTTGGATGGCCCAGGCGCTAATGACGGCCCAGAAGGGAATCATCACCATATAGCTTTTTTTATAGCTGCCGCCCATTGAGTGAAAGGGTGTGAGAATGCTATAAAACACGAACAGGCCCAGAATAAACAGTAGCGGCGTGACCAGGAAAAGTAAACGTGACCGATCTCGTTGGGTGATGACGCCGAATAGACCAATGAGCGCTGTGATGGGCAATGCCATGTCCAGTGTCGTATAAGAAAACTTCACGTTAGCCAGGATATGGAAGACGATATTGCGCAGAATATTCGGCCAACCCCACGCCAGATAATGCTCCAGGTTTAGCTCCCGGCTGTAGGTGAACTGGTCGATAAAACTGGTCATATAGAGTGTTCGGCTGGGACCGGGTGGGAATAGGGCATTAAAAAGCTGGTAATTGCGCAATAGCCAGGGGCTGAGGATCACTAGCCAGACAATGGGTAGGGCAATCAGCCACCGCCAGCGGACGGGCTGCCCACTCCATCGCCACAAAATGAGCGTGCCAAACAGCATAGCTGGCAACAAGAGTACACCGTCCTGACGCGAAAGCTGTGCCAGACCGCCCAGGATACCGGCCAGAACAAACCATTGTGGGCGCTGGTACCAGCCCAGATAAAAACACCCCAGCGCGCTGCTGGCAAATAGCACATACGAAATTACGGTATCGGTCCGCACCGACCCCAGTAGAAACTCTGGCAAAAAAACGATTAACCCCGCCGCCAGCAACCGGGTGTGTTCAGGCAGATTCGCAGCGGCTGCCAGTCCATATGTCAGCAGCGCTAACAGGGTACCGATCACGACCGAGGAAAGCAGCGCAGCCAACAGGCTGTTGCCCAGCAATGTAATGCCCAACGCAGGCCATACCGCCGGCAGCGGCATCCAGTAATCGATGGGGTGCGTGACCGTCGTCGGTGGCAAATGATACTGCCAGATATAGTCAATAACGAAACCGCGCCCTTCGACCAGGCTCTGCGCGAGGTTATAATAATGGTTTGGATCTGAGATACCGGGGTGTTGTGCGAGAGCCGCCAGTGCCAACCGCACGCCAAAACCGGCTACCAGAATCACGATCAGCCAGCGTGATGGCATAACAGTCTCCGGTCAGAAAGAGCAAAATAGTATCATATGTTGCCCAAAACACTCAACCGGCTACTTTTTGTCATCTTGCTGCTGGCGCTGGCCCTGCGGTTGGGGTATGGGCTGACACAAGAACACCGGTTAGGTTTTGAAGGTGGCAGCAGCGATACCACCTGGTATCTGGCAATGAGTTATGCGTTAGTGACGGGCTTCGACCAGGGTGCTTTACCCGGCTATGCGGATGATGTCTACCCGGACGGTTATCCTATCGCGCTGCAGTCGCTGCCCACGCCGCCGCTGTATCTGCTGTTTATCGGTATCCCACAAACTTTATTGCCCCGCGCAGCAGCAATTATGATGATCCGGGTGCTGCAAGCGTTGCTGAGTACTGCGACGGTTTATCTGGCTTATCGCTTGACCAATAAGCTGGTGGAAGATCAACGGACCGGGTTGATCGTGGCCGGAGTTTTGGCGGTTGCGCCCGCGTTTATCGTTGAAGTGGCGCAGATCACTACCGAAACGCTGTATATCTTCCTGGTGACGGCAGCGTTGACGATCTATGTCGAACGATTTGACCAGTCACCACGCGGGCTGGCAATTGTCGGTCTCTTACTCGGATTAGCCACATTGACACGGGCCGTACTGCTGCTATTTCCACTGGGTCTAGCGTTGCATCTGCTCTTGGCACAGCGCTGGCGACGCGGCTTACGCTCAACTGTAATCCTATTGAGTCTTTATGTGATCGTCGTGGGCAGTTGGACTGCCTACAATCTCGTAAGGTGGGATCGCTGGGTGATCGGTGGGGAAGGCTTTGCGGCGTTTCTGTTCGTTGGCGCATTAGAAGATGGCTGGCAGGGACCAGAGGCTGTTGATGAGGCGTTGGCAGAAGATGGCGAATTGCCAACGAATTCAGCGGATCAACAAAGTCTATATCTCGACAATGCCGGAGCCATCATCACGAGCGATCTACTGGGCTATGTGCAGCGCCGCGTTGGGCAGTTGGCGGGGGCGGTGTTGCAACCACATGGTACGCTCAATTTCGGCGGTGCGGGTATCGGGCAACTGATGTCGGACTGGCTGCGCAATGATCGACGCATCACTGGATTTTTTGAAGTCACCACCGCACCGGGATTCTGGCCCAAGCTGGCATTGTATGGTTTCCATTATGTGAGCCTGATCGCGGGGTTGGCAGGCCTGTGGCTGACGCGGCGGCGCTGGCGCTTGACCTTGCCGCTAGCGGGATTTATCCTGTACACCTTGCTCATTCACCTGCTGCTGGATGCCATCCCGCGCTACATCTTCCCGACGAGTGTGTTCTGGTGGGTCTTCGCTGGGATTGCGCTGGCGGCACTAGTTCAGCAGATTAGCATCTGGGAAAAACGTTCAAGTGTGAACTCTGTGGCGATAGAGAAACAATCATGATGACGATACTTGGAATCGAAACTTCATGCGATGAAACGGCGGCGGCAGTCGTGATTGATGGCACGACGATTGCGTCCAATGTCGTCGCCTCACAGATTGACTTGCACGCTCAATATGGCGGCGTATTCCCTGAACTGGCGTCCCGTGCCCTTGCCTCTTTTTGCCATCCTAAAGACCATTATGCTTGCATGGTGTGGGGTTTGGGTTAAACTTGCAACCCAGATCTTGGAAGCTAGCCGGGAACCTTGAATTCATGCCCAACCTGAAACCAACCGTTGTCATCGGCTTTGAGGTGGCAACTGAGAATTTACATGATGTCACGGGCTATTGTGCGGCTGAGATGGCGATCGAGCAGGCCAACGCACACGGCGACCTTCCCGTTGAAGTCGCTCTGGTTCCTATTATTGATGGGCGTGAGCCAGAGACTGCGCGACGGGCGGCAGCGGCGTTTGCCAGGCGGGAGGAGGCCGTTGCTGTGCTTGGGCCGACGAACAGCGCCATGGCCGTCGTCACCCAGGAAATTTACCACGACGCCGGCCTGCTTCAGTTGACGTCAGAAGCATCCAGCCCGCTGCTTACCGAACGGGGCTTTCGGAATTTCTTTCGCGTCGTCGCCAACGATATTCATCAGGGACGCGCCCTGGCACAGGTGGCGGTTCAATATCTTGAAGCGGAACGCATTGCGATCCTGCACGAAGATTCAGCCTGGGGCACGCCCATCGCCCGGATTGTCCAGGAAGAGATTACCAACCTGGGGAAGTCGCCAGCGCTCGTCTATGGATTTGGCGACCGCGAGAACCAGCTTGACTTCGACGCACTCATCGAGGCGACGCTGGCAGCCGCGCCTGATCTCGTGTACTTTGCGATCTACTGGAACCTGGCCCATATCGTCGCCCATCGGCTGCGCGACCGGGGGCTAACGGCCACCTTCCTCGGCAGCGATGCACTGAAGCCTTACGCTTTCCTTGAGGTGCCAGGCCTCGACACGGTCCCGCCCTACCACACCCTCGCTGGCATTGACATGCGGCTTAAACCATCGGCGCGGCCTTTCCTCGAAGCTTTCGCGCAACGGCATCCGCTGTTACTGGCGTCACCCCAATATGCCGCTGAAGCGTATGACTGCGCTGGCATCATCCTTCAAGCTATCAAGCAAGCGCCAACAGTAAACCGGATGCAGGTCCTTGATCAGATGCAACATCTGCGAACCTTCACCGGCGCTCTCGGTGACATCCGCTTCGACGACCACGGTGACCTCATCGATCCCGAAATCGGCCTCTACCAGTGTATTGACGGGCAACGGAAATACCTGGGGGCGGTATCCGATCTGGTAACGTAGGACGAGCTATCGGGTAGCCGTATATCCTGAAACGCGATGTCACGCCCTAGAGCAGGGAAGCGTTTGCAACGGTTTCTTATCACAGGTACGAGAATTCTGCTGAATAGATGGAAGGGAAGCGTGTATGGAATATCGTAGTTTGGGACGATCTGGCGTAAAAGTGTCTCCGCTCTGCCTGGGAACGGGTAACTTCGCCGACCCGACCCCTCTGGATGATGCAGTCAGAATCATCGATCAGGCCCTCGATGCGGGGATCAACTTCATCGACACGGCTAATTCGTATACCCATGGTGAAAGCGAGCGCATGATTGGGCATGCATTGGCGCAGAATGGTCAGCGCCAGCAGGTTATCCTCGCCACCAAATTCCATTATGCGGTGGGCGATGGGCCGAATGACCGGGGCAACTCACGCTTGCACATTATCAAAGCCTGTGAAGATTCGTTAAGACGACTACAAACTGATTACATTGACCTGTTTCAGCTTCATCGCCCTGACTTTGACATTCCGGTGGACGAAACATTGCGGGCACTTACCGACCTGATTGAACAGGGCAAGGTTCGCTACATCGGCAGCTCGACCCATCCGGCCTGGAAGATCATGGAAGCCATCATGATGAGCGAGCTAAAAGGGTATGCCCGCCTCGTATCTGAACAGCCGCCATACAACTTGCTGGACCGGCGCATTGAAAACGAGGTGGTGCCGATGTGCCAGGAGTATGGGCTAGCGGTGTTGCCCTGGTCACCGATGGCGATGGGGATACTGGCCGGACGTTATGCGGATGCCGCCGATTTCCCGGCTGATTCGCGGGCGGCTTTGCGCGGCGGTATCTACGCAGAGCGGGTCACAGCCGAGGCCGTTACTGTCGGGCTTCAATTCGTGCAGTTGGCTGAAGCGCACGGCATGTCTCCAGCACAACTGGCAATCCTCTGGGCCAAAGATCAACCCGGTATCACGGCACCGCTTGTTGGTCCCCGAACTGTGGAGCAACTTGAACACATGCTGCCGGTTCTGGAGATGAAGCTGGATGATTCACTACGAGCTGCCTGTGACGCGCTTGTGCCGCCAGGGACTGCCGTTGCCAATTTCTTTAATTCAGCGACCTGGATGAAATGATGTAACTCTGTAAGGATAAGCGTGAATCTTCGGCTGCTGTCTATCCAGGGCGGAGAAGATACAAGCACGTATGACCGTGCAGAGCTGTTCTACCGTTCTCGTGGTACACGAAGTTAACGAATCACGAGCGCGCAATACCAATATACATGTACACTGGAACATCGTTGCAACGACCAGTAAATGCACGCAATGATCGTAGCATCACCGGCTTATTCGAAGTCACCGCCGCACCGGGATTCTGGCCCAAGCTGGCGTTGTATGGTTTCCATTATGTGAGCCTGATCGCGGGACTAGTAGGCCGGTGGCTGACACGGCGGCGCTGGCGCTTGACCTTGCCGCTAGCGGGATTTATCCTGTACACCCTGCTCATTCACCTGCTGCTGGATGCCATCCCGCGCTACATCTTCCCAACGAGTGTGTTCTGGTGGGTGTTCGCCGGGATTGCGCTGGGGGCACTAGGTCAGCAGATAAACTTCTGGGAAAAACGTTTGAGTGTGAATTTTGTAGCGATTGAGAAACAGTCATGACGACGATACTAGGAATCGAAACCTCATGCGATGAAACGGCGGCGGCAGTCGTGATAGATGGCACGACGATTGCGTCTAATGTTGTCGCGTCGCAGATTGACTTGCACGCCCAATATGGCGGCGTATTCCCTGAACTGGCATCCCGTGCCCATGTGGAGGCGATTGGCGCGGTGGTCGATCAGGCCATTGTCGATGCTGGCCTGACCTATGACCAACTAGATGCGATTGCGGTGACACGGGGTCCCGGCCTGATCGGGTCGCTGCTGGTGGGCCTCAATTACGCCAAAGGACTGGCGCTGGCGACGGGTAATCCGTTGCTGGGAATCAATCATCTGGAAGGGCACGTTTATTCGCTGTGGCTGACAGAGCAGAATCGCGCCATCGAGTTCCCGGTGCTGGTGCTGATCGTCTCTGGCGGTCACACCGAAATGCTCTTGATGCATGGTCACGGTCAGTATGAACGCCTCGGCGGAACGTTAGACGATGCGGCGGGTGAAGCGTTCGATAAAATTGGGCGCTTGCTAGGCCTGCCCTTCCCCGGTGGTCCGAACATCGAACGAGCAGCACAGCATGGCAATGCCGCAGCCTACAAGTTCCCGCGTGCGATGCGCAGCAAGGACTATGATTTTAGCTTCTCCGGCCTCAAAACGGCGGTCATGCGTGAGGCAACGGTGATGCCCAGCGCCAGTGCCCGGCGGCAGCGTGGTGCGGAGAAAAAAGCCCAGTTGCGCGATGGCGTTTCGGTAAATGATATTGCGGCCAGCTTCCAGGCCGCGCTGGTTGGCGCGTTAGTAGAGAAAACGGCCCGGGCCGCGCAAACACATGAAGTGACTGAGGTGTTGCTGGCGGGCGGCGTCAGTGCCAATCAAGCGTTGCGCCAGTCGTTGCGTCGCGAGGCCGGTCTCCCGGTGCGGTATCCACCGCTCAATCTGTGTACGGATAATGGCGCGATGATTGCCGCCGCCGGTCATTATCGTTATATCGCGGGCCGGCGCGATCATTTGGATATTGAGGCGGTTTCGATGTGGCCGTTGACCAGCGACGCTTATGACGTGGTGTAGTCGCGTGTCAACCCGGTAGTTCGACAGGAATTGATCTATGCGGTTGTGGTGATTGCCTGGTTGCCAGTTTTTAGTGCGTTGGCACCGTGTTCAAAGCAGGTTATATTTGGGTGCCGGTGGGTGAGGAGATACCTGGTTGACGGATAATCGCAATCAATTCATTGGTATTGGTCTGGGATTGGGCCTGGTCATCGGCCTGTTTATCGGGTTGGGCCTTGATAATCTCGCACTGGGTATCCCGATTGGTGTTGCCATCGGCGCTGGTATTGGTCTGGTGCTGGCGCAGAGTTTTGATCGCATGGGCTAACCCCTAATCATTGGTGGTCTCCACGAACGAAAAAAAGCGTAAACTATAAATAGTTCAAGGAGGTTGCTGTGATGACTACCAAACCAATGACTTACATGGGCATTGCAGTAGCATTTGGTGTCGTGTTGGGCATCGTCTTGAATAACCTGGCAATCGGCATCGCCCTCGGCGCAGCCATTGGCGCCGTTCTCAGTAATCAAGCCGCCCATCGCGACGAAGATCACGCCTAACCGCCGGCGACAACACAACAGTAATTTGCACAGGAGCGACTTCGGTTGCTCCTTTTTGGTTATGTATGTGACGTTAGATAGAAAATGTATTGCGTTTGTTTAAGGAACGCACATATGATAATGTTCAAGCACCATGAAAAATCTGCTCGATTCTTCGACGATAGGAGAAGATATGAGTGTGATATTGGCTTTTGTCGCCGTGTTTGTGATCGTTCTGTTTGTTCCGCTGCCGGTCTATATGCTCTTTACAAAGGTTGCCGGGCTTGAAGAGCCAGAAAATCCCAGTGAGTTTTTTGGGTCAGTAGTCGTTCAAAAGATTGGCACAACGGTTGGTTTTGTATTTTTCTTTTATTTCGCCATAGATGTGTTTGCGACATCCTGGCTGGGCTATGCGCTGATCTGGTTTGCTATGTATGCCATAATTGAGATCGGACAGGCCATCGGTCCGCACTATTCATGGAAAGAGGCGTTCGCGGGTATCATTGCCGAGTTCATTTATTTCCCATTGGCCGGCTTTGTTATGTTGCAAATTTTGGTTTAAGCTGAACCCCATTGTCCATTTCATGCCCTGTTTCAGCTTAGCATTGTCGCTGCCCACTCGAGTCGTTTTCCATTCGCCACGACTATCGGTCGCCATCTCAACGACAACGCCGGGTGATGTACTGATCTCACATTTCTTGGCTTATAGGTCGCGGTTTAGCGCCCGCACGGTGACATTTTTCCACAGGCGTTGGCGGTTGGTGCGCAATGGATCGCTGTGGGCATAATCCCAGACTTCACTGGCAATATCAAACACTGCATCGGGCCGACTGACCTCACGGGCACGCGCCGCACGGGCCTGCAACCGCTCAGTGCCTTCGGCCAGCCATTGTTCCAGCGTTGCGCCAATTTCCGCCGGGGTGGGGGCGAAAACGCCAACGTCGTTGTTGACTACAAAATCCACATTACCCGTTTCCTGGCCGGGGATGGCATCATACAAAATGGTCGGCACACCCGCGATGCACGCTTCGGTAATGGTTGCTGGCCCGGCTTTGGTGACGAGTACGCTGGTAGCAGCCATAATCACCGGCATGTCCGTGCGGAAGCCATAAATCTTTGTCGGTTGGTTCCAGTGAACGGCTTCAAGCTGGTGTTTCAGGGTAGCATTGCGCCCGGCAATCACGATCAACTGGCACTTTAAGCGGCGGTCATTGATCGTTTGCGCCGTCTTGAACACTGGCCCCATGCCATCGCCACCACCAATCAACACAATCGCCGGCAAATCAGGGTCCCAGCCGAGTTCCTGGCGAGCGGATGCCTGATCTTTCAAGCCACTGACAAAATTGGGGTGTACGGGCAGTCCGGTCACACGCATTTGTTCCGGTTTGAGCCGGGCAGCCAGACCCTGTTCGAATGCCGGTTGGGTGGGGACCAGGCATCGATCAACCCGCCGGTCATACCACAGGTGATGCGTCGACACCAGGTCCGTCACCACCACCAGAAATGGCGGGCGATAGGGCTGACGGAGCAAGGTGCGGATGCCGGGGTACGTGATCAGCGAATGGACGCACACAATGACATCCGCCGGGTGTTCGCGGAACATGCGCTTGAGGCCCTTTTCGATGGAATGATACATCGTCGTTGAAAGGATTTTGGCCCGGCGCCGGGTGTTCGAAAATTTGTAGCCAGCCCCCCAGCCAGATTTACTATTATTCACGACCCAGGGATAAAGTTCGGGCATATATTTGAGGGGAACCGGGGCGTATTCACGGAATACATCCACCAGTTCGACGGCTACAGCGGCTTCACCCTGCTGCATATAAAGTGCATCGCGAATGGCTTCTGCTGCCGCGCGATGACCACCGCCAGTGTCCGACATCAAAATCAAGACACGTTTTTTCACGATGTTTCTCCGTCCAGTAGCCGTTTCATGCGTTTGGTAAATTGGGCACGCGGTAACAGCACCCGCCGATCACAACCGCTACAGCGCATACCAATATCGGCACCGACCCGGTAAATGAACCATTCGTCACTGCCACAGGGGTGCGGCTTGCGCATTTGTACCCGTTGTCCCACCTGAAGTTCCATCATCTTCTCTCCGCCACATATCTTACCCCAGGTTACACACACTCGACAGGGCAATCACCACTTGTGCCAGGGTGATCGCAACAAAGTCGGGAGAGGAGGTGAACAAGAAATCAACATCCAGCGCAGAACGAACACATTGCTGTGGCAGCCGACTCTTTGGAGGGTCGCGCTAAGCAGGTTGCGGGCAATCGTCCGCCAAACGGCAACTTATAGTCGAAGATAGCGTGAGGAGGAACGCCCGGCTCAAATCGAGAAACTGCCGAATACCGCTCACCTGCGCTTTGCCCTCTGTTTCAATACCCGCCCAGCTATCGGCTTCATACGTGGCCTGTTATTCGGCAAAGCCCTGCCAGCAAATTAACTGATTCTATCAACCGGCACGTAAAGCTAGCTGCAATATTTCGCTCACTTAGCAATGCGATCAAATCACATCTTCACGGAAAATTGTATACATATCCAGGTCATGGTGCTTGCCCCGATGATAGATCACACCGCGCGCCGTGCCTTCCAAATTAAATCCACACTTCTCTGCGACCCGTCGCGACCCGATATTCTCCGGGAAAATTTGTAATTGAATGCGATTGACGTGACTGGTTTCGAACAAATAGCGCACGAGCAATTGCGTCGCCTCAGATACAATCCCTTTACCACGCTCATTAGAGTCGAACAGGATGTAAGCGATTTCGTAGACATTCCAATAGCTGACGGGCTTGAAGAATTCAATCTGACCAATGATCGCATCCGCTGAATTAATAATCAGCAGGACGCCAGAATCTTGCGACCAGAAGCCATCGCGCGCATAAGTCTGGCGCAGGTCATGCTCCGAGTAAATTTGATAGGGATAATAGTCACCGCGATTGCTGATGTCCGCTAAAAATGTCTGGAAAACCGGTAGGTCGCTTTCACGCACAGTGCACAGATGAAATGATGAACCTTTCAGCATAATGACTACCTCCATATACTGGACGGAGTTTAACACATTCAGCGCGAAACCTAATCAAATTGTCACTCTAGAGCGGAGCAAATGAAATGAATGAACAGATCAAACAGGCGCTGCAGCAGGATCGTGTGATCGACATTACGACCACTGGCCGCAAATCCGGGGAAGCGCGTCGCATCGAAATCTGGTTCCATAATCTAGATGATCGCATTTTTATTACGGGTATGCCCGGCAAACGCAGCTGGTACGCGAACATGGTCGCCCATCCCGAAATTATTTTCCACCTGAAAGAAAGCGTCCAGGCTGATCTGCCAGCAACCGTGACACCGATTACTGATGTGGCGCAACGCCGGGACATTCTGGGCCGACTCCTGGATGGTATGGACCGCCCCCGGACCGAACTTGACAAATGGGTCGCTGAAAGCCCGCTGGTTGCGATTCATTTTAACGAGAATTGATTGGCATCAATGTGTGGGCCAATTTATCCATTGCATAGGCTACATCCAGCACGATAAACTGGTGTGCTTAAGGAGGCTAGCTAATGCAAAATTGGAAATGGCTCACGTTGCTGTTGTTGTTGCTGTTAGTCGGTTGTCGGCAGGAAACCCAAACGACCGACGATAACAGTCTGCAAATAGATCTGCGAGTGGAACCCGAAGCGCCGATTGTGGGCGAAGCGACGATGATCGTCACCGTCCGTGATGCCAACGACCAGCCGATCAACGACGCCACCGTTACCGTGCGCGGTGACATGAATCACGCCGGTATGGTCCCCGTGATTGAGGTGGTTGAGAGCGGCACCGACGGCGAATATTTTCTCCCCTTCGAATGGACGATGGCTGGTGACTGGATCGTTGAAGTCAGTGTTGAATTACCAGATGATACCGTCGAAACCCAGACATTTGATCTCGCCGTGAGCCAGTAGCAATGGCTTTATACCGCCCGCAACGCGCATTCGATGTCCTCAATCTGCCCCTGCTGGGTCGCTTGCTCAAATGGCGCTGGGGGCGGCTTGTGCTGCAAGTGCCACTATTGCTAATCGCTGTTCTGCTGGTCATTGATGGCTTTACCGGACCCCAATCCGCAGCCCGCAATCTGGCAACCGTTGCGCCCTGGGTCCATTATCGCGGACTGGTCGTGCTGGTGTTGCTGCTGGCGGGCAATCTCTTCTGCATGGGCTGTCCATTTACCTTACCGCGCACCCTGGCAAAACGTTTGAGTCTGCGGGGCACGCGTTTTCCGCGCCGGTTACGTAACAAGTGGGTCGCGCTGGCCGGACTGTTTGCGATCTTCCTGCTGTACGAATGGCTTGACCTATGGGCGAGTCCGCTGCTCACTGCCTGGGTGATCGTCGCTTACTTTGTTGCGTCATTTGTGTTAGAAGCAATATTTACTGAATCAGCCTTCTGCAAGTATGTCTGCCCATTGGGGACGTTTAACTTCGTCTATGCTACCGCCGCACCGACCCAGATTGGCGTAAAAAATGCTGATATTTGCCAGACATGTGTCGGTAAGGAGTGTGTCAATGGCAGTTATAGCGATCAGCCTGTGATTCGGCTGGATGAAATCGCGGGTGGTCAGCCCAAAGAAGTGCAGCATGGGCCAGCGGGGACGCCAGGGTGTGGTACGCTGCTGTTCGCGCCACAGATCACCAGCAACCTGGAATGCACCCTATGCCTGGACTGTGTGCGAGCGTGTCCTCATGATAATGTCGGCTGGCTGACGCGAACGCCGGGCCGCGAACTGTTGCAACCGGACGCCTGGCCCAAACGCTGGGATGTTTCGCTGCTGGTGATTCTACTGACCGTGATGGGGCTGACGAACGCCTTTGGGATGGTGCCACCAATTTTCACCTTGCAGGTCTGGCTGGCGGAAACGGTTGGGCTTCAAAACGAATTGATAATTCTGCTGCTGATCTTCGGTGTGACGAGCCTGCTGCTGCCTGTCGGTGTGACGTTGCTGGCGGGGACATTGGCGCGGCTTTTCACCAACAACGTCAGAAAATACTCGTTGCGCGATACGGTTGCGGCATTCGCACCGGCGTTTGTGCCGCTTGGCCTGGGCATCTGGATTGCTCACTACACCTTCCACTTCCTGATCGGTGCGGGCACGATTATTGCGGTGATGCAAGAATTTGTTGGGCAGGTTGGCGAGTGGGAGCGCTTCGCTGTTGCCGCCGATGATGGCTTGATTGCGCTGGTGCAACTGGTCGGCGTGTTCGGCGGGCTGCTATGGAGTCTGTACCTGGCGCAGCGCATGGCGTTACGTCTCTACCGGCGCGACGCCATGCTGGGTTTTGTGCCCTGGGCCTTATTCTTGATCGCCATCGCCATGATCGCGGTATGGATCTTTGGCCTGCCGATGGAGATGCGCGGGTCCGTGTTGTTCAGTTAATCGCCACCCCTGCATGGCAAATAAAAACAGCTTCCCACCCGGAAAGCTGTTGCGCAGCGGAGGAGGTGGGATTCGAACCCACGACGGCTGTTACACCGTACTCGCGTTCCAGGCGAGCGCATTAGGCCAGACTATGCTACCCCTCCATCACCGCCACATTATAGCAAAGAATGTTCCGAATGCTACGGGGAGTCAGCCACTCGCACCGAGAGTCTATTCCGCCAACCCAGCGAAATATTCCAACAGGTAACGATGTACAAAGATGTAACTGCCGCCAACCTTCCGCAGCAGGCCAATCTCTGCGCAGTAGTCGAGGAATTTGAAGAAAACGGCGGACAAAATGTTGGATGATCGCTTCGCCACCGCCTATTAACCAGCCTGCCAGCCCAAACACAAACAAATTTCTGCCAATATCAATTCATACGCTATGTCACCATTTCTGATAGATCACTTGTTTTGCTCAGCCCAAATGCTAGCGTATCCAGGCATTTGCGGTTTGACTGGCAGCATCACGATCCCCCGTTGTCTCCGGTTCGGTCTTCGGGAGTTGACCGATCTTCTCGATGATGGCCGGATCAGGGTCTTCCAGAGTCTGGCGCAGTTCTGCACCCTGTTCGATTAAGGTGTTCTGCAAATCCTTGATGTTAAGATCACGCAGCGCCACCTTCTTGTTCACGGCGAGGGCTGCTGCGGTACCCACTGCCTGCCCCTGTGCCATGCAGATGGGTATGACCCGGGTTGAGGCAACGGCCTCATGCGTAGCCGAAAGGCATTTGCCTGCCATCAGCAGACCATCGGTATCTCGGGCAATTAATGAGCGGAAGGGGATGTCGTAGGTCTGGACATTCGTCGAGTCGACCCAGGTCCCCGCAGGCCGGTGAATATCAATATGGTAGCCACCCAGTGCCACCACATCCTCGTGCTGGCGTCCAGCAACAAGGTCTTCGGCAGAGAGGAGATAATCACCCATAATGCGACGGCTCTCACGCACGCCCATCATTGGCGCAATTTCGACCAGATGTGAGTCCTCAAATCCCGGCACATACTTGCGGAAGAAGCGAATTAACTGCGGAATCTGCTGGTAAAGACGAATATACGCATCCGTCATATTGAATACATCCGTCGGGTCTAAGCCCAGAATGCGGGTTGTCACCACCATATATTCATCTGGCTTGTGTAGTTTCACACCAACAAGCCGCGTCTGGGGCACATCCAGGTCGCCCGCCGCCCGTGCTTTTTCAAATAAGGGCGCGTACCCACCGGTGATAATCACTTGCATTTCATCCAGGCGATTGACCAGCTTTTGCCGGATGTCTGGATAGGGCGCGACCCACTCGCGATAGTTGATGTCGGGGTTGCGACAGCCTTCGATGAAGCGTTCGCGGCTCAAGCCGCCCATCCTGAAGACGAGTGTTGGCGCTTGCACCAGGCCGTCGGCGGTGCGACCCTTCTCCCAGGCGACGCCACCCCGCGCCGCCACGTCACCATCGCCACTGCAATCAATCACCACGTCCGCGAGGATCATTTGCCGCCCGGATTTGTGTTCGACAACAACGCCAGTGATGCGATCATCCTCGCGCAAGGTATCGACCACCAGCGTGTGCAACATCAGTTTGATACCAGCCTCTTGCGCCATCTTCATCGCGACGATCTTCCACCAGTGGGTATCAATGCTGATGATGGAAGAGCATTTAACATCCAATTCGTAGGGGGAAGCGGCGTTCACATCCCATAGACGCTCAACTATCTCGTGTGGGATACCCTTCACAATCTGCCGATAATCCTGATCGTGAAAGCCGATCCAGGGTAGCATCGCCGAAATACCACCCAGATAACCATTGCGTTCGATGAGTAAAGTTTCCGCCCCGTTCCGAGCAGAAGCCAGTGCTGCGTTAATCCCCGCCGCGCCGGATCCCACAACCACCACCTGTGTTTTATAGGTACTGAGCATAATTTTAGTCCTTTAATCCTTGTTTCAGGTCTTCAGCTAATGATTCAAAGGCTTTTCTGATCGGATGCATACTGCTGGTCAGGAAACAGCTTACCCCTCTTGATCTCCAAAACCGCACATCATCTCCATCAAATGCCGAGATGCCCACCTTGACAGTCGGCGGGAATGTCTCGATGGTTCGCTCAATGGCTGCAACCACCGGCGGTGCTTTCGATTGTCCAGCAAAGCCCAGTGACTGCGCGAGATCAGCAGGGCCAAAAAAGACCAGATCAACCCCGGGTATTCGGGCGATGTCAGCGGCCTGAGCCAATGCTGATTCGGTTTCGATTTGGAGAATCAATAAAGTGTGTTCATTGGCATACGCAGCGTAATCGCTGGCGGCGATTTGTCCATAACGGGCCGCCCGGGTTGCGTTGGAGAAGCCGCGCATCCCCAGTGGAGCGAATTTCGTCTCCTGGACCAACCAATGGGCCGCGGCGACCGTGTTGACCATTGGGACTTGAATGCCACCTGCCCCGGCTTCCAGGGCCTGATTTAAGAACGCCCGTGAGTGATCGGGGACCCGCACAATGGCGGTGATGCCCGCCGCATCCGCCGCGGTAATAAGATGCAGCAGGTTGTTAAATGCCATGCCGTGTTCACCGTCGAGCATTACAAAATCGAAGCCGCTTACCCCGATGATTTCGACGAGCCAGGGATGATCGATTTGCAGATTGGGACCAAAGACTGTCTCACCAGCTATCAGCCGTTGTTTCATCTGATTGAGACGTGTTGGAGACAAATTCATTGGGACAAAGCCTTTAGCGAACACATCCAGGATAGGTTTTCCCCTGTACATGAAAATAAACTGGTCCAGCGCCGTCGTGTGTGTAACGGGAGCGAGCCGACATGTAGGACAGCGCAATGGCTCGACGCCAGTTTTTGGATCGATTTGGAGCCGTATAGTGGGGCAAGAGTGAATGAAAAAACAGGCCACTACCAGCCCGCATGGGCACGGTTATCATTTGGTCAGCTTGATAATAGGCTTCGTCAATTACATAATCATCCTGCACCTCGACATGGGGTAAAGCACCGCGTTTATGTCCGCCAGGCATGACGGCCATGCAGCCATTTTCCAGCGTCGCAGCATCCAGCGGAAACCAGCACGAGCACAGATCCATGGGCTCAATCGGCCAGTAGGGGGAGTCCTGGTGCATCCCTTTGGCCGAACCAACCGCCGGTGGTTTCAGCAAAAGTGAATTACGATACAGCTTGATGTCTGGCCCCAGAAGCTGTGTGATAATGGCGAGAATGTTGGGATGCAATCCCAGTTTGCGAAACCGATCATCACCCTCGACCAGGCCATCTATTTTGCGGATGCCATCCCCTGGGTGGTCAACCTGCAGTTCTCCGCGTTGCACCCGTGGCTCAACTTGAATACGCAGGGACTCACTGTTGCGTCCGCCATGCGTATAATTGCGCAAACGACTACGCAGGCGTTCAAGTTCATCGTCCGTGACCAGATCTTCAACAACGATATAGCCATCCCGCTGGTAGGCTTCAATTTCCTGGGATGTGACCTTGATTGTCATGGGTAATCGTCCTCTAAAACGCATAAAGCCATTCAAACGGAATGTGCATAACCGCCAGTGATCGATTGGTGCCGATGGGATTTTTCGGATCGGTGACGAAATAAGTAATCAGGGCGCGGTCTTCTAGCATGAGACAACTGGGGTATGCATAGGTGTAGGCTGGGTCGTCTTCGATAATTTTGCGCCGGGACCAGGGCCATTGATCCCCACCGTCGCTGCTCAGGGCAACCGCCAGTGGCCGCCGCGTGCCCGCCAGATTCTCACGCCAGTTCCAGTTCCAGTTCCAGATCAAAAACAGATCGTCAGAATTGGGAATGCGATCAATGAGCGAGGGCGCAACCGGTGCGACCACTTCCATCGACCGTAACCCTTCCCAGGTGTCGCCATCATCACTTGATTCGATACGGAAGATGGTGCCCATTGCCGTGCGAATAATCATCAGCAGCGATCCATCGCTACGTTGCACAATGCCCGGCTCGATACCGCCTGACTCGCCCGAATCTGATACGCGTGGCAGTTCGATCGGATCGGTCAACCGCCACGACTCACCGTGATCTTCTGACACAGCGACACGCACATGCAGATGATGATCGTGCCAATCGTCAGTGCAATGTAAGGGGGCCAACAATCGGCCTGATTGGGTAACAGTCAGGCGATCATGGCAGCCGGTTTTGTAGGCATCGCGGGTCATCTTCACCGGTGCTGACCATGTTTGACCGTCGTCGTCAGATCGGACAAAAACGCGATGTGCCTCCGTCGTGGAATCGCGATGGCTATAGATCATGCCTAACCCGCCATCTGCCAAACGCCGGGTTGCCGGGGCCATCACATTGAGTCCGGCGGTATTTTCAACCAGTACCCGTTCATCCTGCCAGGTATAGCCACCATCTTTTGAAATTATCCCGGCGATATGGGCTTTGGCGTTATCACTGGAAAGGAGCCGACCATCGGGACGGCGCTCGACCTGAAACTTTGACCAGGCTAGCAAAATGTCGCCGTTTTTGAGATGAACCGTCGTTGCTTCAGAATGACGCGGATATTCTTCAGTTGATGGCAAAATGATATGTCTTTCTGGACGGTCCATGTGGACTCCTTACGTCGCGTGTTCGTCATAGAGCCACGTCAGCGGCACACGAGCAAGAATCATCTCGCGTTGACCGCGCCGTTCGATATGGCTGCGATAATAATGGATGAGAGCGGTATCACCGTCAAACAGGATTCCAGGATAGGCCCATTGATAATCCGGGCTGACTTCCAGAGCACGGGGCACGCCCCAATTGCGGCCATCATCCTTACTGATGGCACACAGCAGCGGATGGCGCGTGAGGTTATGATTGGCGTCGGGAATGTGCTGCGGATTCCAGATCAACAACATATCATCGGAGTCAGGCACATTCGTTAATAGTGAGGGAGCTGCTGGAGCAATAATGCTGGCGGGATAGGCGTCTGACCAGCTTGCGCCATCATCAGTAGATTCGGTGTAGAAAGCCTGCCCCCGCCAACTGCGCATAATCATCAGCAAGGTGCCATCGTGGCGGCGGGCGATGCTGGCCTCCTCGAAGCCACGGGCAATCGGTTCGGTGACAAAGTTCGACAGCGACCACGTTGCTCCATGATCGTCGGAATAAGCAACGAAGTTGCTCATCTTCTTTGCCGGGCCGGGGTGCAGCGTATGGCATTGTACCAGCACCCGCCCGGATGCTAGCGTATAGGCCCGATCATGACAGCCCGTATAATACAGGCCATCATCCGGCGTGATTTGAACCGGGTCTGACCACGTCTTACCGTCGTCGTTTGAGATACGGACCCGCTTGGCACAGGGGCCGTGATTATCCGCATGGTTGCCGCCCGAACGCCAGCTATAGGCCAGCAATAATCGCCCATCCGCCATCCGAGTCAAGGCCGGTGACATCGTGTTAATCTCGGCATCCCGATCATCCGCATAAATTTGCGGCTGCGACCACGTTCTGCCACCGTCCGGTGAGATCATGCCGACGACCCTTGCATAGCCATCATCGGTCGTTGGCGCACGCCGTTTGGCCGAAAAAGGTGGACGCTGATCGTCAGGCATTTGGTCTATATCAACGAACTGCGTCCAGGTCAGCAAGATGCTCCCATCCTGCAAATGAATCGCACTACCTTCGGAATTCTTGGGAGAATATGACGTTGCAGGCGCGATGATTTGCTTTTCCACCCCGTCGATTGGGCGTAAATCCTTCATGATTGTGCCTTCTCCAGCAGGTAACGTTCCCACCAGGTTGGCTGCTGGGGGAACACCTTCTGCCATAACAAAATAGAGTTTCTGTCCTGTGCGGTCGTGTTGGCATAGGTCGCATGCAGCACCCGCGAATCGGCGATCACTAAATCGCCAGCACGAACGGTGACGTCAACCGCAGTCGGATGATTCTGCATAGCCGGGTGTTGGTCCTCGCCCACAGCGGCGATCGCTTCCTGTTGCAATCTGTGATTGACAATGAGGTGCTGGTGCAAATCAATCCGCTGATGGTGCGTGCCCGGTATGGCCTGAAAACAACCATTTTGGGGTGACGTATCGACCAGATAAAAAGATACAAACAGGCGTACCGGCCAGGGGTGTGTATGCGCTGGATTGGCCCACCACTCGCCTTGATCCTGGTGCCAGTAGAGCCGTTTGGCACCAGCGGGCTTCGAGAGGATCGTCAGCGAGGATGGACGTGTCTCACATTCCATACCGAGCTTTTCCAGTGCGGTAACGAGTGCTGGATAATGGATGATACGTTCCGCAATTTCGTGCGCAATGGCATCGGTCGGTGTGGCATCTTCACTCGATGATCGCTTGCTGGCTGACAGGTGGAAGTGCGGATACCGGTGATTGGGGTTTCGCGGTTGTCTGGCTAGAAAATCAGCGGTGAATTTCTGAATCTCAATGAGAAAATCCGGCGCAATCACATCTGGAATAACACAAAAACCAGCCCGGATTAACTCCGTTCGTTTTTCAATCATCATTAATCATTTCCCCGATAACCTATCATATGGTGAGGGAGGAAAAAATTATTCAAAACGTCCAAAATGCCAATCATCTTTGTAGCCGGTCGTCGTCAGCCCCTCGAACGCATAGTGGTAATCTGGCCGCCAGGGACGCTCACCCCATTGTGGCCCCCGAAAGACATCATGGATTTGCTTTTGCCATGCCATGAGCCGGTCATGCAGATCACTACGCACACCATGCAGCCTACCATCACCAATAAGATTGGTCCTTTCTTCGGGGTCATTCTGCCGGTCATAAAGTTCGTCCATATCAAACAGGTTGATGCTCAGCTTCCATTCGTCGGTGACGATGCAACGAATGGGATAGAGGCCGTTGACTTGTTCGAATTGCTTGCCAAAGCGGTTATATTCAATAAACACGGCGTCATGCACGTTGGAGGCTTTGCCTGTCAACACCGGAACCAGCGACTGCCATGAATACCCATTTTGGGAGGCAAAACGTGGATCATCGCCGATTGCTAGACCGGCAATATCCAGGATAGTGGCCGGAATATCGACTGAACTGACGAGGCCGGTTTCACGACGACTTTCACCTGTGAGGCGGGGCGCTTTGATTATTAAGGGCACCCGCGTGGTGTGATCGTACATGGTCGGGCCTTTCGCACCTAAGCCGAATGCGCCCAGATGATCGCCATGATCGGATGTATAGATAATCACGGTATCGTCGGCAGCATATTGTTCGACCGCTGCAAGCACGCGCCCGATTTCATAGTCTACATAGCTGTTGCAGTCGTAGTAGAGATTATAGTAGCCCGGATAGGTGTCGGGGGTTGCCCGCAAATTTGCCAGATATGCAGCGTAGTCCTGCTGGAGTTTGGGTTTATCTGACATATCTGCCATGAAGGTCGATGGTTTGTAGATAGCGGCCTGTTCATAGCGACCATGATAGTCTGGCGGGCAGATATAGGGGCCATGCGGTTCATCGAATTCTACTGCCAGAAAAAAGGGGCGGTCATGATCCTGTTTGAGCACATCTATCGCGCGATCGGCAACCCGATGCCCATAGCAATCGGCTTCGTCTTGAAAGCCTTGGTTCCAACCCCCGAAACGGTTAGGCCCGTCCCGACCTACCTCGTCATAAAAATTCGTGAGATCGTACCAGACCGATGAGTCAAAACCGCCATCAGATCGCCCGGTGCCGTTATAACCAGCGCCATCCAGATGCCATTTACCCACATGGTAGGCTGCATAACCCTGTTCGTGCAAAAGTTCGGCAAGCATTGGCACATGCCGACCGATGGTCATTTCATTGCCCCAGGCACCCGCTCGATTAGGATGTCTGCCAGTGTACCAGGCAGCCCGTGATGGGGTGCATAATGGACAGGCCACATAGCAATTGTCGAAAACAACTCCATCTTGCGCCAGTTGATCAATTTGCGGTGTTTCGACTCCGGGGCGATCAACATACTCGGAAACCATCTCGCGGCCCTGCGTATCGGTTGTGATAAAGACGATGTTTGGTTGGCTCATATCAACCTTTAATTGCACCCGTGAGCACGCCTTTGACAAAATAGCGCTGCAAGAACGGATAAACGATGATAATGGGAATCGTGGCGACCATCACCGTTGCCATCTGCATCGAAAACGCCGGGGCGACGACATCGGCTTCGATATTGTTGCCTTCGCCCAAAATTAATATCTGCCGCAAAAGGACCTGCACCGGCCACAAAGCGGGATCTCGGATATAGAGAATGGCGGCGAAGTAGAGGTTCCATTGGAGCACAGCATAAAATAAACCAATTGCTGCCAGAATTGGTTTTGATAGCGGCAGAACGATGCTGAAGAAGATGCGCAAATCATTCGCCCCATCCAACTCGGCAGACTCGAACAACTCCAACGGCAGGTCCATGAAGAAATTGCGCATCACCAGCAGGTAAAAGGCGTCAATCGCTGACGGGAAGATTAAGGCCCAGATCGTATTGACCAGGCCGGTTTCGCGCACGATCAGAAAACGCGGGATGATGCCCGGCCAGAACAAAATCGGGATGAGAACCATCAACAAAAAGAAACGGCGAAAAATGAGATGGCGGCTGCCGAGCGCATAGGCCATGGTGGCGGTCATCGCTAGCTTGACGACGGTGCCAACAGTCGCCAGAAAAATTGACACAACCACCGAGCGCATGAGCGTTGGGCTGGAGAGGACAAAACGATAGGCATCCAGTGATGGATTTTTGGGAATAATTAACACGCCGCCGCCGGAAAAATCTTCAAATGAGGTAAAACTACCGAGAACTACATAGACAAACGGAAACAACATGACAAGGGCAATGAACAAGAGCGCGAAGCGATTGAAAAAATCGAAAAGCCGGTCTGTCAATGTGTTATCGCGTACCATTAAAGTATGCCTCCATCACCAAATTTCTTGGCTAGCCAGTTGGCGGTCAGCACCATGAACATGCCCACAACCCCTTTGACCAGGCCGACAGCCGTCGCAAAGGAGAAATCTCCCTGCTGGATGCCGCGTGTATAGACAAATGTGTCCAGCACCTGGGCATAGGGTTCGGTGACGGGGTTGAGCAGCAGAAAGATGTGTTCGAAGCCGATATTCAGAACGTTACCTAATTGGATAATCAGTACAATTAGAATGACCGGACGGATGCCGGGCAACGTGACGTGACGAATACGCTGAAAGCGCGATGCGCCATCAATAGCCGCCGCCTCATATAAATCCTGTGAGATGCTGGTCAGAGCTGCCAGAAAGATGATGGTTCCCCAGCCGGCCCCCTTCCAAATATTTTGAAATACAAAATTGAGCCGGAACCAGGTGGGGTCCGTTAGAAAACTCACGGGTTGTGACCCAATTTCAGTCAGTATCTGATTAAACAGGCCGCGTGACCCGAACATCTGGAACCAGATGCCGACAATGACCACCCAGGAGATAAAGTGTGGCAGGTAAATAATACTTTGAATAAAACGTTTGTAGACTTCGCTGCGCAATTCATTGAGCATAATGGCGAGGGCAATCGGAACCGGGAATGCCAGGATCAACTGCAATCCACTCAAAACAAATGTATTGACAACCACTCGCCCAATATCCGGGTCAGTTAACAGGCGTTCAAAATGTTTAAGGCCGACCCAGGGGCTGCGGGAAAAACCACGAAACGGGCTAAAGTCCTGGAAGGCAATGATGTTGCCCAGCATTGGCCCATAAACATAGATAATAAAGAAGAGCAACCCAGGCAGCAGTAAAACATAAATGAACCGGTGCTTCCAGATTTGTTTAAATATTTTGGTTGGTAAGAAGCCTTTTGGAATCGTTCTAGAAGCAACCGGATAATTTGTTTCTGCCATATATGAACCTTTTTGCCTCAGACTGCCACCCGGTTCCAGGAGGTTGGTTGACCCCCTGGAACACTTACAACGATGGTTGGTTAGATTACGTCTTGAATTCCTGATACAATGCGGTCATGGTATCCGTCAACAAGCGACCACCCCGGTTGTACCATTCTTCGACATAGGCATCCCACTCGTCGAACGATTGCTCACCAACAACCATCCGACCAATCGTGTTATTGGCGAATTCGGTTAAAGTCGCTGAGGGGTCATCTGCGCCCAGTTCCGGTACGAGGCCCCAGGTGGGGTCGGCCACACCAAACTGCTCAAGCCGAGCCATATTCTCGGTGATTTTGTCAAAGGTTTCAGGCCGCACGTAAGGGGCATCGACTTGTTTATTAACGTGACGTGGACTCCAGGCCCGTATCCAGGCAATATCCTGACTGCCTTTATCGGTTTGCTCTAATGCGCCAGTTTCACCAACCGTGTGATGCACGCCCTCGAATCCGAAATTAACGAATTCCCGCGTAGACTCGTCGAGCCAGAAATCAACGACCCGAATCAAGTCCCAGAGTTTGTTCTCATCATCGGCGTAATCGAAGCGGATTTGCGTGGATGTATTAAAGCCAGGACGTAACCAGTTGGACCGCTGATGACCTTCAGTTTCTACCGGATCGAACAATTCGACATCGGCACCCTCGACCAGATCGCGCAACCGTGCCCCCCATAGATCGTAACCAGAGGCCATGTTATGGACCAGACCACCGGACAATCCAGCCGCAAATTCTTCGTTGGCCTGATTATTGTTCAGGCTCAAAAAGTCGGGATTGAAGATGCCTAAACTCACCAGTGAAGCCATATTTTCATAAGCGGCCCGGGAATTGGGATGAACGTCTTTATGCAGTAAGGTGCCATCGTCCTGTATTTCCCAATTGTTTGGGATGCCGAACGCATCGGTATAAGCACGCCAGCCGCCACCGTCATCATGGCGATCACCGGCTCCTGATAGTGAATAAGCGAACGATCCCGGATTGTTGGCAACAAACGCCTGAGAGAGTGCAGTTAATTCTTCGAGAGTAGTCGGTAATTCCATACCGGCTTGTTCCAGCCAATCGGTCCGCACAAAGGATGCATCGTCAAACTGATGGGAGCCGGTCGGTATACCAGCAATCGTGCCGTTCAAACCCGCGTTCAACCAGGCTTCAGCCGAGATGTTGGGCAACCCCGGCAACCCGCGCGTATCATCCGGCAGCCCGAAATCGCCCAGGAGAACAAACGCCCCATCCAGAAATGCCTGACGAATCGTGGCATTACGCACATCGCCATTGAGCAAGTCGGGTAAATCACCCGAGGCCAGCGTCGTGCCCAGTAACGCGCTGTAGTCGCTGCGCGGTACCAACTGAAAGTTAATCCGAGTCCCCAGGCGACTTTCGATCTCCTGCCAATAGGTATTGTCATCACGGGGTGTGGGCGGTGGGAAAGGAGACCCCGCCAGGATCGTGACCTCGTCAAGGGTGGGGGTGACATCCTCCGGCCCGTCCTGGGCAGCAATCATGCTGACACCCGGCACCATTCCGATAAGAACTGCGCCGCCAGCCCCTGTCAGCTTCAGGAAGGCCCGACGTGATAGCTCATGTCGTGCTTCCGGCGGCCCGTTGTCATGATGTTTTTCAGCCATCAAAAACTCCTTAATCAACTATTCTTACAAAATATTTGTGCCCACTCGTAATGTGAGCGTGAACACCTAACCCCGAAAACGATTAAAGCCCCATAACGTGGGATCGCGTGTATATTGCAGTTGATGTTTGACCATCGCCTCTAATAACGTCAATTTGATCTGGCGGCATTCAGGATCATCGAATCGATTCTGCAACTCATCCGGGTCCTTATGCAGATCATACAGTTCTCCCAGATCGTCGGTATATACCGCCAGTTTCCAGCGATCTGAACGGATCATTTCGCCGCGCACAAAGGTCTGCCGGGTATCGGATCGAGCGCTGTGCTCGACAGACATGCTATGGACGTGCTCACGATGGGTGTAGGCTTCATCCGCAAAGGCTGATACGAAACTCTTGCCCGCCACCTGATATGGGGTTGTTACACCTAACAGATCGCATATCGTCGGCACAACATCGACAAATTCAATCATGGTCGCGATGGCCCGCCCAGCATATTGTTTATCAGGTAAGCGGAACACCAACGGCGAACGGAGCGACCCCTCATAAAAATTATTTTGTTTGCCGAGCATGTTATGCTGGCCCAGTTGTTCGCCATGGTCGGAGATAAAGACCAGCAGGGTGTTTTCCAGCAAATTGCGCTGTTCAAACAATTCGATCAGTCGACCAATCGCGGCATCGACCATCGTAACCTGAGCCAGGTAGGCCGCGATCACCTGACGGCGCGTGGCATCGTCGTAACGCAGATAACCGGTCGAATGCGCCATTTTATGCTGGATGCGAGGTTTCGTCTGAAAAATCGCATCCTCAACCAGCGGTGCGGTAATGTCATCCGCATCATACAGTTCGTAGAATTCATGCGGGATATAGAATGGCGGGTGTGGTGTGTGAAAACCGGCATAGACTGTCAGGGGTCCATCATCGCTACGCTGATTCAGGAAGGTTTCAATCTGCTCAACCACAACAAAATCATAATGTTGCTCAGTCTCGCCTGCGAGTTTACCGACGAGCGGCGTGCCATCGGGGGTGTTCCAGCCGCCATAATCGGTTCCCAGATGGTCTATAAAACGCGGTTCACCAAACATGCGAAAACCGGAATTCTGACCATGTGTTTTGCCAAAGGCCACCGTTTCATAGCCATGATCCCGCAAATGATGACCGATGGTACGTTCTTCCGGTGGCAGCAAGCACCCATTCGTCAGGACGCCAATCTGTTTGGGATAGCGTCCGGTCAGGATTGACGCTCTCGATGGGCCGCAGATTGGATAGACCGAGAACGCATTCCGGCAGGTAATGCCTTCCGCCCGCAACCGGTCGATCGTGGGCGTTCTGACGTAATCGTAGGCCTCATGATAGGCAATATCGGCCCGTAATTCGTCGACCATGATGAATAACAGGTTCTGCATGCTAGCCAATTACCCCGTTAACATGCTCAGCAATGGCATCTTTAGCCGTTTCGGACAGCGGTTGCGCGGGTGAACTCAGGCTGCCGTCGCCAAAACCCATCAAAGAGGCTGCGTATTTCAGGCATGCCAACCAGAACCCATGCGTGTGGAGTTCCCACAACTGGTTGATCTCGTGCTGTACATCTTGTGCAGCATTCGGCTGGTCTTGTCTGGCAAGTTCAATTATCGAAACAAATTTTTGGGGTACCAAATTGGCTAGACCGGCTACCAGGCCATCAGCTTCAGCGATCATTGACTGGGCTGCCTGCTTTTCGGCACCTTGAAAGATGCTAAAATCGGGCCGTTGCGCACGCAATTGCAGCAATGCTGCAAAATTGTTCCACTCGCCAGCACTGTCTTTTATCCCCAGCAAGTTCGGGAGGTGCAACATTTGGGCAACCGTTGCCGCACTGATCGGATTGTGGGTCATCGGTGGAATGTTATACAGCACCACCGGTAGCGGTGCTTGCTCCACCACACGGTTGATATGCTGCAATTGGGTAGCAGCATCCGCCCCAAAATAATAAGGGGCAGCAACCACGACAATATCCGCGCCACAATCCCGGATCAACTGCGCCATTTCCAATGTGCGGCCAGTCCCCGGCTCCAACGCGCCGACTAACACTGGGACACGACCAGCGACAGCGCTGACGGTGTATCGAATAATTTGTTTGCGCTGGCGAGAATCCAACCAGGGGCCTTCGCCACTGCTGCCCATGATGAAGATACCGGCTACACCATGTTCAATGAGGAATGAGACCAGACGTTGCACGGCACCTTCATCAACATCCCCCCCGTTCTTGAGTGGGGTAATCATGGGCGGAATCATACCTGACAGATTCATTCCATATCCTCATCATCCTGGTGTAATCGCTGGCTGCGCTCCACCTGATTAAGGCGAAAGGTCAGTGACCCCAGGCCAGTATAGTGGGTTTCCAGCGCATTTTTAGCCGCAGCGACATCTTGTGCTTCAATCGCATCAACGATTGCTACATGGTCAAGGTAGGTCTTCAACGGGTCATAATCTTCAAGTTCATCAATGCGTGACGCCCGATAATACGTTTTCCAGAAAATATCGAGCAGCTTTATCAACGTCTGATTGCCAGCAGTCTCCATCAGGCACAGGTGAAACTCACGATCTTCTTCGGGAAAAGCGTTCTGTTTTTTGGCCTGGTTGCCCATCCGTTCCAGAATATTGCGCAAGCGGTCGATGTGTTCTGGCGTCACTTGCTCGACTACTCGCTGGATCATGCTGGTTTCCAGCACCTGCCGGATCTCCAGCAGCTCCCTTAAGGTTCGCAAGTTGGTCATCAGACCATAGGGCAAACTTTCGAGCAAAGGGTCCAGTGAAAAATCGCCCACAAACAAACCGCTGCCCCGGCGTACCTCGACGATACCGGTAATCTCCAGTGCCTTTACTGCCTCCCGAACCGCATTGCGACTTACCCCCAGTTGTTTGGTCAACTGGGTCTCAGGTGGCAAGGCATCGCCTGATTTGAGATTGTTGTCGCTAATAAAAGCCCGAATCGCGCGTTGGACGGATTCCGGTAAAGATAGGGGACGATCGAGCGGTTGTAGATTCTTGTCAGGCACAAGTTCATTCCAGCAAATGCAATGTTCAAAATTTGACAAGTTGGCGTGATTTGCCTATATTCTAGCCAGATGTAGGATATGTGTCAACTAGACAGGTTGTGCGATTTGGACCATGAACGCCCAAACGTGGTTATGATCGTCGCCGATGAGTGGCGCAGCGATGTGTCTCACGGTTACCAAAATATGTCTACCGGCGGTATAAAACTGACCAATTATTCGATTTATAGGACGATCCTGAAGAACGGTACAATCGCATTGATAAGCCTGCGCTGGCTGGTGTTCTTGCCGATATGAAAGATCGCTTGCTGCGCCTTTTTTGTTGAGAATGAAGGTCTGATGCCAACCGGGTGGGATAAACGCAACTAAACAGGAACTTAAATGGCAAAAATTGTTTTTCAGCCTGATATTCACCACGATTTTCAAGCCGGTATCCGGCAGATAGTTAATGCCGTGCGCCCGACTCTGGGTCCCATTCCGCGCCATGTCGCTATCAGTCGAGCTTATGCGGGCACCCGCCCTGAAGTGCTTGATGATGGCGGGACGATTGCCCGGCGTATCATCGAACTTCCCCACCGCACCCAAAATTCAGGCGCGATGTTTGTTCGCCAGTTACTCTGGCGCGTTCATGAAGCAGTCGGCGATGGCACCGCCACGACGGCTGTGATATTCGAAACCCTGTACAATGAAGGCCTTCCTTTCCTGGCAGCCGGTGGCAATGCAATGCTGCTGCGTAACCATCTGGAACAAGGTGCCGCGCTCATCCTGGAGGAACTCGACCAGCAGACAAGCATGGTCAGTGGTGCGGCTATGTCCAGCCATGTGGCCGAATCGATTTCGCACGATGCAGCATTGTCCGCTGTTCTGGGTGAACTCTTCGATGTCATTGGCCCCTTCGGACAGTTAGAAGTTCGGACCGGGCGCACGCGCGGTATCCAGCACGAATTTGTGGATGGCAGCTACTGGCATGGCGGTCTCGCCGCAAAAGAAATGGCCCGGCACGCCATCTTGAGCCGTCGTCGCCTCACGAATGCGGCTATTCTGATTTGCGATATGGAAATTGACGATCCCCATGACCTGATCCCGGTGATGAAGTTAGCTGTACGCGATGGGGTTGACGGTCTGGTCATCGTTGCGAAGAAGGTATCCGATCAGATCAAACAGTTGCTCATGAGCAATGAAAAACCAGGGCGGTTCGATATTATTGCCGTGCACATTCCGGGGGCGAAGCTGGCTGACCAACCGGGTAATCTTGAAGACCTGGCTTTGCTCACCGGCGGGCGCGTGTTTCTGCAAGCGGCGGGCGCGTCCCTCCATGATGCGCAACCGAGTGATCTCGGCTTTGCGCGACGAGTATGGGCCGATACGGATTACTTTGGTGTAGTTGGTGGACAGGGTAACGCCTTGCAGGTTCGCCAGCACGTCGAAGCCTTGATGTGCCGCTACGCCACAACCCCGGATGCTGAGACGCGCTGGCAATTGCAGCAGCGCATCGGACGACTGCGCGGCAGCACTGCCATACTCAACGTCGGTGGGATCACCGATTCTGACATTCAATCACGCAAAGCACTGGCCGAACGAACTGCAACGGCGCTGCGCGGCACGTTACATGATGGCGTTTTACCGGGGGGCGGAGTCGCGTTAAGGCGTTGCCAGTCCGTCCTGAGCAATAAGATGAACGTTGATGATGTTCATGCCCGGGCTGCCTGCCAGATGCTCAATAAAGCGTTGGAAGCCCCTATGCGAACAATTTTGGCGAATGCCGGCTGCGAACCCTCGGCCATCATTGCAAACCTGAATCAGTCAGATCAGGGGTTTGATGTGATGCAAGGGCAAGTGGTAAATATGTTTGACGCGAGCATTTTCGAAAGTTCCGCCGTTATCAAGACCGCCGTGCGCACAGCCATTTACGGTGCCGCGCTCGTCTTGACAACCGATGTGCTAATTCACCAGGATAATCCGCCCCAGGCAACCACACCATGACACCCATTAATGTAACCAGCGATCTGGTTTATGACCTGTTAATTGATGAAGACATCCAGCTTGCCTGCCGCCGTTCCGGTTTGTATAAGCGGGTGGACGCGGCATGGCAGCCAGCCTATGAATCATTTGGGTTGGCTGCAAACCCGGCGACCATCTCAGTAGCACGAGGCGGACAAGCGCTGTTTGCCGGTGTCGAAGGCGGTATTATGGTGTCGCCCGATCTGGGTGCAAGCTGGCAAGCGTTTCAATTACCCGCGCCCCCAACAACCGTCAGTGATTTGCAAATCGTCCCAGACGATGATGACGGACATACCGTAATTGCAGCGACCCTGGAGGACGGCATTTACCGGTCTGAGGACGGCGGCGAAACCTGGCAGGCATGGAACGGTGGCCTGTTTGACCGAAGGGTGCTTTGCCTGGCATCCACATCAGACAGTGTGGGTGCAGTGCTGGCAGGAACGGCGAGTGGCCTGTATCGCAGCCACAACGCCGGGCGCTCCTGGCAGGCGGTTGATCTTCCGTGCGATCCCGACACCATCCTCAGCTTGTACGCTGAACCAAAAGGGCAGTTGGTGGCCGGAACGGAAGCGCATGGCCTGTTCGTTTCAACCGATAGCGGCGCAACCTGGCAACCACCCGGCGGTGCTACCCGGCCTGAAGGCCCGATCAACGCGGTCATCGCTGCCGATAATCAGCTATTGGCCCTGATCGCCGATCAGTTGTGGATGACATCTGACCCTGACAACCTGTGGCAGCCGGTGCTGGCGAATAAGAGTATCACAGCAGTCGCTGCACCTGACGGTCTTTATCGGGGAGCGCGGCTGATAACTGGCTATGCTGATGGCGCAGTCCGTGAGGATACGCTGGCGGTTTAAACACGGATCGAAAATACATCGGCGTGCTGGCTTATGATGCGCAGGCGCACCCGGCTATTTTGGGGTAGGCCTTGGTCGAATTGCATTTGAGCCGATAGGTCATCCCCAACAAAGGGCATACTGGTCGCAATAACTTCATCAGCATCCTCTTCGAGAATTTGAATCGTCACTGTCCCGTTGGGCAGCGTTCGCGCATTGAGGTGAATGCTGTTGGTGTCGGCAATCGTGATGGCCTGCATGATACACTCGCCCTCAGCTTCACCGGCATGCAAACTGACGAAACCATCTTGTCGCAATCGGGCCACACCGCCACACATGGTCATGGGCAACCCATCGCGTTCCGTCCCGGCATATTGCAAATCCTCAACGATATGGCGCATAGGTGTACCGCCATAGTAGTACCAGTGTTCGTTACCGATCTCAACCATCGACGCACCAAAGATCATGCCGCTGTCCCAGGTGTCGGGGTCGCCAACCGGGATGAAGGCACGGCGCTGGCGATCCGCATAGCGCCAGACCTGGAGATCCCGGCTGTAGACCAGCTTCGTGTCGAGCCGCTGATTCATGTACGCAAGTTCAGGTGAGACGCGAAACCGATCGGCATTGGCCGCGGTCCGCCGTCGGCTGTAATTATGGAAGACACACAAATGTCCTAGATAGAGGTCTTCATAACGCTGGACAGTCAGGTAGTAAAACTCGGTGCCGGGAATATCCTGCTCATCCGGTGAGAGTACATTCACCGGTTCCGACCAGTTGATGAAGTCCGTGCTTTCACTGTAGCAGATCGTCCGAAAGAAATAGGGCACAATCGTGATATTTCGAGTCATAACGACGTGGCGCTGGCGCTCCGGCACATAGCCCACCAGCGCGTGGGTATCACCGGACGACGGCTGTCCGGGCACGACATCACGCCAGGCCCGAAAGGCTGGTTCGTTGGCGGATCTAGCCAATCTCCAGCGCAACCCATCTTCGGAAACCGCCACATTGATGCCCGATGGCAGTTCGCCCCGACCCTTACCGGGTGGCATCGTAAAGAAGGTCATTTTATAGCCTCGGTAGGGGTTAATGTCTTCAACGTCACGCACCACACTGACGTTGTGGACACCAAATGGCCCGAAATTGAGGATGTTGTTCTCGGTGTTACCTTTATAGTCATACTGATTGAGCACCGGTTTTTCCCAGTTAAGTCCGTCGGTTGAGGTGGCATACGCCGTTCGGTTGATTCGTTCGCCGGAGACAGACAGTTCATCATAGCCGGTCTCGTACCACATCCGGAAAATATCGTTGTCCTGCATCACACAATTGGCAATCGGAAAGGCCCGCCAGGCTTCCCAGGGGTGTTCGGGCACGAGCACCGGATTTGCCGGATGTTTTTCCGGTTGGTGGGCAATGAACTCGAGATTATGGCGGTATTGCAGATGATAATCGTCAAAGAAGAGTAACTTCATCCGGTGTCTCCCCCACTCTGGCTAGTCGTCGTTGGGCTTCGGCATAAACATCGTCTGGCAACGGCCCCAATGCTACGGCTTGCAGATTGTCGCGCAAATGATTGGGGTTGATCGTGGCAACGATGTTGGTATGAATGTTGGGATGCATCAGCGTAAAGCGCAGCATAAACGTCATACGCGACATGTCGTCGAGTAAGTCATCCAGCCCGGCACGTTCCCATAGATCCTGTTGTGGGCCGCCTTTAACCGGTGCACCTTTGGCGACACCACCCCGAATAATCGTCCCCGAATGTTGCCCAGCCACCGCGGAAATCCAGTCTTCATGATCGCGTTCGAGGGCCGAGTAGGGGATTTGAAAGACATCAAACAGGCCGATCTTCAGGAAGTAAGGCAAATGGGGGAGCGTCGTTGATACACCAATAAAACGGGTCTTGCCAGCGGCCCGGGAATCTTCCAGCAAGCGACCAAGATCGTGGCGCTCGAAATCTTCTACTGTTGGATTATGATATTGCAACAGATCGATATAATCGGTCCGCATCCGGCGCAGACTACGATCAATTGCTTGCTCCAAACGTGTGCGTGACCAATCGCGCTGTATTCTGGTTTGCCCATCATCAGGAACGAGCACACACCCACATTTGGTTGCCAGGTAGTATTCGTCACGGCGCGCGGCGATAAACTGGCCGATGTAGTCCTCGGCGCCGCCATATATATCAGCGGTGTCGATGAAGTTAATCCCGGCATCCAACACCGCGTTCAGGATCAGATCGGCCTGCTGCGGCGCGATAGGGCGGCCATTCCATAGACCTTCGCCGCGTAGTTGCCCCGTACCATAGCCCAATTCTGTAACCATGAGGCCGGTGCGTCCCAGTGCATTTTTTCTCATGGATGCGCCACTCCCAATGACTCCGCCAGTTCGGTGAGTTGTTGCCAGGTCGTTTTGGGGATGGGAATGCCCGCTCGTGAACGTTCAGCGTAGGATCGCTGTTCGACCTCGCCCGGCAGCAGCACTTCATCGAAGCCGGGTGCCGGTGGGGTATTTTTTACATTTTCCAGTAGCTCTGATACTAATGCCTCATACCGGTCCCTTGCGGTAAACGTTTCAATGGACAACGCGAGGATCAGGGTTGGGTTGCCCTGGTGAAAATCGCCGGAGGAGGCCGGTGCGAAGCCTGCCAGAATGGATACGACTAACTCGATCACCAGCGAGAGGCCATAGCCTTTGTACGACCCCATCGGCAGCAGCGCCCCACCGGCAGCGAGATCTGCCGGGTCGGTGGTTGGATAACCATTTTTGTCAATCAAGATGCCAGGCGGCAGTGCTTCGCCTTCATCGAGGGCCACCCCCACCTTGCCAGCAGAATAGGCTGAGGTGGCGAAATCAGAAATCAAAGGCGGTTGTTCGTTGCCCACCGGGATTCCCCAGGCCATCGGATTGGTGCCAAAGCGCCGACCGCTGCCGCCATAAGGTGTCACCTGCCCACCAGACATTGACCCGGTGGTCATGTACAAACCGATCAACCCTTGCCGGGCAATCAAATCGACATATTCGCCCAGTCGCCCGATATGATTGACGTTATTGAGCGTGACGCAGCCGACACCGGCCTCCGCTGCAATCGCCCAGGCGACTTCGGCACCATACTTTGCGCCGATGTGCCCGAACCCCCACTGGCAATCCACGCTGGCAGTGCTACCCTGCTGCTGGCTCAATTGCGGTCGGGCCGTGGGGATCAAGTCATCGCTTCGGATTTTGCCAACATATTTCAGGGTTTGCACGATACCATGCGAATCATGGCCGACCAGATTGGATGTGACGAGCGATGCGGCTACCTGCTGGGCGATGTCCGATGGGGTGCCAGCGGCAACAAAAATTTCGCTGTCAAACGTAATCAGTGTCTCAGAATCGAATGTGGGCACGACTGGATGACCTCTCGAACCTCATAAAGCGCATTAAACCTGCCATTCATCACTCAGGTGCAACCTTTTGGCTTCTAACCAGTCCAGCGGTAAACACCGACCACCAAACGTGTGCTGTACTGGCAGCGAAATCGTCACCGCGATTGCCCTTCCAGCAGGTAAGCAAACAGATCATTATAGATGAGTCGCCGCTCTTTCTGGCTCTGCCGAATTTTCAGATCGAGTTCGGCTGGATTCCAGCGTGAAAGCAGGCTGGCGCAGAGGCGATCGACAATTTTCCGGTACGTTTCATCGGTCGCCAGATTGTGAAACTCGCCCGGATCATTTTCAAGATCGTAGAGTTCCAGTGGGTCGTTGTGACTGTAGACCAGCTTGAACTTCCCCTGCCGCAGCATTGCCCAGGGGCGGGTGGAGCCATCCGCATAGAATTCTGACAGTGCTTCGTCTTTCCAATTATGCATATCGCCGTTTAACAGGTGCAGCAGGCTGGCGCCATCGATTGCCACGAGCGATTCGACACCCGCCAGATCATGCAAAGTGGCTGTCAAATCGACAGTTGATACCACTTCTGCTATCCGCTGATTTGCCGGAACACCTGGCCCGGCTATTATCAGTGGAATATGGACGGACTGTTCGTAGAAATTGCATTTGTACCAGAGGCCATGTTCACCCAGCATCTCGCCATGATCGCTGACATAAATGATGATTGTGTTCTCGAGTTGTCCAGTTTGTTCTAACGCGGCAATTAGTTGGCCGATTTGGTCGTCAAGATACGTTATCAGCCCATAATACGCTGAGCGTACCTGCCGAATATTCGCTTCTGAAATTCCACCCTTTTGCAGGTTGCGCCATTTCAAGATACGTTCGTAAGCTGGATGTAACTCGTCCAAATGCCCATCCGGGATCTGAGGCAAATCCATCGCTTCGGGCGGATACAGATCGAGATAATGCTGGGGCACGACAAACGGCGGGTGGGGTGCAACGTATCCAGCAACTAATGCCCAGGGTTGGTCGTTGCGGGCCGGGTCACGCAGGTAATCAAGCGCCGCAGCGGTCACCGCATCATCGGCTTCGATTTCTTTGGAGCGCCCGGCTTCCGCTTTGATCTGTGTCATCGGGGTTTCGCGCGTTTCCAGACCATCGTCCCAGTGGCGAATATTAGGCAGGTTTTGCGCGTTGATATCATAGGCCAGTTGCGTACGGAAGCCATGAAGCTGATCTAAACCGCGAAAATGCATTTTCCCGGCCAAAACGACATCATAGCCTGCCGCCTTAATTTGATGCGCCCAGGTGACAGTATCGGACGGCAGGGGCACGCCATTGTCCCAGATGCCGCTGTTGTGTAGGTGCAGCCCGGTCATAAAGGTCATGCGCGACGGGACGCAAATAGGCGAGTTGCAGTAGGCGTTTTCAAAAACCGTGCCCCTTGCCGCCAACCGATCCATGTTCGGCGTTCTCACAATCGAATGTCCATAGGGGCCGCTATACATCGGGGCATGTTGGTCGGACATGATGACAAGAATATTGGGGGGAGCCATGCCAATGATCCTTTCTACGGTCCAGTAATGACTTCAACCGTGTGGTTGTCAATCCAATCCCAGTCTAGTTCGATCCCGAGACCCGGCAAGGTGGGCATATGTAGATAGCCAGCCTCGTCAATGTCCAGCGGCTTACCCTTGAGGCCAAAACGATAAACAGGGTGGATGATTTCGGCAAAATCTCCGTTCTTAACGGCGCACGATACATGCAGATTGGCGACATCCAATAACGGCGTTGCCATCGTATGCACTTCTAGATTAAGGCCAAATAATTCACACATCACACACGTTTTGTACAGGCCGGTGATGCCTGCTTTGGAATACACATCGCCACGGGCAATATCGAAAGCACCCTGGCGAATCTGCTCCGGCATTTCATCTAGCCGCAAGGTTTCCCCGCCCAGAATAGGGGTTTTCAGCAAACTCGATAGCCGACGTACATTTTCCGTTTGCCGTTCGGGGATTGGCTCCTCAAACCAGTAGAAATTGAGTTCGTCCAGTACCCGACCGAGTTCAAGCGCCTGGGTGAAACTGTATTTACTGTTCAAGTCCTGCATCAACGGAAAATCGGGTCCGACCGCCTCCCGCGCCGCATAGATGCAAGGAATATCCGTTTCGGGATCATTCCAGAAGTGCAGTTTGTAACCATGAAATCCACGCTGTTTCATTGCAAGTGCCTCATCGTGCACCTGCTCCGGCGTTGGGTGAAAACGATAGCCGGTTGCATATCCAGGAATCGATGAGCGATACAACCCTAACAACATGGCAATGGGCTGGCTCATCGCTTTGCCCCGGATGTCCCAGAGGGCGACATCAATAATGCCCACAACTGCATCCATCAATGCGTACATGTGGCGGGTACGGCGGCGCAATTTGTGCCACAGCATTTCGACATGCAGCGGATTCTCGCCAAGCAGTTCCGCCAGGTAAACGTCGCGCACCAGATAGGCCAGCGCCCGCCCATCACCCTGATTGCCATAACCCATCGTGTAACCATCAATACCCGAGTCAGTATGCAGGATAATTAACGGATAATGCCAGGTCGCAGGCCGGCCAGGGGGTACGCCTTCATCACCAAAACGGGGACGAGCGTCAATTTCTAATAGTCGTGCGGTCATGCCGGTAATGTGCATATGTTTAGTCCAGCGTGATCGTCTGCCCGCTATCGTTGGATTCCATAATGGCACGGATCAGCCGCAAGGACGCAATTCCTTGATCGGCACCAACCAGTGGCTGACCGCCATGCCGGATGCAATCGGCAAAATCTTCAAGCTCTTCTTGGAGCGCTGTCGAGAAGGGATGTGGCCCTTCAAACGCGATAGGGTGGAGTGTGGGGCCTTCAGCTTTGGCCGCCTGGGTGTCGATAATATCCTGCCAGAGCAATTCCTGTCCAAAACGATTGATGTGTAAAACGCCTTTGGTCCCGAACAGACTTAAGCGGCTGCTGTAAGCCGACACTTGCTGCGTCGTATAAACACCCAGCGTCCCGCTTTCGAACTCGAAAGATGCCGTTGCCGCGTCCGGCACAGCGAAGGGCGTGATATGCGAGCTGTAAAAGCCAGAGACGCGCCGCACTGGACCGAGTAAAAATGGCATTACATCGGCATAATGAACACCCAGATTGTCCAGCGGTCCACCAGGGATTTTTTCTTTGTCAGTTTCCCAATCATCGGATGTGTAATCAAGCGCAATTGGCGCACCATGAACCGCGACTGCCATTACGACCTGGCCCAGGTCGCCGTTATCAATCATGGCTTTAGCCTTACGGATGCCGCCGCTACGCCGCCCCTGGAGACCTACGGCGAGTACCAGCCCATTCGCCGCCGCCAATTGTTTCATTTCACGTGCTTCGTCGAGTGTATTCGCGATCGGTTTTTCAACAAAGACGTGTTTACCTGCATTTAATGCGGCAATAGTTTGTGGATGGTGCAAAAAGTGGGGTGTCGGCAGCAACACAGCGTCAATCTCAGGAGCAGCCAGTAAGGCTTCGTAGCTGCTATACGCTTTACTGCCGTACTCTTCGACGATTGCAGTGGCGTTTTCGGTTCGACGGCTAAACACCCCGCCCAGGACCAGCTTGCTTGATGGCTGTGCGGCATCAAGCAACAGCCGCCCCCAGCGTGCCGGTGAGACAATCCCAAAACGAACCGGTGTGGTGTCCACAATTGCTAACCTCATAGCATATGTCCTATTTCAACATATCCTACATGTCAACAGATTGCAAATTTTGCTATGAAAGTCAAATGGTAATCAATCTAACCTTCCGACTTCAATACAATGCCAGTAGTCAAAAGTCTTTAGTCTACAGCCCATAGTCAAAAGACAGAAAACTTTCCCCATCAAGGGGAGACTGTATGCCTCGATGTTCAAAGATAACCAGAATCAAAAGCGCGCCCACAGGGGACGCGCCAGCAATTGTTTTGTGAAGTGATTAGTGAACCGCGTTGACCGCGATGCGATGTGGCTTGGCTTCTTCGGCCTTCGGCAGTTCCAGCCGCAGGATACCATCATGGTATGTCGCCTGGGCGGTTTCGATATTCACCGGGATGTTGATGTGCAGGCGACGCTCAAATTTGCCGTGAAAACGCTCACGCAGCAGGTAATTGACTTCTTCCTCTACGCCATTGACCTCGCCGCTAATAATCAGCACACCATCGTCCAGCGTAATGTCAAGATTATCAAGGTTCAGGCCCGCGACTGATGCGGTCAGGATCACTGAGTCAGCGGTTTCATAGGCATCAACCGGCAGTCGATAAATGCGCTCAGCATCCGGGGTCTGGCGAACATGACGACGATTGGTAAAGTAAGGTTGACGAACTAACATGGTTTCAAACTCCGTGATTGATCTACATTTGAATGTGTTTACGACCATGATGATAGCCCGCCTGTGTAAGAGCAATATCGGTGAAATATATGCATTGTGTAGGACGAAAATCAGAAATGTATTAGACGGGAAATACTGCCCGCAGCCGACCTTCCAATTCGCTGAGCATAATCGCGGTTGCGCCCCAGACTTTGTGCCCGTTGAACGCATAGTAGGGGATGAAATATGAGGCCCCTTGAATCTCACGATACTCACTTCGCTTGAACGCATCATCAATCAGTGCGGAGAGTGACACACTGAAAACCTCGGCAACTTCGGCTGGGTTCGGGTGAAACTGAGGCTTTACAGGCAATGCCGCCACGACTGGCGTGACATCAAAATTGCTGGGGGGAATGTAGACGTTACTCAGGCTGCCAATTACATCGAGATTGTCGGTACAAATGCCCAATTCTTCACAGGTTTCGCGCCGGGCTGTCGCGATCAGTGAGGGATCATGGGCGTCCCGTTTGCCACCGGGGAAACTGACCTGACCGCTGTGACCTCGCAACGTGTCGGTGCGCCGGGTCAGAACAAAATACAGATCGTTTGCCTGTGGATATAGCAACACCAGCACCCCGGCCTGTTGGGCGGTACCATTCGGCTGGGGAAAGCGCTGGCGTGAGCCGGGAATCATCGACTGCCGAGCAGTATCAACGTCAAATCCGGGGATTGTCAGCGCGGCCCGCACGGCTGCCAGATCAATCATGGGTTTCCAGCCAGGCATGGAGGTAGTGGTCTTTGCGGGTGTAAAGCTGCCCGACAACAATGGGCGTTGGACCATGCTCTTTCGGTATCAGGCGCAGGCGCAGGTCAGTCGCGGTGGGGCGTCCGGCAGCGATCCAATCCGCTAACGCCGCCTGGATCGCCATGAAAGCATCCACACCGCCAAAACAACGGGTTTCACCATGCGCATGGAACGGCACAAAGCAGGCACTCCCCGCCCGCAACAGGGCAAAGCCATGTCCGCTCAGGCCATAAGCTTGCTGATTGGTGCTCATACTGTATGACCCAAAGATAAAATCTTCCGGCAGATTCAAGACAAAATAGGGCAGGAATCCATACGAATATTCGCTTGAACTAAGCCGAACATTCAGCAGATTATGCTCAACCCCATCGGACAACAAGGCGTGTAGAGCCGCGCTATCCAAAGCCGGTACTTTATTCGAATGCAAGATTAAGGAGGTGGTGCCGATGCGTTGAGCCAGCAAGGGGCCAGCATTGGCGCCCCGCAGACGGACAAAGCCACAGGGCATGTTCTCCCGACTATAGAGGGTGCCATCGGCGGCACGAGTAAACGACGTACTGACTTGCAGCGCATCAATCCAGATTGGTACGACCAGAACGCCTTTGGCTTTTAACTGGTCGACCCAGTTACGCGGCACGTCCCACACGCCGACAGTCGCGATAATGCGATCATAGGCGGCCCGTGGCGCATAACCGCCCGCACCATCGGTATGGACGACCCGCACCCGATTCATGCCGCTGGTTTGCAGGTGACGCTCAGCACGCTGCACCAGATCTTTGTCCAACTCGACAGTGGTTACCGTACCTTCAGCGCCCACTAAATATTGTAGCAAGGCAGCGTTATAGCCGGTTCCTGCACCGATCTCCAGAATATTCTGACCGGGTTGTACCTGCAACTGGCGCAACATCATCGCCATCATCGTGGGCTGGCTGGATGAGCTAATGACACTGCCGTCGGGTCCCCGTTTAACAGGGAGCGCTTCATCCGCATAAACTTGTTCCAGTGGGAGATCTGGCAGGAAATGTTGGCGCTCTATGGTCTGGAAAGCGGCCTCCAACCGGGGGTCACTTAATTCTCCCTTCGCTTTCAGGGTTGCGATTAACGCATCTAGCAGCGGTTTAGCCGCCTCAGCTGGCATCGTACCAGGCCCGGCGTTTGCGTAATGAAACCCCGGCTTCGGCATCGCTGCGGCGCGTGGTGCGCACGCGTCCCCGCGAATCAATGTGAACCTGACCCGCCTGTTGCAACCGCGCAAATTCCTCTGGCGTTATGACCGGGGCCGGTTCACCACCCAGGCGCTCTAAGCGGTCGTTCATGCCCACGTCATCACTCGGCTTATCGTCTTCAGCGGGAGGAGTCGCCGGTGCATTGTCCGCTTGATTGTCCACTGGGGCCTTGTTTTCTTCATCCATCGCTTTTACTCCTCATCTTCTTCTTGCATCACAATCCCGGTGGCATCTATGAGATCGGTTAACGATAATGCTGCCGACTGCTCACCTTTTAATTCCGCCCGCTGCAGTTGACCGCACACCAGACAATCGGGATCCCGATCAATCGTCACCCATACCGCGCCGTGCGGTGGCGTGATTTGTCCGGTAATAATTTCCAGGGCCGTGTTTGCCAGCAAGATCGTGTTGCCGGGCAGCGGTTCATAAACATCGGTGCCTTTGAGCAATTCGTTCAACACCAGATGGGCTTGCACCGATGCTACCCGGGTGACATGTAACCACAGTCCAGGTTCTGCTTCGAGCGTTCCCTGGGGGCCGATCATGCCGTAATCAAGTTCTTCGCCGGGATTAGCCGTCGGCACGTGCTCATCGCGCACTTCGGCGGCCCAACACGCATAACAGGGACCATCATAGGGATAAATTACCACCGCATCGCCGCCTTCGCCCCGTTCATACACACCGGCATAAACGGCTGTCAGATTGTTTTTGAGCGCGACCTCGTTGAGCACATACTTTGAGTTTTCATTATCAACGGCGACGACTAACAGGTCAATAGCTTCCAGCAAATCAAGATGGCGTTCGACCCGTTCGTGATAAGTGGCAACCGTTGCGTCGGGGTTGCGATTGCGAATCAGATCAGCCACTGCATCGGCTTTGGGTTGACCGATATAGCGTCGGTCGGCGACATGACGCACGATGTTACCGGGTTCCATCACATCATCATCAATGAGGACAAACTGCCCAACTCCGCTCATCGCCAGGCTCAGCGCCACCTGCCCACCGCCCGACCCCAGGCCAATCACGGCGACCCGCTTCCGTGCCAGTCGCGCAAGATTATTGGTGCCGATAACGCCTTCAACGCGCTCCCAATCCATAAAAATCAATCTTCCTCAGTTACGGTATCTAGATCAACCGGTGCTTCACGCCGATCATCATTTTCTTCTTCGTTTTCATCATTATTCTCGTCATCGTCATCGGTTGCATCGCTGACCATCAGTGGCCGGTTCGAAGTCTTCATATCCAGAGCTACTTCCAGCGCGCGAATATAATGCACGAGGTACTGCGCTTCCGACCACTCCCAGTCCGCTGGGTCAGTGACAGCTTGCGATTGGGACCACATCTCTTCGAAGATCTCGTACAGGTCGTCATCTGGCCCCATCTGAATAAACGGCGCGACCCGGGCTACGGGAGGTTTCTCTGGATAATTCCAGGGCGTGATGATAATGAGCACACGGTCAGACCCCATCCGCGCGGTCATAAAACAAATTTCCAGCGGCGGTTCCGGGGTGGCGTTCCACAACACGATCGAGGTGAATAACTCGTCAGCTTGTAGCAGCGCAAATTCCTGATTGATCCGGCCCTGATTGACCAGATGCCAGGGATAATCGGTCAACCCCGGCAGTTGATCGTTAGGATAGACGGCGGGAACAATGGGCTGAAACAAGCGCAGTTCACGATGAATGTACCAGAAATCAACGCGCAAGTGCTGCGCATCTTCTGTGGGCATCGTCAGGAAATTAGCGTTGGTGCTGCCCGTTAGAGTGGTGGAGGGGTGTCCCAGTGTCACGATCGGCGCGATTAAAAAATCCATACCATTTTCCGGGTCATCCAACCAGTCGAGCGCGGTGCGCTGGTCGCCACCACTGGGCGCAATCATAAACCCCGGCTGTTTATGCCAGTCACCGAGATACCGCAGCGGCACATCCCATTTTGCCTGGATCGCATTGCCAAAGCTGCCCCGCCGCTTTTCGCGATAGACATGCCAGTTTTCCTGTAACCACCAGATAATTTCGTCCTGCCGTTCATCACCCTGCTGAAACGTGTGCAACTGGCGGACCGCACTATCATCCGGTGAGATCGTATCCAGGACATAGAGTGTATCGACGCCATTGGTGCGGCTGCCGGGTACAATCAAGCCCACCATCGCTTCGCCGGTTTCATCCTGAATATAATGGTGCGCGGCGATCATCATCTTATCCAACACCCGCTGGGCCACGACCAGATTGGGCACGGTGGGGCGTGTCAGATTTAACGAACGAATCATGTCAATTTCTCCGTCGGCGCGGCAACGGCGTGTCAGCGCGAACCCGTTCTTCAATCCCCGGCCAGCTCCCGGTCGCACGCCAGGTATAATAGGCATAGAGCCATTGGACTGACCAACCCGTGACCGTCACTGCGGTTGATCGCCCTGGATTCCAACCATACTGCTCGCCATCTTTAGGATTAAACAGGCACAATTGCCCATCTTCATACTGGTGTTTCTCACTATAGATGCGCGGTTTGAGCACATAGGCCTCCGCCGGACGATTCGGGTATTCGTTGGGATAAACGATTTTCAAGCGATGGGCCGTATGTGTAAGCGTCGATAAGTTCACATTGACCGTACCTTCCCAGTGCAGCAAGCCGAACTGGGGCACAACCAGTTTAAATGTTTCATCAAACGCCGCACGCATCGCTTCAACTTCTAACCGCAGCCGGGCTGATACGTTCGTGCGCGTTCCCCACCACGCTGCCATTGGTACTCCTGTAAATGGTTCGTCTGAATAACTTCCCCATTTTACCACTAACCCGCGCTTCGGAGTCAGTAAATCAAGGAGGACCCCTAAACATTCAGTGTTTTCTAAATCGTTATACGTAACCGGGGGGTGAGGGTTGCTGGCAAACGGTGCCTTAAATCATTTTTAACCAGATGCAAACTCCAGTTTCCGTCTGTGACCATCTGTAGTTGTGCGCATAGAAATTGAGAAATTTACCACAAGCGTAGATATATCGTGGCACTCAGGGCAGAATAGAAACCATTCAGCGCCAGACAAATGGACGTGGGAATCCGGCCTGACGCTGAATGATAATCTGATAGACAGAATCCTAAATGGAATTCTGTTTTTAAGCAAGTTAGGAGTTGCTATGCGTTTCATATTTTTCATCGTTGTCATCTTGCTTGCCAGTATTATCCCTCTGGCCGCGCAGGATGAAGTTCTGACGATTTATTCAGGCCGCAGCGAAAGTCTGATCGCGCCCATTCTCCAACAGTTCACGGATGCGACTGGCATTGATGTTGAGGTGCTATATGGGAGTACCGCCGCTATTGCCAATCAGATCATCGAAGAGGGTGACAACAGCCCGGCAGACGTTTACATCGCGCAAGATGCGGGGGCACTCGGCGCGCTGGCAAAAGCCGACCGGCTCGCAACCTTACCCGATGAGATTGTGGAATTGGTGAGTAGCCCGGCTTTCGTCTCGCCCGACGCATTATGGGTGGGCATCAGTGGTCGTGCCCGCGTACTGGTTTATAACCCGGAACGCTTAGAGGAACTGGAACTCGAACTGCCAGAATCGATTCTGGACCTGACAAGTGAGGTATGGCGCGGGTTGGTGGGTTGGGCGCCGACCAACGGCTCGTTCCAGGCCAACATCACGGCGATGCGCGTCTTGTTGGGTGACGAGGAAACCATGGCCTGGCTAGAAGGTATGGTCGCCAATGCTCCCCAGGTGTTTAGCGGTAACTCGCCTATTGTTGAGGCCGTCATAAGTGGCGAAATTCCAGCGGGGCTGGTCAATCATTATTATCTCTACCGCTATCTGGCGGAAGACCCGGACATCACAACCCAATTGCATTACTTTCCCGGCGGCGACCCTGGCGCACTAATTAATGTGGCGGGAGCGGGTATTGTCAATACGACCGATCAACCCGAGGACGCCCTGGAGTTGTTAGCATTCCTGCTCAGCCCGGAAGCGCAAACCTACTTCGCTACTGAGACCTACGAATATCCACTGATCGACGGCGTTGATCCGGGCGTTGACCTGGTGGCACTGGACGAGATCGAGATACCGGAAATCGATCTGAGTAATCTGGATGATCTGGAAGGTACGCTGGAAATGATCGAAGACAGCGGTGCTCTTGACGGCTAAGTCAGATATTTTGCCAATAAATTGGCGAAAGAAAGGTCACATTCCCAATCATGAATCTCGGACTAAGTGACTTGCACATTTTCCCCCTCCGCCAGCCTGCGGCTGACACCTCCCCCAACGCATTGGGGGAGGCTGGGTGGGGGTGTTTTTGAAGTGATTGACTAGCTTGGGCAGTTGCTTGAACATCATGGTGACAGATGTCACGGATTTTCTGTAACAGATGTAACCATTGATATATTGGACCTTTATCAATTGAGAAGCGGGGGTACAGTCAATATAAGTACCCCTTTCAGGAATAAACATGCAGAAATCAATACCCTTTGTCAACATCCCTGAGCAACGCTGGCACCTGCCCCACTTGCGCTGGCCGTCAATGCTGCAAGTCTTTGGTGTCTTCGTTGCATTGTTGATGCTGTTGCCATTGGTATACCTCGGCCTGCGGGCGCTGGGTGCTGGTGCCGAAGGTGTTGATTATCTCCTGAAAGCGCGGACACTCAACATCATTACCAACAGCCTGGTGCTGGTAACGACCGTCACGGTGGGGGCCGCACTTATCGGGGTGCCATTTGCGTGGCTAACGGCGCGGACCGACCTGCCGTATCGTCGGCTCTGGTTGGTGTTGGGGTTGTTGACGATGGTGATTCCCTCCTATCTAGGCGCGGTGACGTATATCGCCGCGTTTGGTCCAAAAGGGATTGTGCAGGGCTGGCTGGAAGTGCTGATTGGCGTGGAACGCTTGCCCGATATTCGCGGCTTGTTCGGCGCATGGCTGTCAATTACGTTGATTACTTACCCGTTTGTCGTGCTGCCGGTTCGCGCCGCCTTGCTCAATAGTGACCCGGCCTTGGAAGAAGCGGCCCGCAGCCTGGGCTTGAGTCGCTGGCGGGTCTTCTTCAAAGTCACATTGCCCCAATTGCGTCCGGCACTGGCGGCGGGTATGCTGGTTACATCGCTTTATGCGCTTAGCGATTTCGGGGCCGTCGCCATTATGCGCTACAATGCATTCACCCGGGCGATTTATCTGCAATACAATGCCTCTTTTAATCGCGAACGAGCGGCTATTCTCGCGCTGGTGTTGATTGGGCTGACACTGGTCTTGATCGTGCTGGAACGGCGGGCAGCAGCCAATCAACGTAATTATCGCATTGGAACCGGTACCAGTCGCAAACCTAAAACTATTCAACTGGGTCGCTGGCGGTGGCCCGCACTCATCTTCTGTGGCACGCTGGTTGGCGTCGGCGTTTTGGTGCCGGTGGGTGTGTTACTGTCCTGGCTGACCGGGCGTGTTATGATCGATACCGTCCCAGCGAACATGCCGGATCTGCTTACGACAACGCTCAGCGCGGCGGCGATAGCAGCGATTGTCGTTGCGGTTGCGGCGGTCCCGCTGGCCCTGATGGCGACCCGCTCAAAATCACGTTTCAATGGCTGGTTGGTGGGTCTGTCCTATACGGGCAACGTCTTACCCGGCATCGTAATTGCACTGGCGCTGGTGTTCTTTGCTTCGCATTATTTACCCGCCTGGTATCAAACTCTGCCGCTACTCATTCTGGGTTATGTCATTCGTTTTTTGCCACTGAGTCTGGGGGCGACGCGCAGTGCTTTGACGCAGATCAACCCGCGCCTGGAAGAAGCCGGGCGTAGTCTGGGACTAAAACCCTGGCAAGTTGTGCTTAAAGTGACGGTGCCGCTGGCCCGCACTGGCATTATCGCCGGGGCCGCGCTGGTCTTCCTCAGTGTCATGAAAGAACTGCCGACCACGTTGATTCTGGCACCGATTGGTCTGCGCACCTTATCGACGCGCATCTGGTCGGTCTATGAAGAAGCGATGCTGGTCCTCATCGGCGGGCCGGGCTTGCTATTGATGGCGGTCTCAGCACTGGGTCTCGTGATCATTCTATGGCGTGACCACTGTGACCGGCATAACGTGCGCCTCTCGCGTCACCTGAAAACCCGAGTATTGGCAATCGCTGCCGGGGTTGCTAAATTCGTCATTCGATAAATGCTGAAATCACCATCCATTAAAACCTGGCGAGCGATAGCCTTACCCGTTGAGCACGGAAGCTGGAGTTTCTGGCTGGAACCGGTGTTACTGGGCTTCTTGGTTGCCCCCAGTATTGCTGGTCTGTGGCTGATCGGCGCATCGTTGGCGATCTTTCTCATCCGACAACCCTTGAAAATCGTTTGGACCGATCGGCAGCGCCAGCGGCGTTATCAGCGGACTCGATTGGCCGAGCGTTTTGTTGGCTTGTATGTTGTGATTGCGGTTGTGATGGGCCTTATCGCTTTTGTTATGTCGCCAGCAGCTGATTTTCTACTGCCATTCTTGCTCGTGAGTCCGCTGGTGATCGTGCAAGTGTATTTCGATGTGCGTCATGAAAGCCGTCACTGGCTGCCAGAAGTTACGGCGACCATCATCCTTGCCAGTATCGCGGCCAGCATCGGGCTACTGGGCGGGTGGCCGTTGCTCCCGGCGTTGGCGTTGAGCGTTATTATCATCACCCGCGCGGTCCCGACCGTGTTTTATGTTCGCGCCCGACTCCGCCTGGAAAAAGGACAAGCCGCCACTGCGATGATCTCGACGACCTTGCATGTAATTGCTCTGATCGTGCTGGTGATTTTCACCTGGCTTGAGCTGATACCATTGCTGTCGGTTATCGCTGGCTTGATGTTGTTGGCCCGCGCGGTTCATGGCCTATCACGCTGGCGGCGTCCGGCCCGGCCTCAGATTATCGGTGTACAGGAGATTGTTTTCGGGCTGATTACCATTACAATGGCTGGGCTTGGATTTGTCTAACCTGATGTAATGAAGCCCCAATATCCAATCAAGCTATGACTTACGCACTGCACTGCACCAACCTCAGTAAAACGTTTGATAATGTCGTCGCGCTGCGCAGCGTCGATCTGGCGGCCAAAGCCGGGCAATTGCTGGCACTGCTGGGTCCCAGCGGTGGCGGCAAAACGACGACTCTGCGCTTGATTGCCGGTTTTGAAACGCCGGATAGCGGTACGATTCGCATTAACGGGCAAACGGTGGTGGATGAACACACATTTGTCGAACCTGAGGATCGACGCATCGGCATGGTGTTCCAGGATTATGCGTTGTTCCCCCACCTGAACATCGCTGAGAACATTGCCTTTGGCCTGCGGACCAACAAAGATGAAAAACAACAGATCGTCGGTGACATGCTGGAACTGGTGGGCTTGGCGGACGCTGGCAAACGGATGCCTTATGAACTCTCCGGCGGGCAGCAGCAACGAGTTGCACTGGCACGGGCGCTGGCTCCCAATCCGGCGATTGTACTGCTGGACGAACCGTTTTCGAATCTCGACACCGCGCTGCGGGCACAGGTCCGGGCCGATGTACGCACTATCTTACGCGAAGCTGGAACAACGGCGATTTTTGTCACGCATGACCAGGAGGAAGCGCTCAGTCTGGCGGATGAAGTGGCGGTGATGCTGGATGGACGCGTCGCCCAGGTTGCGCCGCCCCAGCAACTTTATCACTTGCCGGTGAGCCGTGCAGTAGCTACCTTTGTCGGCGAAGCCAATTTGCTGCCGGGTGATGCGCACGGAATGGTGGCCGATTGTGTATTGGGTCGCGTTGCATTATTGCAGCATCACGAAGGTGCGGTCGATCTCATGCTGCGGCCTGAAGCCTTGCAGTTGGCAGTTGTTGAAGAAGCTGGCATAGCCCAGGTGCTGTGGCGTGAGTTTTACGGGCATGACCAGCGTGTTGGTTTGCAATTGTTCGACGGCCCGCAGCTCGTGGCCCGGGCCGATTCAAATCAGATTTTTCAGCCCGGTCAGCAGGCGACGATCAGCGTTCCCCAGCCCGTACCGGCTTTTGGGCGTTAAAATCCATTTGCTCATATGGTCATAATGTATTGGCGGGCAGATCATCGTCATATCCGGGAGAGTGTGGTGTGTAACGTTGACGGCATTACTGACATGGGTAGCGTTGAATTCTCGTATCAGTGCGTCCTGCTTGACAACTGGTGCTTTCATTCATCTCCCGAATTGACTCATGCCACTGACATTGACACGCCCCCATTGCGGTCAATCTTGACACCTCTGTTCGTACATGATAGGATTTCCGCATAAATGCATAGCAATCATCCAGAGCGAGGGAGGGATTGGCCCTATGATCTCGCGGCAACCCCCGAAGCGTCGGGAAGGTGCCAAATCCATCAGGCCCAGTGCCTGGAAGATGATGGTGTCTACAGATCACTCGCGACGCTCCTTCTTCAACATTGGAAGGGGCTTTTTTGTTTTTGAGGGCGGCCATGCAAAATCATGAGTACCCCATTCTGGAGTTCGATCCAGAGCGCATCGCTATGATTGAGCCAAAGAATCCAACTGAAGACTTGCAAATCCCTGAAGCCTGTGTGTTGTGTTTCTTTAATGAAGTATTGGCGGCTGTCGAGGCGAACACCACAATTAAGACAGAGATCGTTCACCAACTGAACAGCGAGATCGGTGATGTACCCGTCTACATTATCGAGTATCAGGGACAGTTGTGTACGGTGGTGCATCCGGGCGTGGGTGCGCCGTTATCCGCTGCTTTCCTGGAAGCCATGATCGCGTTGGGCTGCAAGCAGTTCATTGCTTGTGGGGGTGCCGGGGTTTTGCACAGTGATCTGGCCGTTGGGCAAGTGGTAATTCCGACCAGTGCGATTCGCGATGAAGGCACATCATATCATTACTTGCCCGCCGGGCGCGAAGTTGAACCATCACCCGCCGGGGTAGCCGCGATTGAAGCGACGTTGGCCGCGCATCATGTCCCCTATGTAAAAGGTAAGACCTGGACGACCGACGCCATCTTCCGCGAGACCCCAGCCAAAGTCCAACGGCGGCGTGATGAAGGCTGCCTGACCGTCGAGATGGAATCAGCGGCCTTTTTTGCAGTCGCTCAATTCCGGGGTGTGACCTTTGCCCAGATGCTGTATGGCGGCGATGACCTGGGAGGGGATGAATGGGATCATCGGGATTGGATCCGCCAGCCGTCGACGCGCGAAAAGTTGCTGTGGCTGGCGGTAGAGTCCGCCCAACGGCTGATGAACGGCGAGGTGCCATCGTGACCGACTTTCAGCCCGACATCGTGGCCCTGCAATTGGCTGCCGAACAGCGCGAATGGAACACGTTGCAGGATACACTCAAGCGCGTGCTCACCCTGCTGGAACCGGTGGCTGCTCTGGAAATCGCAGCGGTACGCATTCACGAGCATCTGCCGCGCTTCGAACATTATTATCCCGAAGCGGGCTGGGTGCGCGAACTGGTATTGGGAGTCGTGTCGTATGCCATTGCGCCCAAAGAGCTGCCGGATCATGCCGTGAATCAGTTTCCCAGTCCAGGCTGTGGCAATTATGTCAGTGCTGTTTTGGATCTGGCACGGACCGTACAGCCGGGAGTCTCACCATTTGAGCGCTATAGCTTTCTCACCAACGCCATCGCCAATACGATTCTAGCGGAACTCATGGATACTTATTACAGTGCCCGCTTCGATTTGTGGGAACGCTTGAATACGCAAGCTGATGAGCACGACCCGGTAACCGGATTAACCGTCCGGCAAGCAATCACGATGCGGTTCTGGTCTGACCCAGCCGTTGCGACTCAGGATACCGCCGCCTGGCTGGAAATCGCCAAGGCGGTGAGGGTTAAGCTAGATGAGCAATTTCATTAAGGGAATGCGAACAGATGTTATATATCCCAATGTATTTGGGATAAAGTTGGGAAATATGCACCTGATTACACTAGCCGGGCTGGTCTCGGTAGAAAAGGGCGAACTAACCATCGGCCTGGCACAGCATTTTGCGCAAGCCGGAATGGCCGTCACTGTCATTGACAATATCGGACGTTTGCCGCTGGACACCAAGCATCTGTGGCAGGTTGATTATGTGCGCCTACAGACAGATTTACCGGCTGAGTTGCCGCTGGTGATTGAGCAACTGGATAGCGATGTGGTGCTGCTGGCCGCGAATGAGACCATTGCGCCCGATGACCTGTTTGTCTTACTAGACGATTTGCAGCAACCTGATCTACGATTACAGACGCTGGCGCTCATCGACACCCGCACCTGCGACTGTTTTCCTCAGGTGCGCGAAAATTTGGAAACGCACGCCGATGTGGTCATCAATCTACCCGCGACCGTCGCCGAGGTGATCGCAAAATTATGATGGCAGTGATGCTCATTTTCCTGGCGGTGGTGATCGCGGCGGTGCTGTTGTTGATTATGGCGCAAGGAGCCAGACAACGGGATGTCAAATCGAACACGGCAAAACCAGATTGGCTGGCGGAACTCAGCAACTTAGATGAGGTGGACAATGCCCTGCACGAGTTGACCGACGCCATTTTTGACCTTGACGACGATGCTGATGAGGTGAACGAGAAGCCTAAACATGCGCCGTCGCTGGAACTCGCTGCTGGTATCCGTGATATGCTGGATGAAGGTCGCAAAGCTGAAGCCATCGAAATTTATCAGAAATTCACGGGCGTTGACCAGTATACGGCACAGGCAGCGGTCAATCAGATCGAACGTGAGCGACGTCTGAGCGACCAACCAGATGAAGGCGATGGCTATATCGACGAGGATGATGAATCATTCAATTCTAATAAGCTGAGTGATGAGGTTTAGGTTGCAATGACCGTAAACATACTCAATATAGAAGAAATTATATCCGATCCGAAAATCCGTAGCGGTAAACCCATCATCGCGGGCACTGGCATCCGAGTGTCCGATATTGTGGCATATCATCTTCATGGTGATAAGCTGACAGCCGAGCAAATTGCGACTGATTTTCGTCTCAAATTGGGGCAAGTCCATGCAGCACTGGCCTACTATTATCTTCATCAGACGGAAATTGATGAAGAAATGCGCCAGAATGCTGAGGACGCGGATCACTGGCGTGAAATATTAAGGCAACAGGGACGATTGCTTGAGTGACGTTCGATTTTACCTGGATGAGAATATGAATCCAGCCATTGCTGAGCAACTCGCCAGAAACAATATCGATGCGATAACGGTGCGTGACCTGGATGAATTGGGAGATGAAGATAGCAATCATCTTCAGCGTGCAACCGAGTTGGGTCGGGTATTGTGTACCCATGATGCCGATTTTCTGCGCTTAAATGCGCAAGGTGTAGAACATGCCGGTATTGCGTATGTACCGCAGTATCAGACGAATATAGGCGCAATTGTTAAAGGTCTCCGTGACCTGCACCAAACTATATCGGCTGAAACGATGCAGGGACAGGTCAAGTTCCTTTGAGGTAGCTACGAGGAAAGGATTATGAATCTAGGTATCATTGAAATTCTGCTGATTGTGTTGATCCTTTCTGTGATATTGAGCGTGGTCATTCGCATGGGTCGGGTTAAAGCCACTCCGTTGGTGAAACCACAACACATCGCCGACGCCATCCATGACTCGGTGGTGCAGGAAGCGATGCAAAACGGGCGCAAAATCGAGGCCATCAGGCAATATCGTGAACTGACCGGCACAGGTTTGAAAGAGTCGAAACAGGTGATTGACTATGTGATGGCCGGCGGTGACATTGGTAAGAAACGCCGTTCCGCACCCGATCTGGATATGGCCGCTGGCGTGCGCGACCTACTCAACGAAGGTCGCAAAGACCAAGCCATTGATCTGTATGCGAGATTCGCGGGCGTTGAAACGTATTCCGCCCGTGACGCTGTTGAGCAGATTGAGCGTGACATGCGGTTCGAGGATGATGCGGAATACTCGCCAGCCGATGAAAGTGAACTACGAGATTTGGTGCGACAGGGCCAGAAAATCGAAGCCATTCAACGCTACCGTGAATTGACCGGGGCCGGCCTCAAAGAAGCCAAAGACGCGGTTGAGGCGTTGGAGTGAGGGCTGAAATTATGAGCGATAAACCAGTGATTTTTATCAGTCATTCTTCGAAAGACAGACAGATTGCCCTTGTTGTGCAAGAACAACTGGCAAACGTTCTTGGAATTGACAAAGGAAGTATTTTTGTTTCAACTGATCCCTATGCAATTCCATCAGGTGGTGATTGGTTTGAAGTTATCAATAGACAGCTTGTTATGGCAGATGCTTTGGTTGTTATTGCTTCAACATCGTCTGTGCAAAGTATTTGGGTTGGATATGAAATAGGTTATTTTTGGCGCAAAACTGGCGGATCAAATTACATATATCCACTTCTAACAGAGGCCATTGAATTAAGAGGGCCACTTGAAAGACTTCAAAGTAAAGCACTGAATGATGAGACAAGTCTCAGGTCCTTCTTTGCACAAATATGTCTTAACCTGAAGTTGGGTGATCCAAATGCTCTAAATATTACTCCTATAATTGCTTTGGCACAAGATAATGCTGCTGAGGAAATTAGACAAGCAGTGAAGCTTTACCTCGAAGAAGAGTATGAACCCGGATCACCGATTGTCTACCCACAGTTAGCGAGAAACCTGGGTTATCCGCGTGATACTGTGGAGCAATACGTAAGAGAACTTGCACCAGGTTTGCGAAATGATGAGGAAAGGCGACGAGCAGCAGGCACTGCTTTGTATCCACCTGATTCGCCGTCAAATCCTCCCGGTGATCCGTTTTAGATATTCGAACACTATTTCAGCCCCTTTAGTGGGCTTCCAGAATATGATTAGCCGGATGGCTTTAACCTCCGGCGCTAGAAATGAGGTGCTGAAATGACCGTGATGACAATTGAACAGGAACTACTTAGCCTATGAACGTCGTTTAAACACGCTGCCTCAAGGTGAGCCAGGGTGGCAAATTATACAACATGTGCGTGAAATCAACTTTCCTAAAGAGGATTTAGCCGAAATTGCTCAGGCAATTGATGAAGCGTTTGAAGAAAAGTAATGAATAAAATTAGTTCGTTTTTGAACATGAGCTAGTAGCAGACTGAGGCATAAAGACACCTCACCCCGTCTCAATTTGTTCGACTCCCCTCTCCAAATTTGAGAGGGGTTGGGGATGAGGTCCAAAAACAACGGAGGGCAGCACATTGATGACGACAGCACGTGAACGCATCTTTTCTAACCGGCGCTACCTGGACGCAATTGAAGACCATGTGGTGATCTTCGATGGCGCGATGGGCACGAGCATTCAGCAATATGACCTGACGATTGAAGATTATGGCGGTCAGCAATTCGAAGGCTGCGTTGATTATCTGGTCATCATGCGCCCGGATATTATCGAGGAGATTCACACCTCATTCCTCGAAGTCGGCAGCGAAGTGGTTGAGACCGACACCTTTCGCGGCAACCGACTGACGTTAGGCGAGTATGGCCTCGGTGAACGCACAATCGAGATCAACAAAGCCGCCGCCCAGGTCGCCCGCCGCGCCTGCGACAACGTTGAAGCTGAAACCGGTATCCCGCGCTTTGTCGCCGGGAGCATGGGACCATCGGGCAAACTGCCCAGCGGCGATGATCCTGACTTGAGCAACATCAGCTTCGAAGAACTGGCGGCGGTGTTCTATGAACAGGCACAGGGGTTGGTCGAAGGCGGTGCGGACGTGTTGCTGCTCGAAACCAGCCAGGACATTCTGGAAGTCAAGGCGGCGATTGTTGGCATTAACCGCTACTTTAATGATGCTGGTGTGCGCATCCCCTTGCAGGTGCAAATCACGCTGGATACCAGCGGTCGGATGCTGTTCGGTACGGACATCGAGAGTGCGCTGACGACTCTTGAAGCGCTGCCGATTGATATTGTCGGGATGAACTGCTCCACTGGGCCGGAATATATGCGGGCACCGATTGAATACCTGGTTGAGAACAGTCAATTGCCCATCAGCGTACTCCCGAATGCCGGATTGCCAATAAATGTCGATGGCGAAGCGGTCTATCCGATGGAACCCGACCCCTTCAGCGAGATGGTTGCCGAGTTTGCAGCGCTGGGGGTGAACGTCGTGGGTGGTTGCTGTGGGACGACGCCGGAACATCTGGCGCAGTTGTACCGCAAGGTAAACGGCCATCCCTATGATGCGCTGCTGAATAGCACGCTGGAAGACCCACAAAACACTGGCTTTGTTCGCCGTCGCCCGAAAAGTCGCCAGCCACAGCATGAAGCCAAAGCCTCCAGCGGTATGACTGCCACCCGCATGGTGCAGAATCCCGGCCCCACGATGATCGGCGAACGCATCAGCAGTCTGGGCAGTCGCAAGGTCAAAAAGTTGCTGCTGGAAGATGATTATGACAGCGTGGTGCAGATCGCCGTGCAGCAGGTGGAACGCGGTGCGCACATGCTGGATGTACTGGTGGCGATGACCGAGCGTGAGGATGAAAAGGAACAAATGGTCACGCTGGTCAAAAAACTGTCGATGGCGGTGGAAGTCCCGCTGGTGATTGACACGACCGAGGCCGAAGTCGCCGAAGCCGCCCTGGCCGTCTATCCGGGGCGCGGCATCATCAACGGCAACAACCTCGAAAATGGCCGAGAGCGCATCGACACGATTTTGCCGATTGCAAAGAAACACGGTGCGGGCGTGTTGTCGATGACGATTGATGAGGACGGCATGGCGCATGATCGTGAGAAAAAATACGAGATCGCGCAACGCATCACCGACATTGCCATCAACGAATATGGGATGTTGCCCGAAGACTTAATCTATGACACGCTGACATTTCCGTTGACCACCGGCCAGGCCGATCTGCGCGACAGCGGTATTGAGACGATTGAAGGCATTCGCCTAATCAAAGAAAAAATCCCTGGTGTCATGACTGCATTGGGTATCAGCAATGTTAGCTTTGGCATTAGTCCGGGGGCACGCGGCGTGTTAAACAGTGTGTTCTTATATCATGCGGTGAAGGCGGGGCTGGATATGGCAATCGTCAATCCGGCGCACATCACGCCCTATGCTGAGATTCCAGAAGCGCAGCGTCAACTCACCGAAGACCTGATCTTCAACAAAGATGAGGATGCCCTGCCGCGTTTCATCCAATATTTTGAAGAAAACGAAGTCGCCGTTGGCGGACAGGAAGCCGAAGACCCCACCGCTGATATGACCAGCGAGGAAGCGCTGCACTGGCAGATCGTGCATCGCAAAAAAGACGGCGTCGAAGCGCTGATTGATGACTGCCTGACGCGGCAGGATGCGGTCGGTGTGTTGAATAATGTGCTGCTGCCGGCCATGAAAGAGGTCGGCGATAAATTCGGCGCGGGGGAGTTGATCCTGCCGTTTGTGTTGCAAAGCGCCGAGGCCATGAAAAAATCCGTCGCCTATCTGGAACAATTCATGGATAAGGTCGAAGGCACGACCAAAGGCACGGTTGTGCTGGCGACGGTTTACGGTGATGTGCATGACATCGGCAAAAATCTCGTCAAAACGATTCTGAGCAACAACGGTTTTACGGTTCACGACCTGGGCAAGCAGGTGCCTGCCAATACCATTATCGACAAAGCGGTTGAATATAACGCGGATGCCATTGGCCTGAGTGCCTTGCTGGTGAGCACATCCAAGCAAATGCCCTTGATCGTCAATGAATTGGGGCGGCGCGGGCTGGAATTCCCCGTACTGATTGGCGGCGCGGCCATCAACCGCAAATTTGGACGACGGATTCTGTTCCTGGATGACTCCGGTGAACCCTATGGACCGGGCGTGTTCTACTGCAAAGATGCCTTCGAAGGGCTGGATGTGGTGAACAAGCTGGTGGATGATAATCTACGCGATACTTTCATGACGCAGGTGTTTGAGGAAGCCTATACCGAAACCGGCAAGAAACGTCCTGGCAAAGCCCGCCGCAACAACGGCACCGCGCGGAAAACCGTGCCATCGGCTGGTAGTCTCCCGACACCACCATTCTGGGGGCCGAAGCTGATCGAATATATGCCGACGGAAATCGTCTTGCAGCACATTCATAAGCCGGAATTGTTCCGCCTGTCCTGGGGCGCGAAGAATACACACGGCGCGGAGTGGGACCAGCTTGAGGCCGAGTTCGAAGCGCGGCTGGAAAAGATGATTCGAGCGGCGGTCCGTGACAAATCACTACGTCCGCAGGCCGTGTACGGTTATTTCCCGGTTAACAGCGATGGTGATGACCTGGTTGTGTGGGATTATCAGCCGTTCGTCATGCAAAATGGCAAATCACCGGAACGCAACGAAATCGCCCGTTTCAGCTTCCCCCGGCAGCAGCAGGGCGAATTCCTGTGCATCAGTGATTATTTCGCTCCGGTGGACAGCGGGCAGGTCGATACCGTCGCGTTGCAAATCGTAACGGTTGGCGAAGGGGCGACGGAGAAATTCGACGAACTGCAAAGCGCCGACAACTACAGCGAAGCCTACTACTATCATGGGCTGGCGGTGCAGGCTGCCGAAGCCACTGCGACCTACGTCCATAAGCATGTGACCCGTGAATTGAACATCCCGGAAAATCAGGGCAAGCGTTATAGCTGGGGGTATCCGGCCTGTCCCGATCTGGAAGATCATCAGATTGTGCTGGACCTGCTGCCACAAGCGCGTGAACTCGGCCTGCAATTAACCGAATCGTTCCAGTGGGTTCCTGAGCAGAGTACGGCGGCGATTGTCGTCCATCACCCCGACGCTAAATACTACAGCGTCGGCAACCTGGACCGCTCCGCGATGATTCTGGGTGAGAGTTGATCGGCAGGTCTATCAATGAAGATTGAAACGCTCGTTGAGAGTGTAGTCAAACAAGGCTTTGATGAGAAGATGGTTCAAAATGCCCTCATCAACAGCGACCTTGACGCCATTGATGAGCTTATCAGTCAACTCAATAGCTCGACAAAAAACGGTACGCGCCGCCAAGTCTTGCATCATCTCTTAGATCTTTCCACTAATTGTGATAAAGGAAAGGCTCTTGATGTTCTTGGCGCGTCTCTCAAGTTGAATCATCATGAGGTAGTCAAAGCAGTAAGACAACTCAGTCGTCTCCACGATAAACGAGCGATTACGCACATTCGCACCATTTTTGACACAAAATGGAAGCACCAAGCAGCCACTGTGTTTATAGAGGCGCACTACCACGGTGATGCTGAGGAAGCCTTGCTTGATGAAACCGAAGTGGTTCGATACTCTGCTGTGAAACAGCTTGAGCGAGATCAAAATACAACGGCACTCCTATCTACACTGGAGGATGAATCGGCAGTTGTTCGTCGAATCTCCACCTGGTACATGGGGCGTAGGCAGGTTGAAGAGGCGGTTGAACCATTAATTGAGTTGGTGCAGGCAGAGGAAGATGCCGAAACGCTGCGTGGGATAATCTGGTCTTTGGGAGTGCTGAGGGATCAACGGGCATTGCCTTATATTGACGCCTTGTGCCAGCATGAAGAACCACTAATCGCAGCATCCGCTAATGAGGCATTACAGAAATTGGTGAAGGCTGAGTAGAAGTGTGTACCAATGGCCGAAGAAAAGAGCAAAAATCACCTCACCGTTGACCCTGATGAATTTCCGTGCCCCATCTGTGGCGAGGCTGAATTTGAATGGGGAATGTCGGTAACGTATGGCGTCAGTGAGCGTCTTCATCATCGCGCAACTGGAGCCGGTTGGGGTAGTGGTCAGCCGTTGAATACGCGCAAATGCCTGCATTGCAGCAATGTGCAGTTGTTTACAGTCAGAAAGCCAGAGACGTGATCGAACAACGCCAGGGTAGAGGCTGTCGCCGACTGATAATCGGTATCGTCGCCGTAACCGGGGCAATGTTGCTCTGTATTAGCGGCGTGACGGTAGTGCTGGATAACCTGTGTTATCAGGGATTGACGCAGCGGTTGCCGATCTACCCCGGCTCGGAAATCGTCTTCGAGGAACACAGCGGGCTGCGGCCTTTTGGCAACGGCGAGACATTGATGATTATCGAGGCCCCGGACGACTATGTAACCGTCGCTGATTGGTACAGTCGCAATGCCGCCGGGGCGGTGCGGCGGATGCAGCAAAGCGGCCAGCAAATGCTGATCTCGCTGACGAGTGCGCAATTTTCGCTCATCGCATTGGAAGATAAGCCCGGCACCCAGGTCACACTGAACGGGGTTTGTGCCGGGTAAATAGACCCCCAACCCCTCTCCATGCGTGTGAGGGGAGCTAAACGAAGTGCAGCGGGGTGAGGTCCATAAGGTAACGATTAATCACAGAAGTAAGAGAACGACTAGATGACTCTCGCCGACTTTATCCGAGACATGCCCAAAGTTGAACTGCATGTTCACCTCGAAGGCGCGACCCAACCGGCAACATTGCTCAAGCTGGCAAAGCGACATGGTATTTCGCTGCCTGCTGATACGGTTGAAGGGATTCGAGACTGGTATCAGTTCATCGACTTCCCGCACTTTATTGAGGTGTACCTTCAGGTATCGGAATGTATTCGCACCCCGGAAGATATTGAACTGCTGACGCGAGAATTCTTGCAGGGGCAGGCGGCGCAAAATATCCGCTACAGTGAAGTCACTTACACACCGTACACGCACTACTGGCAAAAAAGATTGCCCTTTGCCGATCAACTGGCGGCGATCAACCGGGTGCGGACCTGGGCTGAAGCCGAACTTGGCGTGTCGATGGGATTAGTGATCGACATTGCACGCGGTGTAAGCGAAGAGGCTGGGATGTTGAGTGCGGATTGGGCGATTAGCGGGATGGGCAACGGCGTCGTCGCGTTTGGATTGGGTGGACCCGAAGTTGGTAATCCGCCCGAACTGTATGCCAGCGCGTTTGATCGCGTCCGCGAAGCGGGCCTGCCATGTGTGCCCCACGCAGGCGAAGTCGTTGGACCGAAAAGCATCTGGAGTGCATTGCAGGTGTGTGAGGCGGACCGCATTGGGCATGGTGTACGCTGCCTGGAAGATCCAGCACTGGTAGCGGAATTGCGCGAACGTCAAATCCCGCTGGAAGTATCGCCGACAAGTAATGTGTGTCTGGGCGTGTTCGATTCGTTCGCGAATCATGCCCTGCCGCGCCTGCTGGATGAAGACCTGTATGTGACGCTTAATTCGGACGATCCGCCCATGTTTAATACCACATTGACCGATGAGTTTATCAAGGCAGCAACCGCCTTTGACCTGGATGTCAACATGATTGAACAACTGACATTTAATGCGCTGCGGGCCTCGTTTTTAGACCCTAGCGTAAAAGCCAATATGGAGCGCGAATTTATGCAGGAATTTGGTCGGCTACGGCGCGAGGTGCTGGCATGATCGCCACGCGCAAACAAACACCGCTCTGGCGCTGGTTCTTGATGATGTTTCTGATCGGGGCCGGTTTCCTGGCAGTGCTGGTCTTCGGCTCTGATCAACTCTGTTATAGCGATATTGTTGACCGCCAACCGCTGTATCCCGGAGCGGAAATCGTTGCGGTGGAATACAGTTTTATTCGGGCGCGAGGTTTTGGCACCACCCGCCTGACGCTCAAAACTCCCGACGACCCTGAAACGGTCAACGAATGGCGGCGACAAACTAATCTGGAATTGCTGCGGGCTGACAAATTTCGCGGGATGGCAGCCACTGGCTGGAGCGTTCAGCCAGACCCGGATAGTGATGGTTCCCTGTTTTTCTACTTTAGTAGTTGTGGCGAGTAAACCTGATGATTCCCTTGAAAGAACGTCTTCAACAGCCTGAACCTCTATTGGCCGATGGTGCAATGGGCACCATGCTGCACCAGCACGGTGTTGCTATCAATTCGTGCTTTGATGTCCTCAACATCAGCCACCCACAACAAGTGGCCCGTGTTCATCGCGCCTTTATCGAGGCCGGGTCGAACCTGATCGAGACCAACACGTTTAGTGCCAACCGTTTTAAGCTGGCAGAATATGGCCTGGAAGACCAGGTGATAGCTATCAATCAGGCCGGGGTGCGACTGGCACGGCAGGTGATTGTGGACAGTCAGCGGGATGATGTTTATCTCGCGGGTTCGGTAGGACCATTAGGCGTGCGGCTTAAACCCTATGGTCGTGTGACCGTGCCCGAAGCCCACGAAGCCTTCGGCGAACATATCAGTGCCCTGCTGAGTGCCGGGGTTGATGCCATCATCTTTGAGACGTTTACCGACCTCAACGAACTGGTCGAAGCCCTGCGGGTGGTCCGCGAACTGGATGCTGAGATTCCGGTAATCTGTCAGATGTCTTTTGCACCCGATGATCGCACATTGCTGGGCCATTTGCCCGGTAACATCGCCCGTGAACTCGAAGCGGCAGGCGCACAGATCATCGGCGTCAATTGCAGCACCGGTCCGGCTCATATCGCCCGGGTACTTGCTGCCATGAAGCAGGCAGCACCTGACCTGCAATTCTCCGCCATGCCTAACGCCGGTTATCCTGAAACCGTAGGCGGGCGCATGATGTATCCGGCAACGGTGGATTACTTCGCCGATTATGCTCTGAACTTCAAAGCAATTGGCGCGAGTATCATCGGTGGGTGTTGTGGCACGCAACCCGAACACATCGCGGCGATGCGGGCGGCGTTGGATGATCCGTCACAACCCTTGCCGGATATTCACGTGTATGAAGTCAATGGCGAGGAAGAAAACGGACTACCGGAAGGCCCGACCGTATTGCAGCACAAGCTGCTTTTGCGGCAATTCGTCGTCAGTGTGGAGATGGCCCCGCCGCGCAGCTATACACCCCAGAAACTGCTCACCGCCGCCCAATTGTTACAGGATGCCGGGGCCGATGTGATTAATGTGGCGGACAGCCCCACCGCCCGGATGCGGATGAGTCCCTGGGCCATTTGCCACCTGTTACAAGCGCGTCTGGGGATGGAAACCGTGCTACATTTTCCCACGCGTGGACGGAATTTACTCCGGGTTCAGGGTGATTTGCTGGCGGCCCATGCGCTGGGATTGCGTAATCTGTTCGTGGTCATGGGCGACCCCACCCACATCGGCGATTATCCTGAAGCGATGGACAACTATGATGTGTCGCCGTCGGGCCTGATTAAGCTCATCAAACAGGGGTTGAACAAGGGCGTGGACCAGGCAGGTCATTCGATTGGACAACCAACGGCGTTTAATGTCGGCTGTGCGCTGAATATGTGCGCCACCGACCTCGACCGCGAACTCAAAGTTCTGCGTCGTAAACGGTCCGGTGGGGCCGATTTCGCGCTCTCACAAGCGGTATTTGAACCCGAACGAATCGAGAAATTCCTGACATATTATCAGCAGACTGAGGGTAAGGCATTTGACCTGCCGGTTCTGCTGGCGGTGATGCCGCTTTACAGCGTGAAACACGCCCGCTTCCTGCACAATGAAGTGCCTGGCATCTTTATCCCGGATACGATTTTTGCCCGACTGGAAGCAGCCGGGGACGATGCACCCCAGGAAGGGGTTCGCATTGCCAACGAATTGCTGGAACAGGTGAAAGGTCTCGTACAGGGTGCGTATATCATTCCAGCCTATGGGCGCTACGATCTCGCTGCTGAGGTGCTGGATGGCCTACGGATGAAGGTATAGCTGCGCTACGGAACTAAAGCTTGTTCACCGCTTGGCGCATCCGGTCCAATGCTTCAGCGAGTTGAGCACGGGGGCAACCAAAATTCAGCCGCGCAAAGCCACTATACCCCTGACTTTCAAAGTTGCCGCTGAGCGCGACGCGGGCTTCACGCAGGAAAAAATCCGCCGGTTCTTCATCCAGGCGGAGGCCGCGACAATCCAGCAACATCAAGATCGTGGCCTCCGGGTTGGTCGGCAAAATGTCGGGCAGGTGTTGTCGAATATAATTCACCGCGAAATCCCGGTTGGCTTGCAGGTAGGGCAACAGCGCATCCAGCCAGGGTTGACCATGTTGAAATGCCGCCAGCACCGCCGTTGAACTCATAACGTTGATGCCACCTAGCCCCATACTGAGAACATGATCCTGTACCTGTGCCAAAAGGCCGTGATTTTTTGAAATCGTAATCCCCAGCGCGATACCTGGTAAATTAAAGGCTTTCGAGGCAGCAGTGGCGATAATCGTTTGCTGAGCCACTTCAGGTGAAAGGCTGGGAAATGGGATATGTTGCCGTTGGTCGTAGCACAGTTCGCCATGAATCTCATCCGAACAGATGACGATGTTATGACGCAGGCATATCTCGGCCATCTTTTCCAGTTCGTCACGGGTATAAACCCGTCCTACTGGATTATGCGGATTGCTGAGGATGAACAGGCGTGTTTGGGGCGTGATCGCTGCTTCGAACGCATCGAAATCAATCTCATAATACAGGGTGCCATCGGCTTTTTTGGTAGACACCATATGCACGTTGACAATCTCGCGCGGGGCACGTTTGGCTGCGCTCACAAACGGCCAGTAAATCGGTAGTGTGAGTAAAACATTTTCGTCGGGTTTTACGACGATCTTGCTCAAGCCATATAACACGCTAATGACATTGGGTGTGAAGTTTATGTCTTCATAGGCTAACGCCAACCCCATGCGTGTCCGATAGCGTACCTGAAGCGTCTCAATCAGCTCGTCAGGCCATCGTCGCCAGGGCGAATAGCCATAACCGAAAACCCCATGCTGCGCCCGCGCTTGCAGAGCATCAATCACCGGTTGTGGGGAGCGAAAGTCCATATCGGCGACGGGCATCGGGATGACATCAGGATCAAATTGATTCCACTTACCGCTGTCGGTGCTGCGCCGGTCAATAATCTCATCAAAATCGAAGGTCTGGGTTGCCATGCAGTTCCTCAGAAAATTAAGATATTCACGATTACTCACGTTTTAAGTGGTGATCTTGTTTAAGGCAGTTATGAGTAGTGGCAGGTCTACAGTAATTGTGCTCCAACTTCATACTGTAATTCAGCCTTTTCGATGACACTGTCCCGAAAATAGGGACTGAGTTCTGCAGCAGTCCGCAAATCAACCTTATGCCCGACGATTTCGGATAGTTCAATCTCCAGACCGGCCAGAGTAATGAATCCTGGCACATGCTCTGGCTCGAACTCAACCAGCACAGCTAGATCACTGCCTGGGCCAAAATCGTCACGAAGCACGGAACCAAATAATGACAGTTTGCGAATATAATGCGGCTGGCAGAAATCGCGGATCGCATTTTGAGAAATTTCAATTTTAGCATTCATCATAATAACGGCTGTTGTTGTTGGGTTGCGCCGGGTTTGAGCGGGGGCGGCTCGGCCTGTTTGCGGGCACGTGCTTCATCTAGCAGATCACGGGCGGTCAGATTGCCACTATCACCCACCGCGCCCAGCATCTCCGCCAGTTCTTCAATCCGTTGTTCGTCGCTTGTGAGATTGTGGACCGTCGTCTGGACATGCTTACCGCTCACATCTTTGACGACCTTGAAATGCTGATCGGCATAACTGGCTAACTGGGCGAGATGGGTCACAACCAGCACCTGATGATTGCTGGACAATGACCATAGTTTTTCGCCAACAACCGCGCCGACTCGTCCGCCGATGCCCTGGTCAATTTCATCGAAGATGAGCGTCGGAGTCTCGTCGGCCTGCGAGAGCACGCGCTTGAGTGCTAACATGATCCGCGCCGTCTCACCGCCGGAGGCGACCTTGACCAGCGGGCGCAGTGGTTCGCCGGGGTTGGCGCTCATCATAAACTCGACCAGATCAATTCCGTTGGCCGTAAACGCTACCCGACGATCACCTTCGATTGGGCAACCTTCCGGGTCGTCTTCGTAGTTAATCGCCACTTCAAAGCGGGTCGCCTCCATGCGCAGGTCGGTCAATTCCTGAATCACCCGATCACTGAGACGTGCCCCCGATTGTTGCCGAAAAGCGCTGACTTTCTGTCCCATTTCGCCAATGTAGGTCAGCAGCTTGGTTTCTTCGGCCTGAAGTTCTTCCAGTCTTTCCTCACTGTGCTCAATCGCATCCAGTTCTGCCCGGGCGGCTTCGGCATGTTCGATGACGGCCTCAATCGTCGCACCATAGCGCCGCCGCAGGGTATTAATCGCTTCTAGCCGTTCTTCGACTTCATCCAGCCGCTGCGGGTTATGTTCCACACTCTCCAGATAATCTTGCAGTGAGATCGCCAGTTCCTGTGCCTGCTGGCTGATTAAATCAGCCAATTCATCATACTCTTGCAGGTTGGTGTCAATGTTCGCCAGCTTGCTTACCAGTACGCCTACGCGCATCATCTGATCGACGGCGTTGGTTTGATCGTCCGCGCTGTCATCACCGACCAGTAATTGGACAGCCTCAGCACTGAGCAGCGCAAGTTGTTCGCTATTGCCCAGGCGCGTACGTTCCGCCCGCAGGTCATCATCTTCACCGGGTTGCAAGTGAGCCGCATCAATTTCCTCAATTTCACTGCGCAGGCGCTCCGCCCGGCGTTTAAGTGCATCCTCGTCTTCCAATAGGCCTCGAATCTCATGGCGGGTATTATTGACTCGTTCGACCAGCGTGCCAATGGCCTCGCGCATCTTGAGCAACTCAGCATAGCGGTCCAGCAAATTAATGTGATGACCGGGCTTGAGCAGTGAGAGATGTTCACTTTGCCCATGTACATCCACCAGTTCATTGCCAATTTCCTTGAGGAGTTCCGCCCGCACCGTCAGACCATTTACCCGGCACATTGAGCGACCACTATCCCGAATCTCGCGCGTCAAAACAATCGTGTCCAGCACGTCATCATCCAGCAACTCCTCACGTTCGAGAATCGGCTGAACCGCTGTCTGCCGATGGGCATCCAGGGCAAAGACTCCTTCAACCAATGCGCGGTCAGCGCCCGATCGTACAAACGCGCTGTCCGATTTGCCGCCCAGCAATAGCTCCAGCGCGTCAATCATGATCGACTTGCCCGCGCCGGTTTCGCCAGTAATGACGTTGAAGCCGGGCGAAAAGGTCAGTTCAAGCGAATCGATAATGGCAAAATTCTGGATGCGCAGTTCTTCGAGCATAGTGACCTTCTCAATACTCATTTCACGTTACGCCCGCTAAGCGGATAGCCTGTCGCCTGCTTCAGCGGTGTAACATCAGATACTTAATCGGAAACGACCAAAAGCCGTTGTTGCTACAATGCCCGCATAAATGAGCGCGGGCAGCGGAAACACCAGCCTGCCACCCGTCGCGATGAGCAGCAGCGCCAGCACCCCGACGATGACCCCAACCACCGCAACCTGGCCGGAATAACGTCCGCGTCGTCGGCCTGTCAAACGCAAGGCCACTTCGCCAACCGCCCCGCCGATGGGAATGGACAGCAGGATAATGAAGATGATAAACCCACCGATCAAGCTCACACCCAGGAAGCCCAGTCCGGCCAGAATCGCGCTGGCAACAAACACGATGGCATAGTCTGCCGTCGTGCCGGTAAAGAATTTATCTTCATGCTCCCGCACACATTCACGACAACGGTAGCCAACCGGAGTCGACACAGCACATTCGGCGCACATCAAACGATTACATTTGTTGCAACGTAGCCCGGTCTCACGGTCAGGATGTACCTCACAATAGGTGAGTTCCTCAGTCATTACAGGGTTTTGGTCCATCATGTTGATACCTGTTATCAGCATTTTACGTTAAAATCTATTTTCAGCCCATAGCATCAGAAAAGTCTTACAATGCGTCCGGGATTCATCAGCTTTTAACGATTAACTGCCTCCTGACTGAGAATCAACTAGGTCCATGACGGTCGCGACGGCACTGGAATACGCGGCTCCAACCGGTCCAAAAGTGAGCGGTAAAAATAATTACGGCTGCGCATCCGCACAAAGCGGCTGATATTGTCGCTGGCCCGCACCGAAATGCGGTCGCCGTCCTGCAAATCCCACAAAATGCGGCCATCTACACTAACAACTACATCATTGCGTCCATTCAGCACCGGAATGACATCCACCGTTGCGCCCTGTGATAATACAATCGGGCGGTCCATACTCAAGTGTGGGGCGACCGGCACGACCAGGATGTTGAGCAATTCTGGCGGTAAGATTGGCCCCCCCGATGCCAGCGCATAGGCAGTTGAACCTGTCGGCGTGGCGATAATCAGCGCATCGGCGTTGTAGGTGGTGGCCCAATCCTGATCGATATACATTTCCAGGCGGGCCGTTGCCGTGACTAACCGGCGACTAATCACCACATCGTTGAGCGCATCTTCCGCAGCAACCGGATGACCGCCCCGGGTCACCTGGGCCGCGATCATCATGCGGGCTTCAATCCAATAGTTGCCTGCCAGTAACCGATCATAATAATCTTCACAGCGCTGTGGTTCATCAATCTCGGTCAGAAAACCCAGTTGGCCCATGTTAACCCCCAGCACCGGCACGCCATAGGGGGCGCACACCCGCGCGGCCCGCAGCATCGCGCCATCGCCGCCAATCGCGATCACCATTTCCGTTTCAGCCACCGCATTGGCAACAGCATCGGGTGTCCACACGGAATGAACCCAGGTCTGTATGCCCCGCGCCGATAATTGTTCGGCGATTTGCTCGGCAACCGGAAAAGTAGGGGGACGCAAGGGATGGGCCAGAATGCCAATGCTTTTAAGTGTTGTCAACCAATCACTCCTGAACACCAATCATTATAACGGGAACCATTGCCTGCGCCTATAACCCTTAGTCCTCAGTTTCTTGTCTGTTGTCATTAGCCACTGGTCATTCATGAAACTGTAGGACTCTTGCTCAAAGTAGCCGAAAATCCAACTCATCGGCGATCATTGTAGCCATAACGGGACTGTTATCTGATGGAAACTAAATATAGCACAAAAGTTCGTATCTGTAAGCTGGAATCCTGCCGCCAATCAAAGTTAAATTAAGTTCGATTTAAGCGATATTTGTGCATTTCTTAACAAACCTCCCCATATTTGTTAATGCTTGCCCGTTAGTATCGCGCCTGGTCTCTAATCGAGGCCAATATTCTGAGAATTGTGAATAGACACAATGGAGAGAACATATATGTTTAAGGTTCGCAACATAGCCGTCATCCTCGGTCTGCTGTTGCTGGTAATGCCGTTCAGTGGCCTACTGGCTCAGGATGGGACGATCGTAGACGTCGCCGCCGGCAACGAAGATTTTTCGACACTCGTTGACCTCGTGACCGCCGCCGACCTGGTTGAAACCCTGAGCGGCGAAGGTCCTTTCACCGTGTTCGCCCCCACCAATGAAGCGTTTGCGGCGCTGCCGGGCTTCGCCATCGACTACTTGCTGGCGAATCCTGATGTTTTGACCCAGGTTTTGACCTACCATGTGCTTGATGGTGCGGTGATGGCCGCCGATGTCAGCACCATGATGGCCCCGTCACTGGATATGGGCAATGAACTGGACATCGTCGCTGATGACATGGGCGTGACCGTGAATGGTGCCAATGTTGTTGCGACCGATGTGGCTGCCAGCAATGGCGTGATCCACGTGATCGACACCGTATTGATCCCACCGGTGGAACTGGAAGAAGTTGTTCCCGCCTTCGTGGAAGGTAACATCATCGCTGCCGGTAGCTCCACCGTCTTCCCGCTGAGCGACGCGGTTGCCACGCGCTTCCGTGACGAAGGTTATGCGGGCAACATCACGGTTGACAGCATTGGTTCTGGTGCTGGCTTTGAACGCTTCTGCACCGAAGGCGTGACCGACATCTCCAACGCCAGCCGCCCGATCCGTGACACCGAAATCGAAGCCTGCAACAGCATTGGCCGTGACGTCTTCCCCATTCGCGTGGGCACCGATGCGCTGGCCGTTGTGCTCAACGCGGAAAATGATTTCGCGGGTGAGATGACCCTCGAAGAACTGGCATTGGCCTTCAGCACTGCTGATACCTGGCAGGACGTGAATCCCGACTGGCCCGCCGAGCCGATTGAACGCTTCATCCCCGGCACCGACAGCGGTACCTTCGACTACTTTGTTGAAGAAGTTTTCGACGAAAACGAAGAACCCATTCTGGCCGCCGCCCGCACCAGCCTGAGTGAAGATGACAACGTGCTGGTGACCGGTGTTGAGGGGAATCCCTATGCGATAGCCTTCTTCGGTTACGCTTACTTCAGCGAAAATCAGGAAGCGCTGAACGCGGTTTCAGTCGAAGGCATTGTGCCCGGTGCCGCCAGTGTGAACGCTGGAACGTACCCGCTGGCACGCCCGCTGTTCATGTACAGTGCGCCGGAAATCATCGCTGAAAAACCGCAGATTGGTGAATTCCTGTCCTACTACCTCCAGGTTGTGGACGAAGAAGTTACCGGTGTCGGCTACTTCCCGGCAGATGCTGCGGGCTTGAACACCGCCATATTCCTCGTGAAAGCGGCAATCGAAATGGGCATGATGTAGCGCTTGGCCCTTACTATTCCATCCGGGAGGTCAATGACTTCCCGGATTTTTTGTTTTTTCGAAAATGCTCTGTCGCTGCGATGGCAGATCATCCACCAATCTTTAAAACTATTTGATAAGTTTAACACACCCTTAACTCAAATTGTGAATTCCTTAACACACATTTCGCTATAATCAACACGGTTACATTATCTGTCCTCGCTTTGGAATCAAAGGCAGCCGAATGGCCCAGATGCAAGCTACTCACTCAGCCACCTCACGATTGACCGCCGCTGCTGGTGAAACTACCGGGGCAGCAACCCGGTCCATGCTCAAGCGCCCGCGTATTGGCGAGACCATCATCCAGAATTTATTATTTTTGTGCGGTCTGGTATCGATCCTGACGACGGTCGGTATCCTGTATACACTGGGCGAAAATTCGCTGCTGTTTTTCACCCAGCAGGCCTACGAACAAGCCCGTTTCGACTTGGTCGAACGCGCGGTTGTCGCCAACATGGGCACCGAGGTATCGCTGAGTGAACCCATGACCGCCAGCACGTCAAAAGTCGTCATTTCTTTGGGGACACGGGCCTCGCTACCGTTTGCTAACGATCAGCTCGTTGTCATCGGTGACGAAGAGATGCGGGTTCTGGATGCCAACACACGTGAACTGACCGTAGAGCGCGGGGTGAACGGGACCACGCCAGCCGCCCATGATGCGGAGGAACCGGTCTTCGTCCATGTGGATCGCACCGTGCTCCTGGGTGAAGAAATGGGGCCATCCGAGACGGAGGTTGTGCTCATTCCCGGCGCGACCAGCGCCTTTAATGTCGATGATGTCATTCAGTCTGGCGAAGAATTGATGCGCATCACGGCCATTGACGCCGCAACTGACACCCTGACGGTGGAGCGCGGATTCGATGGCACCTCCGCGAACCGGCACAGTGAGAATCTACCGGTCTTCATTCCAAAACCGGTAACACTAACCGAGTTCTTCACCAGTACGCAATGGAATCCCCAGTTGGGCCGCATTGGGATTTGGCCGCTGTTGAATGCGACCCTGATGACGACGTTTTTCGCGCTCCTCACATCCATTCCAATTGGCCTGGGCGTCGCCATCTTTTTAAGCGAATTTGCATCCCCGCGGGCACGCGCCATTGTCAAGCCAATTCTCGAATTGCTGGTGGGGGTGCCGACCGTCGTTTATGGTTATTTCGCGCTCACCTGGATGACACCCTTGCTCCAAAGTATTATCGGGGTACAGGTCAAGCAATTTAATACGTTATCTGCTGGTCTGGTGATGGGCATCATGATTGTGCCAACCGTCGCATCGATCAGCGAAGATGCGCTCAGTGCGGTGCCGCGGGCGCTGAGGGAAGCCTCCTATGCGCTGGGGTCAACCAAACTGGAGACGATTTCGAAGGTGGTCCTGCCAGCAGCCGTATCCGGCATTATGGCGGCGTGTCTGCTGGGCATCTCACGGGCGGTTGGCGAAACGATGATCGTCGCGCTGGCGGCGGGCGCTGGCCCCAACTTTACCTTCAATCCCCTTGAAGGGGCAGAAACCATGACCGGGCATATCGTGCGCATCTCTGGTGGTGACATCAGCTACAACACGATTGACTATAATAGCCTGTTTGCCATCGGGTTACTGCTGTTTGTCCTGACGCTGGTTTTCAATGTCATTAGCGGCATCGTCACCCGTCGCTTCCGGGAGATCTATTAATGGCTGCTGAAACAAACTTTGACAGCACCCCAAAAACCCTGATCGAAGAGGGCCTCTTTAAATCCTCGATTCCGGCGCGTAATAACCGCAATACGCGCTGGACCCGAATCTACATCGCGTGTGTCGCGCTGGCGGCAGTTGCCTTGATTATTCTGTTGCTCAAAATTGTTGATGATGCCTTCGGTTACATTGCGATTGCCGATGTGGTAGACCCGGCAACCCTGGTCACTGCCGATGATCGCCCCCTGGAAGAACAGACCATTGACGAACTGGCAGCATTGATCCGTGATACGACCGATGACACGGACACCTTTTATGTCACGACCGACCGGTTGCTCAGCGTCTTTTTGACCGATGTGGCCCAAACTGATGCCAGCCCGGGTGAATTACGGGATTTGACCCTGTTGCAATTGTTGACCGGTGGACAGGTGTTTCCAGCGGAATGGGCGGAACGAAGTGTCCTCGATCTGCGCCTACCGCAGGGTGTGGACCGGGCGGAACGTGAAACGGTTGCACGGGCTGATCTAACGAGCTTGCTCGCCTTAAATCTCGATGAAGGGCAGCTACTTGATCTCGTCTTCTCGGACATTGTCCAGTTCGACCTCAAACGGACCTGGAACTTGATTCCATCGCTGATCCAGGAAGCAGAAATCCAACAAATCGTCGCCGAGCAATTTCCCGAAGCCCGGCTGGAATTCTACTCCTGGCTGAATGGACAATTTCTGCGCTCCCCCAGCTCCAATCAAGCCCTCACTGCTGGCATCCGGGTTGCCGTTCAGGGAACGATATGGGTCCTCATCATTGCCATTGGCGTCTCGTTTCCGCTGGGGGTTGGTGCGGCCATTTATTTGGAAGAATATGCTCAAACGGCAAGCTCAAACCGAGTGCTGCGCATCATCAATGGGTTTATTGAAACCAACATTCGTAACCTCGCCGGGGTCCCCTCCATTATCTACGGGATGTTGGGGTTAGCCGTGTTTGTCCGTGTGTTAGAACCTCTCACCAGTGGCCGAATTGTCGGCGTGACGGGTACGGATGGGCGCACGATCTTCTCCGCCGGGTTGACGATGGCTTTGTTGATCTTGCCAGTGATTATTATCAACGCACAGGAAGCAGTACGAGCCGTACCGCAATCGGTCCGTGAAGGTAGCTTTGGCCTGGGCGCGACCAAATGGCAAACGATTCAGCGGCAGGTGCTCCCGGTTGCTCTGCCTGGCATCCTGACCGGTGTTATTCTGTCGATCTCACGGGCGATTGGGGAGACAGCACCGCTGGTCGTGGTTGGTGCCGCGACGACGATCTTCATTGACCCGTCGGGGCCGTTTTCAAAATTCACTGTGCTGCCGATTCAGATTTACCGCTGGACAGCCGACCCGCGCCCTGGGTTTCAAGACGCCGCCGCCGCTACCATCATCGTATTACTCACGTTGTTGATTGCCCTGAACGCATCAGCGATTGTATTGCGCAATTATTACAGCAATAAGAACAGGAGACTGGCCTAATCATGGGTGAAACCGCCCTTGCCATTGAGGATATGAGCGTCTATTACGGCGATTATCGCGCGGTAAAAGACGTCAGTATGAAGATTGAGTCGAAGAAGATTACCGCCTATATTGGACCATCAGGCTGTGGCAAAAGTACCGTCTTGCGGTCGATCAACCGGATGAATGATCTGGTCCCCGGCGCGCATGTCGAAGGCAAAGTTATGTACAGTGGTCAAAATCTGTACGCTGATAATATTGACCCGGTGGAAGTGCGCCGCCGCATCGGTATGGTGTTCCAGAAGCCAAATCCATTTCCCAAAACGATTTTCGACAACATTGCCTATGGGCCGCGCCTCCTGGGTGTCAAGGACAAAGACACCCTCATGCATATTGTCGAGACCAGCCTGAGAAGCGCCGCGCTGTGGGATGAAGTCAAAAATGATGTGACCAAGAAGTCGGGCCTGGAACTATCCGGTGGGCAACAGCAGCGCCTGTGCATTGCCCGCACGATCGCGGTTGAACCTGAGGTCATTCTGATGGATGAGCCGTGTTCCGCGCTGGACCCCATCGCCACCCAGCGCATTGAAGAACTCATGAAGGAATTGGTCGATACGTATACCATCGTCATCGTGACGCATAACATGCAGCAGGCGGTGCGCGTCTCTGACTATACGGCTTTCTTTAATATCCGCAAAACGGATGTTGATGGCGCAGAGATTCGCTGGGGTGAACTGGTTGAATTTGGGGAGACTCATCAGGTGTTTGACCAGCCCGAAAACGAAGAGACTGCTGACTACATCTCCGGGCGATTTGGTTAAACCGGCAACGATCTCCATTGCATACTGCTGATCCGCAGACTGATGTGAACGAAGTCTGCGGATTAGCTTTTTCCTAAACTCAGTTTAGAACCTCACAACACCATCTGACGTAAGAAACAACATACCATCGTTTGCGAATCCTGACACTGCATGTCAGGCATTGTGCGGTATGGTAAAGGGAGTGGTAGTGGGAGCAGCCTCAAGTAGTTCATAAGGGTTGACAACGGGTCAAACCTATGGACTAATGTACAGGTTGCATCGCGCTACAATGTGCTATAATGAGGCAGTCTTGCGAACATATTTTCTAATCTTTGGAGGCGTGTGTGTCAAATCAAGGTGAGTTCACAGTAGCGGACGCCTACACCTATAACCGGTCTGGCGTGCTGCGCTGGATTCTCGCGCATGTGCTGCGCTACCGGCGGCTCTTCTTTGGGGCGATCCTCCTGTATGGGATCGGTTGGTCGACATTTGGCTATGCCCGTATCCTCATCGGTCAGGCGGCTGAAGAGATCGTGAATCCATCTGCGACCAATCGAGTCCTCCTGATTGCTGGCGCGGTTCTGATCATTCTGATCTTAGATGGTCTGGCGTTTCTGCTGGGAAGTCTGTCGATTGAAACCATCGCCCAACGGTTTGCCCGCGATGCCCGTGAAGAACTGTATGTCAGTTTGCTGGGCAAGAGCCAGACATTTCACGATCAGCAACGCGTCGGCGATGTGATGGCCCGCGCCACCGATGATGTGCAGCAATTGAATGTCATGATTAATCCTGGCGTGCTGTTCATCTCCGAAATTGTCCTGGGCCTGAGTGTACCGATGTTGTATATCGCCACCATCAACTGGCAATTGCTGCTGGTGCCCTTGATCTTTGTCGCCATCTACATCTTAACCGTGCGGCTGTACTTCCGCCGTCTCAGCCCGATCATCTACCAGCAGCGAACTGCCTTTGGGACGATGAACGCCGGTTTGGAAGAAACGATTAGCGGCATTGAGGTCGTCAAGGCCAGCGCCCGCGAGGGTTTCGAACGCCGTAAATTTGAGACGAACGCGCGTGAAGTGCGCAACTTTCTGGTGAAGCAGGGGCAAACTGAAGCGTTGTACCTGCCATTCCTCTTCTATGGCTTTGCATTAGGCTTCACCTTTTTGCACACGATGCTGCTGTTTGGCCTGGGCCAGATCCAGATCGGTGATGTGATCGCCGTAACTGGTTTGGTCGGCGCGATGCGGTTCCCCGTCTTTGTTTCGATCTTTGCCTTTACGCTTTTGCAACTCGGCCTGGCCGGTGCGACGCGCATTCTGGAACTGATTAACGCGAAAGCCGACATGGACGAGAATACCGGTGGTCACAGCGCACGGGTACAGGGTGAAATCGTGTTCGAAGATGTCAGTTTCGGTTATGAAGATGGTTCCGTATTGGAGAATCTGTCGTTTCAGGTAAAACCAGGCGAGACCGTTGCCATCGTCGGCCAGACTGGTTCGGGCAAGAGTACGCTGACGGAACTGATTAACCGCACCTACGACGTAACAGCGGGGCGTATTTTGATCGATGGCGTGGACATTCGCGAGTGGAACCTGGACTCGGTGCGGTCGCAGATCTCACGCATTGAGCAGGATGTGTTCTTGTTCTCGCGGTCGCTGGCGGAGAACATCGCGTTTGGTGCCCCGGATGCCACACAGGAACAGATTGAACAGGCGGCTAAAGAGGCACAGGCGCACGAGTTTATTCTGTCTTTTGCCGATGGCTATGATACCGAGGTGGGGGACCGGGGCGTCACCCTCTCCGGTGGGCAGCGACAGCGGATTGCGCTGGCCCGCGCCTTCCTGAGCGATCCGCGCATCTTAATTCTGGACGACTCGACCAGCGCGATTGATAGCGCCACCGAAGACCAGATTCAGAAAGCGATCCGTCGGGCACAACAGGGCCGGACTACTCTGCTGATTACGCACCGTCTGTCGCAGATTCGCTGGGCCGATCATATTCTGGTGCTGGAGGGGGGTAAGCTGGCGGCTGCCGGTTCACATGACGACCTGCTGCGGACGTCGCCGGAATATCGGCGGATCTTCGCTCGTTACGATGCCGCCTTACCGCCGCTGGAAACCACCAGGGAAATGGCATAAGTATTCATCGGGGCGTGGTGCGTCGTGCCCCGGCAACGCCCATTTGATCTGTAAACGTAAGGAGCAATACTGCTATGGGCTTCATTATGGACGGCCTTGATGCCGAAGATTATGATCGTCAATATTCCGATGGCGAACTGGTCCGCCGCATTTTAGGCTACTTTCGCCCCCAGGCACCGCGTATGGTGTTGGTGGCGGTGGCGATCTTTCTGACTTCTATCGTTAATACCTATCTGCCGATCTTCATCTCGGATCGGATTGACGCCATCGCGGCCAACCCGACTGGCCGTGGGCTGGCATTAGCATTAGGCGGTTCGATTGTGATTGCATCCACCGCCTGGGTATTCAACGCCATTCGGCAATGGCAGTCGGCAGTAGCAATCGGTGACGTGACGTTGAATATGCGTGAAGATGCGATGGACGCCGTACTGAGCCGTGATCTATCATTTTATGATGAGTTTCCGTCTGGCAAGGTCGTCAGCCGGGTCACGTCCGATACCCGCGCCTTTTCGTCAGTCGTCACCTTGACCACCGACCTGATGAGCCAGATTTTGCTGATTGTGATCCTCATCGGCTACCTGTTCACCGTCAGCGCGTCAATGACCTTGATTTTAATTGTCCTCGCGCCATTTATCGTCGGTGCAGCGCTTGGCTTTCGGCGGATTGCCCGCAATACTGTGACGCAATCGCGGCGGGTGAATGCGGTCGTAAGCGCCCATATTCAAGAGACCGTGAGTGGCATCCGCGTCGCGAAAACGTTTCGGCAAGAAAACGCCGTGTTCGATCAGTTTACCGACGTGAACCAGCAATCCTACGGCATCAACCTGCGTACCGGCTATGTCTTCAGCAGTATCTTCCCGATTTTGAATATGTTGGCTGGAATTGGCACGGGCGCACTGGTGTACTTCGGCGTGATTCAAGCCCAGGAAGGCATCCTGACCGCCGGGCAATGGTTCCTGTTTATCCAGGGGATTCAATTGTTCTGGTTCCCCCTGACGAGCATTGCTTCATTCTGGAGTCAATTCCAACTGGGCCTGGCCGCCGGGGAACGCGTCTTTGCGCTCATTGATAACGAGCCGAAGGTTGTTCAGTCGGCTAGCCAGGTTATCCCGGCGATTAACGGCGAGATTCGCTTTGAGAACGTCGATTTTCACTACAACGAAAAAGAACAGGTGTTGCAAAACTTCAATTTGACCATCAACGCGGGTGAAACGCTGGCATTGGTTGGTCACACCGGGTCGGGCAAGTCGAGCATTGGCAAGCTGATTGCCCGCTTCTATGAGTTCCAGAACGGCACCATTTATATTGACGACCATGACATCCGCACATTGAACCTGACGACCTACCACGAAAAACTGGGTATCGTCACCCAGACTCCTTTCTTGTTCGACGGTACTGTAATGGAGAACATCCGTTACGGTAATCCCGACGCATCCGATGAAGATGTCGTTCGGGTGGCGCACATGGTCGGCAATGGCGATTGGATTCACGCCCTGCCCGAAGGCCTGCAAACCAGCGTTGGTGAACGCGGCTCGAACCTGTCGATGGGCCAGCGGCAGTTGGTCGCCTTAGCCCGCGTGTTGATGCAGGACCCGGCTATCTTTATCCTGGACGAAGCAACCGCCAGCGTCGACCCCCTGACTGAAACCCTCATTCAAGAGGGGTTAGATGTGGTGCTGGAGAATCGCACCAGCATCGTGATCGCACACCGACTATCAACAATCAAAAATGCTGATCGCATCATCGTCCTAAACCAGGGCGAAATCCTGGAGCAGGGTACGCACCAATCGCTTTTGGAACAGGGCGGGCACTACGCCGAATTGTACAATACCTACTTCCGCCACCAATCACTGGATTACATTGAGCAGGTGGGCCAGTTAACGGTGTAGCGTTGGTTCCATCTTGACGATTTGTTTGGTGAAGAACAAGCTGTGTACCTGCATGAGGATTTAGCTTCGCTGCCTCAGCCAGCGGGTACACAGCCTTTGAAAACGAAGCTAACTTGACGTAACCACTAATTCGTCCGCCCTGACAGATCTCGGCCAAATACACGCGCAACCTCATCTAATCCCTGATTTTGCCAGACTTCTGTGTTTTTTTATTTGCATTGATGGCGCCAACGCCCATTCTAAATTATCAATTCCTTATCGAAGTTATTAACGAACCACGTATAAGCGGAAACGCCAGTAGCCGCTATAATCTAGCCCACTAAAATCGGAAAAACCAGAAAATACGAGGTTAAGATGGCGGATGGTTATTTTATTCCTGCACAGAACGCGCCCCAGGTCGTCATGGCCGACGCGATTAATCGGCGCACCATGGCCGTGACCGACGAAGCGATGTTATGCGAGTTCTTTTTAGAGCGCGGCGGCGTGGTCAAAGAACACAGCCATATGAACGATCAGGTCGGCTATATCGTTTTTGGTCGTCTGGAAATGACAATCGGGGGGCAAACCCGTGTGCTGCATCCCGGCGATAGTTATGCGATTCCCGGCGGGGTGGTACATAGTGCTCTGGCCCTGATCGACACGCTGGCGATTGATGTATTTTCACCCCCACGCAATGACTATCGAACGGAGGCACGCTAGAGCCGAATCATGTTACAATGCAGTTGTCTATTTCTATTGTTAGTTTAAATGGTGTCTGGCTATGGATGATTCTTTTGCATCTCGGCGTAAACGCGGTGGCCGCGCCCGCGAACGACAGGAACGGCGCAAAGAGCGCGTGGCAATGGTCACACGGCGTGACGAGACCAATCGACCATTGCGCCGTTCTCGCCCCAAAACCGTTAATCCCTGGCTCGAACGGGGCCGCTATTTTTTGAAGGATGGCTGGTGGTATATCCGCAACACACCGGTAGTTGTGGGTGGTGTCGCCGCTGCTGCGACTCTGGTAATGCTGTTATTTATCGGTTCACATCTCGTGCAGGGACGTATTTTCCCCAATGTGTGGGCGCTGGGCACCAATATTGGCGATATGACCGCCAGTGAAGCCGAACTGGCGCTACTTAATACCTGGAACAATGATATTCGCATTAAGTTAACCGATGGCGATCGGTCCTGGACGGCAACGACAGCGGATCTAGGCCTTACCCTGGACCCCGACCCTATGATTGAAGCCGCTCGCAGTGCCGGGCTATCTGGCATCCCGCTGGGCATCAATATTGATCCAGTGATCGCAGTCGAATACATTACCGCTCAGAATTATCTACTGGACCTGTCCACCCAGGTTGAGATCGCGCCGTTGAACGCCGGTTATGAACTGCGCGACAACGTTGTTGTCGGTGTGCGTGGCAGCGAAGGCCGAATTCTGGATGTGGGCCTTACGCTGGAACACTTTAATCAAGACATTATCAACGTCGTGAATCGGCAACGACTGGACTTGATTATGCAACCGCTGCTCCCTGATTTTATCGATCCGGAACCCTATTTGGCTGATGTCCTGCAATTCGTCTCACAGCCCTTTCAACTTGCCGGTTACGACCCCTATACTGATGAAACGGTTGCCTGGGAAACCACGCCAGAAACCTTGATCTCGTGGATTGAGGCCAGCAACACCGGGTTGACCTTGCGCGAAGAAACCTTTATTCCCTTCATGGACGCTCAAACTGCCTCGCTCAACACTGGGGACAGACCGCCGCGCTATCTCGAACCCGGCGAAACCATGGAGTTAATGCGTGAGGCGCTCAGCGACCAGCAATCGGCAGTGGAATTGCGAGTCCGTTATCGCCCAACGGTGTATGAGGTGGAGTATGGGGATCGCGCCTTTGGCATCGCCCGTAAGACGGGCATCCCTTACTATCTGATTGAAGAAGCCAATACCGGTCGTGATCTGAACATTCTTTCGCCTGGTGATAAGGTCAATCTGCCATCACGCGATGTGGCCGTGCCGTTGCCACCGGTGAAAAACAAACGGATTGTGGTCGATATTGATACCCAATCGATGGTCGCCTTTGAAAACAACCAGGAGGTCTTTAGCTGGCAAATCTCAACCGGGATCAGCAGTGCGCCCACGTCGCCCGGCGTTTATCAGATTCTCAACCATGATGAACTGGCCTATGGCAGCAGCTTTACGCTGTGTGGCGCTCAGGGCTGCGGCCAATGGGAGATGCACTGGTTTATGGGCCTGTATGAGGTGCAACCGGGATTAATGAATGGTTTTCATGGCGCGGTGGAACTCCCTAACGGCCAGTATCTGGGCGGCGGCAATGTGGGTGCGCCCTATACTTTTGGTTGTGTGATGGCGCTGGATTCTAATGCGGAGGCGTTGTTCCACTGGGCTGAAGTCGGCACCCCGGTAGAGATCATTTCCAGCGAATATCCACCGCAAAGTGAATTGGCGCGTCGTGCGTACCCGCAGTATTTCCTGAATGAGATCATTGGTTCGGCTGTCTTATAACGCTACATGCTAAAGGTCAACCACCAGCATACCGGCCTGTTGGATCGGATGTTCGGCGATCACATCACCGTTGGCGTCAAAAACCGTAGCACCGCCAAAATAATCGCCGTCTGGTAACTGCGCCAGCTGATTCACCAGCAGCATATTCACACCCGCTTGCGCAGCCTGGGCTGCATAATATTGGCGCTCAGCCGTGTACCAGTTCTGGACATCCCTGACATCGCTGTCGAAGCACCGCGCCATTGGAACGATTAACCAATCGAGTCGCATCACCTGAGCGAGACACGCATCATTGAATAAATCGCCGCACAGCAGAAATGCACTTTGGCCCAGCGGCAATTCAATGCGCGAAACTCAGTGCCCGGTTGATAAATCATGTTGCTACAGGGTCGACTGTGCCAGTGATGCCAGTGGGGATCAATCCGGCGGTAGGTGAGCCGAATGTTACCCTCCGGGTCAACCAGCACTGCCGAGTCGTACAGTTCATCATGGTCACGCTCAAAAAGACCAAAGCCAACCCACATATGTTTGGTCCAGGCCAGCTGTCCGATACGGTTGGTTGCAGGTCCTGGAACTAATTGTCCTAATGCAAGATCATGTTCAGGGTCACCGGTATTTGTCAGGCCAGTCAGCGCTGCTTCGGAAAACACAATCAATTCAACAGATTGCTCTGCCGCCGTCTGGATCATCCGTTGCATGGCTGCCAGGTTAGCCGATTGCTGGTCAGGAACAATTTGCGGAATAGCTAGTGCAACCCGCATATTTCACCTCCGTTTGACCATTGTGCAGAATATACGAATATGCTGCTGGATGCGAATCGCCGATTCATTAATTAATACTAGTTAATTAACGCTAAGTCTATGTTTGGGCATTTATAGAAACCTTTCCATCAAGTTTGTTGGTAATACTAACCAGTTTGAGCTTAATTTGTTCTTAAAGAAATTATCGATAATTCAATTTTTCACGGATTGTCCGCATAACTGATATGAAAATGACGTTTGACTCTGATAATATTTAGCCTATACTCATATTCAGATAGTTGTGTGGAGTAAAAATTAGATTTTATAAAAAACTTTTCTTAACACTCCACACATGTACACCAAACGCCTCACTTTTGTGGGGCGTTTAACATTCTGCCCACTTACCACAGCCTGAACCTCATTCAACCGCCATAATCTGGCATTTATCTCCTATTTCCACGACATAATTCCTATCGTAACTTTTGGCGATCTTCATGATCTAACGGCATAATTGAGGCTGTCTACAGATCGGGAGGTGGTATGCCCAGACAAACAAAACCTTATGGCACATGGTCTAGCCCGCTATCCGCCAAGGCACTGGCGGGCGGCTTACGCCTCAACGATGTCCAATGGGATACGATCAGCGATACGCTGGTATGGTTGGAAGGTCGGGGCGCACAGGGCGTGTTGGTCGCACAGCAAGGGACGGATGCCCCCCGTGATTTGACCAGTGATTTATCCGTGCGCGCGCGGGTGGGTTATGGCGGCGGTGATTTTACGGTGGCCGCCGGTCATGTTTATTTTGCCGGTCCTGAAGGCCGTCTCTATCGCCAGGCGTTGGCGGGTGGCCTCGCGCAACCCATAACCCCGGCCTTTGGTCATGCGGCGGCGCCCTGTGTCTCGCATGATGGCAAATGGCTGGTGTATGTCCACACCTACGAACATCAAGATGGCCTGGCATTGGTGGATGTCGATGGACAGATGTGGCCCGCGAAACTGGCGTATGGTACGGATTTTGTCATGCAACCTGCCTGGCACCCACAGAGTCAGTACCTGGCCTATATCGCGTGGAATCATCCGCAAATGCCCTGGGATGGCACTGAATTGCGACTCATCAAGTTCGACGATGATGGCAGTGGGGTTCCCGGCATCGCCAGCACGGAAACGCTGGTAGGCGATGAGAACACCGCAATTTTCCAGCCTGAGTTCTCGCCGGACGGTCGCTATCTGGCTTATGCTAGCGATGCGACCGGTTGGTGGCAGCTCTATTTATATGATCTAACCACCAAAACACACCATCAAATCACCACCATTGAAGCTGAACACGCTATCCCTGCCTGGATTCAAGGGATGCGGACCTATGGCTGGGCGCACGATAGCCAGAGCCTGTACTTTCTCCGCAGCGAACAGGGTTTTATCAGCCTGGGTCATTGCATCTTGAATGATGAAAAGGTGCAGCGAGTGTCGGCATTGGCTGAATATTCCAGCCTGAGCCAGTTGGCGACTTCCCGGCACAGCAACGCGCTGGCGGTCATTGCGAGTTCGGCAAATACACCGGCCCGCGTGGTCAGCTATCGTCCAGACACAAGTGACTTACCCGAGCGGCTTACGGCAGATAGCCCAGGTATGGCAGTGATTGTAGACGAACCCCTTACCGGCCTCCGCATTCACCGGCGGTCTGGCACCGAAAGTCTGCTACCGGAACAATTGGCACCGGTTGAAGCGATTACATGGACAGGGCATGATGATGAAACGGTTTATGGTCTTTACTATCCACCAACAAACCCCGATTATGAAAGCAGTGGCGCGCCGCCGCTGATGGTCATGGTACACGGCGGCCCTACCGGACAAACCGTAACAGGTTACGACGTTCGTGTTCAGTTCTTCGCCAGTCGGGGGTTCGCGGTGCTGGAGGTCAATTATCGTGGCAGCACCGGTTACGGCGTTGCCTATCGCAATAAACTCCGCGAGAATTGGGGCCTGTATGATGTTGAGGATTGTGCCAGCGGTGCCCAGCATCTGGTGAATCAAGACAAAGCCGATGCCAGTAAAGTCGTCATTATGGGTGGCAGCGCGGGTGGCTTCACCGTCTATCAATCACTGATTGATAAACCCGGTTTTTACAAAGCTGGTATCTGCCTGTATGGGGTCGCGGACCAGTTTGGTCTGGCGTTGGAAACGCACAAATTCGAGGAACGCTATCTGGATACGATGCTGGGGCCACTGCCTGACGCCGCTGCATTGTATCGCCAGCGATCACCCATCTTCCACGCCGAAAAAATCCAGGATCCGATTGCGATCTATCAGGGGGAAATCGATCAAGTCGTTCCCCAAAACCAGTCAGACCGAATTGTCGCCTCGTTACGTGCCCGCGGTGTACCGCATGAATACACTGTTTATGTGGGTGAGGGTCATGGCTGGCGCAAACCAGAGACCATCGAAGCCTTCTATAACAGTGTGCTGGCATTCCTGCAAAAGCACGTTTTGTTCGCCTGATTTTTTACGTTCTATCAGCAACATTGTTAGGATTATGTCAGGCCGGTAATAGTAGAATTTACAAATCAATCCAGATTAGCTATCATCTGGCCTATCAATCATAAAACCCGGTTGGAGAGCCTCGCTCATGGTTGTATCAAACATCACCGCACTCATCATCGCCCTGCGGACCGAGGACCGGCGCGCCCATACTCTGGTCGTTGATGACCTGGTTCGTATGGGGTCGGCAGCGGTTGAGCCATTACTATCCGTGTTGAATGATAAACATGCAAATGTAAGGGCAGGCGCTGCGCGGGCGCTGGGGAAAATCGGTGATACCCGTGCCTTGAATGCGCTGATCTTTCGGCTGCGACATGATGAGGACCCGGAAGTGCGCAAGAGCGCGGTCTGGGCGCTTCATATGGGTGGTGCTCAAGCCGTAATTCCCTTGATTGAAGGTCTGCGCGACCCTGACGAATGGGTGCGTTTTGGCGCGGTGATTGTGCTGGCAAAAATCGGCAGACCAGCGGTTGCGCCCCTGATCCATGCGTTACAAGATCGCTTGCCGCTGGTGCGGGCCAACGCCGCTGAAACACTGGGCCGCATAGGTGATCCAATGGCGGCGGAAGCGCTGGCAACTGCCCTGAAAGATAAAGACGCTGAAGTCTGGCAACAAGCGGCGGTGTCACTGGGCCGGATGCGGGACGCCCGCGCCGTCAAAGCCCTGATACGCGTGGTGAAGAGTCGGGACTCTGGCTTGCGTACCAAAGCGATCAAAGCGCTGGGGAATATCCGGGATATTCGGGCGCTGGATCCGCTGATTGACGTCATCTATTTTGAGCAAGACCGCTGGATGCGGCTCTTCGCTATTGAAGCACTGGGGCGCATTGACGATATTCGGGCATTAGAAGTACTGGTTGACGCGGCTTACGATGACAGCCGGGATGTGCGCACCAAGTCGATTGTGACGCTGGGTGAATTTTCCTCCACGCTGGCAACCGATGCGCTTTATATTATTTTTGACGACATGCAGGTCGATGCTGAAGACCAGCAAACGGCCCTGTTCGAACTGGGCAAACGCGGTGATGCTCGCGCGCTGGACGGCCTTATTGATCTGCTGCAATTTGACAATCAAGTCGATAATCGCATCTATGCCGCGCTGATTCTGGGTGACATCGGCGGGCAAGAGGCTGTTAGCTCGTTGATTGATGCCCTGTGCGATGATGAGCAAGACGTGGCCGACAATGCGTTGAAATCGCTGATTAAACTCGGCAATGATGCGACCGAACCCCTGCTCAACAACCTACAGGAATCCGCCAATGCGGAGCGTCGCCTGTGGGTTATCCGCGCGCTGGGTGAAATCGGCAGTGCGCAGGCCATTGATGCCCTGTTTGATGTGGCTTTAAATGGGACGGAACTCACCTGGGTGCGGGAAGAAGCCCGCGATATTCTCATTCGCCTGGGCCATGATCCCCACGCAGCGGATTGAGACTAAGCACGATAGCCCGCCGGGTCAATGATGGCATCGATGAACCAGGGACGACGGGTTTGTAATGCCGTTTGCAGCGCTGTGACACAACCCACAACATCGTTCACACGACAATAATTCAGCCCATAGCCCTGCAAGACCGCTTCATAATTCGGATTCTGGAACTCCGTGCCAAACACGGGTAACTGATCGCGCAGTTGACCAAAACGAATCAAGTCCAGCGCATTGTCGTTCATCAGTACCACGATCACCGGCAGCGGGTCCTCCATCAACAACCCCAACTCTCCCATATTCATCGCCAGTCCGCCATCCCCTGTGATGCACACCACCGATTCATCCAGTACGCGCGCCGCCGCAATCGCCGCCGGTAGCCCATAACCCATGCACGACAGGCCGTTGGATACCATGTAGCGATTGGGAGCGACCGCCTGCCAGTTGAGCGCAGTATAGATTTTATGCGAACCCACATCCGTCGTCAGCAGCGTTTCAGGCGGCATGACCTCACGTAGCGCCTTTAATACCATTGACGGTGCCAGCGTTCCAGCGGCTGGTTCACGATAGGATTGAGCCGCGAGTTCGCGCCGGTAATCTGCCACACGGTCATGCCCCCAGCCTGCAACCGGTTGGTAAGATTCCACCGCCAACGACTCCAAAATGGGCGTCAAGTCACCGACAAATTCAAAGGCTGCATCCAGCACCGGGTCGACATTCGGCCAGGGCGCAATCCAGATCAGCGGCGCAGCATAATCCCAGGGGCGCACCAGTTCGACCACATCGAACCCCACCGCGATGATGCAATCGGCTTCATCCAGAATTTGATAGGCGGGGTCTTGCTGCGTCAGGCCGATGGTCCCCACCGCCAGCGGATGATCGGCGGGCAGAGCACCTTTGCTCTTGGGCGTATCAATCACCGGCGCACCAAGACTTTCCGCCAGTTGACGCAGGGCCGCGTAAGGCCGTTCTGGTTCCAGTCCCAATCCGGTGACAATGACCAGACGTTGCGCCTTTTGCAGCAGGTTTTGCGCCGCTAGCACATCATCCGCCGCCGTTGATTGGGGCGCAGAGTTTTCGGCACCAGCAGCAGCGGACTGCAACACGGCTTTTACCAGCACCTGCCGACTCATGCTCAGATGAACCGGGCCGGGACGTCCGGTTGTCAGGGCGTGCCAGGCCGCTTGCAGATCGCTTTCAGCACTGGCCGGAGTCAATTGGCGCGTGAGTTTAGTAATCGGCGCGAAACTCGCCTGCAAGTCCAGCACCTGATGCGTATGTTGCGGCGGCATGTCGAGATCGGTCTGGGCGGTGAGCAGCAATACCGGGCAGCGATCCAGATGGGCATGAGCCAGCCCGGCAAAAGCGTTGGCGGCACCCGGCCCCAACGTTGAGAGCGCTACCCCCGGCACGCCAGTCAAGCGGGCGGTGACGGCGGCCATGTAAACGGCGGAACTCTCGTTTTTGACCAGCACAAACTCAATATTATGACGGCGCAGCGCTTCCAGCAGCGGGACATTCTCGCCCCCCGGCAGGCCAAACACCGTCGTGATCTCGTGCGCCACCAGCGTTCGCGCCACTAACTCGGCGACCGTTTCCATAGGACATTCCTCAGCGTGTTGGGTAGATGAGGCCTAATGATAACGAATTTAGCGCTATTGCTGTAACCGGCGAAAAAGCGGCACATCTGGCATTGCCGACAATGGGAACGCACATGATAATGAGCGTAAATTAACGATGAATGCGACCGGTTCCACGCCGCAATAGCCATATGGCACGCGAAAGTGAGTTTCTCCCAAAAATATGACACAAAAACCAAATATTCCTGAACCCGATACGATCCAATTCCTTCAAGATTCATTTGGCCCCGACATTGCGGAACTGACATTGTTGAGCGGCGGTGACTGGTCTCAAGCCTATTCATTTGTGCATCAGCATAAAAAATATGTGTTGCGCTGGTGTCACTCATCCGAAACCTTTGAGAAGGATGCTTTCGCCAGCCGGTTGAGTAGCGCCGCCATGCCTGTTCCCAGAGTCGTTGCCGCCGGGGTCAAATTTGATACGCATTTTGCCATCACCGAATTCGCGCCGGGAAAATTTATCGACACCCTCAACGCGGCTGAGCTAAACAGTATGCTGCCCGCGCTTTTGAACCTGTTTGATGCCTTAAGGACGGCAGACCTCGCCAACACGACGGGCTATGGCGCGTGGGATAAAGACGGCAGGGGCAGTCACCAGAGCTGGCAGGATTTTCTGCTGGACGTGAAAACCAAAAACGACGACTTCAGCTTTTTCCACGACTGGCGGGCGAAACTGGCGAAGTCGCCGGTGGGCGCTGAAAGCTTTGATCGGCTATATGCCCGGTTTGAAACGCTGGTGGACCAATGCCCGGAAGACAGGCAGTTGATTCATTCCGACTTATTGCACTACAACCTGCTGGTGGCGGATGCTAAAATCAGCGCGGTCATCGACTGGCAGTGTTCGATCTATGGCGACGCGCTATACGATGTGGCCTGGTTTCTGTTTTATGAACCCTGGTATCCCGAATTTATAAAAGTGAATCTGGGGCAAAAACTGATGGCCCATTTTGCAACGGAGACCGCGAATAACGCCCATCTCAATGCCCGATTACTGTGCTATCAACTGCACATCGCGCTGGATTCCATCATCTACAACACCGCGAAAGGCGATTGGGATGCGCTACAAGAAGTTGTCGATTATGCGCACAAGGTTGTGTCCCGGACCGATGCGTGATCGTTGGAAACGGTCATCTGGGTGCTCAATTGGCAACCGCATTTTCGGAAGCACGCTCATGCGCCCTAAAACATTCATTCACACGATTTCGAACGGGTAGCCGATCCCAAGAATTATGGACACATGCCCAGTATAATTCTGCAGATTTTGCCGTATAATTTTTGCAAAAATTTGACTCCAGCAAATAATCCTGTTATATTACGGTAACGCTCCCTAGCAGGAATTGCGATTATGAATAAACAATCACCAAACTACAACCCTAAAGAGGTCTTTGCATGCTTTACGCCCTTCAGGAGAAATGGTCTACGCAAAGCGATATTAAACGCAAGTGACTTTTATCTTCTGACTCTGGCCGAAAGCTCAGACTTAAGACAATATATAAAAGCAGACAGTCGGCGCAGAGCCGATTGGTTGAGGTTATGTCTTTATCTGCACATACATGCGATATTTGCAAATAAAGATAGTACAAACTTCCGAAAAGATTTTGGCGGATTTGTACTAGAACTGGATGGCACACATGCTTTACATTTCAAAAATATTACAGAGAGGTTACCTTACATTCCGAAATGGGTAAATCCGAGTATAGTCAGTGTACCTTCGCCTCAGTTAACCGAGTTTATTGAGCAAGCTTCGTTGTTTCCTGACGTTGTAGAGAATGAAAAGATAAGACTTTACGCTCCACCCTTGGATAGCCTTTACCCTATATTAGCAGCATATGATGTGGATGAAATTGATGGCACAATTACCAATTTCTTCCTTCGAGATCAAAATGGAAGCTACATTCGTCATGAAGAAGAAATCGATCTATCCCGCGAAGCCATCCCATTGGAGACAACTGAAGAGGTGAAGAAAGGCAGAATCCGTATTTCAAAGAAAGCGTAGGTGAAAAATGGCTCATGGCGACTGACGTAAATCCAGAGATGTTAATTCTTGCACGCGAGTTACGTGGGTTGACACAAACGCAACTAGCAGAACAAAGTAACATACCTCAAGGAAGGATTTCAAAATATGAAAGTGCATTGGCGGACATATCACCTATTGAATTAGAGGTTGTTGGGAAGACTTTAGGTTTTCCAAATGAGTTTTTCGCTCGGATGGGCAGTCGATATAACGAGGAGGGGGGGGAGTTATTTCATCGAAAGCGGCGTTCATTGGCAATTGGTCAGCTAAAACGTATCCACGCTCAATTAAACAAGTTTAGGTTGGATGTTGAAAGGCTAATAGAAAACGTAGACATTGAAAGTCCTTACGATATTCCAATATATCGAACGGAGGAATTCGATGGTGATATTGAAAGAATTGCATTACAAGTGCGTTCATACTGGGGACTGTCCACAGATCCAATCGACAACCTTATGAGTACCCTTGAGGATAGTTTCTGCATCATCAACATTTCTGATTTTCGGACAGATGAAATCGATGAAGTAGTGCAATGGGCTGAACCAATGCAACCTGTGATGCTAGTAAACAGTCGCGCTCCAGGCGACAGACTTCGTTTCTCTTTGGCTCACGCACTCGGACACTTAGTTATGCACCACGGTATCCCTTTTTACCTAGATATGGAGGCAGAAGCAGATCAATTTGCAGCAGCATTCTTAATGCCAAAGTCAAAACTTGAACCATTGCTTCAAAACGTTACAATCGAAAGCATGGCTGAACTTAAACAAGACTGGAAAGTATCTATTCAAGCGTTGATTCGACGCGCTCGTGACCTAGATACAATTAGTGAAAGGCGTTACAGATCGCTTTTCCAAATGCTAAGTCGAAAGGGTTATCGTAAGAAAGAGCCATATCCATTAGCCCGCGAACGTCCGGCATTCTTCAATAGCTTATTGAGTTTTTACCTTGATGAGCTTAACTACACTATAAGGGATTTGGCCCGTCTACTTGATATTAATGAGCATGACTTTCGAGACTGGTATCAAGCCAGTGGATCAAGTATTCGACTAGTTCCAAAAAATAACAATGATCCAAATAGTTACCTACCAAGTAGCTAAAAACAAAAGGGACAGATGAGATATCTCCTGTCCCTAATAATAACTTGCCCCCGTTGCGAAATTGGCACACGCACCCACTTTGGGAGTGGGTTCCTAGCAGGGAATTGCGGGTTCAAATCCCGCCGGGGGCACAACAACCTTGTACAATTGTTGGACACAAATTGTACACTATTTTCGAGTCCGCGTCAAGCTAATACTAGAGTCCTTTCAATAGGCTTTGCGTATCATTGACTAGTGTATAAAATCACAATTGCCAATACCAGATCAAAACTCAATCTCCGCAATCTGATCAAAGTCGATCTGAAAGTCGTCTAGGTCGGCGGTTTCGAGGTCAGCATCCCAATCAGCCAGCGGGCCAGCGGTCTCACCCCGGTTGCACAGGGAGCGATAATTGCAGAAGCGGCAGCGGCTTTCGTCCAGCGTCAGGGGGAAGTCTTTGCGGGTGGCGATCTCTTTGACCAGTGCAGTCAGGTCGGCGTGGTCGGTCTCGAATTGAGCGCGGTCATAATCGAGGTGGCGCGTGGCTCCCTCATGCTCGGCAAACCAGTAGACCATCGTAACCTGCTCCGGCGGGATGGGCTGGCCGTTGTTGAGATGCTCCCCGCCCGCAGCCAGCACATAGCGATACACCCGCGTCTGCATCCGCTTTGCCAGCCATTCGGTGCGCGGCAGGCGGCGGCTCGTCTTCCAGTCGATAATTAACGCCCGTTCGCCTGGCTCCACCGCCACCAGGTCGAACTTCGCCAGCAATAGATAATTGCCCAGCGGCATCGTCAACGTGCGTTCGGGATAGCGCGTGTCGGGCACGTCATCCAGCCCGGTTTGCAGATAGGCCTCGAACCAGCGCTGCACGTCCGCGTCGTCAATGCGGGAGCGCAGATTCGCCGCCGGGATGCCCACCAGATGCTGATGAATCAGTTGGTGGAGCAATTGGCCCTGCTCCTGCCGCCGCTCGAATTCCAGCATGTCATCAACTTCCGGCGCGGGCCAGCGTAATCGCTCGATATATTTCAACTCAAACCGCCGCGCACACTCGACATAATCCTGCAAGCTGCTCTGGCTGAATATAAAATCTTCCGGCAGATTCATGGTTGTTGGTCCTGTGTGATTTGCATATATTCAGTACTTCTCAAAATTGCTTAAAACAGTATGGTGCCTCAACACCCCCACCCGGCCTCCCCCAATGCGTTGGGGGAGGTGGCAGTCGCAGACTGACGGAGGGGGACAAATCTACAATCGGCTATCAAATCCTGACCTATGCCATTAACCCTCTGTGTTTGATACATCCACCTCACCGCACCGGATCAGCCGCCAGTGACTCGCGTAAATCCTGCGCCACTAATTTGGCTGCCGCGTTTTGCCAGTTGTATAAGGTGCGCTCTGGCACATAGGTCTGGAACCAGTTGAGCGCGGCCTGAGTCACCGCATCCAGATCATCATAATCGGCGCGGCGGCTGTAAGGCTTTAATCCGGCGACATAGGGAAAATACAGCGCGTTGTAGTAACGCCATTCGTCTGTAGTGCCAAAGTCGTTGCTATCACGCGGTTTCAGCCGCTCGATACTGGTCGTCAGCAGCGCCTTGAGGATCGCCGCCCGTTCCAGCGTGTTATCGTCATTGTTGGCGGCCCGCAATTGGGCATCAACACTTGGCAAGCGCGTCAACGGACTGGCGGCCAGTCGATTCAGGTCGCCATAGTAGCGCAAGGCTTTGCGCGTTAGCCGGGCAAATTCATCATCGGGCAGCGCCAACAAATCCAGCGATTCGTCGACACGCGGCACCGCATTGGCAACCGCCCGCAGTTGCGCCCGTTCCTGGCCTTTCCGCGGAAATCGGGCGAAAACGAGTCGGTCCAGCGCGTTCTGCAACGGGTCGGCGAACGTCTGGGTCGCGACAGCAGTCATAATCAACGCCAGCAGCAAAAGCACCATTTGCGGCGATACGGTCTCAGTAATCACCATGATTAACGCCGCCTGGCCGCCAAATAACAGCGCCCCAAAGGCCGAAAACCCCAGTGAGCGCAGCACATCCGGCAACAATGCTTCGCCCTCGTCAAACGCATCCAGCCCCACAATCGCGAATCCCAGAAAAATCAGATCGAGACTGATCGCCAGCAGTTCAGTTTCCGGCGACAACCAGTCAATTTGCGGTAACAGAATCATGCCCATGCCCAGTGCAAAAAACAGCGACACCACCAGCACCAGACTCATCGGACGTTTGGGCAAGCCGGACCGAAAGGCCTGCCACGCGAAGTATAACCCGACCATGAGCAATAGCTCGACGCCGCCCACCAGTAGCCAGTAGATCAAATTTGGATTCTGCGGCGTATCAGTTAGCAGGGCGATCAAGTACAGTCCGGTGGTGATCGTCAACAAACCCGTGTCGAGCCAGTCACGCAGGCGATTTGGCAAGTCCTGTGGCAGCAGATGGGCCATCGCGCCGAACCAGAACAATGCCGGGAGGAACAGCAGCGGCCAGCGCAGCAGATCAATGACCTCGCTCGAATCCGGCAGCCGCGCCCCCAGTGCATCCAGCCCCAACCCCAGCGCATAGGCCACTAAGCCGAACCCGGCATAGCGCAACCCCGGCTTGGCCGCATCCCGCGCCAGCAAGTAAAAGCCAAACCAGATTGAAAACCCAAAAACGATGACCTGTAAACCCAATAACATCCCAACGACTCCGGGGCCAAAAGCACGCGTTTGTATGTTATACCATAAGCTCGCTTGGCAATGGGCGTAATAAGTTGATTTAGAGGGATATTGAGACTAATCTAAGCTACTAAACATCTGGTTCAGCCGATTATTCGCATTATTTCTAATCAATTCTAAATCTATAATGCACTCATAAGTATCGCGTAAATACTCTAAATCCATTGTCGTAGAATCCCATTTCTCACCATTGGGGAGTGTGGTATTGTCAGAAAATAGCGTTGGGAGTACAGTTTCGATGGACTGACCTTTTTTGTCGTCCATAATATGATAAACAGTTATTAATTCGGCATTTCTTAAAACACATCCCCGCAGATTGCTATCTCTAAAATCAACAGCTCCAAGTTGGCAACCTGAAAAATTACAGTACTTAACAACTGATTTTTGAAAGGATGTGCTGCGAAGATCGGCACTAGCGAAATTAACACCATCAAGTCTTGAATCTGAAAAATCACATGATCCTAAAAGCCCATTTGATAGATCAACATGAGATAAAGTTGACTTACTAAACAAGGATTCAATAAACCGAACATGGGGCATATCGTATGCAAATAACCTCGCACCCGACAGATTTATCTTGTAAAAGGAGATCGTCTGCAATAAATTCAACTTATCCAGGGATTTGAGTTCATGTAAGGCGCTTTCGGCTGGCCCATGTACACCTGCCCTAATTATGTCGATTAAATTTTGTTCCCTAGCCCTTCTTTCATGCATACGATATATTCGATCAATAACAAATACGGCAAAAATGATCCCAAAAGCTTCAGGCACAAGATCCTTTAATAGCCCAGCAGAGTCAGTGAAAAAATATTGCAGGGCCGGAAAAAGCAAAATACCTATTATGAAACCGGCTATGCCATACAATGATTTGTGAGATTTCCACAGTTCCTGTATCTTGTGCCATCTTTCTTCCATGTCCGACAATTCCTTACACTGACTCACCCCTAAACAGCTACCCACTCTCCGCACCAATTTGTTCTACCACACCGACCAGCGCCTCATAGGGCTGGGCACCGCTGACTAGATATTTTTGCTCGAACACCAGTGCCGGAACGCCCGTCAGCCCGCACATCTGTGCCCGTGTCACATCCTGACTGACCACCACATCCAGTTCGTCGGACGCCAGCGCCTCTTTGGTGCGACGGCTAATCATGGATAGTTCCAACTGGGCAAACAGTGACATCATCGTGGTCATGGGAATGGGCTGTACTGTATATCGTCCTGATCTTTGTTGAGCTTGAGATTCTGCATCTGTGCCACCGCGTCTTACAACATATTCCATTCTTAGGTGGCAGCCGACTCACCAACACGCTGTACATTTTTCTGACATCGACCAGTCAAAAGTATGGAAGCGGATAGCCTGGATGATCCCGCAATCAAAGGTGCTGGCAGACCGCTTGTATTGGATTTACGATTAGTCATCAATGCCATCTACTATATTCTAGTGCCGGGTTGCCGGTGAAGCAACCTGTCCAATGATTTCCCAACTCCAACAGCGAATGGTAAGTGATGCAACAAATGATATTAATTAGGATTGACGTTTTTGATCACCAAATGAATTCAATGTAGCCTACCAAAATGCAAACCATCATATATTATGACTCATCACCACTTACTATCAGACCCCTATTGTTTTTCTTGTGCCAGGAAATTTTATCAAATCGCATCAATAGACAACATTTATTATCAGCCAACCCACTATCACACACAAAGATTCTTCTGTATCAACATCAAGAAAGGCACTCAAATGGATACCACTCTAAAAACTAGCATCTGGCAACAGTTTGGAGCATCTATCGATTTTCTTGCGGATAACATCAATGCTTGTCCTGACGAACTTTGGGGCGCTTCCCTGTGGCAAACGCCAGATACAAGACCGGAATTTTCACAGTTCTGGTATGTTGTTTATCATACGTTGTTCTGGCTTGACCTATACCTGACTGGCGCTGAAGAAGGCTTTGTACCTCCAACCCCCTTTACTCTAATTGAGCAGGATGAAGATGGCCCACTGCCTGAACGAGTGTATACAAAGGACGAACTTCGAATCTATCTCAACAATTGTCGTCAGAAATGCCAGACTACGATTGATACCCTGACCGATGAAGCCGCGCAACGATATTGCCGATTTGGATGGGGTGAATGTAGTTTCCTGGAATTACTACTGTACAATATGCGGCACGTTCATGGGCATGCCGCACAACTGAATATGCTGCTTGGTCGAGAGCTAGGACCTCAACCAGGCTGGGTTGCGCAGGCCAGGAACGATACAATTTAATCTGTGTTGCTGGTCATCATTCTAGTCCTGGGTAAAAATCAGGCCCCGCTACCACGCAATGTAAATCATGAAGAGGTAACGGGGCGAAATGATCTGTCGACCGTATATAGGACGACAGTCAGGATTACAGGTTCGGATCAACCGCTGCCTGGCAGGCCTGCACCTGCTGGAAGAATTCCCCGAAGCGACCCTGTGTGAGATTATCCGTCGGGATAGCGTTTATACAATCCAGATAGGCGCGAGTGATCTGCTCCGCATCCTGCAAATCAGCTTCGAAATCAACCACCTCATCATTCAGGTAGCGCTCGAATAGATTAAACAGCCAGTTCGTCATGCCGAAATTACCCGTATTGATGTTCGTTGGAAACAACAGAGTTGAAGGTTGGCTCATCAAGTCCGCTAGCGATTGAAAAAAGACGACGCTCTCGGTACCCCGCGCGGTTGCAAAGGCCGGGCTATTGATCTGAGACAGGCGAACAGGCATCGACTGGAACAGGTCTGGCGAGTCCATTAGATATTGGAAGAAACGATAACAGGCTTCAGGCTGTTCGGCAGTGGCACTGATATACAACGTGCCAAGATTAAATGTCACCGCATTAAATTGATTGCCGCGCGGAAACGTTACCAGTCCATCGTCGTTAGCCTGCGCATTGCCGCTACCACCAGGACCACCGCCGCCAACAAACGCGTTCAAAATGTTCGAATAAGTGGGCACATCCGCATTGGCGTTGCCACCCCCGCCACCACCGGGACCACCGCCCCCAGTCGCATAGTCCAATAGGTCGACACGGGCCAGTTCTAACACCTGCTGCATGGCGTTGACTGTATTCGGGTCGGTGAAATTAACTGTCGGGGGGTCGGTGCGGGTATCAAAGGGCACCCCACCGTAGATTGCGATCAGTGACAGGAGTGCACTTTGCGACGCTTGATTGAATTCCAGCGGATGTTCATCTTCGGCCAGTACGAACTGGATTTGCCGCAATGTATCCTCAAACTCGGATACGCTCCAGGTTCCTTGCGGGATTATCACACCCGCCTGATTGTAAACCTCGTAATCAAAGCGCAGCACCAGCGGCGATATTTGCAGGGGCAAAGCCCACAATTGATTGTTGACCCGCACCTGCTCGAAAATTCCAGCGACGAAGTCACTGCTATCGAATGCCGGATCGGTTGAAACGAGGGGATCAAGGCTCAGCAGGAGATCAAGATTGACATCCGGGACCAGATTGTTATTGGCGTAGAGACAATCGTAATTCTCAACAACCGTGTCAAACTGAAATTGTGGCTCGGGTTCGATCACGATGCGGCCTACCTGGGGGTCAGCGGCGACAAAGCGGTCGGCAATATCCTGCCATTGCTGTGAGATGGCGAAACCCGGCCCACCGCCCAGCACCGCGAAGTCCAACGCAATCTCCCCTGCCACCAACTCGGTTGGCAAATTCGGCGCTTGAACAACAATCGGCGTCGCTGCCCGATTGTCGGCTGCGGTCAATCGCACCGTAATCTCAGTTTGGGAAGTAATCAAGGCCGTTTGTGCATCCAGACCATCACTCTGCATCAAGTTGTAGGCGGTGATGATGCCATCGGTGAAGCGCCGATCAGCAATGTTCAGGCCACGTGCCAACGCAGTATCGAGTAGCGGTGCCAGCTCATCGGGGACTGAGGTCGCATTCGCCAAAAAGCCGCCAATGCCACCCTGGTTGGTGTCGGGCGCAGGGGGCTGTTGTAAAGCTGGTAAAGTACCCAGTGAGGCGGTAATGGCGTTAGGGTTGCTAATCAAGAATTTGATGAGTTCGTAGGCCTCAGTGGGATAGAGCGTGCCGCTACTCACGGCATAGCCATTGGCATTCAACCCCGCATAACCGCCGGGAAGCAGCGCCGTCGCCCGTTCCGGGTCATCCTGATTCCCGCCAAAGCCGCCACCAAATCCCTGTGGATTTTCGATCAGAATGGGAACCAAATCGCTATCCACATCTTCCGGCAAGGTCAAGATGCCATCAGCCTGCAATGCCTGCCACGTCGTCAGATCAGCTTCGAGCTGCGGGTTGCTGAATTCCGGTACGCTGGGGAAGCTCGTATCATTGTAAGCGCGGCCACCAGCCAGACTCGCAAACAGTGCAGCCAGATTATCACCCCCGCCACCAGTCGCCAGCAAGCCATTGAGTGCAATCGAACCATCGGCGTCATATTGGGTAAGCACGCGGGCCGCGAAATCGAGATCGGCCAGCGTCCAGTTCTCATTGGGATAGGCTAGCCCGGCGTTATCAAAGGCTTCTGGGATGTATGAGAGGACGACGAAATTCGTCGAAATCGGTAGTGCCCACTGGCGACCATCCCACATGAAAGAAGGTAGGACGGTTGGGTGAAAGGCCGCCGCATTAAAGGCCGGGTCGCTCTGGGTTAATGGCGACAAATCCAGTAGATAACCAGCGCGAGTGGCTTCCGGTGTTATGTCGTTGTTGATGAACAAAATATCGGCGGAACTGAAATAATCCGCCAGATTATCCAGGTATTCTTCCGGGTCATCACTGTCTTCTACTGGCAGCCCAAAGCCACCATAGGGCAGCAGGAGCACCTGCACCCCCGGATTTTCGGCCTCAAATTGCTCGATGACGGGGACCAGAAGATCCTCAGCAAAAAACGGCACGGTCATTTGCAAGATCACCGCTGCATCCTGAGCCATGACGGTTACAACCGGGGCCGCACATAATAACACCAACATCGTCAACCAGTTTAACCGTTTCATTTGCACGCCTTCCAATCGGGAAAGATAAAATTCAATGGTATCAATCGCTCGTTACCTCACCGCTCTAAAGCCGGGTGATAATAGGTTGCGGCGATTGCCAGGACCGCCACTAACACCAGGATGCCGGGAGCCAGCAGCGGATT